>CAWERO010000001.1:0-704068 GCA_963811485.1 uncultured Gammaproteobacteria bacterium
CGACGATGGATTGCAGCGCGAGCGCGCCATGGCCTACGAACGCATCGGCGACGTGCTGGGCCTGCCGGTGCAGGCCAACCTGGGTCAATCGGCCGAGGCGCTGGTCAGCTACCGCAAGGCGCTGGAAATCGAAAAGGGCCTGGTCGAGCGGGACCCCGCCAACGAAGGCACTGCGGCGCGATCTGGCGCGCCTGTACAACCGCATCTGCCGCGTGGAAGAGAACACCGGCAAGTTCCAGGAGTCCGCTGGAATCCTGCCGCGAGGCAGCCGGCATCGAGGAGAAAATACTCGCGCAGCGGCCCAGCGATATCGACCTGCGCGGCGATCTCGCCTCCACCTACCAGAACATGGCGGGAGCCTACTTCGCGCTCGGCGATTGGCCGCACTCCGAGGAGCAGCGCCGCCACGTGCTCCAGGAATTCCAGGAACTTTACCGCTTGCAGCCGGACAACGAAACCTTCCTCTACGGCCTGGCCAACGCCTATCACCGCATGGCCAATCTGCAGGAGCAGACCAAACACTATGCCGAGGCCAAGGCGAATGTGCTCGAAGCCATCCGGCTGTTCAACCTGTCGTCGGAGCGCAATCCCAAGGATATCCGCAAGCGCCTGGACTGGACCTTCGCCCAGCAGCGCCTGGGCAGCATTCTGATTTCCATGGGCGACCTGAAAGGCGCGCTCGACGCCTTTCAAAAGGCGCTGCCCATCCGCGAGCAACTGCGCGCGCTGGACCCGCGGGACGCCCGCGCGCAGATGAATCTGGCCAATAGCCACGCCTCCATCGGTTACGTGCTGCTGGAAATGGGCAACGCCCCGCGGCGCGCAGGATCACTTCGAGCAGCAGCGCAAGATCGACGAGGAACTGATCAAGCTGGATCCGATGGCCGTCTCCCACCGCTACAGCCTGTCGGAGGCCTACGAAAACCTGGGACGGGTGGCCAATCGTCTGGGACAGAAGCAGCAGCGCGCGACGCGCTGCTGAACGACGCGCTCAAGATCTATGACGAGCTGCAGTCGCGCGGCGCGATCTCGGCGGAATACGCCGGAGTGCCCGCCCGCATCCAAAAGGAACTCGCGAAGTGAAGTAGGACAGGCCTCCCGGCCTGTCCCTTGCGCATGAGAACCTGCTATGCAGCGACAGGCCGGAGGCCTGTCCGCTTACTGCCTTCGCGCCGCCATTACCTTCTGCGCTTCGCTCAGCATCGTTTCCGCCTTGGGCAGATTCTCCACCGCCTTCTGCACTTCCGGATCGTCCACGAACTGCGCACGGTCGGAGGTCTTCTTGTCGAAAGCGCGCAGGTAGAATTCGTCGCGGATCTGCTCCGTGAGCCACTTCTTGTCGTGGTCGAACTCGGCGTCGGTGAAGGTGAAGTCGCGCGTGTGCAGGAAGTCCTTGAAGCGCGCCATCAGGTCGTTGTCCGGCGCCCAGCCCTGCGGCAAGCGACGGCTTGGCCGGTCCGAAATAGGTGGACGCGAAGCGGTAGATCAACGACGAGCTGTAGATGCGCCGCTGGAACATGCGTGGGCTTCGGCAGCTTCGAACTTTTCGTCCGGCGTGATGCCTCCGCCGCCGTACATCTTGCGGCCGATATCGGTGCTCTTCACGTCGTCGGTGTTCTGCGTCGGCTTGCGCGCGTAGTAGTAATCGAAGAACGAGCCCTTCGTGTAATCGCGCTGGATCAGGCGCCCGCTGGGCGTGTAGTAGTGAGCGATGGTGAGCAGCAGCGCCGCGCCTTCGGTCAGCGGGAACTGCGCCTGCACCAGGCCCTTGCCGAAGGTGTTCTCGCCCATGATCAGGGCGCGGTCGTGATCCTGCAACGCCCCGGACACGATCTCCGACGCCGAAGCCGAGTTGCCGTTCACCAGCACCACGATCGGGTACTTCTGCGCCAGCGGGTTCGCCTTGGCGCGGAATACCTGTTCCTTTTCGGCGCGGCCGCGATGCGATACCACCACCTGGCCGTCGCGCAGGAAGCGTCCGCTCAACGATACGGCCTCGGTCACCAGGCCGCCGCGATTCTCGCGCAGGTCCAGGATCAGGCCCTTGATTTTCGATTCGTCCAGTTTCTGCAGCGCGGCTTCCACATCGCGCGCCACGTTCTGCGCTTCGAAGCTGGTCACCTTGAGGAAGGCGATGCCCGGCTTCAGCCAGAACGCATCCACCAGGCTGGTCTCGATCTCGCCGCGAATCACGGTCACCGTCACCGGTTCGGTGGCGCCCTCGCGCATCACGGTGACGCGCACCGGGCTGCCGCGCTGGCCGCGCAGCATGTCGGCGACGCCGGCCGAATCCTTCTTGGTGACGTCCTTGCCGTCCACCGCGATGATCACATCGCCGCGGCGCAGGTCGGCGCGCCATGCCGGCGAACCGGGGAACGGCTCCATGGCGATCACCTTGGTGCCGTCCATGGAAATCAGCATGCCGATGCCGAAGTACTGCGCGCGCTGCTTGCGCTGCATGTCCTGGTATTCGGTGGGATCGAGGAAGTTGGAGTGCGGATCGAGCGTGCGCAGCATGCCCGGAATCGCGCCCTGGTAGATCGCCTTCTCCGAGGAGACCGGGTCGGCGTAATTCTGCTCCAGCAGCGAGTAGCGCGCTGGCGAGCGCCTTGAAGCTCTTGTCGAGATCGTCCTGCGGGGTGGCCGCGCGCGCCCGGATGCTGGGGCCATAGAGCGGCGCCAGTACGGTGCAGGCACCGACAATCAGGGCCACTTGAACAGACGTCCGAATTCTCATGAGTTACCCCCGGGCGGCAGAGTACCTTCCCTTGGCCTATATCATACCCATAACAACAGGGCTTTCCAAGCCACCCCGTTGGGGGCGCACACGAATACCGCCAGTCTCACTATATTAGACTCGGTAAACCCGTATAACGGTTGCAAATTTTGTGCGGGAAGGTACCGGCAGTTACCAGTACGCCTGCCACTTTAGCTCCGGGCTGGAGTGGCTGTCGCAAGGGAGGCGAAAGCTGGCAAAGTCTACGGCTGCCGACTGTGCCGCACTCGCCCCACCCCGATGCGCCGTGTACAGCGTCTCTCTGCTGATGGAATTTTCAACACGGAGCGTCCACTGGTCGGAATCCGCCTCCACGGAGAAATCGATCGCATTCCACCGGGCACGATAACCGCGTTTGATCTGAAACAGTGGTGCCGGCGCCCTGGAGCGGCGGCCTTGTGTTGGCAGCTTCCGCAAGATCCCATGAATCATCTCCCTTGATCTGAATGATCTTGGTTGTGGTTTTGGGGACTTCCTGGAAGCGGCAGTAATTGACGCATCCTTTGTTTTTGCAGGTGAGGCAAACACGTTTCGGAGTCATCGTGGACTAAATTTATCCGAATTGAGCTGTCCCACAAATGGTCTTATGTGGGTAGATTGCCGCTACCCCCATGTTCGTCCTGGAAGGTGTCGCACCCCCCTCAAAGGGGCTAGGCACCCCTCCTGTGCGCCGCTAGGCCTACTGGTTTTCCCCGATACGGAGCTCGTACTCCCGTAAGAGCCCCTCCGGGGACGCGAACGCCCGCACGTAGTAGAGGCCGGATGCAGGGCAGCGGACCGTGCCTGTAGGACCTCCGCGTTCGGGGAGCCGGGATGACCTGCCGCCAGATGATCTGCCCGTCCTTGTCTACCAGCTCGATCCGGTAGGAATCGTGTCGGGGGAGCCCAGTGAGATTCAGATTCAAAATCAGCGATCTCCCCGCCTTCGCTCCTGCGCTGCCAGCGGAGACCTCGCGAGGTTCGCAGGTTTACCGTGTCCGCGCTGCCTGCCCCGGGTGCGTAATCCTGCGCAAACCCTAGCGGAATCAGCGCACAAAACAAAGCCTGCGGCCACCAGGTACGCAGCGAGGGATTGCCGCCGCCGGCGAGGTGGACTCGCTCCACCACGACGGGACCGGGAACCGGCAACGGCTCCGTAACCGGCGGCTCCACCGCATCGGTGCCGTCTGGCTTGCCAGCGCATTCTGCCACAAAGCTCAGCAAATCTTTTGGAAGGAACGGTTTAGCGAGAAACGGAAATTCGAATTCGGCCGCGTGAGTTAAATTCGCGGAATATAAAAGCACTCCGATGTCCGGCCGCTCGACTCTCATCTGTCTGGCCAGTTCGATACCGCCCATGCCGTCCATCTCGACATCGGTCAGCACAAGGTCGATCGTGCCGCCACGCGCGAAAAATGGTGAGCGCCTCTGGACCGCTACGGGCACTCAGTACGACGTATCCCGCGCGTTGCAAAATCCGACACGTCAACTTTCGGACTTGCTCCTCATCATCCACGACGAGCACGATTTTTGCAGGCTCAGGTGACACATCGACCACCGCAAAGAACAAGTTGGGGCCGTGTACGGATGCTCCGTAAGGAAACTGACTATCCGCATCAAGATTGCGGACCGCTCGCCGGAATTGGTGAGCCACGTTCCTGCGTAAACGACTGTACGCAGGATCTCCTGTCACAAGTGTGAGCTTCTAATTGCACACGAGGTCAAGCCTTACTATCGTACTAGACCGGTTGGAATGTGTAAGAAATAGTGCCTAGTAATGACTAGTATGTCTATGAAGTATTTGCATGTGCATTTGACCGCGTAGTATTATCCAACAGTAAAGAGGCGTAGAGTGTCCGAACGTGAAAACCGGCACCTTCGCGATCGCATCGCCGAGCTGGAACGTCAGCTTGACGCCGCCCACCACGAGCAGGCCTCGAAGCACGTCGCCGAGCGCCTGCACCTCAAGCACAACTCCTGCAGGCTCAGAAGCTCGACGGGATCGGCACGGCTGGCGGGCGGTGTGGCGCACGATTTCAACAATCTGATCACCGTAATCGCCGGCTATGCCCAGATGGCTTTGGATGAACTTCCCGCCGAAGACCCGCTGCGCGAGGCGATGGAGGAAATCGTAAAAGCGGCCATGCACGGCGGCAGCCTGACCCGCCAGCTTCTGGCCTTCAGCCGCCGCCAGATCAGCCAGCCGCGGGACATCGCGATGAACGATGTGATCCGCGATTTCGAGAAAATGCTCAAGCGCCTGATCGGCGAGGATATTGAGGTCGTCCTCTCGCTCCAACCGGACGCGGGCGCGCTGCTCGCCGACCCCTACCAGATCGAGCAGGTGATCATGAACCTGTGCATCAACGCGCGTGACGCCATGCCGAATGGCGGCAAGGTGTTTATCGAGACGTCGCGTTTCGAAGCGCCCGCGGAGTTGTCCCTCCTGCGTCTCGGCGTCGTCGCCGGGACCTATGTGCAACTGGCGGTCAGCGATACGGGCACGGGCATGACGCCCGCGGTCAAAGAGCACATTTTCGAACCTTTCTTTACCACCAAAGAGCCCGGCAAGGGTACCGGACTTGGACTCTCGACGGTCTATGGGATCGTCACGCAGTGCGGCGGGTCGATCACGGTCGAGAGCGAGCCAGGCCACGGCAGCACCTTCCGGATGTTCTTTCCGTGCGTCGAATCCACCGCCATCGTGGCTCAAACCGTCCCCGAACTGCGCAATTTCTCCGGCCATGAAACCATCTTGATGGCCGAAGACGAAGCCGGCCTGCGCAAGTATGTTCGGCGCATCCTCGAGCACAAGGGTTACATAGTTGTGGAGGCGTCGAACGGCAACCAGGCGCTGGAGGCGGCGCAGGCGCACCGGGGCCCCATCCACCTGCTGCTGACCGATCTGGTGATGCCGGAAATGGGCGGCGTCGATCTGGTAGGCGAGTTTGGCTGCGCTGCGTCCCCACGTTCCCGTATTGTGCATGTCCGGGTATTCGGAACGGTTGTGGCGCCAGGGAGAGCTGACCAGTTACCTGCAGAAGCCCTTTACCCCCGTGATGCTGCTCACCCAGATCCGCTCGCTCTTGGACATCGGAGCAAACGGGTACCAAACCACCAGACCTTTCACGCTTGAATTTCCCGCCGTCTCGCTTGGAATAGACTACTTGGATAGGCTGGAGGTCCATATGAGATTCCCGATGAGCGTTGCGCTAATCAGCGTTCTACTGCTCGGGCGCGGCCTGGTGCGCGCGCAAGGCACGCTGGCCGATTATCGGCGCGGTCAGGAGCTGGCCAGAACGGCGCCGCGCCTGGTGGTGGATGTTCCGGGCGCGGCCAACTGGATCGGCGAGACCGACCATTTCTGGTATTCCCGCTCGGTAAAAGGCGGCACGGAATTCCTCCTGGTGGATGCCGGGGCGGCGACCAAAAAGCCGGCCTTCGACCATGAAAAGCTGGCCGCCGCCATCTCCTCCGCAAGCGGCAACAAATACACGGCGCTGACCCTGCCGTTTGCGCCTCCCCCGGCGGGACGCGGCGGCGCCGCGGGACGTGGCGCCGCTACCGGCGCGCCCACCACCAGCCCGTTGACCTTCATCGACGGCGAGCGCAGCATCCGCTTCGGCAGCGGCGGCTCGATGTGGACGTGCTCCCTGACGGATTACGCGTGCACCAAGGGCGGCGCAATTCCCCCGATTGCTCCGCGGCCGGGACGCGGCGGCGCGCCGGCGGCCGGCGAAGACGACCCGCTGGCCAACCCCGAACCGGTGGGCGGCGACCCGGTGGACGGGCTCGAGTACCAACCTCCACCGCCGCAACAGGGCGCCGCCGGACAGGGCGGTCCCGGCCGCGGGCCAAGCGGGTGTGCGCCGCGCGCCCAATCCTCCGCCCCGGCACAAGGACAGGGCCGTGGAGGCCGTGGCGCCGCTACCGCCGATGCCCGCCGTACCCCAGGTCTGCACCTCGTTCGACGGCAAGTGGGACGCGCTGATCGAGAACTTCAACGTGTTCCTGCGGCCGGCGGGTTCCACCGAGCGGCCCACCGCGCTGAGCTTCGATGGCTCGGAAGGCAACTACTACACGTTCCGCTCCATCGCCTGGTCGCCCGATTCCAAAAAGCTGGTGGCCTATCACACGCGCCCCGGCTACGACCGGCAGGTTCACTACATCGAATCGTCGCCCACCGACCAGCTTCAGCCGAAGCATTCGTCGATTCCTTACCGCAAGCCGGGCGACGCGCTGGATATCGCCGTTCCGGCACTCTTCGACGTGGAAACGAAGAAGCAGACGGAGATCGACCAGGAGCTGTTTCCCAATGCCTACAACCTCACGCCGCCGGTCTGGTGGAAGGATGGCCGCGGCTTCACCTTCGAATACAATCAGCGCGGCCACCAGGTCTACCGCGTGATCGAAGTGGACGCGCAAAGCGGCAAGGCGCGCGCGCTGATCAACGAAGAGAGCCCGACCTTCATTTACTACAACCTTCTGGGCGAGGGTCTCTCCGGCGGCCGCCGCTACCGCCACGATTTGAACGACGGCACGGGGTGACGCGGCGACGCGGGGCTGTGACGTACGGAAGAGTCTGATCGCTTCAAAACACCAGAGGCTGCAACAGATCGCCGCGGCTTCTTCTCCCCGCGTCGCCGTGTCGCCGCGTCTCCGTGTCTCTTCTCACCGCGTCTCCGCGTCTCCGCGTCTCCGTGTCTGTTCTTCACTGGATACTAGTGTCGCTGGAAACACGAATCTTCAGTCGCTCACCGCGATCGAGCCGCAGTTCTTTGCCTGACGTACTCAGAACGCTGCCCGTGCCTACGCCTGCACCGATGGCCGCTCCGATGGCTGCGCCCTTCCCGCCACCGGCAATGGCGCCGATGATCGCGCCGACGCCAGTTGTCGCACCCACTCTGGCAACATCGTCTCTGGTCGAGTCGCGCCCTTTAACGCCACCTTCCTTGTCCACTGCACCGACGGTGCCGCCATTGCCGAGCACTTCGACTACCTCCGCATGAAAGTCTGTCGAGCGATTATCGGGCAGGCGGATATGATCGAAAGAAAGTTGCAACTCGGCTACGCCTTTGACTTTGCCCGGACGTTTCACGTTCGTCACGGTGCCATCAATCATCGCACCTTCGTATTCACGCGGCTCGATGACGCTTGCCTGGAAACGATCGCCGCGCTGACTGACATCAGTGGAAAGACTGCTTTGCAATTCAACGATGAGCATCGTGTCTCGCGGAATGGTAATCGCGCCGTTCGAATTGGGCGACTGAACCGCCGGCGTACCGGGAGTTCCGCTTGCACTTCGGTTAGGGTCTTCCGTCGTGCTCGCGTTGGACTGCGACTGCGGATCACTACCGCGCCGCTTGAAGCCGGCAGGTATTGAAGAGTTGAAAGGCTCGTGATCGTAACCGGTGCCGTAACCGATTTCGTAGCCCTGCTGATAACCGTCACGATAATCTTCGATGGGACCCCACACATCGACGTAGCCGCGATCCGCGTGCTGGTACTCGTCCTTGCGGCGAACGTTCGCCGCAGACCGCGCGCAGGTCGGTCGTCATGGTGTCGCTGGCCGCGTTCAAGTCACGCCGCCGCCGCCGCGCCGCCGTGGCGGTCGATCTTGCGCTGCAACTGGATGATGCCGTAGATGAGCGCCTCGGCCGTGGGTGGACAGCCAGGCACATATACGTCCACCGGCACGATCCGGTCGCAACCCCGTACCACGGCATAGGAGTAGTGGTAGTAACCGCCCGCATTGGCGCAGGAACCCATGGAGATGACCCAGCGCGGCTCGGGCATCTGGTCGTACACGCGGCGCAGCGCGGGCGCCATCTTGTTGACCAGGGTGCCGGCGACGATCATCACGTCGGACTGGCGGGGACTGGGGCGGAACACAATGCCGAAGCGGTCAAGGTCATAGCGCGAGGCGCCCGCATGCATCATCTCAACCGCGCAGCAGGCCAGACCGAAGGTCATCGGCCACAGCGACCCGGTGCGCGCCCAGCTCACCAGACTGTCAAGCTGCGTGGTCATGAAGCCGCGCTGCGCGAAACCCTCGGCGTCGCCAGTCGCACCCGGGGTCAATTCCCCTGCCGACCCTAGTCCCATTCCAGGGCTCCTTTCTTCCATTCGTAGATGAAGCCGACCACCAGCACCGCGAGGAATACGCCCATCACGCCGAGGCCAAAGCGTCCGGTGGAGCTGAGCGAAACGGCCCAGGGAAACAGGAAGGCGATCTCGAGATCGAACACGATGAACAGGATCGCCACCAGGTAATAGCGCACGTCGAAGCGACCGCGGTTTTCTTCGAAGGCGTCAAAGCCGCATTCATAGGCCGAAAGCTTGTCGGCATCGCCGTGCTTGCGCACTCCGAGGCGCCCGAAGATCGCCCCGAGCCCCAGCAGCACCGCTGCCAGCAGCGTGGCGATGGTCAGGAATATCAGCACCGGAAGATAGTTTTCGAGCATCCCGATCCACCTGGTGTCAACTAAGGGCGGTGGGTTTCCCAGCCGCCCCGAACGCCGCCGCAATTCTACGAGAGAATTGGTGCCGACGGGGAGATTCGAACTCCCACACCTTGCGGCGCTAGCCCCTCAAGCTAGTGTGTCTACCAGTTCCACCACGTCGGCAAATCTGAATTATGGCGCCGGGCTTGCCGGAGCCGGGCTGGCGGGCGCCGCAGTGGCGGGCGCCGGCTGGCTGGAGGTCTGCTGCGAGAGGCGGTCGAGCACGGTGGCCGGCGCCACCGCCGTGCGCGAACCCTCGTGCGTCAAGGCCAGGCTGGTGATCATGAAGATACCGGCCAAAATGGCCGTCGCGCGCGACAGCGCCGTGCCAGCGCCGCGGGCGCCAAACACCGTGCCGGATGCGCCGGCGCCAAAGCCAGCGCCCGCCTCGGCACCCTTGCCGCGCTGGAGCAGGACCAGCGCGATGACGCTGAAGGCCGAAAAGAAATCGATAATCATTAACGTTGTGTGCAGCATGGTGTGTTCAACTCACGCCCGGCCCGAGGGCCGCGGCGACTATGGCCAGAAATTCATCCGCCTTGAGCGACGCACCGCCGATCAGGCCGCCGTCGACGTCGGGCATCGCGAAAATGTCGCGGGCGTTTCCCGCCTTGACACTGCCGCCGTACAGGATCCGGAGCCCGCCCGCGATTTTAGCATCCTCGCTGGCCACGCGCTGACGTATGAATGCGTGGACCTGCTGGGCCTGTTCGGGCGTTGCCGTGCGGCCGGTGCCGATCGCCCAAACCGGCTCGTAGGCGATGACCGCGCCGGCCAGCGACGCGACGCCCGAGAGCTGCACGACTGCGTCGAGCTGCGCGCCCACGATTTCATTGGTGCGCCCCGCCTCGCGTTCGGCGAGCTGCTCGCCCACGCACAGTATCGGTGTCAGCGAGCGGCTGAGGGCAGCCGCGTATTTGCGCGCCACCAGCGCGTTGCTGTCCCCATAGAGCGCGCGGCGCTCGGAGTGACCCACCAGGGTATACAGGCAACCGACGTCCTGCAGCATGGCGGCGGAAATCTCACCGGTGTAAGCACCCACGGCTTCGGCACAGACGTCTTGCGCACCGAGCGCCACGGCACTGTCGCGCAGGAGACGCGCGGCGTCCTGCAGGTAGACGTACGGGGGGCAGATAACGCAGTTCACCTGCTCTGCGCCCGGCCCGCCCACCACGGCTTCTATAAGGGTCGCGTTTTCGGCACGCGACCCATGCATCTTCCAGTTACCGGCTACTATCTTGCGTCGCATGTGGATGGCTTGGATCCTGGGGGGCCTGCAGGGCGCGCGATCATAGCCATGCAATTCGATCCGCGCAATGCGCGCGGGCCCCAGCCCGATCAGCCACCCACGGCGCGCACGGCTCCGGCCAGCTCCTCGGCGCAAGTTCGCGCCAGCGATTCTTCCTGGGCCTCGACCATGACGCGGATCAGCGCCTCGGTGCCGGAGGCACGCAAAACGATGCGCCCCCGGCCGCCAAGCCGCGTCTCAAGCGTGGCCAGCAGCGAGCTGACGGCCGGGACGGCCGTCGGGTCGAAGCGGCGGGCCACCGGGACGTTCAGCATGACCTGCGGGAGGCGCGTCATGCCGGCGGCCAGCTCAGCCAGGGACTTCCCGGTCTCGCGCATGACGGCCAGCACCTGCAGAGCGCTGACCAGGCCATCTCCCGTGGTGGTGCGATCGAGGCAGAGTATGTGGCCGGAAGTTTCACCGCCCAGCACCCCGCCGGTTTCGCGCAGCCGCGCCAGCACGTAGCGATCGCCCACCGCGGCGCGCTCGAAACCGATGCCCTGCTCGCGCAGCGCAAGCTCGAGCCCGAGGTTGCTCATCAGCGTGCCCACTACCGGACCCGGCAGCGCGCCCTTCGCCTGGCGGGCGCAGGCGATGATGTAGAGCAGCTGGTCGCCGTCAACGACGCGGCCCAGGTGATCGACCATCAGCACACGGTCGCCGTCGCCATCGAGCGCGATGCCGACCTGGGCATTAACACCGGGCACCGTGAGCTGCAGCAGCTGCGGCGCGGTCGAGCCGCAGCCCACATTGATGTTGCGCCCGTTGGGCGAGGAGCCGATCGGCACGATGTCGGCGCCCAGGTCGGCGAGCGTGCGCGGCGCGACCTTGTAGGCGGCGCCATTGGCGCAGTCGACGACGATCTTGAGCCCGGCCAGATCCATCCCCGCCGGCAGCGTACTGCGGCAGAATTCCTGGTACATGGTGCGCGAGGTATCGACGCGATGCGCGCGCCCCAGTTCGCCGGATGAACGCGTCAGCGGCGGCGCCGCCAGCTGAGTCTCGATTTGCTCCTCGAGGCCGTCGGAGAGTTTGCCGCCGCTGCCGTCGAAGAACTTGATGCCGTTGTCCTCGAACAGATTGTGCGAGGCGCTGATGACCACGCCAAAATTGCACTTCAGCCGGCACGTCATGTAGGCGATGCCGGGCGTGGGGAGCGGCCCCATCATCATGACATTCACGCCGGCGGCGACGAATCCGGCCTCGAGCGCGGCTTCGAACATGTAGCCGGAAAGGCGCGTGTCCTTGCCGATCAATACCGTGCCGCCCTGGGGAGCAAGCACGCGCCCGGCGGCGCTGGCAAGGCGCAGCGCAAAGTCGACCGTCATCGGGTGCTGGCCGACGCGCCCGCGAATGCCATCGGTGCCGAAGTAATCTCTTGCCACTGCCGGACTCCTCAATGCCTCAAGGCCGCAGCCACACGCACGGCATCGACCGTCGCCGCCACATCGTGCGCGCGGACGATCACCGCGCCGTTGAGCACGGCCGCGGTCGCCAGCGCAACACTACCCGCGAGGCGTTGGCCGCTGTCACGCCCGGTCAGGGCCTTGAGCAGCGATTTGCGCGACAGGCCGACCAGCAACGGCCGATCGAGCTCCAGCAACTCCTCCAGGCTCCGCAACAGCTCCAGATTGTGCTGCGTCAGCTTGCCAAAGCCAAAGCCCGGATCGACACACAACCGCTCCGGGTCGATGCCGCCCTCCTGGCAGGCCGCGAGCCGCGCCGCCAGCATGCTCCGCACCTCGCGCCACCACGTCTTCAAACTGGATCGACTGCTGCATGGTCGCCGGCTCGCCCTGCATGTGCATCAGGCACGCCGCCGCGCCGCTCCGCGCCAGCGCCGCGAGTGCGCCGCGCGCCTGCAGCGCACGCACATCGTTGATCATGGCGGCACCCTCGGCCACCGCCTGTTCGATCACCTCAGGGCGGCTGGTGTCGACTGAAATGATCACGTCGCTGTCGCGGGCCACTGCCCTCACGACGGGCATGACCCGCCGCAATTCTTCCTCGAGCGGTACCGGTGGGGCTCCGGGGCGCGTGGACTCGCCCCCGATATCGACGATTGCGGCCCCTTCCGCCGCCATGGCGCGCGCCCGTTCCGCGGCGCGGGCCGGATCCAGATATTGCCCGCCATCACTGAAGGAATCGGGCGTGACGTTGAGCACGCCCATGACGACCGGTTCGGTGAGGAGCAGCGTCCCGCGGGCATGCCGCAACGCCAATCGGCGCGGAATGGGGTCGTTATTCAGTGCTGACCCGCCGGCGTCCCGATGGGCGGCTTGGCCCGCTCGGCGGCATCGGCCGCCACGGGCTTGCCGCCCGCACCGCCGGCGTCATCCCAACCCTCGGGCGGCTTCGGCTCGCGGCCGGCCATGATGTCCTTGATCTGCGTGTCGTCGATGGTCTCGTACTTGATGAGCGCCTCGGCCATCGCATGGAGCTTGTCGAGATTGGACTGCAGTACGCTGCGCGCCAGGCCGTAGTTTGCGTCGATGACGCGGCGCACTTCTTCCTCGATCTCATGCGCAGTACGCTCGGATACTTTCTTGTGCTGGGTGACGCTGCGCCCGAGAAACACCTCGCCCTCCTCCTCGGCATAGGACAGCGGGCCCAGCCGGTCGGACAGGCCCCACTTGGTCACCATGCTGCGCGCCAGGTCCGTGGCCCGCTCGATGTCGTTGGAGGCGCCGGTGGTCACCGCGTCAGCGCCGAAGATGATTTCCTCGGCGATGCGGCCGCCGAACAGCGTGGCGATGGTGCTTTCGAGGCGCCGCTTGCTCAACGTGTAGCGGTCCTGCTCGGGCAGGAACTGGGTGACGCCAAGCGCGCGGCCGCGCGGAATGATCGTCACCTTGTAGACCGGGTCGTGCTCGGGCACGCTCACGCCAACGATGGCGTGGCCGGCCTCGTGGTATGCGGTCATGCGCTTCTCGGCATCGGTCATCACCATCGAGCGCCGCTCGGCGCCCATCATGATCTTGTCCTTGGCGCGCTCGAACTGCTCCATCGTCACGAGTTTGAGGTTGGCACGCGCCGCAAACAGCGCGGCCTCGTTGACCAGGTTCGACAGGTCGGCGCCGGAAAACCCGGGCGTGCCGCGCGCGATCAGCGCCGGCCGCACATCGTCGGCCAGCGGCACGCGCCGCATGTGCACGCGCAGGATCTGCTCGCGGCCGCGCACGTCCGGGCAGCGGCACTACCACCTGGCGATCGAAGCGGCCCGGCCGGAGCAGCGCCGGATCGAGCACGTCAGGCCGGTTGGTGGCCGCGATGACGATGATGCCCTCGTTCCCTTCGAAGCCGTCCATTTCGACCAGCAGCTGGTTCAGCGTCTGCTCGCGCTCATCGTGCCCGCCGCCGAGGCCCGCGCCGCGATGACGTCCGACCGCGTCGATCTCGTCGATGAAGATGATGCAGGGCGCGTGCTTCTTGGCCTGCTCGAACATATCGCGCACGCGTGAGGCGCCGACGCCGACGAACATCTCGACAAAATCGGAGCCGGAAATCGTGAAGAACGGCACCTTGGCCTCGCCGGCGATGGCGCGCGCCAGCAGCGTCTTGCCGGTGCCCGGGTTGCCGACCATCAGCACGCCCTTGGGGATCTTGCCGCCGAGCTTCTGGAACTTGCCCGGGTCCTTGAGGAAATCGACGATCTCGCCGACTTCCTGCTTGGCCTCGTCGACGCCCGCGACATCGGCGAAGGTGACGTTGACCTGGTCTTCACCGAGCAGCCGCGCCCGGCTCTTGCCAAAACTCATGGCCCCGCGCCCGCCGCCCGCACCCTGCATCTGGCGCAGCATGTAAACGAACACCAGGATCAGCAGCAGCGCCGGGGCCATCGACAGCAGCAGCTGGGTGAGGAAATTGGGCTGTGGCGGCGCCCGGCCCTCGATGCCGACGTTGGCCTTGCTCAAGTCACCGATCAGCGCGGTGTAATTGGTCTCGGGGTTATAGGTCTCGAACTTGCTCTTGTCCTTGCGGGTGCCATAGATGGTCGTCGCCCTGCAGGACCACGCTGTCGACCCGGCCGTCGCGCATCTCGTTGAGAAACGTCGAATAACGGACTTCTTCCGGCTTGCCCGCGGCCGGCATGTACTTGGTCAGCACCGCGACCAGCACCAGGGCGATGACCGCCCACAGCAGGATATTCTTGGTCGTATCGTTCAATTCTTAAGCTCCAGTCAGTTCACGCTACACCAATCGCAGGCCGCTCGCCAGCAAGTAGATCTCGGCACTGCGCGCCCGCGAAGCAGCCGGTTTGAGGAAGCGCACCGTCTTGAACTGGCGCCGGGCGGCCACGGTCAACTCCTGGAAGCCAGCCCCCTGGAAGACCTTGATGAGGGCGCCACCGCCCGGTTTCAACACCCGACCGGCCATTTCGAGCGCCAGCTCTGCCAGGTACATGGCGCGGGGCTGGTCGATGACGTCCATGCCGCTGAGATTGGGCGCCATGTCGGAAAGCAGCACGTCCACACCGCGTTCACCGGCCAGCGCCAGCAGTTGGGCGAAAACCTGTTCATCGCGGAAGTCTCCCTGCACGAATTCGACGCCGGTCAGGCCGTCCATGGACAGGATGTCGCTGGCGATCACCTTGCCACCCCGCCCCACCTTGCCCCTGGCGTACTGGCTCCAGGCTCCCGGAGCCGCCCCGAGGTCGAGCACCACCTGACCGCGGCGCAACAAATGCTCTTTCTTGTCTGCCTCTTCCAGTTTGAACACGGCCCGCGAGCGCCAGCCCTCGGCATGCGCACGCTTGACGAAGGGGTCGGAGAAGTGCTCGGCCAGCCAACGGCTGCTGCTTTGGGTGCGGCGGGTCATGGATAATGGCCCCCATGGCACTGACTGAAAAACAGCTCCGCTTCCTGCGCGGCAAGGCCCACGCCCTCAAGCCCGTGGTTATGTTGGGGCTCAAAGGCCTGACTGAAAACGTCGTAGCCGAAACCGTTCAGGCCTTGCGCGTGCATGAGCTGATCAAGGTGCGGGTGCGCACCGCCAACCGGGCCGCGCGTGAGGCGGCACTGAGCCAACTGGTGACGCGCACAGGTTGCGAGCTGGTCACGCGCATCGGCCACGTGGCAGTGCTGTATCGCGCGGCGGCGCCCATCCCGAAGCTGGTGCTGCCGGACGCTCAGGTGTAGCGCACCGCGATGATTTCGTAGCTGCGGGTGCGGCCGGGTGCCGTGACCTCGACCACGTCGGCGACACGCTTGGCGATCAGGGCGCGGGCAATTGGCGAGCCGACCGAGATGCGGCCGGCGCGGATGTCGGCTTCGTCCTCGCCGACGATCTGGTAGGTCACGGCGCTCCCGTCATCCTGGTCTTCGAGGTCCACCGTGGCGCCAAACACCACCCGATCGCTCGCGGCGAGCTGCGCGATGTCGATCACTTCCGCGGCCGCCAGGCGCGAATCGATTTCCATGATGCGGCCTTCGATGAAACCCTGCTGCTCGCGGGCCGCGTGATACTCGGCGTTTTCCGACAGGTCACCGTGCGCGCGCGCCTCCGCTATGGCCCTGATCACCCGCGGCCGCGCCTCGGACTTCAGTTGCCTGAGTTCCGCGCGCAACAGCTCCGCGCCGCGCAATGTCATGGGCGAGCGCTTCACGCGGACAGTTCCCGGTGCAGGTCCTGGAGGCTGTTGACCGCCACTTCGTCCATGTGATCGAGGGCTTCGCAGGTTGCCATCGCCGCCGCCAGCGTCGTGTAGTAGGTCACGCGGCGATGCACGGCTTCGCGGCGGATGGAGTTCGATTCCAGGATGGCCTGTTTGCCCTCGGTGGTGTTGACGATCAGGTCGAATTCATCGTTCTTGATCATGTCGACGATGTGCGGGCGCCCTTCGCGCACCTTGTTGGCACGGCGACACTCGATGCCGGCGGCGACCAGCGCCGCGGCCGTCCCCTCGGTTGCCACCAGCTCGAAGCCGCGCGCCCGCAGCCGCTGTGCCAGTTGCACGGCCGCGGCCTTGTCGCGCTCCCGCACGCTCAGCAGACACACTCCGGTACGCGGCAGGACCACGCCCGAGGCAGCCTGGCTCTTGGCGTAGGCCTCGCCAAAAGTGCGGCCCGTGCCCATCACCTCTCCGGTGGATTTCATCTCGGGGCCGAGGATCGGGTCGGCCTCCGGGAACTTGTTGAACGGGAACACGGCTTCCTTGACCGAGTAGTAAGGCGGTACCCGCTCCTCGAGCATGCCCATGGCGCGCAGCGTGCGCCCGGTCATGACGCGCGCGGCCAGCTTGGCGATCTGGACGCCGGTGGCCTTGCCGACGAAGGGCACGGTGCGCGAGGCGCGCGGATTGACTTCCAGCACGTAGATGGTGCCGTTCTGGATCGCGAACTGGATGTTCATCAGGCCGATGACCTGCAGGGCATGCGCGAGCTTGCGGGTCTGCTCGCGCAGCTCGTCCTGGGTCTCGCGCGACAGGCTGATCGGCGGCAACGAGCAGCTGGAGTCGCCCGAGTGCACGCCCGCCTGCTCGACGTGCTCCATGATGCCGCCGATCAACACGTCGGTGCCGTCGCACACGGCATCCACATCAACCTCTATGGCGACATCAAGGAAACGATCAAGCAGCACCGGGCTGTCGTTCGAGACCTGCACGGCGCTGGCCATGTAAGCGCGCAGGTCGTCTTCCTTGAAGACAATCTCCATCGCACGGCCGCCGAGCACGTAGGACGGTCGCACCACCAGCGGGTAGCCCACTTCGCGCGCCAGTGCCACGGCCTGCTCCTCGGTGCGGGCGGTGGCGTTGGCCGGCTGGCGCAGTCCCACTCGCTTGACCAGCTGCTGGAAGCGCTCGCGGTCCTCGGCGATGTCGATGGAGTCAGGCGTGGTGCCGATGATCGGCGCACCCGCGGCCTCGAGCGCGCGCGCCAGCTTGAGCGGCGTCTGGCCCCCGAACTGCACGATTACGCCCTCGGGTTTCTCCTTGTGGATGATCTCGAGCACGTCCTCGAGGGTCAGAGGTTCGAAATACAGCCGATCGGAGGTGTCGTAGTCGGTCGACACCGTCTCCGGATTGCAGTTGACCATGATGGTCTCGAAGCCGTCTTCACGCAGCGCCAGCGCCGCGTGCACGCAGCAGTAGTCAAACTCGATCCCCTGCCCGATGCGATTGGGGCCGCCGCCGAGGATCATGATCTTGCGGCGCTGGTCCGGTTCCGCCTCGCACTCCTCTTCGTAGGTGGAATAGAGGTAGGCGGTGGCCGTGGCGAACTCGGCCGCGCAGGTATCGACGCGCTTGTACACCGGCAGTACCCCGAATTCGTGCCGCCGGGTGCGAATCTGCTGCTCGGTGCTGTGAGTCAGCGTCGCCAGCCGTCGGTCGGAATAGCCCTTGCGCTTGAGTTCACGGAGCCGTTCGACGCCGAGCGACTTCTCGCCCTCGCGGCGCAGGCGCGCCTCCTCGTCGATGAGGTCACGGATCTGGGCCAGGAACCAGGGGTCGATAGCGGTCAGCTCGTTGATCTGCTGCAAGGTCCAGCCGGCGCGCATGGCATCCGCCACGTACAGCAGCCGGTTGGCGCCCGGGGCGCGCAATTCGTTGGACAGCTGGTTCGCGCTCTCCTCGGACAGCGGCAACACCATGATCGGGTCGAAGCCGTCGAGTCCGGTCTCGAGGCCGCGCAGCGCCTTGTGGATCGACTCCTGGAAGGTGCGGCCGATCGCCATGACTTCGCCAACCGACTTCATCTGCGTGGTCAAGCGGCTGTTGGCAGCGGGGAACTTCTCAAAGGTAAAACGCGGCACTTTGGTGACGACGTAGTCGATGCTGGGCTCGAACGAGGCCGGCGTGGCGCCGCCGGTGATTTCGTTGCGCAATTCATCGAGCGTGTAGCCGACCGCCAGCTTGGCGGCGATCTTGGCGATCGGAAAGCCGGTCGCCTTCGAGGCCAGCGCGGAGGAACGAGATACGCGCGGATTCATCTCGATGACCAGCAGGCGCCCGTCGCGCGGGTTCACCGCGAACTGCACGTTCGAGCCGCCGGTCTCGACCCCGATCTTGCGCAGCACCGCGATCGAGGCGTCGCGCATGCGCTGGTATTCCTTGTCGGTGAGCGTCTGCGCCGGTGCCACGGTGATTGAATCGCCGGTGTGCACGCCCATCGGGTCGAGGTTCTCGATCGAGCAGATGATGATGCAGTTGTCGGACTTGTCGCGCACCACCTCCATCTCGAATTCCTTCCAGCCTATGACCGATTCCTCGATCAGCACCTCGTTGGTCGGCGAGGCCTCCAGGCCGCGCGCGACGATGGCCTCGAATTCCTCACGGTTGTAGGCGATGCCGCCGCCGCTCCCACCCATGGTGAATGAGGGCCGCAGCACCACCGGAAAGCCGAAGTTGGCCTGCACGCCCACGGCCTCCTCCATGCTGCGGGCGATCTGCGACTGCGGCGTCTCGAGGCCGATCTCGTGCATGGCGTTGCGGAACAGCTCGCGGTCTTCGGCCATGTCGATCGCGGCGCGCGAAGCGGCGATCATTTCGACTCCAAATCTTTCCAGCACGCCCTCGCGCGCCAGATCGAGCGCGGTGTTGAGCGCAGTCTGCCCGCCCATGGTGGGCAACAGCGCGTCCGGCCGCTCCTTCTCGATGATGCTGGCCAGCGTGCGCCAGTTGATCGGTTCGATGTAGATGGCGTCGGCCATCTCGGGGTCGGTCATGATGGTCGCCGGGTTCGAATTGACCAGGATGACCCGATACCCCTCCTCGCGCAGCGCCTTGCAGGCTTGCGCGCCGGAGTAATCGAACTCGCAGGCTTGCCCAATGACGATGGGTCCTGCGCCGATGATGAGTATGCTGCGGAGGTCGGTGCGTTTTGGCATGTGCAAGCGGCGCCGCGCGCCTAGCCCTCGGCAGCCTGCTGGCGCGAGGCCGAGCGCATTGCGCGCAGCTGCGTCTGGAGCCGCCGCAGCATCAGCTGCGTGAAGGCTTCGAATAGCGGCGACACATCGTGCGGGCCCGGGCTCGCTTCGGGATGCCCCTGGAAACTGAAGGCAGGCCGGTCGCTGCGCACCAGCCCCTGCACCGTGCCGTCGAACAGCGAACGGTGCGTGACCTTGAGATTCTCCGGCAGGCTGGCCTCATCCACGGCAAAGCCATGGTTTTGACTCGTGATCAGCACCCGCCCGGTGGCCAGATCCTGCACCGGGTGGTTCGCACCGTGATGGCCGAACTTCATCTTGATCGTGCGCGCACCGCTCGCCAGCGCCAGCAGCTGGTGACCGAGGCAGATGCCGAAGATTGGAATCTCGGTGGTCAGCAATTCGTTCAGGGCGCGGATCGCGTAGTCACAGGGTTCCGGGTCGCCCGGGCCGTTGGAGAGGAAAATACCGTCAGGTTTGAGGGCGAGGACATCGGCAGAGGTGGTCTGAGCTGGCACCACCGTGACGCGGCACCCCTGGTCGGCCAGGAGCCGCAGGATATTGCGCTTGATGCCGTAGTCGTAAGCCACGACGTGCAAGCGTTGCTGTGCGCGAATCGTCGGGCGATCGGCGCCGCGGACAATGGCACCGTCGTTCCACTGGTAACGCTCGCGGGTCGAGACAACCTTGGCCAGGTCCATGCCCTTGAGCCCGGGAAAGCGCTTCGCCGCGCGCACCGCCGCCGATTCGTCAATCTTGTCGCCGGTCATGATGCAACCGGCCTGCGCGCCGCGCTCGCGCAGCAGTCGCGTGAGGCGTCGCGTGTCGATGCCGGCGATCGCGACCACGCGCGCACGCTGCAGGAAATCGGCGAGCGTACCTTCCGCGCGCCAACTGCTGCTGCAGATCGACAGGTCGCGGATCACGAGGCCGGCGGCGTAAACCTGCCCGGACTCCATGTCTTCCGGAGTGGTGCCGGTATTTCCAATATGAGGATGAGTCAGCGTGACCAGTTGTCGCGCGTAGGACGGGTCGGTGAGAATTTCCTGATAGCCCGTGATGGCGGTATTGAATACGACTTCGCCGGTGGTGTTACCGCTGGCGCCGATGGACTGTCCGCGGAAGATGCTGCCGTCCGCGAGCGCCAGCACCGCTGGTGAGATCACTTAAGCCATCCCCTTGAGTGCGGCTCCGGTTTTTCATGCGCATATGCACAAAGCGGGAGGAGTCCTTTTGGAACGCCCCCCGCCTTGTGCGGACTAACCCGACAATCGGATTACGCGGGAAATTCTAAGGATCGCGTGCGCCCCTGTCCATGCGCCCAGAGGCCCGGCTCGGGCAAAAATTGGCCCCAAAACCCCTTTATAAATATGGTGTTAGTGAAAACCGCGCTTTGCCGCGCAGGAATTTATTTTTCATGCAGCATGTCGCCCATGCCATAGGCCCCCGGGGGTTGGGCGGCCAGCCAGGAGCCGGCCCGGAGGGCTCCCCGGGCGAAAACCGAGCGGTCGGTCGCACTGTGGGCGAGGCAGAGCCTTTCGCCCTGTCCCAGGAAGTGCACCTCATGCTCACCGACCAGGTCCCCGCCCCGCAGGGAGGCATACCCTACCCTTCGGCCCGGGATCCGGGCCTCGTCGGCGGCAGCGCCCAGCGCCAGCGCTGTGCCGGAGGGCGCATCCCGCTTGTCCGCGTGGTGCGTGTCCAGGACCTGAAGGTCGAAATCGGGCCCCAGCGCGGCGGCGGCCCGGCGGACGAGCTCCTGCAGGACGGTAACCGCGAGACTGGTGTTCGGCGTGACCAGCAGCGGAATACTCTTCGCCGCCCGTTTGAGGATGGCGGGCATCTCGGGTCCCAGGCCAGTGGTCCCAAGCAGCAGGGGCACCCCGGCGGCCGCGCAGGCCCGGACATGGGCGGCGGCGGCGGCGGCACTGGAAAAATCGATGACCAGCCCCGCTCCCCGCAGGGCGGGCTTGATTTGCGCGCTCACACGCACACCGTTGGGCGCGCCCCCGGCCAACTCGCCACTGTCGCGCCCGAGATGGGGACTAGCAGGCGCCGCCAGCACGGCCTGGAGGCGCAGGGCGGGAAACTCCGGCATGAGGCGCACCAGGCTCGAGCCCATACGTCCGCCCGCCCCCACGATGACGACCCCCGCAACAGCGGCCGGGCCTTGCGCGCGGCGAGCGACATGGGTCATCAGGGCGCCGCCTTGAAAAATCGCTTCACCCCATCCAGGAAACTCTTCTGCCGGGGTGCGTGCCGGTTGCCATCGTGCCGGAGCGATTCATCGAATTGCTCCAGGAGCGTGCGCTGCTCAGCGGACAATTTGACCGGGGTCTCTATGCTCACACGGCAGAACAAATCGCCCTGCTCGCCGCCGCGGGCCGGCTTGATGCCCTTGCCGCGCAGGCGAAACACCCGCCCCGATTGCGATTCGGGCGGAATCTTGAGGGTAACTTCGCCATCGAGCGTAGGCACGTCAACGCTTCCGCCCAGGGTGGCGGTCGCAAATGAAAGCGGCACCTCGCAGCTGAGGTGGGCCCCGTCGCGCTCGAAAATCGAATGTTCGCGGACATGCACTTCGACATACAGATCGCCCGGCGGACCGCCGTTGCGCCCTGCCTCGCCCTCGCCGGCGAGCCGCACGCGGTCACCGTTGTCCACGCCCGGGGGAATCTTGACGGCGAGCTTCTTGTGCTTGCGTACGCGCCCCTGCCCGAGGCAGGCGTCGCAGGGGTTGCGCACTACGCGCCCGCTGCCACGGCACTGCGGACAGGTCTGCTGCAGCGTGAAGAAACCCTGGGAGACCCGCACCTGTCCGGAGCCGGAGCAGGTCTCGCACTGCACCGGGTTGCTCCCCTTGGCCGCGCCGCTACCGTGGCAGAGTTCGCATTCAACCAGCTTGGTGAGATCGATTTCCAGCGTGCGCCCGAACACGGCCTCGGCCAGATCGAGCTCGGTGTCGTAGCGCAGGTCGGCGCCACGAAAGACCTGCGCCCGCCCACCGCCACGGCGTGCGCCGCCGAAAATATCGCCGAATACGTCGCCAAAAATGTCGCTGAACTGCTCGGCACCGGGAGCGAAACCGCTCCCGCCGCCGCCCTGTCGCGCGGCGTCGATCCCGGCGTGCCCGTGCTGGTCGTAGATCGCGCGCTTGCCGGCGTCGGAAAGCACTTCGTAGGCTTCCTTCGACTCCTTGAACTTATCCTCCGCGGCCTTATCCCCCGGATTGCGGTCCGGGTGGAACTTCATCGCCAGGCGGCGGTAGGCCTTCTTGATGTCGGCCTCGCTGGCGTTGCGGGGCAAATCCAGCAGCTTGTAGTAATCGCTTTTTGCCATGCGCTGCTAGGTTACTTCAAGTCGCGCGCTGGCCCTTGCCTTTGTCCTTGTCCTTGACTTCTTCGAACTCCGCATCGACCACATTGTCCTTGTCGCCGCCGGCGGATTCGCCGCTGGCAGCGCCCGCATCGGCCGCAGCGGCCGCGGCACCCGCTTCGCCCTGGCCGGCCGCATAGGCCTGCTGCGCGATGCCGGAAGCCGCGCCGGCGAGCGCCTCGGTCTTCTTGGCGATCACCTCGCCATCGTCGGACTTCAGCACCGCGCGCAGATCGGCCAGTGCCGATTCCGCCTTGGCGCGATCCTCACCACTGACCTTGTCGCCCAGATCCTTGAGCGCCTTTTCGACCGAGTGCAGCATCGCATCGCCCCGGTTGCGCACCTCGACCAGCTCGCGGAACTTCTTGTCTTCCTCGGCGTGCGCTTCCGCATCGCCAACCATGCGCTTGATCTCTTCTTCCGACAGACCGCTCGAGGCCTTGATGACGATCCTCTGCTCTTTCCCGGTCGCCTTGTCCTTGGCCGAGACGTGCAGGATGCCGTTGGCGTCGATGTCGAAGGCAACTTCGACCTGCGGCATACCGCGCGGCGCCGGCGGGATATCGGCAAGATCAAACTTGCCGAGCGACTTGTTGTCGGCGGCGCGCTCGCGCTCGCCCTGCAGCACGTGGATTGTGACCGCAGTCTGATTGTCGTCCGCGGTGGAAAATACGTTGCTCGCCTTGGTCGGGATGGTCGTATTCTTGGTGATGAGCTTGGTCATCACGCCGCCGAGCGTCTCGATGCCGAGCGACAGCGGGGTCACATCGAGCAGCAGCACGTCCTTGACTTCGCCCGAAAGCACCCCTCCCTGCACCGCGGCGCCGACCGCGACCGCCTCGTCCGGGTTCACGTCCTTGCGCGGCTCCTTGCCGAAGATATCCTTGACGTATTTCTGCACCAGCGGCATGCGGGTCTGGCCGCCTACCAAGATGACCTCAGCCACGCTGGCAGGGTCGAGATTGGCATCCTTCAGCGCCGTGCGGCACGGACCCATGGTGCGCTTGACCAGGTCTTCGACCAGCGATTCGAGCTTGGCGCGCGTAAGCTTGACGCTCAGGTGCTTGGGTCCCGAGGCGTCCGCCGTGATGTAGGGAAGGTTTACGTCCGTCTGCTGGCTCGAGGACAGCTCGATCTTGGCCTTCTCGGCCGTTTCCTTCAGGCGCTGCATCGCCAGCGGGTCGCGCCGCACGTCGACGCCCGACTCCTTCAGGAACTCGTCGGCAAGGAAGTGAATGATCTTCATGTCGAAGTCTTCACCACCGAGGAAGGTGTCGCCGTTGGTCGAGAGCACCTCGAACTGCCGCTCGCCGTCGACCTCCGCGATCTCGATGATGGAGATGTCGAAAGTGCCGCCACCGAGGTCATACACCGCAATCTTGCGATCACCGCCCTGCTTGTCGAGGCCATAGGCCAGCGCCGCGGCAGTGGGCTCATTGATGATTCTCTTGACCGTCAGACCGGCGATGCGCCCGGCATCCTTGGTCGCCTGGCGCTGCGAATCGTTGAAGTAGGCCGGGACAGTGATGACCGCCTCGGTGACTTCCTCGCCCAGGTAGTCCTCCGCGGTTTTCTTCATCTTCATGAGCACGCGCGCCGAAATTTCCGGCGGCGCCATCTTCTTGCCCTGGGCCTCGACCCAGGCGTCGCCGTTGTCGGCCTTGACCACCTTGTAGGAGACCATGCCGATGTCTTTCTGCACTACGTCGTCGGCAAATTTGCGGCCAATGAGCCGCTTGACCGCGAACAGGGTGTTCTGGGAGTTGGTGACCGCCTGGCGCTTGGCCGACTGACCGACCAGCACCTCGTCGTCCTTGGTGAAGGCGACAATCGACGGGGTGGTGCGATCGCCCTCGCTGTTCTCGATGACGCGGGGCTTGCCGCCCTCCATCACCGCGACGCAGGAATTGGTCGTACCCAGGTCGATGCCGATTACCTTGCTCATGGCTTGCTCCGAAACAGCAGATTCTTGACCGGTTATCTGAGGCCGCGACCGGCCGAATTCAAGCGGGGTCCTGCGGCGCGCGCGCGACCACCACGCGGGCTGGGCGCAGCAGGCGCCCGTTAAGCTGGTAGCCCGACTGCAGCACCTGCAGCACACTGTCCGGCCTTGCCGTGGCGGACTCCTGGGCCATTACGGCTTCGTGGAGGGCAGGGTCAAAGGCTGCGCCAAGCGGATCGAGTCGCTGGATCGAATACCGCTCGAAGGCCTTCGCGAGCAGGTCGAGCGTGGCCTGCTGCCCCGCAATCAGTGCGCGCGCATCGGCGCCCGGGGCGCTCTGCACCGCCAGCTCCAGACTGTCGCGCACGCCCAGCAGCTCGGCGGCGAAGCGCTCGAGCGCAAAGCGGTGCGCATTTTCGATGTCGCGCTGCGCGCGCTTGCGAACGTTGTCCAGCTCGGCCATCGCCCGCAGCTGCGCATCGCGTGCCGCGGCGCTGGCCTGCTCCGCCAGCTCCAGCGTAGCCCTCAGCCCCGCAGCCTCATCAGCCGGCGCGGCGTCCAGCACGGCTGCCGGCGTATCAATCTGCGGTTCTGGATCCAAGTAATTACTTCTATATTAATAAGTTAACGATCTTATCTAATGTGAATTATCATCAAACAACCGCGCTGCCTGGCGCGATATGGGTGCTAACGGCGCGAATTCAAGGCCGACCCGAGCAGCTTCGCGGTGATGTCCACGATCGGGATCACACGCTCGTAGGCCATGCGGGTCGGACCGATGACGCCCAACACGCCCGCCACTCCCTCCCCGGTGCTGTAGGGCGCGGTGATGACACTGCAATCGTCCAGGATCTGGTAGCCCGATTCATGGCCGATGAAGATCTGCACCCCATCGGCCCGGAGGCTCTGGTCGAGCAGGTGCAGGATGTCGCGCTTCTCGGTGAAGGCCTCAAATAGCCGCTTGAGCTTGTCGACGCTGGAGAGTTCGGCCAGGCCCATCAGGTTGGTCTCGCCGGCAATGACGTATTCGATCCCTTCCTGCCCGGCCCCCTGCCCGCACACCTGCTGCGCGATGGATATGGCGTCGAGCATCACCTGGTTGATCGAGGCATGTGTCTCCGTCAACTGGCGCAGCAATTCGCTGTGCACCTGGCTCAGCGAGCGGCTGCGGCAATGATCATTGAGAAAATTCGCGGCACGCCGCAGCTCTTCCGGGCCGTAGCGGCGCTCAAGTTGGATGATGCGGTTCTGCACCTCGCGATCGTTGAATACCAGGATTACCAGCACGCGGTTTTCCGTGAGACCCACGAACTCGATCTGTGTCAGCGTTGCGGCCGGCGCCAACGGTATGGTGACCAGCCCCGCCAGGTGGGTGATCCGCGACAGCAGCTGGGAAGCCGATGCCACCAGTTCCTTCGGCCCTTCACGCGCGGCCTCAAACTGCTCGCGCAGCCCGGTCAGCTCCGCCGACTCTGCCGCTGGCAGCTCGGCGCGCAGCAGCGCGTCGACAAAGAAGCGGTAGCCGCGATCGGTCGGCACCCGGCCCGCCGAAGTGTGCGGCGAACTTACGAAGCCATGCTCTTCCAGATCGGCCATGACGTTGCGGATGGTGGCGGAGCTGAGGCTCAGGCCAGAATCGCGCGACAACGCCCGCGAGCCCACCGGCTGGCCTTCACGGATATAGCTCTGCACCAGCACCCGCAGCAGGTGCTGCGCACGCTCGTTCAGGCTTTCGGAAGGACTCGGATCGGCGCTCATACCTTCAGGGGTTCCCAGGACCAGCCGCAGGCTACCGAGCCTGTTTCCGCCTCGTCAAGCAATGCTTCATCGGCCGGGCTCGCCGGCACGGGGCCGCATCCCTGCCAACCGCGCAGATATGCAGCGTTGGCCGCCCCGCCCGGGCATGTTTAAATGAGCCGCATGAAGGCCCGACTGCAGACCTGTGCCCTGATCGGCCACTTTGCCGAACCGCGCATCGCCGAGAGCGCCGTGGCGGTGCTGGCCGCCCTCGCCCGCCGCGGAGTCGCGGTGCTGGTCGCCGCGGACGAGCCCGGGAGCTTTGGCCCCGAGGTGCGCGCCGTGCCACGGGCCGACCTCGCCGCCCAGTCCGATTTCATGATTGCAGTCGGCGGCGATGGCACGCTGCTGCAGGCGGCGCGCCTGGTGGTCGGGCGCGAAGTTCCGCTGCTGGGCATCAATCGCGGGCGGCTCGGGTTCCTGACCGACGTCATGCCGCAGGATGTCGCCGTCGGCATCGATGCCGTGCTCGACGGACACTGCGCCGCCGATCCACGCCGGTTGCTCGAAGCGCGTCTCCAGCGCGGCGCGGGCGGGACCGCGCGATTGCTCGCCCTGAATGACGTGGTGCTGCTGCGGCGCGAGACCGGGCGGATGCTCGATTTCCAGACCCGGGTCGACGGGCGCTATCTCAACTCGCACCGCGGCGATGGCATGGTGATCGCCACGGCGACCGGATCAACCGCCTACGCCTTGTCCTGCGGCGGCCCGATCGTCGATCCCGCGCCTCGACGTGCTGGTAATGGCCCCCATCTGTCCGCACACGCTCTCCGACCGCCCGATCGTGGTGCCGGGCGACGCGAGCATCGAGATCCGCTCGCTCGATCGTGGCTCCGGGCTGGCCGAGGTCACCTGCGATGGCGCGCGGCTCGGTGACCTGCAGCCCGGCGATCGGCTCGAGATCTCCGCGGCGGGCGGCTCGATCACCCTGCTGCACCCTCCCGGCTACGATTATTTCCGCCTGCTGCGCTCCAAGCTGCGCTGGGGCCGCGGCGCGGAGCAACAGGAGCGCTAGGGAGCCAGCCGCCGCCATGCTGCGCAACCTGCAAATCCGCGACCTCGCGATCATCGACGCGGTCGAGATCGACTTCGCTGCGGGCCTGACGGTGCTGACCGGCGAAACCGGCGCCGGCAAGTCGATGCTGGTGGATGCGATCGAGCTGCTGAGTGGCGGACGCGCCGGCGCGGAGGTGGTGCGGGCGGGCGCTGAGCGTGCCGACCTCAGCGCCAGCGTGGACATCTCAAAGGTAGGCGGCGAGTTGCGGCACGTACTCGAAGAGCAGTCGATCGCGCACGAGGGCGAGCTGCTGCTGCGTCGGGTGATCGCCAGCGACGGCCGGAGCCGCGCCTGGATCAACGGCCAGAGCGTGCCGGTCACGGTGCTGCGCGCGGTCGGCGAACTGTTGTTCGACATCCATGGCCAGCACGAATTCCAGTCGCTGATGCGCAACAATGCGCAGCGCGAGCTGCTCGACACCTTTGGCCAGCTCGAAGCCCTGGTGGGCCAGGTGCGTGGCTCCCATGCCAGCTGGCTGGCACTGATGAACCGCAGCGTTACCGTCGAAGCCGCCGCCAGCGAACGGCACGCGCGACTCGATCTGCTGCGCTACCAGGTGCAGGAACTCGACGCCCTGCGCCTGGGCGCCGACGAATTCACCCGGCTGAGCGTCGAGCGCACGCGCATCGCCAACAGCGGCAAGCTGGCGGAGGCGGCGCGCGGTGCGCTCGAAGGGTCTGTACGAGTCCGAGCAGGGCAACGCCCATCAGCTGCTGGCGCGCGCCGGCGCGGCGTTGCGCACCGCCAGCGGACTCGACGCGCAGCTCGCCGCGCTCCACCCGCTGCTCGAGGAAGCCGCGGCGCAAGTGCAGGAGGTGGCGCACGCCCTGTCGCACTACCTGGAGTCGCTGGAATTCGATCCGACGCGCCAGGACACGGTCGAGCGGCGGCTGGCCGGCATCGAGGAACTGGCGCGCAAGCACCGGGTGGAGCCCGGCGAGCTGGTCGCCTGGCACGGCGCGCTGCAACGCGAACTGGCCAGCATGGAAACCGCCGCAGCCGACCTGGGGTCGCTCCGCATGCAGGTGGCCGCGGCGCTGGCGGCCTACCAGGAACAGGCGCGCAAACTCACGGCGGCGCGCTCGAGCGCGGCCCGCGCGCTTCGGCGCGGCGGTGACCCGCCGCATGCAGGAGCTCGGCATGGCCGGTGGCAGCTTCATCGCCGATGTCACGCCGCTGGACGGCGCCGAGCCGGCCGCGCACGGCGCCGATCGGGTGGAATTCCGCGTCAGCACCAATCCCGGCCAGCCGCCGCGAGCGGTGGCCAAGATCGCTTCGGGCGGCGAGCTCGCGCGCCTGTCACTCGCGGTGCAGGTCTGCTGCGCGCGCAATGCCGCACCGTGCATGGTGTTCGATGAAGTCGACGCCGGGATCGGCGGCGCGGTGGCGGAGATCGTCGGCCGCGAGCTGCGCGGCCTCGGCAACGCGGCGCAGGCGCTGTGCGTGACGCACCTGGCGCAGGTCGCCTGCCAGGGCCACCAGCACCTGCGGGTCGCCAAGCTCACCGATGGGCGCGCCACGCGCATCAGTGTCACCGCGCTCAGCGGCGACTCGCGCGTCGAGGAAATTGCCCGCATGCTCGGCGGCCTGGAAATCACGACCAAGGCTCGCTCGCATGCGCTCGAAATGCTGGAGCGGGCCGCGAGCACCACCGCCGCAGCGACGCGTGGCGCAGGCCGCCGGCGCAACAGCAAGTCCTAGACGCGTCGCGCGGGCTGCAGCTTGCGCCGCGGGCAATCGGCGCGTTCGCAGCGCCCGTAGAGGATCAGCGAGTGCTCACTGATCTTGAAGCCGTGCTGCCGCGCGATCGCATTCTGGCGCGATTCGATCTCCGCATCGACGAACTCTTCGACGTGGCCGCAGTCCATACACACGATATGGTCATGATGCGCGCCCTGCACGAGCTCGAACACCGCCATGCCGTCTTCGAAGTGATGGCGCGCGACCAGTCCGGCGGCCTCGAACTGTGTCAGTACGCGATACACGGTCGCGAGACCGATGTCTTCGGCCGAGCCGATCAGGCTCTTGTAGATCTCCTCGGCGGACAGGTGCCGCGTGGCGCTGCGCTCGAGAATCTCGAGTATCTTCAGGCGCGGCAGCGTGACCTTGAGCCCCGCCTTGCGCAGATCTTTCCCTTCCATGTGTCCGTCCGAACGGTATGATTAGAAGCATGCAAAGTACCATATCGCGGGCCCCGGCAGCCCTTTTGATCGCTGCCGCCCTGCTGCTCGGGGCCGGCTGCGTGTATCACATGCCGATCCAGCAGGGGAATCACCTGGACGCGACCGTCATCGAGCAGGTCAAGCCCGGCATGACCCGGGCGCAGGTGCGCTATCTGCTCGGTACGCCCATGGTGCCCGGCGGTTTCCAGAACGATCGGTGGGACTATGATTACTACCTCAAGCTGCGCCAGCTCCAGTCATCCGTTTCGCTCGCACGTGACCGTTTACTTCCACGACGATCTGGTCGATCACCTCGACAGTGACCGTCAAGGGAAATCGGGCCGAGCACGTCAGCAGCAAGCCGATCAACGCTCCCGGCAGCCTAACGCCGCACACCAGCCCTGGCGCGCTGCCGTCGGCGCTGGCGCGGATCGGCCAGCAGCGGCCGGTAAAGTTCGATTCGATCACCGTCGCCGCGGCACAGCCGTACGCTCGCAGCGCACGCCCCAGATTCCGGCCGCGCCACCGTCCCAGTCGATCGCCGCAGGCGCTGGCTCCGGACACAGCTGGCGGCGCGCCTGCGCCAAGGCGTCGGCGACCGTGGCCTCGCCGGGCAGGTGCACGCAGACCAGCACCACTCCGGCGACCGATCGAGCGCGACCAGGCAACGCTTCGCCGCGCCTTCAGGCACGCGGGTGCTGCGCGCGCGCCACGAAGGCGTGCACCATCGATGTGGCGGTACCCTCGAGCAGCGGCTCGAACAGCGCCGCCTTCAACGGGTTCGAGAATTCGAACTGCAGTTGCAGTTCGATGCGGCAACCGTTGCTGCCGACCGGCGTCGAAAGTCCACAGGCCCTGCGAGCGAACGCAGCGGCCCGGACACCAGCTCCATGCGGATTTCGCCCGTGCGGTCTGAGGTGGTTGCGCGTCGTCAGCTGCGTGCTCAGCGGCCCGCGCTGCACGTTCAGCCGCGCGACGACCTCACGTCGCTGACTGCATCAGCACCTCGGCGCCCGAACAGCCCGGCACGAACTGCGGATAGCTGGCGATGTCGTTGACCAGCGCGAACACCTGCTCGGGCAGGCGGGCGATCAGCGCCGAGCGCGTCAGGGTTTTCATGGCCCCGCAGTCTGGAGTATCGCGCCGGCCGACTCAACCCGACCGCGTACAATGTGGCCATGGTGAAGGCCGAGAATCCCGAGCGCCTGATCGCCGAAAACCGGCGTGCGCGCTTTGACTATTTCATCGAGGAACGGCTCGAGGCGGGTCTTGCGCTCGAGGGCTGGGAGGTCAAGGCGATGCGCGCCGGGCGCGCGCAGCTCGCGGAAGGCTACGTGTATATCCGCGACAACGAAGCATTCCTGATCGGGGCGCATATCGCCCCGCTAAAGACCGCCTCCACCCACAAGGTCGCCGACCCGGTGCGCACGCGCAAGTTGTTGCTCAACCGCAGCGAGCTCGATCACCTGGTCGGCGCCGTCGAGCGCCGCGGCTACACGCTGGTGCCGCTCGAGCTGTACTGGAAACACGGCCGCGCCAAGCTCCAGCTCGGGCTCGCCAAGGGCAAGAAGCAGCACGACAAGCGCGCCACCGAAAAGGAGCGCGATTGGGTGCGCAACAAGGCGCGAATCCTGAGACGCGGTTAGCAGTAGCGCGCGCCGGGCGGGCGGCGCGCGTCAGCTGAGTGGTATAGTGGCCGCGTTTCCTGAAGGGGGCGACCGGTTTCGACGTGGGTTACGAACCTTCAGGGGCGTGCCGAGGCGCAGTGGCCCTCGTTAATAACTGCTGCAAAACTTAGTTGCCAACGACAACAACTACGCTCTGGCCGCTTAATCCGGCCTAACCTCGGACCAGTTGGTGCCTATGACACTGAACCCGGGGACGCGCTCATAGGATCGCGGTTCACCGTGCTACGGGGTGACACCGTTAAGAGACACCGTCGCTGGTCTGGCGTCTTCCCTGCTGCTCGGGTAGCGTCGGATGAGAAACAAAGAGACAGCTACGCGCGTAGATCCTGAAGTCTAGGGCTTGCGGACGGGGGTTCAATTCCCCCCGCCTCCACCAGGTGACGCTTTGGCGCTACGCCCTAGTCGGCGTTCGTTTCCTTGCCGAATCGATAGTTCAACCGCAGGCCGATCACGCGCGGCTCATTGGTCGTTTCGCGCAGGTCGAAGTTGCCGGTGTTGCTGTAGATGATCGCGTTCTTGTCGGTGAGATTGCGTACGTAGAGCTCGGCGAGCCAGTGGCCGCCCTCCGGATTGAGGCCGAGGCGCAGGTTGGTGATCGTGTAGGCAGGCTGGTCGATGCGCGGGAAACCGTGCGACCCGGCCACGTGCAGGTCGTTCCACATGTCGCCCTTGTAGGCCGAGTCGACCTGTACGTATCCGCTCAGGGCCCGGCTGAGCGGATGCTCGTAGCGCACGTTCCAGCTGTAGCTGAAGTAGGGCACGAACGGCAGTCGTTCGCCGACGTTCTCCTGGAAGGTCGGATAGGAACTCGAGGTCAGGTGCGAGTCGGTGTAGCTGGCCGCCGCCTGCATCGACCAGTTCTCGTTCAGCTTCAGTTCGACGTTGGACTCCGCGCCGTGGACGCGCGCATCGCCGACGTTGACGTTGAAGCTGCTCGGGGGACAGATGTCGAAGTCGTAGATGGACGTCTGCAGGTCCTTCCAGCGCATCAGGTAGGCCGCGCCGTTGAACAGCAAACGCCCGTTCAGGCTGGTCGTCTTCCAGCCCAGCTCGTAGTTGTTGAGCGTGTCGGGCACGTATTTGTGCGGCACGCCGTCGTCGTAGCAGGACTGCGGATAGCCCGAGTTCGCGCCACCGTCGCGGAAACCCTGCGCGAAGTCGGCGTACAGCAGGATCTTGTCGGTCAGCTTGTAGTTGATGCCGAACTTGCTGTTCCACTTCTGCGATGAATTCGGTCGACAGCGCCGGCGTAGTCGGCGCATAGGAGAACTGACCGTATGGACTGTAGTAACTTCGAGTCGGCGTGGAAGTGCACGGTGCCCGCTTCGACGTTCAGCTTGTCGGTGATGTCGAAGCTGATGTTCGCGAATTCGGTGGTCTGCAGGTAGTCGGAACGCGTCTGGTACGCGTACCACGATGCCGGGCGGGAGCGATGATGCCGTCGTACCGTATAGCGCCTCGTAGTACTGGAACGCCGCGCCATCGGTGCGCAGGCCCGGCATGTAGTAGGTGCTGCCGGAATTCTTGTCGCGCGTCTTCTCCGAATACACGCCGGCCAGCCAGTGGAAGCGCCCGCCGGGCTTGGACGCGAGGCGCAGCTCGTTCGACCAGCGCTCGGGGTTGGTGTGGTATTCGAAGAACTGCAGCGGCACGTTGCAGCCGGTGTACGGTCCGCCGCCGTAGACCGGATCATTCAGGCAGGTGAAGCCCTGCTGCGAGCCCTGTCTGACCCACATTCTCCATGTACTGCGAGTATTCGTTGTTCTGGCGCGTCGGCAGCGACCAGTAGGTGCTCGCAAACACCAGGTCGGCGATGCCGACGTCGCCGTCGACGTGGAAGTCGACCATCTTCGCCTCGTTGTCGCGCGACTCGGGACCGAAGCGCGCCACCGTCGCGCGGACCGTTGTTGGCCAGATCCTCGTCCCAGGCGCCCTGCGTGTGCTGGCGCTGGTAGCTGTAGGTCAGCGACGCGCTCCAGCGCTCGTTGAACGTCGCGCCGCAGCGCCACCCGGCCGCCCTCGACGTGCTCGCGGTTGTAGTTGTTGCCCGCCCAGGCCGCAGTTGTCGGAGATCGTGCCGTTCACCCAGTTGCGGGTGGTCAGCTTGTTGTCGATGAAGCCGCCGTGGTGATCGCTGAAGGCGGACAGCGCGCAGCCCCAGCACGCCCTTGATGAGCGGCACGTTGAGGAACCCCTCGGCGGTCCATTGTTCTGGCCGCCGTCCTTGATTGCGCCGCCGTCGAGGTCGACGCCGGCGCTGAACGCGTTCACGTCCGGCTTGTTGGTGATGTAGCGGACCGCGCCGGCCATCGAGCCGGCGCCGAAGGTCGTGCCCTGCGGGCCGTTCAGCACCTCGATCTGCGCGATGTCGTAGAGGTGCAGGTCCGGCTGCACGCCGAACCAGCTGGTCGACATGTCGTCGACGAAGAAACCGGTCGCGGAGCTGTTCGGCGTAGTTCGGGTTGCTGCCGTCCGACACGCCGCGCATCACGAACAGCTGCGTGCCGGGACCGGTGCTGATGAAGGACATCGACGGAACCTTCTCCGCGTAGTCCTCGAACTGGCTGATGGCGAGATTCTGCAGATCCTTCTTCGTGAACACGTCGACGCTGATCGGCACCTTCTGCAGGTTTTCCTCGCGCTTGCGCGCCGTGATGATGACTTCCTCGAGCTGGTCGGACGGTCGATCGGCGGCGGCGACTGCAGGCCCGCGCGGCGCGCGCCAGCGCCAGAATCGAGGCAACCGCAATGCCAATGCGGTTGCGCACATCGGCCGATAGCTGGCATCTGGTGGGCGAAGAAGACCGCATTGAGCTGGCGTGCCTACGTACTCGCATCGAATTCTCCACGCGATGTTGAAGTTGTATTAGGCGCCGGGCCTGGCTCGGCAGGCTGCGAGGCTGCGATTATCCGTTTGCGCCGGCTCGTTCAGCGTCAACGTTCCGCGAACGCGTCACCGAGCGCCGCGCGGAGCGGCGCCAAGCTCTGCTCGAAATGCCGCCAGTAGCCGATGCCGGAGGTATAGATGCGGCTGGCGCACCTGCTCCGCGCTCGCCGTGCGCACGGCGCGGCGCGTTCTCATGGAACGCAAGACAGCCGGGTTCGAAGGGCAGCGCACAGTGCTGCAGCAGCCGACGGATCTGCGCTTCCGGCTCCGCACCAGTTCCTCGTACTGCACGTGCAGCACCTTGCCCGGCAGCACCGCGTCCCAGTGCGTCCATCATCGCCAGATAGCAGCGGTAGTAGCGCCCGAGGTCATCGAGGTCGTAGCTGAAGGTCTGGCCTTCGGCGAAGTGCTGCTTGAAGATGCTGAAGCAGCAGTCCATCGGATGGCGCCGCGCATCGATCACGGTGGCGTGCGGCAGGATCGCGTGGATCAGACCGACGTGGCTGAAGTTGTTCGGCAGCTTGTCGGTGAAGCGTGGCCGGCCGTGGCGCAGCGGCGCGGTCTCCTCGAGGTAGCGGGCGCCGAGCGCGGCCAAGCTGCTCGCGCCGGGATGGCGGCAATGCGTCTCCGGATAACCGCTGCCGCGCGGGCGCGAGCCGGTCCAGGTCGCGCACCATGTTGAGGATGTTGGGCAGCTCCATCGTGCCCTCGACCTGCGAGTGACTGGCGAGGATCTGCTCGATCAGGGTCGAACCGGAGCGCGGCAGTCCGACGATGAAGATGGGCGCGGCGCTTGCATCGCCACCGCCGGCGATGCGCGGCGAAGAAATCCGCATCGAAGAACGCGCGGATGCGTGCGGCGCGCCGCTCGAAGGCCTCGATGTCGAACGGCTCATCGAGCCGCCGCCGCGCGTTGCCGCGCGCGTAGTAGTCGAAGGCCTGCGGATACTGCTGCTCGCTGCTCGAAGGCCTTGCCGAGCGCGAAGCACAGCTGCGCATCGCCCGCCGGGCGGCCGGCGCTGCGTCGGCGAGCAGGCCCGCATGGCGGCGATCTCGGCGTCGCTGAAGGTGTAGTTCTTCAGATCGGCGAGGCTCCAGTAGGCCTCGGCGTTGTCGGGATCGAGCGCGAGCGCCGCCTTGTAGGCGGCCTCGCTCTCGGCGCGATGGCCGAGCGTCTTGTGCACATGGCCGATCGAGGTGCGCAGCCGCACTTCCCCGGGTTGCAGCTGCGCCGCCTGCTCGTAGGCTGCGAGCGACTTCTTCCGGACGCAGCAGGCGCGCCGCGACGGCGGCGGTCGCGATCCAGCTCTGCGGATTCTCCGGCTCGATCGTCCGCAGGTAGCGCGCGGCCGCCTCTGCCTCGCGTCAGGCGCCCGAGCGCCAGCAGCGCGGGCCCGAGCCCGCGCCAGGCGAGCGGCAGGTGCGGCGATTGCCGCAACGCATGCCGCAGCAGACGCTCGGCATCGGCTGGCACATCCGCGGCGAGCGACAGCGCCGCGAGCCCGCACAGCGCCGCCACATGGCCCGCATCCGCCTGCAGGATCTGCCGGAACAGGTCCTCGGCGCTCTTGCGATCGTCGGCGAGCAGCGCCGCGTCGCCGCCTCGATCCGGGCCGCTTCGGGATCGCACTGCCGGGCACGCTCGAAGGCGATGCGCGCGTCGTCGTACTGGCCGAGGTCGACGAGCACGTCGCCGTAGGCCAGCCAGGCCAGGGCGTGATGAGGGTGGCTGCTCCAGCACGCGCCGCACCTGCTCGCGCGCCTCGGTCACGCGGCCAGATGCTGCGATAGGCACGCGCCAGGTCGACGCGCGCAGGGCGAATTCCGGCGCACCGCGCAGCACGCCCTCGAGCATCGCGATGCTGTCGGCGCATCTTGCCCTGGTCGAGCAGCGCGACGCCCAGCAGCCAGCGGCTGTTCAGGTCGGCAGGCGACTCGACGCTCAGGGCGCGCAGCCAGCGTTCGGCCGTCTGCGCGCGTCCGGCACGCAGCGCGGCATCGGCGGCGCGCAGCCGCTGCTCGAAATTGGGCGCGGATGTCGGCGCCTTCATCGCTTGCCGAGATTACCTGGTGCCTCGGCCAGGTTGCCATTCAGCTGAGCGTTCAGCCGCGCGCCTTCAGGCCGCGCGGATCGTAGGGCGGCTCGGCCAGGATCCGCGCCGCGCGCGGCACGCCGACGACCTCGACGCGCAACGGTACCGGATGCGCGGCGATCGCCGCGTCGACGTAGGCGAGCGCCAGACTCTGCCGCACATGATGGCCGTAGGCGCCTGAAGTCACGAAGCCAACCCGCTGCTCACCGGCGCTGACCGGCTCGTAGCCGGTGACGTCGGCATCGGCGCTGTCGACCGACAACAGCACCAGCCGCTGTGCCGGCCCGCGTCGTCTTTTCCTGGAGCGCGGCCGCTCGGCCGACGAATTCACCCTTGTCGAAGGCGATGTAGCGATCGAGCCCCGACATCGCGGGTGTGTAGGACTGGGCGAACTCCAGCGACCACACGCCGTAACCCTTCTCGAGCCGCAGGCTGTCCTGCGCGCGCATGCCGATCGGCCGCATGCCCAATGGCGTGCCGGCGCCGAGCAGCGCATGCCACAGCGCCCGATGCTCGCAAGCGCGCACGGTGATTTCATAGCCGAGCTCACCAGTCAGCGACACGCGTGCAACGATAGGCCTGCGTGAACCCGACATCGAGCGTCCGTGCGCCCATGAACGGCAGCGCTGCATTTGATACATCCTCGCCGCGTCAACGCGCGCGAGGATCTCGCGCGAGCGCGGTCCCGAGAGCGAAAAGCCCAGCCAGCTCTCGGAGAGATTTTCCAACCGGACGCCGCCGGACGGCAGGAGATCGCGAAACCAGCGCAGGTGCCATTCCTGCAGATAGTAGGAACCGACCAGCCAGAAACGCTCAGCGCCGAGCCGCGTGACGGTAAGATCGCCCAGCAATTTTCCCGCCGGACTCAGCATGGGCGCGAGCCGCATGCGGCCGAGCGCGCGGCAGCGTGTTGGCGAGCAGACCGATCGAGCCATGCTTCGGCTCCCGGCCCGCTCACCTCGTAGCGCGCATAGACACCGGTGTCGAGCAGCCCCGCAGCACTGCGGGTCGCGGCGACTTCGGCGGCGATGAAGCGATGCGCGCTGCGAGCGGCGGAGCGTCGGCTCATCGATGAACGTCGGGCTCGCCGGGCGCGTAGAACTGCGGACTCTCCATGCCCCAGACCACGCCGAAGCGCGCGCCGGCAGCCTGCTGGGCGTCGTAGCAGGGCGTCATCTTCAGCGGCCGGCCGGCCGGCAGTTCCTCGTTCGGATAGGCGATTACGAAGCGCCGCGCGTAGAACTGCGCGGTGGTCTCACGCAGGTACCGCTCATTGCTCGCGAAGGCGCCATAGCGTGCGACGTCCATGCCGAAAATGTCGGCGCCCGGATCGCCATCGACCATCCAGTTCGCGAGCACCAGGCCGATGGCGCCGCCCTGGGAAAACCCGGACATGCAGCCGCACGCCGCCCAGAAATTGCGCCGGCCGGGCACCGGGCCCACCAGCGGATTGCCATCCGGCGTGAAGGTGAAAGCGCCGTTGACCCATTTGCGAATGCCCGCCTCGAGCAGGCTCGGAAAGCGGGCGAAACCGATGTTGAGTTCGGGACTGATGCGGTCGATGTCCTCGGGAATCAGCTCCATTCCGTAATCCCAATCGGCGCCCTCGCTCTTCCAGTGGCGGGGATTGCGCTCGTAGACGCCCAGCAGTACGCCCTTGCGTTCCTGCTGCAGGTAGGTGAAGCCCTCGAGGTCGGTCACGCAGGGCATCTCGTCCGCTCGCGCCAGGAGCAGCGGCAGGTCTTCGGTGATCAGGTAGTGGTGCTGCATCGGCGTCAACGGCAGATCAAGCCCGACCATGCGGCCCACCGGCCGCGCCCACAGTCCCGCGGCATTGATGACGTGACCAGCGATCACGCTGCCCTGCTCCGTGTCGACGCGCCACTCACCGCCCGGCAGCGGCGTCAGTGCGGTAACCCGATTGCGCAGGATCACCTCCGCACCGCGCTTGCGTGCCGCGAGCGCGAACGCGTGCGTCGTGCCGTGCGGATCTACTGCGCCTTCGTGCGGATCGAACAGGCCGCCCAGCAGCCCGGTCGGATCGACGATCGGGCAGTCGGCGACGATCTCCTCCGGCGTCGCGAGTCGCGCACCGATGCCGAGCGTCTGGTAGACCGCGCACTCGGCCTGCAGCCACTCCCAGCGCGCCGGCGTCGTGGCGAGACTGTAGCCGCCTGGCATGTGCATGCCGACGCTCTGCCCGCTCTCGGCTTCGATCTCCTTGTACAGGTTGATCGTGTAGGACTGGAGCGCGGCGATGTTCGGGTCGTCGTTGAGCGCGTGAAAGCCGGCGGCGGCGTGCCAGGTGGAGCCGGCGGTGAGTTCGGCGCGCTCGACCAGCGCGATGTCGGTCCAGCCGCGCCGCGTAAGGTGATAGAGGATGCTGGTGCCGACGATGCCGCCGCCAATGACCACGACGCGGTAATGACTCTTCACGCCCCGCTACTCCTCTTCGACCGCGTCGGCCAGCACCGCCTTGCGCTGCGCCATGTAGGCCAGCAACGCCTCGTCGTGCGCGGCATCGAGTCCCGGATCCTCGTAGTCGGCCAGCATCTGCTTCCACACCTTGTTGGCCCGCTGCTCGGCGTTGAGGCTTCCTTCCAGCGACCACTGCTCAAAGGAAGAATAGTCGGCGATCGTTCGACTGGTAGAAAGCCGTCTCGAAGTTCGCCTGCGTGTGCGCGCAGCCGAGGAAGTGACTGCCGGGCCCGACTTCGCGGATCGCGTCGAGCGCCTGTCCGCGTTCGCTCAGGTCCATGCCCGAAGCCAGCACCTGCATCATTGCCAGCTGGTCGATGTCCATGACGAATTTTTCGTAGCCACTCACCAGGCCGCCCTCGAGCCAGCCCGCCGCATGCGTCACCAGGTTGACGCCGGCCAGGAGCGTGGGCAGGAGCGTGTGCGCGCTCTCGTAGGCTGCCTGCGCGTCGGCAAGCTTCGAGGAGCACAGCGAGCCGCCGCTCCGGCAGGGCACGCCGAGGCGCCGCGCCAGCTGCGTGGTTGCGAAGATCATCTGCGTCGCCTCTGGCGTGCCGAAGGTCGGCGCGCCGGTGCGCATCGACACCGCGCCGACAAATGAGCCCATGATCACCGGCGACCCGGGCCGCACGATCTGCGTGAGCGCCATGCCAGCCAGCGTCTCGGCGAGGATTTCCGCCATGCAGCCCGCGGCCGTGACCGGACCCATGGCACCGGCGAGCACCGCCGGCACGATGATCGTCCCCTGGTTCTTCGCCGCAAATACCCGCAAGGCGCCGAGCATGCGGCCGTCGAAGGTCAGTGGCGAATTGGAATTGATGTTGCCGAGGACCACGGCATGCTGGTCGACGAACTGTTCGCCGAACACCAGTTCGGCCATGCGCACGGCGTCGGCCGCGTGGCCAGGCGTCTCCGGCGTCGCTTCGCACCCCTGGTCGCTATAGCGGAAGTAGGCGTATTGCACGTCCAGGTGACGCTTGCCGGGCGGGATATCCATCGGCTCGACCGCCGAGCCGCCGGAGAAATGGATCGCCGGCGCCATGTGCGCCAGCTTGATGAAATTGTGCAGGTCCTCGAGCGTGCCATAGCGCCGCCCGCGGTCGAGGTCGGTCACGAACGGCGGCCCGCCCACCGGCGAGAACACCGTGGCATCGCCGCCGAAGCGCACGCTGCGCTCGCTGTTGCGGGCGTGCAGCGTGAATTCCTTCGGTGCCGTGCGCAGCAGGTGCCGCGCCAGGCCGCGCGGAATGCGCACCCGCTCGCCGCGGACATCGGCCCCCGCCGCGCGCCACAGGCGGAGCGATTCCGGGTCGCGGCGGAACTCGACGCCGATCTCCTCGAGGATGATCTCCGCGTTGTGCTCGATGACCTCCACCGCCTCGAGGCTCAGCAGGTCGATGACTGGCAAACGGCGACGGATGTAGGGCAGCTTGACCGCCTTGCGCTGCGCGCGGGCGAGACGGCGTGCCTCGCGGCCACCGCTCCGGCCGGAGCGCGCACTCAAGACCCCTTCGCCCATCGCCGACCTCCCATGCTCCGGTATTTATAACATATGTAAGGTTTAGGTAATAACCACTGGCAACTGGTCCGCCGCCGCCGCTCTGGAGTATTCTTGCAGCCGGTCGCCGTACCCTTGCGGCCGATCTCGAGGGGCCGGTGCCCAGAATAGTCGACCACGTTCGCCGCCGGGAGGAGATTGCGCAGCTCGCGGTGCGCGTCGTCCAGCAGGAGGGCGCCGAACACGCTACCGTGCGCCGCATCGCCAAGGTCGGCGGCTTCAGCATCGGCGTGTTGACCCATTATTTCCGGGACAAGGACGAACTGATCGCCTTCGCCTTCCAGTGGGTTGCGCGTCAGTCTTTCGCGCAACTCGACACCGCGGTGGCTGGCGTGCCGGCCGGGCTGGCGCGGCTCCGCACGGCGCTTGAATTCATGGTGCCGACGGCGGCGACTCCGAGTTTCATTCGCGTCTGGCTGAGCCTGTGGGGCGGCGCGATGCACAATCCGGAGCTCGCGCGCGTGCACCGCGCCTATTACGCGCGCTGGCGCAAGTACCTGCGCCGCTACCTGGGCGAGGCGGTACGGCGGCGCGAAATCGCCCGCCCGCGCTCGCTCCGCGACGCCACCGACCTGCTCACCGCGGCGGTTGACGGATTCTGGATTGGCGGCACCTTCGAGCCCGGGCGCTTTCCGCTGCGCCGCCGCCGCGCGCTCGTTACGCAGCTCCTGAACACCGTGCTGGGGCACGGCCGGCCGTGAGCGCCCGGCCCGCCAGCGCGCGCCGCTACTCCGCCTGGGCGTTGCTGCGCGCGCGCTTTGCGGGACCGGGCTACTGGAATCCGCTCTGGACGGGCCGCAAGTTGCAGCCCGCCTACGATGTCATCGTCGTGGGCGCGGGTGGCCACGGCCTGGCGACGGCGTTCCATCTGGCGCGCGACCACGGCATCAAGCGGGTCGCAGTGCTGGAGAAGCACCTGGTCGGCTACGGCAATGTCGGACGCAATACCACCATTGTGCGCTCGAACTACCTGCTGCCCGAAAACCACTATTTTTACGAGGACTCGCTCCGCCGCTGGGAGACGCTGGCGCGCGATCTCAACTACAACGTGATGTACAGCCCGCGCGGCGTGGTCGACCTGGCGCTCGGCGACGACGCACTACCCGCGCTGGCGCGCCGCGGCAACGCCATGCGCCTTGCCGGCATCGACGCCGAACTGCTCGATCTGGCGGCACTCGAGCGCTTCGCGCCGGAACTCGAGCCGCGCCGCGAGCGGCGCTTCCCGATCGTCGGCGCACTGCTGCAGCGGCGCGGCGGCACGGTGCGCCACGACGCGGTCGCCTGGGGCTATGCGCGCGCCGCCAGCGCGCTGGGCGTCGACATCATTGAAGACTGCGAGGTCACCGGCGTGCGTGCCGCCGCCAATGCCGCCACCGGCGTCGAAACCAATCGCGGCTATGTGCAGGCCGAGCGGATCGTGTTCGCGACGGCCGGCCATACCGGGCTGGTCGGCACCATGCTCGGCACCCCGCTCCCGATCGAGACGCACCTGCTGCAGGCCATGGTGTCCGAGCCGATCAAGCCGCTCATCAATTCAGTCATCGTCTATGTTTCACCGGGGCATGGCGAAACCTACATCTGCCAGTCCGATCGCGGCGGCCTGGTGATGGGCGGGCATCTCGACGGCTTTCCTTCCTATACACGCGAGGGCCAGTGGCATCGGCTCGAGGACGTGGTGCAGGGAGCGGTCGCATTGTTCCCGCGCATTGGCGGGGTGAAGATCCTGCGGCAATGGGCCGGCACCAATGACATGACCATGGACGGGAGCCCGATCATGGACCGGCTGCGATACGACAACGTGTTCGTGAACGCGGGCTGGTGCTACGGCGGCTTCAAGGCCATCCCGGCCTCGGGCGCCGCGTTCGCGCAGTTCGTCGCCACCGGCACCGCGCCCGATCTGATCCGCGCGTACCGTCTGTCGCGATTCGCGACCGGCCACATGCTCGACGAACCCGGCTACGGGCCTTTCCCGGTGCGGCTGTGACGCGGCTGGTCTGTCCGTTCTGCGGGCCGCGCGAATTGCGCGAGTTCGAATTCCACCTCACGGTGCCGGCCGCGGACAGCCAGGGCGCGTTCGGGAAAGCCTATGAGCGCGTCGCCGATGCGGAGCTCAGCATCGAGCACTGGCAGCACGTTGCCGGTTGCCGCGCCTGGCTGCTCGTGCATCGCAACCCGTCAAGCGGCGCGGTCTACGCGCTGGAGCTGCTGGGCGGGGTGTCGCCGTGAGCGCTGGCCGCATTCGGAACGGCTCGAGACTCTCGCCCCAGCCGTTGTCGTTCAGCTTCGACGGCCGTCGTTACCAGGGACAGGTTGGCGACTGCGCAGCTTCGGCGCTGCTCGCGAATGGCGTGCGACTGCTGGGGCGCAGCGTGAAATATCGGCGTGCGCGCGGGCTGCTGAGCGCGGGACCGGAAGAGCCGAATGCGTTGTTCACGGTGGGGATCCAGCCGCAGGTGATACCCAACGTGCGGGCCTCGCAACTGGCGCTGGTCGAGGGGATGACGCTGCGCAGCCAGAATCGCTGGCCGACGCTGCGCCTGGATCTGGCCTCGCTCCTGCAGGCTGGCGGGGGAATGTTTGGCGCCGGTTTCTACTACAAGACTTTCATCTGGCCCTCGTGGCGGACCTACGAGCCGCTGATCCGCCGCCTGGCTGGACTCGGCGAGGCGCCACTCGAGTGCGCGCTGCCGCCGGTCGCAATCGAGCACCTGCACTGCGACGTGCTGGTCGCCGGTGGGGGCCCGGCCGGGCTGGCCGCGGCGCGGGCGGCGGCGCGCGCCGGCGCCCGCGTCGTGTTGTGCGAGAGCGAGCCCGTGTGCGGCGGCGAACTCGAGTTCGAGCCGTGCAGCATCGATGGACTGAACGGCGCGAACTGGGTCTCGGATTCGCTGGCCGAGTTGGCGACACTGGGCGCGCGGGTGCTGACCGGCACCACGGTGGTCAGTGACAACAACGGCGAGTTCATCGCCCACGCCGAACCAGGCGGCCTTCCCGGCCGCAATACCATGTACTACATCCGCCCGCACGCGATCGTCATGGCGACCGGCGCAATCGAGCGCCCGATCGCGTTCTGCGACAACGACCGGCCGGGCGTGATGCTGCTGGGCGCCGCGGAGCGCTACCTGGCACGCTTCGGGGCGCAGGTCGGGCGCGAGCTGGTGTTGTTTGCCAATCATGACCGGGTGTATGCCGCGGCCAGACGCCTGATCGCCGGCGGCATGCGCGTGCACGCAATCGTCGACACGCGCGCCGCCCCGACGGCGGGCGCGGACGACGCCGTGCAGCTGCTGCGCGCGCCGCTGCAGGATTCCGGCGTCCAGTGCCTGGCCGGCCACGCCGTGATTGCCGCCGAGGGCGGCCGCGCCGTGCGTGCGGCACGCATCGCTCCGCTCAGCGGGGCGGGGGCCACGCGGCGGATCCGCTGCGACACGATCCTGGTCAGCGGTGGCTGGTCGCCGGAACTTCCAGGTGGCAACAAGCGCCAGTTCGCACCGGCGCTCGACGCCTTTGTTGCGGCCACGCAGCCCGACGGCCGCTGGTATGCCGGTACCGCCAACGGCCGGCTTGCTCTGCCAGCGGTGCTCGACGACGCTCACGCCGCTGGTGCGCGCGCGGCATCGCGCGCCGGAGCCAAAGGTACTGCGGGGGAGCCGCCGCGGGGGAACGGCGACGCGGCGCCCCGGATTGCGCCCTTCGCGCGCTCGCCGGCGACGCCAGCCGCAGAGAAACGCCAGTTCGTTGATCTGCAAAATGACGTGACGGTGGCTGATCTGCGCGCCGCCCTGGCAGAGGGATTTGTCGACATCGAACACGTGAAGCGATATGCAACGCTGGGCATCGGCACGGACCAGGGCCGCACCAGCGCGGTGCTGGGCGCAGCGATCCTGGCCGAATTCAAGGGCGAGACGCTCGCGGTCGTGGGCACGAGCCGAAGCCGGCCGCCTTACCACCCGGTCACGATGCGCTCAATCGCCGGCTATCATGTCGGTGCGGCGATCAAGGTGGCGCGGCGCACGCCGCTCCATGACTGGCACGCGGCGCACGGCGGAATGTTGGAGCCGATGGGCCTTTGGCTGCGCCCGCGCTATTACCGCGCCAGCGGCGCAACTCCGCTCGACGCCGCCACCGCCGAGGCGCGGCGGGTGCGCGCGCAGGGCGGCATTGCCGATGGCTCCACGCTCGGCAAGCTGGAAATTTCCGGACCGGACGCCGCCGCTTTCCTCGATTTCATGTATTTGAACAAGGCGAGCACGATCCGGGTCGGGCGCAGCAAGTACATGGTCAACCTGCGTGAGGACGGAATAGTCCTCGATGATGGCCTGGTACTGCGGGTCGCGGCCGATCGCTTCATCGCCACGACCAGCTCCAGTCACGGCACGCACATGCTTTCGCACTTCGAACATTATTGCGCCACCGCGTGGGCCGGGCGCGGTGTAAGCGTGACCGACGTGACCGACGCCTGGGCCGCCATCGTCGTGGCCGGGCCGCAGAGCCGCGACACGCTGGCGCGGGTGCTGGGCGCAGCGTGGCAGGATCCGCTCCGGCGGCTCGGGCACATGGACTTTGCCGATGGAGCGTTCCGCCATCTCGAGCTGCGCGTGCTGCGCGCGAGTTTCTCCGGCGAGCTGGCCTTCGAACTGCACTGCCGCCCCGCGATCGCCGTCGCGCTCTGGGAAGCACTGGTTGCAGCCGGCCTGCCGCCCTACGGCCTCGAAGCGCTCGACATCCTGCGGGTCGAGAAGGGGTACCTGGTCAGCTCGGAACTCAACGGCCAGACGACACCGCTCGATCTCGGCCTGGAAAGCCTGGTACGCCAGGGCAACGCCTGCCTTGGACGCTCGCTCCTCGACCGCCCGGCCTTTCACGAGCCTTCGCGGCCACGCCTCGTAGGCCTGCGTTCGGCAGACGCTCGCGCGGAGTTTCTCGCCGGCGCGCAACTCACGCTCGCTGGCGCGCCGACGCGGCCGTGCGGGCACGTCACTTCCAGCGTATTCAGCCCGGCACTTGGCGAGTGGCTGGGCCTCGCCCTCCTCGCCCGCGATCGCGCCACCGAAGGCACGGTGCTCCTGGCGCGCGATCCGCTCCGCGGCCGCGACACGCCGGTCCGCGTGGTAGCAGCGGTGCATTTTGATCCGTCCGGCGCGCGGATGAAGGGCTAGCGCACCGTGACCCGCCGCATCACCTGCAGCATCGAGCGCCGGGGCGCCGGACGAGTGCTGGAGTTCGCGTCCTGCCGTTGGCCCGCGCCAGGGATCGCGGCCCCGCAATGGCCAATCACGCCGGGTGGCGTGCGTTCGGGCGCGGCCGGCCAACCTGAGTTGCTGCACTTTGCACCGGGGCGGTGGCTGGCACCCGACCCGCTACCGGGACTTTCCGCTGCCATGCAATCGGCCGCTGCCGCTGGCGAGGGCACGCTGATCGACGTCACCGGCAAGTGGGAGCGCGTGGATATCAGCGGGCCCGGCGCGGCGCGGCTGCTCGCAAGCACCCTCGCCATCGACGCCGTGCTCGAAGGGCGCGACTGCGCTGCGCTCACGCTGTTCGATTGCCCTGCGCTCATCACCCGAATTGGCGAGAGCTTCGCGCTGTGGGTGCAGTCCAGCTATGCCACCGATTTCCTCGCGACTGCGGAGCGCTTGCGGGAGCTGCTGCAGTGCGAACGGTAGCGCGCAATTGCACGCCGCGATCGCGCCGGGCATAGTGCGCGCAGGGCGATTCGCCACGATCCATCGCAGGAATGACATGACCAGCATGCCAGCACAGCTTGATCGGCGCGAAGTGCTCGCGCTTGCATTGGCCACCGCCGCCGCCGCCGCGCTGCCGGGTGCCGCCCGCGCCGCTGGCGAATCTTCCTCCGTCCCGGCGCGACGCTTCGCGGCCCTGCTGGGGAATTTTGCCGAGGAGATCCTGCGGCTGGACCCGCGCGGAGCGACGGCGCTGGGCCTCGATCACGGCGACCGGCGGGCGCTCAAGAGCCAGCTCGACGACCTCTCCCCGGCCGGTGACGCCCGCTGGGCCGCACAGGTCGGGTCCATGCTGAAGCGGCTGTCGGCCATCGACACCGCGAAGCTCGCGCCGCTCGACCTGTTGCGCTACGAAACGGTGAAATATGCCGCTGCCGCGGGCGTCGAAGGGACGAAATTCCTGTGCGGCAAGGCCCGCTTCGTCTTCAACAGTAACGGCGCCGCGGTGTACCCGGTCACGCAGCAGGACGGGTCGATCACGTCGATTCCGGAGTTTCTCGACACGCAACACCAGATTGCCGACAAGGCCGACGCCGACGCCTATCTCGCCCGGGTTGCCGCCCTGACACACGCCCTGGACCAGGAGAGCGCGGAAATCGCCGCCCAGGCGGCTCGCGGCGTGATGCCGCCCAGCTTCATCGCCGCAACTGCCCTGGGAATTCTCACCCAGTATCGGCGGACACCGGTCGCCGGGCAGAAACTCGTTACCTCGCTGGTCAGGCGCACGCAGGCCGCGGGGCTCAAGGGGGATTGGGAAGCGCAGGTGACCCGGCTGGTGCAGAAGCAGGTGTACCCGGCCCTCGACCGGCAGATTGCGGCCTTCGCAAAAGCCACGGCGGACGCGCCGGATACCGCCGGCGTGCAGCGCCTGCCCGACGGCGAGGGGTACTACCGCTGGGCCCTGAAGCTCGGCACCACGAGCGAGATGAGCCCGCAGGAGATCCACGCTGTCGGCCTCGAGCAGAACCGGGCCATCCAGGCGCGCATGGAATCGATCCTGAAGGCACAGGGAATGACGCAGGGGAGCGTGGGCGAGCGCGTGCAGTCACTCAATCGCGATCCCCGCCAGCTCTATGCCGACACCGACGCCGGCCGCGGACAACTGATCGATTACTGCAATGAGCGGATCGCCGCCAACCGGGCGCTGATGCCGAGGCTTTCACACCTGCGCTTTGCGGGCACCACTGCGCGTCAAGCGCGTGCCGGCCGACATCCAGGATGGCGCGCCGCTCGGTTACATGAACGGCGCCTCGATCGACGGGGTACGACCGGCCACTTACTACATCAATCTCAAGTCCACGCTCGCTGTGGCCGAAGTACCAGATCCCGACCCTCACCGCGCATGAGGGACTGCCGGGTCACGCCTGGCAGGGCGCCTACCTGAGCGAGCACAGCGGCGAGATACCACTGATGTTCCAGCTGATGGGGTTCAACGCCTACATTGAAGGCTGGGCGCTTTACTCGGAACAGCTGGTCGACGAGCTCGGCGGCTACGCGGACGACCCGTTTGGCCAGATCGGCTATCTGCAGGCGCAGCAGTTTCGCGCCTGCCGCCTGGTGGTCGATACCGGGATTCATTCAATGCAGTGGACGCGCGAGCGGGCGATCAACTTCCTGGTCGACGAGACTGGCAAGGGGCGCGATGCGGCGACCAGCGAGATCGACCGCTATTGCGTGAGCCCTGGCCAGGCCTGCGGCTACAAAGTGGGGCACAATGAAATCCTGCGCCAGCGCGAGCGAGCGCGCGCGGCACTGGGTGAGCGCTTTGATCTGGCGACCTTCAACGATGCCGTGCTCAGGACCGGCGGCGTACCGCTCGGCGTGCTCGCCACCGCCATCGACCAGTACGTAGCCGGCAGTGGCCGCACATGATACGAACAGCCGCAGCCTTGTGGTTTGGCGACCTGCGCACCGGCGACGGTTCACTGACTACGCACAGTGGTGCGCTGGAGCAGACGCCCTACGCGTTCGCGCCCCGCTTCGGGGACTCGCCCGGAACCAATCCGGAAGAACTGCTCGCCGCCGCGCACGCCGGCTGCTTTACGATGGCGGTCTGCGCCGCGCTGACACGTGCAGGCTTCAAGCCCACGCGCTTGTCGACCCAGGCGGGGGTGAGCCTCGAGCAGGTGGAGGGCGACGTGGACCATCACCGCCTCGCACCTGGAACTGCGCGCCGTCGTTCCGGAAGTCACCGCCGAGCGCTTTGCGGAAATCACGGCGGACGCCAAGGCCAACTGCCCGGTGTCGCGCGCCCTGAACCTGAAGATCACGCTGGACGCCCAGCTCGAAACCGGACGCTAGTTCGCGCGAGCGCCGCTCAGCTCATGCGGCGCACGGCCATGACGCTGGCGATGCCCAGAATCGTCAGAGTCACCGAGCCGACGACGTGCACGGCAATCTCGGCACCCGCCATGGCAAGCCGCCCCTGCTGCAGCAGGCGGGCGACCTCGGCGGAAAAAGTTGAAAACGTGGTCAAGCCGCCCAGAAATCCGGTGATCACCAGGAGTCGCAGCTCGGGCGCCATGCCGAGCGGCGCCGACAGCGTTTCTATGGACACACCGACCAGGTAGCCACCCAGCAGGTTTGCGGCCAGCGTGCCGGGTGGAATCGCCGGAAACAGACCGTTGATTCCAAGCCCCAGCAGCCAGCGCAGCACGGCACCCAGCGCGGCGCCGACACTGATCAGGGCTATCGAGTTGAGCATGCATGAGTACCGATGGCTGACACCCCGGCATCGTCCACGGAAGCGCCGGCGACATCAAGCCCGCCCTGGCCCATGACAGCGGTCCGTGCCGCCCTTAGACTGCCTGCCCCATCGTGCATGCCTTGTTGATCTGTGCCGGAGTGGTCGCGCTCGCCGAGATTGGCGACAAGACCCAATTGCTGGCCCTGCTGCTGGCAGCCCGCTTCCGTGCACCGCTCCCCGTCATCGCGGGAATCGCCGCCGCCACGCTGGCCAATCACTCCCTGGCCGGCCTGGCGGGCGCGTGGATCATGCGCGCGCTCAGTCCGCAACTCCTGCACTGGCTGCTGGCGCTGGGGTTCATTGCGATGGGCGCGTGGACGCTGGTTCCCGATCAGGCCGACGACCGGCCGATGCGGCGGGCCGGCTTGGGCGCGTTCGGCACCACGCTGGTGGCGTTCTTCCTGGTCGAGATGGGCGACAAGACCCAGATCGCCACCGCCATGCTGGCCGCGCGCTACACGCCGCTGGCCGCCGTCGTCTTCGGCACCACCATCGGCATGCTGATCGCCGACGTGCCGGCAGTACTGCTGGGCGAGCGCGTCACCCGTGTCCTGCCCGCCGCGATCGTGCGACGTTGCGCCGCGGCCCTGTTTGTGCTGCTTGGGCTGGCCACGCTGCTGGGCGCGGGCCGTATCCTTGGCCTGTGAACGCCTCGCCCCTGCAGGACCGGGTGATTGCGCTTCCCGAAACGCGCGAACTCGACCTGTTTGCGGCGCTCCTCGAGCGGCGCGGCGCGCGCGTGCTGCGCACGCCGCTGGTCGCCATCCGCGATGCGCCCGATCCGCAGCCCGTGCTCCAGTGGCTGCGCGAGTTTTGCCGCGACAGCTGCCAGGAGCTGGTGCTGCTGACCGGTGAGGGGTTGCGGCGGCTCCTCGGCTGCATCGACCGGCATGAGGCCGCGCTCCGCCCGGCATTTCTTGCCGCGCTGGCGCGCACGCGCAAGCTCACGCGCGGACCGAAGCCCGCGCGCGCCCTGCGCGAGCTGGGTTTCAGCCCCGACCTGGAAGCCGCGGTGCCAACGACCGCCGGGGTCATTGCCACGCTGGCCACGCTCGAGCTCCGCGGCCACGGGGTTGGCGTGCAGCTTTACGGCAGCGAGCCGAACCTTCCGCTGCAACAGTTCCTGCGCGAAGCCGGCGCCGTGATCCGCACCGTCGCACCCTACGTCTATGCGGACCAGGCGGATGACGCGGCCGTGCGCTCGCTGCTGGCGCGGCTTGCGAGCGGTGAAGTCGACGCCATTGCCTTTACCAGCAAGGCACAGGTGGCCCGGCTGTTCGCGGTGGCGGAAGCCGGGGCCGTGCTGGCCGCACTGGCAGCCACCCAGGTCGCGGCGGTGGGACCGGTAGTGGCGGCAGCGCTGCGCGAACGCGGCGTAACGGTGGGCGCCATGCCGGAATCAAGCTGGTTCATGAAGCCGCTGACGGCCGAACTGGTGAAGCTCCTGACCGGGACCGCTGCGCCTGGCCGGCCCGCTCGCAATCAGGAATAGAAGCGCTGCAGGTAACCGATGAACTGCTCGAATTCAGCGCGCGTAAAGCGGCTGGCCAGCTGCCGCTCGAGCGAGCGCACCTGCGCGACCAGTGACTCCAGCGCTTCAGCGCCGCGCGCGGTCAGGTAGATGCCCTGCCGGCGGCGATCGCGCGTCGAGCGCAGCCGATCGAGCATGCCGTCTTTTTCCAGCCGATCGAGCAGCGCCACGATGCTGGCCTTGTCGATGCCGAGGTGCTTGCCCAGCTCGATCTGCGCGATTCCGGGGTTCGAGCCGACCAGCACCAGCAAGCTGAACAGCCCAGGGCGGATGTTGTTCTCGCCAATTACCGCGACGTATTGCCGCCACGAACAAAGGTGCGCGCGTCGCAGGTTGAAACCCAGGAACCTCGGCAGGCAGCCCAGATCGACGCGCGCATCGGCAGCCCGCTCGACGCGGGGCTTGACTGCGCGCCGCGCGCCAGTACGCGCGCGGCCCACCGCCGACTCGGTCCGCTCGCTCACTGCCATTGCCGTCATCTTTGCCGCCCCCGCGCACCGCGTGATAGCGGCCGGGGAAAAGTATAGATTCGTTACTGTTCGTGTTGCAAATAGTTGATTTTACTGCAATGCATTCAAAACTCCCGGCGCTGGTGCACCGTTCATGACCGCGGCTGCGATGGCCACTGCGGTCTGCAATGCGCGCCTGCCATCCTCGCCGCTGACGACCACCGGGCGTTCGCCGCGGCAGCTGGCCAGAAACGCCTCGATCTCACTGCGCAGCGCGTCGCCGGGTTCGAATGATTGCTCATCGATGCTCACCGGCAGGCGCGCCTCCCCAGCCGCCACCGCCTGCTTGCGGATCACGGTGAGTATTTTCTGCTGCAGGTCGAGCGACAGATAGGCGTCGTCCTGGAAGACACGCAGCTTGCGTTCGGTCTTGAGGCTGACGCGGCTGGCGGTGGCGTTGGCCACGCAGCCGTTGGCGAAGCGGATGCGCGCGTTGGCGATGTCGATCTCGGCGGAAAACACCGGCGTACCGACCGCATCGATATGCGCGATGTCGCTCCCCACGATGCTCTGCACGATGTCGAGATCGTGGATCATCAGGTCGAGCACGACGTTGACGTCGGTGCCACGCTCACGGAATGGCGCCAGGCGCTGGCAGTCAATGAAGCGTGGCGCACGCAGCTGCGGTTCCGCGGCAACGATCGCCGGATTGAAGCGCTCGAGATGCCCGACCTGCAGGACGCGCCGGGCGCGGCGCGCGGCCGTGATCAGCTGCTGCGCCTGCACCACAGTCTCGGTGATCGGCTTCTCCACCAGCACGTGCGCACCTGATTCCAGGAAGGCGAGTGCGATCTCGCAGTGCGTCGCAGTGGGCGTCACAACGCTCACCGCGTCGACCTTGCCCAGCAGCTCGCGATAGTCGCGCACGGCGCGCGTGCCCAGTTCGCGCGCGATCGCGCCTGCGGCCTCGGCACTGGCGTCGGCGACTGCGACCAACTCGCAGCCGGCGAGCGCCGCGTACTTCTGCGCGTGGAATCTGCCCAGGTAGCCGACGCCCACAACCGCTGCGCGGAGTCTGTCCATGGGCGTTATTATGCCCGCATCGGCCCGGGCAGCACCGCCCGCCGCCTGTTACAGGGACGCGCATGCCCACACTGCGGAAATTCTGGCGCCGCTACCGGCAAACAAGCGGCCTGCAGCACGAACTGATCGCCTTTGGCCTGTGCCTCGCCATCGGGCTGGTGCTGATGCCGACGCTGATCTGGGTGATCGGCTCGAGCGCGCTCGGGCCCTACACCAACGGTGGCCTGTTGGCGCTGGGGCGCGATTATTTTGCCGCCCTGCTCAAGGGCTCCATGGCCTTCTGGCTGGTCGCCCTTGGCCCCTACGCCGGGCTCTGGCTGCTGCGCGCCGCGCGCCGCGGGCTGCGCCGATAGCCCCAGGTGGCCAAAGTGCGGACTGCGTCACAGTTTCGCAACATTCGGCCGCTGGCGACACCTTTGGCAATTGTGCCGGAACGGGCATTGTGCCGTCCTCGGAGTTATGCAACAAACGCGCGGACTGCCATTGCCAAATAAGCCTCATTATGTCGACGAGCGGCAGCTGGAGGCTGAAGCGGACGCCCCAGATGTCCGCAGCGCCATGCTCGATCGGATCCGGAAGACGCTGGTGACCTCAAGGCTGACACTGGCCGGCGAAGCCGCCGGCAGCGACCCGTACGACAGCCGCTGTGGCCGGGGACCAGGATCCGTCTGGGGAAACCGCGGCCGCTAGCAGCAGCGCCTCAGGCCGGCCAATAGCGCCACGCCAGGACCGCGAGCAACAGTAGCAACAGCGCCTGCGCGCCCCGCCGCCAGCTCTTCGCCCGCAGTTCCCCGACGAAGCTCGCCCCGGCCACCAGCGCGAGCGTCCAGGACCAAGCCAGCGCACGCAACAGCGGCAGATGTTCGCCCGCCAGCCGGGCGGAATATTCCGGCAGCAGCAGGAAGACGATGCCCGTCATGCCCAGCGAAACCGCCATGGCCACGGACGAGCCCAGCACGATTCCCAGCAGTACAGTCAAAGGTTTCACGGTTCCGTGCACCTGATCAGCTTGAATCCACAGTTCTTAAGCCCCACGACTGCCCTGTCGCCGGCAAAGCTGTCAGACTTATGCCGCTGTCGTACCGCCCGGAGCCCCTGCCCGCATGTCACGAGTTGAAAGCCGCCTGCGCCAGACCCTGGCCCCTCTTGCCCTCGCCGGCGCCTGCCTGCTGCTGCTCGCCGCCAAGAGTTCCAGCGGGGCCCTCGGCAGCGTGCGGCTGCCCGAAGGCGCCATCCAGCCCACGCTCCGGCAGCAGGAACTGGCTCAACAGGTGGCCCGCAATCTCGAACACTACCACTACAGCCAACGGAGCATCGACAAGGAATTCTCGACGCAGGTCTTCGACCGGTATCTCAACGCCCTGGACGGCCAGCACAGTTACTTCATGGCCGCCGACGTCGCGGCCATGGAGCAGTGGCGCTCGGGGTTCGATGAGATGATCCACACCGGCCAGCTCGATCCGGCCTATTTGATGTTCGCGCGCCTGCAGCAGCGCAATCGCGAGCGCGTCAAGTATGCCCTGGCGCTGCTGGCGACCGAGCCGAACTGGAAGCTTAACGAGCGCTACGAATTCGATCGCGACAAGGCGCCGTGGCCGCGCGACTCGGCCGAGCTCAATGAGCTGTGGCGGCAACGCGTCAAGAGCGACGCGCTGTCGCTGATGCTCACCGGCAAGAGCTGGCCGGAGAGCGCCGACATCCTCCGCAAGCGTTACGAGCGGGTGCTGGCGCGGGTCGGCCAGGTGAACGCGGACGACGTGTTCGAATCGCTCATGGACGCCTATGCCGCGGTCTACGATCCGCACACCAATTACCTGGCGCCGCGCAGCGCGGAGGAATTCCGCATCCAGATGAGCCTTAGCTACGAAGGCATCGGCGCTTCGCTCCAGCTGGTCGATGACTACGTGACGATCGGCTCGCTCCTGCCCGGCGGCCCGGCGGCGGCGGCCAATACGCTCAAGCCCAACGATCGCATCCTCGCCGTCGGCCAGGGGCACGAAGGCGCGCTGACGGACGTGGTCGGCTGGCGGCTCGATGACGTCGTGCAGCTGATCCGCGGCAAGGGCGACACGCTGGTGCGCCTCCAGGTGCTGCCCGCCGGCGCCGCGCCCGGAACCGACGTGAAGCTCATCGAGCTGCCGCGCGGCAAAGTCACACTGGAGAACCAGGCGGCGCGCAAGGAATTGCGGCAGGTGCGCGTGGGCGATCGCAACCTGCGCGTCGGTGTCATCACCGTGCCCGGGTTCTACGAGGATAACGACGCGCGCGGCGCCGGCGACTTGAACTACCGCACTACCGCGCGCGATGTGCGCCGCCTGATCGGCGAGCTGCAGGCGCAGGGGCCCATCGACGCTTTGCTGCTCGACCTGCGTGGCGACGGTGGCGGGTACCTGCCCGAGGCACTGGCGCTCAGTGGCCTGTTCATCGACCAGGGTCCGGTGGTGCAGCTCAAGACCACGGACGGCAGCATCGAGCACCTCGATGACCCGGATCCCGGCGTCGCCTACGGTGGCCCACTCGCTGTGCTGGTTGACCGCACCAGCGCCTCGGCCTCGGAGATCTTTGCCGCGGCCATGCAGGACTACCACCGCGGGCTGGTGCTCGGCCAGACCACCTTTGGCAAGGGCACCGTGCAAAACGTGATTTCGCTGGACCGCTGGTCGCGCCAGCCGACCGGCGGGCAGCTGACCATCACGATTGGCAAGTTTTACCGCGTGACCGGTGAGAGCACGCAACTGCACGGGGTCCAGCCGGACATCGAACTGCCGGCGCGCATCAATGTGAAAGACGTGGGCGAAGGCGCCCTCGAATCACCGCTTCCGTGGGACCGCATTGCGCCGGTGCCATTCCGTGCCGATGCGCCGCTGACGGACGTGACGGTTTCGCTGGCCAAGGATCAGAGCGTGCACTCGGCGCGCGACGCGGACTACCAGTGGCTGGTCGGCGCGCTGGCGGCGCTGGAGCAAAACCGCAAGGATCATTCGTTGTCGCTGAACCTGGCCGAACGGCAGCGCGAGCGCACTGCCCAGGAGCAGCAGGCGCTGGCGCAGGGAGAACGCGCGGCGCAGCGCCGACGGTCTGCCCGCGATCAAGGCGCTGAGCGATGCCGCGGCGGATGCACAGCCGGACGTGGTACTGGCGGAGGCCGCGCGCATCAGCGCCGCAGCTGGCGCTGGCGGCGGCGACCCCGGCGGCAACGACGGCCGCGGCCCGCTCTTCAGCGCAATAACACCCGGTAGATTTCCCAGCAATCCTCGACCAGCACGCGGGTCGAAGCGGCGCCGTCGTCAGCGGCCAGGCTCGGCGCATCGGGCACCGACATCCGTATCGCTGCGGTAGCGGGCGCTGCGGCGGAACGCCTCGGTGCGCGAACGGATGTCCGCCAACAATTCGCGGCGCTCCTCCAGCTGCGTGCGCGCGGCCTGGATCTCGCTCATCAGCCGCACACAGCGCGTGCGTTCGCCAAATTCGCCCGGCACGGGTTCGCGCCGTCCGCTCGCCTGTTGCGTGGCCTCGAACAGCCCGGTGCGCGTCAAGCGTTCGCGCAGCACCTGACCGTAGGCCACCGCAGCCAGATTGATCGCGCGGCGCGCATCGATCGACAGGCCGGTAAAGTTGGGCTGTTCCGCTTCGAGCGCCGCGCGCGCGGCGCGTGCCTCGCCCAGCGCCTGTTCGGCGAGGAGCGACTGGATGCTGGCACCGTGCAGTTCCTGCCGCGCCCGGCGTCGCTGGAAGTAATGCCAGAAGCGCCGGAACCCCACGAGCAACCGCTCGAGCTCGCCAACCCGCGTGCGCGCCGCTGCCGCCGCTGCCTCGGCGTTGAGGCAATCGCCTTCGACCGCCTGCCGGCGGCTGAATTGCCGGCGGTTGAACTCCGCAAAAAAATTCCGCCGCTCACGCTCGAGCTGCTGGGTTTCGAGCTCGGCGACGAACTGCTGCAGCAGGCTCCGCCCGAGCGTCCACAGTTCACGCAGCTGGTAGAACACCAGCGCCTGGTAGGCGGTCTCCGGCTGCGCCAGGCGCGCTTCCAGGCCCTGCAGCAGTTCCTGCACCCGGGCGGTGGCGCCCTCCTGCTGCTTGACGCGGTCCTTGAGGCGCTGGACTTCCTCCTGCGCATTGCTGAAGGACTTCTTGAGCTCGATGCGATTGCGGAACAGGTTGAGGATACGGCCGTCGTCCACGGCGGCCTCGCGGCCGTCGCGAATTGCCACGCGCAGGAATCCCAGTTGCCTGATACGTTTCATGAATTGCGCTACCAGGCGCATATGGGATAGCCGGTCAGCCGGATTGTGGGTCGCTACTGCCGCGGGCGAAGCTGGTGGCCACGTTCCGCGCAATATTCCAGCCACTTATTTACCATCATGTTGCGCTGCCAGCACCGATCCAGTTCACGTTCCGGACCACTGCCATTGCCGGCGCGCGCTTCCAGGAGCCGCGCGTCGTGATACAGCCGCAGCCGCAGATCCGGCACCCGCTCCAGGATCGCCGTACCCGCTGCCGGCAGCAGGTAGGTCAGGAGCAGTTCGGAGGTATAGCGGGCGCGCTCAATGACCTCCAGGACCAGCGTGCAATCGCCCTCGACGCTGGAAACGCGGCTCCCGGCCAGCCCGCGCAGGTCCCCGGCCAGGGCCGCCAGGCGCAGGTAATTGCTTTCGTACAGCCCCATGAGCGCGACGAAACCGCGCGGCCGGGCACGCCAGGAAACCACCAGATTGCATTCGGCGATCATGGTGGTGAATATAACACGCGCTCCAGCACCGCCACGGCGAGGTGGCCGGGGCGCGACCTGCGTCACGCGGGCTTGATGAACAGCCGCTCGCGGTAGTGACGCAGCTCGGCGATGGACTCGTACACATCGGCGCGCGCCAGATGCGCCGCTTGCTTGTTGAACGACGCGCTCAGCTGCGGGTGCCAGCGTGCCGCCAGCTCTTTGAGCGTGCTGACGTCGAGATTGCGGTAGTGGAAGAATTTTTCCAGTGCCGGCATCCAGCGCGCGAGAAAGCGCCGGTCCTGGCAGATGCTGTTGCCGCACATCGGCGAGGCTCCAGGCGGCAAGGTGCGGCCGCGAGGAACGCCAGCGTCTGCCGCTTCGGCCTCGGCTGGCGCTGATCGCGCTGGCACGCACGCGCGTGAGCAGGCCGCTCGCGCCGTGGTGCGTCTGGTTCCACTCATCCATGCCGCGCCAGCACCGCTTCGCTCCTGGTGGATCGCCAGCTCCGGTCCGTCCGCGATCACGTTCAGATCGCGGTCGGTCACCACGGTCGCGATCTCGATGATGCTGTCCTGCTCGGGAATGAGCCCGGTCATTTCCAGGTCGATCCAGACCAGGTGGTCCTTGCTGCTCAAGCGCTCTTACTCCCGCCGGTTAGGGCATCATAACAGGGTGAAGAAAAACACTGCCGCTGGCGCTGTACCACTGCCGCCGCCACTGCCGGCCCTGGTGCTGGTCTCGCACGGCGCGCGCGCGCGCTGCGCCTGGCCGGCGGAGAGGAAGTGCTGGCGCGGGCCGCCGGACGCGGCCTGCAGTTCGTGTGCGGCGACGAGGTGCTGTGTACGACGGACAGCCAGCACGCGCAATGGCAGATTCACCGAGGTCAACGCGCGTCGCAGCGCGCTCTATCGCAGCAATGCGCGCGGTCGCGCCGAACTGGTGGCGGCCAACCTCAGCCTGCTCGTGGTGGTGGTGGCGCCGCGGCCGGAGCCGGATCTGTTCCTGGTCGATCGCTATCTGGCGGCGGCCGCCAGCGCGGGCATCGGCGCGCTGCTGCTTGCCAACAAGGCCGACCAGGAATTCACACCGGAGTTGCGCACCGAGCTGGCCGCACTCGCCGCCACCGGGTGCATCATCCTGCAATGCAGCGCGACCAGCTGGCGCTGGCCTGGCCGCGCTCCGTACGCGCCTGCGCGACGAGACCGTCATGCTGGTGGGGCAATCGGGCGTCGGAAAATCCTCGCTCCTGCGCGAGCTGGTCCCGGGGTGCGAGGCGCTGGTGGGCGAGCTGCTCAAAAGCGAGGAAGGCCGCCACACCACCAGCGCTGCGCAGCTCTACGCCCTGCCCGGGGGCGGTTCGCTGATCGATTCCCCCGGTGTGCGCGACTTTGCCCCCGCGGCTGGGGTGCTGGATGAGCGCACGCTGGGCTTCAGCGAGGTCGCGCGCCACGCGCCGCAATGCCGCTTCGCCGATTGCGCTCACCTGCGGGAACCCGGCTGCGCGGTGCGCGCGGCGGTTGCCGAAGGTGCCATCAGTGCGCGGCGCTACGAGAGTTACCGGCGCCTGCGCCGGTTGCGCGCCGAATTACTGGCGCGAGTCCCGTACGCGCGCCGCTAGCGAACTACGCGGCAGTTGCCGGGTTTGCTAGAGCGCCTGGCGGCCAGCCATGGCGTGCGCGAGCGTGCCAGCGTCGATGTACTCGAGTTCGCCGCCTACCGGCACGCCGTGGGCGATGCGGCTCGCAGTGAGTCCGCGCTGGCGCACCAGCTGTGAGAGAAAGTGCGCCGTGGCTTCGCCTTCCACGGTGGAGTTGGTGGCCAGGATCACCTCGCGCACTTCTCCCGCCGCCAGCAGCAGCGTCGAATTCCGCGCCGCCAATCTGCTCGGGGCCGATGCCGTCGAGCGGCGAGAGGTGGCCCATGAGCACGAAGTAGCGGCCGCGGTAGCCTCCCGACTGCTCGATGCGCCACGACGTCGGCCGGCGACTCGACCACGCACAGCAGCGTCGCATCGCGCTGCGCGCTGACGCAGATGTCGCACAGCTCCGACTCGGTGAGCATGCGGCAGCGCCGGCAGCGGCCCACGCGCTCGAGCGCCCGCTGCAGCGAACCCGCGAGCGTTTGTGCTGCCGGACGCGCGTCCTGCAGCAGGTGAAATGCCATGCGCTGCGCGCTCTTCGGCCCCACTCCCGGAAGCGCGCGGAGCGAGTCGATCAGGGCGGCCAGCGCCGGGGAATGCTGCATGGGTGTCAGCAGGCCCTAGAACGGCAGCTTCATGCCTGGCGGCAACTGCAGGCCGCCCATCAGGCTCGCCATCTTGGCCTGGCTCGCCGCCTCCAGTTTGTGCACGGCGTCGTTGAAGGCCGCCGCCAGCAGGTCCTCGAGCATCTCGCGATCGTCGCCGAACGCGCCGGGTTCGATCTGCACGCGGCGCGCCTCGTGCCGGCCGTTGATCGTGATCCTGACCATGCCACCGCCCGATTCGCCCGTGATCTCGAGCTGTGCGATCTCAGCCTGCGCGCGCTGCATGTTGGCCTGCAGGGCCTGGGCCTGTTTCATCATGTTGCCAATGCCACCGCTCATGCCTGCACTCCTTGGGGAAAGCGTCACGGGGCCGGCCGGCGGACCCGCACCGAATCGGGGCTCACGGTTGCGCCGAAGCGCTCCTGGAGCGAGCGCACGGCCGGATCGGCTGCCAGCGCGGCGTGCGCCGCGGCCAGCGAATCCCGCGTGGCCCTCTCCCGCGTCTGCGCGGGCGTCTCGGCGGCGACCTCGCCCAGGCTGATCTCGACCCGCACGCTTTCGCCCAGGTACTTGCTCAGGGCCTGCGCCAGCTTGTCTTCACGGCCGCGCGTGCGGGCGGCCGCCTTGTGCGGATCGAGCGACAGTCGCAGCAGTCCGCTCTCGCGCGCCACCAGCGAGCAGTTGAGCGCCAGCATCTTCGCTGGTCCATCCAGATCTAGCGCTGGCACCAGCGCGCGCCAGTCGGTTGTGCTCACGCTCGCAGCCGTTGCAGCCGCGGCTGGCATGGCACGAACCGCAGTCGGCGGCGGCGCGGGCGCGGGCGCGGGCCCGGGCGCGACGGCCCGGCCCGGCCCGGCAGGCTCCGGCCGGAATGCCAGCATGCGGATCAGGGTCATGCGAAAACCAGTGCGCGGATCCGGGGCGAGGGCCAGGTCGCGCCGTCCCATGATCGCGGTCTGATAATAGAGCTGCACATCCTCTGCCAGGATACGCGCGGCCAGCTCGCGCACCAGTGGCATCGAAAACAGTTCGTCGCCGGCGTAATCCGGCACCAGCTGCTGCAGGGCGATGCGCTCGAGGAGCGCGGCCAGCTGGTCGAGAATCTGTCCGTAGTCCGGAGCGGATTCCGCCAGCTCCTCGGCGGCGGCGAGCACCGCCCGCGCCTCGCCACCGCGCCAGCGCCGCGGTGATGCGCTCGACGTGATCGCGCGCCACCGTGCCAAGCATGGCGCGCGCTTCCGCCTCGCGCGCCGCGCCGTTGCCGAAGGCCAGCAGCTGGTCGAGCAGCGAAAGCGCATCGCGCAGGCTCCCGTCGGCGGCCTGCGCCAGCAGTTGCAATGCCGCGGCATCGTAGCCCAGCTGCTCGGCGTCGAGGATCTGCGCCAGGCGCGCGCTGATCAGCGGCACCGACAGGCGCTTCAGGTTGAACTGCAGGCAGCGTGACAGCACCGTGACCGGAAGTTTTTGCGGATCCGTGGTCGCCAGCAGGAACTTGACGTGCGGCGGCGGCTCTTCCAGCGTCTTCAGCAGCGCGTTGAAGGAATGCGCGCTCAGCATGTGCACCTCGTCGATCAGGTACACCTTGTAGCGGCTCCGGGTTGGCGCGTACTGCACGTTGTCGAGCAACTCGCGCGTGTCGTCGACCTTGGTGCGCGAAGCGGCATCGACTTCGATCAGGTCGATGCTGCGTCCGGCCTCGATTTCGCGGCAACTCCCGCACTCGAGACAGGGCGTCGGCGCTCACGCCGCGTTCGCAGTTCAGGCACTTGGCGAGGATCCTCGCCACGCTCGTCTTGCCCACGCCGCGCGTGCCCGCGAACAGGAAGGCGTGATGAACTCGTCCGCTCTCGAGCGCATTGCGCAGCGGACCCAGCACATGCCCTTGCCCGGTCATCTCGGCAAAGCTGCGCGGCCGCCATTTGCGCGCTAGCGCGGTGTATGCCATCGATCGCCCATATGTTTCGCCGTGGAGGCAGCCCGCGCCGGCCGAACTTCGGCGCACGACGTGGCCGTTACCGCTGCTCCCTTCCGGGCCTGACGGGGTTGGCGGCTCGTCGTCGCGAAGGAACCGGCGCGGACCACCATGGATTGGCGGAGAGGGTGGGATTCGAACCCACGAACACCCGTGAAGATGTTACTGGAATTCCAGTCCAGCGCCTTCGACCGCTCGGCCACCTCTCCTTTCAACAAGTTACAGATTAAACTTAAAGTAAATTAGTACACACCGGTGTCGCCATTCTAGCAAGCCCGGCCGCCGCTCAGCTCTTGAAGCTGGGCGGTTGCGACAGACAGGGATCCGCGCTCAGCGCGCGGGCGCTCAGGCTCGTCCAGCGGCGGCACCTTGATCGCGTTGCGGGTATCGGGGGCATCGAGCCCCGGGGGAACCTGCAGCGGTGGCAGATTCCTGCTGCCGCTCCCGACGGTCGGCTCGCGGCAGTTCACGTGGTGCCGACCGTGACGCATCCAGGAGCAACCCGCCGGCGTGAGCAGCAGCATTGCGCAAGCGGCCAACAGCAGACCCGCGGGCGACGGGGCCGCTCATGCGCTGCGCACCTGTGGCGCGGCAGCTGCGGCCTGCGCCGCGCGCAACGCCGCGCGCACGCCGCGGCTGCGCCGCGGCACTGAGCCAGGTGAGTGGCAGTCGAATTCCCGGATTGATCATTTTCATATCGGCCAGCGCCCATTTTACAGGTATCGGATTGGATTCCAGCGACAACTCGCGATGCAGCGCAGCCAGCGAGCCGTCCAGTTGTCGCGGCCAGTCGCGCGATCGCCGCGCCGCGCCGCGCTCATCACGGCGGCGACCAGCTCCCGGCACGACGTTGGCGGTCACGGAGATCACGCCGCGCGCGCCGGCCAGCACTGCTTCGCAGGCGGTCGCGTCATCGCCCGACAAGACGCTGAAGCCGGCCGGCACGACGCGCCAGCAGTTCGCGTATCCGGGCGAGCATCACCCACGGCCTCTTTGATGCCGACAATGCGCCGGGAGTTCAGCGAGCCGGGCGACGGTCGCCGGCAGCAGGTCGACCGCGGTGCGGCTGGGCACGTTGTAGAGCAAGCACGGGCACCGCGGTGGCCGCGGCCATCGGCCGCAAAATGCCGATACAGGCCCTCCTGCGTCGGGACGGTTGTAGGCCGGGGTCACGACCAGCAGCGCGTCGATACCCGCGCCCGCCAGGCTGCGCGCCCGCTCGACCACCGTCGCCGTGGAACTGCCGCCGACGCCGGCGATCAGCGCCATGCGGCCGTCGATCCGACGGCGGGCCTGCGCCAGCAGCGCCTCCTGCTCGACCTCGGTCAGCGTCACGGACTCCCCGGTGCTGCCGCCGACGACGACACCGGCGGTGCCGCTGCGCAGATGCAGGTCGAGCAGCCGGTCCCAGGCCTCCATGTCGATGGCGCCGTCCTCGAGCATGGGCGTGACGATCGCTACCAGACTGCCTGAAAACATGCGGCCTCGGCTTGGACTAGGGTCGCGGCACGGTTGTCGCGGAGGGCGCGGGATGTTACGCATCCAGCGTAGCCTGAAGCAAGCCCCGGAAACCGGTACACTCCTGATCGTGAACGACCCAATCGCTCCCGGCAAGCAACATCTGGCCGTATCCGCCATCGGCAGTGACCACACCGGCATGGTGCACGAGCTGACGCGCGTGATCACCGACTGCGGCGGCAACATCGCCGAGAGCCGCATGGCCGCGCTCGGCAATGAATTTGCCATGCAGCTGCTGGTGACCGGCAACTGGCACACGCTGGCGCGTATCGAGTCGGAGCTCGGTCGCCTGGCCGATGACCGCTTCGCTGAGCGTGCACCTGCGCCGCACCGAGGCGCGCGCCAGCGCGCAAGGAGCTGGTCCCCTACTCCATCGACATCGTCAGCATCGACCAGGCCGGCATCGTCGCCGGCCTGTCCGGGTTTTTCGCCGCGCGCAACATCGATATCTGCGAGGCGGCCACGCGCAGCTATCCGGCCGCCCACACCGGCGCGCCGATGTTCGCGGTGCAGATGACCATCAATGTGCCCGCGCAGGCTCCACGTGGCGCAGCTGCGCGAGGAATTCATGGACTACTGCGACTCGATGAACCTCGACGCGATACTCGAGCCCGTCAAGTCATGAGTGGCGTCAGCCATCGGCCGCGTGGTGCCGGATTTCTCGCTGCCTGCCACCGGCGGCGCGGACTTTCAGGCTGCGCGCGGTGCGCGGCCAGGCGCTGGTGCTCTACTTCTACCCGCGCGACAGCACGCCCGGCTGCACGCTCGAAGGCCAGGATTTCCAGCGCCTGCTGCCAGCGTTCACGCGCGCCAGGGTGCAGGTCTGCGGCATCTCGCGCGACAGCCTGGCCGCGCACGAGAAGTTCTGCGCAAAGTACGGTTTCAAGTTTCCGCTGCTGGTCGACGCCGACGGCGCGGCCTGCAAGCTGTTCGACGTGATCCACGAGAAGAACATGTATGGCCGCAAGGTACTGGGCATCGTGCGCAGCACGTTCCTGATCGACGCGGCCGGCAAGCTCCGGCAGGAATGGCGCAAGGTCAGGGTTGAGGGCCACGCGCCGCAGGTGCTGGAGGCCGCCAGGCTCGCTGTGAAAGCGCGTTCGCGCCGCTTGTTCGTGCTCGACACCAACGTGCTGATGCACGACCCGACGGCCATCTTCCGCTTCGCCGAGCACGACATCTACCTGCCGATGGTGGTGCTCGAGGAACTCGACGCCAACAAGAAAGGCATGTCCGAGGCCTCGCGCAACACACGCCAGGCAAGCCGCTTCCTCGACGACATGATCCGCGGCGTCACCAAGGCGCAGATCGACGCGGGGCTGCCAATCCCCTCGGCGCGCACCGACAATCACGGCAAGCAGCCGCCGGCCGGCCGGTTGTTTTTCCAGACCAGGAGCCTCGGCAGCGGCCTGCCCGACAACCTGCCGGGGCACGGCGCCGACAACCTGATCCTCGGCCAGACGCTCGCGCTGCAGCAGGAGCAGCCGCAGACGCGCGTGGTGCTGGTTTCGAAGGACATCAACCTGCGCATCAAGGCCGCCGTGGTCGGCGTGCACGCCGAGGACTACTACAGCGACAAGACCATCGAAGATGCGGACGTGCTGTATACCGGCAGCGCGCGGCTGCCGCGCCGATTTCTGGGAGCAGCACGGCCGCAACATGCGCTCCTGGAAGGAGGCCGAACGCACCTGGTACGAGCTGTCCGGCCCGGCCGTGGCCGACTGGCATGTCAACGAGTTCGTCTACGAAGACAGCGCCGCCGGCATCGAGGCGCATGGTGCGGCGGATGAACGACGGCGCGGCCACGCTCGAACTGGTGCGCGATTTCCGCAGCGACCGCCACAGCGTGTGGGGCATCACGGCGCGCAACCGCGAGCAGAATTTCGCGCTTGAACCTGCTGATGGATCCGGACATCGACTGCGTGACGATCCTCGGGCCGGCGGGCACCGGCAAGACGCTGCTGGCACTGGCCGCGGGCCTGGTGCAGACGCTGGAGCGCAACCGCTTCGCGGAAATCATCATGACGCGCGTGACCATCCCGCTGGGCGAGGACATCGGCTTCCTGCCGGGCACCGAAGAGGAAAAGATGGAGCCGTGGATGGGCGCGCTGATGGACAATCTCGAGGTGCTGACGCGCAGCGAGGAAGGCGGCGCCTGGGGACGCGCGGCCACCAACGACCTGCTGCGCAACCGCATCAAGATCCGCTCGATGAATTTCATGCGCGGCCGCACTTTCCTGAACCGCTACATCATCCTCGACGAGGCGCAGAACCTGAGCGCCCAAGCAGATGAAGGCGCTGATCACGCGTGCCGGACCCGGCAGCAAGCTGGTGGCGCTCGGCAACATTGCGCAGATCGACACGCCCTACCTGACGGAAACGACTTCGGGCCTGACTTACGTGGTCAATCGCTTCCGCGGCTGGCAGCATGCCGGCCATATCACGCTGATGCGGGGCGAACGCTCGCGGCTTGCGGACTTCGCCTCCGAGCAGCTGTAGGCCGCGCCGGAACCTCCGCAACCTGTCCCGGTCAAAACGCTGATGTCCGAGCTTTCCCCGATCCGATCCCGCCGCTGGCGCCCTCTGGCCGCCGTGCTGGGCAGCTTGTGTCTGATGCGGCGGCGGCGCTGGCGGCGAACGACCCCGGTGCCGTGGCCAGCCAACTCCCGGACATGGGTTCACCCGAGAACGCCGTGCTCAGCAAGAACGATGAATATCAGATCGGGCTGATGGCGATGCGCCAGCTCCGTGGTCAGGACCTGATCCTCGAAGATCCCGAGCTCACCGACTACATCCAGCATCTGGGATCGCGCCTCGCCGCGCAGGCGCGCGATGATGACCAGAATTTCCAGTATTTCATCGTCCGCTCGCCCGAGGTCAACGCTTTCGCCACCTATGGCGGCTTCATCTGCGTCAATGCCGGCCTGATGCTGCTCACCGAGACCGAGTCCGACCTGGCCAGCGTGCTGGGCCATGAGACCGCCCATGTGCGCCAGCGCCATATCGCGCGCTCGATACTCGCGCAGAGCCGCATGTCACTGGGTACCACGGCGGCCATGCTGGCCGCGGTGCTGATCGGCGCCGCCAGCGGCGCGGGGGGCCAGGCGATGGAAGGCGCCATCGCCATGAGCCAGGGCATCGCCCTGCAGCAGAGCATGAACTTTACGCGCGGCGAGGAAGAGGAAGCTGATCGGGTCGGCATCGGTCTGCTCGCCGGCGCCGGCTTCAATACCATGGCGATGGCCGATTTCTTCGATTCCATGGGGCGCCGTGAAGGTCTGGCCGAAACCGCAGGGCCGCTCGACATGCTGCGCAATCACCCCGTCACGCGCGATCGCATCGCCGAGGCCCGCACCCGCGCCGCGCAGTACGCAAAGAGCCCGATCAACGAGTCGATCCTGTTCCAGTGGATGCGCGAGCGGCTGCGCGTACTGGTCGCGCCGGCCGACCGGGACATGACGGTCTACTACGCGCAGCTGCGCGATCGGCGCCCGCTCAGCGACCCGGAGCGCTACGGCGAAGCACTGGCGCAGGTGCGCGGCACGCAGGCCGCAGCAGCCGCCAGCACGCTGCGCGAACTGCTGGCAGCCTACCCGCAGATCACCGCGCTCTATGCCGCGCTCGGCCAGGCGCTGCAGGCCGATCGCCAGTCGGCCGCCGCGCTCGCGGATTTCGAGCGTGCCATGGCACTGTTCCCGCGCAACGTGCCGTTGGCGGTGCGCTATGCCGACACGCTGATGCAGACCGGACACGCCAGCCAGGCGCATGCGCTGCTGCTCGACGTGTTCAACAATACCCAGCCGACCCCGGAGCAGATCCGGCTGACTGCGCTCGCCGCCAGCGCGGCCGGTGACACCGGTGACGCTTCCTATTACATGTCGGAATATCACATCAGCAACGGCGATCTGGCGATGGCCAACCAGCAGCTGGAACTGGCGCTCGCCTCGCCCAACCTCACCAAGGTGCAGCGCCAGCGCTTCCGGGCGCGCCTCGATGAAATTCGCGAATGGATGCGTGAGCAGCGCCTGTCGCGCACCGACTCGCAATGACCTTAGATCCGCAACGCACCGGCTGGCACTGGTAGAATCGGCCGATGCAATTGCGAGCTACGGCCGTGGCCTGCGCCGCGGTGTTCATCCTGACGGGCTGCGCCACGGTGCCCGCCGGACGGCACGACCCGCGCGATCCACTCGAGCGCGTCAACCGCGGCGTATTCCGCTTCAATACCGCGGCCGACCACGCCGTATTCCAGCCCGCGGCCCGCGCCTGGCAGGCAGCGATCCCCGCCCCGGTGCGCCAGGGTTTGGCCAATTTCGTCGGCAATCTTGAGTATCCGGTAACCATCGTGAATGACCTGCTGCAGGGCAAGCTGCGTGACGGCAGCCATGATTTCACCCGGCTCCTGATCAACAGCGTAGCCGGCTTCGGTTTCTTCGATCCGGCGACGCGTGCCGGATTCGAGCACCACGACGAGGATTTTGGCCAGACGCTGGGGAAATGGGGCGTGCCGACCGGACCCTACCTGATGATCCCGCTGCTGGGACCCTCGAGCCTGCGTGACGCGCCGGCGAAACTCGTCGACGAATACGCGAACGGACGCCACTATCTGCAGGATCCATACCTGCGCTGGGGGCTGTGGACTGCCGATAAGCTGCAGCTGCGCGCGAGCCTGCTGGATGCCGACGCGGTGCTCGAGCGCACCTATGATCCGTACACCTTCGTGCGCAACGCCTGGCTGCAGCGGCGCGAGTACCAGGTGCGCGATGGGGCGATCGATGAACCGGCCGCCGATGCGCAGGCCGACGCGCCGCCGGACCCGCCGGCACCACCGGACGCTAGCGCCCCGCCAGCAGATCCTCCACGTCACTGAGCCGGGCCAGCGCCAGGAGCGCTGCCGGGAGCGCGGTGAATTTCATCTCGCGCCCCGCCGCCCGCGCCCAGGCCAGCCAGTCGATCAGCAACGCGAGTGCGCCGCTGTCGGCGCGCTCGACCGCGGACAGGTCCACCTCGATCGCCCCGGCCTCAGCGGCGAAGGCGCGCAAGCCGCGCTCGCGCAGCCCCGTAACCGTGCCCATGTTGAGCGAGCCCGCGAGCCCAAAGCGCCCGCCGCCCGCCGCGTGCAAGGTAGCGGCGGCCGCTACCGCAGCGCCCGACGCGCTCATCTCGCGTTGCTCTGCTGTTCGAGCCTGACGATCACGGCATCGAGGCCGCGCGCCTCGATCTCCGCGCCGAAGTCGTCGCGGAAACTCTTCACGTAGCTGATGCCTTCGATGACAACGTCCCAGGCCATCCAGCCCCTGGCCGTGCGATGCAGGCTGTAGTTCACCGCCACGATCGTGCCGTCGTTCTTGCGCACCTGGGTGCGCACGGTGGCGTTGGTCGCCGCCGGGTCGCCCTTGTAGGGCAGCACCTTGAGCCGCTCGCCGGTAAACTCGAGCAGCGCGGTGCCATAGTTACTCAGGAGCGAGTGATAGAAACCATCGACGAAGCGCTGGCGCTGTTCGGGCGTCGCTGTGCTCCAGTGTCGACCCAGCACCAGGCGCGCGGAATAGTCCGTGTCGAAGTGCGGAAGCAGGATGCGATCGACCAGCGCGTTGATCGTGGCCGGGTCCCGCCGGTACTCGGCCCGATGCGCATCGAGTTCGCGCAGCATGGCCTGCGCGACCGTGTCGATCAATTGGCCGGGATCCGTATCGACCACCGCGATTGGAGCGGCAACCGCCGCGGCATCGCCCGCCGTGGCCGCGAGCGCAGGCGCCGTGGCCAGCCCCGCTACCCATGCGAACAGCAAGACCGGCGCCAGGCCGCAGCGGCACCGGCCCTGGAACCCACGGCTATTGCTTCGCATCGCTGTCCTTCTTGCCGGCAATGCCCGCAAAGAGCTTGTTGACCAGGTTCTCGAGCACCAGCGCCGACTGCGTCACCTGAATCTGCGTGCCGCTGGCCAGGATAAGTACTGGAACCGCCGGGCCCCAGGCCCACGTACTTCGCGCCCAGGAGCCCTGAAGTCTGGATCGCCGCGTCGCTGTCGTCCGGAATCTGGTTGTAGCGGCGCTCGATGGCGAGCGTAACCACGGCCTTGAAATCCGCCGGATCAAAGACCACCGCGGTAACGCGGCCGATGCGCACGCCGGCCATGGTCACGGGCGCCCCGACCTTCAGATCGCCCACGTTGTCGAAGCGGGCGGTGACCTGGTAGCTGTCGGCGCTTGCCAGGTGCACGCCACTGGCCGGCAGCTGGGTGGTAAGAAACCCCAGCGCGGCGAAACCCAGCAGCACGAACAATCCCGTGCCGATCTCCAGGCTGCGACTCGTATTGTTCATGTTCGTTGCAGACTCCTCATCATGAATTCAGGAATGCCGCGGTCAGCATGTAGTCGAGCAGCAGCGTCAGCACCGCCGAGCTCACCACCGTCCGCGTGGTCGCCAGGCCCACGCCTTCGGCCGTCGGTTCGGCATGGTACCCCTCATAGACCGCCATCAGGCTGCAGGCGACGCCGAAACACAGGCTCTTGATCAGACCTTCGTTGATGTCGCCCCGTTCCACGCTACTTTGCATCTGCGACCAGAATGAGCCGGACTCGACCCCGATCAGCCCGACGCCGATGAGCTGGGCGCCGAAGATACCGATGACATTGAAAATTGCCGTCAGCAAGGGCATGGCGATGATGCCGCCGAGGAAGCGGGGTGCGACCACGCGCCGCACCGGATCGACAGCCATCATCTCCATGGCCGTGAGCTGGTCGGTGGCGCGCATCAGGCCGATTTCGGAAGTCAGCGAGGTGCCGGCGCGGCCGGCAAACAACAGTGCGGTGATGACCGGCCCCAGCTCGCGCACCAGGCCCAGCGCGGCGGCCACGCCGAGTGCCGACTCGGAGCCGAAGCGTTGCAGCAGGTCGTACCCCTGCAGCCCGAGCACCATGCCGACGAACAGGCCGCAGAGCATGACGATGATCAGCGAGCGGGCGCCGGCGTTGTAGACCTGCAGCATCAGCAGCCGTGGATGACGGAGCGAGGGCAGGCATTGTCCAAGCACGCGCAGCAGGAACAGCGCCACCCGGCCCATGCGCACAATGGCTCGACCGAGGGGCGAGTTCATCGACCCGTATCCAGCAGCTGCGTCACGATAATCGGGCGCCGGCACGTGAAACGGCACCGGGCCGTCGGGCAGGCCCTTCATGAACTGCTTGACCGCCGGCGCCGCCGTGGCGCGCAGCTCCGCCGGTGTCCCCGCAGCGGCGGCACGGCCCCCTGCGAGCAGGTAACTCTGGTGAGCGATGCGGCTGATCTCCTCGACGTCATGCGTGACCACGATGCTGGTGATGCCGAGCGTCGCGTTGAGCGTCTCGATCAGCCGCAGGATCACCCCGAGCGAAATCGGATCGAGGCCGACAAACGGTTCGTCGTAGATCAGCAGTTCCGGGTCCATGACGATCGCCCGCGCCAGCGCCACGCGCCGCGCCATGCCGCCGGACAGTGTGCCGGTCGCCATGTCCGCGGCGCCGCGCAGGCCGACGGCCTGCAGCTTCATGAGTACCAGCCGGCGCAGCAGCGGTTCAGGCAGGCGGGTGTGCGCGCGCAGCGGAAACGCCACGTTTTCGAACACGCGACAGGTCGCTCATCAGCGCGCCGTTCTGGAACAGCATGCCAATACGGCGGCGCAAGCTATACAGTGCGGGCCGCCGCAGTTGCGCCACTTCCTCGCCGAACACGCTGATCCGGCCAGCGTCGGGACGTATGGCGCCCATCAGCAGCCGCAGCAGCGTGGTCTTGCCGGTGCCGCTCGGCCCCATCACCGCGGTGATCTGGCCGCGCCGCGCCGCCAGGTTCAGGCCGTCGAAGATGCTGCGCCCGTCGATCGCGTAGCGGAGCATCACTGCACCTCGATCACGGCCTCTGCCGCCAGGGTTGAACCCATCAGGCGGCCTGCGCTTCCATCCCCGCTTGAAGCGGCCACTGCGCGCCAGGCCGTTCAGGCGCGCCCACTTGCCGAACTCACGCTGTCCTGCGGCCACGCCAGCCGCTTTCCCGCCCCAGGCAGACAGCGCCGCGTCCTGCAGCGCACGGCCGTAGCTGAAGGTGAGCTGCCAGGGGTGATTCGCCCAGCGCATTCATCAGCGAGAGGTGCAGACTCGCCTCGGCCGGCGACTGCCCGCCCGACAGGAACGCGATGCCCGGTACGGCGCCCGGCACGTGTCGCCTGAGGCAGCGTACCGTGGCCGCGGCGACCAGTTCGGGCGCGGCGCGCTGCGCACATTTCTTGCCTGATATCACCATGTTGGGCTTGAGGATCATGCCTTCCAGATGTACACGATGGCCTTCAAGCTGCTGGAATACTTCGGCCAGCACGGCGCTGGTGACTTCTTCGCAACGCTCGATGCGTGTGGCCGCCGTCCATCAGCACCTCGGGTTCGACGATCGGTACGATGTTTTGTTCCTGGCACAGCGCCGCGTAGCGGGCCAGCGCCTGCGCGTTGGCATGGATCGCGTAACGGGTCGGGAAACCATGCGCCGATGTCGATCACGCGCGCGCCACTTGGCGAAGCGCGCACCGAGCTGGTAGTACTCCATCAGCCGTTCGCGCAGGCCATCCAGCCCTTCGGTGATGGTCTCGTTCGGAAAGGCCGCCAGCGGCTTCGCGCCCATGTCGACCTTGATGCCCGGCACCACGCCGAGCTTGGCCAGATAGGCCGGGAACGGCACGCCGCTGCTGGTCTTCTGGCGCAAGCGTTTCGTCATAGAAAATGACGCCGCTGATCGACTGCGCCATGTCCGGAGTCGTGAACAGCAGTTCGCGATAGGTGCGGCGCGCCTCTTCCGTGGACTCGAGGCCGATCTTGTCAAACCGCTTCTTGATCGTGCCCGAGCTCTCATCCGCCGCCAGGATGCCCTTGCCTGCGGCGACCATCGCGGTCGCCACGCTCTCCAGATCTGCAAAACTCATGCGCCTACCTCCAAAAATGGGGCCGCAAGCATAGCAAAGCCGGGGCCACCCCCTTTAAGTGAAAGCAATATAGGACTAAACTAGTCCTATATAGGGAACAGCCCATGTTGCGCATCAGCAAAATGACCGATTACGCCACCGTGCTGCTGGCCCGCCTGGCGGCCGCGCCGGACCGGCAGTTGACGGCCGCACAGCTGGCCGCGCAGATCGCACCTGGGCGCGCCGACGGTCAGCAAGGTGCTCAAGCAGCTCCATCGGCGCGGACTGGTCAGCTCCACCCTGGGACTGCGCGGCGGCTATCGGCTGGCGCGGCCGGCCGCCGAGATCACGGCCGCGCAGATCCTCGATGCGCTCGAGGGCCCAATGGCGCTGATCGAATGCGCGCGCCACACGCACCAGTGCAGCATCGAGAGCACCTGCGGCGTGGGCCGCGCCTGGCAACGCGTCAATCTCGCCATCCGCCGCTCGCTGCAGGAGATCACGCTGGTGGAACTGGCGGGCCTGGGCGGCGAGCCGGTGCGCTTCGCCGCGCTCGAGCGCGCGCTGCGCGGCGGCCGGCCGGAGCGCGCATGAGCAACAATTCCGAACTGTCGGCGCTGTTCGATCGCGGCTACGAGCATGGATTCGTAACCGACATTGAGTCCGACACCATCGCAGCAGGCCTCGACGAATCGGTCGTGCGGATGATCTCGGCCAGCAAACGCGAACCGCAAGTTCCTGCTCGACTGGCGGCTGCGCGCGCTCGCGCACTGGCGGCAAATGCGCGAACCGCACTGGGCACACCTGCACTACGCGCCCATCGATTACAACGCCATCTCCTACTTCTCGGCGCCCAAAGGCCAAGGGCGACGCGCCCAAGAGCCTGGACGGAGGTCGATCCCAAGCTGCTCGAGACCTACGCCAAGCTCGGCGTGCCGCTGCACGAGCGCGCGCGGCTCGCCGGCGTCGCGGTCGATGCGGTGTTCGACAGCGTTTCGGTCGCGACCACGTTCAAGAGCCGCCTGGCCGAGGCCGGCGTGATCTTCTGCCCGTTCTCGGAAGCGGTGCAATCGCATCCGGCAGCTGATCGAGCAGTACCTGGGCAGCGTGGTGCCCTATACCGACAATTTCTACGCCACGCTCAACTGCGCGGTGTTCTCCGACGGCTCGTTCGTCTACGTGCCGCCCGGCGTGCGCTGCCCGATGGAGCTGTCCACCTACTTCCGCATCAACGCCGCGAACACCGGCCAGTTCGAGCGCACGCTGATCATCGCCGACGAGGGCAGCCACGTAAGCTACCTCGAAGGCTGCACGGCGCCGATGCGCGATGAAAACCAGCTGCACGCCGCGGTGGTCGAGCTGGTGGCGCTCGCTGACGCGCAGATCAAGTACTCGACCGTGCAGAACTGGTACCCGGGCGATGCCGAAGGGCGCGGCGGCATCTTCAATTTCGTCACCAAGCGCGGCGAATGCCGCGGGCGCAATTCGCGCATTTCCTGGACCCAGGTCGAAACCGGTTCGGCCATCACCTGGAAATACCCCGGCTGCGTGCTGCGCGGCGAGAATTCAGTGGGCGAGTTCTATTCGGTCGCGACCGCCAACAACTACCAGCAGGCCGACACCGGCACCAAGATGATTCACCTCGGCGCCAACACCCGCAGCACCATTGTCTCCAAGGGCATCTCCGCCGGCCACGGCCAGAACACCTATCGCGGTCTGGTGAAGATGATGCCTTCGGCGCACGGCGCACGCAATTTCACCCGCTGCGATTCGCTCCTGCTCGGCTCGCAGTGCGGCGCGCACACCTTTCCCTACATCGAGTCGCGCAATGCACACGCCACGGTCGAGCACGAGGCCAGCACCTCGCGCATCAGCGAGGACCAGTTGTTCTACTGCCAGCAGCGCGGCCTCGGCGCCGAGGACGCCGTCAACATGATCGTCAGCGGCTTCTGCCGCGAAGTGTTCAAGGAATTGCCGATGGAATTCGCGGTCGAAGCGCAGAACCTGCTGGCCGTGACCCTGGAAGGAGCCGTCGGATGAGCGCCGCGCTGCTGCGAGATCGACGAGCTCCGCGTCAGCGTCGCAGGCACGCCGGTGCTGCACGGCGTGTCGCTCACGGTGCGCGCCGGCGAAGTGCACGCGATCATGGGACCGAACGGCTCGGGCAAGAGCACGCTGGCGCACGTGCTGGCCGGGCGGCCCGGCTATGACCGTAACGGGCGGCAGCGCACGCTTCGACGGCGTGGACCTGCTGGCGATGGCGCCCGAGGAGCGCGCCCGCGCTGGGGTGTTTCTCGGCTTCCAGTATCCGGTGGAGATACCCGGCGTCAACAATGCCTACCTGCTCAAGGCGGCGCTGAATGCGCGCCGCCGCTCGCGCGACGAGCCGGAGATCGATGCGTTCGATTTTCTCGACATGGTGCGCGAGAAGATGCGCGTCATGCAGATCGACGAGGCGTTGCTGACGCGCGGCGTAAATGAGGGCTTTTCGGGCGGCGAGAAGAAGCGCAACGAGATCCTGCAGATGCTGGTGCTGGAGCCGCGCCTGGCGCTGCTCGACGAGACCGATTCGGGTCTCGACATCGACGCGCTCAAGGTCGTCGGCCGCGGCATCAATACGCTCCGCTCGCCCGAGCGCGCCGTCGTGCTGGTGACGCATTACCAGCGTCTGCTGGATCACGTGGTGCCAGACCAGGTGCACGTGCTGGCCCGTGGCCGCATCGTCAGGAGCGGCGATCGCGAACTGGCTCTCGAGCTCGAACGCCGCGGCTACGACTGGCTGCTCGAGGCGGTTCCGGCGGTCGCATGAGCGCGCTGGAACGGCTGCTGGGCGAGTTCGAGGCGCTGCCCGCGCCGGCCGCCGCGCGCCTGGCCGCCGCGCAGGCGCTGCGCGCGCACGGATTGCCGACGCGCCGCGACGAGAACTGGCACTACGCCAACCTGCGTGCGCTCGAGGGCGTGGCCCGCTTCCATCCGGCCGCGCCGCCGGCAGCGGCCGCGACCATCCCTGCCCTGCCTGAAGCGCTGTCGGGCTTCACCCGCCTGGTGTTCATCGACGGCGTACTCGGTGCCGGATGGCCGCTGCCCGGCGACTCGCCGATCACGCGCGTACCGCTTGAGGCCGCCCTGTCGGCGGAGCCTGCGGTCTCGCCCTTTGAGACCGCGGGCGACGGGCGCATGGGCCTGATCGCGCGTATGTTTGCCCCTGCTCCGCAGGCCTTGCGGGTTACTGGTTCCGCGGCGCTGGAAATCATCTACGCCAGTACAGCCGGGACGGCCGGCTGCTATACACAGATCGGTATCGAGCTTGCCGCCGGGGCCCGCCTCGCGCTGGTGGAGCGTTACCTCGGTTGCACCGTGGCGGCGGCGCCGGCCGATGCTGGCGCCACGGCGCTCCATTGCAGCGTGCTGGATCTGCGGCTCCAGCCGGAAGCGCAACTCATCCACACGCGCCTGCAGCAGGCAGCGGGCGATCCGCTGCACTACCACACGCTGGCGGCGACCCTGAGCGAACGCGCCGCCTATACACTCCGTCACGTCGCGGCCGGTGGCGCGAGCGATCGCAGCAGCGTGCAGATCGTCCTACAGGGGCGCGATGCGGCGGTGCAGATACGCGCACTCGCCGCGGCGCGCGGCGCCGCGGTCGCGGACGCACAGTTCACGGTATTGCACCAGGCGCCGGGCACGCGCAGCGACCAGCTGTTTCGCGGCATCGCCAGCGACCAGGCGCATATCGCCTGCAGCGCCGATGTCCAGGTGTCAGCTGACGCCCCCGGCGCGCGCGTGCTGCAGTCCCTGCGCGGTTTGATCGATGGCAAGGGCGCCGAAGTGGACCTGCGGCCACGGCTGACCATCGACACGGATGACATCCAGGCCGCGCACGGCGCCACCACCGGCAGGCTGGACGAGGACTCGCTGTTCTATCTGCTGTCGCGCGGTCTCGATCCCGCCGCGGCCCGCTCACTGTTGAAGTGGGCGTTTCTCGGCGAGGCCTTTAGCGCCATCGACCCCCCGGCCCTGCGCCGGGCGGTACAGCTGGCGGCGGCGGCGCGCCTCAGCGACGCGCCCGCGGCGGAGCTGCTGCAATGAGCGCGCCGCTCGCGCAGTCGGCCACCGGCTATGCGGACGCGCAGGGCCGACTGAACGTGGCGCGCGTGCGCGCGGACTTTCCGATTCTCGGCCGGACCGTGCACGGCCGGCCGCTGGTGTACCTCGACAGCGCCGCCTCCGCGCAGCAGCCGCGCGCGGTGCTCGAGGCGATCGAGCACTATGCAACCACCACCCACGCCAATGTGCATCGCGGCGTGCATACGCTCAGCCAGGACGCCACTACCGCGTTCGAGGCGGCGCGCGAGAGCATACGGCGCTTCATCAACGCGCGCTCGGCACGCGAGATCATTTACACGCATGGCACCACCGAAGCCATCAACCTGGTGGCGCAGTCCTGGGGCGGCGCACGGCTGCAGCAGGGCGATGAAATTCTGATCACGCAACTCGAGCATCACGCCAACATCGTGCCCTGGCAAATGGCCTGCGCACGCACCGGTGCCCGGCTGGTGGCCGCACCGCTCACTGAGCGGGGCGAACTCGACCTGCCCGGATTCCGCCGCCTGCTCGGCGCGCGCACCCGCCTGGTGGCCATCGCGCATATTTCCAATGCGCTCGGCACAGTGCTGCCGATTGCGGAGCTGATCGCGCTCGCGCATGAACGCGGCGTGCCGGTGCTGATCGACGGCGCCCAGGCGATTGCCCACCAGCGCGTCGACGTGCAGCAGCTCGACTGCGATTTTTACGCCTTTTCCGGCGCACAAGGTCTACGGCCCCACGGGCATCGGCGTGCTCTATGGGCGCGAATCGCTGCTCGCGGAGATGCCACCCTGGCAGGGCGGCGGCGACATGATCCTGAGCGTGGCGATCGAGCGCAGCACCTACAATGAATTGCCGTGGAAATTCGAGGCTGGCACGCCCAACATCTCCGGCGCAATCGGCCTGGGCGCCGCGCTCGATTACCTTGAGCTGCTCGGTCGCGAGCGCGTCGCCGCGCACGAGCAACAACTGCTGGAACTTGCCACGGCGCGATTGCGCGCGGTGCCAGGACTGACGCTGGTTGGCACCGCCCGCGAGCGGGCCGGCGTCATTTCCTTTACCCTCGCGGATATCCATCCCCACGACGTGGGCACCATCCTCGATCGCGAGGGCGTGGCGATCCGCAGCGGCCACCATTGCGCCATGCCGGTCATGACCTGGTACGGACTGGCCGCCACCGTGCGCGCCTCCTTCGGCTGCTACAGCACCGAGGGCGACATCGAGCGCTTGCTCAGCGGCCTGGAAGTCGTACGCGCGGTGTTCGCCTGATGGACATTCGCGACCTGTACCGCGACGTGATCCTCGATCACAACCGCAGCCCGCGCAATTTCGGCCGGCTCGATCCGGCGGACGCCGAGGCCGTCGGCCACAATCCGCTGTGTGGCGATTCACTGAGTGTGACGCTGCGCCTGGAGGGCGACCGGCTCAGCGAGCTGCGCTTCAATGGCCAGGGCTGCGCCATCTCAGTCGCCTCGGCCTCGCTGATGAGCGAAGCGGTCAGCGGCCGGCCGCTGGGCGAAGTCGAGGCACTGTATCGCGAGGTGCACGCGCTACTGACCGAGCCGGCGCACGTGCCGGGCCGGCCGCTCGGGAAACTCATGGCGCTCGCCGGTGTGCGCGAATTTCCGGCGCGGGTCAAATGCGCGAGCCTGTGCTGGCATACGCTCCATGCCGCACTGGCGCAGCCGGCGAACGATGCCGCCGCGCCCACGGTGTCGACGGAATGAGCATGTCAGGCTATGAAAACGAACCGGTGGTCCTGAGCCGCGACGTCGAGGCGGTGATGGTGCCGGCTGGCACGGCGCTGACGCTCAAGGCCGGGCTCGCCGGGTACATCACCCAGGCGCTGGGCGGGAGTTTTACGCTGTACATCGAAGGCAACCTCTATCGCATTGCCGGCGAACAGGCTGACGCGATTGGCAAGGAGCGCGTCCAGGCCCCGGAACTGCCGCCGGGCGCCACCGAAGAGGATGTGCGCGAGCTGGCCTGGGCACAGATGCGCAGATGCTTCGATCCGGAAATCCCGGTAAATATCGTCGATCTCGGGCTGGTATACGGTTGCGCAGTAACCCGGGAACCCGACGGCACGCGCCAGCTCAGCGTCAGCATGACACTCACCGCGCCGGGCTGCGGCATGGGCGAAGTGCTGGTGCGTGACGTGCGCGAGAAGCTGGAGCTTATCCCGACCGTAAGCAAGGCGGACGTGCAGCTGGTGTTCGATCCACCCTGGAGCCAGGCGATGATGTCGGAGGCTGCCCGGCTCCAGACCGGCATGATGTGGTAGCCATGCACGAGCTGATCCTGATGCGGCATGCCGAAGCACTGCCGGCCGCGATCGATGCCGACGATTTTACCCGCCCGCTGTCCGACGCAGGCCGCCTCGCCGCTGCCCGCGCCGCCCGCAAGCTCGCCACCGGCACGGCCATCGAACGTGTGCTGTACAGTCCGGCGCAGCGAACCAGCGACACGGCAGCCATCGTGGCCAAGGCACTCGCGCTCGGGCGGGCCAGGCTGCAGGAGGTGCCGGAACTCTACCTGGCGACGCCGGGCACGGTGCGCGCGGCAATCGCCCGCGGGCACGGCCACGCCAGCACGCTGCTCATCGTCGGCCACAACCCGAGTCTGAGCGAGCTCGGCGGCGAGCTGGCCGCCAAGTTCTCGAATGCTCATCTGGCCACAGCGGGATTCTGGCGCCTGCCTTTTGACGAGCGCACCTGGCGCACGCTGACCCAGTGATGACAGCGCCGCACCCTGCCCTGTTCCTGGGCCACGGTTCACCGCTCCACGCCATCGAACCCAGCCGCTATACGGCTGCGTGGGAGCAACTGGGGCGTGAATTGCCACGGCCGCGCGCGATCGTCGCCGTCTCGGCACACTGGTACATCCGTGGTACGGCGGTAACCGCACAGGAGGCGCCGCGTACGATTCACGATTTTCACGGCTTTCCGGCCGCGCTTTACGCGGTGAAATATGCGGCGCCCGGCAACCCGACGCTGGCCGCACGCGTGGCACGGCTGCTTTCGCCTGCCGCCGTGCGGCTCGATCACGACTGGGGGCTCGATCACGGCACCTGGGCAGTGCTGCGTTATCTTTATCCCGACGCCAGCATACCCGTCATCCAGCTGTCGATCGATGCCGCCCTATCGGCGCCAGAACACTGGGCGCTGGCGCAGCGGCTCACCCCGCTCCGCGACGCAGGCGTGCTGGTGCTGGGCAGCGGCAACGTGGTGCACAACTTGCGCACCTTGCAGTTCGACTCCGCGGCGGCCACGCCGACCTGGGCGGTCGGCTTTAACGATGCGGTGCGCACGGCGGCGCTCGCGGGCCGTCACGACGACCTGGCGGCGTATGAAACGCTGGACTGCCGGCTCTGCGCTGAGCGTGCCGACACCCGAGCACTACCTGCCCCTGCTCTACGTGCTCGCACTGCGGCGGGCAGGTGAGAGCGTCAGCGTTCCGGTCGACGGGTTCGACCTGGGCACCATCAGCATGATGAGCGTAGTGGTGGGCGAGCGCTGACGCGCGCTGCGGATCAGTTCACCGCGCAGAAACAGTAAGCCAGCATGTGCTGTGGCACGGCCGCCAGGCGCTGCCAGCGTACCACTTCTCGCTCCAGCGGCCCGAGCTGCGGCGCCAGTGGAGAATGCAGGCCGGCCGCCAGCGGATTCGCGGCCAGCCCCACCAGGCGCAGACCCGCCGCGTAGGCGCTGCGCGCATTCAGCAGCAATTGTTCGGTATAGGTGAGTTGCGGTTCGATTACGCGCACCTCGTAACCGGGCGCCAGCTTTGCCCGCTTCGCTGCCGCATGCACCGCGTCGTCGTAACCGCCAATTCGGTCGACCAGCCCGAGCCGCAGCGCGTCGCGTCCCGCCCAGACGCGGCCCTGCGCGATCGCGTCGATCGCCGCCGGCGTCTTGCGGCGGCCGCTGGCGACGCGCTGCAGGAATTCGGCATAGGCGTGGTCGACGCTCGCTTGCAGCATGGCCTCGACTGCCGGCTGCAGCGGGCGATCGAGGCGCAGCGTGCCAGACAACGCGGTCGTGCCCACGCCGTCGACCTGCACGCCGAGCTTCGCCAGCGTACGATCGAAGGTCGGAATGGTGGCGAATACGCCGATCGAACCGGTGATGGTGTTGGAGCTGGCGAAAATCTCGTCGGCGGGCGCAGCAATGTAGTAGCCGCCGGAGGCCGCCAGGTCGCCCATCGAAGCGATCACCGGCTTGCCCGCGGCGCGGAGCAGCTGTACCTCGCGATAGATCTGCTCGGCGGCCAGCACGCTGCCGCCGGGGCTGTCGATGCGCAGCACCACCGCCTTGATATTGGAATCTTCACGCGCCTGGCGCAGCAGCGCCGCGGTCGACTCGCCGCCTACCGTGCCTGAAGGCTGGTTGCCGTCGAGAATTTCGCCGCTTGCCATGATGACGCCGACGGCGCGATCGCTGCTGCGATGCAGGCGCTGTTCGGTATGCAGCACGCGCAGGTAGTCTTCGAGCGCCACCGCCTGGAAGCCATGCTTGTCCGTGTCGGCCCCGACCAGCTCGACCATGCGCCGCTCGACCTGGGCGTCAGTGCGTAGCGCGGTCACCAGGCCGGCTCCCTTCGCTACGCTGGCCGAGTCGCCATTCGCCTGGCGCACCGCCGCGGCGTAACCATTGGCATAGCTGGCGAGCGCCTCGGGATCCAGGTGGCGCGCCGCGCCCACCCCACTGCGGTAGCCCTGCCACAGGGACTGCAGATAGACCGCGCTCTCCTGCCGCTCCTGCGCCGACATGTCATTGCGCACGAAGGGCTCGTCGGCGCTCTTGAATTTTCCGGCGCGCACCAGGTGCACATCGATATTCAGCTTATCGATCGCATCCTTGAAGTACATGCGATAGCGGTCGAAACCCGGCAGCAGCACGAATCCGAACGGATCGAGATAGACCTCGTCGGCCTGGGCCGCGAGGTAGTACTGGCTCTGCAGGAAGTAGCTGCCGTGGGCGACGACCTTCTTGCCGGTGGCGCGAAATTCGCCGATCGCCGCGGGCCAGCTCCTCCAGCTGCGGCAGGCCGGCGCCGGAGAGGTCGTCGGTTTCGATCAGGAGCGCCTGGATGCGTGCGTCGGTCGCCGCGCCGCGGATCGCGCGGGTCAGGTCCCACAACAGCGTCTGCGGCGCACTCTGGCCCTGCGCCTCGCTCAGGGCGCGCTCCAGCGGCGCGCCGGCGAGTTGCTCCACGATTTCGCCCGAGGGGTGGATCACCAATGCGCCGCGCTCGGGCAGGCGCGGTATCGAACCGCGCAGCGCCGCCATCGCCAGCGCCAGCAGGCCCAGCAGCAGCAGCAGGTGCAGCACGCGCCGCAGCGCGTCCAGGCCGCGCCACAGGTTGCGGAAGAAGCCGAGCAGATAGCGCATGCGTCGTTACCGCCGCATCCGCGGCGGCCGCTGGCCTAGACTTTCTCTTCGATGCGGGCCGACTTGCCGGCGCGATCGCGCAGGTAGTACAGCTTGGCGCGCCGCACGTTGCCACGGCGCTTGATACTGATGTCGCTGATCGAGGGGCTGTGGGTCTGGAAAGTGCGCTCGACGCCCTCGCCGTGCGACACCTTGCGCACCGTGAATGAGGAGTTGAAGCCACGATTGGATATGCCGATCACGACGCCCTCGAAGGCCTGCACGCGTTCGCGCTCGCCCTCGACGACCTTGACCTGCACCACCACGGTGTCGCCGGGCTTGAAATCCGGCACCTTGCGCGTCATGCGCTCGGCTTCCAGCGTCTGAATGATGTTCATGTGTCGCCTTCCTGTTCCCGTTCCCGCAAAAATTCCTGCAGCAGCGCCGCGCGCTGCGCATCCAGTGTCGCTCCCGCCAGCAGCTCGCGTCGCCGCAACCAGGTGCGGCCCAGCGCCTGCTTCAGCCGCCAGCGCCCGATCGCCCCATGGTCGCCCGACTGCAGCACCGCCGGGACGCGCCGCCCCGCGTATTCCTCGGGCCGCGTATAGTGCGGCCAGTCGAGGAGCCCGTCGCTGAACGACTCCTGCTGCGCCGAACGCTCGTCGCCCAGCGCCCCCGGCAGGAGCCGCGCCAGCGCATCGATCAGCACCAGCGCCGGCAGTTCACCGCCCGAGAGCACATAATCGCCGATCGAGAGCTCGAGTTCGACTTCCGTCTCGAGCACCCGCTCATCAATCCCTTCATAGCGCCCGGCAACCAGCACCAGCGCCGGCTTTGCGCCCAGCTCCCGTACCCGCGCCTGCCCCAGCCGCTCGCCCTGGGCCGAAAGCGCCACCGTCAGGCTGCCCGCCGGCAAGCGCGCTCGCGCGGCACCAATCGCCGCGCACAGCGGCTCGGGCTTCATGACCATGCCGGGTCCGCCGCCATAGGGCCGGTCGTCCACCGTCCGGTGCACGTCGCTCGTATGCGCGCGCGGATCCTCGGTGCCAACCGACAGCAAGCCACGCTGCTGCGCCCGCCCGACGATTCCGTGCCGGAGCGCCTCCCGGATCAAGTCCGGAAACAGCGTCACCACTTCGATCAACACCTAGACTCTCCGCCCCGCGGACGGCCTACAGGTCTTCAGGCCAATCCACTTCAATCTCGCCCCGCTCCAGGTTGACGCGCACCAGATGAGTGGCCAGCGCAGGTATCCACAATTCGCGAATACCCGTCACCACCATCACCGGCGCAGCGGGCGCCTCGATAAAATGGCCGACCCGGCCCAGCTCCCGGCCCGCGCCATTGAGCACGCGAAAACCGATCAGGTCGTCGCGGTAATATTCACGCGCCGCGGTCGGCGGCAATGCCGAGCGCTCGACCTCGATATCCCGGCCACCGAGCAGCCCGGCGGCATCGCGATCCTCGATGCCGGCGAACCGGGCCCGCAGCCAGCGCCCGTCGAAAGCGGCCTCCGCCACCGTGTAGGGTTCACGCCGTCCTGCCACATCCGCCAGCAGCCAGACCTGGTGCTGCAGCAGGTTTTCCGGCGGATCGGTGTAGGACTGGATCTTCAGCCAACCGCGCACTCCCGTGGCACCGAGCACCCGCCCGAGCTTGACGTAGCGTGGCGGCCGAACTTCGGCCACAGCCCTCAGCCAGCCCCTAAGCCGTCGCCTGCTTGCGGTAGGCGGCCACCAGATTGCGCACGCGATCGGACAAGCTTCGCCCCGAGCCCGACCCAATGGTCAATGCGGCCAATCTCCAGCCGCAGCCGGCTTTCCTTGCCACGCGCGACGGGGTTGAAAAAGCCGACCTGCTCGAGGCTCGAGCCGCCCTGGCGCTTGCGACTGTCCGTCACCACCACGTGGTAGAAGGGCTGGTTCTTGGCGCCGCGCCGGGTAAGACGAATGGTGACCATGGTTAACGAAGCTCTGGGGTCAAAAAAAGAGCGCGGATTCTACGCAAAGGCAGGCCAGACTTAAAGCCCTCAATGACTTATCGGCGCTGGACCCCTCCCTTGAAGGCGCCCATGAGGCGTTGCAGACCGCCCCCCTTGAGCTGCTTCATCATCTTCTGCATCTCCAGGAACTGCTTCATCAGGCGGTTGACGTCCTGGACCTGCACCCCCGCCCCCCTGGCAATCCGCCGCCGCCGGGAGCCGTCTATGAGGCCCGGCACGCGCCGCTCCCGGGCCGTCATGGAGTCGATGATCGCCATTTGGCGCCGGACCTGCAGATCGCCCTGCTCCGGAGCGAGGGACCGCTGGCTCATTTGGGATGGCAGCTTGTCCATCAGGGCCGACAACCCCCCCATGCGGCGCACCTGCTCCAGCTGGGAGCGCAAATCGGCCAGGTCGAAGCTCTTGCCCTGGCTGACCTTGCGGGCCAGGCGTTCGGCCTCGTTGACCTCAATGTTGCGCTGCACACTCTCGACCAGTGCCACGACGTCGCCCATGCCGAGGATGCGCTGGGCCAGCCGTTCGGGATCAAATAGCTCGAGCGCCTCGCTCTTTTCGCCGACACCCAGGAACACGATCGGCTTGCCGGTGACTTCCCGTACGGACAGCGCCGCCCCGCCGCGCGCGTCGCCGTCGGCCTTGGTGAGGATAATGCCGGTGAGCTCCAGTGCGGCGCTGAAGGCGCGCGCCGCGTTGAGCGCGTCCTGGCCGGACATGGCGTCGACCACGAACAGGCGCTGGTGTGCGCTCACTGCGGCGTCGATCAGCTGCACTTCGCTCATCAATTCGGCGTCGATGTGCAGGCGACCCGCCGTATCGACGATCAGCGCGTCATAGACCCCGCTGCGGGCCTGCGCCAGCGCGGCCGCGGCGATCGCGGCCGGAGCGCTGTCGGATCGTTGCGGAGCGAAGAAATCCGCCTGGACCTGCGCGGCGAGCCGCTCGAGCTGCAGGATAGCCGCGGGCCGCTGCACGTCGGTGCTCACCAGCAGCACGCGCTTCCGGTGCGTCTCGATCAGCCAGCGCGCCAGCTTCGCGGCGGTGGTGGTCTTGCCGGCTCCCTGCAGGCCTGCCAGCAACAGGACCAGCGGTGGCTGCACGTTCAGCGCCAGGCCGGTGCTGGCGCCTCCGAGCAGCGCCACCAGTTCGCGATGCAGGATGCCGATCAGCGTCTGGCCGGGGTTCAGGCTGGCGCTGACCTCGGCGCCGAGCGCGCGCGCCTTGACCGCGTCGATGAAACGCCTGACGACCGGCAGCGCCACGTCGGCTTCGAGCAGCGCGATGCGCACCTCGCGGAGCGTAGCGGCAATGTTGTCCTCGCTGAGGCGGCCGCGGCCGCGCAGCGCGGCCATCGCGGCGCTGAGCCGTCCGGTAAGTTGATCGAACATCGGGCAATTATACGGTACCGTCCCCAGCCGGCGCCGCTCAGGCCCTATGCTATGGGTCCCCTGGTTTATCCCAAGGTGTCCGCGTGGATACGGCTCCGACCACTGCACTGCTGCTGACGCTGCTCGGCCTGCTGGTGGTGATCGCCTTTTCCGCGGGCACCGAAGTGGCGATGCTCTCGGTCAACCGCTACCGCGTGCGCACCCGCGCCGGCGGCCGGCGAACGCCGCGCCCGCGCGCTGGAAAACCTGCTGGCCAAGCCCGACCAGTGGCTGGGTGCCAACCTGGTGATCCTGGAGGTGGCCAGCGTCGCTGCCTCCACGGTCGCGACGCTGCTGGCACTGCGCGTACCCCATCCGCACGCGCTGCCGGTCATGATGTTCACGCTGATGGTGTTCATCATCATCTTCTGCGAGCTGGCGCCGAAGATCTATGCAGCCATGCACAGTGAAACGGTGGCGCTGAATTCGACGCTCGTCTACCGGGCGCTGCTGTGGATCACCTGGCTGCCGCGGTGGTTCACCAATCGCGCCGCCTACGGGTTCCTGCGCCTGTTCGGGCTGCACGGCGCCGCGCACGGCGCGCATGCGCTGAGCGCCGAGGAGCTGCGCACGGTGGTGAGCGAGTCGAGCGCACTGATCCCCGCGCGCCACCGGCAGATGCTGCTGTCGATCCTCGATCTCGAGCGCGTCACGGTGAACGACATCATGATTCCGCGCCAGGACATCGCCGGCATCGACATCTCCGGCCGACTGGGAGGACGTGCTCGAGCGCTTGCGCCAGACCCCGCACACGCGACTGCCGGTGTACGACGGTGAACTCGACAATCTGATCGGCATCCTGCACATGAAGCGCACCGCGCAGGAATTCGCGCGCGGCTACGCTGACGCGCGAGCGGCTGATCGAGCTGGCGGCGGCGCGCGAACCCTATTTCGTGCCCGAGGGCACCTCGCTGATGCACCAGCTGGCGCAGTTCCAGCGCAATCGGCGCCGCCAGGCCTTCGTCGTCAACGAATACGGCGACATCGAGGGACATGGTGACGCTCGAGGACCTGCTCGAGGAAATCGTCGGCGAATTCACCACCGATCCGGCCACCGTCGGCCACAAGGACGTGCATCGCGACGCCAGCGGCGCCTGGCTGGTCAATGGCAGCGCCACGATCCGCGCGCTCAATCGCGCGCTCGGCTGGCAACTGCCCGACCTGGGCCCGAAAACGCTCAACGGATTGCTGCTCGAGAAGCTGGAGAACCATACCGCAGGCGGGCACCTCGCTCCGTATCGGCGCGCTGGAGTTCGAGGTGCTGCAGACCGTCGACAATTCGATCCGCACCGTGCGCGTGCGGCCGATCAGCTAGCGCCGGCGGCGGGCTGCGAATGCCGCCTGCGAGGCGCCTCGGCGAGCGTCGCGACCGCGACTGCATCGCGAGGCCCGCCACGGCCAGCCGCGGCGCGTTCTGCTGCGGCACGATGGCGCGGCTGTAGCCCTGCTTGTGCAGTTCCTTCAGCCGCTCGTCGCCGTGCGGCACCGGCCGCACTTCACCGGTGAGGCCCAGCTCGCCGAACGCCACCAGCTTGCCATCGAGGGCAACACCGCGCAGGCTCGAGGCCAGCGCCAGCGCGAGCGGCAGATCGGTCGCGGTCTCGGTGATGCGTCAATCCCCCGACCAGGTTCACGTAGACGTCGTGCTCGGCGAGCGACAGGCGCGAATGCCGGCTCATCACCGCCAGCAGCATCGCCAGGCGGTTGGCATCGACGCCCTGCGCGACACGGCGCGGCGCCGAGAAGCGCGTCGGCATCGGTCAGCGCCTGCACTTCGATCAGCAGCGGGCGCCCGCCATCGCGCGCCACCATCACCAGGCTCCCCGGGCACCGGCTGCGGATTGCGCGACAGAAAAATCGCCGACGGATTGCGCACCTCGCGCAGGCCCGCTTCAGACATGGCGAAGAAGCCCAGTTCGTTGACCGGGCCAAAGCGGTTCTTGGTGGCACGCAGCATCCGGTAGCGGCTGCCGGCGTCGGCATCGAAATAAAGCACCGTGTCGACCAGATGCTCGAGCAGCTTGGGGCCTGCGATCGCGCCATCCTTGGTCACGTGCCCGACGATGATGACCGAGGTGCCGCTCTGCTTGGCGAAGCGCACCAGCGCGGCGGTGCACTCGCGCAGCTGCTGCGCCGATCCGGGGCTGGACTCGACGCTGCTCGTCTGCATGGTCTGGATCGAGTCCACCACCAGCAGCGCGGCGCGGCGCTCGTTGCTCAGCGCCAGGATCGATTCGAGCGAGTTGTCACTGACCAGCGTGAGCTGCGGCGCACGCAGGGACAGTCGCCGCGCCCGCTGCGTGGTCTGCTGCGTCGACTCCTCGCCGGACGCGTACAGCACCGGGCGCCCGCCGCCGACCGCCGCCGCCACCTGCAGCAACAAGGTGGACTTGCCGATGCCCGGCTCGCCGCCCAGCAGGCTGACCGAACCCAGCGCCGATCCCGCCGCCGAAAACGCGGTCGAGCTCGGACATCCCCAGGCTCAGTGCGTTCCTCGCCCGCGGGATCGCTGGCGAGCGCCACCGGCACGGACGGGGTCGCCCCCGCGCACGCCGGCTCCCGCCTGCGCCCGCACCCCGAGCACCCGGGTGAGCGTGTTCCACTCGCTGCAATGCGGGCATTGACCCTGCCATTTCAGCGATTCGCCCCCGCAGGAGCTGCATACGTAGACCGGTTGATTGCGCGCCATGCCTGCCTTGTAAGCCAGCGCCCGTCGCAGCGCAATCAAAACTCCAGTACGATGCCGCGCTATTAGGGTCCGTGCCGGCCCGATCCGGTGCATCTGTGACCCCAGACGCGCCCGGGAACGACGGTCGATGGTAACTTTTGCGGCGCGGCGCGCTCCGGCCGCTCGACCAGGGACGGCAGCGGACCAAGACTCTGTGATCCAGTTCACGCTTTCAAACCAGCCCACGAGACCCGGCCCCGGGGCGCGCCGATGAGCCTGAAAGGCAAGCTCCGCTGCGTGGGCCTTTCGGACACGGGGCGTGTGCGCGAACACAACGAGGACACGATCGCCTGGGACGCCAACCTGGGTCTGCTGGTGCTGGCCGACGGCATGGGCGGCTACAACGCCGGCGAAGTGGCCAGCGGCATCGCCGTCAAGACCATCGTCAACCTGGTGCGCGAAGCGGTTGAGCGCGAAGACCTGTCGGCGCCCGACCCGGGCACCGGCCTGTCGCGCACCGCCATCATCCTGCGCGACGCCATCACCCGCGCCAACAAGATCATCTTCCAGACTGCGCGCACCCAGCCCAACTGCGAAGGCATGGGCACTACCGTGGTCGGCGCGCTGTTCCACGACAACCGCGTCACCATTGCGCACGTGGGCGATTCGCGCCTGTACCGGCTGCGCGCCGACCATTTCGAGCAGGTGACGCTCGATCACTCGCTGCTGCAGGAACTGGTGGACCGCGGCTTTTATTCGCCCGAGGAAGCGCAGCGCGCCGCCAACAAGAACTACGTAACCCGCGCGCTGGGCGTTGAGGCCGGCGTCGAAGTCGAGATCCAGGAACACCCGGCGCAGCGCAGCGATGTCTACATGCTGTGCTCGGACGGGCTGTCGGACATGGTCGAGGACGACGATATTCACTTAACGATCAACACCTTTGGTGCTAACCTTGATACGGTAGCGAAGCAGCTGATCCAGCTTGGCAATGATAATGGCGGAAAGGACAATATTTCCGTTTTGCTGGCCCAGGTCGTTGATTCATTCCCGGCGCGTCGGGGAGTATTGGACCGCATGCTGGGTTGGTTCAGCTGACCCCTAAATAGGCGAGTACAAGGCGAGTACATATGGCTAGGCTGATTCTGAGTCTCGACGGTCAGGTAATGGCCGAATACAACATGAACAAGGAGCGCTATACGATCGGGCGCCTCCCGGACAACGACATCCGTATCGACAACCCGGCTGTCAGCGGCCATCACTCGCTGATCATCAACATCCTGAACGACTCTTTCCTCGAGGACCTGAACAGCACCAACGGCACTTACGTCAATGGCAAGCTGATCAAGAAACACGCGCTGCAGCACGGCGATGTCATCACCTGCGGCCACCACCAGCTGCGCTTCGTCGAGGACGACACTGCCCAGCAGGACGAATTCGAAAAGACCATGGTTATCCAGCCCTCGGCCCGCCCGGTCGAAAAGGTGCGCGCTGCCATGGCTGCCAGCGCCGAGGCGACCGCAACGCGGCGCACGCTCGGCAATGGCGTCGCGGCGATCAAGAAGGCGCGCCTGCAGGTACTGTCGGGCGCCTTTGCGGGGCGCGAGCTGGAACTCACCAAGACGCTGACCACGCTCGGCCGGCCGGGCGTGCAGGTGGCGGCGATCACCCGGCGCTCGGAAGGCTACTTCCTGGTGCATGTTGATTCCGACTCGGCCGAGAACTACCCGCAGGTGAATGGCGCACCGATCGGCGCCACGGCGCGCAAACTCGTGGATAATGACGTCATCCAGCTCGCCGGCGTGAAGATGGGCTTCTTCGAAGGCTAGGCGCCGCTAGCGCAGCACGCCCTCGGCGTACGAGTCGGCGGCGTAGTTGGCAAAGCGGCTGTACTGGCCCTGGAAGGTCAGCATGAAGGTGCCGATCTCGCCATTGCGGTGCTTGGCCAGGTCGATCTCGGCCATGCCGCGCTTGGGCGTGTTCTTGTCGTAGACCTCTTCGCGGTAGATCAACAGGATCATGTCCGCGTCCTGTTCGATGGCGCCCGACTCACGCAGGTCCGACATCACCGGTTTCTTCTCGGTGCGCGCCTCCACGCCGCGGTTCAGCTGCGACAGCGCGATCACCGGCACCTGCAATTCCTTCGCCAGCGCCTTGAGGCCGCGCGAGATCTCGGCGATCTCGGTGGCGCGGTTCTCCTTGGTGCCCGGCACCTGCATCAGTTGCAGGTAATCGATGACGATCAGATCGAGACCGTGTTCGCGCGCCACGCGCCGCGCGCGCGCGCGCAGCTCGGTCGGCGTCAGGCCCGCCGATTCGTCAATGAAGATCTTGGCCTCGGCGAGCTGGCTGGTCGCCGCGGTGACCCGCACCCAGTCCTCATCGGAGATCTGTCCACTGCGGATGCCGTTGAGCGGCACGCCGCCGATCGAACTGAGCATGCGTGTCAGCAGCTGTTCGGAAGGCATTTCCATGCTGAAAATGGCGACCGACGAGCGCGTGCCGGGATTGACCGCGGCGTACTCGGCGATGTTCATGGCCAGCGTGGTCTTGCCCATCGAAGGGCGGCCGGCGACGATCACCAGGTCGCCGGGACGGAGTCCGCCGGTTTTGCGGTCAAAGTCGGCGAAACCGGTCGGCAGGCCGCGCATCGAATTCGGATTGGTGTGCCACTCGTCGATCTTGTCGATCAGCGGCGGCAGCAATGCGCTCACCTTGATGGCGCCGTCGCGCCGGCCCGTGCTCTGCTCCGCGATGGCGAACACCTGCTGCTCGGCCTCATCGACCAGGTCGCGGGCCGAGCGGCCGTCGCTGGCAAAGGCCGCGGCCGCTATCGATCGCCCGGCCGTGATCAGGCGTCGCAGGAGTGAACGTTCACGCACGATCTGCGCGTAGGCGCGGACATTGGCGGCCGTCGGCGTATCACGCGCGAGGCTCCCGAGATAGGCAATTCCGCCGGCTGCCTCCAGCTGGCCGTTGCGTTCGAGATGTTCGCTGGCCGTGACTACGTCGGCCGGCTTTCCGCCGGCGATCAGCTCGGCCAGCGCTGCGAATATCAGCTGGTGATCGGGGCGGTAGAAATCGTCAGCGACAATGATGTCGCCGACCTGGTCCCAGGCCGGCGCATCGATGAGCAGCCCGCCGATGACGGCCTGCTCGGCTTCCACGGAATGCGGCGGCGTCAGCGATCCGGGCTCGCCCGGCCCTGCTACATCGCGACGTGAACGGAGCGGTCCGGCCATGAGCAGACCCGCCCCTCGCGCCTCTAGCCCTGCTCTTCGGCAGCGATGATCACAGTGATCGCGATCTCGACGTCGGTATGCAGGTGCACGGCGACCTGATGCTCGCCTACCTGGCGGATCGGGCCGGTCGGGAGCCGCACTTCGCTGCGGTTGACCTTGTGCCCGGCGGCTGTGCAGGCCTCGGCGATATCGGCGGTGCCCACCGAACCGAACAGCTTGCCTTCGGACCCGGCCTTGGCGGTGATCGTTACGCGGAAATCGCGCAGCGTGTCGGCGCGCTGCTGCGCGCCGCCCAACTCTTCGCCGGCCAGCTTCTCGAGCTCGGCGCGCCGTACTTCAAAGCGGGCAACATTGGCCGCCGTGGCGAGGGTCGCGCGCCCCGAGGGCAGCAGGTAGTTGCGCCCGTAACCGCTCTTCACCTTGACGCGATCGCCGATGGTGCCGAGGTTGGCGACTTTCTGCAGGAGTATGACGTCCATGGCCTTCAGTCCTAGTGCTGGTCGGTGTACGGCAGGAGCGCCAGGAACCGCGCGCGCTTGACCGCAGTGGCGAGCTGGCGCTGGTAAAAGCTCTTGGTGCCGGTAATGCGGCTCGGCACGATCTTGCCGGTCTCGGTGATGTAGTTCTTGAGGATGCCCAGATCCTTGTAGTCGATCGTGGCGACATCATCGGCCGTAAAACGGCAGAATTTCTTGCGGCGGATAAAGCGTGACATGGCGTTCCTTGAATTCTCGGGTTCGGGCCTAGGGGTTGAGCGACATGTCGTCGTCATCGCCCATCTCATCGCGTTCGCGACGGGCCTCATTTTCCTCGTCGGTGCGCGACATCGGCGAGGGCTCGGTCACGGCGGATTCCATGCTGACCACCAGATGGCGCAACACGGCGTCGCTGAAGCGGAAGGCGCCGGTCAATTCAGCGAGTATCTTCTGATCGCACTCGATGTTCATCAACACGTAGTGCGCTTTGTGAACCTTGGCGATGGGAAAGCACAGCTGCCGCCGGCCCCAGTCTTCGAGACGATGCACCGCGCCGCTCCCCGCGGCAATCATGCTGCGGTAGCGCTCGATCATCGCCGGAACCTGTTCGCTCTGGTCCGGGTGGACCAGGAACACCACTTCGTAATGCCTCATGATTGACTCCTTGCGGATTAATATGCCGCCTGCTCAAGGCATTAGCAGTGCGGCAAGGAGAAGCCGGGCAGCATACCCGAAGGCTCCTCCCAGGCGCAACTATCGCCGGGCGCCTTGCCGCTGGCGCACGGCTTCGTAGAGGAGCATGCCGGCGGCGACCGACACGTTCAGGCTTTCAACCGACCCCAGGTTCGGAAGCCTGACCAGCCAATCGCAATTGCGGCGCGTCAGTTCGCGCAACCCCGCGCCTTCAGCACCCAGCACGAGACATCTCCCTCCCGTGAGGTCCGCCTCGTCGGCGCGCTGCGTCGCGCCGGCATCAGCCCCGACGATCCACAGTCCCGCCTCCTTGATGAGCTTGAGACTGCGCGACAGGTTGGTCACCGTAACCACCGGCGTGGTCTCGGCCGCTCCAGCCGCCACTTTGCGCGCCGTGGCATTGAGTGCCGCCGCGCGATCACGCGGCACGACCACCGCAAGCGCGCCGCAGGCGTTCGCCGTGCGCAGGCAAGCGCCCAGGTTGTGCGGATCCTGCACGCCATCGAGTGCAAGCACGAGCGGGGCGCCGGCCGCACCCAGCTGCGCATAGAATTCGTCTTCAGGAAGGGGCCCGAGCGGCTCGACCTCGGCAACGACTCCCTGATGCACCGAATCCCCCACCCACCCGCGCAGCCTGCCGGCGTCCACACGCTCCACCGGTCGATTCGCCGCCCGCGCCAGCAGCTCGATCTCGGCCGCCCGCTGGTCGGTGCGGCCCTGCTGCAGGTACACGCGCCGCACCCGCTCGGGCGAGCGCCCCAGGAGCGCTCTAACCGTATGCAACCCGTAAATCCTCTCGCTCGCCATCACTCGAGCGCCAGCTCCAGATCAACCATGCCTTCGACCGGGTTCACCGCCGTCACCATCACGCGCACCCGCATGCCGGGGCCAAACTTGCGGCCGCTGCGCCTGCCCTGCCACTGGCCACCGTCGCGGGTCAGCGCGTAGTCGTCGTCGCTCAGCGCCGTGAGGTGCAGCAGGCCATCGACGCCGATGGCGAGCAGCTGCACGAAGCAGCCGAATTCCACCACGGTCGTGATCAGCCCCTCAAAAGTCTGGCCGATGCGATCGCGCAGGTACACGCACTTGAGGAAGGACTTGACGTAACGGTCGGCTTCGTCCGCGCGCTTTTCGAGCCGCGAGAGGTCGGCGCCGATCGGCTCGAGCGCGGCCTTGTCGGCGCTCGACTCGCGCGGCGTGAGCCCCAGGCCCGCGCGCAGCGCGCGATGCACCAGCAAGTCCGGATAGCGGCGGATCGGCGAAGTGAAGTGCGCGTAGTCGGGCAATGCCAGGCCGAAATGACCGATATTCTCGGGCTGGTAGACCGCCTGTGACAGCGAGCGCACCACCAGCGTCTCGACGAACGGCCGCAGCTCCGCGTCGCGCACGCGCGGGGCAATGCCGGCCAGGTCGCGGGTGCGTATCTGCTCGGGCATCTGCAGTTCAATGCCGAGCACTTTGAGCGTGGTCTTGAGATGGTCGAGCTTGCGCTGCTCGGGCGGCTGGTGGACGCGGTACAGGCCCGCCACGTGCAGCCGGTGCAGCTCTTTGGCCACCGCGACGTTGGCCAGCACCATGCATTCCTCGATCAGCTTGTGCGCATCATTGCGCGACTTGAACTCGATCGAGCGCACCTGCTCCTCTTTGCTGAATACGAACTTCGCTTCGGGCGCATCGAAATCGAGCGCGCCGCGGCGCGCACGCGCCCTGAGCAGTGCGCGGTACACCTCGACCAGGGGCTCGAGCTTGTCGACCAACGGGCCCAGCGCGGCGCGTGCCGCCGGATCGCGCTTGAACAGCAGCTCATAGGCCGAGTCGTAGGTAAGGCGCGCCGCCGAACGCATCACCGCCGGATATACGCGCCAACCCTTCAGCGCACCACGCAACGTAACCCGCAGGTCGGCCACCATGCACAGTCGATCGACGTGTGGCTCGAGCGAGCACAGGTGGTTCGAGAGCGCGGTCGGCAGCATCGGCAGCACCCGCGTCGGGAAATAAACCGAGGTGCCACGCGCATGGGCCTCGGTGTCGAGCATGGTGCCGGGCCGCACGTAATGGCTGACATCGGCGATTGCAACCAGCAAGCGAAAATCCTCGCCATCACGCTCCGCATAGACGGCGTCATCGAAATCGCGCGCGTCGGCGCCGTCGATGGTCACCAGCGGCACGTTGCGCAGATCGATGCGCCTGGCCGCCTCCTCCGGGTTCACGTGGCTGCCAAAGCGCTTCGCCTCGTGCAACACCTCGGGGCTGAATTCCTGCCCCAGGTCGAAGCGTGCGATCGCCGCCTCGGTCGACATCTCTACCGGCCGCTCGGGATCGAGACGCTTGCGCACCCAGGCTTCGCCGGCGACACCCTCGGCCGGATAGCGCTTGATGTCCGCGATCACCCACTCGCCCGGCTGCGCGCCTAAAGTGCCCGATTGAGGAATGCTGCATACGATTGCCAGCCGTCGGTCCGCGGCGCGCACACGCAACTCCTGACCGTTGCGCTCCACCACGCCGAGGTAGGCGCTGAGCCCGCGCTCGATGACGCTCTTGACCGTCCCGACCCAGCGATTCTGCGCGTCCTTGTGCAGTGAAAGACTGACCCGATCGCCCTGCACCAGACCGGACATCTCCCGCGGCGGCAGGAACACGCCGCCTTCGATGCCCTCGACGCGCGCGAAACCGAAACCCGCCCGGTTCGGCGACACAATGCCTTCGGCGGCCGTCGGCTCGCCCTTGCCGGGCTTGCGCACCTCGTGGCGCGAGCCGCGCCGCGCGGGGTGGCGCGCTGTGCGCGCCGGCTTTCTGCTACGGGTCAATTGACAGCTCCGAACCCCTTACGTAGATTGCGTCGCCCACTTGAGCCCAGGTGGCGGAATTGGTAGACGCACTAGTTTCAGGTACTAGCGGGTAACACCGTGGAGGTTCGAGTCCTCTCCTGGGCACCACGTCGAAAATAATAATAGAAATCAACACGTTATATTCACTTCAAGAGCCCCTATTCCGGGCCTGAACTACGGCGAAAGCGCGCGGATAGTACCGGAAATGCGTTGATTTCGTTCGATTAGGGTTTAATCGAGCCATTTCCTGTGGGTCCAGCTCGCCCGAACCTGGGCAAGAGCGACACCGATCTGGTGCCGGCCGGCCAGGCGTTTTCGGTGCGAACATGTGCAGCGCTCGCCCGCGCCCACTTGCCGCAATGGACTCAACTCGGGGCAGGCATGTTATTATGGGCGGATCGCTCCTGGGGTGGATCATTGCGGTCGCGTTCAGCCCCTTAGGTGGTAACGCCGACTCTGCCAATCTGATCCCATCGCGACCCCGACATTCTTGAATTTAGCCCGCACCGAAAACTGCACGGATATTCGCCATGCCCCGCACTACCCCGCTTGCCGATATACGCAACATCGGCATCATCGCCCACGTCGACGCCGGCAAGACCACGACCACCGAGCGAATCCTCTATTACACGGGTCGCAAGCACACGATCGTGGACATCCACGACACCAAGGACCTGAAGTCCTCGACCACCACCGACTACCTCGAGCAGGAAAAGAAGCGCGGCATCACGATCCAGAGCGCAGCCGTGTCCGCGTTCTGGCGCGACAAGAAGATCAACCTGATCGACACGCCGGGGCACGTCGACTTCACCATCGAGGTCAACCGATCGCTCCGTGTGCTCGACGGCGCGGTCGTGGTGTTCGACGGCGTCGCCGGCGTGGAGCCGCAGTCGGAGACCAACTGGCGCCTCGCGAACAACTACAACGTGCCGCGCATGTGCTACGTCAACAAGATGGACCGCAGCGGCGCCAATTTCATGCGCTGCGTCGACATGATCAAGAAGCGCCTCGGTGCGCGCCCGCTGATCTGCCAGCTGCCGATCGGCTCCGAGGACAATTTCAAGGGCATGATCGACCTGGTCGAGATGAAGGCGCTGGTCTGGGATTCGGACGACAAGGACGCTGAGTGGCAGACGCTCGAGGTCACGCCCGATCTGGCCGACAAGCTGCACATCACGATCCCGACCGACCGCAAGATCCTGGAAGATGCGGACAAGTACCGCACCGAACTGGTCGACACCTGCCTTGAGCAGGACGACGAAGCGATGGAGAGCGCACCTGCTCAATGGCGAGATGCCCTCGACCGACACGCTGCGCCAGTGCCTGCGCAAGGGCACGATCAGCTCGGCGTTCACGATCGTGCTGTGTGGTTCCTCATACAAGAACAAGGGTGTACAACAGGTTCTCGACGCCGTAGTGGACTACCTCCCCGCTCCCACCGACGTCGCCTCCATCAAGACCGTCGATGCCGACGGTCACCCGATCGGCGAGCGCAAGTGTTCGGACGATGAGCCGTTCGCGGCACTGGCCTTCAAGGTCATCAACGACGTCTACGGCGCACTGACCTTTATCCGCGTGTATTCAGGCGTGCTTTCCAAGGGCGCGTCGGTGGAGAATTCGACCCGCGGCAAGCGCGAGAAGATCGGCCGCATGGTCGAGATGTTCGCCAAGGACGCCAACCCGATCGAAGAGGCCCGCGCCGGCGACATCGTCGCGCTGGTGTCGCTCGCCGAGACCGATACCGGCGATACGCTGTGCGACTCGGCCAACCCGGTGGTGCTCGAGCGCATGCGCTTCCCGGATCCGGTCATCAGCGTTTCGGTGAAGGCCAAGAACAAGGGCGAGGCGGATAAATTCGGCAATGCGCTCGGCAAGATGGTGCGCGCCGATCCCGTCGCTCCACCTCGAGACCGATCGCGAGACCAACGAGACCATCCTGCGCGGCATGGGCGAGCTGCACCTGGAAGTCACGCTCGATCGCATGCGCACCGAGTTCGGCGTCGAGGGCATCATGGGCGAGCCGCAGGTCGCCTACCGGGAGACCTTCACGAAGAAGATCGAGGAACACTACACTCACAAGAAGCAGACCGGCGGCTCCGGCCAGTTCGCCGAAGTGTGGATCACGTTCGAGCCGCTCGCGCGCGGCGCCGGCTTCGAGTTCGTCGATGCGACCAAGGGCGGCTCGGTGCCGACGCGAGTTCGTGCCGGCGGTCGAGAAAGGCCTGAAGATGCAGAAGGAAGACGGCGTGCTGGCGCACTTCCCCACGGTCGATTTCCGCGCCACGCTCATCGACGGCAGCTATCACGATGTCGACTCCAACGCCCTGACCTTCGAGATCGCCGCCAAGGCCTGCTTCCGCGAGGCGATCCGCAAGGCCAGCCCGATCCTGCTCGAGCCCGTCATGAGGGTCGAGACGGTGACGCCCGGCGACTACCTGGGTGATGTCATCGGCGACATCAACCGCCGCCGCGGCCAGATCGAGGAACAGCTCGAGCGCGGCACCAATATCGCGGTGGTGGCGCCGGTGCCGCTGTCGGAAATGTTCGGCTACATCGGCCAGCTGCGCAGCATGACCAGCGGTCGCGCTTCCTACACGATGGAGTTCTCGCACTACGACCCGGTGCCGCGCCAGGTCGCCGAGGAAGTGATCGAGGCAGACCGCCAAGGCCAAGGCGGCCGCCTCGGCCTGAGCGGATCAGCGGCGGGATGTGCGGGCGCGCTCACTCGCGCGCCCGTTCCTCCAGGCGGCGCAGTCCCGTGACGAAGCGCCGCAGGGTGCCCGAGACGACGCCGCGCGGAATCATCACCTCGATGAGCTGAAAGCGTCCGCGCCGGGAAATGGCGGCGCGCAAGGCCGCCTGCAGCGCGGCCCGAGTGGCGACCCTGACGCCCTCGCCTCCCAGGCTCGTGGCGAGTTGCGCGAAGTTCCAGTCGGATAGGCTATTGAAGGCTGACTCGGGCTGGAAGACGCGCAGCATCTCCCAGCTCTGATTGTTGAACACGATGACAAGCGGATCCCAGCCGTAGCGCTGGCAGTTGCCCAGTTCCCACCCGGTCATCTGGAAGGCGCCGTCGCCCACCAGTATCAACGGGCGCATGCCCGTGTTGGCCTGGATGCCGAGGCCCGCGGGCACTCCAAATCCCATCGAGGCGTAGTAGCCGGGAGCGGCGAGCGTAGTCGGCTCGATTTCCAGCGCTGCAAACAGGCAATCGCCGGCATCCGCGGCGATCGGCATCATGCCCTCGGCCGCAAACAGGTCATTGACCGCGCGGGAAATGTCGGAGGGGCCGATGCTCGCTTCGTCGGCAACCAGCCCGGTTGGATACTCATGACGCGTCGTGCGTGCCTTCGGAATTCGTCCCTGCACCCGCTGCAGCAGGCCATCGACCAGCGCTGCGAGCGGAATCTGCGGGTAAACGTGATAGCCGAGCGTAACGCGCCCATCGAAGGCCTGGATGCTGCGCCGGTAGTCGATCTGCTGCGCGGAGACTCCGAAGTTGGTGTCGGAGATGATGACACCGAGCAGGAACAGGCCGTCGGACTCCTCGACCAGCGCGGCAATTTGCGGCTCGCCGGCCATGCCCATGTACGTGCCGAGCAGTGGTGCCGTGGTATGCGCGAGCAGTCCCCGGCCCATGAAGCTGGTCACGACGGGCAGGCCCAACAAGCCCGCCAGCCGGGCGACGCGCTCCTCGAGGTCGAAGCGACGCACTTCCACCCCCACCATGAGCACGGGCGAAGCCGCACTTTCGAGCCGCTCCAGGATCTCCTCGACGCAGGCCGCAACCGCCGCCGGATCGGCTGGCTCCGCAGCCACCGGCACGACCTCAGCGCAGAACTTGCGCACCATGTCGCGCGGCAACTCGATGTAGACAGGTCGTGAGTGGGTGCGGGCGCTGTGCAACACCCGCGCGATATCCTGGGGTGCCCGCGCCGCATCCTCGAGCCGCGCCTGGTCGCAGGTCACTTCGGCGAACAGGCGAAACTGCGAGTCCAGTCCCTTGACCTGGTGATGGAGCAGTAAGCCGCTGCGCCCTTCCTCCACTCCAGGGGCGCCGGAGATCAGCACCACTGGAGATTTTTCCGCGTATGCCGCCGCGATCGGATTGACGATGTTCAGGGCCCCGGCTCCGTAGGTCACGGCCGCGACACCCAGCCCACAACTGACCCGCGCCGCACCGTCGGCGGCAAAGCCAACGCCCGGTTCGTGGCTGAGCGTATAGAGAGGCAGGATCGCCGACTCTTCAGCAACCTTGAAGAACGGCAGGGCAAAATCCCCGGGGACACCGAAAATCTCGTGCGCGCCGTGTTCCCTGAGGGCGCTCAGCAGTGCTTCGGCGATATTCACATAGCCTGATCCCGCGCCAGGACTCCGCTATTCGTAGCCTGGGGGCAGGCCGTGCCCGATGCCCTTGTGGCAATCGATGCAGGTCTCGTTGCGCTCGATCATGCGCTGCCGGTTATGCTTCTTGGCTGCGGCCGGATCCTGCACCAGCAGATCCATCGCTTCGATGGAATGGCAGTTCCTGCATTCACGGGAGTCAGTTGCCTTCATTTTCGCCCAGACGTCCTTGGCGAGGTCGAGCCGCACCGCGGCAAACTTCTCCTTGGTGTTGACCGTGCCCAGCGCCCACTTGGGCAGCTCATTGATGCTGGCCAGGAACTTGGCCCGCATCTTGGGGAAGAACTGCTTGGGCACGTGGCAATCGGCACACACTGCGCGTACGCCGGCCACATTCTTGTAGTGCGGACTCAGGATATATTCCGGCACCATCGTGTCCTTCATCTCATGACAGGAGCTGCAGAACTCAAGCGAATTGGAAAAGTGGATGGCGGCGGCGAAACCCGATGACAGGCCAAGGCCAATGAACAGCAGCAGAAAACCGCCCAGCGGGATGCCCAGCAGCCAGCGCGTCCGCGGCTTGCGCCACAGGGAATGACGGGCGGATTCAGAACCCGAATTGACGCTGGGATCACTCATGCCTGATTTCCTTGTACGTTATGCGTCGGGCGAAGTGCGCTACTTGAAGCTGCCAAAGTAATTGACCAGTGCATCGACCTGGTCCTTGCTCAATTCATCGAATTTTGGCTTCATTTTCTTCGGCAGCGGTCGCTGGCCCGAACCGAACTCTTCGAAGGTGTGGCGGACATAGGGCATCCACTGCCCGGCCAGTATGCCGTCGTCGTCGTCAGCGCTACTGCCACCGTCCTCGTGGCATTTCTTGCAGTGGGCTTCCTGGATCAGCTTGCCCGCGGCCGCCTTGGCGGCATCCGCGCTCTGCCGGGCGCGGACGAATGGCTTCGCCGCAAAGTGGGCGGCGATCGCCGTTACGTCCGCATCGGCAAGCTTGCCCGCGATGGCGCACATATCCGTCGCATCGCCCTTGTGCGGGCCGGAGCGGTATTTGACCTGCGGACAGGGCCGCGCCTTGTTCTTGTAATTGGTGAGGCTGTCGGCGATGTATTTCGCCGAGTAGCCGCCGATGATCGGCACATCGGTCTCGGTGCTGGCGCCGTCCTTGCCGTGGCAAGCGGCACAGCCTTCCGCAATGGTGTTCGCGTCCGCCGCCCAGGCGTTGCCCGCCAATGCAAGGGCCAGCAGCGCAGCAGCCAGGGCTGCGGCCGGGCCTACGTAATCCTTCATTTTCGTCATGATGTTCCTTGCTCCGCTCGGCTCAGCGCAGACGTACGCCACGAGCATATTCCGACATCCTGCATCCAATATGACATACGAGTAATCCGAGAGGTCTTAGGTATTTACCGCGGCTTGTAGCTCTTGACCCCCAATGCTAAAAAGGCGCCGAAGGGGCACCCCATATGAAAAATTTCAGGTTTGGACTCAAGCAGATCACGTTGGCCATAGCGGCCGGAGTGGTGGCCGCCACCATGGCCGGCTGCGGCGGCAGCAGCAGCGCGGCGGCGCCCACGCCCGCCCCGGCGCCACCGCCGGTCACACCACCCCCGCCCGGCTCGCCCGTGGCGACTTCGCTCGAGATGGCTATAACGAGCGTCAGCATCAACACGACCCATTCGCCGGTCGTGAACTTTACGGTCACTTACGACAAGACCAACGCCCGCTATCCGGGACTGCAGCCCGCGAACCTGCGTTTCAATATCGCCAAACTGTCGCCGGGCGCGAATGGCGACCCGAGCACCTGGCAAAATTACATCAGCGCCACGCGGACCAATACGACCAACAGCAATGTCGCGTTCCGCGGCTCCACTGAAACTCCGGCCCTGCTGGCGGTGGCCGGCTCGGCCGATGCGAGCCTGCCTGGTTCGCTGGTTGACTACGGCGACGGCACCTATACCTATACATTCCTGACCGACCTGACCGATGCCGCCAAGACCTGCCCGCCCACGGCCAGCGACCCCGCGCCCTGCAAGGACGCCAACGGCAAGCCGCTTGACGTGTCGTACCAGCCGGATCACACGCACCGGGTCGGCATGTATGTACGCACGCCGCTGCCCGCGTCCAACGCCACTTTCGATTTTCGCCCGGACGGCAACACCGTTACGCTGCAGCGCGATATCGTCACGACCGCAAAATGCAACGAGTGCCATGAGCAGCTCAACATTCACGGCGGCCGGATCGATACCAAACTCTGCGTCACCTGCCACAACCCGGGTTCCTGGGAGGGCATAACCGGCAACACCGTGGACTTCAAGGTGTTCATCCACAAGGTGCACCGCGGCGAGAATCTGCCGAGTGTGGTAGCCGGAGGCAGCTACGCGATCGGCACCGACGACTTCTCCAACGTCGTCTTCCCGCAGGAGATCCGCAATTGCACCAAGTGCCACGACGGCACGAGCGGTGCTGCCAATGCCACCCCGCAAGGCGACTACTGGAAGACCGACCTGAGCATCGCGGCCTGCGGTTCCTGCCATGACAACATTGATTTCGCGGTCGACGGCTCCGCGACCTACCTGACCACGCCGGTCGATCAGCGTGTCGGCCACTCTGGCGGCGTTGTCTCGGACAACAGCCAGTGCATTACCTGTCATGTGACCGGCAAGGCCGGCGGCAGCGTGCAGGCCAACCACAACATCGACGAGAGCAGCAACAAGTTCGTGGTGGCCGTGCAGCGGGCCAAGTTCAAATTCAATATTCTCAAGATCTGCGGTACGGCCGTAGCTTCGGACCCGGTGTGCGCACCGGGAACCGTACCCACCGTGACCTTCTCGGTGACCGACCCCACCGGCGGCACACACGGATATCCGCACAGCACCTATAGCCTGTTCGCCGATCCCGAGTTCTGGGACAGCACGGCGGGCAAGGCCAGCGGTAGCATGAGCGTGGATATTGCCTGGGATACGCTTGACTACAACAACACCGGCGGCCAGGGCGCCCGTCCGGCGCGCGCGAACGCGGTCAACGTATTCGGAACCACCGCCACCGCCAGCTTCTACGGCAATCCGAGCATCGCGGCCTATGCGCGCGCCACCGACAACGGCGACGGCACCTACACCGTTACCGCACTGGGCCCGATTCCGGACGGCACCGTGTTCCCGAATATCGCCGCCTCCGGTAGCGGCGTGGTGGCCATCGAAGGGCGCGCATTGGGGGCCCCGTTGGTCACGATTCCAGCCAGCACAGCCGGACAGCGGCTGCCCATCAAGGCTGCCGTCGCCTACTTTGGCATCACCGACACCACGCCGGTGGAGCGCCGCGTGGTGGTGGACGCCACCACCAAGTGCGATCGCTGCCACGACCAGCTGAGCCTCCACGGCGGGAGCCGTAACGACAACGTGCAGCTGTGCGTGATTTGCCACAACCCCAACATGACGGACGTTCCGGGTGGCGCCCGTCACAAGTTCGCAAATGGGCTGTCCGATGGCACCGTTGGCAGCAGCACGCCGCCGGCAGAACCTTATGCCTACGACGGCAAGAAAGAAGAATCCGTTGACTTCAAACGCATGATCCATGCCATACATGCGGGCGCGGTGGCTTCGCTCGATGGCACCACGGCGCTGGTCGGCATGCGCGATAAAGGCATCGTGATCAGCGGCGCGGATTTCAGCGACGTCCGCTTCCCCGGCGTCCTCAGCCACTGCACAACCTGCCATGTCAACGGTTCGTACAAGCTGGCGGACGCGTGGGAGCAGCCCGCCCAGAACGGCATCCAGGGCAGCGCGCTCGACACGACGCCCGGGCTCACCGACCTGAACACCGCGGACGAGGTCAATGCTTCCCTGCAGGATCCGCGCGATGATCACCGTATCTCGCCCACCGCGGCGGTCTGCTCTTCGTGCCACGATACGGCGCTCGAGCAGGCTCACATGAAGATCAACGGCGCGGTATTCCCCGAAGACGGCGCGAGTTCCACGCAGGCCAACCTGCTGGGTGCCATCGAAACCTGCACGGTCTGCCATGGTCCCGGTGCCCTTGCCGATGTCGACAAGGTCCACGGCGTCCCACCCTGATGCTGCGTGCCGCGTCGATGGACTGGAGCGGTATTCGTAACTGGGCGAGCAGACCGGACTGGCTGATGACATGAACAAGAAAACGTGTTCGACCACGGCCTGGCTACTGATGCTGTGCCTCGCCGCGCCGGTGGCGCTGCGGGCTGCAGAGGTGCCCGCCGACACCGGCCCGGCCGCGGCCACGGCCGCGGCCTACACCCAGCGGGGCGCCGATACCTGCGTCAAGTGCCACGACGAGGATTCGAAGTTCCCGGTCCTGTCGATCTTCAAGACCAAACACGCGCAACCCGCAGACAAGCGGACACCGTTTGCCGGGCTGCAGTGCGAAGCTTGCCATGGGCCCGGAGCCCGTCACGCCGAAGAGGTCCCCGAGGGGCAGCGGCAGGCGCCGATCATCGCCTTTGGCCGCAAGTCCTGGGTGTCAACCGAGCAGCAGAATCAGGTCTGCCTCGGCTGCCATGAGGACCAGAACCGCATTGCCTGGAAAGGCAGCGCACACGGTGGCAACGATGTCGCGTGCGTGAGCTGCCACACGATCCATGCAACCCATGACGCGGTCCGCACTACGGCGGAGCAGCCCGATGTCTGCTTCACCTGTCACCAGCGGCAACGCGCCGAATTCGACAAACCGTCCGTGCATCCGGTGCGCTTTGGTCAGATGGCCTGCAACTCCTGCCACCAGGTGCACGGTACCGTTGCACCCAAGCTACTGATCAAGTCCACACTCAACGACCTGTGCTACACCTGCCATGCGGAGAAGCGCGGACCGTTCCTGTGGGAGCATGCGCCGGTCGCCGAGGACTGCAGTACCTGCCACACGCCACACGGCTCCATTCACTCCGCACTGTTGACCAAGCTGCCGCCGCTCCTGTGCCAGCAATGCCACTCGCAGCTGGGACATCCGAGCGTCTCGCGCACGGCGGCTGGCCTGCCCGATGGCAACCCATCCGGCTTCCTGCTGGCCGGGTCCTGCCTGAATTGCCATTCCCAGGTCCACGGCTCCAACAGCCCTTCGGGCGTGAAGTTGATGAGATAGGGATGGCAGCGGCACAGAGGTCAGGATCATGAGCCTTCAAAAATTCGCAATGCCGGCCATCGTGTTGCTGTCGGCTCCAATGACAGCCGCCGCTGCCGACACCCCGACCGTCGACACCTCGCGCTGGGTGTGCCGATATTGCCCATTTGAGGACGGTCGCAGCGGCACTGTGGAATTCGGCGCGGGCTACGTGTCCGACGCCGCGGCAAAATTCGGTGAATACAATGCCCTTGACCGGCAAGGCGGCTTTGCCATCGGCAATGCGCAGGGCCGCTATCGGCAGCAGGCCGGCACCTGGCTGGACCTGTCGGTGCAGGACCTCGGACTGGATTCGCGCGCGCTGACCCTGGCGGGCGGCAAGCAGGGCCGCTACACCCTGTCGCTTAACTACAAGGAGCTGCAGCACTCCATTAGCACGGCGGCGCTCACACCATACCTGGGTTCTGGCACCACCAACCTGTCGCTGCCGGCCAGCTGGGTCCCTGGCGGTACGACCAGGACCATGCCGGCGCTTGCCGGGAGCCTGCACGGTGCCGATCTCGGCACGCAGCGCAAGCAGGTGGATCTCGGGGCGTCCATGGACGCGATCGCGCACTGGCAGCTCGCGCTGAAGTTTCGTCACGAGACCAAGACCGGGGCACTGCGCACGGCGGGCGCGTTCGAGTTCAATGCCTCGCAACTCGTGCTGCCTGTTGACTACAGCACCGACCAGATTGATGCCTCGGCGGCCTACAATGGCAAGCGAGTGCATGCGCGACTGGCCTATTACGGATCGAAGTTCAGCAACAACGACAGCGCGCTGACCTGGACCAACCCCTACCTGCCGCTGGCCGCGGGGGCCACGAGCGGTGAGCTGGCGGGGGCGCCCGGCAACGAATTTCATCAGCTGGCCTTGTCCGCAGGGCTGCAGCTCAATGCCCGCACGCAGGCGACGGCGGAGATGGCCCTCGGTCATATGCGCCAGAACGAGGCGTTTGTGCCGATCACGCCGAACCAGGATTTCGCCCTGCTCGCCCTGCCGCGTGCTTCACTGGACGGCCGCGTCGAAACCGTGAACGCCAATTTCCGCCTGACCTCGGCGCTCACCGACAAGACGCGGGTCACTGCCGCGGCCACTTACGATGACCGCGACAATCGCACCGCTCAGGCAATCTTCGCCTGGGTCACGACCGATACCGCCACCGCCCTGCCGCGCGCGAACATGCCATACAGTTCCAGGCACACCCTGTATAGGCTGGACGCCGATTTTCAACTGAGCGGCAGCCTGCGCGTCGACGCCGGCTACGACTACGACACCCGCAAGCGCGACTTGCAGGAGATCAGCGAGGCGCGCGAGGCCCGCTTCTGGGGCAAGCTGAATCTGCAGGCCACCGACCGTGCCGGCTTCACCATCAAGAGCGCGCACGCGCAGCGCAACGTGTCGCCTTACGAAGGCAATGCGGCGATCAATCCGCCGGAAAATCCGCTGCTGCGCAAGTACAACATGGCCGATCGCGCCCGCGACAGCCTGGAAGTGCGCCTGGATTACGCGCTGGGGAGCCGCAGCAACTTCGGCCTGGCCGGTGACTACGGCTGGGACAACTACCGCAAGTCCACCCTGGGGCTGCTGGACGCCGAGGACACCACCTGGACCGCGGACGCTTCCTTCATGCTTTCAGAACGGACCAGCGCAACCACTTACCTGAACCATCAGCAGATCAGCTCCCACCAGGCGAACGGCGCCCTGATGGCGAGCGCGCCGACCTGGTTTGCCAGCAATGTGGACCGCATCGATACCGCCGGCGCGGGCCTCAGGCACCAGGCCAGCCGGAAGCTGAACCTTGGGGCCGACTACACCCTGTCGCGTTCGACCGGCCAGGTGACCCTACGGGGCGCCACGCCGGCATTTCCGGACCTGTACTGCCGTCTGGACAGCCTGAAAGTGTACGGCGACTACCAACTCAAGCAGCGCCTGTCGCTGCACCTGGCGTACTGGTACGAGGCATACCGAAGCGAGAACTGGATGGTTGATGGCGTGACGGCCAACACCATTGCAAACGTGATCAGCCTGGGCCAGGGCTCGCCGATCTATCACGTCAACGTCATCACTCTGTCCGGCCGCTACGCGTTCTAGTAGCCCTGGTCATGCGCCGGGCGCGGTGGCAGCCAATCCCACCCGCCGCAGCAGGGGTTTGACCGTCAACCCCTGGACCAGCAGCGTCAGCAGCACCACGCCAAAGGTCATGTGCAGGATCAATTCACGGTGACTGAAGTCAGCCGGCAATGACAGGGCCAACACCATCGACAAGCCACCGCGCAGCCCACCCCAGGTCAGCACAGTCGCCCATGACAAGGGAAATCCCTGGCTCCCCGCTGCGCGCATGATCGCGTACTTGGCGTAAACGAACACCGCGCGGGCGATGTTGATCGCCACCCAGCCCACCAGGATCTCGGGCACGTAGTGCGCCAGCACCGATAGCCTGATCTCGACGCCCATCAGCAGGAAAACGAAACTGTTGAGCAGGAAGGCGGTGTAGTTCCAGAACGCGTCGACGGCGTAGCGCGTAGCCGGTCTCATGCTCGTGCGCTTACCCAAGCTGGCGGTCACCATGCCGGCCACGACGCAGGCGATGACACCGGAAAATCCAAGCAATTCGGCCAGGATAAAGGCGCCATAGGCGCTCAGCACGGTGAGCGTGATCTCGACCATCGGATCGTCGATCGAGCGGCTCAGCCGGCTGACGACCACACCCACCGCGGCGCCAATGAACACCGCCAGTCCGGCCACGCGTGCGAATTCCACCATCGCACCGCCGACACTGAGCGTGCTGCCGCCCGCCATCCCCAGCACGATGCCGAAGATCACGATCGCCGTGCCATCGTTGAACAGCGACTCGGCTTCGACGATGACGGCAAGCCGGGCGTCGACCCCCAGGGTCTTGAAAATCGCCAGCACGCTGACCGGATCGGTGGCGGAGATCAGCGCTCCAAATACCAGGCCTTCCATCAGGCTCATCGAGCCTGGCTCCAGCTGGTTGACGCCCCACCACACCAGAAACGCCGTCAGGAACGTCGCCACCACCAGCCCGGGCACGGCCAGGGTGAGTATCGACAGCCGCGCGCGCCAGAATTCGGCAAAGTGCATCTGGTACGCGGCTTCGAACAGGAGCCCCGGAAGCACCACCAGGAACAGCAGCGCCTTTGACAGGTGGGGTCCTGAGTAAGTCACCAGGTTGCCGAGCACCAGTCCCGCCAGCACCAGGCCGATGGCATAGGGGAGCCGTGCCCGGGCCGATAGCACCGCGACAGCGGCAGCGACGGCGATCAGCAACAGCAGGCTCAGCTCGGGGTGCACGACCATGGATTACGCGGGCAAGCCTGGCGGGCCCGCTCTGGCCAGGTCCGCCAGTGGTGTCGGCAGCGAGACAGCCGAACCCCTGGGCGAAATCTATTTTCAATGTCGCCAGCGAATGCACGTCGTTCCGCGATTCGATCGCCTTGGCGCAGGTGTGCATGCCCAGCACGCAGGCCATCTGCGCGATGCCGGCCACCACCGCCTGGCGGCGCGTGTCGGCCGCGATGTCGGTGGTCAGCTGCCGGTGGAGCTTGAGCATGCGCAGGCCTTTCAGTGCCAGCAATTCGACATGACCCTCGTGCAGCAGGAAGTCATCCAGGATGATCGTGCAGCCGAGCGCAGCCAGGAGGTGGGCCGCCTCGGAAGTGCGCGTCGGACTCTGCGTGCACAGTTCCGCGTCGAGTTCGAAGGCAATCATGCCGCGCGGCAGGTCTGCCTTGCTCATGCACAGGTCCAGGAACTTGAAAAAATGCGGATCGATGAGCGCGGTCGGCGACAGGTTGACCGAGACATTGATGGGATCGGTGCGCCAGGTCTCGGGATTGCGCGCCAGCCAGATCACCAGGTCAGTGACGACGCGCCGGTCGACAACCGAGCCGAGGCCTTGCTTGGTCGCGGCCTCGATCATGGCGGTGGGCGCCTTCGAGCGCCCGTGATCCGAACCGGTGCGCAGCAGAACTTCGTAGCGCCGGATGCGATGCCCTTCAAGCAACGCCTCGAGTTGCTGGGTGTAGAGAAAAATCGGCTGCGCGCGCAACGCCGCATAGTGGCGATCCAGCTCAGAATCTACCGGCGGCGCGCGATTCGGGGCATCCGGCGTGGGCTGCGCGGCCGGCACCGGGACCGGCACCGGTGCCGCATCCGCCGGCGCCTGGGGGGCGAGCAATTCGAGGGTGGAGGTCAACTCCGCATCCAGCGACAGATCCCCATCCAGCCTGGCAGCCGGTGCCGGTTCCAGCTCCGGTTCGCCCATATCCGGCAGCGCACGCAAGCGCAAGCGTGTCGCCGACAGGCCATCGCCCAGCCATTTGATGAAATCGTCCATCGGCTTTTGCAGCGTCAGGTTCGCGGTCATGGCCGCCTTGCGATCGACTATGAGCATCATCACACCAAGTACCGACCCGTCGCGCGCAGCGCGCAGCGTCACCGCGACGCGCCCATCTCCCATATCATGTTCGTGGCGCGTCTGGCGCGCCCTCGCCGGCGAAGACTTCCAGGGCCGTTCGCACCGCCTCGTGCTCGTCCGGGCCCATGCACGCTCTCATTGAGCCAGAGCACGTCACCGTATTCATCGTGCAGTGACAGGCTCCATACCCGCGCCGGCCGTACTGCGACCAGGATGCTGCGCGCCAGGGCCTCCAGCTCTGCCGATCGAGCGTCCGGGACTTCCTCGGGGGGCTCCCCGCTCATAGCTCCCCCAGGATCATCCGGCGCTCCTTGGCGTCATACCCGGCGCTCGCCGCCGGTTCCGGCGCCAGCACGGAGACGACGACCGCCACCACGAAGGCCAGCGGCATCGACACCAGCGCCGGATTCTTGAGCGGGAACCAGGCGTGATCGTGGTGCAGGATGTCGATCTGTATCGTGGGCGAAAGCCAGATGAGCACAGCGGCCGTCACCGTGCCACACATGATGGCCGCTACCGCGCCCGCCGTGGTTAGCCCGCGCCAGTAGATGGACAACACCAGCGCGGGGAAATTTCCGCTGGCAGCCAGTGCGAACGCCAGACCCACCATGAACGCAACATTCTGGCCCTTGAACGACAGACCGAGCGCGACCGCGAGCACGCCCAGCAGCACGCTGGCAGCGCGGGCCACGCGTAACTGCTCCTCGCGGGAGGCCTCGCCGTGACGAACGACGTTGACCCACAGGTCGTGCGAGAGCGCCGCCGCCCCCGATAGCGTGAGTCCGGCCACCACCGCCAGAATGGTCGCAAATGCAACCGCCGCGATGAATCCCAGCAGGCGCGTGCCACCCAGGACTTCCGCCAGGAGCGGTGCGGCCATGTTGCCGCCCTTGTCGACAGCGACGATGGGGTCGTGCCCGACCAGCACCATGGCGCCGAACCCGAGCACAAAGGTAAGGAGATAGAAAATGCCGATCAGTCCCGTGGCCCAGAACACCGACTGCCGTGCGGCGCGGGCGTCCGGCACGGTATAGAATCGCATCAGAATATGCGGCAGACCGGCGGTACCAAACATCAACGCCAGGCCCAGCGACACCGCTTCCCATGGCGAGCTGATGAGTTTGCCGGGCGCCAGCACACCGGCGCCGTAGCGCTCCGCGGCCACGGCAAACAGCCGCAGCGGGTTGAAGCCAAACTGCGCCAGCACCAGCGCCGCCAGCAATCCGGCGCCACCGAGCAGCAGCGCGGCCTTGACGATCTGCACCCAGGTCGTGGCGATCATGCCGCCGAACAGCACGTAGATGAGCATGACCACGCCGACGATGACGATGGCGGTCTCATAGGACAGCCCGAACATCAGCTTGATCAGGTTGCCGGCCCCGACCATCTGCGCAATCAGGTACAGCGAAACCACCGCGAGCGACCCCAGCGCAGCGGCGATGCGCACCGGCTGTTGTCGCAGGCGAAAACTGACGACATCGGTAAAGGTGTAACGACCGAGATTGCGCAGTGGTTCGGCGATCAGGAACAGCACCACGGGCCACCCCACCAGCCATCCGGTGGAGTAGATCAGGCCATCGAACCCGGAAGTCGCCACCAGGCCGGCAATGCCGAGAAAGCTGGCGGCGCTCATGTAGTCGCCCGCGAGCGCGAAGCCGTTCTGCCGTCCGCTGATACGGCGGCCAGCGGCAAAAAACTCCTCCGTGGTGCGCGTGTGCCGTGCGGCCCACCAGGTAATGCCCAGCGTCAGCGATACGAACGCCAGGAAAAACCCGATGGCCGTGGCGTTCGGCGCCCCGAGCGCAGCGCCCACCGTCACGATCGTTCCCCTGCGGCACGAAGCTCGCGCACCCGGCGGTCGAGATGGCTGTTGGCCCAGCGCACGTAAACCCAGGTCACGATCCACACCGCGACGATGACCAGCACCCCGAGCAGGATGCCGACGCTCAGGCCCGGGACTACGATGGTTCCCACCAGCGGCTTGTCGAAGGCGACCAGCAGCACGAAACCGAAGTACACCACGATCATGACGACGCTCAGGGCCGTGGCGATCTGCCAGCGCTGGCGCGACAGTTGACTGAGGGTCATGCGGCGCGCTGCTACTTCATGGTCGGCATCATGAAATCGGCGCCGCCGGCGCTTGGCGCCGGCCAGCGGCTGGTTATGGTCTTTTGCCGCGTGTAGAAGCGCACGCCTTCCGGACCGTGCACGTGGTGATCGCCGAACAGCGAGGCCTTCCAGCCGCCAAAGCTGTGGAAAGCCATGGGCACGGGTATTGGCACATTGACGCCGACCATGCCAATCTGGATCAAATTGGCAAACTGGCGTGCGCTCCGGCCATCGCGCGTGAAGATCGCGCAGCCATTGCCAAACTCGTGCCGGTTCAACAGTTCGATCGCCGCCGGCAGGTCCGCGACCCGCACCATCGACAGCACCGGTCCAAAGATTTCCTCGCGATAAATTTTCATCGCGGGCGTCACCTGATCGAACAGACTCCCGCCCAGGAAGAAACCCTGCTCGTGGCCAGCGAGCGCGAAACCGCGGCCGTCCACCAGGAGTCGCGCGCCTTCGGCCACACCGCTTTCGATGTAGCCGACCACGCGCGCCCGATGCGCCGCCGTCACCAGCGGCCCCATGTCCGCCTGCTCGTCCATGGAATGCGAAATGCGCAGATCGCGAATTTGTGGCGCCAGGCGTTCGACCAGGGCGTCGGCGGTGCGCTCGCCCACGGCCACGACCACCGAGATCGCCATGCAGCGCTCGCCCGCGGACCCGAAGGCCGCGCCCATCAGCGCGTCGGCCGCCTGGTCGAGGTCGGCGTCGGGCATGACCACCGCGTGATTCTTCGCGCCGCCCAGCGCCTGGGCGCGCTTGCCGTTTTCGCAGGCGCGCGCGTAGATGTAGCGCGCCACGGGCGTGGAACCGACAAAGCTGATGGCCCGCACCAGCTCGTGATCGAGTAGCGCGTCGACGGCGGCCTTGTCGCCGTGCACGACACTGAAGACGCCGTCGGGAAGCCCGGCTTCCTTCAACAGTTCGGCGAGCAGGAGCGAGGTCGACGGGTCACGCTCGGAGGGCTTGAGCACGAAGCAGTTGCCGCAGGCGATCGCCACCGGGAACATCCACAGCGGCACCATCGCCGGAAAATTGAAGGGTGTGACACCCGCGACCACGCCGAGCGGCTGGCGCAGCGAGTGGCTGTCGACTTCCTTGCCGACGTTTTCCGAGTATTCGCCCTTGAGCAGTTGCGGGATGCCGGTGGCGAACTCGACCACTTCCATGCCGCGGGTCAGCTCGCCGCGCGCGTCGGCGATCACCTTGCCGTGCTCGCTGGCGATCCGGGCCGCGATGCGCTCGGCGTTGTCGAGCAGGAGCTGGCGGAAGCGGAACATCACCCGGGCGCGCTGCAGGGGTGGCACCAGCGACCAGGCAGAGAACGCCTCCTGGGCCGCGCGCACCGCCTGATCGATCTCCGCCCCGCCTGCCAGGGCCACCCGGCCGCTGACCCGGCCGCTGCTGGGGTGGTACACGTCGGCAAAGCGGCCCGACCGGCCCGGGGTGAGCCGGCCGCCGATCCAGTGGGCGATTTCCGGGCTCGGCGTTGCGGCTGGGATTGCGTTCATGGTTGCGCGATCATACGCAACCGGCAACGCTCCCCGCTACTTTGCCGCCGCCTTGAGCACTTCGGTGGTCACGCGGTAATCGGCAATCGATACCTGGTGCGGCATGCATGAGGTCCGATACTCGGTATTGCGCAGCGCGAAGCCCTTTTGCAGCAGCGGGCGTATTTGCTCGACCAGCTCGCACTCGCCCGCGCCCATGTAGGTCGGGCGGTTGGGAGCGATCTGCACCTTTTCCCAGCCGGCCTGGACGGCATCTGTCGGGGCCGGCTCCGCTGCCGGGACCAGCGAGCTGAACTCGGCCGTGACCCAGGCAAACTTACTCGGGCGGCCCATACTTTCGCACCCGGTGGCGCGCACCTTGAGATCCTTGCGCGCGCCAAAGGTCAGCAGGATGTCGCGCACCTTGTCCTCGAGGCCATCGCAGGTGTAGAGAGTCGTAAAGCTGCTGTAGTCGAATTTCAACTTCTGGGCATGCCATTGCGCCGCTGTGGCCGCCGGGTCGGTTGACGCCGCGGCGATGGCCATCGATGACACGCTCAGCAGCGCGGTGCAGGTGGCAAGCAGCACGAACGCCTGGTCAGAATATTTCAGTGCCATGATCGATCTCCTCCGGTTGCCGGGACTACAGCCGTTTGACCCGCCCTGGAGCCTTTGGTTCGCCGCTCAGGCCCCAGGCTTGGACGCGGTTCCGACCACGTGGCCGCCAAAGGCATTACGAAGCCGGGCCAGGAACCGCGCCGCCGTAGTCGCCGCGCCCCTGGCTGGCAAGGCGCACGTTAAGCGCCGCAGCAGTGACCGGGAGGGGCACGCCAGATCAAGCCCCTCGCGAACCGTCCAGCGGCCCTCGCCCGAATCCGCAACGACCGGCGACACCTGGTTCATCATCGGATCCTGCAACAATGCGCCGGCGGCCAGATCCAGCAGCCAGGAGCGAATCACCGTACCGTGCCTCCAGGCCTCGGCTATGGCTGCCAACCTCGAGCGCGAATTCGCTCTTGGCCTGGAGCAGAGCGAAGCCTTCGGCGTAGGCCTGCATCATTCCGTACTCGATGCCGTTGTGGACCATCTTCGTGTAGTGGCCGCTGCCCACTGCGCCGCAGTGGACCCAGCCCGCGTCGCTCGCCGGGGCCAGGGCACGGAAGACCGGCAGGAGCGGCGTTACGGCGGCCTGCGGCCCGCCAAACATGAGCCCGTAGCCCTCCTGCAGCCCCCAGATGCCGCCGGACACACCGACGTCGATGAAATGCAGCCCCCGGGCGGCGAGCGAGGCGGCCAGGCGCAGCGTGTCGCGATAATCGGCATTGCCGCCGTCAAGAATCACATCGCCCGGCGCCAGCAGCGCCGCGATTGACTCGATGGTCTGGCTGTAATCGTCACCCGCGGGCAACATGACCCACACTGCGCGAGGCGCGCGCAGATGAACCGATGGCTTCGGCCAGGGTGGCGGCAACGGCAACGCCCGGCTCGTGCTGCCAGCGCGGCGCGCGCGCGCTCTGAAACGTCGTAGCCGCAAACCGGAATCCCGGCCCGCGCCAGCCGCCGCAGCATGTTGGCGCCCATGCGGCCCAAGCCCACCATGGCCAGCGACGCGCTCGGCCGTCATTGCATGTGCTGCCCGCCGTTGATGGCGATGTTGGCGCCCGTGACGAATGCCGCCTCTTCGCTCGCCAGGTAGGCCACCAGTCCGGCGACTTCCTCGGGCTTGCCGAGGCGCCCCATCGGGATCTGCGGAATGATCTTGGAATCGAGCACTTCCTTCGGGATCGCCATCACCATCTGCGTGCCGATGTAGCCGGGGGAAATGGTATTCACGGTCACGCCCTTGCGTGCCACCTCGAGCGAGAGCGCCTTGGTGAACCCGTGCATGCCCGCCTTGGCCGCCGAGTAATTGGTCTGCCCGAAGGCACCCTTCTGGCCGTTGACCGAGGAAATATTGATGATGCGTCCCCAGCCGCGATCAGCCATGCCATCGCACACCTGCTTGCTGACGTTGAACACGGAATCGAGATTGGTGCGCATGACCGCGTCCCAGTTGACGCGATCCATCTTGCGGAAAGTCATGTCGCGGGTGATGCCGGCGTTGTTGACCAGGATGTCGACGTGGCCCAGCTCGGCCATGATCTTCTGTACGCAGGCCACGCACGAATCCCAATCGCTGACGTCACAGGCATAGGCATGGAAGTCAAAGCCCTTGGCCCTCATCGCCGCCAGCCAGGCTTGCGCCTTGCTATTGGCGGGCGAATGAGTGGCCGCCACCGTGTGGCCCAGCGCCGCGAGCTTCACGCAGATGGCCTCGCCGAGGCCGCCCATTCCGCCCGTGACCAGGGCGACGCGCTTGGTGTCCATTTTTACCGTCTCCCTCGTATTCAAGTGCGTTCCACGGCCAGCGCCACGCCCATGCCGCCACCGATGCACAGACTGGCGAGCCCGCGGCGCGCGTCCCGGCGCGCCATTTCATGGAGCAGCGTGACGAGTATGCGGCAGCCCGAGGCGCCGATCGGGTGGCCGATCGCGATCGCACCGCCGTTGACGTTGATCTTCGCCGTATCCCATCCCATCTGCCGGTTCACGCCGATCGCCTGCGCTGCAAAGGCCTCATTGATTTCCATGAGATCGAGATCGGCATGCGTCCAGCCGGCTTTCTGCAGGCACAACTGGCTGGCCGGCACGGGACCCATGCCCATGATCTTCGGATCCACGCCCGCCGATGAATAGGCCTTGATGCGCGCCAGCGGCTTCAATCCGAGCTCGCGGGCCCGCGTCGCCGACATCATGACGACCGCGGCCGCGCCATCATTGAGGCCGGAGGCATTGCCCGCGGTGACCGTGCCCTCCTTGTTGAAGGCGGGCCGGAGTTCGGCCAGTGCTTCGACCGTGGCGCCGAGGCGCAGGTATTCGTCCGTTTCGAAGCGCACGGTGCCCTTCTTGCCGGCAATCTCCACCGGCACGATCTCGCCCTTGAATCGCCCCGCCTGCTGCGCGGCTTCGGCCTTGTGCTGGGAAGCGACCGCAAACTCATCCTGCTCGCGGCGCGTGATGCCGTACTTCGCGGCGACGTTTTCCGCCGTGATGCCCATATGGTAGTTGTTATAGACGTCCCACAGGCCGTCGACGATCATGCTGTCGGTCAGCTTGGCATCGCCCATGCGGAAGCCGTCGCGCGCACCGGCCAGCACATGCGGCGAGGCGCTCATGTTCTCCTGGCCGCCGGCGATGACGATGGCGGCGTCACCACAACGGATAGCCTGCGCCGCCAGATGCGTGGCCTTGAGGCCGCTCCCGCAGACTTTGCCGACTGTCATGGCCGGAACGGTATCGGGCAGTCCCGCGCGCAGCGCGGCCTGGCGTGCCGGGTTCTGCCCGCAACCGGCGGTCAGAACCTGGCCCATCAACACTTCCGATACCTGCGCAGGCGCGACGCCGGTGGCGGCCAGCAGCGCCTTGATCACCTGGGAGCCGAGTTCAGAGGCCGGCACCTTGGCGATGCTGCCGCCGAACTTGCCTACCGCGGTGCGCAACGCGGCGACGATCACGACTTCTTCCATCGCTGATTCTCCTGTAGATCGGTGCATTCTAGCGTTCCCACAGCAGCGAGCCGTCCACTTTTTGGACGTCGGTGACGCCGGTCAGCGCCATACTGACCTCCAGTTCGCTGCGCAGGATCTCCAGCGCCTGCGCCACGCCCGCCTCCCCCCGGGCTGCGAGGCCGTACAGGAAGGCCTTGCCGATCAGGCAGCCTCGGGCGCCGTATGCGAGGGCCTTGAGGACATCCTGGCCGCTCATGACGCCGCCATCGAACAGCACTTCGCAGCGCCCCTGGAGCGCGTCGACCACTCGCGGCAACGCGCGGATCGTCGCGGGCGCGCTGTCGAGTTGCCGGCCGCCGTGGTTCGACACCACTACCGCGTCGGCGCCGATGTCCGCGGCGCGGCACGCGTCGTCGGCTTCCATGACGCCCTTGAGCACCAGCTTGCCAGGCCAGAGCGAGCGTACCCAGGCGGCGTCCTCCCAGGTGGCGGCGGGATTGAACTGTTCGCTGATCCAGGTCGACACGTTGCGCACGCTCTGCGAGCCTGGCAGGCGCCCTACGATGTTGCCAAAGTTGCGGCGCCGGGCGCGCAGCATGCCCAGCAACCAGGCCGGCTTGCTGGCGATATCCAGCGCATTGCGCCAGGTCAGTCGTGGCGGCACGGCCAGCCCGTTCTTGGCGTCGCGCCGCCGCAGCCCCTGCACCTGCAGGTCGAGCGTCAGCACCAACACCGGACATTGCGCGGCGCGTGCGCGCGCGATCAGGTCCTGGTTGAAGCCGCGGTCACGCATCAGGTAGAGCTGGAACCAGAACGGCGCGACGCCGGCACTGCGGAGGTCCTCGATCGAACAGATCGACACGGTGCTGAGGCAGAAGGGAATGCCCGCGGCGGCGGCGGCCCGGGCGCCGCAGATCTCGCCGTCGCGATGAAACAGGCCGGTGAGTCCCGTCGGCGCGATGCCGAGCGGCAGCGCGCAAGCCTGTCCGGCCATGCTGGTCGCGGTCGCGATCTGCGCGACATCGACCATCACCCGCTGCCGCAGTGCAACTGCATCCAGGTCGGTACGATTGCGGCGCAGTGTCAGCTCGTCGTACGAGCCGCGGTCAAGGTAGTCGAAAAGTGCGCGCGGCACGCGCGAACGCGCCAATTCACGCAGGTCGGCAATACTGTTGATGACGGCCATCAGGGCTGGACTTCGACAATGCGATTGCGCAGTTCGCCAATGCGGTCGATTTTCGCGACCACGAGGTCACCGCCCTTGAGCGCCTGCGGCGGGGTCATCGCATAGCCCACGCCCGCCGGCGTGCCGGTCGCGATGATGTCGCCGGGCTCCAGTGTCAGACCGGCCGAGAGCGAGGCGATGATGGTCGGAATGTCGAAGATCATCTGCGCGGCGCGCGCGCGCTGCCGCTCGGTGCCGTTCACGCTCAGCGAGAGCTCGAGCGTGCCCGGATTGCCGATTTCGGCGCGATCAGCAATGCACGGCCCCAGCGGACAGGTGCCGTCCAGCGACTTGCCCTTGAACCATTGTTCGTGCCGACGCTGCAGGTCGCGCGCCGTGAAATCATTGGCCACCGTGTAGCCGAACACGTGCTCGAGCGCCTGGCCGGATGGAATGTCGCGGCCGCCGCGGCCGATGACGACGGCCAATTCCACTTCGTAGTCGAGTAGCTGCGTGATTCGACGATCAAGGCGCACCTCGCCATCGGGCGCGTTGACCGAGCCGGTCGCCTTGCTGAAGAACTGGGGCACTTCCGGGAGTCGCGCCTCCTGGCCCGCTTTGGCGAAGCCCTCTTTCACGTGATCGGCATAGTTGCGGCCGACGCAGAATACGTTGCGCACCGGCACCGGGATAGGCGCCAGGAAGCGCAGCTGGCTGGCGTCCAGCCAGGCATCGGCGAATTCATCGCCGCGGGAGGCCACGCGCTGGAGCACGGCGAGACTCCCCTCGCCACCGCGGATGATTGCGAGCATGCTGCCGAGATCGGCCGCCTCGTTCATGCGGCGGCCCGCGGCCTGCAAGTCGAGTACGCGGCCGTCGCGCCACAATCCCGCCAGAGTGCGGCCTTCGTGCAGACAGGTTACCAGCTTCATGAGCCCGCACTCCGTGCAACGGCGGCAGCGGCCGCCGGATGGTAGAGATCCGCATAGCGTTCGCGCAGCTGGTTCTTCTGCACCTTGCCCATCGCGTTGCGCGGCAGCTCTGCAACCAGCAGGATCCGTTTCGGGCATTTGTAGCCCGCCAGGCGCTGCTTGAGCTGCGCGAGCAACCAGTCTGCGCCCAGGCCGCCGCGCGCCACCACGGCTGCGGTGACGCCCTCACCGAAATCAGGGTGCGGCACGCCGAACACGGCGGACTCGGCGACGCCCGCCACGGCATCGATCTCGGCCTCGACTTCCCGCGGATAGACGTTGAACCCGCCGCTGATGATCAGATCCCTGCTGCGGCCGACTATGCGCAGGTAGCCGCGCGCATCGAACATCCCGATGTCGCCGGTCACGAAGTAGCCGTCCGCGCTGAACTCGGCGCGCGTCCGGTCCGGCATGCGCCAGTAGCCGGCGAAGACATTGGGCCCCTTGACCTCGATCATGCCGACTTCGCCGGCGGGGAGCGGCGCGCCGCTGTCGGCATCGGCGACGCGTACCGATACGCCGGGCAGCGGCTGGCCGACAGCGCCGGGCACGCGCTCGCCGCCGTAGGGGTTCGAGGTGTTGATGCCGGTTTCAGTCATGCCGTAGCGCTCGAGTATCGCGTGGCCGGTGCGCGCGAACCACTGCTGGTGGGTTTCGGCCAGGAGCGGCGCTGATCCGGAGACAAACAACCGCACGCGGGCCGCCAGCGAGCGGTCGATGCGCGGATCCTGCAGCAGACGCAGGAAGTGGGTAGGAACCCCCATGAACACCGTGACCTGCGACAGCTGCGTCACGACCGCGTCCACATCGAACGCGGGCAGCAGCAGCAGCGAGGCTCCGGCGGCAAGCGTCACGTTCAGCGCCACGAACAGCCCGTGGATGTGAAACAGCGGCAGCACGTGCAGCAGCACGTCGTCGGCCGTAAAGCGCCAGCAGGCCTTCAGGCAGAAGGCATTTACGGCCAGGTTGCCATGGGTGAGCATCGCGCCCTTCGAAGGTCCGGTGGTCCCGGAGGTGTAGAGAATGGCGGCGACGTCGCCATCCTCGCGCGGCACCGTGATACAGGTTGAATCACAGACGCTGGCCCGCTCCGCGAGCGAGCCAACTGGCGCATCCGCGCCCAGCGTCACGACGTGCGCGGCCCCCAGCCGTCGCGCCAGCGGCAGCATCACCGCCAGTTTGTCCGGCGCGCAGACCACGACCCGCGGCCGCGCGTCGCCGATGAAATATTCCACTTCCGGCAGCGTGTAGGCCGTATTGAGCGGCAGGAACACCGCGCCGGCGCGCAGGCAACCCAGGTAAAGATAGACCATCTCGGCGCTCTTGCCGGCCTGCACCAGCACGCGGTCGCCAGGCTCGACACCCAGGTCCAGAAGTGCATTGGCGTACTGGGCGCTGCGCGCACGCAGTTCAGCGTAGCGGATCACAGCGCCCCCCGGCAGGCGGATGAACGGCCGTGATTCGTCGGCGCCTGGCGCCAGCAGTCGCTCGTAAAGATTGCCGCTCATGGCGCCGTTGCGACACCCGCGGGGCGCCGCTTGGCCGCGCGCCGCCGCTCATGCAGCACCCACTCGGTGTAGCCGTTGGGCTGGATCCCGCCCTTGAACACCAGTTCGCAGGCCGCCTGGAAAGCCAGGCTGTGGCCCGGGTCAGGCGCCATCGGCCGGTAGCCGGGCTCACCGGCATTCTGCGCGTCCACTACGCTGGCCATGCGCTCGAGCGCCGCGAGCGCCTGCTCGCGTGTGCACACTCCGTGCAGCAGCCAGTTCGCCATGTGCTGGCTGGAAATCCGCAGTGTGGCGCGATCCTCCATCAGTCCCACGTCGTGGACGTCGGGCACCTTTGAGCAGCCTACGCCCAGATCTACCCAGCGCACGACATAACCGAGGATCCCCTGCGCATTGTTGTTGAGTTCCTCGATTATCTGCGCGGGACTCCAATCGCGCGCGGCCGCCAGCGGCGCCGTCAATATTTCAGTGAGCGCGGCGCGCGGCCGGCGCCGCAGTTCGCTTTGCACGGCGCCCACGTCGACCGCGTGATAGTGCAGTGCGTGGAGTGTTGCCGCCGTGGGTGAGGGAACCCAGGCTGTGTTTGCGCCAGCGCGCGGATGCGCGATTTTTACCCGCAGCATCTCCGCCATGCGATCGGGCATCGCCCACATGCCCTTGCCGATCTGCGCGCGCCCGGCCAGGCCGCAGCGCAAGCCGATGTCGACATTCTGGCGCTCATAGGCGTCCAGCCAGCTGGCGTTCCTGATCTCCCCCTTGCGCAGCATGGCGCCCGCGGCCATCGAGGTGTGGAGTTCATCGCCGGTCCGGTCAAGGAACCCGGTGTTGATGAATACCACGCGCTCGCGCGCGGCGCGGATGCACTCCAGCAGATTGACGGTGGTGCGCCGCTCCTCGTCCATGATGCCCATCTTGAGCGTGTTGCGCGCCAGGCCCAGCAAGTCCTCGACCCTGGAAAACAGCCGCACGGCGAACGCCACCTCCTCGGGACCGTGGAGTTTGGGCTTGACGATGTAGATCGACCCGCTGCGGCTGTTGCGCGGCCGGTCAGCTGCGCGCAGGTCGTGCAGCGCGATCAGGGCGCTGAATGCCGCGTCGAGCATGGTTTCGGGTACTGCGTTGCCATCGACGCGCACCATGTCGCTCACCATATGGTGGCCGACATTGCGCACCAGCATCAGGCTGCGACCCGGGAGTGTGAGGCTGGACCCGTCGGGCGCGGTATAGCGCCGCTCCGGGTTGAGGCGCCGCGTAATGTTGGTCCCGCCCTTGGGAAAGCGGGCCTCGAGCGTGCCACGCATCAACCCCAGCCAGTTGCGATAGGCGGCGACCTTGTCGTGCGCGTCAACCGCGGCGACCGAATCCTCGAGATCCTGAATGGTGGTGAGCGCGGATTCGATCACCAGGTCGCTTACTCCGGCGCCATCGTTGCGCCCGATCGGATGTCGACGGTCTATGTGGATCTCGACGTGCAGCCCGTGGTGGCGCAACAGCACGACGCCAGGCTCCGGCGCGGATCCCTGGTAACCGGCGAAGTCCGCCGGAGCGCGCAGTCGCGCATCGCCTGCCGCGCTCGCCACGACCAGCTCACCGTCAGACACGCGATAGGCAGTTGCATCGCCGTGGGCGGCGTCGGTCAGCGGAAAATACCGGTCGAGAAATTCGCGGCCGTAGGCCACAACGGCGGCGCCGCGCAGCGGGTTGTAGGCTGCGGTCCGACCGGCACCCGCGGTTTCGGGCAGCGCGTCGGTGCCGTATAGCGCGTCATACAGACTGCCCCAGCGGGCATTGGCCGCATTCAACGCGTAGCGCGCATTGCTGACCGGCACCACCAGCTGCGGACCGGCCGTAATGCCGATCTCCGCATCCACGTTATCCGTCTCGATCGAAAATTCCGGCCCCTCTGCGACGAGATAACCGCTCTCACGCAGCAGCACCTCGTACGGCGCGCCAAAGCCCGCCGCGCCGGGATGCTGCCGGTGCCAGGCATCCAGCCGGGCCTGCAGTGCGTCGCGCCTGGCCAGCAGCGCGGCATTCGCCGGCGCCAGCTCGCGCAACATGGCCGCCAGGGCGGCCCAGAACGGGCCCGGATCAAGCCCGGTACCGGGCAGGGCTTCTTCCTCGACGAATTTCAGCAGCGCGGGCGCGACCTCGAGGCTCTGGCCAGCGGGGTTGTCGATCAGGGCTGCGGGCACCTTCCCTCCTGAATTAACCACGGCGCTCCCGTAATATGCCGCGCATGAACGCCGCGGAAATCGACGCCCTCAGCCTGAGCCTCAGCGTCGCGCTGCGCAGCGTCCTGTTCAGCCTGCCGCTGGCGGTCGCGGTCGCGTGGCTGCTCACCCGCCGGCGCTTCGCCACGCGCGGGCTCCTCGACGCGTTCGTGCATTTGCCGATGGTACTGCCACCGGTCATGATCGGCTACGTCCTGTTGCTGCTGTTTGGCGTGCGCGGCCCGATTGGACACTGGCTCTACCTGCACTTTGGCATGCGCGCGGCATTTACCACTGGCGGCGCCGCCCTGGCGACCGCCGTCATGGCCTTCCCACTGATGGTGCGCACGATCCGCCTGGCGCTGGAGAACGTGGATCAGGGCCTCGAGCAGGCGGCACGCACTCTGGGAGCAGGTCCTGTCGATCGCTTCCTGAGCGTGACCCTGCCGCTGATGGCACCGGGGATTCTGGCCGGCGCCGTGACCGCGTTCGTCGCCAGCCTGGGGGAATTCGGCGCGGTCATTACCTTCGCCGGCGATGTGCCCGGACAGACGCGCACGCTTCCCATTGCGCTTTATTCAGCGCTGCAGACTCCCGACGGCGGCACGGAAGCGGCACGCATCGCCCTGATCAGTTTTGTGCTTGGGTTGGCCGGGCTTGCCGCCGCCGAATTGCTCGCCCGCGCATTGCGCCGGCGTATCGGGCGCTAGTGCATGAACAGGCCCTGATCATGCTCGAGGCCCAGCTCAAGCTGCAGCGCGCGGAATTCACGCTGCAGGCCCGCTTCACGGCGCCGACACCGGGGATCACGGCGCTGTTCGGCCGGTCCGGTGCGGGCAAGACGACAATCATCCAGCTGCTGGCGGGACTCCTGCAGGCGGACAGCGGCGCGGTCGAACTCGACGGCGTGCGTTTGTTTGATTCCGCCGCCGCAATCGACGTCCCCGCCGAAGCGCGCGGCGTGGGTTGCGTGTTCCAGGACCTGCGGCTGTTTCCGCACCTCGACGTCGAGGGCAACCTGCGCTACGGCCTCAAGCGCGCCGGGCGTGGCGCGCGGCGCATCGACTTTGCGCGCATCGTCAGCCTGCTCGAGCTCGCTCCGCTCCTGCTACGGCGCACCTGGCAGTTGTCGGGCGGCGAGCGCCAGCGCGTGGCGCTGGGACGCGCATTGCTGGCGCAGCCGCGCCTGCTGCTGCTCGATGAGCCGCTGTCGGCGATCGATGCCGCCAAGCGCAACGAGGTGCTCCCCTACTTCGAGCGGCTGCGCGACGAACTGGCCCTGCCGATGATCCTGGTCACACATTACTTTGAAGATGTCGTGCGCCTGGCCACTCACGTTGTATTGCTGGATGCCGGGCGGGTGCTGGCACAGGGTGAACTGCCGGTCATCAGCCTCGCGCCCGAATTGAGCATGCTGCTCGGCCCCGAGGGCGTCGGCGCCGTGCTCGAAGGTCCGGTCGCGTCAATCGACGCGGTCTCGGGACTGGCCACGGTGGTCCTCGGCAGCGGGCAGCTGCTGGTGCCTGGAGACGGCCTGCGGGCCGGCCACAACGTACGCCTGCAGCTGCTGGCGCGTGATCTCATACTCGCCACTGAACAACCGCGGGGACTGAGCGTGCGCAATCAGCTGCAGGGTATCGTCACCGGCCTGCGCGCTGAGCGGCCGCACAACGTCATAGTGAGTGTGGACGCCGGCGGGGTTGCACTCCTGGCGCGGGTTACCGACGCGGCGGCGCGGGAACTGCAACTGCATCATGGGCAGGCGCTTTGGGTACTCGTCAAGGCCGCATCGCTGCGCGGACTCGCCGTGAGCTGATGCGCTCCGCTGCGCCCCGCTACTCTCCGTGGTAACAAAAATATCACTTGATCGTTACCGCATTGCTCCCGGCGCTGGCGCCATCATGGCCACCGGGCAAGCAGGAGAGTTGAGCATGTTCCTCCCTAGTCGACTTCTTACCTACCGCCTGCTGGCGGCTGCGGCGGCTCTTGCCCTGATGGCGGGCCCGCTGCGCGCCGCCCAGGTAACCTTGCTCAATGTCTCCTACGACCCGACGCGCGAACTCTACGAGCAGTACAACAAGGCCTTTGCCGACTACTGGAAGGCTCAGACGGGCGACACGGTCATCGTGCGCCAGTCCCACGGCGGCTCTGGCAAGCAGGCGCGCTCGGTCATTGACGGACTGGAAGGCGACGTGGTTACGCTGGCGCTGGCCGGCGACATCGACGCCATCGCGAAACACGCCCGCTTGCTGCCCGATGCCTGGCAGAAGCGTCTGGCGGACAACAGCACGCCCTACACCTCAACCATCGTGTTCCTGGTGCGCAGGGGCAATCCGAAGCGCATCCTTGACTGGAATGACCTGGTGCGGCCCGGAGTCAGCGTCATCACCCCAAATCCGAAGACCTCGGGCGGCGCCCGCTGGAACTACCTTGCGGCCTGGGGCTACGCGATCAAGCAACCGGGCGGCACGCCGGCCACGGCACAGGAATTCGTCCGCAAGTTGTATCGCAATGTGCCGGTACTCGACTCGGGCGCGCGCGGCTCAACCACCACCTTCGTGCAACGCGGTATCGGCGATGTGCTGCTCGCCTGGGAAAACGAAGCGTACCTGGCGCAGAAGGAACTGGGCCCGGACAGCTTCGAACTTGTTTATCCGTCGGTGAGTATTCTCGCCGAACCACCGGTGGCACTGGTCGACAAGGTGGCGCTCCGGCACGGCACCACCCGGGTCGCGCAAGCCTACCTGCAGCATCTGTATTCGAGCGAGGGGCAGGAAATCATCGCCCGGAATTACTACCGGCCGCGTGATGCCGAAGTCGCGGCGAAGTACGCCCGCAAATTCGGCCGGATTGCCACCCTGGTCACGATCGCGGATTTCGGCGGCTGGGGCCGGGTGCAGCAAGTTCATTTTAGCGATGGCGGAGTGTTCGACCGTATCTACGCCCCCTGAATCCCAATTTCGCACGCCGGGTCGGGCGCGGGCCAGATCGCCGCGTTGTCACCGCTTTGTTACCTGGATATAACCGGACGGCGACGCTACTTCCCCGTACGATTCCACCGACGCGTCCGGGGTAAGACATGTCCATCAGAATCGAGCAGGTCACCAAGCTCTACCAGGGCGTCCCGGTCGTCAACGACGTTACGGTAGAGATCCGCACGGGCGAGTTCTTCGTGCTGCTGGGGCCCATCGGGCAGCGGCAAGAGCACGCTGCTGCGGGCACTGGCCGGCCTGACCCACATCGACCACGGCCGCATGTCATTGCACGGGCGCGACGTCACTGAACTGCCCGCGCGCGTGCGCGGCGTCGGCCTGGTGTTCCAGCATTACGCCTTGTTCCGCCACATGACCGTGGCGGACAACATCGAGTTCGCGCTGCGCGTGCGGCGGCTGAGCGCCCCGGATCGCCGCCGCCGCCGCCAGGAGTTGCTGAAACTGGTGTCATTGGAGGGGTACGACGAGCGCTTTCCGAGCCAGCTCTCCGGCGGCCAGCAGCAGCGCGTCGCGGTAGCCCGCGCCCTGGCGCACGAACCGGCGGTGCTGCTGCTGGATGAGCCCTTCGGCGCCCTCGATGCCAAGATCCGCGTCGAGTTGCGCGACACGGTGCGTGCGGTGCAGCGGCGCATCGGCATGACGACGATACTGGTGACGCACGACCAGGAAGAAGCCTTCGCGCTGGCGGACCGGATCGGCATCATGCAGATGGGCCGGCTGCTCGAGACCGGCAGTCCCGAGAGTCTCTACCGGCACCCGGCCACGCGCTTCGTGGCGCGATTCCTGGGCGCCGCCAACCTGTATCTGGGCGCGGCTACGCCCGAGGGATTCCAGCTGGGCAGCGCGGTCCTCACGCCGGATGGGGCCGCACCGGCAGCGGCCAGCGGCACCGAAGCGGTACTGGTGGTGCGGCCTGAAGATGTCGAAATCGTGCCGACGGGCAGCGCCACCACCGGGCAACCCTTTGCGCGCGGCACCGTGCGTGCGCTCACCTTTGCCGGCCACCAGCAACATGTCAATATCGATCTGGAGGCGGACAGCGAGGTCAATACCGCCACCGGTGACGCCCGCAACGACACCGGCGCGGTCACGCTCGACGCGCTGCGCTCAGCCGCTGAACAGGGCGCCGTGCCGCTCGAAGTCGGCGCGGTCGTGAACCTCGTGGCGCGGCGCGTGCACGCGCTGCCGACGCCAATCTCCAGTTTCCGGCTGGTGGCCGCCAGCCAGGCCGAGGCTGACGCGCTCGCGACCCATCCGCTGCTCGCACAGCTGGTGCACAGCATGCAGGCCCGCCTCATTTGCCAGGTTGCGGCAGCAGCGGGGGCGGAACGGCTCGACGCCGGCATCTGCGTGCTGCCGCTGAACGCGGCTACGGCGGAAGCCGTCAGCGCGGCCGTCGCACTGGGCGCGCGCCGGATCCTGTGCCTGCCAACGCTGCGCGCCCTGCCCGCGACGGATGTTGATCCACGCCCGTGACGCGCGGCGGCGCGCTACGTTGCTGGCGCTGGTGTCGAGCGTGATGCGGCACCTGCCGGTCGCGGCAACCGCGGTGACCATGCAGCGCCCGGGCGCCAGCCGGAGCGAGGTGGTTGAGGCACAACGCACCATGCACGATACGCGCGCCGGGCTGCGCGATGCGCACGGCCTGGACCTGCGTGGCGAACATTTCGTCGGCGACCTGTCTGCCTGGCTGACCCACCTCACGGCGCAACCGGACCCGACCCTGGTGGTGCTGGGCCTGCCCGCATCGGATCCGGAGCTCGGCACGGATTTGCAGGGCGAGCTTGCCGTACTGTTCAGCGCCGGCTCCCGGGCCGCCGTGCTGTTCGCGGTCGAGTCGTTCGCATGAGCCTGGCGAGCACCGTCAAGGCAATCGGCCGGCCGCGGCGACAGCAGATCCTGCCGGGGTTCGGCTTGACCATGGGTTACTCGATCAGCTATTTGAGCCTGATTGTGCTCATTCCGCTGGCGGCGGCGTTTCTCAGCGCGGCCGAGCTGCCCCTCGCGCAGTGGCTCCATGTGTTGCTGGCGCCGCGCGTATTGGCTGCGTTCCGCCTCAGCCTCCTGGCCAGCCTCGCGGCGGCACTGATCAACGCCGTGTTCGGACTGCTTATCGCCTGGGTGCTTACGCGTTACGAATTTCCCGGCCGGCGGCTGCTCGATGCACTCGTCGACCTGCCCTTTGCACTGCCGACCGCAGTGGCAGGCATCGCGCTCACCACTCTGTACGCGCCCAACGGCTGGCTCGGTCGCCTGCTCGCGCCGCTCGGCATCCAGGTCGCCTTTACGCCGCTGGGGGTCGTGATCGCGCTCACCTTCATCGGCCTGCCGTTCGTGGTACGCACCCTGCAGCCGGTACTCGCCGACCTGGATCCGGATCTGGAGCGCGCCGCCGAGACGCTCGGCGCCCGGCCGACACTCGTGTTCCGGCGCGTCATCCTGCCGGCGCTCCTGCCAGCCCTCATCACCGGCAGCGCGCTCGCCTTCTCGCGCGCGCTGGGCGAGTATGGATCGGTCATCTTCATCGCCGGCAATATTCCGCTGGTATCGGAGATCGTGCCGCTGGTGATCATGACCAAGCTGGAGCAGTTCCAGTACGCCGAGGCGGCGGTCGTCGCCGTCAGCATGCTGCTGCTGTCCTTCGCCATCATGTTCATCGTCAACGCCGCGCAGCTGGCCCTGCAGCGGCGTCACCTGGCGAGGCGATGAGGCGGCGCGAGGATTTCCCCGGTAGCTCGGGCACCGCCCGCGTGGCCGGCCGCGCGCTGCTGGTAGTCATCGCCGTGCTCTACCTCGCGCTGTTCCTGCTGCTGCCCCTGGTCACCGTATTCGTGCAGGCCTTTGCCAAGGGCCTGGCCGCGTATCTCCACGCGCTCGCCGACGCGGATGCGCTCGCGGCCATGCGCCTGACCTTGACCGTGGCCGCGATCTCGGTGCCGCTGAACACCGTGTTCGGCACCGCGGCAGCCTGGGCGATCAGCAAGTATGAATTTCGCGGCAAGGGCCTGCTGCTGACACTGATCGACCTGCCGTTCGCGGTCTCGCCGGTCATTGCCGGGCTGATCTTTGTGCTGGTGTTCGGCGCCCGCGGCTGGTTGGGCGGCTGGTTGAGCGAGCATGAATATCAAGTCATCTTCGCAGTGCCCGGCATGGTGCTGGCGACGACCTTCATTACCTTTCCGTTCATCGCGCGCGAACTGATTCCGCTGATGCAGGCACAGGGACGCGATGACGAAGAAGCAGCGCTGTCGCTGGGCGCCGGCGGCTGGCGCATCTTCCGCATGGTCACGCTGCCGAATGTGCGCTGGGGCATGCTGTATGGCATCCTGCTGTGCAATGCACGCGCCATGGGTGAATTCGGCGCAGTCTCCGTGGTCTCGGGTCATATCCGCGGCGCCACCAACACCCTGCCGCTGCATGTCGAGATTCTCTACAACGAATACAATTTCGTCGGCGCTTTCGCCACCGCCTCGGTGCTCGCCATGCTCGCGCTCGTTACACTCGGCTTGAAATCTCTCCTCGAACGCACTCACCCGGAGCTGCGCGGCGGGCGGGCGGGAGAAGGCGCTGTGCGCGCGCGGCCGCCGGCAACGCCGTGAGCACGGCGCCGGTCACGCCGCCCAGATATCCGCTGGCGGCCTGGTTGAGCGCCGGGAGCCTGCTGATCACATTCGCCGCGCTACTGGTGATGGCGGTCGCTTCGGCCATCGTGGTCAGCCGCTTTGCGCAACGCCAGGCCCTGGCACGCAGCGAGCTTGCCGTCGGCGCGGCGCGCGAATACCTGCGGCGCCTGGGCGAGACCAACCAGATCGCCGTCCGCACCCTCGCGGGCAACCCGGCACTCACGGCACTGCTCGAGCATCCCGCCTCGCCCGCCCTTGGCCGCTTCCTGCGGCAAAGCTGCGCCGCGGCGCGCACCATGTCCTGCCTGCTCAGCAGCGCCCGGGGTGTCGAGGCCGCCGCCGGGGGCCCGCTGCCCTGGCCGCAGCTCGCCGCAGCCCGTAGCCGCCAAGGGGAGCGGTTTACGCTCGGGCCGACCGGCGGCGGGCCCCTGCTGCTTGGAGCGGCCGCCGCGGTCGCGAACCGGCCAGAGTATTCGATCATGATGATCCAGGCGCTCGATGGCGAGCCGTTGCGCGAGGCCGGGCGGCAGAGCGGCGCGGTGATTTCACTGCAGAGTCTCAGCAGCTATCGGGCGCCCGACGCCGACCCGCTCACTCCGCTGCACGCCGCCGCGCTCACCCACGGAGACCGTGCCGCAGCGCGCATCCGCGCGCTCGACTGCTACGCGGCCAGCGCCGTGCTGTACGACGCGGCCGGTGAACGGGTGGCGCTGCTTGACGCGCAGATTCCGGCCATCGACTTCGATGGGCCTGCCGCCACCTACCGGCGCGTGGTGATACTGGTCAGCCTGCTGGTGGCGGCACTGGCGGGGCTGGCAGGACTCGTGGCGGGCCGCTGGCTGGCTGACCCGGTGGTGCGACTGTCCGCCATGGCGCGGCGCATTGGCCAGGGCGATTTCAGCCCTGCCGTGCCGAAGGTCGTGCCGCGCGAACTGGACGCGCTCGCACACGCGATGGACGAAATGCGCCAGAACCTGATCGAGCTCACCGCCGCGCTGCGCCGGCGCGAAGCCGAGGCGCAGGCCGTGCTGGCGGGCGTGGTGGAGGGCGTATTCGTGACCGACACCCAGCGGCTCATCGTCTACGCCAATCCGCAGTTCACGCGCACCGCCCCGGGTGCCGGCGCGGGCGTGCTCGGGCGCTTCTGTGGTGACGTGCTGCATCCACAGCTCAGCGCGACCGATCGGCCCTGCGAGCGCGATTGCCCCATCATCGCCGCGCGCCGTCTCGGCGCCGCGCGCAGTGCCGAAACACTGCGCCGCGCCGACGGCTCGGTGCGTTCGGCCATCGTGGTGAGCGCCGCGCCCGCGGAAGGCAGGCAGGTGCAGCTGCTGCGCGACGAGACCGACCTGGAGGCGGCCCGGCGCGCGCGCGACAGTGTGCTCGGCAACATCTCGCACGAATTCCGTACACCGCTGGCAGCGCAGCTCGCGGCAGTCGAAATGCTGCGTGACGGCCTGGACCGGCTGTCGGCTCCCGAACAGCACGAGCTGCTGGCGAGCGTCGAGCGCGGCGTGCTGCGCCTGATGCGGCTGATCGACAACCTGCTCGAGAGCGTGCGCATCGAAGCGGGCGAACTGTCGGTGCGGCGGCAGGAGGTCGACCTCGAGTCGGCGGCACGCGAAGCGGTGGAGCTATTGCGCCCGCTGCTGGCGCAGTCCTCACTGCGCGTGGACCTTGAGCTGGGAGCCCTGCGCGGACAGCCGCTGCGCGGTGATGCCCAGCGGCTGCAACAGGTGTTCGTAAACCTGCTGTCAAACGCCGCAAAATTCGCGCCACCGGGCAGCTGCATCACCATCGGCGCGGCCCGGCGGGGCGGCGTGGCCGAGACCTGGGTCGAAGACGCCGGGCCCGGCCCGCCGGCGGGCGCAGAACAGGCGTTGTTCGAGCGCTTTCGGCGCGGCGATAATACCGAGCCCGATGCTCCAGGCCTGGGGCTGGGCCTGTGGATCGTGCGCTCGATCGTCGAGCGCCACGCGGGTTCGGTGCGTCTCGAGCGCACCGCCGAGGAGCGTACGCGGTTTGTGATTACGCTGCCGCTGGAGAACGGGCATGAAGATACTGCTCGTTGACGACGATCCTGACCTGCGCAGCGTAACCTGCTTCGCGCTGCAGCAGGCAGGAATGCTGGTGGTGCAGGCCGATTCCTGCGCCACCGCACTCGAGGTGTTTCGCCATGAGCGCCCCGATCTCGCTATCCTCGATATCAATTTGCCGGGCGGGTCGGGATTTGACTTGTGCCAGCTACTGCGGCGCGAAGCCTCGCTGCCAATTCTGATGCTGACGGTGCGCAATGAGGAATCCGATCTGGTGCGTGCACTGGATCTGGGTGCCGATGATTACCTGACCAAGCCCTACAGTCCGCGCACGCTGGTGGCCCGGGTCAGGGCCTTGCTGCGGCGTTCCGGCACCGCGGCGGCTCCCCGCAGCGCCGCCGGTCCGATCCGCCTCGACCCGTCGGCGCTGGAATTGCACGTCGGCGAATCCCGCTACCGCGTGACGCCACTCGAGACGCGGCTGGTGCAGCTGCTCATTGCCAATGCCGGACAGGCGGTGACCACCGAGCGCCTGCTGAGCCACATCTGGGGCAAGCGCGGCGGAGGCGATCGCCAATTGCTCAAGCAATTGGTGCACCGCCTGCGCCTGAAGCTCGGCGAGTCACCGGGCAGCGGGAATTGGCTCGAGACCGTGACCAATGTCGGCTATCGGCTGCGTACCCGGGAAGGGTCGGCATAGCTACGCATTGTTACGGATGACGGCGCTGCGGCGAAGGTTGAGTGTAGTCGTGAGGGTGCATGCCCCCGTTACGGGCAGGAGTCGCAATGAGCGGCAGGCTGAGCGCAGCCGATCTCCAGACCTGCGAGGCGCTGCTGCTGCAGCGACGGGTCGCGCTGCGCGCGCTGCTGCTGGAGCGCACGCGCGCAGCCGCCGGCGCCGAGGGCGCCGGCCCAACGACCGGCGTGCACGATCTCAAGGACGAGGCCTTCGCGCACCTGCTGGCCAACCTGGCCAATACCGAACTGGCGCATGTGCGAATTGAGCTCAAGGCCGTAGCGTCGGCGCTGCAGCATCTGGCAGACGGCGGCTATGGCGCCTGCGCTGAGTGCGACCACGCCATTGGACGCGAGCGGCTGCTGGTGCAGCCCAGCGCGGAGCGTTGCCTCCCGTGCCAGGAACGATTGGAGCGCTCCCAGGCGGCGCCCAGGGAGTTCACCGCCTAGACACTACGGCAACAGCACCGCCGCGCCGCTGAAGCGTCCGGCCCGCAGGTCGGCGAGCGCCGTGTTGGCTTCGGCCAGCGGATAAGGATGCGTCGCGGTGGCGATGAAATGGCCGGCCGCATATTGCAGGAAATCGTGGGCGTCGCGCCGCGTGAGATTGGCAACCGAGCGCAGCACCCGCTCGCCCCACAGCAATGTATATGGAAAGGCCGGAATATCGCTCATGTGAATGCCGGCGCACACCACCGTACCGCCTGGCCGCACGCTCCGAAGTGCAAGCGGCACCAGCGCTCCGACCGGCGCAAAGATAATCGCGGCGTCCAGCGCGCACGGCGCTGGCTCGGCGGAACTTCCGGCCCATGTGGCACCGAGCGAGCGGGCGAAATTTCCTGCCGCCTCATCCCCGGGGCGCACGAAAGCGTAGATTTCCTGTCCGTGCGTGCCGGCCACCTGCGCGACGATATGGGCTGCGGCGCCGAATCCGTACAGGCCCAGGCGCGGCGCAGGGCCGGCAGCCTGCAACGCGCGCCAGCCGATCAGGCCCGCGCACAGGAGCGGCGCTGCCTGTACATCGCCGTAGCGAGCGGGGATCGAAAATGCAAACCGGGCATCGGCCAGCGTCTCGGTCGCAAAGCCGCCATCGATCTGGCAGCCGGTAAAGCGCGCTGCCGGGCACAGGTTTTCGGCGCCGCGGCGGCATGGTTCGCATTCACCGCAGGCCCAGCCCAGCCACGGCACACCGACGCGATCGCCCAGGCGCCAGCCGCTGACGCCCGCCCCAATGCCGCAGACGCGCCCGACGATCTCGTGGCCGGGCACCAGCGGAAATCGCGTACCGGGCAGCTCACCGTCAATCAGGTGCAGGTCGGTCCGGCAAACCGCGCAGGCCTGCACCGAGAGGCGAAGTTGTCCCGGACCCGCCACCAGCGGCGGCCGTTCCAGCAGCCGGAGCGGCTCTCCGGCACGTTCGAGTACGCAGGCACGCATGTACACCCGCGCGAGGATAGCTCAAGCCGTTAGAATTGAGGCAAACCCCCGTGGCGCGCTATGCTGGATGCGCCGCAACGGCTGGAAAGTCCGGCGGCGCCCGTCCACCAGAGGATTTCATGCCTACGCGATCACGCCTGCACGTACCGGCGCCGCCCGCCCGCCCAGGCCAGCCGCCGGATTTCAGCTACCTGCAGCTCTCGCCCGCGGGCGCCGTGGCACGGCCGGAAACCACGTGCGACGTGGCGCGATGCGATGCCCCTGGCGACCGGTCTGATCCGGGTGCTCGATGACGCGCACCGTGCCGTCGGTCCCTGGAATCCGCGCCTCGAAGCCGCTGACCTGCAGGTAGGCCTGCGCCACATGCTGCTCACGCGGCTGTTCGACGATCGCATGGTGCGCTCGCAGCGCCAGGGCAAGCTCTCCTTCTATATGAAGTCCACCGGCGAGGAAGCCGTGTCGGTCGCAGCCGGCATGGCCCTGCAGCCGGGCGACATGCTGTTTCCGGCCTACCGCAACCAGGGCCTGCAGGTGGTGCGCGGGCGGCCGCTGGTCGAACTCATGTGCCAGCTGCTGTCGAATACGCGCGACATGTGCAAGGGACGGCAGCTTCCGGTGATGTACCACTCCGCCGCCGCGAATCTTTTTTCGATCTCCGGCAATCTTGCCACGCAGTTTCCGCAGGCGGTGGGCTGGGCGATGGCGGCGGCCATCAAGGGCGAAGAACATGTCGCCGCCACCTGGACTGGCGAAGGCAGCACCGCCGAGGCCGATTTTCATCACGCGCTGCTGTTCGCCTCGGTGTATCGCGCGCCGGTGATTCTCAACGTCGTCAACAACCAGTGGGCGATTTCGACCTTCCAGGGCACGGCCGGCGGCGAGCAGAACTCCTTCGCGGCGCGCGGCCCGGCCTACGGCATGCCCGGGCCTGCGCGTCGACGGCAATGATTTCCTCGCCGTCTACGCGGCGACGCGCTGGGCCGCGGATCGCGCGCGCACCGGCGGTGGCGGCACGCTGATCGAACTGGTGACCTATCGCGCGGCAGCGCATTCCACCAGCGACGATCCGTCGCGCTACCGGCCAAAGAACGAGCCGGAGAGCTGGCCGCTCGGCGATCCGATCGAGCGGCTCAAGCAGCACCTGATCACGCTCGGCGAGTGGTCGGAGGCGCGCCACAGCGCGCTCAGCGAGGAACTCGATGCGCAGGTCACGGCCGCGTGGCAGGAAGCGGTGAGCTACGGCACGATGACCGAGGGTCCGCGCCTCGATCGCGATCTGATGTTCGAGGACGTGTTCAAGGAACTGCCCGAACACCTGCGCCGCGAACGCGAGCTGCTGCGCGCCGAACTGCGGCAGCTGGCTAGAGTTCACGCCATGGCGAAGATGAACATGATCCAGGCGCTGAATTCCGCCATGGACATCGCCATGGGGCAGGGACCCCGCGGTCGTGCTGCTCGGCCAGGACGTCGGTTTTTTCGGCGGCGTGTTTCGCTGCACCGACGGACTGCAGCGCAAGTACGGCGAGCACCGCGTGCTCGACACGCCGATCGCCGAGGGCGGCATCATCGCCGCGGCCATCGGCATGGGCGTGAACGGCCTGCGCCCGGTGGCCGAAGTGCAGTTCGCTGACTACGTCTATCCGGCCTACGACCAGATCGTCAGCGAACTGGCGCGGCTCCGCTACCGCAGCGCCGGCGATTTCCACGCGCCGGTCACGGTGCGCATGCCCTGCGGCGGCGGCATTCGCGGCGGCCAGACGCATTCGCAGAGCCCCGAGGTGCTGTTCGCGCATGTCTGCGGCCTCAAGGTGGCGATGCCGTCGAATCCCTACGACGCCAAGGGGCTGCTGATCGCGCGCGATCGAGGACGACGATCCGGTGATCCTGTTCGAGCCCAAGCGCCTGTACAACGGGCCCTTCGACGGCGATCCCAACAAGCCGGCGGTGCCCTGGAGCACGCATCCGAAGGGCGAAGTGCCCGCCGATCACTACACCGTGCCGTTCGGCCGCGCCGAGATCGTGCGCGCCGGCACCCAGGTCACGCATCATCGCCTACGGCACCATGGTGCACGTGGCCGAGGCCGCGGCGCAGGCGATGAAGCTGGATGCGGAGATCATCGACGTGCGGAGCCTGGTGCCGCTCGATGTCGACACGCTTTGCAACTCGGTGTGCAAGACCGGCCGCTGCGTGATCGCGCACGAGGCGACGCGCTTCGCCGGCTTTGGCGCCGAGCTGGCCGCGACGGTCATGGAGCATTGCTTCTGGAATCTCGAGGCGCCGATCCAGCGTGTCGCAGGCTGGAACACACCCTACCCACACGCCTTCGAGTGGGAGTACTTTCCCGGCCAGGCGCGGGTGGCGCTGGCGCTGAAGGCCGTGATGGAGCCCAAATGAGCCGGCACGTATTCAAGCTGCCGGACCTGGGCGAAGGCACGGTCTCGGCCGAAGTCGTCAACTGGCTGGTCAAGCCCGGCGACGTGCTGAAGGAAGACCAGCCACTGGTCGAGATGTCGACCGACAAGGCGGTGGTGGAGATTCCCGCACCGGTCAGTGGCCGGGTGCTGACGATCAGCGGCAAGCCCGGCGACGTCATCGCCGTGGGCGCCGAGCTCGCGACCTTTGATACGGCCGATACGGCCGCCGTGCCATCGCCGGAGGCGTCCACCGCTCCAATCGCGCCCGCCCGCCGCGGCGCCGGGCGGCACTCCCGTCGCGAGCAATGCGCGCCCTGGCGAGCGATTTGACCCAGGTACGGGCGTCGCCCGCTACGCGCCGGCGAGCGCAGGAGGCCGGACTCGACCTGGCGCGCGTGGCGGGAACCGGCACCAGTGGCCGCATCACGCCCGACGACCTGCAGGCGGCGCTGGCGGTGCGCCCCCCGGACGCTTCAATCCCCGCGCCGGCGGCAGGCGCACCGCCAGGCCGCCGCGGCCAGGGTCCAGGAGATCCCGGTCATCGGCATTCGGCGCGTGATCGCGCAGCGCATGAGCGAGGCCGCGCGCAGCATCCCGCATTTTTCCTATGTCGAGGAAGTCGACATCTCCGCGCTGCATGCCATGCGCGAGCACCTCAACGTCACGGCACCCAAGGGCGCGGCGCCGTTGAGTTACCTGCCCTTCATCGTCGCGGCGCTGGTGCGCGCGCTGCAACGCTACCCGCAGTGCAATGCGCACTACGACGCGCGCGCGCGAGATGGTGCTGCGCCATCGCGCCGTGCACGTCGGCATCGCCACGCAGACCAGCGAGGGATTGAAGGTACCGGTGGTGCGCAATGCCGACCAGCTCAAGCTCCGGGCGCTCGCCGCGGAAATCAGCCGCGTCACCGGCGCGGCGCGCGATCGCTCCGCGCGCCGCGAGGAACTCAGCCGGTTCGACCATCACGGTGACCAGCCTGGGCAAGCTCGGCGGCATCGCCAGCACGCCGATCATCAACATGCCCGAGGTCGCGATCATCGGCGTCAACCGCGCGGTCGAACGACCCATGGTGGTTGCCGGTGCCGTCACGGTGCGGCGGATGATGAACCTGTCCTCCTCGTTCGATCACCGCTTCGTCGATGGCGCCGACGCGGCCGGACTGATCCAGACACTGAAGCGACCTGCTCGAACATCCGGCGACGATCTTCATCGCGGAATAGCGCACCCCGGGCGGGGCCGCCGCCTCAGCCGGCCTCGAGCCGCGGACTGGCGTTGCGTGAACGACCTGCACGCAGCCGATCAGCGCCGGATACTTCGCGGTGATCACGTACACCGGAATCGCGGTCAGGAAATTCCTGAAGCGGCCCTTGGCCTCGAAGCAGGTGCGAAACGGCGAGATGGCAAAATACTCGCCCAGCCGCGGCACGATGCCGCCCCCGATATAGACACCGCCGCGCGCACCGAGCGTGAGCGCCAGATTGCCGGCGACATTGCCGAGCCAGCCGCAGAACATCTGCACCGTCTCGCGACAGCGCGCATCTTCGCCCGCCAGCGCGCGCCGGGTGATTTCGCCTGCATTCGAGCTTTGGCGCCGGCGCGCCATCCAGTTCCGCCAGCGTGCGATACAGCAGCTCCAGCCCGTCGCCGCACAGCACCCGTTCGGCAGACACATGCTTGTAGCGGCGGTGGAGCGCCGCGACCACCGCCATCTCGCGCGGCTCGACCGCGGGCAGCGTAACGTGACCGCCCTCGCCCTGCAGCGCCAGCCAGTGGCCCGTCGGAGCGCAGCAGCCCGGATACGCCCAGGCCGGTGCCAGGTCCGATCACGGCGATCGGCGCATCGGCGAGCGGCGCCGCGCCGCCGACCTGATAGCGCTCGGCTACCGCCAGGCGCGGCACCGACAGCGCGAGCGCGGTGAAGTCATTCAGGAAGATAAGCTGCTCGAGCTTGAGCGCGCGGCGGGTGACCGCGGCGGAAAAATCCCAGCCGTTGTTGGTCAGCGCAATGCGGTCGTCGAGCAGCGGACCGGCGACCGCGAAGGCGGCGACGCGCGGCACCGGAACCTTGCCGGCAGCGCGCAGCTGCTGCAGATAGCGCTTCGCGGCGGCGGCCGGGCCGCGAAGTCAGCGCACTTGAGCACCTGCTCGCCGTGCAGCGAATCGCGGTGCCAGACGCCAAAGCGCGCATTGGTGCCGCCGATGTCGGCAACCAGCAGGGCCGCCCCGGCGGCCTGAGCGGCGGCGGCGTCCGTCATCCTTCAGAACATCGAGTTGTCATTCGCGGACTTTTCGGGCACGTCCTGCAGCACGTCCCAGTGCTCGACAATCTTGCCGTGCTCGACCCGAAAAATATCGACCGCGGCCTGGCCTGCTCCGGGCTCACCGCCCGCCGCGCCGGACAGGTAGCGCGAGTGCACGGCCACCAGGTCCCCCTGCGCCACCGTACGCTTGACCTCCTGGCGCAGGTGCGGGTACTCCTCGTGCGTTAGGGAGGTGAGTGCCCGGACCGCGGCGTCGACGCCGTCGGGCACGTTGGGATTGTGCTGCCGGTAGCTGGGACCGACGTAGAGCTTGAAGGCCTGCTCGACCTCGTGCCGATTGAACACCGTGTCGAGGAAGGCCAGCACCACCGCCGTGTTCTGCTGGGCGCGCACGGTACGCGGCAGGGCGCCGCTGCTGGCGCATGCCGCCAGCATGCAGGCTGAAACGATGGCGACCAGCGCCGACGCCGCAATCCGCATGAAAGCCGTCCTGAAGTGAGATTCCGCCGCGTCCACAGGCGTCGAGGATTACCCAATCGCGGCGTACCCGCAACCCCCTGGCCCCTGCACACCCCACGGAGTTGCGGCCCGGAAGTCGGCCCATGCCTCAGGGCGCCACGCCCCTCTGGAAGTGATAGCGCGCCATTCCGGCCAGCGCGCCCTGCTGGTCCCAGGTCCACTCCGCGAAAGATATCGCGCCGGCGCTGTCCGCGGTCACGATGGTCGAGCAGCGTGTGCCATAGGTTTCACCGTGGATAAAGGCACTCGAGAGCATGCGTTCCATGTCCAGGCTGACACCGGTCCGTGGCAACTCCTCGTCCGCAGCCGGTTCCGCATCGCGCAGCAGATCGAGCATGGCGGCGGCCTTAGGCAGCTCGTCCAGGGCCGCCGCCAGGCGTGATTTCGCCTGCCGTACCTTGGGCCAGGGCGTGTCGAGCAGGTGGTTGGACAGCGCATAGACCCCTGGACCCAGCAGGCGCGCGGTCGCGGTGGTACTTTCGTAGATGCCAAGCTCGGCGCCATCGCTGCACAGGATATTGAACGGATTGCAATGCGCACCGCGCCGGGCAATGTCCTTCAGGCCGGCGTCCGTCGGCCCGCCGGACTCGAGAAAACCCGTGACCAGCGCGCCACGGCTCGGCGCCTCGGCCACCGTGACCGTCGGATCGCGGTAATTCGTCAGGGCCGCGAAGCGGCCGCCGCGGGTGACGCCGAGCCAGGTGCCGCCCGCCTGCCGGTCGCGGCCTGCGAGGATCCCGGCACGCCCCGGCCACCAGTCCGCCTCCTCAGTCGGCCGGCCGAAGAACTCGTCACGATTGGCCGCCACCACGCAGGGAAACTGCGGGTGAACTCGCCAGGCGACCAGAATGAGGCACATAGATGTTGTGTGGGCTGTTCAATCCGGACCTTGCACGGTCACGTGGCCCAGTTTACTTCCTAGTCGGGTGACGATGTTGCTGCAGCAGCCAGGCGTACAGCTGCGGATCTGCATAGGCGGGATTCCACACGTCATGGCCCACGTCCGGATAAACCGAGATTCTCGCCTGGCCACCGCAGGCATTGATTGCGTCGACCATGGCCTGGTCCCCGGCTATCGGCACGGCGTCGTCCTGCGCGCCGTGAAACGCCCACACCGGCACGTCCTTGAGTTTGCAGGCATCCACGGGATCCCACGCGCCACACACCGGAGCAATCGCGGCAAAGCGTCCCGGATGCACGCTGGCCCAGCCATAGCTCCAGATGCCGCCCATACTCAGACCGGTCAGATAGATCCGATTCGTGATCGACCGGGAGCCTGTCGAGCAACTGATCCAGCATGGCGTCGAGCATGACAGGATCAAAATTCCGGCTTTGCGGCGACTGCGGCGAAGCGACGATGAAGGGAAAATCCGGACTGGAATCGACCAGGCTCGGCGGCCCGTGCACCTTGAGCCTTTCCAGGTCATCACCTGCCTCCCCGGAGCCATGTAGAAAAATGAGCAGGGGATATTTCACCCGGCCGCCCGCCTTGAATCCTGCGGGCAGATACAGCAGCAGGCGGCCGTCCACTTGCAGCGTAACCCGACGCTCGAAGCTCTGCGGGTGCTGACCCTCGGCGAGCGTCCATGCGTCGCGGGTTACACAGCCGGCCAGCAATCCCAGGCCGCCCAGCAGAGCCATCCAATTCACGCTGCGCATCTTCAGTACCTCAACTGGCGTCGCTGCCCGCGATGTAAACGTGCAATGTAAACCCACGGTGCCATAATCGGCGCAGGAAGGTAAGCACGATGCGCTGGATATTTTCTGTCATGATCGCTCTGCCGCTCGCGGCCAGCCATGCCGCGGACGCCCCGCGGCAGGTACCGTTGACGCTCCGCGCGGACGACGTCCTGGCCACCGGCAACGAGTGGCTGTCACTCCCCGATATCCGCGCCGCGGATGGCGCGCTGACCACGTTCAATGCGCTTTCGATGCGCGATCGTGGCCTGCTGCAGGCGAGCGGGGAGTCGGCCCGGCCGGTGCTCGAGCCCTATTTCCAGGCGAACGGCAAGACCCTGCCGCTGCACGAGCTCTCCTGGGCGCTGCTGGAATACTGGATTCCGCAGGCGCACCAGAGCACCGACGGCCTCGAGCTCACGCTCACCTACTGTGCGCCCAATGGCTACCGCGCAGCCTTCATCCGCCTCACCGTCAGCAACCATCGCGCCGAGGCTGTGCCCGTGACGCTTGGAATGAAGGCTTCGTTCGGACGCCTGAGCCGCGTCACCTATGTGCCGGTCACGCTGCGAGGCGAACGCACGGTGGGCCCATCGCCCTGGGTCGATCCGGGGGAGGTGTTCAGTTATATCACCCACGACACGCAATTCGCCTGGGCACTGGTGCACCCGGGCTCGAAGGCAGGCACGGCCGCCCCGCCGCTCGCGCTCTCGCCCGAGGCCGACGCGGCGCGCAGCGTCGTCCTGCAGCCGGGCGAATCCACCGAGGCGCTGTTCGTGCTCGCCCCGGGTGTGGAGGAATTCAGCGCCGCGCACAACGCACGCTCCCTGCGTGAAATGCTCGATCGCTCCGGGTCGGATGCCATGATTGCCGAAGCCGCTGCCTGGTGCCGCGCGCGCGAGCGCACCACCGGGCGAGCCGACCTCGACCTGCTGATGAACCGCAACTTCCTCTTTACAGCGTTCTACGCCTGGGGACGCACGATCGACACCGAGCAGCTGGTCGGCGTCACTTCGCGCAGTCCGCGCTATTACGTCTCGGCCGCGTACTGGGATCGCGATGCGATGCTGTGGAGTTTTCCGGGTCTGCTCGATTTCGATCCGCGCATGGCCCGCGATGCGCTGGCTTATGCATTGACCATCCAGCTGCGCAATGCCGGCACGCACAGCCGCTTCATCGATGGCGTGGTGCTGGAGGACGGCTTTCAGCTCGACGAGGCCGTCGCTCCGCTGCTGGCGCTCGCCGCGTACCTGCGGGTCAGCAACGACCAGGAATTTCTCAGCGCGCACCGCGATGCGCTCATCCAGCTGCGCGATCGCCTGTACGGCCGCTATGACGCGCAGATCGGACTTTATTCCTCGCTCCAGGATTCGCAGGACGAATTCCAGAAACTTCCGTTCATCACCTACGACAACGTGCTCAGCTGGCGCGCACTGTCCGATATGGCCATGCTGTTCGAGCGGCTGCACGATAGTGCGAGCGCCGCCGACCTGAAGCGGCGCGCCCGCGAGCTGCGCGCGGCAATACTGGCGCACATGGTAGTGGAGACAGTGCCGGGTGCCTCCGGGCCCATGTTCGCCTCCGCGACCGACGGCACTCATTTCGCCGCCACCGACATTCCGCCCGGGTCGCTGATGAAGTTGCCGACGCTCGGATTCATCAGCGAGGACGATCCGCTGTTCCGGCGCACCTACGACTGGCTGCATTCGCCCAATTACAGATATTCCTATTCCGGCAGCGCCTTCGGCCTGCCTGGAAGCTATCGGCTGCCGATCACGACTTCGTGGGTGATTGCCGACGAGCTGCTGCTCAAGCGCGCACATGAGCGCGCGCAAAGCATATTGCTGGCCAGTCCATGGGACGGCGGTATCGTCTCCGAAGGGATCGATCCCGAGACCGCGCACATGGACTACGCGGGCCGTGCATTTGCGACCGCGGCCGGCTACGTGGCGCATGCCATCTGCCAGACAGCCTGCCTGAAGCCCTGAGCTTCAACAGACAGGCCAGCCCGCCGGGGACCCATGCGCAGCCTATTCCTTTTATTGAGCCTGCTGGTCGCACCAGAGGCCATGGCGCAATCCGAAGCGCCGCTCGCGGTCGCGCCGCCGCCGCAGTTTGCGCGCCTATTCAGCGACCATGCCGTCCTGCAGCGCGGTCAGCCGGTGCATGTCTGGGGCACGGCGACAGCAGCGCAAACCCTCCGCGTGAGCCTCGCCGGCCAAACGATCGCCGCGACGGCCGGCCCGGACGGCCGATGGCAAGCCAACATGCCGGCCAGGACAGCGGGCGGCCCATTCGAGTTGAGCGTGACGGACCGCACCGGAGCGCACACGACGCTTCACGACATCATGATCGGCGATGTCTTCCTGTGCGGCGGTCAATCGAACATGGAGTTCGCGCTCAAGTATGCCTCCGATTCGTGGGGCGCGACGCAGACGCCCCTCGACCGGAATCTGCGCTATATCCTGATCGCACACGATGCCGCTGCCACGCCCATCAGTGAACTGGCCAGCCCTGCCAGGTGGCAGGTGATAGGCCCGGACACGGCCGGTGACGCGTCGGCTGTGTGCTATTACATGAGCAAAGCCATCGAGGCGGACCAGGGCGTCGCGATCGGCATGATCGACGCCTATTGGGGCGGAACCGCGGCGCAAGCCTGGATCAGCGCGAGCGGATTAGCTGCGCTCCACAGCTACGATCGCACCCTTGAGGCGCTGGCGGCTTATACCGCCTCACCCGAGCAGGCCGAGGCTCGATGGCTCGAGTCGATCGCTGCCTCATGGCAGAGCAGCGAGCCCGAGGCGGCCAGCAAGGCACAGTGGCTCAAGCCGGATTTTGATGACCACGACTGGAAAAGCGTTACGCCGAACGGCCCCTGGGAAAATTCGGGCGACCCCGCGCTGGCCAGTTTCGATGGGATACTGTGGTACCGCACCCGCATCGACCTGACCCAGGCGCAGGCGAGCACGGCGCAGCGAATCGCGCTCGGCCCGGTCGACGATATGGACCTGACCTGGATCAATGGCGTGTTGGTTGGCGCGTCCAGTGACTGGGAGAAGCCCCGCAACTACCGGATTCCGCCCGGCGCACTGAAGGCCGGGCCAAACATCATCGTGGTACGCGTGATCGATACCGGCGGCGGCGGCGGCCTGTGGGGCACTCCGGCGGATCGCAAATTGACCTTCCTGGATGGCACGTCTGCGGCGCTCCCCGAGGTGTGGAAATACCGGATCTCCGGCCAGATTAATCCGGGCTCGACTCTGCCCGCTGAACCGGGAGTGTCACCGAACGGGCTGACCACCCTCTACAACGCCATGATCGCCCCGCTCACCCCTTACCGGATCAAAGGGGTGGCGTGGTACCAGGGTGAGGCCAATACCTACAGCGCGACGGAATACAGCCGCCTCCTGCCGGCGCTGCTACACGACTGGCGCCTGCAATTCGATGCGCCCGATCTGCCGTTCCTCATCGTGCAGCTGTCGGCTTACGGCCCGGTGGCCGTCAAACCCGGAATATCGAGCTGGGCTGAACTTCGCGATGTCCAGCGTCGCGTCGTCGACGCCGATCCGCATGCCGGCCTGGCGGTAACCATCGATTTTGGCGATCGCACCGACATACACCCCACGCAAAAGACCATCGTCGGCGCACGCCTGGCGCGCGCGGCGCGCGCGGTGATTTACGGCGAACAGGTGTCCGCGGGAGGGCCGGAAGCGATCTCAGTGACGCGCTTAAACGGCGACCTCATTGTGCACTTCAGGAACTCCAATGGCGGGTTGCAGACCTATAGCTCGGATCAGGCGCTGTCGTTCGAGGTTTGTAGCGCCGATGGAGCATGCACGTATGCCAGCGCCCGGCCCGAGAAGGATACGGTGGTACTCAAGGGAGCCAACGAGCAAGGCGCGGTGAAGCTGCGCTATGCGTGGGCGGATGCTCCCTACACCAACCTCTATAGCGGCGACGATCTGCCGGCCGTCCCGTTGCAGCTGGATATTTCCCCGTGATCATACCGGATTAGACCCTGACGGCCCTTCGAGACCGAGAAAATACCGGCGAACCAGCATGCACAATCATTTTCATTCATCGAGTCTGCCACGCGCACTGCGGCGAGTACTGCTCTGCGGCGGCATTGTCTGGGCGGCACTGTCCGGACTGCCTTGGGCGGCACGCGCGGCAGCAGCGCCATCGGCCTCCCCCGTTCCGGTGCACACCGGCATCTACGATCCGCGCATCGATCGCCAAAGTCGAGGCCCTGCTGAACCGGATGACACTCGAGGAGAAAGTCGGCCAGCTGGTGCAGTTCTCGGCCGGTCAAGCCCACCGGCCCCGGTACTGGCCGCACGGATTACGACGACATGCTCGCGCGCGGCCAGATCGGCGCGTTGTTCAATATTTCCACCGCGCGCGAGACCAACGCCTACCAGCACATCGCGGTCGAGAAATCGCGCCTGCATATCCCGGTGGTGTTCGGGCTCGATGTCATCCACGGCTTCCGCACCGAATTTCCCGATTCCGCTCGGGCTCGCCTCGAGCTGGGATCCATCGCTGGTCGAGACAGGCATCGCGCGTCGCTGCGCGCGAAGCCTCAGCCACCGGCATCCGCTGGACCTTCTCGCCGATGGTCGACATCGCGCGCGATGCGCGCTGGGGTCGCATGGCGGAAGGCGCCGGAGAAGATCCGTTCCTGGGTTCGGCGATGGCGGCAGCGTACGTGCGCGGCTACCAGGGCGAGCACCTCGATGCGCCCGACAGCATCGCCGCCTGCGCCAAGCACTACGTCGGCTATGGCGCGGCCGAGGGCGGCCGCGACTACAACACGCACCGAGATTTCCGAGCACACGCTGCGCCAGTACTACCTGCCGCCGTTCCATGCCGCGGTCGAATGCCGGCGGCGCCACCATCATGAGCGCCTTCAATTCGCTCAATGGCGTGCCCTCCTCCGCCAATCCCGTTCACGCTGACGCAGGTGCTGCGCAACGAGTGGGGGTTCCGCGGCGTGGTCGACAGCGACTGGACCTCGGTCGCCGAACTCATGGCGCACGGCATTGCCAACGACGGCGCCACCGCGGCGCCGCAAGGGTTTCCTGGCCGGCGTCGACATGGACATGGCGAGCAGCCTCTACCATGATCATCTCGCCGGACCTGGTGCGTTCCGGCCAGGTGCCGATGGCGCGCTCGATGAGGCGTGCGGCGCGTGCTGCGGCTCAAGTTCGCGCTCGGCCTGTTCGAGCGCCCCTATGTCGACGAGGCGCGGGAGGCAGCCGCCATGCTGCGGCCCGACGACGTGGCGCTGGCGCGCACCGCGGCCGAGCGCTCGCTGGTACTGCTGAAGAACGATGCCGCCCCGGGCGGCGCGCCCATCCTGCCGCTCGGTCGCCGAACCGCGCGACATCGCGCTCATCGGTCCGCTCGCCGACGATGCGCCGAGCATGCTCGGCTCCTGGGCGGGGCTCAGTCGCACCGAAGATGTCGCATCGATCCGGACGGCGCTGGCCGCGCGCATCGGCGTGCAGCACCTGCGGTACGCGCCAGGCACGGGCGTCATGGACGGGAGCGACGCCGACATGGCGGCCGCCGTCAATGCCGCACAGCAGGCCGACGTGGTCGTCCTGGCACTCGGCGAGGATGCCGGCACGATGACGGGCGAAGCCAGCTCCCGCTCGTGGCTGGGCCTGCCGGGCCGGCAGCAGGAACTGCTGGAGAAAGTCGTCGCCACGGGCAGGCCTGTGGTGCTTATCGTGTTCAGCGGACGGCCGCTCACGATCCCCTGGGCCTTCGAGCACGTGCCAACGATCCTGGCGGCCTGGTTCCCCGGCATCCAGGCGGGTCCGGCGCTGGTCAACACGCTGTTCGGGGATGCCAACCCCAGCGGACGCCTGGTGGTGAGCTGGCCGCGCAGCAGTCGGGCAGGAGCCCCTCTATTACAACGCGCTCAACACCGGCCGGCCGGCCGCCGCGTTCGACCTCAGCAAGCCATCCGTGGGGGGCGGTGATGACAAGTACGTATCACGATATATCGACCAGCAGAACAGCCCGCAGTTTCCGTTTGGCTACGGGCTCTCATACACGCGCTTTCAGTACAGCGCTCCGCGGCTGAGCGCAGCTTCGCTGGGCAGCGCGTCGCTGAATCTGGCGCTGGGCCGGGGCTCGACCACGCCGGTCCTGACCGCGAGCGCCACGGTCACCAACACGGGGATGCGTGCCGGGTGTCGAGGTCGTGCAGCTTTATATCCGTCTGCGCGGCACCAGCGTCGCCCAACCGGTGCGGGCACTGGCCGGGTTCCAGCGCATTGCACTGGCGCCCGGCGAGAGCCGGCAGGTCAGCTTCGCGCTCGGACCGCAGGCCTTTGCGCTATGGGATGCCGCGCAGCATCTGAGCGTGGAAGCGGCCAGCGTGAGCGTGTGGATCAGCGCCAATTCTGCCCAGGGTGAAGGCGCGGAACTGCCCATTCTCCCGTAACCCCAGCCGCCCGGAACTGGCTGCCCTGACAACTGGATTACCATGCCAACAGTCAAAGAGGACTCTATGACCATCCGAATTAAGGCAATTTCGGCGACCCGCAGCCGCGGACTGTGGCTGGCCGGCGTCGCTGCTGTGGCCACATTTTGTGGCGCGAGCGCACACGCACAAGTGAGCACGGCAACCCTGAGTGGCGTGATCAGGTCCGGCGCCACGGCAATCAGCGGCGCGAGCGTAGGCGTGACCAATGTCGACAACGGCCGCAAATACCAGGCGCAAAGCGCTGCCGACGGCGGATTCACGATCGCCGGTCTGCCACCGGGGACTTACCAGGTTGAAATCAACGGCGCCGGCCTCAGTTCCAGCGATCGCGTAACACTCCATGTCGCCGAGAATGCCGGCCTTGACGTTGACCTGGCCGCCCGGGCAGCCTCCGGCTCTGCGCTCGAGACCGTCACGGTGATCGGCACGCGGCACTACCAGAAGCAGACCGCAGAAGTTGGCACGATCGTGACGCAGTCACAGATCAGGAACCTGCCGCAAGTGACGCGCAACTTCCTCGCCTTCGCCGATCTGGCGCCCGGCGTGCGTTTTGATGTCGATCAGGCAACCGGCAACGTCAAGATGCAAAGCGGCGCCCAGAACCAGGACAACGTCAACGTGTTCATTGATGGCGTCAGCCAGAAGAACTACGTGCTGCGCGGCGGCATCGCCGGCATGGATTCCTCCCGCGGCAATCCCTTTCCGCAGTCCGCGGTGGCGGAATACCGGGTCATCGCCCAGAACTACAAGGCCGAGTACGACCAGGTCAGCAGCGCCGCAATCACGGCCGTGACCCGCTCGGGTAGCAACGAATTTCGCGGCGATGTCTTTGTTGACCGCACCGGCGACAACTGGATCGCCCTCAGTCCCTTCGAGCAGCAAAATGCCGCCGCCGGCGTGTCACGACCGCCCTTTCACCAGGAGCAGTTCGGCTTCAGTGTCGGCGGCCCGATCATGCAGGACAAGGCGCACTTCTTTTTCAGCTACGAGGGCAAGGACATTACCGCGCCGCACGAATTGGTGCTGCAAAATGCCAATCTGCTGCCCAGCGGCGGCATCGTGCCGCAGCTGCTGGCCCTGCAGGGTTCGAATACGGCGAAGTTCAAGGAACACCTGCTGTTCGCCAAGATCGACGCGCAGCTCGCTGACAACCAGGCGTTCGAATTGTCGGCCACATTGCGGCGCGAGAACGACTATGTCCCGGAAGACAATACGCTCAGCGTGAGCGACAACTTCAAGGATCGTTCCAATGACGAAACCCGCATCGACCTGAAGCACACCCTCAGCCTGGGATCCTGGCTGAACGAGGCGCGCATTGACTACGAAAACAGCGACTGGAAACCGCAGGGGCGCGGCAACTCAGCGCAGATTACCTACCAGGTGTCCACCAGCCATCCGCAGGATCCCAGCAGTGTAGTCGACGTCGTGCGCGTCGGCAGTTCCCCGGACGCGCAGGATCGGGCCCAGAAAGGCGTGCTGTTCCAGGATGACCTGACGTTCACGGGCCGGGCCAACCACACGTTCAAGGCCGGCGCGAAAGTGAATTTCGTGGCCTTTGATCTCGCCGGGACGCCGCAGCGCGTCGCCGTGCAACGGGTGTTGATCGATAATGTCACGGGTGCCGCCGCGCGGATCATTCAAAGCGACCCGGCGATACCGCCGGTTACCGTCAATACCAGGGACACCCAGTTCGGCGTGTATTTCCAGGACGACTGGCAAGCCACGAGCCGCCTGCTGCTGAGCCTGGGGGTACGCTGGGACTACGAGAACAACATGCTCAACAACGCTTACGTGACGCCGGCGGACCGGGTCACGGCTCTGCTCGACAGCCTGGAGCCTGTCGACGCCAGCGGCTTTTCAACTCGCGTGGGCTCGGGCGAATATCCGGTCACGCCGGGCCAGACCTACGCACAGTCGCTCGCCAAGGGCGGCGTCAATATCGCGAATTACATTGCCGATGGCCACAGCCGCAAGCCATTCACGGGCGCGTTCGCGCCGCGCCTCGGATTCTCCTACGACCTGCGGGACGACAAGTCGTACGCATTGTTCGGCGGCGCGGGCCGTGCCTACGACCGGACCATGGCCAACAATGCGCTCGACGAATTGCAGTCGAATCTGGCCCCCAACGGGCAAATCTGGCTGATCCGCAACGACTTCAAAATGCCGTACACGGACCAGCTTACGCTGGGACTGCGCCAGAACCTCGGCGCCTGGAACAACGAAATCGGCCTCACCAGTTCGCGCAGTCACAACCAGTTTAATTGGTTCGAGGGTAACCGCGATCCACTGGGCGGATGGGACCACCAATCGCCCATCGATCCGCTGTGGGACGGCCCCCCAGGCTATGGAAATCTCACCCTCGGCGATTTCATCTCGGAGGCCAAGACCAGCACGGCCTATCTGAAATTGGAGAAGCCCTATACGGAGGCGAGCCGCTGGGGCGCAACATTGGTCTATACCTACAGCGACGCCATGACCACCAACAAGGAATGGACCAACGACATTTTCAACTGGACCTACGGCAAGCCCGGTGCCTACGGCTGGCACCCCTCGACGGACGTCGAGCGCAATCGCATCGTGGCCAGCGCCATGACGGACCGCTTGCCCTTCGGCATCATGGCGTCGGCGAAAGTCACCTACGGCTCGGGACATCCCTACCAGGTGACGGAGTGCGCCGCGGGCTGGGACCAGTGCCAGTACCATGAAGGCAAGGGCAGCGGATTCCGCCAGGTGGATCTGGGTTGGTCAAAGTCGTTTGCGATTAATCGTGCGAGCATCCAGGTTCGCCTGGACGTTTTGAATCTGCTCAATACGGTGAACTACGGGGGCTTCGACGGCTGGGGCGGCGGCCCGAGTACGCCGCCGCAGAACATCTACGGCGGTGACAATCCGAATGTCGGAAAACCCAGCAGCATTGACGGCCCGATGCGTACATTCAAAATCGGACTTTCCGGCAGCTTCTAGCAGACCCCGGTTGAGAGCCGGACCGGCGGCGCGGTGCCTCTGTCACCGCACCCATGTCGCCGGAGGCATTGCTCTGCGACGCCCATAGGCGTAGAACACCACTGCCATCCGGTATGAAGGAACACGCCATGAAGCCAACAATGCCGAAGTATCGAATCATCTGCCTCGCCGCACTGCTGGCGATGCCGCTGGCGGCCGCTGCGGCCGATGCACCGAAGATGACCGACGCGCAGCTGATCAAGAGCGCCCTGGCCGCCGCGCCGGCGGGCATCGCCAAACACGCCACGGTCATGGCCATGGATGACAAGGGCGGCATGCGCACGATACGCGAAGGCAGCAACGGCTTTACCTGCATGCCGGATACACCCAATACGCCGGGACCCGATCCGATGTGCCTGGACAAGGCCGCGATGAACTGGGTGCACGCGTTGGTTGGCAAGACGGCCCCGCCTGCGAGCAAGGTCGGGTTGATGTACATGCTGTCGGGCGGGACCGACGCGAGCAATACCGATCCCTATGCGGCGAAGCCCACCGCCAAGGACCACTGGATCAAGACCGGGCCGCACGTGATGATCGTGGGCGCCGACGCCGCGTTCTACGACGCCTACCCGAAGGATGCCGATCCCGACACTTCCAGGCCCTATGTGATGTGGGCCTTCACGCCGTACCAACATCTGATGGTGCCGGTAAAGTAACCAGCCCCTGGCGGATCGCGTACACCGTGACCGCCGCGGTGTTATGGAGTCCGAGTTTCCGCATCAGGTTCGAGCGGTGCTTTTCGACTGTTTTCACGGACAGGTGCAGCGCCCTGGCGATGGCCTTGTTGGCCTGCCCCGCGCCGATGCGCTCCAGCACTTCGCGCTCGCGTGGCGTGATCGGCGCGGACGCCACGGCGAAGCGGCCGGCCACGCGCTCGGCATATTGGCTCAGGATCCGGGATTCCACCGAGTCGCTGAAGAAACGCCGCCCGGCACCGACCACGCGCAAGGCCTCGAGCAGTTCGGCGTAGCCGTCGTCCTTTAACAGATAGGCACGAGCGCCGGCCAGCATCGCCAGGCGCATCTGGGCCTCGCCAGCCTGGCTGGTCAGCACCAGCACCCGCGCCTTGCAGTGAGCCTGGTCGAGGCCCGCGAGCAGGTCCGCCACCGATTGCGCACCGAGCTGCAGGTCTGACACCACCAGGTGCGGATCGGTCTGCGCCGCGATGCGCAGCGCCTCGGGTACCGAACGCGCCGTGCCGGTGACTTCAATGCCCGCCTCGGAGCTGAGAGATGCCCGCAGCCCATCGCGCAGCACGGCGCGCTCGTCCACCAGCAGTACGCGCATATTTCCAGGCAGGATGAGGTCGGGTACGCCCGCGGGCATGGGATTCACCGCAGCAGCGGCCTGATCAACGCTTCGAGCTCCGCCGTCTCGAAGGGCTTGGCGAGCACCGCGTCGGCGCCGACGGCAGTGGCGGCGGCGAGGTAGGCGCGGGTGGTCACGGCCTCGGGGCCATAGCCGCTGAGCTCGAAATTGCCGCCGCCGGAAATGGCAATGATCCGCACCGCGGGAAACTCGCTCCGCAGGCGCCGGATCAGCTCCACCCCGTCCATGCCCGGCATGATGATGTCCAGGATGATGAGGTCGTACGGTTGCGCGCTGAGCCGGACGAGCGCCGTCTCAGCGTCCGCCACCACATCGACTTTCAGCTCATCGTCCTCGAGCACGCGCTTGAGCGCGTCACGCACAAAGGGCTCGTCATCGATGACCAGCAGGTGCTTCATAGTCACTCTGCCGCCAGCATCTGGTCGAGCTCCCGGCTGCTCACCAGGCGGCTCTCGATCGCGAAACGGGTCACGCCCGCGGCGCTGTTGAGCTCCAGGCGCCGCATCAGCACCCGGCGAAACTTCTCAGTTGCCTTGACGCCGCGCCCGAGTTCCGTGGCGATCTGGCGCGTCGGCACGCCGAGCGCAATCAGGCGAATGACGCGTGCCGAGTCCGCGTCCAGGTCGGGAGCGGCACGGACGTGCGCCGCGCCGCCATCCTCGAGCCAATCGCTCACCACCGACTCCCACACGTTGCCACAAACCGTGCGCCGCCCGCTGGCCGCGCGGCGCACGGCCCGCAGCAGCTCGGATCGCGACGCATCCTTGCAGACGAATCCGATGGCGCCGCCGATGAACGCGGCGCGCACGTATTCGAGTGAGTCGTGCGCCGTGAGGACCAGGATCGTAGTGCGGGGAAATTCCCTGTACAGGGCCTGCACCGCCTGCCCGCCGGATACCCCGGGCAGGTTCAGGTCGCACAGAATCAGGTCCGGATGGGTGCCGCGCACCAGCGCCGAGACCGTCCGCAAGGTCACCTGCGTAGCCGACGATCTCGAGGTCTGGCTCAAGCGCGAGGAGCGCCGCGAGTCCATCGCGCACCACGGCATGATCGTCGATCAGCACGACCCGGGTGCGGCGCGACTCGCGTTGCGATCGCCAGCCGGGCCAGATCGCCCCTCGCTCCCGCTGTTTCGCGACCATGCGTACATTGTCCAACATGTGGATTTAGCCCTCTACCGGAAACAGGACGCGGAAAGTGCTACCTTGCCCCGGTACTGGCCACCAGTATCCGCGCGCCAAAGCTCTCGGCAATGCCATGAACGACGGAGAGCCCGAGCCCGGTGCCCTCGCCGACCGATCGGGTGGTATAAAAGGGCTCGAATATGCGCGCGATCGTTGCCGGTCCATGCCGGCGCCGGTGTCCTGCACCGACAACTCCACGTAGCGTCCCCGGGGGCAGGCCGCCGGCTCCGCCGCCTCAACAGTCGACGTCACGGACGTTGACCGTGACCAGCCCGGCCCCGCCGGACAGGGACTGGTAGGCGTTCTTGCACAGGTTGACCACCAGCTGCACGATCAGCGAGCGGCTCGCCTGCACCGGCCGGCACTGCGGGGCCGGGCGGATCACCAGCTGGCAATTGGGCAGGATCAGCGGACGGAACAGCTTCAGGGCCTCGTCGACCGCCTCACGCAGGTCGACCGGCTCTATCACCAGATCGCTGATATCGTGGCTGAAGGCCAGGATCTGCTTCACCAGGTCGCGCGCGCGCCGGGCCGCCTCCAGCACCGAATCCACGTCCTGGCGCGACTCGCTGCCGGCGGGCAGGCGCTTGAGCACCAGTTCGCTCAGCAGGATCATCGGCACCAGGATGTTGTTGAACTCGTGCGCGATGCCGCCGGCCAGCGTACCGACGGTCTCGATGCGCTCGCGGTGCTGCAGCTGGCGCTCGAGGCCGGCGCGGCGCAGCTCGAGCAGGTCCTTCTCCTGGATTTGCGGCGCGCAGCCGTTCGTTGGCGCCGACCAGCTCGCTGCGCATGCGATCGAGATCGAGCGCCAGGGTGTGGAGTTCGAGGATCGGCGTGCGCAGCTGCAGGCGCTGGCTAGTAGGCCCCGTCGGCGATCGCCCGCGCCGCGCCCTGCAGCCGCCGCACCGGCCGGGCGATCGCCATGCCCACGAACAGCGCGGCCAGTGCCGACAGCCCGAGGTATGCGCTCAGGTCCAGAACATCCGCTGCCGCGCCGAGACGATCGTGGCGCTGGTCGGCCGCTCGTCGAACCCGAGCCGCAGCTGCAGCGTGGCATCGCCACTGCGCACCACCGGCATGCTGATGAAGTAGATCTCGTCGCCATGCTGGCCGAAGGCAAAATCCTGGTCGGCGGGAAATCGAAGTGCCGGCCGGTTCAGCTCGCTGCGCAGGTTCAGCCCGGGACCGCCCAGTCGCGCGTATACGCCGTCGCCGTTGAGAATGACCGTGTCGAGCAGGTCGGTGGTGACTTTCGGTGATTCGATCACGCCTGCCCACTTCGAGCTGATCGGCCATCAGCCGCGAAAAGGTGCGGACTTCTTCGACAAACAGCGTCTCGTGACTGCGCTGTACGACCGCGCCGAGATTTGCATACAGGAAATAGAACAGCACGGCGTGGCCACCCACGACCAGCGTGGCCATGGTGGCCGCCAGAGAGAACCTCACTCGTGCCATAGTTCCCTGAGGATCCGCACACGGGGATTGCGAAGCGCGGCCGATTCCCAGGCGTAGCTCACCGCGCCGGTGCTGGCGGCCACCGCCGCCAGCAGCTGCGCGCCGTCGGCGTAAGTGACGGGCATGCGCCGGCCCTGTTCGAGGGTCAGCATCAGGAGTCGGCGCTGATAGGCCGGCTCCGACATCGAGACCACGTACTGCAGGAATACCATCTGCAGCTGCTGGTCGGAATTATTGAGCACCGCGTGCAAGGTGACCGTCGCCGCGCTCGACCGGAATGCCCAGGAACAGGCGCTTGATGTCGATGGCGTCGAGCATGAGCACGGGGCTCGATGCGTTGACGATCAGCACCACGCGATCGGCCCGGGCCACGGCTGGCGCCACGGCGCCCACTAGCCACAGCAACAGCGCCAGCCTTGGGGCCCGACGCTTCACGGCACTACGCTGCTCCATTGAATGCGGCCCGCTGATCTGCGTCGCGTTGATGGTCGTCAGGCGCGAGAGCTCGATGGTGAGCGCCTGCCGGTGGGTGAAGTCCCAGCGCAGGCCGCACAGATGTCCCGTGCGCCACGAAGTCGTCGGCGTGGATCTCCACCAAGCGCGCATTTCCCGCATTGGCCGAGTTCTCATGTCGCACGAACGCCGTCAGCCCGCGCGCAATGCGCCGCTCCAGCTGCAGGTAGGCAGAGTTGAAGTGCTCGCGCCGCCCGCCGCTAAGATTACGCAGGTCCACGCCGACGAAATATGCGGCGCTCATTACGCGCCAGTACTCGCGGTCCAGATCCAGGTAGACGCCGGCCAGGTCCTCGTCGACGCGTCGCGCGCCTAGCATGGCCGCAAGGGCCGGATCGAATACCGGCGTGCTGTGACGACCGAGCAGCAGACCCGCGCTGCTGCTGCCCAGGTACTTCGGCAAAAAGGCGATGCGCGCGGTCTCGGAGAGCCGGTGCCCGCCGTGATTGGCGCGCAGCAGATCGATCGGGCTCAAGCCGTCCGCCGCCAGCACGCTGCCGTAGCCGATGCCGAGCGAGAGCTGCAGGCCGGCGACAGTGCCAAGCGGGCGGCGCGACTCCAGCAACGCTCCACTCAGGTGCTGCGGAATCAGGCCTTCCTCGTCTTCCCAGGCCTCGATCGCCGGGCGCGTGATGGCGGTCTGCAGATAGTGGCCATGGTGCAGTTCGTTGTTCCAGGCGCTCCCGGGCTGATGGAAGCGGCCGAACCAAAGCAAGGTGTCAGGAACCGGCTCCCAGCCGACCTGAAAGCGCTCCATGTCCTGCTCGTGGGGGCCCAGGTTGAACTCGCCCATGCTGCGCCAGCGCCCCCGGTTGGCGGCGAACACCAGGTCGGCGATACCCCAGCTGTCCTCGCGGAGTTCGGGCCGGGCAGCCGCGCCATCGTGCGCAACGCCCTGCAGACTCAGGAACAGCTCGAAATTGCCCATACCGTGCTGGTGGTCGTCCGGCCACGCCGGCCATGGGGTGAGCAGACAGGCCGCGGCCAGTACCGCAGTGGAATTCGACAGGTAACGCACAGCGCCTCCCAGGGGCGGCCCGGAAGACCGCTGAAAAAGACACTACATCAGGCCCGCCGACACGCCTGCACCGCGCGTCGATCGCTCAACGCTTCGCAGGCGGCATGGCGGGCGATTCGGTATTGACGATAACGCCATTGTGTCCCCGGTGCGGCACAAACGGCTTGGCGAACTGGCCGGGGTCGAGTGTCGGGTTGAACGCAACCTTTTCAATGATCATCTTGTCCGTATACGGGCTCGCACCTACGCCAGTTTCGATCAACAAGGGCAGGACCAGTCCATTGACGGTCCGATAGTTGCGGTAGTAGACCGAGACGACGCCAGTTTGGCCGGCGGCATTGCGATTTGGCCGGTCATAGCGCAGTTCCAGAAAGCTCTGTACGTCTACCCAGGCATCATGCGAATGACCTGACGGAAGTTTCAATTTGAGGTGGTAGGCCGCATGCCCTTCCACCGAGTCGATGCCCAGCAGCGTCACAGTCACGCCCTTGGCCTTGTAGTCCATCAGCGGGCCGTCGAGCCCCGCCGCATCGTGTGCGAAGCTGATTTCCTCGGCGGTGTAATCTTTCAGGTCCGGCAACCCCTCGCCCGCTGGCCGCAGCTTCCAGCCGTTGTTGCCATCGAACGCCCGGATCGAGCGCTGCCCCTGGGTGAGGACTTCGAAGCGCGTTGCATCAGGCCGCCGAAAAGCCATCATGAAGGGTGTCTTCGAGATTCCGCCCGGCCCTGACTCGATGTGTCCGGTCCAGGCCATGGTCCGGATTGCGCGCCAGGCGTCGGCGCCGCCGCGAGCGGCAACCTCGCGCGCGATGATCTGGTCCGCGCTCAACGACTCCCTGGTCCACGCGAAGCCCGCCGTGCCGAAGAGACATCCGGCAACGAAGCACATAACCAGACGCTTCATCGATCTGCTCCTGCTGGTGTCGCTGCGGCCGCCTTGCTCTGGTCCAACTGGGCCTCGATCGCGGCGCGCAATTGCCCGGCGCTCAAGGGACCACGGTTGGCATTCAGCACGGCGCCCAGAGTACCGGTCCGGCCAATGATATACGTCAGTGGAAGGACCTGCGGAGCGCCAAACCCGTTCGTCTGCGCCTCGGCGAGCAGGCCCGTTATGTAGCCGACGCCCTGCGCCGCCCTGAGGGCGTCGTTCCGGTCATGGCGATCGTCGGCGCTCAGTCCCAGCACCACCAGGCCTCGGTCGCGGTATTCGCGGTACAGGGCATCCAGCACGGGCATCTCCGCCCGGCAGGGCCCGCACCAGCTCGCCCAGAAATTCAGCACCACGATCTTCCCGCGCAGCGAGGCGAGATCAATGGTCTCACCGCTGAAGCTGCGGGCCACCAGCGCTGGCGCAGCCTGCCCCACTTCGAGCGCAGGACTGGCATGCGCGGGCCACGCGGCGGCGGACGTCACAACCGCCAGCCACAATAAGCTGATCGGTCGCCGCCAGCGTGGGCCTGCGCTAGAAGTGATAGCTGGCATTGAGCTTCCACATCTCATTGGCGAACAGCTGATTGCCGCGGGCGTTGGTGTAGAGCGGCAGGGCAACGTCCGCGTACACCCGTACATTGCCCTGCGCCAGCTCGAGTCCCGGCGACACCAGCAGGCGCGAATAGCCCGTATCGGCGGCCAGCGCGTCGGCCCCACCGTCCGGCCGTCGGTACACCGCTCGCAGCTGTGCAATCGGCGAGAACTTGAGTGCCGCATGCGTCGACCAGCCCTCAAAATACAGGCCCAATACAGCGACGCCTTCGGCGCCGGGACGATAGTTGTCCTGGTGCGCAACGGGCTGGTCCCACTGCCCCTGCACGAAATAGCTCCAGCGGTTATCGGCTGTGAGGCGCCCCAGGTGATACGCGCCGAGCAGCGCATCCGTGCTGCCGCTGCCGATCTGCGTATCCGGATCGAAGTTCGCATAGTTCGAATCGCCATTGGCCAGCTTCGCACCCAGCGTGACCCCGCTCGACATGTCGGCGGAGAAACCGGTGTAGGTGCCCTTGATGCGGATGTCACCCATGGCACCGTGTCTGTAGGCCGCGATCTGCCCGGTATCGGCATCCGTGGTCTGGAAGTAGCGGTCCCAGTACGGCATTTCCACGGTCAGTCCCCAGGAACGATTGAACTGGTACTGGCCGCCGACCGTCAGGAAACGGGTCCGTATGGCCTTGTCTTCGTTATTCGCCGCCGGCGCACCCGACGTGCCGCTGCGGTTGTGGCTCTGGTCCAGGTAGTCGTATTCGACAAAGGCCATGCCGCCGGCATGGCCGGCGAACATCGAACTGGTGCCCACATCGAACACCCCACACCCGCAGGCGCAGGCCAGGCTCAGCCCCGGAAAGGTCAAACTCAGCGCCGCCAGGCGCAGCATTCGCATGATCATGATGTACTCCCGCTGAAATCAGATGGTGCAGCCCGGGCCGACGAGGCACGCGGTGCTGCGAACGCGATCAGGTCTTTCAGGCGAGAGCGGGTGGGCCGCGCGGCGCACGGTGCCGCAGCGGAGGAACAGCGGGAACGGAAACAACCGCGTCGGCGCGCACCAGCCGCAGCGCGACGAAATAAGGCTCGGCAGGTTGCTGCTGCCACGCCGAGAGCGCCGCGCCGGTCGCGAGCGCGAACGGACACTGCTGCGCGGCGAGCGCCGCATGGGCGGCGTGATCGATCCCGACCACATGATCGCCGGCCGGGCCGTGCTCCATCCCGGCCATTGCGTGCATGGCAGCGGCGTGCAGCTTGCCGCCATCGTGATCTAGCCCCACCGGACACATGACCCAGCGGGCATGGCCATCAACCGCGGCGAGCATGAACCCGGTCGGCATCAGCGCCCTCAAACCAAACAACAGTACCACCAACACCCCGAACCAGCGCCGGGCCAAAGGCGAACGATGGATGAGCTGCAGCGTCATGACTCAGCCGCCCACGGCCTTGCGCAGCTCGCTGGCGCCGGCGTCGCCCTCCTGCGCCATGAGGTGGTGATTGAGCGCGAAGCGGGTGATGTCCGCGGCGTTGTGCAACGCCAGCTTGCGCATCAGGTTGGCACGATGCTTCTCGATGGTCTTGACGCTGAGATTCAGTTCGCGGGCCACAGTCTTGTTCGAATGCCCCGAGGCGATGCGGGTCAGCACCTGCCGCTCACGCGCCGTGACCGAGTGCAGCGGGTCCTGATTCCCGCTGCTATCGCCGCGATGCAGGTAGGTGGCCAGCACTCGCGAGGCAACCGCCTTGCACAGAAAATGCTGGCCGGTCGCCACGGTGCGAATTGCGCTGATCAACTCAGCGTGGCCGGAATCCTTGAGCACATAGCCATCCGCCTGGGCGTCCAGTCCGGCGCGGATGTACTCCTCGCTGGCGTGCGCGGTGAGCAGCACGACGCGCGCCGCCGGGCACACTTTGCGCAACTCGCGCACCAGCAGCAGGCCGGAACGACCGGGAAGACCGATGTCGGTGAGCACAATGTCCGGCTGCAGGCGGATGGCCTGCTCCACGGCGTCCTCAAAAGTGCCCGCCTCACCGACCACATTGAGATCTGGCTGCAGCTCGAGCAGCGAGCGCAAGCCTTCGCGGAGGATGGTGTGATCATCGACCAGCAACAGCGCCAGGGGCTTCGCGCCAACACCGGACAACACGCCCTCAGCAACAGTCGCCGACGCGCCCGGTATGCCGCCAATCAGAGTATCGCCCTGGATGCGCGCCACTCGCCTTAAGACTCCCGTGCCAGAAGCCTGGGATTGTACCGGGAAACAGCCGTCCAGGTCCGGCCGGCTTTGACATATCGGCGCTTGCATCCGGCCAGGCCCTGCCGCCTGCTACTTCCCTTTGGCGAACAGCGCATCATCGAGTTTCGGATTGACTGTCACGCTCTCAATCGTGATCTTTTCACTGCTCTTGACACCATCGACCAGGGTCTCCTGCAGGTACGGGAGCATCAGGCCCTGCTCGCGCCGGTAGTTGCGCAGGAACACGCTCACAGCGTGCAGCTTGCCGTCGAGCTTGCGCGGCTCACCGTCGGTTTTGATGTCGAGGAAAGTCTGCCCGTCGATCCACACGTATCGCACCTGGCCGTCCTTACGCGTCACCTTGAGCTTGTAGGCGGCATGGCCCTCGACTTTATCCGTGCCGGCCGCCTCGACCCTGCTGCCCTTCGACGCGTAATCTATAAGCCAGCCGTCAATCCCCGGCTCAACTGCGGCCTGCTTCAATTCACCCGCCGTGTACGGCTCCCAGTTGCTGCTGCCGAGGTATGGGCGCAGCTTCCAGCCACTGACCCCATCGTAAACCTGCACCGCGGTCTGGCCGCTGAACTGAAGTTCGAGCCGGCTCTTGAGTGGTCGCTTGAAACTGAGCTTGAACGGCAGCTGTGCTTCCGGCCGCTCCTTCTGCTGCAGTTTGCCCGCCGGCGTCACGTCCGCGTAGGTGCTGCCGCCTGCGCCGAGCTTTCCGACCCAGACCATGGTGCGCACAGCCTGCCAGGTTGCAAGTCCACCACGCGCCGCGACATTGCGACTGACGACTTGCGCCGCTGGGAGCGGCGGCAACGAGGGCGCCGTCTCGGCCGCGAGCAGCGCGGGCGCCAGGCCGGTGAGCGACAGCGCAGCCGCGACTGCAGTCGCGATGCAGGTTTTGATCATCACCAAGTTACTCCCTCGAGCGGCCAGCGAATTCATGGCAGCTCGCACAAATGATCATTTTACGCTGGGCGGTGCATATCCTGGGACAAAATTGGCATGCGGAGGTTCCTTGTCCGGCAGAGCGTATTTCCTCCGCTGCCCCTCCGTGAGGAGCGCGCGAATCTGCCCGGTGACCTGCATGTCCACGGCGCGGAACGCCCGGATCTGATCGGCGATCGGCAGCGCAGTGTTTGCCCAGACCTGCTGCCCCCGCACCTGCCCTTGTTCGAGAATCTGCTTCAAGGCGCTCTTCTGCGCATCGCTCAACGACAGACGCTCGCCCAGGTGCCTGACCCTGTCGTCGATGCTGTACTTGCGGTGGACCTGATTCGCGCTCTGGTAACCGCCGCCGCGCCCTGACAGCGCGTCAGCGGCAATCACCGGCATCGCGACCCAGAGGGCAAGAGCGGTCAGGACATTGGGCAGGGTATCACTGCGCCTTACTGGAAGGCCGAGAGCAGGTCGTCGCATGCCTCACTCCGATCGGCAGCCCGGATATCGCCGAGCAGCGAATTCATGAGCCTGAGCGTCTGGCGATAATCAGCACTATCGCGGGCCGCTGCCAGTTCGGCATCTGAGGCCCCAACAGCGGCCGACTTGCGCAGCCCGCGATCGTCGCCGCAGTACCCGACGATTGCATCGATCTCGGCCAGCAGCCCCGCGTCGACCATCGCGGGGTCGGAGGGCGCACTCGCGCTGGAGTGCGCGTCACGGTCGCGGCCACGATCGTGGTCATCGCGGGAATCATCAGACAGCGCAGCCGACGACACTACCATTGCGGCCAACAGCAGCGACAGAGGAAGGTTCATGGGTATACGACTCCCGTATCCGAAAATATGCTCCAGGTAGCATTTTAGGAGACGTGATCACCGAATCCGACGTGCGCAGTTCACAGTCCGGAAATTTCCCGTGCGATATTTCGGCCGCGCAGGAATTAAAGATGCCGCTTGCGGTAGTCACCGCAAGCGGCATCTCATTCGGCCCGGCGGCCGGGCGCCATATAGGGGCGCGCGGCGGCCTACACCGGCTCAATTACCGGTCAGGTTCAACACCTGCGAAGCCGTAGCGCCACCCGTATCGCTGAGCGTCAACCGCCCGGTGCCAGGGAAGGGCGCGACGGCCGGCCGCGCACGTGTCACGTTGACCGTACAGTTCGCATTGCGTGCCAGCACGGTATTGGCAGCGCATGTGCCTCCGGTGCGGCTGAACTGCGCGCCACCGGTCAGGTTGGTCACTGCCTGAAGCGCGGTGAAGCTCAACTGCGAACCCGCCACTCCCGTATTGGTCACGGTGATGATCCGCTGCCCGGTATTCGCGCCCCAGGCGCCCACCGTACCCCCGTTCGGCCAGGTGAAGCTGGCCGCAGCCGCGGCCGCAGGCGCGACGCCCGTGCCCCAGACGGGCGGCGCAGGATTGGTGACCCGAACCGCGCCTGCCGCACGCCTCACATCCACGCGCGCTGCCGGAGCCGCGGCCGTGCCTTTGGCGCCCGTCGAAGTCGGCGCGAAGGTCACGCTGAAGGTGCACGAGGCGTTCATGGCCAGGTGCGTGTTGGCCGCGCAGGTATCGCCGGCACGGAACGCCGCCTGGAACTGGTTGGCCGAGGTGCCGGTCACGTTCGGCTGCCCGTTGAGCCAGAGCTCGCCACCGAGACTCGCCGCCGTGTTGGTGACCGTGAACCGGAAGGCCGCGCTCGCCAGGCCCACCTGCTGATTGCCGAAGCCATGGCCGGCGGCTGGAGCAATGGTGTACATCGGCACCACTCCCCGACCGTTCAGTCCCACAGCCTGCGCCGCAGCGTTCACGGCGACGACATTCAGCGTTGCCGTCTGCAAGGTCACCGATGCGTTCGTCGGCGCGAAGCGCACGGTGATCAGGCACTGGCCGGCCGCCGCCACGCCGGCGCCGCCGATCGGGCAGGTATTCGCCGTGACGGCATAGCGGGCCGGCTGACTGTTGCCGTTCGCCCCAGCCGTGATGGTCGGCGCCACCAGATAGAGCGGCGCGTTGCCGGTGTTGCTCACCGTGACGACCAGCGACTTGTTGGTGTTGATCGACACCGCGCCAAAGGCAACTGGATTGGGTGCAATGACCATGCTGGGCGCCGGGCAGGCCGGGCAGGCGACCTCCACGGCTCCGATTTCGAATCCGCCGCCCTGCGGCCGGGGATTGCCGAAGAAGTCGTGGTTCGGCGCGACCGAGCCGTCGGCGGCGTTGTTGGCTGCGGACGCACTCGTGATGGAGTACGCCCCGCTGGCCGTGCCGGCGGCCGCGGCGGCAAGCATCGCCTGACCGGGAGCCGAAAACAGCGTCAGCGGCCCATAGCCCAGGTTGATCCAGTTGGTGCCTTCATCGACCGTCGCCGCGGGCGTGATGTTGTTGAAGGTGAACACCGGGCTCAAACCGGTCGTTTCCGAGCGTCCCGCCGGTGCGTTGTAGCCCAGGCCGCCATTTTCGGGCGGTACGCGCGAGCCGTTGCAGTACTTCGCAATCACCGGATCCGCGCCCGGCGCAACGTTGGCGAACGGCGCCACCTGGCCGTCGTAACGGCCCACTACCAGATCGGTGAGGATCGAATTGCTCAACACCAGCGTCGGATTCGTGCCCCCCGACCCGCCCGTAACCACCGTATCGATCACCGCGCTGTCCACGGCGCTGTCGCCGCGCACGCCGATGTCCCAGTAGGTGGCGCCGCTCATGCAGGCACCGGTAGCGTCTTGATTCAGTGTCGGAAATAGCGCCACGAGATTCTGCTGCGAGATCAGGCCCGAGCCCGGCCCCGTGATATCGACATGGAAGGCGCGGTTCTGCCAGAACATGTCGTTGGCGATCTTCGGCATCGACACCAGCGCACAACTGGAGTTGCCCGCGCCATACGGGAACCCTCCCGGGCAGAGGCCCGCGAATACGCCGTTGTTGATCGGCATGGTCGCGCGCAGGTTCGGCGTGTTGATCATCGTGACCAGGCCTGCCGGTTGGTCGCGGTGCGCGGCATTGTTGTCGGTGCAACCCGGGGGTTGCGGTTCGCCGGGCAGCGGGTTCGGATCGCAGCCGGGAGGCGGCGCATTCGCGGAGACCGCACCGAGCGTCTTGAACAGCACACCAGCCGAGGCCGTCGTGTCGTTCGACACCACCGTATTGTTGACGAAGCTCACCTTGAGGGCATCTTCGAGCGACACGCCTGCGCCGTCCCAGCCGGCGACATTGTTGGCGATGACGTTGTTGGTGACGCTCACGCCATACCACTGGTTCGGGCTGTTGAGGAAGTTGCCAACCTCCGAGCCGTTGATCTGCTGCAAGCGCAGACCGCCGCCGCTGCCGCTCTCGGCGCTGTTGCCCATGATCAGGTTGCCATCGATCACCAGCCCTGGCCCCGTGCCGTCGCCGATCCCTGGCGGGCAGTCGGTGACATCGACGAAAGTGCCGCACTCCAGGCCATTGGACAGGGTGCGATCGTTGTTCGAACCGACGATCGCCAGACCGCCGCCATTGGTCGGCAGGGTCGGGTTGACGCTCTGGTTGAACACGATCCAGTTGTTGGAGATGTTGCCATTGGCCGAGAAGCCGGCGTGCACCATGCCGCCACCATCGCCCGTGCTCAGGTTGCCAGCGATCCAGTTGTGGTCGACCTGGTAATTGTCGGACCCGGCGCTGATCGTGATCGCGCCGGCGCCCGAAGGCGTGCCCGAGAACAGCGCGTCGCCGATCGAGGCGTTGTCGATGATCGAATTGTGGTGCACGTGCACATTGCGATTGAAGCCGAAGGGAATCTGTCCGTTGGTCGGCGTGTTGCCGACCGGCGGACACACGCTTTCGGTACCGCAGGTGCCGTCGTTGATGAACTGAGCCGGCACCTCGCCGTACCCAACGCTGATGCCGCCCGTGAGCGTACCGTGGTTGGCCGAGATGCGCGTATTGGCAATCTCGAGGCCGTGGTTCCAGCCATGCGCCATGATTGCGCCGCCCCCCTGCGAGCTGTTGATGACGCTGATGCCATCGATGCGCGACGGGTTGCACAGGAAGTTGCTGGTGCCATAGTCATGGCCATCGACGCGGATCAGATCACCCGAGTTGCAATTCTGATTAGTGCTGGTCAGGTAATTGCTCCCATCCGGGAAGGTGCCGGCGCCCGTAGCCTGGCCCCAGAAGTCCTGGCTGCCGCCCGGGATCCGCACACCGCGGCCGAGCACGGTGATGCCCGCGCCCTCATAGGCCCCCATCAGCGTGGGCTCTTGCAGCACCTGCGCCAGGTTGCCGTTGCTGGTCGCATCCCAGCCGACGAAGCCCTCGAACGGCAGCCGGTCGACCCGCAGGAACATGCTGTTCGGGCAGCTGTACGCGCCGGTCGAGTCGAAGGCCGCATTGCCCGGGTTCGGCACGCCCTCGAGCGTCAGGCCGAACAGGCAATTCACCTGGCGCCGCCAGCCGTCCATCTTGCCGGCCGGATGCGCGTCCGCATTGATCGTGACCGAGACGGCGCCGACGCCCTGCAGGCGTACCGGCTTCCACATCAGCACGTTTTCCTTGTAGACGCCCGGTCCGACGACGATCAGATCGCCCGGCGTGGCCGCATCGATCGCGGCCTGCAGGGCATTGCCCGCGGCGTTCTCGCCGTTGATGTAGGTCGGCGCCTTGCCACCCACCGTAACGGTAATCGCGTCGATCGACTTATGGCCGTCGGCGGCCGTGATGACCAGCTCACCGCAGCGCGCGCCGCCGTTGCCATTGCCGCGTTGCTGCAGCGGGCACGAAGGCACCTGGCCCGGATCGAGCACGGTGTTCGCGGGTACCGCGACCGTGATCGACGTGTCGCTCCAGCCCGTCACTCTGGCGTTGACCCCGCCGATCGTGACCGTGCCCTGGCTCGCGCCAAACCCGTAGTGGCGCGTAATGGCCTTCAGGTTGTAGGGCTCAGCGGCAGCATTGGGGCCGGAATAATCCGGGTTCTGCACCACCTTGTCGCCCAGGGCGGTAATGGTCAGCGAGTGGCCACCCTGGCTGACCCAGGGGCCTGCGCCGCCGCCGTTGGCGTCGCCGGTCACCATTGAGATCGCCGGTGTGAGGTTCGGATACTCGGCGTCAGGCAGGTTGTAGCCGTCGGCGAAGGCCTGTGTCGGGATGACCGGCGTATCCATGTAGGCGGTGAAGCCCGGCATGAACGGCGTTTCGTAGCAGAAATTGCTGTAGGCCGGGTTATAGGCCGGATCCGTGATCAGCTGCGTCGGGTTGGCCGGATCCGGAATCGGGCCCGGGTCGTTCATGCAGGCAATCATCATGGTCGGGATATACCCGGTCGGATTCGGCGGATTGACCGCATAGCTCGAGTAGTTCAGTCCGTTGTACAGACCCCACTGGTCGGAGTACACGCGGCCCATCTCGTTGCCGGTGAAATCGCGCATGCTGACCGGCAGGTTCGGCGGCCCGAACTTCTCGCCGAACTGCGGCGAGAACGGATCGAACTCCGAAGCGAAATCGTTGGTCATCGCGCCGGTGAAGTGCCCGGCCACGTGCGTCGGCGTAAAGATGTAGAACTTCGCCAGCGCCGACATCTGGTCTTCGAGCGTCACTTCCTTGCGATCGCACAGCGCGCGATTTGCGCCCGCGAACGGCGCATTCTGACCCGAAGTCGGGAACAGGCTGTTGAAATCCGGCACCACGCGTAGCGTGCCCACACAGGGCCAGAAGGATTCGACGCTGCCGGTGTCGCCTTCGTGGCGCGGAGTGGCGCCGAGGTTGTTGGTGAGGTTCAGCGCGCCCGGGTTGTTGGCGTTGTAGCTGGCGTTCACCGCGGCCTGGTCAGGCATGATGAAGACGTTGCCAAAGCCGGCAAACTGCTGCGTGACCGGCGCCACATAAGTGTCGCCGAGCAGGATGTTCTTGTCCTCTTCCTTCACCAGTTCGAACCCTGGCGGCACGATCACCTCGACCACGTACTTGCCCGCGGGCAGCATGGGCGTGGGATCACTGGTATCCGGGCTCGCCGTGCAGATGGTGCAGTTTGTGCCCGGCAGAGCGCCGGCTACGCCGGTACCCGCGGGCTGCACACCGCCCGGATTGAACGGCCGGCCGCTGGTTGGATCCCGGGCAACAATGCTCGGGAACTTGTACATGCCGTCATACGGCGCCGGCTGGACCTGGTTCAGCATCGACCAGCCGTCGTAACACTTGAACTGGGCATCGTTCGGCAGCGCCGTCTTAGGCACGTTCGGATCCAGCCACTGCGTGCTGCCCTGCAGGGTCGCGAAGAAGGGGCTGGTGGCATCCTGCCCGGGGCAATTCATGTTCGGAATGCCGTCGGTCCGGAACCCCTGCGCCCAGTCGTCCCAGCTACTGGTCCTGGTGGTGTCCACGAGCTTGAGAGTCTTGGTGCCGTCGGCGGCCGTGCTCTCCTGATACAGGTTGATCTGCACCCGCGGCACACCCGGCTCCCAGCTCAGCTGGAGCGAGAGCGCCGGGTCGTCGAAGGGGCGCGTCGAGGCGTAAATTACATGACCCTTGATGCCGCCATTCTCGCCGGTCATGAACTTCTTCATGCCGAATTCGAGGAAGTTGTTCTGGCCGAGCAGACCCTGCCAGCCCTCGCTGGTCGCCCAGGGCGGATCGATGCGCCCGGAGGACGGCGTCGCCGTGCCGGAGCTGCCGCCCGAGGTGTAGTACGGGCCATTGGCGATCGAATCCGTGCTGCAATCCGCGTCGGCGCAGTACACCGCGCCCGGCACGCGCAGATTGGCCGGCAGCGGATTGGGTTCGAGCGTGTTGGCGAATCCGGCCGCAATGGCCGAGTTTCCGCCACCGGCGCCGTCAACCGGCCCGCCCGTGTCATTGACCGAGTGCATGCCGGTCGGCTTGAAGCGCGTGGTGTCGGCTTCGATCACCAGCCAGCTCATGAACGGGAACACCTCGTTGAAGCCCGCATAGCCGTTCAGGTCGGTGTTGTTGAAGAAACCATAGCTGCCGTCGCGGTAGCGGATGTTGGTGGCCACCAGCGGCAGCCCCGGCTCGCTCTCCTGCGAGACGCCGTCCCCGTTCGTGTCCATATAAGTGCGCGTGTAGATGTTGGTGCGCCACTGCGTGACCGGGAAGTCCTTCGTGGTGACGCCGCCGACCGTCACCGGCGACACGAGGCCGTCGAGCATCAGGTCGTTCCACTGGTCGAACACCGTGAGCTTGAAGTTGCCGTCCGGAATATTGGTGAAATTGAAGGTCACCGCACCCGTGGTCGGATCGGTCTCGCACTTGGCGAAGCCGAAGTCGGCCTCGTCCGGCGCGCCCAGGCCGATGTAGCACTGCGTGAAGCTGTAGGCATCGTAGCTGCCGCTGCTCATGATGCGCTGGTCGGGCGTGCGGCTCATGTGCGCATTCGACACGGTGCCGGTGAGGCTCGAAGTGCAGCTCATGCCGCCGCCGCCATAGCGGACCAGCGTCGTCGGGTCGCGCCCCTTGTTCACATCGGTCGGGTCCAGCGGATCGCAGATTCCGGTGCCGGTGCCGTGCGCATCGGGCAGGTTCAGAGACGGCGCAAACTGGTGCGTCCAGGCAATGCTGTTGTGCTTGCGGTCATTGATGATCTGCGGATTGGCAAAGCCGATCGCAACGTGGAAGCCACCGGGACCAAATTCCTGGAAGTAGCCGGGCTCGTCAGGCTTGATGAACGCCTCGTGCGGCTTGCCGCCGTCGAGTGTGTTGGTCTGGAGCCATTCTTCGCCGCGCGCGATGCGGTCCGCGGCCGGCGTGGCCACCACTTCGTACAACCCAGGGTACAGGTTGGCGATCAGGGCCTGGCCCGCCAGCGGCGACAGGAAGGGCTTGCCCCAGTTGGCGTTGCAGGCCGGATCGACCGCCGCCGGAATCGGGCTGCACTCATTGCCGGTGTTGTCGACGGCAACCTTGCCGTTGGCCGAATCGTATTCGTAGGTTGGGCAGGTCGGAATCATCCCGACCAAGCCGTCGGTCGAAGTCGTCGAGATCGCGCAGGCATCAAACCCGCTGATCGCGTCCTTCATGCCGGCCAGTGCGTTGGACACCGGCTGGTTGAACATGTCGTAGGTGATCTGGCCGGTGGCATCGCCCAGGCCGCCTGCCTGGTCGAACAGCTTCACTTCGAAGCCGCCCAGGCCGGGCTCGTTCGGCGCGAGGACATTAACACCGCCGCCCGCGTCATTTTCGCCGTTCAGCGGGGTGTCGTCCTCGAATACGAACACCGTGATCTTGGCGGTCGGCAGCGGGGTCTGCTGCAGCACCACATTCGCCGCCAGCTGTCCGGGTGCCAGCTGCGCGCCACCCATCGCGTGGCCGCAACCATAGGTGCCATCCGGGTAGCCGCCGTCCGGTCCGCCCGGAACCCAGTGCACGTCGCTGGCGCTGTAGGTGCCGCACTCCTTGCCGATGCTGAAGGGTCGTTGACCGGCCGGCAGGGACGCATCGTCCACGGCGCCACCGGCGCCGCTGGCGACCGGATTGATGCCGTCACCGGGCAGAATCGAGATGTAGTAGCGCTTGTTCGGGTCGAGCGCCACCTGGCTCGGCAGCAGCTCGTTCTTCTGGGCCGCCGCGCGGCACACGCCATCGCCCACATCGCAGGCTACGGCAGCGCCCTGCTGGGTCTGGCCCGCTTCGCACGAAACCTTACCAACGCAGCCCGTCGCCAGGACCGGCATGTTGGAGGTATGGAAGTTGTAGCCCAGGCTCTGCACCGGAAGCGGCGCGCAGCTCGAGGGCCGGACACCGGGTGTAGTCGAATTGATCTGGCACTTCGGATCGATCCAGAAGGTCTTGTCCTCCTCGATGATCCAGCGATAATCGTTGATCGCCTGCCTGGTCTTTGCGTCCAGCACCGCGATGCTGAGCCCACTGGCAGTGGGGAACGTGAGCGTGGCTGCCACGGCGGCCGAGGTCGCGCCCTGCGAATTGCGGGCGCTGTAAGTGAAGCTGCAGGTGCCCGGCGTCGCAGCCGAAGCGCTGAAGGAGCCATCGGCATTGACGGCCACCGCGCATCCGCTCGCGGTCCCATCGGTGGCCGCGATGCCGGCGGTCGGAATATCAACTGTCAGAGGCCGGTTGCCTGGGTCGGTATCGTTCAAGAGTACGCCGGGCGCGCCCACGTGCAGCTGCGTGGCCGCGTTGCTGGTGTAGGCGTCGGCGTTCGCCACCGGCGCACCCGCGTTGACGCAGCCGCCGGCAAAGCTATTGGCAAAGTCGCACTCGGTGATCGTGGCGATCCCGGCCTTCGTGCCATTGACGAGGTAACTGAATGAACCCCCGCAGCTGGTCGGCGCAGGCGGCGGCGAATAGCTGAAGGTGCCGTTCGAATTGAATGTCAGCGTGGCGCCTGCCGGTACACCGACCGGCAGGAGCGTGGTGGTATCCAGCACCAGGGCCGCACCGTTGGCGCCGCTGCTGCCACCCAGCACGCCGAAGGTCGGGTCGGTCACGCTGAGGGTCGTGCCGTTGACGCAGAAATAGGTCTTCGCCGCGGCGGCCGCAAGCGTAGTGCCGGAATCGCCCGAGCCGACGCCGGTTGCAGCGCCACCGTTGGCATCGATGTAGACCTGCATGCCGCCGTCGCGGTTGTTGTTGGTCGACAGGCTCAGCTGCCGGTCGAATACCGGATAAGTGGCCGCATCGTAGATGCCAGCGGTGCTCTGCGTCGGATGGATCGTCACGTCGTAAGTCTTGCCCGCCGCCAGGAACACTTCGCTCTGCACTTTCGGCACACCGGGCAGGATGTTGCCGTCCTCCGCGAGCAGCGTCATGTTGAGGCCGACGACCGACGGCACGTGCATGCGCAGGCCGGCATTGACGAAGCGCAGCAGCACGCTGCCCGTTGCACCACCCATCGGCACCTTCAGCGCCGGATCGATGCCGGTAATCGCGCCCCTGATGTTGGTGCGGTCAAACGAGGCGCCATTCACCAGGAAGTAGCGTGGATCGTAGTTGACGGCCGGCGGATAGCACGACTGGTAGCCGTCGTTGGTCAGCGTCGCCGCATTGGCCGTCCCGTCGGCATTCAAGGGATTGCCGCAACGGCCCGGGAGACCCGACCACACTTTGGTCTCGGCAAAACCCAGCGTCCTGACGGCGGCATCGACCGCGCGGTTCTGCAGCGGATCAATCTCGCTCAGCAGCACCGGCAGCGCGACGTCATATGTGACGCCGGGGTATTCGGTCACGATCAGCACGCCGTACAGGCCCATCGGGCCCTGGATCGAAGGATGCGTGCCCGATTCAATCAAATAGGTGCCGGGACGCAGATTGGCCCAGTTCAGGGTTGCCGAAGCGGGCGCCGCAACCGTACCGGCCGCAACTTCGGTCGCAAAGGACTGCACGCGCGGACCCTGCGCAGGCGGGCAGTTGCTGCCCGCCGCGGCCGCCGCGACCGCCGCACCAGGATCCGCGCAATTGATACCCGTGGGGCCGCCGGAAGCCGGCCAGGTCGGGCCCTGCTCTGCATGCAACGGACTCGGCGTGGTGGTCCGAGCATCACCCAGGCCGCCGCCGAGTTGACCCACGATGACCAGCGACGTGGGCACCGGCAAGCTGTTGTTCAGCGCTATATCCAACGGCCCGGCCGGTACGGTAATGACGACCGGCGACCAGTTGAGGCCCGCATTCGCGTTGGCCACCACACAGGAAACGCCAGTGCCGCTCGAAGCGCCGCAGGTGTAACCCCACATCGGCACGCTCTGCCCGTCCGGCAGCACCGCCTGCGTGGCCACGGCGTTCAAGGTGACGGACTGCGCGAATGAGGCGCCGGCCGTCAGCAGGAGAACAGCAGCCGCAAGTCCTGATCGGATCAGACTCGCCTTGGAATTAATGGCTCTCATCGCAGTTCTCCCGATTACTATTTCGATTCGTCGATTACGAAGGCACGCGGGTCGACGAGCATCATCATCAACATGCCGCCCGGAAAGATGTTGTTCGTGGTGATCTCGCGCTCGTTATGCGAGTGCCACATGTAGGCAAAGCCGGCTTCGTCAGTCGGGCTGTTCGCCACGGTTCCCGAGGGCGGAATGGGCGTGGTGCCGATCGCACGCGTGGTGGCCTCGCCCCCCAGGTAGGGGCTGCCGCTATACCAGGGGCCGTTGGCGACGATGTTCGGATCGGGCAGCGTCATGGGACCGCCACCGCCGACGTTGCCGAAGGGGTGCCCTTCGAGCGCCTTGTTGTGATCGCCGCACCACTCGTAGTAGTTGTCGGCGGCAGGATCGCTCGTGTAGTAGCCGTTGACATCCGCCACGCAGGTATCGCTCCCGTAGTGCTGGCCATCCTTGGTGCCGTGACCGAACACATCCCAGTTCAGGCCCTTGCCCGTCCACTGGAAGATGCCGTCAATGGTCTGGCCCGGGGTCGTGGTGGTGGTGAACATCAGCGGCCCAGCCAGGCGATTTTGTGGATCCGGCACCACGCTGGTGGTGACAGCGGGATCGCGCGCCAACAGCAGGTTGCCGTCGCGCGCCAGCACGCGCACGTGGTTGCCGTGCTCATGGAACGGATGCTGCCAGCGGCCCTGGCCGACGATCCGCAGCAGCGTGAGCTCGCCCGGATGCATGTGCGGGTTGCCATTGTAGGGCTGGTTCGGATACTGGGTGGAATAGATGGGGTCCATGTCATCGGGCATCGAGCGCCCGTTGATCATGAAATAGGCCGGCTTGTAGGGCTCGGTCTCGACCGACAGCGCAGCGGCACCCGCGAGCACCTGCTCTTCCACCTGGCGGTGGATGCGCGGATCGATCTCGGAGAACTGGAACAGGTACTCGCGATCGTAGCAAGTCGAGGCGAGGCCATAGGCAGCGGTCGCCAGCCGGAAGTCGGTTTCGCCGCGCGCGGCCTCGGCGAGCGTGTTGTCGGGGCCCGCGCAGGCTGGGGCTGTCGCAGGCAGCACCACGATCGTTCCGTACAGACCCATCTCGACCTGCAGGTCGCCCTGCGTGCCGCTGTAGTAGGAGTGCGTTCCGGGCGTGTCGGCCGTGAAAGTGTAGGTGGCCGGCACTGCCGCAGTCGCTTCGCTGGTGAGCAGGCCGGGCGCGCCGGTCGAGGCCACCTTGAAGCCGGGAAACAGGAGCGAGGTGTTGCCCGCCGCGGCCGGCAGGCTGTTGGTCAGCGTCACCGTCACGGTCTCGCCCTGGGTGACGATCAGCGTCGGACCGGGGACCTGCATGGTCGGGCAGTTGGCTCCCGCGATGGCCGTCGGCGCGAATCCGACCGGCGCCCGTTGTGCAACCGTAACCCCAGGAATAAATGGTCTGGCCGTCGGGCTGGGTAATGTGCGCCGCCACGGCATCGAGTGCGAACGCTGGCCCGGTGATGCCCGGAACCGCCGCCTGCGCAGCGCCGGCCAGGAGCGAGGCCGCCGCAAGCGCCGCGATCCGCAGCAGCTGCCCGGTCAACATGTTGGTCTTGATGGCGCGCATCGCTGCTCTCCTAAATTCCGTTGCAGAGATCGCCGGCCTGGTAGCCGGCTTGGCAAATCTTGACCTCGGTCATCAGGCCGCCGAAGTTCTCGGCGTCGTTCGACAGATGGTCGAGGTTGGGTGTGTACAGATAGAACGTCTTGGGGGCGGTGTACCCGGCTGCATCCAGGATCACATCGATCGACTCGCCACCGGCCAGGGTGATCGAGTTGGTCATGTAGGTCATGTCGTTGCCGGCCAGATCGCGCAGCAAGCGGGCGTTGAGCCCGATGACGTGCATCGGTATGCCGAGCGAGGCGAGGGTCTGGTATTCGCTCACGTCCAGGTCCGAGATGCGCAGCAGTGCGCGGCCACCGGCCGGAATATTGATGATCGTCGGCATCGGCTGCGAGGCGTGCAGCGTGCCATCCGTGGACTGCGTGGTCATGGTTCCGGCCGTCACAGTGTCCGGGTAGCTGCGGCCGTTCAGCAGGAAGTACTTGTCTTTCAGGTCGGTGAAGGATTCCGGATTGAAGGTCATGCCCACAAAGTGGAAATTCGGATCGAAGCCGTGGATCTGGATCGGGTACTCGACGTCGTAGCGCGTCGAGCCGTCGCCGTCGTTGTAGGCGTACCTGCCGCCGCCATTGACACCGGAGGTACCGCCAGCCGCAGCCGTCGGCGCGGGCGTCTGACCGGTGCAGAGGATGTCCGAGCAGGAAAGGCCATCAGCGGCCGAATTCACGGCTGCTTTCTTGTTGGCGGCTATCAGGGCCGCACCCAAATCACCGCTCACCCGATTCTGCCGCGGCCGCACGTACAACTGCCCGACCATGCCCATCTGCAGATGCTCGGGCGGGGAGATATGGCAGTGCCAGAAGTAGGTGCCGGCATCCGGCGCCAGGTAGTAGTAAGTGAAGCTGCCGCCCACGTTGATGGCAATCGAGGCGTCCGGCACGCCGTCGTAGAACGCAGAGGCATTCGGGTAGCCGTGGAAGTGGACGGTGTGCTGTTCGAACAGGTCAGGGCGCATGACCTGGCCAACGTTGGTGAGCGTCAGGAAGAATTCATCGTCTTCATCGATCGCCATCAGCGGCGCCGGCATGTTGGCATTCATGACGCCCACATCCATGATCAGCCGCGGATCGACATGACCGCCGAGCGGGTCTCCGGGCACTGCGCCGCTGGTCACGTCCGGATCGGGAACCAGGCCGACCGCGCCATTGAAGTTGTAGCCTGCGATTGAATTGCTTGCCTGATTGACCGGCGCGCCGATAAACAACGAGCCGAGATTCGCAGTGTTGTCCTGGTTGAATTCAGCCGGCGTATCGGTGCCAGGTTGTCCGTTCGCCATCTTGGTGAGGCCCGAGAGCGGCCCGAAACCGAACAGGTAGGTCTGCGTGCCATCACCCATGGTGGCGAAGCCGTCACCGCCCGAGATCTGCTGGCACTTGATACTGCCGCCGACCGGATTGGCGGTCGTGGCCGGCGTCGTGTGTGTCGGCGTAGTCTTGGGACATTGCACGCGAAAGCTCTGCGCCGCCGCGGGCAGCGCGAACCAAGCCAGAATTGCGGCCGCGCCGCTGGCGAACAAACGTGTACTAAGCATAAAGCCTCCGTCCGGAACTTTCGGCGCGCGCGGCGCTCAATGACGACTGCGTAAGGAAATTCTCATGCGCATGGCGGGTAAGCCCAGGTCGAACCGACGGACTTCTGCGGCTAACATAACAACTGGAATCAATGTGATTCTGCGACTCATTCCGCATTTTTCACCGGCTCCCCTTGAGGCGTCCGGCCGTTCTCCCTGGCAAGCCCGCAAACCTGAACACTGCATTTCCCGTGGCAGCGAGATTGCGTTTATTAACGTCCCGCACCTAGTCGGGAGACACTTGTCCGCCTGATGGGGAAAAGACAGTAGATTGGCATTAAGTAAATCACCGCAGGCGTGATTCCTTGACCCTGCGGTCCACATGCAGCAATGTAAGGCCGGATTCTGATTTTACAGGCGTTTTCAATGAGTTCAGTGCGGTTATTCGGCGGCCTTGCCGCCAGCCTGGTCTTTGCCATCGCGTTTGCCCAGGCATCCGCGCCCGGCGCTGAGGCCGGGCACAAGGCGAATGCGCCGGCCCCGCCACCCGGCCATTACGCGCGCAAGACCTCCCCCTACAGGAATCTGGGACACAGCAACGGCGCCAGGCTTTTCGAGACACTAAACTGGGGTGTTGACAATCTCCAGGTGCGCAAAACGTCCTCCGGGGCGCTGATTCGCTTCAGCTATCGGGTCGTGGACGCGGCCAGGGCCAAGCTGCTGCATGAAAAGAAAGCGGAACCGCACCTGATCGGGCTGCGCAGCCACGCCGTCCTGTCGGTGCCGACGCTCGAGAATGTCGGCCAGTTGCGCCAGACCGAGGGCCTGGAAAACGGCAAGGATTATTGGGTGCTGTTCTCCAACAAGGGTGACTACGTGAAGGTCGGTGACCGGGTGGATGTGGCGATCGGCGATTTTTACGTCAGCGGGCTCACGGTTCAATAATTCTCAGGAGTCAGATGATTATGCGACCACCATTCATAGCAGCGGGACTGCTGTCCGTGGCGCTGTTCGCTGCAGGCGGCGCCGCAATGGCAATGGAGGCTGATTCGCCTGCCCAGGCGCCAATGGCCGGCGTCTCGATGTCCACGGCCCAATACCGGATTCCGTCCGTGCAGCTGGTGCGCGAGAACGGCAAGCACGTCTCGCTGGCAAGAGAACTCGATGACGGACGACCGGTGGTCATGAACTTCATCTTCACCACCTGCGAGACCACTTGCCCGCTGTCGAGCCAGACTTTTTCGGCATTCCAGCGCAAGCTCGGTTCCGATAGCGGCAAAGTGCACATGGTGTCAATCTCCATCGATCCGGAACAGGACACGCCCGCAAGGCTGCGCGCCTATGCGCAGAAATTCGGTGCTGGGCCGCAATGGCAGCATTACACCGGGACGCTCGCAGACAGCGTCGCCGTGCAGCAGGCCTTCGGCGCCTATCGCGGTGACAAGATGAGCCACACACCTCTGACACTGCTCCGTGCCGCGCCAGGTAGACCCTGGACGCGCATCGAGGGATTTGTGACACCCGACGAACTGCTGCACCACTATCGCGATCTGGTTGCCACATTGTGAGCGGGGCGCGGCGGTGAATCCGCCTCGCGCAGCGCGAAGCCTGCTCCTGCTGTGCACGCTGCTGCTCGGCGCGGTGAGCGCATTGCAAGCGGCGCCGTGGCAGGGATCGGCGCCTGCCACTGCGACGGCCGGAGAAAATATTTATCGCTTCGGCTTGCTGCCCACGGGCAAGCCACTGCTTGGCGAGCGGGAATCCGGCCTGCCCGTGGCCGGAGCCGCCGCAGCCTGCGTCAACTGTCATCGCCGCAGTGGTCTCGGCGCGGCCGAGGGGCGCGGCTTCATTCCACCGATCACCAGCCAGTTCCTGTTCCATCCACGCTCCAGCGGCGTGGATGATTCCAACCTGCCCTACGTGGACGGGGCGCGCATCAATCGGGATCCGTACACGGCGGATACGCTGGCGCGGGCGATCCGCAGCGGCATCGCCCAGGATGGCAGGCCGCTCAGCGTGCTGATGCCGCACTACCTGCTCGGCGACACGGAGTTGAGCGCCCTGGTCGCTTACCTGCGGCAGCTGACGAAAACCAAAGTCCCGGGTGTGAGCGAATCGGCGCTGCAGTTCGCGACCATTATCACGCCGGACGCCGATCCGGTGAAATCCAAGGCGATGCTGAGCGTGCTGAACGACTACTTCGATGAGAAGAACGCCTCGGCGCGCGCGGTAAGCCCGCGCCTGCACAGCTACCACAAGATGATGTTCCGCGCGACTCGCCAGTGGCAACTCCACATTTGGCAGCTCAGGGGTCCCGCCGATACCTGGGAAGCGCAGTTGCAGCAAGCGCCTGGCCGCCGAGCCGGTGTTCGCCGTGCTGTCAGGAATGGGTGGACGGAACTGGGCCCCGGTACATCACTTCTGCGAGACGGCCGAGCTGCCCTGTTTGTTCCCGAATGTGGAGCTGCCAGTGGTTGCGGAAAGCGATTTTCACTCGCTTTATTTTTCCAGAGGCGTGCTGCTGGAAGCTGGCCTGGTGGCCCATGAACTTCGGGACCAGCAAGGCGGGCATGCCGTGCGTCGCCTGGTGCAGGTGTACCGTTCGGACGATATTGGCGAGGCGGCGGCGCACGCTCTCGCGGCGGCGGCGCGCAAGTCCGGAATCGAGGTGATTGACCGTGCGCTCAAGTCCGGCGCCACGGCAGCCGCGCTTCGCGCCGCGCTCGCCGGCATCGGCCCGAGCGACGCGCTGATGCTGTGGCTGCGGCCCGCGGACCTGGCGTCGCTGGGGAGTCAGCCGCCGAGGGCTGCGGGCGTGTGGATGTCAGGTCTGATGGGCGGCCTTGAGAACTCCCCGCTCCCGGCCGCAATGGCGCGCCCTCACGCATCTGGCCTACCCCTTCGATCTGCCCGACCGGCGGCGCGTCCGCGTTGATTACCCGCTGGGCTGGTTCCGCATTCGCAACGTGCCAGTCGTCGATATCCAGGTGCAGGCCGACACCTACCTCGCCTGCGGCCTGGTGTCGGAGACTTTGAACCACATGGTCGATACCTTCGTGCGCGACTACCTGGTCGAGCGCATCGAGAGCATGCTCGAGCACCGCATCATCACCGGCTACTACCCCAGGCTCACGCTTGCGCCCGGCCAGCGCTTCGCCTCAAAGGGCGGCTACGTGGTGCATTTTGCCGATGCCAAGGGCACACGGGTCATCGCCGACGGCGACTGGATCGTGCCCTAGTCAAGCGCCAATCGACACCGGCGATCCCTAGTTGGCGGCGGCTGGCTTCGCCACCGGCCCGCCCATGACTGCCGGCGCTTCGATCTTCACCAATTCCACATCAAATATGAGCAACGAGCCGGGCGGAATATTCGGCGGCGAGTTCATGTCGTAGGCCAGTTCCGGCGGGATGAACAGCCGCCACTTGGCGCCGGTCTTCATCAGCAGCAGGGCTTCGCGCCAGCCTTTGAGTATGCCGTTCACGCTGAAGGTCGCCGCCTGCGCATGGGCGTCGGAATTGTCGAACTCGGTGCCATCGAGCAGCCGGCCGCGGTAGTGCACGGTGACCCGATCCGTCAAGGCCGGAGATGCGCCCTGGGCAACGCCCGCCGCGATAACCTCGTATTGCAAGCCGGAATTCGTCGTGGTGATGCCGGGAGCCGTCGCGTTCTTCGCCAGGAATTCCCTGGCCGCAACGTGATTGCGCTCGGTGATCCTTTCGCGCCCGGCCCGCACCATTTGCATTGCACGCTGCCGGTCCTCCGGACTCATGCTCTTGCCCCCGAGCCCATCCTTAAAGCCACGCATCATCGCCTCGAGGGATAAGCTCTCATCGACGCCGGCGCTGTGCAATTGATTGCCAAACACCAGGCCGATGCTGTAGCTCGACTCTTCGGGCGTTGCGGCGCTGGCCGCGGGCTCCGGGGTTGGCAGCGCGGCCTGCGCCAGAACCAAGGGCGTCGCGGCGGCGAGCGTAGCCAGGGCGACGGCGCGGCGGAACCAGTTGGCCTTAGAGAAGTACATGTGAATACCTTGGGTTGTTAGTAATGGGATCGATCAGGGTGAGCTGGGCGGCTTGATCGCGCGGCGAAAGCGCGAGGCGCGCGCCGCATACACAAATTGCCAATCGCAATAGCATTCGGCCTTTTCAAAGGCCACATCGGCCTGCGCAAAGCCTGCCACTTTGATCGGCTTGTCCTGGGAACGGCTCGCCACGCCGATGATGCCGCCTTCGGGCGCGAGGATGAGCTGCCAATCGGCGCTGTTGGTGATCGGGTCGGGATAAATGCGGCGCAGGAACCGGCGCGGCACCGGAGTACGCTTGTCCTCGAGCAGATCCGTGAGCGCCTGCGGATACTGTCCACCGCTGCGCTGATAACGCCCGATGGCCAGCCTGATCTGGTTGCCCGCGAACAGCAGCTCCACCTCCTTGTCGCGCCGGATCTGCGTGCTCCAGACCACGCCAACGGTGCTGAGCGTAATGCCAAGAATGGCGATCGCGAACAGCAGGCCCAGGTAGGTGAAGCCGCCCTGTGCCGGACGCACGGCTACCACTCCTTGTAGGCCGTGCCGTCGCTGGCGGTGCCGTCGGCATTGCTGTGCACATCGCGGATGCCCGGGTGATCGGCATCTTCCGAGACCACCACCTGCCAGCTGTCGGACACTTTGGTAAAAGGGTCGACCGGGACGGCGCGGATATAGCGCCGCTCAACCAGCGCAAGCAGCGAATCGGGGTACTGGCCGTAGTCGCCCAGGTGCTTGTCGATCGCCTCGCGCATGACCGAGAGGTCCTGGCGCAACACCGTCTCGCGCGAGCGCTCGAGCGCGCGGAAATAGCGCGGCACGGCGATCGTGAGCAGTACGGCGATGATGCTCATCACCACCAGCAGCTCGATCAGCGTGAAGCCGCGAGCTGGCGTTGCACGCCGTGCCGCCGGCCGCAACAGCGCGCTACCAGTCATGGTAGGGCACTCCGTTCAGGCCCTTTCCCCTGGCGAGCGAATAGACGTCGAACACGTCGTCGCCCGGCTGCGGGTCCTCGGGCGGACTGGCGTAGCTGCGCAGACCCCAGGTGTCTGCGGGTGCGGCGGCGCCATCCGGAAAGAACGGATCGCGCGGCAAGCGGCGCAGAAAATAGATCCTGACCTTGTCCGGACTGGTGGCGTCCTCGACGCCCTCGTACAGGAGCTTCAGCTCAGCCGGGTAACCGCTTTTGTCTGCGTCCACGATGACGCGGCCCTGCTCGGCGGCGTCCTTATAGGCGTCGATCGCGTTGCGGATGTCGCGCAACGCGGCGCGCAGCTCGCTCTCCTTCTCGCGCTGAATGGCCATGCTGGCAAGCGGAAAGGCCGCGCTGGCGAGCAGGCCGATGATCGCGACCGTGATCACCAGCTCGATCAGGGTAAATCCGCGGGCTGGCAACGGACGCCTGGCAATCACGGCGCAGCTGCCGGCTTTAGTTGGTCACGGCCAGTGTCAGCGGTGCCGGCGTGCTCGAGGCCATGATCGCCCCGCTCGCACCCAGCACCGTGATCTGCGCCGCGAAGGCGGTTTGCGGCCGCGGCTGCAGCGCCTTGAAGCGCAACACCATCAGGTCTCCGCTCCCGGACATGGGGGCATCAGAGGGCGCCGAGACATCCAGCTGCGCCCCGCCCGGGCGCCCGATGACCTTGGCGCCGGCGGAGCCTGGCACCAGGCCGCCGGCGTCGCCGGACAGCAGCTGAAAGGCAGCGCCATCGAAACGCAGCTGCGAGCGCAGGCGGGCAATATTCTGGTCAGTCTGGAACTGCAAGGTCACGGTGAATTCATCGCCGACTTTGACATCGCCCGGTCCTGCCAGCGTCCCGGTCACGTGCGGCACCGGACCGTCACTTTCGGTCGGCTTCCCGGAAGGGATCTCCGCGATGCCCTGGAGGGCGGCGATGCGCGGCGAAGGCGCGAGCGCAGGAGCGCCACCGCCGCTGACGCCGCCCGCGCCGCCCACCACGGTGGATGGCTGACCCATGGTGCTGACGTCTACGGAGGCAGGAGCCGCCTGGCCGCCGGCAACGGGTGCCGCCAGGGCCGCGGGCGGGTGCGCCACGGCGCCACCTGTTACGCCCAGCGGCGTCAGGCCGCTGCGCGACTCGGTGCCGTACCAGAATTCCGTGGTGTCGCTCGGAGGCCTCGGCTTGGCGCGGATGATGCGCGGGGTGATCGACAGCACGATCTTCGCTCTTGCTGCTGTTTGCGGTGTGGTCCGAGAACAGGCGCCCGAGCAGCGGGATGTCGCCCAGGCCCGGGATCTTCGAGGCGCTGCGCGTGTCGGAGTCCTGGATCAGGCCGGCGAGGATCTGGGTCTCGCCATCCTTGAGCTGCAGCAGCGTGGTGGCGTTGCGCGTGCCGATTTCGTAGGCAATGCGTCTGCCCCGACGTTGATCGGTGTTGATGATCGAGCTGACTTCGAGATTGACCTTGATGGCCACGTCGTTGTCGGCGTAGATCGTGGGCTCGACCTCGAGCGTCAGACCGACGTCGAGGTACTGCACCTGCGTGTTGGAGACCACGCCGCCGTTGCCCGAAGCCGTCGCCGCGGTGGTGATCACCGGCACGCGGCTGCCGATCAGGATCTTGGCTTTTTCCTTGTTGCGCGCGCGGATCCGCGGACTCGCGAGCACGTTGGCATTCGCCGGTGGTCTTGAGCGCATCGAGCGGTCACCGACAGCGGCGAGACGCGTAATGGTCGAGCCGTTCTGGTTGCTTGAGGTCGTTGAGCACCAGGTCCTGTCGGTGTCGCGACGCGTCACTGACGCCCGGGGTAGGCTGATGCCGAGCTGCTGCAGGCGGCTGCGCGTGATCTCGAGCACCTCGACTTCCATCATGACTTCGGGCTCGGCCAGGTCGACCGAGGCGACGAGCTTCTCGGCCATGCGCACGTTCTCGGGCGTGTCGCGCATGACGATCGCGTTGGCGCGCTCGTTGACCACCAGCGTCTTGGCGTCGAGCACGGTCTTGAGCAGATCCTGCGACGTCCTTGGGCGTCGCGGTATTCAGGTAGAAGGTCTTGACGATCTCGATCCTGGTAATCCTTCTGCTTGGCGGAGGTGTTCGGATAGATCAGCACCATGTTGTCGGACAGCACCTGGCGCGCCAGCTGGTTCTGGCCCAGCACCAGATCGATCGCCTGCTCGATCGGCACGTCCTGCACGAAGATCGTGGTCTTGCCGTCGCTCTTGATGTCCTTGTCGAAGATGAAATTGATGCCGGTCTGGCGCGACAGCACCTCGAACACCATCTTGGTCGGTGCGTCGCGGAACTGCAGCGTGACCGGGCGGTTGTCGCGGGTGCGCAGCCTGGGCGTCACCGCCACCGGGCCGCGCGCGGCGCTCGATCCGCGCGCGCAGCACCGTAGCCGGCGCATAGCCCGGGTCCTCGGACAGCACTCCGCCCAGACGCGCGTCCGCCTGATCCGCGTTGCCGTCCTGGAATTCCTGGCTGGCGGTGGCCACGCTTTGGGCGTGCCGCCGATCGGCCTCGACGCCCTCCAGGCCCCGGGCGGCGCGGCTGTTGCCGCCTTCGATGACGAGCACGCGCTTGTAGGCCGATTCCGCCGCATTGGCATCACCGGCAGCGCGCGCCTCGTCGCCCTCGCCGATCAGCTTCGATACGGCTTCTTCGTGCCGGCCCTTGAGATCGAGCTTGTAGCTGAAATTGCCCGGATCGCCGGCCGCGGCCTGATCGAGCTTCTGCAACGCCGACTCGTAGCGGCCCTGGTCGAATTCGTCGAGGCCCTGCTGATGCAGACGCGAGCTCGCACAGGAAACCACCAGCAGGGCGCTGGCCAGCACCACGCCGATCCGGCCGGGAGTAAAATTCACTGCGCGCCTCCAATGGGCAAGGTCTGTTGAATGTTCAGGGGCTTGTAGGTGAACTTCAGCTGGCCATTGTCGGCGCTGTCCACGCTGTAGGTGTTGTCGATCGTGTCGCCGACGTGCACGTCGAAAACCCGGTCACCTCGCGTCAGGAAGTATACGGGGCGTCGCCGGGGCGCGCGTAGCTGCCCATCACGGAAAATGGCAGCGGCGGCGCGGTTGGCGGCGGCGGTGTGACCACTACCACGGGCGCCGGCGGCGGCGGCGGCGGCGCGACATACCAGGACTGGGAGTGAAACAGCGCTTCCACCGCCTTGCTTTCGGATACGCGGTGCGCGAGGCGCGCGAGCAGGTTGCCGCTGTCTGCGGCGGCCGGCCGTGGCGCGCTGCGCGTGGCAGCACTCGCCGTCGGCGCCTGCCGGTCCGCCCGCGTGGCCGCGGTAACTGCCGGCGCTGCGCTCTGATCGGGACCGGACACCAGGATGTAGACCCCGACCGCAACGGCGAGCGCACTCAGTACCTTCAGGCGCGTGGTGAGCACCATTACGGGTCGCTCCGCACGTAGGCCGACAGCCTCAGTTCGGCATCGACGCTGTCATCGCCCACCGTCTTGCGCTCGATGCGCAGGCCTTCGACGGCCACCGCCGGCAGTGCCACCAGCGTGCGATCCATGAACTCGCGCAGCCGTGGGTAGCTGGCGTGCACCGGAAAGGTCATGCGGTAGCGGGCCGCGACGCCATCGCGCGCCGGCACGTACTCGTACTGTCCGCGCGGCAGCTCGACGCCCGAAGCCCGGGCCTCCTCGAGAATCTTGGCGACGATATTCGGCGCCTCGCCGCGCGGCGGAAGGGCAGCGAGGACGGAGCCTGAAAGCGGCCCGGCCGACACACCCTTGGCGACCGGCGCGAGCTGCGCCAGCTGGCTCTTGAGCGCGGCGACCGCGGCACCCTGTGGGAGATTGTTGGCGATGAACAGCGTGGCGGCGATCACGACGGTCGCTATGCCGGCGAGCGTCGTGAACCCGAGCCGACGCGCCTGGTACAAGGTTTCCGCCAGCGCGCGATTGGCGCGCAGCTGGATGCGATCGAGCGCCGTGGCGCCGGCCGGTTGGGCCAGGGGCATGGCCGCGCCCGAGCCGGGCAGCAGCTGCGGCGGCGGCGCGGTGCGCGGCGCCGGCGCCAGATCGACTGCAGTGGCCACCGCATCCTGCGCCAGCGGCGTGTCATTGCCCAACCCGGGAGCGTTCATGTCGCGTCGCTCCAGTCGGCCGAAATCTGGAAGCGCACCGGATGATCCTTGTCGTCGGCCCGCAGCTCGTGATTGTCGAGCATCGGATAGTGCAGCACGTCGGCGCGGCGGAGCCGCTGCACGTAGGCCAGCGCCAGCTCGAGCGTGCGCGCCTCGGCCGTCACGCGCACGCGATGCTTGGCGTGGTCGGGCTCGATCGCCAGCACGGCGATGTTGCCCGCCGTATCGCCGCTGGCAGTCTCGAGCTCCGCCAGCAGCTGCGACCAGGGAGTACCCAGCTCGCGTACCGTCTTCTCGGCGTTCTGTGCGCTCAGCCCGGCGATTGAATCGGCGCTTTGTCCGCGGTGCAGCACGCCGGTGAGCGCCGCGCGACGCAACTCGAGGCCGGCGCGCTGCGCTTTCAGCGCATGCTGCTGCGCCAGAACGCCGAGCAGGCAGACGATGCCGATAGCAGCCACCGCGATGCCGACCGGCCCGCCGCGCGAGCGCGGCCCGGCAAAATCGAGTTCCAGCCGCGGCGCGCTCATGCCTGGTGCCTGCGCATGAATTCGAGTCGTCCGGCGGTGGATTCGGCCACGGTGTCTTCGTCGAGCCAGACCAGGTCGGCGCCGCTCGCGCCGGCGGCGATGCGCAGCGCGGCCGGCGCGTCGACGTAGACGCGGCCCTCCTGGGCCTGCGTGTTCGCGAGCCGCCCGAAGGTCTGCAGGCGGCGCAGTTCGACCGCCCAGTCGGCACCGATCCGTACGCTGTGCACGCGGTCCCAGCCGCCAGCCCCGAGGCGCGCCGCGGACAGCGAACCCTGCTCGATCGACACGAACCAGGCGCCGCCGTCCGGGAGTCGTGCGCGCCAGTGGTTGTAGGCGGATACCAGCTGTGGCTGCAGCGAGTTGAGCGGAATCTTGTGGCGCGTGAGCATGAGCTGCAGCTCTTCCAGCAGCTGTGCCGGCAGCGCGCAGGCCACCTGCGCCGTGCCCGGGCGGGCGTCGGCCAGCGTCACGGTCCACTGGCTCACCACTTCTCCGTAGATGCCGGTCAGCACGTGGCGCGCATGGGTGAGCCGTTCGGCCGCGCCGCTCAGTGCGGCGGAGAACGGCACCAGTCGCGTAGCGCACCCAGTGATCGGAAATCACCACGCGCGCCACGGCGCCCTGCCACTCCGGCTTCGCCAGCAGCGCCTCGAGCGCATTGAGCGGCGTGCTCCAGTGGGCCTCGCCATCGAGTTCGTTGGCTCCAGCTCGCCTCGCCCGCGCTCTTCGGCCGCACGCCGCGCGCGAGGCGCGTCAGCGCCAGCTTGTGCGGCGCGAGGTAGATGCCGATTTCATCACGCCATAGTGGTGACACGGTTCACCTCCTCGAGCGTGGTCTCGCCGCGGCGCACGAGTTCGAGCGCCGATTCGCGGATCAGGCGGATGCCCGCCGCTGGCCGCGAGCTCCTTGAGCTGGCGGACCGGGGCGCGGGCGATGATCGCCTCGCGGATCTCGTCGTTCAGCACCAGCAGCTCGCCGACCGCCTTGCGGCCCTTGTAGCCGGTGCCGCGGCAGTGCTTGCAGCCGCGCCCTACCCTGAATTCGTAGGCCGCGTGCGCAGCGATTTGCAACTGCGACTCTTCCAGCAGCCGGCGCGAGGGCGTGTAGGAATCGGCGCACTGCTCGCACACGATGCGCACCAGGCGCTGCGCGAGGATGCCGCTGAGCGCGGCGACGAAACTGTAGGTATCGACGCCCATGTGCACGAAGCGGCCCATGACGTCGAACACGTTGTTGGCGTGCACCGTGGTGAACACCAGGTGGCCGGTGAGCGCCGACTGGATCGCGATCTGCGCGGTCTCCGGATCGCGGATTTCGCCGACCATGATCTTGTCCGGGTCGTGCCGCAAAATAGAACGCAAACCCCGCGCGAAGGTCAGGCCTTTCTTCTCATTGACCGGGATCTGCAGTACCCCTGGCAGCTGGTATTCGACCGGGTCCTCGATCGTGACGATCTTGTCGTGGCCCGTTTGTGTTTCGGAGATGGCAGCGTACAGCGTCGTGGTCTTGCCGCTGCCGGTAGGACCGGTCACCAGCAGCATGCCGTAGGGCAGGCTGGACAGGCGCCGCAGCTGACTCACTGTTTCGGGGTCGAAGCCCAGGGAATCGAGCGTCAGACCGTGCACTTTTTCCGTGAGCGACTGCTTGTCGAGCACGCGCAGCACCGCGTCTTCGCCAAACACGCTCGGAATGATCGAGACGCGGAAATCGATGGCGCGGCCGTCGATCGCCACCTTGAAGCGGCCGTCCTGCGGCACGCGGCGCTCGGAGATGTCGAGCTCGGCCATGACCTTGATGCGCGAGATCACCTGTTCGGACACTTCAGCGCCGGTGACTGAGGCCATCTGCACCAGCACGCCGTCGATGCGGTAGCGCACCACCAGACCGTTGGCGAGGGTCTCCAGATGCACGTCGCTGGCGCCGGCGCGCAGCGCGTCGTACAGGGTCGAGTGCACCAGCTTGACGATCGGGCTGGAATCCTGGCTGATCGAGGCGAGCGAGAGATTGTCGACCGAGCCGCTGGTCGACCCTTCCGATGTGCTGCCCACCACGGCCGCATCCAGCGCGCGCAGGCCCTGTTCGTGGCGCGAAATGTAGCTGGCGATCTCGGCGCGCGGCGCCAGCACCCATTCGAGCGCCTGCGGCACGCGCACCTCGAGCCAGCTGCGCGTGGCGGCATCGAAGGGATCGGCGATCACGGCGAGCAGCTTCTTGCCGCTGCGCGCCAGCAGGCAGTGGCGGCGCGTCGCCTCGGCCGGGGCAGCAGGTCGAAGGCCGGCTCGAGCCGCGCCAGGTCGGCGCGCGTCAGCACCCGGTAGTCGAGCGCGCGGGCCAGCGCCGTCGTGAGTTCCACCGGCCCGAGGCCCGAGCGCTCCTCGAGGTACTCGAGCGTCGAGCGGCCGCTGGTCTGGGATTCGGTGACCGCCGCGGTCAGCAGCGCCTCATCGAGGCCGAAAGTATTGGAGTTGTCGGCGGCCGCGCTCACTTGATGCTCCCGGCCAGCTCGAAGATGGGGAAGTACATCAGCACGACGATGACGCCGATGATGATGCCGATCAGGCTCATCAACGCCGGCTCGATCAGGCGCGTCACCAGACCAACCCAGCGCGACAGTTCCTCGTCGTAGAAGCCGGCGATGCGCTCCATCATTTCGCCCATGTTGCCGCTGCGCTCGCCGACCCGCAGCATGCGCGCCGCGACCGGCGTCGTGAGCCCGAACTGTTCCATGGCATCGCCGAGCGAGCGGCCTTCGCGCACCGCCTGGGTGGCGTTGGCAAAGGCGGGCCGCAGGTTCGCGGACAGGAGCCCCGCCGACATGCGCATCGCGGTGACCATCGGCGTGCCGCCCCGCTGCAGCATGCCGACCGTGCGGTACAGGCGCGCCAGCTGGTAGATATGCAGGCGGCTGCCGAGCGCCGGAATGCTGGCGATGCGCGCGCCTATGGCCGCGCGCACCGCGGGGCGCGTAAAGGCGTAGACGAGGCCCGCGATGGTGGCGATCGCGCCCACCAGCACCAGCGAATCCGTGCGCGTCGAGGAACTGGCCCCACTGCATCAGCATGCGCGAGGCGAACGGCAGGTTGCTGCCGAGATCTTCGTAGATGGAACTGAAACGCGGCACCACGTAGCCCATCAGGAACGCGACCACCAGCAGCCCCGCGCCGCACAGCACCGCCGGATAGATCGAGGCGTTGATCAGGCTCTTGCGCAGCACGTCTACCTGCTGCTGGTAGGCGACGTAGCGCGTCAGCGCCTCGCGCAGCGCGCCGGTCCGCTCGGCGGCGCGCACCGTGGCGACGTACAGGGTCGGAAAACTCTGCGGATGCTCGGCCAGCGCGGCGCCAAAGGTCTGGCCTTCGCGCAGCCGCACCAGCACCTGGTCGAGCGTGCGGCGCACGGCCGGGCTCGCTTCTTTTTCCCCCAGCGTCTCAATCGATTCCACCAGTGACAGGCCCGCGTCCAGCAGCGCGACCAGCTCCTGGCTGAAGGTCACCAGCGGCATGCGCGTCGCGCGACGCCGAAATTCAGACTGCGCTCGCGGGCAATGGAGATGAATGCGAGGCCGGCGCCCGCGACCTGACGGCGCGCGTCCGACTCGTCGACCGCATCGAGCACGTAGGACATCACGTCGTGCCCGCCGCTCATTGCCTTGACGCGAAAGCGCACGACTTACCAATTCCCCAGATCGGCGGCTTCGCCGGTGCCGCCTTCGCGGCCGTCCTTGCCGTAGGACATCAGGTCGTAATCGTTGTTGTGCGTGCCCGGTTCAACGTAAAGGTAGGGGTTGCCCCAGGGGTCGAGCGGCACTTCCTTCTTCAGGTACGGTCCCGCCCAGTTCTGCTCGCCCTGCGGCTGCGTATTCAGCGCGGCGAGCCCCTGCTCGGTGGTCGGCAGGTGGCCGACGTCGATCCGGTACTGCTCGAGCGCCTTGTCGAGCGCGTCGATCTGCGCCCGCGCGGCCTTGACCTGCGACTTGCCGACCTGCGCGAAATAGCGCGGCGCGACGAATCCGGCCAGCAGGCCGATGATCACCATGACGACCAGCAGCTCGAGCAGCGTAAAGCCCCGGGCCAGGTGCCGCGAGCTGAGCGAACTCATGAATCGGTTCCGGCCGCATCCGGCGGAGTGCACCCGCAGCGCGTGATACATCCTCAGCACGTTCGGCACGTAGGCCCGCGTTTCCTTGAAGGGTGGCACGCGCCCGCCGTAGCGTTCGACCGCGTTCTCGCCCGCGTTGTAGGCCGCCAGCACCAGCTCGAGCCTGTCCGCCCCGTAGCGCGCGATCAGGTCGGCCAGGTAGTGGGCGCCGGCCAGAATATTCTGTTCCGGATCAAAGGCATTGAAGGCGCCGTAGCGCCGGGCGGTCGAGGGCAGCAGCTGCATGAGCCCGATGGCGCCGCGGCGCGAAATGGCGCGCGGATTGAATCCGGATTCCACCACAATGACCGCACGCACCAGCTCCGGCTGAACCTTGGCGGCGCCGGCGGCGCGGCTGATGACGGCGTCGTATTCGACCGAGCGGGCCAGCCAGGCCGCCGCGCGGCGCGCATCCGCGGGAATCCCGACCGGTGTTTCGACCGGGGCGCGTACGATCAGGCGTAGCGCGGGATCGTCAGGGATGTTCGAGAAGTGGGTGGTGCCGGCCGAGTCGGTATAGGCGTAGATGTCCGCCCGGCACAAGGGCGCCACCGCGCCGAGCGCCAATACCAGCCCAATTGATAGAACCCGACTTGTCATTCGCCCACTCTACGAGACCCTACCCCCACCGTAAGGTAGGCAAACTCGGTAGCCGGGGACGCTTATGTGTCGCAGTTCCCGCCACCCGGGTACGCTACTTGACGATACATAGCCAAAAGGGTGATTTGAATCACATTTTACCCCTTCCGGGCGGTCACGGGTATGATCGTCTGCTGAAGGATCCGCCTGTTATGTATACGGACTGGTTCAAGCTCAGGAAACTGCCTTTCAGACTCCGCCCGGACCCTGAATTTCTGTATTTGGACAGCGAAGCGGGCCCGGTGCTCGAGGCCCTGCGCGCGGCCGTCGACCAGCGGCCACGGTGCGCTGTGCCTGATCGGCGAGCCCGGGGTACGGCAAGACCACCCTGCTGCACGCACTCGCCCGCGAACATCGGGCTCTATGGCGGTGGCGCGCGTGCAGCAGCCGAGCCTCACGGCCGAGGAACTGCTCGCCACTCTGGCTGAACAGTTCCGCCTGCCGCCGCAGGAAGCCGGCGGGCTGGATCCGGCCTCGCGCGTTAACTGCATTTCGTGGCCGAGGAAGCCGGGCCAGGGCCGCGCGGTGCTGGTCCTGGTGGACGAGGCGCACCGTGCCTCCGCGCCATGCTGCGCGAACTATTGGGCTTTGCCGCTCGGCAGCCCGCGCCGCTGATCGTGCTGGCCGGCGAGCCCGAATTGTCCCAGCTCGCTCGCGGCGCTCGAAGCGCAAGGCAGCGCCACCGGACTGATCGGCACCCTGCGACTGCCGCGCCTGAGCCAGGCGCAGATCGCCGGTTACGTCGACTACCGGCTGAATGTGGCCGGCAGCGAATGGCCGCGCGCTGTTCGACCCGGACACGACAGGCGAGATCATGCGCTACACCGGCGGCACACCGCAGCTCATCAACATGCTGTGCGACAGTGCCATGCGCTCGCCGAGGCGCACAGCACGCAACGGGTCGGCGTCCACGGAGATCCGCGATGCCGTGCAGGAACTGAAATGGGTGGAATTTTCCGCGCGCGACCACGCACCGCGACGCGGTCGGCGGATAGCGGCAGTTCGGGCAGCGCGCGCACGCTCCGGCGCCGCCGTAACGCCGGAACTCGAAGTGCTGCACAGCGGCCGGCCCCGTGTGCCGATTGACACTCAAGCCAGGACGGCTCGTGGTCGGGCGCGCCGAGGACGCCGGCCTGCGCCTCGACAGCCAGTTCGTCAGCCGCCAGCATTGCCAGCTCATCACCACCGCCGAGCAGACCTTCGTCGAGGACCTGGGCAGCACCAACGGCATACTCGTCAATGGCCGCCGCCACCGCTGCATCGCTTGGCTGCCGGAAGACAAGATCGTGATCGGCGATCACACGCTCATCTATCACGAAGTGCCTCCAGCGCTGGCGAGCTGAGGCGGCCGTCCGCGGCGGCGGCTACTCCTCGCGTGAGCGCGCCGGCTGCGGCGCGCGGCGATCATCGCCGTCCAGCCGCCAGCTCAGCTGCGCCAGCGTGCCGCGGCCCGGGGCGCGCGTGATGCTGAACTGACCGCCGGTCATCTGCGCGCGCTCGCGCAGGTTCCGCAAGCCGGATCCGTGACGACGCGATTCGGCGGTGGCCTTCTCGAGCCCCACGCCGTTGTCGCGCACCTCCAGCACCAGCGTGTTGCTCCTCGATGCGACAGCTTGACCAGCACCTGTTTCGCGCCCGCGTGCTTGGCCACGTTGTTGAGCAGTTCCTGCACGCTGCGATACACCACGGTCGCCAGCCGGTCGGGCACCTGGCCATCGTTGACACCGAGTTCGGCGACAACGGTCAGCGAGGGGTAGATCTCGGCGAAGTCGCGGCAGAACCATTGCACCGCGGAGGCCGCGCCCAGGTCATCGAGGATCTTCGGCCGCAGGTTCATCGAGATCGAGCGGATGCTCTCGGCCGTTTCCTGGATGCGCTGCACGGCCAGCTGGAACACGGCGGCCGGATTGCCGAGCTGCGGCTGGCGCAGCAGCTCCATGCCGCGCTCGAGCGTGTACTTCACGGCGCTCAGCGACTGGCCGACTGAATCGTGCAGTTCCAGCGCGATGCGCTTGCGCTCGCCCTCCTGCGCGCCGATCAGCTGCTCGGACAGCGCCACCAGCTCGTTGCGCGAGCCGCGCAGCGCGACCTCGGCCTGTTCGCGGCGGATGATCTCGTTGCGCAGATCGCGGTTCGCATCGGCAAGCGCCTGGGTGCGGGCGCGCACCCGCTCCTCGAGGCTGGAATTGAGCCGCTCGAGCGCATCCTGCGCGCGATACAGCGCGCTCTGGTCGGTGACCACCAGCACGGCGCGCGGATCGCCGCGCTCCGCCTCGGCGCCCGGGCGCTGGCGCATCGGCCGGATGGTCAGGTGCAGGAAGCGCGCGCCGATCGCTTCCTGCAGTTCGAACTGGCCGGCGCGTGCCGTGGCGGATCTCGCTCAGCGACTGCTTGAGGAACCCGGCGATGCTGCAGCGCGTGTTGCGGCAGCCTGGATGCAGCACGCGTGTGGGCGTGCTTGCCGAGCACGCCCGACACCGTACCCAGCGACCAGTCCTCGACCACGCGGTTGGTGCGCATGATCTCGCCGTCGCCGGCCCAGCAGGCATACCAGCGCCGCGAGCGCGTCGGCGGTACTCTCCCAGTCGAGCTTGGCCCGTTCGATCGCCGCCTGGCGGCCGGGCTTTCCAGAGCTGCGGTCCGCGGCCGCCAGCGCAGCGGCCCGGCCGCTGCGCGCCTGGACGGCGGCCGACGGCGGCGCGGCCGCGCTTTGGAGCTTTGGCGGAGGTGGCCATGGGCAGCGGCAGTCTACCCGCGATGCAGCAACTGACATTACTGCATATAAGAGCGCGCCACGTAGGCACCCCGGCGGCCTGTCGGCGCGCCTAAGACAATGCTACTGCCGGCCGCATGCGATCGGGTAAGGTTAAAGACCCACATCGCAGACCGGGAGCATAGACCATGGCCCTATGGAAAGAAGTTGCGCTCACGACCCGCCACCCGCTGCGTCCAATCCGGCTCCAGCCATCACAATGCCCAAGCCGCCCGCGGAGTCCGCGCCCCGCGCCAGCTGCCGGAGCCGCGGCCGCCGGAACCCGCCGCGATCGCCCGCGCGCACCGCCGTACGCGCCGAGATGCAAGGAATCGCTGATCGCCTCCGGGCTTGCCATCGAGGGCAAGATCAGCGGCACCGGCCACGTGCGCATCGCCGGCCAGTTCAAGGGCGACGTGCAGGTCGAGGGCAACCTGAGCATCGAGCCCGGCGCCAAGCACCAGGGCGAGGTGCGCGCCGGCACGGTCACCGTCAGCGGCGAGCTCACCGGCAACATCGGCGCCCGGCACGTCGACGTCACGGCCACCGGCGTCGTCGTCGGCGACGTGAAGGCCGACACGATCACCGTGGCCTCGGGCTCGCGCATGCGCGGCCACGTCGAATTCGGCTGGGGCGACGGCGTCGGGTTGCCCGGACGCGGCGAACACAAGGGCAACGGCCTGCCTGTCATGAACGCCGCGCGCCCCGCGGCGCCGGGGGTGACCCGCAACTGCCCGCACTGCAAGTCCACGGTGCTGGCCAGCGCCAGCGTCTGCCCGGCCTGCCAGCATCACCTGCGCTTCAACGTGCCGAACGCGGCCGCGGCGCCGACCGGCTACGCCGCCCTGCAGGTCGAAGGCACGGTGCGCCACAAGCAGCCCGACGAGCCGTGCGAATTCTGCGTGGTGCTCTCGATCGCCAACGAGCGCGGCGAGCAGATCTCGCGCCAGGTCGTGGGCGTGGGCGTGCTGCAGCCGGCGGAGGCGCGCCAGTTCAGCGTCTCGGTCAACCTGCTGCCGGCGCGCGCCGCGCAGCTCAAGGCCCAGGGCCAGGATGATGACGTGCGGCCCGCGGCCGAGCGCGGCCACGCCAACCACGGCTGGCTCGATTCCTGGCACAGCTTCTCCTTCGCGGACTATCACGATCCGCAGCACGTGCATTTTGGGCCGCTGCGGGTCATCAACGAGGATCGCGTGCAGCGCCGGCCAGGGCTTCGGCACCCACGCCCACGCCGACATGGAGATCATCTCCTACGTGCTCGAGGGAGAGCTCGAGCACAAGGATTCGATGGGCACCGGTTCGATCATTCGTCCCGGCGACGTGCAGCGCATGAGCGCAGGGAGCGGCGTGCGCCACAGCGAGTTCAATCCACTCGCGCACGACGCTGGTGCATTTCCTGCAGATCTGGATCATTCCCGGACGTGCGCGGCATCGCTCCCGAGTACGAGCAGCGCAGCTATTCCGGAGGCCGAGAAACGCGGCCGACTGCGCCTCATCTGCCTCCGCCGACGGCGCGGCAGGGTCGCTGCGCATCCACCAGGATGCCCGGGTCTATGCCGGGCTGTTCGCCGGCGCCGAACAGGCGCAACTCGCCGCTGGCTGCGGGCGCGCTGGGTTACGTGCAGCTGGCGCGCGGCTCGCTCGAGCGTCAATGGCCAGCGCCTGCGCGCCGGCGACGGCGCCATGCTGCAGCGGCGAATCGGCCATCTGCCTGAGCGCCGGGCGACGGCGCCGAAGTGCTGGTATTCGATCTAGCCGGCCGGTGCGCTAGGCTAGCCAGTGTGCGGCACGGGCAGCTCGACGCCCTGCCGTTCGAACTCCTCCTTCAGCCGCTGCAGGAATTCCCAGCGCACGCGCCACTGCTCCAGCGGCCGCACGCGCAGGCGGCTGCGCACCACGACCGCCGTGCCCTCGAGGCGATCGACGCCGGAGATTTCCAGCTCGCCCTCGATGCTGGCGGCGAAGGCCGGATCGGCGCGCAGCTGCGCGCCACCGCGCGCAGCGCGGCGTACACCTTGGCGAGTATCGGCGCTCGTGGGCCACGCCCACTTCGATCACCGCGTAGGCAAAGCCGCGGCTCATGTTGGTGACGATGGTGATCAGGCCATTGGGCACGAAATGCACGTTGCCGCCGTAGTCGCGCAGCTGCACGTAGCGCAGCGTCACGTCCTCGACTTCGCCCGACTTGCCGGCGATCTCGACCACATCGCCCTTGGTCACCTGGTTCTCGAGCAGCAGGAAGAAGCCGGAAACGTAGTCCTTCACCAGGCTCTGCGCGCCAAAGCCGAATGCCAGGCCGACCACGCCGGCCGCGCCCAGGATCGGCGCCACCGAAATGCCCAGTTCGCTCAGCACCAGCATGCCGGCGATCAGCACGATGACCACGGTCGCCATGTGGCGCGACACGCGCGCCAGGGTATCGGCGCGGCGCGCGTCCTCGGCGTCGGTGATGTGCGGAGCGATGCGGCTGCGGAATGCGCGCAGCAGCCGCGCGACCAGGCGGTGCGCGAGCCACGCCAGCGCCAGCGTGCCCACTACACGCGCGCCGCATCACGGCCGACGCGTCCCACAAGCGCGGATTCAGAAAATTGAGCCTGGCCGTCATACTGGCGCTGGAATGCTAAGCGCGCGCCACGCGCTGGTCGATAGCGCCGAAGATCGATTCGCCACCGCCGCGTCGAGCATCTCGATGCGCACGCGATCGCCGAATTTCAGGAACGGCGTGGCGGCCTGCACCGGTGGCGATGACTTCCAGCATGCGTTTCTCGGCCAGGCAGGACGAACCCCTGGAGCGATCGAGGTTCGAGACCGTGCCGGAACCGACGATGGTGCCGGCGCCCAGATTGCGGGTGCGTGCGCAATGGGCGATCAGCGCCGGAAAGTCGAAGGTCATGTCGACGCCGGCGTCGGGCGCGCCCAGGCGCTGACCGTTGACGTGGCTGAGCAGCGGCAGGCAGCACCTTGCCGCCGTCCCAGGCCGCGCCCAGCTCCTCCGGTGTGACCGCCACCGGTGAAAAGCCGGTGGCTGGCTTTGACTGGTAGAAGCCAAAACCCTTGGCGAGTTCGGCGGCGGTGAGATTGCGCAGCGTCCAGTCATTGACCAGCATCAGCAGGCGGATGTCGCGCCGCGCGCGCACCTGGTCGGCGTTGGCGCCCATGGGCACGTCGCCGGTGATGACCGCCACTTCGGCTTCCAGGTCGATCCCCAGCTCCTCGGCCGGAAAGCGCGGCTCGTCGGTAGGACCCAGAAAATCGTCTGAGCCGCCCTGATAGACCAGTGGATCGGTCCAGAACGAGGCGGGCATCTCGCGCGCCACGCGCCTTGCGCACCAGCTCGACGTGATTGACGTAGGCGGAGCCGTCGACCCAGTGATGGGCGCGCGGGAGCGGTGCGGCCACGCCGCCCGAGCCGGCTGGGAAGGCCTCTCCGTGGCGGCCTGCGTTGAGTGCTTCGGAGACCAGCTGCAGCCGGGGCGCGAGCGCTTCCCAGCGATCGAGCGCCTGCTGCAGGGTCGCGGCAATCTCGGGCACGGCGACACAGCGCGCGCAGGTCACGGCTGACCACCACCAGACGCCCGTCGCGCCCGGACTTGAGACTCGCGAGTTTCAACTGATCTTGCTGCCGCGCCAGGAATCGACATAGCCCGGCCCACTCGACCGCGGCGGCGGCGGCGCCGATCTCCAGCGGATCGCGACAATCGATCATCACCGCGACCTCGTCGGTCGCCGCCTTGGCCTGCACCAGCATGCGCTCGAGCGCCTTGGGATGAGGTCCGTGCGTGAAGCCGGCCGGGTGGTAGGTCACCATGCCGGGATGGATGTTGTCGCGGCTGAAGAATTCGCCGGCGTGGTAGAAAATCACCTCATCGTAGTCATCGTTGTTGTGGAAGAACGGCACCTTGATTGCACCCGGATCGGTCTCGAAGGGCCGCGGGGTAAAAGTGCAGACGACAAAGCGGTGGCCGAGAAATGTGGTGTGTACCGAGGGCGGCAGGTGGTAGCGGTGGCTCATCACCGGACGGAAATCACGCACGTTGATGCGGCAGGCGGCCAGATCGCCGTGCCAGCCGGTGGCGTCGAGCGGATTGAAGGGAAAGGTTGCCGTCGAGACCTGGCCGCGGCACTTGATGCGTACGCGCCATTCGCTTTCGGTCTGCTGCGCACGGAAGGCCTCGTCCATGACCGGCAGGTCGAGCATGGCCGCATCGAACAGCGCATGCGGGCCAAGCAGGCCTTTTTCCGGCAACTGGTACGAGTGGTTGCTGGCCTCGATCATCAATATTGCCGCGCCAGCGGCACACTCCAGGCGCCACATCGTCCCGCGCGGCAGCACCAGGTAATCACCCGTCGCGAAGGCCAGGCGCCCGAAATCGCAATAGAGTTCACCCGTGCCGCGATGCACGAACAACAGCTGATCGCCGTCGGCATTGCGCACCAGGTGATCCATGCTGCGGCTCAGCTCCCAGTAGCGCAGCTGGCAGTGCGCGTTGGCGAGTATTACCGGGGTTTCCCACGGAGAAGCGGGCGCTCCGCCCAGGCGCGTCAGATCAAAGGCGTGCGGCCGCAGCGGGCCCTCGAATTGACTCCAGGCGGTCGGCGGATGGCGGTGGTAGAAAAAGCTCGCCGGGCCGAAAAACCCTTCCTTGCCCATTTCGCGCTCGAACGTGCCCTTGGGCAGGTCGGCGTGCGCCTGCCGGCTCGCGTTGCCTTCGACGCGCGGGTACTGGATGTAATGCTTCATCGCCGCTGGCTCTCCTCGCCCCTGCTACGTAGCCGCATCGGGCTGCTGCCCGGGCGCCGCATGCTGGAACGCCGCGATAGCGTTGCATGCTTTCTCGATCCCGGCAACGCGCGGCCAGGCAGCGAGGTCGACGCCGAAGCGGTGGGCGCTGGCACACTGCGGCACCAGGCAGGCGTCGGCCAGAGTCGGCCGCGGACCGAAGCAGAAGTCGCCTTGCTGCGGTTCGCCCGCCAGCATGGCTTCCAGCGCCGCCAGTCCGCGCCGGACCCAGTGGCGGCGCCAGCTCTCGATGGCGGCCTCGTCCTGCCGGAATTTATCCTGCAGGTAGCGTGTCACGGAGGTGTTCTGGAGCGGCTGCACGTCCGCCACCAGCAGCTGCGCCAGGGCGCGCACGCGGGCACGCGCGCCGGGGGCATGGGGCAGCAGCGCCGGTTCCGGGTAGGCTTCCTCCAGCCACTCCATGATGGCCATCGATTGCGTCAGCAAGCCATCGGGCGTTTCCAGCGCGGGCACGCGCGACTGGGGATTGAGCGCACGATAGGCGGCGCTGTACTGTTCGCCGCCCCGCACGCGCCAGGTGCACCGGCACGTATTCGTAGTCCAGGCCCTTGAGCTGCAGCACGATGCGCACCCGGTGCGATGCCGAACTGCGCCAGTAGCTGTAGAGACGGAGCCCGCTCACACCACACCACGGCGAATCTGGTCGAGCTCGATGGACTCGAACAGCGCCTGGAAATTGCCCTCGCCAAACCCTTCGTTGCCGCGGCGCTGGATGATCTCGAAGAAGATCGGCCCGATTACATTGGTGGTAAAAATCTGCAGCAGAATTCCGTCCTGGGCGGAACCGTCGATGAGTATGCGGCGCCGCTGCAGCTCACCGAGCTGTTCCTGGTGACCGGCCACGCGGGCCTCAACCCCGTCGTAGTAGGTGTCGGGCGTGTCCTGGAAGGCGAGCTCATTGGCGCGCAGCCGATCGACCGTGCGGTAGATGTCGGCGGTCGAGAGCGCGATATGCTGAATGCCCTCGCCGCGGTATTCGCGCAGGTATTCCTCGATCTGCGACTTGTCGTCGCGCGATTCGTTGATGGGAATGCGGATCTTGCCGCAGGGGCTGGTCATGGCGCGCGAGAGCAGTCCGGTCTTCTTGCCCTCGATGTCGAAGTAGCGGATCTCGATGGAAATTGAACAGCCGCTCGTAGAAACCCGACCAGCGATCCATGTTGCCGCGCTTTACGTTGTGCGTCAGGTGATCGATGAGCTGGAGGCCCGGGCCATCGTGCTCGTGCGGGGCGCTGGTCGGCCGGAAGTCGATGTCGTAGATGCTGCTCGCCCCGTAACGGTCGACCAGGTAGATCAGGCTCCCGCCGATGCCCTTGATCGACGGGATATTCAGCTCCATCGGGCCCGCCGTAGTCGGCCCGGGCTCCGCCCCGAGCTCGAGCGCACGCCTGTAGGCCAGCGCCGCGTCGCGCACCCGAAAGCCCATCGCGCAGATCGAGCCGCCGTGATCGCGCGCAAACTGCTGCGCGAAGCTGTTCGGCTCGGCGTTGATCAGAAAATTGATGTCGCCCTGGCGGTGCAGGGTCACGTTCTTCGAACGGTGGCGCGCCACTGCCCGGAAGCCCATTTTTTCGAACAGCGCGCGGAGCGCCTCGGGATCGGGCGCCGTGTACTCGACGAACTCGAAGCCGTCGGTGCCCATCGGGTTGTGTTGCGGGTTCATGGCGATCCACCATTGCCAGAGCGGTTGGAGCTGCCGCATTCTGCGCCGCCCGGGCCCGCTCTGTCAGCAACCAAGGCGCTATTTTCCGCCGCGCGTCAGCACCTGATCGCCCGGCAACAGCAGCTCGGGCGCAATTCCCGGGCTGCTCCCGATGCGGTCGTACAGCGGCCCGAAATCCGTGCCGTAGCTGGCCGCGAACAGCTGCTCAAAGCTGTCGATCACGAAATACATGCGCTGGAAGCTGTCAATGCGATAGTCGGTGCGCATCACGCGCTCCAGGTCGAAAGCGATGCGATTGGGCGCGGGGCTCTCGACCGAATAAACGGTCTCGCCCTTGGAGGAGAGTATCCCGGCGCCATAGGCGCGCAACCCGCCGGCCGAACGCAGCAGGCCGAATTCCACCGTGTACCAGTACACCCGCGCCAGCAGTGCTACCGCTGCGTGCGCCTGCGCCTTCTGGCCCGCGACCCCGTAGGCCTGCATGAAGCGCGCGAACACCGGATTCGCGAGCAAGGGAACGTGGCCGAAGAAATCGTGGAACAGGTCCGGCTCGGACAGGTAGTCGAGCTCCTCGGGCCTGCGGATCCAGACCGAAACCGGAAAGGCCCGCGCCGCAAGATGGGCGAAGAAATGCTCCTCGGGAATCAGGCCCGGCACGGCGACGATGCGCCAGCCGGTGGCGGATTGCAGCAGGGTGTTGACGGCGCTGAAGCGCGGGATGTGGCCGGCATCGACCCCGAGCGCCGTCAATCCCGCCAGCACCTCCGGGGCGGCGTAGCGTTCGAGCAAGGCACGCTGGCGTGTGTAGAGCGTCCGCCAGATGTCATGTTCGCCTTCGCTGTAGGACTCCCAGCGCTGCGCGACCGTGTAGTCGGATGCGGTCTGATCATACGCGCCGCGCAATTCCAGCTGACCGCGCGTTGGCGCCGAGGGAGTCTTGTTCATGTTGCCACCTGCTGCAGCCGGCCCGGGTGCGATGATACCCCGGCGCGAACCCGGCTACGCGCCCGCCTCAGGCCTGCCGCAGGTGCGCGTACTGCTCAAAATCATGGCTGATGAGCAGCGCGGCAAAATCCGCGGCGATCATCGGCATGCCGAACAGGTAACCCTGCATCTCATCGCACCCGGACTGGCGCAGGAACTCGAGCTGCTCGGTGGTCTCGACGCCTTCGGCCACCACGCGCAGATTGAGTTTGTGGCCAAGCGCGATGATGGCCTGGACGATCACGGCGTCGTCCGGGTCGGTCGCCAGGTCGACCACGAACGAACGGTCGACCTTGAGCTGGTCGACCGGAAAGCGCTTCAGGTAGCTCAGACTCGAGTAGCCGGTGCCGAAGTCGTCGACCGCAATCTGCACGCCCGAGCGCCTTGATGCGCCCGAGCATCTCGACGTACTTCTCGGCGCCGTGCATGGCCAGACCTTCGGTGAGCTCGATCTGCAGGTAGCGCGCCTCCAGACCCGTGACCTGCAGCGCCTCGCCAATGGTCGTCGACGATGTTGCCCTCGCGGAACTGGCGCGGCGAGACGTTCACGGACACGACGATCGGCGGGAGCCCGGCCATCTGCCAGGCCCGCGCCTGCTGGCAGGCGGTGTGCAACACCCAGCGGCCGATCGGCACGATCAGGCCGGTATCCTCGGCCACCGAGATAAAGCGCGCCGGCGCAGACCAGGCCGCGCTGGGGCACGCGCCAGCGCAGCAGCGCCTCGGCGCCGGCGATCCGCCCGGTGTCCATGTCGATGCGCGGCTGGTAGTGCAGCAGGAACTGATTGCGCGCCAGCGCTCCGCGCAGCCGGTGTTCGATGTCGAGCCGCTCGACCAGTGCATGATTGAGCTCGGCGGTGAAGAACTGCACGGCGTTGCGCCCGTTCTCCTTTGCCTTGTACATGGCGGCGTCGGCGTTGCGCAGCAGCACGTCGGCAGCGACGCCGTCGCTCGGATAGACCGCCACTCCAATGCTGCTGCTGACATGGAATTCCCGCCGGCCTGAGCGCCAGGGCTGCGCGATCGCAACGTGCAGGCGTTGCACCACGCCGGCCAGGTCCTCCGAGCGGTAGCCCTGGAGCAGCAGCACGAATTCGTCACCCCCCTGGCGCGCGACCGTATCGCTGTCGCGCACACAGGAACGGAGCCGATCGGCCATGCTCTGCAGCAAGCTGTCACCCAGCGCGTGGCCGTAGGTGTCATTGATGAACTTGAACTGGTCCAGGTCGATGAACACCACGGCAATCTCACTCGCCGCGGCGGCGGCCCGCCCGATCGCCTGGTGCAGCCGGCCGTTCAGCAAGCTGCGGTTGGCGAGGCCCGTCAGTGCGTCGTAGTTCGCCTGCCGTTCGATCTGCGCCTGGTAGACGCGCCGATCGGTGATGTCCTCGAGCGTGCCCTCGTAGTAGATCGGTGCCGTCGACGGGATTGTGGCGGACGTGGGCGTTTTCCGACACCCAGATAACCTCGCCGTTCTTGCGGAACGCCTGGAACTCGAAATTGCTGACCGAGCCGGCGGCCTCGATCTGGCGGCAGTATTCATCGCGGCGCTCAGGTTCGACATACAGCTGCCGCGGCATGTCGCGCAGCTCCGCCAGCAATTCCGCTGGTGAGGCGTAACCGAACATGCGCGCCATGGCGGGATTGGCCACCAGCAGCCTGCCTGCCTGCGTGACCTGAAAAATGCCCTCGAGCGCGTTCTCGAAAATGCTCTGGTAACGTTCGTTGGCCTCGTTGAGCGCCTGCTCGGCGCGCTTGCGCTCGGTAATGTCCTCGATGAATCCTTCCCACTTCCACGAGCTCGAGGGCCGATCGTAGACGCGCACGGCGCGCTCCGATACCCAGCGCACCGGGCCGTCACGATGGCGGATGCGGTACTCGAGCGCGATGCGCGCGCCCTCCTGCCGCTCGCCGCCGCCAAGCTCGGCTACCAGCGGCCGATCGTCCGGATGAATCAGTTCGTAGTAGCTGAACACGCGGTTGCCGAGCAGGTCTTCCGGTGCGTGGCCCGTGAGTGCCAGGAAGCCGCCGCTGATGTACTCCATGGTCCATTGCGCGTCATCGCGGCATCGATAGACGAAGCCGACCAGATGTCCGACGAGCGAATTGAGCAGGCGCGTCGATTCGCTGGGCAGCTGCTGCCCGGAAGTGGATCCGGCCTCGATAATCTGGGCGTCGCCCCGGCCTTGCGCCGCGGCTTCGTCCGCGCGATCTTCCATTGCGATTCCAGCGGACACCAGGGTCCGCGGCTGTTGCACCTGTACTGCTTATCGCTCCCAAACGGAAGATCTTGAGTAACAACAGGGGTTTGGCGCGCACCGGTGGCCAAAATCCGACACAGGTCCGGTGGCGCGATGTGGCTAGTCGACGAACGGAGGACGCAGCACGATGGTCTGGTCACGGTCCGGACCCGTCGAGATTAAGTCAAGTGGCACGCCGGTCAGCTCCTGCACGCGTTCCAGGTAACGCCGGGCTGCCAGCGGCAGGTCCTGATATACACGCACGCCGACCGTCGACTCGCTCCAACCCGGCAGTTCCTCGTAAATCGGCTCCACCTCGGCGAAGGCGTCGGCAAACACCGGCGGCTCATCGCGGAGCATCCCGCCGCTCCGATAACCGGTGCAGATGCGAATGGTATCCAGCCCGTCGAGCACGTCGAGCTTGGTCATGCACAGGCCGGAGACACTCGAGTTGACCACACTGCGGCGCAGTGCCACGGCATCGAACCAGCCGCAGCGGCGCCGCCGCCCGGTCACTGATCCAAACTCGTGACCGACGCGCGAGAAGTGATCGCCGTACTGGTCGAACAATTCGGTCGGAAACGGCCCGGCCCCTACCCGCGTCGCGTAAGCCTTGACGATGCCGAGCACATGATCGAAGTACCGCGGTCCAAGGCCAGTGCCGGTGGCCGCGCCACCCGCGGTGGTGTTGGACGAGGTGACAAAAGGGTAAGTGCCCACGTCCACATCGAGCATGGCGCCCTGTGCGCCTTCGAACAGCACGTTGGCGCCGGTGGTGCGCAGCCGGGCGAGTTCGCCCGTGACATCAAGCAGGAGCGGCCGCAGCCTTTCGACGTAGCCGAGCTGTTGATCGAGGGTGCGCTGGAAATCGACGGCCGGCAGGTTGAAGTAGCGCTGCAGCACGAAATTGTGAAAATCCAGCACCTCGCCCAGCTTGGCCGCAAAACGCTCGCGCTGGAACAGGTCGGCCACGCGCACCGCGCGGCGAGCGACTTTGTCCTCGTAGGCCGGGCCGATGCCACGGCCGGTGGTACCAATCGCGTTCACGCCGCGCGCCTGCTCGCGCGCACGATCGAGCGCGATATGCGAGGGCAGGATCAGGGGACAGGAGGGTGACAGCCGCAGCCGCTCGAACACCGGCACGCCCCGCTCGATCAGCATCTGCGCTTCCCGGAACAGCGCTTCGAGCGAAATCACCACGCCGTTGCCGATCAGGCAGCTCACCCCAGCGCGGAGGATTCCCGAGGGAATCAGCGACAGGATGGTTTTCTCGCCGCCGATCACCAGGGTATGGCCGGCGTTATGCCCGCCCTGGAAACGCGCGACCGCACTGGCGCGCTCGGTCAGCAGGTCGACGATCTTCCCTTTGCCCTCATCACCCCACTGGGTGCCGATCACGATGACGAAGCGACCCATCGGGATTCCTAGCGCACGAGGTAAAGAATGCCCAGGCCGGCGAGCATGCTGAACAATCCGCCCAGCCGCAGCTCACGGTCGTCCATCGCCATCAGCCGCTGCAGCAGGCGGCGCAGGGCGGGCGGGTTGAGAAATGGCAGCATGCCCTCGAGCACCGAGGCAATGGCCAGTGCAGCGAACAGCTCGGACCAGTTCAGGTGCATAGCGCGCTCAGTGCCGCGCCGGATTGCGCAGGAAGCGGTAGAACTCGCCGTCCGGCTCGATCACCAGGATGTCGCCCTCGCGCCCCAGCGCACTGCGGTAGGCCTGCAGGGTACGGTAGAATGCGGCGAACTCCGGATTGACACCGAACGCGCGCGCGTAGATCGCCGCCGCCTGCGCATCCCCCTCACCGCGCAGCCGCTGCGCGTCGCGATTGGCGGCAGCCAGGATTCCGGCGCGATTCCGTTCAGCCTCGGCGCGCACCCGATCGCCGGCAGCGGCGCTCTCGGCGCGCACCTGCCGCGTCTGCGCCACGTAGGCAGCCTGCATGCGTCCGTAAATGGCATTGGCCACTTCGTCGGTCGGATCGACGCGCTTCACGCGCGCGTCGACCAGCTCGATGCCGAGGCGGTCGGCGGCCGGCTTGAGTCGCGCCATGACGGCGCGCGAAATCCCGCCGCGCGGCGCGGCAATGATCTGCGCCAGCGGTGTCTGGGCGTAGACAGCCTTGAGCTCGCCGCGCACCGCGTCAGCGAGCCGCGCCGCCACGCTCTGCTCGTCGCCTGCTCCGGCCCGCAGGTACGCGCCGGCGTCGCGCACACGCCAGTTCAGGTCGATGTCGACGGAAAGGCCCTGCTGCTCGCTGCCGAGGAACGACTCGCCCTGCATCCGCTGGCCGAGCACGCGCCGGTCGATGCGCTCGACGCGCTCGAACGGCCAGCACCAGTGCAGGCCCGGGGCATAAGGGCCGCCCTGCACTGCGCCGAAGCGCGTGCGCAGCGCGAACTCGCTTTCTCCCACCGTGAACAGGCTGAGGCTAATCAGCACCACCACCGCCACGGCCACGGCGAGCGGCGCCAGCAACCGATCGTTCACGGGCGCCCCCCCCGCTCGCGGCTGCGATCGTCGCGAGCGTCCTGCGAAGCGGTGTTGCCCGGCGCCACGGTGGTTACCGGCGCGGTCACCAGCTTCGGCCCGGCTCCGCCCGCTGCAGCGCCCGCCTGGGCGCCACTCGCGCCGGCCCCGACATTGGCTACGCCCACCACGCCGGCGGCCTTCAGCGCGCCCGCATCGCCGAGTTTGTCGAGCGGCAGCACCAGCATGTTGCCGCCGGCCTTGCCATCAATGATGATCTTGCGCGAGCGCGCGAGGATGGTCTCCATGGTCTCGATGTACAGCCGGTTGCGCGTCACTTCGGGGGCGCGCGCGTAGGCCGCAGCGATCGGTTCGAAGCGCGCCGCGTCGCCTTCGGCCACGCCGATGGCCTGCAGTTTGTAAGCTTCCGCTTCCAGCCGCTCCTTTTGCGCCTCGCCCTGTGCCGCCGGCGCCAGTTCGGCCGCGTATCCTTGCGCCTCGCGCGCGACTCGCTCGCGTTCGACTCCGGCCTGCACCAGGTCGCGCTGCGCGGCGAGCACCGCTTCGGGCACCTGCACATCACTCAGGCTCACCGCCAGCACTCGCAGGCCCGCACCCATGTTGTCGAGCAAGGCCTGCGTGGCCGCGCGGAGCGCGGCTGTCAGCGACGCGCGCCTCGCCCCGCCCATCAGTTCGGCGATCGGCCGCTGCGCCACGGATTCCCGCGTGACCGCCTCGCCCAACTCGCGCACCACGGTATCGGGATCGCGCAGCGCGAACAGCGCAGCGCGCGCGTCCGTGTACTGGTACTGGATGCTGGCGGTAACGTTGACCAGCATCGCATCGCCAGTGAGCATGCGCGCCTGGAAATCGGCACTGTTCAAGCGGGCCAGATCGACGGCCGTGAGCGTTTCGATCGGCCAGGGCAGATGCCACCCCGCCCCGCTGCCGCGCTCGCCCGCGTAAGCGCCGAAGCGCTGCAGCACACCGCGCTCGCCGTCAGCGAGCTGATAGAGTCCGCTGGCCAGCCAAAGGAACACCGCCAGCACCGCTGCCGCGGCAAAGAACGGACCACGCGCACGCGGACTGGACTTCCAGCGCGCCCGCCAGCGGCGCAGACGCCCGCCCGTCCCGCGCTCGCGCAGGCCGCTGCGCCGCGGCTTGGCGCCCTTGTCATCGGCGGGTTGGTTCCAGGCCATGCTCGCTAGATCGCGTTATTGGGGAACGAGGGTCCGGCTGCGCACCGGCGCCGCCGCAGAGCGGGTAGATTCTAGGTAGGGCGCCGCGGGGGCACAAGACGAGCTGGCTACCAGCGTCAGGGCCACCTGCCGATTGCGCTCCAGATCAGCCAATTGCGCGGGCGGCAACTCGACCAGCAGTTGCATCGCACCGTCATGCTCGCTGCGTTCCTCGCGCACCGCGCCCTGCGCATACAATCGTGCCCGCAGTGCGCCCGCGCCGGGCGGAATACGCAGCCAGGCGCGCACCGCGCGCAGCTGCAGCCGCTCGGTGATCGCCTCCCTGAGCAGCTCGAGCCCGCGGCCCCGCGCCGCGCTGATCCACACCTGCGCCACCTCGCCATCTGCGCCGCGCTCGATGCGCGGCTCGAGGCCAGGGCGGTCGATCTTGTTGTAGACCAGGAGTTGCGGCAATTCGCCGGCGCCAATGTCCGCCAGCACCGCGTTGACCTGCACGGTGTATTCATCGCGCCGGGCGTCGGCCGCGTCGATGACGTGCAACAGCAGCTGCGCGCTGCGCGCCTCCTGCAGCGTCGACTGGAAGGCCGCCACCAGTTCGTGCGGCAATTCGCGTATAAAGCCCACGGTGTCGGCGACGACGATGCCCGCACCGCCCGGCAGCACGAGCTTGCGCACCGTCGGGTCGAGCGTTGCGAACAGTTGATCAGCGACGTAGGCGTCTGCTCCCGTGAGCGCGCGGAACAGCGTCGACTTGCCGGCGTTGGTGTAGCCCACCAGCGCCACGCCGGGCACGGGGATTTCGGCGCGCGCGCTGCGCCCGGTGTCGCGCTGCTGGCGGAGCCGCGCCAGCTTGCGCGTCAGCGACTTCACCCGCGTCGCCAGCAGGCGCCGATCGGTCTCGAGTTGCGTTTCGCCCGGGCCACGCAGGCCGATGCCGCCCTTCTGGCGCTCGAGGTGAGTCCAGCCGCGCACCAGGCGTGTCGACAGGTGCTTGAGTTGCGCAAGTTCGACCTGGAGCTTGCCTTCGAAACTGCGGGCACGCTGCGCAAAGATGTCGAGGATCAGCCCGCTTCGATCGAGCACGCGCCGGCCGGTTAGTTTCTCGAGATTGCGTTCCTGGCTGGGCGAAAGCGGATGATCGATGAGGATCACGTCCGCGGCTTCCGCCGCTGCCACCGCGCCGATTTCCTCCGCCTTGCCGCTGCCGACGAAGTAGCGCGGATCGGGCCGCTCGCGCCGGCCGGTCACGGTGGCTACCGGGGTGGCGCCCGCCGAGCGCGCCAGCTGCTGGAACTCCTCGAGATCTTCGGCACGCAGCGCTACGCCCAAGCCCAAGGCGCACCAGTACCGCGCGCTCACCGCTCCGGGGGCGCTCAAACATGCCGCTGGCTGCGACGACCCATTACTCTGCGGGGCTCTCCGTGCCGTCAGCGCTCGGCAGCTGCACGGCGCGGGCGGGCACCACGGTGGAAATCGCGTGCTTGTAGACCATCTGGCTGACCGTGTTCTTCAGCAGCACCACGAACTGGTCGAAGGAGTCGATCTGGCCCTGCAGCTTGATGCCGTTGACCAGGTAGATCGACACCGGGATATGCTCTTTGCGCAGCGCGTTCAGAAACGGATCCTGGAGGGATTGGCCTTTGGCCATGAGTTATTCTCCTTATTTTTCAGCTGCTTCAGAAGTCCCGCGGGCCTGTCAGCTTGGGACGTAGACGAATTCTAGCATTCGGGCGGCCGGCGGGCCACGAATCCTGCGGCGCCAATGGCCGACAGAATGTGCGCAAATCCCGCCTCCGCCGCAGAATCGAGCGTCTGGTATGCGCTTTCTGCCCGCAGCCAGGTCAGCTGGCGCTTGGCCAGCTGCCGGGTCGCGGCGACCGCCTGATCCACGGCTTGCTGCAGCCCGATTTCGCCGGCGCAGTGCGCCCACAGTTGCCGGTAACCGACCGAGCGGATCGCCGGAAGTTCCGCGTGCAGGTCGCCGCGCCGGTACAACGCCGCCACCTCGGCGAGCAAACCCGCCTCGAGCATGCCGGCAAAGCGCTCCTGCAGGCCCCGCGCAAGCCGCGCGCGATCAGCGGGGATCAGCGCGAAGCGCAGCCAGCGCACAGAGTCGTCCGGGACCGGCGTCGCCGCCTGCCAGTCGGAGATCCGCCGGCCGCTGAGGCGGTAGACCTCGAGGGCACGCTGGATGCGCTGCGGATCGTTGGGGTGAATCCGGGCCGCGGCGTGCGGATCAATGCCGGCAAGCTCGGCGTGCAGCGCGGGCCAGCCCCGCACCGCGCCCTCGGCCTCGAGTTCGGCGCGCAGCGCCGGCGAGGCTTCGGGCAGCACCGCGATGCCCCGCAGCAGCGCACGCAGGTACAGCTGGGTACCGCCGACCAGCAGCGGCAAGCGGCCGCGCGCACGGACCTGGGCCATGGCCGCACGCGCGTCGCGCACAAAGTCTCCCGCCGAATAGCGCTCGGACGGATCACGCATGTCGAGCAGGTGATGGCGCACGCGCGCACGCACCGCGGCCGACGGCTTGGCGGTGCCGATGTCCATGCCGCGATAGACCTGCGCCGAATCGACGCTGATGATCTCGACCGGCAGCTGCTGCGCGAGGCGCCAGGCCCAATCGCTCTTGCCGCTCCCGGTCGGCCCGGTGAGCACCAGCGCCAGTGAAGCGCTCATCGGCCGCGCAGGAACAGGCGATCGAGTTCCGCCAGCGACAGCTCGGTCCAGGTCGGCCGCCCATGATTGCACTGGCCGGAACGCTCGGTGGCCTCCATCTGGCGCAGCAACGCATCCATCTCCGGCAACGTCAGGCGCCGGTGCGCGTGGATGGCGCTGCGGCAAGCCAGTGTGCCGAGCACCCGATGCGCCGCGCCGTCGAGGTGGTGCGCACCGCGATCGCCCGCCAGATCATGCAGCACCTCGCGCAGCAGGGCCGGCACATCGGTCGTGGCCAGCAGGGCCGGCACTGCTCGCACGGCCAGCTGAGCGGGCGCCAGCCGCTCGAGCTCGAAGCCGACCCGCGCAAAGTCATCGAGCGCGGCCAGGAGCGTGTCGATCTCGTGTTCCGCCGCGCTCACCGCAATCGGCTCGAGGAGCTGCTGCGCGGCTGGCTTGCCGCCCGCAGCGTGCTGCGGCTTGAAGGCCTCATACAGGACGCGCTCGTGTGCGGCGTGCATGTCCACCAGCACCAGGCCACGGCGATTTTGCGCGAGTACGAACAGCCCGTGCAGCTGCGCGAGTGGCGTACCCAGCGGGCGTTCGTCGGCAAACGCGGCTGCGGCTGGGTCGCTCACCTTCAGGTTCGAGGCGCAGGCCGCTGCAAACGCTCCGCGCGATTCATCCGCCGCCGCGTGCGCCGCGTGGGCTGCGCCGAAGTCGAAGCGCTGCGGCTGCGGCGCCACGCGGGCTCCAAGCGGCGGCGCCGCGACCGGCGGCCCGCCGCCGGCCATACTCGCCGCCAGCGCACGCTCGATGGCGCGAAACACGTAATCGTGCACGGCGCGGCTGTCGCGAAAGCGAAGTTCGAGCTTGGCCGGGTGCGCGTTCACATCCACCAGCCGCGGGTCGAGCCGCAGATCGAGCACGTAGGCCGGGTGACGACCGTGATAAAGCACGTCGCGGTAGCCCAGGCGCACGGCGTTGCCGAGCAGCCGGTCGCGCACCGGGCGGCCGTTGACGTACCAGAATTGTCCGTCGGTACTTGCGCGCGCAGCGGTCGGGAGCCCCAGCCAGCCGCGCAGCTGCAGCGCGCCGTCCTGCGCGATCGGCAGCGAGCGCGCCAGGAACTCCGAGCCCAGCACGCGCGCCACTCGCCCATCCCGGCCAGCCGCATCCTGCGCGGCCGGCAGGTCAAGAGTCGCGCGCCCGTTGTGGCGCACCCGAAACGCGACTCCGGGGGCGGCCAGCGCCAGCCGTTCGATGGTGCGTGCGATGTGGCCGAACTCGGTCGGCTCGGTGCGCACGAACTTGCGGCGCGCCGGCACGTTGTAAAACAGTTCACGCACTTCGACGGTGGTGCCGGGCGGGTGCGCCGCCGGTTGCAGCCCGGTCGCGACACCGCCCTCGACGCGCAGCTCGCTGGCGTCCGCCGCTTCGGCCGTGCGGCTGCAGATCCGCAGCCGCGCCACCGATCCGATCGAGGGCAGCGCCTCGCCACGGAACCCGAGGCTCGCCACCGCCTCGAGATCATCGAGCGTGGCGATCTTGCTGGTGGCGTGCCGCTGCACCGCGAGCGGCAATTCCGCCGCCGCGATACCCAGGCCATCGTCGCGTACCCGCACCAGCCCAAGGCCGCCGTGCTCGATGTCGATTTCGATGCGGCTTGCGCCGGCGTCCAGCGCGTTCTCGATCAGTTCCTTGACCACGGAGGCCGGCCGCTCGATGACCTCGCCGGCGGCGATCTGGTCGATCAGGGTGGCGGATAACAGGCGAATCGGCATGCGTGCGGGCGCATCGGACAACAGGCCGCGCAGTCTACACGCCGGAGTCGCTCACTTCAGCATCGCCGCCGTGGCGGGCGTTGGCGTAGTTCGTGCCGTCGGGCGGGTGGCGCTGGAAATAGCTGATCACGCCTGACTCGATCGCCTGCGCCAGCCGCTCCTGGTAGGCGCTGCTGCGGAGCTTTCGCTCCTCGGCCGGGTTCGAGATATAGGCCGTCTCCACCAGCATCGAAGGCACATCGGGGGACTTGAGCACCATGAAGCCGGCGTGCTGCACCACTCTCTTGCGCACCGCGCCCACGCCGTCGAGCGCGCCCAGCACCTGGTCGGCCGCCTCGACGCTGGCGCCCATATTCGCCGACTGCGCCACATCGAGCAGCACCGAGGCCACCTCGGGATTGACGTCGGCCAGGGAAACGCCACCCTTGAGTACCGTGGCGTTCTCTCGATCGGCCAGGCGCTTTGCCGCTTCGCTCGAGGCGCCGTGATAGGAGAGCGTATAGACCGACGCACCGGCAATGGTGCGATCGCGCACCGAATCCGCATGTATGGATACGAACAGGTCAGCGTGGGCGTTGCGTGCGCGCTCGAATCGTTCGCGCAGGTCGATCAGGCGATCGGCATCGCGGGTCAGCACGGCGCGAATACCGTCGTGCTCGTTCAGCTTAGCGACCAGCGAGCGCGCAATCGCCAGCGTGACGTCTTTCTCCTGCGTGCCTGCCGGGCCCGATGCGCCCGGATCCTCGCCGCCGTGGCCGGCATCGATCGCCACCACGATGTCGCGCCCCGGCTTGCCCGGGCCATGGGCCGGTTGCACGCTGCGTGAATCAGGCGCCACAGCTTCCGGCGGGCCGGCAACGCGCGCCGGAGTGACAAAGTCGATCTTTAGTTGGTATCCATTGGCAAGGGCGAATCGGCGCATCTGGGGCACGCTCGCCAGCTGCTCGCGAAGTTCGAGCACCAGCCGATAGGCCCCATGCGGGCGCGGGGCGCCGCGGATTGCAGCGATGGGCCCACCGGCCACGGGCAGATTGAGCGCAGCGCCCCGCCGCGTATTGGGCAAGTCGATCACAAGGCGACGGGGACTATCGAGCGAGGACAACAGGGGCTGCCGCGGCGCTGAGAGGCCCAGGACCAGGGTCGTACCATCCGGACGCGAATCGAGCGTTGCGGTGCGGAGGTAGGCACCGGCCAGGGCGAATTGCGGCAAGGAGGCCGCAACGATCGCGGTCAGGGGCAGCAAGGCGCGGGACATGCAACGGTACATTCGGTAGCTCGAGACCGACCCAGTGGCTCGCACTCTATGCCCAGAGCAGAACTAATTCAATAGTAATCATGGAGCTAGAGCGTGTAACTCCATTCACTTCTTGGATACTGGCGTTTCGGTCGCCCTCGCCAGCCACAGTGCTCCCGCCGGGGTCGCCCCCTCGAGCTGTGCCTTCCGCCCCTCACCGGCCGGCGAAAGCTCGATCCGCAAGTCGACCGGCGGGAGGGTGCCGGGCGCGCGGTCCGGCCATTCGACCAGCAGGAGTACGCCCGGATTAAGCTCGTCCCTGAGACCCAGGCTTTCCACCTCGGCGCCGCCCGCCAGGCGATACAGGTCGAGGTGCAGCACGCGGCCGAGCGGAGTGTCGTAGCTTTCGAGCAGCGTGTAGCTCGGGCTTCGCACCGTGCCATCGACGCCCAGAGCCCGCAGCAGAGCGCGCGCCAGTGTGGTCTTTCCGGCACCCAGTTCGCCCTGCAGGAATACGGTGAGCGGCTGCGGCACGGACCAGGGTACGGCGCGGGCCAGGGCGGCACCCAGCAACTCGGTATCGGCAACCTCGCGCAGCGCACGCTCGATCAAGGATTGACCCAGCGGACGAGCCCTTCGGCCACTTCGAGCGCGAGCATGCCGCGCCCACCACCCTGGCGCGCCAGGTCATCACCCGCCAAAGCATGCGCCATGACTCCGGCGCGCGCGGCCAACCAGGGATCGCGGCATTGGGCAAGCACGGCAGCGATCGCACCGGTCAGCACATCGCCCATGCCCGGCGCAGCCATGCCCGGGTTTCCGCGCGTGCACAGCCCCGGGATCCGGCCGGGCGCACCGACCAGGGTCCCGGCGCCCTTGAGCACGGCCACGGCGCCGCAGCGCTCCACCAGCCGGTGCAGCGCGCTGAGCCGATCGGACTGAATCACTGCCGCGCTGGCGCCCAGCAGTCGCCCCGCCTCGCCGGGGTGAGGCGTCACTACGCTGAGCGGCGGCAACGGTTGCCCGGTTTCGGCCAGCATGTTGATCGCGTCGGCATCGAGTACCAGCGGTTTGCCGCAGGCCAGGGCCGCTTCAAGCAGCGTACGCGGCCAATCGCCGGTGCCCAACCCCGGGCCGACCGCCACAACCGTCGCTGCGGCGAGAGCTGAGGCCAGATCGCCGGCAGCGCGCACGCCAAAGCAGATGAGTTCGGGGCGGCCCGCGACGATTGCGGCCACATTCTCGGGCGACGTGGCGACAGTCACCAAACCGGCGCCACTGCGCAGGCAGGCTTCCCCGGCCAGTCGCGCAGCCCCGGCCATGCCGGGCCCGCCGGCGATTATCAGCACCCGACCGAAGTCGCCCTTGTGCGCGGCGTGCGCGCGCCGCGGCAACGCCCGCGCGATCTCGCGCTCGTCGATGCGCTCCAGGACCGGTTCGCTGGCCGCGCCTGGGGGCGGTGCCACGCCGAGGTCATCGCACAGCACCCGGCCGGCGAACTCCGCGCCGTCACCGAGAAACAGCCCGGTCTTGGGAGCCACGAAGGTAATCGTGGTATCGGCCCGCACCGCGCCGCCGCGAGGCACGCCGTGGTCGCCGTCGAGTCCCGAAGGCAGGTCGAGTGCCAGTATCGGCGCTCCACTGCGATTCATGGCCGCAATGACCGCCAGAAACGCCGCACCCACCGGCGCCTGCAACCCGGTGCCGAGCAGTGCATCGACGAGCACTTCGGCACCCGCGAGTTCGTTGGCCGCAAACGGCCGCGCCACAGCGCCGCTGGCGCGAAAATCCGCCGCCGCGCGCCGGGCGTCGCCGCGTATTGATTCCGGATCGACGGCGGCCAGCAGCGTGACTTCGAGTCCGGCCGCGCGCGCGAAGCGCGCGAGCACGTAACCGTCACCGCCATTGTTGCCGCCACCGCAAACAATCGTGATGCGCAGCGCCGTAGGCCAGCGGCTCCGCAGCGCACGCAACGCCGCCTCCCCCGCCCGCTGCATCAGCGTGTAGCCTGGCACACCCTGCGCGGCGATCGCGTGCGCGTCGAAGGCCCGCACCTGTGCGACCGAATACAGTCCCTGGGCCTGGCTCATCCACTCATTATACTGGCGCCGGAAGCCGCCGATGACGACCCGCACCCTGCAAGCCGATCCCGCCGCGATTCGTGCCCGGCTGGTCGTCCGCGCGCGCGAACTGGGCTTTGCGCAGCTGGGCGTGGCGGGCATCGAGTTGGCCGAGGACGAACGCCGCTTGCATGACTGGCTTGCCGCGGGTCGTCACGGCGGCATGGAATATATGGCACGCCACGGCAGCAAGCGCAGCCGCCCCGCCGAGCTGCTCCCCGGGACGCTGCGTGTGATCAGCGCGCGCATGGACTACTGGCCCCCGGGTGCGCGCGGCGCCTCCGCCGTGTTGAGCGACGACGCCCTGGGCTACGTGTCGCGCTATGCGCTCGGCCGTGACTACCACCGGCTGATGCGCAGGGCCCTGCAGCAGCTGGCCGATTTTCTGGCCCGGATCGTCCGGCCCCACGCACATCGCGTGTTTACCGACAGCGCCCCGGTGCTGGAGAAGGCGCTGGCGCGCAACGCCGGACTGGGCTGGATCGGCAAGCACACCAACCTGATTGCACGCGACGCTGGCTCATATTTTTTTCTGGGCGAGATCTACACCGACCTGGAACTGCCCATCGACGCCCCGCCCGGCGCTCACTGCGGCAGCTGCACGGCCTGCATGCCGGCCTGTCCGACCGGCGCCATCGTGGCACCCTGGCAGCTCGACGCGCGACGCTGCATTTCCTACCTGACCATCGAGCTGCATGGGCCGATCCCCATGGAACTGCGCCGCGCGGTCGGCAATCGCATCTACGGCTGCGATGACTGTCAGCTGGTCTGCCCCTGGAACCGGTACGCGCGCGACGCGGCCAACCCGGATTTCAAGGTGCGCCACGGGCTGGACGCACCGCGCCTCACGGAATTGTTCGGCTGGAGCGAGCAGCAGTTCACCACACGCATGCGTGGTTCGGCGATCTTCCGTCTGGGGTTCGAGCGCTGGCTGCGCAACATTGCCGTCGCGCTGGGCAATGCGGCGCCGAGCGCCGCAGTCGTCACGGCGCTGGCTGCCCGGCGCGCCGACCCATCAGCGCTGGTGCGTGAGCACGTCCATTGGGCGCTGGAGCAGCACGCGCCAGAGGCCGGAAGCTAGCGGCGGGGTAATGCCACGCGCAGATTGTCGATCAGGCGCGCGCGGCCGAGCCGGGCCGCGGTGAGCACCACCAGCTCGTCGGTCGCCGCGTGCGGCGGCTGCAGGTCACTGGCATCGCGCACCGCGAAATAGTCCGGGCGCAACCCGGCCACCGCGAGCGATTGCCAGCCGGCGCTTTCGATCCCCAGGTAATTGCGGTCACCCGCGTCCAAGCGCGCTACGGCGGCCTGCAGCGAGCGGTGAATCGCTGGCGCGATCGCACGCTCCTGCACCGACAGATATCGATTGCGGGAGCTCAACGCCAGTCCGTCCGGCGCGCGCACCGTGGGGGCGCCGGCCACTTCCACCGGCAACTGCAGGTCACTGGTCATGCGGCGGATGATGACGAATTGCTGAAAATCCTTCTCGCCGAAAACCGCCACGTCCGGTGCCACAATGTTGAACAGCTTCGCCACCACGGTTGCGACGCCATCGAAGTGGCCGGGGCGGAATTGCCCGCACAGGATCGAGTCGAGTCCGCGCACCGTAATCAGGGTCGCCTGCGTGCCGCCGTCGGGGTAAATCTGCCCGACCGCAGGCGCGAACAGCAGGTCGCACTGCGCCTCATCGAGCAGCTCCTGGTCGTCGTCGAGCGTGCGCGGGTAAGCGGCGAAATCCTCGGCCGGACCAAACTGCAGCGGATTCACGAATACGCTGACAATCACCCGCTGGGCACGGGAACGCGCCGCGGCCAGCAGGCTCAGATGACCGGCGTGGAGGTTCCCCATGGTCGGCACCAGTGCGACGCGCAGACCCGCCGCACGCCAGGATCGCACGCGCGAGCGCACCTCCTCAACGGTGGTGGCAAGGTCCATGCTCAGCCGTGGCTCAGAAGCAATGTTCCGGCGCCGGATAGTCGCCGCTGCGCACCGCGGCCACGTACGCGGCCACCGCGGCCGCGCAATCGCCGGCGCCAGCCATGAAATTGCGCACGAACCGCGGCTTGCGGCCGGCGACAATGTCGAGCACATCGTAGAGTACGAGAATCTGACCATCGGTGTGCGGACCCGCGCCGATGCCGATCACCGGCACGCGGGCACCACGGGTGATCTCGTGGCCGAGCTCCGCGGGGATGCATTCGAGCAGCAGCAGGTCGGCCCCGGCAGCCTCGAGCGCCCGTGCGTCGGCGAGCATGCGCGCCGCCGCCTGGCCTTCGCGGCCCTGCACCCGGAAGCCACCGGTCTTGTGCACCGATTGCGGCTTGAGCCCCAGGTGCGCGCACACCGCGATGTCGTGGCCGACGAGATGTTCGACGATTTCGAGTTGCGACGCGCCGCTTTCCAGCTTGACCATGCGAGCGCCGCCTTCCTGCATCAGGCGCACGCTGTTGGTAAGCGCCTGGTCGCGCGAGGTGTAGCTCGCAAACGGGAGATCGGCCATCAGAAACGCATGCTGCAGCCCGCGCGATACCGCGGCGCAGTGATAGACCATCTGGTCCATGGTCACCGGCACCGTCGTATGGAAACCCTGGATGACCATGCCGAGCGAGTCGCCGACCAGCACCACATCCGCGCCCGCCGCGTCGACCAGTGCCGCGAAGCTGGCATCATAGGCGGTGATACAAGCGATCTTCTCGCTGGCCGCGCGCATCTGCGCCAGGGTATTGACCGTCACCGGCGGATGATCGGACCCGCGCTGCTGCAGCTGCGTGTACATAGTATGGAGAGGATGACGGACTGGAGCCCTACAAGCAACTGCGCGGGACTGCCGCCGTCCACCGCCGCCTATAGCGCGCCGTGGCGCAGCGGGTTGTAGTACAGGCGCCCGTGCTTCATGCGCCTGATGGCGGCCAGCAGTTCCTCGTAGTCCGATTCGTTGTGCAGCGGGTCGATGGTCGCCGCGTTGACGATCAGGAGCGGCGCGCCCTCGTAATCATGGAAGAAACGTGCATAGGCGGCATTGAGCTTTTCGAGGTAGGCGCGTTCGATCGAGTGTTCGTAGCGATTGCCGCGCCGGTTGATGCGCTCGATCAGCACGTCGACCGGCGCCTGCAAATAAACGACCAGGTCTGGCGCCGGGGCATCGATGGCGAGCCGCTCATGCACCTGCTCGTACAGCCGCAATTCCTCCTCATCGAGCGTGACGCGCGCGAACAGCCGGTCCTTGTCGAGCAGGTAGTCGGCCACGCGCACCGGCGCGAACAGATCGTGCTGCCTGAGCGCCGCCAGCTGCTGCGCCCGCTGGAACAGGAAGTAAAGCTGCGCCGGCAGCGCCCCAGCGCGCGGGTTGCGGTAGAAGCGCTCCAGGAAGGGGTTCTGCTCCGCCTGCTCGAACACCTGCTCCGCGCCCAGACTCCCGGCGAGCCGGGCGGCGAGACTGGTCTTGCCGACGCCAATCGGGCCCTCGATCACGATAAACCGATGAGCGCCCGCTGCTGCCTGGCCGGGTGCGGGCTGCGCTGGCGGGGTGGGCTTCGCTGGCGGTCTGGTCACGTGATCGGCCACAGTCCTTCGGCCGGCACCCGTGCGGCCAGTGCCGCGACGCGGCCCACTCCCGGCACCAGCAGGTCCGGCGCGATTTCGCACAGCGGTCGCAGCACAAAGTTGCGATCGACGAGCCCTGGGTGCGGCAATGTCAGCTGAGCATCGCCGCATTGCGCCTCAGCGTAGACCAGCAGGTCCAGATCGATCACGCGCGGACCCCAGCGCTCGCCAACGCTTTCGCGTCCAAAGCGCAACTCGATAGCGCGCAACGCTGCGAGTAGCGTCGCGGCATCGAGCTCCGTGAGCAGCCCGGCCACGGCATTGCAAAAATCAGGCTGCGCCACCGGCCCCATGGGCCTGGATCCGTACAGCGAAGAGCGGCGCACGAGCAAGGTTTGCGGCAGCTCCGCCAGAGCGTCAAAGGCCGCGCGGACCTGTGCCGCCGGATCCTGCAGGTTGCTGCCGAGGCCTACATAGGCGGGGAACCCGTGCACCGCCCGCTCCGCGCCTCAGGCACCACCGCTGCGCGGCCGGCGGCGCCGGCGGCGACGCGGTGCGCCCGATCCGGCAGCAGTGTCGCGGGCCGCGCCCGCCTGGCGCGAGCCGCCCGCTGCGGCCTCCACCATCTGCTCACGCTCGGCGGGCGAGACGGCCTGCAGTGTCGTCCACCATTGCGCGATTTCCGCAACAGCCAGCCCGAGCGAGGCACGCAGCATCAGCAGATCGTAGGCGGCGCGGAAACGCGGCTGCTCAAGCAGGCGCAGCGCACGCCGCCCGCGCGGTCCCTCGAGCCGCGGCTGCAAGGCGTACATTTCGCGCACCCCCAGGGCAATGCGGCGCGGAATCGATACGCGCTGTTGCGCCTCGTGCAGGGCCTGGTCGCAGGCGTCGAGGATCGCCTGGGGCTCGTGCCAGCGATTAGGCGGGAAAGACTCGATGATCGAGGCGATCGGTCCGTACAGCAGCAGGGAAAACAGGAACGTCGGCGTGACCGGCTTGTCATCTTCGACCCGACGATCGGTATTACGCAGGCCCTGCACCAGCAGGTCCTCGACCAGGCTGCCCGGGTGCTGCTCCAGGTAGCGATCAACCGCCGGAAACAACGTGGCGAACAAGCCGCGCGCGCGCAACACGCGGTAGCTGTCGGCGCCGTGACCGGTCAGGAACAGCTTGGCCGTTTCATCGAACAGCCGCGCCGGCGGGACACTTGTCAGCAAACCACGCAGGCGCTCGATAGGGGCCGCGCTGGCCGCATCGATTTCGAAACCCAACTTGGCTTCGAACCGCGCCGCACGCAGCATGCGGACCGGGTCCTCGCGGTAACGAGTCTCGACCTCGCCAATCAGCCGCAGGCGCTTGGCCTGGATGTCGGCCAGCCCGCCGACGTAATCCCAGATCGAAAAATCCGCGATGTTGTAGTAGAGCGCGTTGACCGTGAAATCGCGCCGCCAGACATCAGCGTCGATATTGCCGTACATGTTGTCGCGCAGCAGCCGGCCATGATCATCGTGCACGCGATGTCCGCCACCGCCGCCTGATTCACGGCCACCGTCAGTAAATTCCACCACCTCAAGCGGCTGTGTCTGATCAAGCGGCGAGGTGGCCTCGAGCGGATCAGCGTCCGCAGCCGCCAGCTCTTCTTCCAGCAACTCGGCTTCGTCTGCCTCGCGCATCGGTACCGGCTCTTCGCTCGGCGGCGGTGCGCTGGCGGCGCGGAAAGTCGCGACCTCGATGACTTCACGCCCGTAGACAATGTGCGCGAGCCGGAAGCGGCGGCCGACCAGGCGGCAATTGCGGAACAGCCGCCGCACTTCCTCGGGCAGCGCATCGGTGGCGACGTCGAAATCCTTCGGGTGACGCCCGATGATGATGTCGCGCACGCAGCCGCCCACCAGGAACGCCTGGAAGCCCGCCTCCTTGAGGCGATACAGCACGCGCAAGGCGTTCGGAGATATGTTGGACCGCGAGACCGGGTGTTCGGAGCGCGGAATAACGCGCGGCGCACCCGGCGCCGCGGAAAGGTCCGGATTCTGGTTCAAATCAACCCTGATATAGCTTGAGCAAACAATGGGGCCGCCTATAATACCGCGCCTTTTCGCCTCGCCCGCCGGAGATTCGCTCCCTTCGTCTAGAGGCCCAGGACACGGCCCTCTCAAGGCTGGAACACGAGTTCGAATCTCGTAGGGAGCGCCACTTAATCAAGGACTTACGATTCAAGCTGGGAAGTGGGAGCAGCGCAGTTGAGCAGATCCCGGCAGTTGCACTGGCGGCTGATCGAAAACGCCATATTTGTCGCCGCATTTGCCTACCTTTTCTATGGCCTGGCCGCACAATTCGCCCGCTATTGCTGGGCCACGCTGAGCGGCAACGGATTCATCGAAGATTTCAGCCAGCCGCTGCAGGCGCGCGAATACTACAAGAGCGTCCTGGCCGTCATCTGGCTGCTGATCCCGGTGCTCACGCTGTGGGAAATCCTGCGCATCGTCCTGCTGCTGTCGCGTTCACCCGAAGGCCGCGCCAGCGCTCAGCACAAACTGCGCTACCTGTATGGCGAAATGGCCCGGCGCTACAAGGCCACTTTTCTGAGCGCGCTGCTGAGTGCGCTGCTGCCCAGGATTATCGTGCTGGACATCTTCTGGCATCTCCAGCCCTACTTCCGGGCGATTGCGCCGTTTGCGACCGATTTTAAGTGGTACAGCTGGATCTATGCGCTGCTGGCGTGGGAGCTTTCCACCTGGGTATGGCACTTCAGCGTGCACCGGGTACGCATACTGTGGTGCCTGCACTCGCCGCATCACGCCACTGAAGAGTTGAACATGACCGCAGCCTGGGTACATTTCTTTGCCGAAGGCTACTACACCTCGGTCATCCAGCTGACCATACTGATGTTGCTTGGCGTCCAGCCTGCCATGCTGCTGGTGATCATGTCATTCGAAGTCAGCTGGGGAACTTTCATCCACGCCGGCGAACGCTCCTTCAGGAACGGCCGGCTGGGATGGCTCCGTTTCCTGTTCATAACGCCCGCGTATCATCGCGTGCATCACGCCAGAAATCCGTTGTACATGGACCGAAACTTCTGCACGCTGCTGCCCTTCTGGGACTGGCTGTTCGGCACGCTGCAGCCCTTACGGGATGAGATCGAAATCGACTACGGCATTTCCCGCGGGGTGGACGTGACCAACTTCGTCGATTTCTACTTTGGCGAGTGCCTGCTGTTGTGGCGCGACCTGCGCAACACGCGCGGCTTCGGCAACAAGTTGCATCTGGCGCTCAAGCCGCCCGGTTGGGCTCCGCAATCAGATGCCGGCACTGCCGCCGCCGTGCGGGCGCGATTCCTGCGTGACAATCCGCGTTTTGCCACCAGGATCTGAGCGCGTGCAGCGCCCCGGCGACCAGGCACAGCTGGCGGAGCGGCTGGCGCAAACGCAGGCGAAGCTTGCGGCCGGCGATCTTCGCACCGCCGCCACGCTCGCGCTCGAGTTGACCCAGAGCTTTCCGGCCGAAGCACGCGCGTGGACGCTCCTGGGTTCGGTGCACACGAGCGCCAATCGCCCTGATCTCGCCGCGGTGTGCCTGGAGCGTGCGCTCCAGTGCTCCCCAGATGATCCGGCCGCCGTGATCCGCTATGGCCAGTGCCTGGCCCGTCTCGGCCGCCGTGGCGAGGCGCTGGCCGCCGGCGCGCACGCCGCCGCCCTGCCGCTGGGCACGGCGGCGTTGCTGGACGGCCTCGGCACGCTTTACAGTCATTGCGATGAGCCCGCGCAAGCGTTGCCGTATTTCCGGCGGGCGGTCGCCGCGGCGCCTGACAATACGGCCTATCTCTACAACCAGGCCACCGCGCAACGCATGGTCGGTGAACTCGCGGCCGCCGAGGCCAGCCTGGACCAGATCATTGCGCGCAAGCCGGCCGACTACGCGGCCTGGTACACGCGCGCGGATCTCCGGACGCAGACGGCAGAGCACAACCACGTCGGCGCGTTGCGGAGCTTGCTCGGGCAGGGAGTCCAGGACCGCTCGGCGCAGATCATGCTGCGCTTCGCGCTCGCCAAGGAACTCGAGGATCTGGGCGAATACGCCGACTCGTTCGGGCAGCTGAAGATCGGCTGCGACCTGCAGCGCGCTGCGATGAACTACGACGTCGCGGGCGATGTCGCGACCATCGAGCGGATCATCGCGACGCACGAGGCCGCGGCCCTCGGGCGCGGCCCGGCGCACGACAACGCCGAGCCGATTTTTATCATCGGCCTGCCCCGCAGCGGCACGACCCTGGTTGAAAGCATTCTCGCCGCGCATAGCGACGTACAGGCGGCGGGAGAACTGCAGGCCTTCCCGCAAACCTGCATTCAAATGGCGCAGGCGATGGGCGCGAGTTCGGTTCCGAAGCTCGGCTTCGTCGAACTCGCACTTGAACTCAACCCGCGCGAACTGGGCGAGCGCTACATCGCTGCCACGCGGCCCCAGACCGGAGCCGCTCCGCACTTCATCGACAAGCTGCCGCTTAATTACCTGTACGCCGGGCTGATCCATCGGGCTCTGCCGCGTGCCAGGATTGTGGCCCTCGCGCGCGAGCCGATGGACAGCTGCTACGCGATGTACAAGACGCTGTTCGCGGGCGCCTATCCGTTTTCCTACGATCTGCACGATCTGGGCCGATATTACCGGGCGTGGCAGCGATTGATGCGCCACTGGCAGGCGGTACTGGGCGATGCCTTCATGATGGTTGACTACGAAGGTCTGGTCGCCGACCAGGAAGCGGTGACGCGCCGCATCCTGGCGCACTGCGGGCTGCCGTGGCAGGCCGCGTGCCTCGAGTTCCACACCCAGTCCCGCGCCGTGGCCACCGCGAGTGCCGTGCAGGTGCGCCGGCCGGTGTACTCGACGTCGGTGGGAAAATGGCGCCGCTACGAACAGCAGCTGCGGCCGCTGGCCGGGTATTTTCTGGCGCCCGGGTAGCCTCGCGTCCGGCACTACTGTTGCGGGCGATCAGCGGCTATAGTGCAGCCGTTCGAAAAATAAGTTTGGGGGATTTTTACATGCAGAGCCGGAATATGTCGATTGCTGCGTCCATCGGGCTGATCCTCGCCGCGGCGCAGGCCGCACACGCGCAGCAGCCGCCAGCGCAACAACCGCAAACCGCCGCGGCCCGAAGCGACGCGCTTGAGGAAGTCGTCGTCACCGCGCAGCGCCGCGCGCAAAGCGTACAAGACATCCCCTACAACATCAGCGTGGTCGGCACGGACGAGCTGGTGCGCACCGGGACCACCGGAATCAACCAGCTCGCGCACATTGTTCCGGGCCTGACCTCGGTCGATGCCGGCCCCGCGGCCCGCGGCAATACCAACGAGCTGACGTTGCGGGGCCTGCGCACCGACGGGCCCGGCGGCGCAGGCAACAATGGCACGGACGTGCCGGCACAGTCGGTCAACTCGGTCTCGACCTACTTCGGCGAGACGCCGGTGTACTTCCCGATCGCGCTGCACGACATAGAGCGCGTGGAAGTGCTGCGCGGCCCGCAAGGTACCCTGTATGGGTCCGGCGCGCAGGCCGGCACCATTCGCTTCATCCCCAAGCGCCCCGGGTTCGATGCCTTCGGCGGTGAAATCACCGCCAGCGGCGGCTTCACGGCCGGCGCCAACGGCAAGGGCAACGGCAGCGTCGATGGCGTGCTCAACATGCCGCTGTCCCCGCGTCTCGCCCTGCGCCTGATCGCGGGCGACGAGCGGCTGGCCGGATTCATCAACCAGGTCGCACTGTGGCAGCGCGACGGCGCGGACCGGTACGCCCCGGCAACCCGGAGCGACCCGAACGACCTGTACAGCGGTCCGGTGCTGGACCCGGTGCGCAAGGGCACCAACAATTCCGATCAGCTGTATGCGCGGGCCGCGCTGCGCTGGCAACCGGCTGATGCCTGGGACCTGCAGCTCGATTATTTCCACCAGCACACCAAGGTCGATGACGTGCAGACCTCCAACCCGACCTATCCGGGCTGCGTGGTGAACCTGGCCATCGGCCGCGACTGCGGCACTCCCGCGGACGCGCGCTTTCCGAGCTCCGCCTTCAACGTGCGGGCCGGGGGCACTTACGACGCGACCAACGCCGCGCTCCAGCCCTACGACGACAAACTGGATCTCGCCAGCCTGGTTGCCAGCGTCGACATGGGCCTCGCGACCTTCACCAGTGCGACCTCCCTGTATCGTGACCAGTCTGAGGCCACCACGGAGATCGTCGGGAACTTTGTGATTCCCGGCGTGCTGAACTATCTTGATGCCTACTCCGCCTACTATCACAACTATCCGCGGCCGTTGGCGCTCGAGACGACACCGGTCAACGAGAACTCCTTCACGCAGGAAATGCGGCTGGTCTCGAACCACGGCAAGAAATTCGACTACGTGGTCGGCGCCTTCTACCGCAACCAGCGGGTGTCCTCTGACACCCGCCAGTACCTCACGGGCGCGACTGACTACATCCAGGCGGTTACCGGGAGCCCGCCGACCGGCAACGCAGCCGCATTCCCGGACCTCGAGTTCAGGTACGACCGCGAAACTCGCTTCGTCGACGAGGCGCTGTTCGGCGAACTCACCTACCACGCCACCAGCGCGTGGCAGTTCACCGGCGGAGCTCGCGTGTTCCGCCAGACCTTCGATGGCAAGGCCGTGGAGCTGATTCCGCTGGCCGACCCGGTTACCGATTACGGACCGACGGTGCACCAGTCGGTCAGCGACCACGTCATCAAGCTCAATACGTCCTACGAACTCACTGCCAGCACGAAGGTTTATGCCACCTACTCGGAAGGATTCCGGCGCGGCGGCGCAAACGCGCTGCCGAACTCCGGCGGCTATAAGTCGCTCGACATCTACCAGACGTTCGCCCCGGACCTGGCGAAGAATTACGAACTCGGCGTCAAGGGCACGGCGCTCGGGCAGCGACTGCGCTACAGCGCCGACGCGTTCCTGATCGACCTGAACAGTTTCCAGTTCGCGCTTGCCAACCTGTCCGGTATTCCCGGAACGTTCAACGGCCGCTCAGCTCGTTCAAAGGGCACTGAACTTGAGGTGCAGGCGCGCATCACGAGCCGGCTGAGCGCCACTTTTGGTCATGCCTACACGGATGCGACCGTGACCAAGGCCTTGCAGCTGTTCGACTGGGGTTATTGCCCTGACTATAAGAATACCTGCCAGCTGGTATCACTTCAGCCCGGGGCTGGGCTCCCGGGCGTTCCCAAGCAGACGCTCAGCGCAGCGCTCGACTACCAGATGCCGCTCGCGCACGGCGGGGCTGCGCCCTGGTCCATCAACTATCACCTCGACTTTGTCTACCGCGACTCGGCCGGTTCGGTAATCGACCCGCTGTCGCGCAGCTACTTCATCATCCCGTCCAGCACGATGGCCAACGCATCCGTGTCGTTGGCGGCCGCTGCGCGCTGGGATTGCACCCTGTTTGTCAACAACCTGACCAATGAGGCCGGCTACAGCGGCGGGCGAGGCACAGCCAAGGACCCGGCGACGCAGCTGCCAATGCCGAACTTCACCGCAACGCGCGTGGTCGCGCGGCCGCGGACCGTGGGTCTGCGCCTGGGATACAAATTCTGAAGTGAATTTCGACCCGCAAGGCGCCTGTTACTTCGTCAACCCGGCGTACCGGCCCGCCACGGGCCCGGTGCACCCGGTGCTCGATCCTGCCACGCTCGAGCCCGTGGGCGTGTACGCCGACAGCCAGGCCGCCGAAATCGAGGCGGCGCTCGACGCGGTGACGAACGCGCAGCGCTCGTGGCGACGATGCGACGCAAAGACGCGCGCCAGGACGCTGCACGCACTGGCGAACCTCATCGAGACCACCGACCTGCGCCGCTGCGCCGAGCTGATGACGCTGGAGATGGGCAAGCCCTATCCGGAAGCGATCGGCGAACTGGCAAATTGCGGCTCAATTTTCCGCTATTACGCCGAGATGGCGCGGGACGAGGCCGGCAAGGTGGCCGGCACAACCGAGCACGGCTCGTTCCAGTACGCACGCTACGAGCCGCTGGGCGTCAGTGTGCACATCATCCCGTTCAACTTTCCGATCCTGATCAGCTGCTGGACTCTGGCCGCCTCGCTCGCTGCCGGCAACGGCTGCATCCTGAAGCCGGCGCCGGCGACGACGCTGTGCACACTGGAGTTCATGCGCCTGTTCGCCGCGCTCCCCGCAGGTCTCGTGGCCTGCCTGCCCGGCGGTGCCGCCGTGGCCGAGGCGCTGATCGCCTCGAGCCGCACGCACGCAGTGGCATTCACCGGCTCCGTCGCCGCCGCGAAGTCGGTCGCGCAGGCCGCCGCCGCACGCCTCAAGCCTGCCGTGATCGAGGCGGGCGGGAGCGATCCGATGATCATCAGCGCGCACGCGCCGATCGACATCGCCGCTGCCGGGGCGGTGACCTCGGCGTTTCACCTCTCGGGGCAGATCTGCACGTCGTCAGAGCGCTTCTACGTGGTCGACGCGGTGCACGACCAGTTTGTCGCCGCATTCGCCGCACGTACGCGTGCTTTGCGCATTGGCCACGGGCTCGCGCGCTCCGAGATCGGGCCGCTGGTGAGCGAGGCCGCGCGCGCCAAGGTCATGCGCCTGGTCGACGATGCCCGCGCGCGTGGCGCCCGGGCGGTCACCGGCGGACGCATACCGCCAGCGCACCCACGCGGCTGGTTCTACGAACCTACCATCCTCACGGGCGTGACCCACGAGATGGCGATCATGCGCGAAGAATGCTTCGGCCCGGTCGCGAGCATCTGCCGCGTCGCGGATTTCGACCAGGCGATCGCACTGGCCAACGACAGCGAATTCGGGCTCGGCGCTTGCCTGTTCACCACCAGCCTCGAGGAAGCCATGGAGGCCGCGGAACGGCTCGAGGCCGGCATGGTGTGGGTCAACAATCCGCTGATCGATAACGACGCCCTGCCCTTTGGCGGCTGGAAGCAATCGGGCATCGGGCGCGAGCTCTCGCGTCTTGGTCTCGACGCTTTTCGCCGCTCGAAAATGGTGGTCATCGACCACAAGCCCACGCTGCACGGCTGGTGGTACCCCTATCCAGACGAGTGGTTCTACGACGGCGGAGGCCGCAAGCCCACATGAACGATGGCGCGAACGGCCCCCCGCGACTCGCGCTCTGGCCCTCAGTGGTGCTCGCGTGTCTCGGCGCCACCTGGTTCCTGTGGGGCACGATGTATCTTGCCATCAAGTGGGCGCTGGTCAGCTTTCCGCCGTTTTGCCAGATGGGCAGCCAGTTCGTGGTCGCGGGCGCGGTGCTGGCGCTCGTGGCGCGCGCGCGCGGATCGGCCTGGCCAACGCGGGAAGGAATGGATCGGCGGCGCCATCATGGGCGCGCTGCTGATCAGTGGCGGCTACGGCTTCATGGCGGTCGCCGAGAGCAGCGTCGGCTCTGGGCTCGTGGTCGCCTTCACCGCCATCGTGCCGACGATGGTGGTGCTCGCCGAGTGGCCATACGGCGTGCGCCCCGATCGCCGGCAGGCGGCGGGCGTGGCTTTCGGCCTGGCCGGCATCGTGATGATGATGCAGGGTCAGGCTTTCAGCGCGTCGCTGGCCGGATTGCTGGCCGTCATCACCTCGTGCGTGACCTGGACGGCAGGCAGCGTGTGGTCCGTGCACGGCCTGCCGGGCGGCGCCAGAGTACGCACCGCGCCAGGCTTCATGGGGCATGCGAGCCAGATGCTCGCCGGCGGCGCTGTGTTGTTGATCGCATCGTGGGCGATCGGCGAGCGGCCAACCTGGCCGCCGGCGCCGATCGCGCTTGCCTGCTGGATCTACGTGATGATTGCCGGCTCGCTGATCAGCTACACGGCCTACCTGGTGCTGCTCGAACGCACCACGCCGGCACTGGCGACCAGCTACACCTACGTCAATCCGGTGGTCGCGCTCGTGCTCGGCGTCACGCTCGGCCAGGAAGTCGTCAGCGGTTTCGAATGGGCGGCGGTGGCGGTGGTGCTGTGCGGCGTGGTGCTGCTGATGTGGCGGCGCGCACCAGCCTAGCCCAGGTTCAGGCCAGCTGCGGTTTGCGCCGCGGGCTTCATGCCACCCGATCCAGGAATTTGTACCAGGCCGCCACCATGGGCAGAAACCAGCCCTTGCCCACGTGCAGTCCCAGCGGTGCCCGCGGAAACGGCAATCGCGCAAATGGATTTTCATCCAGTTCCTGCGCAGCGCCACCAATCGCCTCGCCGATCTTCGTACCGAGGTAGGTCGCCAGTGCAACCCCATGCCCGGCATAACCGAGCGCGAAGTGGCAGCCGTCGATCCGACCGGCGTGCGGCATGGTGTCGTAGGCGAAGTCCAGGGTCCCGCCCCAGGCGTATTCCACGCGCACCTCGCGCAGCTGCGGATATATCGCCAGCATCCCCCGGCGCAGCACGGCTGCGCTGGCCTCGACCGTGCGCTCGGTTTCGGGCACGAAGCGCGCCCGCCCGCCAATGAGCAGCCGGCGATCCGGCGTCAGGCGGAAGTAATGCAGGAAGTGCCGCGAGTCGTACATCATCCGGCCACGCGGACTGAGTTCGAGCGCCAGCGAATCCGGCAGCACTTCTGTGGCGATGACATAAGAGCCGATCGGCAGCAGCCTGCGATGTAATGCCGGGCTCACGGCTTCCGTGTAGCCGCTGGTCGCGACCATGATCTCCGTGGCCTCTACCATGCCCCCTGCGGTGCGCACTCGCCAGCGCGGGCCATGGCGCTCGACGTGCTCGACGCGGGAGTTCTCGTGCAGCGTAACGCCGGCCCTGTGGGCCGCCCGCACGAGACCGGCAACGTACTGGGCCGGATTGACGCTGGCACTGGCCTGATCAACCATTCCACCGTGGTAAATGTCCGAGCCAATCTCGGCCCGCAGTTGCGCACGCGGCACCAGCCGTGTCGGGTGCGAAAATTCCCGCAGTGAAAGTGCAGCGGCCTGTTCGAATTGCGCGTAGTGAGCCGGCTTGCTCGCCAGGGCCAGGTGCCCGTTGCGGTCAAAATGACAGTCGATGTGCTCTGCCCGGACGAGCTGCTCAAGCATGTCGACGGAATGCACCGAGGCCTGAAATAATGCGCGCGCGTGCTCAATGCCGTAGCGCGCTATGAGCGTGCTGGCGCCGAGCTTCAATCCGGTCAGCACCATGCCACCGTTCCGTGAACTCGCACCCCACCCCATCGTATGTGTCTCGAGCACGGTGACGCTGAGTCCGCGCCGGGCCAGGGCGCGCGCCGCGCATAGCCCGGTAATGCCGCCGCCGATGACCACCACGTCGGCGCGCGTCGGCAGCGGCGCGCGCTCGATCCCGGGCATGGCGACCGTGTCGCCCCAGTAGGATCTCAGCTTCAAGTCGTCGATCCCAGTCCGCACTGCTCCCTCCGCGGCGGGAGAATAGCAGGCTGGAGCGCGTGGGGTGGTCTGCCGGCCCTCGCTACGGGCTTGTCGGGAATGTCGCGGACCCGGGCTCGCTGTCGATCACGCAGGTTTTCCGGCCGATCGCGTAGCGGCTTGCCCGTCTTGGCTCAGGGCAAGGTTCCGCCCGCTCCATGGGATGCATGGAGTTTTTGAACACCTCCGGCGCACGCCACGCAGAGCGTTACGCCGCCGGCAAACAACAGATGTCCCAGGTTCATCTGCGGCGTAGACCATTCAATCAGCAGCAAACCGCTGCTCAGACCGAAGCGTATCAGCATGCGTCCGCCTAGCGCCATGTCACGGTGCGTGCCACCCGCCAGGATTCGCACCGCGCGCAAGCGCAGCAACGGCCGCCGCAGGACTGGTGCCTCCGCCAGCACAATTGCGCCCAGCAGCAGCACCCATCCCAGCGACCAGCCGGCCCACAGCACAGCGGATGTCCAGGGCACTGTCAGCGACCATACCGCCTGCGGCAACGGCTGCCAGGCGAAAAAGAATCCAAACAGCAGAGCAGCGGAAAGCAGGCGATAGTCAGCCCCCAGCTGGGCCTGCGGCTTGCCATGCCGGCCGGCACCTAGCAGAGACGGTCGCTGTACGAAGTGGAAATGCAGCGCGGACAGCAACAGCAGCACACCGTTAATGGCCACGGAGGCGGGCACGCTCAGCGCGAGCTGGAGCGTATGCAAGACCGGCACGCCCGGCACGAGCATGACGGCGACGGCGTACAGCACAGCCGCCGCCAATGCGCCCGCGGCCGCCATGTCATGCGCCGCGTGAGCGGGCGAGCGGTGCGCGTGGACCCAGAGCATCAGGCGGCGTCGTGCGATCGTCATTGCCAGGGGGAACGATTCGATATCCTGTTTGTGTGCCATTTGACCCTCGCTGCCTGAAACCTGACTGCCGGTTACCACTGGCGCGACCGTAACAGACCCAGCGACGACATTTGACGCCCAAAGGCGGCAAAGCGGCCTTGGCAAGGGCTCTTTCGTGCGGGCACGAACCCGCAGTGGTGCAACAAAATGAGCAGGCTGGGTACCGCGCACACTGCAAGCCGCTGTTTGTACGCGGCTCGCGCTCACGCGCCGCGGCCACGCCTGCGATAAAATCAGCACCCCTGAGACGCGCGCAACGCGGGTGGCAGGCAAGCTCACAGTCGCGAGACAGGAGCGCTACAATCCCGCGAGCGGTAGCAATAACAATAGCCCATGCGCAGCAGCCTACTGACCAACGCACTGCCTCGAAGGCGCACCTTGCTGGCGTGCGCGCTGTTGGTGCCGTTAACTTCCGCGCTCAGCGCCGAACTTACCGCGTATACGCGGGAGCCCATTTCACCCCTGCCGCTCACGGTCACTGAAGACCTGGCGCGTGCACAGCTCGGTGAGCGCCTGTTCAGGGATGCGCGTCTTTCCCGTGACCAGATGCGCTCCTGCGCCACCTGTCACCCGCTCGACGCCGCTGGCATGGACGGCGCCGCCCGCGCGCACGCGTTTGACAACGTGAAGGTGCTGCGCAACACGCCGAGCATCTTTAACCTGCGCTACGACCTGTTCTTCAATTGGGACGGCGCGACCGAGTCGCTCCCGGTCCACGATGCGAAGGTCTTGACCAGTCCCGCGCTCATGGCGCTCGAGTGGCCCGAGCTGTTGGCGCGGCTCCGCGATGACGCGGCGTATCGCGCCGGATTCAAGCACGCTTATCAGTCAGGTGGCCTGACCAAGGACACTGTGCTGGACGCCCTGGCTACCTTCGAGCGCACGCTCATCACGCCCAATGCCCGCTTCGACCGCTATCTGCGCGGCGAGCTTGCGGCGATCAGCTCCGCTGAACGCCAGGGTTACGGCCTGTTCAAGTCCTATGGCTGCGTGGCCTGCCACCAGGGCACGAACATCGGCGGCAACCTGGTGCAGAAATTTGGTGTGTTCGAGGACCCCGACCTCGGGCCGGCTTGCAAGGATGCCGACAGCGGCCGCTTCAAGATCACCAGCGACCCGCTGGACATGCGGGTCTTCCGCGTGCCCAGCCTGCGCAATGTCGCCATGACCGCGCCCTACTTTCACAACGGCTGCGCGGCCACGCTCGAAGTCGCCGTCAACACCATGGCGCGAGTACAACTCGGCCGCCCCATCCGTGCCGAGGATGCACGCCTGATCATTCAATTCCTGAAGACACTGACCGGCGAATATCGGGGTCATCCGGTAGTCGGAGCGGTTGCGGCGGTGCAACGGTGAAATCGCTGTGGCGGCCCTCAGCTGTCGTGCTGGCGCTGCTGGTCGTGCTGACGTTGCTGCTGTGGCGCAGCCATAACCCCGATCAGAAGCTCAATGAGCGCATGCAGCAGTCACTGCAGGAATTCCGGCTTAGGGATGCGGAGTTGACGCGCGATGTACTGCTGGACCGGGCCGGCCTGCTGGTCAATCTGGACACGCTGATGTACGACCGCCAGAACCTGCTGGCGGCCGTCGACGAGTTACGCCGAACCAGCGGCAGCGGCACGCAGATGGCGCATGATTCCCTGGCTCCGCAGCTCGACGATCTGTCGGCTGCAGTTCAGGAGCGACTGGTGCCGGTTGAACACTTCAAGTCCGCCAATGCGCTGCTGCGCAAGTCGCTCCTGTATCTGACTTACCTGGGTCCGGTATTGCGCGTGTCGCTGCAGGATCAGGGCCTGGCCGCTGAGATCGGCCGCCTGTCCTATGCGGTGCTACGGTACATGCAGGCCGCGGACACCAATATCGAAGCGGAAATCCAGGCGGTTCTTGACCGCCTGTTGCGGGCCAGCGCGCCGCAATCGGAGCTGCGCACGCTGGTCGTGCATGGCCAGTATATCGAACGAACCCTTCCCCAGGTCGACCAGCTGATGCGCACTATTGTCGGCGCGCCTACCACCCGCAAGGCCGACCTGCTGCAGGCGGCAGCGCTGCGCTATTCGGCCGGCGTCGAGCTGCGTACGCACCGGATGCTCGATCTCACTTATCTGGCTGCGGTACTGCTGCTCATGTACCTGGTCTACCAATCTGCGCGCCTGCTTGCCAGCGAGCTGCGGTTCCGTGCCATCTCCGAGTCGACACGCGAAGCCATGGTCTCGGTCGACATCCGGGGCCGGATCCGCTCCTGGAACGCGGGCGCCATGGCCATGTTCGGTTACCGCGCAGAGGAGATCATCGGGCGCGACGCCATGGCCCTGCTGGCGCCGAGTCTGCACTCCGTCTTCCGTGAGCAGCTGGCTCGCTTTGCCTCCGGCAGGTTTGCGCCGGTCACTATGTCGGCGCAGGAACTTACCGGGCTTCGCGCCACCGGCGAGGAGTTCCCATCCGAGATTTCGCTGTCCGTCTGGGCCACCTTTCAGGGACGCTTCGCCACCGCCATTATCCGCGACGTCAGCGACCGCAAGAGCCTCGAGGCCAGGGCGCGCACACAGGAACTGCGGCTGATACAGGCCGACCGGATGTCAACGCTGGGCACGCTGGTGGCCAGCGTCGCGCACGATATCAAGAGCCCCACGCAGGCGGTGCTGCAGAACTCCGGGAACATGGCCAATGTTTGGGCCGACGCCCTGCCGGTGCTCGAACAGCATCGCGCGGCGCTGCCGGGATTTCTGCTGGGTGGTGTACCGTTTGACAAGGCGCGGCACAACGTTGCCCTCCTGATCGGCGATCTGACCGACAGCGCCATGGAAATAAAGAGCTTCGTCGGCGACCTGCTCGAATTTGCCCGTCTGCCGCACCGCAATGACCCGAGTCATTTTCAGCTCAACGCAACGGTGCAGCGTGCGGTGCGCCTGCTGCGGGGCTCGATCAGGGACCGGACCAACCGGTTTTCGATTTCGTTGTCGGAAGCCTTGCCGCCTGCGCATGGTAACGCGCAGCAGTTCTGCCACGTCGTCATCAACCTGCTCAGTAACGCGCTGCGATCGCTCGCAGACAAGGAACGCGGCGTGAGCGTACGGACCAGCATGGACACGGCCTCTGGCCGCCTGCTGCTGATCGTTGCCGATGAAGGAGCCGGCATCGATGCCGCGCTATTGCCGCAGTTGGGTGTCGAGGCGCTCCCAGGCGAACAATCCAGTGGCCGTTCGGGCCAGGGTCTCACGCTGACCGTCGAGTTGCTGCGCTCGCAGGGCGCCAGCCTCGAGTTCGAATCGGAGCCCGGACGCGGCACGCGCGCCATCGTCAGCATGCTGCCCGCCATTGCTTGAGGAGCCGGCTTCCCAATATGGATTCCACGATACTGCTCATCGATGATGAACCCGTTCTCCTGAGAGCCGCCAAGATGGTGCTGGAAGGTACCGGGCGGAGTGAGGTGGTCACCTTGACCGACAGCCGCGAGGTGCTGCCGCTGCTCGAGTCCCAGCCCGCCGATGTCATTGTCACGGACCTGGGCATGCCGCTGCTCTCGGGCCAGGAACTGCTGCAGGAATTGGTCGCCAGACAGCCTGACATTCCCGTGATCGTGATGACCGGGACCAACGATCTGGATACCGCCGTCCAATGCATGCGCATGGGCGCGGTCGACTACCTGTTGAAGCCGGTCGATCCGGCGCGCCTGGTGTCCGCGGTTAACCGGGCACTCGAATTGCGCGGCCTGCGCACGGACCTGCTGCAGCTCAAGAAGACCATGCTCGAGGCGCCGGCCGGGGCGCATGCCGCCTTTGCCGAAATTGTGACCAACAATCGCGAGATGCTCGCCGTGTTCCGCTTTCTGGAGGCAGTGAAAACCTCGTCGCAGCCGGTGCTGATCACGGGCCAGAGCGGCACAGGCAAGGCACTGCTGGCGCGTGCAATACATCGCCTGGCGAAGCGCGCGGGGGCCTTTGTGCCTGTCAACGTGGCTGGCATGGACGATGCGGCATTCACCACCACTTTGTTCGGGCGCGCTGGCGGCGGATTCGGAACATCCGGAATGGGCGGCGCGCGCGAAGGACTGGTGGCGGGCGCCGGCGCCGGCACGCTATTCCTGGAGGAGATCAGCGAGCTGGCCATGCTCTCGCAGGTGAAACTCCTGCATCTGTTGCAGGACGGCACGTACTATCCTATGGATTCAGACCAACCACGCCATAGCCAAGCGCGCCTGGTGGTGGCCGCCCGCGGCGACCTCAGGACGGAGGTGGCCGCCGGGCGATTCCGGCGTGACCTGTACTCTCGGCTGCAACGGCAACATGTCGAGTTGCCCGCACTGCGCGGACGCCTGTCAGATCTGACGCTGCTGGTTCCCCATTTCCTCGAACAGGCGGCCGCCAACCTGGGCAGGGCGGCGCCAAAGGTGCCGCCGGCGTTGTATCAATTGCTGCGCACTTATCATTTCCCCGGCAATATCAGCGAACTCGAGGCAATGTGCTTTGACGTCATGGCGCGCCACCGTGGCAACGTGCTCGCGCTGCAGGGCTTCAAGGAGATTATCGACTCGAGCCGCCAGGAGCCCACATTGGTTGAGCGCAGCGGGGGCAAGGCGCCTGGGTCCTGGTTTCCGGAGCAGTTGCCCACACTGCAACAGGCGGAAGATGCACTGATCGATGAAGCGATGCGGCGTGCGGGAAATAACCAGGGCGTCGCCGCCAGCCTGATCGGCGAGAAACGCGCAACGCTGAACGCGAAACTGATCCGCAGAAAGAAAAAAAGGGCCCGGCAGGCGGAACGCACCTGATTGGGAAGCAGCTCCCGGTCCGCGCCTGGTTTGGCGGCGCAAATCGTGGTGTGCCGCTCCGCAATACCGCGACTCCGGTAGCCGGGCGCCTGCCTACCATACCGGCACGCGATCGGCCGGTGCCAGGTACAGTTTCTGGCCCGGCTGCACGTCGAAGGCCGGGTACCAGGCATCGATGTTGCGCACGGTGGCAGTGCGAAATTCGTCCGGCGCGTGCCCATCCGTGATCACCTGCTGGCGCAGCGCGGGTTCGCGTTCCTTGCTACGCCAGCTCATGGCGTAGCCTATGAAAAACTGCTGATCGCCGCTGTAGCCCTGGTCGGCCGGCGCTCCCGCGTCGCCAGCCGCCAGGCGATAGGCATCGAATGCGGCCGACAAGCCGGCGACATCGGCAATGTTCTCGCTCAGCGTCTGCAATCCGCTCACGGCCAGGTCGGGAAACGGCCGATAGGTATCGTACTGTTTCGCCAGGCGTGCGCCGGCGGCACGGAAGTGCGCCAGGTCGGCCTCGGTCCACCAGTTGCGAAAGCGCCCGTCGGCGTCGAATAGCGCACCCTGGTCGTCAAAACTGTGGCTGATCTCGTGGCCGATCGTAGCGCCGGTGGCGCCGAAATTGAGGGCCGCGGGATTGCGCGGATCGAACAGCGGCGGCTGCAGTATGCCGGCTGGGAAATTCAGCGCATTCATGGCCGGCAGATTTACCGCATTGACGGTCTGTGGCGTCATCACCCATTCGCTGCGGTCGACAGGCTTGTCGAGCTTCGCGAGGTTGCGCGCCAGTTCGAAACGCTCGGCGCGATCGGCATTGCCGTAGGCATCGCCCCGCACGATGCGCAGGGCCGAGTAATCGCGCCAATGGTCGGGATAGCCAACGCCAACTTTGAGCGCTGACAGTTTCGCGTGCGCCTGGGCGCGAGTCTCCGGGGCCATCCACTCCAGACGATCGATGCGCTGCGCAAAGGCCTTGAGCAGGGCGTCGACCAGCGCTGTGATCTGCGCCTTGGCTTCCGGCGGAAAATACTTGGCGACGTAGAGCCTTCCGACTGCTTCGCCCAGGGCCCCGTTGGTGGCATCGATGCCGCGCTTCCAGCGCAGCGCAAGCTGTGGCGTGCCCTGGAGCACGGTGCCATAAAAACGGAATCTTTCATTGACCATAGCCCGGGGCAGGAACGACCCGAAATGCTCGAGCGCGTGGAAACTCAGATAGGCACGCCAGTCTTCGAGCGAAGCGCCACCGGCGAGCGCGGCGATACCCCGCACAGCGCCTGGCTCCCAGACCACGAACTCCTGTTGCGAACCGAGGCCCGCACGGTCAAAGAACCGGTCCCATTCCAGCCCGGGCGCGCGCGCGCTGAAGTCGGCGCGCAGCCAGTGGTTGTCGCCTTTGGCCACATCGGAGGTTTCGCCGCGCGTCCCGTGCGTCGCCGCGATGCGTGTCTCGAGCGCAAATACCCGACCTGCCGCAGCGCGGGCACCCGGGTAGTGGGCCAGGGTAAGCACGGTCTCGACATGCTGCAGGAACTGGCGGCGGGTCTCGCGCATCGGCGGCGCTCCCGACAGGTAGTAATCCCGGTCGGGCATGCTGAGTCCGCCCTGCAGCAGGAAAGGCAGGTAGCGCACGGGGTTGTCCAGGTCCTGCGCCACCCACAAGCCGAGAATATTGTCGGTCTGCAAATTGGTGGCATTCAGGACATCTACGTCCGCCCGCAGCGTCGAACCCAACCAGCGCGCCAGCGCCGGGCGGTCACGAATTGCGGCAATTCGGGCCAGGGTGGCCTGCACCGGCGCAAAGCCGCGCCGCTCGATGGCCTGTTCGTCCATGAAACTGGCGTAATACTCGGCGATCTTGCGGCTGTCGGCATCGAGCACATCGTGGTTCGCGCCGAGACCGCGAATCAGCTCCGCGGTACGCTGACGGTTGAGGTCGATCAGTTCATTGAAAACGCCCCAGCTGCTGTGATCAGCGGGAATCTCGGCCTGCTTCAGCCAGGTACCATTGGCGTACTGAAAAAAACTGTCGCCGGGCCGGACACTGGTGTCCATGGCCGCGAGATCCAGGCCCGGTGCCGCTTCACCGGCAGCCAGGGCGGCGGCGGACGCCAACAGTGGGCACAGCAGCGCGACTGTCAGGGCCAGGCCCACCGATCGGCACCACAGCTCCAGCCGCAATGAATTCCGCGTGGCCGTCATGAGCTTTACTCCTTTGGGTCGGTAGATCTAAGTCAGCAGCGCCGTCAATTCGGGAACGATCTTGAACAGATCGCCGATTAATCCGACATCCGCCACTTCAAAGATCGGCGCCTCGCCATCCTTGTTGATCGCGACGATGGTGCGCGCGTCCTTGATGCCGGTGAGATGCTGGATCGCACCGGATATTCCGATGGCGACATAAAGCGCCGGAGCGATGATCTTGCCGGTCTGCCCCACCTGCATGTCGCTCGGCACATAACCGGCGTCGACCGCGGCGCGCGACGCGCCGACCGCGGCGCCGATACGATCTGCCAGTGCGTAGATGAGCTTGAAATTCTCGGCGCTGCCGAGCGCCCGGCCACCCGAGACCACGCGCGACGCCGATTGCAGGTCAGGCCGATCGCTGTTGGCCGCATTGAGGCTCACGAAGCGCGTGTGCGCGGGCAGCGCGGCATCCGTGGTTTGCGCCTCGATCGGCGCGGTCCCGCCGCCGGCCGCAGCTGCGAACGACGCGGTGCGGATCGTCGCCACCAGTTTGACATCGGCCGGTGACTCGACCGTGATGATGGCGTTGCCCGCATAGGTCGGCCGCTTGAAGGTGCGCGGCCCTTCCACGCTCATCAGGTCGCTCACTTGGCCGACGCCGAGCAGTGCCGCGACGCGCGGTAGCAGGTCCTTGCCGAAGGTGTTGGACGGACCGAGCACGTAGTCGTATCCCGCGGCCAACTTCACCACCTGCGGAGCAAGCACGGCGGCGAGCGGATAGGCGTTTTCGGCCCGCTCCACCACCAGCACCTTGCTGACGCCGGCAATCGCCGCCGCCTCGGCCGCAATGGCGGCGGCCGGTGCAGCGAGCACCGCCAGGTGAATCTCAGCGGCGCCGAAGCGCGCGGCGGCCGTGACACAGCGCGCCGCGCCGCCGCCCAGCCGCGCGCCATCATGATCGGCAATAATCAGGACTTTGCTCATGACAGCACCCCGCGCTTCTTCAGTTCCGCCACCAGCTCCGGCACATCCTTCACCATGATGCCGCGCGAGCGCTGCGGCGGCGACTCGGTCTTCAGCACCTTGAACTGCGGCGCGAGGCTTACGCCGAGCGCGGCCAGGTCGGTGACCGCCAGCGGCTTCTTCTTCGCCTTCATGATGTCCGGCAGCTTGATGTAGCGCGGCTCGTTGAGCCGCAGGTCGCTGGTGATCACCGCGGGCAGGTCGACCTCGAGTGTCTCGAGGCCGCTGTCCACTTCGCGGGTGACCAGGGCCACGGCGTCCTTGAGCTCGACTTTCGAGGCGAAGCTTACCTGCGGGCGCTCCCACAGCGCGGCCAGCATCTGTCCGGTCTGGCCGGCGTCATCGTCGATCGCCTGCTTGCCGAGGATCGCGAGGCCTATGCCTTCCTGCCTGATCACCGCCAACAGGGTACGCGCCACATCGCGCGGCTCCACCGCCGTGTCGCATTTGACCAGGATGGCCCGATCGGCGCCCATGGCAAGCGCGCTGCGCAACTGCGTCTGCACTTCATCTGGGCCGATGGCCACGGCGATGACCTCGGTGGCCTGGCCGCGCTCGCGAATGCGCAGGGCCTCCTCGAGCGCGATCTCATCGAAGGGATTGATGCTCATCTTGACGCCATCGAGCGCCACGCCACTGCCGTCGGGCTTGACCCGCACGCGGACGTTGTAATCAACGACGCGCTTGACGCCGACCAGGATCTTCATAATGTCACTCGCTCCCTTTGACCAGCAGGCTCATCATGTCATCGACGCGCAGGCCGTCGAGCGCGTGGGCATCGGCAAACCTGGCCACGATCCGCTGCGCCTGGGCTGCGCCAAAGTGCGCGCGTACGCTGTCCTCGAACTTTCGCACCAGTAGCGGCTCGCCCTCGGCCCGCCGCCGGCGATGCCCAACGGGGTAGTCTACCTGCACCCGTTCCGTGGCGGTGCCATCGCGGAAGAACACCTGCACGGCGTTGCCGATGTAGCGTTTATCAGGCTGGTAGTAATCGGCGGTGAACGCGGCATTCTCCCTGACCTGCATCCGTGTGCGCAAGGCGTCGACCCGCGGGTCGGACGCCACGGCGTCTTCGTAGTCCGCTGCGCCCAGGCGCCCGAAGATCAGCGCCACGGCCGTCATGTACTGGATGCAATGGTCGCGATCGGCGGGATTGGCCAACGGCCCGGTCTTGTCGATGATGCGCACGCCCGGCTCCTGGGTCTCGATGAGCACGCGCTCGACTTCGGCCAGACGCCCGCTAACCTGCGGGTGCAGCCGCAGCGCGCATTCCACCGCCGTCTGCGCATGGAATTCCGCCGGGAAGCTTATCTTGAACAGCACGTTTTCCATCACGTAGCTGCCGAACGGCCGCGGCGCGACCAGCTTGTTGCCTTTGAACAGCACGTCCTGGAAGCCCCACACCGGCGCCGACAGCGCCGAGGGGTAACCCATTTCACCAGTGAGCGCGATCAGCGCGTGGCGCACGCCGCGCGCGGTGGCATCGCCGGCTGCCCAGCTCTTGCGCGATCCGGTGTTGGGCGCATGGCGATAGGTGCGCAGCGCGCCGCCGTCGATCCAGGCATTGGAGACGGCGTTGATGACCTGCTCCAGGCTTCCGCCCAGCATCGCCGTGGCCACGGCAGTCGAGGCCACGCGCACCAGCAGCACGTGGTCGAGCCCGACGCGGTTGAAGCTGTTCTCCAGCGCGAGTATGCCCTGAATTTCGTGCGCCTTGATCATTGCGGTCAGGACGCCGCGCACCGTCAGGGCGGGCTCCGCGGCTCCGCCGTTGCGCCGCGCCAGGTAATCGCCCACCGCGAGTATGGCGCCGAGGTTGTCCGAGGGGTGACCCCACTCAGCTGCCAACCAGGTGTCGTTGAAGTCGAGCCAGCGCACCATCGTGCCGATGTTGAAGGCGGCCTGGATCGGCTCGAGCTCGTAGTCGAGCCCGGGCACGCGCGCGCCGCCGGGCAGGATAGCGCCGGGCACTACGGGCCCGAGCATTTTGGTGCAGGCCGCGTACCGCAGCGCCTGAAATCCGCAGGCCAGCGTGTCCTTCAGGCAATAGCGTGCGGTATCGTAGGCCAGGGTGCTGTCAATCGTGGCGTCGCGCGCGTAGCGGGCGATCTCGACCAGCAGCGGATCGGGCCGTCGTGATGACTTGAGATCGTGGCTGCTCACGGCGCTAGGGCCGCTGCGCCAGCGGCAGGAATTTCACATTCTCCGGGCCGGTGTAGTTGGCGCTCGGGCGGATGATCTTGCCGTCCTGCCGCTGCTCGATGACATGCGCGCCCCAACCGGTGGTGCGCGAGATCACGAACAAAGGCGTGAACATCGCGGTCGGCACCCCCATGGCGTGATAGCTGACGGCACTGAACCAGTCGAGGTTCGGAAACATGTGCTTGACCTCGGCCATGACCGCCTCGAGCCGCTCGGCGACGCGGTACATGTGCCAATCGCCCGATTGGGACGCGAGCCGCTGCGCCACGCGCCTGATGATTTCGTTGCGTGGATCCGCGATCGTGTAGACCGGGTGCCCGAATCCGATGATCACCTCGCGCCTGGCGACGCGCGCACGGATGTCGGCTTCGGCCAGGTCCGGATCCGGGTAGCGCTGCTGGATCTGCAGGGCGATTTCATTGGCGCCACCGTGCTTCGGTCCGCGCAGCGCCCCGATCGCACCGGTAATGGCGGAGTACAAGTCGGCGCCGGTCCCGGCGATGACCCGCGCGGCAAAGGTGCTGGCGTTGAATTCGTGCTCGGCGTACAGGATCAGCGAAGTGTGCATGGCCCGCACCCATTCAGCCGGCGGTGGCTGCTGGTGGAGCAATTGCAGGAAATGCCCGCCCACCGACTCGACGTCGGTCTCTACCTCGATGCGCCGGCCATGACGACTATAGTGGTGCCAGTAGCACAGCGCCGCGCCCAGGCAGGCCACCAGCCGGTCGATGATGTCGCGCGCGCCCGCGTCCGCATGCGCGCTGCCTTCCGGCTCCAGGCAGCCCAGCACCGAAACGGCGGTGCGCATGACGTCCATCGGGTGACTCGTGGCAGGGAGCAGTTCCAGCGCGCTGCGCAGCGCCGGCGGCAAGCCGCGCAGCGAGCGGAGCTTGTGCCGATAGGCCGCCAATTCCACGCGATTGGGGAGCTTGCCATGTATCAGCAGGTGGGCGATTTCCTCGAACTCGCAGGCGTCGGCGATCTCCAGGATGTCATAGCCACGGTAATGCAGGTCATTGCCCGAGCGGCCGACGGTGCACAGCGCCGTGTTGCCCGCGACCACCCCGGAAAGGGCAACCGATTTCTTGGGCCTGTTGCCCAGGTTCATGGCCGGCTCACCCGCAGGCAGGCCCCCGGCATCGCCGCCCGTTCCGCTCACTTCTTCCCCGCCGCGAACAGCTCGTCGAGCTTGCGCTCGTAGGCGTGATAATCGAGATGGCGATAGAGTTCCTCGCGAGTCTGCATCAGCGACAGCGCCTCGCGCTGGCTGCCGGTGCTGCGGATGATCTGGTAGGTTTTCAGGGCGGCGGCGTTCATCGCCCGGTAAGCCGAGCAGCAATAGAGCACGATGGCAACGCCGGCTGCGCCGAGTTCGGCGCGCGTGTACAGCGGTGTCTGGCCGAACTCGGTGATGTTGGCGAGGATCGGCACCTTTACGGCAACGCTGATGCGCCGATACATCTCGAGTTCCGTCACCGCTTCCGGGAAAATCATATCGGCACCGGCTTCGATGCAGGCCATCGAGCGATCGATGGCGCTGTCGAGGCCTTCGGCGGCCAGCGCGTCGGTGCGCGCCATGATTACGAAACTCGCGTCAGTGCGTGCATCCACCGCCGCCTTGATGCGATCGACCATTTCCTCCCTGGAAACGATTTCCTTGCCGGGACGGTGACCGCAGCGCTTGGCCTGCACCTGGTCCTCGATATGCAGGCCGGCCGCACCCGCCTTGACGAAGGCACGCACGGTGCGGGCGATGTTGAACGCCCCGCCCCAGCCGGTGTCGGCGTCGACCAGGAGCGGCGCGGTGGTGACATCAGTGATGCGGCGGATATCGGTGAGCACGTCCTCGGGATTGCTGATGCCGAGGTCCGGCATGCCGAGCGAGTTAGCCGCCACGCCGCCACCGGACAGATACAGGGCCCTGAATCCCACGGCCTGGGCCATGCGGGCGGCATAGGCATTGATGGTTCCGGCAACCTGGAGCGGACGCTCCTCGCGCACGGCCGCGCGGAAGCGCGCACCCGCGCTTGCTGGCTCAGTCATTGGCGAGGTCCATTCCCATCGGATCTCGCAGATTGTACAAGGTCTGCCGCGATTCGCGGCGCCCGGTGAGGCGAATCAGCGGCTTGACGCAGTCCGGATCGCCGGCGGGTATAATCCCCGGCACTCGTGGCCAGGGTTGCCGCCACCAGACCGCAACCGAGTTCGGCGCCAACGAGACCGGAACATGGGACACGACCGCAGCCACGCGCCAATGCCGGCAGCCACGACTGCCGCGGAACCCGCATCGCCGCACGTAACGCACATGCGGTTCTGGGCCCGCATCGTCGAACACCGCACAGTCCAGTGGTTGGTCGGTTACCTGGCTTTTTCCTACGCCAGCCTGCACACCATCGAAATGCTGGGCTCCACCTTTGACTGGCCGCACCTGGTCGCGCGGGTGGCCTCGGTGACCCTGCTGATGGGGTTCCCCGTTACGGCGGTCCTGAGCTGGTACTTCCACGGCGCACATCGCGCCGGCACGGCTGCGGCCACTGCGGCGCAGGCCGCCGCCATCACGACCCCCGCGCCGGCCTATAAATCGATTGCGGTGCTGCCGTTCCTCGACCTGAGCGCGCAGAAGGATCAGGAATACTTCTCCGACGGCCTGTCCGAGGAACTGATCGGCCTGCTCACCAAGGTGCCGGAATTGCGGGTGCCGGCACGCACTTCTTCGTTCTTTTTCAAGGGCAAGCAGACCACGATTGCCGAAATCGCCCAGGCGCTGCACGTGGCGCATGTGCTCGAAGGGAGCGTCCGCAAGGCCGGCAACGCAATCCGCATCGCTGTGCAGCTGATCCAGGTCGACAACGGTTATCACGTCTGGTCGGAAACCTACGATCGTACGCTCGATGACATCTTCAAGGTGCAGGACGAAATTGCCGCCGCGGTGGTGCGCTCGCTGAAAGTCACCCTCATGAAGGAAGACCTGCCGACGCGTTCCACGCTGCCCAACGCGGAGGCCTATCAGCTCTACCTGCGCGGACGCTTCCACTGGAACCGTCGCTCCGCGGAGGATTTCCGCAAGGCGGTCAAGTTCTTCCAGCAGGCCATCGCCATCGACGCCAACTACCCGCTGGCTCTCACCGGACTGGCCGACTGCTACAGCCTGCTGCCGCTTTATGATCGCCGTGCCAATGCCAGGGAATCGACCCCGCTCGCCAAGCAAGCCGTGCTGAAGGCCCTGTCGATGGACGAGACGCTGGCGGAAGCACACGCCTCACTCGGATTGATCCTCGGGATCTTTGATTTCGACTGGACGGCCGCCGAGCGGCACTTCCGCCGCGCGCTCGAGCTCAGTCCCAACCTGCCCGCGACGCACAAGTGGTACGGCACGCTGCTGGTCAATGCCGGCCGGACTGACGAGGGCCTGGCGGCAGTGCGCCGCGCGCTGGAACTGGATCCGCTGTCGCTGATCGCCAACCTGACACTGGGCATAGACCTCAATTCAGCCCGCCGCTACGACGAGGCGATCGTGCAATTGCGCAAGACGCTGGAATTAGGCAAGAACTTCGCCGACACCAACTACTTTCTGTACGAGGCCTACGCCAACAAGAATCAGCACAAGGAAGCCGTGGCGCTTTACGCGCGGCAAAAGCGCATTGACGGCGAAGCGCCGGCCGCGCTCGAGGCGCTCAAGGAGGCTTTCGCCACCGGCGGCTGGCACGGATTCCTGCGCCACCGGGTCGCGGCCATGGAAGCACAACCGCAGCCCGTGCCCGAAGAGGTCGCTTCACTTTACGCGCGTCTCGGCGACGTTGACCGGGCCATGCCCTGGCTGCAGAAGGCCTACGCCAACCGCAGCGCACGGCTGACGCTGCTCAAGGTGGACGCACGGTACGACAACCTGCGCGGCGATGCGCGCTTCACGGAATTGCTCCAGCGCGTGGGGCTCGGCGGGAGTTGATTGATGGCCACACTGCACGGCAAGACGATGTTCATCAGCGGCGCCTCGCGCGGCATCGGCCTGGCGATCGCACTGCGCGCGGCCCGCGACGGCGCCAATGTCGCGATCGCCGCCAAGACCGACGCGCCCCACCCCACGCTGCCCGGCACGATTCACACCGCGGCCGCGCAGATCGAGGCGGCCGGCGGGCGCGCCCTGCCGATCATCTGCGACATCCGCGAGGAAGCGCAGGTCGAGGCCGCAGTAGCGGCCACGGTGGCACGATTCGGCGGCATCGACATCTGCGTCAACAACGCCAGCGCGATCAGTCTCACTCCGACCCTCGACACGCCGATGAAGCGCTTCGACCTGATGCACGGCGTCAATGCGCGCGGCACCTTCCTGGTCACGCAGCAGACGCTCCCGCATCTGCTCAAGTCCGCCAACCCGCACGTACTGATGCTCGTCGCCGCCGCTGGCGATGCAGGAGCGCTGGTTTGCACCGCACGTCGCCTACACGCATGGCAAAATTCGGCATGAGCATGGTGGTGCTGGGCGTAGCCGGCGAATACCGCGGCCGCGTCGGCGTCAACGCCCTGTGGCCGCGCACCGCCATCGACACTGCGGCGATGGCCATGCTCAAGGGCCGCCTCCCGATCGGGGCGCTGCGCTCGCCCGCAATCCTGGCGGACGCCGCACACCTGATCCTGACCAGCGATGCGCGCACCACCACCGGCAATTTCTACCTGGACGATGAATTGCTGGCCGCCCATGGCATCACTGACCTGTCAGGCTATGCCCCGCCCGGCGTGGCCGATACCGACCTCACGCCGGATTTCTTCGTGCCCAGCCTGCGCCAGCTCCGGGAACGCAAATGAGCGCGGCACAGGCGGTGGTACGTACCGAGCGGCGCGGCCCGGTCGCGCTCATCACCCTGAATCGGCCCGAAGCGCTGAACGCCTTCGATGCGGCACTGCGCCTGCAGCTCGCCGCCGCGCTGCGAGCGGGCTGCCGCCGATGCAGAGGTTCGCGCCGTGGTGCTCACCGGCGCCGGCCGCGCGTTCAGCGCCGGCGCCGACCTCAAGGCCATGAGCGCCGGCAAGGCGGATGGCGAAGAGGTGCGACGCCAGCTCGAGGACGAGTATGGCCTGGGGATCCGGTCCATCATGGATATGGGCAAGCCGGTGATCGCGGCGGTCGAGGGACTGGTGGCCGGGATTGGCTGCGCCTTCGTGCTGGCCAGCGACCTGGTGGTGATGGCTGAGGATGCCTATTTCACCCTGCCCTTCCACAACATCGCCCTGGTGCCGGACGGCGGCATCAACTGGCTGCTCGAGCGCCAGGTCGGCGCCCGCCGGGCCTTCGAATTCACGCGTCGACTGCACGCGCGTCCCGGCGGCGCGCTGCCACGAGCTCGGCCTGGCCAATCGGGTGGTGCCCAAGGGCACGGCGGTGGAGGCCGCGCTGCAGTGGGCCGGGCAGTTGGCGCAGCGCGCGCCACTCGCGCTCGCGCACAGCAAGCGGCTGCTGCGCCAGGCCGGCCGCGTGCGATTTCGCGTCGAGCTCTGGCCAGTGAGATTGCAGCGCAGTCGCAGTGTATCGACAGCCAGGACTTCCGCGAGGGCGTCGCGGCCTTCCTGGAAAAGCGCGAGCCGCGCTTCACCGGCCGCTAGGGCCGGAAGCCACTACAGGCGCACGCGCCGCTCGAGCCGCTGACGATCGAGTATGCGGCTGGCGATTTCCTCGATGCTGCATTCGGTGGTATCGAGAAAGGGCACGCCGAGCCGGGCATACAGCGCCAGCGCCGCGCGCAGTTCCGAGCTGTACCTGCTGGAGCGAGGCGTAGCGGCTGTCCGGCCGGCGTTCGCGGCGGATCTGCTGCAGCCGGTCCGGGCGGATCGTCAGACCGAACAGCTTGTCACGGTGCGGCGCCAGCACCGAGGGCAGTTCGCCCGAATCCAGGTCTTCGTCCGCCAGCGGGTAATTGGCGGCATACACGCCATACTGCAGCGCCAGGTACAGGCAGGTCGGCGTCTTGCCGGAGCGTGACACGCCCACCAGCACCACATCCGCGCTCGCATAGTCGCGGGCGCCGGCGCCATCATCGTTTGCCAGCGCAAAATTAGTGGCGTTGATGCGCGCGGTATACGCGGCCAGGTCGGCCATGCCGTGCGCGCGGCCGCTGGCATGCGCAGAGGGCATGGCCAATTCCGTCTCGAGTGGACCGAGGAAGGCCGCGAAGAAATCCAGCACCAGGGCATTGGCCTGCTGCAGGACCGCACGCACGCGCGTCATCCACCAGCGTCGCAAACACGATCGGCCGCAGCGCGGACTCGCGCGCCGCCGCGTCGATCCGACGCACGACCGCGGTGGCCTCGGCCGCTGTAGCGATGAACGGCAAGGTCACCGATTGGTATTGCGCACCGTCAAATTGCGTCAACAGGCTGTGACCCATGGTCTCGGCAGTGACGCCGGTCTGGTCGGACACGAAGAAGACCGTGCGTTTGCTCAAGCTCCCTGCCCCCGACGCTGTTGGCCGTCCGCGCTGCAGCAGTGTCCCATGCCCCGAAATCGTGGACAATAAGCGTCTGTCAGGGGCCGGGAAACACGCGGTGGACGAATACGTACTCTCCTTTAATGAGGTGGGCCTCGCTGATCTCGAGCGCGTCGGCGGCAAGAACGCCTCGATCGGCGAGATGCTGGGCGCGCTAACGCAGCTCGGCGTGCGCGTACCGCGTGGCTTCGCCACCACCGCCGGCGCCTATCGCGATTTCCTGGCCCAGGGCGGGTTGGCTGCGCGCATCAACGCCGAACTGGCGGCGCTCGACGTCGAGGACGTCACCGCGCTGGCCGCCAGCGGTGCCCGCATCCGCCAATGGATACTGGCTACGCCGTTTGCCCCCGCCCTGCAGCACGCAGTGCTGGGCCGCTGGCGTGAGATGGACCAGGGCCAGGGGATCGCGGTGGCGGTGCGCTCGTCGGCCACCGCCGAGGACCTGCCCGAGGCTTCGTTCGCCGGCCAGCAGGAGACCTTTCTCAACGTCCGCGGCGAGTCGGCGCTGCTGAGCGCCATGCACCAGGTGTATGCATCGCTGTTCACCGACCGTGCCATCGCCTACCGCGTGCACCAGCGCTTCGATCATGCGCTGGTGGCACTGTCGGTGGGGGTGCAGCACATGGTGCGGAGCGACCTCGGCGCGAGCGGCGTGATGTTCACGCTGGATACCGATTCGGGCTTTCGCGACGTGGTGTTCGTCACCAGCGCCTACGGGCTCGGCGAAACCGTGGTGCAGGGCGCGGTCAATCCGGACGAGTTCTACGTCTACAAACCGGCGCTGCGCGCCGGCAAGCGCGCCATCGTGCGCCGCAACCTGGGCGCGAAGGCCATCAAGATGATCTATGCCGAGCCCGGCGGCGCCGAATTCGTACGCACGGTCGAGGTGCCGGCCGCGGAGCGGGCGCGTTTCTCGCTGAGCGATGCCGAAGTCGAGGCCCTGGCGCGCCAGGCCCTGATCATCGAGCAGCACTACGGCTGTCCGATGGACATCGAATGGGCGCGCGACGGGGTGGACCAGCAGCTCTACATCCTGCAGGCGCGCCCCGAGACCGTGCAGAGCCGGGCTGGCCGTACCCTCGAGCGCTACGTGCTGCCGGAGCGATCCCGGGTGATCACCGAGGGCCGTAGCATTGGCGGCCGCATCGGGAGCGGCCGGGCACGGGTGGTGCGCGATTCGGCCAGCATGGCGCGGGTGCAATCCGGCGAGGTGCTGGTCGCGGACATGACCGATCCGGACTGGGAACCGGTCATGAAGCGCGCCGCCGCCATCGTCACCAATCGCGGCGGACGCACCTGTCACGCCGCTATCATTGCCCGCGAACTGGGTGTACCGGCGGTGGTGGGGTGCGGTAACGCCACCACCTCGATCCGCGACGGGCAGGAAGTCACGGTCTCCTGCGCCGAAGGCGACACCGGCTTCGTCTATGAGGGCCTGCTGGCCTTCGAGCGGCAGCAGATTGAGCTCGATGCGATGCCGCCCGCGCCGGTGCGCATCATGATGAACGTCGGCAATCCCGACCGCGCGTTCGCGTTTGCCGGGCTGCCGCACCGCGGCGTGGGCCTGGCTCGGCTCGAGTTCATCATCAACCGCATGATCGGCGTGCACCCGCGCGCACTGCTCGAGTTCGAGCGGCTGGAGCCGGCGCTGCGGAGCAGATCCGCCTGCACCTGAGCGGCTGCACCGACCCGGTCGGCTACTACGTCGATCGCCTCAGCGAGGGGATCGCGCAGATCGCCGCGGCGTTCGCGCCGGAACCGGTGATCGTGCGCCTGTCCGATTTCAAGTCGAACGAATATGCCAACCTCATCGGCGGACGGCAGTACGAGCCGCACGAGGAAAACCCGATGCTCGGTTTCCGCGGCGCGGCCCGTTATGTCGACCCCGCATTCCGCCCCTGCTTTGAACTCGAGTGCCGGGCGCTGCGGCGAGTGCGCGAGGATATGGGACTGCGCAACGTGCAGGTGATGGTGCCGTTCGTGCGCTCGGTCGCCGAGGCGCGGGCGGTCACGGAACTGCTGGCGGCCAATGGCCTGAAGCGCGGCGCCGACGATCTCAAGCTGATCATGATGTGCGAGCTGCCGACCAACGCGCTGCTCGCCGAAGATTACCTGCAGTACTTCGACGGCATGTCCATCGGCTCGAACGACCTGACGCAACTGACGATGGGGGTCGATCGCGACTCGGCGCTGGTGGCCAGGAGTTTTGATGAGCGCGACCCGGCAGTGAAGGCCCTGATCTCGATGGCCATTGCCGCCTGCCGGCGGCAGGGAAAATACATCGGCATCTGCGGTCAGGGACCTTCCGATCACCCCGACCTGGCGCGCTGGCTGGTGGACGAGGGAATTGACAGCATCTCACTCAATCCCGACACCGTCATCGCCACCTGGCTGTTCCTGGCCGGGCGATCACCCTGACGGCGTGGCTGGCCGCGGTGCGGCGAGCGCCGCTTCGATATCGGCGCCCAGGCTCTCCGGCTTGTCCGCCGGCGCGTAGCGGCGCAATACCTTGCCATCGCGCGCCACCAGGAACTTGGTGAAGTTCCACTTGATGGCTTCCGTGCTGAGCACGCCGGGCCGCGCTGCCTTCAGGAACTGATACAGCGGATCGGCGGCGGCGCCGTTGACCTCGATCTTGGCGAACAGCGGAAAACTCACCTGGTAATTGAGGTCGCAGAACTGGCGGATCTGCGCCTCGTCCCCGGGCTCCTGGCCACCAAACTGGTCGCAGGGAAAACCCAGCACCTCGAATCCCAGCGGGTGATAGCGGCGATAGAGCGCTTCCAGGCCCGCGTACTGCGGCGTGAATCCGCAGCGGCTGGCCACGTTGACGATCAGCAGCACCTCGCCGGCAAACGCGTCCAAACTGCGGCTCATGCCATCAATCGTGCGGACGGTGAATTTGTGCAGGCCCATGGTTCTCGCTCCGTTATCGGACTCAGGCGCCAGGGCGGAGCCTGTGGCTGTACAGGTAGTCGCTCGCCGCCCATTGGCGGCCGCCATCGTAGCGCCCCATTTCTGCCCGAACCATTAAGAACATACGCCAGCGTGACCAGCAGCGCTGTGCCTCCCCGCTCCCGCAGGCCTGCTCGAGCATGGGCCAGATCGTCGCGCGCCGCGCATCCATGTTGGCCAGCCAGGCATTGGCGGTGCGCTGGCAATGGCGCCCATCCCAGCGCCAGCGTGTCTCCAGCTGCAGTTGATCCTGGAAGCGCAACGGCAACTCGTCACTCGGCACCATGCCGCCGGCATAGTAATGAGGGCTCCGCCAGTCATTCGTCTCCTGCCCTTCGCAGGCGTAAGGCACGGCGCGATGGCAGAACACCTGCATGAAGAAACGCCCGTCATCATGCAACCACCCGGCGACACGGCTTAACAGCGAGCGCCAATTGCGCATGTGTTCGAACATCCCGACCGACACGACCCGGTCGAACTTCCGCCCGGCATCGAAGTCATTCATGTCGCGGTTGATCACCTGCAGGTTGGCGAGGCCACGCGCCGCCGCGCGCCGCTCGACGTGTGCGCACTGCGCCGGCGAGTTCGACACGGCGGTGATGCGGCTGGCGGGATAATGCGAGGCGATCCACATCGCCAGCGAACCCCAGCCGCAGCCCAGCTCGAGCACATCCTGGCCATTGACCAGGCCGGCGCGCTGGCAGTTCAGGTGGAGCGAATCGGCCTCGGCGACCGGCAAGGTGGTGTCCACGGCGGCAAACTGGCAGCAGCTGTCCTTGCGGTGCGGCCCCAGCACGGCGCCGAAGAATTCCTCGCGCAACTCCGGGCCGCGGGGGCTTGATGGAATGGTGAGCGGCGCGATCGGCGCCGCGTCCATTAGCGCCACGAAGCGCTCCGTCCGCTCCGCGGTTGCAGCTGGGTCGCCGGCCCGAAGTTGTCGCAGCTGTCGACGCAGCAGCGCGCGGATTGCGCAGCGGATGAGGGCATCGGGGACGCCTGCCCGCGCCATCCTTGCCAGTGGCTGCCACGGTGCGCTCAACGGGTGCGCAGCAACAGCACGAAGGCGGCCGAGCCGAGCATGAGCGTCGGCACCCACGCCAGCAGCAGCGGATCCAGGCTGAATACGACCGTGCCGCTTTCCACAGTCCGTTGCACGAAAAAATACACCATGCCGATGGCCAGGCCGAGGGTACTGCGGGCACCGCTCCCCGCCGAACGCATCGCGCCAAACCCGAACGGCAGCGCGAACAATACCCCGAGCGGAATGGCGACGTTGCGTGCCAGGGTAGACCAGAACGCGAGTTCGTAGGGGCGCGGATCCTGGCCGTTGTCACGCAGATAGCGAATGGCCCGATACAGCGCACTGAGCGCCATCTCCGTCGGTTGCACGACCGCCATCTGCAGGAAGTCGCCACTGACCGCGGAGGCCAGACGGTGTCTGGTCTCGCGCCGCACCGTGACTGCGCCGGCCGCAAAGCGCGACTCGGCGTAGTTGCCCAGCTCCCAGGTTCCCTGGCTGCCGTTCGCGGCTCGCTCGGCGTGGGCGATGGCCGACAGCCGGCCAGCCCCGCCCAGCTCAAACACCAGCATGCCGCCGAACTGGCTCGCACTCGAACGCTCCGCGATGTTGATGATGAGGTTGCCGTCGCGCACCCATGCGCCGCCCGCACCCGCGAGGCTGAAGTTCTGGTCACGGGCCATGGCCTTGCGTTCGTCCGCAAGTTGCTCGAGGCTCGGCGCCAGGTATTCACTCACTGCCAGGCCGGCCAACAGCAGCAGCATGCCGCAACCGAGCATGGTGGCGGCCAGCCGCGCGCGCGACATGCCGGCCGAGCGCATGGCGGTCAGTTCATGACTGCGCGCCAGTGCGCCGATCCCCAGCATCGAGCCGATCAGGACTCCGGCAGGAAAGGCATTGAGCGCAAAGCGCGGGAGATTCAGCAGGCTGTACACCAGCGCTTCCGCCATGCCGTAGTGGCCGACGCCGACGCTGCCCTGCTCATCGATAAAATTGAACAGCGCTCCGAGCAGCAGCAGCACGGCCATCACCAGCGCAATGGCGCCGAGCACCGTCCGCGCGATATAGCGATCGAGATGTGTCACGCGCGCCGCCTGGCAAGCCAGATCCCGAGCGCGACAAAAGGTACGTGCACCCACCAGATGCCGATCGCCGGTGGCGTCGTGCCGTGCTCGAACCAGGTGCGGGCGGCAATCGCCAGGTTGCCGTAGAGCGCGAAGAATAATACGGCCAGCCAGATACGTGCGTAGCGGCCCTGGCGCGGACGAAGCCGCCCGAGCGGCGCCGCGCACAGCGCGGCGACCAGCACCATCAGCGGAAAGCCAAGGCGCCATTGCAGTTCCGCGCGCTCGCGCAGTTGCCCGCTGCGCGCCAGTGCGGCGCTCGCGCGCTCGTCGACCCGTGCCGAACGCGCCGCGGCCGCCGGCGCCGCCAGCGGCACGCGCAGTTCGGCGAATTTCAGGATCCGGTACCGGCTTGCGCCGGGTACACCCTCGAGCCGCTCGCCGTCGCGCAACACGATGGTCTGGCTGAGCCCGTCCGCGCCGACCTGGCGGTACGCGCGCTGCGCGACCGTCGTGATCACCGCATCCCCGGCCGCCTGCTTGATGAACACGTGCTGCATCTCGCCCGCGGGGTTGGTGCTCGCACCGTAAATGACGGTGCGGCCGCCGTCGAAACTGCGGAAGCGCCCGGCCGCAAACGGCTCGGCCAGCCCGGCACGCAGCGCTTCGGCGCTGAGCGCGGCGCGGCGTGCGGCGGCCTGCGGGGCAAACAGCAGACTCAGCCAACCGCTCAGCAGCGCGATCACCAGCGCCAGGGCAGCGACCGGCAGCCAGCTGCGCGCGCCCCCGAACCCGCAGGCCTGCGCGGCGGTCATCTCGCTATCGTGGTAGAGGCGCCCCAGCGCCAGCACCACACCCAGCATCAGGCCCAGGGGCAGGAGCAGCGAAAAATTCTCGGCCGCGCCCAGTGCGAACAGCTGCAGCACCAGCACGCGCGGATACTGGTACTGCGCAGCCCGCTCCAGCACCGCACCCAGCTCGTAAATGAACGAGGATGGCCAGCCAGTGCGCCGGTTACGCCCAGGAAATTGAGCGCCAGTTCACGGAACAAATACCGCTGCAGAATTTGCAAGGCACCCTCACCAATCGCGCCGCATCGGCTAAACTGCCGCCCTTTCGCCGCACTACCTTATACCGAAGTGGCCGGCTGCCGCTCAACCTTGGCCCAGAGGATCGCCCATGCAATGTTCAGCCTACAGTGGCAAGACCATCGAGCAACGCGCCGATTGCCTCGTGATCGGCGTTTACGAGGCGCGCGAGCTCGGCGCCGAAGCCCGCGCCGTGGACCGGGCGGTCCGCGGCCGGCTCAAGAGCCTGCTGCAGCGTGGCGATTTCTCGGGCCGCAGCGGTGAATCGCTCCTGCTGACCGAACTGCCGGGCCTGCGCGCCAGAACGCTGCTGCTGGTCGGTGCTTGGTGCCGCGAAGAGCTACCAGCGCCGCCTCTGGCGCAAGGCACTGGCAACGGCGGTGGTGGCGCTGGCGCGCACGCGCGTGGCGAGCGCAATCTTCGCGCTCGAGCGACCGGCGGAGCGCGACTTCGACCACTACACGCTGGCCCGCTCCGCCGCCGACGCCTGCGGCGCGGCGCTATACCGCATCAACGACCTCAAGACCGGCAAGCGCGCGCCGGCCGCGGCGCTGTCGCGGCTCAAGTTCGGGCCATTTGCGCCCACCAGCCTCGCCGACGCCCGCCGTGGGCTGGGCGACGGCGCCGCCATCGCGGCCAGCGCCACGCTGCTGCGCAACCTGGCCAACCTGCCCGGCAACGTCTGCACGCCGCGCTACCTGGCGGCGCAGGCCGCGCGGCTGGCCCGCACGCACCGCTCGCTGCGCACGCGGGTACTGAACGAGGCGCAGATCCGGCGCCTGAAGATGGGCTGCCTGCTGGCCGTGACGCGCGGCAGCGCCGAGCCGCCGCGCTTCATCATCCTCGAACATCGCGGCGGGCGCCGCGGCGCGGCCCCGCTGGTGCTGGTGGGCAAGGGCGTCACCTTCGACTCCGGCGGCATTTCGATCAAAGACGCGAACGCCATGGACGAGATGAAGTTCGACATGTGCGGCGCTGCCACGGTGCTGGCCGCGTTCGATCTGGCGGCGCGCCTCAAGCTGCGCCTCAATCTGGTCGGTCTGGTGCCCGACCTGCGAAAACATGCCGGGCGGGCGCGCGATCAAGCCGGGCGACATCGTCACCAGCGCCGACGGGCAGACGGTGGAAATCCTCAACACCGACGCCGAAGGCCGACTGATCCTCTGCGACGCGCTGCACTACGCGCGCCGCTTCAAGCCGGCCGCAGTCATCGACATGGCGACGCTGACCGGCGCCTGCGTGGTCGCGCTTGGCGCGCATCACACCGGCGTCATGGGCAACGACGACGAGCTGGCGCAGGAGCTGGTCGCCTCGGGCAGGCGCGCCGACGACCGCGCCTGGCAGCTGCCGCTCACCGAGGAATACGGCGAGCAGCTCAAGACCAACTTCGCCGACGTGGCCAACGTCGCCGGTCGCGATGGCGGCGCGATCACGGCGGCTGCGTTCCTGGGCCGCTTCACCAAGGGCACTGAAGTGGGCGCACCTCGACATCGCGGGCACCGCCTGGCTCTCGGGCGAACCACAAGAGCGCCACCGGCCGGCCGCTGGCGCTGCTGGGCGATTTCCTGATCCGGCGCGCACGCGGCTAGTGCGGCCGGATTACAAGTGGAGCGCGCGGATTTCTACGTGCTGGACGGGAGCGACGCCCGTGCGCGCTGGAAGTTCGCCTGCCAGGAGATCGAGCAGGCCTTCCTGGCCGAGCGAGCGCGTGCTGGTCTGCTTCGACAACGGCGACTGACCTGACGGCGCTTCGATGAGCTGCTGTGGACCTTCGCCGACCGCAGCTTCGTGCCGCACGAGCCGGTGGCGCCGGAATCCGACTGGGAAGAGACACCGGTGCTGCTGAGCGCTGGTCGCGCACCGCCCTCGCCGCCGCAGCTCATCGTCAATCTCTCCGCCACCGTGCCCGCGGGCGCAGACACCGCAGCTGCGCGTGGTCGAGATCGTCGACGACGACGCCGGCCCGCCGCCAGGCCGGCCGCGAGCGCTTCCGCCAGTATCGCGCTCTGGGCGTCGAGCCGCCGACGCACAAGCCGGCCGGCCGGCTAACGATGGACAAGACCTACTCGCCCGCCGACATCGAGCAGCGCTGGTACGCGCAGTGGGAAGCACAGGGCTGCTTTCGCGCCGCGCGCAGGCGCCGAGGCGCTTCTGCATCGTCATTCCGCCGCCCAACGTGACCGGCACGCTGCACATGGGGCACGCCTTCCAGGACACGATCATGGATGCGCTGACGCGCTACCACCGCATGCGCGGCGACGAGCACGCTGTGGCAGCCGGGCACCGATCACGCCGGCATCGCCACGCAGATGGTGGTCGAGCGGCAGCTCAACGCCGAGGGCAAGCGGCGCACCGACCTCAGCGCGCGAGGAGTTCGTCGAACGCGTGTGGCAGTGGAAGGCACAGTCCGGCGGCACGATCGCGCGGCAGATGCGCCGGCTCGGCGCCTCGGTCGACTGGTCGCGCGATCGCTTCACGATGGATGAGGGCCTGTCGCGCGCGGTCACCGAAACCTTCGTGCGCCTGCACGAGCAGGATCTGATCTACCGCGGCCAGCGCCTGGTCAACTGGGATCCGGTGCTGCGCACGGCGATCTCCGATCTCGAGGTGCTGAGCGAGGAGGAAACGGGCTCACTGTGGCACCTGCGCTATCCGCTGAGCGACGGCAGCGGCGCGCTGGTGGTCGCGACCACGCGGCCCGAGACCATGCTCGGCGACACGGCGGTGGCCGTGCACCCGCAGGACGAGCGCTATCGCGCACCTGGTGGGCAAGACCGTGCAGCTGCCGCTCACCGGCCGCGAAATTCCGATCATCGCCGACGACTACGTCGATCCGGAATTCGGCACCGGCTGCGTCAAGATCACGCCTGCCCACGATTTCAACGACTACGCAGTCGGCCAGCGCCACTCACTTGCCGCTGATCAACGTGTTCACGCCCGACGCGCGCATGAACGACGCCGCGCCGCGCGGAGCTGCGCGGGCTCGATCGCTTCGAGGCGCGCACGCGCGTCGTGCGAGCTGCTCGAGGCGGCCGGCCTGGTCGAGCGGATCGACGCGCACAAGCTGATGGTGCCGCGCGGCGACCGGAGCGGCGCGGTCATCGAGCCTTACCTCACCGACCAGTGGTACGTGCGCGTCGCGCCGCTCGCGGCGCCGGCCATCGCCGCCGTCGAGAGCGGCCGCATCCGCTTCGTGCCGGAGAACTGGGACAAGACCTATTTCCAGTGGATGCGCAACATCGAGGACTGGTGCATCAGCCGCCAGCTGTGGTGGGGCCACCGCATTCCGGCCTGGTACGACGAGGCCGGCAACATCTACGTCGCGCGCGATGCCGCCGCGGCGGCTGCGCAGGCGCGCGCGCAGCACGGGCACGAGGTGCCCTTGCGCCAGGACGAGGACGTGCTCGACACCTGGTTCTCTTCGGCGCTGTGGCCGTTCTCCACGCTGGGCTGGCCCGACGCACTCGGCCGAGCTCAAGCGCTTCTATCCGACCAGCGTGCTGGTGACCGGCTTCGACATCATCTTCTTCTGGGTCGCGCGCATGATCATGTTCGGCCTGAAGTTCATGGGCGACGTGCCGTTCCGCGACGTGTACGTGCACGGCCTGATCCGCGACGGCGAAGGCCAGAAGATGTCGAAGTCGAAGGGCAACGTCATCGATCCGCTCGACATCGTCGACGGCATCGGCCTCGAGGCACTGGTGGCCAAGCGCACCACCGGACTGATGCAGCCGCGGCTGGCGCCGGCGATCGAGAAGGCCACGCGCAAGCAGTTTCCGGAAGGCATTGCCGCCTACGGCACCGACGCGCTGCGCTTCACCTTTGCCGTCGCTCGCGACCCACAGCCGCGACCTGCGCTTCGACCTGCAGCGCGTCGCGGGCTACCGCAATTTCTGCAACAAGCTGTGGAACGCGGCGCGCTTCGTGCTGCTGTGCGTCGAGCAGAGCGCGGCTCTCGGCAGCGACGGCCCGGTCGAACTGTCGATGGCCGATCGCTGGATCCGCTCGCGCCTCGGGCGCGACCATCGGCGCGGTCGACACAGCCTTCGCCGCCTACCGCTTCGATTTCGCGGCCACGGCGCTGTATCGAATTCACCTGGCATGAATACTGCGACTGGTACCTGGAGCTCGCCAAGCCCGTGCTGCAGGGAGCGGCGGCAGCGCGGCACAGCAGCGCGGCGCGCGCGAGACACTGCTGGTAGTGCTGGAAGCGCTGCTGCGGGCACTGCATCCGCTGATGCCATTCATCACCGAGGAAATCTGGCAGCGCATCGCCCCACTGGTGCCGGGCGCCCTGGGTGCCGCGCCGGTGCCGGGCGCAACACCAACCATCATGCTGGCGCCCTGGCCGCGCGCTGCCGGTTTTCCCGCCGACGCGGCCGCCGAAGCCGAGATGCACTGGCTGACCAGGGTCGTGCTCGGCGTGCGGCAGATCCGCGGCGAGATGGACATCAGCCCGGCGCGCAGGCTCCCGCTGCTGCTGCAGGACGCCAGCGCTGACGATCGCGAACTGGCGCAACGCCACGAAGCGCTGCTGATGCGGCTCGGCGGCATCGAAGCGCCGCAGTTCCTCGCCGACCAGGCCAGGCCGCCGCCGGCCGCGGCCGCAATGGTCGGCCAGCCTGACGCTGCTGGTGCCGATGGCCGGGCTCATCGACCCGGTGGCCGAACTCGCGCGGCTGGAGAAGAACATCCGCAAGATCCGCGAGGAGATCGCGCGGGCGCAGGCCAAGCTCGGCAACGAGAATTTCGTGCGCAGCGCGCCCGAGGCCGTGGTGCAGCAGGAACGCGCGCGGCTGGCCGATTTCGAGCAGACGCTCGGCGGTCTCGACCGCCAGCTCGAACAGGTGCGTGCGTTGCAACCATGAGTCGCCTGCACGATGCCGTGGCCGCCGTCGAAAAGCGTCATACTCGGGCAAGCCCGCGCAGATCCGGCTGTGCATCGCCTGCCTGCTCGCCCGCGGCCACCTGCTGATCGAGGATGTGCCGGGAGTCGGCAAGACCACGCTGGCGCACACCTGGCGCGAGTGCTCGGTCTCGATTGGCGGCGGCTGCAGTTCACCAGCGACCTGCTGCCCGCCGACGTGGTCGGCGTGTCGGTATTCGATCGCGACACGCAGCAGTTCCAGTTCCGGCCCGGACCGGTGTTCACGCAGCTGCTGCTCGCCGATGAGATCAACCGCGCCAGCCCCAAGGCGCAGAGCGCGCTGCTCGAAGCCATGGAAGAGCGGCAGGTGAGCATCGACGGCGTGACGCATCCGCTGCCCGAACCTTTCTTCGTCGTGGCGACGCAGAATCCGCACGAGCAGCTCGGCGCCTTCGGGCTGCCGGAATCGCAGCTCGATCGCTTCCTGATGCGCGTGAGCCTGGGGTATCCCGACCGCGAGGCCGAGCGCGCGCTGCTGCTGGCCGGCGAGCGCCACGAGCTGCTGGAGGCCACCAGCCGCGGTGCTCAATCCGCACGGAGCTGCTGGCGGCGCAGCGCGCGGTGCGCGCCATCTACGTCAGCGCACCGCTCCTCGACTACGTGCAGGCGCTGGTGGCGCGTTCGCGCACGCTGTTCCAGCTCGGGCTGTCGCCGCGCGCCGCGCAGGGTCTGGTGCGCGCCGCGCAGGGCTGGGCGCTGCTGGCCGAGCGAACGCGCCGTGCTGCCCGAGCACGTGCAGGCGGTGTTGCCCTCGGTCGCGGCGCATCGGCTCGAACAGCGTGACGGCGGCATTGCGCGGCCAGGGCGCGCGCCTGGCCGCCGAGCTGCTCGCCGCGGTGCCGGTGCCGGTCTAGAGGGCAGCGTGTTCGACGCGCCGCGCCGCCGACTCTCCCGGCGCGTCGAACAATGGGCGCGCAAGCGCCAGGGAACCGACACGCTGCCGCTGCAGCTGCTGGGGCGGCGCCTGTACATCCTGCCGACGCGCGCCGGCCTCGCCGCGGCGCTGCTGCTGTTCGTCATGCTGGTGGCCGGGCTCAACTACAGCAACAGCCTGGCGCTGTTCCTGACCTTCATGCTCGCCGGCTTCATGCTGGTGGGCATGCACGAATGCCAGCGCACGCTGCAGGGCCTCGAGCTGATGCAGGCGCAGGCCGCCGATTGCCACGCGGGCGACGAGGGCGTGCTGGAGCTGCGCTTCGTCAAACCCGGCGCCGCTGCCGCGCCGCGCCCTCAGCGTCGCGCTCGCCCGGATCGACGGCCAGCCAATTCGGGCTCGACGGCCGCAGCGTCATCACCGTGCAGGTGCTATTCCAGGCCGCGCGCCGCGGCCGCCAGCGGCTCGAGCGGCTCGAACTCGCCAGGACCGCACCGTTCGGCCTGTTCCGCTGCTGGACCTGGCTGTACCTGCCGGTGGATGCCATCGTCTATCCGCGCGTCGCTGGAACGCGCTCGCTGCCGCCGGCGCGCGCCGGCCGGCTGACGCAGCAGTCCGCCGCACACGCGCCGGGCGAGGACGAATGGGCCGGACTGCGCGCCTACCAGAGCGGCGACAGTCCGCGCAGCATTGCCTGGAAAGCCTGGGCGCGTGGTGCGCCGCTGCTGGTCGCGCAGTACGCCGGGCAGCGGCGGGAGCGATTACCTGTTCAGCTTCGACGGCCTCGAATCCCTCGACCTGGAGGCGCGCCTCAGCCAGCTCGCGGCCTGGATCATCGAATGCGCACGGCGCGACGCCGCCTGCGGCCTGCGCCTGCCGGGCGCCGATGCCCCGCTCGGTCGCGGCGCCGCGCACCGCGCCGCACTGCTGCGCCAGCTCGCGCTGTACGGCGGCGTTACGTCATGAGGCGCTCCGGTTCCGGGCACAGCGCCTCGCTGCTGCCCGATCGCGGCGCTGTTCGCGGCTGCGGCCGTCAACGCACATCATCTCGCCTGGTGGTGCCTGCCGATGCTGGTGCTGGCCACGAGCTGGCACCTGCGCGCCGTGCTGCGCGGTTATCCGCAGCCCGGGAGGCTCGCGCGCATCGGCTTTGCCGCCATCGTCACCACGGGCGTGCTGCTGAGCTTCCGCACGCTCAACGGACTGTCCGCCGGCGCCACGCTGCTGGTGGCGATGACCGCCGCCAAGCTGTTCGAGGCGCGCTCGAGCGCGCGACTGGTACGTGATCAGCGGCGCGACGCCTGTTCCTGCTGCTGGCCGCCTGTCTGGATCGGCAGCAGCTCTGGCGCCTGCCGGTGTACGCGCTGTGCCTCTGGCTGAGCGCGGCCTCGCTCCGCGGCACTCGCCGGCGGCGCCCCGCTGCCTGCGCCGACGCTGCTGCGCGAAGCGGCGCGGCAACTGCTGTATGCGCTGCCGCTCGCGATCGTGTGCTTCCTGTTCTTTCCGCGCCTGCCCGGCGCCTTCTGGGCGATGGCCGGCGATGACGAGGCGATCACCGGCCTCAGCGATGAGATGAGCCCGGGCCGGATCGCGCGCCTCACCGAATCCGATGAGCCGGCGCTGCGCGCGCGCTTCGAGGGCGCGCTGCCGCCGGTGGCGCAACGCTACTGGCGCGGACCGGTGCTGCACGATTTCGACGGCTACACCTGGCGCCGCCACCGGAGCGAAGCCGCGCCCACTGCAGCGCTGGAATATCGCGGCCCCGCCTACCACTACAGCGAAACGCTCGAACCCAACACGCACGGCACGGTGGTCGCGCTGGAGATGTCGCAGCCGCCGGAGGGCGCATTTGTCTGGCAGAGCAGCGACTTCCAGCTGATCTCGCGCCGGCCGATCCTGCAGGCGCGCACCTACGATCTCAGCGCTTACCCGCAGGCGGTGAGCCGCGACGAGCTGGCCGCGGCAGCGCGGCAGATCGATCTGGCGCTGCCGGCGAATCGCAATCCGCGCGCGCGCGAACTCGCACTGCAGCTGCGCGCGCAGCGCGCCCGATGACGCGGCGTTCGTCGCGAGCGTGTTCGCCTGGCTGCGTGGCGGCGGCTTCGTCTATACGCTCACGCCGCAGCGGCTGGGGCGCGAGTCGGTCGATGAGCTGCTGTTTCGCACGCGCCAGGGGTTCTGCGGTCACTACGCCTCGGCGTTTGTCGACCTGATGCGCGCAGGCGGTGTGCCAGCGCGCGTCGTCACCGGCTACCAGGGCGGTGAGTGGAATCCGATCGGCGGCTACCTGCTGGTGCGGCAATCGGATGCCCACGCCTGGGCGGAAGTCTGGCTGCCCGGACGCGGCTGGCTGCGCGCCGACCCGACGGCGGTGGTCGCGCCCGAGCGGCTTGAGCCGTGAACTGCTGCAGTTCGGCGACGGTTTCGGCAGCGGCGCTTCCCGCCTGTTGGGCGCCAGGCCCTGGCTGACCACCACGCTGCAGGCCTGGGATGCCCTCAATGCCTGGTGGCAGGACGACGTCGTCGGCTTCAATTTGGCCCGACAACTCAAGCTGGCGGACCGTCTGGGATTCGGCGATCGCGACTGGCAGACACTGGCCATCGCGCTGGGCGCCGGCATGGGCGCCTGGCTGTCGTGGATCGGCTGGACGCTCCGCCGGCTCGCGCGCCCGGTGCGCCCCGATGCACTGACCCGCGCATGGCGGCGCATCGACCGGCGCCTGGCGCGCGCTGGATGGCCGCGCGCGCCGCAGGAAGGCGTGCTCGATTATTGCGAACGGCTGGCGCTCATTCAACCGGCGGCGGCGGCGATGCTCCGGCCGCTGGCGCTGCGCTACTCGCGAGCTGCGCTACGGGCCACCCGCGTCGGCCGCGCCGTTGCGCGATTTCCTGCGCGCCGCGCGCGACTACCGGCCATAGCAGACAGCGGGTCTGCGTTGACTCTGGGGTACCCTCGTGCCTAGGTCTTGTTGCGTGCCGCCCGGTGTTGCGGCAGCCCGTCGCCCGGCTGGTCCCAGTCCGGCGCATCCTGCATCCAGATGTGATCGACGGGCCGGGCTTCCCCGGGTACATCGAGGCTGCCGATCGTGACGTCGATCTCTCCGGGCCGCTCGCAGGTTGCGGTAAGTGAAGGGCGTGCCGCAGTGCTCGCAGAAGCCGCGGTAGACGCCAGGCGTGGACTCGAATTCGCGCGGCAATCCGGCATCGTAGTGCAGATCGCCGGCGGCTACCGTCACCCAGCCGACCGCGTGCGCGCCCGCGGCGCGGCGGCACGATTCGCAATGACACAGGGTCGGCGGGTACAGCAACGGCCCGCATTGGTAGCGGATCTCACCACACATGCAACGGCCGGTCCGCTCGACTGACATCGTCAAGCTCCGCTCAGGTGCCCCGCGCATGCGCGGCGTGAGCCGGCACGCGCACGAACCACAACAGCACCGCGCCGGCCAGGAACAGCAGCGCCACCGAGCCGATACCGCTGCGCGAACTGTGCGTCAGCTTCGCGGTGACGCCGATCAGCACCGGACCAAGCACGGTCGCAAACTTGCCGAGCATGTTGTAGAAGCCAAAATACTCGGCCGACTTGCCGGGCGGCACGAACTGCCCGAACAGCGATCGCGACAGGCTCTGCACGCCGCCCTGAACCAGCCCGATGATGACCGCCATGGCGAAAAAAGCCTGGATACTGTCGAGACGCGTGGCCCAGAGGGTCACGCCGATGTAGACCAGCAGGCCGGCCAGGATCGCCGGGCGCGGCGCCGACGCGATTGCCGATCCAGCCGTAGAGGAGCGCCGCTGGAAAGGCGACGAACTGCGTCAGCAGCAGCGCCGCCATCAGGCCGGCGGTCGGCAGGCCGAGGGCACCACCGTAGTCGACCGCCATCTTGATGATGGTGTTCACGCCGTCGATGTACAGCCAGTAGGCGAGCAGAAACATCCACAGCGGCCGATGCGTCGCCATTTCGCGCAGCGTTCGCGCCAGTTCCCCCCAGGCGCTGACCTGCGCCTGTGCCGCAACGGTGGTCTTGGGCTCGCGCACGCCTAACGCCAGCGGAATCGAGAACACCAGCCACCAGAGTGCGACGGTCAGGAACGAGAAGCGCACCGCGGCGGCCGAATCGCTGAGCCCGAACCAGGCCGGGTGCAGCATCATCACGACGTTGACCGCGAACAGCAGCCCGCCGCCGAGATAGCCCAGCGCGTAGCCGTAGGCGGAGACGCGGTCATAGTCCTCGGGTTCGGCAACCTGTAGCAGCAGCGCGTCGTAGAACACGATCGCGCCGTTGAAACCCATGGTCGCGAGCACGAACAATCCCGCTGCCATGCCCCATTGACCACGGCTCACGCCATACAGCGCGCCGGTCGCGAGCACGCCCAGCACCGTCCAGCTGAGCACGAACCAGCGCCGGCGCGCGCTGCGGTCGGCCAGGATCCCGAGGATCGGCGCCAGCATGGCGACGACGAATCCGGCCAGGCCATTGGCCAGTCCCAGCCTGAAGGTGGCAGTGGTCGGGTCGGCGCCCCAGGCTCCAGTACTGGCGGAAGAATGCCGGGAAGAACCCGGCCATGACCGTGGTCGCAAAAGTCGAATTCGCCCAGTCGTACATGGCCCAGGCGCAGGATCGGGCGGCGCAGGTACCAGCGGCTCATTCGGCGCCACCCGCCAGGTGCTCGCGCGTCTCGCTGAAGCGGATCTCCGGCCAGCGCTCGAGCGTCAGCTGCAGGTTGACGCGCGAGGGCGCCAGGTACACCAGCGCGCCGCTGTGGTCGCGCGCCAGATGGTCGTGGGCCTTCAGCTGGAATTCCTCGAGTTTGCGTTCGTCGCCGGCGTTGACCCAGCGCGCCGTGTACACATTGATATTCTCGAACACGCACTGCACAGCGTACTCGTCGGCCAGCCTGAAGGCCACCACCTCGAACTGCAGCTGGCCGACCGCGCCGAGGATCAGGTCGGCGTTGCGCAGCGGCTTGAACAGCTGCGTAGCGCCCTCCTCGCACAGCTGCGCCAGGCCCTTGGCCAGCGCCTTCATGCGCAGCGGATCCTTGAGCACCGCGCGGCGGAACATTTCCGGCGCGAAATCCGGAATGCCGGTGAAAGCCAGCGTCTCGCCCTCGGTGAACGAATCACCAATGTTGATGGTGCCGTGATTGTGCAGGCCGATGATGTCGCCCGGCGTAGGCCTCCTCGGCCTGGGCGCGGTCGGCGGCCATGAAGGTGAGCGCATCGGCCACGCGCACTTCCTTGGCGAGGCGCGTGTGATAGATGCGCATGCCGCGCTGGTAGCGCCCGGAGCACAGGCGCATGAAGGCGATGCGGTCGCGATGGCCCGGATCCATGTTGGCCTGGATCTTGAAGACGAACCCGGAAAGCGCGGCCTCCAGCGGCTCGACGCTGCGCTCGCGGGTCGCCCGGGCCAGCGGCGGAGGCGAGTGCGCTACGAAGGCGCGCAACAGTTCCTCGACGCCAAAATTGCTGATCGCGGACCCGAAGAACACCGGCGTCTGAGCGCCGGCGCGGTAGGCTGCCTGGTCGAAAGTCGCGGTCGCGCCGCGCACCAGCTCCACTTCGGAGCGGTAGGAATCGTAGCCCGCCGGAGCAGTTCGCGCGCCGCGTCGGAGTCCAGCCCGTCGATGATGCGGTTGCCGCCCACCCGGCCGCGCTCGCCCGCCTGGTAGACGTAGATGCGATCTTCGAGCAGGTGGTAGATGCCGATCAGGTCACGGCCCATGCCGATCGGCCAGGTCACCGGAGTCGGATGGATCTTCAGCACTGCTTCGATCTCGTCGAGCAGCTCGATGGGCGCGCGCCCGTCGCGATCGAGTTTGTTGACGAATGTCATGATCGGCGTGTCCCGCAGCCGGCACACTTCCATCAGTCTGATCGTGCGCTGCTCTACTCCCTTGGCGCAGTCGATGACCATCAGCGCCGAATCGACCGCGGTCAGGGTGCGATAGGTATCCTCGGAAAAATCCTCGTGCCCCGGGGTGTCGAGCAGGTTGACGATGCAGTCACGATAGGGAAACTGCATCACCGAGCTGGTGATCGAGATGCCGCGCTGCTGCTCGAGGCGCATCCAGTCGGAGGTCGCGTGGCGCGCGGCCTTGCGCCCCTTGACGGTGCCGGCCATCTGGATCGCGCCTCCGAACAGCAACAGCTTCTCGGTCAGCGTCGTCTTGCCGGCATCCGGATGCGAGATGATCGCAAATGTACGCCGGCGGAGTATCTGCTGGTCGAAAGAACTCATGCGGCCCCGCTAGCTGGCGTCGACGGCGCGGCGCATGACCAGCGCGTCTTCGCGCCCGAGCGCCGCCTGGTAATAGCCGCGCCGCACTCCGATCTGGTGGAAACCCATGGCCTCGTAGAGCCGGATCGCGCCGGTATTGGCCGGCCGCACCTCGAGGAATACGATCGTCGCGCCGGCCGCCGCGGCCAGCCCCAGCAGGTGCTTGATCAGCGCGCGCCCGAAGCCGCGGTTGCGGAACTCCCCGCGCACACACACGTTCAGCAGATGCGCTTCGCCCGCGCCGCTGGCGATGATGCCATAGCCGACTGTGACGACCGCCAATTCAAGCACTGCGCAGTGATAGCCCACCCTCAGGCAATCGCTGAAGATGCCTGCCGACCACGGATACGGATAGACCTGCTGCTCGATCTCGGCCACCGCGGCGACGTCTGCCTCGCACATCGGCCGCAGCTGCATCTGCGGCATTTCGACCGCTTCACCCGCCGCGGCCATGGACTACGCGCCACTCGCGCGCGGCTGCGCACGGAGCCGCGCGAGTTCTCGCTGCACGAAGCGCAGATCCACCCAGGACTTGCGCTTTTCGCCCGGACTCCGCAGCAGGTAAGCCGGATGATAGGTGACGATCAGCGGCGTACCGTGCGTGCCGAAGCGATGCACGGCGCCGCGCAGCTTGCCGATCGGGGTATCGGTGGCGAGCAGGCTCTGGGCGGCAATGCGCCCGACCGCCAGCATCAGGCGTGGCGCGAGCAGGTCGATCTGCCGCTGCAGGTACGGCAGGCAACAGCGCACTTCCGCGGGCGCCGGATCGCGGTTGGCCGGTGGGCGGCACTTGAGCACGTTGGCGATATAAACCGTTTCCCGCGGTGCACGCATGGCGCGCAGCATGGAGTTCAGGAGTTGGCCGGCCCGGCCGACAAAGGGTTCGCCCTGCCGGTCTTCATCGGCGCCAGGTGCTTCGCCGACGACCAACAGCTCCGCGCACACCTGGCCCACGCCGAAAACCGTCTGCGTGCGCGTGGCATGCAAGCCGCACAACGTGCAGCCGCGCACTTCGGCCGCCAGCGCATCCCAGCTGCCCGCGGCGGCGGCGAGCGCGGGCACGGGCACGGCGGGCACGTCCGCCGCGGCCGCATGGCGCGGCGTCCAGCGATCAATTCCCAGCGCCTCCAGGTACTGCGCACGGTGCGCCGCGTCGGCACTCATCTAGGTTCCGCTGCGCTGCCGGCGGCGCAGGCGCCGCCAGATCCACACCAGCGGCGGCACCAGCCCGTAACTGCCAAAGCTCAGCAGCAATGCGCGCGAGGGATCGCCGGCAATGACCACGAACACGACCACGACCGCCGTCACCAGTGAGACGAATCGCACTGGCTTGGTCAGGTCAATATTCTTGAAACTGGGGTAGCTAAAAGGACTCACCATCAGCGCGCCGGCCAGCGCGGTCACGGTAAAGGCAACTACCAGTCCCGGGAGGCCGGGCTCGCGCCATTCATTGAAGGACCAGATGAACCCGGACACCAGCGCCGCGGCCGAAGGGCTCGGGAGTCCTTCGAAGTAGCGCTTGTCCGTGGTGCTGACACGAGTGTTGAAGCGCGCGAGCCGGAGCGCCGCGGCCACCGCGTAGAAAAATGCCGCGAGCCAGCCGAGCCGCCCCCAGGCCCCACCGTACTCGGCGATGCGCGCCACGCCCCATTGGTAGGACACAATCGCCGGGGCCACGCCAAAAGCGACCATGTCGGCCAGACTGTCGTATTCCTTGCCGAACGCGCTCTCGGTGCCCGTCAACCGCGCCACGCGCCCGTCGAGCCCGTCGAACAACATGGCCACGAACACCGCCATGCCGGCGCGCTCGAAATTGCCGTCGATGGCCGCGACGATGGCGTAGAAGCCCGAGAACAGGCAACCCGTGGTGAGCAGATTCGGCAACAGGTAGATGGCGCGGCGGCGCGGCCGCGCGGCCCGGACTGGATGTTGATTTTCCATGAGGCGGGCATGATAGGTGCCAGCCCCGATCACGTCCAACCGACGTCCAAATCACGCCCGACCTGCTAGGATTACCGCCAATCCCTGCCCTGGCGCGGTGCACATGCGAGTTTCCCAGTATCCGATCAATACCACCAAGGAGACCCCCGCAGAGGCGGAAGTCCTGAGTCACCAGCTCATGCTGCGCGCCGGCATGATCCGCCGCGTCGCCGCCGGCATCTACAGCTGGCTGCCGCTGGGGCTGCGCGTGGTGCGCAAGGTGGAAAACATCATCCGTGAAGAGATGAACCGCGCCGGAGCGCTCGAGATCCTGATGCCCGCGGTGCAGCCCGCCGAGCTGTGGCAGGAATCGGGCCGCTGGGGCGAATACGGCCCGGAGCTGCTACGCCTCAAGGATCGCCATGAGCGCGACTTCGTCGTCGGACCGACGCACGAAGAGGTGGTGACCGATATCGCGCGCCGCGAACTGCGGAGTTATCGCCAGCTGCCGGTGAATTTCTACCAGATCCAGACCAAATTTCGTGACGAGGTGCGGCCGCGCTTTGGCGTCATGCGCGGGCGCGAATTTATCATGAAGGACGCCTATTCCTTCCACGCCGATGAAGCCTCGATGGCCGCCGGCTACGCCGCGATGCGCGCGGCCTACACGCGCATGTTCACCCGCATGCAGTTGAACTTCCGCTCGGTGCAGGCCGACACCGGCGCGATCGGCGGCAGCGCTTCCGAGGAGTTCCAGGTGCTGGCCGATTCGGGCGAAGACGCGATCGCTGTCAGCGACGGCGACGATTATGCGGCGAATGTGGAACTCGCGCCTGCGGCGCCAACCGGGCAGGCGCGCGCGCCGGCGCTGCAGGTGCTCGAGAAAATCGCCACGCCGTGCATGAAGACGATCGCCGAGCTGAGTGCTTTCCTCGACACGCCGCGCGAGCGCTGCCTGAAAACCCTGCTGGTCGACGGCGCCGGCGGCGGCGTGGTCGCGCTGTTGCTGCGCGGTGACCATGAGCTCAATGCGCTCAAGGCGCAGAAGCTCCCCGGCGTCGCCAGTCCGCTGCGGATGGCCGGCGCCGCCGCGGTGCTGGCCGCGACCGGGAGCGAGCCCGGGTTCCTGGGGCCGGTCGGCCTCGACTGCCCCCGCTACGCCGATCACGCCGCGCTCAACATGGCTGATTTTGTCTGCGGCGCCAACGCGCCCGACCTGCATCTGCGCGGGGTGAACTGGGGCCGGGACCTGCCCGAACCCGCTGGCGTGGACCTGCGCAACGTGGTGGACGGTGATCCCAGTCCCAGCGGCAAGGGCAAGCTGCGCATCGTGCGTGGCATTGAGGTTGGGCACATCTTCCAGCTGGGCCGCAAGTACAGCCAGGCGATGAATGCCACGGTCCTCGATGAGGCTGGCCAGGCGGTGACGATGCTGATGGGATGCTATGGCATCGGGGTAACGCGCATCGTCGCGGCTTCGATCGAGCAAAATCACGATGATCGCGGCATCATCTGGCCTGAACCGCTGGCGCCGTTCAGTGTGGTACTCGTGCCACTCAATCTGCAGAAATCCGCGCAGGTGCGCGCGACTGCCGATGCACTCTATGCGGAGCTGGCGGCAGCCGGCGTCGAGGTGCTGTACGACGATCGCGACGCACGCCCCGGCGTCAAGTTCGCCGACGCCGAGCTGCTGGGCATCCCGCACCGCCTGGTGCTGGGCGAGCGCGGCCTGCAAGGCGGCAGTTGCGAATACCGGCACCGGCGTGCGAGCGACAATCAGGATATCCCGCTTGCTGCGGTCACGGCGTTCATCAGGGCGCGGCTCGCCGCTTAGCGCGGTGCGGGCCATGGCGCGGGCCATGACCCGGGCGAGCGCGCTGGCGCTGCTGATCGCCCTGCCCGCCCCCGCCCGACCAGCGCCTGCGCAGAGTGATCCGGAACTGCGGGCCGTGGTGCAGCAGGCGATGGCGGCACACGAGTGCTTCAGCGACCAGTACGACTCGGCCGTCTGGTACACGCTGATGGAGCCCAGGCTCCGCCGCTACCTCGCTGACCGGAGCGAACGCCTGGCGCTGCTCCGCACCGTGTACTGCGAGACTCATCGCAGCGGCGCCGCGCCGCTCCCGCCCGGGCTGGTGCTCGCGGTACTCGAGGTCGAGAGCCGATTTGACCGCTGGGCCGTGTCGAGCGCGGGCGCGGTCGGCATGATGCAGGTGATGCCATTCTGGCCCGAACAACTTGGCATGCGCCGGCGCGAGCTGGTGAGCATGGAAGCAAACATCCGCATGGGGTGCGCGATCCTGCGCCACTACCTGGAAGCCGAGCATCGGGACGTGCGCCGGGCGCTCGGTCGCTACAACGGCAGCGTGCGCCGCCGGGAATACCCCGATCGCGTGGTGACACGCTGGATGCGCTACTGGAACGGCGCCGACGATCTCGGCCGCGGCTAGCGCTGGCCCGGCGCGAGACGCGCGGCCAGCGTGTCGCGGATGAAGGGCACGGTCAGCCGCCGCTGCGCCGCAAGCGCCGCGTGGTCGAGTTCATCGAGCACCGCGAACAGGCTGGACATGTCGCGCGGCAGCCGCCGCTGCAGGTAGCGCGCGGTCTCATCGGGCAGGTCGAAGCCGCGCTGTTGCGCCCGCAGCTGCAGCGCCGCGAGCTGTTCATGCTCATCGAGGGTGCGCAGCGCCAGGCGCAGACCCGCGGCGCAGCGCGAGGCGAGGTCGGGCAGTGCGAACGGCAGCTGCGGCGGCGCCTCGCGCGCCGCCATCAGCAGGCTCGCACCACGCTCCTCATAGTCGCGGTATAGCGCAAATAGTGCGCGCTCCCACTCCGGGCTGCCGATCACGGTTGCGGCCTCGTCCAGGCATAACCAGCTGGCCCCCTGCCACTCCGCCAGCGCCGCCGCGCCAAAAGCGCGCAGCTGCGACAGCGGCAGGTACTGCGCACCGTCGCCGGCCTGCGCGCACAGTGCCTGCAGCAGGTGTGTCTTGCCGCTGCCCTCCGGTCCGCACAGCCACACCAGGCCGGGGCGCTGTTGCGCGGCCAGCGCGCCCAGCTGCGCAAGCACCGGACCATTGGGTCCGGGCAGGTAGCTGGCGAACAGCGCCCGGTCGCGCAGCCGCACGCTCAGGGGCAACTGGCGCAAACGCCAATCCCCTAGGATTGCGCTGCAATCTGCAGCGCCCGGCGGGTGAATTCGCGCAGATACGCGGCGCCGCTGTAGACCACCGTCAGGAAGGTCAGTGCTGCCAGCGCCTGCAGCGCGGGGGCCGGCGGCACGGCCCAGGCGGCATGAATCATCACCAGGAGGATGTAGGCGATCTGCAGCACGGTATTGATCTTGCTCGACAGTAACGGGCGGCCGTGGAGCGGCCCCCACGCCAATCGATAGGTCACCGCACCCAGTCCGATCAGCACATCGCGCCCCACCGCGGCCACGGCCAGGTAGCGGGGCACCTGGCCCAGCCAGATGAGCACCAGAAATACTGAAACAAGCAGCAATTTGTCGGCCAGCGGATCGAGCAGCTTGCCCAGGCGGCTGGTCCAGCCAAAGCGCTTGGCGAGCCACCCGTCCAGACCGTCGCTGAGCGCAGCCACTCCAAACAGCAGCAGCGTGCGGCCATAGTGGTGGCCCAGCAGACTGTCGATGATCGGCCAGATCAAGGCGATGCGGCCGAGGCAGATGATGTTGGGCAGATGGCGCATGGGTTCGGCTACTATAACGCGCCCAATTATAGAGTCCGCATGAACGACAAGCGCAGCTATAGCTACCGCGATGCCGGGGTCGACATCGACGCCGGCGACGCGCTGGTCGAGCGCATCAAGCCGCTCGTCAAACGCACCCAGCGCACCGAGGTGCTGGCCGGAATCGGCGGCTTCGGCGCACTGGTGGAGCTACCGGCTGGCTACCGCCGTCCGGTGCTGGTGTCGGGCACCGACGGAGTCGGCACGAAGCTCCGTTTGGCCATCGATACAGGCCAGCACGCGACGATCGGCATCGACCTGGTCGCCATGTGCGCCAATGATGTCGTGGTGCAGGGCGCCGAACCGCTGTTCTTTCTCGACTACTATGCTACCGGGCGGCTGGACATCGACGTCGCGACCAGCGTCATCGCTGGCATCGCCGAAGGCTGTGCGCAGGCGGGCGCTGCTCTGGTCGGCGGCGAGACCGCCGAGATGCCCGGGATGTATCAAGGCGCGGACTACGACCTCGCGGGCTTCTGCGTCGGCGTGGTCGAGCGTGAGGCGATCATCGATGGCTCGCAGGTGCGCGCCGGCGACGCGGTGCTCGGCCTGTCCTCCAGCGGACCACATTCGAACGGCTATGCGCTGATCCGCAAGCTGATTGAGGTTGCCGGCGCCGACCACCACACGCCGCTCGAGGGGCGCACACTGTTCGAGCGGCTCCTGACCCCGACGCGCATCTACGTGAAATCACTGCTCGCGCTGCTGCGCGACGCATCGTTGCCCGGCGCGGTGCACGGACTGGCGCACATCACCGGCGGCGGGCTCACCGACAACATTCCACGCGTACTGCCCGAGGGCTGCGAAGTGCGCCTGCGGCGCGCCGCCTGGCCGCGCGATCCGGTGTTCGACTGGCTCGCGCGCAGCGGCAACATCAACGACGCGCAGATGCAGCGCACCTTCAACTGCGGCATCGGCATGGTGGTCATCGTCGATGCGGCGCGCGCCGACGCTGCGCTGCGTTCGCTCCGGGCGGCGGGCGAAACCGCGCAGCTGATCGGCGAGGTGCGGCGCGGGAGCGGTGGCGTGCTGATCGAGCCATGAGCACGGCGCCCGCGCTGCCCGTTGACCGTACTGATATCCGGCCGCGGCAGCAACATGGAGGCCATAGCGCGCGCCTGTGCCAGCGGGCAGATCTCCGCCCGCGTCACCCGCGTGATCGCCGACCGGCACGATGCCGGTGGCATCGCCCTCGCCCGCCAGCTCGGGCTCGATGTGGCGGTCGTGCCGGCGCGGGATTTTCCCACGCCGGCCGCCTTCGAGGCCGCGCTGCGCGAGCGCATCGAAACCAGCGCCGCGCAGCTGGTGGTGCTGGCGGGCTTCATGCGCATCCTCTCGCCGGAATTTGTCCGCCGCTATGCGGGCCGGCTGCTCAACATCCACCCCTCGCTGCTGCCGAAATATCCGGGCCTGCATACGCACGCGCGGGCGCTCGAGGCGCGCGAGCGGGAGCACGGCGCGAGCGTACATTTCGTAACCAGCGAACTCGATGCGGGCCCGGTGGTGCTGCAGGGACGCGTGCCGGTGCTGACCGAAGACACAGCGGAGAGCCTTTCAGCCCGTGTTCAGCGACAGGAGCACATCATCTATCCCGAGGCCATCGGCTGGATGGCCGCCGGCCGCCTCAAGCTGGTCGACGGTGTCCCCTGGCTGGATGGACTTCCGCTGGCACAGCCCGCCATAGCGGGACAGGAGCGCGCACCATGAAGCTCTGCCTCGTCAGCTTGCTGGCCGGCGCCACCGCGGCCGTGGTGGCGGCACAGACTCCGGCACCGGCCGTTTCCGCAGGCGCGGAGCTGCGCCCCTATGACGCGAGTTATGATTTTGTCGCGCACGGCCTGAGTGCCGGCATTTCGAGCTTCACGCTGCGCAGGGACGGCGCCAATACCTGGACCTTCGTCTCACGCAACCAGCCGCGCGGCCTGTTTCGGCTGTTTTCCTCGGCCTCGCTGACGCTCACCAGCCACCTGAAGGTGGGTCCCGAGGGTGTGCAGCCGCTCCTGTTCACGGCCGCGCACCCGGACGGCGGCGGGCAGGAGGCCGAGGTGTATTTCGACTGGGAAAAGAACCGGGCGACCGGCGTCGTGGAAGGCACGCCGGTCGATCTGGCGCTCAAGGCCGGTGTCCAGGACGATCTGTCGGTGCAGATCGCGCTGGTCTACGCCCTGCTTATCGGGCAGGCCCCGGATGGCATCGCGCTGTTCGACAAGAACGGCATCCGCGACTATGACTATGCGCGCGTGGGCGAAGAAACGCTGCACACACCGGTGGGCGACGTGGCCACCGTCGTCTACGAGAGCCACAAGGCCCACTCACCCCGTCGCACGCGCTTCTGGTGCGCGAGCGAGTATGGCTACGTGCCGCTGCGGGCCGAACAGAAGCGCGACGGCCGGGTTGAATGGACCATGAACCTGCGCTCAATCCACCGCGACTAGTCAGGCCTTGGGGAGCGTAACCCCCTGCTGACCCATGTATTTGCCACCCCGGTCGCGGTATGAGGTTTCGCAAACTTCGTCCGACTCGAAGAACAGCATCTGCGCCACGCCCTCATTGGCGTAGATCTTGGCCGGGAGCGGCGTGGTGTTCGAGAACTCGAGCGTGACGTGCCCTTCCCATTCCGGCTCGAGCGGCGTGACGTTGACGATGATGCCGCAGCGCGCGTAGGTCGACTTGCCCAGGCACACGGTCAGCACCGAGCGCGGGATGCGGAAGAATTCGACCGTGCGCGCCAGCGCGAAGGAATTGGGCGGGATGATGCACACCTCCGCCGTGACATCGACGAAGCTCTTGGCGTCAAACTGCTTCGGATCGACGATGGTGGAGTTGATGTTGGTGAAGATCTTGAATTCGCGCGCACAGCGCACGTCATAGCCGTAGCTCGAGGTGCCGTAGGAAATGATCTTCCGCTCGCCCACGGTGCGCACCTGCGCGGCAGCGAACGGCTCGATCATGCCGGTTTCCGCCACCATGCGCCGGATCCACTTGTCTGACTTGATGCTCATGCGGAACGTCCTAGCTCTCTTCGACCACGATCTCGGGAAACTGGCCGCGGCGGTCGCGCCCGCGACGTGCCAGCGCTCCGGCTGTATGCCGCGCCATCTCCAGGTACGCGGCGGCGCGCGGGGTGCCGGGCGCACTGACCACGGTCGGTGCGCCGCCGTCGGCTTCCGCGCGGATGTGCGCATCGAGCGGGAGCGAGCCCAGCAGCTGCACGCCGTATTCGGCCGCCATGCGCGCACCGCCGCCGGCCCCAAAGATGTGCTCGACATGCCCGCAGTTGCTGCACACGTGCAGGCTCATGTTCTCGACGATGCCGAGCACCGGGACCGCGACCTTCTCGAACATCGCCAGGCCCTTGCGCGCATCGGCCAGTGCCAGGTCCTGCGGGGTGGTCACGATCAGCGCGCCCGATACCGGCACGCGCTGGGCCAGCGTGAGCTGGATGTCGCCGGTTCCGGGCGGCATGTCGACCACGAGGTAGTCGAGTTCGCCCCAGGCCGTGTCGCCCAGCAGCTGGGTGAGCGCCTGGGTCACCATCGGACCGCGCCAGACCACGGCCTGCCCCGGCTCGACCAGGAAACCGATCGACATCGCCTTGATCCCATGCGCCTCGAGCGGCACCAGGTGCTTGCCATCCGGCGCGGTGGGCCGCTGGCCCTCGAGGCCCAGCATCAGCGGCTGGCTGGGCCCGTAAATATCGGCATCCAGTATTCCGACGCGGGCACCGCCCGCAGCCCAGGCGAGCGCCAGATTCGCCGCGACGGTGGACTTGCCGACGCCGCCCTTGCCGCTCGCCACGGCGACGATGTTGCTTACGCCAGGCAGGGGCTTCAGCGGCCGCTGGACGCTGTGGGCGACGATACCCGCCGCAGTTCGCACCGCACGCGGCAGTGGCGAACCCGGCCGCCGCCAGGTGCGCGGCCAGGCCCTGAGCGGAACTGGTCCACATATCCGTTCACCGGTATGCCCAGTTCGATCGTGCCACCCACCTCGCTCGCACTGACTCTCGAGCCCTGCGAGGGCCCCGGCCTCCAGCAGCGTCTGCTGCAGGTACGGATCTGTGTACTGTTCCACAGCGGTGCGGATTCGTTGGGCGGAGTCGGCCATTGAGCGGGTACACGGGGGGGTGAAATCGGGGCCGGGATTCTAGCCTGTCGCGCGACGCGCCGCAGACCGGACACAGGTCACAGGCGACACGCCCTACCATGGCATAATGTTCAATCCATGGCTTTTCTTTCGAATTTCCGGGCGGACCGGCTGATCACCCTGATCAAGTCGTCCAATGACATCCTGGGCACCGAGGCCCAGAAGGCGGTGGCCAAGCTCAAGGAGCTGGGCCAGCCGGCCATCGCGCCGGTGTTGGCGGCGCTGCCGGACGCCGACAAGCACGCTACCGTCGCGCTCGTCGATGTGCTGGCTCGACCCTGGTCAACGTCAAGACTTTCCCGCTCTACGTCGAGGCGCTGGTGCAGGGTAGCCCGCGGGTCATCGCCGGCGTCGCCTGGGCGCTCACCAGCAGCCGCAGCTACCCGCCGCACCTGCTGCTCGAGGCGCTCGCCAAGCCCGGCGTATCCAAGTCCGCCGTGCTCGAGGTCATCAACGCCCAGCGCACGCGCTTCAGCGTGCGCGAGCTGCTGACCGCCGCCTACGCCCAGGAGCCGAACGAAAAGGCCGCCCTGTTCCGCATCATCGGCGAGACGGTCGACGATGCCGGGGTGCCGGAACTCCTCGGCCGCCTGCAGGGCAAGGATTCGATGGCGCGGCTGCTGATCCTGGGCATTCTGGGCCGCTTCAACCGCCCGGACGTGCGCACCGCGCTCCAGGCGCAGCTCGGCGATGGCAACAAGCTGATCCGCTCGGCGGCGCTGGGCGCGCTCGCCAAGATGGACGGCCCGATCGAGGTGGAGCGCATCTGCGCGCTGCTGCTCGACCCTGAGATCGAGGTGCAGAATCGCGCCGTCGAGGTGCTGATCAAGGCGAAGCGATCCGCAGACCATCCGCTACCTGGTGCCGGTGCTCAAGGACGAGAACGAATACGCGCGGCGCGCCGCGGTCGAGGTGCTGAACGAGATCGGCAATGCCGGCTCGGTGAAGTTCCTGCTGGCCGCCATCAAGGATTCGGACTGGTGGGTGCGCTCGCGCGCCGGCGACGCGCTCGGCAAGATCGGCGGCCCCAAGGTGATCGACGCGGTGCTGGAGCTGGCGCGCGACAAGGATGAGGACATCCGCCGCGCGGCCATCGAGATCCTCAACCAGACCAAGGACGAACGCGCGATCGCGCAGCTGATCAACGCGACGCGCGACAAGGACTGGTGGGTGAGCGAGCGCGCCGTGGACGCGCTGGCCGAGATCGGCAGCGCCAAGGCGATGCCGCGGCTGCAGGAAATGCTGCAGACCTCGCCCGGCCAAGGCACTGCCGGTGGTGGTGCGGGCGGTCGGCAAGATCGGCAACGCCGAGCACGTCGGCCTGATCGCGCCGTTCCTGAACCGCAGCGAAAAGGAGATCCGCGTCGAGGCGATCGGCGCGCTCGCCAAGCTGGCGAGCGAGGAGCTGGCCGACCAGATCGGCGCTGCAGATCAAGGTGCAGGCGAGCAACGCCGACCAGACCGTGGCGCTGGCCGCGCAGCGCGCGCTGACCGAACTGGAGGTGCGCTTCTCCTCGGGCGTGCAGCCGCTGGCGGCGCATCGGGCTCGCGCACGCGCGGTCGCGGCGAATTCCGGCAGCCAGCCGCCGCGCGCCGCGCGGCGCGCGGCCTCGGGCAGCACGCGCCGGCGCGCACGCTGCTGATCCCGGAGAAGGACGTCGCCGCGACCCTGCAGCAGGCGGCGGCCGAATCGCACCGCGCAGCGGCTCGACATCGCCACGCTCAAGCCCGGCGACATGGTCGAGGGCCGCTACAAGTACATCGACAAGATCGGCAAGGGCGCCTTCGGCACCGTGCTGCTGATGGAAGACACGGTGGTCGACGAGCGGCTGATCCTCAAGTTCCTGAACCCCAACGTCGCCGAGGACGAAGAGGTCATGAAGCGCTTCGTCCACGAGCTGCGCTACTCGCGCAAGATCACGCACCAGAACGTGATCCGCATCTACGACTTCCTGTTCATCCAGGGCAACTACGCCATCTCGATGGAGTACTTCCCGTCGCACACGCTGGGCGCGGAAATCGTCAACGAGAAACCGGTGGAGCTCAAGCGCGCGATCCAGTTCGGCATCGACATGTGCACCGGCATGATCGTCGCCCACCAGGTCGGCATCGTGCACCGCGATCTCAAGCCCGCCAACGTGCTGATCAACGACGCAGGGCCTGCTCAAGATCGTCGACTTCGGCGTTGCCGCTGCGCACCGCGAGGGCGACACGCAGCTGACCAAGACCGGCTACGTGATCGGCAGCCCCAAGTACATGGCGCCCGAGCAGATCCTCGGCAAGAAAGTCGACGAACGCGCCGACGTCTACGCCATCGGCGTCATGCTCTACGAGATGCTCACCGGCGTGCCGCCCTACGCGCGCGGCGATCACATGTCGGTCATGTACCAGCACGTGCAGGGCCGCGCGCGGCCGCCGTGCGAGATCAACCCGGCGCTCCCCAAGGAGCTGGGCGAGCTGATCATGCGCGCCATGGCGGTCGACAAGACCAAGCGGTACCAGAACATGGAAGAACTGCGTACCGCGCTGCAGCGTTTCCAGTAGGATTGCGCCCAAGGGCCTGTTCACACCCAATACGTCCATGCGTTGCTGCTCAAAAGGCTTTCAGACAAGGCGCGAGGCGCGCAGCGTGGTCATTCCACGTAAGCGCCGGGCAACGCCGTATGAAAGGCTTTTGAGCGCAACCCTCCGGGGCCGGCCTGATTCTGCGCGGGGCCGCCTTGCTCCTCCCTCATGTACATCAAGTACACATCGGTCGTTGCGCCTTGCCCTGCGCAGAATCAGGCACGGCCGCATTGACGTATTGGGTGTGAACAGGCCCTAGCCATGGCACGCATCGACGCCTTTCTCAAGCTGGGCACGCAGCAGGGTTGCTCCGACATCCACCTCGCGGTCGGCATTCCGCCGATGCTGCGGCTCCATGGCGACCTGGTGCCGATCAAGTTCCGCGACCTGCGCGACGCCGAACTCGAGAGCTACATCACCGAGATCCTCACGCAGAACCAGATCGAGCATTTCGCGCGCGGCAACGACCTCGATTTCTCCTACGTCTCGGCCGAAGGCGGCCGCTTCCGCGTCAATGTTTACCGCAAGGACACCGGCGTCGGGGCCACGTTCCGGGCCATTCCCGCCGAAGTGCCGACGCTCGAATCGCTCCACCTGCCGCCCGTGATCACGAAGCTGTGCGATTACCACCAGGGCATGATGCTGGTCACGGGTTCGACCGGCACCGGCAAGTCGACCACGCTGGCGGCGATGATCGACCTGCTCAATCGCACCCGCAAGGTCAACATCATCAGTCTCGAGGACCCGATCGAGTTCGTGCACCGGAGCAAGCAGAGCCAGGTGATCCAGCGCGAGCTCGGCACGCATATTCCGAGCTTCGCCGAGGGCGTGCGCGCCGCCATGCGCGAGGATCCGGACGTGATCCTGGTCGGCGAGCTGCGCGACGCCGACACCATCCGCATGGCGATGACTGCCGCAGAAACCGGCCACCTGGTGCTCGGCACGCTCCACACGACCAGTGCCGTCAAGACCATCGATCGCATGATCGACGCGCTGCCGGCCGAGGAGCGCGAGCAGACCAAGAGCTTCCTGTCGCAGGGCCTGCTGGCCGTGATCACGCAGCTGCTGGTCAAGTCGCACGACGGGCGGAGCCGGCGCGCGATCTGCGAGATCATGGTGATGACCAAGGCCATCGCCAAGCTGATCATGACCGACCAGACCCACCAGCTGCCGAGCCAGCTGCAGACTGGCAAGGATTTCGGCATGCAGATGTTCGACCAGGCGCTGCTGGCCGCGGTGCAGGCGCGCGAGATCGACCCGGACGACGCCTACAGCTACGCGACCGAGAAACGGCTGTTGCAGAAATTCGTGACCGACACCTCGATGATCACCAGGGTCGATGCACCGGGGGCGCCACCGGCGCCGCCCCCGGCCTAGGGCCGCCCCGCCATGGCACAGATCGACGCACTGCTGGAGGAGATCCTCAAGCGCAAGGGATCCGACCTGCACCTGATCGCCGGGCGATCCGCCGCGCGTCCGCCGCTACGGCGACCTGGCACCACTGCGCGAGGCGGTGCTGACGCCCGACTTCGTCAAGCAGGCGCTCTACGAAATCATGCCGCGCAAGTCGATCGAGCGCTTCGAAGCGCATGACGGCGCCGACTTCGCCTACTCGCTCGCCGGGCCACGGGCGCTTTCGCGTCAACGTGCTGCGGCAGATCGCCGGCATGGGCGCGGTGTTCCGCGCGATCCCCTCGAGCGCCCTGACGCTCGAGCAGCTGAAGATGCCGCCGGCCGTGCACCAGCTGTGCCGCTCCAGCAATGGCCTGATCCTGGTCACCGGCAAGACCGGGTCAGGGAAATCCACTTCGCTGGCAGCCATGATCGATGAGATCAACAAGCGCATCAAAGGCCACATCATCACGGTCGAGGATCCGATCGAGTTCGTCCATCCGCGCCACAACTGCCTGATCAGCCAGCGCGAAGATCGGCGCGCATACTCCTTCGTTTTCGTCTGCCCTACTTTCAGCACTGCGCGAAGATCCCGACGTCATCCTGGTTGGCGAGTTGCGCGACCTCGAGACCATGAGCACCGCGATCACCGCGGCCGAGATGGGCATTCTGGTCATGGCCACGCTCCACACCAACGGCGCCGCGCCCACGGTCGATCGCATGGTCAACGCCTTCCCGGCCGACAAGCAGGCGCACGTGCGCACCATGCTGTCGACCTCGCTCCGCGGCGTGATTTCGCAGCAGCTGCTGCAGCGCGCCGACGGCCAGGGACGGGTCGCGGCGCTGGAAATCCTGATCAATACACCGGCGTCGGCGAACCTGATCCGCCAGGGCAAGCTCGACCAGATCGAGACCGTCATGCAGTCCGGTGGCGCGCTCGGCATGCGCACCATGGACATGGCCATCCAGCAGCTGCTCGACCAGGGCCTGATCATCGGGCGCCGAGGCTTACAAGAAGGCTATCAACAAGGCCAAATTCGAGCCGCTCAAGGATGCCCATTGAGATGACGCGCAAGATCCTGGTCACGCACGCCCTGCCGTACGCCAACGGTTCACTGCATCTCGGACACGTCATCGAGGCGGTGCAGACCGACATCTGGGTGCGCTTCCAGCGCCTGCGCGGCCACGACTGCCTGTTCGTGTGCGCCGAGGATTCACACGGCACGCCGATCATGATCCGCGCCCAGCAGCAGGGCCAGAGCGCCGAACAGCTGATCGCCGCCATGGCCGCCGAGCACCAGCGCGACTACCACGACCTGCTGGTGGCGCACGATCACTTTCATTCGACGCACAGCGACGAGAACCGGCGCTTCACCATCGAACTGTATGAGCGACTGCGCGATGCCGGTCATATCACCCGCCGCGCGGTGCGGCAGGCCTACGACGAACAGGCGCAGATGTTCCTGCCGGACCGCTACCTGCGCGGCACCTGCCCGCGCTGCAAGAGCCCCGAGCAGTACGGTGACAGCTGCGAAGTGTGCGGCGCCAGCTATACGCCGGCCGAACTCATCGATCCGGTCTCCACGCTCAGCGGCAGCGCGCCGGTGTGGCGCGAGTCCGATCACCTGTTCTTCCGGCTGGGTGCCTTCGAAACCATGCTGCGCGAGTGGCTCGGCGCGGGCGCGCAGCAGGCATCGGTGCGCGCCAAGCTCGACGAGTGGTTCGCGGCCGGGCTGCAGGACTGGGACATCTCGCGCGACGCGCCCTATTTCGGTTTCGAGGTACCGGACGCGCCGGGCAAGTATTTCTACGTCTGGTTCGATGCGCCGATCGGCTATATCGCCAGTTTCGAGGCGCTGCGTGCCCAGCGCGGACTCGACTTCGACAGCTACTGGACGCTCCGAGACACAGAGCGAGCTCTATCACTTCATCGGCAAGGACATCAGTTATTTTCACAACCTGTTCTGGCCGGCGGTACTGCATGGCGCGGGGTTCCGCCGCCCGACCGGCGTAAACGTGCACGGCTTCCTGACCATCAACGGCCAGAAGATGTCCAAGTCGCGCGGCACCTTCCTGACCGCGCGTCGCTACCTCGACCAGCTCCCGCCCGAGCCGCTCCGCTACTACTTCGCGGCCAAGCTGACCGGCGGCATCGAAGACATCGACATGAACCTGGATGATTTCCTGGCGCGCACCAACTCCGACCTGGTCGGCAAGTTCGTGAACATCGCCAGCCGCTGCGCCGGCTTCATCGAACGCGGCGGCGGGCGCCTGGCCGCGGCGCTGCCCGATCCGGACCTGTACGCGGAATTCGTGGCGGCCGGCGAGCGGATCGCCGCGCTGTACGAGCAGCGCGAATACGCGCGCCGCGATCCGCGAAATCATGGCGCTGGCCGATCGTGCCAACCGCTACGTCGACCGGCACAAACCCTGGGCGCTGGCCAAGGACCCGACGCAGGCCGCCTAGGTGCGCGCCGTGGCCACGCAGGGCATCAACCTGTTCCGCGCACTGATGATCTACCTCACGCCGGTCCTGCCGCGCATGAGCGAGGCCGCCGGCCAGTTTCTCGGCCTGCCGATCCACGCCTGGAGCGACGCCGCCACGCCACTCCTCGACGTACCGCTCAACCCCTACCAGCCGCTCGCCACGCGGCTCGACCCGGCGATCGTGAACCGCCTGGTCGAACTGCCACCGCCGGCAAATTCCGCCCCGGCTGCCACCAGCAGCGGCATCGGTATCGAAGATTTTTCCAGGATCGAACTGCGTGTTGCGCGGGTCACGGGCGGCCGCAATGGTCGCGGGCTCGGACAAGCTCCTGCAGCTCACGCTGGATCTGGGCGCGCGCGCCGCGTCAGGTCTTTTCCGGAATCCGTGCCAGCTACGCGCCCGAGCAGCTCGATCGGCCGACTGGTGGTCGTGGTGGCGAATCTCGAGCCGCGCAAGATGCGCTTCGGCGTATCCGCCGGCATGGTGTTGTGCGCGAGCGGCGAGGGCGAGGGCGTGTTCCTGCTCAGCGCCGACAGCGGCGCACAGCCGGGGATGAAAGTCACCTAGCCACGGCATCAGCGGCGCGGCCACGACAGGCCGCGCGCACGCCAGTAGCGGATCAGCACGTAGCCCGCGGCCATGCCGCCCAGGTGCGCGAAGTGCGCCACGCCCTGGTTGCTGTTGAACACGCCCAGGTACAGCTCCACCAGGCCATAGAGCGTCACGAACAGCCAGGCCGGCATCGGTATCGGCGGAAACAGCAGCATCAGCCGCCGGTGCGGATAGGCCATGCCGTAGCACAGCAGCAGGCCGAAAATGCCGCCCGAGGCGCCCAGCGTCGGGTAGGGGCTGGGGTGAACGGTCGCCGTGACCAGCAGTTGCGCGGCGGCAGCACCCACTACGCAGACCAGGTAGAACACGCGAAAGCGCGCGGTGCCCAGGAGCTGTTCGACCTCGGGCCCGAACATGTACAGGGCAAACATGTTGGCGGCCAGGTGCCAGAACTCGAAGTGCAGGAAACCATAAGTCACGAGCTGCCAGGGCTCGAACGGCAGGCCGCCCTCGGCCAGGTCCGCGTGCAGCGGCCAGAGCTCGAACGGCGCGAACGCTTCGGTGCCAAGTTGGGTCTGTGCGGCAAATATGACCAGATTGGCGATCAGCAGCGCGCGTACCGTGGGCGTCAGTCGGGCGAACATCGTGGCACCAGGAATTCCATTACTATTAGCCGCTCATTGTGCCATTTCGGGTGAGCGCTCATGCGCCGAGTTGCGGCGGCTGCCATCGATGCCCTGCTGCCGCAGACGCAGTGCACGCGCTGCGGGTACGAGGGCTGCCTGCCCTATGCCGAAGCCGTCGCCAGCGGCGCGGCGCCCCCCAACCAATGCCCACCGGGCGGCGCGGCGCTGATCGGACAGCTGGCGCAGCTGCTGGAGTGCGAACCGCTGGCGCTCAATCCGCGCCACGGCATCGAGGCGCCACCGCGACTCGCCTGGATCGATCCTGAAGCGTGCATCGGCTGCGCGCGCTGCCTGCCGCCCTGCCCGGTCGACGCCATCCTGGGCGCGGCCAGAGCCCTCCATACCGTGATCGCCCCCTGCTGTAACGGCTGCGAGCTGTGCCTGGCCGCCTGCCCCGTCGACTGCATTCACATGCTCGAATGGCCGCAAGCCTCGCCGCCACCGCCGCTGGCGGCCGAGAATCGCGCGCGGTTCATCGCCCATCAGGCACGCCGCACCGCCGCCGCCAGTGAGCGCGAGCACGAACTGCTGCGCCTCAAGCAAAGTGCGTCGCCGGATGCGGGCGCCGCGCGATGACGCCCGCGGCCCGCAACCGCTTCTACGCCGCGCTGCAGGCCGGCAATCCGCAGCCACGCAGCGAACTCAATTATCGTTCGAACTACCAGCTGCTGATTGCCGTAGTCCTGTCTGCGCAGGCCACCGACAAGAGCGTCAATGCGGCAACGGCAGAGTTGTTCCGCGTGGCGCCGGACGCGGCCGCGATGCTCAGGCTCGGACTCGCGGGCCTCAAGCGGCACATTCGCACCATCGGTCTGTACAACATCAAGGCAAAGCACGTCATTGCCGCCTCGCACCAGCTGCTCGAGCGCCATGGCGGCCAGGTGCCCGCGGAGCGGGCAGCGCTCGAAGCACTGCCGGGTGTGGGGCGCAAGAGCGCCAATGTGGTGCTCAATGCGGCGTTCGGCGTGCCCACCATTGCGGTCGATACCCACATTTTTCGGGTTGCCAACCGCACCGGTCTGGCGCCGGGGCGCACGCCGCGCGTAGTCGAAACGGGCTTGCTCGCGGCAACGCCCGAGCCCTTCCGGCGCCACGCGCACCACTGGCTGCTGCTGCTGGGTCGCTACGTCTGCAAGGCCCGCCGACCGGACTGCCCGCATTGTCCGGTGAGCCGCTGGTGCGGCTACGCGCACAAGGTGGTCGCATGAACCTGTACGCCGGGCAGGATCGCGAGGCCATGCGCGAAGCCTGGCGGATCGCCTGGCGGCGCCACCTGGAGCGGCTGCCGCTCGAACCGCTCCAGGCGCAGATGGCCGACCTGATCGCCATCCACCCTGAATATCACCCGCGCATCGGCCAGAGCGCGCCGGCTCCGGGCGCCACCGCCCTCGAGACGGACGGCGCGGGTGACAACGCTTTCCTTCATCTGGCGCTGCACCTCGCGCTGCGTGAACAGCTCGCGACCGACCGCCCGCGCGGCATCGCCGAACTGCACCGACGCCTTGCTGCCGCGAGCGGCGAGTCGCACGCGGCCGAGCACCGCATGATCGAAGTCCTCGCCCAGGCGCTGTGGTCGGCGCAGCGGGCCGCGCGCCTGCCGGACGAACAGCGGTATCTCGAGGCGCTACTCCAGCTCTAGGGAAGCTCTGGCATCACAGCTTCCGCTACCAGCAGGCTGGCAGCGCAATGTGCCCCCCGGAGCTAATGCCCGGTGCGCTTCTTCGGCAGGTAGAGATCAGTGAGCGTGCCGGTGAATGCCTCGGCCGCCATCGCCACCGTTTCCGACAGCGTCGGATGTGCGTGCACCGTCAGGCCGATGTCGTGCGCGTCGGCACCCATTTCGATAGCCAGCGCTACTTCGGCGATCAGCTCGCCCGCATTGGGGCCGACGATGCCGCCGCCCACCACGCGCGCGGTAGCCGGATCGAACAGCAGCTTGGTGAACCCCTCATCGCGCCCGAGTGACAGCGAGCGGCCGCTGGCGGCCCAGGGAAACACGGCCTTTTCGATGCTGAGGCCCTGCGCTTTCGCGCCTGACTCGGTGACGCCCACCCAGGCCACTTCCGGATCGGTATAGGCCACGGACGGAATGACGCGCGCGTCGAAGAAACTCTTCTGGCCCGCCGCCACTTCGGCCGCGACCTTGCCTTCGTGCGTGGCCTTGTGTGCCAGCATCGGCTGACCGACCACGTCGCCGATGGCGTAGATATGCGCCACATTGGTGCGTTGCTGTTTGTCCACGGCGATGAAGCCGCGCGCGCTCACCGCCAGGCCGGCGGCTGCGGCGCCAAGCTGCCCGCCATTGGGCACGCGACCCACCGCCACCAGGACGTGATCGAAACGCTGCACACTGGCGCCCTTGGCATTCTCGAAACTGACGTGCAGACCATCGCCGCGCGCCTCGAGCGCCGTAACCTTGGTGTCCAGCATGATCTGCTCGTAGCGCGCCCGCAGGCGCTTCTCAAGCGGTCGCACCAGATCGAGGTCGGTCCCGGGCATCAGCTGCGCCGTCAATTCGACCACGCTGACCTGCGCGCCCAGGGCCTGGTATACGGTGGCCATTTCCAATCCGATGATGCCGCCGCCGATCACCAGCAGCCGCCCCGGATTCACGGGTAACTCCAGTGCACCGGTGGAGTCCATCACCCGCGGGTCAGGGGCGATGAACGGCAGCGCAATCGGCTCGGAACCGGTGGCGATGATGCATTGCTCGAACCGGATGCGCTGGCTGTTGCCCTGGTAAACGACCTCGATGAGGTGCGGGCTCAGGAACCGGCCCGTGCCGCGCAGCAGCTCGACCTTGCGCTGCTTCGCGAGCCCGGCGAGGCCGCCGGTAAGCTTGGCGACCACCTTGGCCTTCCAGTCACGGAGCTTTGCAAAGTCCACGCGTGGCGCGCCGAACTCGACGCCGTGCGCGCTCATCTCGCGCGCCTCTTCGATCACCTTGGCCGCGTGCAGCAGGGCCTTGGACGGAATGCATCCGACGTTCAGGCATACTCCGCCCAGGGTTGGCCAGCGTTCGACCAGCATCACCTTCAGACCCAGGTCCGCGGCCCGGAATGCGGCCGTGTAGCCGCCCGGACCGGCTCCCAGCACCAGCAGTTGCACCTCCCGGTCGGCGGCGGGCTCGGGTACCGTGGCGGTGGGCGCGGGCGCCGCGGATGGGCACGGCCACGGCTATAGCCGGCGCCGCCTCCACTTCCACGCGCGCCAGCACCGTACCCTGCGACACCTTGCCGCCGCGCGCCACCAGCACTTCAAGCACACGACCGGCGACGCTGGCCGGCACGTCCATGGTCGCCTTGTCGGTCTCCAGCGTGACGATCGGCGCCTCGAGCGCGATCAGGTCGCCGGGCTTGATCAGCACTTCGATGACCAGGACATCTGTGAAATTGCCGATGTCCGGGCAGGCAATTGCCACCACGCTCACGGCACCGCCTCGAGCAGGCCCGCCACATCGGCGAGCGCGGCAGCCAGCGCCGTACTGAAGCGCGCGCCCTCAGCGCCGTCGATGACCCGATGATCATAGGAAAGCGACAGCGGCAACATCATGCGTGGCACGAAGGCGCCGTCGCGATAGACGGGTTTCAGCTGTGAGCGCGAGACGCCGAGAATCGCGAGCTCGGGAGCGTTGATGATCGGCGTGAAGGCGGTGCCACCAATGCCGCCGAGACTGGAGACCGTGAAGCAGCCACCCTGCATTTCGGGGCCGCTGAGCTTGCCGGCGCGCGCCTTCTCGGACAGCGTGGCCAGTGCCCGCGCCAGCTCGTAAACGTCCTTCTTGTCGGCGTCACGGATCACGGGCACGAGCAGGCCATTGGGCGTGTCGGCGGCAAACCCGAGATGCGTATATTTCTTGAACACCAGGTTCTCGCCCGTGGCATCCAGCGAAGCGTTGAAGTGCGGGTACTGCTGCAGCGTGCGCACCACGGCGCGCAACACGAAGGCCAGTGGCGTGAGTTTTACGCCCTGGGCAGCGGCGCGATCCTTGAGCTTGACGCGCATCGCCTCCAGATCGGTGATGTCAGCCTCGTCGAACTGGGTAACGTGCGGCAGGTTGACCCAGCTCGCATGGAGCCGCGCTCCCGAGATGCGCTTGACGCGGCCCAGCGGCTTCACTTCCACCGCGCCGAACTGCGTGAAATCCGGGATCTGCACGCGCGGCAGGCTAGTGCCGGCGCCGGCGGCGCCCGTTCCGGCTGCCAGTAGACTCTTGACATGAGTCTTGAGGTCGCTTTCGACGATGCGCCCTTTCAAGCCGGTGCCGCGCACCTTCGACAGGTCGACGCCGAGTTCACGGGCGAAGCGGCGCACGCCCGGGCTGGCGTGCGCGGCGGCGAAACCGGCTTCGTTGACCGAAGACGGCGAAGCGGGCGGCGGGACCGCGGCGGCGGGCGCGGCGCGGGCGCGGCGGCGGGCGCGGCGGCGGGCGCGCGGGCCCGCGGGCGCGGCCGGCGCGCGGCGCGGGCGCGGGCGCGGGCGCGGCATCCCCTGCCTCCATGCTCAGCAGCGCAACCGCAGTGCCGGTGGATACCAGTCCGCCCTTCTGCACCAAGAGCTTCTGGATGACGCCGGCCGCTGGCGAGGGCACATCCATGGTCGCCTTCTCGGTCTCCAGCGTCAGGAGCGGCGTGTCGGCTTCGACCCGGTCACCGGGCTTGACCAGGACATCGATGATCGCCACGTCCTTGAAGCCGCCCAGATCCGGGACCAGAATTTCGCGTGATGCCAAGCGTCAACTCCTGCCAGGGCCTGCCAATCAGCTGTTGAGGGGATTGGGCTTGGCCGGATCGATGCCGAGTTGGCTGAGCGCCTCGACCACCGTGCGCCGGTCGATCTGGTCCTCGTCGGCCAGCGCCTTGAGCGCAGCCAGCGTGATGAAATTGCGATCGACTTCGAAGTGCCGGCGCAGCGGCGCGCGCGCATCGGAACGGCCGAAGCCGTCGGTGCCGAGTGTCACGTAGGCGCCCGGCACCCATTGCCGGATCTGGTCGGGCACGGTGCGGATATAGTCGGTCGCCGCCACGATCGGCGAGCGCTGCTCGGCCAGGAGCGATTGCACGAAAGGCAGGCGCGGCGGCTCGGCCGGATGCAGCAGGTTCCAGCGCTCGCACTCGAGCGCCTCGCGCCGCAACTCACTGAAGCTGGTGATCGAATACACATCGACCGGAATCTTGAATTTCGTCTCCAGCAGCTCCGCGGCCGCCAGCACCTCGCGCAGAATCGTGCCGCTCCCAAGCAACGTACTGCGCACCTTGCCCTTGCCGCCGGTGCGCAGCCGGTAACCGCCGCGCACGATGTCCGCGGTCGCACCTTGCGGCAGCGCCGGTTGGGGGTAGTTCTCGTTCATCACCGAGAGGTAATAGAACACCCCTTCGCCCTCGACGTACATGCGCCGCAGGCCATCCTGGATGATGACCGCGAGTTCGTAGGCGTAGGTCGGGTCATAGGCGCGGCAGTTAGGCACCGTCGTTGCCAGCAACTGGCTGTGGCCATCCTGGTGCTGCAGGCCCTCGCCGGCGAGCGTGGTGCGGCCAGCGGTGGCGCCGAGCAGGAAGCCGCGCGCGCGCATATCGCCCGCGGCCCAGATGAAATCACCGACGCGCTGGAAACCGAACATCGAATAGAAAATATAGAACGGCACCATCGGCACGCCGTGATTCGCGTAGGCCGTGGCGGCGGCGATCCATGAGCACACGGAGCCGGCCTCGTTGATGCCCTCTTCGAGCATCTGGCCCTGCTTGTCTTCGCGGTAGGACATGAGCTGGTCGGCATCCTGCGGCGTATAGAGCTGCCCGACCGAGGAATAGATGCCGATCTGGCGAAACAGCCCTTCCATGCCGAAGGTGCGCGCCTCGTCCGGCACGATCGGCACGATGTGTTTGCCGATGGCCTTGTCCTTGAGCAACACCCCGAGTATCCGCACGAAAGCCATGGTGGTCGAGATCTCGCGCTCGCCGGTGCCATCGAGCACCGACTGGAACGCTGCCAGCTCCGGCACCGCGAGCCGCGCGGCGCCCGGCAGGCGCTGCGGCAGGAATCCACCCAAGGTCGCGCGCCGCTCGAGCAGGTATTTCATTTCCTCGCTATCGGCCGCAGGTTTGCGGAACGGCAATTGCGTGATTTCCTGGTCGCTGACCGGAATATTGAAGCGGTCGCGCAACGCGCGCAGCGACTCGTCGCCGAGCTTCTTCTGCTGGTGCGCGGCCATCTTGCCTTCCGCCTCCTTGCCCAGACCAAAGCCCTTGATGGTTTTCGCCAGGATCACGGTCGGCCGGCCGCTGGACTGCATCGCCGCCGCATAGGCCGCGTATACCTTGCGGGCGTCGTGGCCGCCACGGTTGAGCCGCCAGATGTCCTCGTCGGACATGTTGGCGACCATTTCCTTGAGGAGCGGATTCTTGCCGAAGAAATGCTCGCGCGTGTAGGCGCCGCCATTGGCCTTGAAATTCTGGTATTCGCCGTCGACGCATTGCTCCATGACCTGGCGCAGGAGCCCTTCGGTATCGCGTGCCAGGAGCGGATCCCAGCGCGACCCCCAGATGACCTTGATGACGTTCCAGCCCGCGCCGAGGAAAGCGGCCTCCAGCTCCTGGATGATCTTGCCGTTGCCGCGCACCGGACCGTCGAGCCGCTGCAGGTTGCAGTTGATGACGAATACCAGGTTGTCGAGCTGCTCACGCACCGGCATCGTCAGCGCGCCCATTGATTCGGGCTCGTCCATCTCACCGTCGCCGCAAAACGCCCAGACCTTGCGGTCGGACGGCGGCACCATGCCGCGATGCTCGAGGTAGCGGATGAAGCGTGCCTGGTATATGGCCATCATCGGGCCCAGGCCCATGGAAACGGTCGGGAATTGCCAGAATTCGGGCATCAGCCAGGGATGCGGATAGGAACTGAGGCCCCCGCCGTCGACTTCCTGCCGGAACCGGCGCAACTGCTCCTCGCTCAGACGCCCTTCGAGGTAAGCGCGCGCGTAGATGCCCGGCGATGAGTGACCCTGCATGAATATCAGGTCGCCCGGATGCTGCGGCGAGGGCGCACGCCAGAAATGATTGAAGCCGACTTCGTACAGCGTTGCCGACGAAGCATAGCTGGCAATGTGGCCGCCGTATTCGGTGGACTTGCGATTCGCCGCCACCACCATCGCCATGGCGTTCCAGCGAATCCACGCTTCGATGCGCGTTTCGAGTTCGCGGTTGCCCGGGTAGAGCGGCTGCTTGCCGACCGCTATGGTGTTGACGTAGGCAGTATTGGGGCTATAGGGCAGGTAGGCGCCCGCACGGCGCGCGTGCTCGACCATGCGGTCGATCAGGAAGTGCGCCCGCTCCGGCCCCTCGGCCTGCAGCACGGAATCTATCGATTCGAGCCATTCGCGCGTCTCAACCGGGTCGAGATCTCCGGGGTCGGTGACTACACTCATGAGTTAAAGAAATTGCCTTGCGGGACGGTGTGTTAGGATGCGTTCGATACGCGGCGCAGCCGGATGATCCGCATTATACGCAGATCCAGGCTGGCCACCTCAGCCCCGCCGCGCTGGCCCATCTGGTGAACATGCACGAGCTGACGATACGCCGTCCGGACGACTGGCACCTGCACCTGCGCGACGGCGCCACGCTCGCCGCCGTGTTGCCATTTACGGCGCGGCGATTTGCGCGCGCAATGATCATGCCCAATCTCGCGCCTCCGGTGACCACCACGGCCGCGGCGCTGGCGTACCGCCAGCGCATCCTGGCCGCGCTGCCCGCGGGCGCAGATTTCATGCCCCTGATGACGCTCTACCTTACCGACGACACTTCCCCTGAAGAAATCGATCGCGCCGCCGCGAGCGGCGCCGTGTTCGGCTGCAAGCTCTACCCCGCGGGCGCAACGACCCACTCGGCCGCCGGCGTTACCGATGTCCGCCGGCTCGACGCGGTGTTCGAACGCATGTGCGAGCACGCCCTCACGCTCCAGGTGCACGGCGAATCCATCGATCCCAGGATCGACGTTTTTGATCGCGAAGCGCACTTCATCGACCAGGTGCTGGCACCGCTGGTAACCCGCTTCCCCCGGCTGCGGCTGGTATTCGAGCACGTGACCACGCGCGCCGCGGTCGAATACGTATGCGGCGCCCGCGCCGGCGTCGCTGCCACAATCACTCCTCAGCACCTGCTGTTGAGCCGCAACGCCCTGTTCCAGGGCGGGATCCGCCCGCACCTCTATTGCCTGCCGTTGCTCAAGCGGGAGGCTGACCGCGACGCGCTCCGGGGTGTTGTTGCGCGCGGCGATCCGCGCTTCTTCCTCGGCACCGACAGTGCCCCGCACGCACGCGCGCAGAAGGAGAGCGACTGTGGCTGCGCCGGGATCTTTTCCGCGCACGCCGGCGTCGAACTGTACGCGGAGGTGTTCGAGCAGCTGGGCGCGCTGCCTCGGCTGGAGGAATTCGCTGCCGGGTTTGGCGCGGATTTTTACCGGCTGGCGCGCAACTCCGGCACGCTCACGCTCGAGCGCCGCGCCTGGACGCCGCCGGCCGCCTATCCGCTGAGCCCGGGCGAACTGGTGCCCTTCCGGGCCGGCGAGAGCGTGGCTTGGGCGGTGAAGGCGTGAACAACGAGCAAGGCACGGGCCGCATGGCCCGCCGCTTCCGTGGCTTCCTGCCGGTGGTCGTAGACGTCGAGACTGGCGGCTTCAACTGCGCGCGCGACGCCCTGCTGCAGGTCGCCGCGGTGATGATCGAGCTGGATGATTCGGGCCGCCTGGTGCGCGGCCCGACTCACAGCTATCACGTAAAGCCCTTCGAAGGCGCAAACATCGAGGCGGCCTCGCTGCAGGTCAACAAGATCGATCCATGGCACCCGCTGCGCCCGGCGATCGACGAACGCGAGGCGCTGCAGCGCATCTTCAAGGAAGTCCGCGCCGGCATGCAGCGCGCAGGCTGCAAGCGCGCCATCCTGGTGGGACACAATGCCTGGTTCGATCTCTCGTTTCTCAATGCCGCGGTAGCCCGCGCCGGCGTCAAGCGCTGCCCATTCCACCCCTTCTCGAGCTTCGACACCGCGACCCTGGCGGGCGCGGCGCTGGGCCAGACCGTGCTGGCCAAGGCGTCGACCATTGCCGGCCTCGGCTGGGACAGCGCGTCGGCGCATTCGGCCAGCTACGACGCCGAGCGCACGGCCGAACTGTTCTGCACCATCTGCAATGAACTGGCGGGAAGCTTCCAGTGGGCCGAGAACCGGGCCCGAGAACTCGGGTGGCACGACGGCCCCGGCGCGGCACCGGACCTTGAGCCTGAACTCGAGCCGGAACCCGACCCCCAGGTCTGAAGGCTCAGGCTGTCGCTACGGCGATGGCGCCGGCCGCCGCCAACACGGTGCGCAGCTCTCCACTCCGGTACATTTCCATGGCGATATCACAACCGCCAAGCAGCTCACCCTTGACGTACAGCTGCGGGTAAGTGGGCCAGTTTGAGTGCTGCTTGAGGGCCTCGCGCATCTCCGCGTCATCGAAAATATTGACGCTGTGAAAATTCGCGCCCAGTTTGCGCAGCGCCCCGGCCGTCTGCGCCGAGAAACCGCACTGCGGAAAATCGGGTGTGCCCTTCATGAACAGCACCACGGGCGCGCTGCCGAGTTCCTTGCTGATCCGATCCTTGACGTCCATGCTTACTTCACCTTGAGTTGATTATTCACCGCGACCACGCCGGCGACCGAACGCGCGCTGCGCTCGGCGGCCGCACGCAGCGTCTCCGTGGCCACCGTTCCGCGCAGGGTTACGGTGCCACTGTACGCGCTGACGGCGATCGGCGCGCTGCGCAGGAGCGCCTCGGCGCTGAGGCGGCTGCGCACCGCCCCGGCGAGGGTCGCGTCCGCATCCGCCGCGGCCCGCCCGCGCGTATCCGCACTCGTGCCGCTCCTGGGCGCCTGGCCGATGACCGCGGCCACGCATCCGCCCAGCAGCGCCGCCGCCGCAATGTGCGTGCTTATCGTGACCAGACCCTTCATGATCGCTCCCGCCAGTCCAGCGTTGAATTATGGGGGGCGGTGCCCTATTCTTCAAACAACCCGGCATTTCATCATGCCATTGCAGAACAACGAGTTAATGAGGCACCCGACATGAACCCACTGAATTCTGTGCGCGGCGCGATCATCACCGGCGTCATCATCGCCCTGGCGATCACCGTGGCCATACCGCCGACCGCCTTCCACGAACTGGGGCTGACGCGCTGGCTGCATGTGCTGTCGGGCGTGATGTGGATCGGTCTGCTGTATTACTTCAACGTCGCGCAGATTCCGGCCCTGGCGCGAAGCGGGAGCCGACAAGGGCGGGCCGGGCGGGGCCGGCATCGCCAAATACGTGGCGCCGCGCGCTCTGCTGTGGTTTCGCTGGTCCGCGCTGGCCACCTGGCTGACCGGCGCCTGGTACCTGGGACGCGGTGCAAACTTTGCCAACGTATTCACCTTTGGCCATTTCGGTGAGGACTATTACGGCGTGGTGCTCGGCGTTGGGGCCTGGCTGGGCACCATCATGCTGTTCAATGTCTGGGTGTTGATCTGGCCGAACCAGAAGAAGATCCTCGGTATGGTCGCCGCCACCGATGAGGAAAAGGGCCGTGCGCGCCGGGTTGCGATGCTCGCCTCACGCACCAACTTTGTGCTGTCGATTCCGATGCTGATGTGCATGGCCTCGGCGGCCCACGGCCTGCCCTTCTAGGCGCCTGCCGCCACTGCAGGCCTTGACCGCCCGGTTGCCGGACGATTTGGCCGAGCAGGTGTCCCGCGCTTTGCGCGAGGACATCGGCCCGGGCGATGTCACCGCGCAACTAATCGCCCCGGAAGCCGTGGCTCGGGCCCGCGTGCTGTGCCGCGAGAGCGCGGTCATCTGCGGCACGGCCTGGTTCGATGAAACTTTCAGGCAGCTTGATGCACGCGTACGGGTGCACTGGCGAACCACCGACGGCGCCCGCGTCGCGCCCGATTCCGTCCTGTGCGAACTGGAAGGCCCGGCCCGCGCGCTGCTCACCGGCGAGCGCAGCGCGCTGAATTTCCTGCAACTGCTGTCGGCCACGGCGACCACGACCGCGCGCTACGTGCAGGCCGTCAACGGCACCGCCTGTCGCATCCTCGACACCCGCAAGACGCTGCCGGGACTGCGCACTGCGCAGAAATACGCAGTGCGCTGTGGCGGCGGCCACAATCACCGCATGGGCCTCTACGACCTGGTGCTCGTAAAGGAAAACCACATCGCTGCGGCCGGCTCGATCGGTGCCGCGGTGCAGGCGGCGCGCGCGCTATCGCCCGGACTGCCGGTCGAAGTTGAGACGGAGAGCCTGGACGAAGTCGCCGCCGCACTCGCGTCACAGTGCGACATCATCATGCTCGATGAGTTTCCGCTCGCCGAGCTGCAGCGCGCGGTGGCGCTCAACCGCGCCGCGGCGCACCCGGCCAAGCTCGAAGCCTCGGGCGGTGTCGGCCTCGAGCGCATTGCCGCTATCGCCGCCACCGGCGTCGATTTCATCTCGATCGGCGGCCTGACGAAACACGTGCAGGCCGTCGATCTGTCAATGCGACTGCTCTAGGGCTACTTTCTTCCGTGCCGGCCTGCGGGCCGGCTTCCTCGCGCTCTTGCGTTGCGCCTTGCGGGCCACTTTGCGCACCCCTTTGCGCACCACTTTGCGCGCGCCTTTCCTGGCTCGCTTGGCCACCGGCCGCTTCGCCGCTTTCTTCCTGACCGACTTGCGCGCTGCTTGTCTCCTCGCCTTCTTGACAGGTTTCCTGGCCGCTTCTTGCGGCTCCTGCGGCGGCTTCCTGCGGCAGGCTTGCTGGCGGCTTGCGGCCGCGACGGCCATGGAATGGACCGCAAACATGGCGTGCTGCGGATCAAAGAACTGCACGATACGCCCACCACCGGGCACGTCGATGGGTCCGTGGCAGAGCTGTCCGCCCGCGGCGACCACCTTGCCCGCGGTTTCATCCGCGCTGCTGCTGCTCGCATAGGGGCACCACGCCGGGGGCATAGGCCGGTCGGCGGGAATCGTGTAGGCGCCGCCGAAGTCCTCGCCACCCAGGCCAAAGGTCTGGTAGTGGAATCCTCCGCCCATGTCCATCGGCGTGCGCAGCTCCCAGCCGAACAGCTGCTGATAGAACGCCAGCGCGTTCTCGCGCGAACGCGCTGCGAGTTCACACCAGGCAAAGCCGGGATTGCCCGCTGCGTCACCCGCCGATTCCGTCAGCGGGCGGTAAACGCCAAAGCGTGCGCCTTCGGGATCAGCAAGCATGGCGACCCGCCCCACCGCCGGCAGGTCCTGCGCCGGCTGGAGGATGCGGGCGCCCAGGCGCGAAGCCTGCGCGACGACGGCATCGACGTCGGCCGCACCGATGTAACCGCGCCAGTGCGGGACCGTACCCATGGCGCGGGCATCGTCAGCCAGCGCCATGGCGCCGGCCACGGCCTTACCGCCCGCCGCCATGAACATCATGTAAGGGGACCCCGGGCTGAAGGGCTGCGCTGTCCAAGACAATACGCGCGTGTAAAAGACGGTTGCCGCGGTGGTGTCGTTGCATAGCAGTTCGTGCCAGACGAACCGCCCCTGGTAGCTGGATTGAGCCATGTATGTCCCCTTGAAGTTGCGGCCTGCGGTGAACGCCGACAGATATCGCAATCTAGGTCTAGGCGACAGCGGGCCGATTGACCTCGACCGTGACGTGGACCAGCTCCCGGTGCGCGCGCAGGAGCGAGCGGAAATAGTCCGGCGTTGCCGGGTCGCCGGCCGTGACGCTGAGGATGCAGGCGTACTTGCCCTTGCCGACGCGCCACACGTGGAGGTCTTCGAGCTCGGCCGGCACCGCAGACTCGCGCAATGCACGGCGGATCTGCCCGACCACCGGCGCGTCCATTTCGGCATCGAGCAGCAGGCGGCCGGTCGAGCGCAGCAGTGACCAGGCCCACAGCGCGACCACTCCCGAGCCAAGCAGACCGACCGCGGCATCCAGCCAGGCGAGCCGCAGGTATTTCCCTCCCGCCAGGGCCCCGATCGCCAGTAGCGAAGTCGCCGCGTCCGCCGCCACGTGCACATAGGCAGAGCGCAGGTTCAGGTCGTGATGCTGGCCATGATCGTGGTGGTGGCCGTGCGGCCGCGCCGGCGAGCAATCCGGCCGACAGCAGATTCACCAGCAGTCCGAGCACGGCGACCACCAGCGCCTGGTCATAGGCAATGGGCAGCGGGCGCATGAGTCTGCTCACGCATTCGTAACCCATCACCAGCACCACGCCCACCAGCAGCAGTGCGCTGGTGTAGCCGCCCGAGCACCTCGATTTTCCAGGTACCAAAGGCGAAGCGGGCGTCGCGCCGCAAGCGGCGCGCCAAAGCGTAGGCCGCAACCGATAGGCCCAGCGCGATGACGTGCGAACTCATGTGCCAGCCGTCGGCCAGCAGCGCCATCGAGCCGTACCACCAGCCCGCCACCAGCTCGATCACCATCGTGATTGCCGTCAGGATCACCACCCAGCGGGTGCGCCGCTCGGCGAGCGGATTGCCCTCGTCGAAGTCGTGATCGTGGGGCGAACTGCCCCTGCGACTACGCTCACTCATGCTGCCAGGTCCTGTTGGCACTCAAGCCGCCGCCGCGATGGCGGCGCCTGAACCCGTATACTGCGCGCCACTATAAACCAGCGCGAACCGACTCATGCTGCAAGCGAGCCGCACCCATCACTTCGGCTTCATCCGCGCGTTCGTCACGCGCTGGGACGCGCTGGCGTTGGTGGTGGTGCTGGCGCTGGTGGTGTTCCTGGCCGAAGCGAGCCGGGGGTTGCTGGCACCCCTGTCGCAACTGGACGCGACGCCGCTGTCGCTGGCTCCCGGCCACCTGCCCGAATACGCGGCGCGCACGACGCTGCGCATGTTCACGGCGCTGGCCCTGTCGCTGGCGTTTACGCTGAGCTACGCCACCTGGGCGGCGAAGAGCCCGCGTGCGGCCCGGGTACTGATACCGCTGCTCGACATCCTGCAGTCGGTGCCGATCCTCGGATTCATCTCCATCACGGTCGTTTTCTTCATGTCTCTGGTGCCCGGGCGAGTGCTGGGAGCCGAGTTTGCCGCGATCTTTGCGATCTTCACCAGCCAGGCCTGGAACATGGCCTTCAGCTTCTACCAGTCGCTCCGCACCGTGCCGACCGAGCTTGCCGAGGCCGCAGCTTCGTTTCATCTCACACCCTGGATGCGCTTCTGGCAGCTCGAGGTGCCCTTCGGCCTGCCGGCGCTGATCTGGAACATGATGATGTCGATGTCCGGCGGCTGGTTCTTCGTCGTGGCCGCCGAATCGATCAGCGTCGGGCACACCCGCGTGGCACTGCCCGGCGTCGGCTCGTATATCGCGTTGGCGATCGAGCAGCGCAATCTGCACGCCATCGGCTGGGCGATCACGACCATGGCTCTGGTCATTCTTGTATACGATCAGCTGCTGTTCCGCCCGCTGATCAGCTGGGTCGACCGCTTCCGCGTCGAGCAGGAACCCGGCGCCGAAGCGCCGCAAAGCTGGGCCCTGACGATGATGCAGCGCTCGCGCCTCATCAGCGGCCTGAGCGTCGTGTTCTACACGGCGGTGCGCTGGACCAGCTGGACGCTGCCCGCCCGCGCCGGCCCGCGCACCGCGGCGAGGCGGCGGCGGGACAGCCGGGGCCTCGACCGGCTGTGGATCATCCTGGCGTTGCTGCTGGCGGCCCTCGCCCTGCGTCGCCTCGTGATGACACTGGTGGTCCAGACGCATCTGGCCGAGCTGCGCGAAGTCGGCTGGCTGGGCCTGCTGACGCTGGCACGAGTGGTGGTGCTGATCGCGCTGGCGAGCCTCCTGTGGGTACCCATCGGAGTTTGGATCGGACTGCGCCCGCGCGTCGCCCAGGTCGTGCAGCCGATCGCCCAGTTCCTCGCCGCTTTTCCGGCGAACCTGCTGTTCCCGCTCGCGGTCTATTTGATCGTGACCGGGCACCTGAGCCCCGATCTGTGGCTGAGCCCGTTGATGATCCTTGGGACCCAGTGGTACATCCTCTTCAACGTGATCGCCGGCGCTTCGGCCATGCCCGCGGAACTGCGGCGCGCCGCGCAGAACCTGCGGGTCGGCGGGTGGCTGTGGTGGCGGCGCGTCGCCCTGCCTGGCGTCATGCCCTACTTCGTCACCGGCGCCATCACCGCGTCGGGCGGCTCATGGAACGCCTCCATCGTCGCCGAGCTCGCGAGCTGGGGCGGCACGCAGGTGCGCGCGCATGGCCTGGGTGCCTACATCGCCACGGCCACTGCGGCCGGGGACTATCATCACATCGTGCTTGGCATCGCCACGATGTGCCTGTTCGTCGTGAGCATCAACCGCTGGTTCTGGCGGCCGCTGTATTACTACGCCGAACGCCGCTATCGTCTCAGCTGAAATGTCCGAACTCGCCGAAATGATCGCCACGCCACTGCTCCAGGTCCGGGGGATCGCGAAGTCCTTTCCGAAGCCCGACGGCCAGGAACTGCTGGTCCTCGAAGGCGTGGACCTGCAGCTGGCCGCGGGCCAGATCGTCGGGCTCCTCGGGCGTTCCGGCTCGGGGAAATCCACGCTGCTGCGCCTGATCGCCGGGCTCACCGAGCCTAGCCGCGGGGAACTCAATTACCTGGGCGCGCCGGTGGACGGTCCGGCTGCAGGCATCTCGATGGTATTCCAGAGTTTCGCGCTGTTCCCCTGGCTCACGGTGTACGAAAACGTGGCGCTCGGCCTCGAGGCGCAGCGTCTGCCGCGCGCCGAAATTCGAACCCGTACTCTCGCCGCGATTGACCTCATCGGCCTGGACGGCTTCGAGTCCGCCTATCCGCGCGAGCTGTCGGGCGGCATGCGCCAGCGCGTCGGCTTCGCCCGCGCGCTGGTCGTGCATCCCAACATCCTGCTGATGGACGAGCCGTTCTCGGCGCTCGACGTGCTCACAGCCGAAACCCTGCGCACCGACTTTCTCGACCTGTGGTCCGAGGGCCGCATGCCGATCAAGGGCGTGATCCTGGTGACCCACAACATCGAGGAGGCCGTGTTGATGTGCGATCGGGTGCTGGTGTTCGGCAGCAACCCGGGAAGGGTGTTGTCGGAAATCGAGGTAACGCTGCCACAGCCCCGCGACCGGCTCGACCCCTCGTTCCGCGAACTGGTCGAAAAGATCTACGTGGAGATGACGGCGCGCGCTGTCGCCACGGGCGGCGGCGCCCGCACGGAGTTTTTCCCCGGCCAGGGCATCGGCAGCGTCCTGCCCCACGTGTCGTCCAACGAATTGTCGGGGCTGCTCGAGGCGGTGGCGGCGGCGCCCTACAATGGCGCGGCGGACTTGCCCAAGATCGCCGCCGGGCTGCAGATGGAGATCGACGAGCTGTTTCCCGTGGCCGAGACGCTCCAGCTCCTGCGTTTCGCGGAACTGGCAGGGGGCGACCTGAAGCTGACCGAAGCGGGCCTTGCCTTCTGCAACGCGGCGCAGGACGAGCGCAAGCGCATCTTCGCGCGCCAACTGCTCACTTACGTTCCGCTCGCCGCGCACGTCCGGCGCGTGCTCGACGAACGCACCTCGCATGTCGCCCGCAAGAGCCGCTTCATCGACGAACTGGAAGACTACATGACCGAAGACGCCGCCGAGCAGACCATCCGCGCCATCGTCGGCTGGGGCCGCTACGCGGAGGTGTTCGCCTACGAGGACGAGAGCGCGCGCTTCACGCTGGAGAATCCGGCCTAGGCGCCGCTCAGACTCCACCGCGCAGCTGCGAGGCCAGCCCGGCGAGCGCGGTTGCCGCCAGCAGCAGCGCCACGCTCACGTTGAACAGCCTGCGCCGCAGCGGATTCGCCAGCAGCCCGGTCAGGGCCCGGCCCATGAGCGCCCACAGGCCGACGCTCACCAGGATCGCTACGCTCCAGATGGCGATCACCATGAGCAGCCGCGCGCCGGCCTGCGCGCCAAAGGTCGTGACCGTGGCGAGCGCAAAGGCCCAGGCCTTGGGATTGGAGAACTGGAATGCGACCGACTGCAGAAACCCCAGTTCGCGAAACGGCGGGGCCGAACGCTCGCTGCTGACCGGGCTGCCGCCGAGGCGCCAGGCCAGGTGCAGCAGGTAGAGCGTACCGAGCCATTGCAGCGCCAGGTTCCAGGCTGGCCTGGCGACCAGCAGTGCGCCCAGGCCCGCGCCCGCCAGCGCGGTCATCAATGCGAACCCGGCCGGCACCCCGAACAGGTGCGGCAGCACGGCGCGCAGGCCGCGATTGGCGCCGGTCAGCATGGCGATGGAATTGTTCGGACCCGGGGTCAGCGCACCGGCAAAAGCGAAGATGGTGAAAGGCAGCAGCCCATAGGCGGTGGGTGTCAGCATGCGCTGCCGGCCCTACAGGTCGACGAGTTCCACGTCCTGAGGATCGATAGGCGCACCCAGGAAGCGCGCGCCAACCGCGGCGAAGCGGCTCACCGCGTCGGTGGCGAGGAAGGCGACCGCCGGATCTGCGCCGCCGGGTGCGCGCAGCAGACCGCCGGCGGTCAGCCGCGCGCGCACTTCCGCCGCGGTGGTCGCCGCCGAGTCGACGATACGCGCGCCCTCACCCAGGGCGGAGGCGATCACGGCGCGCAGCACCGGGAAATGCGTACAGCCCAGCACCACCGTGTCGGGCGCGCCCGCTGCGCGGAGCGGTGCGAGATAGCGCTCGGCCGCTGCCGCCGCCACCGCGCCTTCGGTCCAGCCTTCTTCCGCCAGCGCCACGAACAGCGCGCAGGCGAGCGCGGTGACCTGAGCCTGCGGCCGGATGCGCGCAATCGCCTGCGCATAGGCACCGCCGCGCACGGTGCCTTCGGTGGCCAGCACGGCGATGCGGCCGCTCCTGGAGGCGGCGCAGGCGGCGCGCGCACCCGGTTCGATCACGCCAGTCACCGGTAGTTCGGGGAAGCGCTGCTGCAGGGCCGGCAGCGCAGCCGCCGAGGCCGTGTTGCAGGCCACCACCAGGCACTTGATGCCGCGCTCCACCAGCTCGTCGGCGGCCTGCAGAGCATAGCGCGCCACGGTGTGCCCGCTCTTGGTGCCATAGGGGAGCCGTGCGGTGTCGCCCAGGTAGATGAAGGATTCGGCCGGGAGCGCCGCGCGCAGCGCGCGCAGCACAGTCAGGCCGCCGACGCCCGAATCGAACACGCCGATCGGCAAGTTCGGGCCGCCCAGCGGTGGCGGTGCGCTGATGGTCACGTGCGCAAGCGCCTAGGATTCCGGCCGCAACTGCGGAAACAGCAGCACGTCGCGGATCGAGGCCGAGTCGGTGAGAAACATCACCAGACGGTCGACGCCGAGGCCAAGGCCGGCGGTCGGCGGCATGCCGTACTCCAGCGCGCGGATATAGTCGGCGTCGTAGTGCATCGCCTCATCGTCGCCCGCCTCGTGGCGGGCCGCCTGCGCGCGAAACCGCGCCGCCTGGTCTTCCGAATCGTTGAGCTCGGAGAATCCGTTGGCGAGCTCGCGCCCGCCGAGGAAGAACTCGAAGCGGTCGGTAAGGAAATGGTCAGCATCATTTGCACGCGACAACGGCGACACCTCCGCCGGGTAGGCGCACACGAAGGTGGGATCGAGCAGCGTCCGCTCGACCGTGTGCTCGAACAGCGCGATCTGCAGCTTGCCGGCGCCATCGCCATCGCGGCAGGCCGCGCCGAGCCGCTCGCAGGCGGCGCGCAGGTACGGCACCTCGCGCAGCCGCGCGCGTTCCAGCCCCGGAATGTGCTCGAGCAGCAGTTCCTCGATAGTCACGCGGCGGAACGGCCGACCGAGGTCGTAGTCGCGCCCCTGGTAATTCACCAGGCGCGTGCCGAGGAGCGAATCGGCAAGCCCGTGCAGGAGCCGCTCGATGAGCTCCATCAACTCGCGGTAGTCGCTGTATGCCCAGTACAGCTCGAGCATGGTGAACTCCGGGTTGTGCTGCGTCGACAGACCCTCATTGCGGAAATTACGGTTGATCTCGTAGACGCGCTCGAGGCCGCCGACGATCAGGCGCTTCAGATACAGCTCGGGCGCGATGCGCAGGTACATCTGCTGATCGAGCGCGTTGTGATGGGTGACGAACGGGCGCGCGGCCGCGCCGCCGGGGATCGGATGCATCATCGGCGTCTCGACCTCGAGGAAATCGAGCGCGTCGAGCGCATCACGCAGGTAGCGGACGATCTGGGTGCGCACGCGAAACACCGCGCGGCTGGCGTCGTTCATCACCAGATCGACATAGCGCTGGCGGTAACGGGTCTCGGTGTCGGCCAGTCCATGCCACTTGTCGGGCAGCGGACGGAGCGACTTGACCAGCAACTGCAGACCCGTGACCCGTACGGAAAGTTCACCGCTGCGGGTGCGGAACAGCGGACCGGCGGCGCCGAGGATGTCGCCAACGTCGTAATCCTTGAAGGCCTCGTAGGCCGCGCCGAGCGTGCTCTCCTGCAGGAACAGCTGGATTGCCCCGCTCCGGTCGGCAAGCTTGGCGAAGCTGGCCTTGCCCATCAGGCGCTTGAACATCATGCGGCCTCCGACCCGCACCTGCACCGGATTGGCCTCCAGCCACGCCGCGTCGCGCTCCGCGTAAGTCGCCAGCAGGTCCGCGGCCAGCGCATCGCGCCGGAAATCGTTCGGATATGCCCCGCCCCGGGTCCGCAGCGCCGCGAGCTTCGCGCGCCGCTCGGCGATCAGGTGATTTTCATCTTCGGTGCTCACAGTCCCGCCTTCAGGCTGGCTTCCATGAATTGATCGAGATCGCCATCGAGCACCGAACCGGTGTTGCCGACTTCGACCCCCGTGCGCAGATCCTTGATGCGCGACTGGTCGAGCACGTAGGAGCGGATCTGGTTGCCCCAGCTGACATCCGACTTGGTATCCTCGAGCACCCGGGCCGCGGCATTGCGCTTGTTGACCTCGAGCTCATAGAGCTTGGCTTTCAGCATCTTCATCGCCGTGGCGCGGTTCTTGTGCTGGCTGCGCTCGTTCTGGCAGGCCACCACTATACCGCTGGGGGCGTGCGTGATGCGCACCGCGGATTCCGTCTTGTTGACGTGCTGGCCACCGGCGCCGCTGGAGCGGTAGACGTCCATGCGCAGGTCCGCGGGGTTGATGTCGATGGCGATGTCGTCGTCGACCTCAGGCGAGACGAACACCGAGGCAAAGGAGGTGTGGCGGCGATTGCCGGAATCGAACGGCGACTTGCGCACCAGGCGATGCACGCCAGTCTCGGTGCGCAGCCACCCGTAGGCGTAGTCGCCGCTGACCTCGACCGTCGCCGACTTGATGCCGGCCACTTCACCCGGTTGCGAATCGATCACTTCGGCGGCGAAGCCGCGGGTCACGGCCCACTTCAGGTACATGCGCAGCAGCATCTGCGCCCAGTCCTGCGCCTCGGTGCCACCGGCGCCGGCCTGGATGTCGAGAAAGGCGTGGTGCGAATCCATCTCACCGCGAAACATGCGCTTGAACTCGAGCGCGCGCACGCCGGCCTCGAACTTTGGCCGGTCACGCTCGATGTCGTGCGCGGTGGATTCATCATTCTCGCTTTCCGCCAGCTGCAGGAGTTCGAGCGCGTCGCGCACCGAGACATAGGCGCGATCCATTTCGGCGAGCTCGGCGCTGAGCCGGGAGCGTTCGCGCCCGAGCTCCTGGGCGCGCTCGGGCTTGGCCCAGATCGCGGGATCCTCCAGCTCTAGGCCGACTTCCTCGAGGCGCTCGCGCTTGAGATCGTACTCAAAGAAACCCCCTCAAGGAGACGGCACGCTCCTCTAGATCTTTCAGCGTACGCTTGAGCTGTGTGACTTCCATCGGCTGGCCTGACAGGAGAGAGGGCGCGCATGGTAGCACGGGACGCCCGGCCGCTAGGCCGGCAGCAGATGCTCGACCACCAGCTGCAGGCGGCGCTCGCCCTGATAGTCGTTGGTCCCGAGCCGGTAGACGAGACGCACCCGCCCTGACGGGAGCGGCGCCGGACGCTGCGGGTCGATGCAGTTGAAGGCGATGGCCTCGAAGCCGCCGCGCCCTTCGCGCGCCGCCACCTGGAACTTCAGGTGGCGCCCGGCCAGCACGCGGGCCGTCCCGCGCAATTCGAATACGCCGTCGAACAGCGGCTCGGGAAACGCCGCGCCCCAGGGCCCGCCGGCCCGCAGCGCTTCCGCCAGCGGCAGGGCGATATCCGCGTCCCCGAGTTCACCGTCCGTGTCGATGGCGTCGCTGACGGCGTTCGCCGCCATCGCCCGCGCCACCTCGACATCGAAGGCGCGGGCAAAGCGATCCAGATGCTCACGCGGGAGCGAGAGGCCCGCGGCCATCGCATGGCCGCCAAATTTCTCCAGCATGCCCGGCTCGCGCGTCGCGACCGCCTCGAGCACGTCGCGGATATGCACGCCTGCTACGGAGCGGGCCGAACCGCGCAGGTTCCGCGCGTCGCTCAGCGCGAAGGCCACGACCGGGCGCCGCAGCTGCTCCTTGACCCGGCCGGCCACCAGCCCCACCACGCCCTGGTGCCAGGCGGCGTCGAACAGGCACACGCCGGAACGCTCGACGCCGCCGCCGCCGGGGTGGAGCGCGCGCACCGCGGCCAGGGCCTGCAATTGCATGTCCGCTTCGATCTCGCGGCGCTGCGCATTGAGGGCATCAAGTTCCGTGGCGAGCGCCGTGGCCTCGAGCGGATCGTCGCTCAGCAGGCAGCGGATGCCGATCGACATATCGGCGAGCCGTCCGGCTGCGTTCAGCCGCGGCGCGACCGCGAAGCCAAGATCGGCCGCCACCAATTCGCACTGCGCGCGACGCGCCACGGCCAGCAGCGCGCTGATGCCCGGCACGCAACGTCCGGCACGGATCCGCGCCAGTCCCTGCGCGACCAGCACGCGATTGTTGGTGTCGAGCGCCACGACATCGGCTACCGTGCCGAGTGCGACCAGATCCAGCCAGGTCGCGGTTGCGGGTGTATCCACTGGCATCGCACCCTGGCTCTCCAGGAGCCGTCGCAGCGCGGCGCACACGTAGAAGGCCACGCCGACGCCGGCGAGCGCACCACTGGCGAAGCCGCTCCCAGCGAGGTTCGGATTGACGATCACGTTCGCGTCCGGCAGATCCGCGCCTGGCAGGTGATGGTCGGTGATCAGCACCTCGATACCGCGCGCACGCGCCGCCGCCACGCCGGCGTGACTCGAGATGCCGTTGTCGACCGTGACGATCAGCGAAGGCGCGCGCTCGGCGGCGACCGCGACGATTTCCGGCGTCAGGCCATAGCCGTATTCGAAGCGGTTCGGCACCAGGAAATCGACCGCCGCAAAGCCGCAGGCGCGCAACGCGCGCAGCATCAGCGCCGTGCTGGTGGCGCCGTCGGCGTCGAAGTCACCGACCACCAGCACGCGGCGCCGCGCGTGGCGCAGCAGCAGCTGCGCGGCCTCGCCGGTGCCGCCGAGGCTCCCGACCGGCGCCAGACGCTCGAGCGACAGATTCAATTCTTCGGCCCTGCGCAGGCCACGCGCGGCGTACACACGCCGCAGCACCGGATGCAGCTCCTGCGCCCAGGGCGCCCTCGCCCGCAGGCACGACGCGGCGCTTCACGGTCAGCACTGCAGCAGCGTCTCCCACCAGGGCCGCGCGCGACGCAAGCGCCGCCACAGCCGGCGCCATCGCGCGCCACCCAAGGTAAATGCCCGGGGTCCTGCCAGCAAAGTAGCACGGTGCAAATACCCCGGCCTGCCACTGCGCGAGCACCGGTGCCAGCCAGTCGCGATCCAGCGCCAACAGTGAGCGCTGATCGGGAGCATCGCCGAGCGAGCGGAGCACCGCCTGTTCCGCCGGCACGCTGGCAGGCTGCGCCGCTACGGGCCAGCACGCGGGTGCCGGCCGGACCTGGCCGCCGAGCAGGCGCACCAGGCCGTCTACGAACAGGTCTTCGGCCCAGGCAACCGCACCGAGGCCGCCATGATCAAGCGCCGATCCGGCCGGTACCGCCGCGCCTCCGCCCCACAGCCAGAGCGCATTGCACGGCGGGCAGGCCGCGCGCGACTCGAGCACGCATTGACCGGATGCTCGTGCAGCCACATCTCGAGCTCGGCGCCGAGCCGGCGCAGCGTGGCCGAGCCCTCGCCCGCGGGGAGTCCATCGCGCGGATCAGCCCCCAGCCACTGGGCCGGATCGTGGCTTCGCACGGTTCCCGACGCCGCCGACCCGCCGCCGGACAGCAGCAGTTCGCGGCGCCCGGTCGCGTGCAGGGTGCAGCCGGAGCCGGTGAACACACGCGCGAAGTCCACCGCCAGGGCCTGCTGCTCCATCGGGCACAGCTCCAGCAGTCCCGCCGGGTGCAAGCGCACGGTGTCGAGGCCCGCCACGAAATGCACCGGCGTGGCGAGCCAGACCGGGCGATCGGTGGGCAGGTCGGGAACTGCCGCACCGGCAACGGCGGCGACGCCGGGCGGCGGCGCCCGCGCGCCCGGCCCAATTCCCGCCATAGCCACTGCCGCCAGTCGCCGCCGTGCAGTTCGCGTGTCGGCGTGCGCCAGCCACCGCTCCAGCGCCGGTAGACGCGGCAGGCTGGCCCGCGTGGCCTGATCGAGGCGCGTCGGGTAGAGATCGCGGAGCACAAGGATGAGGCGCGGCACGGTGGTATCGTAACGGGCATGCGCCTGGTACTCGACACCGATCCGCAAATTCTCACCGTGCGCCGCTACGCAGCCGGGCGAGATCGAGGTCGGCGAACGGTGATCCGCGCGCCGTGCATCCTCAGCGCGGCACGACTGATCACCGATTGGCCAGTCGAGCTCGCCGGCCGGCGCTGGACCTGGCCGCGCTGGCACCGCTCCTGGCGCTGCACCCGGCCGTGCTGCTGATCGGGAGCGACGGCGCCGACGCCGCACACCGCCAGCGCACTGCGCCGCGCGCTGGAAGTCGCGCGGCGTGGCACTCGAAGTCATGGGCCTGGGCGCTGCCTGCCGCACCTACAACGTGCTGGCGCAGGAACGGCGCGAAGTGGTCGCGGGATTATTTCCCTAGGAAAGCGCGGCGCCGGATCAGGCGATTTGTCCGGCGCACCGCAGGCGCACCGGAAGAAGACACAGGGCGGAAAGATTGCTCAACCAACCAACTATCCGAAGCTGACAGAATCGAATAATTGTCACTGCCTTGTTTTTGTTTTTCGAACTGTTTTTCTTCTTCTCTGGACTAATCAGCTCTTCCCCTGTTGCCCTGTGTCTTCTTCCGGTACGCCTGGCCGGCGGAGCCGGCTGTCGGTCTTCACCGACAGGTGGCCGATACTAGCCGCGCGCTTCGATCGTTGACAAGTCTGATAATGATAACATATGTATTTTCAACGGATTAAGTAATGTTATATCAACAGTTAATTCGATGAGGCTAGCCTACGCCGCCGACCAGCGGAACGAAGGAAACCGCGCCCAGCACCTTCTGTTCGACGCCCTCTTCGCGGCGCACGATGCGCAGCAGTTGCTGGCGGCCTTCGGGCCCGGCCGGCACGACCAGCCGACCGCCCGAGCGCGAGCTGCTCGATCAGCTCGTCCGGCACGACGCAGCGGCGCCGCGGCGACCAGGATGCCGTCGAAGGGCGCCTGCGAGCGCCAGCCCAGTGAGCCATCGCCCACCTTGAAGCGCACGTTGCGCACGCCGAGCTCCTTGAGGCGCGACGCGCGCGCGCTTCTGCAGTCCGTCGATGCGCTCGATGGTGTAGATGCGTTCGACCAGCGGCGCGAGCACGGCGGTCTGGTAGCCGCAGCCGGTGCCCACCTCGAGCACGCGCTTGCAGCGGTGGGCCCTCGAGCAGCGCCTCGGTCATGCGCGCGACGATGTAGGGCTGCGAGATCGTCTGGCCGAAGCCGATCGGCAGCGCCGTGTCCTCGTAGGCGCGGCTCGCCAGCGCCTCGTCGACGAAGATGTGGCGCGGCAGGTTGCGGATGCGATCGAGCACCGTCGAGATTGGCGATGCCCTGCTCGCGCAGCCGCTGCACCAGCCGGTCGCGGGTGCGGAGCGAGGTCATGCCGATGCCGGAGAAGCGCGGGTCGGTCATCGTCAGGTCTGCCGCGCTCATGCCAGGCGCACGCCGCCGAGCCACTGCCCGAGCTCGGCAGCGCGGCGTGGCGCGTCAGGTCGATCGACAGCGGCGTCACCGACACCCAGCCGGCGGCGACCGCGTGGAAGTCGGTGCCCTCGCCCGAGTCGGCGCCCGCGCCGGCCGGGCCCACCCAGTACATCTTCTCGCCCTTCGGGATCGCGCACCGGGATCGCCGGCTCGGAGCGGTGGCGGAAGCCGAGGCGCGTGGCGCGCAGGCCCCGCAGCTCGCCGAGCGGCAGGTCCGGCACGTTGATGTTGAGGATCAGCCGCGGATCGAGCGGCCGGCCCGCCAGGCCCGCGACGATGCCGCGCGCCACGGCCGCGCCGGTCGCGAAGTGCCGCCCGCTGCCCGAACGCGTGCACAGCGACACGGCAAGCGTCGGCAGGCCGAGGAAGCGTCCTTCGATGGCCGCGGCGACGGTGCCCGAATACAGCACGTCGTCGCCCAGGTTCGGGCCATCGTTGACGCCGCTCACCACCATGTCGAAGTCGAAATCGAACAGGCCCGAGACCGCCAGGTGCACGCAGTCGGTCGGCGTGCCGGTGACGAAATGCACGCCCGGCTCGGACTGCGTCACCCGCAGCGGCACGTCGAGCGTCAGCGAATTGCTGGCGCCGCTGCGGTTGCGGTCGGGCGCGACCACGGTGACCTCGGCCAGGTCCGCGAGCGCGGCGCGCAGCTGCACGATGCCCTCGGCGCGGTAGCCGTCGTCGTTGCTGACCAGGATCTTCACTTTCATTATATTGAGCGTGCGATCCAAGGGCCTCGAAGGCGCGCCAATATACTGAAAGCCCGCTTCGGAGGAATGCGAGTTGAGCGGTGACGATGACGAAGGCGAGGCTTTCCGCCAGGCGATGCGCGGCGTGCGTCCGCTGGCGCGCGCTGAGCGCGCCGCGCCGCCGCGCCGCCGCCCGCCGCCACGCGCCCGTTTTGCCCGCGCCGAGCGTGCCGCGGTGCTGCGCGAGAGCCTCGCGCCCCCGGACTCCGCAGCTGGACATCCAGCCCGGCGACTCGCTCCAATTTCGCCGCCAGGGCGTGCCCGAGACCGTGCTGCGCCGGCTGCGCCGCGGCGACTACCGGATCGAGTCGGAGATCGACCTGCACGGCCTGACCGTGATCGAGGCGCGCGCACAGCTGCGCGAGTTCCTGCGTGCCGCCGCGCGCGCGGCGGCTGCGCTGCCTGCGCATCGTGCACGGCAAGGGCCTGCGTTCCGGCGCAGCGCGGCCCGGTGCTCAAGGCCGCCGTCAATGCGCTGCTGCGCCGGGCGACCTGGTGCTGGCCTTCACCTCGGCCGCGATGCGCGACGGCGGCACCGGCGCCACGCTGGTGCTGCTGCGCGACGGGGCGCATAGCCAGGCCCGATCCGGCCTCAGCCCAGTGCTCAGGCCTGCTCGATCAGCACGGTGGCCATGGCCGCCAGCCCCTCGTTGCGGCCGAGGAAGCCCAGGTGCTCGGTGGTCGTCGCCTTGACGTTCACGTCGGCGACCGCCACGCCCAGCAGCGTCGCGATCGAATGACGGATCTGCTCGCGCCAGGGCGCGAGCCGCGGCGCCTGCGCCAGCAGCGTCAGGTCGACATTGACCACGCGCCAGGAGCGGCGCGCGAGCATCTCCATCGCCGCGGTGACGAACTGGCGGCTGTCGGCGCCGCGCCAGCGCGGATCGCTGTCCGGGAAAGTGCTCGCCGATGTCGCCGAGGCCCGCGGCGCCGAGCAGCGCATCGACCAGCGCATGCAGCAGCACGTCGCCGTCGGAATGCGCGACGACGCCGCGGCTGTGCGGCAATGCGCACGCCGCCGAGCACCAGCGAATCGCCGGGTCCGAAGGCGTGCACGTCGATATCCGGATCCAACCCTCATGCGCTTTCCGCCTGCGGCCTGCGCGTCGACGCGAGTGATGGCCGCGGCGAGCGCCAGGTCCGCGCGGTTCGTGATCTTGATGTTGCTGTCCGCGGCGACCACCAGCAAGGGCCGGTTCGCCCTGCCATTCCATCGCCTGCGCCTCGTCGGTCGGCGACGCGGCCCGCCGCCCGTGCGGCGCGCAGCGCGCTACGGAGCGCGTCCGCAGCGGAACATCTGCGGCGTCAGCGCCCGCCACAGTGCCGCCCGGTCGACCGTGCGCTCACAACAGGCCGCGCCATCCGCGCTCTTGAGCGTGTCGGTGACGGGCGCAGCCAGCAATGCGCCGATGCGGATGCGCGGCGCCCGCGGCGAGCAGGCGATCGAGGTCCGCGGCGCTTAGGCAGGGACGCGCGGCATCGTGCACCAGCACCCAGTCGGATCTCGGCGACGCGGCGCCCGCCAGCGCTGCGAGGCCGCAGCAGCACCGAATCGATCGCTCGGCGCCGCCTGCGACCGGCAGCACCTTGGCGCCCAGCCGGCCGCGCAGTCGCCGCATCCGCGAGCGCCGCTGCGCCCAGCGCCAGGGCAATCGCCGCACAGCGCGCGTCCGCGACGAACGGCAGGCAGCGCCACCTCCAGCACGGTGCTGCCGCCCAGCGGCCAGTGCTGCTTCGGTAGCGCGCCGCCGAAGCGGCGACCGGCGCCCGCAGCCGGCATCACCACCCAGTAGCGCATGGCGCACTTTCCGCAGCAACCGGTCGGGCCACGCGCTCAGCGCGCGGCCGTGCGCGTGGCGCACGGGTCGGCGGAGCGCAGCGGGCGCACCGGCGCGCTGGCGGGCGCGGGCCCGGCGCCAGTGACTTCGGCAGGTCCCACCTGGAAGAAGGTCTCATTGCTGCCGATCATGCCCAGGTCGGTGCGCGCCCGCTCTTCGAGCGCGACGTAGCCCTGCTTGAGATCGCGCACTTCGGCGGCCAGCTGGCGGTTGCGGTCGGAAAGCCGCTGGTTGTCGGCTTCCTGGCCCGCCACCGCGGTGCGCAGGCGCAGCACCTCGCCGACCCCGTCGCCGGAGAACCAGATGCGGTACTGCAGCAGCAGCAGCGCCGCGACCAGCGCGGCGGCGAACCATTTCACGGACCGGCACCTCATGCGCGAATCATATCCTGACCGGGAAGGCTTCGCGCCCGGCGTACTGCGCCTGCGCGCCCAGCGCCTCCTCGATGCGCAGCAGCTGATTGTACTTCGCCACCCGGTCGGAGCGTGACATCGAACCGGTCTTGATCTGCGTGGCGGCGGTGGCCACCGCGATGTCGGCGATGCGTGCAGTCCTCGGTTTCGCCCGAGCGATGCGAGACCACGGCGGCGTAGTGCGCCTGGTCGGCCATGTCGATGGCCGCCAGCGTCTCGCTCAGCGTGCCGATCTGGTTGGGCTTGATCAGGATGGCATTGGCGATGCCGCGCGAGATGCCTTCGGCCAGGATCTTCGTGTTGGTCACGAACAGGTCGTCGCCGACCAGCTGGAGCTTGCGGCCCAGTTCGGCCGTCAGATGCGACCAGCCGGCCCAGTCGGATTCGCCCATGCCGTCCTCGATGGTGATGATCGGATAGCGCGCCGCCAGGTCGGCGAGGTAGCGGCTGAATTCCGCCGAGGAGAAACTGCGGTGCTCGGCCGCGAACTCGTACTTGCCGTCGCGGAAGAATTCGGAGCTCGCCACATCGAGCCCCAGGTAGATGTCCTTGCCTGGCTTGTAGCCGGCCTGCTCGACCGCCTGCAGTATGGTCTGCAGCGCTGCTTCGTTCGAGGGCAGGTCGGGCGCAAAGCCCCCTTCGTCACCCACCGCGGTGCTCATGCCCTTCTCGTTGAGGATCTTCTTCAGCGTGTGGAAGATCTCGGCGCCGTAGCGCAGCGCCTCGCGCAGCGTGGGCGCGCCGACCGGCAGGATCATGAATTCCTGGATATCCAGGCTGTTGTTGGCGTGCGCGCCGCCGTTGATGATGTTCATCATCGGCACCGGCAGCACGGGCGTGCGCTTGCCGCCCAGGTACCGGTACAGCGGCTGGCCAGCCTCGCGGGCCGCGGCGTGCGCGTTGGCGAGCGACACGGCCAGCAGCGCGTTGGCGCCAAGCCGGCTCTTGGTGTCGGTGCCGTCGAGCTCGATCATGCAGGCATCGAGCCCCGCCTGGTCTTCGGCTTCGCGGCCGACCACGGCCGCGCGCAGCACGGTATTGACGTTCTTGACGGCCTTCAGCACGCCCTTGCCCAGGTAGCGCTTCTTGTCGCCGTCGCGCAGCTCGACCGCCTCGCGCGAGCCGGTCGAGGCGCCCGAGGGCACTGCCGCACGCCCCAGCGCGCCGCTGGCGAGGGTGACTTCGGCCTCGACGGTCGGATTGCCGCGCGAATCGATGATCTCGCGGCCGTGAACTTCTGCGATGCGGGTCATGGTGAGCTTTCCTCGAACGGCCGGGCCTTGACGGTGCGATCCAGTTCCTGCAGCGTAGCAAGCAGGCTGCCCATGCGCGCCAGCGGCCAGGCATTGGGGCCGTCGGACAGCGCCGCTTCCGGCCGAGGGTGCGTTTCCATGAACAATCCGGCCACGCCCGCGGCCACGGCGGCGCGCGCCAGCACCGGCACGAACTCGCGCTGCCCGCCGGAAACCCCGGCGCCCGCGCCTGGCAGTTGCACGGAATGCGTGGCGTCGAACACCACCGGGCAGCCGGTGGCACGCATGACGGCCAGCGCGCGCATGTCGGTGATCAGGTTGTTGTAGCCGAAGCTGAAGCCGCGCTCGCAGACCATGATCGACTCATTGCCGGTGGCGCGCGCCTTGTCGACCACCTGCTGCATTTCCCAGGGCGAAAGAAACTGGCCCTTCTTGATGTTGACCGGGCGGCCGGCGGCGGCCACGCGGCGGATGAAATTGGTCTGCCGGCACAGGAACGCGGGCGTCTGCAGCACGTCGACGACGCTGGCGACCTCTTCGATCGGCGTGTCCTCGTGCACGTCGGTCAGTACCGGCACGTTGAAGCGCTTGCGCACGTCGCCCAGGATCTCGAGCCCCGCCTCGATCCCGGGGCCGCGAAAGCTGCTGCCCGAAGAGCGATTGGCCTTGTCGAACGAGGCCTTGAACACGTAGGGCATGCCGATTGCCCGGGTAAGCTCGCACATGCGACCGGCCACTTCCTCGACCAGGGCAGCGGATTCGATCACGCAGGGACCGGCGATCAGGAACAGCGGCCGGTCGATGCCGACCTCGAAACCGGCCAGCTTCATGCGCTGGCGACAGCCGGGAGCTGGGCGGAGCGGCAGGCGCGCGCGGCCCGCACGAAGCCGGAAAATAGCGGATGGCCATCGCGCGGCGTCGAGGTGAATTCAGGGTGGAACTGCGTCGCCAGGAACCACGGGTGGGCCGGCAGCTCGATGATTTCCACCAGATCGTCGTGCGACAAGCCCGAAAACACCAGGCCGGCGCGCCGGAACTGCTCGAGGTAGTTGTTGTTGAACTCGAAGCGGTGGCGGTGCCGCTCCATGATTTCATCGCGCCCGTAGAGTTCGCGCGCCACCGAACCCGCGGCCAGGCGCACCTGCTGCGCACCGAGGCGCATGCTGCCGCCGAGCGCCGAAGCCTCGTTGCGCTGCTGCACGCCGCGCGCCTGATCCTGCCATTCGGTGATCAGACCGATGACCGGATGAGTACTGGCGCGGTTGAACTCGGTGCTGTGCGCGTCGGCGAAGCCGAGCACGTGGCGCGCGAATTCGATGATCGCCAGCTGCATCCCCAGGCAGATGCCGAGGTAGGGAATGCGCTGCTCGCGCGCATACCGCACCGCCTGGATCTTGCCCTCGATGCCACGCTCGCCAAACCCACCGGGTACCAGGATGGCATCCATCCCGGCGAGGCACCCGACGCCGTCGCGCTCGATGTCGGTTGATTCCACGTAGTGCACGCGCACCCGCGTGCGGGTCTTGAGCCCGGCGTGCATCAGGGCTTCGTTGAGCGAGATGTAGGAATCGCGGATCTGCACGTACTTGCCGACCATGGCGATATCGGTCTGGCCGTCGGTGTTGACGCGCGCATTGACGACCTGGCGCCACTCGGACAGGTCGGCCGGCGGCGCGTCGATGCGCAGCTTGTCGACCACGATGTCGTCGAGCCCCTGCTCGTGCAGCAGCAGCGGGATCTTGTAGATGTCGTCGGCGTCCACCGCCGAGATCACCGCGCGCTCCTCGACGTTGGTGAACAGCGCGATCTTGCGGCGCTGCTCGTCCGGCAGCATGGCCTGGCAGCGGCACAGCAGGATATCGGGCTGGATGCCGATCGAGCGCAGTTCCTTGACCGAGTGCTGCGTCGGCTTGGTCTTGATCTCGTGCGAGCCGCCAACCACGGGCACCAGCGTCAGGTGCATGTACACGACCTGGTTGCGGCCGAGTTCGACGCCCAGCTGGCGGATCGCCTCGAGGAACGGGAGCGATTCGATGTCGCCGACCGTGCCGCCGATCTCGACCATGCACACGTCGGCATCGCCCGCGCCCAGGCGGATGCTGCGCTTGATCTCGTCGGTGATGTGCGGGATCACCTGCACGGTGGCGCCCAGGTAATCGCCGCGGCGTTCCTTGGCGATCACGCGTTCGTAGATGCGCCCGGTGGTGAAATTGCTGTGGCGGCCGGTGGTGGTGCGCACGAAGCGCTCGTAGTGGCCGAGGTCCAGGTCGGTCTCGGTGCCGTCGGCTGTTACGAATACTTCGCCGTGCTGAAAGGGACTCATCGTGCCTGGATCGACGTTGATGTACGGGTCGAGCTTGACCATCGACACCTTGAGGCCGCGCGCTTCGAGGTTGGCGCCGAGCGAGGCGGCGGCGATACCCTTACCCAACGAGGAAACGACGCCGCCAGTGACGAATACGAATCGGGTCATCGAGGGATTCCGCCGTTTGTGCTGTCAGCGGCTCCGTTGCGGAACCGGGAACTGACGACGGGCAGACAGACTAACAAATCCGCGCCTGCGCCTCAAATTATTACCCCTCGGACCCGTGCCAGCGCAGGCGACAACGCAGCGCCATATCATCTGCCGGCCTGGCGTTGAGCGCGGGCAGATGCCACCACTCCCCGACCGCCAGCAGGCGGCGTCCGGCGTAGACCAGGGGCACGGCGCGGCGCTGCCAGGGCGGCACCTGCCATGCCTGCAGCGCGCGCTTGACCCGCCGGCCGCCCGGGAACCCCGCCACCGTGCCGTCGAGGTCGCGGAACGCCACTGTCACCCGCGCCGGCAGTGCCGTGCGCAGCAGCTCGCCGTGGGGATCAGCGTGCAACTCGAGCCGCGCGCCCCCGGGGAGCACGAGGCACGGCTCGGTCCAGCCAGTCCCATAGCCGGCTCCGGTTCGCAGGCCGCTTCGCGGCCGGCTGCGACGCCGGAGCGTGGTCGGTGAGCGCATGCAGCAAGTCGCCATGGCGCCGCACCCAGTGCACCCGGCCAGCGGATGAAGGGTTGCGCGTCGAGACGCGCCGGAGCATTGGCCCGGCCAGTTCCTGCAGGCGCCGCTGGTCGGGCATCACCAGCCCGCGCAGCTCCAGCCAGCGGCGCAGGACATTGCGCCGGTCGGCGTCGTCCAGGCGGCGCAGCACCGTCACGCGCAGCGCCGCGCCGTCCGTGCGCGTCCTGCAGCTGCTCGTCGGCCCGGGCGGCGAGGAGCTGCTGCGCCTCGGCGGCCAGCGACGCGCTCCGGCTGATGGTGCTGCCGAGTCCAGGCCAGCGCTCGCGCAGCAGCGGCACCACGCGCAGGCGCAGGAAGTTGCGGCCGTAGCGTTCGTCCGCATTGCTCGGATCCTCGCTCCAGCTCGAGCGAGCGGCGTCGCAGGTACGCCTGCAGCTGCGCGCGCGTCACGGCCAGCAGCGGGCGCAGCACAGGTCCCGGCCCGCTCCGGCATCGCCGCGAGCCCGGCCACGCCGGCGCCGCGCAGCAGCTGCAGCAGGAGCGACTCCACCTGATCGTCCTGGTGCTGGGCGAGCAGCAGCCACTCGCCCGGCGCGCAGCGCCGCGCGCAGCGCCGCGTAGCGCACGGTCGCGCGCCGCTGCCTCCGGCGACTCGCCGCGCGCGACGCGCACCGGCGCATCCAGGACCCGGCAGGGCACGCCCAGGCGTCGCGCGCTGGCGCGCGCCGCGCGCGCGAAGCCGCCGGCGCCAGGCTGCAGGTGGTGATTGACGTGCAGCGGCGCGCAGCTCGCAGCGATGGCGGGTACGCAGCGCAGGCCAGTGCCGCCAGCAGCGCGGTGGAATCCGCACCGCCGGAAAAGGCAATGCACAGGCGCATGCCGCGCAGCGGGCCGGCGAGCTCGCGCAGCCGCTGGGCCAGCCAGACCGAGGAAAAAGCCGCAGCAGCCACTGACTCGAGCGGGCCTGTTAACAGGCTCCGGCGGCCGGCGCGGCGCGGCCGCGTCACGTCGCGCTCTCGGAATACACTCCGAAGGCGGCCAGGCGCGCGTCGCGCCGCTCCAGCAGCGACTCGGGCGGCAGGGCCTCGAGCTCGCGCAGCGTGCGCTGCAGCGCCTCGCCCAGCGCGCGCGCCATGGCGGCGGGGTCGCGATGCGCACCGCCGAGCGGCTCACCGATGCACTTCGTCGACCAGCCCCAGGTCATCGAGGCGCTCGGCCGTCAGGTTCAGCGCCTCGGCCGCAACTTCCTTCTTGTCGGCGCTCTTCCACAGGATCGAGGCGCAACCTTCCGGTGAAATCACCGAGTAGGTGGAGTACTGCAGCATCAGCAGCCGATCGCACACGCCGATGGCCAGCGCGCCGCCCGAGCCGCCCTCGCCGATGACGATGCTGACGATCGGCACTCTGAGCGTCGCCATCTCGAACAGGTTGCGCGCGATGGCCTCACTCTGGTTGCGTTCCTCCGAGCCGACGCCCGGGATAGGCGCCCGGCGTGTCGATCAGCGTGACGATCGGCAGGCCGAATTTCTCGGCCATCTTCATCAGCCGGAGCGATTTGCGATACCCCTCCGGCTTGGGCATGCCGTAGTTGCGCCGCACGCGCTCCTTGGTGTCGCGCCCCTTCTGGTGGCCGATCAACATGATCGGCCGTCCCGCCAGCCGCGCCGGCCCACCCACGATCGCCAGGTCGTCGGCGTACATGCGATCGCCGTGCAGTTCCTGGAAATCGCGTGCACAGCGCGGCGATGTAGTCGAGCGCGTAGGGCCGCTGCGGATGGCGCGCGAGCTGCGTGATCTGCCAGGGCGTCAGGTTGGCGAAGATCGAACGCGTGAGCTGCTGGCTCTTGGCGCGCAGCTTGCCGATCTCCTCCTCGACGTTGACCGACCCCGTCGGTCGTCAGGTGACCAAGTTCCTCGAGCTTGGCCTCCAGCTCGGCGATCGGTTGTTCGAAATCGAGGAAGCTGACGGCCATGATCAGGCGCTCACGCAGTATCTGCTATTGCCCGCAAGGGTACGTTTCAACGCCTCGCCCCGCAACCTCGAGGAAAATCAAGCCGATACCACCGAACTCGCGCTCCCGAGCGGCCCGTAGGCGACGCGCACCACGCCGAAGCGGCGCTCGAGCTGCTCGATGAGCGCGCCGCTGGGGCGCACTTTCCATTCATCGCCCAACAGCACGATGCCCTGGGCCTCGCCCGTGGTGACCCGTACGGCCACGGAACATTCGCCGCCGAGCGAAGCGGAGAGCATTTCAGCCAGCGCCACCAGCAGATCGCGCTGGTTGGCATCCGGCGGCCACTCGAGCAGGAGCCGCCGCGCCTGGCGCTCGCGGACGGCCGCCAGCGACTGGATGCCGCGCGCCTGGATGCGCCAGGCATCGCTGAATTCGTCGAAGCGCAGGCTTCCTTCGACCAGCACCAGCTCGTCCTTGACCACCAGCTCGCGGTAACGCTGATGCGTCTCTTCGCTCAATGTAATCTCGATGCGTCCGCTCCGGTCGTCGAGCATGAAATTGACCCGCGCGCCGCGCCGGCGGATCTCGAGAATCAGTCCAGCAGCGAACACCTTTCTGCTCTCGCTCCAACGTTCACCCTCGCCGCCCGCCGGACGTGCTTCGCCGGCCAGATCGCGGATGCGCACTCCAACCAGCTGCGCCAGATCGCGCTCGTAGCGCGCAATCGGGTGTCCGGTCAGGTACAGCCCCAGCGTCTCGCGCTCGCCCGCGAGGCGCTGCGCCTCGCTCCAGACCGGCTCCACGGCCGCGGGACGCGCCGCCTGGCCCGCGCCCGCCTGCGGCAGACCGAACAAATCGTTCTGTCCCGCCTCGACCGTGCGGGCGGTCTGTTCCCCGGCCTGCATGGCGACGCCGAGGCGCTCCATCAGCGCGGCGCGGTTCGCGCCCAGCGTGTCGCAGCTGCCGGAGCGGATAAGCGCCTCGAGCACGCGGCGACCGACACGTTGCAGGTCGACGCGACGGCACAGGTCCTCGAGGGCGGCATAGGGTCCACCGGCCTCCCGCTCCTCGACCAGCGCGTCGACCGCAGCGCGCCCGACGCCCTTGACGGCGCCCAGACCGTAACGGATCGTATTCGTATCGGCGACGGCGAATGAGTGTCCCGAGGCGTTGACATCCGGCGGCTGCACGCTGAGCCCAACGAACGCGCAGTCGTCGATGAGCGTCACCACCTTGTCGGTGCGATCCATGTCCGCCGACAGCACGGCGGCCATGAACGCCGCGGGGTAATGCGCCTTCAGGTAGGCGGTCTGCCAGGCCAGCATCGCATAGGCGGCCGAGTGCGACTTGTTGAAGCCGTAGCCCGCGAACTTCTCCATCAAGTCGAATATGTGCTCGGCGCGGGCGCGCGGCACGGCCCGGGCGACCGCACCCGCGATGAACACGCTCCGCTGCTTGGCCATCTCCTCGGGTTTCTTCTTGCCCATCGCGCGGCGCAGCAGGTCGGCGCCGCCGAGCGTATAGCCGGCGAGCACCTGCGCGATCTGCATCACCTGTTCCTGATAGAGGATCACGCCGTAGGTCGGCGCCAGGATCGACTGCAGGTCGGGATGGAGATAGTCGATCGGCTGCGCATTGCGGCTGTGTTTGCGGGCGATGAAGTCCTCGACCATGCCCGACTGCAACGGCCCCGGCCGGAACAGCGCGACCAGCGCGATGATGTCCTCGAAGCAGTCGGGCTGGAGCCGCCGGATCAGATCTTTCATGCCACGCGATTCGAGCTGAAAGACCGCGGTCGTGCGGCAGCTCTTGAGGAGCGCAACGGTGCGCGCGTCGTCCATCGGGAGTCGCGTCAGATCGAGCGCAGCCTCGCCGGCCAGGCTCCGCGCAGCGTTAATGTCGCGCACCGCCCAGTCGAGCACGGTGAGCGTGCGCAGGCCCAGGAAGTCGAACTTGACCAGCCCCGCCGCCTCGACGTCGTCCTTGTCGAACTGCGTGACCACATTGGCGCCGCCTTCCTCGCAGTACAGCGGTGCGAAATCGGTCAGCACCGAGGGCGCGATCACCACCCCGCCGGCGTGCTTGCCGGCATTGCGCGTCAGCCCCTCGAGCGAACGCGCCATGTCGATGAGCGTGCGCACTTCTTCGTCGTCGCGATAGAGGCGCTTGAGTTCAGGCTCCTTCTCGAGCGCCTTGTCGAGGGTCATCTCGAGCTCAAAGGGCACGAGCTTGGCGATGCGATCGACCATGCCGTAGGGGTGGCCGAGCACGCGCCCGACATCGCGTACCACGGCCTTGGCCGCCAACGTGCCATAGGTGATGATTTGCGAGACGCGTTCGGGACCGTACTTCGCGGCCACGTACTCGATCACCCGGTCACGGCCCACCATACAGAAGTCAATGTCGAAATCCGGCATCGACACGCGCTCGGGGTTCAGGAACCGCTCGAACAGCAGATCGTAGCGCAACGGGTCGATGTCGGTGATGCGCAGCGCGTAGGCCACCAGCGAGCCGGCACCGGACCCGCGGCCCGGCCCGACTGGCACGCCGTGGTTGCGCGCCCAGTCGATGAAGTCGGCCACGATCAGGAAGTAACTCGCGAAACCCATCGGGCAGATCACCTCGAGCTCCGCGGCCAGGCGTTCCTGATAGCGCTCGGCGCCACCGCCCGCTGGTGGCGCGGTCGCGAGCCGCACGGCCAGGCCATCGCCCGCTGCCGTGCGCAGCTGGCGCTCCGGCGTCATGCCTTCGGCCACCGGAAATACCGGCAGCCGGGCCTCCCCCAGGCGCAGCATCAGGCTGCAGCGGCGTGCGATCTCGACGCTGTTGGCGAGCACCGCGGGCGCCTCGGGAAACAGCGCCTGCATTTCACGGGGCGTGCGCAGGTACTGCTGCGGCGCGTAGCGGCGCGGCCGCGTCGGGTCGGCCAGCAGTGTGCCGTCGTGGATGCACACGCGCGCCTCGTGAGCTTCGAAATCAGCGGGCGCGAGAAAGCGTACGTCGTTGGTGGCCACCGCCGGCACGCCCCGTCCGGCCGCCAGCGCCAGCGCGGCAGGCACGTGGTGCTCCTCGCCCGGCGCACCCATGCGCTGCACTTCGATGTAGAAGCGGTCACCGAACAGCGCCAGCCAGGCCACCAGCGCCTGCTCGGCCTGCGCGCTGCGCCCCTGCAGCAGCGCGCGCCCCAGGTCGCCGTGCTGCGCCCCGGACAGGGCGATGAGCCCGCTGGTGCGTCGCACCCGTCAGCCAGGCGCGTTCGATCAGCGGCTCGCCCTTGACCTGTCCCTCGAGCCAGGCGCGCGAGACCAGCCGGGTGAGATTGCGATACCCGGTCAGGTTCTGACACAACAGCGTGACCCGCGACGGCCCCTGTGGGTCGGCGCCCTCCCGGATGCGCAGGTCGACACCGATGATGGGCTGTACGCCGCGCGCGAGAGCGGCGCGATAGAACTTCACCATCGCAAAGAGGTTGCCCTGGTCGGTTACCGCAACCGCGGGCATGCGCGCGGCGGCCACCGCGTCCACGAGTTCATCGACCCGCACGACGCTGTCGACGAGCGAGAACTCAGTGTGCAGGCGGAGGTGTACGAAGTTCGTATTCATGAGGCAACAGGGATCTTACCGGAGCGAAGCTGCGTCGATGAATCGGCGAGGGGCCCAGGCGCGCCAGCGCCGCGAGATGCGCCACGGTGGGATAGCCGTAGTGCCGTGCCAGGCCGAAGCCCGGATATTGCAGGTCGAGCTCCGCCATGTGCGCGTCGCGCCAGGTCTTGGCGAGGATCGAGGCCGCACTGATCGCCGGCACCAGATCATCGCCGCGTACCAGAGTTTCAACCCGGCAATCTCCAAACAGATCAGCAAGGTGCGGTGCTTTGTTGCCGTCGATGATGATGCGCGTGGGCCGGACCGTAAGCGCCTGCAGCGCGCGGCGCATGGCCAGCAGCGTCGCCTGCAGGATGTTGAGCGTGTCGATTTCCTCGACGGAAGCAAGGCCGACGCCAAAGGCCAGGGCGCGCTCGCGGATGAGCAGGGCCAGCTGCGTCCGGCGCGCCGGGCTCAGCTTCTTCGAGTCGCGCAGCCCTGCGATCGGCCGATCCGGATCCAGTACAACCGCAGCAGCCACCACCGGCCCCGCCAGCGGTCCGCGTCCGGCTTCATCGACCCCGGCGAGAATGGCTGCGCGCATCAGCGCGCGCCGATCAGTTCCAGCACCGCGTCGGCGGCGCGGCTGCACCGCCTTGACGCAGACTTGCATGGACAGCGCGAAAACGTGCCTCGAGCATGGCCCGCCGCGGTCGCATCGTTGAGCTGCGCCTGCAGCGCCGCCGCCAGGGCCGGCGCGCTCACGGCCTCCTGAAAGAATTCCGGCACCAGGGCTTCGCCGGCCAGCAGGTTGGGCAGCGAGAAAGTGGCGGAGCCGGACCATGCGCAGGAGCGCGCAGCAGGAAGGCGGTTGCCGCGCTCAGGCGGTAGGCGACCACCATCGGGCAGCGGCACAGGAGCGCCTCGAGGCTGGCCGTGCCGGAGGCGACCAGCGCCGCATCCGCGGCCTGCAGTGCCACACGCGCCTGCCCGTCGAGCATGCGCACGCGCGCAGCGCCAGCCCCGCCTGCGGCGAACTGGCGCTCGAACAGCGTGCGCACCTGGCGCGAGGCCATCGGCGCGATGAATTCCACGCCCGGACGCACCAGCGCCAGCGCCTGTGCCGCAGCGATGAAATCCGGGCCCAGGCGCGTCACTTCACCGCGCCGGCTGCCGGGAAGCAGGGCCACCACGGTGGCGTCGGCGGCCAGCCCGAGTGAGCTGCGGGCGGCGCCTCGATCGTGGTCGAGAGGGATCTGATCGGCGAGCGGATGGCCGACGAACTGCGCCCGCACAGCGTGCCGCGCGTAGAACGCGGACTCGAAGGGCAGCAGGCACAGCACCAGGTCACAGGCGCGGGCGATGCCGCGCACCCGCCGCTCGCGCCAGGCCCACACCTGCGGGCTGACGTACTGGACCGTCTTCAACCCGGCCGCGTGCAGCTGAGCGGCCAGGCCCGAGATTGAACTCCGGGGCGTCGATGCCGACGAACACGTCAGGCCGCCAGGCGAGAAACTCGCGCCGCAGCCGGCGCCGGAGCAGGAGGAGCCGCGGCAGATGGGCGAGCACTTCGACCAGGCCCATGACCGCCAGCTCGTGGGCATCGGCGAGCGCAGCGCAGCCGCTGGCGCGCATCGGCCGGCCCGCACACGCCGCGCATCTCGACTCCCGGAGCAGCGCGCGCGCAGCGCGCCGATCAGTGCCGCGCCGAGCTGGTCGCCGGAGGTTTCACCGGCCACTATCCCGATGCGCAGCGCGCGCGCGGCCACAGTTCGGGCTACTACCGGATCAGGCCGCGCGTGGCCGCGCCGATGAACTCGAGCAGCGGGCGCAGTTCCGGATTACCGCCCGCCACGGCAGTGAGCTCGGCCACCGCGTCTGCGAGCGGGAGCCCGCGCCGGTAGAGTGTGCGGTAGGCGTCGCGCAGCGTGCGGATCTGCTCGGCGCTGAAGCCGCGCCGCTTGAGTCCCTCACTGTTGATTGAGTGCGGTTTGGCCGGCTGCCCGACCGCCATCACGTATGGCGGCACATCGCGCGTCACCGCCGCGTTGTTGCCGATGAACGCGTGCGCGCCTATCTTGCAGAACTGGTGGACGCCGGCGTACCCGCCCATGATCACCCAGTCGCCGAGCTGCACGTGGCCGCCGAGCGTCGCGCCATTGGCCATGACGATTCTGCTGCCGACCTGGCAGTCGTGGGCCACGTGCGTGTAGGCCATGAACAGGTTGTCGTCACCGATGCGTGTCACGCCCTGATCGTGCGTGGTGCCGCGATTGACGGTGCAGAATTCGCGGAACACGTTGCGGTCACCGATCTCGAGGCGCGTCGGTTCGCCCTGGTATTTCTTGTCCTGCGGCGCGTCGCCGATCGAGGTGAACTGAAAGATGTGGTTGTCGGCGCCGATCGTCGTCGGCCCGTTGATCACCGCGTGCGCGGCGATGCGGGTGCGCGCGCCGATGCTCACGCCCGCGCCGATGACGGTGAACGGGCCAACCTCGACGTCGGCCGCCAGCTCGGCCTGCGGCGAGACCACCGCGCGCGCGTCGATCACGAAACGCTACCCGCGGCCCCTGACCGGGCCGGTCGGCACGCCAGGCGCGAGCATGAGTTCCGCCGACGCCGCCTCGGCTCCGCGCCGACGCTGGCGACGGCAGAGAGTTTCCAGATGCCGCGCAGGTTTCGCTCGAGCGTAGCCTGAAGGATCAGCTGATCGCCCGGCTCGACCGGCTTGCGGAAACGCGCCTTGTCGATGCCGACGAAATAGAACACCGAATTCTCGTCCGGATACACACCGGCCGTGACGAAGGCGAGTACGCCGGCCGCCTGCGCCAGCGCCTCGATGATGATCACGCCCGGCATCACCGGCCGATGCGGAAAATGACCCTGGAAGTACGGCTCGTTGATGGTCACGTTCTTGATGCGCCCGCACGCTCTGGCCCGGCACGGCACTCGAGCACCCGATCGACCAGCAGGAACGGGTAGCGGTGCGGGAGACGCCTGAGAATCTCGTAGATATCCAGCTGCAGCGGTTCATTCATCTGTCTTGATCCTGGCCGTAGAGCCGTGATTGCCACGTTCGAGCTGTGTGACCCGCCCGGCCAGCGCATCGAGCCGCTTCAGGCGGCCCACCAGCCGGCGCCACAGCGCCGCCGGGACCGCCGGAATGCCACCGGAATAAACCCCGGGCGTGCTGATCGAGTGCGACACCATCGACAGGCCGGTCACCACCACATCATCGCAGATGTCCAGGTGGCCGACGATACCCACCGCCCCGGCGATCATGCAGCGCGCGCCGATGCGCGTGCTGCCGGAAATGCCGACGCAGGCGGCGATCACCGTGTGCTCGCCGATCTGCACGTTATGGGCGATCTGGATCTGGTTGTCGAGCTTGACGCCCGCGGCGATGACGGTGTCGTCGATGGCGCCGCGATCGATGGTGGTGTTGGCGCCGATCTCGACGTCGTCGCCAATGCGCACCCGCCCGAGCTGCGGCACCGGCGTCCAGCGCTCGCCCTCGCGCGCGTAGCCGAAGCCGTCGGATCCGAGCACCGCCCCCGATTGCAGCTCTCACCCGGGCGCCCAGCACCGTGCCCGCCTCGAGCGTCACGCGCGCATGCAGCCGGGAGTCGTCGCCCTACCTGCACGTCGGCGCCGAGTACGCAGCCCGGCCCGATGCGAAACGCGCTCGCCGATCACACAGCGCGGCCCGATGACCGCGCCCGCGCCGATGCTCGCGCTCGGCGCGATCCGTGCGCTGGTATCGGCCACTGCGCGCTGGATGCGACGCCCGCCGCGGCGGGCGGGTCCGGATGCAGGAGCGCGGCGATCCGCGCGTAGGTGGCGTAGGGATTGGAGTGAACCAGCACCGCGGTCGGGCTCAGCGGCGCGTTGCCCTCATCGAGCACCACCACCGTGGCGCGCGTCACGGCAAGCTGCGCGCGGTAATGCGGATTGGCGAGAAAGGCCAGCTCGCCCGGACCTGCTCCCGCTAGCGTGCCAATCCGGTCGACCTTCACGGTAGGATCGCCGCGCAGCTCGCAGCCAAAGCGTACCGCCAGCTCGGCCAGCGTCAGGCCCATCGCAACGCCCTGGCCTCCTGTGGATCGCCGGTCTATTTGGCGGCGGGAGCGGCCGGCGGCGGCGCAGCAGGCTTGGGCGTCGGCGCACTGGCCGCGGCGCGGGCCTGGAGGCCTGCGAGCACCGCTGCGGTGATGTCGAGCGAGTCACTCGAATAGACGCTGTCGGTCAGGATCAGGTCGTACTTCTGTGACAGGGCGTAGCTGCGCACCTCGGCGACGATGGAACTCTGCAGGCGCGAGAGCTCTTCGTTCTGCCGCGTGTTGGCATCTTCCTGGAAATCGTTGAGCTTCTGCGAGTAGTCGCGGTTGCCGTCGCGCAGTTCCTTCTCGGTCCTGGTGCGCTGTTCGGCGCTCATGGTCGAGCCGTCCTTTTCGTACTTGTCCTGCTTGGCCTTCAGCGCGGCCTGCGAGGCCGCCAGCTCCCGCTGCTTAGGAGCAAACTCGGTCCGCAGCGCGTCCTGCACTGCCTTGGCCTGCGGCGATTCCTGCAACAGACGCGCGGCGTTGACCACGCCGATCTTGATTTCGGCCTGCGCCGGCGCAACGCCAAGGCGCCGACCAGCAACCCTGCAACGGAGATAATCCAAGAACGCTTCACTGCTGTGCTCCCTGAAATGAATTAGTAAGAACCGCCGATCGTGAACTGGAAATTCTCGGTGCGATCCGCCCAGTGCACGGTGTCGCCGCTGAACTTGTTCAACGGGATGCCGTAACTGAAGCGGAATACGCCGAGCGACGGCGCCAGCCACTGCACCGAGATGCCGGTGGATCGCTTGAGCTGATCATACTTGAATTTGTAGTCGACCGGGGTCGTGAAGTCGCGCCCCAGGTACTGGACGTCGTCGGTGGAGAAGACGTTGCCATAGTCGAAAAACAACGTCGCCCGCGCGCTGGTTTGCCACTTCGCCGGCAGCGGCAGGATCAGCTCGGCGCGGGCCACGGCCAGCATGTTGCCGCCATATGGGTTGCCATTGCTGTCGACCGGGCCGAGCGAACTCTCGGTGTAGCCGCGCACGGTATCGGGCCCACCACCGTAGAAGCGCTTGTAGGGCGGGAGCGCGGTGGTACTGCCGAGGCCCTTGCCATAGGCCAGGTTCATGCCCAGCGACAGCGTGGTGCGCAATACCAGCGGCAGGTACACCGTGCCGTCGTAGCTGGCCACGTAGTAACGGGTCTTGCCGCCGGGAACAAAGCTCAGCCCCAGCGTATGGCGCTGGCCCCGGTCGGCGAACAGGCCGCGATTGCGCGAGTCGTACATCCAGCCGACGTTGGTCTCGAGGGTGTTGAAGCGGCTGCCGAACAGCGAGGTGGAGCTGGTAATCGCCGTGCCGTCGGCCAGCGTAATGCTGCTGAGTATCACCCGGGTGTAGGGGCCGCCATTTTTCTTCACCCAGTCGACCGCCTGCTGGGCACTGCTCCCCTGGTAGGTCAGCAGGTCGACGCGCTGCAGCGACAGGCCCGCGCTGAGCCGTTGAAATTCGGTGATCGGATAGCCGTAGTTGAGCCCGACCGCGAGGTTCTGCGACTTGAAGTTGGACGAAGTCGACACGAACTGGGTCGAGTTGCGGTAGCTCAGCGACACGGTACGCGACAGGCCGTCGATGGTGCGGTACGGGTTGGTGTGCGAAAAGCTGTAGAGCTTGTTGTACAGGCCGGAGTCGAGCTGCAGCGCCACGGCGTTGCCCGAGCCCATGAAATCACTGTCCTGGAAGCTGCCGTTGAGCATGAATTTCTGCGCCGCGGAGTAGCCCACGCCGCCGCTGATGGTGGCGCTGGGTCGCTCCTTCACGTCAAACACCACATCCACCTGGTCGGGTGAACCCGGCACCGGGTTGGTGTCGAAGTCCGCTTTCTCGACGAATGGTTGCTGCTCGAGGCGCTGCTTGGAGCGCTCCAGCGCGAGGTTGGACAGCAGCGCGCCCTCGAGCTGCCGGAGCTCGCGCCGCAGCGTCTCATCGTTGCTGCGGGTGGTGCCCTTGAAGCTGATCTCGCGCACGTACACGCGGTTGCCCGGATCGACGAACAGCGACAATGCGACTTCGCGCTTTGCTTCGTCCAGCGTCGGCACCGGCTCGACCTTGGCGAAGAAGAAGCCCTCGGCGCCGAGCCGGTTCTTGATCAGCTCCTGGGTGGAGGAAATCGACTTCTGCGAATAGGTCTGGCCCGGCTGCACCAGTACGAAGCGCTTGAGCTGCGCCTCGGGCACCACCAGATTGCCGGCCAGCTTGACGCTGGAAATCTTGTACACCACGCCCTCGGTGATGTTCGCGGTGATGAATACGTCGTTCTTGTCGGGCGAGATCGCCACCTGCACTGAGTCGATGTGCGCGTTGGCGTAGCCGCGGTCCTGGTAATAGGTCTGGATCTTTTCCAGATCGCCCTGCAGCGATTCGCGCGAATAGCGGTCGTCCTGCTTGTACCAGGAGGTCCAGGTGGGCGTCTTCAGCGTCAGCGTCTCGAGGATGTCCTTGGCCTTGAAAGTGCGTGTTGCCGACGATGTTGATCTGGCGGATCTTCGCGCGACTCCCTTCCTTGATGTCGAGGTTGACGCGCACGCGGTTGTTGGGCAGGTCCTCGACCTTCGAATCGATGCTCACCGCGTACTTGCCGCGGCTGTAGTACTGGTCGGTGAGGTACTGCGTCACTTCCTCGAGCGTCGAGCGGTTGAAGGTCTTGCCCGCCGACAGCCCGACATTGCGGAGCGATTTCTGCAGGTCCTCGGTCTTGATGTCCTTGTTGCCCTTGATCTCGATGCTCTCGAGCGAAGGCCGTTCGAGTACGGCAATCAGCAGCGTATTGCCGTCGCGGCTGATCTCGACGTCGCGAAAGAAACCGGTCGCGTACAGCGCCCGCAACGCCTCGCGCACCCGCTGGGCGTCGAGCTGGTCGCCGATATTGACCGGCAGGTAGTTGAATACCGTGCCTTCGGAGATGCGCTGCAGTCCCTCGACCTTGATGTCGCCGACCGTAAACTCGGGGGCGTCCGCCGACTGCGCGCGCACGGCACCGTTGGTGGCAAACAGGACGAACGCTGCGAGACCCGCGCGATAATTCATGCGCACACTGCCGTTACTTCAGGGGGAGTCAACCAAACTGGCGCGAAATGTCGTTGAACAGGGCCAGCCCGAGCAGCAGCACCACCAGGGCGATACCCAGCTGCTGGCCGGCGGCCTGCACGCGCTCGGATAGCGGGCTGCCCTTGAGCCACTCGATCGCCTGGATCATCACCTGGCCGCCATCGAGGATGGGGATCGGCAGCAGGTTCATGAAGCCCAGCGCCAGGCTGATCAGCACCAGGAAACCAAGGAAGGCGGCGACGCCGGCGTGCGCCGAGTCACCGGCCAGTTCGGCGATCGTCAGCGGGCCGCTCAGGTTCTTGACCGAGACGTCGCCCGCCAGCATTCGCCACAGCATCCGCCCCTGCAGGCTCGTCATGTCCCAGGCCTCGGTGCAAGCCGTGCCCAGCGCGGCGAGCGGCCCGAGCCTGACGTGACGCAGCATGCCGGGCGGATAGTTCGGCGAGCGCGACTGGCTGACCTGGATGCGGCCGATGCGCACGCCATCCTGGTTGACGGCGGCAACCGCGACGCGGGTGGCCGCCTCGTGGCCATCGCGCCGATACAGCATGGCGATCGTGTCACCGGGATGGGCACGCACCAGGGCCACCAGCGCCAGGAAATCGTGCACCGGTTCGCCATTGACACTCAGAATTTCATCCCCCGCCCGCAGCCCGGCGCGCGCGGCCGGACCGTCGGCGGTAACGGCGCCCAGCACCGGCGGCACCGGCAGCTCCTGGAATTTCAGGCCCAGACCGCCGAGCGCCGCGGCGGGCTCGGACAGGGCGCGGCGCTCGGCGGAACTGCCAAACTCAAACTGCGCCTGCCGGTCCTGTCCGTCGGCACCCCGCAAGGTCATGGACAGAGGCGCACCGCTGGTGACGCCCTCGAGCAAATCAATCCAGACCTCGCGCTGCGAACTCACTGGCCGGTCGTTGACCGCGACAATCTCGTCGCCGCGCCGCACGCCCGCCAACGCCGCTGGCGAATCGGCCCGCGCCGCATCCAGCATCGGGCGCAGTTCGGTGCTGCCGGACACCAGCAGCATCCCGGTGAGCACCAGGATCGCAAACAGGAAATTCGCAGCCGGGCCGGCCAGCAGCACCGCGATACGCTGCCAGTGGGGCCGCCGCGTGAACGATTGGTGCAGGTCCGCCGCGGCCACCGGGGCTTCGCGTTCGTCCAGCATCCGGACATAACCGCCCAGCGGTACCGCCGCGATCACGAACTCGGTGCCGCTCTCGCGTCCGATGTGGGTCCACAACGGACGCCCGAAACCCACCGAAAAGCGCAGCACCTTGAAGCCCAGCTTGCGGGCCACCCAGTAATGGCCGAATTCATGCACCGTCACCAGGATGCACACGGCGATCACGAAACCGGCCAGCGACCATAGTGAAAAGCTCACGCCCGGGTTCTCCGGGCAGCCGAGCTGCACTCAGCCAGCACGGCGCGGGCGCGCTCGCGCGCCTCGGCGTCCGCTTCGAGCACCGCATCCAGATCTTTCATCGGCCCACCGGGCGCATCATTCATGACCCTCTCAATGACCCCCGGAATATCCCCAAAGTTCAATTGCTTGTCGAGAAACGCCTGCACCGCCACCTCATCCGCCGCGTTCAGCCAGGTGCAGGCCACGCCGCCGGACCGTGCCGCCGCTTCCGCCAGCCCCAGGCAGGGAAAGCGCGCACGATCGGGTGCGCGGAACTCCAGCGAGCCGATCCTGGCCAAATCGAGGAATTCTACACCGGCGCGATCCGCCCGGGCCACGCCAGGCTTTGGGCGATGGGTGTACGCATGTCGGGCGAGCTCAGCTGCGCCAGGGTCGAGCCGTCCAGGTACTCGACCAGCGAATGCACGATGCTTTGCGGATGCACGACCACCGAGACGTCGCGGGGCTCCATGCCGAACAGCACCGTGGCCTCGATCAGCTCCAGGCCCTTGTTCATGAGCGTGGCGGAATCCACGGAGATCTTGCGTCCCATGCTCCAGCGCGGGTGAGCGCAGGCCTGCTCGGGCGTGGCGAGCGCCATCGCACCGGCGGTCCAGTCCAGGAACGGGCCGCCGGAGGCGGTCAGCAGCAGCCGGCGCACTCCTGCCGGACGCTCGCCGATGCGCGCTCCGGGGGGCAGGCACTGAAAAATCGCGTTGTGCTCACTGTCGATCGGTATCAGGGTTGCTCCACCGGCCCGAATCGCCTCCAGCAGCAGGCCCCCGGCCATGACCACGGATTCCTTGTTGGCCAGCAGCAGGCGCTTGCCCGACTCTGCCGCCGCCAGGGTCGAGCGCAGGCCCGCGGCGCCGCTGATGGCCGCCATGACCACGCCAGCGGCGGGGTCGCGCGCCAGCGCTTCGATGGCCGCGGCACCCGAGGCGACCCGGGTCGTCGAGCCCCCCTCGCGCAGGTGCCGCTCGAGCTCGCGCTGCGGCCTCCGGCTGCTCCATTGCAGCGACTTCCGGGCGGTGCCGCAGGCACAGTTCGGCCAGCCGCCGCGCATCGCTGCGCGCCGCCAGCGACACGACGCGATAGGAATCAGGGTGCCGCTCGAGCACATCGAGTGTGTTGCGGCCGATGCTCCCGGTGGCGCCCAGCATGGCGACGCCAATCATGACGCCACTCCCATCCACAGCAGCCCCATGCACATGACGGGGGTGACGGCCAGGACGCTGTCGATGCGATCGAGCATGCCGCCGTGCCCCGGGAACAGCCGGCCGCTGTCCTTCAGGCCGCTGGCGCGCTTGAACATGCTCTCGGTGAGATCGCCGACCACGGAAAAGGCGGCGGCCGCCAGGCACAGCGGAATGAACTGCTCCTGCGCCAGCCCGAACCAGCGACCGCCGGCGAGGCGCAAGCAGCAGCCGCCAGCACCATGCCACCGACCACGCCTTCCCAGGTCTTTCCCGGCGACACCTGGGGCGCCAGCTTCACGCGCCCGAATGCGCTGCCGGCGAAATAGGCGCCCGTGTCTGCGGCAAAAGCCAGCGCCAGCACAAACAGCGCCCACTGCGCCCCGCGCGGCCACAGTTCAACCATGCGCGTCAGCGCCACCCAGGCCGGCACCAGCGCCAGCACCCCGGCCAGGGCCACCCAAGCGCCGCCCGCACGCCGCGGCACGGCCAGCAGCCACAACAGCGCCAGCACCCACCAACCGACGGCTAGCTCCATCAGCAGCGCAAAGCCCGCGGTATCCGCCAACAGCAAGCGCGCGCAGATCGCCAGCAGCGCCACCAGCAGCACGAAGCACAGGCGCGCGACGCGCGGTGCCCCGGCAAGAAAGGCGGACCACTCCCAGGCGCCACCGGCGATGAACAGACCGAACAGGGCCCGGGCCATCCAGGCTGGTCCAAGCAGCAGCACACCCACCAGCACCGCCGCGAGCCCCAGTGCGGTCATGATCCGCGTGCGCATCAGTGTCCGGCCTGGGCGCCGGTCAGCCCGAAGCGGCGCTGGCGGCCGGCGAAATGCTGCAAGGCCAGATCGAAATCGGCAGCCGAGAAGTCCGGCCACAGCGTCTCGGTGAAGTAGAGCTCCGCATAGGCCAGGTTCCACAGCAGAAAATTGCTGATGCGCTGCTCGCCCCCGGTGCGGATGAAAAGGTCGGGATCGGGTAGTCCGGCCAGCGCCAGGCCAGCGGCGAATTCCGCCTCGCTCAGCTCATTGCTGCGGAGTTCACCGCGCTCGCACCGCGCCGCCACGCGCCGCACCGCGGCCAGGATATCCTGCCGCCCCCCATAGCTGACCGCGATCTGCAGGCGCAGGCGGCTGTTCGCCGCCGTGGCCACGGTCGCCGCGGTAATGCGCGCACGCAGGCGCGCTTCCAGGACCGACAGCTCGCCGATGAAGCGCAGCCGCACCCCATGGGTCTGCAGCATCGGCAGTTCGGCATCGAGCGCTTCGCAAAACAAATTCATCAATCCTGCCACCTCGGGCGCCGGCCGCGACCAGTTTTCGCTGCTGAAGGCGAACAGCGTCAGTGCCTCGATGCCGCCGTGCGCCGCCGCTTCAATCACCGTGCGCACGGGGCCGAGGCCAGAATGGTGCCCGGCGGTGCGCTCGCGGCCGTGGCCGAGCGCCCAGCGGCCATTTCCATCCATGACGATGGCCACGTGGCGCGGGAGCGGCGGCGCCGCGGTGGCGGCGTAGCCGCTGGGGGTCGGATTCATAGACGCCTAGACCTGCAGGATCTCTTTCTCTTTCGCCCCCAACTGCTGATCGATCTCGGCGACATACCGGTCGGTCAGCTTCTGGATCTCGACTTCCGCCTTGCGCTCGTCGTCCTGCGAGATTTCCTTTTCCTTGAGCAGCTCCTTGACGTCCGCGAGCACGTCGCGCCGCACATTGCGGATGCTGATGCGCGCATTCTCGGCGTCATGCCGCACCACCTTGGTGATATCGCGGCGCCGCTCCTCGGTGAGCGGCGGGAGTGGGATGCGGATCACGGCGCCGGCGGTCATCGGCGTCAACCCCAGATCGGACTTGTGAATTGCCTTTTCGATCGGACCGACCATGGTCTTCTCCCACGGCGAGACCACCAGGGTGCGCGCGTCCTCGACACTGATGTTGGCCACCTGGTTCAGCGGCATGTCGGCCCCGTAGTAGTCTACCTTCAGGTGCTCCACCAGGCTCGGGTGCGCGCGGCCGGTGCGCATCTTTTTCAGGTCGGCCAGGAACATCTGCACGCATTTCTGCATGCGCACGGTGGCGTCTTTCTTCAAATCATCGAGCATGATCAACCCCTCTGCGCGCGCTGTTGCGCCTCACTCATTGGTGACGAGTGTACCAACGTCCTCGCCCTTCGCCAGACGCAGCAGGTGGCCGCCAGCGGTGAGATTGAATACCCGCAGCGGCAGGTTGTGGTCGCGGCACATGACGATCGCGGTGGCGTCCATCACATTCAGCCGCTCGGTCAGCACCCGATCGAAGGTCAGGCGCGGGTAGTGGCGGGCGCTCGGATCCTTGAGCGGGTCGGCCGAGTAGATGCCGTCGACCTTGGTGGCCTTGAGCAGCAGCTGCGCCTCGATCTCGATGGCGCGCAGCGCCGCCGCGGTGTCGGTAGTGAAAAACGGATTGCCGGTGCCGGCGGCGAATATCACCATGCGGCCTTTCTCGAGGTGCCGCACCGCGCGGCGGCGAATGTAGTCCTCGCACACCTCGTTGATGCGGATGGCCGACATGACCCGCGCATAGACATTGAGGGATTCGAGCGCGTCCTGCATGGCGAGCGCGTTCATTACGGTCGCCAGCATGCCCATCTGGTCGGCGGTGACGCGATCCATGCCGGCGCGCGCCAGGCCCGCGCCGCGGAATATGTTGCCGCCGCCCAATACCACGGCGACCTGTGTGCCAAGCGCCTGCACATCGCGCAACTCACCGGCAATGCGCTTGATCACGGCCGGGTCGATGCCGTAGTCGGCGGCGCCCAGCAGCGCCTCGCCCGAGAGCTTCACCAGGATGCGCGCGAAGCGCGGCTTCCCCGTAGCATCCGTCATGCACACCCCCTGAAAAATGCCCCGCATGGGCGGGGCATCGTCATGTACACCCGTTGCGGACGCCGATGGCCTCAGCTGCGCCCGGCCGCGCTGACCTGCGCCATCACTTCGGCGACAAAGTCTTCCTGCTTCTTCTCGATGCCGGCGCCGACCTCGAAGCGCTGGAATTCGCGCACGCTCGCGCCCGCCGATTTCAGCAGTTTTTCGATGGTCTGGTCCGGATCCTTGACGAATGGCTGCCCGAGCAGCGTGATCTCGCCGAGCGACTTGCGCAGCCGCCCTTCGACCATCTTGAGCGCGATTTCCGGGCTCTTGCCCTCTTTTTGCGCCTGCTCGCTCAGGATCTCGCGCTCCTTCGCCACTTCAGCAGCCGGCACTTCGGCGGTGGAGATGTAACGCGGATTGCTGGCGGCGATGTGCATGGCAAGATCGTGGGCCAGTTCGGCACTACCGCCCTCGAGCCGCACCAGCACGCCGATGCGCGTGCCGTGCAGGTACACACCCAGCGGGCCCGCCGACTCCAAGCGCGTAAAGCGGCGCACCGAGATCTTCTCGCCGATCTTCGCCACCAGCGCGCGCCGTCGCTCTTCGATGGATTCGCCCGGGGCGAGCCTGGCAGCCACCAGCGCGTCGAGGTCGGCCGGCTTCGAGGCCACGGCGCTACGGGCCACGTCCGCGGCGAAGCCGCGAAAATCCTGCTCGCGGGCGACGAAATCGGTTTCGCAGTTGACTTCGACCATCGCTGCGCTGCGCTGGTCGGCGGCGCGCTCAATGGCAATCACGCCCTCGGCGGCAACACGCGTGGCCTTCTTGTCGGCCTTCGCCAGGCCCTGCTTGCGCATCAGCTCAGCGGCGGCGTCCAGGTTGCCCGCTGTTTCGACCAGCGCCTTCTTGCACTCCATCATGCCCGCGCCGGTGCGCTCCCGGAGCTGCCGGACGGTGTCAGCGGTGACGCTCATCAGCGCGGACCGCGGCGCGCGCCGGTGGCGCCGGGTGCCGGGCGGCGGCGCACCGACGCGGTCGCGCTGGGCGCGGCCGCCACATCGACGGTATCTTCCAGGTCGAGCTCGGCCTCGGCTACTTCGGCCGCGGCTACTTCGGCCGCGGCTGCCGGTGCGGCTCCGTCGGCGCCGGCGGGCGCCGGGGCCGCGGCCACCACGGGCGCTGGGCCGCGGCGCGCGGGTGCGGGCTTGCGATGCCGCACCGGCGCCTGGCGCTGCGGCCGCGCATTGTTGCGGCCGGCTTTGCGGCGCGGATTGCCCTGCTCGTCGAGTTCGACGAATTCGTCTTCGCTGACGGCCATCTGCGGCACCGTGCTCTTGCCCTCGAGCACCGCGTCGGCGACGGCGCCGGTGTACAGCTGGATCGCGCGCATGGCGTCATCGTTGCCCGGGATGACGTGGTCGATGCCGTCGGGCGCGCAGTTGGTGTCAACGACCGCGACCACCGGAATGCCGAGCTTCCTGGCCTCGTGGATGGCGATGTGCTCGTGGCCCACGTCGACGACGAACAGCACGTCGGGGAGCGCTTCCATGAGCTTGATGCCGCCGAGGCTCTTCTCGAGCTTGATCATCTCGCGGCGCAGCATGGTCGCTTCCTTCTTGCCGCGCTTCTCAATCGCACCGGAAGCGGTGAGCTCCTCGAGATCGGCCAGGCGCTTGATCGACTGCCGTAGGGTCTTGAAATTCGTGAGCATGCCGCCCAGCCAGCGCTGGTTCACGTAGGGCATGCCGCAGCGCACCGCATCGGCGGCGATCGAGTCGCGCGCCGAGCGCTTGGTGCCCACGAACAGCACGCGGCCACCGTCGCCGACGACGCGCTTGATGAACGCCATCGCCTCGAGGAACAGCGGCTGGGTCTGTTCGAGATTGATAATGTGGATTCGGTTTCGTTCGCCAAAGATGTAGGGAGCCATCTTCGGGTTCCAGAAGCGGGTCTGATGTCCAAAATGGACGCCCGCTTCCAGCATCTGTCGCATCGACACGCTGGACATGGTCATACCTCGTTGTTGGGTTAGGGCCTCCGCGTATCCTTGACGACGATTCCCACCGTGAAGTGGGGACACCCGGCCGCAAGTTACTGATACGCGTGTGGATTGCGTTGCCAAAAAAGGCCGCGCTTTATACCATGATCTTCCCGCCGGAACAACGCTTTAGGGCCCACCTATGCTCCGCTCCACCCGAGTGTCCATCAAAACGGCCGACGAACAGGCCAAAATGCGCATTTCCGGGCGGCTGGCCGCCGACGTCCTCGACATGATCGGCGCGCACGTGGTGCCCGGAGTCACCACCGTCGGAACTGGACCGGATCTGCAACGACTTCATCGTCAAGACCCAGCAGTCGATACCGGCCAACGTCGGCTACCGGGGCTTCCCCAAGACCGTCTGCACCTCGCCTAACCACGTGGTTTGCCACGGCATTCCGAACGACCGGGTGCTCAAGTCCGGCGACATCCTCAATATCGACGTCGCCATCATCAAGGATGGCTATCACGGCGACACCAGCCGCATGTACTACGTCGGCAAGCCCCCGGTGCAGGCGCAGCGGCTGACCGAAACCTGCCGCGAGGCCATGTGGCACGCCATCGAGCTGGTGCGCCCGGGCGCCCACCTGGGCGACATCGGCCATGCCATCCAGCAGCATACGGAAGAGCGCCGGATTCTCGGTGGTGCGCGAGTATTGCGGCCACGGCATCGGCCGCGTCTACCACGAAGACCCGCAGGTGCTGCACTACGGCGAGGCCGGCACCGGCATGGAGCTGCGTCGCCGGCATGGTGTTCACGATCGAGCCGATGATCAACGCCGGCAAGCGCCACACACGCGTGCTGCCGGACGGCTGGACCGTCGTCACCAAGGATCATTCGCTCTCGGCGCAGTGGGAACACATGGTGCTGGTCACGCCGAGCGGCCACGAAGTGCTGACGCTCGGCGCCGCCGAACGCAGCGCCGCATGATCGCCGACCCCGCCGCACTCGACGATCCATCCGATCGCGCCGCCGCGCGAGCCTCGATTGGCCGTTGCTCGAGCGCGCTGCCCGCGCTGCTCGCCGCGGGCAACTGTTCGCCCGACACCTGCCGCCAGCTGCTGCGTGCAGAGCCAGCAGGAACTGCAGCAGCGCTTTCGCGACGACGAACCGGTCGAAGCGCTGGTGCGCGCGCGCGCCGCCTTCATCGACCGGCTGCTCGCGAGCCTGTGGCCGCAGCGGCTCGGCACCGAATCTGGCCGCAGCGCTGACGCTCGCCGCCGTCGGCGGCTACGGCCGCGGCGAACTGCACCCCTGCTCCGACGTCGACCTGCTGGTGCTGACGCCCGAGCCGCTGACCGAGGCCGGATCGCGAGCCGATCGAACAATTCGTGGCCTTCCTGTGGGACATCGGCCTCGAGGTCGGCCACAGCGTGCGCACCGTGACCGAGTGCGCCGAAGAGAGCCTCGCCGACGTCGGCGTGATGACCACGCTGCTCGAGGCGCGCGCGCTGGCCGGGTCCGCCGCGCTGCTGCCGGCGATGCGCGCGGCGCTGGCGCCCGACAAGGTCTGGCCGGTGCGCGACTACTTCGCCGCCAAGGTGCGCGAGCAGCAGGAGCGCCACCTCAAGGCCAACGACACCGCCTACAACCTCGAGCCCAACGTGAAGACCGGCCCGGGCGGCTTGCGCGACATCCAGACGATCGCCTGGGTCGCGAAGCGCCACTTCGGCGCCGAGTCGCTCGACGAGCTGGCCACGCACGGCTTTCTCACCGCCTCCGAGCTGCGGCGCCTGAAGCAGGCGCAGTCCTTCCTGTGGAAGGTGCGCTTCGGCCTGCACGTGCTGACCGGCCGCCACGAAGACCGCTTGCTGTTCGACCACCAGATCAAGCTGGCGCAGAGCTTCGGCTACGAGGACGGCACCTACACGCTGGCGGTCGAGCAGCTGATGCAGCGCTACTACCGCACGGCGATGGACGTGCAGCTGCTCAACGAACTGCTGCTGCAGCTGTTCCGCGAGGCGATCCTCACCGACGACACGCCGCCGAAGCCGCTGACGCCGCAGTTCCAGGTGCGCGACGGTTCGCTCGAGGCCGTCAACGACGACCTGTTCGCGCGCGCAGCCCTCGGCGCTGCTCGAGCTGTTCGTGCTGCTGCAGCAGCACCCGGAGCTGCGCGGCGTGCGCGCCGGCACGATCCGCGCGGTGGGCCGGAACCTGTGGCTGATCGACGAGGAGTTCCGCCAGAACCCGCGCAATCACCGGCTGTTCCTCGAGATCCTGCGCGCGCCGCGCGGCGTCACGCACGAGCTGCGCCGCATGAACAACTACGGCGTGCTCGGCCGCTACATCCCGGCCTTCGGCCGCATCGTCGGCCGCATGCAGTACGACCTGTTCCATGCCTACACGGTCGATGCGCACACGCTGTTCGTGGTCAGCAACGCGCGGCGCCTGGCGATTCCGCGATTTCAACCACGAACTGCCGCTGGTCTCGCCGATCATGCAGACCCTGCCGAAGCAGGAGATCGTGTACCTCGGCGCCCTGTTCCACGACATCGCCAAGGGGCGCGGCGGCGATCACTCCGACCTGGGCGCGGTCGACGCCGAGGCCTTCTGCCTCGAGCAGGGGCTGTCGCGCTACGACGCGCGCCTGGTCGCCTGGCTGGTCAAGAGCGCACCTGCTGCTGTCGATCACGGCGCAGAAGCTGGACATCGGCGACCCGCAGGTCATCAACGAATTCGCGCGCAAGGTCGGCGACGAGGCGCACCTCGACTACCTGTACGTGCTCACCTGCGCCGACGTGCGCGGCACCAATCCGAAGTTGTGGAATTCCTGGAAGGCCTCGCTGTTCCACGACCTGTACGAGAAGACGCGCCGCGCGCTGCGCCGCGGACTCGAGACGCCGGTCGACAAGGAGGAGCTGGTGCGCGAGAACCAGGCCGGCGCGCGCGCGCTGCTGCAAACTTCCGGGCTGGCGCCCGCCGCCATCGAGGCGGCCTGGGCGCGGCTCCCTGAAGCCTATTTCCTGCGCTACACGCCCGCAGAGATCGCGCGCCACACGCAGGTGCTTGCCAATCCCGACGGCGGCGACGAGGTCGAACGCGTCGCGGTCGAGACCCAGGCGGGGAGCGGCACCACCGCGGTGCTGATCTACGCGCCGCACCGCCGCCACAGCTTTGCGCGCGCCACCGCGGTGCTCGACCAGCTCGGGCTCAACATCGTCGATGCGCGCATCACGCCGGTGGGCAACGACTACTCGCTCGACACCTACCACGTGCTCGAGGAAGACGGCACGATGATCGCCGACGCCGAGCGCCTCACCGAGATCGAGCAGCTCGCTGTGGGCCTCGCTCCAGCAGGCCGCGCGAGGCGCCGCTCGCGGTCTCGCGCCGCGCGCCGCGCCAGCTGCGCGTGTTCCGCACGCCGACGCAGATCACGATCAGCGCGGATGAGCGCAACGCGCGCTCGGTGCTCGAACTGGTGGCCGGCGACCGCCCGGGGCTGCTGTGCGACGTCGGCAAGGTGTTGTGGGAAGAGAGCGTCGATCTGCACGCCGCCAAGATCGGCACCATGGGCGAGCGCGCCGAAGACGTGTTCTACGTCACCGACCGCGAGCGCCGGCCGCTCGACGACGCGGCGGCGGAACGGGTGCGGACGCGGCTCATCGAGACGTTGAGTCCGAGCCAGCAGACTTAGCGACGCGCGCTCCGGCCGGCAGCGCCGTGCTCAGCCGCGCGCTGATTCGGCCGCCGAGTCTTCCGGGCCCAGCCGCCAGTAGTTTCGAAACTGCTGCAGCGCTCCGGCCGACATGTACTTCTGCAGCGTTGCGACCGGCACGCGCCGCAGGTCGAGCACGATCAGGCAGTCGAGCGCGTCGCCAAAATCGGCGTCGACATTGAAGCCTATCGTGCGCGCGCCGAGCTTGAGGTAGTGGCGCAGCAGCACCGGCACGCCCTTGCCGTCGGGCTCACGGTCTTCGATCAGCGAACCCAGTGCATCCATGTCGGCATCCAGGCCAGCTTCGCCGAACAGCGAGCGCAGCGAATAGCGCGGCTTGAACGGCCGGTGCGGACTGACCAGCGCCCCGAGCAACGGCTCGCTGCGCCACGGCGCGCAGCGCCTCCACCAGCAGCGCACGCGACAGCGGATCGTAGCGTGTTGCTGACGCTGGCGGCGCCGATCACCCGCGCGTATTCCGGGTGGCGTCCGATATATTCACTGATGCCCTTCCACAGCAGCAGGAGCGGTGCGTAGGAGCGCTGGTATTCCGAACGGACGAAGGAACGGCCAAGCTCCAGCGCCGGCCCGAGCAGCGTGAAGAATGGTTCGCGGAATTCGAACAGCGAAGTCAGATACAGGCCGCGGGCGCCGAATCGCTTGCGGATCGTGTCGCTGCGGCCGAGCCGGTAGGCGCCGACGATCTCGCGCTTCTCGGCCTGCCAGATGAACAGGTGCTCATAGTAGTCGTCGAACAGGTCGAGATCCGCCGGCACGCCCGGTGCCCTCGCCTACGGCGCGAAAGGTCTGCTCGCGTAAGCGCCCGATTTCCTGCAGCGTCCAGGGTACCTGCGCGGCGGTCGCGCAGTAGACTTCCATCGGGCCGGAAATCACCAATCGCTGTGCCGCGGGGAGCGCTGCCAGTTCTCCCGCCATGAGCGCGACCTCGATCGGCGCCGCAACCGCCACTGCGACACGCGCCGCCTTTTCGACCGGGCCGGATACGGGCCGGGCGGCCGCAACTTCAGGCTGCGATCCGGGCTGCGGCGCCCGCGCCAGCAGCCGCACGCTGGCGCGCAGGTGCGCGGCCAGGGCGGCGGGCGCAGCGAGCTTGGCAATGCGCCTCGCACTGACCGGCGCGCCGATCCGCACCCGGACCTCGCGGCCGGACTTGTTGAGTAGTTCGCGCGGCAACAACAGGGTGCGAAGACAGCGGGTGCAACAGCCCCAGCAGCTGGAACAGCGTGCTGTTTCGTCCTTCCATGTACATCGGGCACCATCGGAGCGGTCGCCAGCTGAATGAGGCGCGCCGATGAACGGCGGTCCAGGCGGGATCAACAGACGGCGGCGAACCCCACTGCAGATGCGCCACTTCTCCGGCCGGAAAGGTGAACAGCGCTCCGCCATCGGCGACGTGCCGCAATGCTTCGCGCACGCTTTGCGCATTCTGGCGCGCATCGCTGCCAAACATGTCGACCGGGAGCACCGCACTCTGCAGGGGTTTCAGCCGTGCCAGCACGCCATTGGCCAGCAGTTTCAGATCAGGGCGCCGGGCGTAAAGCGCGTTGATCGCAATCAGGCCGTCGACGCCGCCGAACGGGTGGTTGGCGATGATGATGACTCCACCGGACTCGGGCACGTGCTCCAGTTCGGCACCGGCCAGATCGTAGGTGACGCCGAGGCGCACCAGGGCCTGGCGCGCAAACTCGCCCGGACTGGCTTCGAAATCGAGGCATCCGGCCACGATCTCGACACCAGAAATTCCAGAGACCCGGCCGATCAGGCCGCGCAGCCACGCCGGCAGCGGCCAGGATTCCGGCAACAGACCCAGCGGGGCCGGAAGTGGTCTGCGAACGTCCGCAACAGAGCGCTCGTTCATGGGTGCTCACTGTACTCGCGGATTCAGCGTCGAATCCAACCGTACGACCAGCGTAACCGACGGAAGTTGCAGCCCGGTGACGGCCCGCGGAATTCAGGGGAAACTGTCGAGATATCCGCCGCCGTCCTCTATCATGGACCAACCGCCAGGCCCGATGCCGCACTACCCCAGATGGACCAGAACCAGAATCGTTGCCGTTGGCGGCTCAGCGCCTTTGCCGCCGCGGTCGTCGCCCTCGGTGCCGCCGCAGCGGCCGGCGCGGCGGTGCTGCTGCCTGAATTCAGTGCCGCCAGGGCCCAGTTCGAAGCCGGCCGAGCGGGCTCACACGCCGCCACGGAACTGGCGCAGCAGCAGTTTTCCCAGCTGCTCCGCAAGGACGCCGACAACCCGCTCTATCTCGCCTACTACGGCAGTACCTTTACGCTTCTGGCTCGCGACAGCCTCGCGCCCTGGACCCGCATCAGGCTCATCAATCAGGGAACGGCCCTGTTGGATCGCGCGCTCGCCCTCCTGGATCACCCGACCGCCAACGACAAGGGCGCGAGCGGGCCGCTGACGGCCGTGGCCGCCCTGGAAACCCGGCTTGTGGCCATGGCAACTTTCATCGCCTTGCCCGAGGCCCTGTTTCACCGCCATGCGGCCGCCAAGCGCGAATACCAGCGAGCTGTCACCAGCCCTGAGTTTCCCTCGGCATCCGCTGATCTGCAGGGGCACCTGCAGTACGAAGGCGCCCTGATCGCCCGCGAAGCAGGCGACGCGGCCGGTGAACGCACCGCGCTCCGCCGCGTGCTGGCGCTCTCCCCGCCCAGTATTGCAATGCCGGAAGTGCGCGCCCGCCTCGCGCAGCTCGACTAGCGACGCCGTGACACCGCAGCAACTGCGCCCGCTGATCGAGGCCGCGTTCGAACAGCGCCAATCGCTGACTACGGCAACCGTCGACGCCACGCTCGTCGCGGCCATCGATGCCACCGTCGACCTGCTCGACCGGGGCGAACTGCGGGTCGCCGAACGCGTCGCCGGCACCTGGCAGGTCAACGAATGGCTCAAGAAGGCGGTGCTGCTCTACTTCCGCACACACGACAACCAGGTCATTGACGGCGGCTACACGCGTTTCTACGACAAGGTGCCGCTCAAGTACCGGACCACCGCCGACGCGGAATTCGCGGCTGCCGGCGTGCGCGTCGTGCCGCATGCCATCGTCCGCCGCGGCGCCTACATCGCACCCAACGCGGTGCTGATGCCCAGCTACGTCAATATCGGCGCCTACGTTGATTCTGGCACCATGGTCGATACCTGGGTCACGGTTGGTTCCTGCGTGCAGATCGGCCGCAATGTGCACCTGTCCGGCGGCGTGGGCATCGGCGGCGTGCTCGAGCCCATCCAGGCCAGCCCGACCATCATCGAGGACAACTGCTTCATCGGCGCGCGCTCGGAAATTGTCGAGGGCGTGATCGTCGGCGAAGGCTCGGTGATCTCGATGGGCGTGTTCATCGGCCAGAGCACCCGAATCCTCGATCGCGCCAGCGGGGCACATTCTGCAGGGCCACGTGCCGCCTGGATCGGTAGTCGTTTCGGGAAGCCTGCCCGCCAGGGATGGTACGCACTCACTTTATTGCGCCGTCATCGTCAAGCAGGTGGATGCGCAGACGCGGGCGAAGACCTCGATCAACGACCTGTTGCGGATGGACTGACGCACTGGCGTGATTTCGGCGCCAGCCGCTCAGAGCCCACCACCCCTACCCGTAGCGCCCCGTAATGTAGTCTTCCGTCGCCTTGCTGGCTCGGGTTGGTGAAGATCTTGCTGGTCTCGTCGAATTCGATCAGCTCGCCCAGGTACATGAACGCGGTGAAATCCGAAACGCGCGCCGCCTGCTGCATGTTGTGCGTGACAATGATGACCGTCACCCGGTCGCGCAATCCCGTAATCAGTTCCTCGATGCGCGCGGTCGCGATCGGATCGAGGGCCGAAGTTGGCTCGTCGAATAGCAGGATCTCCGGGTTCGTGGCCAGTGCGCGCGCGATGCACAGGCGCTGCTGCTGGCCGCCCGAAAGCGACAGGCCCGATTCCGGCAGCCGGTCCTTGACCTCATCCCACAGCGCAGCGCCGCGCAATGCCTGCTCAACTTCCTCGGCCAGCCGCACCCGCGAGCGCAGGCCGCGCACGCGCAGTCCGTAGGCAACATTCTCGAAGATCGACTTCGGAAAGGGATTGGGCTTCTGGAACACCATGCCAATGCGCATCCGCACTTCCATCGGATCCACGCCGCGCGCCACCAGGTTGATGTTTTCGGGGTACAGCTCGATGCTGCCCTCGTAGCGCGTCAGCGGCGTCAGGTCGTGCATGCGGTTGAAGCAGCGCAGGAACGTGCTCTTGCCGCAGCCCGACGGGCCGATCAACGCGGTCACCTGGCGCTCGCGGAACTCCATGTTCAGGTTCTTCAGCGCCTGGAACTCACCGTAGTAGAAATTCAGCGCGCTGGCGCGCGCCTTGATCGGCGAATTCACCGCGCTGGCGCGCCGCGCTTCATCCACGCTCAACTGCACGGCACCGCGTCCGCTCTCGCGTACCGGAATGATGCCGGTATCGATGTCGGTGGCCGGCCTGAGCCCGGCAAGCTGCCCTTCACTATTCATGGGTCACCAGTTGATCTTCTTGCGGAACTGATAGCGGACATAGATGGCCACAGCATTCATCAGCAGCGTCATGCACAGCAGGATTGCACCGGCCGCGGCGGCATTGACCTGAAACGCCTGGTCCGGCCGCGACAGCCAGTTGAACATCTGGATCGGCATCACCGTAAACGGATCGGTCAGCCAGGTGAAGGATAGGAACGGAAAGTGACCATTCACCGGCGAGGTGGGCAGGAAGGCGATGAACGCCAGCGCACCGATCGTGATGATCGGCGCCGTCTCGCCGATGGCGCGCGACAGCCCGATGATCATGCCGGTCAGGATGCCGCCGGTTGAATACGGCAGCACGTGGTGCGCCGTCACTTCCCAGTGCGTGGCGCCGAGCGCATAGGCCGCTTCGCGGATGGCGCGCGGCACCGCCCGCAACGCCTCGCGGGTGGCGACGATGACAATCGGCAGGATCAGCAGCGCGAGCGTCAGGCCCGCCGACACGATGCTCTGTCCCAGATCGAACTGGTAGACGAACAGGCCCAGCGCCAGCAGCCCATAGATGATCGAGGGGACGCCGGCCAGGTTCGTGACGTTGATCTCGATGATCGCCGTCAGCCAGTTCTTCGGCGCGTATTCCTCCAGGTAGATAGCCGCGGCCACGCCGACCGGCATGGCCACCGCAACGGTCACCAGCATCACGAGGCAGGTGCCCACCCAGGCCGACAGGATGCCCGCCCGAGCGGCGTTGCGGGACGGAAAATTCATGAAGAAGTCCCAGTCGAAGCGTGCGGCGCCGTCATGCACGAGCTTCAGGAACAGCAATGCGAGCGTCAGGAGCGAGGCGAACAGGATGACCATGCCCAGCAGCACGAACAATTGATCGAGAAGCTTGCGTCGCCGCACCGACTGTTCCAGCTGGGCGGTGACGATCCGGGTCGTGTTCATCAGTACACTTCGCGGAAGCGGCGCGTGAGGAAGAAGCCGACGATGTTGAACAGCAACGTGGTGACCATCAGCACCAGGCCCGCGGCGAAGATCGACTGGTAACCGATGCTGCCGTGCGGCAGGTCGCCGAGGCTCACCTGGACGATGAACGAGGTGATGGTGGCCGCCGATTCGAGCGGATTCCAGGTCAGATTGGGCTGCAGCCCGGCGGCCACCGCGACCACCATGGTCTCGCCGACCGCGCGTGAGATACCGAGTATGTAGGCTGCGGCGATGCCGGACAGCGCGCCGGGTACCACCACCCGCGTCGGCGGTCTGCAGACGCGTGGCGCCCATGGCGTAGCTGCCCTCGCGAAGTAGTTCGGCACCGCGCGCATCGCGTCTTCGCTGACCGACGCGACGTAGGGGATGATCATGATGCCGATGACCAGCCCCGGGCTCAGCATGTTGAAGCCCGGCAGAGCGGGGATGAATCTCTGCAGGAACGGCGTGACCACCAGCAGCGCGAAATACCCGTAGACCACGGTGGGCACCGCGCCCAGCAGTTCCAGCGCCGGCTTGACGATTTCACGCACCTTGTAGGGCGCGAATTCACTCAGGTATATCGCAATGATCGTGCCGCACGGAATGGCGAGGCACAGCGCCACGAAGGTGGTTACCAGCGTACCGGCCACCAGCGGCATGATGCCAAAGTGCGCCTGGTCGAACATCGGCGTCCACATGTGGTCGGTGAAGAATTCCCGCAGCGAGACGTGTGCGAAAAACGGCAGCGACTCCGTCACCAGGATGTAGACAATGGCGGCCGTGGTGAACACCGCCACCAGCGCGGCCAGCAACAGCAGGGTTTCGATACAGCGGTCGCGGATCTTGCGCACCCGCAGCCGCCGCTGTAGCACCAGCATGGCTGCGGGATCGTGGGCAGCGGCAATTGTAGCGGGCACGGACATGCTTGGAGTGTTGCGTTGTGGGGTACGCCGCGTAGCGCCCGGCGGCGAAGGCTCTCGCGTCCTCCGCCGCCGGTCGATCAAAGTCTAGCGCAGACGGCGCCCGCCGTCTGCGCCAGCAACGGCGCTGGCCTGCCGCTCAGAGCTTCCCTTCACGGGACAACAGCTCTTCCACCTTCAGTCCGACCTGCGGCACGCCGCCAAACACCGTACCCAGCTTGTTGTTATGGAAATGGCCCAGTGCGGTCGCGTAGGCGGTGGCCACGAACGGCACGTATTTCACTTCCTTGACGTACTGGGCGCCCTGGCTGAGGTAGAAATCGACGAACTCCCTGACTTCAGGACGCAGCGCGGACCGGGCGTTCACATAGATGAACAGCGGGCGCGAAAATGGATTGTACGAACCGTCGAGCACCACTCCCTCGGACGGTCCCACCGCAACGCCCTGCGCATTGACGACCTTGACCGCCTTCATCCTGCCCGGCTGCGCGGCATAGTAGGCGTAGCCGAAGTAGGCCAGGCCATTGACGTCCGCTTCGATCCCCTGCACCAGGATATTGTCATCTTCACTGGCGGTGAAGTCACCGCGGCTCGATTTGGCCTTGCCGTTCACCGCTTCGGTGAAGTAATCGAAAGTGCCGGAGTCGGCGCCCGGACCGAATAACTTGAGCGGCTGCTTCGGCCACCTGGAATTCACCTGGTCCCAGCGCGTCACGACACCCTGCGCCGCCGGTTCCCACATTTTCTTCAGCTCGGCCACGGTCACCTGGTCGATCCAGGTGGCCTTCGGGTTCACGACGATCGTCAATGCGTCATAGGCGATCGGCAACTCGATGTACTTGATGCCGGCCGCCGCGCAGGTGGCCATCTCCGCGGTCAGGATCGGCCGCGAGGCATCCGAAATGTCGGTTTCCCCACGGCAAAAGCGCTTGAACCCGCCGCCGGTGCCCGAGATGCCCACGGTCACGTGCACCTTGCCACGCTTCTGAATCTGGTATTCCTCGGCCACCGCTTCCGTAATGGGAAATACGGTGCTCGAACCATCCACCTTGATGGTCTGCGCGCTCGCCACTTTCGCGGCCACCAGCGACAGCACGCCGACCGAAACCAACGTCGCCGCAAATTTTATGTTCATGACTTCCTTTGCACTCCAATAAATGAGGTTTTCAACCGACCAAAGCTAGCCCGGCCGTTCATTGCCGGCCATCCGCAGTTCGCGCTCCGCATCCTCGAGGCGCGTATGGCGCACGTCCTTGCCGTGCACCGTATAGATCACGTACTCGCAGATGTTCTTGGCATGATCGCCGATGCGCTCGATGGCGCGCACCACCCACATGGCATCCAGCGCGCGGCGGATGGTGCGCGGATCCTCCATCATGAAGGTGATGCACTGCCTGTGGATCGCTTCGTATTCCTCGTCGACGGTCCGGTCGCGGCGCGCCACCTTGAAGGCCAGCTCGGCATCCAGTCGAGCGAAGGCGTCGAGCGAGTCGCGCACCATGGTCGTGACCAGCGCGCCGATGTGCCGCAACTCGCGATAGCGCGAGCGCGGCCGCTCGCCGGCTGCCATGTGTGCGGCGATAGTCGCAATCTTCTCGCCCTCGTCGCCGATGCGCTCCAGATCGGTGATGGTCTTGAGCACCGCGATAAGCAGGCGCAGATCGGTCGCCGCCGGCGAGCGGGTCGCGAGCACCCTGCTGCAGTCCTCGTCGATGGAGCGCTCCATCTGGTTGATGCGCAGCTCCTGCTGCGCCACCGCCACCACAATGTGCGCATCGCCACTGTCGATGCCGGCCAGGGCGTCGTGGAGCTGGCGCTCCACCAGCCCGCCCATCTCCAGCACACTGGCGCGGATCCGTTCCAGATCCTCGTTGTAGCGGCTGGAGGTGTGGTGAGTGAGGCCCTCGCTGTTCATCGCCGTGGCGTCAGACTTGCGCTAGTACTTGTAGTTCAGATCCAGCTGCACTCGCTTGTAGTCGAGCTCATGCTTGCTGTCGGTGGCGGTCAGGCCATCGTAGTTGAGCTGGTTGAGGAAATAAGTAGCATTCAGGGTCCAGTTGGTCGCCGGCACCCAGCGCGCCCTTGAACGCGAAGCCCTTTGAATCGGTCGCGCCGCCGCCGAAGTCCGAATCGACGAACTGGCCGAACACGGCGTCCTTGCCGTTCTGCTCGTAAACGGCGCTCAGCTCCCAGGACTTCGCGGCGCTGGCCTTGTTGAACGTAAAGCCAATGGCCGCGGCGCTGTCGAGTGTCCGCTTGACCTTCGGGTTGATTTTGGCGGCATTGTTCTTCATGTAGTCAACGAACACCGAGAACGGATAAGTGCCGACCTTGGTATCAAACTGCAGCAGCGCCGTGAGGACGTTGAAGTCGCTCAACAGGCGGTTGCAGGTATTGCTGCCGTTGATCTGCGGTGCCGTTCCCGAATAGCTCGTGTTGCCAAATGAGTTGTCGCCTGTGCCGGCGCCATTGCCGAAGGCACCGTCGATGGGACAAGGGGCGACGAGCTGGCCATAAGTGGCGCTGGTGGGATCGAGGTCTGTGTACTGGGGGCTGTACTTGACGACCTGATCCTGCACCCCGTTAAGGTCGAAATACGCCGCGGCAGCAGTCAAGGTGCTGCTTGCGCCCAAGGCTTGCCTGAAGCCGACCTGGAACCCGGCCAGCGTGGCGTCCGCACTGGCGCCCTGCCTGGAAGCATTGCGTTCGTTGAGCCAGTCGTAGTACGCACCGGCGAATAGCGCTCCGCGCACGAAACGCAGCGCCGCGCCTTCGGGAGTCAGGTCCTTGTCCCATAGATAGCTGGCAGTCGTAGTCCAGGGGATCGGCATCTTGCCGAGCTGCACGTTGACCATCGGGCTGGCCTTCCAGTCCACATAGGCCTGGTCGATGGACAGCGGCTTCTTGTCCCAGCTGGTGCCCAGAGTCTGGTTGGTGGAACGCGCGCTGTCGCTGCCGATGTTGGTGGTGGAAAACTGCAGCTTGGCACCGAGCGTGTCGTTGATCTTGGCCAATACGCCGAAACGCACCCGGATACGGTCGCGCTGCCGGGTGTGGTCGGCCGACAGCTTGTCGCTGGCCACATCGATGAGTTCGCGGCGGTAACGGAAATCGCCACTCCACTGGTACTTCGCGGCGGCCTCCTTGAGCTTGGTAACGTCTGCGTCACTGACTGCCGTCTCCTTGCGCTGTTCGGAGGCATTGGCCTTAAGATAGTCGACCGTGGCCTCCAGCCGATCCAGCTGTTGCTTGAGCGTATCGATCTGCGACTGCGCCGCGGCCAGATCGGCTGCGTTGTCAGCCATGGCGGGTGCCGCGATGATCAGGGCGACAGCAACGGCAATCAGGTTCTTGTTCATGTGGGCGTTACCTTTCCTAAAGGCAGTAGAACTCGGAAGGCTTTATACGGGTGCGGTGTGACAGTTTTGTGTCATACGCAGGCCCCGCGTGAGCATTGCGTTTTAGTTGCACCTCCAAGCTGTTGCTCTGACAGGATTTTCACCGTATAAGGCCGTGCCCGCCGCCTCCACGAAGCATTCAGGAACAGATGTCCGAGACTCTTGCACTGACCCGCGATCTGCTTGCCAGATCGTCCCTGACCCCCGCCGATGCGGGCTGTCAGGAGCTCATCGCGGGCCGGCTGGCGCGAGCGGGCTTTCGCATCGAGAAACTGCCCTTCGGCGACGTGGACAACCTCTGGGCGGTGCATGGTACGGGCTCACCGCTCCTGTGCTTTGCCGGCCACACGGATGTCGTGCCGACCGGGCCGCTCGCGGATTGGCACTCCGACCCGTTCATGCCCGAAATCCGGGATGGAGTGCTTTACGGACGCGGCGCGGCCGACATGAAAAGCGGGCTCGCCGCAATGGTGACCGCTACCGAGGCCTTCATTGCCGAGCGCAGCCATTGGCGGGGTGCCATTGCCTTTCTGCTCACCAGCGATGAGGAAGGCCCCTCGGTCGATGGCACCAGGCGCGTGGTCGAAACCCTGATGGCACGTGGCGAGCGCATAGACTGGTGCATTGTCGGCGAGCCCTCGAGTGAAAGCCGCACCGGCGACACGCTCAAGATCGGCCGGCGCGGGTCGCTCTCGGGCCGGCTCACGGTGCACGGCGTGCAGGGCCATATTGCCTATCCGCAGCGCGCCGAGAATCCGGTGCACAGCCTGGCGCCGGCACTGGCCGAACTCACCGCCCGCAGCTGGGACCAGGGCAACGAGCACTTCCAGCCGACCTCGTTCCAGGTTTCGAATCTCAACGCCGGCACCGGCGCGCCCAACGTCATACCCGGCGAATTGAAGGCGCGCTTCAATCTGCGCTATTCGCCGGTGCAAACCCTCGATGGCCTGAAGCGCACGGTTGAGGAAATACTCGCTCGCCACCAGGTGCGCCATACACTCGACTGGTTTCACTCGGGCGCACCGTTTTACACACGGCCCGGTAAGCTGGTGGCCGAAGTCAGTGCGGCTGTGGCACAGGTATCCGGCCAGATGCCGGAGCTGTCCACCAGTGGCGGCACCTCGGACGGTCGCTTCATTGCCATGATGGGCGCCGAAGTCGTGGAGCTGGGCGTCCCCAACACGAGCATACACAAGGTCAACGAATGCGTGCGGGTCGCTGACATCGACACGCTGCACGCCATGTATTTACGGGTGCTGCAGAACCTGCTGGGTTAAGCGGCGCAGCGGCGGGCGCGAGTCAACGGCGGCGCGCGCCGAAATTGGCAAACAGCCCGAACGCACCGAGCCCCGCGGCAGCCAGCAGCACCCATGATGGCATCGACAGCGTCAGGAACGTCCAGTTCACCTGGTGGCACTCGCCTGACCCGGTGAGTACCTTGCGGACCACGTCGGCCAGCGGAAATTCCTCCAGCAGAAACTTGAGCCCGGCACCACAGGCCGGCACCTGGTCCTCTGGGAGGTGCTGTATCCAGACATGTCGGGCGGCAACGCTCATGGTGACGAGCGTGGCCAGCGCGAGCAATACGCCGTAGACCCGCGCGCCCCAGCCTTGCGGGGCGTGCAGCCCTGCGACCAGGAAGATCACGCCCAGCGCGGCAATGCCAATGCGCTGGAAAATGCACAGCGGGCAGGGATCGACCCCCAGCACACGCTGCACATACAGGGCGTAGCCGAGCAGCGCCGCGCAGCACAGGAACCCCGCCAGGTTGAGTGCACGTCGCGACCGGCCGCTCACGCCTGTGCCGCTTCGCTCTTGAGGTCCTGCTCGACGCGTTCCAGCGAGGTATGGCGGATATCCTTGCCGTGCACCATGTAGATGATGTACTCGCAGATGTTCTTGGCATGATCGCCGATGCGCTCGAGCGAACGCACCACCCACATGACCTCCAGGGCGCGGCGGATGGTGCGTGGATCCTCCATCATGAAGGTGATGCACTGACGCTGGATGGACTCGTACTCCTCGTCGACTACGCGATCGTTGCGTGCGGTCTCGAGCGCCAGCCTGGAGTCGAGCCGCGCACAGGCATCGAGCATGTTGTGCACCATCAGTTGCACGGTGCGCCCGAGGTGTTTGACTTCGCGGTAGCGATCGGCCGGGCGTTCGACATTCGCGAGCCGCGAGGCGATGTTGCCGATGCGCTCACACTCATCGCCGATGCGCTCCAGGTCGGTGATGGTCTTGATCGTGGCCACCACCATGCGCAGGTCGCCGGCGGCGGGCGCGCGCGTGGCCAGGATGCGGCTGCATTCCTCGTCGATCGAGACCTCCATGCCGTTGACCTTGTAATCCTGGCTGGCGACCGACTGCCCGAGCGCGCTGTCGCCGGCCACCAGCGCGGTCAGCGCCTGGCTGAGTTGCTCCTCGACGAAACCGCCCATGGCCAGGACCTTGGCGCGGACACGCTCCAGATCCTCGTTGAAGCGGCGGGAAGTGTGGTGTGAAAGGTCGGCGGCTTCCATGAGCGGGTTCCTGGCGTTGCCTGGCGCTAACTATAGCCCAGCGGCGATAAAAAAATGCGCGACGGTTGGCAAAGTCTCCGACCCTACTGCAGCGCCAGTACTCGCGCGGGTGGGAAATGGCAGCTAAAGGTGCTGCCGCGCCCCTCTTCGCTCTCGATCTGCAGGCTCGCCGCCGTGGCGCTGCAGCACGTGCTTGACGATCGCCAGCCCGAGGCCCGAACCGCCGCTGGCGCGGCTGCGCCCGGCGTCGACACGATAGAAGCGCTCGGTCAGGCGCGGAATATGCTCCGGGCCAATGCCGATGCCGGTGTCGGTGACGGAAAAATGCCCGCCGTGCTCGTCGCGCCACCAGCGCATGGTAATCATGCCGCCAGCGCTCGTGTATTTTGCGGCGTTGTCCAGCAGGTTCGCGAACGCGGAATGAATCTGCGCTTCTTCGCCGAGCAGCTGATCGCTGCTCGCGACCTCCACACGCACCTCGAGCGCGGGGGTGATGCGCGCCAGCAGGTCACTGCGCAGGCGCACCAGCAGCGCGCCGATGTCAATGGAGTCGCCGCGGGGCGCACCGCCCTCCGCCTCGAGCCGCGAGAGCTCGAGCAAATCCTTCACGATGGCCGTCATCCGCAATGCCTGGCGGCGCATTTCGTCGATCGGGCCGCGCAGCACCGGGTCCAGCGCCTGGTCGAGCGAGAGCGTCTCGAGATAGCCCGCGATGACCGTCAGCGGCGAGCGCAGCTCGTGCGAGGCGTTGGCGACGAAGTCCTTGCGCATGGCCTCGAGCTGCGACTGCCGCGTCACGTCGCGCACCAGCAGCAGCTGCTGCCTGGCGCCATAGTGGACGATCTGGAAGTGCAGGTACTGTTCCGACAGCCCGCTGGCCTGCACCACCACCGGCGAGCGGTAGTCGCCGCCGCGCAGGTATTGCACGAACTCGGGGCGCCGCACCAGATTGTCGATGCGCAGGCCGATATCGCCACGGCTGCGCAGATGCAGCAGTTCGCCCGCCGAACGGTTGAACCAGAGGATTTCGGCGGCGGGATTTAGCATGACGACGCCGTCCGGGATCGCGGCGGTCGAATGGCGCAGCTCGCGCAACAACTGCCGCATGCGCTGCTTGTGGTATTGCTTGCGGCGGAACAGCCGCACCACCAGGCCAATCACATCGCCCCAGACGCCGCCGGCGTCGGGGGCGAGATCGATGCGATCGCCACGGAGCCAGTACAGCATCCGCTGCAGCATATAGAGCTGGCGGACCAGCAGCGCGCCCAACACCACGGCAAGCGCCACACCGACGTGCCCGCTCAGCAGGCCCACCAACACCGCGCCCAGCACCGCCAGCGAGGCCTGAATCAGCAGGCCCCACCAGACCGAAGCGCTCAACCCCGGTTGCGACCCAGGCCTCAAGCGTCTACACGCACCGAAAACCGGTAGCCGGCGCCACGCACGGTCTGGATGTACGGGTTGCAGCCGCAATCCTCCAGCGCCCTACGCAACCTGCGGATATGCACATCGATGGTGCGCTCTTCCACATAGACATTGCCTCCCCAGACACGGTCGAGCAACTGCTCGCGACTGTATACACGATCGGGGTGCAGCATGAAGAATTCGAGCAGGCGGTATTCCGTGGGTCCGAGCGCGACCGGCCGCCCGGACGAACTCACCCGGTGGCCGGCGCGGTCGAGCGACAGGGCTCCCTGCGCGATGGCGTCGCCTTCATCTGCGCCGGCCGCGCGGCGCAGCAGCGCATTGACGCGCGCCAGCAGTTCGCGCGGCGAAAACGGCTTGGTCAGGTAGTCATCGGCGCCGCCGTCGAGCCCGGCCACTTTGTCGCCTTCGGCGGCGCGCGCGGTCAGCATGATGATCGGCAGATCGCGCGTCTCACGCTCACGCTTGAGCGAGCGGGTCAGCTCCAGTCCGCTGGTATCGGGAAGCATCCAGTCGACCAGCATCAGGTCGGGGCGCCGGTCTGCGAGGGCCCGGCGCGCGGCGCGGCTATCCTCGGCCTCATGCACTTCGAAGCCAGCGCGCTTGAGCCCGAAGGCGATCATCTCGCGGATCGGCCGCTCGTCTTCAACGATCAGAATATGCTTGGGCGTCATGAAGGTGCGCATCCGCTCGGCGGCGCCACGTTAGCGGCGCTGTGTGACAGTTCCGTGACAGCACGGGTCTGGAGCGCCACGCGGGCGGCGGCCAGGTCCCAGGCGGCGCTGCCCACCGTCTTGAAGAGCATGGCAGCGCGAGGGCGCTCGCCTCCGGCCAACTGCTGTGACAGCGGCCTGACCTGCGCCCAATCGACACCCGCGCAAACCAGATCCCCCGCTTCCTGCCGCGCATTGAGGGGATCGTCGACGTAGACCACGCTGGCGCGCACGGTCGCGGCGGCAATTTCCGCGGCGGTGGGACTGAAAGTGCCCACGGCGACGATCAGACGGCCGGCGCGCGCGGCTTCACTGTAGATCGGCTCGCGGCTGGTCGTGCAGGTGATGATTACATCGGCATCGCCCGACCTGGACCCCGGTTCGGCGGGTACCAGCACGGCATCATCCTGCGCATTTGCGGCGCAAAAATTCTCGGCCGCCGACAGCGTGCGCCCGATCACCTCCAGGCGCGCACCCGGATACAACGCGGCGAGCGGCCTGGACATGATGGTGCGCCTGCGCGCCGGTGCCGTAGAGGCGCAGGCACAGTGGCGCACCCTCATGCAGCGTGACCACGCCGAGCATGGACAGCGCCGCGGTGCGCCGGCCGGTAACCGTCGACCCCTCCAGCGTCAGGAGCGGCGCGCCGGTGGGGGAACTCAGCACGCTCACCAGACTCTGTACGGTCGGCAGTCCGCGCTGCGCGTTCTGCGGCACGACCGTGACCAGCTTGTGGACGGCGATGTCGTCCGCAACAGCTCCCATGGACAGCAAGGTCCCGCCATCGCCCATCGGAATCACTTGGCGCCGTGGGCAGGCGATGCGCCCCGCGGCTAGGTCCAGGGCGGCGACCCGGAGCGCGGCGAGCAGTTCGGGATAAGGCAGCAAGCATGCCGTGTCCTGCGCGCTGAGCATGTTCACGCCGACCGGTCAGGCGCCGCAACGGCGACATCATTTCTTACGTACACCGGCAGAGCGCGCTCGGCAGGCAACGCGGCACCCATGCCGTCATGGGCCGCAAGCGCGGCGATTTCGCGCGCGCGCGGCCTGGCGCCTGGCATGAGCGGCGCGAGCTGTGCGGCCAGCACGGACAACTCCGGATAAACGGCAAAGCCCGACCCCACGCCGCCGGCCTGCCCTGCGGCCAGCCAGTCGCGCGCCGGGACAAGCATAGCCGCAGGTTTTGCCACCGCCTCGGGCGTGACCGCGCGCGCGTGACCCGTGCTGCATTCAAAGCCGGCCCAGTACACCTCGCCCATGCGTGCATCGTGGCAAACCAGCACGCGCGAGCTCGCTTGCGCTGGCGCCATGGCCTGCTGCGCCAGCGCCCGCAGGTCCGACACCGGAATCACAGGGAGGCCGGCCGCATAGGCCAGTCCCTGCGTCACGCTGGCCGCGATGCGCAGCCCGGTGAAAGCGCCCGGGCCGCAGCCGAAGGCGATGGCATCGAGCGCGCTCAGCGCGCGGCCAGCTTCCGCGAGCAGCTCGTCCACCATGGCCAGCAGCCGCCCGCCATGTCCGCGCTCTGCCGGCCACTCGCGGCAGAGCGTATTACCGTCGTCCCACAGCGCGACACTGTGCCAGTCGGTCGCGGCATCCAGCGCCAGAAACCTCATGCCGGCGCCAGCTCGCGCGCGCTCCGCCGCAGCATCGCGATGGCCTCGTCGAGCTCACGCGTGGGACGCATGGGCGGCAGGCTCTCCAGGAGCGATCGGCCATAGCCGCGGGTGAGCAGGCGCGGATCGCAGATCATGACCACGCCGCGATCCTCCTCGCTGCGGATCAGCCGCCCAACTCCCTGCTTGAGGGCCAATGCCGCTTCCGGCAGCTGGTAGTCGCGAAACGCATTGATGCCCTGCGCCTGCAGATACTGGGCCCGCGCCCGCAGCTGCGGATCATCAGGCGAGGCGAAGGGGAGTTTGTCGATGACGACCAGCCGCAGCGCCACGCCCTGCACGTCGACGCCTTCCCAGAAGCTCGCGGTGCCGAGCAGCACGGCGTGCCCCGAATCGCGGAAGCGCCGCAGCAGCAGCTCGCGTGGCGCTTCGTTCTGTACCAGCAGCGGCCAGGCGGCGGGCCAGCTACGCGTACGCAATTCCCGGGCGGCGATGCGCAAGGCGCGATGACTCGTAAACAGCAGAAAGGCGCCGCCGTCACTGGCCTCGAGCAGCGGCTGCGCCGCCTCGAGCACCGCCTCGGTATAGCCGGCTACGCCCGGGTCGGGCAGTCCGCTCGGCAGATAAAGTACTGCCTGCCGTTGGTAATCGAATGGGCTGTCGAGGCACAGCGTGGCGGCGTCGGCCAGGCCCAGGCGGGTGGAGAAATGCTGGAAATTGCCGGCCAGCGCCAAGGTCGCGGAGGTGAAGATCCAGGCGCTCGGATGCTGGTCGACCAGCGCGCGGAAGCGCGCGGAAATATCGTACGGCAGGACACTGAGCGCGAAACCGCGCGGCGTGACCGCGACGCTCCGTGCGCCGCCCGAGGCCGCATCGTCGGGCTCGCTGCACACGCGCGCCAGGTCGGCGGCCAGCGCGCGGGCCCGCGCCGCGCACTGCGCGACTCCGGCAGCATCGCCCTGGGTCTCGAGTCCGCGCGCCAGCGCCCCGAGCGCGCCCTGGAGCGACGCGCAGTGCTCGCGGGCCTCAGGCACGAGTTCCTCCCAGGCCAGGCGCCGCTCCTGCCGGCCGAGGCTAGCACCCAGCATACGCAGCGGCTCTTCGACCAGCTTGTGCAGCCGGGCGATTTCGCCCACGGGTATCTTGACGGCGAGCAGCTCGACACGCACGTCGGCAAGCAAGGTGTCGAACTGGCGGCTCGAGCAGCTGACGCCGAAAAATTCAGCGGCGAGGTCGGGCAGCTGATGCGCCTCGTCGAGGATCAGCGCGTCGACCCCCGGCAGCAGCTCGCCGTAGCCGTCCTCCTTGAGCGCCAGGTCCGCCAGCAGCAGATGATGGTTGACGACCACGAGATCGGCTTCGAGCGCCGCACGGCGCGCGGCGAACACGTGGCAGCGCGAAAACTCAGCGACAGCGCACACCGGTGCAACCCTCACGGGTGCTGGTGAGCTGCGCGCGCAAGGGGTGCGATTCGCCCAGCGCGGCGACTTCAGCCAGGTCGCCGCTCCGGGTCGTGGCCGCCCAGTCGCGCACTGCCGGCATGAGCGCGCCCTCCTCGCCCGCGAACATCGCTTCCTGCGAGGCCGCACCCGCCAGTTTCGCCAGGCACAGGTAATTAGCGCGACCCTTGAGGAGCGCCGTAGTCAACGGCCGGCCCAGCGCGCCGGCCAGAAGTGGAATGTCGCGCGTGTAGAGCTGGTCCTGAAGCGTGCGAGTGCCGGTGGAAATGAGCACGCGCAGGCCCGAGCTCAGCGCCGGGACCAGGTAGGCGAAGGTCTTGCCGGTGCCGGTACCCGCTTCGACCAGCAGGCATTCTCGCTGCTCGAAAGCCTGCGCGATGCGCTCGGCCATGCGCCGCTGCGAGGGACGCGAAACGAAGCCCTCGAAGGCTCTCGCCAAAGCGCCACCGGGCCGGAACACTTCGTCCAGTGCCGTCACCTCAGTGCTGCCGGAAAGCTGCAATCGATTGTAGGAATTTCACCGTACCTCACCCGGATATACTCGCGCGCACCCTTTCAAGGATACGACATGGCGAGCGCAGCCCATACCCTCGCATCAGTGCCGGAAATATCCAGAAACGTCTGCGAGTGGGTTAACGAGGTGGCCACCCTCACCCAACCCGGGCGCATTCACTGGTGTGACGGCTCGAGCGCCGAACTGGAGGGACTCCGCGCACGAGCTGACTCTCCGGGGCGAGCTGCTGGCGTTGAACCCGGACAGTTTTCCGCGTTGCTACCTGTACCGCTCCGATCCGTCGGACGTCGCGCGCGTCGAGCACCTGACCTTTGTCTGCACCAGCTCCAGGGAAGACGCCGGCCCGAACAACAATTGGCTGGCGCCCGAGGCGGCCCACGCGCGCATGCGCGAATTGTTCAAGGGCTGCATGCGCGGCCGCACCCTGTATGTCGTGCCCTACTGCATGGGGCCGATCGACTCTCCCTACGCGCGCTGCGGCGTGGAAATCACCGACAGCGCCTACGTCGTGCTCAACATGGGCCTGATGACGCGCATGGGCCGCGCGGCGCTCGAGCGCATCGCCGTCGAGGGCAGCTTCGTACGCGGGCTCCACTCGACCGGCGAACTGGATCCGGCGCGCCGCTTCATCATGCACTACCCGGAGGAGCTGGCGATCGAGAGCTTTGGTTCGGGCTACGGCGGCAATGCACTGCTCGGCAAGAAATGCCACGCGCTGCGCATCGCCAGCTACCAGGCGCGCACCGAAGGGTGGCTGGCCGAGCACATGCTGATCGTGGGGCTGCAGAATCCGGCGGGCGAAACGCACTATGTAGCCGCGGCTTTTCCTTCCGCCTGCGGCAAGACCAACCTGGCCATGCTGATTCCGCCCGCCTCACTTCCCGGCTGGAAGGTATTCACGGTCGGCGATGACATCGCCTGGCTGCAGCCGGGCAAGGACGGACGGCTATGGGCCATCAATCCGGAAGCGGGGTATTTCGGCGTAGTGCCGGGCACCAACCGGGCCACCAATTGCAACGCGTTCGAGATGATCAGCCACGACACCATCTTCACCAACGTGGGCCTCACGGCGGAAAACGAGCCGTGGTGGGAAGGGCGCAAGAAATTCGCGCCGATCATCGACTGGCGTGGCCGACCCTATGACCCCGCCAAGGGTCCGGCCGCGCACCCGAATTCGCGCTTTACGGTCGCCGCCACGCAAAACCCGAGTTACAGCAAGGCGGCCGAGGACCCGAACGGCGTGCCGATTACGGCACTCATCTTCGGCGGCCGCCGGCGCGAACTCGCGCCGCTGGTCTACGAGGCGCGCAGCTGGCAGCACGGCGTGCTGATGGCCGCTTCGGTCGCTTCCGAAACCACGGCCGCGGCCAGCGGCGAAGTCGGCATCGTGCGGCGCGACCCGATGGCCATGAAGCCCTTCGCGGGCTACAACTTCGGCGATTACTTTGCGCACTGGCTGCAGATGGGCACGCGCCTGGCACGCGCGCCACGCATCTTTCACGTCAACTGGTTCCGCCAGGATGCCGCGGGAAAGTTCCTGTGGCCCGGCTTCGGCGAAAACCTGCGGGTACTGGACTGGATGCTCGAGCGTTGCGCCGGACGCGGCGGCGCGCAGGACAGTGCCATCGGCCTCTTGCCCCGGCCGCAGGATCTGGACACGGCGGGACTCGAGATCGCACCGGGCGTGCTCGATGAGCTGACTTCCGTTCCGGCGGGAGCGTTGCGGCGCGAGCTGGCCGATATCCGCGCTTATTTGCAGGGCTTTGGCGCACGTACGCCGGCGGCGCTATACGCCGAACTCGACGAGATCGAGCGGCGGCTCGACAGTTAGGGCGCCCGGCGCCCAAGGCGGCGGCCGGCTTACTAGGCTTCTTCGCACACAAACCGCAGCGTCTGCGGTGATTCGATGTCCGGAGTCTTCCCCAGGCCAATCATCCCTTCGCCCTTGATGGGTATGGTGTCGCGCCGGACGAAGGCCTCTTCCTGGCCGGCGATCTGCACGAAGGTGCCGTTGGTGCTCTGGTCGGTGAGCGTAAAGCGGTTGCGGGTGAATTCGATCCGCGCATGGAGCCGGGAAATCAGGTTGCCGCGCACGATCACGTCGCTCTCATCGGCCCGGCCGATGACCACCTGCGGATGCAGCTGGTCGATCACGACCTCGTGATCGGCCACACTCAGGCGCAGCCGCAAGGTGCGGCGCTGATCGCGCGCCGAGAATGCGATCGCCGGCAGCATGCTGGTGACGTCCTCGGTCTGCCACAACACCTCGTAGAGCGCCACTTCGGCGCCCTGGCCGCGAATGGTCGCGACGTCGATCTGCCGCACCGAGGCGCGCCATTCGGGCGACAGGCGCTCGACGGTGGCCGCGGTGGTGATGATCTGCCCCGCCTTGGCCTGGCTGGTCATGCGGTTCGCGGTGCTGACACTGGCCCCGAACACGTCGCGCGATTCGAGCACCACCGGGCCGAAGTGGCAGCCGATGCGGATCGCCACGGGCTGCCCGTCCATCCTCAGCTCGGCGTGCGCGTTGATCTGCTTTTGCATCTGGCCGGCGGCATTGAGTGCGTCGTCCGCAGTCGGAAACGTGGCCATGACCTCATCGCCAATGGTCTTGATCACCGTGCCGTTGTGCTGCTCAGTCGCGCCGCGCATCACCTCGATGCAGATCGACACCATCGCGCGCGCCCGCTGGTCGCCCAGGGCTTCGAACAGCCGGGTCGAGCCGACCACGTCGGCGAACAGGATGGCGAGTTCGATATCCTTGACCATGTTTCCAGTTCCGGCATCGGTGGCCGGCAGCGGCCGGGCCCGGCTAGTTCACATAAGATGGGCGCAGGCCGCAAGGATTATACGCGACCAGCGGCTCCTGACCATGCCATGGACAAGTTAAGTCCATGATCAATACAGGAAAAAGTCGGCGGCCGCTCCAGGCCTGCGCGCACCCTCGGCGAGACGCTGGCGATAGGCGCGCGCGCCGCTTTGCCCGGCATAGAGGCCGAACATGTGGCGCGTGATCGCCGCCAGCGGCTCGCCGGCGGCCAGCTCGCCGGCTGCATAGTGCGCCATGCGCCTGAGCAGTTCCTGTTCCGCGGGGCGCGGCCAACCGTCGGCAAAGATCTGCTGGTGCAATTCGCTGATCACGTAGGGGCGGTGGTAGGCCTCGCGCCCGAGCATCACGCCCTGGCACCAGCCCAGGGCAGCGCACGCCTGCGCCGGGGTCCGCAGTCCCCCGTTGAGCACGAATTGCCACTGCGGGAACAATCCGGCCAGGCGCCGCACCATCTGCGGCCGCAGTGGCGGCACTTGCCGGTTTTCCTTAGGTGACAGGCCTCCCAACACCGCCTGGCGCGCGTGCACGATGAAGATCTCGCAACCCGCCGCGCCCACTGTCGAGGTGAAGTCGACGAGCCGCGCAAAATCCTGCTCGTCGTAGACGCCAAGGCGCGCGCGCAGCGGCAGGCCGTTGCCGCCGCCGATGATGCCGATGCGCATTTTCACCGTGACGGGTACCGAAACGGCGGCGCGCATGGCCGCAACGCAGTCCGCCACGCGCGCAGGCTCGGCCATCAGGCACGCGCCGAACGCGCCCGACTGCACGCGCTCGCTCGGGCAACCGCAATTGAGATTGATCTCGACGAAGCCCGCCTGCTCACCGAGGCGCGCGGCAGCCGCCAGGCGCTCGGGAGAGCTGCCCCCGATCTGCAACGCCACCGGCTGCTCTTCGGGCGCATGGCGCAGGAGTCGCGCGGCATCACCCCGCAGCAGCGCCTCGGCGGTGATCATCTCGGTGTACAGCAGCGTGCGCGGAGAAAAGCCGCGCAGGAAATAACGGCAATGGCGGTCGGTCCAGTCCATCATCGGCGCGACGCACAGCCTCCGATCGGGCAGCCTGCGAGGCACTTTGTCCGGCTGGCCGGCGATTGCTCCCTCGGGCACGTCGTGTTCCTAGATGGCGCGCTGCTCTGCCAGCGCGTCGATCTGCGGGTCGCTCAAGGAGAGCAGTTCGCGCAACACCTCGCGCGTATGCGCGCCCAGTGCCGGTGGCGGCAAGCGGTAGTGCACTGGAGACGCTGACAGCCGCAGCGGACTGGCAATGCCCGGCACCGCGGGCCCGGCCGAGTCGGCACGGCCCGCGGCGCGCGCGGCAGTGCCGGGCGCAATTTCCACGCGCAGGCCGCGGGAGATAACCTGCGGGTCCGCGAACACGTCGGCGATGTTGTTGATTGGCCCGCACGGCACGCCGGCGGTCTCCAGGACCGCGATCCATTCGCGTGTGCTCCGCGTGCCCATGATAGTGGCCAGCATCGGCACCAGCTCCCGGCGGTGGGCGACGCGCTGCTGGTTGGTCGCGAAGCGCACATCGGCCGACCACTCGGGGCGGCCCACGCAACGGCAGTAGTGCGCGAACTGCGCATCGTTCCCGATCGCCAGCATGATCCAGCCATCCTGCGTGGGAAAGTCCTGGTACGGCACGATGCTGGGATGGGCATTGCCCGGGCGATCCGGGGCCGCGCCAGTGGCCAGGTAGCTCATGCCCTGGTAAGCCAGCATGGCCACCGAGACATCGAGCAGCGCCAGGTCGATGTGCTGGCCGCGACCGGTGCGTCCGCGCTGCACCAGCGCTGCGAGTACCGCGATAGCCGCGTACAGCCCCGTCGACAGGTCGACCATGGCCACGCCGACCTTCTGCGGTCCGCTGCCAGGCTCGGCGCGGGGCTTACCGGTGATGCTCATCAGTCCGCCCATGGCCTGGATCATGGCGTCGTACCCGGCGCGCGGCGCGTACGGCCCAGTCTGGCCAAAGCCGGTGATCGAGCAGTAGATCAAGCGCGGGTTGAGTCCGCCCAGCGTTGCGTAGTCGAGCCCATGGCGCGCGGCGCCGCCGACCTTGAAATTTTCGACCAGCACGTCGGAGCGCTGCGCCAGCGCGGAAATCAGCTGTTGCCCCGCCGGCTGCGCGATGTCGACGGTGACCGAGCGCTTGTTGCGATTCGCGCTGGCGTAATAGGCCGAATAGCCGGCGCGCTCGAAATCAGGCGGACCCCACTCGCGCGAATCGTCCCCGCGTCCCGGGCGCTCGATCTTGATGATTTCCGCGCCCAGGTCGCCCAGGATCTGCGTCGCCCAGGGGCCGGCGAGCACGCGCGACAGGTCGAGGACCCGGATGCCTGCCAATGCGCCGTCTTGGTTCATGTGTTGCTGCCTGTAATCGCTGTTCAAGGATCCGGAGAATAAAAGGTCGTCAGCACGGCCGTCGCTGCCAATACCGCGGCCAGCAGGCCGAACTCCGCCGCCAGCGAGCGGCACAGCGCGCGCACGGCGCCCTCGCTGCGCTGCGCGTCACTCAGCGCCGGGATCAGGTGCGAGCGGTTGAGCATTGCCAGCCCCATCAGCAGCGCAAACGCCGCGACTTTCGCGGCCAGCAGCTGCCCGTACGGCCGGCGCAGCACTTCCATGCCGGGCACCATGATAAGCGCCAGGCCCAGCCCCACGATCAGGATGAACGGCACCAGCCAGACGGCAAGTGCTGAAAACGCCTGCAACACCCACGTCGCCACCGCGAGCGGCTCGCGCACCAGCACCAGGTACAGCGGCGCAAGTGCCCCAAACCAGAACGCAATGATCAGCAGGTGCGCCCCGAGGAGCGGTGCCAGCAACAAGCGCCACGAGTGCGTACTGGTGTGGCCGGTCAGCAGGAATGCCAGCAGCGCCAGAAACGCGCCGCTCAGCGCCACCGCCGTCGATCGGTGGCCGAACAGGCGGTGTGCACCCCTGAGCCCTGCGGCGGCCAGCAACAGGCCGACTGCCTGCAGGATGTGCGCGAGACCACCCGTTGACAGCCACGCCAGCCGCTGCAGTCCGGCGTCCGCCATTCCGGCAAATTCGCCCGCCATGCGCGCCGCCTCGAGGCTCTGGTGCAACACGATCAACAGCGCGCCGCCGAGTGCCGTGGCGCATCCCAAGCGCGCGATGGACACGCGGCTGCCCACCACCAGTGTGCCAAACCTGGCCAGGAAGAAACTTACGCCTGCCGCCTGGAACAGGCAGACGAAGGCCGCGGCGCGCACCGTCACGGACAGCAGATCGGCGGACATGGTTCTATCCGCGTAGCAGGGAAAAACGCAGCGCGCCGGTCGCGAGGTGCTGGTCGTCGCTCAGCGCGCGCCACTTCACCAGGTAGCCGCCGGCCACCAGGGGCGGCAGGGCAATCGCGAATTCGGCCGCCGCTTGCCGCGGGAGCGGCGCCAGCGGCAGCGGCGCGGGATCGCCGGCCTTCTCGATCGACAGCGCCGTGAGGGTCACGGCCGCTGCGAACACCAGCCGCAGTTGCGGCGGCGCGACCGAGATCGTGCTGCCGTCAGCCGGGACGGCCCGCAGCAGGTGGGCATGCGCCTGCACCGGCAGCGCCGCCGCCAGCGCCAAAGCCAGCGCCGCAGCCACCCGCCATACCGCTTTCATGGGTCCACGCATCGGGGACCCAGCATAACTCAGCCCGGCGCATGCGCGACAGCCAACGCGGCTTCGAACGCCGCCAGCGGTTCGGGCCGCGCCAGGTGGAAGCCCTGCACGAAATCGATGCCCAGTTGCGTGAGGCGCTCGAGCGCCGCGGCGCTTTCGACCCGTTCGGCGATCGTGGCGATGCCCAGTGCGCCGGCCACTTTGCTGATTGCCTCTACCATGCTGCGGTCCACCGGATCGTTGGTCAGGCTGCCGACAAACTGGCCGTCGATCTTGAGGAAGTCGATCGGCAGCTTCTTCAGGTAGTGGAACGAGGACAGTCCGGTGCCGAAATCGTCGAGCGCGAAGCGGCAGCCGCGCTTCCTGACTTCCTGCATGAAGTACAGGATCTGCGTCATGCCGGTGATGATGGCCGCCTCGGTGATCTCAAAGCACAGGTGAGCGCCAATGGCCGGATCCTCGACCAGCGCCAGGACAAAATCGAGGAAGTTGCGCTCGCAGATCGAGGTGCCGGACAGGTTGATCGACAGCAACGGCACCTCCAGTCCGGCTGCGAGATACTGCCGCAGGCGTGCCACCGTGCTCTCGAGCACCCAGCGGTCGATGGCGCCGATGATGTTGTAGCGCTCGGCCGCCGGGATGAATTCGCCCGGCAGCACCAGCTCGCCGTCATCATCGCGCAGGCGCACCAGCAGCTCATGGAACGGCGGCAGCGCGCGGCGAATCGCGCGCGGGTGGCGATGATCGGCTGGGTATAGAGCTCGAGGCGGCCCTGCGTCGACGGCGCGGGTGACGCGGCTCACCCAGTACATCTCGCGGTGCCGCCCCGACACTTCGTTCGAGTCGTAGACGTGGACGCGGTTGCGGCCGGCATCCTTGGCTGCATAGCAGGCGATATCGGCGGCGCTCAGCAGGCTCGCGACGCTGTCGCTGTCTGCCGTGATGGCGACCACGCCGATGCTGGCGCCGATGCTGGCGGTGTGCTGTTCCCAGCTGAAGCGGTAGTCGCGCACCGCCTGGCGGATCTGGTCGGCGATGCGCGTGGCCTGCTCCAGCGAGCAGTGCTGCACCAGGATGCCGAATTCATCGCCGCCCAGCCGCGCGATCAGGTCGGCCGAGCGCACCTGCTGCTGCAGCAGCGCGGTGACGTCGCGCAGCAGGCGGTCGCCGGCCGGGTGGCCGCAGGTGTCGTTGACCACCTTGAACTGGTCGAGGTCGACGTACAGCAGCGCGTGCGTGCCGTCGCCGTCGCGCGCGCCTTGCAGCGCGCCCTGCAGGCGGCTGTCGAATTCGCGGCGGTTGATCAGGCCGGTCAGCGCGTCATGGCTGGCCTGGAATGACAGCGCGCGCTTCAGGCGCCGCTCCTTGGTCACGTCGCGGAACACCACCACCGCGCCGACCGTGCGGCCGTTGCGGTCGCGGATCGGCGCGGCCGAATCCTGGATGGCGATTTCCTGGCCCAGCCGGTTGATCAGCACGCTGTGCTCGCCGAAATTCACGACCTTGTCCTCGCGCAGGCAGCGCAGCAGCGGATTCTCGATTTCCTCGTGCGTCATGTTCATCGCGCAGCCGCAGCACTTCCATGATGGTGGCGCCGCGCGCCTCGGCGCCGCGCCAGCCCGACAGCTGCTCGGCCACCGGATTGAGATATTCGATGCGCCCGTCCCGATTGGTGGTGATGACGCCATCGCCGATCGACTGCAGCGTGACCTGGGCGCGTTCCTTCTCCTCGAAGATCGCCTGCTCGACGCGCTTGCGCTCGGTGATGTCGGCGATCGTGCCTTCGTAGGCGATCACCTGCTGCATGCTCGTCGCGCACCACGCGCGCGCTCTCGAGCACCACCAGCTGGGCGCCGTCGCGGCGGCGCAGCAGCGTCTCGGCGGTGTGCACTTCGCCGGCTCGCTCCAGTTCCTGCACGAACAGCGCGCGCGCGGCCGGATCCCAGTAGAGCGCGGCGGCGCCCGGCAGCGCGTAGATCTCCTCGGCGCTGCCGTAAAGCCGAGCAGCCTGACGAACGCCGGATTGACCGCCAGCACCTTGCCGGCCGGCGAGAACTGGTAGACGCCCTCGAGCACGCTTTCGTACAGTCCGCGGAAGCGGGCCTCGCTGCTGCGCAGCGCCTCGGCCGCGTCGCAGCGCTCGATGGCGACCGCCGCCAGGCGTGCGGCGTGCGCGATCAGCTCGAGGTCGCGCTCGGCGGGTTTGCCAGCGGCCGCACGATACACGGTCAGTGCGCCCAGCACCTTGCCGCCGGCCGCCTTGATCGGCACTGCCCAGGCGGCGGAAAAGCCGGCATTCAGCGCCAGTGTCGCGCCGTCGCTGCCAGTAGGGATCGGTGCGCACGTTGGCCGCCAGCACCGCGCGTCCGAGGTAGACTGCGGCGGCGCTCGAGCCGTTGCGCACGTCGATGACGGTGTTCTCGTCGGCGCTGCGCAGCGGCTGCGGCAGCGCGCGCACCGATGACTTCGACGAAGCTCCGGCCGTCGGGCGCCGAGCCGGCCGATGCTGACGACGTAGTCGGCGCAGATCGATTCCGCCAGCGTCACCGTAGCCGCCAGCACTTCGTGCAGCGGAGCGTCGGCGGCGATGCGCTCGAACACGTTGCGCTCGCCGGCCATGATGGTCTGGGCGCGCTTGCGCTCGGTGATGTCGGTGATGCTGGCGCGCACCAGCGCGGGCGCGCCGGTCAGCGGCATCAGCCGCACCTCGGTCGCCACCGTGGCGCCGTCGCCGCGCCGATAGCAGCCATTCGAATACGCGCGGCGTGTGCAGCGCGGCGCGCAGCCTCGCCGTCGGCGCGGCCGCCGCGTCCGCAGCAGGTCGCGCAGTTCGAGCGTCGCAATCCGTTCGCGCGCTCACGCCGAAGAATCTGCAGTGCGTTCTCGTTGGCATCGGTGCAGGCGCCGGACTGCGTGTCGATCACGACGATGACTTCGGGCGCCGTCTCCACCAGCGTGCGGTAACGGGTCTCACTGTCGCGCAGCGCCTGCTCGGCGGCCAGCCGCTCGCTCATGTCGCGCAGGCAGATCACGAACACCTCGCGCCGGTCGATGCTCACCGGGCTGGCCACGACCTCGACCGGAAACAGATGTGCCGTCCTTGCGGCGCGCCTGCGTGACGCGCGGCTCGGCAGTTGCGGCCCTGCGCGCTCAGTTCGACCGTGAAGGCCTGCAGTCCGCGCGCCAGCGATCCCTGCACGGCCAGGTCCGGCAGCAGGCGCAGGATCGACACGCCGATCAGCTCGGCCTGCGAATAGCCGAACAGCTGCTCGCCGGTGGGATTGAATACGCAGATGGCGCCGTCGCCGGTCACGGTGATGACGACGTCCTTGATGTGATCGAGTATGGCGCGCAGTTGGCCGGCGTCGGCGCTGGCCAGGCCCTGCGCGAAGCAGCGCGCCTCCTCGGCCAGCATCTGCATGGAGCGCACCACGCCGCGCCGCTCCTCGTCGATCTGCTCGTACTGCGTGCTGATGACGGGCAGCAACGCGCTCATGGCCGCCGCGGGACTAGGCGCGCGGCCCAGCCCGAGGGCATCGAGCTGTGCGCGCAGCCGCGGATGCAGTTCGGCATCCGCGCGCAACACGCCGGTCGCGCCAGGCGCCACGGCGGGCTGGAGCGTGGGCACCGGCAGCGAGGCGTTGCTTTCCCTTGACATAACCCTGGCTGTAGACTACGACCAGAGTGATGATACGGAGCGCCGCGCGGACAGCGCGTGAGGCGCATCGCGGATTAGGTTTAAAAGCTAGGGCGTCGCCGGCATCGCAATCAGCGGGATCAGGAAATTGCGCGCCACCGAAGTCGTTCCCGCATCGACCAGCACCGTTGCACCCAGGCTCAACACGCCCGGCAGGTCGGCCCGCAGCATCACTTCCATGCGCTGCGTGGCGCCGGCCGCCGGCGCGCGGAATTCGAACGCTGCGGTCCGACTGCAACACCAGGCCTTCGCCGGGCTGGAACGACACCAGTATCGAGGTGATTTCGAGCCCCGGCTCCTGCGTCAGCACCAGTTCGAGCCGCACCGGCCGACCAACCTGCGGCGGCTGCTGCATGCGGAATCTGAGCGCCACCGGGGTGGTGGAGGGCACCGGACTCACCGCGCTGACCAGGTCGGCATCCGCCGCCGTGGCCGCCGCGGCGGCGTCGGCGGTCCGTTCGGAGCCGGCCTTCGCCTGGGAATGCGCCGCATGTTCGGCCCGCGCCTGGTCCGCACCTCGCCCGCAGCCGCTCCCCAGCGCGGCCGCGGCCAGCGCCACCAACCAGCGAGCCATCTTTGTTCGCTCCATGCGGCCGGCAATTTAGCACGAACCGGCGGCGCCCAGAACGCAGCGCTCAGGACTCGCTCAGCACCGCCACCTGTTCGGCCAGATCATTGACGTGCTGCTCCCAAAAGCGCGCCTCGCCGAACCACGGAAAGGCGCGCGGAAAGGCCGGATCGGCCCAGCGCTCGGCGATCCACGCCGCGTGGTTGAGCATGCGCACCGCGCGCAGCACTTCGACCAGGCGCATCTGGCCGTGATCAAAGGTCGCGAAGCGCTCGTATCCCGCCAGCAGCTCACTCCATTGTCGGCGCTGTTCATCCGGATTGCCGGCGAGAAACATCCACAGGTCCTGGATCGCCGGGCCGTTCATGCAATCATCAAGGTCCACGAACACCGGACCGGATGGCTGCCACAGTATGTTGCCGAGATGGCAGTCGCCGTGCAGCCGGATCCGGCGCCCAGGAAGCGACGGCCGCTGCGTCGATCTGCCCCAGCAGCTCGACGCTGATGCGCGCGTAACGCTCGCGCATGTGCTCCGGGAGCTGCCCGGAAGCGAGCACCGCCGCACGGGCCCTGCTTCCCAATCGCTCAGCGCTCATCGACGGCCGGGCCAGGAACGGCCGCAACGCCCCGTGCGCATGGATGCGGCCGAGCGTGCGGCCAAGCAATTCGCGAGCCCCGGGTTGGTCGAGGTCCGGCGCACCGCCGGGCTGCAGGGGAAAGGCCGCCATTCGCACTCCGGCGTAGTGGAATAGCGTGGCATCACCGAGCCGGAGCGGCGCCACCACCGGTATTTCCGCGGCTGCCAGCCCGGTGGCAAAGTCGTGCTCCTCCAGGATCTGCGCGTCGCTCCAGCGTCCGCTGCGGTAGAACTTGACCACCACCGGTGGCCCCGCGCTGCGGCCGAGCCGGTACACGCGGTTCTCGTAGCTGTTCAGGGCGAACACGTGCCCGTCGGGTTCCAGACCGGCCGCTTCGGCGGCGTCGAGCACTGCATCGGGAGTAAGGCCCGAAAATGGCCTCAGATCGGGGCGCCGGCTCAAGCGCCGCGTCCCGCTGCCGCACGCACCACCGCCGGCCTGGCAGCCGCTATCATGGCCGCGGTCCGGGAATTTGCTGCGTAGGAGTCACGATGGTCGCCAAGGATACCGTGCTGGTCACGGGGGGTGCGGGTTATATCGGCAGCCACGTGGTGCTGCAGCTGCGTGAGCGCGGCGAGCGGGTCGTGGTGCTGGACAATCTGACCACCGGCTTCCGCCAGTCGGTATTCGACACGCCGCTGATCGTCGGCGAGGCTGGCGACCGTGAACTGCTGGAGCGAACCCTCGCCGGGCACGGCGTCGGCGCCGTGCTGCACTTTGCGGCCAACACCATCGTGCCCGAATCGGTACGCGACCCGCTCAAGTACTATGGCAACAACACCTGCGCCACGCGCACTCTGCTGGCCGCGTGCCGCGCGGGCGGCGTGCGCCAGTTCGTATTCTCGTCCACCGCGGCGGTGTACGGCATGCCGGAGGGAGGCGTGGCCCGCGAAGACGGGCCACTGGCACCGATCAACGCCTACGGCACCTCCAAGCTGATGTCCGAGTGGATGCTGCGCGACCTGGCCGCGGTGACGGACCTGCGCGCCGTGAGCCTGCGCTATTTCAATGTTGCCGGCTCGGATCCCCAGGGCCGCATCGGCCAGGCTACCGCCCAGGCCACGCTGCTGATCAAGGTCGCCTGCGAGGCCGTTGTGGGCAAGCGCACGCACGTGTCGATCTACGGTACCGACTACCCGACGCCCGACGGCACCGGGATACGCGATTACATCCATGTCGATGACCTGGCACGCGCCCATCTTTGCGCGCTGGACTACCTGCGATCCGGCGGCGCCACCACCACGCTCAATTGCGGCTATGGTCACGGCTACAGCGTGCGCCAGGTGCTTGACGCCGTGCAGCGCGTCGCTGGCCGGCGCCTGGAAATACGGGAAGAACCGCGCCGCGCCGGCGATCCCCCGACGCTGGTGGCGCTCGCCGAGCGGGTGCGCACGATCCTGGGCTGGGAGCCCCGGCTGGATGACCTGGACGGCATCGTGCGCAGTGCCCTGCGCTGGGAACAGCGGTTGCAGCGCGAACCCTGGTAGCTGCCGCGGCCGGCCACTGCGCGCCAGGGAAGCTGTGCACGGGGTCGCCATCCGGCGACGCGGAGTCGTGGGCCTGCGCCACGGGTCTGACTTAGAATGGCCGGATGCGCGCGGCCCTGCCAAGATCGCTCAACGGCTACCTGCTGCTCGGCATCGGGGTGATCACGATCCCGCTGCTGGCGGCGATACTTCATGCCACCGTGCAGATGCGTCGGCTGACGGCGTTCAGCCAGCAGCTGGTTGGCGAAAGCGTCCAGACCACGCGGGTCCTGCAGCTCATGTCCAAGGAACGAAGCGCATTCGAGGACAGCGCGCGCCGCTACCAGGCGATGACACCCAGCAGCACCGACCAGAACACTGCGCTGCACCGTAAACAGGTCGAGAACGCCGCCGCGAACCTGGCGGCATTCAACGACCATGACAGCAAGCTCAATGCCGCGGTCAGCGACCTGCGCGGCCGGCTGCGTGCTGCGGCCGCACGCCAGGCGCTCGATTCCTTTGCAAGCCTGCAGCAGCACATAGCCGGCCAGATTCGCTCACCGGCGGTGTCCTGGAGCTTCTACCGTAGCATGGGCGTGTGGCCCGATCCGGGATTTGGCTCGCTCAAGGACCAGGAAGACCAGCTCGAAGCTCATGGCAAGGCGCAAATCGACGCCGAACTCGCTTCGCTTGGCGACCAGACCAGCGCCGCGCGACGCGTGCTGTTCTGGGAATCCAGCCTGTTGATCCCGCTGGCCGTGGTCGCCACGCTCAGCTTCGCCCTGGGGATCGGACGCCCTATTCGCCAGGTGGACCGCGCGATCACCGAGCTCGGCAGCGGCAATTTTGCCGGCGAAATCGCGGTCAGTGGCCCGATCGACCTGCAGCGCCTGGGACAGCAGCTCGAGTGGCTGCGCGGGCGATTGCTGGACCTGGCGCAGGAGCGCAATCGCTTCCTGCGGCACATGTCGCATGAATTGAAAACACCGCTGGCCAATATCCGCGAAGGCACCGAGCTGCTGATGGACGGCGCCGTGGGCGAGCTCAAGTCCGGGCAACGTGAAGTCACCGCCATCCTGCAGGAAAACAGCATCAAGCTGCAGCGCATGATCGAGAACCTGCTGTCCTACAGCGCCTGGCAGAGCAACAGCGTGGGCCTCGATCCGTCCGAATTCCGCCTGCGTCCGGTCGTCAAGCAGGTGCTGGAAAATCAGCAGCTGACGCTGGTCTCGCAGCGCGTGCGCCTGGATGTGCAGGTCGAGGATGTCACGCTGAGCGCCGATCGCGGCAAGCTGCGGCTGATTCTGGAGAATCTGCTCTCCAACGCCATCAAGTATTCGCCCCGCGGCGGCACCATTTTTGTGCGCGCCCATACCGCTGGCACCGAGCTGGTGATGGAAGTCGCCGACAGCGGCGCGGGGATTGCGCCCGCCGAGCGCGCGCACGTGTTCGAGGCATTCCACACCGGCCGCGCGCCCGGCGGCCACGTGCGGGGTACGGGTATCGGCCTATCGGTGGTGTACGAGTTCGTACAGGTTCACCGCGGCACCATCGAGATCGTCGACGGCGAATTCAGTGGCGCGCATTTTCGCATCCGCCTGCCGCTGCGCGCCGCAGCCGCGCCGGAGCTGGCCGCCGCGGGCGTGTCGAGCGCACGCAGGAAGGCCCATGCCGCCTAGCGCTTTCAGGCTGGCCGCCACTGTAGCCGTGTGCCTGCTGCTTGCAACCGGCTGCGCGGCCGTGTCGGGCCTGCGCTCGTCGCATTCAACGGCGGGCGCGGCCGGGCCAGTCTACGATCGGGACACCCAGGTCGCGGTACTGCTGGCGAGCACCATCCAGACGCTGCAACGACTGGCGGCCGGGAGCCCGGCCGAGCAGGCGGAAATCGTCATGACAGCGCAGCAGGCCTACGAGCGCGGGGGCGGCGGCGGCGCGCAGCTCAGCTACGCTCTGGTGCTGGCCACGCCAGGCCACGCGGGCCGGGATGCCGTGCGGGCCAGGCAGCTGTTGCGTGAACTGGCGGCGCAACCGGAAACGCTGGCGCCGGTCGAGCGCGCGGTGGCGCTATTCGAATTGGCGCAACTCGATCGCGAGCTGGGCCTGCTGGGCGACAACGAGAGACTGCAGGAGAGTGCCAGCCACAGCGTTGACCAGGATCGCTACGCGGCCGTCAGCCGCCGCCTGCAGGCCGAGCTCGATGACAACGCACGGCTGCGCCGGCAGCTGCAGGATACGCAGGCCCAGCTCGATGCCATTGCCAACATCGAACGCAATCTGACCGACCACAAGCAGAGCACCGAGGTACGCAAGCCGTGAATCCGACCGTCAAACGCAAAGCGCGCATCCTGGTTGTCGACGACGACCCGGGATTACTGCGGCTCCTGACCATCCGACTGCGCGCGGAAAACTACGAGGTCGAACCGATGGAGAATGGCGTACAGGCGCTCGCCGCCGCCAGCCGGTTCCGGCCCGATCTGGTGATCTCAGACTTGCGCATGGATCAGCTCGATGGCATCGGATTGCTCAAGGAACTGCAGATCCGCTGGCCCGGACTCAAGGTGATCCTGCTGACCGCGCACGGCACCATTCCAGACGCGGTGCACGCCACGCAGATGGGCGCCTTCGGCTTTCTCACCAAGCCGGTCGAAAAGCAGGAGCTGCTCGCGCAGGTGCACAAGGCACTGAAGATCTCCGGCTTTGTGGATACCGCTGAGGACTGGCGCGCGGGCATCATTACCCGCAGCGCGCCCATGGAGGAAAAACTGGGCCAGGCGCACATGGTCGCCGGCACCGACGCGCGCGTACTGATCACGGGTGAAAGCGGCACCGGCAAGGAAATGCTGGCACGCGCGATCCACAAGGCCAGCCCGCGCAAGGCGCGGCCGTTCGTGATGGCAAACTGCAGTGCGGTGAACGAGGAGATATTCGACGGCGACCTGCTCCGCTCCGCGGAGGGCGGCACGCTGCTGCTGGACGAAATCGGTGCCCTGCCGATGCGGGCGCAGCTGCGGCTCCTGCAGCTGCTGCAGGACAAGACTGATCAGGCGGCCGGCGGCGCCGAGCACGTCCCGGTCAATGTCCGGATCATCTCCGCCACCAACCGCGACCTGCACGCGCTGCTTGCCAGCGGCCAGTTTCGCGAAGACCTTTACTACCGCCTGAATGTGGTGCACATCGAACTGCCGCCGCTCAGTCGCCGGCGCGAGGACATTCCGCTGCTGGTGGCGCACTTCCTGGCCGAGCTGGCCGGGGAAACCGCGCAGCGCAAGATCTACGCGCCCGAGGCGGTGGAGCTGCTGGCCACCAGCGACTGGCCCGGCAACGTGCGCCAGCTCGCCAACGTGGTGCGGCAGAATTGCGCGCTGGCGCAGACGCCGATCATTCCGGTTGAGCTGGTACAGCAGTCACTCGGCGGCACCCAGGCCAAGCTGCCATCGTTCGACGAGGCGCGCGACGAATTCACACGCAGCTATCTGTCGCAAATCCTGCAGATTACCGGCGGCAATGTCAGCCAGGCCGCGCGTCTCGCCAAGCGCAATCGGACGGATTTCTACAAGCTGCTCGGACGCCACCAGCTGGTGCCGGACGATTTCAAGGATCGCGAACGCTAGTACGCGCGCTGGCGGCGGCGTACACCGGACTGGCGTCCCCAAGGGGATTCGAACCCCTGTCGCCGCCGTGAAAGGGCAGTGTCCTGGGCCTCTAGACGATGGGGACGCCGAAACCGGAAATCGTGGTGGAGCCAGGCGGGATCGAACCGCCGACCTCTTGCATGCCATGCAAGCGCTCTCCCAGCTGAGCTATGGCCCCACGAGAGGGGCGCGAAGCTACGCAACCCGGATGCTTCTGTCAATCCGCGAGCACCCGCCCCACCCGGGCCAGCGCCCGTTCGCGCCCCAGCAGCGCCACGGTCATGTCGATCGGCGGCGAGACGGCGCCCCCGGTGACCGCCACCCGCAGCGGCTGCGCGACTTTGCCTAGCCCGGTGCCGTAGCGTTCGGCGACCTGGGCCAGCACGCCGTGTATGTGCTCGGGCGTCCAGTCGGCCAGCCCGTCGAGACCCTTGCGCGGTGTCCGCCAGGATCTGGAGCGCCTCGGCACCCAGATGCTTGGCTGCCGCCTTGGCATCGATGGCGCCGATCTCGGCAAAAAAATAGCGGCTGTTCTCGGCCATTTCCTTCAGCGTCTTGCTGCGCTCGCGCTGCGCGTTGACGACGCCTTCGAGCAGCGCCTGATCGTGCTCGCGACGCCCAGTCGCGCCAGCTGCTCGCGCCAGGGCAGCGGCCAGCACCGCCAGCGGCGCCTTCATCATGTGCTGTTGGTTCAGCCACAGCAGCTTCTCGCGGTTGAAGGCCGAGGCCGCCTTGTTGACATCGCGGATGTCGAAGGCGGCGATCATCTCCTCGCGCGTGAACACTTCCTGGTCGCCGTGCGACCAGCCCAGGCGCACCAGGTAATTGAGCAGCGCATCGGGCAGGTAGCCCTCCTCCTGGTACTGCAGCACGCTGACCGCGCCGTGACGCTTGGACAGCTTGGCGCCGTCGGCGCCCAGGATCATCGGCACATGCGCATAGACCGGCGGCGTCGCGCCGAGCGCCGCGCAGCATGTTCATCTGTCGCGGCGTGTTGTTCAGGTGATCATCGCCGCGGATCACGTGGGTGACGCCCATGTCCATGTCGTCGACGACCACGCAGAAGTTGTAGGTCGGGTTGCCATCGGAGCGCGGCGATGATCAGGTCGTCCAGTTCCGTGTTCTGGAATACCACGCGGCCGTGCACCAGGTCGTCGACCACGACCTCGCCGTCCAGCGGATTGCGGAAGCGGATCACCGGCGTCCACGCCCGCGCGCGGCTCGTGTCGGTCGCGGCAGCGGCCGTCGTAGCGCGGCTTCTCCTTGCGCGCCAGCTGCTGCGTCGCGCATGGCGTCCAGCTCGTCCTTGGAGCAGTAGCAGTGATAGGCGCTGCCCGCGGCCAGCATTCCGGCCAGCACCTCGCGGTATCGCGGTCGTAGCGCTGCGTCTGGTAGTACGGACCCTCGTCGGCGTCGAGGCCGAGCCACTCCATGCCCTCGAGGATGACGCGCACCGCTTCTTCGGTGGAGCGCTCGCGATCGGTGTCCTCCACCCGCAGGATGAACTTGCCGCCGTGGTGCCGCGCGTGCAGCCAGGAAAACAGCGCCGTGCGCACGCCGCCGATGTGCAGCATGCCGGTGGGACTGGGGGCGAAACGGGTAACGACCGGCGCGGAGCTCATTGGACCAGGGTGCCTGCTGGGAAAAAGGACGCGCATGGTAGCCGGGAAGCCTCGCTCGCGCCATTGACGATTGCTTCAGTGTGGCGCGGCCCGTAAACTTCCCCGCCCTCAGCGCCATCGGACGGTTAGCTCAGCGGTAGAGCACTGCTTTCACACGGCAGGGGTCACTGGTTCAATCCCAGTACCGTCCACCACTCAGGCGGTGGCGCGTGCCAGCGCCGTTACCACCGCCTCCATCTGCGCGTCGCTGAGATCGGCACTCATCGGCAGGCTGAGCACCTGCCCCGCCAGCAGCTCGCTCACCGGCATCGGCTTCGGGTGGATAAGCTTTTCGTAGGCGGGCTGCAGATGGAGCGGGCGCGGGTAGTGCACGGCGGTCGGAATGCCGGCCTGCTTCATCAGCTCCTGCACGTGATCGCGGTTTTCCACCAGCACGGTGTACTGCGCCCAGACACTGGTGCGATCCGGGCGAACGCTCAGCAGTCCGGCCTTCGCGCCGCTGGCGCGGATCGCCTCGCCGTAGCGCCGGCCGAGTTCGCTGCGGCGCGCCACTTCCCAGTCGAAGCGGCCGAGCTTTGCCAGCAGGATCGCGCACTGCAGGGTATCCATGCGTCCGCCAACCCCGATGCGGGTGTGGTAGTAACGCGCGCTCTGCCCGTGCACGCGAATTTCGGTGCAGGCGCGCGCCAGCGCCGCATCGTCGGTGAAGATCGCGCCGCCGTCACCATAGCAACCGAGCGGCTTGCTCGGAAAAAAACTGGTGCAGCCGAGCGCCGAGAGCGCCCCGCTCTTGCGGCCCTGATAAGTGGCGCCAAAGCTCTGTGCCGCGTCCTCGATGATGGCAATGTTGCCGCGCCGGGCGGCAATCGCGCTGATCTCGTCCATATCAGCCGGCTGACCGTACAGGCTGACCGGAATGATCGCCCGGGTGCGCGAGGAGATGGCCTCGTCCAGCTGTGAGGCATCCAGGTTGGCGGTGTCGGGCTCGACATCGACGAACACCGGCCTGGCGCCGACCAGCGCGATGACTTCCGCGCTGGCCACAAAAGTGAAAGGCGAGGTGATGACTTCGTCGCCGGGACCGATCTCGAGCGCCATCAGCGCAATCAGCAGTGCCTCGGTGCCGCTCGCCACCGAAATGCAGTGCGCGCTGTTGACGTAGGCGGCGAGCCGATGCTCGAACTCGCGCACCTCTGGACCGAGGATGTACTGGCCGTGGTCGAGTACCGCCTGGATGCGGGCGTTGATGTCACCGCGAAGCGCGCGGTACTGGGTCTTCAGGTCGATGTAATCCATGGGCCCCCTTCAATCGGCCAGCGTACCGCCGCGCGTTTCGATGATCAGTGGCACCAGCAGCAATCCCAGCAGCGGGACGAAGCCGACATAAAAGATGGTCTGCAAGGCCATGCCGCGCGCCGCGGCCGCGCCCACGGCAAACGGTCCCGCTGCAGCGACCACGCGGCCGATGTTGTAACAGAAGCCGGCCCCGGTGGCGCGCAAGCGCGTCGGGAACAGCTCGGGCAGGTAGTATGGAAAGGCGCCGAACACGCCGAACACCGGCAGCCCGATCAGGAAGAACATGTACAACCGGGTTGCCCCGGGCAAGTCGAGGCCGAACGTCGCGAAGATCGCCGCCGCCGAGGCGGCGAAGTACCAGCCAAACATCGGCCGCCGCCCGAGCCGCTTGGCGAGCGGAATGGTCAACAGCGTACCGATGAGCCCGCCGAGGTTGAAGGCGACCGTAGCCGTAAGCTTCCAGTGTTCAACCAGGTGAAGCGTGGCACCCTTGTCGAGGCTGCGCAGCGCCGCCTCGCTACGCGCCAGTCCGGTGGCAATGACCGGAATGAACGCGCTCACACTCCACCAGCTGGCCAGGGCGATGATGGTCGTCATGGTACCGAGCAAGGTGCGCCGGCGCAGTTCGGGCGTGAAGATCTGGTCCAGGCGCGCCTGGCTGCGCGCCTGCACGGCCTGCCAGCGCTCGGGCTCGTGCATGAACCAGCGCACCACAAATGCTATCGCGGCGGGCAGCAGGCCAAACAGAAACACATAGCGCCACGAGTGTTCGCTGTCATTGACAAACCAGACGCCAGCGACCTGATAGTTGACAAAGGTCGCCAGGAACAGCCCAAACGGTGCTGCGGTATACAGCAGCGCGCCGCCCTCGACGCGGCGCTTCTCAGGCATGACCTCAGCAACCATCGACGCACCCGCCGCCCACTCACCACCGATCCCGAGGCTCGCCACCAGCCGGAAGGCCGCCAGCATCCACAAGTTGGTGGCCGCGGCGCAGGCGGCCGTGCCCGCGGCGTACAACAGCATGGTCAGCATCAGTGTGCGCAGCCGTCCGAAGCGGTCGCAAATGAAACCGAACAGGATCCCGCCCAGCGCCCAACCCACCAGCAGCAGGGAGGTCAGTACCCCCGTCCATTTCAGCGTCGCGTCACGCGCCTCGGCAGAACCCAGCGGCAGGTGCAGCAGCGTCGGAATGCAGTTGGGCGCGACATAGTTGAACAGCAGGCCGTCAAAGACATCGAATCCCCAGCCCAGCCAGGCGGCAAGCAGCACCAGCCACTGGTATCGCGTGATTCCCCACATGCCAGCGCAGACTACTGGAATTCGCTCACAAAAGCAGCGTGCGCCGGGCGCTGTGGCGCGGTCGGGACCAGGGCGCCAATGGAGCCGACGTAGAGGAAGCCGAGCAGCTGCTCATCGGGCTGTAGCCCGAGCGCGGCGGCAAGCGCGGGATCGTAGGCGCTCGGCCCGGTCAGCCAGACGGCGCCGAATCCCTGCGCATGAAACGCATTCAGCAGATTCATCGTGCCGGCGCCCGCGCTGAGGAGCTGTTCGATGGCTGGCACTTTCGGATGGTCACGGAGCCGGGCGCTCGCGACGATTACCAGCGGCACGCGCAGCGGGCGGCTGCCGAGCTTGTCGAGCTGCGCCGGCGGCGTCGCCGGATCACGCGCACGGGCCGCGCTCACCAGCAGCTCGGCGAACCTGGTCCGCGCGGCGCCGCGAATCAGCCTGAAGCGCCACGGCTGCAGGCGGCCGTGGTCGGGAGCGCACACCGCGGCCGCGAGCGCCCGGGCGAGCTGTGCTTCGTCCGGCCCCGGCCCGGTCAGGCACTGCGCCGGAATCGAGCGGCGGCTCAGCAGCGAATCAATCCCGCTCACGCGCTCGCCATCAGCTGCAGCACTTCCGCCGTCTGCTCGCGCATCAGCGCCTCGCTGCCGCGCGACTCCACGTTCAGACGCACCAGTGGCTCGGTATTCGAGCCGCGCAGGTTCAGCCGCCACTGCTCGAACTCCATCGACAACCCGTCGGTAAAATCGACGGCGCGTGCCGTGGCGGCATAGTGATTGTGCACCCGGGCCGTGACCGCGCGGGCGTCGGGAATTTCGCGGTTGATTTCGCCGCTGGCCGGAAACAGCCGCTGGCGCGCACCAACCAGTTCTCCGAGCGTCTTGCCGGTGTCGCACATCACCGCCAGCACCAGCAGCCAGGGAATCATGCCGCTATCGCAGTAGGAGAATTCGCGGAAATAGTGGTGCGCGCTCATCTCGCCGCCATACACCGCGTCCACCTCGCGCATGCGCTGCTTGATGAAGGCGTGGCCGGAACGGCACAGCACCGCTTCACCACCGAATTGCCTCACGATGTCGATCGTATTCCAGGTCAGGCGCGGATCGTGCACGATGCGCGAGCCGGGGTAGCGCCGCAGAAAGGCCTCGGCCAGCAGGCCCACCAGGTAATAGCCTTCGACGAAGCCGCCGTGCTCGTCGAAGAAGAAGCAACGGTCAAAATCTCCATCCCAGGCCAGGCCGATGTCGGCGCCGCTCCGGCGCATCGCCTCGATGGTGCTGTTGCGGTTTGCCTCGATCATCGGATTGGGCACGCCGTTGGGGAACGAGCTGTCCGGGTTGTGGTGCACCTTGATGAACTCGAACGGCAGGTGCGGCTCGAGCTGGTCGACCACCAGCCCGGCCCCGCCATTGCCCGCATTCACCACCACCTTGAGGCGGCGGAGCTTTGCGCCCTTGACGTAGCCGAGCAGGTGTTCAAGATACCTGGAACTCATGTCCAGGGCGCGCGTGCTGCCGGGCGTGGGGGCCGGCGGCGGCAGGCGAGCGCCCTCGATCAGCGCACGCATGTCCATCAGGCCGGTATCGGCACTGATCGGGCGGCTCCCCTCGCGCACGAATTTCATGCCGTTGTAGTCCGGCGGGTTATGGCTCGCCGTCACCATGATGCCCCCGTCCAGGCCCTCGGCGAAGGTGGCGAAGTAAACGCCTTCGGTGCCGCACAGGCCGATGTCGGTCACGTTGACGCCGGTGTCGTTGAGGCCGCGGATCAACGCTGCCGAAAGCGTCTGGCTGGTGGCGCGAATGTCGCGCCCCACCGCCACGTTCTTCGGCCGCACAAATCCCGCGTAGGCCTGTCCGATCTGGTAGGCCAGCGCTTCATTGAGCTCGGTGGGAATGCGGCCGCGTACGTCGTAGGCCTTGAAACAGCTCAGTGCACTCATTCGGTACTGCCCTCACGCCCATATTGGTCCTGGAACCGCTCGATATCGTCCTCGCCCAGATAGTCGCCAGATTGGACCTCGATCACATGCAACGGTACCTGGCCCGGATTCTCGATGCGGTGGCGCACACCGACGGGAATGTAGGTGGACTGGTTTTCCTGCAGCAGGAACACCTCCTCGCCGCGCGTGATGCGCGCGGTGCCGGAGACCACCACCCAATGCTCCGCTCGACGGCGGTGCAGCTGGAGCGAGAGCACACCGCCGGGACGCACGGTCAAGCGCTTGACCTGGAAGCGCTCGCCACTGTCGAGACTGTCGTAGCTGCCCCAGGGCCGGAACACTTCGCGGTGCAGCAGGTGCTCGCCGCGTCCGGAGCTCCTGATGCGGGCCACGAGCGCCTTCACATCCTGCACCCGCTCGCGCGGCGCGACCAGCACGGCGTCCTTGGTCTCGACCACCACATGATCGCGCAGGCCCAGCACGGCCACCAGGCGGCTTTCGGCGTACAGAAAACTGTCGCGGCAGTCCTCGGCCAGCACGTCGCCGCGGATCACGTTGCCGTCGGCGTCGGGCACACTGGCGGCCTGGAGCGATGACCAGGAACCGACATCGCTCCAGCCCGCGTCGAGCGGCACGACCACGGCGTCGGCGGTCTTCTCCATCACTGCGTAGTCGATCGATTCGGCCCGACAAGCGGAAAACGCCGCCGCATCGACCCGCGTAAAATCGAGATCGGCCCGGGCGGAGCCGAAAGCCTGCTCGCAGGCCGTGGCGATGTCGCTCGCCTGGCGGCGCAGCTCCGCGAGGTAGCGGCGCGCACTGAAGACGAACATGCCGCTGTTCCAGTAATACCCGCCACCGGCCAGGAATTCCACCGCCCGGGCGCGCTCGGGCTTCTCGACGAAGCGGGCAATGCGCCAGCCGCCCGCCAGCGGCTCACCGCGCTGGATATAGCCGTAGCCGGTTTCGGGCGAGCGCGGCAGGACACCGAAAGTCACCAGGTGGCCCGCCCGGGCGGCCGTGGCCGCCGTGCGCACCGCCGCCTGGAACGCGCTCACGTCCTGGATAACATGGTCGGCCGGCAATACCAGCAGCAGCGCATCGCCCCCGTCAGCGGCGAGCGCGGCCAGCGCCGCCAGCGCGATCGCCGGCGCCGTGTTGCGCCCCACCGGTTCGAGCACGATCGCCTGGGCGGGGCTACTGATGGAGCGGAGCTGCTCGGCAACTACGAAACGGTGCGCCTCGTTGCACACTACGATGGGCGCCGTCACCTCCAGCCCCGCCAGCCGGCGCACGGTGTCCTGCAGCATGGTGTGGGCGCCGATCAGCGGCAGGAACTGCTTCGGATGGAGTTCGCGCGACAGCGGCCACAGGCGAGTGCCCGCGCCGCCCGAGAGCACCACCGGCGTGAGCCGCATTCCGCCCCCGGCCACGGACTCACGCACCCGGCACGGGCAGGCCGCGGCCGATGGCGTAGTAATCGAATCCGAGCCGCGCCAGCAGCGCAGGATCGTACAGATTGCGGCCGTCGAAAATCCGTGGCCGGACCAGCAACTGGCGCAGCCGCTCGAAATCCGGGCTGCGGAATTCCTGCCACTCGGTGGCGATCAGCAGCGCATCGGCGCCCGCCGCGGCTTCGTAGGCATCGCGCGTCAGCGTGAGCCGCTCGCGGCCCGCGTACAGGCGCCGCGCCTCCTCCAGCGCGATCGGATCATAGGCATTGACCTGTGCACCCTCGGCCAACAGCGCGTCGATGATGACGCGGCTGGGCGCTTCGCGCATGTCGTCGGTGTTGGGCTTGAAGGCCAGTCCCCACAGCGCCAGCCTGGCCCCCCGGAACGACCCGCCCAGCACCTGGCGGAGCTTGCGCACCAGGATCGACTTCTGCCCCTCGTTGACCGCCTCGACCGCGTGCAGGACATCGGCCTTGATGCCGACCTGGTGCGCCGAGCGGATCAGGGCCTTTACATCCTTGGGAAAACAGGAGCCGCCATAACCGGTGCCCGGATAGATGAATCCATAGCCGATACGCGGATCGGAGCCGATGCCGATGCGCACCCGCTCGATATCGGCACCGACTCGCTCGGCAATATTGGCCAGCTCGTTCATGAAACTGATCTTGGTCGCGAGCATGGCGTTAGCCGCGTACTTGGTCAGTTCTGCCGAGCGGATGTCCATGACGATGAGCCGGTCGTGATTGCGCGTGAACGGCTCATACAGCGCGCGCATCAATTCGGTGGAGCGCGGATTGTCGGTACCAATCACGACCCGGTCGGGCTTCATGAAATCCTGGATGGCGGCGCCTTCTTTCAGGAATTCCGGATTCGCCACCACGTCGAAATCCGCGCCCGCGCCGCGCGCGGCCAGCGCTGCGGCGATTGCCGCGCGCACCTGGTCGGCGGTGCCCACCGGCACGGTGGACTTCGTGACCACGACCGCGTGGCGCTCCAGGCGCTCGCCGATGGTGCGGGCCACGCTGAGCACGTGCCGCAGGTCGGCGGAGCCATCCTCACCCGGCGGCGTGCCCACGGCGATCATCTGGAACAGACCATGGGCAACCGCCCTGCCCGCGTCGGTCGTGAATTCCAGCCGGCCGCTGGCCCGATTGCGGCCGATCAGGGCGTCCAATCCGGGCTCGTGGATCGGCACCACGCCCTGATTGAGCCCGGCCACCTTGGCGGCATCGATATCGACGCAGACGACGTGGTTGCCCGCCTCGGCCAGGCAGGCGCCGGTGACCAGGCCAACATAGCCCGATCCGAAGATCGTCACTTTCATGGCCGTAGAGTCTCGCGGTCTGGTGGCAAGGTGCGCAAGCCTAAGTGAAGGGCGTCATGAAGACAAAGGCGTGATAGTCAGCTCCAGGCGGCGATTGAGGTCGCGCCCCTCGGGCGAGTCCGGCGCGGCCAGCTGCGCCGCTTCCCCGACGCCGCGCGCGATCAGCCGTTCAGGCGCCACTCCCCTGATCTCCAGGTAGGCCACCACCACCCCGGCCCGGCTCTGGGCCTGTTGCTGGTTGAATGCGCTGCTGCCGATCGTATCGGTATATACGGCGACGACCAGCTGAGTACGCTTGTATTCACGGAGCGAGCGGGCGAGCGCATCGAGCAGCGCGGCCCCGGCCGGCAGCAGTTCCGCACGATCGGCGGCGAAGGCCAGCCGGACGGGATAATGCAGTTCCACCGCGTCCGGGGCGTGCACCACGGTCGCCGCGGTGGCCGCCAGCGAAGTGCGCAGCCCGGCCTCCTGACTGGCGAGGCGCGCCGCGGCCAGCGCATCCGGCTGCCCCGCATGCGCCATGGCTGCGGCGAGCAGCGTCAGAGCGAAGCTTGCCGCCCGAACACGGTGAATCCCCATTGCCTTGCGCCTGAGTGCTTGCAGAAAGTGGATATTGTGCCGTCAAACCCGACCGCCGGGTGGGATCTCGACGTAAAATCCGGGGTTTGGGATCCGACGCGGGGAGCGGCCTTGAGCAAGACAGCATTGATTACCGGGATCACCGGACAGGATGGCGCCTACCTGGCGGAATTCCTGCTGGGGAAGGGCTACGACGTGCACGGCATCAAGCGCCGCGCCTCGAGCTTCAACACCGATCGCATCGATCACCTCTACCAGGATCCGCACGAGTCCAACGTCCGCCTGCGGCTGCACTACGGTGACCTGACCGACGCGACCAACCTGATCCGCATCGTGCAGCAGGTGCAGCCGGACGAGATCTACAACCTGGCGGCGCAGAGCCACGTCGCGGTGTCGTTCGAGACCCCCGAGTACACGGCCAATTCCGACGCGCTGGGTTCGCTCCGGCTCCTCGAGGCGATCCGCATCCTGGGCCTGGAGCGCAAGACGCGCTTTTACCAGGCTTCCACCTCCGAGATGTTCGGCAAGGTGCAGGAAACTCCGCAGCGCGAGACCACTCCCTTCTATCCGCGCTCGCCCTATGGCGCCGCCAAAGTCTATGCCTACTGGATTACGGTGAATTATCGCGAGGCCTACGGGCTCTATGCCTGCAACGGCATACTGTTCAACCACGAATCGCCAGTACGCGGAGAGACTTTCGTTACCCGCAAGATCACGCGCGCGCTGGCGCGCATTTCCCTCGGACTCCAGGACTGCCTGTACCTGGGCAACATGGACTCGCTCCGTGACTGGGGTCACGCACAGGACTTCGTCGTCGCCCAGTGGCTGATGCTGCAGCAGAAGCAGGCAGAGGACTACGTCATCGCCACCGGCGTCCAGCATTCAGTGCGCGACTTCGTACGGCTGGCGGCCGCGCAGCTGGGCATGCAACTCGAGTGGCGCGGCCAGGGCGTGCAAGAACAGGGCGTCGACACCCGCACCGGCAAGACCGTGGTCAAGGTCGACCCCCGTTACTTTCGTCCCACCGAAGTGGAAACACTGCTCGGTGATCCTTCCAAGGCGCGCCGGCAGCTGGGCTGGAGCGCGACCATCAGTTTCGAACAGCTGGTGAAGGACATGGTGCAGGGCGACCTGGAGCACGCGCGACGCGATGCACTGATCGCCCGCGAAGGGTTCAAGACTTACCGGCATCATGAATAGCGACGCGCGTATCTATGTCGCGGGCCACCAGGGCCTGGTCGGCTCGGCCGTGGTGCGGCGCCTGCGCGCGCTCGGCTACGCCAATCTGCTGCTGGCCGAACGGCGTGAGCTCGAGCTGACGCGCCAGGCCGACGTCGAACAATGGTTTGCCGCCCATCGGCCGGAAGTCGTGATCATGGCGGCGGCGCGCGTCGGCGGCATTCACGCCAACAATACTTACGCCGCCGAATTCATCCGCGACAATCTCGAAGTGCAGAACAACGTCATCGACGCTGCCTACCGCAACGGCGCACGCAAGCTCACTTTCCTCGGTTCCAGCTGCATTTATCCCAAGCACGCGCCGCAGCCGATGAGCGAGGACTGCCTGCTCACCGGGCCGCTCGAGCCCACCAACGAGTGGTACGCGGTCGCCAAGATCGCTGGCATCAAGATGTGCCAGGCCTACCGGCGCCAGTACGGGTTCGATGCCATCTCGCTGATGCCCACCAATCTGTACGGGCCGGGGGACAATTTCAGCCTGGAGAATTCGCACGTGCTGCCGGCACTGATCGCCAAATTCCACCAGGCCAGACACAGCGCACAGCACTCCGTTGTCGTCTGGGGCACGGGCGCGCCGCGCCGCGAGTTCCTGTACGTCGATGACCTCGCCGACGCGGTCGTGTTCCTGACGCGGAATTATTCGGGCGCGGACCCGATCAACGTGGGCACGGGGACGGATGTCACGATCCGCGAACTCGCGGGTCTGGTGGGCAAAGCGGTGGGATTCGGCGGCGAACTGGTGTTCGACACCAGCAAGCCCGACGGGACGCCGCGCAAGCTCCTTGACGTAGGCCGGATTCACGCGCTCGGCTGGCGCGCCACGACTTCGCTGCAAGCGGGCCTGCGCGCGACCTACGAGTGGTTCTGCGCCAACGAATCGCAGCTGCGACGCTGAAGCGCGCGTTGCCAGCGGTGCTCAGGGCAACAGAATCGTCGAGCCCGTGGTGCGGCGCGCTTCCAGTTCGCCGTGGGCACGCGCCGCCTCGCGCAGCGGGAAACGCTGGCCGATCAGCACGCGGATCTTTCGCCGCCTGACCAGCGCGAACAATTCGCGCGCCGCGCCCCGGCGCGTGGCAGCATCGCGCAGGTAATCGTTCAGCGTCGGCCGGGTGAGAAACAGCGAGCCGCGGCGCATCAGCTCCAGCGGAGCGACCGGCGGCACCGCGCCCGAGGCATTGCCGAAACTGACCATCAGGCGGCACGGTTTGAGGCTATCGAGACCGGCCATGAAGGTATCCTTGCCGACGCCGTCGTACACCACGTCGACACCTTTTCCTTTCGTGTACGAACGGACCTTTGCAGCCAGCCCGTCATAGCCGGCGTACACCTGGCGGCAGCCGCTCTTTTTCGCCAGCGCCATCTTCGCCTCGCTCCCCACCACGCCGATGACCTGCGCACCCAGTGCGCACGCCCACTGGCACAGGATCAATCCGACTCCGCCCGCGGCTGCGGTCACCAGCACCACGTCTCCGCGCCGCACCCGGTAGGTGCGCCGCAGCAGCGCCCAGGCCGTGAGCCCCTTGAGCATGACGGCGGCTGCCTGCTCGTCGGTGATATCGCGCGGCAGCCTGACCAGCTGGTCGGAGTGCAGCACGCGCTGCTCGGCGTACGCGCCCGCAGCCGCCCCGTAGTAGGCAACGCGCTCACCGACCCTGAATGTGCGCACCCCCTTACCCAGTGCCGCCACCACGCCCGCCGCCTCGTTGCCGAGGCCGGTGGGGAGCGAGTGGGGGTACAGGCCGCTGCGTACGTAGATATCGAAGTAGTTCAGCCCGATTGCGCTGTGGCGGACCAGCACCTCGCCCGGCCCGGGCGCGGGCACCGGATAGTCTTCCCACCTGAGCCGATCGGCAGCGCCGGTTTCGTACAGTCGTATGGCCTTCGACATTGAACGTTCCCCCTTAGTGCTATTCGAAGCCGCGCACACGTTTGTTGCGCAGGCTTTCCTTGGCGCGCTGCAGCCGGGTCAGCAGTTCCGGACCCTGCCGGAGCGCGACCCCCACCACCAGCGTGTCCACCACCGTAAGCTGCGCCAGGCGCGTGGTCATCGGAGTATAGATATCGGTGTCTTCGTCGACGAGCAGCTCCAGCGCCACGGTGCAACGCGCGGCCAGCGGCGCCCCGAGCGCGGTGATGCCGATGACAGCGGCGCCGGACTCGCGCGCCAGATCGACGCTCGAGAGCAGGTCGACGGTGCGGCCGCTGGCCGAAAACGCCATCACCACATCGCCCGGGTGCAGCATGGTTGCCGCCATGCCGTGCACGTGCGCATCTGAATAGGCCACTGCAGGGAGGCCGAGCCGGAACAGCTTGTGCTGCGCGTCGGCGGCGACGATGCCCGAGCTGCCCGAGCCCGTAGCATTCGACGCGGCGCGCCACACACAGCAGCGAAATCGCCGTCTCGAGCCGCGCCGGATCGAGCTGGCTGCGCACCTGCAGCAGGGTGCGCGCCGCTTTGCCGAACACCTTGGCCGCCATATCAGCCACGGAATCGCCGGGACTCACGTCCGAGTGCATGAACAGCTGTCCGCTGGCGAGACTCTGCGCCATGCGCATCTTGAAATCGGCAAAGCCATGGCAGCCAAGCGACCGGCAGCAGCGGATGACGGTCGGCTCGCTCACCTGCGCCAGGCTCGCCACCGCGGCGAGCGACAGCTTCAGCAATTCGTGCGGCCGCTCGAGCACCAGGTCGGCGACGCGCCGTTCGGCGGCGGGCAGCCGCTCGCGCTCGCTCGTCAGGAACTTGAGCCAGCCGCGCTCGCTCAGCGCAGGCGTCGCGTTGCGCTCGGGATTGATCACGGCGCAGGTGCCACAGGTCTGTCCGGGCACCAGTACACGTCGACCGGCACGGCGCGCTGGCGCAGGATGGCGCGCACCGGCATGTCCGCCTCCGGGCCCGCTGCCAGCGCCCGCTGGTACACCTGCCATTTCATCGCGCCGCTGATCTGGATGCAGATCCGGCGTGCGCGCAGCAGCGCGGCGAGATTCAGCGACAGGCGCGGGTACGGCGCGTCCAGGGGCTGCGATGCCAACGCATGCCGGGGCCGCCTGCGGGTCCAGCGCGGCGCTCAGGCCGGCAGCGCCGGGAAACAGCGAGGCTGTGTGCCCGTCATTGCCCATGCCCAACACCACCAGGTCGAAAGGCTGCGCCATGGCGCCGAGCGCAGCCCAGGCACGCGCGGCGCCCGCGGCGGGCGTGGCCGCTTCGTTCTTCAACCCGACCAGGTGCGCAGCGGCGGCGCGCTCGCGCATCAACGCAGCGCGCACCAGGGCTTCATTACTGGCCGGGTCGCTGGCCGGCACCCAGCGCTCGTCGGCCAGCGTGATCTGCACCCGTGGCCAGTCGATCGCCTGCCGCGCCAGTTGTGCGAACATCAACGCGGGCGAGCGCCCGCCCGAGAGCACGAGGCTGGCCGCAGGGCGCCGCGCCAGCGCCGCCGCTAGCTCGGCCGCGATGGCGTTCGCCAGCATCGTCGCCTGCGCCCCCTCATCGGCGGCGCGCAGCAGGCGCGGCTCGCGCAGCTCAGGTCTCGTCGCGCCAGGCATAGCCGTCGCGGCCGATCAGCGCGGTGGCTGCGGCCGGTCCCCAGCTGCCCGCCGCGTAGGTCTTGGGCTGGTTGCCGGTGTGCGCCCAGCCGCTGCGGATCGGATCGATCCAGCTCCAGGCGGTGTCGAGTTCATCGCGGCGCATGAACAGCGTGAGGTTTCCCTTGACCACGTCCATGAGCAGTCGTTCGTAGGCCGACATCGGCCGCTCCTTGAAGCTCTCGCCCAGATCGAGCGCCAGGTTCACCGGGCGCAGCCGCATGGAATCGCCCGGCGCCTTCGCCAGGATCGTCAATGTGATGCTTTCGTCGGGCTGCAGGCGTATGACCAGCTGATTGGGCGCATCCTGGGTGCGGTTCTTGAATATGGACAGCGGCACGTCATCGAAGGTGATCGCGATCTCGGCCAGCGACTGCTGCAGCCGCTTGCCGGTGCGCAGGTAAAACGGCACGCCGGCCCAGCGCCAGTTGTCGATCTCCGCCTTGATCGCCACGAAGGTTTCGGTCTGGCTCCCCGCGCTCACACCTTCCTCATCCGCGTAACCGATAACACTGGCGCCATCGATGCTGCCGGCCTTGTACTGGCCGCGCACCGTCTTCTGCTCGACCGTCTCGTCATCGATCGGACGGAGCGCGCGCAGTACCTTGAGCTTTTCGTCGCGCACGGTATCGGCATCCGAGCTGGCCGGCGGTTCCATCGCCATGATGCACAGCAGCTGGAGCATGTGGTTCTGCACCATGTCACGCAGGGCGCCGGTCTCGTCATAGAACTTCGCGCGTCCCTCGACCCCCAGCTGCTCGGTCACGGTAATCTGCACGTGGCGAATGCGGCCGCGCCGCCACAGCGGCTCGAAGAAGGCATTGCCGAAGCGCAGTGCCAGCAGATTCTGCACCGGCTCCTTGCCGAGGTAGTGATCGATCCGGTAGATCTGGTTTTCGGAAAAACTCAGCGCCACCTGCTCATTGATGTGCGCGGCGGAAGCCCGGTCGGTGCCAAGCGGCTTTTCCAGCACCACGCGCGCGTTCGGGGTCACCACCTGCGCCGCCGCCATGTTGGCGGCGGTGGCGATGTACAGGCTCGGCGAGGTGGACAGGAACCACACCCGCGGCTGCCCATCGCGAGCGGCGATGCGCGTTTTCAGCGCCCTGAAGTCCTCCACTCGCGTGGCGTCGATCTGCTGGTAGTCAAGGCAGGCGGCGAAATCCGTCCAACGGGATTCGCTGAAATCGGCCGCCGCGACGTGCTCGAGGCAATGCTCACGGGCGCGCTGGATATAAGCCTCGCGCGTCAAGCTGCTGCTCGCGGCGGCCAGGATGTGGGCGCGCGCGTCGAATTGCCCGGCATTGAAACGCTGGTAAAGCGCCGGAATGAGCTTGCGCATGGCCAGATCGCCCGTGCCGCCGAGCAGCACGATTTCGAACGGGTCGAGCATGGGCACCGCGCACCTCCGATCCTGGGCGTGTTGTTGATGTAGTTAAACTACTATATATCCCGTGCAACGAGGTGACAACAGGTTTTTTTCTTGCCTATTTATATCGTTATGAAGCCCTTTACATTATGACAAACAGCACTTGCCAAAGAGCAGATATGGAGTTTTACTACGCGCCGTGAGCACAACCCCTCCCCTCCAGCCCTCAGTGCGGCAGATTACCGAGCGTGTCCGCGAGCGCAGCCGCGACACCCGCCAGGACTATCTCCAGCGCATGAGCGCAGCCGGGCGTGAGGGCAGTGCGCGTGGACGCCTCAGTTGCACGAACCTCGCGCACGGCTTCGCCGCCTCCCCGCCCAGCGACAAGGACGCGCTGCGGCAGCTGCGCTGGCCGAACATCGGCATCGTCACCGCGTTCAACGACATGCTCTCAGCCCACCAGCCTTTCGAGCGCTACCCGGGCGTGATTCGGGCGGCGGCTCGGGAAGTCGGTGCCACGGCGCAGGTTGCCGGGGGCGTACCGGCGATGTGCGATGGGGTCACGCAAGGCCAGGCCGGCATGGAGCTCTCGCTCTTCAGCCGCGATGTCATTGCGCTGTCCACCGCCGTCGCGCTCTCGCACGGCATGTTCGATGCGACGCTGTGCCTGGGCGTGTGCGACAAGATCGTGCCTGGGCTCCTGATGGGCGCATTGAGCTTCGGCTCGCTGCCGACGATCTTTGTGCCCGCGGGCCCGATGACTTCCGGCCTGCCCAACCGCGACAAGGCCCGCATCCGCCAGGCCCACGCCGAAGGCAAGGTCGATCGCGCCGCGCTGCTGGAATCGGAAGCGCAGAGCTACCACGGCGCGGGCACCTGTACGTTCTATGGCACCGCCAACAGCAACCAGATGCTGATGGAGGTCATGGGCCTGCATCTGCCGGGCAGCGCCTTCGTGAACCCCAACACACCGCTGCGCGAGGCGCTGACTCGCGCAGCGGCGCAGCGCGCGGCGCAGATCTGGGCGCATGGCAGCGACTACCGGCCGCTGGCGCAGATTGTCGATGAACGTGCGATCGTCAATGCGATCGTGGGTCTGCTGGCCACCGGCGGCTCGACCAATCACACCATTCATCTGGTGGCGATGGCACGCGCGGCGGGCGTGACCATCGACTGGGATGATTTCAGCGCGCTCTCGGCCGTGGTGCCGCTGATGGCGCGCGTCTACCCGAATGGCGCCGCCGACGTGAATCACTTTCACGCCGCCGGCGGCATGGCCTTCGTGATCCGCGAATTGCTGGGCGCCGGACTCCTGCATGCGCGACGTGCGCACCGTGAACGGCACTGACCTTCACGCCTACACGCAGGAACCATGGCTGGATGCGGGCACGCTGGCCTGGCGAGACGGCGCAGCACAGAGCGGCGACCTGAAGTGCTTCGTCCGGCGGGCAATCCGTTCAGCGCCGACGGCGGTTTGAAGCTGCTGCAGGGAAATCTGGGCCGCGCGGTGGTCAAGGTCTCGGCGGTCAAGCCCGAGCACCGCACGGTGGAAGCGCCGGCGCGTATTTTCGATACTCAGGACGCCGTGAGCGCGGCGTTCAAGGCCGGCGAACTGCATCGCGACGTCGTGGTCGTGGTGCGCGGCCAGGGCCCGCGCGCCAACGGCATGCCCGAACTCCACAAGCTCACGCCCGCACTGGCGGCCTTGCAGGCGCAGGGGCCACAAGGTCGCGCTGGTCACCGACGGCCGCATGTCGGGCGCATCCGGATCGGTGCCCGCAGCGATCCACGTTTCGCCTGAAGTGTATTGCGGCGGGCCGCTCGGCAAGCTGCGCGACGGCGATCTGGTGCGGCTCGACAGCAACACCGGCACGCTCGAAGCGCTCGTACACGCCGAGACCTGGGCCCAGCGCACGGTCGAGATGCCGCCAGCGCCCAGCGGCCAGTGGGGAATGGGCCGCGAGCTGTTCAGTCTGTTTCGTTCCCATGCCGCCAGCGCCGAACAGGGCGGCGGCATCACCTCCCCGGCCGCATGAACCAGCAACGATTGCAGTGAGTACCCCATGCAGATGAGAGCCATCATGGCGCGCGCGCCGGTCATTCCGGTGCTGACGATCGAGCGCGAAGCCGACGCGGTGCCACTGGCGCGGGCGCTGTGCGCCGGCGGACTCACGGTGCTCGAGGTCACGCTGCGCACGTCCGGCCGCGCTGGCGGCGATCAGCGCCATGCGCCGGCGGTGCCGGAAGCCATCGTCGGCGCCGGCACGCTCACCGCGCCGGAAGATTTCGCGCGCGTTGCCGCCGCGGGCGCGCAGTTTGCCGTAACGCCGGGACTGACCGAGGAGCTGGCCGCTGCCGGCCGCCACGCGGGCTTTCCCGCTGCTGCCGGGCATTGCGACCGCTTCGGAGCTGATCGCCGCGCGCGCCGCGGGCTACACGGCGCTGAAATTCTTTCCGGCCGAGCCCGCCGGCGGAACTGCAATGCTCGCCGCTTTCGCACCCGTATTCGCCGACGTGGTGTTCTGCCCGACCGGCGGCATCAGCGCGCGAAAGCGCACCGCGTTATCTGAAATTGAGCAACGTCGTTTGCGTCGGTGGCTCCTGGGTCACGCCCGCGGCGGCGGTCAAGGCCAGCGACTGGGCGCAAATCGAGGCGCTGGCGCGTGACGCCACGTCCATGGGGCGTCCCCAACCCTAGCCCGGCGTGCACGACGGCGCCCACACCTGTTAGGCTGCGCTCATGGGGGTATGGTCGCGCAAGTCCATCGAGACGCTGAAGCAGGAAGCGCACGGCGGCGACCGGCCGGCGCTGATGCGCTCGCTGGGTGTCCTCAATCTCACCGCCTTCGGTGTCGGCAACACCGTCGGCGCCGGCATCTTCGTGCTGACCGGCACGGTGGCGGCCCTGCGCGCCGGCCCGGCCGTGACCCTTTGTTTCATCCTGGCGAGCGTCGCCTGCTTCTTCGCGGGCCTGTGCTATGCCGAGTACGCGTCGATGGTGCCGGTGGCGGGCAGCGCCTATTCCTACGCCTACGCGACCTTCGGCGAACTCATCGCGTGGATCATCGGCTGGTGCATCATGTTCGAGTACCTGTTCTCGGCCTCGCTGGTCGCGATCAGCTGGTCGGGTATGTGACTTCATCCATAGGCGATCTTGGCATCCATATTCCGGCCGTACTGGCCAATGCGCCGCTGCGGGCCGACGCGCACGGATCACATTACCCTGACCGGCGCCCTGGATCAATCTGCCGGCAGTGCTGGTGACTCTCGCCTGCACGGCGCTGCTGATCGCCGGCACGCAGAAATCAGCGATGGTCAACTCGGTCATCGTCGTCGCCAAGGTGCTGGCGATCCTGGTACTGGTCGCGGCCTGCCTGCCGCACATCGATACGCGTCTGTGGCACCCGTTCGTTCCGCCCAACACCGGCAAGTTCGGCGATTTTGGCTGGTCGGGCGTGTTGCGCGGCGCGGGCATCGTGTTCTTCGCCTACATCGGCTTTGATGGCGTCTCGACGCTGGCCGAGGAAGCAAAGAACCCGCAGCGCACGATGCCGTTGAGCCTGGGCCTCTCGCTGCTGATCTGCACCGCGCTGTACGTCGCGGTGAGCCTCGCAGTCACGGGCATCGCCGACTACCACCTGCTCAATGTGCCGGACCCGCTCTACCAGGCCCTGAGCCTCGCTCACGCCAACCTGAACTGGCTGAAGGTGCTGGTCGCCGTCGTCGCCGGCTTTGGCCTGATACCGGTGATCCTGCTGAGCCTGCTCGGCCAGGTCCGCATCTTCTACGCAATGGGGCGCGACGGTCTGCTGCCGGCCGCCCTGTCACGGTGCAGCGAACGATTCCACACACCACACATCGGCACACTGGTTACCGGCGTCTGCGCCGCATTGATCGCCGGCTTCTTTCCGCTCGACCTGCTGGGTGAGCTGATTTCGATCGGCACACTGATGGCCTTCGCGATCGTCTGCGCCGGCATCATCATCCTGCGCCGGCGCATGCCCGATACGCACCGGCCGTTCCGCACGCCGTGGGTGCCGTTGATTCCGATACTGGGCGTGATCAGCTGCGTGGTGCTGATGGTCTTCCTGCCCTGGAAGACCTGGATACGCCTGGCGATCTGGCTCGCGATCGGCTTCGCGATTTACTTCGGCTACGGAAAGAAGCACTCGAAGCTGCGCAGCCTCAGTACTTAACCTCGCCCTGGATCACGCGCGGATCGGCCGTTACCGTCGGTCGGTCACCGATATAGACGCCCGAAGCCGGATCGGTCGTATCCTGCAGCACACTGGCCGTCGGCAGCACGGTCCCGGTCGGCACATTGAGGCCGGCAGCCGCACAGGTCGCGATATCCTTGTTGGCAAAGCGTATCTCGCGATCCAGCCACTTGACCAGATACGGAGTCTGGCCGTCGTGGACCACGCCCGCGGCGGCATCAAAGGGGATCACGAAGGCCGGCACGTAACGTGAGTTGGGCGTGTCGCAGGTCACCTGGCTGTTGTCGACGGGCGAGACGCAGGTTCCGGGTATGCCCCAGAGCTGGCCGAAGCCGCCGTACTGCAGCATCATGGTGGTGCCAGCGTAGGGTCCGTAGGCCGCGCCCGCGGGCACGCTGAAGCTCACCTGGAGCGGCGCGTCGAACTTGACGAAAGCGCCCATCGCATCCTTCACCGCAGCGAATTGGTCCCAGGCGTTGGCGCCGGTCTGCCACACGTAGTACACCGGCAGATCGGCCGCCTTGTTGTCACAGTACATGCCGGTGGCCGGAGCGCACTCGGCGTCGGCGAGATTCGCGATCAGGTGGCCCGAGGTGACGCCATTCTGGTACTGCGGGCTGTTCGCCATGGCGGCGGCATCGGAGAAAAAGACGTCCTGCGCATTGCCGTCGACCAGCGCCACCGCGGCCGTATCGGCGGTGTAAGTGACGACGCTTCCCGCCGGGGTCAGGTTGCTGTTGTTAAAGGTGGCGCCGAAGGGCGAGGCGTCGACCGAACCGGGCGCGAAGTAGCTCGCGAGGCTCGCGGCTGTGGGGCAATCGTTTATGCAATAGAGCGTCGCGGGCATGTCTGCGGGATACACGATGTCCTCGCTGCGGTAGACGACCGGAACGCTGGCGGCATTGACCGCGCCGCTCACGCCCTGCAGGTTAATGAACACTTCACCGCCAAAGGATTGCGACGAACCACTGATGCCGCCCTGCGCAACCCAGAAGCTGGCATCGACGGACTGCTCGACCGGGAGGCTCACCGTCACGCAGCCGTTGCTCCCGCCGCAGGTCATCTGGCCCGTTACCTTGAACACACCATTGGCCTGGTCCCAATAGAGTTCGTAGCCGGTGAAGCTGGCGGCGCCGCTGTAGAAACTGGTGGCGTCACCGATCCAGGTATTGAAGCGGATCTTGTCGAAGGCCAGCAGCGTCGTAGCCTGGCGCGTGTGCTTGGTCAGTTTGCCGGCGGCGCGCACCAGGGTGTAATCCGTGGCGGTCGAGCCGCTGCTGCTGTAGTCGATCTTCTGCACCGCGCTGCCGTTGCTCATCAGCGCCAGCACATCGCTCGGCGCCGACAGGCCCCAATAGCTGATGAAGGCCTGGTACACGGTGCCGCCGCTGCTGAAGTTGAGCGGGAAGCCCGAATTGCGCGTGACCTGCGCGCCGCTGGTGGCGTCATAAAGCCCATAGCGCCACACGGACAGGCCGGTGGCCGGATCGCTCGCGTCACGGCTGAAGCACAGATCGGTGGTGCCGTCAGTGCGGCGGAACAGACTGGCGTCGTACGCGAACGCGAACTGTGAGGTCTGCGCGTTCATCGAGATCAGCATCTCGCCGCTCCCGGAAGTGGTACCGTTCGCGGTCAGCTGCAGCGCCGTGGTCGAACTGCCCCCGCCACCCTGGCCGATGTCGTAGTAACTCACCCCGCCGCTGCTGCCCTCGAGGTAGCCGCTTTCCATGCACCCGGCGGCGCCGCTCAGCAGCTTGCCGCAGAAATCGAGCCGGAACACGCCATAGGGATTCGCGGCGCTCGGCCCCTCGGTGGCCGACAGGTTGGCGTAGATGCGGTCCGCCTGGCCATTCTGGTTCTGGTCTATCCAGACTTTGGCGCGCATCGGATCCATATTGGTCGCGCGCGTGGAGTCCACCACCGCCGCCTGATAGTCGGTCGAGGGATTGGAGCTGCTCCCGCCGCCGCCCTGCGCTTCGCAAAAGTTCTTGTCGACCAGCGCGTTGTAGGGACCCTGGTTGACGAGCGCGTCCGGGCGCATCGAGGAGATGTAGCAGGTGATGACGTTGACCTGGCCTATCTCCTTGGAGGTTTCATCCTGAACGTGGCTGGACTGCGGATCCGTTACATAGGCGGAAGTGGCCGGGGGCGCCGCGACCGCGGCCAGCGGCAAGCAACCGATGAGTACCGGGATATTGAGGCGCAGGAATTTGCTGAAGACAGTCATGTTGAGTCTCCGAAAGTAAAGTCGAGGGCGACAGGCATCAGCCCGCGTTGGTCGCGGTCACAACCGATATGGAGTTGGGCAGCGATACGCCCGTGATCGGCGTTACGACCGGCGGCGCCGCAGGCGGCGGCGTACGGCTCGACCCGCAGGCGCTCAGTACAGCGCAAGCCCACAGGACAGTGCCTGTGGCAACAAGTTGCCGCAGCCGGATTCGCGGTTGCTGATGAGTCATCGGTAACTCCTTGATATCGCTAATTGGAGCGGATTCCCCGCCTTGGTGTGCCCGGTGAGTCGGCCGGTGCGGCGCGAACTTGAGCGCTCGCCGCTACATAAGCGGAGGGTTGTTAGAAAGCCCGAGGCCCGTCACATAGCCCCGCAACCGTAGGCCACTTCGCGGCGCTGCGCGAAGGCGACATAAGGCTAGTCGTGGAAGGGAAAATGGTGGGTCGGGTGGGGCTCGAACCCACGACCAACGCCTTAAAAGGGCGCTGCTCTACCGACTGAGCTACCGACCCGGAAGGGGCGGCATCATACCCAAGGCGGGTTCATTTCGCAGCGGGAGTCGGAATCGCCACATATAAACAGGAAGGCCCGCTCCTTGCGGAGCGGGCCTTTGGCCTATATCGCGATTGGCAGTGCTATGCCCCGCTTTAGAACCTCTGCCCAAACTTGATGCCATAGTTCATCGGAATGATTGGTACGATCCTGCCATTCGAGTAGCAGGCCGCCGCACCGCATTCAGAGGCCCGCCCCAGCTCACCGCGCTTGTCAAACGCGTTATTGACGTACGCCTCCAGCGTCCACCTGTTCAGAGCGGTGCCAACCGAGAAATCAAAGGCGGAATAAGCCGGCGAATCACCAATGAGCGCGTTCGGGCCGGCCTGCAGGCTGAAACTCGTCGCGCCTTCATACACTGCCGATCCCTGTACAAAGCTTTCGTAGGAGCCGACATTGAACTTGTAGCGTAACGTCCCGCTTCCCTTTAACTTCGGCGTGCCCGGTAACGCGGTGCCGGCCGGCGCCGCCAGGCCCGTGACGTCACAGGCAGTCTGGCCCTTGATTACCTCGCCGAGGGGAGTCGGCTTGCAGAAGTCAGTGGTCGTCTTCGCTTTTATATAAGTGCCCGACACCGACAACGTCAGATTGTCAACAGGCAGCCAGTTAATGTCGGTCTCGACGCCCTTGGTCTGTGCATTGCCGGCGTTGACGATGGAAGTCACGCCGTTCAAACCCTGGATCGCGACCTGTGTACCCTGCCACTGCTCGTAGAACACGGCGCCGTTGAACCGCACGCGACGATTGTTCCACGAAGTCTTCCAGCCCGCCTCGTAGTTGCTGAGGGTGTCCGCCGCCCAGGTTCTTGCCGACGGTCGCCGGTTGTTTCCGCCTGGCCGGTAGCCGGTGGAATAGGTCGCGTACAGCATGCGATCCGGATCAAACTGGTAGGTAAGATTGAGCCGGTGCGTTTCACCCGACTCGAGCACTCTCGAGGTGGTATTGATGCAGGGTCGCGTACTGCCCGGCACGTCCGGAATGACGTTTCCGGAGCCATCGTGGGGACAGGTGGCCCTCTCTCCGTCCTTATGAATCAAAATATTGTTGTATCCAAAGAAACCAAACAGCGTGTTGTCCACGTTGAACTGGCGGATACCGGCGCTGACTTTAAGGTGGTCCGTAACGTCGTGGGTCACGTCGGCGAAGACCGCTGAGTCGCGATCGACGCGATCCTGATCTGACAAATAAAGAATGCCGGGATTCCGGTCTACAGAGTAGTAGCTTGAAATGCCATCAACGCGAAACTCCGCCCGGATCGCGTCGCTCTGCCGCTGGAAGAACGCGCCGGCAATGAGCCGGGTAGGCAGGTCCGCGGGTGTGCTGATGCGGAATTCATTGCTCAGCTTAGTGTATTTATCGTGGTTGGATACGTATTGCGTCGGGTCAGGCAGCTGAGAATCCGGCGGCGGGTTGCTAGGGTCTGCGGGCAGATAGGTATAACAATTGTTGGAACAATAATCATAAGCCAGAGTGTATTGGGCATAATCGTACTGGTTGTCTACCTTTCGCTCGAAATAACTGCCGGAATAGACGAAGTCGAGGTTGGCGAGCCTGCCGGTAACCGTCAACGCCGACTGGTACCAGTGATCATTATTGAAGGTCGGACGCATGTCGGCCACGTTCAGGTCGCCCAGCTTCGGATCGAAGGTGAAGTCGCCGTTAGCTTTCTGGTTCTGGTACATCACGATCGGCGAGATCGACCATTGGTCGTTCAGGTCGATTTTGAGCGCGGCGCGTCCACCGTAGTTCTCCACATCATTGAAGTGCTTCTTGACAAGCGCGGCGTTGTTGAATGTGCCCTCGTGATTTACGCCGTTGAAGTCCGGCCGCAAATAGTCGAGCGTCTGCGCGACGTTATTAATGTAGCCGCCTTCTTTGTCGTAGTAACCGACGAGGCGCACGGCCGCGCGATCGCTAACCGGGATATTCACAAAACCCTCGAACGAGCCGCCCGCGTCTCCCTTGGCGAAGGCCGTGCCCTTGACGTCGTAGCCAGACGAGAACCCCTTCGGATCGGGCTTATTGGTAATCATGCGCATGGTGCCAGCGAGCGAACTGGCGCCGTACAGTGTGCCCTGCGGGCCCGCAAGGCCCTCGACGCGCGCAATATCGTAAACGTGCACGTCGAGCACGCCGGAAATCGTGGTGACAGGCGTCTCATCGAGATACAGGCCTGTTGAAGGCAGGTAGCCCGCGTGCAGGTTGGAGTAGCCGGTGGAGATACCGCGGAAGTAGACCTGCGATTGACCGGGTCCAAGCGTCTGGAAGGACAGGCTGGGCAGGAATTTGGCGTAATCGATGAAATTGGCGACCTGGAGTTGGCCCAGCTTTTCGCCGCCCAGCACCTGGATGCTGATTGGAACTTTCTGCACGTCCTCTGAGCGCTTTTGCGCCGTTACGATGACTTCCTCGAGTCCGACACCCTTTTCGACTTGTTGCGCATGCGCAACACTTCCACAGGCAAATACGGCTGAAGCCAATGGCATGCCGGCCCATTTGACGGCAGAACGTTGCAGTTTCCGCTTACGGCTACGAGTCATCGCAGTACCCCCTAAATCTTGGTTTTACTCAGCGCCTGCTGCGGAGTGTATGCCACACCCCGGAATTTTCAAAACTCAGGTACGCCCGGGTAGGCCCCGAGCACCGTGCCCAGCGCGTCCTTCAGCGGACCGAGCCAGGGTTCGAAATTACGCCACTGATCAACTCCTTCCCGGGAAATGGGCTTCCGAACCTGTTGCGCGCTCGCCGTCCTGACGGCGCGCTCATTCTCGTAGAAGCGCAGGCACTCGCCCTCGAACGGCAGGCCGCAATGAGCAAGCAGGCGCCGCACCTCGGCTTCCGTATCGTCGAGCAACGCCTCATGAATCACGCGGTACACACGGCCAGGCAACACCTGGTCGAAATGACTCATGAGTTCGACATAATCGCGGTAGTAGCGGCCGATGTCCTCGAGGCCATAGCTGAAGTTTTGGCCCCGGGCGAAGTGCTGCTTGAACCCGGAAAAGCAGCAGGCCATGGGATGTCGCCGAGCGTCGATGATACGCGCATGCGGAAGAATGAGCTGGATCAGGCCGAGGTGCAGAAAGTTGTTGGGCATCTTGTCGATGAAGTACGGCTTGGTGGTCTTGCGTTGGATGCGTGTGTCCTCAACGAATTGCTCGCCGAGTGCTCGACAATCTGCAGCGCTCAAGTCCGCCAGCGCTGCCGGGTAACGCCGATCTTCGCCTTCACCGCGCTGAGCGCGCAGCTTGCCCGCCATACCGATAATGTTCGGACAGCTCCATGGTGCCCTCGACCGCGGAATGGCTGGCCAGTATCTGCTCGATGAGCGTCGAGCCGGCGCGCGGCAGCCCGACGATGAATATCGGATCAGGGGCAGCAGATCCGTGGCCGGCGCGCTCGTGGAAGAAGCGGGCGGAAAACAGCAACTTCGAACGTGCCACCAGCGCCGAGGTATCGGCAACCACGTAGCTGATCTGCTCCCTGCGGAGCCGGTTTCCTGCGGCGTAGTGCTCGAACGACGCCGCATATTCCCGCGCGTCTTCCAGCGCTTTGCCGAGGGCAAAGTGAAAATGAAATCGTTCATCCGCGCTCAGCTCGCTCCGATCGAGCTGAGCGCGCATTGCCGCCACTTCCGCATTCAGGAAGCGAAAGGTCTTCAGGTTCGCGAGGCTCCAGTAGGCTTCGCCGCTGCTCGGGGTAAGGGCGATGCAGCGGCGGTAGGCCTCGATGCTCTCTGCCTCGCGGCCCGCGGTGGACAGCGCATGGCCATAGCTCATCCAGATCTTCGGCTGCTGCGGATTGATCGCGAGCACGCCGGCGAACAAATCCAGCGATTCGGCATAGTTGCCCACCTTTGCCAGCACCACCGCCTTGAGATTTCGAAACCCAGTGTTGCCGGGTTCAGCCTGCAGCAGCTGCTCGATCTGCTGCAATGAAGCGGCCGGCTTGTTCAGCCGGTGCAGGACGATCGCATAATTGTGGCGGGCACCAATGAAGCTAGGGGCCAGCTCCAGGCAGCGCGTGAGCAGGGTCTCCGCGTCCGCGTAGCGGCCCAGGCGCGCCGCGACTTCCGCCAGCATGCGGATTGCCGCCGCGTCGGTCGGATACTGCTTCAGGTGCGCGCGCAGCAGCGTCTCGGCTTCCGGTATGCGATTGTCGACCAGCGCCGAAGCGGCGGCCAGCAGGCGCGGGTCATTGGTCGATGCCTTGATGTGATTGGCGTAGGCGGCATCGGCCCCGGACAGGTCGCCGCTGACGGTCAATGCATCGCCGAGCGCGCGCCAGGCGTCCGGCATGTCCGGCTTCAGCTCCACCGCTCGGCGCCAGGCACCGATGGCTTCCTCCGGTTGGCCCAGCTCGTTCAGCGTGACGCCGAGCTCGTAGTGCGCCGCTGCCCAGCGATGTTGGCTGTCGGTCAGTGCCTTGAACGTGCGCAGTGCTGCGGGCCTATCGCCCGTCGCACGCTGTGCCATGCCCTGCAGCAGCGTACCCAAGGGGTGATTTGGGGCCGCTTTCAGAATCTCACCCGCTTGCTCCAGGGCCTGAGCGGGGAAGCTGTGCAGCAGTCGCGCGGCGTGCTCCAGAGCGACTTCAACGGTTCCGGTGGGTTTCGCGGTACTGCTCACGCCAACGCCTCGCAGAAGCGCCGGATGCGCCGGGTGGCCTCGACCAGCACGGCTTCATCCGTCGCAAAGCAGGCGCGCACGAAACCCTGCGCGGCGGCGCCGAAGGCGGCGCCATCCAGCAGCGAAACGCCCTCGGCGCGGTAGAGCTGGTGCACGAAATCCTCGCTGCTGAGACCGAGATCGCGGACGTCGATCAGCATGAACATGCCGGCTTGCGGCCAGCAGGGGCGAATGCGCGCTATCTCCTGCAGCCCACGGAAAAGCAGCTCCCGGCGGCCGCGGCAGTATTCACGCACCTGGCCCTCGCACTCCTCGGCCATCGCGAGGGCGGTCACCGCGGCTTCCTGCACGAAGCCTGGCAGCCCGTAGAGCATGCATTGCGCGAGATCGTGGGCATGATTGATGAAGTCGATGGGACCGACGATCCAGCCTGTGCGCCAGCCGGTCATGGCATGAGTCTTTGACAGGCTCGCCACGGTCAGCGTCTGTTCGGGGTAGCGCGCACCCAGGCTCGGCACGCGGCCGTCTTCGGCAATTCCCGCGTACACCTCGTCAGATACCAGCCAGAGCCCATGGCGGCGCGCGATGTGCGCGAGCCCGTCGACTTCATCGTCCGTCAGCACGACGCCGCTCGGATTATTGGGGGTGGCGACGAATATGGCGCGCGTACGCGGCGTAATCGCCGCCTCGACGGCCTGCAGGTCGGTGTGGAAATCACGCGCAGCCGGAGTCGGCACCGGCACCAGCTTTGCGCCGGAGGCCTTGATCGTGGCCGGGTAGGTGGCATACATCGGATCGAGCGCAATGACCTCATCGCCCGGCCCGGCGAGGCACATCGACGCCACGAACAGGCCGTTCTGGGTGCCGCCGAGCACGATGACGTTGTCGGGCGTGACCGCCTGGCCGGTCCGCGCGATGTGGCGCTTCGCGATCGCCGCACGCAGCGCCGGACGTCCCGCGGTCTCGGTGTAATGCGTGTCGCCGCCGCGCATGCGCGCAATCGCGGTGTCGATCACCGGTGCGGGCGTGTCGAGGTCGGGATCGCCCACGCTGAGCACGATGACGTCCTTGCCTGCGGCAGCAGCCTGGCGCGCCTCCCAGTGCAGCACCCAGGGATCGGTCCCCTCGGGCGCCACACGCTCGACCAGTGCTGCAAAGCGCGGCTTCAATGGCGCGTTCATTCGAATGCCCCGGCGCGCACTTCAATCACGGCCACCTGGCGGCGCGTTGCGAACCCTTTGAGCGCGCGCTCGAGTGCGGCGGTGCTGTCCACAATCTGATACGAATAGCCGTAGGCCCGCGCCACATGGCCGAAGTCCGGCGGCTGGACATCGACGCCTACCGGGTCTATGCCGACTGCCACCATGGAGGTCTTGATCTCACCGTAGCCGTAATTGTTCCAGATGATAATCGCAGACCAGGCGTCGACATCGCGCGGCACCGCGAGCTCGCCCAGCGAAAACTGGATGCCGCCGTCACCCACCAGGCACACCACCGGGCGATCGGGTGCCGCCAGGCCCGCGCCCGTCGAGGCCGGCAGCGCATAGCCGAGCGTGCCGTAGCCGGTGGCGCTGTTGAACCAGGAGCCGGGCGTGGCCGCGGCGAAACCCATGTTGCCCGCGTATACGCTCTGCGTCGAATCGCCCACCAGGATCGCACCGGGCAAGGCGTCGCGTATGACGCCGAGGAAATCGATCTCGCGGCGCATGGCGGGCGACAATTCCGCCAGTGCGGCGGCCGTGGACGCGGCCGCCCGCACGGCGCCCGCCTGGGCACGCGCCGCGCCGGGTTCCTGCGCCAGGATGGCGCGCAGCGTCGTGGCGGCGTCGGCGTGAATCGCGAGCGCCGGTTGCGCGTTGCGTTCGAGCTGGTCGGCATCGATGTCGATGCGGATGAGATTGGCGTGTGCAGGGAAATCCGCCACGCAATAGGCATCGTAGTCGGTCTGGCCGAGCTCCGTCCCGACCGCGAGCACCAGATCGGCGTCCGCAATCAGCTTGCGCACCGCGCCGAGCGTGGGACTTACCGAAATGCCGAGTGGATGGTCCGGTGGCAAAAGGCCCCGCGCGTTGATGGTCATGACGGTCGGCGCACCGAGTCGCTCCGCAAGTGCGCGCACTTCGGCGACCGCACCCAGGGCGCCGCCGCCGGCGAGGATCAGCGGTGAGCTGGCGGCCCGCAGGCGCCGCACGGCCTCGCTGATGGCAGCGGCCGGCGCCCGCGGGCGGGGAACCGCCCGCCCCACCGCGGGCGGCGGCAAACCCGCGGCATCATGGGTCATCAGGTCGCGCGGAATCTCGAGGTACGCCGGCCGCGGCCGCGCGCTGGCAAAGCCCGCAAAGGCCTCGGCTATCGCCACCGGCAGTTCCGCCGGGCTGTGAATTCGCCGACTCATGCCGGCAACTCGCGCGGCGATGCCCAGCTGATCCGGCAGCTCGTGCAGGTAGCCACGTCCGGTACCGATCTCGGCCGCGCGGTTCTCGCTGGCGATCACCAGCAGGGGGATCGAATCGCCATAGGCCTGGCCCATTGCGGTGATGATGTTGGTGAGTCCGGGCCCGGTGATGGTGAAACACACGCCCGGGCGGCGCGCGACGCGCGCATAGCCGTCGGCCATGAAGCCGAGCCCCTGTTCGTGCCGCCCGGTGACATGACGAATGCCGGAGCGGGCGAGGCCGCGGTAGAGCTCGAGATTGTGCACGCCGGGGATGCCAAACACGTGGCGAACGCCGTGCGCCTCGAGAGTCTCGATCAGGTGGCTCCCGAGCGTTTTCTTCATGGCCTCGCCTGCCTATTTTGAGGCGGGCATCATACCGTGCGGCCCGGCCCTGGGGCACGCGCCAGCGCGACCTCAAGCGTAGCGCGTGGGATCGGCAACCCCGGCCGCCTCGAAACCTTCGCGGCGCAGCCGGCAGGAATCGCAGCGAGCGCAGGCGCGTCCCTGATCGTCGGCCTGGTAGCAGGACACGGTGAGTCCGTAATCTACGCCCAGCCGCAGTCCCTCGCGGATGATCTGCCCTTTGTTCCAGTCGACCAGCGGCGCATGGATCCGTATCGGTCGTCCCTCCACGCCCGCCCTGGTGGCGAGGCGCGCCAGTTCCTGGAACGCGGCAATAAATTCCGGTCGGCAGTCCGGATAGCCCGAGTAGTCGACCGCATTGACGCCAATCACCAGGTGCCGAGCGCCCAGCACCTCCGCCCAGGCCATGGCAAGCGACAGCAGGATGGTGTTGCGGGCCGGCACGTAAGTGACGGGAATGCCGCTGGTGGATTGCGCGGGGACCGGGATGGCCGCATCGGTCAGGGCCGAGCCGCCGAGCGCGCCGAGATCGACATGCATGAGGCGATGTTCGCGCGCACCGAGCGCGCGGGCTACGCGCGCCGCGGCCGCTAGTTCACTGTGGTGACGCTGCCCGTAGGCTACGGACAGCGCATCGCAAACGTAGCCTTTCTCACGAGCCCAGGCCAGGGCGGTGGCTGAATCGAGGCCGCCCGAGAGCAGCACGACGGCACGCTCAGCGGCCACGCTCTTCCCCCCACAGGAGCTTGTGCAGTTGCAGCTGGAAGCGCACCGGCAACCGGTCAGCGAGTATCCATTCCGCCAGCTGGCGTGGCTCCAGTTGTCCGTAGCTCGGTGAGAACAGCACGCCGCAGCGCTGCTCAAGCGTACGCTCGCGCAGCAGCGCCCGGCTCCATTCGTAATCAGCTCGCGAAGTGATGACGAACTTGATCTGGTCCAGCGCGCCGAGGGTCTGCAGCTGCGGGTACAGGTTGCGGGCTTCCTCGCCCGAGCCTGGAGTCTTGACATCGACCACGCGGCTGACGCGCGAATCGATCCCCGCAATGCTTAGCGCGCCGCTGGTCTCGAGCGAGACGCGGAACCCTCGCTCGCACAGTTCATGGAGCAAGGTCGCGCAAGGAGGCTGCGCCAGCGGCTCGCCGCCGGTCACGCACACGTCGTGGGTGCCAAACTGCGCCACGCGTTCAAGTATGTCCGGCAGCGTCCACCACTCGCCACCGTGAAAGGCATAGGCGGTATCGCAATAGTGGCAGCGCAGCGGGCAGCCGGTGAGCCGCACGAACACCGTCGGCATCCCGGCGAACTGCGCCTCGCCCTGGAGCGAATGAAAGATCTCGGTGATTTTGAGCCGCGCAACCGAACTCAATGCCCCTCCGCCGGGAGTTTCTGCAGCCGCTCCTGCGCCAGGCGCGCCGCGTCGCTGTCGGGAAAGCGCTCGACGACCTGCCTGAGTGTGGCGCGGGCTTCCGTCAGGTGCTTCTGTTCAAATTGCGTGTAACCCAGCTTCAGCAGGGCGTCGGGCGCCTTGCGCGAGGCCGGCCAGCGATCACCGACCGCGCGAAACGCGGCCGCGGCCTGCCCGTAGTCGCGGGTGACGTAATAGGCCTCGCCGATCCAGTACTGTGCGTTGTCGAGCAGCGCGCTCGCCGGGTAGCGTTCCATCAGCTCCTGGAACCCGACAATGGCATCGCCGTAGCTGCCGGCCTTGAGTTTCTCGAAGGCGCCGTTGTACGCCGCCTGGTCATCACCTGTCGCGACATCTGCGGCCGCACTGCTCGCGCCAGTGCCAGGCGCGCCCACCGCGGTTGCCGCCGCTCGCTGGCCGCTTTCCAGCGCCGCAAGGCGCTTGTCGAGATCAGAGTACAGGTCGCGCTGGGCCTTGCGCGCGGTCTCGCCGCCCTTCTCCAGGACTTCGACGTGGCCATGCTGTGCGCGCAGCTGCGCCTCGAGCGCGTCGAGCCGCCGCGACATGTCGACCAGACTTTGGTTGCTGACCACGCGTTCGACGCTGCCGAGCCGCGCATCGACGTCGTTGAGCTTGATCTGCACCGGATCTTCAGCCGGGTTGGTGGCGCAGCCCGACAGCACCAGCGCCGTGGTCACCACCAGGTACGCAACTTTCATGGCTGCGCCTAATTCAGGTAGACGATTTCGACGCGGCGGTTCTTGGCCCAGTCCGCTTCGGTCTGGCCGGGCGCCGCGGGACGTTCTTCGCCATAACTGACGGTCGCCGCCTGCCCTTCGGCCACGCCCTGGAGCAGCAGTGCCCGGCGCACCGCCTGCGCGCGCCGCTCACCCAGGCCGATGTTGTACTCGGGCGAACCCCGTTCGTCCGTGTGTCCTTCGAGCCGGACCCGGACGCTGGCGTTGGCGGAAACAGCGCGCGCGTGGGCGGCGATGACCGCGACGAATTCCGGGCGGATTTCGGCACTGTCAAAGTCAAAATAGACCAGGTGGCCGACCCCGGCGGGCGCCGAGGCGCCGGTGCCCGTGGGCTCACCGACGCTGCCCGCATTCGCGGCGCCCGAGCCCGCACCCGCGGCACCCATTCCCTCGGTTGTGCCGCTGCCGACAGGCGCTGCCGCGGTGACTGGGGCTTTCACGGCGCTCTTGCCGGCGCAGCCGCTTGTCATCACCACAGCCGCGCTGGCCAGGACGATCAGGAGTTTTCTGTACATTTCCGCATTCTCCAGTGGTAATCAGGGGCCGGTGTACGGCCCCCAGACCGGCTCGCGCACGTCGCCGCGGTCGGACTTGAGTTGCTGTGAGACCTGGCCATCGACGGCCACCGTCGCCAGCGTGCCCCGCCCGCCCGCGCGGCCAGCATAGATCAAGGTCATGCCGTTGGGCGCAAAGCTCGGCGATTCGTCCAGACTTCCGCGCGTCAGCACCCGCACGGCGCCGCTCGCCAGATCCTGCACCGCGATACGATAGTCGGATCCCTCGCGCGAGACCAGCGCCAGCGAGCGGCCATCCGGCGACGGCCGCGGCCGCGCATTGTAGGGCGAATCAAAGGTCAGGCGTTGCACGCGCTGGTGACCCGCCACATCGGTGCGGTAGACCTGCGGGCCTCCCGATCGGTCGGAGGTAAAATACAGGTTTGCACCATCGGCGCTCCACGCCGGCTCCGTGTCGATCGCAGGATCGTCGGTAATGCGGGTCAGCGCCTGCGTCGCCAGCTCGAGCACGTAGATATCGAGGTTGCCGCCCGATCCGGACAGCGTAAGCGCGAGGCGCCGCCCGTCGGGCGACCACGCCGGTGCGCCATTCACACCGACGCGCGCCGAGACCCGCTGGCGCTCGCCGCTGCGCAACTGCTGCACCACGATGGACGACACGCGATTCTCGAACGATACGTACGCCAGCCACTGGCCGTCGGCCGACCAGGCGGGCGACATGATGGGTTGGTGCGAATCGAGCACCACCTGCGCATTCTCGCCGTCGGAGTCGGCCACGATGAGCTGAAAATGCTGCTCGGGTGGCGCGCCATCGACCGCGACATAGGCGATGCGCGTGGCGAATGCGCCGCGCGTCCCCATGATCTTCTGATAGACGAAATCGCTCAGCTGGTGCGCCGCGGCGCGTGGGTTGGCAGGATTCGCGGCCACCCGCGTGCTGCCGAGCGGCTGGCCGGTGAGTGCGTTCACCAGATCGCACTCGATTTCAAGCCGCGCACCATCCGCGGCGCTCACATGGCCCACCAGCACATAATCTACGCCGTCGGCATGCCAGTCAGCGGCTGCCACATCCGCGCCCCGGCCCGGCAGGGTGCGCATCGCACGCCGCTCCATGGTGCGAAAGCGACCGCTTCCATCGAGATCATGCTGTACCACCGCGGCGAAATCGAAGCCGCCGGCGCCCGCAGCCGCGGGTGAGAGCGGCACGATCGCGATCGGGATCGGATCGGTGACGCCTTTGGTGATATCGATCTGCAGTTCGGCGTGCACAGCGGTGGCGCCAGCGAGCGCCACCAGCAACAAGCCGGCCCGCCTCAGCGCTTCTCTCGCGTGGATGTTCAAGGGTGATGGTTACTCATCGGGATGAAAATTGAATTTCAGGTTGCGATCGAACAGGTCCGGATTCGAGGGCATGGGGAGCGGTGAGGCGCGGTAGACAGCCGCCTCGATCGACTCGCGCACCGCCGCGTCGCCGTTGCAGCTGCCGATCTGCACGCCCGTCACCACGCCTCCGGGCACCTGGGTAACGCGCAGCTCGCAGTTTACCCCAGCGCGCGCGCTGGGCGGGCGGATCCAGGCATGGGTCACACGGTCGCGGATCAGCGACATCCAGGCCGCTTCGGCCGCGCTGCCGCGTGCCGCATTGACGCGTTCCTCCGTCGCCAGTTGCGCCCGCAGCTCGGATACACGCCTGGCCTTGTCCTCGGCCGCACGCATCGCGGCTGCCGCGGCCTTGCGTGCCGCGGCCGCCTGTTCGCGCTGTTGATGCTCGCGGCGCGCCTGCTCTTCCGCCGCCCGCTGCGCCGCCTGCTGTTCGCGCGCTTCGCGTTCCTGCGCGGCACGCCGCTCCTGTTCCTGTAGCGCCGGCGCTTCCGTCGCCGCTGGCGGGATCGGCGCAACGGCTGGTGTAGTCGTGGGCGCAGGCGCCGCCGCGGCGGGCGCCGCCGGCGCCACGGCCACCGACCTGTCCATCACGATCGTCGCCTCGATGGCGAGTTGCCGCGGTGCCGGCTTGGGCGCGCGATAGCGCCACCAGCTCCAGCCCAGCAGGCCCACGACCGCGGCATGGACCAGCACCGACAGAAGGATCGCACGCCACCGGTCGGGGCCGCGCTCGCCCTCGCCGGCCGGATTCATGGCTGCGGCGCGGCGGTCGGTGGGAGCGGTTCGGTGAGAAAGCCAACTTTAGTGGCGCCCGCCTGCTGCAGCATCACCATGGCTGCAACGATCCGGCCGTAACTCACCGCCGCATCACCCTTCACCAGCACCACCCGCTGTGGCGCGCGCCGCAGCGCCGCGGTCGCGCGCGCCAGCGCCGTCGCGGAATCGATCGGCTGCTGCGGACTGGCGCCGAGGTTCAGGTATAGCCGGCCCCGCGCGTCCACGGACAGCACCAACGGCTCGAGATTGTTGACCGCGCCGGCGTCGAGCGGTTCCGCCGCGGCCTTGGGCAGCTCGACCTTGATGCCCTGCGTCAGGAGCGGCGCGGTGATCATGAAGATGATCAGCAGCACCAGCATGACATCGATGTACGGCACGACATTGATCTCGCCCATGAGGCGGCGCTTGGGTCGGCCCGATACGGCCACGCTAGGCTCCGGAGGCGGCGCCACGCGTGGCGTGACGCTGCAGGATGGTCGAGAACTCTTCCATGAAAGCGTCGTAGCGCATTTCCAGGCGGCTCACCTGATCGGCATAGCGGTTGTAGGCGATGACCGCCGGGATCGCGGCGAACAGTCCGAAGGCCGTTGCCACCAGCGCCTCGGCGATCCCTGGCGCGACCGATGCCAGCGTGGCCTGCTGCACATTGCTGAGCGAGGTGAACGCGCTCATGATGCCCCAGACGGTGCCGAACAGGCCGACATACGGGCTGGTAGAACCCACGGTGGCGAGTGTCGCGAGGTTGTGTTCGAGCCGCTCGATCTCCTTGAGCTGCGCGACGCGCATCGCGCGGCGCGAACCCTCGAGCAGCAGGTCCGCCGCCGCGCCGTCCTGCTGGCGGAGCCGCGCGAATTCCCGAAAGCCGAACTCGAAGATGCTTTCCATGCCGGTGGCGCCGCCGCGTGACTCGATCGAGCGGTACAGCGCGGTCAGGTCACCGCCCGACCAGAAGCTGTTTTCGAAGCGCTCGGCATCGCTTCGTGCACGCCGGACCATGGTGCGTTTGCTGAAGATTATGGCCCAGGACATGAGCGAAGCCGCCAGCAGCAATGCCATCACCAGTTGCACCACCGGGCCGGCCTGTACGATGAGCCGCAGGATCGACAGATCACCACCCATCAGCCTGGCTCCCCGAAAATCCCCGCTGGCAGGCGTCGCGGGCGGAAATCGCGCGCATCAACGCAGGCCACACGCACGCTGGCCTCGGCCAGCAGTTCGCCCGCCGCACTGTCGCGGTGAATCTGCTGGGCAAATACCACCGTGACCCCACGCTCGGCGGCAGGCTCGCAGCTGATCACCAGCAGGTCATCGAGCCGTGCCGGGCGGTGGTAGCGGATATTGACTTCAGCGACCGCGAACAGCACCCCGGGGTTCGCGGCCAGCTCGGTCTGCGCGTGTCCGCGCGCACGGAGCCATTCGGTCCGGGCCCGCTCGAGGAATCTCAGGTAGTTCGCATAGTAGACCACGCCGCCGGCGTCGGTGTCCTCCCAGTACACGCGCGCCGACCAGTGGAAGGCGTTCACGAGTTGTCCCCGAACAGCGGCAGGTTGGCGGCTGCGCGCTCCGGCACCTTGAGGCCGAAATGCTGCCAGGCGCTGCGCGTGGCGATGCGTCCGCGAGCAGTGCGCGCCAGGAATCCCTGCTGGATGAGATAGGGTTCGATCACATCTTCCAGCGTGCCGCGCTCCTCGCCGATGGCTGCCGCCAGGCTCTCGATGCCCACCGGGCCGCCGTCGAATTTCTCCATGATCATGAGCAGGAGCTTGCGATCGAGCGAATCGAATCCCAACGGATCCACCTCCAGCAGGTCGAGGGCCGCGGTGGCAGTACCTTCGTCGACTTGTCCCGTGCCGCGCACCTGCGCGAAATCGCGCACCCGCCGCAGCAGCCGGTTGGCGATGCGCGGCGTGCCGCGCGCGCGCTGGGCGATGCGCGCCGCGCCTTCGGGCACGATCGGCACCTGCAGGATGCCCGCGGAGCGCGTGACGATGCGTTGCAGCTCGGCGACGCTGTAGAACTCGAGGCGCTGCACGATGCCAAAGCGATCGCGCAGCGGTGAGGTGAGGAGCCCGGCGCGGGTGGTCGCGCCCACCAACGTAAAGGGCGGAATGTTGAGCTTGATGGAGCGCGCCGCCGGCCCCTCGCCGATCATGATGTCGAGCTGATAGTCCTCCATCGCCGGGTACAGCACTTCCTCGACGATCGGGCTCAGCCGATGGATCTCGTCGACGAACAGCACGTCGCGTGGCTGCAGATTGGTGAGGATGGCGGCCAGGTCGCCGGGCCGCTCGAGCACCGGACCTGAGGTCTGGCGCAGGTTCACGCCGAGCTCGGCGGCAATGATCACCGCCAGCGTGGTCTTGCCCAGCCCCGGCGGCCCAAAGATCAGTACATGATCGAGCGCCTCGGCGCGCTGGCGCGCTGCCTCGATGAAGATGCCCATCTGGCTCTTCACCTGCTCCTGACCGACGTACTCGCTGAAGGCGCGTGGGCGGATGGCCCGATCGACCAGTTCCTCCTCGCCCCGTCCCGCGGCGCTAACCAACCGTTCCTCGTGCACCGGGCGCGCTCATTCGCGCGCCGCGCCCTGCAGCGCGCTGCGGATCAGATCTTCGGTGCTGCCGCCGGCAGTGACGTTCTTGAGCAGGCGCGTCGCCTCGGCGTGCTTGTAGCCGAGCGCGATCAACGCACTGTAGGCCTCGGCGGCGACGCCCACGGGGCGTTGCCGCGGTCGCGGCGTGTCCGTCCGCGGCGGCGGCGGCCAGCCGATCGCGCATTTCGACGATCAGGCGCTCGGCAATCTTGCGGCCGACGCCCGGAATGCGCGTCAGCGCGGCGGAGTCACCGGCCTGCACGCAGACGGCGAATGCCTCAGCCGTGGAGCCCGACAGGATGGCCAGCGCGATGCGCGGCCCGACGCCCGAAACCTTGAGCAGGCTCCGGAACAGCTGGCGTTCTGCGCTGGTGCCAAAGCCGTACAGCACGTGCGCATCTTCGCGCACCACCAGGTGCGTCAGCAGCCGCACCGGCTGGCCCACCGGCGGCAGACCGTAAAAGGTCGACATCGGCGCCTCGAGCTCATAGCCGACGCCGCCGACTTCGATGAGCAGCGCGGGCGGCGACTTGTGCACCAGGACGCCCGCGAGCGAACCGATCATGGGCGCGCGCCCGGCCGCGCCGCCGGACGGCCCCCGCGACGCAGCTGCGCGCGCGGCGCAGCCGCTGCGCTGGTGAGCGCTGCGAGCCGGCGTGTCTGCGCGTGACACAGCGCTACGGCCAGCGCGTCGGCGGCGTCGGCACTCGGACGGCGCTCGAGCTGGAGCAGAACCGTCACCATCTGGGCGACCTGCGCCTTGTCCGCTGCGCCGTAGCCGCTGACCGCCAGCTTGATCGCGCGCGGCGCGTATTCATGGGCGCTCGCGCCCAGCCCAACCGCGGCGCAGATCGCCGCGCCGCGCGCCTGACCGAGCTTGAGCGCGCTGTCGGGATTGCGATGCACGAAGACCCGTTCGATGGCGATCTCGTCGGGCCGGTGCTCTTCGATCAGGCAGCACGACGGCATCGAAGATGCGCCGCAGCCGCAGCAGGAAGTCGCCGCTGCCGGCATTGATGCAGCCACTGGCCACGTGGCGTTCGCCACCGGCGCTGCAGTCGATCAGACCGTAGCCGGTGCGAAGCGAGCCCGGATCCAGCCCGAGTATGCGGCAATTGACCGAAATGCCGGCCCGTGGCGCCCAGCCGAGCGCCGCGCCGGCCGCCACGGCCTCAGGCCGGAAGCTGCGCCAGGAACTGCCGGAGTAGCGCGGCATGCCGCCTCTTGCTGTGGACGCTCATTACCAGAATGATAGCCGGAAGAGCCCGCCACCACACGCCCAATACACGGCTCGAACATCTTGGAAACCGCAACCAAAAACCTGCCCGCTCCCGCGGCCGCAATCGCCGCGGCGCACGAGGCATTTACCGAGCTCGGCCTGGCGGAGGTCGGGCTGGCGGCGGGCACGGAGCTGGCACAGCTCGTCGGCCAGATCACCGAGGAGCCGGACATTGCGGTGGCCGCCTGGATCGTGCAGGCGCGTGCGGCCGGGACTCGCCTGCAATGCCGCTACGGCGACCAGCGCGCTTTGGCGGCGCCGCCGAAGCGCCTGGCCCGGCAGCTGGAGCTGCTGGGCGACATCGGCCTGCCAGTCCGACTGGACCGCCAGTCGCGGCCTCAATCCGCAGCAGGCCGAGACGCTGCGCAAGATGCTGCTGGCGATCGCCGCCGACCCGCGGCTGATCGTGGCCCGACTGGCATGGAACTGGTGCGCCTGCGCCATGCGCGCAGCTCGGCCGAGAGCCGAGCGCACGCGGCTGGCGCTCGAGGCGCGCGAGATCTACGCCCCGCTCGCCAATCGGCTCGGCGTCTGGAGCGTCAAGTGGGAACTGGAGGACCTCGCTTTCCGCCAGCTCGAACCCGCGCGACTACCATCGCATCGCCACGGCGCTCGCCGAGCGGCGGGTCGACGCGCGAGCAGTACATCGTACAGGTGTGCGCGCTGCTCGACGCCGAGCTGGCAACCGCCGGCGTCAGCGCCCAGGTCTACGGCCGCCCGAAACATATCTACAGCATCTGGCGCAAGATGCAGCGCAAGCAGCTCGCCGTTCGAGCGGCTCTACGACGTACGTGCGGTGCGCATCGTGGTCGGAGACGGTGGCCGACTGCTACGCCGCGCTGGGCATGGTGCACGGCCGCTGGCGCAACCTGCCGGGCGAATTCGACGACTATATCGCCACGCCCAAGGACAACCAGTACCGCTCGATCCACACGGCGGTGATCGGTCCAGAGGAGAAATCACTGGAGATCCAGATCCGCACCCGCGACATGCACGAACATGCCGAACTCGGGGTTGCGGCGCATTGGCGCTACAAGGAAGGCGGCGCGCGCGACGCCAGTTACGAGCGCAAGATCGAGTGGGCGCGCCGCATGCTCGATCCGGCGCAGGCCGGCGACGCGGGCGGCGACTTCATCGAGCGCGTCCGGCACGAGCTGTTCACCGATCGCCTGTACGCGCTCACGCCGCGCGGCGAAGTCATCGATCTGCCACGCGGCGCCACGCCGCTCGATTTCGCCTACCACGTGCACACGCAGCTCGGGCACAGTTGCCGCGGCGCGAAAGTCAATGGCCGCATCGCGCCGCTCGACCAGCCGCTCGCCAACGGCGAGGTGGTCGAGATCATCACCGGCCGCAGCGGCGGGCCGAGCCGCGACTGGCTCGACGAGCGATGGCGGCTTCCTCGCCTCGGCGCGCAGCCGCGCCAAGGTGCGCGCCTGGTTCCATCAACAGGATGACCGCCGCAGCGGCCACCGGCACCGCGGCCCCTGCATCACCAGCGCCCGCTGCGGCGCCGGCCGCCGCCGCACTGATGGTCTCTGCAGCGCCCAGGCGCGCGCCGAAGCGGGGCAAAGCCGCTGTCGACATCGAGGGCGTTGGCGACATGCCCACCACCATGGCGCGCTGCTGCGCGCCGGTCCCGCCGGAGGCGATCGCCGGCTACCTGACCCTGGGGCGCGGCGTGACCGTGCATCGCGCGGCTTGCCGTAGCCTGGCTGCGCATGAGCACTGTGCATCCGGAACGGCTGCTGCGCGTCGACTGGAATCGCAGCACCGAGCAGCTCATGCCGGTGCAGATCCGCATCGAGGCCTACGATCGTCGCGGGTTGTTGCGCGACGTCTCCGATGTGATGGCGCAGGAACGGCTGAGCATCGACGGCGTCAACTCCAGCACCGATCCGGCTGACCGCGTGGCCACGATCGTCATGCGTACGGCGGTGCGCGATGCGAGCGCAGCTGCGCCAGGTGCTGAAGAAGCTCGGCGGTGTCAATAGCGTGCTGCGCGCGGCGCGCACGGGCTAGCGGGCGTGCGCGTCAGCGGTTGAGGTTGTCGATCGAGCGCTTGTCGGCAGCCAGCGCCGCCTCGTGCAGCGCTTCGGCGAGCGTCGGGTGCGCGTGGATCGTGCGTTGCAGATCTTCGGCGCTGCCGCGGAATTCCATCGCCAGCACCGCTTCGGCGATCAACTCGCCGGCCATCGGGCCGATGATGTGCGCGCCGAGGATCTCGTCGCTGGCCCTCGCGACCACCAGTTTGACGAATCCGGCCGGCGATTCCATGGCCCGCGCCCGCCCGCTGGCCGCAAACGGAAACACGCCCAGCTTGCAGTCAATGTTTGCGGCCCTGACCTGTGCTTCACTCTGCCCCACCCAGGCAATCTCCGGCGCCGTATAGATGACCGAAGGAATCAGCGCGTAGTTGACATGCGCATACTTACCGGCAATGCGGTCGGCAACCGCGATGCCCTCCTCCTTGCCTTTGTGCGCCAGCATCGGCCCGCGCACCACATCACCCACGGCCCAGACGTTTTCGACGCCGGTGGCGCAGTGATCATCGACGCTGACGAAGCCGCGCTCGTCGAGCCTGACGCCAGTGCCCGCGCCCAGCAGGCCTTGGGTGTAGGGCCGGCGCCCGACCGCGACGACAAGCTTGTCGGCCAGCAGCGACTGCGCGCCCGTTGCGTCCGTGTACTGCACGCTCACGCCGTCCGGGCCGGCCACAGCGCCGGTGACTTTTGCGCCCAGACGGATATCCAGGCCCAACTTGCGCAAATGCCTGCCCGCTTCCGCCGCCAGCTGTGCGTCCGCCATCGGCAGGAGCTGTTCGAGCGCCTCGAGCATCACCACCTCGGCGCCGAGCCGGCGCCACACGCTTCCGAGTTCCAGGCCAATTACGCCGGCGCCAATGACACACAGGCGCCGTGGTACGGCCTCGAGTTCCAGCGCGCCCCAGGAATCGATGATCTGCCGTCCGTCGAAGGGGAGCGACTTCAGTTCCGTGGGCACCGAGCCGCTGGCGAGCACCACATGCCGCGCGCGCAACTGCGCTACCTTGTCCGTCGGCGCCCGTGACTTCGACGACGCGACCGGCGAGCAGTTTTCCGCTGCCGACTATCGCCGCGACCCCGGCGGCCTTCAGGAGCGCGGCGACACCGCGAGTCTGATTCCTGACGATGGTCGCGCGCCGCTTGTGCATCGCCGCCAGGTCCAGACTCAGGCCGCTCGCCCTGATGCCGTGCACGGCGAATTCATGCTGCGCGCGATGCCAGAGTTCGGAGGATTCCAGCAGCGCCTTGGAAGGAATGCAGCCGGCGTTCAGGCAGGTGCCGCCGAACGCATTGCTGCCGTCGCGATTCTTCCAAGCTGTCGATGCAGGCTGCCTTGAGGCCATTCTGCGCAGCGCGGATCGCGGCCGGGTAACCGGCCGGCCCGCCGCCGATCACCACCACGTCGTAGTCAAAGTTGCCGTTTGTCACCGTCACACTCCAAGCAGCATGCGGCCCGGGATCCTCCAGGCAGTCCTTGACCGTCACCAGGAACTGCACGGCTTCCTTGCCGTCGATGATGCGATGATCGTAGCTCAGCGCCAGGTACATCATCGGACGCGCCACGATCTGGCCATCGACCACCATCGGCCGCAGCATCGTCTTGTGCATGCCGAGGATGGCGCTCTGCGGCGCGTTGACAATCGGCGTCGACAGGAGCGAACCGAACACGCCGCCGTTGGTGATGCTGAAGGTGCCGCCGGCCAGGTCCTCGAGCGCGATCGTGCCCTCGCGGGCGCGCTGCGCAAAGGCGCCGATGCCGCGCTCGATGCCGGCGAAATCCAGCGCATCGGCATCGCGCAGCACCGGCACCATCAGGCCGCGATCGGTCGACACCGCGACGCCGATGTCGAAATATTCGTGATAGACGATGTCGGTGCCGGACACCGCGGCATTGAGCAGCGGATATTTCTTCAGTCCCTCGATCGCCGCCTTGACGAAGAAGGACATGAACCCGAGCTTCACGCCGTGCAGCTTTTCGAAGCCGTCCTTGTAGCGACCGCGCAGCTCGTTGATGTTCGTCAGGTCGACTTCGTTGAAGGTGGTCAGCAGCGCCTGCGTGGCCTGCGCCTGCACCAGGCGCTCGGCGATGCGCTGGCGCAGCCGCGACATCGGCACGCGCGTCTCGGCGCGCGCACCTGGCGCCGCCGGCGGCGCGGGCGCCGCGGCCGTAGCCTGCTTCGCCACCGGCACGGCCTTGAGCATCGGCGCTGGCGACGCCGCTGCGGGCGCCACGCCGGCCGCCGCGACCAGGTCTGATTTCGAGACCCGCCCGCCGCGGGCCGCTGCGGCGATCATCGTGTCCCCCAGGCCCAGCTCCTCCGCCACGCGTTGCGCCGCCGGACCCAGCTTGGGCGCGGCAGCGCGCAACGGCGCGGTCACCGTGGTCGCGGCCGCCACCGCTGTTGCCGTCGCCGTCGCCACGGCGCTGATCACCGCCAGCAGTTCGCCGCTGCTTGACGCTGGTGCCGGGCTGCACGCGGATCTCCTGCAGCATGCCCGCCACCGGCGAGGGCACCTCGAGCACCACCTTGTCGGTCTCGAGGTCCGCCAGGTTCTCGTCGCGGCTCACCGCCTCGCCCGGCTGCTTGCGCCATGCGACCAGCGTCGCGTCGGCGACCGATTCGGGCAGCTGCGGTACGCGGATTTCAACACTCATGACAATTTCCTCAGCTGCGCTGCGGCGCCCAGGTCCACGGCCGCTGGCACCGTCAGGCGTGGCAGATACAGCGCCGTCTGCTCCGCGGTCGCCGCGGTCAGCGCGGTCTGCACCAGCTCACGTTGTTCGGCCTCGTGGATGCGCGCCAGCCCGGTGGCGGGCGCAGCAGCCGAAGCGCGTCCCGCGTAGTACACGATGCGAGTCTGGCCGGCGAATTCCTGCAGGCGATGGCGGATCTGGAACCAGGCGCCCTGGTTCTGCGGCTCTTCCTGGCACCAGATGATTTCCACCGCATTGGGGTAGCGCGCGAGCAGCGCCGAATATTCCGGCGCCGGAAACGGGTACAGCTGCTCGATGCGCACCACGGCAACGCCTGGCAGGTTCTCGGCGCGCCGCGCCTGCAGCAGGTCGAAGTACACCTTGCCGCTGCACAACACCACGCGGCGCACCAGCGCCGGCGGCGGCGCGTCGATGTCGTCGATGACGGTGGCGAAGCCGCCGCCGGTCAGGTCCGCGATCGATGAGACTGACAATTCATGGCGCAGCAGGCTCTTGGGCGTCATGACGATCAGCGGCTTGCGCAATGGCCGCAGCATCTGCCGTCGCAGCATGTGAAACATCTGCGCCGGCGTCGAGGGCACGCACACCTGCATGTTGTTCTCGGCGCACAGTTGCAGGAAACGCTCGAGCCGCGCCGAGGAATGTTCCGGTCCCTGACCCTCGTAGCCATGCGGCAGGAACAGCGTCAGGCCACACAGCCGCCCCCACTTCGCCTCGCCCGAGCTGATGAACTGGTCAATCAGCACCTGCGCGCCATTGACGAAATCGCCGAACTGCCCTTCCCAGATGACCAGGCAGTCCGGGCTGGTGCTCGAGTAACCGTATTCAAAACCCAGCACCGCCTCTTCGGACAGGAGCGAATCGATGATCGTGAATCGCGGCTGCGTCTCGCTGAGGTGCTGCAGCGGCGTGTAGGAGCGGTCGCTGTTCTGGTCGTGCAGCACCGCGTGGCGGTGGAAGAAGGTGCCGCGCCCGCAGTCCTGGCCCGAGATGCGCACCGCGTAGCCATCTTCGAGGAGCGAGGCATAGGCCAGTGTCTCCGCGCATCCCCAGTCGAGTGGCAGCGCACCGGCCAGCATCTTCGAGCGATTGATCACGATCTGCGCCACGCGCGGATGGAGCGTGAAGCCCTCCGGGTACTGCAGGATGCGGCGGCCCAGCGCCGCCAGCTTCGGCGCCGCCACCGCGGTGGCGAGCGGGTCGTGCGCATCCACACTCTGGTAGCGCGACCAATCAACCGTGTACTTGGTTGCCGATCATGCCGAGCGAAGGGTGCACCTGGTGGCGTCCCTCGTCGAGCGAACCCCGGTATTGCTCGACCAGCAGCTCGGCATCGCCGCTCTCCAGCACGCCCTCCGCGACCAGGCGCTGCGCGTAGAGCTTGCGCACCGGCGGGTGCTGGCGGATCGCACGGTACATCAACGGTTGGGTGGCGGCCGGCTCGTCGGCTTCGTTGTGGCCGAGGCGCCGGTAGCAGACCAGGTCGATGACGATGTCCTTGCGAAAGGTCTGGCGATAGCGCAGCGCGAGGCGTGTCGCGAAGATCACGGCCTCCGGATCGTCCGCATTCACGTGCAGGATCGGCGCCTCGATCATCTTCGCCACGTCGCTGCAATAGGTGGTCGAGCGCGCGTCGCGCGGCTCGCTGGTGGTGAAGCCCACCTGGTTGTTGATCACCACGTGGATCGAGCCGCCGGTGCCGTAGCCGCGCGTCTGCGACATCTGCAGCGTTTCCATGACCACGCCCTGGCCGGCGAAGGCCGCATCGCCGTGCACCAGGATCGGCAGCACCTTCTCGCCGCGCAGGTCGCCGCGCCGCTCCTGGCGCGCGCGCACCGAGCCTTCGGCCACCGGATTGACGATCTCGAGGTGCGAGGGATTGAACGCCAGCATGACGTGCACGTTGCCGCCCGGCGTGCGCAGATCGGCCGAGTAGCCCTTGTGGTACTTGACGTCGCCCGACCCTGAATCATGGCTGCGCCTTGCCCTCGAATTCCGAGAACAGGTCGCGGGGCGACTTGCCCAGCACATTGACCAGCACGTTCAGCCGGCCGCGATGCGCCATGGCGATGATGGCTTCCTCGACGCCTCCGCGCCCGCTCTCCTGCACCAGATCGTCGAGCAGCGCGATCAGCGCCTCGGCTCCTTCGAGCGAAAAGCGCTTCTGCCCGACGAAACGCGTGTGCAGGTAGCGCTCGAGGCCTTCGGCCGCCGTCAGCTGCCAGAGGATGTTGCGGCGCTCCTCGGCGCTGAAGCGCTGCTGCATGCGGCCGAGCTGGAACTCGTCCTGCAGCCAGATGCGCTCGTCGGCGTCGGACACATGCGCAAACTCGGCGCCGATCGTGCCGCAGTACACCTGCTCGAGTCGCGCCAGAATCTCGCGCAGCGTCGCGCGCTTGGGCATCCAGCCGTTGCGGCTGCCGGTGTAGAACTCGGTGTCGAGGTCCGCCTCGCCCAATCCCACGTAGCCGGGATCGAGCACGCGCGGCCGCTCGCGCTTCATGAGCCCGAGCGGATCGATGTTGGCAATCAGGTGCCCGCGATTGCTCAGGGTCTGTACCAGGCGCGAGACCGCGCCCTGCTTTTCGCTCGCGCCGCCGGCGCGGCCGCCGCGGCGGGCACGCTGTGCCCGGCTGCTTCAGCGCCAGGCGTGGGCAGCGCGTCGAAATAAGCGCGCCACTGTGCGCTCACCGCGGCCGGGTCGCGCAGATAGGTCTCGTAAAGATCGTCGACGAACGGAGCGTTGCCGCCCGACAATAGCGTGGATGAGTCGAGTTCTTGGGGGGTCGGATCCATCCGGCAAGGGTTCCTAAAAAGTCAGTCTACTCAAAGACGTAGGCACTATGCCCCACTTTATGTCTAGTCTAGCGGAAGGCCGCCCCCTTGCCCACCCGCCCGGCGTGGGGCGCCCCGGGCCCGCGGCGGACGCTGCTATGATCGGCCCATGCTCGGCCTCGGACTCCTGCTGCTGTCTTCGGTGACCGCTGTTAGCGGCGATGGCCTGCGGCTCGAATTTGACGCCCAGATGCGCAGCCGCGTGGTCACCACGCTCGGCGCGGAAGCGATTCTGGGCCCTTACACTGAATCCGAAACACTGCTGACGGCCGAGGGCGAACTGCACGGCTTCACGCTCGAGAGCCGTGTCGAGACGGAGGTCAGTGACACGCTCGGCGGCGGCCACAGCGTGATACTGACGGGAAGGTCCGGCGCAATCAGCAAGCGCGTTGAGATCACCGCCTACCCGTCGCGACCACACTGGTTGTTCCTGCGCGTGCGCTACACCAATCGCGGCACCGACGCCGCTCCAGGTGCGCGGCTACATCAGCGACCGCTACCAGTTCGAACCGGACCGGAAGCAGGGTGAGCCGGCATTCTGGTCCTACCAGAGCGCGTCCTACGAGAACCGGCCGGATTGGCTGCTGCCGGTGACACCCGGTTACGCGCGCGGCAATTTCCTGGGCATGAACGCCGACGACTACGGCGGCGGTACGCCAGTCATCGATGTCTGGCGCCGCGATTTCGGCCTGGCAGTCGGCCACATCGAACTGACGCCGAAGCTGGTGTCGCTCCCGCTCGCGCGCGCCGGCACTGGCAATGCGGAACTGGGACTGCGCGTGCAGCGCGAGTTCACGCTCATGCCGGGCGCGAGCTTCGATTCACTGCGCAGCTTCGTGAGCGTGCACCACGGCGATCATTTCGCGACGCTTCGCGCCTACGCCTCCCTCATGCAGGCGCAGGGCCTGAAGATCAATGCGGCGCCGGCGGACGCCTTCGAACCGATCTGGTGCGCCTGGGGGTACGGGCGCGAGTTCACGCCAGAGCAGGTCTTCGCCAGCCTGCCGGTGGTCAAGCAACTCGGCTTCCGCTGGGCGGTGCTGGACGACGGCTGGCAGGTGGCCGAGGGCGACTGGACGCCCAACCCCGCGAAGTTTCCCGCCGGTGATGCGGATATGAAGGCCATGGTGGAGCGGATCCACGCCGCGGGCATGAAGGCGCAGCTGTGGTGGGCGCCGCTGGCCGCCGATCCGGGCTCACGCACCGATCGCGAGCATCACGACTGGCTGCTGCAGAACGCCGACGGGACACCGCGAAAGATCAGCTGGTGGGATTCCGACTATCTGTGCCCCGCCTACGGTCCGGTGCAGGAGGACGCGGCCGCCTTCGTGCGCAGAGCGCTCGGGGTGTGGGGCTTCGACGGGCTGAAGGTGGACGGCCAGCACTTGAACGCCGCCCCGCCCTGCTTCAACAAGGCTCATCAGCACGCCGAGCCGGAAGCGGCGGCCGAGCAGGTGCCGCAATTCTTCAAGGCGATCTGGGACGCGGCGCAGGCGACGCGGCCCGGGGCGGTCATCGAGATCTGTCCCTGTGGCACGGGCTATTCATTCTTCACCATGCCCTACCTCAACATGACCGTGGCTTCGGATCCGGAGAGTTCCTGGCAGGTGCGGCTCAAGGGTAAGACCCTCAAGGCGCTGCTCGGTGATCGCACGGCTTATCTGGGCGATTTCGTGGAACTGAGCGATGGCGGGACTGACTTCGCCTCGAGCTTTGGCGTTGGCGGCGTGATCGGCAGCAACTTCGCCTGGCCCGGTGCGCCCGGGAAAAAAGACCCGAAACTCCTGCTGACGAGTGAGCGCGAGGCGATCTGGGGCAAATGGACCAAGCTGTACCAGGAAAAGCGCCTGGTGGATGGCGAATACCTGGGCACGCTCTACGACATCGGCTTCGATGTGCCCGAGACGCATGTGATTGCGAAGGGCAAGGCGATGTACTACGCGTTCTATGCCGCGCACTACAACGGCGGCGTGCAACTGCGCGGCCTGCAGCCTGGCCGCTACCGGATACGCGACTACGTCAACGGCAGGGATCTGGGCGAGGTGCGTGGTCCCGAGGCGACCATGAAGCTGGAGTTCGAACGATCGCTCCTCATCGAGGCGCTCCCGCAGTAGGCGCCGCGGAGCGCGCCTTCCAGGCCGGCCCGAACCAGCGCTCGGCATTCGCGCTGTAGATCTTGCGGATCACGCCGCGCGGCAACGCCAGGCCCCGCACGGGCTCATCGAGCTCAGGCACCTTCTGGACCAGGTCGGTGTTCAGGTACTGCCAGTCGCGCAGCCAGACCTCATGCGCGTCCTTCCTGACTTCCTGCGGGCGGCTTCCCGGTTCCTGGCTGAGGTCCGTCCCATAAAGCAGCCGGTCCTGGTAGCGGATGAAGAAACGCCGCACCCGCTCGCGCTCGCGGTTGGACTGGTACTGCACCTGGCCCATGCGCGCAGCGAGGTCAACGACGGCTCCAGGATGCCGGTCAAGGAAGTGCGCCAGCTCATCGACGCTCCATTCCAGGCTCGCCATGTGCGCACCCATGAAGCGCAGGCCGGGGTTGCGCTCGAGCATGCGGTCGCGCGCTGCCATCTGCTGCTCGTAGCTCGGCAGTTCCGGGTGCAGGAACATGTGGTACTGCGGGTGATCGCGAAAGTATTCACGATCGTTGTTGACCGTCATCGCCGCGAGTGGCAGCCAGCAGTTGTGCGGCTCACCCTGATGGCCGACCAGCACCTTGCCCTGTTCGCGCACGAACGCGAAGATCGGGTCGAACTTCGGGTCGTCGATCATGACCAGCCGCCCGCTCTGGTCGCGGAATTCCATGCCGATGTTTTTCCAGACCTTGACGCCGATCGCGCCAGCCTTGAAGGCCGTGCCGAGATCAGCCAGCACGCGCTGCTGCCAGTCCGGTTCATCCCAGCCACGCATTTCGAATGCCGCGACCCAGGCGAGGGTTTCGGGACGGGCAGCGGTCTGTGCCTCGGCGAGCGAACGCTGCAGCGAGAGCGGTGGGAAATCCGGGTAGTCCACATTGATGGTGATCAGGCGGAAGCCGTCGGCCGAGGCCTGCTCCACCAGCGCGGGGTCGCTGCTATTGATGTGCACGTGCACGTCGATCTTGGGCAGCGCGGCAAAGTCGTTGAGCGTGTAGGAACCGGCAGCGCCGACCGCCAGGGGAACGAGGCTCGCGCACCACAGCATGGCCAGCCGCCACAGCGCAGATCTCATCATGGAATCACCTCCGCATGCAGCGCGCCACGCTGTTCCCGCAGCCGCGCGATAGCTGCCGCCGACAGCGGCCGGCGGGAACATTTGGCGGCGTACAACGCTGCGCCGAGCACCGGCGGGAGCGCCGGCTTTTCCAGTTGGCAGCTCGCGTGGCGCCGCTTGAGCGCCGCGCTGAACGGCCGCAGCAGCAGCTCGCCGGCGTGATCAAAGACGCCTCCCGAATAGGACACCAGCACCGTTTCATCAGCGGCAAACCCGAGCCGGCGGCGCGTGGCTTCCACCAGCCCGGCCAGTTCGTCCGCGGCCTCGGCATAGACCGCGATAGCCTGCACGTCGCCGGCGCTGGCCGCTTCCTGAATGAGGCGCGCGAGCTGTGCGATGCGTGCGCGATCACTGGCCAGCCGCGTATAGACGTGCCCACACAGGTCCAGATCAGCGGCCAGTCCCAGTCGTGACCTGAGCAATTCCAGCAACGGCCCGGGCGCGGCGCGACCATCACTCATGCGGGAGTAAAGGTTGAGTCCGCGGCAGGCAATCCAGAACGCCGAACCTTCATCGCTGAACAGTTCGCCCCAGCCCCCGCAGCGGGCGCTGGCCCCGCCCCGCTCGCCGTAGCAGATTGAGCCGGTCCCGGCGACCACGCTGATCCCATCGCGACACATGAGTGAACCGGCCCAGCCGCACACCATGTCATTGCCGCAGCGATAGGACGCACCCGCAAGGCTCGCGGCCGGCAGCCGATCGAGGGCATCGCCCAGCGTCGAATCCTCGCCGTAGCCAGGGAGCCCGAAGTACGCGAACTCCACGGCCGATGCGGGCACGCCCGCGATACGCAGCACCGCCGCCACGGCCTCGGCCAGCACCCCGCCCGTGGCCGCCAGGCCGCTGGCGAAATAGTAAGCAGCCGGCGCCGCATGCGTGGCGCGGATGTTGCCATCGCGATCGATGAGCGCCAGTGCGGTCTTGGTTCCACCGCCGTCGACACCGAGGTACATCAGCAGCTCCCCGCGGAAAAAGCGTGGATGGTCACCCCGCTCACCACGCGGCTGACGGTGCCGGAGGCGCTGGGCTGGTCGGGCGAGTTGCCCAGCGACAGGGCGCGATGAAAGGCGTAGAGCTGCGCGCAGACTACATACGGCAGGGCCAGCACGCCGTCATCGGCGTCCGCCAGGTCAGCGATCAGCAAGTGATCACCGTGCATGGCCGCGTCCCCCGCCCGCGCGGTGAGGGCCACGATCTGGCCCGCCCGCGCATCGGCGCGCAGCTCGCGCAACAGGTCGAGATCATAGGCGCGCGTGTAGGGGTCATTGGCGAGCAGCACAAACAGCAATGTATCACTGGTGATGATGGTTTTGGGCCCATGCCGGAACCCGAGCGGCGAATCATGAGCGGCGACCACCCGGCCATCGGTCAGCTCGAGTAGCTTCAGCGCCGCCTCCCGCGCCAGGCCCTTGAGGCCGTTGCTGCCCAGGAACACCACCCGCGAAAACTTCCGGGCCGCCAGGCGGCGCAGCGTCGCGTTGTGCTGCCCGAGCAGGGCCTGCGCAGATGCGGCGATTCGCTCGATTCCAGGTGGCGGCGCACGCAGGTTGCTGAACACCAGCCAGGCTGCGAGCAGCATCGATGAGAAGCTCGAGGTCATGGCGAAACTCTGGTCATGCGTTTCCGGCGGCAGCAGGATGGCGAGGCTCCGCTCGCGCTCGCGGCAACGCCGGTAGAGCGTGCCCTGTTCATTGCAGGTGAACACCAGCTGATGAGATCGCTCCAGCAACGCCTCGGCCAGTTCCACCACCGCGACGCTTTCCGGGCTGCTGCCGGATCGGCCAAAAGATACCAGCAGCGTCGGCACCGCGGGCTGCAGGTACTGCTGCGGCCCCGAGAGCAGATCGGTGGTGGCGATGGCCTCGACGCGGCGCCCGAGCTGCCGCAGCAGGATCGGCGCCAGGCATTCACCGATGAACGCCGAACTTCCGGCGCCGGTGAGGATGATGCGCAGATCGGGCTGCGCCAGGAGCGGCGCCAGGAAATGCACTGATCGCCACGGCTTGCTCCGTCAGCAATGCCTCGGTGCGGCGCCAGCAGGCGGGCTGCTGCGCGATCTCACGCGCGGTGTCGAGTGCACGCGCTGAGCGCAGTGCGTCCACGTCGATGTCGAGGTAGTTCATCGCATCAGCCCGGCGCCCCACCGCAGGCGGCGGCGTATTGCTGCAGTACCCGGTCGACGTGGTGCAGTACCCATGCCCGCGCATCCATGGCCAGCGTGCCGCTGCGCACCGCCGCGTATTGCAGCGGCAGGTACTGGCTGAGCAGCGTCAGGGGCGGCGGACTTTCCTGCAGGTTCGTCAGCAGCCGCGCCAGCGCCCGCTCCACTGTGGTAACTGGCCAGTAGTAGCGCAAGCGGTCACTCAGGCTGTACTGCTGGTCGAGCCTCAGCTGCGCGCCAGTGGATAGATAATACTTGCGCCAGTGACGTGGGTCGGCGGCCATGGCCGCCAGCACGGCTTCGCGCAGGCCCGAACAGCGATCGGCCCGCAGCCATTCGCTTTCCAGCTGCGCGAGCGCCCACAGCGCTTCACGCAACGCGAAGCTCAAGCCTGGGCCCACTTTGAGAATGGCAAAGTGCGCGCGCACCAGCGCGCGCAGGCTGGCCTCCGTCTGGTAGTCGGTGGAGTGAGCCTCGTAAACCATGTTGGGGCGGGCCGCGACCACGGCACCCAGCTCCGCAGCCAGCCCCGGGCGAAAATCGATCACCTGGTGATGATCGAACTCCACTCCGGGCTGCACCACCAGGCCGATTACCCGCGGCCACACCTCGCCGAGCTTCGCCGCCGCAAAGGCGTTCCAGTGGGCGTCGATGGTTGCCACCGCCGCGGCCGGCGCCGTGGGTTGCAGATCCGTCAACAGCTCATGTGCGCCGCCGGGCACCGGCACTTCGGTGCCGACCACGTACACCGGTGGCTCGCCGCCGACGCGCTGCCAGGTCTGCTCGGCCACCCGGCACAGGCGCACCGCGCGCGCCGCCACCACTTCGTCGCCGAGCCTGGCCGGGTCCCCCTGACAAGCCATCGAACAATCCAGGTGAAGCTTGCGAAACCCGGCGGCGACGTAATCGGCGAGCAGCTGCTCGGAGCGCTGCAGCGCCGCTTCCGCGTCCAGTTGCTGCCAGCAGTTGGGACCCAGATGATCGCCACCGAGCAGCACCCGCTCTGGCGGCAGCCCCACTCGCATGGCGATCTCGCGCACAAAGCGGGCGAAATCCGCCGGGCGCATGCCGGTATAGCCGCCGTCCTGGTTCACCTGATTTGAAGTCGCCTCCACCAGCGCGTAGCCCGATTGGCGCTGCGCGCGGCGCAGCGCGGCTTCGAGGACCAGCGGATGGGCCGAACAGACGGAAAAGATCCCGACCGCCTCACCTGCCTTGTGGCGCCGAATAATATCGAGGAGCGGCTTCACGCGACGATGACCTCGACGCCGATGCGCGCGAGCTCTTGCCGGGTTTCACTGCTGATGCCCGCGTCGGTCACTACCCGGGCGATGCCCTGGGGTTCGAGAATCTTGTGCAGACAGATGCGGCCGAACTTGGAGGAATCCACCACTACGATGATCTCGCTGGCGGCCCGGCACATCAGCCGGTTGAGCAGCGCCTCGGGTTCGAAGTGCGTGGTAATGCCCTTGTCCGTGTGAAAGCCGTCGGCCGCCAGGAACAGTTTGTCGACGTGCAGGCCATCGAGGGCGCGTTCCGTCTGCGTGCCATAGAAGGACAGGTTCTTGCGCCGCAGGGTGCCGCCCAGCACCACCAGCTGCACCGCCTCGCGCGCCGCCAGCTCGTTCATGATGCCAACATCGTTGGTCACCACGACCAGCGGATCGGCGGGATTCAGGTGCCGGGCCACCTGCAGCGTGGTGGTGCCGGAATCGAGCAGCACCGACTCGCCGCTGCCGATCAGCGCGGCCGCGGCCCGGCCGATGCGCAGCTTTTCATCCGCATAGCGCTTGCGCTTGACGTCGATGGCTTCCTCGGTCGGTGAGAGCGCGCCGAGCCGCAACAGCGCCCCGCCGGGCGAGCGCGTGCACACGCCCTTGGCGTCGAGAAAGTTCAGGTCCTTGCGCAGTGTCTGCGTGGAGACGCCGAAGACTTCTGCGAGCCTGGGAATCTGCACACTGTTGTGCGCGCGCAGCATTGCCACGATGCGTTCGCGCCGGCTGCTGGTGTCGCGGCGGACAATCATCGCGGCGCGGATTCTGGCGCGGGTTCTGGCTCGATCGCCAGCAATACCGCCGCCACCAGCGCCAGCACGACTCCAGTGACCTTGGTGCCGCTGGGCACGGCACCGAGCAGTACGATCGAGATGACCGCGGTGATCAGCGGCGCGCCGGCGTTGGTCAGCGGCGAGACCACGATGGCCTTGCCATAGCGGAAGGCGTAGACGAGGCACAGTGCGCCAACGGAATTGAGCAGCTGAATCGCCGCGGCCAGGTATGGGCCATCGAACCCGAGGTTGACCGGAACGGAAAAATCCGTCATTGCGATCGCGACCGGAGTCAACAGCAGCCCGCTCACCATCATGTAGAAGAAAATGCTCTCGGCATCCATGGTCGCGTTCGCAAGCTTCATGAAAAAACCCTGCACGCCCCAGGCGACAAGCACGCCGAGCGCCGACAGAAACCACAACTGGCCAAACCCACCGGCATCCGGGCCGCTCGCATAGTCAAACAACGGGAGCGAACACAGTGCGAGCAAGATCCCCAGCGCGCCCAGCCTGCCGGTGCGCTCGCGCAGCAAGGCCAGCGACATCACGATGGTAATGACCGGCGAGAGCGAAATGACCGGAAAGATCAGGTACGCGGGTCCGCTGCGCACCGCATGAAACAGCAGCATCTGGCCGCCCGCCCCCAACAGCCCGATGAGCGAACCGTACAGCAGCGAGCGGCCATCGTATTGCAGACGCCAGCCCACGCGCCGCAGCGCGAACAGCGCCGGCGGAATCATGGTCAGGGCCCACACGCAATAGATCAGTGTCTCCGGAAAGCCATGATTGGCCGGGAGACCGGTAAACGCACCCCAGACTCCCCAGAAACCAAGGGTGATGAGGGCATAAACCAGCCATGAGCGGGATGACATGCGTTGGGTACTCCTGGGTCTTATATTCGAAACGTCTGTAACTTTCAACAGCTATCTTTCTTTGACACATTTATCCCATAACGGCTGAAATTCAGCGAATACGCTTTGACCGTATCCTTAATGTTTCTTCTTGAACGTTCATTGTGTTTCGATTACCTTAGCGCACAGGCTGCCACATCTCAAGAGTCGCTTGAACGACCTGCAATTAGGGGAAGCGCACACATGCCGAACATAAACCTGCCCGCCAAAGTGCTTTTCAGCGCCGCGCTCGCGGCACTATCGAGCATCGCCCTGGGACAAAACACCGCGCCCGCCACTGGCGCAGCGGCTGCCCCTGCGAGTGCCGATACGACCGTGCTCGAGGAAATCGTCGTGACCGGCTTGCGCGCCAGCCTGACGCGTTCACTTGAAACCAAGCGCAGTGCTGCGACGGTGCTGGACTCGATCTCCGCCACCGAACTGGGCCGCTTCCCCGACGACAACGTGGCCGATTCACTGAGTCACATCACCGGCGTCGCGATCACGCGCACTGCCGGGGGCGAGGGCATGAAAGTCAGCGTACGCGGGCTGGGGCCGGAATACACACTCACCACCTTCAACGATCGCATCCTGGGCACCGACGGCGCGGGGCGCGACTTCGCCTTCGACGTACTGCCTTCCGATGTAATCGGTGGCGCTGACGTGGTGAAGTCCGCACAGGCGTCGCTGACCGAGGGCGCCATCGGCGGCCTGGTCAATCTTCGCTCGGCACGGCCCTTTGATCAGAAGGGGCAGCATGGCCTGGTGCGTTACGAGGCCGACCGCAACACCATGTCCGAACTCAATGGCGGCAAGTTGTCGGCGACCTACAGCAATACCTTTGGCGATACATTCGGCGTGCTCGTTGGCGTGGTTGCGGCCAAGCGCAAGGAGCGCACCGACACCGCGGGGAACGATGGCGGATGGACGCGCAACGACGCCCCGAGTGACCCGAGCTGGATCTATGGGAACGCCTGGGGCGGAAACATCGACTTGAACAACAACGGCGTGCTCGACCCCAACGAAGAGGGCCTGATCGGGCCTGGCCAGTTCCGCGTCGGCTCGATCATGGAAGAGAACAAGCGCCTGGCCCTGTCTGGCACCCTGGAGTGGCGGCCGAGCAGCGAGCTGAAGGTCGTCGTCGATGGCATCAAGACGCGGCTGAACGCCCCGCAGGTGGGTTACCAGCAGTCGTACTACCCGTTGTTTGCGCCGGGTCGCTGGTCGAACATGACCGTCACCAACGGCATCGTCACCAGCTTCACCATGGACAACCCCGATCCGGACCTGCGGCTGAATCCGGAATTGTTGAACATGACGACCCATCGGGTCGTCGATACGGACCTGTACGGTGTCAACGCTGAGTGGCATGCGACGCCCAAACTTACGCTCACGGGAGACCTGTACCGCTCAACGTCGAGCCGACACTCGGGTGGGTTGGACACTTACGTGGTGTTGCGCATGAACCAGCCCAACACCACTCAAATTCGGCTCACCGACTCGCCGGTGCCCGATGTGGTAACGACTTTCAACGATGGACGTGACCTGAGCCAGGGCCTGGCACAGGGCCTGTTCAGCGCAACAGACTTCAATACGCACTACATGAGCCTGGGCGGAGACAATATCGACGACAAGATCACCGGCGCCACCGTGAGCGGTGTGCTGGCAGTAGATAAGGTGCACCTGAACAAGCTCCGCTTCGGCCTCTCCTACACCGACCGCGGCAAACAGCGCGACCTGATCAACAACGACCTCAACGGCGGTGCCGATTATTACTCGGGCAGCAATGCCATCAACGTGGCAGACCTGGGCGGAAACGTGATCTCGCACTCCTTCACCCTGCCCAACTTCATGAGCAATGTGAGCGGCAACTTCCCGCGCTCCTTCATGGCCTTCGACGTACCCGGTTACCTGGCGCAATTGCAGCAGTACGACGGCCATCCGCGGCCGGACGGGGGCGTTTATAACTTCAGCGCGGCCGCGCCGGAATGGAATCCACTCGAAAGCTATCGCGTGACGGAGAAGACCATCGGCATCTACCTGCAGGCCGACCTGTCGGGCGAGAAATGGAATGCCGATGTCGGCATGCGCCTGGTCCGGACCCGCACCACCTCGCAGGCCTGGGACGCCAAGATCACCAGCATCGTCGAGAACGGCCCCTTTAATTTCACCGCCGTTTATGCGCCGCCGACCTCCATCGCGCAAATCGGCGAGTACACCTATGCATTGCCATCGGCCAACTTCATCTGGCATCTGGATCCCAGGCTGCAGATGCGCTTAGCGGCGGGCAAGACCATGGCACGACCAGCGGTCGATCAGCTCGCGCCGACCAACACGACTGCCAGCGTTTCCTGGGGCGAGTTCACCCAGTTGTTCGGTGGCAACGTGAATCTCAAGCCGTATAGCGCGAAGCAGGCAGACATCTCGCTGGAGTGGTACTACGCGAAGAACTGCATCTTCAGCCTGGCGGTGTTCCAAAAGGACATCAAGAACCAGATCACGAACAGTTGGGAGACCGGGCAGGATATCGGCGTGGCCGGTTACCTGTTCAACATCAGCCGGCCGATCAACGGCGACCACGCCCGCGTCAGGGGATTCGAGATGGGGCTGCAGCAGCTGTGGGAGAACGGCTTTGGCGTGCGGGCGCAGTACACCCGCAACCAGGCCCGCAGCTGGGTGGGTGGCGAGGAGCGGCCGCTCGAGGGCATCGCGCCCGCCACCTCGTCACTCGGCGCACTGTACGAGAAAGGCCGCTGGAGCCTGAACGCGACCGCCGACCATACCGACGGCTTTGTCACCGCGATCAACGTGCTTGGCGCCGGCTACAACGAACAGGTTGAACCGATCACCTGGCTGACCGCGCAGGCCGCTTACGAAGTAAGCAGCCATTTGCAGATTACTCTCGAAGCCCGCAATCTCCTGGATGTAGAAGAGAAGTACACCCTGGGCGGCAACCCGCTGCTGTCCAACGGATACTACCGCTATGGCCGCGGATTCACCCTGGGCGCCAGCCTGAGGCTGTGACACGTCACAAACTGCGTGATCTAGGAGATCTTAAAATGCCGTCGTATTGCCTGCCAACCAAGCTGCTCCTCGGCACCACCCTGGCGGCCCTTGCGAGTCTTCCCGCGCTCTGCCAGAACCCAGCGCCCACGGGCAGCGCCGCTGCCGCCAGCGGTGAAACCGCAGCGCTCGAGGAAATCGTGGTCACCGGCGTGCGCGGCAGCCTGATGCGCTCGGTCGAAGCCAAACGCGCGGCGAGCACGATCATCGATGCGATCTCCGCGGAAGAGCTGGGCAAATTTCCGAGCCGCAATGTGGCAGATGCGCTGGTCAACATTCCGGGCGTCACGGTTGAGCGGACCAGCGGCGGCGAAGGCCAGCGCATCACCATCCGCGGCCTGGGCGGTGATTTCAACATCACCACGCTGAACGGCAGGATTCTCGCGGTCGAGGATTCGGGCCGCGAGTTCTCCTTCGACGTGCTGCCTTCCGAGATGATCTCCGGCGCCGACGTCTACAAGGCGGTGCAGGCGCAGAACCTGGAAGGCACGCTCGGCGGCGCTGTCGACCTGCGCTCGGCGCGCCCGTTTGATTTCCAGGGGCTGCACCTGGCCGGTTCGGCCGAAGGCGAATACGGCTCATTGCCCGGGAAGTGGGGCAAGAAGCTCAGCGGCGTCATCAGCAACACCTTTGACGACGGTCGATTTGGCGCGCTGCTGACCGTTTCCTATTCCAAGCGCGCGACCCGCACCGACAACCTGCACGAGATCTCCTCGACTTCCGGCACCGAATCCGACTGGAACGTCGATTTCAACCACAGCGGCGTAGTCGGCGACACGGCCCAGCAGTTCATCTTTCCGCAGTTCTACAGCGTGGGCACCATACTCGGCGACCACAAGCGGCTGGGTGTCTCCGGCTCGTTCCAGTTCAGGCCCAACGACCGGATGCTGTTGACGGTTGATGGCCTTTACGGGCACTACGACGCCTCCACGGAGAATTTCGCCTCTTCGAATCACGTCACGCCGCGGGAAGACCAGGAACCCGCCTCGCTGGCGGATCCCGCTGCCCTGAAATGGGATCCCGCCACAATCCGCGCCGACGCAAACGGGGTGATCACGAATTTCTCCATGAAGAATCTCGTAGCGGAAGTGCTCGATGACACCAATGCGCGCGCGGTTACCACCCGGCTGTTCGGTGGCAACCTGCGCTGGGACGCCACGGATCGGTTGCAATTCAACGGCGACGCCTACCTCTCCGAGGCGGCGCGCAACAGCGGCGGGCTGGATCGCTTCGTGGTCGCCGGCATCATCGACGCGAGCGGCGTCTTCGCCACCCGCGCCAATGGCCTGCCCGACCTGCAGATCACACTGCCCGGCAACCGAACGCTCGACCAGGCCACGAACGCCGACTATCGGCCCCATTACATCGGGATCTACGGCGACAATCTTCGCGACCGCGTCAACAGCGGCAAGATCGACGGCAAGCTGGACCTGGACTGGGGTAGCGTGAAGAACGTCAAATTCGGCGTGAATTTCACTGACCGGCGCAAGAGCAGCCTGCAGATCGACAATAACGATACCGCCTGCCAGTTCTGCGGTTATCCGTTCCCCTTCGCCGCCATCGGCGCGAATGTAGTGCAGCCACTGCCGATCACGGGCCTGCTCGGTGACCTGCCGGGGAATTTTCCGCGCAATTTCGCCACCTTCAACATCGATACCTACCTGAATTCGCTCGCTGCGGCGGAGCAGAATCCGAATATCCTCACCTACTGCCCCGACCCGAGCCTGGCCTGCACGCAGTATCCGGCAGGCTGGTCCAAGCAGGTGTTGTCCCCCGACCTGCCCGCTTCGTTTGATGTGGATGAGAAAACCACGGCGGCCTATTTCCAGTTCGAGTTCTCCGGCAACCGCTGGCGCGGCGACCTGGGTCTGCGCCTGGTGCGCACCAAGGTGCTGTCCACCGGCTACTCCAAGTTTCCAGAGAGCGTGACCAAGCTGCCGGCCTCCGCGGACTACACCGTCGTATTCACCAATCTCGAGCCAGTGCGGGGCGGCGGCTCATACACCAAGCCGCTCCCGGCAGTTAACTTCGCCTATGACATCCGCCCCGACCTGCGCCTGCGCCTGGCGGCCTCGCAGGTCATCTCGCGCCCCTCGTTGGTGCAGCTGACACCGGCGAGTGACTGGAGCAATTGGGAATCCGGCAGTTTCATCACCTATTTCCTCGGCAACCCCGATCTCAAGCCCACGGACTCGACGCAGTGGGACGCCTCGCTCGAGTGGTACCTGTCATCGCGCTCGTATGTTTCCGCGGCGCTGTTCTACAAGAGCCTGAAGAACTTTGTCACTGGAGCTTCAGTTGAGAAGGTCTTCCATGACCCTTCGGGCAACAACTACACCTATATCGAGAGCCAGGTCGTCAACGGCGACAGCGGCACCGTCAGTGGCGCCGAGCTGTCGGGCCAATACCTGTTCGACAACGGTTTCGGCCTGGTGGCCAATCTGACCGCCACGCGCTCGACCTCGCTCCTGGGCGGCGTCGCGGGCAAGCTCCCGGGGGTCATTCCACACTCCTACAACCTGAAGCTCCTGTACGAGAAGTACGGCTGGAGCAACCAACTGTCCTACAGCTACACCTCGAGCTTCACGCACGATCTGGATTCGCCGTATATCCCGGGGTTGCCCATCGTCTCCGATGCCTACAAGGACCTGTCGGCAACAGTGAGCTACGCCTTCGGCCGTCATGTCACGGCGTACCTGGAAGGCTCGAACCTGCTGAACAACGCGGACTTCCGCTTCAGCACCTACCGGAACGTACCGGCCTACTACGAGGCCTGGGGCCGGGCCTACTTCATGGGGCTGCGCGCGCGACTGTAGATCAGCATCCCCGTGATCACCGGCCGTACCGCCCGGTGAGCGTCGCTGCGCCGAGTGAATGGGCGTTGACCATGTAGCCGATCAGCGCTGCGGTCGCGCCTGCCGGGATCTCGAGCTTCGCGACCTTCATGGCATGGAGCGTGAACTTGTAATGGTGCTGGCCGTGGCCCTCGGGGGGACAGGGTCCGCCCCAGCCCGGCGAGCCGAAATCGGTGCGGCCCTGCAGCGCGCCGCGCGGCAGCGCCGCGCCGTCGGCCGTACCGGCGCCCTGCGCGATTGCGCTGACATCAGCCGGTATGTTGTAGACCACCCAGTGCCACCAGCCCGCGCCGCCCGTGGGCGCATCGGCGTCGTGCACCAGCAAGGCAAAGCCCAGCGTGCCCTTGGGCGCCCCGCTCCAACTCAGCGCGGGCGAGACGTTTTCGCCTTTGCAGCCAAAACCCTGGTAGACAAACTTGTTGGCAATCACGCCACCGGGCTTGATGTCGGCACTGGTCAAGCCGAAACGGGCGTTCCCGGCCGATGCCGCCGTAGCGGCCAGCGCCAGGGACAGGATCAATACGCGTGACATTTTCATGGTTGATTCCCTGGGTCGGTGGACCCCACCGGTCAATCTAACGGGTTTGGCGTCCGGGCGACAGGCCCCGTGGCGTGCCGCACGGTGCGGCAGTAGACTCGATCGCGCCCGGGCCCGGTGCCTGCTAGCAATCCTTAGGGGGAACCATGAACGCCGAATTGACATCTCTTGCCATGGTCAGCGTGCTGACCGGCCTGCTGTGGGTGCCATACATCATCAACGAAGTCCTGGTGCGCGGCCTGGTCGACGCCGTCGGCTACCCGGAGAACCCGAAGCCGCTGGCCAAATGGGCGCAACGACTCAAGGCGGCGCACTACAACGCAGTGGAAAACCTGGTGGTGTTCGCGGCCCTGGTACTGGTCGCGCAGGCGGCCGGCATCCACAGTGCGGCGATCGCCGGCGCCGCCGCGGTCTATTTCTGGGCGCGTGTCGTACACGCGATCGCGTACGCCTTCGCCATCCCGTGGGTGCGCACGCTCGCGTTTGCGGTCGGGTTCGGCTCACAGATGTGCATCGGCTGGCACATCCTTCACTAGGATTGGCGGTTAGGGATCGATGCTCCTGAACAGCTGCTGGGTCTGTGGCGAGGGTTCGGACTGGAGGCTGTGGCGCAGGGTCTCCCGGCACCGCTCGTAGGCATCGACTGCCTCGCTCCGTTGTCCGTGCCGCAGGTGCAGGCTCATGAGCTGGCGGTACAGGCTTTCGGCCAGCGGGTCGATTTCAATGCCGCGGTTAAAAAGCCGCGCCGCCGCGGCCGGTCCAGACCGCGCTTCCAGGGCCTGCGCCGCATCAGCGACGAAGCGCAGCAGCCGCGCATGCAGCTGCTGGCGTGGTGCCGCGGCCCAGACGTAATCATGATCCATTGACAGCAGCGGCCCCTGGTAGAGCGCCATTACCCGCTCGACGGCCGGCGGCAAGTCCCCGGCGCCGGCGGTCGCCGGCGCCGGGTCCGTCGCCTCACGGTGCAGGGCCTGGAATTCGCCCAGCGCCTGCTCCAGCGCCCAGGTGTCGATCCAGAATTTCTGCGAGTGGAGGCTGAGCTTGCCGGCCTGCAGCGTCACCGCGCCTTCATCGCCGAGGAGCTTGCGCAGGCGATGGAGCGTGGTGGTCAGTGAGCGCTGCGCGTAGTCGCTGTCGATGCGCGGCCAGAGCGCATCGGCCACCCGTTCGAGCGGCACCTGGCGCCCGCCGAAGGCGATCAGCGCCTTGAGCAATTCGAGCGCCCGACTCTGCGCGCGCGCAGCACCAGAGCCGCCCTCGCGCGCCGGCAGGTCGAGCGCAAACTGACCCAGCACTCGCACGCGCCAGGTCCAGGGCCAGGCCTCGAGCCGATAGGGCGGAGCAGCCGGCATGAGGCCGCGGCCGCGGATCAGGCTGGCGACGTAAGCCGGCTCGATCTTTTTCTCCAGCGCCAGCACGCACAACTGCGCCAGTTGTTCGGGCCGCCAGAACATGGCGTAACTGAAACCACGCTCGCGCCCCATGGCAAGCGCTTCGCGCAGACGCTGCTCGGTCAGCGGCTCCTGCCCCTGGCTGTGCGCCAGCTGGGCCGCCGCCAGCCGCGCCATGAAATCGAACAGGTGACTGCGGATCGGCGTCGCCACCCGCAGCGTACGCTCGAGCTGTGCGCCGGCGGCCGCGACCTCGCCGATCGCGAACTGCGCCTGCACCAGTGCGAGGCCAGCCAGTGCCTGGAAGAATGGCGCTCCCAGCTGCTCGGCAATGTTCACGGACTCACGCGCGTGCTCGTGCGCCTTCCAGCTATCGCCGCGAAGCAGCGCATCCCAACCGAGGAAATACTGGTGCATGCAGGCGCCAAAGCGCCGCATGCCGCCACGCCGTTCACCCACTTCCGCCAGCAGCCGGGCCGCAGTGTCGAGGTCGCCGGCGGCCAGCGAGGCACCGGCGCCGTGCAGCAGCAGCGTGCTGCGCCACAGGCTGACGCCGGAATTGCTGGCCAGGTCGAGCCCGTCGTAGACCGCCTCGAGGCAGGGCTCCTGCCGTCCTTGCAGCATGTAGTACATCGATTCAAGCTGCCGCAGCGTGACCAGGGCCACGGCGGGCACGTTGTTGTCCTCTGCAATCGCGCGCAGCGCCTCGATCAGCGCGGCGGCGCGCGCAAAACGCCCGGTCCAGATCATCACCGTGACCACGTACAGGCCGGCGCTCATGCGCAGCTTCGCCTCGCCCGCTCCCTGCGCCAGCGCCAGCGTGCGCTCGCCCCAGGCGTAGAGCTGCGGATGCTGTGGCTGACGCAGCACCATCGCCATGAACAGGCTCTGGGTGACGCGCGCCTCGATGGCCGGGTTGGGCCAGGCCCGCGTGGCGATCAGCTGTTCAACTTCGCCGATCCAGTGATCGAGCGGATGCAGGTCCTCGGGGTCATGCACCAGCGTATCGAATAGTCCCGCCAGCGAGAGATAACGGCCGACGTCATTGTCGCCCTGCGGTTGCGCGCAGAAGCCGCGATAGGCACGCTCAAACTGCACCGCGGCGTCGAGCGGCGCGCTGGCGAAGCGCGAGGCGGCCAGCCAATACTGCAGCCAGGGTTCTGAGCTGCTGGTCGCGGCGGGGAGCGAGTGGATCCAGCGCACCAGCGTCTCGCCACGCCCCTGGGCCAGGAGATTTTCGGCCTGGGCGAGAATCAGCGTCTGCATGGCTGCCCAGTCCTCGATTTCCACCAGCAGCTGGGCAGCGGCGTCGGCCTGCCCCTGTTCGGCCAGCAACCCCGACGCGCGCCGGCGCGCGGCCAGTAACTCGTCGGCGCTGAACACTTCGCGCGCCTTGCGCATCAGGAATTCGCGCGCCAGCGGATGCAGCTGGTAAAGCACTTCGTTCTTTGCTGGCGTGGTCAGCAACAGGTAGGCGTAGGGCTTCAGCCCGTCCAGGAGTGCCGCAGCGTCGAGATCGGGGCACAGCCGCTGCGCCAGCGCCGGGCTGATCTGCGGCAGCATTGCGATGCGCAGCAACAAGTCGCGCGTGACCGCGTCCAGCTGCCTGTAGATAACCTCGCCGAAATATTCAAAGGCCAGTGCCGGCGAAGGCTGCAGTTCTCCCGAATCGATGAGGGCGCGCGCGTCGCCGAGCAACATCGCGAGCGCCACCGCCCAGCCCTGGGTGCGGCGGTACAGGGTGGCGAGCGCCGCATCGTCAAATTGCATGCCGCGCAGTGCAACGATTCCGTCCTGCTCCGCGCGCGTCAGCTTCAGCTGCTCCCAGCCGACCACGCACATCTGGTTGTTGGCACGGAACCGGGCCAGCACCGCGGGCGGCTCGATGCGCGCGACCAGGATGATGTTTCCGCCCGGAGGAACTTCACTGAGCCCGGTCTGCAGCACGCTGAGCAGACCGGCCGAATCCGCACCCTCCTGGAAATTGTCGAGCACCAGTGCAAAGGGCGTATGCAGGCGGTTGAACAGTTCACGGAAGAACCGGCGGGTGAATACCTCGAGATCGGCAAGGAATTCCGTGGCCAGCAGCGGCAACGGCCGGCCGTCGGGATGGCGCTGCTGCACGGCCTGGCTGACAAAATAGAAGAACGAAGCGGGGTCGGCGTCGCTGCTGTCGACCTGGTACCAGATGGTATCGATCGGTCGGTGCGCCAGGTAATCGGCCACCAGCGTGGTCTTGCCGGCGCCGGGCGGGCCGGCAATCCACACGACCGGACGCGAGCTGGCCTGATCGAGCAGCTGGTAGAGCCGATCGCGCGCCAGCACATTGGCCGGTACCGGCCGCGCGGTCTTGGCAAAGCGGACAGCGTTGTCGGCGTCTTTCATGTCCATGGTCAGCGGCCGATGAGCGCCGGCAGCCAGTGCGTCAGCGGCGGCCAGTACGTGATCAGCAGCACCGCCGTGCCCACCACACCGAGCATCGGCAGCACCGCCCATACTATCTCACCGAGCGGGCGGTTGAAGCGGAAGCTGGCCAGGAACAGGTTGATGCCGATCGGCGGATGCAGGAACCCGAGTTCCAGATTCACCAGAAAGATCACGCCCAGGTGCACCGGGTCGATGCCGTACTGCAGGCCCAGCGGCACGATCAACGGCACGATCACCACGATGGCCGAGTAGACGTCCATCAGGCAGCCGACGACGAGCAGCGCAACATTAAGCGCCAGCAGGAATACGTAGGGCGAGGCTATATAGTGTCCGACCCAGGCCGTCAGCTGGTCGGGAATCTGCTCGGTGACCAGGAAATTCGTCAACCCCATCGCGGCGCCGAGGATCAGTAGGATGCCGCCGGTGAGCAAAGCGCACTCCGCGCCGATGCGTGGCAGGTCGAGGCGGAACTTAAGATCGCGATGCACGCAGGTCTCGACCACGAGGGCGTAGCCCGCAGTCAGCGCGGCGGCCTGCACCGGCGAGCTGACCCAGCCACCGAACATCGCACCCACAGCGACGATCGGCAGCGCCATTTCCCATTTTGCATCCCAAAGCGCGACCAGGGCCTCGTGCCAGTCAAACGGCGGACGGGGGCCCGGGCGAACCGGCTCGCGCGAGCGTCCCCACAGGATCGCCAACGTCACCAGCAGCAGGCCGGGCAACAAGGCCGCGGTGAACATGCCCTCCATGCTGACGTCGTACTTGTCGAGCATCGAGGGATCGAACCCCTGCAGCGTTTGCAGGGCAATGATGGAATAGAGAATCACCGGCAGACAGGGCGGGAACAACAGGCCGATGGAGCCCGATCCGGTAATGAGGCCGAGCGCATTACGGTCTCGATACCCCGCCGCCTTCAGCGCCGGCAGCAGCAGGCCGCCGAGTGCCAGGATGGTGACACCGGATGCGCCAGTGAAGGTGGTGAAAAAGGCGCAGGAGAGTACGGTGGCGGCCGCGAGCCCGCCGCGGAACGGACCGAACCAGGCGCTGAACACGCGCACCAGCCGCCGCGCGGCGCCGCTCTCGGCGAGCAGGTAACCGGTAAACGCAAACAACGGCAAGGTCGGTATGACGGGCGTGGTCGCGAGCGAATAGTGCTTGACCGCCATCGCCGCGGTGGGTTGCCCGCTGGACCACATCAGCAGCAGACCCAGCCCGCCGATGATCGTGAACATCGGCGCACCGCACAGCAGCGCTGCCGCCAGCGCGATGAAGCCGAGTGTGCGGCCCAGCGCCGGATCCCAGCCGAGCAGGCACAGCACCGTGCCCGCGATCACCATGGTCGCCGTATGCGCGCGGACGCGCGCGCTGGCCGGGCCGGCCAGAACCACCCGCAGGCCGATCAGCACGAACCCGGCCGGGATGACCATCTCCACCAGCCACATTGGCAAGCCCGGCAGCAGTTCGGCCGCCGAGCCGCGCTCGGCCACAGCGAAGTGCCACGCGGCCAGCGCGAGCTGCAGGCAGATGACACCGGCGGCCGCCTGGCCGGCTGCCGCGGCGATCGTGCGCGCTCGCGGCGGCAGATGATCAAGAACCAGGGGCGTGGAAATCAGGCGCCGGGAGGCAGCGGCCAGCAGCCCACCGAGCATGGTCAGGATCAACGCCAGGTGCGCCACCAGCGTACTGCTCGCCGGTACAGTAATGCCAAGATGAAACAGGACCCGGTCGGCCAACGGAAGCGCGATCATCACCAGCAGCAGCAGCGTGACCAGCCAGCGCTCAATCTGCCCCAGCCGCCCCGCCTCTGCCGTCATGCGCTGGCGCCGGACCGATACAGCTGCAGCAGCCGCATGACCTCATCATGGATATCCGCGGGTACCAGACGCCCGCGAATGTGTGGATAGAACTGTTCCGCTGCTGCCTGCCAGGCGGAGCGCTCCGCGGGTGTCAGCTTGTGGACGATCAGGCCGTCAGATTGCATTCTGGCAATCGCCTGCTCGCTTTCGATGCGATTGCGCGCCCGGATCTCGCTCGCGGCCACGTTCGCCGAGGCCTGCAGCGAGGCGCGCTGCGCGTCGGTCAATTTGTCCCAATTGTCCTTGCGGATTACGCAGGCGCCGACCAGCGGCGCCCAATCCAGGTCGATCATGTGCGGCACGCGCTTCTGAAACTGGCTCACCAGCGCAAAGATGGCCGGCACGCTCACACCGGTGATCTGCCCGGTGGCGAGACCCTGCAGGATGTCCGCGGTCTCCATCTGCACCGGGTCGTACCCCAACTCGCGCAGCAGCTTGTATTGCTCGCTGGCGCCGGACCACACAAAGGCCTTCACGTGCCTGAACTGGTCGGGAGTCGTCACGGCATCCTTGAAGAAATAGCGGATCCAGCCCGCGTCGGTCCAGAACAGCACCACGAAACCCTTGGCCGCGAGTCGCTGCGCCAGCATCGGCTGGAGCTTGTTGATGACGAATTCGAGTTCCTCGAAGCTCCGGAACAGCAGCGGGTAGCTCTGCAGGCCGGCGACCGCAGGCTCTATCTCGGCCAGGCCAACCGCGGTCAGCAGGCCGCCCTGCAGCGTGCCGACGCGCATCAGGCGCACCATGTCGGCCTCGCTCCCCTGTGCCCCGTCCGGGTAGACCTCCAGGCGCACGCTCTGCGACTTCCATTGTTCGCGCATGCGCATCATGGCCTGGTAGAAGCTGGACCCGCGAGGCGCGAGCGTGCCGAGATTGATGCGCGGCGGGAGCGGTTGCGCAACCCCGAGCCGGCTGCAACCGATAGCGCAGGCCAGCGAGACCAGCAACTGCCGGCGCGTCTGCATGGTATCGATCATGGTGTGCTCCCCGCTGCCGGCAGCAGCGCCTCCGGCAGAAACAAATCGTCAATGCGTGATTTGAGCCAACGTGCCCGACGCTGCATGAGCAGGTTCTCGAGCCGCTGGTCCGGATACAGGTCGGCGTTGATCGCCAGCGCCGAGTCGAGCAGCGTTGCGAACTCGGCGCGCGCGCGCTGCGGCAGACACACCGACTCCGCGAGCGCGACGTAGGGGCCGGCCGCGTGTCCACCGCTGTCGCTCAGCGCACGCGCGTAGTGCTCGCGCGCCACTTCGGCACGCCCGGCCCGTGCCATCTCGTAGGTAACAAGAAAGCTCTGCAGCGAGCCGTGGGCGAAGTCGGGCGCCACCGAAGCAGCCCGCGCCGCGAGTGCGTCGACGATCGCCAGATCACCGATCAGCTGGGGATCATCCTTCCCCTGGCTGATGGCGGCGGCCCAGGCGACGCCGCTCCAGTACAGGAACGCGGCATCCGTGGCGTCGGCGTCCCGGAGTGCTGCAACCGGATCGTGCCGGAGCGCCGCAACCAGTCCGGGGTGATGCAACTCGAGTCCGCGCAGCCCGAAGTCCCGCGCGCGCAGGTACATGCGCTTGGCGCGCTGCCGTAGCTCCTGCGAACGATTGAAATCGCGATCCTCGAGCTCATCGGCGTCGAGCTGGATGTAAGCATAGGAATATTGCGTGAAGCCGCTGGCCGCAGCCAGCAGCATGCCAGGATGGCGCGGACTGCGCTCGAGCAGGCTCTCGATCAACTTGAGGCTGAAGGGCGCAGCCGCGCGGATGAATTCCGGATCGTCATCGCGCGCCACCGCGGTGCTGTCGCCCGAAAGCGCATCGCCCGCCTTGTTGACGACGAAGCGCTGTACGCTGCACCCGCTCAGCCACAACCACGCCACGGCCCCGCCAATCGAGAGAATTTTCCGCTTCATGGAGTTTTCCATTGCCTGGAGGCCACGGTACCAATTGGGCAGTCAACAATTAGTAGGCGGCCGCTCCAATCAACTCGTGGCCCGACTTCGTACGCTTGGGTCAAGTGGCCCGCGAAGTACTGCGCGCTCGGCCCAAGCCCAATAATATAGGGTGTAGCGCGCTGCTTTGGCAGCCCTACAATCAGAAACCGGCGTGCCCCGGGCCGGGCGCGGCCAAGCCGCACCACCCAGGCTGCACCGGTGGATTTGCCCCATCCGGCCGCTGGCTGTGCCGTCGCGGATCTGGTCGGCCCTGTACCTGCTGCCTGCTGCATGGGCAGGGAGCTTCGGGCACAGCTCGTTACTGCTTGCCCACCGCAGCCTTACAGATCAGTTACAGATGGAACTCAGGGCCGGTAGCCGGCACCACGCAGCACCTGGCCGGGAAGTTTCCCGGTCATCCGGCCCCGGTCGATGACCGGTACGCCATTCACCAGCACATACTCCATTCCCTGCGACAGCTGGTTCGGGTTGTCGAAGGTTGCCAGGTCACGAATAGTCGCAGGGTCGAACACCACCAGGTCCGCCCACATGTGTTGCTTGAGGACGCCGCGATCCGTGAGGCGCATGCGTTGCGCCGGTAGCGACGAAAATTTCCGGATGGCATCTTCGAGCGTAAGTTTGCCTTCCTCGCGGACGTACTTGCGCAGGATGCGCGGGAAAGTACCGTAGGCGCGCGGATGCGGGTGCTCAAGCCCCAGCAGGCCCTCCGGCGAGGCACCTTGCGAATCATTGTTGACGGCGACCCAGGGTTGCTGCAGCGCCAGGCTCACGTCGGGTTCGGACATACCGAACACCGCGCAGGAGCTGTCAGCGTCGTCGGCAATCAGAAAATCGAACAGCGCGTCCATCGGCTCCTCGTGCCAGAGCGCCGCAACGTCCGTCAGGCGTTTACCCTGGAATGGCACCAGCTTCGGATTCAGCACCTCGGTGATCAGCACATCTTCGGGACCCGAGATCTCATTCCACTCGTTGTCCCAACTGCTCGAGGGTGCGAGCAGTTCCTCGCGAAGTCGCGCCCGTGTGGCAGGATCCTTCAAGCGCTCGATCAACCTGGACTTGCCGCCGTCATGCGCCCAGGGCGGAATGAAGGCCGACAGGTCATTGGACCAGGCGGTATAGGCGTAGGTGTCCGCCGCGATGTCAACGCCGTCGGCACGGGCCGCATTGATCCTGGCCACCACCTCGCTCATGCGGCCCCAGTTGTCTTTGCCCGCGACCTTGAGATGCCAGATCTCGACCGGAATGCGGGCCTCGCGGCCGATGCGCGTAGTTTCGTCGATCGACTCCATGATCGCATCGCCTTCGCTGCGCATATGCGTCGCGTAGATGCCCCCGTACCGTGCGGCCTCCGTCGCGAGCGCAATCAGCTCAGCGGTCTTTGCGTACGGCGCGGGCGGATATTCCAGTGAAGTCGAAACGCCCACCGCGCCATCCAGCATGGCCTCGCGGACCAGCTGCTTCATCGCCTCGAGCTGCGCCGGGGTCGGCTGCCGGTCATCGAAGCCCAGCACCATCGCCCGTACCTGCGTCGCGCCCACGTAGGAAGCGAGATTGATGCCCATCCCCTGCTGCTCGAGTCGCGCAAAATACTGCCGCAGCGTGCGCCAGTCGGGGTCGATCTTCAGGTGTTGGTAGAAGTGCTGCATTTCCCGGATGATCGCGTCATTCTGCGGGGCTGCGGACCCGCCCTCGCCGGTGATCTCCGTGGTAATGCCCTGATAGATCTTCGAGGGCAGGCGCGGATCAACCAGTATCGAGAGCTCGGATTGGCCGAGCATGTCGATGAAGCCCGGTGCCACGACCATGCCGCCGGCGTCAATCGTGCGTTTGCGCGCTACTGTGGCCAACGAGCCAATCGCCGCGATGCGGCCGTTGCGGATGCCCACATCGCCCGAGTACCAGGGCGAGCCGGTGCCATCGATGATGTGGCCGTTGCTGATAACGACGTCCAGCGGCCGGGCATCGTGGGCCGCCGTCGCCGTCGCCGGCACCAGCGCCGCGAGCGCTCCGCAAAGCGCGAGTGACCTCGCCAACAGGGCGACATTCATGCCGATCTCCAGGCGCCTGGCGTGGCGCAATTATGGCCGCGGGCTCAGGATGTCATCGAGCCGTGCCGGGACCGAAGGGTCGCGCTCGAGCTGAGGGTAGCGCAGGCCACCGTGGTAATCGATGCCGGCAACCCGGTAGCGCTCGCCGGTGCTGACGATCAAGTCGATCGGCGCACTGCCGCTCTGCGCCGCCCGGATCGCATCCTTGAGCACGCCGGCGTCATAGGCGATGCCATTGATGGCGAGAATCTGCGTCCCTTCCGTGAGCTTTGCCTTGAAGGCCGGGCTGTCCCAGAGCACCTCCGAGATCACCCCGCCCTTGCCACTTTCATCGATTTGCACTCCTATCGAGTAGAGCAGGTCCGTGCGCTTGCGCTGGGTCGCGGTGGCCGCCTGGTAATCGCTCGGCTTGTCGCTATAGACCAGCCGGTAACCGCCGCGTCGCAAGCCGTCCAGGGGGACCGGGCGGTCGGCGCCCTCGACCCTCGGGCGCAGGAAGCCGGCCCAGTCATAGGGTTCCACGGCGCTCAGCGCCTGCACTACATCATCGAAGGTATAGGTGACGGGTGTGTAGCTGCCGTCGTGGATGCCGAAAAAGGCGCGCGCGAAATCATCGAGCGAGCGCTTGCCATCCGAGCGCTCGCGAATCAACGTGTCGACTTCCAGCCAGATCAGCGCTCCCTCGTCGTAGTATTCCTCGTAGCGCTGCCAGCTGCCCCACGACATCGGCCGGCGCGGATTGATGATCTCATCGCTGGTGGTATCCAGGACTGCACGCCACTTGCGGCCCGGCTGATTGTCGTAGTAGGCCGCGAGCTGCGCGAACTGATCGAGCGACTGCTGGCGGGTCCGCAATGCCGAGCGCGCGGCCAGCACGTTGCCCCAGTATTCCGTCTGCCCCTCGTAGACCCACAGCAGGCTGTCCTGCATCGGCACCTCATAACTCGGCGTCCACAGGTCGGCCGGGCGGCGAAATTTCCCGTTCCAGGAATGGGTGAGCTCGTGCGGCAGGAGATCGCGGACATATGCGGTCTTGTCCCACTCGGTGAAGGACTCGGGATCGGACCCGAGTTCGCACGACTGATGGTGCTCGAGCCCATGCTGCTGGATCTGATCGCTCAACGAGTAGAGGAAATCATAGTGGGCGAAATGATGTGAACCAAACAGCTTGTATGCCTGCTGCATGAGCGCGCGATGCGCCGCAAGCTGCTCAGGCTTCACATCCAGCAGCTCGGGGCGGTCCGCGAACAGATCGAGATGGACCGGCGCCGCCGACCCCGGATCGAGATCAAGGCGCTGGGAATAGCGTCCGGCATAGACCGGACTGTCGATGAGCGTTTCGAGCGTAACGCGCTTGAAGGTGGTCTGGTCGCCACTGGCGGAGGCCGCTTCCAGCGCGGTGCCAAACTGCCAGCCGGCGGGCAATTGCAGGGTGACCCGCGCCGGAATCTGCCGGGCGAAGTAGCCGGCCGGGTACAACACCAGCGAATTCCACTGGAGCATCAGCACGTCGCGGCTGATTTCCAGCGACCCGACCGGCAAACTGGTCGGCGACAGGTAATCGAAGTCGACCTCGAGCGCCTTGATGCCTGGCGCAGCGTGCACCCGGAAAGCATAGACATCGACCGGATCCCGCGTCCACGCAACCGGCGCACCCTGGGCCGTCATCCTGATGCCGGCGAGCCGGTCGATCGGACCTTCCGGCGCATGAGTACCCGGGAGCCACTTCGGATAGAGCAACACCGTATCGGCGCCGATCCCGGTAACCGTCTCGTGCACATGGACTATGCGGCGCGCGATATCGGAGGCGTCTACGGTCAGCCAGAGTTCTCCCGGGTAGGCCCGATCCTGAGGCCGTGCGATCGGCGTAAACGGTGCGATCGCGGCCGGACCGGGGCTTGCGCCCGCAGGCATGCCCGACACCGTTGCCAAGAAAAGCCCGCAAAGGCCGATGGTCCGCTTCATGAGACTCCCCCACTATCGAGCTGTAGGTACGGCCAGCGCAAGCTTGCGCCTCTGGCCCGGACGCAAATACTAACGAAATTACCTGTGGCGCGCTCCAGCGCGCAGCTACACGGTCACTCGCTGCCTTCGACCAGCAATTTCTCGAGTTCCTGGGGTATGGACGCCTGGTCCTGCAAGCGGAAACCGACATGCTTATAGCGCACGGCTCCAGTGCGATCGATGAGGAAGGTTTCCGGCATGCCCATCAGGCTGTAGGACTGCGCAACAGAACCATTGGGATCGAACAGCACCTGGAAGCGCGGCTTGAAGGCCTGAAGGAATTCGTCGGCCGAGTGTCGGTCCGGATCGACATTCATGCCGACCACCGTCAAGCCGCGCTCGCCGTACCTGGCCTGCAGTGCATCCATCCAGGGGAAGGATTGACGACAGGGAGCGCACCAGGAGGCCCAAAAATCCAGGTAAACCACTTTGCCCCGGTAAGGCTTCAGGTCGAACGCTTGCGCAGTTGCCGCCGGTACCGCGATCGTCGCGCACGCAACCGCGGTGCCCAGCAGCAGGATGATGGGCTTAATGCGTTTTAAATATCTGGACCACATGATGCCTCTTGCTTCGAGCACATTTCCGGCTCATTCGCGCCACCGAACAGGAACTATTGGCGCTCGCGCCGTTCAGACTAACTCGAACGGGGCAAGTTCAAGCTGGTAACAATGAATAAATCCATCCTGCTCACCGCAATATTGCTGGCTGGCACCGCGCTTCTGGGCGGTTGCAGCAGCCTGGGCGCCAAACCGTGGCAACGCGACCTCATGGCCCGCGAGGACATGAAGCTCGACGCCAACGCGATCGATACGGCCCTTGATGAGCATATGTACTTCAGCAAGGAAGCGTCGGCCGGTGGACGGACTTTTGCCGGCGGGGGATGTGGATGCAACTGAAGCGCCCGGGCGCCGACGTACGCCGCCGACTGATCGCCGCCAGCTGCACCCTGCTGAGCGCCACGGCAGCATGCGCGGAAGGCCAGTCCGACCCGCCGACTACTGACGCGGGGCCGCAAAGCACGCTTGATTCCACCCTCGCCTACTACCATGAGTCGCAGGGGCGCGTCTCGGCCATCGAGCCGATCGTAAGCCTGCGCGCTGACTTCGGCGATGAACGCGTGCTCAATCTGAAGGCCACGTTCGACAGCCTTTCGGGCAGCACGCCCAATGGAGCGGTGCCCGGCAGCAAGGTGCAGACTTTCGCCTCACCTTCGGGCACCAGCCTCAACGCGGCACCGCAGACATACACCACGGCCTCCGGTCAATCCACCACCATCAGCGCGGCCGTGTACAGCATCGCGCCGGGTCAGTTACCCATGGATCCCAATTACAAGGACCAGCGCCTGGCATTCACCGGAAGTTACCAGCATCCCCTCTCGCGCCTCACGCGGCTGACCTACGGGAGCGATTTCTCATACGAGCACGACTTCCTGTCGGCGTCACTGAACGCCTCGCTGGCGCACGACTTCAACGAAAAGAACACCACCGTGTCGCTGGGCGCGAATGGCGAATTCGACCAGGTACGGCCGATCGGCGGTGCACCTTTAGCCGGCACCGACTACACGCGCTTCGAGAAGCGTGGCGCGCAGTCCAGGAATGACGCCAACCTTGTCCTGGGCATCACGCAGCTCATGTCGCGGCGCTGGCTGTCGAACCTGAGCCTTTCGTATGATCGCGCGTCAGGTTATCTGAATGACCCATACAAGATCGTGTCGATAGTGGACACGGCCGGCAACGTGGCTGGCTACCTGTACGAGAAGCGCCCCGACCAGCGCAGCCGCCAGAGCGCCTTTCTGGAGAACCGCCTGGCGCTGGATCGCGGCATGGTCGCAGCTTCATTCCGCTACATGAGCGATGACTGGGGGATCCATTCCGATACTGTGCAGCTGCGCATGCGCTGGCAGAACCCCGAACGCGACCGCTACGTCGAACCACAATTGCGCTGGTACCGGCAGAGCGCCGCGAACTTCTACACCCCCTGGCTGGACAATGGCGGTGTCACGCAGGTGGCGGCGGCCTCTGCCGACGAACGGCTGGGTGCATTTCATGCTGTCACCTGGGGCCTGAAGTACGCCGCGCAATTCAAGGGCGATGCCGCCGATGACAAATCGGAGCTCAGCATTCGCGCCGAGCTTTATCGCCAAACGCCAGATCATAAGATCGTGGGACCCGGGGCGCTGGCAGGGTTCAACCTGTACCCGGGCCTGCAGGCCGTCATGCTTTCGGTACAGTGGGATTTTGGCTACTAGGCGGCGCCGCGGGAAATCACTGCTGGACAACCCGGCGCGCGCCACCTTAAGCGTAGAAGGACGGCCAGGCGGCTTGCTGGCGGTGCGCTTCACGGCCATGGCGAGCCCGTGCGAGGTGCTGGTGGCGACCACGCACCGCTCACTGGCACTGGAACTGGCGACCCTGGCCGCGACCGAAGCCTGGCGCATCGAGCGCAAGTTCAGCCGCTATCGCGACGACAGCGTGGTCGCGGCCATTCACCGTTGTGCGGGCGAGAGCATCGCCCTTGATCCCGAAGCGGCCGCGCTGCTTGAATTCGCCGCGCAGTGTTACGAACTGAGCGGCGGCCGTTTTGACATCACTTCCGGCATCCTGCGTCGCGCCTGGAAATTCGACGGTTCGGATCGGATCCCGGCAGCCGCTACTGTTACCGCTCTATTGCGTCACGTCGGCTTCGATAAGCTGCAGTGGCGTTCCCCGAGCCTGACGCTGCCGTCGGGCATGGAGCTCGACTTTGGGGGCATCGGCAAGGAATATGCGGTCGATCGCGCGCACGATCTCCTGCAGGCGCGCTGCGACTGCCCGTTTCTGGTCAATTTTGGCGGCGATCTGCGCGCCGACCGGAAGGCACCGCGGGGCGCGTGGCAGGTGGGCGTGGAGCAGCCGGGTACGGACCAGGAGCCGTCGTTTGTGCTGGAACTGGAGCGTGGCGCATTGACGACCAGCGGCGATGCGCGCCGGTTTCTGCTCAAGGACGGCCAGCGCTACGGCCACATTCTCGATCCACGCACTGGCTGGCCGGTGCCGGACGCGCCGCGATCTGTGACCGTGGCCGCCAACACCTGCACCGAGGCGGGCCTGCTATCGACGCTTGCCATGCTCCACGGCCGGGGCGCACGCGCCTTTCTGGCGCAGCACGCCTTTCAGCATTGGGTCATCGATTGATCAGACGCGAACCTGCCATACGCCTTCAGTACCCGGCCCCAGGCAAGTTCGAAGCGCGGCGCGAGCTCTACCCAGAGCGCGGCGCTCTCAGCCGTCGGACCCTGCCGGATGCTGACGAGCGTACCGTTCTCTTCGGCATCGAAGTTCACCTCAACCACGGTCGGGCGTTCCGGCGCCGTCGCGATGTACAAATCCAGCAGGATGCGCTGTGGAGGGCGCCATTCCCGGACTTTTCCCAGTTCGAGTTCGCGCCCATCCGTGGCTCGTTCAAAAAATCGACCACTCGCCAGCAGATGCAGCGTGCTGGCCGGATCCCGGGTATGCCGGTTCTCGGTTGGCCACCAGGCATTGATTTGCTCGGCGAACAGCGCGAATGCGCTCGCGCGGGGAATCCCCGCTAGTGATGCTTGCAGTTTCATTGCGCGGTCCTGTCTGCCCGTTCACGCACGCTCAGGCGCTCACGAGCCGCTTGATTCCGGCACTGGCCGCCAGGGATTCGGCCCGCTCGGTTTCCTCCCAGGTAAATCCGGGTTCGCGACGCCCGAAGTGCCCGTAGGCGGCGGTCTGCTGATAGATCGGCCGCAACAGGTCCAGCATCTGCACGATTCCTTTGGGTCGCAGGTCAAATTCCCTGGCCACGAGCGCTTCAATATCATCATCGGAGAGCCGACTGGTGCCATAGGTGGTAACCATCACGCTGGTCGGGCGCGCCACGCCGATGGCGTAGGAAATCTGCACCAGGCACTTTGAGGCTATACCGGAGGCGACGATATTCTTGGCCACATAGCGGGCGGCATAGGCGGCAGACCGATCAACCTTGGAGGGGTCCTTGCCGGAAAAGGCCCCGCCTCCGTGGGGCGCCGCGCCGCCGTAGGTGTCGACGATGATCTTCCGACCGGTCAGGCCGCAATCGCCCTGCGGTCCGCCGACCACAAACCGCCCGGTGGGATTGACCAGGTACCTGATGTTCCCGGCAAGCATGGCGGGCGGCAATACGGGCTTGATGATTTCCTCTATGACCGCTTCCGACAATTCCTGGTGCGCCATTTCCGGCGCGTGCTGGGTCGACAGCACCACGGTATCAATCTCCTTTGGCTTGCCGTCGACATAGCGAATGGTCACCTGCGATTTGGCATCCGGCCGTAGCCACGGGAGCTTGCCCGACTTGCGCATCAGGGCCTGGCGCTCCACCAGCCGATGCGCGAGGTGGATCGGCAGCGGCATGAGCTCCGGCGTCTCCGAGCAGGCATAGCCGAACATCAGTCCCTGGTCGCCGGCGCCTTGCTCGAGATTGAGTCCGCACCCCTCATCTACGCCCTGCGCAATGTCCGAAGATTGCCGGTCGTAGGCAACCAGCACCGAGCAACCGCGGTAATCTATGCCGTAGTCGGTGTTGTCGTAGCCAATTCTCCTGATGGTCTCGCGCGCCACGGACTGATAGTCAACGACTGCACTCGAGGTGATTTCACCGGCCAGCACCACCAGACCCGTATTGCACAAAGTCTCCGCCGCAACGCGTGCAAACCTGTCCTGCGCGAGAATCGCATCCAGGATGGCGTCCGAAATCTGATCGGCCACCTTGTCTGGGTGGCCTTCGGAAACCGATTCGGACGTGAACAGAAAACTGCCTGACATGATGCCCCCGATTCCAGCTATGCCCATTCAATTACCGTGCAAAGATCTCCGCGGCACCGCCCAGCGACTGCACCGGCCGTGTTCGGCTAGAGATCAAGGACGCTTTCTCACCACTGTAAAGGTCTCATCGTTGAACCACAGGCCACCGTACTTGTGCAGGACCTCCTGCGTAGCCGTCAGGTAGGCGCCATTGCTCACCACCGCGTCGAGCCGCTCATCCTCGATCTGATTGACGTAGATCGCAGCGTTCCAGGCGGCGAACAGGGTCGAAGTGCCGATGCGATCGCCAATCTCCGAGGGCAGTGTGTGCATTTCGTAGCGAAACACGGACTTCTCGTCGGGCAGGGCCGAAAGCTGATAGTCGCGCGCCTCACGGCCGAGCTCGGCCTTGAGCGCGGCCACCAGTTGATGGCGGTCGACCTGAAACGGACTTTCGCCCGGCCAGAGCTTTTGCACGATTTCCAGTCCCGGATCGCGCCCGCAGGACTGGATCGCCAATAAGCGCCCGCCTGGCGCCAGACTTCGCGCCAGCGGCGCCAGCACCCTTTGTGCCTTGAAGTCCGCGGACATTCGCGCCCGCCATGGCTGCGAGGCCAGGATCAGGTCGTAGCTCTCATAGACACAGCCAGGACGGGGGATCACGCCATCGAGCAGGAACTGATGGTCTTCCCGATACATGACCAGAACCGATGGCCGCACAAAGGTCGGATTGCCCGTCTTCGGACTGGGCCTGGTCTGCCAGCCATTGGCAAGCATCGGCCCCAGCTCCTCAATCTGCGCGGCGTAATCATGGGCTGAATTTCCGCTCAGGCGTACTTCCTGCCAATTCAGCGACGATGCCGCCTGCAGGTCGCGCGACATGAGTCGGGGCGCCTCCGCATAAGTAAGATTGGTGACCACGAACACGGTGGCCGGGTGTTCGCAAAAGCGGTCGGGCAACTTTTCGAGCCCGAGTCGCACGTCTTCCAGGCTGATTTCCTTGGCGACCACGAGCATGGGAACGGTGGGAAACGCCTGGTGGACGCCGCGTATCAGGCGCGCCAGCACCGTGGCGTCACCCATGCCGGCATCGAAGAGCCGAATCGCCGGCGGCCGCGGATGCAGCAACGAGACTTCGTGTGCCGCCCGCCGGGCAACCGCTGATTTTTCATTGCAGGTGTTGACGAACGCCAGGTATTTCTGGCGATTGTCATAGAAGCGAAACGGCGGCGAATCGGAAGCGGACACAGGCAGCTAGCCCCACAGGCGGCGACTGGCAATATTGGCACCCTCGGCCAGTGCAGCCAGTTTCAGATACACGATGTCGGGCTCGACGGGCCCGAATCCGGCGAAAGTGCTGAAGCCGCAGTCGCTCCCGGCGATGACACGATCCCGGCCGACGATGTCGCACAGGCGGCATATGCGCTCGGCCACGAGCAATGGGTGCTCGATATAGTTGGTGGTGGAGCTAATGACGCCCGGTATCAGGATCTTTTCCTCGGGAATCGCCGTGTCCCGAAATACCGTCCACTCGTGTGCATGGCGCGGATTCGCCGCCTCGAACAGCAGCGCCTGAGGCCGCGCCTTGATCACCACCGGCAACATCTGCTCCATCGGCACGTCGTGGTGGTGCGGTCCTTCGTAGTTTCCCCAGCACATATGCATGCGCAGCCGCGCGGGTGCGATATTGCGCAGGGCATGATTCAACACCTCTACATGGCGCGCAGCGCGGCTGAGGTATTCTCCCACGCTGGCGTTGCGGTACATCGTGTGCCGCCCCATACCCAGGTCTGGCGCGTCAATCTGCAACAGGAATCCGGCGGCCACGATGGCTTCATATTCGGTCCGCAGCGCCTCCGCCAGCGCCTCCAGGTAAGCGTCCGGCGTGGGGTAGAAATCGTTCGGCTGGAACAGCGCGATGACCCCGGGCGCGGCGGCATTGAGGAAAGCCTCCGCCGGCTGCGCCGCGCCCACCGCGCGCGAGAAATTGCCGAGGTCCTCCGTCAGCGGTCCGGTGTCTTTGACTTTGATCTCACCCACGCAGCGCGGGCGCCGGTACTTCGCGGTGGAGCCCAGCTTGGCCAGCTTTGCCAGCAGACCCGGAAACTCGACCAGGTCCTGGCCGGGCTCGCGCGGCGTATCCCCGGCAAATCCACTGAAACGATCGGCGATATAAGTGGCATAGCTGATCTTGCTCATTTCCCCGTCGCTGACGATGTCAACGCCCGCCGCGCACTGACGACGCACGACCTCGACCACCGCGTCTGCGATCACTGCGTTCGCCGCCCGCGTGTCGGCAACCTGCTGGTGCTCGCGCGCGAACAGCACGTCGGTAACCGCCTGGGACCGGGGCAGGCTGCCGACGTGCGTGGTCAAAATGCGATCAGCGCTGCGCTTCATTGAACGGCGACGCGGCGACCCTAGCGAAACGTATTGTTGGAAGTATGATCGCCACCGACCCAGCGCTTCAGATCCGCGTGCGCCGAGGCCCTGCGCACGGCATTGATCCTGGCGGCGTCGGGATGATCCAGAGTAAATTCCAGAATCATGCCGTTTGGATCGTTGATGTATACCGACCGGCAGTAGCCGTGCTCCAGTACGTAGGTATCAGGCTCCTGGTAGCCCGCGGCCGCAATCCGCGCCTCGATCCCCTGCTGCGTCTCCTTGTCAACATTGAGGGCAATGTGGCGGAACGGCGACGGCGCAAGCGGCGGCGCAAACTGTTGCTCGTCTTCACGGCTGGCAAACTTGAAGAACGCCAACGCACCGCCGTCGGCCAGTCCGAAGAACAGGTGACAGTAGACGCGCTCCTTGCCGAACAGTACGTCCGCCTCACACCACGTGGCCAGCAACGGCAGCCCGATGACCTCCTCGTAGAACTTTCTGGTCGCTTCCAGATCGCGGGTGACGTAGGCCGTGTGGTGAAGTCGCGACGGTAATTTTGCTGACATAGCCATGGCTCGAATCCTCAATCGAATTTGTAGGTGTAATCCAGACCATATTGTCGCGGCAACGCCTTGAACAGGAAATTGCCGGGCGAGTATTCCTGATTGTACTTGTGGTCATTGAGATTCTTCGACCATGCCGTCAGCGACCAACGCGACCCCTCCAGGCCGATGCGCAGGTCCACCAGCGGCACCGGATCGCGCGAAGTCACGTTATAGGGCTCCCACCAGGTGCGTCCGATCTGCTGGTAGTCGAGGCGAGTGGTCAGGTCCAGCGCGCCCGCCAGATGCCAGCGGTACTGGCCGCCCAGGTTGTATGTGGTCCTGGAGACCAGCGGTGCCTGGTTTCCCACCACGCTGGCATCTTCCATGTGGGTGATATTGCTGTCCGTGTAGCCGAAGTTCGCGAACAGATTCAAGTCATTGGTGGCGCGCAGATTGAGTTCCAGTTCGGCGCCCTTGTAGGTCGCATCGAGATTGCCGAGATTCTGCGTAGAGTTGTCGGCGAGGAATACGAAGAAATAGCCGTTGGTCGACTTGGTATGGTAGACGCTCAGTCCGGTGCTCAAACGGCCGTCGAGCAGTTGCCCCTTGACGCCGATTTCGGTGGTGTCGGCAACCTCGGCATTGAACAGGTCGTTCACACCAAGGATTGGTGCCGGCGTGACGCCGTCCGCCGCCTTGTGATTTCGCGCCACCGCGCCCACGCCGGTCTGGTTGAAGCCGCCACTGCGGAAGCCCCGGCTCCACCCGCCGTAAATCGTCACGTTGCTGGAGGGCTTGTAGCGCAGTGTTACCTTGGGCTGCAGCTCACTCCAGGTGTGCTGGCGGACCTGCCCCGAGAGCGCATTCGGATCGCGCACCAGCGCCAGGAAATCGCTCGGCGTGTCGGTGGTGTTCTGCCGGCGGTCTTCGTCGTAGCGGACTGCGCCGTCGAGCTCGACCTGATCGGACACTTCCACCGTACCGTCGGCAAACGCAGCCCAGGCATCGTTCTTCTGCGAGTCGGCGAGGAAGGTCGCGCCCGGCACGATGCCGCCGCCGGCGTCGCGCTGCGGATTGAGGGGATTTGTGCTTGGCGTCCGATACACCGGAAACACGCCGTGCCCCAGATCGGCCATATTGCCGGTCGAGATGTAGCGGTCGGTGTGCACGAAATAGCCGCCGAGAATCCAGCGGAACTTGCCGCTCGATGGCGAGGTGAAACGCAGTTCCTGACTATAGGATTTGACGTCGAGGAACTGGCTCTGGGTAAGGTCATGCCCGTAGAAGACATTGAATATCGAACTGGCCGGTGGACGGAAATCGTAAGCGTCCCCGGTCAGGATCTCCTTGGTCTTGTCGTAAGCGCTGATCGCCGTCAACGTCCCGCCAGCCAGACTGAAGTCGAGCTTGAGCGATCCCGTCAATAGGTCACGGTCATTCTGGCCAGGATTGTTGAGCGTGATGGGCGTCGTGACGTCATTCGCGTCCGGGGCCGTATAGAAGGAGGCGAAGGGGTCGGATTCAACCACCCTCGGAATGACAAAGTACAGCGCCCGGGTCCGCAGTGTCGACGCCGCGAGTCGCATATCGGCGCTGACCGTATCACTGGGCTTCCACAACAGTCGCAGCCGGCCGGAGGTGTCCCTGGCTGGGTCGGCCTTGCCGCCCAGATAGGCGTTGGGAATGAAACCGTCGGTGTCGTAGAAATTGAGCGAGGCGCGGTAAGTGAGTGTCTTCGAATCGCCGATCGGGCCGCTCAACCCAAGCTGTCCGCGTTTGCTCGAGCCGTTGCCAAACCCTACCTTGGCGCGCCCCTCAAGCGACTGGCTCGGATCAGCCGTGCTGATGATGATCGCGCCACCGATGGCGCTGCGCCCGTAGAGCGCGCCCTGCGGCCCCTTCAGGACTTCGATCTGCTTGATATCGAACAGCTCCTGGTTGAATTCCGCCGGATTGGTCTCCAGTACGCCGTCGACCAGCACCGCCACCGATGGCTCGCTATTGCGGGCCTGCGATACGCCCCGGACCACGACAAACGCATTGCCCGCGTTCTGCGTCTGCACCAGCGTCATGTTGGGCACGAGCGCGATGAAGTCGCCGGGCTTCTGGATGCCGGCGGATTCAATGGCCGCTTGCGTGAACACGTTGACCGTGACCGGTACGTCGCGAAACGACTCATCACGTTTGCGCGCGGTCACGACAATTTCCTCCAGTTTCGCCTCTTTCGCCGCCGGCGCCTGATCGGCCGCTTGCCCGGTGCCCGCCCCTGCGCCGGCCAGGAAGACCCCCATTGAGAACAGGACACGCATTGATATTTTCATTTGTCTCTCCACCCCTTTTGAGCCCGAAGCACTGAATTTTCAACTATCGCAGCGCGGCTGGCGTACCAACCGCAAGGTCCGCCCTGACCAGCTGCGCGCCGGCCACCATCGCTTTGAGTTTTCCGATTGCCGTGGCGCGCGGCAGATATTTCAAGCCGCAATCCGGCGCAATGATCAGATCCTCGGCCCGCACGTGCGCCAGGCCGCGGCGGATCCGCTCGGCCACCTGCATCGGTGTCTCGACCTGCGGATCGGCAAGATCCAGCACGCCGAGCAGTATTTTCTTGCCGGCAAGCTGCCGCAGCACCGAGCAATCCAGTTTCGACTGCGCCGTCTCCACCGACACCTGATTGCAGGTGCAACCGGCCAGTTCCGACAGAAAGGAATAGCCGGACGGGCGCGCGTGGATGATTGCGGCGTAGCCAAAGCAGATGTGCACGGCCGTGGTGCCCGGCGCGCCCGCGAGCGCGATATTGAGTGCTTCGAGCCCGAACTCGCGCGCTTCTTCCGGGCGCGCCTGCATATAGGGCTCATCGATCTGCACTACATCCGCGCCGGCTGAAAACAAATCGCGGATTTCCCCGTTCACGGCCGCGGCATAGTCGAACGCGGCCAGCTTGCGGCTGCCGCCGTAGTGATCGATCTGCGCCTGCTGTGCCATCGTGAATGGGCCAGGCACCGTCACTTTGACGGCCCGGTCGGTGTGCGCGCGCAGAAAACGCAGATCATCGACACAGACGGCGTGCTTCCTGCGTATCTTGCCGATCACCCTGGGAACCGGGTTCGGATGACCACTGCGGTCGAGGGCCGAGCCGGGATTGTCGATATCGACCCCTTCCAGGGCAGTGGCAAAGCGATTGGAGTAGCTCTCGCGCCGTATTTCGCCGTCCGTTACGATGTCGATGCCCGCATCTTCCTGCGCTCGTATCGCGAGCAGCGTGGCGTCGTTCTGCGCCTCGGCCAGGTAGGGTTCGGCAATCCGCCACAATTCCCGGGCGCGCACGCGCGGCGGAAAGCGGCCGGCCAGTTTCTGACGATCGATCAGCCAATCAGGCTGCGGCATGCTTCCGACCAGCGTCGTGGGCAGCAGCGTCGCGGTGCTCATGGCGCTCATCACGCTCACCCGGTTGCCGCATCGGCAACGAAAGTCCCTTGCGCGCACGGCCAGTCCCGGCTAGCTGCAAGTAACCCACGGATTGCGTCGCCGTGCTGATTGAGAGTTGGAGCGGCCGATACCGAGGACGCATGGCGACCATCGAAGCGAAATGCGGGGCGTACGGCGAAATGCCCGCCCTCGCTCCGATCGTCTACGGGCACCACCAGTCCGAGGTGGCGGACCTGCGGATCGGCGATGACGGCGTCGACGCTGTTGATCGGTGCAAATGGCACATCACGGGCACTCAGACGCTCGGTCCACTCCGCCAGCGTCCGCCGCCCAAAAATCGCGTCGAGCTCCTCACCCAAGGCCTCGTAGTTATCGATGCGCGCCAGCCGGGCGCTGAAGCGCGCGTCGCCGTTGAGGTAGTCGGCCTCAGTAGCGGCGATCAACCCCTGCCAGAATTTCTCCAGCGAGGACAGATGAATTGCCAGCAGCCGGCCGTCGGCGGTCCGCAGTATGTAGGCCTGCGCCAAGCGCGGCCGATCGGAGGCCTTGGGAGTTACACCGAGCGCGAAGTAGGCGGCAAAGGGTTCGACCGCAAAGTGCGCCATGGCCTCCAGCATCGAGATTTCCACGTGTTTGCCGCTGCGTGTTCGTGCCCGCTCCAGCAACGCGCCCAGGATGCCATAGGCTGCATAGATGCCGGTGATGGCGTCGGCCAGCGCCGGACCCAGGAAACGCGGCCGATCCGGATCCACGACCACGCTCAGAAAGCCCGACAGGGCCTGGGCGACCGAGTCATAGCTGGGCCGCTCGGTGTAGGGGCCGCTCGAGCCAAAGCCGCTGATCGATGCATAGATGAGCGCCGGATTGATCTGCTGCAATCGATCCAGGCCGGCGCCGAGGCGTGCGGCCGTCCCAGGCCTGAAGTTCTGGATATACACGTCGGCCTTGGCGATCAGCCGCTCAAACACCTCGCGATCAGCCGGATTCTTCAGATCACACACCAGGCCGCGCTTGTTGCGGTTGTAGGCCTGGAAATGCGGGGAATAGAGCCCGCTCTGGTAACTTCGATAGGGGTCGCCCTCCGGGCTCTCGACCTTGATGACATCGGCCCCCAGGTCCGCAAGCATCATCCCTGCGCACGGACCGGTGATAAACGTCCCCTGCTCGACCACGCGAATTCCACTGAGTACCCGTGAACCGCTCATGGTGTACCGGCTAGGCCCCGTCACCTGGAACAAACCCGGCTGGCGCCACGCCGTCGTAGGTAACGGAGGCCGAACCGGAGTGCGCCAGCGCAAATCCTATCGGCCGCTGCTGTTCTTCCAACAGGTGAGCGACCAGGCTTGCCGTGCGGGCCAGTAGCGGCACGCCCTTGACGGCAAGCAGCGGGTAGCCGGCGTCGAGCATGACGGCGCCGATCGCCGCAGAGACGTTCATGACCAGCGGCTTGCCCGTGATCTTCGCGACCCAACTTTCCACTACGCGGGCGATGGCGACGTGCCGCCCGGCCAGACCCACGTGTGCAGCGATTTCGAGCAACCGCACGACCCGTGGATCCAGCGCTTTGTGCAGCGGATGCCCGAATCCTGGCACCGCGCGCCGCGCGTCACGCAGTTCAGCCAGGGCGGCCTGCGCGGCCTGCTCGACCGCAGCGCCTTGCGAACGCGCGGCGATGTCGGCAAACAGGCGGGCCGCGGCCTCAGCCGCGCCCAGAATGACCGAACCACAGCCCAGGAGCCCAGCGGCCACCGCGCCCTGCAGTGATTCCGGTGCTGCCGCCAGCGTCATGCGGCTGGCCACGACACTGGGCACCAGCCCATGTTCGGCGATCGCGACCAGCGCCGCGTCCAGCACCCGGCGTTGCGGCTCACTGGGCAGCTGCCCGGTTACCAGCAACCAGAGGTGATCGGTGAAAGTCACCCGGCCGATCAGGTCCCGGCAAAGATCATGACCGCGCACGACTATCGTCTCGGCGTTGCTGGTCGAGATTGCCGAGCTGAACTGAGTTTGACGCCCGATCTTCACCCGACAATCACCCCCGCCTAACAATTTCGCATAGCGAATCTTTTGTCGCCTTGCGAATATAGTGGTACCAGGCGCCTGCCGAAGTCAAGCCCGCCAGCCAGCCGGGTCTTCCGTTGTTTCGCTTACCGAAATAGACTGCCGCCGCATGCCACCCGTGTCGCCAAAATTGCCGCCCGCCCGCAAGGAAGCCATGGGTGGTCTTGCCAAGGGTCTGGCCGTCATTCGCGTGTTTTCGCGCGAGCACTCGTCGCTGACCTTGAGTGAGATCGCCGCACTGGCCGGCATGCCGGCCGCGACCGCGCGCCGCTGCCTCCTGACCCTGGAGGAACTGCACTACGTCACGCGCAAGGGCCGCTCGTTCTATCTGCGCCCGAAGGTCCTTGAGCTGGGCGCTGCCTACCTCGAATCAATGGACATTGACCGGCTCGCACAGACCCACCTGGAGGAGCTCGCGCGCTTGACGGGCGACTCCGCTGCACTGACGGTATTGGACGGCAACGACATCGTCTATGTGGCCCGCGCTTCGGTGCGCACCCTGGTGCGGCTGGAAGCTCACCTCGGCAGCCGCTTTCCTGCGCACGTCACCTCCATGGGACGGGTCCTGCTGGCCGCGCTCAACGCCGAGCGGCTGGAGCGGTACTTCAGGACCCAGGAGTTTGTGGCACTGACCGATCGGACGGTCACCGATCCAAGGAAAGTGCGCCAGCTGATTGCCGATTGCCGGCGCACCGGCTATTCCGCGGTCGAGGATGAGCTGGCTTACGGCGTGGTGGCCGTTGCCGTCCCGGTCTGTGACTTGCAGGGACAAACCGTCGCCGCGCTCAACAGCTCCAGCCATTCCAAGCGCATCACCAAGACCAAATTGGTGCGCGAGCGGCTCTCCATACTGCGCAAGGCGAGCCAGGAAATCTCCGCTGAGTTCGCGCGTGTGCCCGGTCTGGCGCTGAGCGCGCTGCGATAGCGCACGGCGTCGCGCGCCGCCGCGGCCCTTGCTTGACGCTATCCCGGCCGGCCGGTATGGTAAATGCGAAATCTCTTTCGCTATCCGAAGGCGGTAACCGTGACTCCCGTAATGGCGCCACCGCCACCGACACACCTGGCTGCGGAGCACGAAGCAGACCACTATGTCAGCTTCCAGGCGGCCCGCCTGCGCTACCGCGACGCGGGAGCCGGGCCGCCGGTCGTATTCGTGCACGGCTGGACCCTCGATCTGGAGATGTGGAATTCGCAGGCGGCGGCGTTGTCGGGCAAATTTCGCGTTATTCGCTACGACCGGCGCGGCTTCGGTCTTTCGACCGGCAATCCCTCGAGTGACCGTGATTACGATGACCTGCAAGCCCTCTGCCGTCATCTGCAACTCGGGCATTTTGCCCTGGTAGGCATGTCGCAGGGCGTGCGGCCTGTGCTCCGCCTCGCCTCTTCCGCACCAGCAAGCGTGTCCTGCATCGTGCTCGACGGTCCGCCGGGTCTCGAGGCGGCCGTCGATGATGTCGCACTGCCGGCTTATCGTCAGTTGGTGCGCACCGAAGGCATGGGCGCATTCCGTCGCGAGTGGGCCGCACACCCGCTGATGCAACTGATGACCGCAGACGCGTGCGCCCACAAGTCTCTCGCCTCGATACTGGAACGCTACCCCGGTAAGGACCTGGTCAATTCGCAACCGGATCCGGATTCAAGCGCCAGCCCATTTCGACCCGAGTCAGTTCCGATGCCGGCCATGGTGATCGGGGGCGACTGCGATATGGCCAGCCGGGTACTGGCTGCCGACCAACTCGCTGCCCGGCTGCCGCACGCCGAGCGCGAAGTGATTCCCGCCGCCGGCCACCTTTCGAATTTTGACAATCCTGCCCTGTACAATCATCTATTGGGCGCGTTTCTCGCGCGCCATTGCAATCCCGCACACGAGACCCGCCGGAGAATTTCATGACAAGCGTACTGATTCTCTATTACAGCAGCTACGGCCACATTGAAGCGATGGCCGGCGCCCAGCAGGAAGGTGCCCGCCGGATCCCGGATTGCAAGGTCGTCGTGAAACGGGTGCCTGAACTTGTGCCGCCGGAACTCGCCCGGGCGTCCGGCATCCGCATGGACCAGCCGGCTCCGATCGCAACGCCAGACGAACTCGAGGCGTACGACGCCATCATTTTTGGCACGCCAACGCGATTTGGAAACATGGCTGCGCAAATGCGCAACTTCCTCGATCAGACCGGGGCCCTGTGGGGGCGTGGTGCCCTGGTGGGTAAAGTGGGCAGTGTGTTCTGCAGCACGGCCAGTCAGCATGGGGGGCAGGAAACCACGATTACCTCATTCCATACGACGCTGCTCCACCACGGAATGATCATCGTCGGCTTGCCCTACACGTTCAAAGACCTGGCGACCATGCGCGAAGTGACTGGCGGCACCCCCTATGGCGCCAGCTGTGTGACGGGCGCCGGGCCGGAACTGCGGATGCCGACGGCATTGGAACTGGAAATGTGCCGATACCAGGGCGAACATGTCACTCGAATCGCAAGCCGCCTGGTACGCGGGGGCGGCGAACGCCAGGGGTAATGCAGATTGACGCTGCTCGCTGCAGGCACAAGCGCTTGAGTGACCTGGCGCCCCCGGCCGGAGTTGAAAACCCCGATTCCGCCCGGAGAAATCGCTGGTTTCCGACGTTGCTGTCGACAGATCCCCCAAGGCGAGTCCCCGACATCAAAGTGGCTGTCGATGGATGCTAGAGGATGATATCACCGGCTGCCGCGCTCATACCAAACCTTGCTGCGGCGGACAAACGACACGACCGAGAGCATGACAGGCACTTCAATCAGAACGCCAACAACTGTCGCGAGCGCAGCCCCTGACTTGAACCCAAAGAGACTGATCGCGGCAGCGACGGCAAGCTCGAAGAAGTTGCTCGCCCCAATCAGTGCCGATGGGCCTGCCACGCAGTGCGCTTCGCCGCTCACGCGATTCAGCAGGTAGGCTATGCCCGAGTTGAAGTAGACCTGGATCAGGATCGGAACGGCGAGTAGGGCAATAACCATCGGCTGAGCCAGGATCTGCTCCCCTTGAAAGCCGAACAACAACACGAGCGTCGCGAGCAGGGCCACCAAGCTCAGCGGCCCCAGTTGCGCCAGCATTGCGCGAAAACGCTTGTCGTCCCCGCCGGCAAGCAGCACCTTTCTCAGTATCTGTGCCAGAGCCACTGGCACCACGATATACAGTGCCACAGACAATACGAGGGTGCCCCAGGGCACGGCTATTGCGGATAGCCCGAGGAGAAGTCCGACAATCGGTGCGAAGGCCACAACCATGATCAGGTCGTTCAGGGCCACCTGCGACAATGTGAAGTGTGGCTCGCCGTCGGCGAGGTTGCTCCAGACGAAGACCATGGCCGTGCAGGGCGCCGCGGCCAGCAGGATCAAACCGGCGATATAGGAATTGATCTGGTCGGCAGGCAGGTAGGGCCTAAACAAGCCGCCAATAAAGAGCCACCCCAGCAAGGCCATTGAGAAAGGCTTCACGGCCCAATTCACAAACAGGGTGACGCCGATCCCACGCCAGTATTTACGCACCCCCGCCAGCGCCGCGAAGTCGATCTTCATCAGCATTGGGATGATCATGAGCCAGATCAGCACAGCTACAGGCAAATTGACCTTGGCGATTTCTGCGACCCCGATCGCATGGAATACATCCGGGAACTGATGCCCGAGCGCGATACCGACGACGATGCAGGCGGCGACCCATAGGGTCAAATAGCGTTCGAACTTGGACATGCGACAATTGCCTCGGGAAACGGTGTCGGACGGATAAGCGATGGACCACCAGACCCACCAGGAACCGAAAGCCGCTCGATACGGTCAGTCGGTGGTCTTGCCGATCGCTGAAAGCTTGTTGCCCAGCGACATCTTGTCCAGGCTACTCAGGGGCAGGCTCATGAAGAGTTTGATCCGCCGCGCCAATACGCGAAAGGCCTCCTGAAACGCTGCGGCCCGCGCAACGCGGTCGTCGATGTGCGCTGGATCGGCCACACCCCAATGAGCAGTCATCGGCTGCCCGGGCCACACCGGACAAACTTCCCCGGCAGCGTTGTCACAGACCGTGAACACAAAATCGAGTTGCGGTGCACCCGGCTGTGCAAATTCATCCCAGGCTTTGCTGCGAAGTCCCTCAGTCGGAAACTCAAGCCGCTCAAGAAGTTCGAGTGCGCCAGGATTGACCTTGCCGGTCGGATGGCTACCTGCGCTGAAAGCCTGGAATCGGCCCTTGCCTTTGTGGTTTAAAATGGCCTCGGCCAGGATGCTCCTCGCCGAATTGCCGGTGCAGAGAAACAGCACGTTGTAACTCCGCTCGACCATTTGAACTCATCTCCAGAAATCAGGGGGCCAGGCGCTTGCTCAAGCACACGGCGTTCGCCGGGCATAGCGATTTGAATTCAGCGGTCTGTTGAATCGAGGCTGGCAGGTCGGTCCGTACCGTGGGCAAGTAACCTCTACCTTCGAAAAACGCCTGAGCAGTTTGGGTAAGCAGCACCAACAGTTCGACGGCTTCCAGACCAATCGCACCGATGATATTGCGGCCTTCACGTGCGACCCAGAACCGCACTGGTGCCGTGTCGAGGTCATCAGTGGGCAATCCCGCCTCCACGAGCAGTTTGTTGATCGCCGCGCGATCCACTGTAGTCGCGGGGTCAACGCTCTCCATCACGCGCAGCAAGAAGCAGCCGCCGATGACTTGGACTTTGGAACGCAACAGGCAGCGTCCTTCGCCGGCGCCACTGGCTCACAGCACGACATGGATTTCGAGATATCCGTGTCGTTGGCGTAAATGGGGATGGATCCGAGCGTATGGAAGCTCTCCCAGGCAATCCCCGCCGGATCCGTCACCCAGTACTTGTCTGAGTTCGCATAGCAACAGGCCGCCGCGGTCTGCTCCACCAGCCCGGCATCGGCTTTGAGGAGTTGAGCTTTCATAGCAGCGAGCTCGTCGGCTTCGTCGACCTGGAAGCCAAGATGATCGACGCCCACCTTGCTGTGGCGCTTGGAGATCGCGAAATTGATCCTGGGATCCTCGATCATCCACTTAGCGTAATCTGGCTCAACGCGAACTGGTTCGGCACCAAACAGCGTCGAATAGAATCTAATGCACTCGTCGAGATTGCTGACCGATACGTGAACGTGAAAGCGCTTCATGCGGATCGCCGAAGTTTGACGGGTGATTTGGCGGCTGACGATGGCCTGCAGGCCGGCGCGCAGGACTTCGCGCCGCCGCAGCAGTTGCGCGTCAAGTAGTCAACTAGCTCGTTCATGGTGGAAAAGTCGGCCGCGTAGAAGAGTTGCCGACTTACGCGCCGCTGGGTAATCAGCCCAGCTCGTTGCAACGACTGCACATGGAAGGTCAGCGATGAAGGCACAACGCCAAGACTTTCCGCGATGGCGCCCGCCGCCACGCCCTCTGGACCCTTCTCGACAAGGAGCCTGAAGATTGCGAGCCGGTGTTCGTGCGCAAGCGCACCCAATGCGTCGATAGTACGTTTAGCGTCCATGCCGATACTATCCTACGACTATACTCGTAATGTCAAGACTCTGGCGCAGACCCTCGGCACTCGGTGACCTTTGCGACGCCTCTGGCGCCCCCGGCCGGAGTTGAACCGACGACCTACCGCTTAGGAGGCGGTCGCTCTATCCACTGAGCTACGGGGGCGTGGTTGAATTGTAAGGGATTATTGTCGAGTGAATTCAATTTACCCTGGAGCGCGACGCCCGGTTCGCTGAAATTTCCCTCGCGTTCTCCGTCGCAGCGCAACGGACCCTGGCCAGAAGTACCTGGCCAGATGCGCGCAATGTGACCTGATACCGCCTGGCCCTCGCCGACCCTCCGCATAATTGGCGGAGTACCGGCGCAGGGTCCCCTCCAAATGACAAAGAACGACCTGATCGGCCAGGTTCCCGAGAGCCCGGCTGAAGCTTTGGCCAGCTGGCGGCAGGTTCGCGTGAGAATTCACGACGAATTCGAATTGGCCACTTCCGCAGAACGGCGGGCTGCGCTGCTGGCGCTCAATCAGTCGATCATGAACATGGCGGAAAAGGCCATCGACCCGAAGGAGCTCGAAAATTTCCGCGAGATTCGCGGCCACAGCTACTCGCTGCTCATCGTAAAGGAATGCCTGGTCGACGACGAGGTCTGCGCCAAGACCGCCGCCACGGTGATTGGACGTGAAGTTGCCTCGGGCCGCATGGCGCCCAATCACAGCCTGAGAAAGCTGGATCAGATGACCGCCTTCGCGGCCCATCTGAAGCGAACCCGCCTGCTGGCGCAGCAGATCGCGCCCAAGCAGGGGCCGGTCGGACGCGTATTGTCCTGGCTGCTGCACTAAGCCGGCCGCCACGCCTGCCCCCGAAAGGACCGGCAGTCTGTGGATCTCCGCGTACTTCTCACACCCTATGCTTGTGATAGATCCGGCACCCGACTACGCCACTGGCCCCACCTCCTTGTCGCTTAGGCCCCTGCCCTATGCAACTTCCAATCGCTCAGCAGCTGGATTTGGCCCTGCGCGCGGGCCTTCTTGTAGTACTGCTCGTCAGCAGTGATCAGGACAGCGTCGGGCTGCCCCAGCGCAACCGCGTGATAAAGCGTGTCAAAGAGATGATGCTGCGTGTCGATCGCAAGGGAGCAGGCGCGGCGCAAGACTTCCACTTCGTCGGTACTCGGCAACTCCATGGTCCGGAGCATCAGCACATCGTCTGAAGCGGTAGCCGGGCTCAGGCGCACCAGGACGGCGCCCACTTCGGCGAGCCAGTGGAAGGGCTGCAGGATATCGTACTCACCGCTCATCACGGCCTGCACGAGGGAAGTGGCGCGCTCGGTATCCTGTTCGCGCTTAGGGTCAGCCAGGAGCCATTTGATAAGGACGCTTGCGTCCAGGACAACAGTCACGGGCGATCTGCGTTGCGCGCTTTTCTCACAGTAAGGCTAGAGGCCGCGGGGCGACGGGACCGGTCCGCACACAATTGCTGGAACAGTTGCTCACGCCTGCGGCGCTGCACGGACTCGCGGACAGCGCGGCGCATCAGCTCAGCGACGATCGCGCTCTTGTTCTGTTCGGAAAAGGCCTTGTCGAAGGCGACCTTCACCTCGTCGGGTACACTGAAGTTCACCGTGGCCATGCAATCACCTTTGTTGAAACTTTCAACAATAGAAATTGTACCCGTCGGGCGTCTGAGGTCAATGGTTTGCGCATGGGGTTGGGAAATGCGACCCCAAGAAATGCCCGATGGAAGCGCGCGCTACGGGGCAACTGGAAACAAGGTATTCGGCACCTCGGCGAGCCCAAATCGGCCACGCAGACAGGGTCCAAATCGATCCCCGATTTAATCTATAACTATTTGATTACTAACGATTTTAATGACTGGTGGAGCGGAAGGGAATCGAACCCTCGACCTCTGCATTGCGAACGCAGCGCTCTCCCAACTGAGCTACCGCCCCACACAAGGCGCGCGATTCTAGAGTAGTGGCCCGCTGGCAGCAAATAAGGCTCAAGGCAGTCCAAAAAACAAGACTGCCAGGGCGGTCACCGCGCCCAGAAATGCGCTCAGCAGCGCGGCTGCCGCCAGGCGGCTGCGCCGCGCCAGGACCTTGAGATCGCTCGCGGCAATCAGGAAGGGACGACCATCCACCGGCTTGACGACGATGCTCTCGCTCGGCGCCGCTGCGTGCGGCTGCTGCTGCTCGATCTGGGCGCGCGCGGCGCTGCGGGCCTGCTCCCACTCAGCCTGGCGTCAGCACGCCGTCATGGTCGGCATCGAAGCGTTCCAGAGTGCGCTCTGGTCCTGCTTCCATTCGGCCAGCAGGCGCATCACCTCGCCGGTGGCGTCGGCGGCCCTGATCGCCGCCCATGGTGCGGAATTCACCGATTACGCTGACCTGTTCGCGCTCATTGATGCGATGTTCGGTGTACCGGTATTCGCCGCTGTTGAAGCCAAAAAACCGGCGGCCCTCGCCCGGCGCGGTGGGCCAGGGTAGCGAACCGCGCCAGGTGACTCTTGTTGCCCGGGCGCACGTCGGCCCCGCTCGGCCCGACCAGGCACGCCCCGGTGTCATCTTCCAGCCGAAACGGCGCGACACTGACGCCGCGATTGATGGTCTCCCAGTCGTTCGTTCGCGCCACTGCCGGTGCTGCTGCTCGATGCGATACCACCACCAGGCGCAAGGCAGCTGGGAAAGTGGCGCGACATCGGCGCGCCGTCGGCCATGCGCGCGATGCCGCTCAGCTCCACGTAGCCCTGGGCCGCCGAGCGGATGCGCGACACCGGCGTGTCGTCGATCAGCCGGGCCAGGCGCCAGTTGCGGAATCCGAACACAAAGCACAGTGGCGCTGCGACCGCGAGCGCCACCTTCCAGAAATCGCGGATCGCCCATCGCGCCGCTGCCCTGCGCGTTGCTAGCGCTTGAACAGTGCGCCGACGTCGACGTCGGACTTCTCCGCCGCCGCGAACTCCAGCAACGGTTTGGCGGTAAAGCCGTAGCGATGCGCAATCAGCACATCGGGAAACTGCTCGATGCGCGTGTTGTTGATGTTGGCCTGGTCGTTGTACAGCTCGCGCCGATCGGCGATCGCTTCCTCGAGACCGGTTACGCGGGCCTGCAGCTGCTTGAATGATTCATCCGTCTTGAGCTGCGGATAGTTCTCGGCGACCGCGAACAGGCGGCCGACGTCGCCGCGCAATTGCTGCTCGGCCGCGCCCACCGCTGCGATGTTGCCGCCGGCGCTGGCCGCAAACACGGCCGCCCGCGCACGCATGACTTTCTCCAGCGTTTCCTGCTCGTACTGCATGTACTGTTTGCAGGTCTCGATAAGCTTGGGCAATTCATCGTGCCGCTGCTTGAGCAGCACGTCGATGTTGGCCCATGACTGCTTGACGCGCTCCCGCAACGCCACCAGGCTGTTGTAGATGCCGACGAAATAGACGACGAGCATGGCCATCACGGCGAGCAGGACAATCAAGGTAATCATGTAGCCGTACCTCGGGTGTGCAAGCGGCTCATAGTGCGTCGTCGGCCCCCGTCAGGAAAGTGGGGCGCATCGCATACCGTGCACTGCGTCACGAAGCCGCCTCGGTTTGCGGATGGAGCCGCGCCCATACGGCGGCGAACAGGGGCGCGGCGATTCCCGCCGCCAGCGCCTGCGCCGCACACTGCTCCTCAGCCCCCTGACGCTCGGCGGCCAGGCAGCGACAGTGTGGCCAGCAGTTCGCCTGCGCGCAGTGCACGCACCAGCGGCTCGCGCGGTTCGGCTCCCTGCAGCACCGCGACAATGCGCGGCGGGCTTTGCCACAGCGTCGCGATGCGCGCGCCCATCACCTGCGAAAAGCGGTCGATCACCTGCAGGAAGACCGACGGCGCCGGCGGGAGCCCCGGTTGCGCGCGATACTGGTCCTCGCACTACGCGATAGGCGACCAGCGGACCGAGCGCCGACAGCAGCGCGAGCAGCTGCGCGGCCTGCCGGTCGGCCGGGCACCATTGCCGCGCGCACATTTCCGCGGCGATCGACGCCTGCGTGCAGCGCTCCCACAGCACCGCCGGAAAGCGGCTGTGCTGCTGCGGAGCCGGCGCGGAACACCGGCTGGACCAGCGCCGTTGCCGCGAGCGACTGCAGGCCGTCCGTGCCGCAGACCACCACGGCGCGCTGAATGCTCTCGACCGGCACGGAACTGAGGCGGAAATACACGCTGTTGGCCAACCGCAGGATGTTGCCGGTCAGCACCGGGTCCTGGGAGATGATTCCGGCCAGCTTCAGCGGCGGCGCATCCGGATCGTTGACCGCCGCCAGAAGCTGCGGCATGAGCATCGGGCGCCGGGGAAAATAACGATCAGAGAGGGGATCGGCGGCGAGCGCCTTGCGGGCGGCGAGCATCACCGGTTCGTGCCCCGCAGGTACGTCGAAATCAAAGCGGGTGGAACTGAGCGCGGCGGCCCACAAACGCTTTGACGCGGACGCTAGCCCGGCTGCGAGCATATCCGCGTCGCTGGCGGGCGCCTCGGCAGGTGCCGTCGCCGCGGACCCTGTCACCGCCTCGGGCTGCGCCGCAGCCGGCGCCTGTTCTTCCGCCGCACTCCGGCCACGGCGACGCCAGGCGAGTGCAGCCACGACGGCAATCGCGACGGCCAGGAGTCCAGCAACGATGAGTGCCACGCCTCGGCCCGCTTCAAAATCCAAGCTGCGTCACGCGTAGCCGCCGTCGGCGCCCTAGCCCGAACGGAGCGACTTGAGCCGGCGAAAACCGATCAGGCGTTGCCGCTGCTCGTCCCAGAGGCGCAAGGTCGCCGAGCGGAAACTCGCTCCGAGCGTCAGCGTCGGCACTTTGCCGAACAGCCGTTCGGCATTGTGGTGGCAGCGCTGCAGATGGTAGTTGGGAATCTGCGGGCTGAGGTGATGTATGTGGTGGAAGCCGATGTTGCCCGAAAACCAGCGCAACACGGCGGGCAGCTTGTAGAAGGAACTGCCGCGGCAGCGCGGCAGCGGTGTAATCCCAGTCAGCGTGGCGCGTCCAGTAGGCGTCCGGGAACTGATGCTGCACGTAAAACAGCCAGACGCCAGCGCCGCCTGCGATCAGCATCAGCGTCAGCTCGATCAGGAACCAGGACTTGAAGCCGATCAGCGCGCTCAGTCCCACCGCCATCAGCAGCAGCGCCAGGTCGGTCAGCCACACGGAGATGCGCTCACGACGCCCTGCTTCGGAGGACGGGAAGCGCTCCAGCACCACGAACAGGATGGTCGGCGCCACCGCGAACAGTACCGCCGGATTGCGCAGCAGTCGGTAGGCAAAGCGGCGCCAGGGTGAAGACGGCCAGGTATTCATCCACTGTCATGGTCCAGATGTCGCCCTTGCCGCGACGCTCGAGGTTTCCGGAAGTGCGGTGGTGAATCGCATGCTCCCAGGTCCAGTGATGGTAGGGGGTGAAGGTCAGCAGGCCCGTCACCCACCCCACGATGGTATTGGCGCTCTTGGAGCGCATGAATGAACCGTGCCCGCAGTCGTGCATGAAAATGAACAGGCGTACCCGCAGGCCCGCCGCGACCAGCGCTACCGGGAGTATCAGCCAGTAGGAGAGCGTGATGACCCGCGCCATCAGGACCCAGAGCGCCAGATACGGCAGCAGAGTATTGACCAGCTGCCAGATCGCGCGGCGGTGCGACGGCTGCCGGAAGCGCTCAATCACGGACTTGAGATCCGCCGATATGGCGCGCGCGTTGCGGACAGTCGTTGTGGGCTGGGTATTCACCTGGCGCGCGGAACTGTAGCACGCGGCCTGTCCGAATGCGCGGCAACGCACTTCGCGACCGCGGCCGGCAGGATCCGGAAACGTCGTGCTGTCGGTTTAAAGAGACGCTCTCCGTGCTGCGATTTGTGCACTATTCGATTGTGTGCGACACGGCGGTGGCCTATTTTTGCCCCCACAACCTGTTGTAGCCGCGCTTGCCCGGGAGGATCCATGTCACACAATTCCAGCTTCCTTTCCCTCTGGCGCCCGGGCGGCGCGCTCGCGCTGGCTACCCTGCTCAGCGGTTGCGGCGGCGGCTACGATTGCCTCACCTGCAATGGCTACCCTCCGGTCGAGTTGTCGGCGGGCGTGGTCGCAGGCGATTTCAACGGCGATGGATACACGGATATCGTGCAGCTGAGCAGCGTCCACAATGGCCTCGAACCCGATCCGGCCAACCTGAAGTCCTACCTGTCGACGGCGGCCGGAATGTTTGCGGCACCCGACGCTCACGACCGACGGTGACGACCCGCTCTATCTGGCCAGCGCCGACCTCAATGGCGACGGCCTGCCCGATGTGGTTTCCGCCAGCGTCGAAGACGGCGCGCTCGGCGTATTCTTCAACAACAGCCTGACCCCCGGCACGCTCAATACGCCGCTGGTGCTGCCGGCCCCCGGAGCTTCGCAGCTCGCGATCGGCGACATGAATGGCGATGGCCTGCCTGACCTGGTTGCGGCGGACTTCAACGTGTCGATGTTCCTGCAATCCTCACCCGGCACATTCTCGAACGCGATCAGCCTTTACCCGGGCGGCGCCAACTGGGTGGCGGTGGGCGATCTCAACGGCGATGGCAATGCCGATGTCACCGTGACCGATGCGGCGGGCGTACAGGTCCTGCTGCACCTCGGGGCCGCGGCCGCCACCACCTTTGCTGCGCCGGTGACCGTGTTTACGCAGACCTCGAACCTCAATGTGTCGGGCTGGAACCTGGTGGCGATTGCCGACCTCGACCATGACGGCCTGAATGACCTGGTGATCACCGATCCGGGCCCGACCGGCGGCGCCACGCCGACGGTCAATGTGCTGTTGCAGGATCCGGCCAATCACGGCCAGTTCCTCGCTGCGGTCAGCTACCCGATCGCGCCCGCCAGCCTCGCGCAGTCCATCGTGGTCGCGGGATCTGGACGGCGACCCGAGCCATCCCGATATCGTCATCGGCGGCACCGATGCCGTGAGCGTGCTGTTGCACGATCCGGCCCATGCCGGAGCGTTTCTGGCCGCCAGCAATTTTACGCGCCGAGGACGCCAACGAGGTCGCGGTCGCCGACGTCGATGGTGACGGCCACCAGGATATCGTCATCGCCTCCGGCCCGACTCGGCCGGTGGTCAACGGCGTGACTACGGCACATCCGGGCGTTCTGCTGCAGATCGCGGCGGCAGCCGGGAACATTTGCGGCGCCGGCCGACCTGCCCTAGCCCCGCTACTGCGCCACGCCCAAAGTGTGACCTGCTTCGCGCTGCCGGACCTGTGAGCCAGGTCTCGCTGGCGCCGCCGGCTTAATAGTGTGACGCCGCCTTGATCCGCGGCCCATGCGCGTCGCTAGGCTCCCTCAGTCGCCCTTCCGGCGGACGGACCGGAGCAGATGCGCGTACGGGCCAAAGTGACGATCCTGCTGGCACTGCTGTTCGCGGGGCTGATCGCCGCACAGTGGGTGATCCAGGAGCGGCTCATGCTGCCGCGGTTCGTCGAGCTCGAACGCGAAAGCGCCCGCACCGACATGCAGCGGGTCGTACTCGCGGTCGGACGGGAACAGCAGGCCCTGAACGCGCAGGCGGCTGACTGGGGAAATTGGCAGGAACTGTGGAAATACATGCGGGGCCGCAATCCCGGCTTCGTGCAGGCCAGCCTCACCGATATCTCCTTCCGCACCGCCAAGATCGACTACATGGCGGTGGTCGCGACCGATGGGCGGTTCAACTGGAGCCACGGGCCCTATTCCGACTCCGGCCGCGCGCTGCGGTTGCACCTGAACGGTAACGATCAACTTGAATACCACTGGAAGCGGGCCCTGGCAACGGGCCAGGCCGTGAGCGGCCTGATTGCCACGGATCATGGCGTGCTGGTGGCCTCAGGCGCGCCGATCCTCGACGGTTTCGGCCACGGTCCGACGCGCGGCATGGTGATCATGGGCCGGCTCCTCAACGACGCCGAACTGCTCCGGCTCGGCACGCAGGCGCAGGTCGTGCTCGACATGCGCTCATGGGGCGAGGACCGCGCCGCCGACTCGCAACTGCGCAACGTCCCGGGCAGCGAATCAGGTGACTGCTGACCGAGTCGGCCGCCGCGACGCGCATCGAGCGCGCCTTCAGCAATCTATCGGGCACACCGCTGCTGACCTTCGGCATCAGCGTGCCGCGCACCATATCGCACCGCGGCGCCGAGGCGGTGCAGTATTCGACTCGACTGCTGGGCGCCGCCGTCTGCATCGCGCTGACCGCGCTGCTGGTGCTGCTCGGCCGCATCGTGCTTACGCCCCTGGCGCGGGTCACGGACCACGCGCAGCGCATTGCGGCGGCTGACGATCTTTCGGCCCGTCTTGCCTACGACCGGCGGGACGAGCTCGGCACGCTGGCCAGGGCCTTCGACAATATGGTCGAGCGGCTCGCCCGCTCGCGCCGCGAACTCATCGATCGCTCGTTCGAATCGGGGGCCGCGGAGAACGCCAGCGGCATCCTCCACAACCTCGGCAACGCAATGACGCCGATGTCGGTCAACATCGCGGGCCTGCAGCAGCAGCTGGAGGCCGTGCCGTTCGAAGACCTCCAGCAGGCGCTCGAGGAACTGCGCAACGAAACGCCGGACGATGCCCGGCGGGCCGACTTGCAGCAGTTCGTACTGCTGGCCGCGACCGAATTCGTGCACACGCTGCAGCGGGGCAAAGCCAAGCTGCACGGTATCGTCGAGCAGATACAAGTCATGCAGGCCGTGCTGGCCGAACAACGCCGGCACCAGCGCAGCGAGCCGCTGCGCCAGTCGATGACGCCCGCGGAGCTGGTCGCGCGCGGCCTGCAGCAGATCGCGCCGGAGCATCTCGAGCGGCTGGACGTCGATGTTATCGCCCGCGCTCGCCGCCCTGGGCGAATTTTCATTGCCGTGCACTACGCTGGGCATGGTGCTGCAGAATCTTGCGCAGAATGCCGCCGAGTCCGCGGCCCAGGCCGGCATGGCCCGCACGCGGCTGCGGTTCGAAGCCGGGCTTGCCGAGGTAAACGGTCAGCCTGCGCTGCGCATTTCGGTCATTGACGATGCCGGCGGTATCGCTCCGGAGCAGCTACCACGGCTGTTTCAGAAGGGCTACTCGACCAAGTCAAAAGCAACCAACTCGGGCCTCGGGCTGCACTGGTGCGCCAATATCCTGCACGCAATGGGCGGCACGATTGCGGCACATAGCGACGGCGACCGGGCACGGGGCGCGCTTCGAGATCCTGGTACCCCTGCACGCGGCGAGGCCGCAGATCGAGGAGCGAGCGGCATGAACGCGAAGCGCAGTCCGGCAAATTCATTGCGGGTGCTGGTCGCCGACGACGAACTCGCCGTGCGCGAGGCCTATCGACAGGTGTTCGGGGAGACCGAATTGCGGGCCGATCTCGACGCCATCCAGGACCTGCGCGCAAGATTGTTCAACAAGGTGGCCGGCGGTGGCGCGCAGCGGCGGCCCACCTTCGATGCCACCATCTGCAGCGGCGCGGCCGAAGTAGTCGCCGCGGTCGGCGACGCGCTCGCTGCCGGCGAGCCCTTTCCGCTGGTGTTTCTCGACATGCGCATGCCCCCCGGCGAGGACGGCGCGTGGGCGGCTGCGCGCATCCGCGAACTGGATCCGGACGTGGAAATTGTCATCTGCACGGCCTACTCGGACGTCGACCCGGCCAATATTGGCGGCCGGGTGCCGCCGCAGGAGAAAATCTCCTTCCTGCAGAAGCCGTTTCATCCGCACGAAGTGCGGCAGATGGCGGTTTCGCTGCACAGCAAGTGGCGCGCCGAGCGGCACATCGCGCGCCTCGCCTACTTCGATTCGCTCACCGGCCTGCCCAACCGCGAGCACACCATGTCGCGCCTGGCGGCCGCGCTCGAACACGCCGCCACCCGCGGCCATGCCACAGCACTGCTCTACGTCGACCTGGACAACTTCAAGCGCATCAACGACACGCTCGGGCACAGCGCCGGCGACGAGCTATTGAAGCAGTGCGCGATCCGCCTGCGCGAAGCGCTGGAGTCGCTGGGCGAATGCGGGAGCCAGCGACCCGGCGCCGGCGATCTGGGCCGCCTCGGCGGCGATGAATTCGTCGCCATCCTGCCGGAGATCGCCTCGCGCGACAGCGCGGTTGCCGCAGCCGACCGGATCATCGTCGCCCTGCAGCAGCCGGTGCGGCTCGGCCATCATGAGATCGTGGTGACGCCCAGCATCGGCATCGCGATCAGTCCCGGAGATGGCGCCGACGCGGCCACCTTGCTGCACAACTCCGACCTGGCGATGTACTTCTCGAAGCGCCGCGGCCACGGCGCCCAGGCGTTCTACGACGCGAGCATGAGCGACGGCGCGCTGCGTCGCCTGACGCTCGAAGGCAAATTGCGCGGCGCGCTGGAGCGCCAGGAGTTCAGCCTGAACTACCAGCCGCAGTTCGAGCTCGCCTCCGGACAGCTCTCCGGGCTGGAAGCACTGCTACGCTGGACGCATCCGGAGCTGGGTGCGGTGCCGGTGCTCGAGTTCATCGAGATCGCGGAGGACACCGGACTGATCATTCCGATCGGCGAATGGGTGCTGCGGACCGCCTGCATGCAGGCGCGGCATTGGCGCGACCAGAGCCTGCCGTTCGGCCACATTTCGGTCAACGTCTCGGGTACGCAGTTCCTGCAGCGCGACTTCCCTGAGTTGGTGGCGCGTGTGCTGCGGGAGACCGGCCTGGAACCCAGATGGATCGAACTCGAGATCACCGAAACGGTCGTGATGCGCGACGAGGCCTGGGCGGAAAAGGCCCTGGCGAGCCTGCGCGCGGTCGGCGTGACACTCGCGATCGACGACTTCGGCATCGGCTACTCAAGCCTCGGCCGGCTGCGCCACCTGGCCGTCGACCGGCTCAAGGTCGACCGCTCGTTCGTGAGCAACCTTGAATCGGAAGTACGCGACCGGTCCATCGCCAGCGCCATCATCAAGATGTCGCGCACGCTCGGCATCGGCGTGGTCGCCGAGGGCGTCGAGACTTTCAACCAGATGCTTTACCTGCAGGAGCAGGAGTGCGAGTCGGCCCAGGGGTTCCTGTTCAGCCGCCCACTGCCCAGCGCCGACGCCGAGGTGCTGTTGCGGCGCGTGGCCACGCAAACTGATCTGAGCCGCACCGAGAAGCTCCGGCATCTCACGATCGACCCGCCCGCCCAGGCTAGCAAAGAGTGACGCGCTGCGCGCTCAGGGACTCCTTATTACTGCGGCGGCGTCACCTGCGGCTCGGCCGGCAGGGGACCCGACAACGCCTGCAGGAACGCAACCAGGTCGCTGACCTGCGCGTCGGTCAGGGTCTGGTTGAGCTCGGTGCTGGCCATGACGCGCACCGCATTTGCAAGCGTGTCGACCGAGCCGTTGTGCATGTAAGGCGCCGTGTAGACGAGATTGCGCAACGACGGCACGCGCCACTGGTAGCGGTCCGCTTCCTTGCCGGTCCACTCGAAGCGGCCCTGGTCCCTGGTCAGCTCGTAGGTGGACACGAACGGACTGTGTTTGTACGTCGGGAAGGTCATGGCCCACGGCGTACCGGGCAATAAAACGGGTCCGTCGAAGGCCGGACCCTGATGGCAGCGCAGACAGTTGAGCTCCTTGAATTCAGCCATGCCGCGCAGCTGCTGCGCGTTCAGCGCCCCGCTCTCGCCCGCGACATACCGGTCGTACGGCGCGTCGGCCGTGACCAGGGAACGCTCATAGGCGGCGATGGCATGGGCCAGATTGTCTATTGTGACCGCCGCCCCTGGCCCGAAGGCCTGCTCGAAATACGGGCGATACCCCTGGACCCGGCGTATGCGTTCGACCGCGTAGGGCAGATCCTTCATACCCATGTCGATCGGGTTGAGCAATTGCACCTTGACCTGTTCTTCCAGCGATACCGCGCGGCCGTCCCAGAACTGCGCCGCCAGAAACCCCACATTGAGCACCGTGGGCGTATTGCGTGTCTCCGCCTGGCCGTGCACTCCAATGCTGTGTGCCCGCTGATCAGCGCCACCTTGCGCCACCTCGTGGCAGCTCGCGCAGGAGACGGTCTGCGATTCCGAGAGGCGCTTGTCGTTGAACAACAGCCTGCCCAGCTCGATCTTGCCAGGGGTGGTCGGATTGGCGGCGGGAGCCGGCGCCTGCTGCGGCAGGGCGCGCCAGTTCGACTGGGCCTGCGCAGGCCCGCTCACCGAGGCGAGCAGCAGCGTGAACAGCGCGATAAACATCCTCATTTTCAGTCTCCTCGGTCAGGCCGGGCCGCCCCCTTATTGCAATTACGCCCGATACCCTGCACATAATGCGCGACGCGCGCAATGCGCATTTGCCGCAGGAGTGCTGTGGCAATCCGCAAGGCACTCCTGGGCGGCGAACCAGGCGCTCCGAGTGTGCGCGCGCCTTTCAACAACGGGGATTCCGCCATGACCACTCGTTTCGTCGCCGGCCTGTTGCTGGGGCTGCTGCTCGGTGTGCCAGCAGCGATGCAGGCAAGCGCCGGACCGCTCGCCAGCGCGCGTCCGGCCAGCGTGGAACTCAATTACACCAAGGTAACGCTCCCGAATGGGCTGGACGTGATCCTGCACGAGGATCATCGCCTGCCGCTGGTGGCGGTCAACGTCTGGTATCACGTGGGTCCGGCCAATGAGACCGCCGGACGGACCGGCTTTGCGCATCTGTTCGAGCACATGATGTTCGAGGGCTCTCGACATATCGGCTCGAAGGCGCACTTCAAGTACCTCGAGCGCGCGGGCGCGAGCGACATCAACGGCACCACCGACTTTGACCGCACCAACTATTTCGAGACCCTGCCCTCCAACCAGCTCGAGCTTGCCCTGTGGCTCGAGAGCGACCGCATGGGCTATCTGCTCGACGGTCTCGATGCGGACAAGCTGACGAACCAGCGCGACGTGGTGCGCAATGAGCGCCGCGAGAGCACTGAGGGCACGCCCTACGGACTGGTGGAAGAAGAATTGTTCCACCGGCTGTTCCCGAAATCGCACCCCTATTACCCGGCGGTGATCGGCTCGCACGCGGACATCGAGGCAGCGCGGCTCAGCGATGTGCGGGAATTTTCGCGCGAGTACTACACGCCGAGCAATGCCAGCCTCGTCATTGCCGGAGACTTTGATCCCGCTGTGGCGCGCCAGCTGGTGGAGCGGTATTTCAGCACGATCCCGGCCGGCCCCGTGGTCGCGCCCCCCGTTACGGTGACGCCACCGATCACCAGCGAGCGGCGCGCGGTAGTCCAGGATCAGATCGAGCTCTCGCGGATCTACCTGGCCTGGATCATGGATCCGATCTACCAGCCGGGCAATGCAGAGGCGGATTTGATCGCCCAGATACTGGGCGGCGGACGCTCGGGCCGCCTTTACAAGAAGCTGGTGCATGGGCTGCAAATCGCCCAGGACGTCAGTGTGCAGAATGCAGATCTGCAGCTGGGCTCGGTGCTGACGCTGCAGGTAACGGCCAAGCGCGGTATCGGCCTCGACCGCCTCGAACACGCGATCGACCAGGAGCTCGACCGGTTTCGCAGCGAGGGTCCGAGCGACGCCGAGCTCGCGCGAGCACGCAACCAGATCGAGACCCGCACGCTGACCGGGCTCGAACGCCTCGGCGGCTTTGGCGGTGCTGCCGACCAGCTGAATCGCTACAACCAGTTCCTGCACGACCCCGGTTATCTCGCCAAGGATCTCGCCCGCTACGACACCGCAACGGGCAAGAGTGTGCGCCTGGTCGCCGAGGCGAAGTTGCGGCGTTCGGCGCGTGTCGTCGTGTATGGAGTCCCAGGGAAAAAGGTCATCGACGATCCGCCCCGAACGAGCGTGGCCTCGGCGGCAACGGCTCCGGGCGATACGGGCGGCCGGATGGCGGAGGAGTCGTGGCGCGCGGCAATTCCGCAGCCGGGACCGGCTCCTTCGGTCCAGTTGCCGACACCCGCGCGATTCACGCTCGACAACGGCCTGACGGTGATCGTCGCTGAACAGCACCAGCTTCCCATCGTCGCCACCAGCTTCGTGGCGCTCGCCGGCGCGAGCGCGAATCCGCTCGACCGACCCGGACTTGCCGACTTCACTGCCGCCATGCTGCAGGAGGGGACGCACACCCGCTCCGCCGCGCAGGTCGCGGACGATGCCGCGCGAGCGGGCGCGAGCCTCGGTACGCACTCCAACCGGGACGTTTCGGTCGCGGCCCTCACGGTCATGAAGAGCAACCTCTCGCCCGCGCTGGCGCTATTGGCTGACGTCGTGCAGCACCCGCGGATGGATCGCAAGGATGTCGAGCGAGTGCGGCGGCTGCGCGACGGCGAGATCGAACAGGCCAGCAGCGATCCCTTTGAAGTCAGCCGCAATGTTTTGCTGAAGGCGCTATACGGGTCGCGCCAGCCCGACGGGTACCCCGACCGGGGGACACTGCAGGGCAACGGCCACATCGCTGCGGGCGATCTGAGCGCGATTCTGGGACGAACGGTATACGCCCGGGACGGCGGCGCTGGTATTCGCCGGCGACGTCACGCTGGCTGAAGCCCGCGCGCTCGCGAAGCAGAGATTCGGCGCGTGGCGCGCAAAGACCAGGATTCCCAAGCCGCCGCCAGCCACCACTTTCGAGAGCGGCTCGAGCCTGCTGCTGCTGGACCGGCCGGACGCCCCGCAAAGCGCGGTTCGCATCGGCCTGCCAGGCGTTGCCCGCTCGACTCCCGACTACGTGCCGCTCGAAGTGATGAACAACGTGTTCGGCGGCCTGTTCTCGAGCCGCCTCAACATGAACCTGCGAGAAGAGCACGGCTACACCTACGGGGCCTTTTCCGGGATTCGCGAGACACGCGCCAGCGGCTACTTCAGTTGCGCGGCGGCCATACGGACCGACGTGACCGCACCCGGACTCAAGGAAATGCTCGGTGAACTTGACCGCATGCGCACGGTGCCGCCCACTCCGGATGAACTCAGGCTCGCGCAGGGGGCCTTCGCCCAATCGCTCGCCGGGCTGTTCGAGACCTCCGAGGCTACCTCTGGAACGGTGGCGGACCTGTTTATCTACGATCTGCCGGTGGACTATTACGTTTCGCTGCCGGCCCAGGCGTACGCGGTTACCGCAACCCAGGTCACCGCCCTGGCCGACCGCTATCTGGATCGCGCCTCGCTCAAGATCGTCGTGGCCGGGGACCGGAAGAAAGTCGAGCCCGCCATGCGTGAGCTCAATGTTGGTACGGTGCAGCTGGTCGATGAGCAAGGCAGGCGACTGTAGGCGGCTGGCGGAGAGGGTGAGATTCGAACTCACGAGTCCCGTGAAGGACTGCCGGTTTTCAAGACCGGTGCATTCAACCGCTCTGCCACCTCTCCGGTTTGCCTGCGGCGCGCGCCGCAACTTTACTGTAATTTCACCTGAGGTGCCCGCCCGGGATGTATAGGGAAGCAGGGACCCGCGCGTGTTAAGTTGGCGGCTCCGGGGGACTCTCATGCTGGATATGGATTCCGCTTGCCCATCCTGCGGCACCGCCTTTGCGGGGCGCTTCTGCGCGCAATGCGGCGAACGGCGCCTGCTGTCGCATGACTTCTCGGTTCGCCACCATCTCGAGGAGGCGCTCGAGATATTCACGCATCTTGATTCCAAGATCCTGAGGAGCGTGTGGCAACTGTTGAGGCGGCCCGGCGGGTTGTCAGTCGACTATCTGCGCGGCCACCGCGTCAGGTTCATGAGTCCGCTGCGGCTGTTCGTGTTCGTCAGCGTCGTTTATTTCCTGTCGCTGACGCTGCTCCATGAACTCGCGTTTCCAGCGCCGCCACCGATCCAGTTCAACACCTTCGCGACACCGCTCGCTACGCAGCTGCAGGGCAACAACTTCTACCCGGATTTCGCTGCGCGGCAGGTCGTGCGCAAGCTGCGCGGCGACGGCATTGCCTACGCCGAGCTGGAGCGCCGCTACGACGAAAAGACCGTCGTACTATCCAAGACTCTGGTGTTCGTGCTCATCCCGGTGATCGCGCTGCTGCTGGCAGGATGCTTGTTTCGTAAGCGCAGGACTATCTCCGAGCATCTGGTGATCGCCACGCATTTCTGGGCATTCACGCTGGTGCTGCTTGGAGTCGTGATGCCGGCCGTCGTGGTGCCCGTCTTGTACCTGTCGGGATGGCTGGGAATGTCTGCGGCCGGCATCATCAATGACGTCAGTGTTTCCTATGTGCTGCAGGGCGTGTTCGCCCTGTATCTGTATGTGATGCTGCGGCGCGCCTACGCGGCGAGCGCGTGGTACAGCGCGGTGGTGGCGCTGACGCTCGCCTGGTCATTCTTTTTCATCGTCTGGCTGTTTCGCTTTCTCCTTTTCCTGGTGACCCTGCGAGCCATCTAGGGCTGAGCCGCGATGCGCTCGCGGCCACCCAGGTAGGTGCGCAGCACATCGGGCACTGTCACCGAGCCATCGGCATTCTGGTAGTTCTCCAGGACGGCCACCAGCGCCCGGCCGACGGCGACACCCGAACCATTCAAGGTGTGGACGGGCTCCGGCTTACCGGTGGCAGGATTGCGCCAGCGCGCCTGCATGCGGCGGGCCTGGAAGGCCTCGCAATTGCTACACGAGGAAATCTCCCGGTACTTGCCCTGCGACGGCAGCCAGACTTCAAGATCAAAGGTACGCGCGCTCGCGAAGCCGACGTCGCCGGCGCATAAGGACATGACCCGGTACGGCAGCTGCAGCTGGCGCAATACCGCCTCGGCGTGCGAGACCAGTTCCTCGAGCGCACGATAGGAGTCGTCCGGCCTGGCTATTTGCACCAGCTCGACTTTCTCGAACTGGTGCTGGCGGATCATGCCGCGCGTGTCGCGACCCGCGGCGCCGGCTTCCGAACGGAAGCAGGGCGTCTGGGCCACGAAGCGCAGCGGCAACGCCGCTGCGGCGACGATCTGCTCGCGCACCAGGTTGGTCACCGGCACCTCGGCGGTAGGAATCAGGTACAAGTTCTGCTCGCCGCGCAGCGCAAACAGATCTGCCTCGAACTTGGGCAGTTGGCCGGTGCCCTGCAGCGTCGATGCCGACACCAGGTACGGCACGTACACTTCGGTATAACCGTGCGCGCGGGTGTGCAGGTCGAGCATGAATTGCGCCAGGGCGCGCTGCAGTTGCGCTATCGCACCGCGCATCACGACAAAACGGGCGCCCGCGATGCGTCCCGCCGCCTCGAAGTCGAGCCCGCCAAGACCTTCCCCGACGGCCACATGGTCGAGCGGCGTGAAATCCTTGCGCGTGGGCTCGCCCCAGCGGCGCACTTCGAGGTTGGCACTCTCGTCGCGTCCCTCGGGCACGGACTCGTGCAGAAGGTTGGGAAGGCCGAGCTGCCAGTCATTCATCTCCGTCTGGATCGCCTCGAGCGCGCGGTCCGTGTCCTCGACTTCGCGCGCCAGCGCCTCGCCGCGCGCCATGAGCGGCGCGACGTCCTCACCGCGCCCCTTGGCCTGGCCGATCGCTTTGGCATGGCTGTTGCGCTCGGCGCGCAGCCGGTCGCTCTCCATTTGCCAGTGGCGCCGCCGCTCCTCGAGCGCCGCGAACGCATTCACGTCCAGGGTAAATCCGCGTCGGGCCAGGTTGCGCGCTACCTCAACAGCGGAGGAACGGAGCAGTTTCGGATCGATCATCGTCGCGTCACTTGGTTTCCCCGGACTTGGCAGCCGCACGCGCATTCTGATTGCGCTCACGCAATCGCGCCAGCGCCTCGCCGATCTTGAGTTCGAGACCGCGCGCGACGGGCTGGTAGTAGCGCCGCTCCGGCAGGCCCTCGGGCAGGTAGCGCTCGCCGGCGGCAAAGGCACCGGGCTCGTCGTGAGCGTAGCGATAGCCGCTGCCGTAGCCGAGCTCCTTCATGAGCTTCGTCGGCGCGTTGCGCAGCTGCATCGGCACTTCCAGCGACCCGTATCGTTCGACGTCGGCCTGCGCGGCGCCGTAGCCCGTGTACACAGCGTTGCTCTTGGCGGCCACCGCCATGTAGACCACGGCCGCGGCGATTGCCAGCTCGCCCTCCGGGCTCCCGAGCCGCTCGTAGGCCTGCCAGGCCTCGAGCGCGATGGTCAGCGCGCGCGGGTCGGCCAGGCCGATATCCTCGCTCGCCATGCGCAGCACGCGCCGCGCGAGGTAGTGCGGATCGCAACCGCCGTCGATCATGCGCGCATACCAGTACAACGCGCCATCCGGATCCGATCCGCGCACGGCCTTGTGGAGCGCCGAGATCTGGTCGTAGAACTGCTCGCCGCCCTTGTCGAACCTGCGCCGCCCGCCCGCGGCGACCTCGCGCGCCTGCGCGATCGTGATGGTGCGTGTGTCCGCGGCGCCGGCCAGACCCGCGGCGAGCTCCAGCATGCCCAGTGCCCGGCGCGCATCGCCATCGCCGGCCTGGGCCAGCAACTCGAGCGCTGCGGGCTCGATGGCAAGGTTGGCCGCGCCCAGCCCGCGCTCAGGATCGGCCAGGGCGCGCTCGAGCAGCTGCTGCAGGTCCGCGGCCTCGAGCGCCTTGAGTACGTACACCCGCGCACGCGAAAGCAGCGCGCCGATGATTTCGAACGACGGGTTTTCAGTGGTGGCACCGATGAACACCAGCGTGCCGTCCTCAACGTGCGGCAGGAAACTGTCCTGCTGGGTCTTGTTGAAGCGGTGCACTTCGTCGAGAAACAGCACGGTGGGATTGCCGGCGGCCGCCACCAGGCGTGCGTGCGCCACCGCCTCGCGGATGTCCTTGATGCCCGCCTGCACTGCCGAGAGCGGGATGAACTCCGCCCCCGACGCGGCAGCCATGAGTCGCGCGAGCGTCGTCTTGCCGGTGCCCGGTGGTCCCCACAGGATCAGTGAATGCAGCGCGCGCGCCGCGATGGCCTCGTACAGGGGTTTGCCCGGCGCCAGCAGCTGGGGCTGGCCGACAAACTCGCCGAGCACGCGCGGCCGCATGCGGTCCGCCAATGGCCGCCAGGTTTTCAGCGTTGCTTCGGCCACTGCTCGAGCCAGCTCGCCCAATGCCGCAGCCCCGCCAGGCACAGTGACAGGCCGAGCGCCGCGCCGAGCGCGTCGGCGTAGAAGTCGCGCCAGTCTGCCTCGCGCCCGAGCCCCATGAGACCCTGCACGATCTCGATGCCCCCGCCCAGAGCCAGCAGCGCCAGGCCCAGGTACAGGTAGCGGCGCAGCGGCAGCAGCCCGCCGAACCACAGCGCCAGGCTGGAATAGGCGGCCACGTGCTCCAGCTTGTCGCTCACGCGCATGTGCGGCAGATCGCGCGCCGGCACCAGGCTGGCGACGATCACGACCAGGGTCAGGACCAGGCCGATCACGTACCAGGTGCGGCCATAACGCAACTCGCTCATCGCTCGCTCATCGCGGCGCCTGCGGCGTGCCGATGAGATCGACGCCGGCCGGTGGCGCGAAGCGCAGTTCGGCATCACTTATGCGCGCGCCGCGCGTCCCGGCCGTGAATGTCAGGGTATCGGTCTGGTTCAGGCGATCGTGGATCACCAGGCGCATGAGCTGCGTGCCGCGAAAGCCGAGCTCGGCGCTGGCAAATTCGGCGGCAGCACTGCGCGGCGTGACCTGCACCCAACTGAGCGCATCATGTGCACCGACATCGGCGATCATGAACGCGGCGCGCAATTCCGCGCCACTCGCCGACAGCAGCATCACCGGCGTGGCAGTCAGCGCGGCCGCGGCCGGCTTTACGGTAGCCTGCTGCAGCTCACGATCGTAGAACCACAGGTTGGTGCCGTCCGCGACCAGCAGCTGCTCGCCCGCGTTGCTCGGCGCGTACTCCCAGCGAAAGCGTCCCGGACGGCGCACCAGCAGCGTCCCCTGCCCGCGCTCGAGTTCCTTGCCCGCGGCATCGACCACGACCTGCGTGAATTGCATGCGCAGGCTCGTCAGGCCGTCGAGAAACCGATCCAGCGCGGTGCCCTCTGGCGCTAGCGCGAGCGCCGCCGAGGCGCCCAGCAGCGCGGCACTCGCCGTCCACATCAGTCGCACTCGCGCAGCTGGCATGGTCAGTTTCCCGGCGGGGGCGGCGCGAGCACTTCGCGCGCACCGTTGGACTGCAGCGGACCGACCAGTCCCGCGCTCTCCATCGCCTCGATCAGGCGCGCGGCGCGGTTGTAGCCAATCTTGAGCCGCCGCTGCACGTACGAGATCGAGGGTTTGCGCTCGCGCGTCACGATATTCACGGCCTCGTCGTAGAGCGGATCCTGTTCGGCGTCGCCATCGTCAGCACCGGCCTCCTCGTCTTCACCCGAGATGCCGACCAGCGGCTGCGACGGGCCCACCAGCACGGCCTCGATATAGGCAGGCGCGGCGCTCTTGCGCAGCGCGTCGACCACGCGATGCACTTCCTGGTCGCTGACGAAGGCCCCATGCACGCGCGTCGGAATGGCGGTGCCGGGCGGCAGGTAGAGCATGTCGCCATGCCCGAGGAGCGACTCGGCGCCCATCTGGTCGAGGATGGTGCGCGAATCGACGCGCGCCGAAACCTGGAAGGCGATGCGGGTCGGAATATTGGCTTTGATCAGGCCGGTGATCACATCGACCGAAGGCCGCTGCGTCGCCAGGATCAGGTGGATCCCCGAGGCGCGCGCCTTCTGCGCCAGGCGCGCAATGAGCTCCTCCACTTTCTTGCCGACAATCATCATCAGGTCGGCCAGTTCGTCGATGATCACCACCACGAAGGGGAGCGGGCCGAGATCCGGGATCTGCCGCTGGTCGATCGAAGGGTCGTTGGCTGCCCGCATCGTCAGGATCGGATCGCGGATCGGCTTGCCCGCCGCGCTCGCATCCTTGACATGGCGGTTGTAGCCGGAAATGTTGCGCACACCGAGCGCCGACATCAGCTGGTAGCGCCGCTCCATCTCGGCCACGCACCAGCGCAGCGCGTTGGCGGCTTGCTTCATGTCGGTGACCACCGGCGCCAGCAGGTGCGGAATGCCCTCGTAGACCGAGAGCTCCAGCATCTTCGGATCGATCATGATCAGCCGCACATGTTCCGCCGTGCTCTTGTACAGGAGCGACAGCACCATGGCGTTGAGGGCCACCGACTTGCCCGATCCAGTGGTGCCGGCGATCAGCAGGTGCGGCATGCGCGCGAGGTCGGCCACCATGGGCGCGCCGCCGATGTCCTTGCCGAGCGCCAGCGCCAGGGGCGAGGCCACGTCTTCGTAGGCCTTGCTCTTGAGGATTTCGCCGAGCGTGACCACCTCGCGTTTCTCGTTTGGGATCTCAAGTCCCATGACCGATTTGCCCGGAATCACCTCGACCACGCGCACGCTGGTGGTCGAGAGCGCGCGCGCCAGGTCCTTGGCAAGCCCGCTGATCTGGCTGGCCTTCACGCCCGGGCGCCGGGCGCAGCTCGAAGCGGGTGATGACCGGCCCAGGGTGGACGGCGACGACCTCGACATCGACGCCGAAGTCCTTGAGCTTGAGTTCCACCAGCCGCGACATGGCCTCGAGCGCCTCGGCGGAATAAGACGGCTCGCGGGCGCCGGGATCGTCGAGCAGGCCCAATGCGGGAAGCTCGCCAGCCTGTGGCGGATCAAACAACGGTACTTGCCGCTCTTTCTCGGCGCGGTCACTCTTGGGCGCAGCGGGCGCCGGCGCCTCGATGCGCGGCGGCGGCCGGGCGCGGATCTTCCTGGTCTCGGCCTCGCCGGCCTCCATGCGCGCCTGCTTGCGCTCCCGCCCGTCGCTCACTTCGCGCGTCACCTGCCGGCGCTCGCGCATGAAGCGAATGGCGCGCCAGACCGCAGCGCCGAGCCCGTCGATCACGCGCAGCCAGGAGATGCCGAAGGCTACGGCCGCACTGGCCGCCCAGGCCGCCAGCAGCAGCAGCGTCGCGCCCAGCAGGTTGAGGCCGGCAGCCAGGCCGCTGCCCGACGGCCATGCCGACCACCCCGCCGGCGCTCTGGCGCAGTACGCCGGGACTCCAGTGGAGCGCCGTGAGCGCGCAGCTGCAGGTCAGCAGCACCGCGAAGCCCAGCGCGCGTACGATCAGGTTGGCCCGCGAGGCCGACTTCAGCCTCGGCGCGGCCCCGACCCAGCCGTACCGCCGCTCACCGCCGAGTGCGAGCGGCAGCAGGTAGGCCGGCCGGCCGAACAGGAAATACAGCAGATCGGCCAGGTAGGCGCCAGTGCTGCCGATGCGGTTATGCGTGATGTCGCCGAGCCCGGTGGAGGAGAATCCCGGCATCGCGCGGGTCGAAGCTCAGCAGCGCCACGACCAGCACCAGTGCAACCACGCCCAGGCCGATTGCCGCGGCTTCGCGCAGGCCGCGGGCAACCGCGGCCGAGAAACGCGGCGGCGATTTGGGCGTGGCCTGGGAATTGGTCAATGGGTCACCATGAATAATCAATTTATGACTTGGCCGCGCGCGCCGCGTTACATACCATCACTGGGGCGGCCCGCGGTATAGGCCGCTGCAAGTCATCTGGAAATTGTACATGAGCGCGCTCACCCACCGTCGTCTGATCATTCTGGGCTCCGGCCCGGCCGGCTACAGCGCCGCGCGTCTACGCGGCACGCGCCAACCGCAAGCCCCTGCTCATTACCGGCACCGAGCAGGGCGGCCAGCTCATGATCACCACCGACGTGGACAACTGGCCTGGCGATGTCGAGGGCCTGCAGGGGCCGGACCTGATGGCGCGCATGCGCCGCACGCCGAGCGCTTCGCCACCGAAATCGTCGCCGACCAGATACACACGGTGCGGCTGGGCGCGCGGCCGCTTCGAACTGGTGGGCGACAGGGGCGGCTACAGCTGCGACGCGCTGATCATCGCCACGGGCGCCTCGGCGCAGTACCTCGGGCTCCCTTCGGAGGAAACCTATCGCGGACGCGGCGTGTCGGCATGCGCCACCTGCGACGGCTTCTTCTTCCGCGGCCAGCGCGTGGCCGTGATCGGCGGCGGCAATACGGCCGTGGAAGAGGCGCTGTACCTGACCAACATCGCCACCGCACGTCACGCTGGTGCACCGGCGCGATCGCCTGCGCGCGGAGAAGATCCTGCAGGATCGGCTGTTCGAGCGCGAACAGGCCGGCCAGGTCTCGATCCTGTGGAATCACTCGGTCGAGCGAGATCACTCGGCGACGCGCAGGGCGTGAACGGCCTGCGCCTGAAGGACGGCCGGCGGCGCCAGCCGGGAGCTCGCGGTCGCAGGCGTGTTCATCGCCATCGGCCACCTGCCCAATACTTCGATATTCGCCGGCCAGCTGGACATGAAGGGCGGCTACCTGCAGGTGCGCGGCGGCACCGCCGGCGACGCCACGGCCACCAGCGTCCCCGGCGTGTTCGCCGCAGGCGACGTCGCCGACCACGTTTACCGGCAGGCCATCACCTCGGCGGGGTCGGGCTGCATGGCGGCGCTCGATGCGGACCGCTACCTGGAGCAGCTCGACGGAGCGGGATGAGCCCGCGACAGCGCCCGTCAGCCTATCACGCCAGCATGGCGGAGCTGGACGCCGCCGCCTGGAACGCGCTGGCCGGCGATTACCCGTTCCTGCGCCACGAGTTCCTCGCGGCACTCGAGGACACGGGCTGCGTCGCACCCGCGCTCGGCTGGACGCCGCACCATCTGCGGGTCGGACCGCCGCGCGCAGCCACTGGTGCTGGCGCCGCTGTACGAGAAGACCAACTCCTGGGGCGAATTCGTGTTCGATTTCGCCTGGGCACGCGCCTGGGAGAGCCGCGGGACTCGATTACTACCCCAAGCTCCTGCTGGCGATTCCGTTCACGCCGGCCACAGGACCGCGAGTGCTGTGTGCACCCGGGGACGACGTTGGCGGCGCGCGCGTGGCTGCGCTGCTGGCCATCGCCGCCGACGCGCGCGCGCGCGGCCGCTCCTCGGCTCACGCCCTGTTCATCGATGAACCGCTGCGCGCGGCGGCGACCGAAGCGGGCTGGCTACTGCGCCGCGACTGCCACTTCCAGTGGCACAACCGCGGTTACGGCGATTTCGAGGATTTCCTCGCCGCGTTCTCGGCCGACAAGCGCAAGAAAGTGCGGCGCGAGCGCCGGCGCAGCGCCGAACAGGGGATCGAATTCCAGCTGCTGACGGGCTCACAGCTCGACGCGCCGACCTTGCTGCGCATCCATGAGTTGCACGCCTCGACCTTCCTGCGTCACGGCCATCCGCCCTACCTGAATGCGGCCTTCTTCCAGCGGGTGGCCGCAGCGCTGGGCGAAGCCTTCATCGCGGTGCTGGCGCTACGCGCGGGTGAAACCGTGGCCATGGCCGTGTACTTTCGTTCCGCCGACACGCTCTACGGCCGCTACTGGGGCGCCGCTGGCGACTATCACAGCCTGCATTTCGAAGCCTGCTACTACCAGGGCATCGACTACTGCATCCGACACGGACTGGCGCGGTTCGAACCGGGTACACAGGGCGAGCACAAGCTGGCGCGTGGCTTCGAGCCGGCCTTCACCTGGTCGGCGCATTGGCTCGCCGACCCCGGACTGCGCGGCGCAGTCGCGCGCTACCTCGAGCGCGAGTCGGCGAGCCGTGACAGAATATGCGGATGTCGCCGCCCGCCATACGCCGTTCCGCAGCTGATCGGGCCGGCAGGCCAGCTGCGCGACCATGATCGCCTGGCTGGCGCCTGGCGATCCGCCCGACAGCTTTCCGCCAGTGGAGCGCGCGCTGCGCGACCCGGCGGGCCTGCTGGCGGCCGGAGGTGACCTGTCCTGCGAGCGGCTGGTGGCGGCCTACCCCGCGGCATCTTCCCCTGGTACTCACCCGGCCAACCGGTGTTGTGGTGGTCGCCGGACCCACGGGAAGTGCTGATTCCAAAGGAGTTCCACCTCTCGCGGAGTCTGGCGCGCGCGCTGCGCACGCGCGGCTTCGATTACCAGGTCGATCGGGACTTCGAAGCCGTCATCACCGCCTGCGCGGCGCCGCGCGGTTCGAGCCCCGGAACCTGGATTACCGACGAGATGCGCGCCGCCTACCTCGCTCTCCACCAGCGCGGCTTCGCCCATAGCTGCGAGATCTGGCGCTGCGGCCAACTCGTCGGAGGTGTGTACGGTGTACGCCTCGGACGCGTGTTCTTCGGCGAATCGATGTTCAGCCGGGAGCGCGACGCTTCCAAGGCCGCCCTGGCCTGCCTGGTGCGCCAGTGCCTTGCCGACGGCACCGGGATGATCGACTGCCAGATGCCCTCAGAGCACTTGCGGAGCCTCGGCAGCCGGGCGCTGCCGCGGGCGGAGTTCCTGGAGCGGCTGGGGCGGGGGCTCGCCGCCGGTTGAATTGCATTGCGGTGGGGCTTTATGCAGAATTCGCGCCCCTTAGGTCAATCGTGAGCGGCATGGCAAAAGAAGACGCCATTCAGATGGAAGGCGAGGTCGTCGAGACCTTGCCCAACACGACCTTTCGCGTGCAGCTCAAGAACGGGCACGTGGTCACGGCGCATATCTCCGGCAAGATGCGCAAGAACTACATTCGAATCCTCACGGGCGACGCCGTGACGGTGGAAATGACCCCCTACGACCTGAGCAAGGGGCGCATCGTCTATCGAGGGCGCTGACGCCCAGCCGGGCACGCTCGCTGCCAACCTAGACCGCGACTTCCGCCTCAGCGGCCGGCACGCATTCGATACTAAGGCCGTTGCCGTCCGCGGCGAGAGTGACCAACGCCTGGCCACCGCCGCTCAGTTTACCGAACAGCAGTTCCTCCGCCAGCGGCCGCTTGACGTGCTCCTGGATGACCCGCGCCATGGGCCTGGCGCCCATCTTCGGGTCATACCCCTTGGCGGCGATCCATTGACGCGCGGCCTCATCGACACTGAGCGACACGCCCTTCTGTTCGAGCTGCATGTCGGCCTCGACCAGCAGCTTGTCGACCACGCGCTCGATGGTGGCGGCGTCGAGTGGCGCGAACTGAATGATGGCGTCGATGCGGTTGCGGAACTCGGGCGAGAATTTCCGCCGCAGCGCCTCCATGCCGTCGCTGCTGTTGTCGGCAGCCACGAAACCGATCGACGGGCGGCTCAATTCCCGCGCGCCCTCGTTGGTGGTCATCACGATGATGACGTGACGGAAGTCACTCTTGCGGCCGTTGTTGTCGGTGAGCGTGCCGTGGTCCATGACCTGCAGCAGCAGGTTGAACACGTCCGGGTGCGCCTTTTCAATTTCATCGAGCAGCAGCACGCAGTGCGGATGTTTGGCGATCGCCTCGGTCAGCAGCCCGCCCTGGTCAAAACCGACATAGCCGGGCGGCGCGCCGATCAGGCGCGAAACCGTATGGCGTTCCATGTATTCGGACATGTCGAAGCGCACGAACTCGACGCCCATGGTGAGCGCGAGCTGGCGCGTCACCTCGGTCTTGCCGACACCGGTCGGGACCTGCGAACAGGAAGCTGCCGACCGGCCGGCGCTGGTCGCCGAGGCCGGAACGCGCCATCTTGATGGCCGAGGCCAGGGTGCCGATCGCGGCATCCTGACCGAAGATCACCAGCTTCAGGTTGCGCTCGAGGTTGCGCAGCACGTCGCGGTCAGAGGATGACACGGTCTTGGGCGGAATGCGCGCGATGCGCGCGACCACGTCCTCGATGTGGCGGACCTCGACCCGCTGCACGGCTTCGCCGCTGGGTTTGAGGCGCAGGCGCGCGCCGGCCTCATCGACCACGTCGATCGCCTTGTCGGGCAGGCGCCGGTCGTTGATGTGCCGGTCGGCGAGCTCGGCCGCGGCGCGCAGCGCCTCGGGCGCGTAGCTGACGCTGTGGTGCTCCTCGAATTTCGACTTCAGCCCGTTGAGGATCTCGATCGTCTCGGCCACCGAGGGCTCGGTGACGTCGATCTTCTGGAAGCGGCGCGCCAGCGCGTGGTCCTTCTCGAAGATGCCGCGGTATTCCTGATAGGTGGTCGAGCCGATGCAGCGCAGCTCGCCGCTGGTGAGCGCCGGCTTGATGAGATTCGAGGCGTCCATGACGCCGCCGGAAGCCGCGCCGGCGCCGATCACGGTGTGGATCTCGTCGATGAACAGGATCGCGCCCGGCTGCTTCTTCAGTTCGGTGATCACGCCCTTGAGGCGCTTCTCGAAGTCGCCGCGGTACTTGGTGCCGGCAATCAGTGCGCCCAGGTCGAGCGCGTAGATGATTGCAGTCGGTGAGCACGTCCGGCACCTTGCCCTCGGTGATCAGGCGCGCCAGGCCCTCGGCAATCGCGGTCTTGCCGACGCCGGCTTCGCCCACGTAGAGCGGATTGTTCTTGCGGCGGCGACACAGGATCTCGATGGTGCGCTCGATCTCGAGCGTGCGGCCGATCAATGGATCGATGCGGCCGGCCTGCGCCTGGGCATTGAGGTTGGTCGTGTAGCGCTCCAGCGCACTGCCGCTTCCGGCCTCGCCCTCGCTTTCGCGCTCGCTCTCCGCGCCGCCGCTCTCCTCCGTCTTCGGACTTGGCGTCGCCGCCGCGCGCCAGGCCGTGCGAGATGAAGTGCACGAGATCGAGCCGGGTGATGTGCTGCCGCCCCAGCAGGAACACGGCGTGGCTCTGCTTCTCGCTGAAGATCGCCACCAGCACGTTGACCACGCCGACTTCCTTGCGGCCGCTCGACTGCACATGGAACACGGCGCGCTGCAGCACGCGCTGGAATCCGAGCGTGGGCTGCACCTCGCGCTCATCGCCGTCGCGCAGCCGCGGCGTATTGCTCTCGATGTGCGCGCGCAGCTCGGTCGCGAGCCGGTCCGCGTCGCCGCCACAACCGACCAGCACTTCGCGCACCTTGGGCGCATCGAGCAGCGCCAGCAGGAGCTGCTCGACGGTGAGAAACTCATGCCGGTGGGTACGCGCCTCGCGAAACGCCTGGTTGAGACAGAATTCGAGTTCACTGGACAGCACGTGCGTGGACTCCGGTGGGTTCAGGCTTCCTCGAGCGTGCACAGCAGCGGATGCTGGTGCTCGCGCGAGAAGTGGGTGACTTGCGCGACCTTGGTCTCGGCGATTTCATAGGTGAACAGCCCGCATTCGCCCTTGCCCTTGGTATGCACCTCGAGCATGACACGCGTCGCCGCGTGACGTGCCATGGCGAAATAGCGCTCGAGCACGTCCACGACGAATTCCATCGGGGTGTAGTCATCGTTCAGCAGCACCACACGGTAGAGCGGCGGTACCTTGGTCTTGGGTACCGCCTCGGCCACCGCCACACCCTGCTCGGGCTGTTCATTCAAGGTCGCCATGCGTTCCTGATTATAGAGCGGTACGAGCCTGATCGCGCGACGCGCGGTCCGCGGGCGCCTGTGACGGCGAACCAGCTCAAGAGTTTCGGAAAAACAGACAGTTGAGCGGTGCGAGCACCGCGCCGTATCATGCGGTGATATGGGCTGGACGGCGGAACTCAAGTCGGCCGCAGGGTTGCAGGCGGCGCTGACCGAGCATGGCCCACGCCTGGCGACCGCGGTGTTGGCCGCCTTGCTGGCCATCCAGGCCGGTTATCTGGTGACCTCAGGGAACCGGGGCGCCGTGCCCAAAGCGGGCGGTGCGCCCGGATCGGGTGCGCCAGGCTCGCCCCGGGCCTCGGGCGGGCCTCGCCCGCTCAGCTTGCAGGTTTCGGACATCGTCGCCGCGCACCTCTTTGGCACAGCCGCCTCCTTCCGTTTCGGATGCCGACGCGCCCCAGACGGCCGTCCAGCTGGTGCTGACCGGTGTCCTCGCCGTGCCCGACCCAAAGCGTGGCCTGGCGATCATCGGGCCCAGCTCTGCGGCCGCGCGTCTGTATACGGTGGGCGGCGCAGTGCCGGGCGGCGTCAGGTTGCACTCGGTCTACCCTGATCATGTACTGCTCGACCGCGGCGGCGCAATTGAGTCGCTCCAGCTGCCCAAGAAAGCGGCGCTGGCCATGGCGGCACCGCTGGCGGGCACCCCGCCGCAGAGTCCGGCGCAACGTCTGGCCGCGCTCGCACAGGGCGGTGGCGGGCTGTTGGGCGGCCTGGTGCGCGCCCAACCGGTCATGGCCGGCGGCAAGCTCAGCGGCTACCGGATATTTCCGGGCGGCCGCTCCAGCATCGGCGCCTTCACGCAACTGGGCCTGCGCCCGGGCGACCTGGTCACGGCGGTCAACGGGACAGCGCTGGATGACATTAATCGCGGCAATGAAATCCTGCAGACGCTCTCATCGGCCGCGAGCGCCAACGTGACGATTCAGCGCAACGGCCAGTCTCAGGACCTGAATCTCAATCTCGAGACGGTGGTCAGCGATGCCGAGAACGCCGCAGCGCAGTCGCCGACCAATGCCCGGCGCGGCGGCGCCTTCGGCGCGCCGTTGAATGTCGGCAGCCACCTGCCGGGACTCGACAGCAGCGCCGACCCGCCACCGCCACCTGACCCGCTGCCCGAACAATTGCCCAGCGATCAATAGAAGCGAAATTCCTGATGCAAACTCCGTCCGCACCCGCCCTGCGTCGCGACCGCTTTGCGCTCGCGCTGGCTGCTACGCTGCTGCTGGCCGCGAGCCCCGGCAGCAGCGCCCAGTCGCAGCAGGCACAGCGCATCACGCCGAATTTCCGCGATGCCGACATCACCCAGCTCATCGACCTGGTCAGCCAGGCCACCGGCCGCAATTTCATCATTGCACCGAACGTGCACGCGCAGGTCACCTGGCTGTCGGGTCCGGGCACCTCGATGACGCCGGAGCAGTTCTACCAGGGGTTCCTCTCCGTGCTGCAGGTGCACGGCTTCATCGCCGTGCCGTCAGGAAACGTCATCAAGGTGCTGCCCGACGCCAGCATGCGCCAGATCCCGGGCAACGACCTGCCGGAGCGGATCAGCCCGAGCTCGGACGACGTGGTCACGCAGGTCATTGCCGTCACCAATGTCAGCGCCGCGCAGCTGGTGCCGGTGCTGCGGCCGTTGATGCCACAGAACGCGCAGCTCGCGGCGGTTCCGGGCGCCAACATGCTGGTCATCTCGGACCACGCGGCAAACGTCAGTCGCCTGGCACGCATCATCGCGCGCATCGACCAGGGCGGCGGCACGGACATCGAGGTCATAGCGCTCCAGAGCGCCACCGCGGCCGACACGGTGCGGGTGCTGAATTCGCTCGTGACCCAGGCCGGTGAGGCCGGCGGACCGAACCTCCATATGGTCGCGGACGACCGCTCCAACAGCATCCTGATGAGCGGCGATCCGGCGCAGCGGCTGCGGATCCGCGCGCTGATCGCCAATCTCGATACGCCGCTCGACACCGGCGGCGAGACCTTCGTGCGTTACCTGAACTACGCCAAGGCCGAAGATCTCGCCACCAAGCTCAAGGAGCAGATCTCCGGCTCTGGCGCGGCCAAGGGGCCGGGTGCCTCGCCTCTGCCGGTCAACGCCGCGAGCGCCGCCACCGTCTCGCTCGCCGGCGGCACCGGCACGATCTGGGCCGACAAGGATACCAACGCGCTGATCATCACCGCGCCCCAGCGCACCATGCGCGCGCTCAATGCGGTCATCGACAAACTCGACATCCGCCGTGCGCAGGTGCAGGTGGAAGCGATCATCGTCGAGGTCTCGGCCGACAAGACCGCCGACCTGGGCGTGAACTGGATACTGGATGGTTCCAACAGCAAGCTGGCCGTGGGCGGCTTCATCGAGCCGGTGGGCGGCGCCTCGATCGTCGACCTGTACAACGCGGCGAAGACCGGTACGCCGCCCGCCGGGGGCTCGGCCAATGGCACCACGGTGGGTATCGGCCGACTGCAGGCAACGGGCGTGAACTTCGCGGCGATCGTTCGCGCGTTGCAGGGCGATTCGCGCACCAACATCATCTCCAAGCCGAGCATCACCATGCGCGACAACGAGGAATCAAGGCTCGAGGTCGCGCAGGAAGTGCCCTTCATCACCGGTCAGTACACCGGCACCACCGGCACCAGCAGCGCCTTCCAGACCGTGCAACGCCAGCAGGTCGGCACGATTCTTACGGTGACGCCGCAAATCAACGAGGGTGATGCGGTGGTGCTGAAGGTCGAGGTCGAGAGTTCGAGCCTCGCGGCCAGCTCGGCCGGCGCCGTCGACCTGATCACCAACAAGCGCACGATCAAGACCACGGTGCTGATTCCCGACGGCGGCACCCTGGTCATTGGCGGCCTGATGCAGGACAAGGCCACCAACAGCGAACAAAGCGTGCCTTTTCTCGGCCGCATTCCCCTGATCGGCGAATTGTTCCGCACCCGGGACACCAGCAAGGGAAAGACCAACCTGATGGTGTTCCTGCAACCGCACATCCTCCGCGACGACCATCAAGCCGCGCTCGAGACCGACAGCAAGTACAACGCAGTGCGCGAGGAGCAGCGCAATCTGGGCCGCGAGAACACGCTCCTGCCGTTGCGGCCCTTCCAGAAGCTGGCGCCTATGCCCGCCCTCGACCAGCCGATCCTCAACACCCAACCGGCCCAGCCCGCTGCAGCGCCTGGCGCCGCGCCCGGCGCCGCCCCGGTCACCGACATACCCAAGGCCGGGAGCACGCCTTGAGCGACCCGCTGGCGGCACCCGTCTCCGTGCGTCTGCCGTTCGCCTTTGCGCGGCGGCACGGGCTGCTGGTGCGCCCGGCGGCCACGGGGCTGGTCGAATGCCTGTATCGCCCGCCCGTGGCGCCGGCGGCGCTGGCCGAAGCGCGGCGCCTGTTGCGCCTGCCGATGACTTTTACCCCGATCGGACCGGAGGAATTCGACGCGCTGCTGCAAAAGACCTATGAAGCCGGCAATGAGTCGATGCAGGCGGTCGAAGGGCTCGAGGGCGACACCGACCTCGCCGATCTGGTGCAGGACCTGCCCGAACAGGCCGACCTGCTGGAGAGCAGCGACGACGCTCCGATCATCCGCCTGATCAATGCGGTGCTCACCCAGGCGGTGCGCGAAGGCGCTTCCGACATTCACATCGAGCCGTTCGAAAACCGCCTGGTGGTGCGCTTTCGCGTCGACGGCGTGCTGCGCGAAGTGCTGCAGTCGCGCCGCGCGGTGGCACCGCTGGTGGTCTCGCGCATCAAGGTCATGTCGCGGCTCGATATTGCCGAAAAGCGCCTGCCGCAGGACGGGCGCATCAGCCTGCGCGTGGCCGGGCGTTCGGTCGACGTGCGCGTCTCCACCATTCCGTCGGGACACGGCGAGCGCGTGGTGCTGCGGCTACTCGACAAGCAGGCGGGACGGCTCGAGCTCGGAAGCCTCGGCATGGATGCGCCGACGCAGACGCTGATCGACGAGCTGATCCACAAACCGCATGGCATCCTGCTGGTCACCGGCCCCACCGGCTCGGGCAAGACCACCACGCTGTATGCCGGACTCGAGCGGCTCAACGACAACACGCGCAACATCATGACGGTCGAGGACCCGATCGAGTACTACATCGACGGCATCGGCCAGACACAGGTCAACACCAAGGTGGAGATGACCTTCGCCCGCGGTCTGCGCGCGATCCTGCGCCAGGACCCGGACATCGTGATGGTCGGCGAGATACGCGACCTCGAGACCGCGCAGATCGCCGTGCAGGCCTCGCTCACCGGCCACCTGGTGCTCTCGACCCTGCACACAAACACGGCCGCGGGCGCGCTGACGCGCCTGCGCGACATGGGGATCGAGCCTTTCCTGCTGTCATCGAGCCTGATCGGCGTGGTGGCGCAGCGCCTGGTGCGCGTGCTGAGTCCGGAATCACGCCAGGGCTTTGTCGCCGGCGACTACGAGCGACGCGTCATGGGAATCGGCGCGGGCCTGGCTTCGCCGACGCTGTACCGTCCGGCGCCGGGTGCGAACGGTTATCGCGGCCGCACCGGTATCTACGAGCTCATCGTGGTCGACGACGCCATGCGCACCATGATTCACGATGGCGCCAGCGAGCAGGATCTCGAGCGCAGCGCGCGCGCGCGCACGCCCTCGATTCGCGACGACGGCCTCGCCAAGGTGCTGCGCGGTACGACCACGATCGAGGAAGTCCTGCGCGTTACCCGCGAGGACTAGCGCGCCACGCGCACCGCACCCATGGGCGCCTTCGAATACACCGCACTCGACAGCGCCGGCCGCCAGCACCAGGGCGTGCTGGAGGGCGACACCGCGCGCCAGGTGCGCACACTGTTGCGGGAGAAATCGCTCCTGCCGGTGCTCGTCGCGGAAGTCGCCGCGCAGGAATCCCGCAGCCAACGCGCCGGCCCGGGCTTCGCCCTGCGCAAGCGCGTGTCGACCAGTGACCTCTCGCTCCTCACCCGGCAGCTCGCGACGCTGGTACGTGCCGGGTTGCCGCTGGAGGAATCACTCCTGGCAGTATCGCAACAGACCGAACGCCCGCGAGTTCAGGGCATCCTGCTCGGCGTCCGCGCCCGCGTCATGGAGGGCCACACGCTGGCCGCCGGACTCGCTGATTTCCCACGCGTGTTTCCAGAGATCTACCGCGCCACGGTCGCCGCCGGAGAGCAGTCCGGTCACCTTGACACCGTGCTCGAGCGCCTGGCCGACTACACCGAGAGCCGCGAGGTGCTCCGCCAGAAAGTGCTGGGCGCGATGCTTTATCCGCTGGTGCTGACTATTCTCAGCTTCATGATTGTCTCGGTGCTGCTGGCCTACGTGGTGCCGAAGGTGGTGCAGGTATTCCAGGACAGCCAGGCCAGGCTCCCGCTCATGACCCGGGCGCTGGTGACGCTCAGCGACCTGATCCGCCACTACGGCCTCTGGGGCCTGCTGGCGCTCATCGCCGCGGGGCTGCTGTTCAGTCGGTGGCAGCGGGATCCGGTGCACCAGCGGCAGGTGCATCGCTGGCTGCTGACCGTGCCGCTGGCGGGCAAGCTCGTGCGCGGGTTCAACACGGCGCGCTTCACGCGCACGCTCAGCATACTCACCGCCAGCGCCGTGCCCGTGCTCGACGCGCTGCGCATTTCGGGCGAGGTCGTCAATAACCTGCCAATGCGCGACGCGGTCACCGAGGCGACCGCGCGCGTGCGCGAGGGCGCGCCCATCGGCAGGTCGCTGAGCCAGAGCCGGCTGTTCCCACCCATGACGATCCACCTGATCGCCAGCGGCGAGGCCAGCGGCCAGCTTGAGAACATGCTTGAACGCGCCGCCCTCAATCAGGAGCGGGAGCTCGAGGGCCTGGTGACGGCCCTGACGGGGCTGCTGGGACCATTGCTGATTGTTTTCATGGGCTTGTTCGTCATGGGCATCGTGTTTGCGATGCTATTGCCCATTTTCGAGATGAATACGCTCATTCGCTGACGAAATTGTGAACTGCCGCCATTGCATCGGCGCGCACTTGGATTTATTTTCCGCAAACACGGGCTGCCCCATTGCCCGGAAATGCTGCCATGGGTGGAAATTCGGAATCGGAAGAGTTTGACGACGAAGACGACGGCGACGAGAGCGTCGGCGACGACGGGCTCGATGTCGATCGCGTCATGAAAGACATGGAAATCGCCAAGCGGCGCGCGGCCAAAGGCGGCGAACCGGCCTGGCGCCGCCTTGAGCGACGCATGGAGCAGCAGCACACGGCCGAGCTGATCAGCGATTTCGAAGACTACGATATCGGCGACGGGCAGCCGCGTCGCGCGGCGCGCAAACCCAAATCGTCACGCGCCGGGCACTGAACAAGCCTCAGCTGCCGCGCCGCACTACCCCGACCACCACACCCTCGATCAGCAGCGGCTCCTGCTGCAGATCGACCCGGATCGGCTCGAAATCGGCATTTTCGGGCATCAGCCAGACTACCGACCCCTGCTGCCGGTAGCGCTTTACGGTCACCTCGTTTTCGAGCCGCGCGACGATGATCTGTCGGTTGCGCACTTCGCTCGTGCGGTGCACCGCCACCAGGTCACCATCGAGGATGCCGGCATTCTTCATGCTCATGCCCACGACCTTGAGCAGGTAATGCGGCCGCGGCTGAAACAGCGCCGGATCGATATTCAGGTGATCGACGATGTGCTCTTCGGCCAGTATGGGCCGGCCCGCGGCGACGCGGCCGATGAGTGGGAGCCCCAACTGCTCGCGCAGCGTATCTTTGAGGCGGATGCCACGCGATGAGCCCGGCACCAGCTCGACGCAGCCCTTGCGCGCGAGGGCCCGCAAATGCTCTTCGGCGGCGTTGGGCGAGCGGAACCCAAGCTGATCGGCGATCTCGGCGCGGGTGGGTGGCATGCCAGTGCTGACCAGCGCCTGGCGGATCAGCTGCAATACCTGGGACTGACGGGGGGTAAGGTCTGACATGACTGTAATTATATACAGTATGTCAGTAGATTAAAAGCCGTTTAGCCTGTGCCCCAGGAACCGCTAACGCGTTGATAAATATGTCGCTGCACAACGACAAAAGTGCGTTAACCCTTGCAATATCCCTCCAGATTTGGTCAAGTTGCTGCTCCGCAGAACTCCCGCGACAGTGATGTTGTGCAGGCGTGGCGCGGTAAGTACTCACACGCATGAACTCAATGGGGATTTTATCAATGAATAAGGCAATTTTTGTGAAGCTGGCTGCCGCGGCCGCTGTCGTCGTTCTGGCTGGTTGCACGGATCTGAAGCCGCTGCAGGCCGAAGTCGACGCGCTCAAGACCCAGGTCGGCACGCTGCAGACGGATCTGGCGGCGCACAAGGCCGACCGTTCGGCTGAGACCGCTGCCGCCAAGGCTGACGCAGACGCGGGCGCTGCCTCGTCGGCCGCCGCTGGCGCACAGAGCACGGCCAACCAGGCCCTGGCTGCCGCGCAGGCCGCTCAGTCCGGCGTCGATGCGACCAACGAGAAGATCGATCGCATGTTCAAAAAGTCGGTGTCGAAGTAAGTTACTTCGCCTGATTTCTCCGGCCGCTGAGCCGGATACAAAACGCCGCGATATTCGCGGCGTTTTTTTTGGCTCCACCCGCAACGCCAGTACGTTGTTGAACGCACGCTCCTGTTGGCTGGCGCGCATGAGCCTGGTTCAACAAAGCGTGTATCGGGGAGCGACTTGAACCAGGCTCATGCGCGCCCGGCGAACGAGCCGTGCGCTCAGTAGCGCACCAATGCCGACCCCCAGGTAAATCCCCCGCCGAAGGCTTCGAGCAGCAGCAGATCGCCGCGCTTGATGCGCCCATCGCGCACGCCCGCGTCCAGCGCCAGCGGCACCGAAGCACTCGAGGTGTTGGCGTGATCGGCTACCGTGACAATGACGCGCTCCATCGACATGCCGAGTTTCTTCGCGGTCGCCTGGATAATGCGGATGTTGGCCTGGTGCGGCACCAGCCAGGTGAGCGCTTCCTTGCCGAGGCCATTGGCCGCGAGCGCCTCGTCCACCGCGCGGCCGAGCATGTTCACGGCGATCTTGAATACTTCGCTCCCGGCCATCTTGATGTAGTCACCCTGCGGATGGAAGCCGGCCGAAACGCCCCCGGTGCAACGGAGCAACTCGAGGTGGGAACCATCGGCATGCAGGTGCGTGGACAGGATCCCGGGCTGCGGATCGGCGCCCAGCAGCACAGCACCCGCGCCGTCGCCAAACAGGATCGCCGTGCCGCGATCATTCATGTTGGTGAGCTTGGAGAGCGACTCGGCGCCGACCACCAGCGCCAGCTTCGCCTCGCCCGCGCGGACGAACTTGTCGGCCATCGACAGCGCGTAGATGAAGCCGCTGCAAGCCGCCTCGACGCTGAAGGCGGGGCAGCCCAGGTTCCCCAGGCGCCCCTGCAGCATGACGCCGGCGTTGGGGAAAATCAGATCGGGGGTGCAGGTGCCGACCACGATCAGGTCGACTTCCCCGGGATCGCGCCCGGCCGCGGCGAGCGCTGCGCGTGCGGCGTGCTCAGCCATGTCAACGGTGGTCTCGCCCGGGGCCACGATGTGGCGTCGTTCGATGCCGGTGCGCTCACGGATCCACGCGTCGGTGGTATCCATGCGCTTTTCCAGATCCAGATTCGTCAGCAACGCTTCCGGCAGATAGCTGCCGGTGCCGAGAATCCGGGAACGCATTGCCTGGGGCCCCTCGAGTGCGCCGCGGCGAGCCTAGGCCTTGTCTTCCAGATCGGCCTTTTCGATCACGCGCTTGCCGCGATAAAACCCATCGGGCGTGATGCAATGGCGCAGGTGGGTCTCGCCGCTCTGCGAATCGATCGACAGCGCGGGTTGCCGCAAGGCGGAATGCGAACGATGCATGCCGCGCTTGGAGGGCGTCTTGCGGCTTTTCTGTACGGCCATGTTCCTAACACTCCTGACTGATCACGCAAATCGATTTCTGACTAATTCCTGTCCCGATCGAGCAGCGCCCGCAGATCCGCGAACGGCCGCTGGGTCTCCTCGACTGCCGGCTGCACGGGCTGCGCGCCTGCCCCGGCGCACGAGTCGAGGCAGCGCTCTCCTGCGGCGTGCCGCGGCACGATCGGCAGCGACAACAGCAGCTCCTCTGCTGCCAGCGCCACCAGCGTGCCGTGGCCATCGGCGGCCATGAAGGTCTCCATCCCGCCGGGCACGTTCGCCGCCTGCGCATCGCCGTCGACCACTGCGACCTGAGATTCGCTGTCAATAGCGAGGCGCATCTCGCCCAGGCACCGCTGGCACTGCGGCCTCAGTACCGCCCGCACTTTCACGTCCGCGACCGGCACGCCCTGCTGGCGGCCAAACTGCAACCACACCCTGACGGGCCCGTCGGCGAGCGTGAATTCCTCCGGAATACCTGGCAGGTCGCCCAGGGGAATTTCGAACTCGAACCGCGCGCGCATTTCCGCCAGTTTGGCCAGATCGCGCGGCTTGGACCAGCCGTTGGGCATGGGGCGCGTATGATAGGTAGGCATGGGCGGCAAGTCAAAACCCCGCATACCTGTTAAGCCCTTGTTTCTACTCCGTTGATTTGAAACCCGCCGTGCCGAGCAGCCCCGGACTCATCCTGGCCTCCACTTCAGTTTACCGCCGGGAGCTGCTGGAGCGGCTGCGCCTGCCCTTTACGGTCCAGCGGCCCGAGATCGATGAGCGGCTCCTCCCGGGCGAAGAACCGCGCCAGCGGGCCGAGCGGCTGGCGCTCGCCAAGGCCGTTGCGGTCGCGGCAACGGCACCGCATTCGGTGGTGATCGGGGCCGACCAGGTCGCGGCCTGCGAAGGGCGGATTCTCGACAAACCCGGTAACGCCGAGGCCGCCCGCGTACAGCTGCGGGCGCAATCCGGCCGCACCGTGCAGTTCTTCAGCGCGGTGGCGGTCGTGCATACGGCACGCGCGCTTCAGCGATCGCTTCGTCGATCTGACCACGGTCGTATTCCGCACGCTGAGCGCCGCCGAAATCGACGCCTACATCGCCGCCGATCAGCCCTTCGATTGCGCCGGGTCGCTGCGCAGCGAGAGCTCTGGGCGCAAGTCTGTGCGAGCGCATCGAGACCCTGGATCCGACCGGGCTCATCGGCCTGCCGCTGATCAGGCTCGCCGCGAGCCTGCGCTCCTGCGGCTACGCGCTGCCCTAGGCGCGCCTGCGTGCGGAGCGTAGCGAGTGCCTCCAGTACCGCCTTGAGCTCGGCGGGGAGCGGTGCGCTGATGTTCACCTGCCCGCCCTGCGGCCAGTCGAACGAGACGCTGTGCGCATGCAGGAACATGCGCTGCAGCCCCAGCTCGCGCAAGGCGGCGTTTGCCGCGGCGTCACCGTATTTCACATCGCCGGCGACCGGATGGCCGCAATACGCGGCGTGCACGCGGATCTGGTGCGTGCGCCCGGTCTCGAGCGTGGCTTCGACCAGCGAGGCGCGCGCCCCGAATTGCTGCACGAGCGCGAAGCGCGTGCGCGCGCTCTTGCCGCCCTCGCCCACGCGCACGGTGCGTTCGCCGCCGACGCGCGCCTCGGTCTGCAGCGGCACGTCGACGAGCTTGCGTCCCAGCTCCCAGCGCCCCACCACCAGCGCCAGGTAGCTCTTGTGCGACCGCGGCCCTCGCGCAGCAGTTCGTGCAGCGTACGCAGCGCCGCAGGCTTGCGCGCACCATCAGAATGCCGCTGGTGTCGCGATCGAGCCGGTGCGCCAGCTCCAGTGTCTCGTGTGGGCGCGCGGCGCGCAGCGCTTCGATGACGCCGTAGGTCAGGCCGCTGCCGCCGTGCACGGCGAGACCCGCGGGCTTGTCGAGCACCAGCAGCCGCTCGTCCTCGTGGACGATCGCCGCCGTCACGCGCGCGATGAGCGCGGGCGGCACGCGCGGCACGCCGCCGCGTGGCCACCACCTGGGCGGTCTCCGAGCGCTCGTGCACCGGCGGCACGCGCAGCTTGTCGCCGGCCGCGAGGCGCTGCTCGGGACTGCCGCGCTTGCCGTTGACGCGCACCTCGCCCTTGCGGATCAGGCGGAAGATGCGGGTGCGGGGCACGCCGGGCAGGAGCCCGACAGCACCTTGTCCAGCCGCTGACCGGCGCCGTCCTCCGCGACCAGGTGCTGCTGCACCGCTGAGCGCGGACCGTGGCCCGCCAGGCGCGCTTCTGCCATGAATTTGCCGACCTCGACGTGTGTTCGCGTAAATCGTTGTTTCTAAAGCCTGCTGCCGCTATACTCCCGAGGTCCCGCAGCGGGCCCAGGCTCTTAACAGAGCCTCAGGTCACGCGCGGCGGCAAGTTCGCGGCACTTAGCTCATAAGAGCGGTCCGCATAGTAGTTGGTCCTCGAGAACGAGGCCATCGCAAGAGTTCGGCCGACCCGGGTCATACGGCCCTTGCCCTTCAAAGCTGCTCCCCAGATAGGGTAGAGCCTGAAGGCAAGCGCAGTCCAAGGGTCAGCGAACCTCAAGGTTTTCCGGCGCTGCCTTTACCGGCGGCAAAACAAATCGATGCCCCACCGCACGCGCCGTCAATCAATCTTCGGGTTCTCCAAGCTGTCCGAGCTGATGCCGCGGCGCCACCTGCATGCAGGTCAGGCGCTGTCCGGTCGGTCCCTCACGCAAATGTAGTAGGGACAAATGAAGAGAATGCTTATCAATGCAACTCAGCAGGAAGAGTTGCGCGTCGCACTGGTTGACGGCCAGAAGCTATACGACCTATCGATCGAGATCCCGTCCAAGGAACAGAAGAAGGCCAATATCTACAAGGCGCGCATCTCGCGCGTCGAGCAGTCGCTCGAAGCCTGCTTCGTCGATTACGGCGCCGCGCGCCACGGTTTCCTGCCGCTGAAGGAAATCTCCAAGGAATACTTCAAGAGCTCGCCCGCAGGGCGGACGCACGAACATCCGCGAACTGGTCAGCGAGGGCCAGGAACTGCTGGTGCAGGTCGAGAAGGAAGAACGCGGCACCAAGGGTGCGGCACTCACCACGTTCATCAGCCTGGCCGGACGCTTCCTGGTGCTGATGCCCAACAGCCCGCGCGCCGGCGGCGTCTCGCGCCGCATCGAAGGCGAAGACCGCGACCAGATGCGCGAGGTCATGAACCAGCTCAACGTGCCGGACGGCATGGGCGCGATCATCCGCACCGCCGGCGTCGGCCGCGCGGTCGAAGAGCTGCAGTGGGACCTCGACAACCTCAAGACCCAGTGGGACGCGATCGCCCAGGCGGCGAACAGCCGGCAGGCGCCGTTCCTCGTGTACCAGGAAGGCGACGCGGTCACCCGCTCGCTGCGCGATTACCTGGGCGATGACATCGGCGAAGTGCTGGTGGACGATGCCTACGCCCACCAGAAGGCGCAGGAATACATGCAGCGCTTCATGCCGGCGGACGCGCAGCGCAAGCTCAAGACCTACACCGACGACATCCCGCTGTTCACGCGCTACCAGATCGAGAACCAGATCGAATCGGCCTACGCGCACAAGGTGCAGCTGCCCTCGGGCGGCAGCCTGGTGATCGATTACACCGAGGCGCTGGTGTCGATCGACATCAACTCGGCGCGCGCCACGCGCGGCTCGGACATTGAGGCGACCGCGACCAACACCAATCTGGAAGCCGCCGACGAAATCGCGCGACAGCTGCGCATCCGCGACATCGGCGGCCTGATCGTCATCGACTTCATCGACATGGAGGACACCAAGAACCAGCGCGCGGTCGAAGACCGGCTGCGCGATGCGATGAAGATGGACCGCGCCCGCATCCAGATCGGCCGGCTGTCGCGCTTCGGCCTGCTGGAGATGTCGCGCCAGCGCCTGCGTCCGAGCCTGGGCGAATCGAGCCACCTGGTGTGCCCGCGCTGCAACGGCATCGGCAGCATTCGCAGCGTGGAATCGCTGGCGCTGTCGATCCTGCGCCTGATCGGCGAGGACGCCCGCAAGGAGCGCACCTCGCGCATCATCGTGCAGGTGCCGGTGGACGTCGCCACCTACCTGATGAACGAGAAGCGCGACTGGCTGCGCGACACCGAGGACAAGACCCGGGTCAACATCGTGCTGGTGCCCAACCCGCACATCCAGACGCCCGAATACTCCTTCCGCCGCGTGCGCGACGACGAGGCGGCACTGCCCGAGCACAACCAGGTCAGCTACCAGATGCCGGCAGCGCCGGTGGTCGCCGACCCGACGCTCGATCGTGACAAGCCGGCGGCCGACGCGCCGGCCGTGGCGACCTTCATGCCGACCACGGCGGCGCCCGGTCGTGGCTGCGCCCGAGCGTGCGCCAGCGGCGCCGGCGCGCAGCGCGGCGACAGCGCCCGCGTCCTGCGGGCGGCGGCTTCTGGGCGAGCCTGAAGCGCATCTTCGGCGGCGGCGAGGCGCGCGCGGCAGCGAGCCCGGACACTGCAACGCCGAGCGCGGCGGGCCGCAGCGACGCGCGGCGCGACGGCCGCGACGACCGCGACGGCGCGTGACGGCCGCGATCGCCATGGGCATCGCCGCGGCGGCGCTGGCCGCGGACCTTACGGCGACCGCTCCGGCGCGCGGCGACGAGGGCAACGCGCAATGAACCGCGCCGCGAAGGCCGCGGGCGCGATGAATTCAATCGCGAACCGCGGCGCAACGAACCACCGCGCCCCGAGGTGCGGACCAACGCGAAGCCGCCGCGCGATGCGGCTCCGCGACGCGAAGAGCCGCGGCGCGAGCCGGAGCGCGCGAGGGCGCGTGCCGTCCGAGCCCAGGCGCAATGAGGGCGAGCGCGGCGATCGTCCGGGGCGCTCACGCCGTGGCGGACGCCGCCGCCGTGGTGGTGGTGGCGGTAATCGCGAGGGAGGCGAGCGCGCGGGCCAGGTCCAGAGCCAGGGCCAGGGCATGAGCCCGGCGCAGGGACAGGATCGCGGACCCGAAACAGCTGGCGAGTCACCGCGCGAGTCGAATTCGCCGCCCGAGAACAGCGATCAGGGCAACGGACCGGCGATGAGCTGGACTCAGCCGGCCCGGCAGAACGCAGGCCAGGCGCAGCTGTTCGAGCCGCCGGCACCACCGGCGCGCCCGGCTGCAGCGCCAGGCGCCGGAGCCGCAGGCAGCGCGCCCCGCCCCCAGCCAGCGGCACCGCCGCCGGCGCAGCACCGTTAACGCAGGCCGCACCGCAGCCGCAGGTGGTCTGGTCGTCAGCTCCCGTGACCGAGACCTGGCACAGCGACTCGCGACGCGACGAGTAAGGCGCTGACGCGTTCGAGGTCTGCCTTGGTGTTGACATCGGGTCCCGGCGGCACCACGCCGTCGGCGACCCGAAACTCGAATCCGGCCTCCAGCGCGCGCAGCTGCTCGAGCTTCTCGATCCGCTCGAGCGCCGATGGCGGCAGCGCCGCCATGCGCTGCAGCGCGCCGACCCGATAGGCGTACAGCCCGACGTGCCGCCGCGCGCCCTGCCATTGCGACGGATCGCGCGCTCCGGCAGCCGCGCCGTCGCGACTGCCAGGGGATCGGCGCGCGGCTGAAATACAAGCGCACGCTGCTGCGCGTCGGCCACGACCTTGACGACATTTGGATCGAGGAACTCGGCCAGTGATCCGATCGGCGTCGCCAGCGTGGCGATGTCGGCCTGCGGGTAGCGCTCCAGGAGCGCCGCCACCTGGCGGATCAGCTGCGGCGGCAGGAGCGGTTCGTCGCCCTGCACGTTGACCACGATCTGCCGCTCATCCCAGCCCCGCGCGCGCGCCACTTCCGCCACCCGGTCGGTACCCGAGGCGTGCGTCGGCGCGGTCATCACGACGTCTGGCGCGGACGCATCCGCCGGCGCGGTGAAGGCACGCGCGCTGCGGCGATGCGCTCATCGTCGGTGGCGATCAGCACTTCATCGGCTCGCGCCGCGCAGGCGCGCTCGTAGACCCACTGCAGCATCGGCTTGCCGGCGATGGCCAGCAGCGGCTTGCCCGGCAGTCGTGTCGAGGCGTAGCGCGCCGGAATCACGACCTTGAACAATTCAGCGCTCCAGCAGCGGGTCGGTGGCCTCCAGCTGCCGCGCTTCCTCTTCGAGCATCACCGGTATGCCGTCGCGCACCGGAAACGCCAGGCGATCGGCGCGGCACACCAGCACCTTGCCGGTCGAGTCGTCTGCCAGCCGCAGCGGACCCTTGCACAGCGGACAGGCCAGGATGTCGAGCAGGCGTGCATCCATCAGGATTCTCCGTAACAGCGCCCGCTCATCCGCGGCCGCAAAGGCCGCGCTGACCGGGAGGCACCAGCAATGCGCCGGCGCGAACCGCTGGCATTTTACTGCATCCTTCTCGGTCATGATCACCGGAAGTTCGTCGCCGAACTGCAGCTCCGCGGCGCGCATAGCGGTGATGGTCCGGAAACCGGTGCGGAACGACATCGAGCCCGGCCGCCTCGAGTGCCGTAAAAAATCGGCCCGGATTGCCGATGCCCGCCATGGCATGCACGCGCTGCCCGGCAAAACTGCGCAGCGTACGCTCGAAGGCCGCGCCATTCACCGCGTGCAGCAGGTCTCCGGACAGCCCCATGCGCAATGCGGCGGCTGCAATGGGCGCCGCCAGCTCCCGGCGCCCGGCCCGGGTCCCGTCAGTACGACGGCATCGACCGTGGCCAGGCGCGCAGCCGCTTCGCGCAACGGACCCGCGGGCAGCAAGGCTCCATTGCCCAGGCCGCGCTGGCCATCGACCAACGCGATCTCGATATCGCGCCCGAGCCGCAAGTGCTGCAGGCCGTCGTCGGCGATCACAATCTTGCGCGCCCTCCGCGATGGCGGCCTGCGCCGCCGCGACACGATCGCGGCACACGTAAACGGCACAGCCTGCCCGCCGGCTGACGAGCAGGGCTTCATCGCCAACGTCGTCCGCCCGGCAGGCTGGGTCGACGCGCAGAATATCGCTGGTCACGCGCCGGCTGTTGCTGCGCCCGTATCCGCGCGTCACAACCGCCAGCGGCACTCCCAAGCTCGCGCAGCCGCGCGACCAGCCAGATCACCAACGGCGTCTTGCCGGTGCCGCCGACCGTGATGTTGCCGACCACGATGACCGGCACGCCGACGCGCACGGACGGCAGCCACTCTCGCTCATACAGCCAAGCGCGCAGCCGCACGCTGGCGCCATAGACAGGCGACAGCGCCCGCAGCCATCACGGCGCGCGCTGCCGCTCGTACCAGACCTGCTGCAGCCAGGTGTCGAGGCTCATGGCCGCATCACGCCCAACGGCATGCGCTGCATCGTCCTTGCGTGCGCTTGCGCCACGGACTCACACGTTGAATTGCAGCTGATGCAGCTGCGCGTACACCCGCGATCCGGCCACCAGCTCTGCGTGCGTGCCGGATTCGACGATCGCGCCGTCCTGCATGACGACGATCAGGTCGGCGTGCTCGATGGTCGAGAGCCGGTGCGCCACGACGAAAGTCGTGCGATTCTTCACCAGCTGGTCGAGCGCCGACTGGATGTGTCGCTCGGAGGCGGTGTCGAGCGAGGAGGTGGCCTCATCGAGCACCAGGATCGGCGCTGTTGCGCAGCAGCGCCCGCGCGATCGCGATGCGCTGGCGCTGGCCACCCGAGAGCAGCAGGCCGCGGTCGCCGACGATGGTCTCGAGTCCCTGCGGCAGCTCGACGACGAATTCGCTGACGAATGCAGCCTGCGCCGCCGCCTCGACCGCCTGCGCATCGATATCGGCGGCGCCAAACACGATGTTGTTGCGGATCGTGTCGTTGAACAACACCACTTCCTGGCTCACCAGGCTGATCTGCGAGCGCAGGTCGCGCAGCCGGTACTCGCGAATGTCCACGCCGTCGAGCAGCACGGCGCCAGAGCTCGGATCGTAGAAACGCGGCAGGAGCGACACCAGCGTCGACTTGCCGCTGCCGGAACGGCCGACGATAGCCACCGTGGTGCCGGCCGCGACGCGCAGGTTGACGTTGCGCAGTACCCGCCCCTTGTCGGTATCGTAGGTGAATTCCACGCCGCGGAATTCCACTTCGCCGCGCGCCCGCTCGAGGCTGCGCGAGCCGCCGGCGGGTTCGCCCGGCGTGTCGATGACCTCGAACAGACTGGCGCCGGCGGCGATGCTCTGCTGCAGCGGCCCACTGATGCTCACCAGCCGCCGGAGCGGCTCGGGCACCAGCAGCAGCGCGGTGAGAAATCCCAACAGATCGCCGACCCGCATTGCACCATTGTCGACCTGGCGGATCGCGACGTACAGCACGCTCGCCAGGCCCAGCGCGGCGATCAGCTGCACCACCGGATTGCTGGTTGAACGCGCGGAAATCAGCCGCATGTTCGAATGCCGGTTGAGCTCGTTGGCGGTCGCGAAGGCCGCCTGCATGTGTTCCTGCGCGTTGAACACCTTGACCACGCGGTGCGCGTCGATCGCTTCCTTCGCCAGGCGCGTCACATCACCCATCGAGTTCTGGATGCGGGTGCTGTAGCGGCGGAAACCGCCGGTTCACGCTGCTCACCAGGCCGGCGATGATCGGGAGCTGCCAGCATGGCGAAGATCGCCAGGCTGCCAGTTGAGCAGGAACAGGTAGCACAGCAGGCGCAGATGATGGTCGATCGTATCGCGGATCAGCACCGTGGCCGAATTGGTCGCGGCGTCGGCCACCAGTTCGACGTTGTAGGTCAGGCGCGAGAGCATGGCGCCGGAGGATTCGCGCTCGTACCAGGCGGTGGGCAGCCGCATGTAGTGCGCGAACAGGTCGGCGCGCATGGTCTTGATCATCTGCCGGCTGACCCAGCCCGGAAAATAGTTGGCGAGGTAATCGCCGAGGCCGCGCAGCAGGAACAGCAGGACGATGCCTGGCGGGACGTAGCGCAGTACCGTGAGATTTTTCTCGACGAACGAGGCATTGAGAAAATTCTTGACGAACCACGCCGTGATGGTGCTCACCGAGGCGTACATCACCATGCCGAGTACGCCGATCAGGAACATCCCCCAGTGCGGGCGGGCGTAGCCCAGCAAGCCGACGATATACGGCCCCGGCGTTGATGGCGGCGGGCGGCGGACTCAAGGCGCCTGTGCTCCGGGGTCGCGCGTGGTGACGAAAGTTGAGCTGGGCGAAGCCGAGCTGCCCGAGCACGTCCATGGCGGTGACCACCGACTGGTGCGTGGCACGGCCATCGGCGCGCAGGCTCACCGGCGCGTCGCGCTGCGCCGGCGCGACCTGCTCGATCGCGCTGCGGAGCGTATCGGCGCTGGCGTTTACCAACTCGCGGTCGTTGACCAGATAGCTGCCGCCGGCGGTGACGGTGACCACCAGCGAAACCGGATTGTTGCGTTCAAGCGGCACCGAAGCGGCTTGCGGCAGGTGTATGCGCATGCGCCCTTCGCCCGCGAAATTCGCCGACAGCATGAAGAAGATCACCAGCATCAGCACCACGTCGATCAGCGAGACCATGTTGATCTCCGGCTCTTCGTGGCGGCGCGGCTTGAGGTTCACGGCGTATCGGCCTGCGCACTCACCCGTGCCGATTCCAGCGCGTCGGCCAGCTGGATCGCGTCCTTCTCGATCTCGATGACGATCCGGTCGACCCGGCCGCGCAGGTAGCGGTAGCCGATCAGCGCCGGGATGGCCACGCACAGGCCCGCGGCGGTGGTGATCAGCGCCTGGGCGATGCCGCCCGAGAGCATGCGTGGATCGCCCATGCCGCCGGCATTGATCGCGTTGAAGGCCTTGATGATGCCGCCCACCGTGCCCAGCAGGCCGAGCAGCGGTGACGACGCCGGCGATCGTGCCGAGCGTGTTGAGGAAGCGTTCGAGCTCATGCACCACGTGACGGCCCGCGTCCTCGAGCCGCTCCATGAGCGCCTCGCGCGAGCGGTGGCGGTTGGCGAGTCCGGCCGCCAGCACCTTGCCGAGCGGCGAATTCTGCGCGAGCGCCGCGATCACCTGGTCGCTGACCTGGTTGCCCTCGACCAGCTGCCAGACACGCCTGGTGAGGTCTGGCGGCAGCACGCGCCGGTCCTGCAGGGTCCACATTCGCTCGAGAATGATCGCCACCGCGATGATCGAGAACAGGATGATGGGGCCCATCATCCAGCCGCCGGCACGCACGATTTCCCACATCAGCTGGTCAGCTCCGCCTTGATGACGAGCGCGCATGATACCTAAGGAGCCCCCGCGGAACCTACCATTAGGGCCGGCGCCAGCGACTGAGGCCGACTTCTCCTCCAGGCCCAAAGCGCATTTCGAGCGCGCCATCGAGACCTGTGATCGTCGGCTGCGCGCCTTGCGCCCGCCAGGTTTGCAGCAGCGCCGCGAGGTGCGCGGAGCCGGACAGCTCCAGCGTCCGGCCCGCGACGCGGATGCGCAGCGCGCAGGAGGCCGCGTCGGTGGTCTCGAAGTCGACGCCATCCCAGCGCCAGTGCGCACCGGCCTGGCAGGGGATGAATTCCGGCGGCAATTCGCGTTTGGCGCCGGCGGCCAGCGTGCGTATCGGGACAGACGCGCCGAGCGCCAATACGCCCGCGCCGCGGTCGTAATCGAGCCGCGGCAACATCACCGCGTCGAGGGTCCGGCACATCGTAATAGCGCAGTGCGGGCACCAGCACCGTGGCAGCGACGCGGCCGCCGCTGCCCCACACTTCGCCGTCGTCGTACAGCAGTGCGTGGCCGGCGGTGTGCAGCAGCACGGCATCGCCTCGGCCAACGTCGAACGCGGTGGCGATCAGACTCCCGGGGACAATCCGGCTGGCGGCGGGAAACGCCGCCGGGAACATCGCCAGCAGCGCTGTGCATCGCATCCACCCACGCCAGGGGAGCAATGCCGCCACGAGTGCCAGGGCGGCGAGTGCGTACCACCATGGCGGCGGCGCCAGGCGCCACAGCGCCAGCTCACTGTCCGCGATGGCGCGCAACCACGGCCAGAACGCGCTGATGAGGAATGCGCTCAGCTTGTACAGAAGGGTCGCGAGCGGCGGCCACAAAGGCAACGCCAGCGTACGCCGCCAGGATCAGTGGCACCAGGAGCAGGCTGAAGGCCGGAATCGCCAGCAGGTTCACACCCAGGCCGGCGAGCGAGACTGAACCAAACACTGCGATGGTGACTGGCGCCAGCGCCACCATCACGTAGCCCTGAGTGTGCAGGTGCCCGCGCCATCCCGACGCCTGCAGCGGCGTCACGGCGCCCTGCACGAGCAACGCTCCCACGGCCAGAAACGACAGCCAGAATCCTGACGCCAATGGCGCCAGCGGATCGAGCAGCAGTACGCCGACCAGGCCGGCGGCGAGCGTACGCGCTGCCGGCCGCGGCCGCGCTGCCCAGCGCAGGCTGTGCCAGGCCGCCAGCATCAGGAGCGTGCGCTGGGTCGGCACGGACCAACCCGCCAGCAGCGCGTAGCCGAGCGCGGCCACCAGCCCCAGCAGCGTCGCAAAAGTGTGCCGTGGCGTGCGCTCCTGCAGACAGCGCATGCGGTCCCAGAGCTTCCCGGCGATCCACGCCACAGCCAGGCAGAACAGCGTGACATGCAGGCCCGAGATGGCGACCAGGTGAGTGATGCCAACCGCGTTGAACACCCGCCATTGCTCCACTGAAATCCGTTGCGTATCGCCGATGGCGAGGGCGATGATCAGGGCGGCGGCATCGCGCTCACTGACCCGCGCCGCAATGGCGTAGGCGATGCGCTCGCGCAATCCATCGAGGCCCGGCGCTGCCGGCGCCAGGCGGTGATTGAGCGCCGAGGGAACCACCTGCCCCGCGGCGTGCACGCGCAGCCGGAGCGGTTGCAGCGCACAGCGCGGCGGATCCCGGATTGGCGGACGCGGGCGGCGCGCGCAGTGCCACCAGCAGTTGCCAACGCTCGCCCGCGCGCAGGCGCGGCGCGTCCGGCCAGTGGAGCGTCGCCCGCAGCTGCATTGCAGGCAGGTCCCCGGCGCGGACCGACGCCAACTGGGCCGTAAGGATTTCATCAGCGCCGCGGCGCAGCGGCAGACCCTCGACCTCGGCTGTCACCAGGACACGCTGGTCAGGGCTCCGGCGGCAGGCGGGTGTGAGTCGTATTGCTGCAACGGCCACCAGGCCCACAGGAACGCGGCGCACAGTGCCGCCAGCGGCCGCAGGCGCGGCGCGAGGCCACAGCAACAGGCCTGGCGACACCAGCCAGCCATAACCTCCGGGCAGGCCCTGCGCGTGCGCACCCAGCGCGGCGAGCACGCCTGCCAGCAGGGCCAGGGACGGGACGCCCGTCACGATAAGGCCCGGATGGCTGCGCGGGCGTGGTGGCGGCTGTTAGAGTGGCCCACGCATGCCGCGCCGGGTCGTCAAACTGCTTGCCCACTGGGTCGATACTCGCCGCGGTCGCTGGTACCTGCGCATCTTCGGCACGCGCGTGACCGACCCGCTGCTGTGGTCGCTCAATCGCCACTCGATTACCGCGGCCTTTGGCGCCGGGCTGGCGATCGCGTTCATACCGCTCCCGGTACACACGATCGGCGCCGTGCTGGCGGCGCTGTACTGGCGCTTGAACCTGCCGGTGGTGCTGGTGAGCACCTGGGTGGTGAATCCGTTCACGGTGGTGCCCTTCTACTACGGCGCCTACCGTCTGGGCGCCCTGCTGCTGCACCGGACACCGCACCACTTCGCTTTCCAGCCGAGCTGGCACTGGCTCGAGCACGGACTCGGGCCGTACTGGAAGCCCTTTCTGCTCGGCTGCCTGATCAGCGCCGTGGTGGCGGGCCTGCTCGGCCGCTGGGCACTGGAGTTGGTGTGGCGATCCGCGGTCAGGCGCCAGTTTCGGCTGCGCCATGGCGCCACGCCAGGCGCAAATCCGCCGCGTTAGCCGGATTACGCTCGCTCAGGATGCCGTTTTCGAGTTCGAGCACACGGTCCATGCGCGCGGCGAGCCGCGTGTCGTGCGTCACCACGACCAGACTCGTGCCCAGTTCGCGATTGAGCTCGAGCAGCAGCGCAAACACCTGTTCGGCATTGCGCCCGTCGAGATTTCCGGTGGGTTCGTCCGCGAGCACCAGGCGCGGTGCGGTGACCAGCGCCCGCGCCACGGCGGCGCGCTGCCGCTCGCCGCCCGAGAGCTGGTGCGGCCGATGCCGCGCGCGATCGCCCAGGCCGACCCTGGCGAGCGAGCACGGCCGCCTGGCGCGCGGCCTCGCCCGCAGCCATGCGTCGCACCAGCAGCGGCATCGCGACGTTTTCCAGCGCGCTGAATTCCGCCAGCAGATGGTGAAACTGGTACACGAAGCCGATGGTGCGGTTGCGCAGCGCGCCGCGCTCGGTCTCGGCCAGCGCGTGCAGGTCGCGACCATCGATCTCGACGCCGCCCGGCGTCCGGCCGGTCGAGCCCGCCGAGGATCTGCAGCAGCGTGGTCTTGCCGGAACCGGAGGCGCCGATGATGGCGAGCCGCTCGCCGGCGCGCACCGCGAGGTCCAGCCCGCGCAGCACCTCGAGCGTGGTCGAGCCTTCGCGAAAGCGTCGTGTCACGCCGCTGGCGCGCAGCACGATGGCGCGCGTCTCCCGAGCCGGCCCTCAGTCATGTCGCAATGCCTCCGCCGGCTGGGTGAGCGCAGCCCGCCAGGCAGGATACAGCGTCGCCAGCGCGCACAGCAGCGAACGCCACCGAGCACACCTGCAGCACGTCCCGCCACTCGACGTAGGCCGGCAGCTCGCTCATGAAGTAGACGCGCGCGTCGAGGAACTGCGTCGCCGGTCAGCCGCTCGATGGCGGCGACCAGCGCGGCCACGTGGCTGGAAATAAACCAGCCGAGCGCAGCGCCGCCGGCCGTGCCGCTGAGCCCGATGAGGGCGCCCTGCAGCGTGAAGATAGCCAGTACGTTGCGCGGCAGCGCGCCCATGGTGCGCAGGATGGCGATCGCCGGGCGCTTCTCCTTCACCACCATGACCAGCGTCGCGACGATATTGAAGGCGGCGACCGCGACCACCAGCATCAGGATCATGAACATCATCGTCTTGGTCACCTGGATCGAGCGGAAGAAACTCGCGTGATTGCGCGTCCAGTCGCTGACGTAGAAACCGCCGCCGATGCGCTCGCCAGATCGCGCACCACGCGCGGCGCGGCCAGCGGATCGCGCAACGCGAGGCGCAGTCCGGTAACGCGGTCGCCAAGCCGGTAGATGCGCGCCGCGTCCGCGAGCGGAGCCAGCGCCAGCGCGCTGTCGAACTCGTACATGCCCGAGTGAAACAGGCCCGCTGACGCGGAAGCGACGCATGCTGGGCGTGAAACCCGCCGGCGTCACGCGTGCCCAGCGGCGCGATCAGCACCACCTCACCACCCACCTGCACACCGAGCGACTGCTGCGAGCGCGTCACCCAGCACGATGTGGTAGCTGCCGGAGGTCAGCGCATCGATGCTGCCGCCGCTGATGTGCTGCGCCAGGCTGACGGCCCGTCGCTCCTGCGCCGGCAGCACGCCGCGCAGCTGCGTGGGCGCGGAACGGGCTCCGTTGACCAGCATTGCCTGCACCTCGATGTAGGGCACGGCCGCGCTCACCTCGGGATTCGCCTGCGCCAGCCGCTGCGCCGCGCGCCAGTCGGGCAAGCGTGCCCGCGAGCCCCATCAGCGTCGCGTGCGATGTCACGCTCAGGATGCGCGTGCGCAGCTCGCGCTCGAAGCCGTTCATGACCGACAGCACGACGATCAGCACGGCGACGCCGAGCGCCAGGCCGAGCATCGACACCACCGAGATGAACGACAGGAAACCGCGCCGTTGCGTCGAGCGCAGGTAACGGGTGCCGATGGTCCATTCGTAGGGCGTGCGCATCGCCTACTCGTAGCGCAGCGCAGCGGCCGGCGGCGTGGCCGCGGCGCGCAGCGCGGGATACACGGTGGCCGCGAGCGTCAGCAGCAGCGCCGCCGCGCTGATCCACAGCACATCGGGGGCCTGCAGCTCGGACGGGAGCGCGGTGATGTAGAACACGTCGGCGTCGAAGAAGCGGAAGCCAAACAGCGCGTTCGAGGAACGGCGCAATGCGCGCCACGTTGCGCGCCACCAGCACGCCGAGCGTCACGCCGGCGGCGACGCCGCACCAGCCGATCACCAGCCCCTGCGTGATGAAGATGCGCAGCACCGTGACCGGGCGCTGCGCCGAGCGTGCGCAGGATCGCGATGTCGGTGCGCTTGTCGGTCACGACCATCACCAGCATGGCGACGATGTTGAACGCCGCGACGCCGACGATCAGCATCAGGATCAGCGCCACCATCGTCTTCTCGATGCGGATGGCGCGGAAGTAGCTGGCGTTGTCCTGCGTCCAGTCGCGCACCAGCCGGCCCGGGCCGGCGGCGCTGCGCACCGCCGGCATGTATGCCGGCGCGGCCAGCGCGTCGGTGAAGCGCAGCCGCAGGCCGCTGGCGCCCACGGCCGCCGGCGCGAAGGCGCGCACGTCGTCGAGCGCCGCCAGCGCCAGCGTCGCGTCGTGGTCCTGGATGCCGGCGCTGAACATGCCGGCCACCGTGAACACCCGCAGACGCGGCTCCGGCGGCGCAGTCGGCGCTGGCGATCGGCACCAGCAACGTGACCGCATCGCCCACCGTGACGCCCAGCTGCTCGGCCAGCGCTTCGCCGAGGATCAGCGTTGCCGCCCCGCGCCGCAGGTCCGCGAGCTGCCCGGCTACCAGCAGCGGCGCCACGTCGGTCACCGCGGCCTCGCGCTGCGGGTCGATGCCGCGCAGCGTCAGCGGCAGCATGTCGCTGCCGTGCATGCGCCAGCGCCTGCAGGTCCATGTAGGGCGCGACGCCGGCCACGCCTGGCAGCGCGCGCAGCCGCGCGGCCAGCGCGCCGTCGTCGGCACTGGCGGCCGGCCTGCGAATCGACGATGCGGGCGTGCGCACTCAGCGCCAGCAGCCGCTCGCGCAGCTCGCCCTTCAGGCCGTTCATGACCGAGAGCACGACGATCAGCGCCGCCACGCCGAGGGCGACGCCGCCGAGCGACACCCAGGTGATGAACGAGACGAAGAACGTGTGCTGGCGTGCGCGCACGTAGCGCAGGCCGACGAACAGTGAAAGCGGTTGGAACATGCGGAGCAGGTGCATTTAATCACGACCGCGCCGGCCACCGCGACGAAAGCGGACCGGCATCACATTTTCGGGCGGCTGCGCGCAGGAACCGAGCACCGACCCCGGTGCTATAGTTGGCCGCTGCGCTTGAGCGGACCGCCAGGGGCGCGCGAGGAGGCAGCCGATGAAGACCATCTCCCTGAGAGCAGCGCTTGCTCCTGACCGTCCTGTGCGGGAACGCTGCCGCCGCCGAGACCATGGTCGTCGATGACCAGGTGACGGTGCGGCCCTCGAGCGTGGAGCGCCCGGCCCGCGGCGTGACCATGGCGGCGGTCGAAGCCAAATTCGGCGCCCCGCAGACGCGCCATGCCGCGGTCGGCACGCCGCCGATCACGCGCTGGGACTACGCCGGGTTCAGCGTTTTCTTCGAGCATGAACGCGTCATCGACGCGGTCGCCACCGGCCCGTGAAGGGGCTCGCCGCGCCCGCCTGTCCAGACCCTTGTAATCAGCCCGCAGCCCGGTAAGCTCCCGCGCCGAAACCCCTGAAGCCGGCCGCCCGCCGCCGGCACGGGCGCCTTTTGCATGTCCGCTCTGCTCCGACCCACACTGCCCGGACCTGGCGCATCCCAGTTGCACTGGCCGGCGCTTCACGCCGGCGCGCGCGCGCTGGCGCTGGCCGAAGCCGTGCTCGCGGACACGCGGCCCTGGGCCTGCGTGGCGGCGGACGCGCGCGAACTGGAGCGCCTGGCAGCCGAGCTGCGTTTCTTCGCCGGCGCCGCAGCTCGAGATCCTGACGCTCCCGGACTGGGAGATCCTGCCCTACGACCAGTTCTCGCCGCATCCGGACATCGTCTCGGAGCGGCTCGCCACGCTCGCGCGGCTGCCGCAGTTCCGCCGCGGCATCCTGCTGCTGACCGCCGACAGCCTGCTCGCCGCGGCTCCCGCCGGTGAACTACGTGAGCGCGCGCAGCTTTGCGCTCGAGCGCGGCGCGGCTGCTGGCGATCGAGCCGCTGCGCCGCCGCCTGGTCGAGGCCGGCTACGCCAGCGTCAGCCAGGTCAGCGGGCCGGGCGAGTTCGCGCTGCGCGGCTCGCTGTTCGATGTCTGGCCGATGGGTACCGACGTTGCCGGTGCGCATCGACCTGCTCGACGACCACATCGACTCGCTCCGCCGCTTCGATCCGGACACGCAGCGCTCACTCGAGGACCATCGACTCGCTCCGCCTGCTGCCGGCACGCGAGCTGCCGCTCGACGCCGAAGCGGTGCGCGAGTTCCGGCGCCGCTTCCGCCTGCGCTTCAGCGGCGATGTGACGCGCCTGGGCGTCTATCGCGGCGTCAGCGAGGGACTGGCGCCGCCGGGCATCGAGTTCTACCTGCCGCTGTTCTTCGAGCACCACCGCCAGCCTGATGGACTACCTGCCCACCGACCTGGTGTTCGCTACCGATCCGGGGCTCGAGACGGCGCTGGATGCGGCCTGGGGAGCGATCGGCGAGCGCTATGAGCAGTACCGCCACGACATCGAGCGGCCGTTGCTGGCGCCCGAAGAGATCTATGTCAGCGCCGCCGAGCTCGCCACGGAGCTGGCGCAGCACCCGCGCGTGTACATCGAGCGATTCTCGCAGCCCGACGGCGCGGCCGGGATCGACAGCGGCGATGACGCGCCCGGCGCCAGCCTCAGACCGCGCGATTTCAAGCTCGATGCGCGCGCCACGGAGCCGTTGGCGCCGCTGATCGGCTTCCTCGAGGAATATCCCGGGCGCGTGCTGCTGGCCGCCGACTCCCCCGGCCGGCGCGAAGTCATCAGCCAGATGCTCGAGCGCGCATGGCCGCCAGCCGCGCCCCGTGGGCGACTGGGCACAGTTCGTCGGCGGCAGCGCCCGGCTCGGCATCATCGTGGCCGGCGAAGTGCGGAGCCTGTCGCTGCGCGAACCGCAGCTCATGCTGCTGGCCGAGAGCGCAGCTGTTCGGCACGCGTGCGCGGCAGGAGCGGCGGCGGCGGCGCGCGGCGGCCGACCCGGCGACGATCCTGCGCAATCTCCAGAGCCTCGAGCCCGGCGCGCCGGTGGTGCACGAGACCTACGGCGTCGGTCGCTACCTCGGGCTCGAAGTCATGGAGATCGGCGGCGAGGCTGGCGAGTTCCTGCTGCTCGAATACCGCGACGGCGATCGCGTTTACGTGCCGGTGCACTCGCTCCATCTGGTCAATCGCTACGCCGGCGGGAGCCCCGAGAGCGCGCCGCTGCACAAGCTCGGCACCGAACAATGGGCGCAGGGCGCGCCGGCGCGCAGCCGAGGCGGTGCGCGATGTGGCGGCCGAACTGCTCGACCTGCATGCGCGCCGGCATGCACACCAGGCGGCAGCGCTGCACTCAGGCGAGCTCGAATACCAGACCTTTGCCAACGCCTTCCCGTTCGAGGAAACCGCCGACCAGGCCGAGGCCATCGCGCGGGTGCTCGAGGACCTGGCGAAGCCGACACCGATGGACCGCATCGTCTGCGGCGATGTCGGCTTCGGCAAGACCGAAGTGGCGATGCGTGCGGCCTTCGTCGCGGTGCAGTCCGGGCGCCAGGTGGTGGTGCTGGTGCCTACGACACTGCTGGCCGAACAGCACGTGCAGAGCTTCCGTGACCGCTTCGCCGACTGGCCGGTGCGCATCGAGGCGCTGTCGCGGTTCCGCGCGCCGCGCCACGCCGACAGCGTGCTGGCCGGCTTCGAAAACGGCCAGGTCGATATCCTGATCGCCACCCACAAACTCCTGCACGCCGATGCGCGCGCCAGCAACCTCGGGTTGCTGATCGTCGACGAGGAGCATCGCTTCGGCGTGCGCGACAAGGAGCGGCTCAAGGCGCTGCGCGCCGAGGTGCACGTGCTGACGCTGACCGCCACGCCGATTCCGCGCACGCTCAACATGGCGCTCGGGGGACTGCGCGAACTGTCGCTGATCAGCACGCCACCGGCCGGCGCGGTTGGCAATCAAGACCTTCGTGTGCGAGTGGCACGGTCCGACGCTGCGCGAGGCCGCACTGCGCGAACTGCGCCGCGGCGGCCAGATCTACCTGGTGCACAACGAGGTGCAGACGATCGAGAAAGTTGCGGCCGAGTTCGCCGCGCTGGTGCCCGAGGCGCAGGTGCGCATCGGCCACGGGCAGATGCGCGAGCGCGAGCTGGAACTGCTGATGGTCGACTTCTACCACCGGCGCTTCAACGCGCTGGTGTGCACCACCATCATCGAGAGCGGCATCGACGTACCGAGCGCCAACACGATCCTGATCAATCGCGCCGACCGGCTGGGCCTGGCGCAACTCCATCAGCTGCGCGGCCGGGTCGGCCGCTCGCACCACCGCGCTTATGCCTACCTGATCGTGCCCTCGCGCCGCGCGCTCACCGGCGATGCCGCCAAGCGCCTCGAGGCGATCGAATCGATGGAAGAGCTGGGCGCGGGCTTCCTGCTCGCCACGCACGATCTGGAGATCCGCGGCGCCGGCGAATTCCTGGGTGAGCAGCAGACGGGCGAGCTCACCGAGGTCGGGCTGAGCATGTACCTCGATATGCTCGAGCAGGCGGTCAGTGCACTCCGTACCGGGCGCGCGCCGGACCTGGAGCGTCCGCTCGCCGCAGTCAGCGAGGTCGAGCTGCATGTGCCCGCGCTACTGCCCGAGGATTTCGTGCCCGACGTGCACCTGCGCCTGGCGCTCTACCAGCGCATCACCGCGGCCTCGGCACTCGAGCTGCAGGACATGGGCGGCGAGCTGGTCGATCGCTTCGGCCCGCTGCCCGCGCCGGCCGCACACCTGCTGCAGCTCGCCGCGTTGCGCCTGCGCGCCCGTACGCTGGGCATCCGCCGGCTCGACCTCGGTGCACAGGGTGGCAGCGTGCAGTTCGAGACTGAAAACCGCGTAGACGCCGCGGCGGTCATCCGCCTGATCCAACGGCCAGCGCACGACTATCGCATGGAAGGGCCACTGAAGCTGCGCTTCAGCCGCGCGCTGAGCGCCATTCCCGCGCGCTTTGAATTCGCGCGCGCGCTGCTTGGGGAGCTCGCCGGCACCGCACCGTGAAGGGCTGCTACCATAGGCGCATGAACGCCCGCTGCATCGCCCAGCGCCTGGCCCTCCTGGGCCTGGCGCTGGCACTGGCCGCCCCTCTGCCCGCCGCGAACGGCGCCCCCGGTGCCTACCAGGTGGAAGTGCTGATCTTCCGCGCTGTCGCCGAGAGCGTGGGCGAGGACCTCAGCGCACCGGCCGAGGGCCGCGGCTTCAGAGGGCAGAACGAAACAGGCGCCGCGCCGCCTGAGATCGTGCGCGCGCTGGACGCCGCCCAGATGCAACTCGGCAGCGTGGCCACAAAGCTCCGCGCCAGCGGCGAATGGACCGTACTGGCGCACGCGGCGTGGGTGCAGACCGCAACGGACTGGCCCCAACACCTTGGGCTGACACTGGCGCAGCTGGGCATCAATGCCGAGGGCCTCCGCGGCACCATTTACCTGGAGCACGGCCAGTACCTGCACCTGGGGTTCGACTTGCAGCTGGGGAGCGAGCCGGCCTGGTCTTTGCGGGAATTGCGGCGAATCCGCTATAACGAGAAGAACTACTTCGACCACCCCGGCTTCGGGGTCATCGCCATCGTCAGCCCGGCGCGCGCCAGCGCCTAGCGCTGCGGCACACCGGGCCGGGCCGGGCTTGTGCACAGATCCTCCGGCATCAAGCCCGTCAGCTGAAATCCTTGCCGCCGGCGCTGACAATGCGCCCGCTCGGGTCGGAACGCGCGCGTTGCAGCGCCCGCTCGGCACCCCGCAGCAGTCTCTCGGGCCCCAGCTTCGGCGCCGGCTTGAGCGTCGCGATGCAGGCGCTTACTGCCACGTACTTTCCAGGCGCGGCACGCGGATGGTGGATACGCTGCGCCAGCACCCGTTGCGTGATCTGCTGCGCAAAGCCCTCGAGACTCGCGGCCTCGGTGCTGCGGGCGAGCGCAACCAGGGTGCCCCCCTCCCAGCGCGCCACCAGATCGGAGCCGCGGCGAAAGCAGGCACCGATTACGCCCGCCAGGCGGCGGATGCAGGCGTCGCCGGCCTGCCGCCCGAAGGTATCGTTGTAAGCTGACAGCGCCACAAAATCGAACATCAGCACGCTCAACGAACGGCTCTCGCGCAGCGCGCTGTGCCAGTCGTGGCGTAACAGCTCCTCGAAATAGGCGCGCGTGTACAGCCCGGTGAGCCGGTCTTCGCGCAGCCAGGCCGGCAGGCCGCCGCTGGGGCGTGCACCAGCGGTGCGCCCGTGCTCATCGAGGTCGCGGTGAAAGCCAGCGAAGTGCGTCACCATGCCACCGGCGTCGCGGATCGGCTCGAGGCAGATCTCGTTCCAGAATGGGCTGCCGTCCTTGCGATAATTGCGCAGCAGTTCGCGCGCGCCCGTGCCGCGGCTCAGCGCCGAGCGCAGCCGGAGCCGACCTTCCTGGTCCCGATCGCTCCCCTGGAGCATGCGCAGATCAGCGCCCAGCAATTCAGCGCTGGTGTAGCCGGTCAGCCGCTCGAAAGCGGCGTTGGCGTAGACCAGCGGTTGATCGGCTCCCGCCGCCGCGCAGATCACGATGCCCTGGGGCGCTGCATCGAGCACACCGCGGAGGAAATCCACCGGCCATTCGTGCCTGGAGGTCATGTGAATTTGAGCGCCGGCGGCTGGCCGCACTTTGCCAGCGCCTCGCGGCAGACGCGCCAGTGATCCGCAGCATGGAGCGACGCGCGGTCCGGGTGCGCGTGCGCGCGCAGGCGCGCCTGCCGCAGGTGCGAAGCCGGATCGGGCGCCAGGCGCAAATCCGCCAGCAGGCGCAGCACGTTGGGCCGTGAATTGCACACCGGCAGCACATCGCACCCCGCCTCCAGCGCCTGCGTGGCACGTGCGAGTATGTCGCCGCCGCTGGCGGCGCCGGCCATTGACAGGTCGTCGGCGAACACAGCTCCGGAAAACTGCAGTTCGCCGCGCAGAACCTGGCTGATCCAGCGGCGCGACAGGCTGGCCGGTTGCGAATCCACCTTGGGAAACAGGATATGCGCGGCCATCACGGCGGGCAGGCCGTTGTCGATCAATCGCCGGTAGGGCGTCAGGTCCTCGCTCAGATCGGCCAGGGCGCGGCGGTCGACGGGCAGCGCCAGGTGTGAATCGGCGACCACTGCCCCGTGGCCCGGGAAGTGCTTGGCCGTGGCCGCCATGCCGGCGTCGCGCATGCCGTGCATGTAGGCGACCGCCAGGTCGCCGACCGCAGCCGCCCGACTGTGAAATGCCCGGTCACCGATGACCTCCGAGAATCCATAGTCCAGATCGACGCAGGGCGCGAATGAGATATCCAGGCCGCAGGCCAGCAGCTCGGACGCCATCAGCCAGCCGTGGCGCCGCGCCAGCTCCAGGCCCGCAGCGCGGTCGAGGTCGTACTGGTGACCGATCAGGCGCAATGGCGGGAGCGGGGTAAACCCGGCGCGAAAGCGCTGTACGCGCCCGCCCTCCTGATCCGCCGCAATCAGCAGCCGCGGGCTTCGCACCGCGTGAATCTGCGCGACCAGTTGCTGCAACTGCGCGGGATCCGTGTAGTTGCGGGTAAACAAAATCACGCTGCCGACCAGCGGGTGCGCGAGCACATCGCGGTCCTCCGCGCTCAGCTCCGGCCCGGCCACATCGACCATCAGCGGTCCCAGCGTCATCGCTCGCCCCCCAAGGCCACGCCGCCCATTGTGGCGCAGGCGGGCCGGCGCTGCCCACTGCCGCGCCTCATCGACGTCCGCGCGGTGCCAGCACCGCCAGCGACTCGACGTGCGTGGTCTGCGGGAACATGTCGGCGACACCGGCTGCCAGCAGCTCGAAGCCGAGTTCGTGAACCAGGATCCCCAGATCGCGAGCCAGGCTCCCGGGATGGCAGGAGACATACACCACACGACGCGCGCCGACCCGCGCCAGCAGGGGCAGCACCTCGCGGGCGCCGACCCGCGGCGGATCGAGCAGCACATGGCTGTAGTTGCTTCCGGCCCAGGGCGCGGCACCGAAATCCGCGCCCGCCAGGTTGGCGCTGTGAAACTCGGCATTGGCGATGCCGTTGAGCGCCGCATTGTCACGGGCGCGCGCCACCAGCGTGGCTTCGCCCTCGACGCCCACGACGGCAGCCGCGCGGCGCGCCATGGGCAGGGTGAAATTTCCCAGGCCGCAGTACAGGTCGAGAACCCGGGATGCCCGGTCGAGCTGCAGCAATTCGATCACCCGGCCGACCAGCGAGCGGTTGAGCTCGGCATTCACCTGGATGAAATCGCTCGGCTCGAACCGCACCCGCAGCGCGAATTCCGGCAAGCTGTACTCGAGCGCCACCGCCGGCTCGCGCAGCGCTCGCACCGACGCCAGGCCGCCGGGCTGCAGGAAAATGCGCACGCCGTGTGCGCGTTCGAACTCCAGCAGCAGCTGCTCATCGGCCGCGGTCGGCGCATCGAGCACCCGGATCACCAGCACCACCGCCGTTTCCGCGATCGCCACCTCGACCTGCGGCACGCGCTCGCGGATCGCGAGCTCGGTAAACAGCGCGCCCAGTGGCGCGAGCAGCGCACCGACGGGTTCGGCCAGCACTTCGCAGCGCTGCAGTTCGGCCACGTGGCTGGAGAAGCGTTCGCGAAACCCCACCATGGAGCGGCCGCGCGCGTGCACGAAGCGGGCCCCGAGGCGCGCGCGCCGCCGGTACTGCCATTGCGGACCCTGCAGTGGCGCCAGCCATTCACCCGGCGCTACCCGGCCCACCCGCTCCAGGTTGTCGCGCAACTGCCGCTCCTTGATCGCGAGCTGGGCGGCGCTGTCGAGGTGCTGCAGCGCGCAGCCACCGCAAACGCCGAAGTGCGCACAGCGCGGCTGCACCCGCTCCGGAGCAGCTTCGAGCACGGCGACCAGCTCGGCCTCGTCATGCTGACGGTGGTGGCGCCGGCGGATGAAGCTCACAATCTCGCCCGGCAGCGCGCCGCCGACAAAGGCGGTCTTGCCGCCGCGCACCACCCCTGCGCCCTCGTGATTGAGCGAATCCACCCGGCCGGTCTCGGCAACCGCCGGTCCGCGCCGCCTCAAATCACGCTCTCCCAGGCCTCGAGGAACTGCCGATGATGTGTTTCGGGCGAAGCCCGCAGCAGCGCGCGCAGCCGCTCGAGTTCCTGCTGGTGTGCCGCCGGGTCGAGTCGGCCGCGAAACAGCTCGAAGCGCAGCAGCACCAGGTAGGTATTGAGCACGTCGGTCTCGCAGTAGTTGCGCACCGCCGCCAGCTGCCCGTCGAGCACCGCGTCCCAGACCTGCGCACCCGAGAAACCGAGCTTGCCCGGAAACCCGAGCAACGCGGCCATGTCCGCGAGCGAAGCCCGGGCGCGCCCCTGGAAGCTCGACAGCACGTCCATGAGGTCAAGATGCCGCCAGTGGTAGCGGCTCAGGTAATTGTTGTAACGGAAGCTGCTGTCCTCGTCGCCGGTTTCCCAGTAACGCGGCGAGCTCACGCCCGCCTTGAGCGCCCGGTAGTGGAGCACCGGCAGGTCGAAGCCGCTGCCATTCCACGACACCAGATCAGGCGTGTATTTCTCGATGCCGTCGAAAAAGCGCGCAATCAGTTCCGCCTCGCTCGAGTGCAGGTCCCCCAGGCTCCAGACCTTGAGCTGCTCCCGGCTGCGCAGCACGCACGAGATCGCGACCACCTTGTGCTGTTCCAGCGGCAGAAAATCACTGCCGCTTTCCTGGCGGCGCACCGTGTACATGGCCTTGGCAACCTGCGCGTCACTGAGACCCTCGAGGCCCAGCACGCGCCGGCCGAGCTCCACGTCCGGCACGGTCTCGAGGTCAAATACCAGGCGATTCACTTGCGCGCGGCCTTGCGCCTGGGCGCCCTCATCAGCACGGCCACCGCGACCACCAGGCCGGCTTCGTCCGTGAGCGTGACATGTCCGTCGCCGATGCCCAGCTTCCGGCGCAGCCGCTCGCCGCGCGCCGAGTAGACGACTTCGGGGCGGCCCCAGGCGTTCTGCACCACGCCCACGTCGCGGATCCACACACCGTGCGCAAAGCCGGTGCCCATGGCCTTGACCACGGCTTCCTTGGCGGCAAAGCGCATCGCCAGAAACCGTTCCGGACGCCGGGTGTGCGCAAGCTGGGCGCGTTCTGCCGGCAGCAGGAGTCGCGCCACGAAGTGCTCGCCAAATCGCCGGTAGGTGCGCTCGATGCGTTCCTGTTGCAGGACGTCGATGCCGATCCCGTAGATCATCGGCGCGCGCGTTGCATCTGCGCGCGCATTTCGCGCACCGCCGAACCCAGCCCGTCGAACACCGCCTGGGCGATGATCGCGTGGCCAATATTGAGCTCGGTGATCTCGGCGATGGCCGCGACGGGTCCGACGTTGCGGTAATTGAGCCCGTGACCGGCGTGCACCTCGAGACGGCGCGCTACACCGTGCCGTGCCGCCAGCCGCAAACGCTCGAGCTGTTGCGCCTGATGCGCACCGCTGGCATCGGCGTACTCGCCGGTGTGCAGTTCGATCACCGTGGCGCCGCTGGCCGCCGCCGCGTCTATCTGCTCGGTTTCCGGGTCGATGAACAAGGCCACGCGCACGCCCGCCGCCACGAGCCGCGCGCAGGCCGGCCGGATCACGGCCATGCCGGCGCGCACGTCGAGACCGCCCTCAGTGGTCAGTTCGGCGCGGCGCTCGGGCACCAGGCAGCAGTCGGCCGGCCGGATCTCGCAGGCAAAGCCCAGCATCGGTTCGGTGGCCGCCATTTCCAGGTTCATGCGCGTAGCCAGCAGACCGCGCAGCGCGCGCACGTCGCGCTCCTGGATGTGGCGCCGGTCCTCGCGCAGGTGCAGCGTGATGTTGTCGGCGCCCGCCTGCTCGGCGATCAGCGCGGCGTGTACCGGATCGGGATAGCGGGTGCCACGCTGCTGGCGGAGCGTGGCGACGTGATCGATGTTCACGCCCAGTTCAAGTTGCGCACTCATCAGGCAGATCGCTCCATTCTGGCGACCGCACGCGCGACGGTGCGGACGCGAAGTTCGCGGCCGTCGAGACAATGATCGAGCGCGGCCCGCAGTAGCAGCCGCGCCTGGCGCTGCTCCAGCGGATCGGCCAACGGCTGGTCCGCGGCCAGCGCCAGCAGCACCCGGCCCGGCACCGCGTCCGCGGCCGCGGCGGCCGGCCACAGGCCCGCGCCGGGACGGAAATGATAATACGCGTCGGGCGCGATCGCGCGGCCGCCCGCCTCGCAACCCAGATCGCTCCCGTAGCCCAGCAGCTCGAGCAGGCGTTTCTCGAAATTTCGCAGCACCTCCTCGAGCGGCTGGCCGGCGCGCAGCCGCGTGAGCGTCGTGGCGTAGTGCGCGTGGAGCTCCGGCTGCGGATCGTGTGGCACGGTGAGCTTGAGCAGCAGCTCATTGAGGTAAAACGCGCTGAGCACCCGGTCCGGGGCCAGCGCCGGGGGCAGCGGGCCGTCGGCTTCCACGGCCGTGAGCGCCGGCGCCTCGCCGCGCCCGCTCCAGGACAGGAGCAGGGGCCGGAACAGCTGCAGGCCCGCAAAGCGGCTGCGCGGCCCGCGCGCCGCGTGGGCAAAGGCGCACAGGCGCCCGTGGTCGCGTACGAACAGCTCCACGATCAGGCTGCTGTCACGGTACGGGCGCTGGTGCAGCAGGTAGCCGCAGGCCAGCTGCGCGCGCTGCCCGCCGCGGCTCATTCGACCTCCAGCTCGCGCAGCGCGCGCGCGTCATCAGCCCAGTTCTCGCGCACCTTCACCCACAGCGTGAGATGGTAGCGCCGCCCGAACAGATGATTGAGTTCGAGCCGCGCCGAGCGGCCGATGCGCTTGAGCCGCTCACCGCCGGCGCCGATCACGATGGGTTTCTGGCCCTCGCGATCCACCCAGATCACCGCGCCCACCTCGACGCGCCCGTCTTCGGTGGCGCTGTAGCTCTCGACTTCGACCGCAATGCCGTAGGGCAGTTCTTCCACCAGCTCGAGAGTCAGCTTTTCGCGGATCAGTTCGCCGCTGCGGAAACGTTCGCTCCGGTCGGTCAGCTGGCCAGCCGGATAAAGCCGCTCACCCTCGGGCAGCGCCGCCAGGATGGCGGTGCGGAGCGGCTCGAGGTTATCGGCGCGCAGCGCCGAGATGGGCACCACGGCGAGGAACGGCGCCCGCTCGGCCAGCGTCGCGATATAGGGCAACAGCCGCTCGCGCGGGTGCACGCGATCGACCTTGTTGATAACCGCGATTGCCGGGCGCTCTGACTGCACGACCCGCTCCAGCGCCATGGCGTCCTCGTCGGTCCATCGCAGGGCCTCGACGATGAACACGGCCAGATCGGCGTCGCCCAGCGCGGCGCCGGCGGCACGATTCATGGCGCGATTGAGCGCGCGCTTCGGACCCTGGTGCATGCCGGGCGTGTCGACAAAGGCGATCTGGCCCGCGTCCGACTCACTGATGCCGAGCACGCGGTGGCGCGTGGTCTGCGGGCGCGAGGTGACGATGCTGACTTTCTGTCCCAGCATCGCGTTCAGCAGCGTCGACTTGCCGACGTTCGGCCGCCCGACCAGGGCGACGAAGCCGCTGCGGAACGCGCTCATAGGCCGAGCTGCGCCAGCAGCTGCTGCGCGGCGGCCTGCTCGGCCCGGCGGCGGCTCAGGCCCTCGCCCTGCGCGCTCGCCTTGACCGCCTCGACCACGCAGCTGACACGAAAGGTCTGGGCGTGCGACTCGCCTCCGACCTCCAGCACCTGGTAGCGCGGCAGCGGCAAGCCGCGCCCCTGGAGCCATTCCTGCAGGCGGGTCTTGGCATCTTTTTGGCCGTCCGCCGTGGCCTCGGCGCCGACATCAAGCGCCGCCAGCGCCGGCGCCAGCACCTGCAGGAACACCCGCCGGGTGGTCTCCATGCCGGCTTCCAGGTACAGCGCTCCGCACACGGCCTCCAGGGCGTCGGCCAGGATGGATTCGCGGCGGAATCCGCCGCTCTTCAGCTCGCCCGCACCCAGTGCCAGTGCGGGCCCGAGTTCAAGCGCCGCGGCCACCCGCGCCAGTGAAGCGCCGCTGACCACCATGGCGCGCAGGCGGCTCAGCGCGCCCTCGTCCGCGTCGGCAAAGTGCCCATAAAGGTATTGGGCGACGATCAGGTTGAGAATCGCGTCACCGAGGAATTCGAGCCGCTCATTGTTGTTGCGCGCCGCGCTGCGGTGTGTGAGCGCCTGTCCGAACAGGGCCGCGTCGCGCGGCTCGTACTGCAGCTGGCGGCGCACCCATTCGGCGGCCGGCACGCTGCCCGCAAATTCACCCGTGGACATCCGTCACTGCAGCTCCACCTGCTTGTTGAACTGCACCAGTATCGAGACGTTGCCGAACAATGGCGCCAGGTCTTCGTAGTCCGCCACCGCCACCCAGTGATCGCCGTCGCGGCGCACGTCGATGTCTTTGGCAGTGGGGTGATCGACATACTCGATGTCGAAACGCTTCGCCAGCTCCAGGCGCACCGTCACGGGATTGATCGGGCCGCTGTCCTTGGATTCAACCGCCTCCTGTTCGAGCGAGCGCACCACATGAAAATAATTCAGATAGATCGGCGTCAGGCGGATGCCGGCATAGACGATCAGGCCGATCGGCATCAGCAGTATCACCCAACCAATCAGGGTCACGCCGCGCTGGGACTTACGCATGGGTCGTACTCCTTGGGTTCGCATTACTCTATACGCTTGCCGAAACGATGCCAGTCGGGCCATCCGGAACGACCCAGCGGCAGATTCAGCCAGATCAGCGAAGCCCGGCCAACCAGGTGGTCCTCGGGTACGTAGCCCCACACCCGGCCATCCGAGCTGTTGTCGCGATTGTCGCCGATCATGAGGTACTCGCCCACCGGAACGACCCGATCGTAGCTGGTGTCGTTGGCATCCGGCTCCGCGCCGCCCTCGGTCTCATCGCACAGGTAACTGTGGTCCATGTCGCGCTTGCAGCTGGCCACCGGGGGCGCGTACAGCCCGCCGCTGGTGCGGCAGGAGAGTACCTGGTGGCGGTGCGTGCCGAGCAGCTCACTGCTCGCGCGCATGTTCTGGTAACACCCGTCGTTGTAGCGGCCCAGGTCGGTGATCGCCACCGACACGCCATTGATGATCAGCTGGTCATTGCGCACGCGCACCGTGTCGCCCGGGAGCCCGACCACCCGCTTGATGAAATTGACCGCCGGGTTGGGCGGATAGCGGAACACCACCACGTCGCCGCGCTGCGGCTCGCCCACGCTGAGCATTTTCCTGTTCAGCACCGGCAGCCGCAGGCCATAGGCAAATTTGTTCACCACCAGGAAATCACCCTGTTCAAGCGTTGGCATCATGGAATCGGAAGGGATCCGGAACGGCTCGAAGATGAAGGAACGCAGTCCCAGCACCAGCGCCGCCACCGGCAGAAAGCTGCGCGCGTAGTCGACGGTTACCGGCAGCGCCACCGCTGCAGCGGCGACGCCCGTGCGGCTGGCGGCCCGCGCCCGCGCCGGCGCCATCAGGTAGCGATCGATCGCCCAGATCGAGGCCGACGCCAGCAGCACCAGCACCAGCACCAGGCTGAAGTCGAGCTGCTCGGACATCAACAGGCGCACGATCGAACCGATGATGGCGACCGGCAGCAGGAAGTAGACGCCGCGGGCCCAGGGCGGATCCGCTGCCTCTGCCGGCAGCGCCGCCAGGCGTCGCCGCGGCCGCAGGAACCAGTCATCGACCATGGCCGCCAGGGTCAATGGTCCGGCGAGCCACGCCAGCAAGGTCGCGATCTGCATCAGCATGGAATGAGCCTCACTTGCGGCCGACCTGCAGCACGGCCAGGAAAGCTTCCTGTGGAATCTCCACCGAGCCCACCTGCTTCATGCGCTTCTTGCCGGCCTTCTGCTTTTCCAGAAGTTTGCGCTTACGGGAAATGTCACCGCCGTAACACTTGGCGAGCACGTTCTTGCGCAGTGCCTTGACGGTGGCGCGGGCGATCACGTGCGTGCCGATAGCCGCCTGCACGGCGACCTCGAACATCTGCCGCGGGATCAGCTCCTGCATCTTGTCCACCAGCTCGCGGCCACGATGGTAGGAATTGTCACGGTGCACGATCAGCGCCAGCGCGTCGACCTTGTCGCCGTTGATCAGCACGTCCAGCTTCACCAGCGGCGCGGGCTGAAAATGGCTGAATTCATAGTCGAACGAGGCATAGCCGCGGCTCGCCGACTTCAGCCGGTCGAAGAAATCGAGCACCACTTCCGCGAGCGGCAGCTGGTACTGGATCGAGACCTGTGTGCCGAGGAACTGCATCTTTTTCTGCACGCCGCGCTTCTCGCTGCACAAGCCGAGCACTGCGCCCACGTAGTCCGGCGGCACCAGTATGTTGGCAGTGATGATCGGCTCGCGGATCTCCTCCACCTTGTCGGGCGAGGGCAGTTTGCCGGGGCTGTCGATACGCAGCACCTGCCCATCGCGTGCATGCGACCTCGTAGATCACGGTCGGCGCGCTGGTGATCAGGTCGAGCTGGTATTCGCGTTCCAGCCGCTCCTGCACGATATCCATGTGCAGCAGCCCAAGGAACCCGCAGCGGAAGCCAAAGCCCAGCGCGGTCGAGACTTCCGGCTCGTAGTGGAGCGCGGAATCGTTGAGCTTGAGCTTGGCCAGCGCGTCGCGGAAGCTCTCGTAGTCCTCCGAATTGATCGGGAACACGCCGGCGAACACGCGCGGCTGCACCTGCTTGAAACCCGGGAGCGGCGCGGCGGCCGGCCGGTTCTCAGCGGTGATGGTGTCGCCCACCGGCGCGCCATCGATTTCCTTGATGCCGGCGACCACGAACCCTACTGTACCGGCGCCCAATTCCTGCATGACCACCGATTTGGGCGTGAACCGCCCCAGCTTGTCGATCTGGTGGCTGCGGCCGGTGGACATGACGCGGATCTTCTCGCCGGTGCGCAATACGCCGTTCATGACCCGCACCAGCGAAACCACGCCGACATAATTGTCAAACCAGGAGTCGATGATGAGCGCCTGGAGCGGCGCGCCCGGATCGCCCTTGGGAGGCGGGATCCGCCGCACGATCTCCTCGAGGAGTTCGGCAACACCCTCGCCTGTCTTCGCGCTCACCAGCGCGGCATCGTGCGCCTCGATGCCGATGATCTCCTCGATTTCCTTGCGCACGCGCTCGGCGTCGGCAGCCGGCAGGTCGATCTTGTTGATCACCGGCAGCACCGTCAGTCCCTGCTCCACTGCGGTATGGCAGTTGGCGACGCTCTGGGCTTCCACGCCCTGCGAGGCGTCGACCACCAGCAGCGCGCCGTCGCAGGCCGCGAGGCTCCGCGACACCTCGTAGGAAAAATCGACGTGGCCCGGCGTGTCGATAAGGTTGAACTGGTAGCGCTCGCCATCGGCGGCGCTGTAGTGCAGCGTCACGCTCTGTGCCTTGATGGTGATGCCGCGCTCGCGCTCCAGATCCATGGAATCGAGCACCTGCGCCTGCATCTCGCGCTCCTCGAGACCGCCGCAGAGCTGGATCAGGCGGTCGGCGAGCGTCGATTTACCGTGGTCCACATGGGCGATGATCGAGAAGTTACGTATGCGTTGCATCAACTGGAGATCCGCTGCCGGCAGGGCGCACAGGCCCTTACGGCCCGGAGCGCGCGGATTATAGCCGCAAAAGCCGCAGCAGTTCCGGGGTGTCGAGCCGTGCCCCGCACACCAGAGCTCCGTCCAGCAGCAGCACCGGCACCTTGAGTCCCCAGCGCCGCCGCAACGCCGGGTCGGCGTCCACGTCGACGAGCTCCACGCCAGGAACGGCTGGCAGCCGCGCACGGAGCGCGCTGAGCTCGAGCAGCAGCTGTTCGCACAGTTCGCACTCGTTGCGTGTCAGCAGCCTCAGCCGCATTGGCGGCGAGACCTGGTGCGCAGGCGGCGGCTCAGCGCTCAACGTCGCGGGCCGGTACCGGGCCTGGCGGACGGTGCAAAGCTCGAGCGCAGCGAGCCCGCAATGGCCCGCACGGTGTCGGGCGGTACCTCGCCGATTGCCGTGACCGGGTGCCCGTCCACTTCGGTGGAGAGCGCCGATGAGGAGCCCAGATTGGTCACGGTGGTCGGTGCCCGCGCCCGCCGCGGCTCTCCTGGCAGACGCGACTCGGTTCGACGAATACCGAGACTGACGCCAGGCCGTCGCTGAAGACCAGGTGCGTGACGGCCTTGCGGCCGCCGCCCAGCACCTGGGTGGAATTGGCGATCAGACGGAAACCGGGTGGCAGCTCGGTGGCATCCCAGGTGGTGTCGGCGGCCTGCGCTGGGCTGCGCCAGCGGCGCGCCGTGACGCAACCAACGGTAGTCGCGCGTCGCGACCGCCGGTTGCAACGCAGCGTCGGCAATGTGCGCTGGCAGCGTCAGCTCGGTGAACACCAGCTGCTCGATCACCCGGCCCGTCGATGTGTGCAGCTGGGTCTTGAGCGGCATGGCACTGGCCTCGTCGATCCAGACCCGGTAGCCATAGCGCAGATCGTCCTGCGGCTCGACCGCCAGCACGCGCGCTTCGCGGCCGCTGATGCGCGTCGGCGTCTCCTCGCTCAGCCGGTACATCTGCCCGGCGGCGCTGTCGAGGGCCTGCAAGTCGGTCAGCAGCAATCCGCCCTTCGGGCCGCTGTCCACCAGCACCACGCGCTGGTCCGGAAAGTACGCCCGCAGTTCGCCATCGCGGCGGATGACCTCGCGCCCCGAGCCGTCGAGCGAAACGACACGCTCGGCGAAATCGTCGCCCTCGACACGATGCACGATGCGCAGAGTTTCGCTCTGGCCGTCGTGCTCGTGCACGAAAATGCCCTGGTAGTTGCGGGTGGCGAGCGCGTGCTCCATGCGCTGGAGCAGGCCATGCGCGTCATCGGCGACGGCGGCGAAACTGGCCGCCACAGCGGCCGCGGCCAGCGCCATGGTCCGCTTAGCGATTGGCATCTGCCATTTCGGAGGCCGGCGCCGGCTGCACCCGCTCATTGCTGACGAGCGCGGACAGCACGTTGCCCCGCGCCAGGGAGTTGGAGAATTCGCTGTGCGCGACCACATATTCGGCCAGCGAGACCTGCAGCGCCATGTTGTTGTCGCCGCTCAACGGCGGTACCACGTAACTGTCCAGCGCGCTGCCCGGATTCACCGCTCGGGCGTTCAGGGCCCGCAGTGCGCCGCGACTCGCCAGCACCGGCGTCATCGCCAGCGGCGCGGCCGCGTGCGCCACCAGCGGCGCACGCGCGCCGTATGCAACATCCTCGACCGGCAGCCCGTTGCGAAGCAGCATGATCGCCACGCCCGCGACACCCGCCGCCACGACCCCACCCAGCGCGGCACCGCGCAGCATGCGCGCGCGACGCACGCCTGCCAGCACCGTGCCACCCGCCAGCGCCGCGCTTACGCGGCGCGCGAAATCAGGCCGCACCTGCGCCAGCGCTTCGGCCCGCAGCGCCGCACCGATCACCGCGTAGCTCGACCAGGTGGTGCGCAACTGCTCGTCGCGCGCCAGGCGGCGCGAAAGCAGTTCGCATTCGAGCGCCGGCAATTCGCCGTCGAACATGGCTGAAAGCTGACTGGCACGTTCGTCCTGGTTCACGGCATCTCCTGGGTGCGGCCGAGGCCGCCGTCAAATACTTCGCGCAACCTGCCGTCGATGGCCTCGCGGGCGCGAAAGATGCGCGAGCGCACCGTGCCCACCGGGCAGCTCATCGCGGCGGAAATCTCTTCGTAGCTGAGCCCTTCGAGCTCGCGCAGCACGATCGCGGTGCGCAGGTCTTCGGGCAGCGCGCCAATGGCCGCATGCACGATGTTGCGGATCTCCTCGCTCAGCGCCAGGCCTTCGGGCGTATCGGGATCACGCAGCCGGCCGCTCATGTCGGCGCCGTCCTCGTGGCCGGGAGCGTCGAGCTCGTAGCCGATCGGATTGCGCTCGCGCGACACCAGGGCATTCTTCGCGGTGTTGATCGCGATGCGATACAGCCAGGTATAGAAGGCGCTGTCGCCCCGGAACTGCGGCAGTGCCCGATAGGCCTTGATGAAGGCTTCCTGGGCGACATCTTCGGCGTCGGCGGGATTGCGCACGTAACGCATGACGAGCTTGACGACCTTGTGCTGGTACTTGAGCACCAGCAGGTCGTAGGCGCCGCGCTCGCCGGCCTGCACGCGCCGCACCAGGCTCAGGTCGGCCATGGCCGCGCTCATCGCCGTGGGCACCGCCGGCAGTCCCGCGCCCGTACGGGAATACGCAGGTTCTGACCCCGGGGGGAATGGGAAGTTCGCCATGGTTGTGGCCGTTTCTGCACCAAAGTTTCCGCAGCTGAGGCCATGCCCGGTCAGTCTAACAGCAGTGCCGGATTGGGGTTTCATGGCGACCTGTGGTGCCCGATGTGACCCGAGAACTTCATCCTCGCTTTGAGTGCCCGCCAGGCTTTCGGTTCCACATTGCACCCATCTACCGGGAAATATCCGGGCCTGCCGCAAGTTGACCAGCGGAGCCACAGGATCGGTCCCAGTCGCTGCGCCGGGCCGGGCTGAACATAAACCGCAGGGAGCGGGGGCACCGCATGCCGCCAGCGGCCGTCGGCCTGCCAGCTAAGCCGCCCGCCGCCCGCCCCCAGGGTGAGCGCCCCACGCCAACCAGCGGCCAGCGCGAGGGTCGACAGGCCCAGGCGGCACCACCAGGGCAAGGCACAGCCGGCCCACAGGGCCACCGCCAGCGCCAGGCACCACAGCACCCAGGCCGCGGCCAGGCGCCGCGAGCCACGCAGCTCAAGGTCGAGCGGGGGCCAGTTGGGCGACCAGCGCGGCGACGGCCGGATCGGCGGGGATTGCATGGCCTAGCAGGTAACCCGCAATTTCCGGATCTGGCAATTCGAGAAACCGGGCAAACAACGCCCTTTCTCCGGCCGAAGCCAGCGCATAGCGGCATTCGAGCCAGTGCTGCAGGATCAGGTCCAGTTCCTTCACGCCGCGCCGGCTGCGCCACTGGAGCTGGCCGGGCGCGCTGCTCAATGCTGCCGCTCGAGCATCAGGCGCTTGATGTCGGCAATCGCCCGCGCCGGGTTGAGATCCTTGGGGCAGGCTTCGGTGCAGTTCAGTATGGTGTGGCAGCGATACAGGCGGAACGGATCGTTGAGCGCGTCAAGCCGCTCACCGCTGGCCTCGTCACGTGAATCGACGATCCAGCGGTAGGCCGCCAGGAGCGCCGCCGGGCCGAGGTAGCGCTCGCCGTTCCACCAGTAGCTCGGGCAGGAGGTCGAACAGCAGGCGCACAGGATGCAGGCCGAGGGACGGTCGATCTTCTCCTGGTCCTCCTTGGACTGCAGCCGCTCACGATCCGGGGACACCGGCGTGCGCGTCTGCAGCCAGGGCTTCACCGCGGCGTACTGGGCGTAGAAGTTGCTGAGATCGGCGACCAGATCCTTGATGACCGGCAGGTGGGGCAGCGGGTAGATGCGCACCTCGCCCTGCCCGAGGTCGGCGCATGACTGCGTGCACGCCAGCGTGTTCACGCCGTTGATGTTCATGGCGCAGGACCCGCAGATGCCCTCGCGACACGAGCGACGCAGCGAAAGCGTGGGGTCGATCTCGTTTTTGATCTTCAGCAGTGCGTCGAGCACCATCGGGCCGCAGTTCGCCATGTCGAGCTCATAGCTGTCGACGCGCGGGCGCTGACCCGAGGCCGGGTCATAGCGGTAAATGCGAAAAGTGCGCACTACGGTGGCGCCTTGCGGCGCCGGGTGGCTCCGGCCGGCGCGCGCGTCGATGCGCGAGTTCGGGGGCAGTGTGAATTCAACCATGGTTCAGCAGCCTTGCGTCAATAGGTGCGCGCCTTGGGCGGCACGGTCGCGACTTCATCGGTCAGCGTGTTCAGGTGCACCGGGCGGTAATCCATACGCGAGCTGCCGGAGCCATCGACCCAGCACAGCGAATGCTTGAGCCAGCTGGCATCGTCGCGCTGTGGAAAATCCTCGCGCGCGTGCGCGCCGCGGCTTTCCTGCCGGTTGGCGGCCGAGTTGATGGTCGCCGTGGCCTGCAGCAGGAGATTCTCCAGCTCCAGCGTCTCGACCAGGTCGGTGTTCCAGACCAGGCCCCGATCGCTCACGCGCACATCGGCAAAGGAGGCGAAGGTGCGGCCGAGCGATTCGCAGCCGGCCTTGAGTGTCTCACCGGTACGGAACACGGCCGCGTCGGCCTGCATGGTGCGCTGCATTTCCAGGCGGATCTGCGCCGTCGGCCGCGAGCCGGCGGCATTGCGCAGGCGCTCGACGCGCGCCATCGCCTCATCGCCGGCCGCGCTCGCCAGCGGCTTCTGCGCTGCGCCCGGCCGGAGGGTCGCCGCGCAATGACGCGCGGCTTCGCGCCCGAAGATCACGATATCCAGGAGCGAGTTGGAACCGAGCCGGTTCGCGCCGTGCACTGATACACAGGCCCCCTCGCCCACCGCCATCAGCCCCGGCACCACGGCCTCGGCGCCGTTGGCGCGCGTGACCACCTCGCCCTGCACGTTGGCCGGAATCCCACCCATGTTGTAGTGCGCCGTCGGCAGCACCGGAATCGGCACTTTTGTGACATCGACGCCGGCAAAAATGCGCGCCGTGTCGGCAATTCCCGGCAGCCGCTCGCGGATGACCTCGGGACCAAGGTGCTCGAGATGCAGGTGCATGTGATCCTTGAGGCTGCCGACACCGCGCCCTTCGCGGATCTCGATGGTCATCGCGCGGCTCACCACATCGCGCGAGGCCAGATCCTTGGCATTGGGCGCGTAACGCTCCATGAAGCGCTCGCCGGCCGCGTTGGTGAGATACCCGCCCTCGCCGCGCGCCCCCTCGGTAATCAGGCAACCGGAGCCGTAAATGCCGGTCGGGTGGAATTGCACAAACTCCATATCCTGGAGCGGAAGCCCGGCGCGCAACACCATGCCGCCGCCGTCGCCGGTGCAGGTGTGGGCCGAGGTGCAGGAAAAATAGGTGCGCCCGTATCCGCCGGTGGCGAGAATCGTGGTCTGCGCGCGAAACCGGTGCAAGGTGCCATCGGCCAGGTCAATGGCGACGACGCCACGGCAGGCGCCGTTCTCCATGATGAGATCGACGGCGAAGTACTCGACGAAGAACTGCGCATCGTGCCGGATCGACTGCTGGTAGAGCGTGTGCAGCATCGCGTGGCCGGTGCGGTCGGCCGCCGCGCAGGTACGCTGCGCGATACCCTTGCCGTAGTGCGTGGTCATGCCGCCGAACGGACGCTGGTAGATCAGGCCGGAGTCGGTGCGCGAGAACGGCACACCGTAATGCTCCAGTTCGATGACGGCCCCGGGCGCCTGCTTGCACATGAACTCGATCGCGTCCTGGTCGCCGAGCCAGTCTGAACCCTTGACGGTGTCGTACATGTGCCAGCGCCAGTCGTCATCGCCCATGTTGCCCAGCGACGCGGAAATGCCGCCCTGCGCGGCCACCGTGTGGCTGCGGGTCGGAAACACCTTGGTGATGCAGGCAGTCGTCAGGCCCGCCTCGGCCAGGCCAAGCGTGGCGCGGAGTCCGGCGCCGCCGGCGCCGACCACCACCACATCATGCGTGTGGTCTACGAAGGAATGAGCGCTCACGCCATGCCCCGCAAGGCGATCCGCAACAGCGCGTACACGCCCCCTGCCAGTGCCACCAGATGCGCCCCGTCGTTGCACAGCAGCGCAGCGAGCTTGAGCGCCGGCGTGTGCACGTAGTCCTCGATCACCACCTGGACCCCGAGGCGCGAATGCCAGCACAGCGTCAGCACCAACAGCGACAGCCACACCGGAGTCCAACCCGAAGCGATCCAGATCGTTACCGCGGCGTAGTCCGCGAGCGGCATCCGCGCCAGCGCGAACAGGAACCACAGTGTCAATGGCACCAGCGCCAGGGCGGAGAGTCGCTGCGCCCACCAATGCGCCACACCCTCGCCCGCCGAGCCGCGGCCCAGCACCAGGCTCAACGGAGAACGCAGGCTCACAGCACCCCTGCCCGCGGACAGAACAGCACATAAGCGGCAGCCAGGAACCCCAGCAGTGCCGCCATGATCGCCAGTCGACCGCTGAGCCGCGCCGCACGCCGCTCCAGCCCAAGCCCTGCGTCCCAGGCAAGATGGCGCAGGCCGTTGACAAAATGGTAGCAGAACGCGGCCAGCCAGCTGAGCAGCAACACCCGGCCAAACCGGCTGCCGAGCAGCGCCGTGGCGCGAGCGTAGCCGCCCTCGCCCGCCGCCGCGCTCATCAGCCAATAAACCAGCGCGCAAAGACCCAGTGCCATCCACACCCCGGCAATCCGGTGCAGGATGGACAGAGCCATGGTGTACATGATCCGGTAGATCGACAAGTGGGGCGACAGCGGCCGGTCCTGCATCGACACTGATACCTCGTGCGAATCAGAAATCGATGCAGCGGCCGGCGCGTTCCCAATCGCCGTACCGAGTGGGATCGGGGCCATTGGGTCTGCCAATCTTGCTGGCTGGCACCGTCATTGCGCCGGTATTGGCTGCCGCTGCCGCTGCCGCTGCCGGCGGCAAGGTACCGGCACTCACCCGTGTCGTGTCCGGGGTGGAATCAGGCGCATTCGGCATGGCGCGCAAGTGTGCCAGAACCGGGCAGCTCCGACCATCGGAATCGTTCCCGACGGCAGTGGACTAGAATCGCCGGATGGCAGATAGAATTCATGGCAGCGGCGCGCACGACCGAAGCGCGCACGGTGCGGCCCCGTACGATACGTCCGCCTTTGGCCTGCTGCGATTCCAGGGCCCGGATGCCCGCAAATTCCTGCAGGGCCAACTGTCCAATGACATGGACGAGCTGCGCGCCGACCGGCTGCTGCTCGCGGGGCTCCACAACCCGCAGGGCCGCGTGCTGGCGCTGCTGCGGCTCGCCGCGCCCGGCGCCGATGACATCATCGCGCTGCTGCCCGCCGATCTGGCGGAGGCGACCGCGGCCGCGCTGCGCCGTTATGTGCTGCGCGCGAAGCTCGGCATCAGCTTTGACGTGTCCGCGGCCGCGCTCGCCGCGATGGCGGCGCAATTGCCGGCGGTCGCTGCACGACTCGCGCCACAGTCGCGGGCACAGGACATCGCCGCCGGAGTGCCGCAGGTCTACGGCGCGACCAGCGGCGAATTCGTGGCGCAAATGCTGAACCTCGATTGCATCGGCGCGATCTCGTTCAACAAGGGTTGCTACACCGGCCAGGAGATCATCGCCCGGGCCCACTACCGCGGCCGCATGAAGCGGCGCATGCAGCGCTTCGTGAGCAGCGGCCCGGTTGCGCTCGCGCCGGGCGATGTAGTCACGCTGGAGGACGGCCGCAGCGCGCAGATCGTCGATGCAACGGTGCGCGCGGACGGCCGCACGGAATTTCTCGCCGTCGCTGCACTCGAAATCCCGGTTGATCGCGCGGTCGGGCCTGACGCCACGGCCCCACGGCTGGCCGTGTCGCAGCTGGCGCTGCCGTACGCCTTGCCGGAATGAGCCTGAAACCCTAGACCGGGCGCAGCACGCGGTCCAGGCTACGCCCGAACACCATCACCATCAGTCCGCCCGCTGCCCCGAGCAGGGCGTGCCAGCCCCAAAAGCTCATTGGGCTCATGCGCTCGTAGTGGCCACCGATCCAGCCCACGACGATGTTCGCCACGAACAGGTTGACGAAAACCACTCCCATCATCGTCGAATTGACCCGGGCCGGCGCCGCTCGCGAAACCAGCGCCAGCAAAGCCGGCCAGTAGTGGATGAACGAAAGTCCCAGGCCGACGCAATACAGGAACGGCCAGATGGGATGCACCGGCTGCCCGCCGGCAAAGTAGATGGCGCCGGCCAGCATCAGGTTGCTGGCGGCGGCGATCCAGGAGCCGATGCCGATCTTGCCGATGTCGCCCGGACCCCCGCCGCGGCTGGCTTGCCGGCTCCACAGCCACAGCAGCGGGGCGGCGCTGAGGACGGAGGTCAGCGAATCGATCGATTGAAACCACGGCACCGGGATTTGCCACGTGCCAATACCGAGTGCCACATGAACCTGTATCCATACGGGCATCACGTTGAAATGCTGCGTGTAGGCCAACGAGGGCAGGATGGCGATGACGATGACCGCGGTAAGCGCAGCGATCACGCGCCACTCGGCGACGGTCAAGGGATGCTGCGGCTCCCCGGTCCTGGCTACCCTGGCGGGCAGGTGCCGGAATCCGGCCAGGTAGGTGGCGAGGCCCGCGAGCATGAAGATCGCGGCGGCCGCGAATCCGTAGTGCCAGCCAAAGACTGTTCCCAGCAGCCCGCACAGGAGTGGTCCGAGCACCGCACCGATATTGATGCCGGTACTGAAGATCACGAAGCCGCGCGTGCGCCGCGCCGCGTCTTCGCTGGGATAAAGGGCGCCGACCTGGGCGGAGATGTTGCCTTTGAGCAGGCCCGAACCCAGCACCAGCAGCAGCAGCGCGAGCAGGAACGACTGATCGAAGGCCATGGCGAGGTGGCCCGCGAACATGGACAGCGCGCCGAGCACGACCGCGCGGCGCTGCCCGAGCCAGCGATCGGCGATGATGCCGCCCAGCAGCGGGGTGAAATACACGAACCCCGCGTACAGCCCGAACAGCTGCGAGGCGAGCGCCTGCGGCGAGAGCGGCCCGGACAGCGACTCCAGGGCGGCGCGGAGCGGCGCGAGGCCGACGATGTGTTCGACATGCCCGGGAAGCAGCAGCTGCTGGACCATGTACAGGACGACCAGCGAGGTCATCCCGTAGTACGAGAACCGCTCCCAGGCTTCGGTAAATGCCAGATAGAACAGGCCGCGGGGATGGCCGAAAAAGCCCGCAGCGGCACTCACGCGTTGACGGCCTTGAGCACCCGGGTCGGCTGCGATATGCCGTAGCCCTGCGCGTAGTCGACGCCGATGCTGGTGAGCATCTGGATGATCTCGGCGTTTTCGGCGAATTCGGCGATGGTCTGCTTGCCGGTGAGGTGGCCGATCTCGTTGATCGAGCGCACCATCTCGCGGTCGATCGGGTCGTGCAGGATCTCGCGCACGAAGCTGCCGTCGATCTTGAGGAAATCGACCGGGAAGTGCTTGAGGTAGCCGAACGAGGACAGGCCGGTACCAAAATCGTCGAGCGCGAACTTGCAGCCCAGCTCCTTGAGCGCCTGGATGAAGCGGTTGGCCTGCGAGAAGCTGGCCACTGCCGCGGTCTCGGTGATCTCGAAGCAGATCTTGCTGGCCTCGATGCCGCTTTTCTGGAACTGGTCGATGACGAACGGCAGGAACTTGTCGTCGCCGAGGCTCTGGCCCGAGAGATTGATCGAGCACATCTCCAGCCGCTCGCGCTCGTCGGCCTCCGACACCAGCCAGCGGAACGCGTTCTCGATCACCCAGCGGTCGATATTGGGCGTGATGTTGTAGCGCTCGGCGGCGACGATGAAATTATCCGGCGAAATGATGCGCCCCGCCTCGTCGCGCATCCGCAGCAGCAATTCGTAGTGCGCACCGGTCGCCGCCTTCTGCAACGGCTGGATCGCCATGCGGTACAGCTCGAAGCGCCCTTCCTCGAGCGCCGCATTGATGCGCGCCGCCCACTGCATCTCGCGGCGCCGGCGCATCAGCTCAATGTCATTCTCGGCGAAGCTGTGCACGCGATTGCGGCCCTGCTCCTTGGCGGCCTGGCAGGCGCTGTCGGCGGCGGAGATAACCGAGGCGACGTCCTCGTTTTCCGCGGTCACCGGCACCACTCCAATGCTGGCGCCGAGCCGGAACACCCGCTCCTCCCAGTTGAAGCGGAAATTGCGCACCGCCTCGCGCAGCGTCTCGGCCATGCGCATGGCCTCGTCGAGCGAGCAGCTCTCGAGCAGAATCCCGAACTCGTCGCCGCCCAGGCGTGACAGCGTGTCGCGCCAGCGCACTTTCGACTTCAGCAGTGCGCCCACCTGCCCGAGCAGCGCGTCGCCCGCGCTGTGGCCGCAGCTGTCGTTGACGATCTTGAACTGGTCGATGTCCAGGTAGCACAGCGCGTACGAGGACTCGCGCGCCTTGGCACTCTTGAGCGCGCGCTCCAGCCGATTCTCGAATTCGCGCCGGTTGACCAGACCGGTAAGCAGATCGTGGCTCGCGTGATAACTCAGGCGGCGGTTGAGCTCGCGCGACTCGCTCACGTCGTGGAACACCAGCACGCCGCCGGCGGTGCGCCCGGCGCCGTCGCGGATCGGCGCCGCGGTGCTGTCGACATAGAGCTCGTTGCCATCGCGCCGGATCAGCAGCATCGGGCGCACCGATTTGATGGCGCGGGCGCGGCGAATCGCCACGGTCAGCGGGTTTTCCAGCGGTTCGCAGGTCTCTTCGTGGAAAGCGCGGAAGATCTCCTCGACCGGCTTGCCCATCGCATCCTCGAGCCGCCAGCCGGTGAGATCTTCGGCCACCGGATTGATGTAGTCGATCACCGAGGCGGCGTTGGTGGTCACCACGCCGTCGCCGATCGACTGCAGGGTGATTTGCGCGCTCTCCTTCTCGCGGAACAGCGCTTCTTCATAGATCCGGCGCTCGGTGATGTCCAGCTCGACGCCCACCAGCCGCAGCAGTCGGCCGTGCGGGTCGACCGTGGCCCTGGCGCGGCTCGACACCCAGCGCCATTCCCCGCTGCGGTGATGCATGCGATGGACGCTCTCGAACATGGGCGTCTTGCCGGCGACATGATCGCGGATCGCGTTCTGCACGCGCACCGAATCCTCGGGGTGCACCAGCGTGCGCCAGTCGAAATTGCTCTGCAGTTCGACCGTGTCGTAGCCGAGCATGACGCGCCAGCGCGGCGAGAAGTAGGTTTCCTGCGCCTCGACGTCGAAATCCCACAGGCCATCGTTGGCGGCGAGTTCGCCCAGCTCACTGCGCCCTTCGAGCCGATCGAGCGAGATGGCGAGGCGCACGCGCTCGAGTCCCGCGGCCAGGCTGCTGCCCAGCAGCTTGAGGAGCAGCTGCAGGTTCACATCGAAGCTGGAGCGCGGCAGGCCGAACACCAGGCCGAGCAGGCCCGCCGGCTTGCCGCGGATCCGGAACGCGACCATGAGCGCCGAACCGATCGAAAGTTCGGCCAGCAGTCCGGCGTCGCTCGCCTGCTCGCGGCGCGGCGCGGCGGTATCGCGGAACTCCGAGGTCCGCAGGTGTTCGGTACGGCCGACGATGTAAGGGAGGCGGTTGAGCGGTATGCCGCGCAGCGCCTCCGGGTGCACCTGCGCGAACGAACCGCCGGCCACCATCACCGATTCGATGTGCGACCCGGTGGCGTCGAAGAAGGCGCTGAAGGCCGCGTCCGCCGAGGTGGCCTCGCGCAGGATGGTGAGGCACTGGTGGATCGACTCGTCGGCCGTGTCGCGCTGCAGGTTCTGGAAATCGACCGCGATCTTGGTGCAGGCCACGTCCAGCCCGGGCGCGGGCCGCTCCACGCGGCCCGTCCAGAATTGCGGTGCGAGCACGTCCGAGGCTGTGTGGTCGTGACCGTGTGCGGGTGGCGGTTTACTCATTAGCGCCGGATTCTCCCACACTGCCGCAGGAAGGCAAACTAAGTGCGCGCCACTACTGACTATTACCCGTGCGCCCGGCTAGTCGCGCGTGGTCTCCAGCGCCGCCCGCGCCGCCCGGAAAGTGAGGTGCAAACGCTCCTCGAGCTCCCCCTGAATGCGCAGCACGCCCGCGGCATCCGTGCCGCGCGGCACCTCGAGCGGCGCGCCGACGGCGACGGCAATGCGCGCCCCCGGCCATGGCAGCACGAACTTGTCCCAGTGCACGAGCCAGGCCCGCGTAGCCGCGTAGCTCAGCGGCAGCAGCGGCCGGCCGGACAACTGCGCCAGCAGCACGGCCCCGGGTTTGCACTTGAAGCGCGGGCCACGCGGACCATCGGGATTGAGCACCGGCGATACCTGCTCGCGCATCAGCGCCTGGAAATACTCCTTCATCGCCAGCGCCCCGGTGCGCGTCGAGGAGCCGCGGATCACCTGGCCGCCGAGGCGCCGCATGATCATGGCCCCGAGCTCGCCGTCGAGCGAGGGGCTGATCAGAAATCCGGTGCGCAGCGCTCGCGTGCGCTGCTGCGCCAGGAGATAGCGGGCGCAGAACAGGTGATGCTGGTGCCAGTAGACCGGCAGGAACGAGGAGTAACGGGCGAGGACGGCGTCGAGGTGTTCCGCGCCGCTCACAGGCAGCAGCCGGCAGCTCCGCCACCACAGGCGCACCAGCCCGGTCGCCATTGGCGCAGCCAGCCGATACAGCACCCGGCGCGTAGTGCTCAGGCGCCGGGCGGAAATCGACACCTGCCCGTAGAGGCCACCGCGCAGCCCGCCGTCACCTGGCGATGGCGCGCTGCTCATGGGCCGAGCGCGTCGCGCAACGGCACGGCGCACAGACGCAGGCTGCTCACCGGCTGCGCGGTCGCCAGGCGAACCACCAGTCGCGCACCCAGCCGCGGCGCGCGGCAATGCCAGTGCGTGCCGCGGAAATCCGCGCGCCGGCCGCGCACGCGCACCTGCGCCAGCCCGGCCAGCGTCGCGCCGGCCGCCTTGAGCACGGCTTCCTTGGTGGCCCAGATGCCGAGCGCGGCGCGCGCGTTGCGGCCCGCCGCCCGCTCCTGCGCGTCGAACACCTGCGCCCAGCGCGGCAGCGCGCCGCTGGCGACCAGGGGCTCGATGTCGACGCCGATCGCGCCCGCGCTCGCCACCGCGCACAGCACGTGCCCGCCGGCGTGGGCAATGCTGAATTCGGGCAAGCCTGGCACGTACGGCTTGCCGTTGGCGGAATAACGTAGCTCGCGCGGCTCGAGCACGCGCCCCACCGCCGCGCCCAGCAGGCGGCAGGCTAGCGCCACACCCAGCAGCGTGCGCGATTGCGCCAGCGCGTCAGTGGGCAGGCGCAGCGCGCGCCCCAGGGCGAGCCGCGTGCGCCACGCCGCGCGACTCGCGGCCGGCAACTGCCGGGGCAGTTGCGAGTAGGCTAGAATGACCCGGTTCATGTCCTAACAATCCTTGGTTTGCCCCGCAGCGTCAACCGCCACAGCCCGCATGAATGCCACCACGCTCGGCGAGCTGCTGCAATCCAACCGGGGCGCAGCGCGCACCATTACCTATCACGAGGGCGAGAGCGAGCAGCGCGAGGTGCGCTATGGCGAACTGTACGAGCGCGCGCTCGGCATCCTGCACCACCTGCAGCAGCTCGGCGCCCGGCCGGGCGATCGGCTGCTGCTGTTCCTGGCCAGCAACGAGGCCTTCATCGACGCATTCTGGGCGGGGATCCTGGGCGGCATCATCCCGGTGCCGGTCGCCCCGGGCATCAGCGACGAGCATCGGCACAAGCTGCTGCGCGTAGCCGCGCAGCTCGGCGCACCCTTCCTGTACACGGAACGCCGGCTGCTCGAGCGGATCCGCAACTTCGCCGATGAGCACCAGCAGCAGGCGGCTTACGCGCAGCTCGCCCGGCGCGCCTTCCTGACCGACGATCTGGTCGAGGTGACCCGCGCCGGCAAGGTGCACGGCGCGCGGCCCGCGGATACGGCCTTCATCCAGTATTCCTCCGGCTCGACCAGCGCGCCCAAGGGCGTGATGCTCACGCACGCCAACCTGCTCGCCAACATGCGCGGCACCACCACGGCGGTGCGCTACACCGACCAGGATGTCAGCCTGTCATGGATGCCGCTCACCCACGACATGGGGCTCATCGGCTTTCACATCTTCCTGCTCGGCAACCGGATCAATATGCACCAGATGGCCACCGAGCTGTTCGTGCGCCGCCCGGTGCTGTGGCTGCAGCTCGCCGCGCGGGTCCGGGCTACGCTCCTGTGCTCGCCAAATTTCGGCTACCGCCACTACCTCAAAGTGCTCGGCGACCGGCCGATCGACGCTCTCGATCTCAGCAGCGTCCGGGTGATCTTCAACGGCGCCGAGCCGATCAGCCTGGCGCTGTGCGACGAGTTCATGGCACGGTGCAGCGCCGCGCGGCTGGCGCGCACCGCGATGTTCCCGGTGTACGGACTCGCCGAGGCCAGCGTCGCGGTCAGCTTTCCGCCACTGGGATCGCACTACCATGCCAGTCACTTTGACCGTCATCAGCTCAATCCGGGCCAGCGCGTGCGCACGGTGCCGCCTGGCGATGCCAGCGCCCTGGCGCTGGTGGCGGTGGGCGGGGCCATCCCGTACTGCGAGCTGCGCATCGCCGGCAATGACGACCAGGCGCTGGCGGGCGAGCACGTAGGTCATATCCAGATCCGTGGCGCCAACGTCACCGCCGGGTATCTCGACGCACCGGAGGAGAATTCGGCCGTGCACACGCAGGATGGCTGGTTGCGGACCGGCGACCTGGGGGTGGTTCACGACGGCGAGCTCTACATCACCGGCCGTCACAAGGAAATCCTGTTCGTCAACGGCCAGAACTACTATCCCCACGATCTGGAGGCCGTCGCGCTCGACGTGCCGGGCGTCGAGCTGGGCAAGATCGTCGTCAGCGGCATCCGCCCGCCCGGGGCCGAGAGCGATGAGCTCGTGGTCTTCATCCTGCATCGCGGCGAGCTCGCGGATTTTCTGCCGCTGGCGCAACGCGTGGCGCGTCGCATCGGCGCACACGCCGGACTCGCGGTCGGCGCCGTGGTGCCGGTGCGCCGCATTCCCAAGACCACGAGCGGCAAGGTGCAGCGCCATCTGCTCGAGCAAGAGTACCTCGCCGGCGCGAACGACGCCGAGCTCGCCGAACTGCGCGCGCTCGCGGAGCGCAGCGGCGTGTCACTCGGTGGCGCCAGCGCTGTCGAGGCGCAGCTCCAGGAGCTGTGCGACCGGGCGCTCGAGGGCCGGCGCATCGGCCCGAATGACAGCCTGTTCGACGTCGGCGTGAGCTCGCTGAAACTGGTCGGCATGCAGGAGCAGATCGAACAGCGCTGGCCGGGGCTGATAGACGTAACCGATATTTTCGACAACCCGACCATCGCCGAGCTCGCACGCCTGATCGAGGCGCGCGCGGAACGGAGCGGCAACTCATGAACGCAAGCGAGCCAGCCATGGTCCAGCAGGCGGCGCAATTGCTGCTCGCGGTGCGCCGTGGCGCGCCGCGCCTGAGCGCGCTGCCCGCGGAACTTGCGCCGCAGACTTTGCTCGAGGCCTACGCGATCCAGCATGAAGTGCTGCGCGGGCTCGGCGCCAGCATCGCCGGGTGGAAGGCCTCGCTGTTCGATGCGCACAATGGTATCTGTGCGCCGCTGCCTGCGGGCGCGGTGCTCGACGCGCCGGCTTACCTGCTGCCGCCGCGCCTGCCGACGCAGAACAATGCCCGCTTCGGCATCGAAGCGGAAATCGCCTTCAGGCTGGGCGTCGACCTGCCGCCCCTCGCCGCCGGTGCCGCCTATGATCGCGCCAGCGTGACGGCCGCGCTGGTCAGCGCGCACGCCGTGATCGAGGTGGTCGTCAGCCGCTTCGTCGACAATGATGCGGTCTCGCAGCTCGAGCGCGTCGCCGACAGCTTCATGCATGAGCTGCTGATCGTCGGGCCGTCATGTCCGGCCTGGCAGGAGCTGGCACTGTCCGAGTTACCGCTCGTGGTGCGGGTCGATGGCAAGCCCGTGTACCAGGGGCACGGCGGCCACCCGCTCGGCGACCCATTGCTGCCGGTCGTCTGGCTTGCTAATCATCTCGCGCAGCTCGGCCGCGGCCTGCGCGCCGGGGAAATCGTCACCACCGGGAGCTGCAGCGGGGTGCGCACCGTGGCGCTGGAGCAGACCGTCAGCGCCCATTTCAGCGGCCTGGGCGCGGCGGTGGTGCGATTCTGACCGGGCGTCGCGGAAAAGCTGCTCAGCGCATGGCAAGTCGTTGCGCTTCCGCCTGACGGGCCAGCGCTGCTACCACTGCTCTTACTTCGGCGAGTTGCTGCCTTAGCTCACTGATCTCACCCTGCTGCGCCGACCGCTCAGCGAATTGCTGTTGGATTTCATGCAGCAGCATCGGTGCGAGCTCGTCATAGCGCACGCCATCGATGCGTCCGTTGCCATCGCGGATCACCAGCTCCGGGTACACTTTCGCCACTTCCTCTGCGATCAGCCCGTACTGCAACGGTCCCTGCGGATCGGTCTTGAGGTGAAAGCTCACTGGTCGGAGCTGGCGAAGTCTCTGTGAGTGCGAGTTGAGGCTTGCGATGTTGGTCTTGTACCGCTCGGATGAGACCACCACCCCGAGCTGCCCGGTGGAGGAGACATATACCGCATTGCCCGACACCGCCGTGCCGTAGATCCCGGCCACGAAGGCCTTGATCTGCTTGCCTGAGGTGCCGATGCGAGTCACCGAGTTCTCGGCCGCCACGCCCGCATTGCCGATATCGATGTTGTTGTTGCCGGTAGTGAGGTTGGTCCCGGCGGTGTAGCCCACGGCGATATTGTTGGCGCCCGTCGTATTGGTCTGCAGCGCCCCGCGACCCAGGGCGACGTTGTAGTTGCCGGTCGTGTTCTTATAGGCCGCGTAGACTCCTACGGCAACATTGTAGGCACCGGCGGTGGTGAAATAGAGCGCATTGGCACCCACCGCGCTGTTCTGCGTGCCGGTGGTGTTGGTGAACAGCGCCTTGAACCCGGTGGCACTGTTGTAGCTGCCCGTCGTATTGGCTTGCAGCGCGCCGGACCCGAGTGCCGCGCCATAGAGGCCGGTCGTGTTGCCATACAGCGAGTAATACCCCACTGCAGCGTTGCTGCTGCCGGTGGTGTTGGCGTAGAGCGACCTGAACCCGGAGGCGGTGTTGCTGGCACCGGTGGAATTGTGGCCCAGTGCCTGGAAGCCCGCAGCAGTATTGTTGCTGCCGGTCAGATCGAGTGAGAGTGCCTGGAAGCCGGTGGCGGTATTGTTCGTGCCCGTAGTCGCACTCGCCAAGGCCTGCGTGCCCACGGCGGTATTGTTGGAACTGCCGGCTTCGGATGCCAGGGCCTGGAATCCCACGGCCGTGTTGTAGCTGCCGGAGGCATTGCCAGCGAGAGCCTGGGTGCCAAAAGCCGAGTTGCTATTGCCGCTGACACTATTGCCCAGTGAATGATAGCCAAAGGCGACGTTTCCACTTCCGACCGTACTCAGGATGAGCGCTTCGTAGCCGAACGCGGAATTGTTGCTGCCACTGGTGTTCGCAGCCAGCGGCTGGCTGCCGGCGGCCGTGTTGTTCGTGCCTGTCGTCAGGCTTGCCAGGGCGTTCGGACCCATAGCCGTGTTGTTCGCAGAATCGCTGCTAATGATATCTGGCGGTTGCGCTGCATGACCCGGCGTCGATGCCATGATCGCGACAACCATCACCATCGACGCTCTGTTTGAATTGCTCATCATCAGTCTCCTGAATTTGCTGTTTTCTTTGTTTTCCAGACGCCGGAATCCACTGGATAGGCCAACGAACACACCGTCCCACACGGACAATTGATCCGCGTCCACGCCCCAGTACACCTTCGATCGATTGTTGACCCGCGCTACTGGAAATTGCAGCGGACTGTGGAGCCTGTTCTTCGGCCGTACCGGATCTTGTCGTCCCTATGCCTTATGAGCTTAGGATGCCGGGTTTGCAGTTGGGTTGCAATGCACCAAGCTCGGGTGGGGCCGGGCGGATGCGGCAGGCGTATTGCGGCGTAGCCGGACATGTCACGATGCCGCATGAGGTTCAAGGCCCTGACCATGGTGTTGTGTGCGGCCGCCCTGCTCGGGCCCGGCCCCGCGGTCGCCGCGGAGCAGGTCCGCATCGGGCAGACGCTGCGCGAGGCAACGCTGCGGGGCCTCAACGGCCCGCCCAGAAGACTCTCCGAGTTCCGTGGCCGGGCGCTGATCATCAACGTGTGGGCCAGCTGGTGCGGGCCGTGCCGCGCCGAGACGGCCTCGCTCGAGCGCCTGGCGTGGCGCGAGGAGAGCCGCGCGTTTGCGATCATCGGCATTTCCACCGACGATGACCTGCGCCGGGCACGGGAGTGGCTGCGGCATTCCAACGCCACCATCAGCCACTACATCGATCATGCGCTGCAGATGGAACACATGCTCGGCGCCTCGAGTCTGCCGCTGACGGTCATCGTCGATGAGCGGGGCCGGATCCTCGACCGGATCTATGGCGCCAGGGAATGGGACAGCCCCGAGTCCGTCGCATTCCTGAGCAGGACGCTCGCCAGGGGCAAACATGCGCGCTGACGCCGCGGGACCGGTACTGCTCCAGGTCAAGGTAAAGCCGCGCGCCCGCCGCAGCATGCTGGAGGAAATCAGTCCCGGGCTGTGGCGTGCCGAACTCAAAGCCGCGCCGGTGGACGGCAAGGCCAACCAGGAACTCATCGCCCTGGTCGCCGCGCACTTCGCGCGCCCCAGGTCCGCCGTGTCGATCAGGAGCGGCGCGTCAGGTCGGGTGAAGCGGGTGCGGATCGAGCCTGCGGTGCCGGCTGGTCCGGCGCCGGCGGCTGGAGCTTCCAGCGCCGGTGCGTCCACGCCCAGTCTTCCGGGCAGGCACGCACCAGCGCCTCGACGCGCGCGGCGTAGCGGCCGATGAGCGTCGCCACGTCGAGCGGCTCGTCCGCCGCCGCCAGCGGCTCGAAGCGCGTTTCATAGTGGCCGCGGCGCAGCCGCCGCAGCGCCAGGAAATACACGCTGTAGCGCCCCGCGCGCGCGATCTCGGCCGGACCGGGAAAAAAAGCGGTGGGGCGTCCCATGAAGCCCAACCACACCCGGCCGGGGCTCGATGTGGGCACCTGGTCGGCCACCATACCGATCGCGTGGGCGCTGCCGCGGCGGCGCAGCACCTCGCGCAGCAGGCGCTTGCCCGGCACCATGCGCGCACCGAAGCGCCCGCGGAGCCCGAGCATGAGCTGGTCGGCCCGCGCGCTGTGCGGCGGCTTGTAGGCCGCCAGGAACGGCACGCCCAAACCGAGCGCCAGCGCCTGCAGGAGCCATTCCCAGTTGCCCTGGTGCGCGGCCAGCACCAGCACCGGGTGGCCGCGCGCCAGTTCGGCATGCACGGCCGGCAGATCCGGCAGCGCCATGCGCGCGCGCAGCTCCGCCGCCGACATGGTGCTCAGCCGCGGCAGCTCGAACAGCACCGCCGCCAGCGAATCGTAGTGCCGCCGCAGCACGAGCGAGCGGGCGGCCGGGTCGAGCTCCGGCAGCGCGGCCGCCAGGTTGGCTTGCGCCACCGCCCGCCGGTAGCGCAGCAGGTCGCGCATCAGGAAGGCGAGCGCCGCCGCGCACGCGTACATGACCGGCAGCGGCACGTGCCCGAGCGCGCGCAGCCACCAGGCCGGCATGGAACCATCCTTGCTAGAATTCACTCTGCGCGCAGTCTAGCAGCGCCCGCAGCGGGCGCGGAGAACCCCATGCTCTGGATCAAGTGCTTTCACGTGCTGGGCGTCATGGCCTGGCTTACCGGCATTTTCTACCTGCCGCGCATCTTCGTGCACTACGCCGAAGGGCGCGCCGCCGGCGAAGACGTGCGGCGCCTGGTCACCATGGCGGGCCGCCTGTACGGCTTCATGACGCTGATGGCGCTGCTGGCCATGAGCCTGGGCGTGTGGCTATGGCAGGGCTATGGCTTTGCGGGAACGTGGTTGCAGGTGAAGCTGCTCCTGGTCATCGGTCTGATCGGCTATCACCTGGCCTGCCGCCAGCTGCTGCAGCGCATGCGTTCCGGGAACGCGCTGCCTGGCGGGCTGGTGCTGCGCTTCTTCAACGAGGCGACCTTGCTGCTGGTCGTCCCGATCCTGATCATGACGATCGTCAAGCCGTCTGGCTGAACAGCTGCCGGTCCGGACTGCGACGCGAAAGCCGCGCGTCGAATGCCATGCAGATATTGCGCAGGAAACCGCGCCCCGCCTCGGTCACCCGACAACCCTGCCCCTCGAGCTCGACCAGGCCATCGGCGGCGAACTCGCCGAGCCGCGCCCCCACGTCGTCGAGAAAGGGCGTGGCGTCGGGTCCCACCCAGCGCGTTTCCATGCGCGTCATCAGATTCAGGATGTGCCGCCGCAGCACCTGATCTTCGGCGTCAAGCAGGTGGCCGCGGTGGATCGGCAGCTCGCGGCGCGAAATGCGCTCATGGTATTGCTGCAGGTCCTTTTCGTTCTGCACGAAAGCGTCGACCGCGTCGCCGATGGCCGAGACGCCAAGTCCCAGCAGCGGCCGGGTGAAGGCCTCGGTGTAGCCCATGAAGTTGCGGTGCAGCGCTCCCGAGCGCGCGGCCTGCCACAGACTGTCGGTGGGCAGCGCGAAGTGATCGAGGCCAATCTCGCGGTAGCCCGCCGCCTCGAGCCGCTCACGGCCGCGCTCGTAGAGCTCGCGCTTGGGTCGCCCCTCCGGCAGGTCGATCTCGGTGAAGCGGCGCTGACCCGGCTTGATCCAGGGCACGTGCGCGTAGCCGTAGAGCGCGATGCGGTCGGGCCGCAGCTCGCACACGGCGTCCATCGTCAGGTCGATGCTGGCGGGCGTCTGGAAAGGCAGCCCGTAGATCAGGTCGAAATTGACGCTGTTGAATCCGAGCGAGCGAGCGCGCTCGGTGACCGTGCGCACCTGCGCCACGCTCTGCACTCGATTGACGATGTCCTGCACCTTGGGATCGAAATCCTGCACACCCAGGCTGATGCGCTGGAAGCGGTGACGCGCCAGCAGCGCAAGCTGCTCGTCGGTGGTCACGCGCGGGTCCACCTCGATCGATAGCACCGCGCCGGGCCGCAAGCGCGCTGCGCCCAGGATCCCGCCGACCAGCGCGTCGAGCTCCGGCGGGTCAAGGAAGGTGGGCGTGCCCCCGCCCAGGTGCAGCTCGCCCAGCTCGAGTTCCCCGACGCCCAGCCGCTCGCGGTACATGGCGTATTCGGCCAGCACCGCCTGCACGTACGGCATGATGATGGTGTGGGTGCGCGTGACCCGCGTGTTGCAGCCGCAGAAGGTGCACAACGCGCGGCAGAACGGCACGTGTACGTAGACCGAGGCGCCGGGCCCGTCGGCCGCGCCCTGGCGGAGCGCCGCGGCGACATGCTCGAGCCACTGCGGCTCGCTCGGCGTGTCCTCCCAGTACGGCACCGTGGGGTAGCTGGTGTAACGGGGCCCCGCGACGTCGTACTTGGCGAGCCGCGCGCTCTGCTGTGCTGCGTTCATGTAAACATCTCCCGCTGGATCCTCAGCACCAGCCGCACATTGTCCTCCGGCGTGTGCTGCAGCACGCCGTGGCCTAATCCGCACACCCACGAGGCACGCGCCGCTTGCGGCAACTGCAGTACCTTATTGAACACTTCACGAACACGCGCCTCCAGTGCCGCGGCCGGCAGATGGAGCCATTCCGGATCGAGATTGCCCTGCAGGCACCAGCGCGCGGACTCGCGTGCCAGCGTATCGGCCAGGTCGTGCCGCCAGTCCACGCCCAGGCACTGGATGGCAAGCGGTGCGAGTGCCCGCCAGTGATCCGGGCCCGTGTCGCGCGAGTAGTAGATCAGCGGCGTGTCCGGGCAGGCGGCGCGGAAGCGCGCCACCACCTGCGCCAGCGGCGCCACCGCGTGGCGCGCGAACTGGGTCGGGTCGAGCGTGCCAGCGGCGGTGTCGAACAGCGCCACGCAATCAGCGCCCGCCTGCGCCTGCAGCACCATGTTGCCGGCCAACAGCTCGATCAGCCGCTCGCAGAATCCCGCATACAGGCCGTCGTCCAGGCCCAGCAGGCCCTGGCGGGTAAAGCCCTCGTGGGAACCGGCGACCGCATAGGCGTAAAGCGTAAACGGACCGCCCACGAAACCGATCAGCGAGCGCTCAGAGCCGAGGCGCGGCCGCAGCAGGCGGATGGCCTCGGCCTGGAAATCCATGTCATGGGCGGCGGCGGCCCCGCCGCGCAGGCGCGGCAGGTCGGCGGCGGTGCGCAGGTACCAGTCGAGCTTTGGGCCTGGTTCATAGCGCAAGCCCATGCCCATCGCCTCGAGCGGAAACAGCAGATCCGAAAACAGGATGGCGGCGTCGAAACCAAAATCATCGATCGGGCCCATGGTGACTTCGGCAGCCAGCTGCGGCTCCTTGCACAGCGCGATGAATTCGTGGCGCGCACGCAGCGCCTGGTAATGCTGGTGGTAACGCCCCGCCTGGCGCATGAACCAAACCGGCGGCCGGCCCGTATTGCGCCGCGCCAGCGCCGCGCCCAGCAGAGTCTCACTCACGAATCACCTCGGTCAGCAGATAACCCACGCCACGGATGCTGCGGATCACGCGCGGTTCATCCGCGTCGGGCTCGACCAGCTTGCGCAGGCGCACGATGAAATTATCGACGGTGCGTGAGGTCGGGAATTCATCGGCCGACCACGCTTTGTCCAGGATCTCGTCGCGGCTCACCGCCTTGCCGACGCGGCTCGCCAGGAGACGCAGCACCGCGCACTCCTTGTGCGTGAGCGCGTGGCTCACGCCCGCCACTTCGGCGCTGAAGCGCTCGAAGTCGACGCGCGCGCGGCCGATGCGCACCGGGCCGCGCATTTCGCCCGGCAGTTCCGCCAGGTCCTGCGCGCGCTTCAGGCAATTGTGGATGCGCAGCAGCAGTTCGCGAAAGTGAAACGGCTTGGTCAGGTAGTCGTCGGCCCCGAGTTCGAGCCCACGCACGCGCTCTTCCGGGTTACCGTGCGCGGTCAGGAAAATGATGGCGGTCTGCGGCACCGCGGCGCGCAGTTCGCCCGCCAGGTCAAAGCCATTGCCATCCGGGAGGCCCACATCAAGCAGCGTCAGCTGTGGTGCCTGCGTCTGCCAGGCCTGTCGGGCACGCGCGGCGGACCCGGCCAGCGTCACGCGGTAACCGGCGGCCTGGAGCCGCTCACTGAGCGTTTCACCGACATTGCGCTCGTCCTCGACCACCAGCACATGCGCGCCGGCGTTCATGACGCGGCCGCCTCGCGGTTCGCGGCAAAATACAGCTCGGCGCGAAAGCCGTTGCCGGGAGAACTGTGGAATTCGGCCCGTCCGCCCATGCGCTGCATCAGCGCGCGCACCAGGTACAGGCCGACGCCGCTCCCACCGGAGCCGGCGCCGCGCCCAAACAGCCGTCCGAGCTCCGCGCCGCGTACGGCACTGCCCACGCCATTGTCACGGTATTCGATCACCACTTGCTCGCCGCGCACGCGCGCGCCCACCCGCAGCTGTACGCGCTCGAGCTGTGCATGCCGCACCGAGTTCTCGACCAGATTACGCAGGATCATCTGCAGCGCGGCGGCATCGGCCAGAATCGGCGGCAGCGGCTGGTCAAGCCCGACGCTGAGCTCGAGCCGCGCACCATGCGCGGCGGCAATCGCGGTCAGCGTACGCTCCAGCCAGTCGCGCAACGGCACCGACTGCTCGGCGAGCGGCCCGCCGCCCTCGATGCGCGCCAGCTCCAGCGTCTTGTCGATCTGCGACTCCAGCCGGTGGGAGTCCTCGAGCAGGCGGCGCGCCAGCTCGGCGCGTTGGTCACCCTCGGCAATCGCCTCGGCCTGCAGGCGGATGCTGGTGAGGGGTGTACGCAATTCGTGGGTTACCGCGGCGAAGAAAGCCTGCATGCCGCGTGCGCGCCGGTTTTCGCGCCAGTAGAGCCAGGCCAGCAGCGCGCTCACCGCGAGCAGCAGCAGCAGAAACACCGCCGACTCGCCCACCACGCGGCGGCGCGTGCTGGCCCATTGCGCGGCGACCGCGCTGTCGGTGCTGCCGGCAAAGGACTGCAGCTCGCTGATCTGGTGCGCCTGAGTGATGACCAGCGCCACCCAACCTGCGCCCAGCACCAGGACCAGCACGATCCACAGCGCCGCGAGCGCGGCGATCAGCCGCGCGCGCCGCGCGGGCATGACGCTGAGACTCCCCTGCCCGGCCTTGATGTTCACGTGCGCAGCCAGTCCCGCCAATGCTGGACGGAAGGAAACACGGTGAACTCCGTGATGCCCGCGCGCCGCAGTGCCTCGGCGGTCTTGCCGGGCCCGCAGGCGTGGTGACAACCCGCCGCCACCCCGGCGCGGCCACGTTCGAACTGCACACCACTGTGCCACCAGACCTGCCGCGCGTCGCCCGGCGTCTGCCCTGCCGGCCGCGCGTGGCGGTAGGTCGCGAGCACCGGCACCTCGCCCCAGCCAGCCGCTGGCTTCAACGTTGGTGAGCGCCAGCCATTGCTGCGCAGGCGGCAGCGCCAGGAGCGGTGACTCGATCGTCGGGCGCAAGGCCGCGAAGCCCAGCGCCTCGGCGCAGCCTTCCACCCAGACTCCGCGCGCAGCAAGTGCAAACCAGCTTTCGGTTCCCGAGACCCAGATGTGGCGGCAGCGATTGACCACCGCGGCGGCCAGCTCCGGCAGTGCGCGCCGATGCGCAATGAAGGCCGCGCCGCTCGCGGCCAGGCGCGCGGCGCATTCGGCCGCCGCACCCTCGACGGTCGCGAGCTCCGGCCCAGGCTGGACGCTGCCGTCCCAGGGGCGCAACGGGCGCAGCGGTGCTGGCGGCAATGCCCATCGCAGCTGCGGGGCGCCGGCGCCCTGCTCGTCCGCCTCGCGCACGTAGAGCAGCGGCCCCAGGCCGCCGACCTGCACCTGCGTCGCACCGAAGCGCTGGTGACAACCACCACCGCGTTGCGCGAGCAGCGCGCGCTCGGCATTGATTGCCGCGCGCGTGGCGGCATCGTCGATGGCCGCGAGTATCGCGCGGGTGCGCGCGTCATCGGTGCGACACTCGATTGCCAGCGCACCCTGCGCCGGCGCCGCCGGGCACAGCGTCAGCGGCAACAGCATGCGCGGCAGCCCTGCGAGCAACTCGCGCAGCACCGCGGCGGCGCCGACCGCCTCGTCCTGCCACAGCCGCGACAGACCGGCGAAGGCGAGGATCACGCCGTCGAGCTGGCGCTCGCTCGCCGCGCGGCTCGCGCAGGCGCCGCAGACGCGTATCGACGTTGCCGCGCAATTCATGCAGCTCGACCCGCGGCGCTCCCGGCAGCGCACGCTCCAGGAACGAGGGCACAAAGGCCTGGCGGCGCGGCGAGGAGCTGCCGATGCGCAGCGGCGCACCACGCGCGATTTGTTGCAGCGTGTCGCTGGCAAAGAACACGATATCGCGCGGGTTCTCGCGCACCGGCACGGCGCGCGAGCTGCAGCGCCGCGGGCCGCTCGAGGCTGAGATCCTTGTAGGAATGAACGGTCAGGTCAACCGCGCCCTCGAGCAGCGCGGCGTCGATTTCGGCGGTGAAAAATTCCTTGCCGTCGACCTGAGAGAGCGGGGTTTCGGTGATGCGATCACCGCGGGTATCGATGCCGACCAGTTCGACCACGAGCCCGGGGTGCAGACGCTCGAGCGTGCGCGCCACCGCGCTGCTCTGCGCCCGTGCCAGCAGTGAACGGCGAGTGCCTAGCCGTATTGGCCGCTGCGACATCCGGATCGGGCCCCGTGCAGAAGATCAGGGGCTAATAGTGGCAAATGCGGCGAGATCTTCCCAGCCGTGTGCCTGCGTGGCGCTGGGCCCGAGCGAACGCAGCACCGCTTTCTCGACACAGGCGCGCCGCGCGCGCGTGAGCTGCACGCTGCGCAGATCGGACTGGGTTCGCAACATGTCGAACAGTGCCGTGAGGCTCGTCAGGCCCGCCACACCCGTCCAACCGGCATTACTGGCCTCACCCAAGCCCAGATGCACGATGCGGCCACCGTGCGGCTGGCGCGCCTGCCAGGCTGCGACGCGGCCCGTGTCGCGCATCGCATCGGCCGGTATGCACAGCACCACGTCGCCGGCGCGCGACCAGGCCTCGAGTTCAGCCTCAACGCTGCCCTCGAGCACGCGACAGACACGGTTCGGATTGCGTTCCTGCACCAGTCGGGCCAACTCATGCGCGCGGTCGGTGGTGCGATTCCAGAGCAGCAGCTCGCGCGTCTCCAGCCAGGGAGCCACGGCCTGCGCCAGCTGGCCAGCGCCCACCAGCAGCGTGGGCCCGTTGGTCGTGGCGCCCAGGAGCCGCCGCACTTGTGACCCGTAGGACGCGCTGCCCAGGCTCGAGAGCTGCCCGGCGCGCACTTCCTTCGTATCCTTGAACAGCAGCTGCACCCAGCTGTCGAGCTGGCGCGAAAGCAGGCTGGGGGTGGAACTGAAGCTTCGCCAGGCTTCCTTGATCTGCCCGAAAATTTCGGTCTCGCCGGCCAGGCGGCTTTCCAGCCCGCAGGCGAAGCGCAGCAGGAAGGCGTAAGCCTCGGCTCCTGCAAAACCCTGCGCGCGCGCTGTCATGGGCAGGCGCTGGACAATCTGCGAGCGCGCCTCGCGCCCCGCGGCGACGATGACGACCCGCTGACAGGTGCCAATGACCCAGGCCTGCTGGTGGCCCGCGGCCGCCGCGAGGTCCGCCGGCGTCACCTGGAAGGCGGCGGCGTCGAGATGCAGGACCTCTAGTTCAGCCAAATTCATGACCTTAAGGCTAACCGTGCCGTTTTGCCCAGTGTCACGGTCAGGTCACGCCTGGCCGACAAACACGCCAAGTTCGTGGAATCGCGCACAGAAACAGATGCTTGCGGCCAATCTGCGGAACTGCGACGGCAGTACATACCCGGCCGGTGGCCAGCAGACTAGATTCCCATCCCAAATGGGTCGTTCTGGTCATATTCGGGTGGAATGCCGCGGCGCCTCCTTGAAGGACCGGCTGCTGCTGTTGCTGGCAGCGGCTGTGCTCGCCGCTGGCCGTGCCTACGCGGGCTGCATCGACACGCCGTTCGCCGATCTGCACCCGCTCGCGGCGCTGGAGGAGACGGACGCCAACCAGGCGCTCGACAAGGCAGGCTCACTGATCGCTGCCAGCCAGCACGACCACACGATCGCACCCATACGACTCGCGGCTCTGTACGCGATCGCCGCGCAGAGCAGCAGCATACTCGAGCTCGATGCCGACGCCCGCGCCGCCGCCAGCAAGGGCCTGGTCGCTCGCCCCGCCGGATGACAATCCCGTTTACCTGAGCCTGCTCGATCTCGTACGCGGAAACGGTCTACGACACCGCCGGGGCTCAGACGCGCAGGTGGCCAAGCTGACGAGCGGCCGCGGCGCGACAGCCCAAGCGGCACGCACGGTCGGAATCTGCCTGCTGACGACGCTCGGCTGGCTGCAGCACCGGCTCAACCAGGACGATCTGGCCGTAGGCACGCTGACCAACGCCTATCGCGAGAGCGCTCCGACCCGTTCTGGCCGGCAGCGGGCATGGTGGCCGAGGCACTGGCGACGGTCATGTACGGCATGGGGGATTTCGACCAGGCGCTCGAGCTGACGGCAGCGAGACCCTCGCATGGGAGCAGACGCACCACGCCGACCAGATGCTGTCCGGTACGCGCTACGCCCGTGGCCGGTGCTGCTCGAGAAAGGCGACTACGGCGCCGCGCTGTCCGAGTTCAAGGAGGTTCGCCGCCTTGCGGGCGCAACTGGCTGACCAGCAGGGTGTCGCCTATGCCGACCTGCGGATCTGTGAAGCGCAGGATCAGGCTGGGTCAGACTGCCGCCGGCCGCAGCTCCTGCGCCAGCGCACTGACCGGATTCGCCGCGACCGGCGTCAAGGACCAGATGACGAAGGCAGCGCGCGCCCTGCTGGCTCATGCCGATCTCGAACAGGGCCGGAGCGCGGCCGCGCTTGCGACCCTGAATCAGGTGCTGGACCAGCAGGGCGCCGATATCGTGCCGCGCTCGGTGCCGGAACTCTACCAGCTGCGCGCGCGCGCCAACGCCGCCACCCATGACTACCGGGCCGCCTACACCGACCTGCTCGAATACGTGCAGCGTGCGCGCGCCGTCACCGACGCCGACCGCGCCCGCAGCGGCAGGGTGCTGCGGGCGCGCTTTCGTGTCGACAGCGAGATCGAACGCAATGCGTCGCTGCAGCGCGAGCTGGCGCTGACCCGGGAACGCGCCGAACTGCAGCGCGACCAGCTGGATCGCCGCACCGAATTGCTGGCCGCCGGCGCCGTGGTGATCATGCTGCTCAGCTACATCGTGCTCGGCGACCGCGGTCACAAACGCCAGCTCCAGCGGATTGCCACAGAAGACAGCCTCACCCGGCTTCCGAACCGGCGCCGCACGGCGGAGCTTGCCACCGCGGCGCTGGCCGAGGCCCTCGCAGCGCACATGCCGCTGACCATCGCGCTGATTGATCTCGATCATTTCAAGCTGATCAATGACGCCTGCGGACACGCCGTGGGCGATCGCGTGCTGCGGGACCTGGCGACCATCAGCCGCGCCTTGCTGCGCGGTGGCGAGATCATGGGACGCTGGGGCGGAGAGGAATTCCTGCTGCTGCTGCCGGCCCAGCCGCTGGACCTCGCGCTGGCGCGGGTTGAAGCGCTGCGCACTGCAGCGCTCGATATTGCGCTGCCCGATAGCGCCGCGGCCGCGGGTCTGCGCGTCAGCCTGAGCGCGGGGCTGGCGACCAGCTATGAGGGGGCGGCATCGCTCGATGAAGTCATCGCGCGCGCCGACGTGGCGCTCTACGAAGCCAAGAAGCAGGGCCGCAATCTGGTGCGGGTTGCCGACGAGAGCGTGCAGGCCAGCACGACGGCGATCCGACGCGCGCTGCGCGGCCGCTGAGCCGCCACGGCGCTACGGCGCCGACTGGTAGCACAGCGCCTAGAAACTGTACTGCGATCGCAGCGCGTAGGCGTTGAAGGTCTGGCCGATGTCGACGCCCACCGGCGGGGTCGCGGGCGCCGCGCCAAACGGCGTCAGGTTAGCCGGACCTGCGGGATTGAGCCGTTGGACGTTGACGTGCTCGTAGTCGAGCAGGAAGCGCAGGTTCGGATTCGGATACCAGTTGATGCCACCTGCCGCGATCGTCTGCACGCCACCGCGGATGCCATCCGCGGCGGCGCTGCACCGGCAACGCCGGCGTGATGGTTCAGGTCGGTCCGGCTGTAGCGCAGCGCCAGTTCCCAGGCACCCCAGCCGCCGTGGCCATCGAAGAAAATGAAAGGGCGCGGTGACTGGTAGGAACCGTTCACCGCGTTGTAGCGATGGCTCTCACCCGTCAGCACCCAGCTGGCTTCGACGTAGTAGCCGCTGAAGCGCGGATTCGCCAGCGTCGACGCCCGGCGTGCCACGTTGAACCAGGTGTTTTCGGCCTGCACCAGCCAGTTGTTCCAGTTGGCCGCAAATTCGATGCCGGTCGCCGCAGGCGTGGTCGGCGTCGATCGTGCCAGTATCGATGAGTCGCGTGCTGTCGACGCGCAGCTCCGGCCGTTCGCGCAAACGCAGGCCGTAGCGATTGCTGGTGGCCGAGGGCCCCTGGTCCGCCGGATGGATGACGTAGGTGCTGTTGGCGCCCAGATGCACGTTGTAGTCGTCGCCGTTGGCGATGAGTCCGCCGACCCGGCCAACCAGCGCCTGCTGTGCATCGAAGACCTCCGCATCGTTGACGGTGCGCGTCGTCAGCGTGAGCGCGCCCATCCAGCGTGCGCCCGCACCGCGCACCCCCAAGCCGAAGCGGCCGTCGGCAGCGCCGAGAGAACGCGACAGTTCGGCTGACGAAGCGCGTTCGATGAACAGCAGGTCATCCGGCGTAGTGCCATCCGCCATGTTGGCCGGCGGCGCGTAGGCGCCGAGCTGTAGCGTGAATGGCGCCAGGCCGGTGTAGGCGATCCAAGCGTCGTTGATGCGCGTCGGCCCTTCGGTGCCTGTGCCACCGAGCTCCATCAGCAGGCGATAGTTGAAGTTGCGGGCAATCGTGCCTTCGACTCCGAAGCGCGCGCGCCGCAGATAGGCGCCATCGCTGAGATCGCGGGCCGCATCGGTCTCGCGGTTCGCGCTGGCGCCAACCGAGCCGCGCCGGAAGTCCATGTCGGGCGGCCCGGCCGCCGCCTGGCTGTAGTGCGCGGCATCGACCTGCAACAGTGCGCGCACGGCGATCGACGAACGGCCATCGGCGCTGGTGATGCTCAGGCGATTGCCGTTGAACGAGGCCTTCGGCTGCTCCTGCGCAGCCAACCTGCCGAGCGCGGCAGACTGCTGCTGTAGCCCCTGCAAGGCCGCTATCTGGGCGCGTTGACTCTCGATCTGCTGCGCCTGGGCCACAATCTGCGCCTGCTGCGCTTCGAGCGCCTTCTGCAGGGCATCCAGCTGCTGCTGCACCGTGGAATCGCTGTCTGCCGCCTGCAGCGGCATCGCCGCAGCCAGCAGCACAGCCGCCAGTAGTGGGCCACTCCTGAAGTTGTAGATCATGTGCTGAGCTCGCTGGTGGTCAACGCAGGACGATGAATCCGTATTTCTCGAAGGCCGCGGTGCCGACCGGGCCGCGCAGGAATTCGACGAAGGCTGCAGCCGGCGCCCCCGCGCCACTGGTCAGGGCCACGGGATAGCTGATCGGCGGATGCGAGCCGGCCGGGAACAGGTCGACGATGCGCACGCCCGCTTCGAGCTTCGCGTCGGTCAGGTAGACGATGCCGAGCGGCGCTTCGCCGCGCGCCACGAATGCCAGCGCGGTGCGCACGTTGTCGGCCCGCACCAGATGGTCCGCCAGCTCACCCCACACCCCCAAGCTCGTCAATGCCGAGCGCGCGTAGCGCCCCACCGGCACCGAATCGGGATCTCCCGTGGCGAGCCTTCCCCCGTTGAGGGCCGCGAGCAGCCTGAAAGCAGGCTCCACCTTGAGCTGCAGCGTACTGTCTGACGGTGCAATGAGCGCCAGCCGGTTGCCGAGCACATTCCGGCGCGAGGCCGTCTGCACCAGCCCGCGCTGGTCGAGATAGTCCATCCACTCCTGGTCGGCAGAGAAGAACACGTCGACATGAGCGCCGCTCTCGATCTGCCGCGCCAGCAATGAGGTCGCGGCAAAGGAAAATCCGACCGTGGTGCCGGTCTCCCGGGTGTAGGCAGCGCCGAGTTCCTGCAACACGTTGGTGAGCGAGGCAGCGGCAAACACCGTGACCGAAGCCGGCCGCGCCGCTGCGCCAGCGGCGGTCAGCAGCAATGCCAGACCCAATGCAAATACGGCCAGCACTCGCTTCATCATGGAAAATCCTGCTCGCCCACTCGTTATATTCTTCTGTGCATATCGTGCACGAAGCGGCGATTCGTGGCAAGCGCGCCGTGCAATCGGCGCAGTCACAGGCTAAAGTCGCGTGAATGGAGGCCGCAGCCTATGACACAGATCAGCGCGCGCGTACGCATCTATTTTGACGCCGAGCGAGCCATCGGCCCTGGCCGCATCGAGCTGCTCGAAGGCGTTCACAACACCGGCTCGCTCGTGCAGGCCGCGCGCGGCATGAACATGAGCTACCGGCGGGCCTGGCAGTTGCTGCAAAGCCTGAACAGGTCGCTGTTGAATCCGGTCTGCGTTTCTGTCAAGGGCGGGCGCGGCGGCGGCGGCGCGCAACTGACCCCGGCCGGCAAAGCGCTGATCCGTGCCTACCGCAGCTTCGAGTCGCGTGTGAGGCGCGAGAGCAGGCTGCGCTTCAGACCCTTCGCGCCACGGCGGGCCCGCTGCGATTGATGCGCAGCTCCGGATCTGCGGTGCCGACCACATGGATCAGCGGCGGAATCCGCGCTAGCGCGGGAGATAGCGCGGGTCATTGCGGCGCGGCCGTGGCGGCTGCCAGCCGGCGATCGACGCTCTCGAGGTCGGCGACATGCAGCTCGCCCGCCACTGCCTGCAGCTGCAGTCCGGCCAGCAGCCACTCGCTCTGGGCGTGGCGGAAATCGGCCGCGGCGCGCAAGCTGTCGGCCTGCGCACTCAGCAGTTCGAGTGCGGTGCGCTCGCCCACCTCGACACCCAGGCGGGTGGCATCCAGGCGACTCGTGGCCGAGCTGCGCAGGCGCTGCAACGCCCGCACCCTGGCGGCAGCGGTCGTCAGGGCAAGCCAGCGTTCACGCGCCTGCCGCCTGAGCTGTTGATCTGCGCCATCGAGCTCCGCCTGCGCCTGATGTTCGAGTGCGCGCGCCTCGTGACGCTGGGCGGTGCGCATGCCGCCGGTGAACAGCGCTACGGTGGCCTGCACGCCGATGCTGGCCTGGCGGGCGCTGATGTCGCTCGCGCCGAAGTCGCCATTGCCATGCAGGGAGTCGCGCCCGACCTGCGCCACCAGGTCAAGCTGCGGAGCACCCAGCGCCCCGAGACCGGCCACCTGCGCGTGTGCGGTGGCCAGCGCCAGCCGCCTCGCTTGCAGCTGCGGACTACCCACCAGCGCACGTTGCGTCCACGACTCCAGTGACTCCGGCAAGGGCATGTCGGCCGTGGCTGCTTCCGGCAGGTCGGCGAGCTGCGCCGCCTCCAGCCCGGTCAAGTCGGCAAACGCCGTCTCTGCGAGGGTCAGCGCCGTCGTGGCGTCCAGCTCCTGTACACCGATGGCGTCGGCGGAAGCCTGGGCCTCGCGCATGTCCGTGACAGGAATATCGCCGGCCTCGTAGCGCCCCTGCGCCGCCGCCCGCGCCTGGTCCGCCGCCGCGCGCAAGCGTTGCAGGTTGTAAAGCTGCGCGCGCGCATTGAGCACGTCGAAGTAGCGGCGCGCACTTTGGAGCATCAGCTCCTGCTGCGCGCCGTTGAATTGCGCCTCGGCGATCCGGGCGGTGTCCTTCTGCATCGTCGAGGTGGCGATGCGCCCCAGATCGAACAGCGGTTGCTCGGCCACGAACGCCCAGCGTGTGGCCGTGCCCCGATTGATGCTGGTGCGGAAGTCGACCCCGGCGGTACTGACAATCCCGGGGGCGGAGAATGCCGCTCCCTGGGTGCGCCCCTCCACATCGCCACGCCCGGCGCTGCCGGTCGCCGTGACGGTCGGCAGCCACAGTGCTCGCCCCTGGGCGGCGTGCGCACGGCCTGCGTCCCGCTGCGCCTGCGCCGCGGCAAAGGCCGGGTCGTGCAAGGTCGCCGCCCGCCAGGTGTCGGTCAGGCCGATGTTCTCGGCCGTGGCAGCGCCGGCAGCGAAGCACACCACGACCATGGCGGCACGCCTCGCATTGAGACCCGCGGGACGAACAATTCGCATGGCCAGACCCTCGCCGCCGCGTTCAGTCGGCGCTCGGCGTCACGCCCAGGCCGCGCAGGATGCGCTCCATCAGGCACCAGCGCGTCAGCCCGCTCTGCAGCAGGTTCGCGCCCACGAAGGCGGTGAACCACAGCCAGTACGTGCTGTGATAGATCGGGCTGCCCGGCACGCCCAGCGCGAGCGAGAGCAGTATGAACACACCGGCGATTACCCGGGTCAGTTGCCATGAAGTCATGGGATTTTCTCCTCAGTGGTTGCAGTGGAACTTGCGGCTGGGTGGGCGTGACGGAATGCCGCGTAGTACAGCAGCGGAATTACCACCAGCGTGAGCAGCGTGGACACCAGGATGCCGAAGATCAGCGAGATGGCGAGCCCGTTGAAGATCGGATCGTCCAGGATGAACATCGCGCCCAGCATGGCCGCCAGCGCCGTGAGCGCGATCGGCTGCGCGCGCGTCGCCGCGGAGCGGACCACCGCCTCGCGGAACCCGATGCCGGCGGCGAGCTGCAGGTTGATGAAGTCCACCAGCAGGATGGAATTGCGCACGATGATGCCGGCGAGCGCAATCATTCCGATCATGGAGGTTGCGGTGAAGGGTGAATGCAGCAGCGCGTGCCCGGGCATCACACCAATGATCGTCAGCGGAATCGGCGCCATGATAACCAGTGGCGTGAGGTAGGAGCCAAACTGCGCGACCACCAGCAGGTAGATCAGGATCAGGCCGACGGCGTAGGCGGCGCCCATGTCGCGAAAAGTCTCGTAGGTGATCTGCCACTCGCCGTCCCACTTCAGTGCATAGCCGCGGTAGGGATCGGAAGGCTGGTGGATGAAGTACTCCGTGAGGTGGCCACCGTCGGGCGCGACCATGCGGCCCACGGCACCGCGCATCCCGAACATGCCATACAGCGGACTGTCGACGCGGCCCGCCATGTCGCCACTCACGTAGACCAGCGGCAGCAGGTCCTTGTGAAAGCGCGGTTGCTCGGCCAGCGTGTCACGGATGTCGACGAGCGAGCCCAGCGGCACCAGCGCACCGCCGGCAGCCCGAACACCCAGGCTCAGGGCCGCGTCCAGATTACCGTGAGTACTGTCCTCCAGCTGCAGGCGCATGGGCGCCGGGTACTTGGACCCATCCTGCAGGAAGGTCGCATCCTCGCCCGAGATTCCAGCCCGCAAGGCCGTGACTACATCCGCATCGCTGACGCCCAGCTGCGCCGCCTTCGAGCGGTTCAGCGCCACCACCTGCCGCGGCGATGCCGTGATGTATGAGGCATCGACATCCACGACCCCGGCGGTGCGCAGGAATATCGTGCGCACGGCCTCGGCCACCTTCAGCCTGCCCTCGTCGTCCGGTCCATAGACCTCGGCGACGATCGGCGCCAGCACCGGCGGGCCCGGCGGTACTTCGACGACCTTGACCACGGCGTCGTGGCTGCGCCCGATGGCCGCGAGCCGTGGGCGCAGCCGCGCCGCGATGAGGTGACTCTGCTCGCTGCGTTCGTGCCGGCCGACCAGATTGACCTGTATGTCGCCGAGCTCGGCGCTGGCGCGCAGGTAATACTGCCGCACCAGCCCGTTGAAATTGATGGGGGCGGCCAGTCCTGCGTACACCTGATAGCTGTGAACCTCCGGCACGGTGGCGAGGTAGTGACTCAGGTCGGCAAGTGTCGCTGCGGTGCGCTCCACGGGCGTGCCTGAGGGCATGTCCACCACCACCTGGAACTCGGACTTGTTGTCGAACGGCAGCATCTTCAGCACCACCCACTGGAGCGCGGGCAGGGCCATCGCCAGCAGTATCAGTCCGCCGACGCCCATCCACAGGCGGCGCCGGTTGCGCTGGCCCGTGAGCGGGTCGAGGAATGGCCTGAACAGCCAACTGAATCCGGGCTCGAGCCGTGAGGCCAGGCTGGTATGTCCCACGACCGGATGCGACTTCAACCACAGGCGTGCCAGCCATGGCGTCACCACGAACGCCACCGCCAGCGAGATCAGCATCCCCATCGAAGCGTTGATGGGGATCGGCGCCATGTAGGGACCCATCAGCCCGCTGACAAAGGCCATCGGCAGGAGCGCCGCGATCACCGTGAAGGTGGCCAGGATGGTCGGCCCGCCGACTTCATCAACGGCTGAGGGAATGATTTCAGCGAGCGGTCGGTCTGGAGTCAGCTGCAGATGCCGATGAATGTTCTCGACCACGACGATGGCGTCATCGACCAGGATGCCGATGGAAAAGATCAGCGCGAACAGGCTCACGCGATTGAGCGTGAAACCCCAGGCCCAGGAGGCGAACAAGGTCGCGGTGAGCGTCAGAGCCACCGCGATGCCCACGATGGCGGCCTCGCGGCGGCCCATGGCGAAGAATACCAGCGCCACCACCGCGGCGGTCGCGAACACCAGCTTCTCGATCAGTTTCAGGGCTTTCTCATTGGCGCTGGCGCCGTAGTCGCGCGTGATCTCGACGCCGACGCCATCGGGAATGACGCTGTTGCTGAGCTCGGCGATTCGCGCCCGCAGCCGCGTCGTGACATCGACCGCGTTTTCGCCGGGCTTCTTGGTGACGCTGAGCGTGAGCGCCGGAAACTCGGCCGCGTTGCGGCCGGTGGTGCCGTACCACACATAGTGTTGCGGCGGCGGCGCACCGTCCGTGACCCGGGCAACGTCCCGCAGAAACACGGGCCGCCCGGCGTGTACGCCCACGACCAGATCGGCGACCGCGTCGGCATTGTCCAGAAACCCACCACCGTCGATCACCACGGACTCATCGCCGTGAACGATGTTGCCCGCTGGCAGCCCCGTGTTGGCGGACTGGAGCGTGCGCCGCAGGTCGGCGATTCCGAGTCCCACGGCGCGCAGGGCCGCAGGATCGAGCACGATGTTGATGGCGCGCTGCGGGCCGCCGATGGTGGTTACTTCCCGCGTGCCGGCGACGCGTTTGAGTTCGGCTTCCATCGCATGGGCGATGCGCTGCAGCTCGAACCCGCCGCTGCCTGGCCGGCGGTCGTACAGCGTCGCCGTGAGTATCGGCACGTCATCGATGCCCTTGGGTTTGACGATGGCTTCGCCGACACCGAGGCCGGCCGGGAGCCAGTCGCGGTTGGAATTGATCACGTCGTAGAGCCGGACCAGCGCCTCGGTACGCGGCACACCGACCTTGAACTGTACGGTGACAACGGCCAGCCCGGGCCGCGACACCGACGTCACGTGCTCGAGCCCGGCCATCTGCCCGAGCACCTGCTCGGCCGGGCCTGCCACCGACTGTTCAACCTGCCGCGCCGATGCCCCCGGGAACGGGATCAGCACGTTGGCCATGGTTACGTTGATCTGCGGCTCTTCCTCACGCGGCGTCACCACGGCCGCGAACAGCCCCAGCAGCAATGCCACCAGCGCCAGCAGCGGGGTGATGCGCGCGGACTGGAAGTAGCTGGCAATGCGGCCGGCGATGCCCATGCGTGCGCCTACTGCCTGCCGGCGGCAATCGGATCGAGCGCCAGCCGTTCACCACCCTGCAGGCCGGCGAGGATCGTCACCTCAGCCCCGACAGCGGCGCCCAGCCGCACCTGCCGCAGGTGCGCCGCGCCGTTGGCATCGAGCACGTAGACACCGGTGACTTCGCTCCGATGCACGATGACGCGCGCTGGAACGCGGATCTCCGGCGCGGAATCACTCAATGGCAATAGCAGCCGCAGAAATTGCCCCGGCTGCACCGATGTCCCCGCGGACAATTCGACCCGCACCGCGATGCTGTGGGTCGCCGGGTCGATCGCCGGCACAATGCGCCATTCGGATATTTCGCGGGGCGCGCTGCCCGGAACATCGAGGATTGCGCTCCGGTTCGCCCGCAACCGGGCACCCACGGATTCAGGAACGCGCGCCACTACCCGGAGCACCGCTGGATCATACAGGCTCACCAGCGGCCGCCCGGGCGTCGCCAGATCGCCTGCGCTCACCCAGACGTCCGTGATGTGGGCGGGATAGGGCGCCCGGATCATCTGCCAGCTCTCACGGGTGCGCGCCGCCCTGGCCTGCGCGCTGGCCGATTGGGACTCGGCTTGCGCCGAACGCCAGGCCGCTTCAGCGCGCTGGAGCGCTGCGACGCTGATGAACTCCTGCAAGCGCAGCTGCTGCGCACGCTCAAAATCGGCCCTGGCATTGACCAGGCGGGCGGCGGCGCCGCTGGCCGCGGCGCTACCCGCCGCAGCCGCATCGGCGGCATCGCCCGCGTCGATCTGGATCAGCGCCTGTCCAGCCTTGACGTCGTCGCCCGTTCGGACCAGCACGCCGACCACGCGACCCGCGAGCTGCGCAGCCAAAATGCCCTGGCGGACCGCCTCGACAGTCCCGCTGGCGGCGTAGGACGCCCCGGCCGTGCGCGGCGCGACGGTGTAGGAATCCGCGGCGTCAGCCACAGTCGCCAGGCTGCCGAGAAATCCGCCCAAAACGAGCAATACAGAAATTTTCATTGCCACCCCTTCGGCTATTTACTACTATATCGCTATATGACGATTGATGCAACAATAGACCAAAGGTAGACTTGGACACGGACACACCATCAGGAGTACGGATTCTTGAAAGCACTCGATGAGCGGGCTCTCGCCCATGTGGCGGAATATTTCCGGGCACTGGCCGAGCCGCTGCGCCTGCGGATTCTCAATACCCTGCGCGACAAGGCCCGCAACGTGGGGGAGCTGACCGAGCTGCTGCGTTGCAGCCAGGCCAACGTCTCCAAGCACCTCGCTACGCTTCTGCGCCTTGGGTTCGTGGAACGCGCCGTCAAGGGCACCAGCGCGTACTACCGCATTGCCGATCCGCGCGTATACGAATTATGCGACCTGGTCTGCGGGCAGATGGCGCAGCGATTTGCGAGTCAGGCGCAGATGCTCGGCGCGGTCAGCGAGTCGCGCCGGCAACGGCGATGAAGGCGCGGGCGCGGGTGATGGTGCCGGAGACAGGCGCCGCAAATGCAGAGTATCTGGAAACTCAGCCGGCAGCAGACGGCCCCTGAGCCGACGTTCGGCATCGAACCCTGGTTGCCGGCTAGCCGCCGCTCGATTGCTGTTGGTTTCCGATCATTTGCATTGGCTCGACAGACTAATAACCCGTAGAGACTATACCCGCGTCAATTCAATCGGCCCGGAATAACATCTGCCACAAGAATATTTCGGACCCCCTACTGATGACAAGACGTACGATCCCGGAGAGCGCCAGTCTGCCGCCCTCGTATTCGCTATACCTCGACGTCGTGAGGTTTCTGGCGGCCATTATGGTGCTCGTCAATCACGTTTCCGAATACCCTATGTCGAGAACTTCTCGCGCAGTCATCCATCCGGTGCTGACCGTCCTTGGCAAGTACGGAGCCACCGCCGTAACAGTATTCTTCGTGCTATCCGGGTACGTGATTGCCTACGTCGCCTCGACGCGCGAACGCACTGCGTCTGCCTACACCGCCAGCCGATTGTCGCGGCTCTACTCGGTAGTGTTACCGGCGATCGTGATCACCTATTTGTGCGATTCCCTCGGCCAGTGGCTGCAGCCAGACTTTTACGAAATCCAAAAGGTGCTGTGGAAGCCGGCTAGTTGGGCGGGTTACCTGTCGTCGATGTTCTTTGTGAACGAGTACCAAGTGTTTCACTTTGGCGGAATCCTACCGGGCACTAACGCGCCATTCTGGTCATTGAGCTTCGAGGCGACCTATTACCTGCTCGCGGGGCTCGCACTGTTCGCTCCGCGCCGGTACGCGTTGCCGATCGCGCTGGTAGTACTCGGCCTCGCGGGGCGGACCATTACTGTGTTATTGCCGCTTTGGGTCATGGGCTTCTTCGTGTACAGGGCGCGCACGCGTCTAGCGGGCATCGTGCCGGCGCCAGCAGTCTTGCTGGTCGCGTCTGCCGTTGCAATCATCGCCATACCTCAGCTAGAGGTATTCACATCCTGGGACAACTTCGGCGTCAACTTTCCGTGGGGTCGCGGACCATTCAACAGGAATCTGCTGCTCGACTATGCGACGGCGCTTGCGTTCGCCGTTCATCTCATCGCCGCCGAGCGTCTTCTACTCAATGTGCGCGTCACTTCGCTGCGCGCCGAACGCGCGATTCGTTGGCTGGGATCGACGACTTTCCCGATGTACGCCATCCACCGTCCCGTGCTGTGTTTGGCCGCAGCCTTAAGCCCATTTGCTCGGCCATCGTGGATCGGCATCGTGTTTGTGAGTTGCGTCGTTCTCGCAACCGTTGCGCTTATGACGCCCTTCTGCGAATGGGCAAAGACTAAGCTGCGACGCACAGTATTCGTAAGCGAACAATTCGCGCGGTGATAACTTGTTGGGTGCACAAAGCGGTCGCTCGCGCTGTCCGCCCAGGGTCAAGCCCGGACCGATTGAATGGCGGCTGATCTTTCCCAACAAGAAGTCTTGATGGGAATCTTTAGTCAAGTGTCGATATTGCAGTCAGCGGACTTCAAACAGCTGAATGACCAGTGTTTAGTAACTCAGTCGGCAGGCGGCGGCCCATGGCCGCCGCTGGACACTCCGATATGCCTTGTACTTGGCTGCAGATTAATTGGCGCGCAGCAACAAGAGAATGCTTTGTCATTCTGTAGCCTTTGAGCTACAATGACGTTCGTGGAAATCAGGGAATACCAAACGACTGCGGGCGAGGTCCCGCTCACTGATTGGTTAAGTGATCTTCGCGATCCCGTCACCCGCGCGCGCATTGTGGCCAGGATTGATCGGCTAAGGGCGGGACTTGTGGGTGATTGGAAATTGATTGGCGACGGCGTCTTTGAAATTCGCATCGACGTGGGCCCAGGCTTTCGAATTTACTACGGGCAGGATGGCAAGATGCTAATTCTGCTTTTATGTGGCGGCGACAAGCGCACGCAAACGAAGGATATTGAAAATGCCAAAGCGTACTGGAAAGATTACCAAGCTCGCAAACCGAAGCCGCCCGTTCAACGCGGCAGAACTACTGCGAAGCGAGGCCGAGGTCGCCGCTTACATTGAAGCGATGCTCGAAGACGGTGACGCGCGCGCTGTGCCGGTTGCGTTGCGAACCGTCGCTGAAGCCGTTGGCGGTATGGCGGCGCTTGCTGACAAAACCAAGCTGTCGCGGGAAACGCTCTATCGAACTTTATCAGAGCGTGGCAATCCACGGCTCGATACGCTGACCGCGATTTTGGCGGCGTATGGAATGCGCTTAAGTGTTAGGACGACCGACAAATCTGTCAACCGGCGTCCAACAGTGCCCAGGGTGATGGGCTGATTGGGTGAGGTTCTGGACTCTCGGTTCGGGGTTTTGTTACCCGCGTAAGCAATAGCCCAGTCCGCCGCGGCAGCGGCAGATTGTTCCGGGATTGGGAGATGCCGAGCACGATCAGTTACGGTTCTTGAACCGGTGGCTGTCGTTGCCGGTCTCGATGATCTCGCACCGATGCGTGAGCCGATCGAGCAGCGCCGTGGTCATCTTGGCATCGCCGAACACGCGTGCTCCATTCGCCGAACGACAGGTTGGTGGTGACGATCAGCGAGACGCGCTCGTAGAGTTTGCTGATCAGGTGGAACAGCAGTGCACCGCCGTCCTGCGAGAACGGTAGGTAGCCCAGTTCATCGAGCACGATGACGTCCATGCTCAGCAGGCGCGTGGCCAGCCGTCCGGCGCGGCCCACGCGCTTCTCGGCATCGAGCTGATTGACCAGATCCACGACGCTGTAGAAGCGCGCCCGCTGGCCCTGCACCACGACCTGACGGGCGAGCGCGGTGGCCAGATGCGTCTTGCCGGTGCCGGTGCCGCCGACCAGCACGATGTTGCGCGCGGTATTGAGGTATTCGCCGGTGTGGAGCTGGCGGATCTGGGCCTCGTTCACCGCCGATTGGCGGAAGTCGAAGCTATCGAGGTCGCGCGGCATCGGGAAGTTGGCCAGGCGCAGTTGGTATTGATAAGAGCGGGCCTGTCGGTCAGCCATCTCCGCTTGCAGCAGCTGCGCTAGCCAGCTCGTCGGGGCGAGCTTCTTCTGGCTCAAGGCCGTCAGGCTCTCCTCCAGCGCGCTCGCCATGCCACGCAGGCGCAGGACTTTCAGTTGTTCGATCAGTTGAGTTTGCATACATCTCCTCGGGTGGTTGATGGACAGGAACGGCATTCACAGTCAGACGTGGCCGCAGCAGCTGGTCGTAGCGATCGCAGTTGGCGGCGGGCTCCAGGGTCAGCTTCAGCGCCTCAGGTACCTGCAGCGCCGGCTGGTAATGGCGGCGAGGCGGCGCGGTGCAGGAGGTTCACGACATGCGCGCTGCTGACCACTTGCTCATCGAGCGCCGCCGCGCACGCCTCCGTCACGGCCTCCAGCCCATACACCGCGACCATGGAGAGGATCTCGACGAACTGGCGATCCCCGTCCGCGTGCTTGGCCAACCGCTCGCGCAGGCGTGTGAGCGCAGCGGGCAGGTTCCAGTCCTTGAACGGCGCTCCGTTGCGCAGCGCGCCGGGTTTGCGCTCGAGCGCCGCCACGTAGTGCCAGGGGTTGTAAGCGTCTGCCGCGCTCGAAGCAGCGCGGATGCTCGCCGATGATCTCCCGGCACAGACCACGACGATCCGCTCGGCATAGGCGCGCACGCTGGCCACCTGGCCAACGAACCGGCAGTCCACGCTGTAGCGGTTGCGCTCGAAGTTGACGAGACTGGTGGCCGAGATGCGCCCGGTTTTCTCGGCAAAGCCATCGAACGGGATCGGCGTGGCACGCAGTGCCGCGCGCTCTTCATCCCAGACCTCGGCGATCTTGCGCTCGGGCTCGGATGGTTCGCTCAGCGCCAGCTGCAGGCAGCGCGCCGCCAGATACGCGTTCAGCTCGGCCAGATCCGCGCATCTCACCTTGGGCGTGAACAGCCACTCGCGCACGTTGCCAACCTGGTTCTCGACTTGGCCCTTCTCCCAGCCGGCTGCCGGCGTGCAGGCGGTCGGATCGACCAGGTAGTGGTTGCACATCATCAGGAAGCGGCGGTTGTAGCGCCGCTCCCGGCCGACGAACACCGCATCCACCGCCGGCTTCAGGTTGTCGTAGATCCCGCGCCGCGGAACGCCGCCCAGGAACTCGAACGCCCGGGCGTGCGCATCGAACACCATCTCCTGGCTCTCGCGCGGATACGCCACCAGGAAGAACGCGCGGCTGTAGCTGAGCCGCACGTGCGCGACCTTGACCACTTGATCGATCCCGCCGACGTCCACGTGCTCGTGACTGAAGTCGAACTGGTACGCTTCGCCGGACGCAAAGCTCTGCGGGATGAACACCGTGCGACGGATGCCGGCGGCGTTCAAACTCGCGCTGTGCCGGCGCACGGCATCCACCGCGCCGTGTACCCTCCAGGCACAGCGCCTCGTACACCGCTGCGCGTGCGTCGCTCGCGCGGGCAGCTGCTCCTCGGCCTCCAGCCACGCCTCCAGCGTCTCAGTACGGCCCAGCCGGCCGCGGCTGGCGCTGCGCCGGTACTCGAACGTCCCCGTCCAGGCGCAGCGCCCGTTTCACCGTGTTGCGCGAGAGCCGCAGATCCCGCGCGATCGCGCTGATCGACTCCCCCTCCACCAGCCGCCGCCGGCGGATCTTCCCGATCGTTTCCACGCACAACACCCCAGTTCTCCCCGCGCAGCCTCCAGCAGGCCGCTCAGGGTAAGGGGTGGTCAATTTTGGACGCCGGTTAACAGTTCTGGGATGCAGCGGGACTTGGCGGGACGGGGGATTGGTGCCGGAGATAGGAATCGAACCTACGACCTACGCATTACGAATGCGCCGCTCTACCAACTGAGCTACTCCGGCGGGGCGCGGCATTCTAAGAGATGGCGCGTATGGCAGGCAACGCGGGAAACACCTGCACCCGCCCCCCGGGACTCAGCGGGCAGGCCGCAGGCGGATGACCAGATCGAGGCTGGCCACTTCCATGCCTGCGGGTGGAGCCGGCAGGCGGCTGAACTGCACTTCGGGCAGCGCCACGTCCGTCAGGGCGCCGGTGGTTTCGTCGTGAAAATGAAAATGGGGCTCGATGTTCGAATCGAACCAGCTGCGCGTGTCATCCACCGCCAGCTGGCGGATCAATCCGCGCGCGGCAAACAGGTTCAAGGTGTTGTAAACCGTGGCCTTGGAGACGACGACTCCGCGCCGATGCAGCGCCTCGGCAATTTGCTCGGCTGACAGGTGCTGCGGCACGGCCAGCAGGAGCTCCGCGATCCGCAGGCGTTGCGCGGTAACGCGAATTCCGCAGGTCTGCAGGCGTGTTTGAATATCGCCGCCCGCCCGAGTCGTCGCTTGCACGCTTGCGTCCATGATGCTGCCGTTTTACCGCAGTGCGCGTGGCAACGCAAAGACGACGTGTTCCGGCTTGCCATAAGACTCGGCTGGAGGCGCCCCGCCCCACTCCCGGAGCCGCTCGACCACCTGCTGCACCAGCTGCTCGGGCGCCGACGCTCCGGCCGTCACGCCGACGGAATCGACGTCGGAAAACCACTCGCGCTGCAGGTCGTCGGCGCCATCGACCAGGTAGCCCGGAACTCCGGCTCGGTCGGCGAGTTCGCGCAGCCGGTTGGAATTGGAGCTGCTCTTCGAACCGACCACCACCAGCAGCCCGCACTGCTCGAGCAGCTGCTTGACCGCGTCCTGCCGGTTCTGGGTTGCGTAGCAGATGTCCTCCTTGCGCGGCGCCTGCAACGCGGGGAAGCGCTGACGGAGCGCATCGACAATCGCGGCCGTGTCATCCACCGACAGCGTGGTCTGGGTCACGAAGGCGAGTGCGGCGGGGTCACGCACCTCGAGCCGTGCAACATCCGCAATGCTTTCGATCAGGACGATGCGCCCGCCAGATGAAGCATCGAAGCGCCCCATGGTGCCCTCGACCTCCGGGTGGCCGGCATGTCCGATCAGTATCACCTCGCGCGCCTCGCGCGCAAAGCGCGCGACCTCCATGTGCACCTTGGTCACCAGCGGACAGGTGGCATCGAATACCTGCAGGCCGCGCCGCTGCGCCTCCTGCTCCACCGCCGTGGATACACCATGCGCCGAAAAGATCACCGTACCGCCGTCGGGCACCTCGTCCAGTTCCTCGACGAACACCGCGCCCAGCGCGCGCAGCCGCTCCACTACGTTTCGATTGTGTACCACTTCATGGCGCACGTAGATCGGTGCCCCAAACAGCGCCACGGCGCGTTCGACGATTTCGATGGCGCGATCGACGCCGGCGCAGAAGCCGCGGGGATTGGCGAGCAGGATGCGCAAGCCTCAACTCCCCGAATCGGGACGAGTGACCAGCAGCACATCGAGCAGCAGGCATACGGCGCCGATCGTAATCGCCGAATCCGCGACATTGAAAGCCGGGAAATAATGCTCGTGCCAATGCACCTGCAGGAAATCAACCACGTAGCCCAGCCGCAGGCGATCGATCACGTTGCCGAGCGCGCCGCCCAGAATCAGCGCCAGCGCGGCCGCCTGCAGATTGGCGCGCCGCTCGAGCCGCGCCAGCCAGATCGTGAGCGACACGCTCACGACCGCGGCCAGGCCGCTGAATGCCCAGCGCTGCCAGCCCGAGGCGCTGTCGAACATGCTGAAGGCCGCGCCGCGGTTGTGTGCGCGCACGAGGTTGAACACGGGCAGGCAGTACCACGCTGCAAACATCTGCAGTGCGCCTTCCACCAGATGCTTGCTCCACTGGTCGATGGCAATCACCGCCGCGGTCAACGGGAGCCAGCGCAGCTGCCCGCTTGCAGTGGCCGGTGGCGCGGCCTGCATCAGGCGTACCGGCGCGTTTCGCCGGGCCCGCTGATATTGCCGATGCAGCGCCCGCATAATTCCGGGTGCGCGGACGATGCCCCGACATCATCGCAATGATGCCAGCAGCGTACGCACTTGGCCGCCGCGGTCCGCTGCACCTTTAGCCACACGCCGCCGCCTGGCACCGATGCGGCCTCCACGGCGCCTGGGGGTGCGGCGGCGACGCGGTGCACGCGCGCTTTCGAGGTGATCATCAGGAAACGAAGTTCGTCGCCGAGCGCATCGAGCCGCGCATGCTGTGCCGCCGTGCAGTACACGTCGAGTTCGGCCTGGAGCGGCGCGCCGATTTCTCCGGCCACCCGGAGCCGTTCGAGCTCCCGGGCGACATCGGCGCGCAAGGCAATCAGTGCGGTCCATTCGATGCGCTGCCGGCGCGGTAGCGGTTGCGGGCATCTCATACCAGGTGGCGAAGAACACCGACTCGGCGCGCGGCGCCGGCAATTCGCGCCAGATTTCCTCGGCGGTAAAGGAAAGGATCGGCGCCAGCCAGCGCACCATGGTCTCGGCGATGTGCCACATCGCGGTCTGCGCCGAGCGCCGCGCCACGCCGGCCGCGGGCGTGGTGTACAGCCGGTCCTTGATGATGTCGAGATAGAAGCCGCCCAGGTCGACGACGCAGAAGTTGTGCACTTTCTGATAGATGAGATGGAACTGGAAATCGCGGTACGCTGCGTCGATCTCGGCCTGCAGCTCGCGCGCACGCTCGAGCGCCCAACGGTCGAGCGCGACCAGCTGGTCCGGCGGCAGCGCCTGTGCGGGCTCGAAGCCGTGCAGGTTGCCGAGCAGGAAGCGCACCGTGTTGCGCATGCGCCGGTAGGAATCGCTCATGCGCCTGAGGATTTCCTGCGACAGGCTCATCTCGTTGGCGAAATCGGTCGCCGCCACCCACAGGCGCAGCATGTCGGCGCCCAGAGTCTTGGTAATGTCCTGGGGCTCGATGCCGTTGCCCAGCGACTTGGACATCTTGCGGCCCTTCTCATCGACGGTGAAGCCGTGCGTGAGCACGCCGCGGTAGGGCGCACGCGCGTACAGGGCCTCGGACATCAGCAGCGAGCTGTGAAACCAGCCGCGATGCTGGTCGGAGCCCTCGAGATAGAGATCCACCGGCGAGCTGAAATCATCGCGCAGGGCGGCTACGCATTCGAACGAGAGGCCCGAGTCGGCCCACACGTCCATGACATCCGCCGCCTTCTCGTAGTGCTCCGCCTCCGCGCCCAGCAGTTCGGTCGGGTCGAGTGCAAACCAGGCGTCGATCCCAGAGCGCTCGACGCGCGCGGCCACCTGCGTGATGAGTTCCTGCGTGCGCGGATGCAGCGCGCCCGTGCCCCGATGCGTAAACAGCGTGATCGGCACGCCCCAGGTGCGTTGGCGCGACAGGCACCAGTCCGGGCGGTTCTCGATCATGCCGGTGATGCGCGACTCGCCCCACTCGGGCGTCCATTTCACGCCCTTGATGTCGCGCAGTGTGCCGGCGCGCAACCCCTTGCCGTCCATGCTCATGAACCACTGCGAAGTGGCGCGGAATATCACTGGCGTCTTGTGGCGCCAGCAATGGGGGTAGCTGTGCGGATGCGGCTCCTGGTGCAGCAGCCGGCCACGCTCAAGGAGCCGGGCCACAATGACCGGCCCCGCGGCATCCACCTTGAGCCCGGCAACCAGCTCCGTATCCGGCGCAAAGCGGCCATCGGGCCCCACCGGATTCACGACCGGCAGCCCGTAGAGCTTGCCGACCACGAAATCCTCCTGACCGTGCGCGGGTGCGGTATGGACGGCGCCCGTGCCCGCCTCAAGCGTGACGTGGTCGCCGAGGATCACCGGCACCTGCTTCGCGCGCCAGGGGTGCTCGAGCTTCAGGCCTTCGAGCGCCGCGCCGGTGCAGTGGCCGAGCACCTTTCCCGCCAGAGCGTAGCGGGCCAGGCAGGCTGCCACCAGGCCATCGGCAAGCACGAGTGCCTCCGCCGCACCGTCGCGCTCCACCAGCACACAGCTGTAGCCGAGATCACCCTTCAACGCGACCGCCTCGTTGGCCGGCAGCGTCCACGGCGTGGTCGTCCAGATCACCAGCGATACCGGCGCGGCTCCCAGCGCGGCGGCCGCGATGCCGCTGCGCCGCACGAAATCACCCGCGTCGACAAACCGGAACGCGACATCAATGGCGGTCGAGGTGCGGTCTTCGTACTCCACCTCAGCCTCGGCGAGCGCGGAGCGGCAATCGAGGCACCAGTGCACCGGCTTCAGTCCGCGATACAGATGGCCATTTTCGATGATCTTGCCGAGCGCGCGGATCTGCTGGGCTTCGTAACGCGGATCCATGGTCAGGTAGGGTCGTTCCCAGTCACCGAACACGCCGAGCCGCTTGAAATCGGCGCGCTGCGAGTCGACCTGCTTGGCGGCAAATTCGCGGCAGGCGGCGCGGAATGCGCGCGCATCGAGCTTCTGGCCGGGGCGCCCGTGCTTTTTTTCCACGGCGAGCTCGATCGGCAGGCCGTGGCAATCCCAGCCCGGCACGTACGGCGCGTCAAAGCCCGCCACCGTGCGCGCCTTGACGATGATGTCCTTGAGGATCTTATTGACCGCATGGCCAAGGTGGATCACGCCGTTGGCATAGGGCGGACCGTCGTGCAGCACAAACGCCGGGCGGCCCTTCGCCTCGCGGCGGATCGCCCCGTAAATATCCTGCGCGGCCCAGCGCTCCAGCTGCTTGGGCTCGCGCTGCGCCAGGTCCGCCTTCATCGGAAAACCGGTCTGGGGCAGATTGACGGTACTCTTATAGTCAGTCACTGCGTGGAGATCCCTGGGCCGAACGGCGTTGCCCGATATTGCATTTTAGCCCAGCGCGGCGCGCGCCGCGGCGGCGTCGCAATGCATCTGCTCCACCATAAGATCGAGCGAGGTGAAACGCCGCTCTTCACGCAGCCGCGCCACGAACTCGATCTCCAGTTCAGCGCCATAAAGGTCGCCCTCATAGTCGAACAGGTGGACTTCGAGCAAAGGCTCGACTCCATTGACGGTAGGCCGCGTACCGAGGCTCGCCACCGCCGGCCAGCCCGCCGCGACCCGGCCCTCATCCGGCAAGGCAGCGCCGCGCGCCCGCACGGCAAAAATGCCCTCCAGCGGCGTGCATCTGCGCGCGATGCCCAGATTGGCCGTCGGGAACCCAAGGCTCCGCCCCAGCTGCGCGCCGCGGCGCACGCGCGCCCGCATCGAGTATGGTCGCCCCAGCAGTTGCGCTGCGCGCGCCAGCTCGCCCGCCGCGAGTGCATCGCGCACCTGGCCGCTGCTCACGCGCTCGCCCGCCACCAGGACTGGCGCGATAATTTCGACCTCAAAGCCGTAGAGCCGCGCTTCCGTCGCACACCACTCGGCCGTGCCCTCGCCGTTCCGACCGAAGCGGAAATCGTGCCCGACAATGACGACGCGCACTCCGAGGTCGCGCAGTACGGCCATGAACTGCGCGCCCGACCTGGATCGCAGCCGCGCATCAAAGGTGAGCAGGTGGAGCCGATCCAGTCCGCTGTCCGCCAGTAATCGCCAGCGCTCGCGAAAATTGGTCAACCGCGCGGGCGGCGAGTCGGGTTTGATGGCCTCGCGCGGCATGGGCTCGAAAGTCAGGAGCCCGGAAGCCAGCCCCGAGGCTGCGGCGCGCTCCAGCGTGCGGCGGATCAACGCGGCATGCCCCAGGTGCAAGCCATCGAAGGTGCCGATGGTCAGGACACTGGGAGGCAGCGCCCCGGGTGCCACCCCGCGCACCAGGCGCAGCGGCGGTTGTGGGCGGATTTTGCTGGAATTATTGCGGCTCATGGGGTCCCTCGGGACTATACCGGAGGCGCATTGACAACGAGAGACCGGGTACGCAAACTACGCGGCCCTTCGGGGGCCCTTAAAGACAGGTACGGCGGAGCGGACGCGTGGCAAATACGAAATCAGCGGAAAAGGCGGCTCGGCAGGCGGCAGTGCACCGGGAACGGAATGTCGCCTTGCGCTCGCGCATGCGCACCGCGATCCGCAAGGTCATCGACGCAGCCGCGGCCGGAAAGAAAGACGACGCCCGCGCCAGCTACCAGGCCGCCGTGCCGCTCATCGATACGCTCGTCAACAAGAATATCATCCACCGCAATCAGGCCGACCGGCACAAGAGCCGCCTGGCCGCGCGGGTCAAATCACTCGGCTGATTTTCCGGGGCCCGCCTCCGGGTGGCGCGTCCGCGCAGCCGCTTCCAGGTCTTCCACCGCCAGCAGCAGCGAGAGCCGCGATTCGCCCCGCGCAATCTCGCGCCAATGGGTTCCTTCCGGCCAGGGGTCGAGCGCTCCCGCCAGCGCCCACAGCATGTTCAGCGACGGGGTCGGTCCGGCCCGCTTGAGCTCCGCGTAGGTGCGCACCGCGCCCTGCCGCCGCAATTCATCGGCTGTGTAGATACCGATTTCACCGAGAATCTGCTCGGATTTCATGCCGAGGTTGCGCAGGTCCCGGATGCGGAGCTTGAGCTTGCCGGCCGCGATGCGCTGACGAACCTTGCTATTGCGCATGGGCTTGCCGCCGTGGCTGCTCGAGCCGCCGTAGCTCGAGGAAGTTCATGACGGCTTCCGCCAGTTCGCGCGTGCCACGCCCGGTCGCCGCTGAAATAAGATGCACCGGACCGCGGTAGCGCAAGCGCCGCACGATATCCTTGGCACGCGCTTCGGCCTCCCGGTCCGGCAGCAGGTCGCGCTTGTTGATGACCAGCCAGCGCGGCTTCGTGCCCAGGTCCTTGCTGAACTTCTTCAGCTCCGCGACGATGGCGCGCGCGTCGCGTACCGGGTCTGCTTCCGGGTCCGACGGCGCCATGTCGATCAGGTGCAGCAGCACGCCGGTGCGCTGCAGGTGCTTGAGAAACCGGTGACCGAGCCCCGCGCCTTCCGCGGCGCCTTCGATGAGGCCCGGAATGTCGGCCATCACGAAGCTGCGATGCTCGCCGCAATAGACGACGCCAAGATTGGGATGCAGCGTGGTAAATGGATAATCCGCCACGCGCGGCCTGGCGGCCGAGACCGCGCGGATCAGCGTCGACTTGCCGGCGTTCGGAAGCCCGAGCAGTCCGACATCGGCGATCACCTTGAGCTCGAGCGCCAGCACGCGCTTTTCACCGGGGAGCCCCGGTCCGAACTGTCGCGGCGCCCGGTTGGTACTGCTCTTGAAGCGCGTGTTGCCCCAGCCGCCTTTGCCGCCTTGTGCGACCTTGAGTTCCATCCCCTCGATCTTCAGGTCGCCCAGCACTTCGCAGTGTCGCCAGGTCGCTCACCACCGTACCGACCGGCACCTTTACATAGAGGTCCTCGCCGCTCCGTCCCGTGCAGCCATTGCTCGAACCGCCCTCGCCCACCTTGGCGCGATAGGTGCGCTGGATGCGGAAATCTGCGAGTGTGTTGATGCCCTCGGCCGCACGCAGCAGCACGCTGCCGCCGTGGCCGCCGTCGCCCCCGTCCGGCCCGCCAAAGGGAATGGATTTCTCGCGCCGGAAGCTGGCCGAACCGCGACCGCCATTGCCCGCCTGCACGCGCAGGGTTGCCTCATCGACGAATTTCATCCGGCCAGCTTACGCCGAACCGCGCGAACGCGGTGCCCACATACGAAAACCCCGGCACGCGGCCGGGGTTTGAGCCAAAGCAACGCCTGGCGCCGCTCTAACGGTCGGATCCCGTGCTCGCAGTCGCATCGGACTGCACGCTGACGTACATGCGCTGCTCCTCGCCCCTGCGGCGGAAGGTGACGCGCCCGTGCTTGAGGGCGAACAGCGTGTGGTCGGTGCCCATGCCCACGTTCGCGCCTGCCCGTACCTGCGTGCCACGCTGGCGGATGATGATGTTGCCGGCGAGCACCTGCTGGCCGCCAAAGGCCTTGACGCCCAGGCGTTTGCTGTGAGAATCGCGTCCGTTGCGGGTACTGCCGCCTGCTTTCTTGTGTGCCATGGTTCTATCGGCTCCGTACTAGGCGTTGATCGCCGTGACACGCACCTGCGTGTACTTCTGACGGTGATTCTTCATGCGCAGGTAATGCTTGCGGCGCCGGAACTTTACGATCGACACCTTGCCTCCCTGCCCGTGCGATTCGACCGTGGCCAGCACCTTGCTGCCCTTGAGCATGGGCTTGCCGACGGTGATGTTGTCACCATCGGCAATCAGCAGCACGTCGTTGAATTCGACCGTGCTGCCCGGTGTGGCGTCGAGCAGCTCGATACGCAGCACGCCGTCTTTCTCCACCCGATACTGTTTGCCGCCTGTGGCGATGACCGCGTACATTTGTCTAAAGCTCCGTATGATCCGCTGCTCGCCGGCGTGGGCGGGAAGCGCGAAAGGACGCGCATTCTACTCAGGCGCGGCCGGATCGGTCAAACTTGGGTTTCCCTAGGAGAAACAGAGAGTTGAGTACTGCCCTCAGGCCCCAGGAAGCAGTGGGCGCCGCCGTTCGCCACCCGGCCCCCGGATCGGCGGCTGCGCTGGAGGCCATCCGCGACCTGGTGCGGCCCGATCTCGAGGCCGTCGATGCGGCCATCCGCAACGGCCTCAAGAGCATCGTGCCGCTGGTTGACCAGATCGCCGAGCACATCATTGCCGGCGGCGGCAAGCGCCTGCGACCGCTCCTGGTGGTGCTCGCCGGGCGCGCCTGCGGATCGAACCTGGAGGCCGGTACGGCCGCTGCGGCGCACATCCAGGCCGCCGCGTTCATCGAGTTCATCCACACGGCCACCTTGCTGCATGACGACGTGGTCGACATGTCCGCGCTCCGTCGCGGCCGCGACACGGCCAATGAAGTGTTCGGCAACCAGGCCAGCGTCCTGGTCGGAGACTTCGTCTACTCGCGCGCTTTTCAGATGATGGCCGCGGTGCGCTCGCAGCGCGTGATCGAGATCATGGCAGAGGCCACCAACGTGATCGCCGAGGGCGAAGTGCTGCAGCTGATGAATGCCCGCGATCCGGACACCACCGAGCAGCGCTATCTCGAAGTGATTCACCGCAAGACCGCGCAATTGTTCCAGGCCGGCGCCGAAGTCGCAGCCGTGGTCAGCGGTGCGTTAGCGCCGGCGCAGCAGGCGCTTGCCCGTTATGGCAAACACCTGGGCACGGCCTACCAACTGGTCGACGACGTGCTCGATTACCAGTCCGACCCCGAGACCCGCGGCAAGAACCTCGGCGACGACCTCGCCGAAGGCAAGCCCACGCTCCCGCTGATCCATGCGCTGCGCGAGGGTGATGCCGCCACGGTCAGGCTGATCCGCACGGCCATCGAGGGCGGCGGGCGCGAACAGCTCGGCGCGATCCTCAGCGCAATTGAATCGACCGGGGGGCTTGAGTACACTGCCCGGCTCGCGCAAGCCGAGGCAGACCAGGCGTTAGCCGCACTCGCGGCGTTACCGGAAACGCCGTTCCGCTCCGGTCTCGCCGCGCTGGCCCGCTTCGCGATCGAACGCAGGCATTGATTCGGGTATTCGGGGTGTAGCTCAGCCTGGTAGAGCGCTACGTTCGGGACGTATAGGTCGCAGGTTCAAATCCTGTCACCCCGACCATTGATAAATAAACACTTTTGAGACGACGAAATCCCCTGGGAGCGAGTCTTAAAGACTGTTGGGGGCGAGGCTGGGGGTGAGTTTCAGGGCCAGCAGCAGATTTCGCACGGCCGCCAACAGATTCGGCTGCAGAGACTTTCGCAGCTCTCGTGCTGGAACCAGCACCGTGAGTAGCGAACGCTCGCTGGTTGCCATTACCAGTTGCAAACGACCAAATTGAATCAGGTTGACGGTCCAGTCGCCCAAAGCGTTGGTTGGCGGCAATGTCTTGTGCACGGCTTCCGGCAGCCGCAAGCGGCGACGGAGTTTTTGAGTGCAATTGAGCGCAGTCATCTCGAGCTAACTATTGTGCAAGCGCTCGCATCACGAACCTTGCGAAGCCACCGCTGGTTCTTGGCACTTCGGCCACGTCAGAGCGCCTGGAGATAGGGCCGGACCACAGCAGTGACCCGACAGATCTTGGCAGCGGCCCAGAGCTCTTCGCGCGTGAACCGCCTATCGGTCAGCGCGGCCTTGAGAGCCTCCAGCGCCACATCCAGCCCGATCTTGTTCCGATACTTGAAGCAGTCAGCAACCGTCTTGGCGGGCGAATATATGCGTACGGCAATTCCGTCCACAGTCCGCCGCTGTACGCCAAATGTTAGCGCACGACCCGAGAATCGCAGGATGCGCACGGGAGGAAAGTCGATGCGTGGTTTGGCTGCGCGACGGTCCACAGCCAGCCAGATCTCGCGCGGCGCTTGGGTGCCAATATCGTGCACGCGCAGCGCAGTGAGCAGGCACACAGTGGCCCCCGGCGACGCCGCAGCGGCCAGCGCCAGACCGATATCGGCTGACGGCTCGGCACCGGGTAGCATGTATCGGCCGCGACCGGCGCGCCGCAGTCGACCTTCACGCACCAGGCGGCGTACCTGTTCAGGGTGGAGGCTAACGCGCTCAAAATCCTGTGACTGAAAAACAGCCTTGCCGGGCGATGTGGCGGCCATATATCCAAGCGCGTCTATCCCGGTACCCACGTGATTTTTTATCAACACTTACATATAAGTGTCAAGCTTAATTCACGATCGGCCGATAACCTCGCGATTGGTATCAACTGGCAATTTTCGGGACGTGGAGAGCGCAAGATGGAGCCGGGATGTCGGCTATCCTGTTGTCATAAGTCTTTGTTTTTAAATAAACCATGTGCCTTGGGGGGTATTGCCGGGCTCTCTCGTGAATTACCATCTCCTGCACTTGACTTCGGGGCGTCTTGAATTATCATGACGCATCAAGATGAATCATGATGAGGTGCTTCCGTGAAAGCTCTCCGCAAGTTCTCCTCTCAGGCGGACCCTGAGGTGCTCGAAGGGTTGCACGAGGTTGCAACCCGTGAGGGGCGTCAGTTCCAAGCGGTCCTGGGGGAAGCAATGCGCGAGTACCTGACTCAAAGGCGTCAGCAAGCCCCGCGACGAAACGTGCTTGAGGCGTTTCAGCAAAGCCTTAAAGAGCGCGATGAATTGTACCGGTCGCTGGCTAGATGACGGAGTACGTCACGACCGCTGACGCGCTCTTCTTCCACAAACAGCTGATCGAGCGCTACGGCGGCGCTACTGGCGTACGCGATGCCGGCGCGCTTGAATCAGCGCTTCATCGACCTCAAACCGGTTACTACGATACCGTCGTTCATGAGGCGGCCGCGCTCTTTGAAAGCCTCGTTCAAAACCACCCTTTTGTGGACGGCAACAAGAGGGTCGCTTTCGCCGTGGTCGATGTCTTCTTGCGAATCAACGGATATTCGATTACCCCGGATTCGAAGGCGATCTACGATTTTATGATCAGACTCTTCGAGGCGCGAACCTTTGATATGGAACACTTGGTGCCGTGGTTTCAGGAAATCGTCCAGCCGCTCGCACCTACTACTTCGGCTATGTGACCCTCAAACACCATTCGCCATGACGATGTTATCGCCTATTGTAAGTTGACCCAGGTTGCTGATACAGATTTGACCACCCAAGAAGTCACTGGGCGGGCTACATGCTGATGGGTATGCCGCGAGTAGCAAGATTGCTAAAGAACCGCTTAAGTTCTTCCTGAGGAAAGACGCGTGCATTCATTGTAACCGACGACATCGCGTCGCCCTTAAAGTCTACCGTTATTGCTTGGTATCCGGTGCTTCGCAATCTGGATCCCAATTCGATTCGCCGAAACTTTATATTCCGAATGTCGGCCAGCGAAAGCTTGATCGTGCGCACCAACGGGGCGCTGTAGAACAGGCAATCGCCTTCGATCTTCAATGCAAAGCTCCGGAACCAAGCGATGTATGCGACCCAACAACATCCACAGATGGCCGCGCCATATAGTAGATCGGTTCGATGCGAAGACATCCCTTTGACTGCCGCCACCATCGCCACACCACCCCAGATCAAGGAGAAGATTACCTGCGGCTGCCATGCTGCTTTAAGCACTTGCCGGCTGTCTTCTGTTCCTGGACCTAGTGCCCGCATGGAGAACTTCCCGATCTCGTGCATCTAGGTGGAGGTGGCGGCGGCGCGGTTAGTCTGTCCTTGACGCCCGCCGCTTCTGCGCCTATCGCTGCGCCGCTAGCGTCAGTTGCCGCCTTTCCAGCAGTAGCCATGGCTGCCGTTTTGGCGGTAACTGACTTAATTTGTCCCCGTTCGGCCTTCGTCAATATCTGCTTTGCAAGAGACCCTACAGCGGCCTTCGCTCCAGGCAAGAGTGAAGTCGCGCCGGCAATGGCCGCGTTTACCGCAACTTCCTTGCTGTCTAATGGCTTAGAGGTGGCAGCAGCCTTCAACGTGTCAGTGACCACAGAACCAGCGGCACCTGCAGCCACTATCCCGACAGGCCCTAGAGTCGGAACTGCGTAAAGGGCCGTTTCCCCTGCGGTCGCGCCACCCACTGCCGCGGCACCATACTCACCCAGAGTCGATAGTTGTCCCGAAACGGCGTCTTCGATGCCTTGAGCTGCTACGCCAACTATTGCCCCTGCACGGTAATCCCCCCGGAATATGTGCCGTTTGCAATTGTGGCTGACTTGCTCGGATCCGACGGGGTCGTCATCACCAGGAATGTTCCGGACACCTTTCCATTTACGGACACTGTAGCTGTGGCGTTGTAATTCGCTTGGCTTTTTTGCTCCCGTAAACTTGTCGTTGTACTCTCCTGCATCGTCCTTGGACCTATCGGCAATCGTGATGGTCACCACACACTTGCTATCGTCGGACCACCACATGCATTCGTTCCGCTCGGATCCGACTTATCCAGCGGATCATTGCCGACGTATGTGTACAGGCCGCGGCACTACCAGAAAGAGACGCCGCCAAGATGATTCACTCAGCCTCAGGCAAAGACAATGCTTGACACGTTGACAGGTCCATCACGTGAGTCCTGAACCATTGCTTTTTATCCATCTCCAGCGTATCGACAGCCGCTGCAAGTTCTTGCTGCCTATGCAAACAGACCCGCCTCATTTCGATCGCATAGTTACTATGGGGATCGCTCGTCGTCATCAAGGAAAAGTTGACGTAGGAGATCATCTTTTCCGGCACCAGAATAACCGCCCGCGCGATATTACGTGCCAAGCGATCGCCCAAGCCCCCCAATACCTTCATTTCTGCCGTTGTCTCCCGGTCACACATTGACTCTCCCAGACTTCCCCAGGCGATTTGCTGCTCTTCATTTGCGGGAAGCAGACCCATTAGAACCGTTGCGGAGCGCCTGTCATTGTGGAGTTCAAAGTGCCGCGCTGCAAAGACACTATGAGCTAGATAGCTATCACCAAGGCGTTTCGCTTCCGATTCAAGCACTTTTTCGGTTCTCGCAGCAGCCACCTTAGCCATGGCGATGACGTCGCCGCACTCTATCTCCATTGCCCAGAGCGGAGTCGCACCGGCGCCAATGAAGGCGAGAAAGACAATTATCGCAAGCCGCGCACGGATTCTCATGGCTCGTTCTCATCAGTGTCGATTGATACGCCAAATTGCCTCTGCGGTGGCCCCGCGCTGGGGATCATGCCAGTGGCGCGCTCGAAGCTGCCGTACTGACTCGTGCACACTGTTGTGCATCCCTCCGAGACCGCCTTTCCGTTTCTGCCGATACCGGTAAAGTTGTCGCGGCCGGCTGCATGAATAAGGATTTGATTAGCGACGGATGCGTGATCCGCCCGTGAGGGATTTGGCCCCACAGTGGGTACGTCCTTGCGCTGATTTAGCGCAATTACAAGTCGGCCCTTGTGTGTGTCTAGCGTACCCGAATATGTGCCGTTGGCGACTGTGGCGAACTTGCTTGAATCGCTCGGAGTCGTCTTCACTAGGAATGTACCGGCTACCTTTCCATTGACGGACACCGTGGCCGTTGCGTTGTAATTTGCCTGGCCCTTCACCCCCGTAAATTGGTCGTTGTACTTCCCGGCATCATTCTTGGTCCTGTCGGCAATGGCAATGGTGACCACACACTTGCTGTCGTCCGATCCGCCACAAGCGTTCATCCCCGTCGGATCCGTCTTATCCAGCGGATCATTTCCCACATATGTGTACAAATCCAGATCATCCTTGTACCCAATCGGATCCGTCTGCAGGAACCGCCCCAGCGTCGGACTGTAGATCCTCGCCTTGTAGTAATACATCCCAATCTCAGGAATCCGGATCTGCCCCGTGTACTGAAACCGCCCCGCATTGCTTGCGCCCGGAATGCCGTATACATCGTAGGTATTGACCTGCGTCGTCGTGCCCGCGCTATTGGCCAGCGCCGCAATCGATCCCTGATGATTCTGGAAATAGTAGAAGCGATTGCCCGAGCCAACGGTTGACCCTTCGTACCACACCAGCGGCTCATCCACTCCGGGCCCATGAACATAACGCCGCTGGAGTACGCCCGAGCTGTTGTATTCCGCAATGAGTGCATCCCCGTCATACAGGAAGTGTGTCTCACTCGAAGCAGTACCGGCATCGGTCACCAGCAACCGCCCGTTCGGGTCATAATCCAGGTTGGCCGTCTTCCCTCCCGTAACAGTCGTAAGGCGATTCTCGACGTCATAAGTGTAGTTGGTGTTGATCCCGTCAAACTTCAGATTCCCATTCGCATCCCAGGTGGGCAATGTTGTTGTCGTCGTGAAGATGCTGGTGTACTGATTGAGTCCGTTGGGCACATACAGCGCCGAACTGGCCGGCAGATTGTTATTGGCAAACGCACCGATTGAAATATTACGCGTCGCAATCTGGCTGCCGGGCGTGTAGCTAAAGCCAAAGCTGACATCGTTTGCCGTACCCGCCCCATCGAGGTTATGGCTCAACGTCTGCAGCCGTAACACGGGATCATAGCCTGCTGTCATATTGCTTAGTAATGCCCTAATAATGGTGCGGGCTGGGAACGTGTCGCAGGCACTCTCGATGGCATCTTCAGATTTTGCTAACAGTTTGGAAGGCGATCCGCTCAGCCGGGCTGAGCGCACAGCGGCGGCGGCGCGCAGCACCTGGGTCAGTGTCTTCGTCAATATCGGTCTGAGCTGCTGCCAGGTCGCGGTGGGCGTGCTGGCCAGATCACAAGGCCTGATCGCCGACGGGATTCATTCCTTGTCAGACCTGGTATCCGACTTCGTGGTGCTGTTGGCGGGGCATCATGGCAGCAAGGATGCCGACGAGGATCATCCCTACGGCCATCAGCGCTTCGAGACGGCCGCGTCGCTCGCGCTCGGTGCGATACTGCTCGCAGTGGGCGTCGGCATGCTGTGGTCGGCCGTTCGCAAGCTCGAAGCACCCGAGGAGATCCCGCAGGTCCGCGTGGTCGCCTTGTGGGTGGCCGCCGGCGCGCTGCTGGCGAAGGAATTGCTGTTCCGGTACATGTTGCGGGTCGCCAAGCGGGTCAAGTCCAGCCTGTTGGTGGCCAATGCCTGGCATGCGCGCTCGGATGCCGCCTCTTCGCTGGTCGTGAGCGTCGGCATCATCGGCAACCTCGCCGGCTTCCCCATCCTCGATCCGCTTGCCGCACTGATCGTCGGTCTGATGGTCGCCAGGATGGGTTGGCGATTCGGCTGGGACGCGCTGCACGACCTGATGGATCGTTCGGCCAACGACCAGGAGGTGGCGGCAATCCGTCGCACCTTGCTCGAGTCGCCCGGAGTCAGCGGCGTGCACGATCTGCGTACGCGCAGGATGGGTGACATGATGCTGGTGGATGCGCATCTGGAAGTGGATTCCTCCGTCACGTTCATTGCCAGCCATGCCATCGCGGTCGAAGCCCGGCGGCGCGTGCTGCAGCGGCATCGAGTCCTCAACCTGATGACGCACGTGGATCCCGTTTCACCGCCGCGCACATGAAGGAGAGCCTGCTGCGCCGCGAGGTACTGCCCTTCATGCTGGCGCTCAGCGTGCTGTGCCTGGCGGCACTGCTTTCCGACGGGCTGTTGCACGTCATCAATGCGGTCTGGATCGGCCGCTACCTCGGGATAGTCGGGACCTTGCTGATACTGGGTTCGTTCGGCTACTCACTGCGCAAGCGCAAACTCATCACGCACGGACAGCCCGCCCGCCTGTTGCGCTGGCACGAGCGCCTGGCGTGGACCGGCGCTCTGCTGGTGCTGGTACATAGCGGCATACACTTCAACGCGGCCCTGGCCTGGATCGCCGCGCTCGCCATGATCGTCAATGTCACCAGCGGGCTGGTCGGAAAATTCCTGCTGGATCGCTCGCGGCGACGGCTCACTGGACTGCGGCAGGAGCTGCAGCAGCAGGGCGCTTCTGCCGTGGATATCGAGGGGCGGCTGTACTGGGACAGCATTGCCTTTGAAGCGATCAAGAACTGGCGCGCCGTGCACTTTCCGATCACCCTGGCCTTCGTGGTGCTGGCATTGGCACACATCGTCAGCATTTTTCTGTTCTGGAGCTGGAAGTGAAACGCCCCTGGCTGCGGGGCTCCATTGCCTCAATCCTGCTGGGGGTAGTGGCGCTGGCCATAATCAGGCCGCAGCTCATGATGAGCCCCGGCGCGCTCATCGAGGCGCACGCCGGTCTCGCCAACGACTGCTTTGCATGCCATGCGCCGTTGCGGGGCGTGTCTGCCAGGCGCTGCACCCGCTGTCACACCCTGGCCGGCATCGGCCTGCGGACGACAATGGGCGTCGCTATTGCTCGCCCGACCATCAGGAGATCATTCCACCAGGATCTGGTCGAGCACGAGTGCACGGCTTGCCACACCGATCACGCTGGCGTGATACTCGCGCGCGGCGGCAGCAAGCCATTTTCACACTCGCTACTGCGCGTCGACCTGAGCGGACGGTGCGAGGTCTGTCACGTGCCGCCAGCTGACGGCCTGCACCGGAGTCTGGCTGGAAGATGCGCCCAGTGTCACACCCAGAGGCAGTGGCGGCCGGCCAGCTTCGATCACGACAAACTTTTCGCCCTTGACGCTGACCATGGCGTGGCCTGCTCGACCTGTCACCGCAACGGCGACTACACGCGCTATACCTGCTACGGATGTCATGAACACACACCGGGACGCGTGCGCTCGCAGCATGAGGAAGAGGGGATTCGGGATCTTGCAGCATTGCGTTGCCTGTCACCGCAGCGCTGCCGAAGACGGGGAGCGGGATTGAACGCCGGGCTGACTGAAACCGAGGCCGCGGCGCGCCTCGCTACTTACGGTCCCAACGAGCTGCCGTCGCGGGAATCCCGCGGACTATCTGCCATCGTGCTCGAAGTAGTTCGCGAGCCGATGTTCCTGATGCTGGTGGCCGCCGGAGCCCTGTATCTTGTCATGGGCAAGCCGAGCGATGCGCTGCTGTTGCTCGGCTTTGTATTCGTAGTAATCGCCATTACGGTCGTGCAGGCACGCCGCACGGAACGCGCGCTCGAGGCGCTGCGCGACCTGTCAAGCCCACGCGCGCTGGTCATGCGCGACGGCGCACGGCGCCTGGTTGCGGGGCGAGAGGTGGTGCCCGGTGATCTGGTCATAGTAGCCGAGGGCGAGCGCGTACCGGCCGACGGGATCCTGCGCAGTGGCACTCACCTGTCGGTCGACGAATCGCTCCTCACCGGCGAGTCGGTGCCGGTCCGCAAGCAGCCATCTGCGAGCGCCGTGGCGCTGGACAAGCCCGGTGGCGATGACCTGCCCTCCTGCTACTCGGGCACGATGATCACCGCCGGCCAGGGGATCTGCGAGGTGATCCACACGGGCGCGCGGACGGAGCTGGGGCGCATCGGCAAGGCGCTGCAGCTCATCAAGCCCGAATCTACGCCGCTGCAGGTGGAGACCGGGCGGATTGTCCGCACGCTCGCCACGGTGGGCCTGGCCGCCTGCCTGGTGGTGGTACTGACCTATGCCATGACGCGCGGCAACACGGTGCAGACCTGGAAGGAGGGCCTGTTGGCGGGCATCGCCATGGCGATGGCGATACTGCCCGAAGAGTTCCCGGTCGTTCTGACGGTATTTCTGGCGCTGGGGGCCTGGCGTCTATCGCGTGTCCACGTCCTGACGCGCCGCATGGCGGCAATCGAGACACTGGGAAGCGCCACGGTCCTGTGTGTCGACAAGACCGGCACCTTGACGCAGAACCGGATGAGCGTGGCACAACTGGTGGTCGACGGCGTGGCGCTTGAGACTGCTGTCAGGGCGTCGCCTTTAGCTGGACCTTTCCAGACGCTGCTCGGCTATGCGGTGCTTGCCAGTCGGCCCGACCCGTTTGATCCCATGGAGCGGGCGCTGCACGAGAGCGCCGAGAACTTTGGTGTGGCCCGCCGTGCTTCGAATTTGCAACTGCTGCGCGAATACCCCCTCTCACCGGGCCTGCTCGCCGTGACGCAGGCCTGGGCGGCGCCCGAGGCCCGCACCGTGGTGCTCGCCTCCAAGGGTGCGCCGGAGGCCATTGCGAAATTGTGCGGGATGAGCGGACCCGAATACGAGGCGCTCGCCGGGCACGTTGCACAGCTGGCCCGGGCAGGATTGCGCGTGCTGGGAGTCGGCCGCGCGGAGCTGCCGGTCGATGAGCTTCCGCCTGAGCAGGCCGGAATTCGCCTGCAATTCCTGGGACTGGTGGGCCTGGCCGACCCCCTGCGCCCCGAGGTGCCCGCAGCCGTCGCCGAGTGCCAGACGGCGGGCATTCGCGTCGTCATGATCACCGGCGACTATCCGGATACCGCGCTGAGCATTGCGCGTCAGGCCGGGCTCAGGAATTCCAGCACGGCGATCAGCGGGCCCGATCTGGAGCGGATGTCGGATGAGCAGCTGGCCGCCGAACTTCGTGACGTCCAGGTGTTTGCGCGCGTGGTGCCCGAGCAGAAGCTGCGCATCGTCGCGGCTTTCAAGCGCAACGGCGAAGTGGTCGCCATGACCGGCGACGGCGTCAACGATGCACCGGCCCTGAAGGCCGCCCACATCGGCATTGCCATGGGCGGGCGTGGTACCGACGTGGCGCGCGAATCGGCCTCGCTGGTATTGCTCGATGATGCCTTCGCGTCGATCGTCGACGCGATCCGCATGGGCCGGAGAATCTACGACAACATCCGCAAGGCAACGGTATTCATCCTGGCGGTGCACGTGCCGATCGCCGGCCTGTCGATGATTCCGGTATTTTTCCGCTCCTGGCCCCTACTGCTCCTGCCCGTGCACATCGTGTTTCTCGAATTGATCATTGACCCGGCCTGCTCGCTTATCTTCGAAGCGGAGGACTCGGAGGCGGATATCATGATGCGGGCGCCGCGCAAGAGCGGCGAACGACTGTTCTCGACCGCCACGGTCGTGGTCGCCGTAGCCCAGGGACTTGGCGTGCTGGCGACCTGCCTCGGGATATTCGTGTTCGCTCGCCGCGGACACAGTGTGGAATCCGCACGGGCACTGACATTCGTGGCGCTGGTGGTCGCGCTGATCGTGATCGTCGTGATGAACCGATCGTGGTCGAAATCGCTCCTCGGCGTGGCGCGCATCCCGAACCCGGCACTGTGGTGGGTGGTAGCAGGTGCGGCGACCTTCCTGGCGATCGCACTGTTCGCCGCGCCGGTGCGCGCCCTGTTCGACTTCGGCCGGCTGGACCCGGGCGACCTGGCGGCGTGTCTGGTGGCCGGCGCCACCTGTCCACTATGGTTCGAACTCCTGAAGCAGACCGCGCTATGGAAGCGGATGCTGTCAAGGGTTGTCACGCCGTAGCGCGCGGCAAGGCACGCCGCCGGATCAGCAGGTATACGACCGGCACCACGAACATCGACAGGAGCGGTGCCGTGACCATGCCGCCGATCATCGGCGCGGCGATGCGCCGCATGATCTCGGAGCCGGTGCCGATGCCCCACATGACCGGCAGCAGGCCCGCGATGATGACCGCGACGGTCATGGCAATGGGCCGCACGCGCAGCGCGGCACCTTCGATGATGGCCGCCCGCAGCTCCTGCTCGTTGCCCAGCTGCCGCTCGGATGCTCGCACGGCGAGCGCCTGGTTCAGGTACACGAGCATGACCACACCGATCTCGGCGGCTACGCCACCCAGCGCGATGAATCCCACCGCCGAGGCGATCGACAGGTTGTAACCCAGCGCGTAGATGAGCCAGAAGCCGCCCACCAGCGCCAGCGGGAGCGTGACCATGATCAGCAGAGCGTCGTCAATGCGCTGGAAGGTGAAGTACAGCAGTACGAAGATGATCAGCAATGTCGCGGGCACCACAATCTTCAGTTTTGCAACGGCCCGTTCCAGGAATTCGAATTGGCCGGACCAGGACAGCGAGTACCCGGCAGGCAGCGTGACCTGCCTCGCCACCGCCAGCTGCATGTCGTGAACGGCCGAGCTCAGATCGCGCCCGCGCAGATCCACGTAGACCCAGCCCGTCGGCCTGGCGTTCTCGCTCTTGAGCATGGGCGGACCGTCGCTTACCCCAATGGCCGCGACATCGCCCAGCCGGATCTGGGCGCCGCGCTCGGTCAGCACCGGCAAGTCACGGAGTTTTGCCACCGAATCACGCAGCTCGCGCGGATAGCGCAGATTGATCGGAAAGCGTTGCAGTCCTTCCACCGTTTCGCCGATGTTATCGCCACCGATCGCGGCCGAGACGACGCTGTGTAGGTCAGCGATATTGAGGCCATACCGTCCGGCTCCTTCGCGGTCAATCCGCACATCGATGTAGCGTCCGCCCGTCAGGCGTTCGGCGAACGCCGAGCTGACGCCGGGCACCCGCTTCACGATCTGCTCCACTTCGCTGGCGAGCCGATCGACTTCCTGCAGATCCGCGCCGGAGACCTTGATGCCCACCGGGCTCTTGATGCCGGTGGCCAGCATGTCTATCCGGTTGCGGATTGGTGGCACCCAGATATTGGACAGGCCCGGAACCTGCACGATGCGATCGAGCTCCTGCACCAGTTTCTCGGGCGTCATGTCCGCGCGCCACTGGTCGCGTGGCTTGAACTGAACCGTGGTCTCGAACATCTCGAGCGGCGCCGGGTCGGTGGCGGTCTCGGCACGCCCAACTTTGCCGAACACGCTGGCGACTTCGGGCACGGTCTTGATGAGGCGGTTGGTCTGCTGCAACAGCTCGCCCACCTTGCCGGCTGAAATGCCGGGCAGCGCCGATGGCATATAGAGCAGATCACCTTCGTCGAGCGGCGGCAGGAATTCGCCGCCGATCCGCGCCATCGGATAGACGGCCGTCAGCAGAATCAACAGCGCTACCGCCAATGTCGTGCCGGGACGCGCGAGCACCCGATCGAGCAGCGGCCGGTATAGCGCGACCAGCCAGCGATTGAGCGGATTACTGCGCTCGGATGGAATTCGGCCACGGATCAGATAGCCCATCAATACCGGGACGAGCGTGACCGACAGTCCCGCTGCAGCGGCCATGGCGTAGGTCTTGGTAAAGGCCAGCGGCGAGAACAGGCGTCCTTCCTGGGCTTCGAGCGTAAAGACGGGAATGAACGAGAAGGTGATGATCAGGAGCGAGGTGAACAGCGCCGGCCCCACCTGCGCCGCGGCGTCGCCGATTACGCGCCACTGCTCGGTGCCAGCCAGGCTCTGCCGCGGGTTCCTCGCATGCCAGGCCTCGATGTGCTTGTGCGCGTTCTCGATCATCACCACCGCCGCGTCCACCATGGCCCCAATCGCTATGGCAATGCCGCCCAACGACATGATGTTGGCGTTCACGCCCTGGTAATGCATGACGATGAATGCCATCAGTACGCCCATCGGCAATGAGACGATGGCCACGAACGCCGAGCGCAGGTGAAACAGAAACAGCAGGCAGACCAGCGCCACCACCCCGAACTCCTCGACCAGCTTGTCCTGCAGGTTGTTGACCGCGCGCTTGATCAGGTTGGAGCGATCGTAGGTCGGCACCAGCTCGACGCCTGGTGGGAGCCCCGCCTTGAGGCTGGCGAGCTTCGCCTTGACGGCGTTGATTGTGGCCAGCGCGTTCTTGCCGCTGCGCATGATGATGACGCCGCCGGCCACCTCGCCTTCGCCGTTGAGCTCGGCGATGCCGCGGCGCATCTCCGGGCCGATCTGCACGCGTGCAACATCGCCCAGGCGAACTGCGACCCCCGTATCACCGCTCAGCAGGGGTATAGAACGGAAATCGTCGAGCGTCTTCAGGTACCCCGAGGCCCGCACCATGTATTCCGCTTCGCCCAGTTCCAGTACCGAGCCGCCGGCTTCCTGGTTCGCGGCCTGCACGGCTGCGGTAATTTTCGACTGCGTGATGTTGAACGCGCGCATCCGGTCCGGATCGAGCACGATCTGGTACTGGCGCACCATGCCGCCGATTGAGGCGACTTCGGCCACGTCCGGCACGGTTTTCAGTTCATACTTGAGAAACCAGTCCTGCAGCGCGCGCAACTGCGACAGATCAAGCCGGCCGCTGCGATCGACGAGCGCGTATTCGTAGACCCAACCGACCCCGGTGGCGTCCGGCCCCAGCGACGCGCGTGCCTGCGCCGGCAGCCGCGCTTGCACCTGATTCAGATATTCGAGCACGCGCGAGCGCGCCCAGTATGGATCGGTGCCATCTTCGAACAGGATGTAGACGAACGAATCGCCGAACATCGAATAACCGCGCACGGTCCTGGCGCCCGGCACCGAGAGCATGGTGGTGGTGAGCGGATAGGTCACCTGGTTTTCCACAATGTGCGGCGCCTGGCCCGGGAACATCGTGCGGATGATGACCTGGACGTCGGACAGATCGGGGATGGCATCGAGCGGCGTGCGCAGCATGGCCCACAGCCCCCAGACGGCGACGGCCACGGCTGCCAGCAGCACCAGGAAGCGCTCGGCGATCGAGCGGCGGATCAGGCGCGCGATCACGGGGTCGGCTCCGCGGCGGTCGTCGTACCCGACGCAAGTCGCTTGACCGCCGACTTGAGGCTCGCTTCCGAGTCGATCAGGAACTGACCAGACAAGACGACCGACTGACCCGCGCTGAGCCCGGACAAAATGGCCGTCTTGCCCGCTGCGTCCGCGCCGGTGGTGACATCACTCGCCTCGAAGCTGCCGTCATCGCGCACCCGGATCACGACGCTGCGCTGACCGGTCACGATCACGGCTTCGCTCGGCACCCACAGCTGTGCTGCCGTCGCCGGGATGCTGAATACTGTGCTGACAAACATGCCGGGCACGAGCTTGCCGCCGCGATTGTCAACGACCACTCGCGCCGTCAGCGTGCGCGTGGCCGCATCGACCTGCGGCAACAGCGCCTGCACGCGGCCCGCAAACACCCGCCCGGGCCAGGCGGATGCGCGCACTTCCGCAGTGGCGCCGGGCAGCAGGACCCCCGCCTGGGATTCGGGGATCTGGGCGGTGATCCATACCGTCGCCAGACCGTTGAGGCGAAACAGCAGCGCGCCTTCCATGAATGCGGCGCCCTCGCGCACCCCGAGTTCGCTGATCACGCCAGCGATTGGCGCGTGCAGTGTCGTGGCTGCCGGCACCTTGCGCTCCTGCTCCAGAGCCAGGATCGCATCCTCTGGAATGCCCAGCAGCAGCAGACGTTGGCGCGCCGCGTCCCGCAGGGCGCCGCTGCCGGCGGGATCCGTGCCCAGCAGCGCCAGGTATTCGCCCTCGGCCTCCACCCAGGCGGGTACCGTCAGGTCCGCGAGCGCCTGACCCTGGCGTACGAGATCCTGCGCCGCCTTCACCCGCAGTCGGCTGACGAAACCGGCGGCACGAGCCTGTACCAGGGTCGTGAGATGTTCGTCATAGCTCACGGTGCCAACTGCGGCGATGCGACTGGGCACGGCGGCGCGTTCCACCCGACCCAAGCGCACACCCAGGCTCTGGCGCATATTGGAGCTGACGGCGATTCCACCCGCATCGGCGCTCGCGTCCGCGTACACCGGTACCAGCGGCATGTCCATGTAAGGCGACTTCCCCGGCCGATCGAAGCGGACCTCGGGCTTCATCGGGTCACGCCAATACAGCACCCGGCCATTTTGTGGTTCGGCATTCGCCGCGGCAGAGTCCGCGTGCGTGGCCACGCCGCTGGCAGCAGCCGGCGTATTGGTCGAGTGGCCCTGCGCCCACCAGGAGCCGCCAAGCGCGCCGCTCAGCGCAGCCATGGCCAAGGCAAGCAACCAGCGCGAGGTATTCATGGTGCGTCTCCTGAAATGCTCATGTAGCTCAGGTAGGCCCAGGCGTGCCCGACGCTGCCGAGCAGCTCGGCATGCGCCCGCCGCAGCTCGATTTCATCGGTGAAGCTCATCAGCGCCGAGCGCAGGTCTATTCGTCCAGCCTGAAAGCCGGCCAGTGCCAGTTCCGTGCGTCGACGCGCAAGCGGCAAACGCACGCGCTCGTAGAGTTCCAACCGGCCACGCGCCGCCTCCCAGTTCTCCAGCATCTGGGTTACTTCGACCGTGTGCATCTGCAGCGCGGCATCCCGGTCGGCCTCGAGCCTTGTTACGGCCGCCTGACGCTCGCGGATGACCGGGTCCTGCCGAAAGTGCGGCCACAGCGGCAAGGTCACCCGGAACTCCATTGACACCATGTCCGGATAAGCCGCACCACGCCGCCCGTAGTCCAGCTCGGCGCTCCAGTCCGGGTGCTTCTCGGCGCGGGCCATCGCCACGTCCAAGCGTGCCGCGGCGATCCTGGAATCGTAGGTCTTGAGCTCGGCGTGGTGATGTAGCGTCTCAAGAATCTGTGCACGGCCAGATGGCAATTGGTCGAACATCGGCGCCGGCGCCAGCGTCGCGCCGGCCGCCTCACCCACCCAGCGCCTGAGCTCGGCGCGAGCGGTCGCAGCGTCCCGACGCGCCTGCAGAACGCGATCGTCAAGATCGGCTACCGCGCCCTGCGCCGACACTGCGTCATAGACCGTGGCGCGACCTGCATTGACAGCGGCATGCGCCGCACCGGCCTGCAGATCCAGGGTCGGCTTCAGCTCCTGCAACCCCTGCAGCTCTGTCTCAGCCGCGTGGACGCTGATCCATGCATCGGCCACGGCCTGCGCGGTCTGCAGCCGCGCCTGCATCGCCTCAGACCTGGCCACCGCAACGGATGCCTGCGCCTGCAAGCGTTGCGCCTGGCGTTTGCGGGCGCTGGGGAAACTCTGCATGACGCCCACCTTGCGCATCGTCATGAAATCATTCCCCAGTGAATACGCATCCGCCCCACTGATGGGCAGGTTTTCCACACCTGCGACCAGCTCGGGATCGGGAAGGCGGCCAGCGCCCGCCGTCATCGCCTGGGCCTCGTCGACCGCGGCCTGCCCCGCAGCAACCTGCGGTGCGTTTCGAACCGCGATCGCTACCGCATCTTCAAGAGTCAGTACGCTGTCCGAGGCCTGTGCGCCAACGGCCGCAAGCAACAGCAACCACGGCAAGCGCGATCGCACGGGTAGGGTGTTCATCAGAGCGCCTCTCAAGTCCAAAGTGGCGCCGCCGTACCATGACGGTTCGGCGCATCTATACACGGGGTTCGTTACGCCAACGGGGGTCGGCGTGGACTTGCGGCCTTAAAGCCTGAGGCGAGCGGTGAGCAGGTAGATCTGCTTCTGGTCGACTTGCGCGGAGGCAGGACTGAGGACTGGGCGAGTATCAATTACAACAGCGGGGTGCGGCCAGGTAGCGCTCGGGCCCGCAACCGGGTCGAACGGCGCCGGCAAAGTAAGCCCTCTGTATGACGCGCGCGCGCAATTTGCCGTCTGCGCAGCCGCAGGCTGCGCGACACAACCTGGTTGCCCGCGCTGCGCTGTGAACGGCGGCGCTTGATTATCGCAGGGAGATTTCTGCCCTGTCGGACAGCAAGTGTCGGTTGCCAGCCTGGAACTCGAGCAGGCAATCGCCGACGGCGCGAGCCCCAACAGGCTCGCCCATAGCATCCACAGCGCCAGGCGTCGGTGATTCACAGTTACGGCACTCACCTGATCATTTTAGTCCCGTTATACCCCACCAGCAATCACAGCTTGGCGAAGTGTGCAGCGCGCCCGGTTTCGCTGCTATTGTGCACGCTTCTGGCGCGGCTTCGCCGCTCGAATCGGGGCGGAGACTCACTCATGCGCAATTCGGCTCACCTGGTAATGCTTTGGGTCGCGTTGGCAGTCTTGGCCACGTCGGCCGCTATTGCCGACGACGTCCAGCCGGGCATCTCCGCCAATGACAATCGCAGTCCGGCCGGACACTACCACAACGGCACGCTCGATCTGCAGCTCGAGCTGCACGCGGGACGCTGGTATCCGGAGAATGAACCCGGCCCCTATCGGGATATATACGCATTTTCCGAACCTGGCCGCAGGCCGCAAGTTTCCGGCCCGCTGATTCGCGTTCCGCAAGGGACTGTGATCCGCGCCACCGTCCACAACATGCTATTGGTTGAGGTGTGGGTCCACGGATTGCACAGTCATCCCGGACATGCCGGTGCGCCGCTTCGCCTCGCGCCAGGGGAGAGGCGGAAACTGCGATTCTTCGCTGGTGAGCCAGGCACCTATCTGTATTGGGCCAGCAGTTCCGGAAAGTCGATCAAGGACCGTGCGGGTCCAGAGACCGGCCTTGCCGGGGCTTTTGTCGTCGACGCGCCGGGTGCAAGTGCAGACGATCGCATCTTTGTAGTCGGCTTGTGGGTGGCTCCGGAAGGTTCCCACCAGATCGCGGCGATCAATGGCAAGTCATGGCCCTTTACCGAGCAGCTGACCTATCGCATCGGGGAGCCTGTTCACTGGCGCGTAATTAACGGTAGCTTTGATCCGCACGGCATGCACCTGCACGGATTCTTTTTCACGCTGGATGGCGAAGGTGACGGAGAGCGCTACCGAAACTATTCAGCTGAGCAGCGCCGCCGGCAAGTCACCGCGTTGATCGATCCTGGTCACACATACGACATGACGTGGATTCCAGACCGGGTCGGAAACTGGCTGTTCCACTGCCATATGTTGGTGCATATGTCGGTGCCGCTGGCGCTTCATGCCGATGCCGTGCCGCGCGCGGCGGATTCAGACCACGATCACAGCGCCGGCATGGGGGGCCTGGTGGTTGGCATCCACGTGCTGCCGGGTGCAGTCGCCGCGCCGGCTGACATTTCCCTCACCGCGCTGGCACCACGCAAGCTGCAGCTGGTGATCAGCGAGAACCCTGACAAAATCCCGCTATACCGACTGGAGCTGCGTGATGCCGGGGCGCATGGCGACGCCGGTGCGCACGATGGCACCCGGCTGCTGGGTCCACCAATCGTACTCACGCGCGGGGAGGCAACCGAAATTGAGGTCCGAAACCTGACAAGCGGTCCGACGGCAATTCATTGGCACGGGATCGAGCTGGACAATTACTACGATGGTGTCCCCGGCTGGACCCGCTCCGGCCAGCAGATCACTCCGGCAATCGCGCCTGGCGCTTCCTTTATGGCACGCATGAGGCCGCCGCGGGCCGGCACGTTCATTTATCACACGCACTGGCATGATGCATCGCAGCTCTTGAATGGGCTTTATGGTCCGTTGATCGTGTTGGAACCGGGCCAGCGCTACGACCCGGTGCACGACAAGACTTTTGTATTTGGCGTTGGCGACTATGCGCCGTTCGGCGAGATGCTGCTGATTAACGGCGCAGCTGAGCCGCTGGGCATACAATTGGAGACCGGCACTCGCTACCGGTTGCGCTTTATCAACATTACGACTAATGAGTCGGACCTGCGCGTAAAGCTGGCAAGCGACGAAGCGCCGACCCGGTGGCAAGTCGTTGCGCAGGACGGCGCAGACCTTCCGCTGACACAGCGGGCACCGTCGCCGGCCGATATGGCGCTCACCGTGGGTTCGACCCGCGACGTCGAGTACCAGTCCGATCGCGCAGGCTACCTCGAGATGCAGGTTTCGGCGCGCTTGTTCGGGGCACTCGCCATGCAGCCGATTATGATTGTAACGGCCAAGTGAAGCGCGCGTGATCGCCGCGGAGCAATGCGGTCAGTACGCGCGAGTCGTGATATTAAGCGCCGCATCGCTCTCGGCAATCGCAAGCGCTTCACCTGCCGGTTCGAATGAGCGCGCCAGCCGCAGGTAGACCGCCGCGGAGACGAGCAGGCCCACCAGCCAGCCGACATCGACACCGCCCAGTGCGCGCGCCATCGGCCCCATGTAGAACTCGGGCAGCACCAGGAATGGCAGCATTGCCGCGAAACCTATGCCATAGGCGATAAGCCCCCTGCTGCCCCAGGCGCCGTAGATGCCTCGCGGCATGAACAAATGCGTGATCGCGTAGCGGCCACGCCGCACGAAGAAATAGTCGACCAGGTTGACGGCCGTCCACGGCACCAGCAGGTAAAGCATGATCGTGAGCACGGCGAAGACCAGCGCGATCGAATTCACGCTGATGACAAGTGACATTCCCAGCCAGGCGATCGTGAGGGCGGCGATTGCCATGAACCTGAGCCGCCTGGTGGGCTGCAGTTCGAACAGTGAATTGAGCCCGGTGATCAAGGTGAGTATACCGCTGTAGGCATTAAGTCCCATGGCGGCCACCAGCGCCAGCACCGAGGCGATCGCCAGCGTGGCGCCAAAGCCCGCAAACAGTGCGTTCCCTGCATCGAATAATGCGACCAGGCCGTCGGTGGCGCCGAGCCGCGTCGCCAGCCACGCACCCAGGGAAATGAGCCAGATCGCCGAAGTACTGGCGCCGATGAACACCGCAGCGATGATGTTGCGCGGCCGGGTGTCGCGCGAAAGATAGCGCGTGTAGTCCGAAACCGAGGGTGCATAGGTGATGTTATAGCTGGCACTGGCAGCGAACTGCGCGGCAAAGGCAACCCAGCTGAAGCCAGCTGCGGTCCGGTGGGTTGCGGGCACCTGCCCCAGCACGATCGCCAGTGTCAACAGCGCATAGAGCGGCAGACCGAGGGCAAAACACCAGCGAAACACGCGGTGCAGCCAGTCATGGCCGTAGACGGCAAGCAGCGCGGCCGCCACAGCCGCGGCCAGCGCGATTACGGTTGTGTTCCAACCGAAGATTTCGTGCAGGCCGCTTGCGACCAGCACGGTGTCAGCAACGTTGAAGCCGATGAACGTCAGCAGCGTCCCGGCAAGGACAATAATGACGCCGCGGAAACCGAACTGCGCACGAGACTGGATCATCTGCGGCAATCCGAGCTCGACGCCCTGCGAGGCATGGAAGGCGACAAACAGGGTGCCAAACACAATGCCCAAGGCTCCGGCCAGCGATGTGTAGCCGCATCCAAGGCCCATGGCCGGCCCGACAAAGCCGATCGCTATCGTGAAGAATTGAAAATTTCCGAGAAACCAGAACGGTACCTGGTCGATAGCTCGTCCGTGGCGCTCCTGCGCGGTAACGTAGTCTATGGACTTGGCTTCGATCACTGCGCTTGTTCCACCCCGTGCCGAATGCCGTCGACAGGCCGCCACTCATCGCGCAGCTTACTTGGACAGCAGTCGCCTCACTCGGGCAGCCGACAGGAGTCCGCGCAGACGTTGTCCACCGTGGTCGTCGGCTTCAACCACGGGAATGTGCGTAAGGAGCGATTCCTGGAACAAATTGGCAACAGCAGCAACAGTGCTGCCTTCAATCTGGCGGATCTGTATGACCCGCCAGTCAGTTGGACGGAGCATCAGGTCCCTGACCAGCACTTGTGCCCGGGTAACGCCCACGGACTGGCTGTGGCGCATGGGCTTCTCCCCCATGATGTCGTACGCGGTAATGAGTCCGACTACGAGCCGCTGCGCCTCGTCAATCACGAAAGCGCACCGTACGCCGGTATGTTTCATGTGTTCGAGCGCTGCGTCGATGGTTGCAGCCGCCGGAACCGTTACCGACGCACGTTCGCGAAAATCAGTCATGGCCAGCGATGCCGGATCGTCCGGCTTGGCGTACCAGGGATCGGCACCGGGGATCGGCAGGGTCGAGGTGGACAACTTGCTGAACAGGAGTGCCGGCATGTGAACCTCGACTGGCTATAGGTTAAGGCAAGTTGCTCGAACCCGCCCGGCGCTCACTAGCGCGTGGCTAAGTATCGGCCCCGAGCCGCTCCCGTCAAGCATCCGTTCCACAAATCACGTGCGCGGCCGGAGCGATTTCGCTACCGGCGATGCTGTTCCGCGTACTGCCACTTCTCCCAGTTGACGCGCGCGGTCTGGTAGGCGTCGATAAAGGACAGCCCGTAGATGAACACGCCACCAAGGTGCCTGCCGATCATGGAAGCATGCGGTGGCATCACCTTGCTGCTGACCCAAGCCAGCAGGATGATGAAGAACAAGAACACCAGACCGCGCGACGGGGTACCGTTGAACACCTGCCCGGAGCCCGGCAGCAGCAGCGCCGCAACCAGCACCCAGCCCGGTTTCGGTGGATTCTTGCTCATGAGCTCTTGCCCCGCCAGTTGAGGATCGATTTCCGCACCGCGATCAGCCGGGCGAACAGCGCGTGCAGCAGCTCCGGCTGCAGCGAAACCGCACCGAATTCAGCCTGCCGAAGGATGCCGTAGCGCGCGCGCTCCGCTTCGGCCAGCATCCAGACAATACGCACGCCGAGCGGCGTGATCAACAGCTCCTTGGCGCGCTTGTCGGCAAAAAGATCGACGTGTGGCTGCAGGAGTTCCGGCGGGAAGCCGCGCCCGCTGTCATCGCTCCGTAATACGGCCAGCTCGGGAAAGCCCGCCGGGTTCTTCAGGGTCACCGGCAGCAGGTCGAAGTTCGAGAAGGTCGTGGGGCCGGCCGGGCGCATCATGAGATCGAGCCTGCCCGGCACCGGCAACTTGTCCTGCAGCGTGACCAGCAGCCACAGCACAGGCAGGCGGCGGAGGGCCAGGGTATCCACCACGGGCTGCAGCTGCACGTCAAAGCCCGCGTAGCGGCCGCACAGGCGCGGCAGGCCCACGGAGCCGGTGTCTTCAAAGCGCTCCTGCTCCAGCAGCCCCTTGACGGCGCCGTAGAATTGATCGGCCGCGCCGGCGCGTGCGCGCCGTTGACGTTGCCAGCGCAGCGCCAGGCGCGCCGCCGCGGCAACGGCCAGCGCTGTGGCGGCGAGCTCACGCCACATGGGTCATGCGCACCGGGCGCCGGTCAAACGAACACGGCCCGCCAGTTCCTGGCGGGCCGTGCTGCCGGTGCCAATCAGCCTCAGTAACCGCGCGGCTTCGGCCACGGCATCGTGAACTGCTCGCCGCGCCGCACGTACTTGTAGCGATAGAAATGAAACCACAGCGACACGATGATATAGAAAACCACCATCGCGCTGAGCTGCGAACCGTATCCCAGGAATATGCCCACGAACGTCACCGAGCACAGCAGGAACAGCAGGATTGCCGGCAGCGGATGGAACGGATGGGTATAGCCGCGCCGGATGCTCCCCAGCGGCCACTTGTTGCGGAACATCAGGATGTTGATGCTCATGAATGTGTAGTGCAGCACGCCCGACAGGATCGAGAAGGTGATCGCCTGGTTGAGGTCGGCAATGAACACGAAGGCGATCGCAATCGGCATCAGGAACAGGATCGAACGATAAGGTGTGCGATATTTCGGATGCACCGCCGAGAACCAGGTCGGCAGGTAACGATCGCGCCCGAGTGAGAACCAGGCGCGCGCCGCGTCGTTGATACAGCCATTGGCCGAAGCCACCGCCGACAGCACCGTACCCCAGAACAGCAGGAATTTGAGCACCGGGCTGCCGGTAACCGTCGCCGCATCGTACAGCGGGAAGAAGGTCACACCCAGCTGCTGCCAGGGCAGGAGGCTGGCGCACACATACCAGGTCAGAGCCGCAGCGATCAGCAGGGTGATCATGCCCGCCATGGTTCCGAACGGCAGCGAGCGCGCAGGCGAGCGAACTTCTTCGGCAGCCTGCGTCGTGCCTTCAATGCCGAGGTAATACCAGATGCCAAACTGGAACGCGGCGATCACGCCGATCCAGCCGTAGGGCAGCGCATTGCTCGGCGTCAGCAAGTCGCCGAGCTTTAGCACCACGCCCTGGCTCCACGGTTGCACGGAGAAGAACAGGATGACAATGGACGCGTAGGCCAGCGCGGTAATGACGAAATTGACGTTGAGCGTCATGAGCACGCCGCGATAGTTCAGCCACACCAGCACCATGATGCACAGCACCAGAAAGGGGTTGTGATTAAGCCCCACGGCGCCATTTTCAGTTCCCACCTGGGTGATCAGGTCACCGGCGAGGATGGCGTCTGACACCTCAAGCATGGTGTAGGCAAACACCAGGTAGAGCGCCACGTTGAAGGCCATCAATGGCCCGACAATGTGCTTCGCCTGGGCGTACTGGCCACCGGCCGCGGCGACCGTTGAGGTCACCTCGGAATCGATCATGGCGACGCAGGTGTACAGCAGACCGCAGAACCAGCAGACGATCAGCGCCGCGAGCGCGCCGCCCTTGTCTGCGGAGAAATTCCAGCCGGTGAATTCACCAACCAGCACGATGCCGACGCCCAGTGCCCAGATCTGCACCGGACCGAGTACGCGTCGTAACGAAACGCGTTCTACGGAGCCGCCAGAAGCCGCTTCGCTCATTGCCATGTTTGCCTACTCCCGGACTAGACTTTGTGTTTTTCGGATACTGCTTCGATCTCGCCTTCGCGGGACGAAGTCAGCTGCTGTTCGGAATAGCTGCGGTCGGTCTTGAGCCAGTCGTAGATCAGCCAGACCGCGATGACCGCGGAGATCACCCAGGAAAGATCTGCAAACAGATTCCAGATGGACATGGACATACCCCCCAGAGGAAACCAGTCGCCGCAACCTATTACTTAGCTGCCGCCGAATTTCTCGTCGATGACCTGGCGATATTCGCGATCGGACGCCCTGAACAGAAATACGAAATAGCCCACCAGTACCGCAGTCATGACGATCAGTGCCATCCAGTCGATGTTGTAGTGGAAGTGGCTCTGAATCACGTCGTGCGCCTTGGCCGGGTCAAAGCCCAGTTTTTCCCACTGCACCACCTGCGCCGGAGTCTGCCCCAGCTTCTCCCAGGTGGGGTTGTCGATCTTGTCGATTTCCTTTGCGGCGCCCGCCAGCTTCAGCTTCAGCGGCAACCAGAGCGCCACAAAAATGGCGATCAGCAGGAAGATGATATCGACAATCTGGAGCGCCTTGGACTGCTCCGGAGGTGTGTACTTCGCCATGCGCTGCTCCCCCGTGGACCGTTAACGTTTCTTCTTCATCTCATCGAGGCCGAGAATGTCGAGTTCGTAGATGAACTTCTTGTCCTCGGCATAGTGATTCAGCATCGCGATCATCGAGGCGGTGTTGAAAATCAGCACCGCTGCCGCGCCCAGACCGCAGATCATGCGCACCGTAGTGTCAGGAATGTGCGGCCACGCAAGGAACAGCACCGACAGCAGCGCCAGCCACAGGGCGCTGACCAGCACCCAGGCGGCACGCTTGTCGCCGCGATACATGGCTTCGATTCGATCGTCGAGATCTGACATCACGCCCCCTGGGTTCTTGGTTTAACTGCGAGGCAATTTTATTGACTGCCCCAATGAAACCCTCCAGACAAGAAAAAGTCAAGAAGCCTGACCGCGGGCCACCTAGGGCGACACCCCAGGGATCCAGGAAGTGCCAGCCAGCGGGAGGCGCGCCATGGCGGCAGCCTCGACGGTGAGGGCCACCAGGTCTTCCTTTTCCAGGTGGTGCACGTCCTGCTTGCCACAGGCGCGGGCCACCGTGGCCAGTTCCATATTGAGTGTCTTAAGGTAATTCCTGACGCGGCGCGCACCGAGCGCGGGCTCCAGCCGCAGTTCAAGGGCCGCATCCTGGGTGGTCAGGCCCACCGGGCAGCGGCCGGTGTGACAGTGGTGGCAATACCCGGGCGCGGTGCCAAGGGCCGCGTAATCGGCAACGGCCGATACATGGCGGCCGTCGGGCTTGAGCCAGCTCTCGCTGTTGCAGCCGAGCGCCACCAGCATGCCCTGTCCGATCGCCACGGCGTCAGCTCCCATGGCGAGCGCCTTGGCGACATCGGCCCCGCTGCGTATGCCGCCGGAGATCACCAGCTGCACCTTGCCGCGCATGTTCAGGTCTTCCAGGGCGTCAACGGCCTGTCGCACCGCCGCGAGCGTCGGGATACCGATGTGCTCGATGAACACCGTCTGTGTGGCCGCGGTGCCGCCCTGCATACCGTCGATGACGATGACATCTGCGCCCGCGTGCACGCACAACTTCACGTCATTGAATACGCGCGTCGCGCCAATCTTCACGTAGATGGGCTTTTCCCAATCGGTGATTTCGCGCATCTCCTGGATCTTGATGACCAGGTCATCGGGACCGGTCCAGTCTGGATGGCGCGAGGCCGAGCGCTGGTCAATGCCAGCCGGAAGCGTGCGCATCTGGGCGACCCGCGGGTTGACCTTTTGCCCGAGCAGCATGCCGCCACCGCCAGGCTTGGCGCCCTGGCCAATCACGATTTCGATCGCGTCGGCACGGCGCACGTCGTCGGGATTGAACCCATAACGTGAAGGCAGGCACTGGTAGACCAGCGTCTTGGACGAGCGCCGCTCTTCCTGCGTCATGCCGCCATCGCCCGTAGTGGTCGAGGTGCCGGCCTCGGTGGCCGCCCGACCCAGCGCCTCCTTGACCCGCGCCGACAGCGACCCGAAGCTCATACCGGCTATGGTTATCGGCATCGCCAGCTCGATGGGTCGCTTTGCGAAGCGCGTGCCGAGGAGAGTCTTGGTCGAGCAGCGCTCACGATACCCCTCGAGCGGATAGCGGGAGAGCGAGGCGCCGAGGAACAGCAAGTCGTCGAAATGCGGGACGTGGCGCTTGGCACCCATGCCGCGGATCTCATACAGCCCGGTCGCGGCAGCATGCTGAATGTAATCGATGATGGTGCGATCGTATCCCCACGATTCCTCAGTTTGCAGGCGATGCGCCGGGGCACTGGCCGGGACGGCGTCGGCATTTGGTGCGGCCATGTTCAATACTCCTGATTGGCGTCAGCATTCCAGTGATAGAGCGTCTTGCCCGAGGCGACACGGCGGAATTCGCCGGGTGCATAGCTAAAGCCCGCCGTCGCCAGCAACTCCTTTACGGCCGCGAGGTCGGCCGCGGCCATCGGCTCGAAGCGTGCGTCCGCGCCGAGCGAACGTACGTCGCCGCGAACGTAGATGACCGCTTCGTACAGCGAGTCACCGAGCGCGTCGCCCGCATCACCGCAAATGACAATGCGCCCGGCCTGCGCCATGAACGCCGAGAAGCTGCCCACGCTCCCACCGACCACGATGTCGCCGCCCTTGAGGGAAATGCCGCAGCGCAAAGAGGTGTCGCCCTCGATCACCAGGCAACCGCCATGCGCCGAAGCACCGGCCCCGGTTGAAGCGAAACCGCGCACCCGCACCAATCCGGACATCATGTTTTCGGCCGCGCCCGGCCCGGCATTGCCGTTGACTGTGACCCGCGCCAGCTTGTTCATGCCGGCGAGGTAATAGCCGACGTTTCCGTCCACCTCGACCTCAAGCTCGGCATTGATGCCGCAGGCCACCGAGTGGGCGCCATCCGGATTAAGCACCCGCACGCGCGTGACTCCCGCGCTGACGGCATCCTGGTGCAGGAAACGATTGACCTCGCGCAGCGCGACCGTGGCCAGGTCGAATTCCCTGCTGCCGCCCGCAGTTGCGGGCGTGCTGGTCGCGGGCTTGTTGGTTACACGCGCCATGAGTACACCTCCTGAGGCTTGGGCTCGAATACCGAGGCATGGCGAATACCGGGCAGATGCGCGAGCGAGCGGAATTCGGAAGCGATCGCCACGTAGTCATCCGTCTCCGCGATCACCGCCGGCTTGCAGGAGAAGGCGTCGCGCACGATCAGCAGCTGCTGGTCAGTGCCCATGAGGAAGGTATAGAACCCGTCCAGCTCCTCGAAGCCGCGATGCACGGCGGCGACCAGGTCATCGCCTTCGCGCATGCGCCACTCGAAGAAGCGGCAGGCCGCCTCGGTGTCGTTGTCGGTGTCGAAGTGGATGCCGAGCGGCTCGAGCTTGCGACGCACCAGGTGCGGATTCGACAGCGAGCCGTTGTGCACCAGGCAAAAATCGTGTCCAGCCGTAAACGGGTGCGCGTTCGCCGGCGTCACTGCCGATTCCGTCGCCATGCGCGTATGCGCCACCAGATGCGTGCCGCGCAAAGTATTGAAGCTGTAACGTCGCGCAATCTCGGCCGGCGAGCCGATGTCCTTATAGAGATCGATCGAGTTGCCCACCGACAGCACGTGCCACCTGCGGCGCGTGCTCGCGCAACCATGCCGCCACGCTCACCGGATCGGCCGCCGTGGTCAGGATCGCGTGGCTGGCCATGCTGGTGAGGTGGTGATCGTGCGCCACCGCGGCACGCAGCTCCGCCAGCAGCGTCGACCAATCGTAGCTGGCCGCGTCCGCGCTGGCGCCATTCGCCGGCGGCACGTACAGGCTCATCTTGTGCGCCGGACTGGCCACCGGCTCGGAAAATACCGCCAGGCCCGCCGATTCCGGGCCGCGGTCGGTCATGCCGATCAGCATCGGCACCATCAGCTCGCCGAGCCGATCACGCAGTTCCGGGTTCTTGACCAGCAGGCCAACGATGCCGCACATGCACTTCTCCCTCGGGGACGGTTAGAAAAATTCCAGGTAGCGGCGCGATTCCCAGTCGGAGACGTGCCGCGCAGTATTCGGTCCACTCCATCTTCTTGACGCGGATGAACTCGTTGGCCAGATCCGCGCCCAGCGCCTCGCGCATCACCGCGTCGCCCTCGAGCGCGTCGATCGCCTCGTGGAGCGACTGCGGCAGCAGGTTGATGCCTTCGGCCGCGATCTTCTCGGGCGAGTACTCGTAGAGATTGACGTTGCGCGGCGGGCCCGGATCGAGCTTGCGATCGATGCCGTCGAGGCCGGCCGCGACGATGGCCGCGGTCACCAGGTAGGCATTGCAGCCGGAATCGGGCAGTCGCATTTCGAGCCGGCCATAGGGAATGCGCACGCAGGCGGTGCGATTGTTGTCACCGTAGGCAATGTAGGCCGGAGCCCAGGTGGCGCCCGATAGTGCACGCCCCACCACCAGGCGCTTGTAGGAATTGACCGTCGGCGCGGCAATCGCGGCCAGCGCGCGCGCGTGCTCGAGCAGGCCGCCCAGAAAGTGGTAGCCCATTTTCGACAAGCCGAGCTTGCTTGCGGTCGGATTCGTCGAAGAACAGATTCTTGGTGGTCGAGTTGCCGACCGAGACGTGGAAATGCGCGCCGCTGCCGGTGCGGTTCGAAAACGGTTTTGGCATGAAGGTTGCGATCATGCCGTGCTTGCGCGCGATTTCACTGGCCGCCATCTTGACGAAGGTGAAATTGTCGGCGGACTTCAGCGCTTCGGCGTAAGTGAAATTGATCTCGAACTGACCGTTGCCGTCCTCGTGATCGATCTGGTAGACATCGATCCCCACCTTGCGGAGCGAGGTGACCATTTCGTCAAGGCAGGGTGTGGCGCGCGACAGGCCCTTGTAGTCGTAGCAGGGCTTTTCCAGCGTGTCGGTGGCGATCGGAGGGACCGAGCGTGCCGTCGGCCCCGCGCGACAGCAGCATGAATTCCGGCTCGATGCCGGTGAACATGGTCATGCCACGTTCGGCGAGCCGCGCCAGCTGAGTCTTGGCGGCAACCCGCGAGCAGAACGGATAGGGTTTGCCTCGCACCGTGCCATTGCAGATCAGGCGCGCGTGGCCGGGCATCCAGGGAATCAGTGACAGTGTGCTGAGATCGCCAACGGCCATGTAGTCCGGCCCCTCGCGGGCCCATGCCGAAGCCCCAGAGCGCAAAGCCTGCAAACCCGGCGCCATCCGTCAACACCATCTCCAGGTGTTCGACCGGCACCGACTTGGCCTTGGCCGAACCATGCATGTCGACGAACTGCGCGAGCACGTACCGCACATCGTTCTGCTTGAGGAAAGTCTTAGCTTGTTCCAGATTCATGACTGCGCCCCTGTTATTCGTGAAGTCCGCACTAGGTAACACCTGCAGCTCGGGGCGGCTCCGCTCCGGCTGCACCAATAATCACGCTCAACTCGTGCTCAAGATACTCGCCAAAACTCGGATCGCACCAGATCCGGTAGCGGCGCCCGTCACCGGAGGCCTCCGGCAGCACCAGCACCGATACGCCGATCATGAGCGTCATGATCACCGGATCGCGGGCCAGATCGAGCGCGGCGAAGTGAATATTGCAGACCTGCGCCAGCACATCGTGTGCGGCCGGGCCTTCGATCAGCAAGGCGGCGTCGGCCCGCAACACCGGGTAGACGCCCGGCGGGTAGCCGGCCAGCGCCAGGTCCAGTTCCGCAATGAGCGGCGCGTTGCCCTCGATGAAGAATTCGCTGTTCCCCAGGCGGGCGACCAGCCCGGCGCCCTCCCGCCAGCTGAGCGCGGTATTCGGCGCGGGCGGCATGGGCAGCGCACGCTCGGCGAGCCATGCCGCCGCACCCGGCCCCTTACAACCGGTGCGCGAACGATGGGTGACCCGGGTGCATTGCACGGCCCCGATCATGTCGGCACCCCGCTCTTTTGCCGCTCACCAGCCGGGTCGTAGAACGGCGTCGCCACCACCCTGGCACGAACCATCGCGCCGTCATCGACGCGTATCGACAATTCGCGGCCGGCGACCGCCAGGTCGGACCGCACCATGGCAAGCGCGATCGTGCGCCCCAACGCCGCCGAGCGCGCTACGCTGGTCAAGCGGCCGGCGATCTCGCCGGCTTCAATGACCAGGTGGCTCTCGCGCGGCAGGTGTCCGTCCTGGAGTTCCAGTCCGGCCAGCAGTTGTCGTGGACCGCGCGCCTGCAGTATCCGCAGACTCCGCTGGCCGATGAAGAATGGCTTTTGCATTTTCACGGCCCACATCGCCGCCGCCTCCAGCGGGTTGCTCAGGCCGTCGGTATCCTGGGACACGATGAGGTGCCCTTTCTCGAGCCGCAATACCCGTTGCGCCTCGACGCCAAAGGCGCGCAGCTGCGTGCTGGCGCCCGGCGGCGACCAGCGCGTCCCACAGGCGCGCCGCGCTGTCCCAGCAGACATGCAACTCGTAGCCAGTCTCGCCGACGAACCCGACGCGCATCAGCCGCGCGGCGACACCGGCTACCTGCCCTTCGCGCGCCGCAAGGTAGGGAAAGGCCGCATCGCTCAGGTCGATGTCGGTCACCGTCTGCAACGCTGCGCGCGCCTTAGGCCCGGCGATATTGACGGCGGCACGGTGCCCGGTGACGTTGACCAGTGTGCACTGCAGGCCCCACAGCGCATTCCAGCGCAGCAGCTCGCGAAACACGGCCGCTGCGCCGCTGGTCGTGGTGGTGAAGTAGAAGCGCTGCTCGCCGAGCCGGGCGATCACGCCGTCATCGATGATGGTGGCCGACTCGTCCAGCATCAGCCCGTAGCGCGTCATGCCGACCTTGAGATCCGCAAAGCGGCCGGCGTACACGCGATCGAGGAACAAACCCGCCTCGGGACCATAGATCTCGATCTTGCCCAGCGTACCGACGTCGATCAGGCCGATGCGTTCACGCACGGCGCGCACTTCCTCGCGGATGCACTGCTCGCGTGCCACGCCGGGGCGTGCGTAATATTCGGGGCGGCGCCAGTTCGCGGCCGGCATCCACACGGCGCCGAGTGCCGCATGCCGTGAATCCAGCGGCGTCTTGCGCTCCGCATTGAAGCTCCGCCCGGCCAGGAGCTTCAGGGGCACCGGATGGTACATGGGTCGCGCCGTCGTCAACCCCAGCTCGCCGACCGACATGCCGCGCTTGCGCGCCAGCACGCGCGCCGCATTGACGTTGGCGTGCTTGCCCTGCGACGGGCCCATGCCAACGGTACTGAAGCGCTTCATCAGCTCGACGCTGTCGAAGCCCTCTTGCGCGGCGTTCTCGAGGTCCTTGACCTGCAGGTCCTCGTCGAAATCGACAAAGTTCTTGCCGTCACGATGGTCGAAGATCGCGAACGCATGGGAAGGCGCCGCGGCGCCGACATAGCCTGGCGGGCCCCCGCCGACAGCAGAGGCAACGACGCCCGCGGCGGTGGCCGCCGCCTGGGCGCCGGCCTGACTGCCATCGGCAATACGCGCTGCGAAATCATATACGCCCGCTGCCCGGCCGGCGACGAACAACCCCGGCGGCAGATCCGTCGCCCGATGCTGCTGGAGCGATTCATCGAACACGACACGCGCGCCAGCCTGCGCGGCCAGCTGCAGCGCTGGCGCCCAGCCCGTGCCCAGCAGCAGCGCGTCGCACTCAATGCGCCTGAGCTGCGCGGCCACGATCGCACCGGGAGCGGTGCCGAGTGGCGCCACCGAGACGGCGGCCAGCGCGCCGCCGGCCCCGGCGTGCGCCTGGTACGGCGCCCAACCCTCGAGCACCTCGACCTTGGCGGCCCGCAGGTGCGCGATCGGGTCTCCGTCGGCACCGCGGCGCAGATCCACCAGGGCGCGCACGCTCACGCCCCGTGCCAGCAGGTCGAGTGCCGACTCGATGGCCTGGTCGTTGGCGGCCACGATGCAAACCTTGCTCCCGGGCGCGATCGCGTAGCGGTGCAGCAGGCGCTGCGCGCCTGAGGCCAGCAGGATGCCCGGCAGATCGTTGTGGCGGAACACGGTCGGCTGCTCGATGACGCCGCTCGCCAGCACCACCGCGCGGGCGCGGACTTTGCTCAGGCGGTGAGGCTCCGCTAGCGCCACCCAGTGATCGTCGTAATACCCGGCGGCGTAAGTGGAGCACAGCACTTCAATGCGCGCCTCCGCGGCGACTCGCTCAAGCAGCCCGCGCAGCGTGGCGGCGCGCTCCGGTTCGAGCGCGCTGCCGTGCAGGCCGCTGCCGCCGAGCCGCGCCGACTCTTCCACCAGCAGCACGCGCGCGCCGGCGGCGGCGGCGGCCAGCGCGGCGGCGAGGCCGCTCGGTCCGCTGCCGATCACCAATACGTCGCAGAACGCATAGCGCTTGGGTGTGGGCTGACGCGGCGCGTCGAGATCGAGGCGCCCGAGGCCGGTCAGATCGCGAAACAGCCGTTCCCAGCGCGCCGCCAGGCGTTTGCCATGGAAGGCCTTGTAGTAGAACCCGACCGGCAGGAACGGCGCGAACCAGTTGAGGAACTGTGCCTTGTCGCGCTCGAGCCCACCAAAGGTGTTGACCGCCGTCACGTCCATGCCCGGCTCGAGCGGCGTCACATCACCACGGACGCCCGGGCGCCGGCCGATCTGGAACATCGCATTGCTGTCATGATTCGCGGCCGACAGCAGCCCGCGGCGCCGGTGATATTTGAAGCTGCGCCCCACTGTCATGACGCCGGCGGCCGCCAGCGCCGAGGACAGCGTATCGCCGGCAAAGCCCTGGTAGCGGACGCCTTCGAAGCGGAACTCCAGCGGTTGCGAACGCTCGATCCATTCACCCGCGATCGGTGGCAGCCGGCGCATCATCGTGGCGGCGCCTCGCAGGGGTAGGTTGCCAGCACCACATCGCGCAGCGTGTCGCGCTCGGCAATGAACCAGTAGCCGGAGGGCACGTGGCACCACCATTCGCGCTTGACGCCGGGTGCGCCGTTGCGGTTCCAGACATAGTCCGCCCATTGCGCATCGCTGGCGCGATCGGGATCCGGCATCGCGCGCAACTCGCCCCCGTAGGCGAATTCCAGCACCGGACGCAGGCCATTGAGCGGGCAGTTCAGCAGTTTCATGGCGGAGTTCAGTGGCCCACGGAGGCCGCCCCCTTTTCACCGGTCAGTTCAAAGCGCGCGAAGCGATCGAAACCAAAGGCGCGAATCAGCGGGTGATTCTCGCCGGTGGCGACCGTATGGCTCATCGTCTTGCCGCATACCGGCGTCGCCTTGAAGCCCCAGGTGCCCCAGCCGGCGTCCAGGTAGAAGCCTTCAACCGGCGTAGTGCCCATGATCGGCGCGAAATCGGGCGTCATGTCCGCGAGTCCGGCCCACTGCCGGACCACCTTGACCTCGCCCAGAAAGGGAAACAGCTCGAGCATGTGCGCTGACAGACCTTCGACGAAATCCAGCGTCGAACGCGTGGTTTGCACTTCGTAGGGGTCGAGCGAGGCGCCCATCACCAGCTCGCCGCGCGCGGTCTGCGACACGTACACGTGAAGCGAGCCCGAAACGATGATCGGATCGAGCCACGGTTTGACCGCCTCGGAAACCATGGCCTGCAGGGGGTGCACATAGATGGGGCTGCGCAAGCCGACCATGTCGAGCAGGCGCGGCGTGTAGCCGGCGACGGCGCAGCAGGATCTTGGGGGCGCTGATGCGACCGCGCGTGGTGCGCACACCGCTCACGCGGCCGCCGGCAACTTCAATGCCGGTCACCTCAGTCTGCTGGTGTATCTCCACCCCGCGCAAATCGGCGCCGCGCCCGTAGCCCCAGGCAACGGCGTCATGTCGGGCGATTGCCCCGGGTTCGTGAAACAGCGCACCGAGTATCGGTGCGTGACCACCGCACTCGATGTCGATCATAGGAATCGCGCGTTTCACGAACGCGGCATCCACGGCCTCGGATTTCACTCCCAGGTGTTTGTTGACTTCGGCCCGCCAACGCATCGTGCGCATTGCGCTGTCCGTGTGTGCCAGCGTGAAATGCCCGCGCCGCGAATAGAACAGGTTTAGATCAAAATCGGTCGCCAGGTCCTGCCACAGCCGCAGGCTCTCGTCATAGAACTTCACGCCTTCGGGCGTAAGGTAGTTGGAGCGGATGATGGTGGTGTTGCGGCCGGTGTTGCCGCCGCCGATGTAGCCCTGCTCGAGCACCGCCACGTTGCGGATGCCATGGTCGCGCGCCAGGTAGTAGGCCGCCGCGAGCCCGTGCCCGCCCGCGCCGATGATCACCACGTCGTAAGCGGGCTTCAGCGCTGCCGGAACCCGGAACATGCGCGGTTCCGGGTGGCGGCGCGACAGCGCGAACTTGAGTAATCGATGGGGCATCGGCTGTGGCGGCAAACCTACGCCGGAAGAGCAATTTCAATCCCTATTGGTATCACACAATTTTACTGTGGCGCAACAGTATTTACGTGACACGCAAAAAGGCGCGCCGCGCCGCTCCTTGACGTCGGAGCGCTCCGGGACTAGCGTGGGCCAGATCGCAACCCCGGCCCCGGCCCGCGCACAGGTCCATGAAACGCAGCCAGCGACCAAGCCATGGCATAACCGATGCCGCCCCCGGCGTGCCGCGCCCGCAGCGCAGCGAGCCGGCCCGTGAGGTGGGCGCCGCGGCGCGGCGGCTCCGGGAAGCGCAGTCGCTGACCCTGGCCGAGGTCGCGCAACAGGCAAATATCAGCACCGCCATGCTCAGCCGTCTCGAAACCGGCGCGGTTTCGCCCAGTCTCGAGACGCTGGTGGCCCTGGCGGGAGCTTTGGGAATCACGCCCGCGGCGCTGCTGCAGAACGTGGGCGACGACGACGACAGCGCCCAGCACGTTGCCGCTGGCGAGGGGCTCCAGGTGGTGCGCCGCGGCACACGGCGCGGACATACTTACCACCTGTTGGCCGCCCAGCGCGGCCCCAGCAAAGTGTTCGAGCCGTTCCTGGTCACGCTCACCGACAAGAGCGAACTGTTTCCGGGCTTCCAGCACCCCGGAATCGAATTCATCTACATTCTCTCCGGGATCATCCATTACCGCCACGGCCGGCAGATCCACGTGCTGCGGCCCGGAGATTCGCTCACCTTCCGGGGCACAGTGCCGCACGGACCCGAAAAACTGCAGAAAGTGCCGATCCGGATGCTCTCGATCATCGTCTACGCCGACGACAAGCGCGCACCCTAGAGCGGCGCTAGAACATTCCGACCACGTTACCCCTGGCATCCAGGTCGATGCTGTTGGCGGCGGGCGTGACCGGCAGGCCCGGCATGGTCATGATGTCGCCGCAGATCATCACGATGAACTCCGCGCCGGCGGCGAGGCGCACTTCGCGGATGTTGACGACATGCCCGCTCGGCGCGCCGCGCAGCTTCGGATCGGTGGAGAAGGAATACTGGGTCTTGGCCACGCAGACCGGATAGTGGCCGTAGCCGGCCTCCTGCAGTGACTTGATCGTCGCCCGCACCTTGGCATCCGCGCTGATATCGGCGGCGCCGTAGATCTTGGTGGCGATGGTCTTCATCTTGTCCCACAGCGGTAGCGAGTCCTCGTACAGAACCTTGAAATTGTTCGGCTGCTCGCACAACCGCACGACTTCCTTCGCGACCTCTACCGCGCCAGCACCGCCTTCGGCGAAGTGCCGGCCGCTGATGACCTTGACGCCATGCTGGCCGGCCCGCTCGATCAATTGTCCGATCTCGGCCTCGGTGTCCTCCGCACGGTGGTTGATCGACACCAGGCACGGCAGGCCGAAGCGATCGCGCATGTTGTCGATATGGCGCTCAATATTGGCAATGCCTTTCTTCATCGCATCGACGTTCTCGCGGGCAAGATCCGCCACTTCCACGCCGCCGTGGTACTTGAGCGCACGCACGGTTGCAACGATCACCACCGCCGCCGGGCGCAGCCCGGCCTTGCGACACTTGATGTCGAGAAATTTCTCCGCACCCAGATCGGCGCCGAAGCCAGCCTCGGTGATCACGTAGTCCGCCAGCTTGAGCGCCGAACGGGTGGCGATCACCGAATTGCAGCCGTGGGCAATATTGGCGAAGGGACCGCCGTGAATGATCGCCGGATTGTTCTCGAGCGTCTGCACGAGATTCGGCGCGAGCGCATCCTTCAGCAGCACTGTCATGGCGCCGTGCGCCTTTAGATCGCGGGCGCGGATCGGCTTCTGCTCGCGCGTGTAGCCGACGACGATATTCCCCAGCCGCTCCTTGAGGTCGGCGAGACTGGTGGCGAGACAGAAGATCGCCATCACCTCGGAGGCCACCACGATGTCAAAGCCGTCCTGGCGCGGGAAGCCGTTGCCGGGGCCGCCGAGGCCCACCGTGATATCGCGCAGCGCGCGATCGTTCACGTCCACGACGCGGCGCCAGGTAATGCGCCGCACGTCGAAGCCGAGCGCGTTGCCATGGTAGATATGATTGTCGATCAGCGCCGCGAGCAGGTTGTTCGCCAGCGCAATGGCGCCGAAGTCACCGGTGAAATGCAGGTTGATGTCCTCCATCGGCACGACCTGCGAAAAGCCGCCGCCGGCCGCACCACCCTTCATGCCGAAAACCGGACCCAGCGCCGGTTCGCGCAGGCACACCATGGCCTTCTTGCCGAGACGGTTGAGCGCATCGCCCAGGCCCACGGTGGTGGTGGTCTTGCCCTCGCCCGCCGGCGTCGGCGAGATCGCAGTCACCAGCACCAGCTTGCCGTCCGGCCGATCCTTGATCGAGTCGAGGTAGCCGAGGGAAATCTTCGCCTTGTAGCGGCCGTAGGGTTCGAGGTTCTGCTCCGGAATGCCGAGCCGTTCACTCGCCAGCTGCAGGATCGGCCGCATTTTTGCCTGTTGCGCGATTTCAATATTGCTTTTCAATTTCACTATCCTTGGATTTTCCGGGTAGGGCCGGGCTGGCGGATCTGGCCGCGAAGAATATCGTAACGACCCGCAGCAAAGCCAATCTAGGGCGCCGGCAGGTCGAACTCGTGTGCCTTGAACAGCTCGTAGGCCGTCTGGTAATACGCGATCGCCAGATCATCCAGGGCGGTGTTGGCGGGCGCAAGATTGTCATAGCGGTCGGTGGCGGCGTCGTAACGCCGGTTCAGGATGGTTTTCTGCAGACCGAGGATCGCCAGTTCGCCATCGCGCAGCATGGCGACGTTGTGGTTGTGGCTGAAGAATGCAACGCGCCCCGCGGCGGGGGTATTGAGCGCATCCTGGCCGAACCAGGGCGCCGTGTAGGGCAGGCCCAGCAGGCCCAGCAGGGTCGGTGCTATGTCGATCTGTGTCATCAGGTCATCGACGCGCCGCGGCGCCAGGTGCCTGGGCGAATAGAACAGCAGCGGGATCTCGTAGGTGCGCAGCGGAATCTCCTGCCTGCCATACACGCGCGCCCCGTGATCGGCGACGATGATAAAGATCGTGTCGCCAAACCAGGCATGCTGCGCGGCCTGCGCGCAGAAAATATCCCTGCGCGTAGTCAGCGTAACGCACCCCTGACTCGCGGCCACCGCCCGTGGGCTTGATGCCCAGTGACTCGAGGCCGCTGCGAAAGGTGAAGGGCTTGTGATTCGAGGTGTTCATCACGTGAATGAAGAACGGCTGGTGCCGCGCCGCGAGCTCATCGGCATGCGCGAGCGCCAGGTCGTACAGGTCCTCGTCGGCGACGCCCCAGATATTGGCGAAGCGCGGCGTGCCGCTGATGTCGCTTGCGGTCCTTCACTTCATACCCGTTGGAGGAATAGAAGGAATTCATGTCGTCAAAGTAGCCATAGCCACCGTACAGGAAGCTGGTGTGGTAACCGTGCCGGCGCAGCACCGCGCCGAGGGTCGCAAGGTTGTCATTGCCAGGCCGGCGCACGACTGACTCGGTCGGGATCGGCGGCATGGACACCGTAATGGCCTCCAGTCCGCGCACGGTGCGCGTGCCCGAGGCGTAAGTGTGCCGGAACCAGAGGGCCTGCTGCGCGTAGCGATCGAATTCGGGCGTCCAGTCGCGCTCGGACCCGTACAGGCGGCTGAATTCCGCGCCGAAGGATTCACTGGAAATGAGCACCACATTGAGCCGGCCGAGCCCCCCCGGTCGTGCCGGGAACTCGCGGTCGAGCCGTCCCGCCGCGAGCCCGGTCCAGCGACCGCCGCCGCGCGCCAACTGCTGCACGAGCAGGGCGCGGTTGGCGGAGGGCTCGCGCGTCGCGTAGTGCGCGTGATAGTCAATTTCACTGGTGCGCAGGGCCCGGAAAAAACTGGACGGGCCGTTGGCGGCCAGCTCGTTGGCGACGCGGTTCGCCGACCTCCCCAGCGTATTGGTGGAAAAGCCGGCGACTGCCAGCGCCAGGACGGCGGCGAACACCAGGAACGCCGGGGTTCTGGCGGCGAAGCGCACCGCGCCGCGCGTTCCCGCCAGCAACGGCACGCGCACCGCCCAGGTCATCGCGCCAGCCAGCAGCGCACCGCCGAGCACGACCCGCCCTACCGGGTATGCGGCCCACAGGTCGCCCGCGACCTCGGTCGGATAGATCAGGTAGTCAACCGAGACCAGGTTGAAGCGCGCGTCGAACTCCTCGAAGAAATAGTACTCGGTGACGGCGCTGAACAGCATGCCGAACATCCACAATGCGGTGCCAGCCGAGCAGCACCACGCGCATGGTCGTCGTGCGTTGCCAGCGATCCGGGCACAGCCACAGGAACAGCGCCAGCGGCGCCAGCAGGTACAGGCTCTGCACGGCATCGGCAACCAGACCAGCTGGCACGATCCACAGCAGCGCAGCTACGCCCAGCTGGGCATCGGGGCCGAATGCCCACCACAGTGTCAGGCGCGTGACCAGACCCAGTGCCAGGTACCAGAGCGCCAATACCAGCCCGCTCGAATACCGCGGCAGCGATTTGCGTACCAGGCCACCGACCATCCGCTCTGTCATTCAGTGCTAACCTCCCGCAGAAGGAATTGAGTATAACTCGCGCCGGCGGCGCGCCCAGCCGCAGCAATTGAGGCCGTGACCGATGCTTACCGTCTCCGAAGCGATCAGGCAACGCATTTCCATCCGCCGATTCCTGCCCACGCCGGTGCCAGAGTCACAGCTTTGGAATCTGCTCGATACCGCCCGCTGGTCGCCCTCGGGAGGCAACCTGCAACCCTGGAAGGTGGTGGCGGTTGCGGGTGCAGAACGCGACGCGGTCGTTGCGCTGGCCCGCGCTGCACTGGGCAGTGCCGGCGACGGAGCGCCCAGGCAGGAAGGGACTGACCTGGTGTATCCGGCCAACCTCTGGGAGCCTTACCGTTCGCGGCGCTACCAGGTCGGGGAGGACATGTACACGCTGCTAGGCATCCCGCGCGAAGATCGCGCCGGGCGGCTCGCCCATGTCGCGAGCAATTTTGAATTCTTCGGCGCTCCGGTCGGGTTGTTTTTCATTATTGACCGCCGCATGGGACGTGGTCAGTGGGCTCACCTGGGCATGTTCATGCAATCACTGGCGCTGGCCGCCCTCGATCAGGGGCTCGGCACCTGCATGCAGGAATTCTGGGGATCGCTGCGCGAGTCGCTCCACCGTCACTTTGCACTCGGCGACAGCGACCTGATCTATTGCGGCATGGCGCTGGGTCGGGTCGATCCGGACGCACCGGTCAACTACCTCCGGTCAGCGCGAGCCCCGGTCGAAGAGTTCGCCTCGCTGCGCGGCTTCTAGCGCCCGCTCGATCCGCGCGCGCGCCGCAGCGCAAATCTCCAGGCGGCGCGTATTATCGACACGCGTCCACTCGGCGATCTCGCCCAGCGTGCGCCCACAGCCCTGGCAGATGCCCGCCTGGTCCAGCTGGCAGACATCCCGGCAGGGCGAGGGCACCGTCGTGGGCTGCGGATACATCACACGCCGCGGCGATACCGGCCACCCACCTCGTACAGGGCGTGCGAGATCTGTCCGAGTGAGCAGACCGTCACGGCATGCAGCAATTCGCCAAAAACGTTGCCGTCCCGCGCGGCAGTCAGTTGCAGGGTTTGCAGTGCGGCCGCGCTGCTCCCGGCATTGCGCGCCTGGAACTCACGCACCGCATTGACCTGATGCTGCTTTTCAGCCTCGGTCGACCGGATCAGCGCCACGGCCGCGTGCTCCGCCGCGGCGTCGCGCTCGGCCAGAAAGGTATTGACGCCGACCAGCGGTAGCGAACCATCGTGCTTGCGCGTCTCGTAGTAGAGGCTCTCCTCCTGGATCTTGCCGCGCTGGTACATGGTTTCCATCGCGCCCAGCACGCCGCCGCGCTCCGACAGCGCATCGAACTCCTGGTACACCGCCTCTTCCACCATGTCCGTGAGGTAATCCATCAGGAAGGAGCCCGACCAGGGATTCTGGTTCATGTTCAAGCCGAGTTCGCGGTTGATGATCAGCTGGATCGCCACCGCGCGCCGCACGCTCTCCTCGGTCGGCGTGGTCAGCGCCTCGTCGTAGGCATTGGTGTGGAGCGAATTGCAGTTGTCGAACAGCGCATACAGCGCCTGCAGCGTGGTACGGATGTCATTGAACTGGATCTCCTGCGCATGCAGCGAGCGGCCCGAGGTCTGGATGTGGTACTTGAGCATCTGGCTGCGGGCATCACCGTGATAAAGCTCGCGCATGGCGCGTGCCCAGATGCGCCGCGCCACGCGCCCGATCACCGCGTATTCGGCGTCCATGCCGTTGGAAAAGAAGAACGAAAGGTTGGGCGCAAACTGATCGATCTTCATGCCGCGCGCCAGATAGTACTCGACGATAGTGAAACCGTTGGCGAGCGTAAAGGCGAGCTGGCTGATCGGGTTCGCGCCTGCTTCCGCGATGTGATAGCCGGAGATCGACACCGAATAGAAATTACGCACCTTGTGGTCGATGAAATACTGCTGCACGTCGCCCATCATGCGCATGGCAAATTCGGTCGAGAAGATGCAGGTGTTTTGCGCCTGGTCTTCCTTGAGAATGTCGGCCTGCACGGTGCCGCGCACCCGCGCCAGGGCTTCGGCGCGCACGCGCGCGTATTCTTCGGCCGACAGTACCCCCGGCGCGACCAGCTGCGCGCCGCTCAGGCCCAGCAGCGCCAGGCCGGAGCCGTCGTGACCCGGCGGCAGTTCGCCCTGGTAGCGCGGCACCGGCTGGCCACTCGCCTGAAGCCTGGCGTGAACTGCAGCTATGAGCTGCTCGGCGGCCGGCCAGCGGTCATGACTCTTCAGGAACTTTTCCACCCGCTGGTCGATGGCCGTGTTCATGAACATTGCCAGGATCATCGGCGCCGGCCCGTTGATCGTCATTGACACGGAAGTGGTCGGCAGGCACAGGTCGAACCCCGAATAAAGCTTCTTCATGTCGTCGAGCGTGGCCACCGACACGCCGGAATTGCCGGTGCGGCCGTAGATGTCGGGGCGCGTGTCCGGGTCTTCGCCATACAGCGTGGTCGAATCAAAGGCCGTGGAAAGCCGCGTCGCCGCATGGCCGCGCGCCAGCAGATGAAAGCGCCGGTTGGTGCGCTCGGGCGGGCCCTCGCCCGCGAACATGCGGATCGGGTCCTCGGCCTCACGGCGATAGGGATACACGCCGCCCGTGTACGGATAGGCGCCGGGCAGATTCTCGCTGCCGAGGAAGCGCAGCAGCTCGCCCCAGTTCTGCAGCTTCGGCAGCGCGAGCTTCGGCACGCGATTGCGGCTCATGGTCTCGGTGTAGTTCTCGCCGGTCAGCTGCTTGCCCCGCACCTGGAACTGGTATTGGTCGGCGCTGGCCGCGGCCGCGCGCGCCGGCCAGGACTTCAACAGGCCCAAGCCCTCTGGCCCGAGGTCGTCCAGCGCCTGGTTGTAAGCGCGACGCAGCTCGAGGCGCGTGCCATCGGCCGCGCCCTCGGCCAGCGCGGAATCGGCGAAGCGCTCGAGCGGCGTCGGCAGCGCGGCGTCATGCAGGCTGCGGAGCGAGTCGTAAACCGCGTGCGCGAGCCGCGCGCTGTCGGCAGCGCGCTCGAGTCGGGCGCTGGCGCGGCGCCCGGTATCGGCTATTTCCGCCAGGTAGCGACTGCGGGTCCCGGGGATCAGCGGATCACGCGAGCTGAATTCGGTGCCGCCAACCTCGACCGCCCGGCCCGCATTCTCCGTCCAGTGCAGTTTGCCGATCGCCTTGCGCTCGAGGCTCGCCAGCAGCGCACCGAACAGGCGATTGACCCCTGGGTCATTGAAGCGGCTGGCGATGGTCGGGTAGACCGGCACCTCGGCCTCGGCAATGCGGGCCCGGTCTGGGTGGTTGCGCCGCCACTGCTTGCGCACGTCGCGCAGCGCATCCTCGGCGCCGCGGCGCTCGAACTTGTTCAGCACCACCAGCTCGGCGAAATCGAGCATATCGATCTTTTCGAGCTGGCTGGCCGCGCCATACTCACCGGTCATGACATACAGCGGCACATCCACCAGATCAGCGATCTCAGTGTCGCTCTGTCCGATGCCGGCCGTCTCGACCAGCACCAGGTCAAAGCCCGCATGCGTATACAGGTCGAGGACATCGCGCAGCACGGCGGAAGTGGCCAGGTGCTCGCGGCGCGTCGCCAGCGAGCGCATGAACACAGCAGGCGCGGCCAGCGAATTCATGCGGATTCGATCGCCCAGCAGCGCGCCACCCGAACGGCGGCGTGTGGGATCCATGGCGACGACCGCGATCTGCCGCTCCGGGAATGAGCGCACGAAACGCTGCAGCAATTCATCGGTGAGCGAACTCTTGCCGGCGCCGCCGGTGCCGGTAATGCCGATCACCGGCGCAGCGCGCTTCCCCCTGCTCAGCGCCTGGCGCAGTTGCTCGGCCGCGCGCTCGTCGCCGTGGCCGCCCTCGAGCGCGGTGATGCTGCGGGCGATGTGCGCGTGGTCGCGCGCATTGAGCGGCCCAAAGGCGTAGGCCGGGCGACGCGCCGCGCGTACGCGCGCCAGCACGTCGTCGATCATGCCGTTCAGTCCGAGCCGGCGCCCGTCCTCGGGGGTATAGATCTTTTCCACCCCGTGACGCTCGAGCGCGGCGATCTCCTCGGGCGAGATCGTGCCGCCGCCGCCAACGATGACACGAATGTGACCGGCGCCCTGTTCGCGCAGCATGTCGACCATGTACACGAAGTACTCGTTGTGGCCGCCCTGATAGGAGCTGACCGCGATGCCGTCCGCATCCTCCTGGATGGCCGCGCGGACGATGTCGGCCACGCTGCGGTTATGCCCGAGGTGCACCACCTCGGCACCGTGCGCCTGCAGGAGCCGCCGGATCATATTGATGGCGGCATCGTGGCCGTCGAACAGCGAGGCCGCACTGACGAAGCGCAGCGGTGGCGCCGCCGTGGTCGACGACGGGGAATCGCGCAGCGAGGCCATTCGACCTGGAGATTTGACGCTCATACCGGCTTCCAACAAATGTTACTCAAGAGTATGATCGCCGCTGCCATGAGCGTCAACCACACAGCGCCGCGCGCGCCCTCCCCCTGGCGGAGCCGGCGCAAAGCCCGCGGCGATCGCGGCCTCAAGCGAGAGGCCGTGATCCGCGCCGCGGCCCGCGCCTTCAATGCGCGCGGCTACCACAATACCTCGCTGGACGACATCGCCGCGACTCTTGAAGTGACCAAGCCGACGCTCTATTACTACGTGGAAAACAAGGAGCAGCTCCTGTTCGAGTGCTTCTGCGCCGGACTGGAGCCGGTGCGCGCCGCGTTCCGCGATGCACACGCCAGCGACCAGCCAGCACGAGAACGTCTGCGCGCGGTGCTGCTGCGCTACGCCCAGGCGATCGCCTCGGAGTTCGGCTGGTGCATGGTGCGCGCCGAGGACCAGGATCTGAGTGATGCGATGCGGGTCCACGTCAAGACACTCAAATCGGAAATCGACCAGGGCATTCGCCGCCTGGTGCGCGAGGGCATCGGCGACGGCTCGATCGGGGACTGCGATCCGAAGATGACCGCATTTGCGCTGGCCGGCGCCCTGAACTGGATCGCCCATTGGTATCGCGACAACCAGCCCCAGTCGGCTGCGCAAATCGCCGCCGCCTTTGTCGCCCTGTTCGAGAACGGCCTGCGCCCGCGCAGCGATTAAAGGTCCACCTCAGCCCCGGAGTCCGGCCATGTCAGAAGCAATCATGATCCTCAGCGCCAGGCGCACACCGATCGGCGCCTTCCAGGGAGCGCTGGCAACGCTGACCGCGCCGCAGCTTGGATCCGCGGCGATGCGCGCCGCCATCGAGTCGGCCGGAATCCAGCCCGCTGACCTGGACGAGACGATCATGGGGTGCGTGCTGCCCGCGGGCCTGGGACAGGCGCCCGCGCGTCAGGCGGCGCTGGCCGCCGGAGTGCCGGTCCAGGTGCCGGCGACCACCGTGAACAAGATGTGCGGCTCGGCGATGAAGGCGATCATGCTGGGGGCCGATCAGCTGGCCGCCGGTCACGCCGACCTGGTGCTCGCCGGCGGCCTCGAGTCGATGAGCAATGCCCCCTACCTGCTGCCGAAAGCGCGCGGCGGCTATCGGATGGGACACGGTGAAATCCTCGATCACATGTTCTATGACGGCCTGCAGAGTCCCTGGGATGGCAAACTCATGGGTTGCTTCGCGGACGCCACTGCCGACAAATACGGCTTTTCGCGCGCAGCACAGGATGCCTTTGCGGCCGAGTCAGTCCGGCGCGCGCTGCGGGCACTGCAAGCCGGCGAATTCGATGCCGAAGTGGTCCCGCTCCAGGTCAAGAGCCGCAAAGGCACAACCCTGGTCGAGCGCGACGAAACTCCATTCACCTGCGACCTCGCCAAGATCGCAACCCTCAAGCCCGCCTTCGGCCCGAATGGCTCGGTAACCGCTGCGTCCTCCTCGTCGATATCCGACGGCGCCGCGGCCCTGGTCCTGACTTCTGACCCGGTTGCCCGGCGCCGCGGACTCAAGCCCGTGGCCCGCCTGGCCGCGTGGGCCAGCAGCGCCATGGCTCCGGAATGGTTCACGGTGGCGCCGGTGGCGGCCGTCGACAAGGTCCTGAAGGCCGCCGGATGGAAGGTGGCCGATGTCGATCTGTTTGAGGTCAACGAGGCCTTTGCGGTCGTGGCCATGGCGGCGATGCGCGATCTCGACCTCGATCACCAGAAACTGAATGTCAACGGCGGCGCCTGCGCGCTCGGGCACCCGGTCGGCGCCACCGGCGCGCGCATCATCACCACGCTGATCCACGCATTGCAAAAGCGTGGCGGCCGGCGCGGCGTGGCGGCGTTGTGCATCGGGGGCGGCGAAGCAACCGCAGTGGCGATCGAACTGGTCTAGTGCGGCCTAGACCGACCCATTGCGGAGTCACAACATGAACATTACGGAAGCGCGAGCGGTCATTACCGGTGGAGCCTCGGGCCTCGGCCACAGCGTCGCCCAACACCTGATCGCACAGGGCGCCCGCGCCACCATGCTGGATGTGCAGGTCGAGCCCGGTGAGCGCTCCGCCCGCGAGCTGGGCGAGCGGGCGCATTTCGTCCCATGCGACGTCACCTCCGAAGCGTCCGTGGACGCGGCCATGGCCACGGCGGCACACGCCATGGGCGGGTTGAACCTGCTGGTCAATTGCGCCGGCATCATCGGTTCCGCGCGCGCCCTGGGTAAGAGCGGGCCGATGCCCGGCGAGGTGTTCGCCAAGGTCATCCACATCAACCTGATCGGCACGTTCCTGTGCGACAAGGCGGCAGCCGCCATCATGCAGAAAAACACCCCGAACGCGGATGGCGAACGCGGGCTGATCGTGCACACCTCTTCGGTTGCGGCATTTGAAGGCCAGATCGGCCAGGCGGCCTACGCCGCGACCAAGGCCGGCGTCATGGGCATGACGCTGCCGCTGGCGCGTGAATTTGCCGCCTTTGGCATCCGGGTGATGGCGATCGCGCCGGGCATCTTCAGCACGCCAATGTTGGCGGGCATGCCGCAGGAAGTGCAGGATTCGCTCGGCCGGCAGGTGCCGTTTCCCGCGCGCCTCGGACGCCCGGAAGAATATGCGCGGCTGGTGCAGGCGATTTTCGAAATTGCGATGCTCAACGGGGAGACGATCCGCCTCGACGGCGCGATCCGCATGCAGCCGAAGTAGCCGTCGCCACCAGCACGGTGGGTTCCCTCAGCGGCGCAGGCAGCGCTCGACCTTGACCGCTTCCTGTCCGCGCGAGCCGCCAAATCCGCCGGTAAAAATCGGCACGCCTTCGGCGTACACCGTAGCCTGACCCGCGAAATCGAAGGGCAGGACGTCGCCGGGCCTGAGGGCCAGCAGCCGGCCCAGCGTGACATCGGCGTTGCCGAGCACGGTGCGGATCCCGACTTCGGCTTTCTCCACCTCGCCGCGCAAGGCGTGATACCAGCGCTCATCGGGCTTTTCAGGATTGCCGCGCAAGCCGAAGTCGAGCTGGTCGCGGAGCGGCTCGATCATCGCGTGCGGCAGGATAATCTGCAGTTCACCGCCATCACCGTCCAGCTCGATCCGAAACGAAGCGGCGATGATGAGCTCGGCGGGACTGATCTGGTTCACGAACTGGGAATTGGTTTCGGTACCGAAATATTCAGGATCAATCGCCACCACTGGCGCCCAGGCCTCCTTGAGGTCGGCGAACACGCTCTTGCGCACCACCTCGACGATTCTCGACTCCGTGGCGGTAAAATCCCGGCCCTCGATCTTGGCGGCCTTGCCGGTGCCGCCGAAATACTTGTCGACCACCGCGGATACCAGCGTTGGCGCCAGTACGACCACCGCCGTGCCGCGCAGCGGCGCCAGCCGCAGCAGGTTGATGCTGCTCGGCAGCGGCAGCGTGCGGATGAAATCGCCGAAACGCTGCATGGACACGGGGATCACCGTGACCAGCGCCGCATGCCGCAGCATGCTGCTCAGGCTGGTGCGAAACAGGCGCGCGAAGCGCTCATTGACCATCTCCAGCTTCGGCACGCGGCCGCCCGAGACGGGAATTTCACTGGTGAAATCGTAGCGCCGCGGCGTCCCAGCCGGGGGCCGCTCGTCGGCGGTGGAGATCTCGCCGCTATTGACGCCGCCAAGCAGGGCGTCGATCTCCTCCTGCTTGAGAACTTCAGGGTCACTCACTATCCTCTCCTGGTAACGAGATCAGTCCAGCCACGCCGCAGATCGAGCAAGATGCGTGCCGACTCCGGCCGGGAGTCTCTCGTGACCCACATCACACTATCTGGCCGGCGGCGTCGGCCCTTTGACGCCGGATCGGGGCCAGCCGGCGGCGAACCCGGCGAGGAACTGAAATGAAGCAACTCTGGTGCCAGATCCTCAGGCTGGCTGTCATCGTCGGGCTCGGCGGCACTGCAATGGCAATGGCCTCTGGCGGGGCGCCAGGGAACGACTACCGCGCCCGGCCTGCGCAGGACGAGATCATCTATTTCCTGCTGCCGGATCGATTTGAAAATGGCGATGCCGGCAATGATCGCGGCGGTCTCAGTGGCGATCGCCTGCGCACCGGCTTTGACCCGAGCGACAGGAGTTTCTATCACGGCGGCGATCTGCGCGGCCTGAGCTCTCGCCTGGCCTACATTCAGGCACTCGGGGCGACTGCAATCTGGCTGGGCCCCATATATAAGAACAAACCGGTGCAGGGCCGCCCGGGTAAGGAAGAAGCTGCAGCGCACGGCTACTGGATCACCGATTTCACCTCGGTTGATCCGCACTTCGGGACCGCTGCCGATCTGCAGGCCCTGGTCGCGGCGATCCATGGGCGCGGCATGAAGCTCTATCTGGACATTGTCGTCAACCATACCGCGGATGTGATCCGCTACCGCGAATGCCCTGACAACAACTGCCCGTACCGCTCGCTGGCCGACTATCCTTACTCACGCCAGGGCGGCATCGGCGGCGCGGCCATCAACGACGGCTTCGCCGGCCACGCGGCCGAAGGCCAGAACGCCGCGAATTTTGCGCGGTTGCAGCGGCCGGACTACGCCTACACCCCATACGTGCCGCGCGGCGAGGAACACGTCAAGGTACCGGACTGGCTGAACGACCCGATCTACTACCACAACCGCGGCGATTCCACCTTTGAGGGCGAAAGCTCTACGCTCGGCGATTTCAGCGGGCTCGATGACCTGATGACCGAGAACCCGCGGGTGCTGCAGGGTTTCATCGACATCTACGGCGCATGGATCGAGCGCTTCGGCGTGGACGGATTCCGCATCGACACCGCCAAGCACGTGAACCCGGAATTCTGGCAGGGCTTCGTCCCCGCCATACGCGCACGCGCCGGCGCCCGGGGTGTGCCGAATTTTCACCTGTTCGGCGAAGTGGCCGCCACCGAGCTCAACGTCGCGCTGCTGGCCGAGCACACCCGAGTCGATCATTTGCCGGCGGTGCTCGATTTTGGATTTTTTGCAGCGGTGCGCGACACCGTGGCTGGCAACGCCGGCACCGAGGAACTGGCACGGCTGTTTGAAGGCGATTCGCTCTATGAAGGTGGTGCCGCAACAGCACTGCAACTGCCCACCTTTGTGAGTAATCACGACAACGGTCGCTTTGCGCTGCTGGTGCAGCAGGCGCGCCCCCAGGCCAGCCCCGGGGAGATATTGCAGCGCACGCGCCTGGCGCTGGCCATGTTGCTGACGCTGCGCGGCGTGCCCGTCATCTACTACGGCGATGAGCAGGGATTTGTCGGTCATGGCGACAATCAGGCATCGCGCCAGGACATGTTTGCGAGCCAGGTCGCCTCATACAACGACCAGCCCCTGCTGGGCACGCCGACCACGACGGCGTCCAGCCACTTCGATCCCACGCATCCGCTCTACCAGCTGATCGCCCGGCTCGCGCAGCTGCGGCAGGACAATCCGGCGCTTCGGCACGGCCGGCAGATCGTGCGCGCATCCGGCAAGTCACCCGGACTGTTCGCGGTGTCCCGCATCGATCCGGTCACGGGTGGCGAAATCCTCGTCGCCTTTAATACCTCGACGACTCCTGTTGACGCCCAGATCCTGGTGAACAGCGCGTCGGCGCAATTCGCCGCCCGGTACGGCAACTGCGCCCGTGACGCGAGCGCGCCGGGCAGTTATCGCGTCCAGCTCGAACCGCTCGGTTTTGTCATCTGTGCAGCCGGAACGTCCCCGCAATGAGCAGCGCCAGGGCTACCCAAGCGCGCTGTCGGCTCCAGCGGCGATGCGCGGGTTCGGGTTGACATTGATTTCTACGCGCACCTGTTGGCACGCGTAGACCGGCCGTCCGTTTTCAAGTTGCGGCCGATACCGCGCCTGGCGCGCCCAATTGATCGCCGCCGCGTCGAAAGACTGGTCCGCTGAAGACTGCGCGATGCGTGTTGCAGCGATCACCCCGTCGGGGCCGATGCAGACTTCGACGATTGCGAACTCGCCACGCGCCGAATGCGGCACGCGGGCCGCAATATAGGTCGTCGTCACCTCGACCGGCTGGATGAGCGTGGCAGGCGGCGCCAGGAGGGGCCGCGGCCGGTGCACGCCGCAGCCAGCCAGCGCCAGGCACACCGCAGCAGCCCGCCAGCGCGCTGTCATTCAAGGGCCCCTACGCATGCGGCAGCTGATTGCGTTGTTGCTCCACGTAAATGGCCACCAGCGCGGCGGGCAACAGCGGCACAGCGAGTGCCGCGCAAATCCCCAACGCGAGCAACGAGACCAGCTGCGCCTGGGCAGCGCCTGCGCCCAGGAGTGCGGCCAGAGTGGCCGCCAAAGCATTGACGACCAGCGGTGCCGCGACGGCGGCGACGGTGGCAACGGTCGCCAGGGTCGTTGCGCGCCACCAGGCACCCCGCATCAACGCCCAGCTACGGACCAGCGAAGCGACCGGACCGGCCCGCTCGGCCATCATGACCACGACCCACAACTGCCACATGCCCCACAGGTACGCACCGGGGACCAGCAACAGCAGGCTGGCGAGTGAAGTGAGTCCCAGGTATAGCGCAGCTGCAGCCACGGCGCCGGGAAGCGCGCGCAGCGCACGCGCCAGTCCTGCACCGACTCCGACCGTCCCGCCAGTGGCCACCGCGTGCACGATCGCGATGATGGCGCAAAACAATACCGTCGATACGCAGCACGCCGCCAGCAACAGCCGCCAGAATGCAGGCGAGGACACCAGGTCCTCGACCTGCCCGACCAGCAACAACAGGTCGTCCTGCGCGCTCAGCCTGCCGAGCAGCCCCGCGAGCAAACCCGTCCACAGCAGCGCCAGCAGCGCGCTCGGCAGCCAGCAGCGCCCCAACACCGCGCGATAGAGCCGCCACGTACCGGCAAAACTGGCCCTGACAGCCGCGGGTGCCAGGTGCGGTTCAGGCATTGTCCGCCGCCTGCAGTGCCCGCTGCAGCTGCGCCGCGTCGATCTCGCGCTCCCAACGCGCGACTACGATGGCTGCCACGGCGTTGCCGATGAAATTGGTGAGCGAGCGGCACTCACTCATGAAGCGATCGACGCCCTGGATCAGCACCAGGCCGGCGATGGGCACCGACGGCACCACGGCCAGCGTGGCAGCCAGCGTGATGAATCCCGAACCGGTGACGCCTGCCGCGCCCTTCGAACTGATGATCGCCACCAGCAACAGCAACAGCTGGTCGCCGAGGGGCAGGTGCACGTTGGTCGCCTGGGCGATGAACAGCGCAGCCATGGTCATGTAGATATTGGTGCCGTCGAGATTGAATGAGTAGCCCGCCGGCACCACCAGCCCGACCACCGAGCGCGAACAGCCGGCGCGTTCCAGCTTGTCGATCAGCAGCGGCAACGCCGCCTCCGACGAGCTGGTGCCCAGCACCAGCAGCAGTTCGCGACGGATGTAGCGCAGCAGGCGCAACAGCGAAAAACCGCTGGCGCGGGCAATGCCGCCCAGCACGCCAAACACGAATAGCGCGCTGGTCAGGTAAAAGCACAACATCAGTCCGGCCAGGTGCGCGAGGGCGCCGATGCCGAACTGGCCGATCGTGTAGGCCATCGAGCCAAGTGCCCCGAGCGGCGCCGTGCGCATGATGAGGTGCACGAGGCGGAACACCACGGAGCCCAGCAGCTCGACGCCGCGATGCACCGGCCGCGCGCGCTCACCCGTCAGGGACAAGGCAAAACCAAACAAGATCGACACCAGCAACACCTGCAGGATATCGCCGCTGATGAATGCGCCGATGAGCGTATCGGGGATCACGTGGAGGAGAAAATCGACCACCGTCTGGCCGTGCGCCTGCTGCTGGAAGCCGGCGATCGAACCGGTATCGAGCCGGACCGGGTCGGCGTTGAAGCCCGCCCCTGGCTGCGCCAGGTTCGCCACGGCGAGCCCGATGAACAGCGCCAGGCTCGACACCACGACGAAGTAGGCGAGCGCCTTGAGTCCCACGCGCCCGACCTTTTCCAGGCTGTTGACCCCGGCGATACCGCTGGTCACGGTGCAGAAGATCACGGGCGCTATGATCATGCGCACCAGCTTGATGAAGCCGTCTCCCAGCGGCTTCAGGCTCACCGCCCAGTGCGGCGCGAAGTAGCCCAGCGCAATGCCGCAGGCCACGGCGATGAGCACCTGCGTGTACAGCGAGGCATACCAGCGTGACGGCGCGGACGACGGTTCCTGCATTGACCCTCTCTGCTCCAGATCAAAGATAGGCGCAAACGCATGCCGGCTGCTAGCATTTGCGGCCCACGCCGGACCGCCAGGAGTACTGCATCATGCCCGAGCGAGAACACAGGCTGCTACGCCTTGCGGCCCCGCTCATGCTCCTCATGCTCGCGGCCCGCCTGGCCCAGGCGGCCGGGCCTGAAGCGCCGCAACCGGCTGCGCCAACCCAGGCCGCGGCAACCATGGCTGGCATCCTGGCCGCATCCCCTGCCTCGGCCTGGCGGCCGCTCGCGGACGATCACACCCTGTACATGGAACTGAGCGCAGGCCGGGTGATCATCGAGCTGGCTCCGGCCCTCGCCCCGCACACGATTGCCAATATCGAGGCCCTCGCGCGCTTGCATTATTTCGACGGACTGGCGGTCCTGCGGTTGCAGGACAACTATGTCGCCCAGTGGGGCGATCCGGACGAAACCCGCAAGCTGCCGGACAACATGCAAACGCTGGCGCCGGAATTTGCGGTGCCGGCAGGCCGCGCTGCCATTTACCCCGCTGCCTGATCGCGACGGCTATGCGCCGCAAGTGGGCTTCATCGACAGCTTTCCGGCCGCGCGCGACCCCGCCGCAGCCCTCGCCTGGCTCACGCATTGCTATGGCGCCGTAGGCGTCGGCCGCGGGAACGATCCGGCCAGCGGCACCGGCAGCGAACTCTACGCGGTCATCGGCCACGCGCCGCGCCACCTGGATCGCAACGTCACGGTGGTGGGCCGCGTGCGCCAGGGCATCGAGCTGCTCGCGAGCCTGCCGCGGGGCACGGCCGAAATGGGCTTTTACGCGACCCCTGCCGAACGCACCACCATCCGGACGGTACGTCTGGCCAGCGAAGTGCCAAGCGCCGAGCGCACCCGGCTGGAGGTGCTGCGCACCGACACGCCCACATTCACCGCCCTGGTCGAAGCGCGCCGCAACCGGCGCGACGACTGGACGGTGCGGCCCGCGGGCTACATCGAGCTCTGCAACGCACCGATTCCGGTGCGGCCGGTGACCGCCAGCCACTGATGCCGGGGCGGAGGATCAGTCACCATGGGTCGCATTTTCGAAGTCCGTAAGCATGCCATGTTCGCGCGCTGGAACCGCATGGCCAAGCAGTTCGCGCGCATTGCCAAGGACATCGCGATGACCGTGAAGTCGGGCGGCCCCGACCCGGCCTCGAACCCCACCCTGCGGCGCGTCATCCAGAACGCGCGCGCGGTGAACATGCCGAAGGACAAGGTGGAAGCGGCGATCAGGCGCGCCTCCGGCCGCGACGCGACCAACTACCACGAGGCGATCTACGAGGGCTACGCGCCGCATGGCGTGGCACTGCTGGTCGAAACGGCCACCGACAATCCGACCCGCACCGTGGCGCACGTGCGCAATATTTTCACCAAACACGGCGGAAATCTCGGCACCACGGGCAGCGTCGCGTTTCAGTTCCGCAAGATGGGCGTGTTCCGGCTCGACCCGGCCGGCATCGACCAGGACGGACTCGAGCTCGACCTGATCGACCATGGCCTGCAGGAGATGGGCGAGAGCACGGGTGAAAAAGGCGAACCGCAGTTGGTGCTGCGTTGTGAATTCGCCGCTTTCGGCAAGCTGCAGGAGGCGCTCGAGGCGCGGCGCATCGTCCCGCTATCGGCCGAACATGAGTACATCTGTGCCGCACCGACCGAGCTGCCAGAAGCGCAGGCCGCCGAAGCGCTCGAGCTCATCGACCTGCTCGAGCAGGACGAGGACGTGCAGCGCGTGTTTCACACCCTGGCCTGAGAGCCTGAGCGGCCTCAGCGATCGATGCGCGTCGATAGCACGATCGATGACACCGTGCGGTCGATCCCGTCGAGCGAGCCGATCAGGTCGAGCAGCCGATCCATTTCCGCGACCGTTTCCGTGACCACGACCGCAATGCAATCGTGCTGGCCGCTCACTGCGTAGAGCTTGCGCACTTCAGGCAACCGGCGCAGCGCCGCCTCGGCGCGCGCCTGGAGCTTGGGAACCAGTGTGATCAATACGTGCGCCTGGATCTGCTCGCGTTCCTGATCGGGGCCCATGCGCACGGTGAAGCCGGTGATGACCCGCCGCGCCAGCAGCCGCTCGATGCGGCTATGTACCGTGGTGCGGGACAGGCCCAGCCGACGGCCCAGCCGTGCGGTCGATGCGCGGCCGTCTTCCCGCAGCAGGGCGAGAATCGCCCGATCGGTGGAATCTGTCGTCATAACGAAGGAAATATACGTCATAGTGACGACCAATGCTCGTCATATTGGCGCTTTTGGCGCTGCTTTTTGTATGGCGATTGACCATCATAGCGGGTTGAATTACCTGGAGAATGAGCATGAAACGAGTCGCCATTGTCGGCGCCGGCAAGATCGGCCACATGATCGCGGACCTGCTCGGCCACAGCGGCGACTATCAGGTCGCCGTCATCGACAAGTCCGCTGAGCAGCTCGATCGCCTGAAGGCCGCATCGCCGGTCGAGTGCCTGGCGATTGACGTCAACGACCCGGAAGCGGTGGCCCAGGCGTTGCGCGGCCGCTTCGCGGTGCTGAGCGCCGCCCCCTTCCAGGTGACCGGCAAGATCGCCGCAGGCCGCGGCGAGCGCGGGCGTGCACTATCTCGATCTCACCGAGGACGTCGCCAATACGCGCCGCGTGCGCGCTTTGGCGGCAACCGCCAGCACGGCCTTTATTCCGCAGTGCGGCCTGGCGCCGGGCTTCATTACCATCGTCGGCTACGACCTGGCGAAGAATTTCGACCAGCTGCAGGACGTGCGGCTGCGCGTCGGCGCCCTGCCCCAGTACCCCTCGAATGCCCTGAATTACAACCTCACCTGGAGCACCGACGGGGTGATCAATGAGTACTGCGAGCCCTGTGAGGAAATTGCCAACGGCGAACTGGTCAATGCGCCACCGCTCGAGGAGCGCGAGGAGTTCTCGCTCGACGGCGTGACCTACGAGGCTTTCAATACTTCGGGCGGAGTCGGGACGCTGTGCGAGACGCTGCGCGGCAAGGTGCGCAACCTCAATTACCGTACCATCCGCTACCCCGGGCACGCCGCCATCATGAAGGCGCTGCTGCAGGATCTGCGATTGCGCGAGCGCCGGGACGTGCTGAAGGATATCCTTGAGAACGCCCTGCCCACTACGCTGCAGGATGTGGTCATCGTGTTCGTGACGGTCACCGGCATGAAGAAGGGACGCCTGGTGCAGGAAACATACGCCAACAAGATCTACGGCCAGAAGATCAACGGCGTGGAGCGCAGCGCGATCCAGCTGACCACCGCTGCGGGCATCTGCGGCGTATTGGACCTGCTGGCCGAAAAGCGCCTGCCGCAGCAGGGGTTCCTGCGCCAGGAAGACGTGCCGCTCAAAGACTTCCTGGCCAACCGCTTTGGCCGGATCTACGCGATGCGGCAGCAGCAAGACCTGCGAATGACCGGGACATGACTTTCAGCGCCATCATGCAGGAGGCCGGGGTATCGCCGGCCGCCTCGCCCAGTGCGAACGGCCTGCAGGCCCGTACCCCCATCGACGGCTCCACCCTGACCGAGGTGCCCATTGACGGCCCGGAGGTCATCGCGGCGCGGATCCAGGCCTCCAGGGACGCCTTCCTGATCTGGCGCTCGGTCCCCGCGCCGGTTCGCGGCGAACTGGTGCGTCGCTTTGCCCGACGCGTGCGCCGCGACAAACAGGCGCTTGGTCGGCTGATCTCGCTCGAATCGGGCAAGATCCTCAGCGAGGGTCTTGGCGAGGTGCAGGAAGTCATCGACATCTGCGATTTCGCGGTCGGCCTGTCGCGCCAACTGTATGGCCTGACCATCGCCTCCGAACGACCCGGGCATCACCTGCTCGAACGCTGGCATCCGCTCGGTCCGGTCGGCGTGATCACGGCCTTCAACTTCCCGATGGCGGTGTGGGCCTGGAACGCGGCGCTGGCGCTGGTGTGCGGCAATACCGTGATCTGGAAGCCCTCGGAGAAGACCCCGCTGTGCGCGCTGGCACTGCACCGCATCATGAGCGAAGTGATCGGAGATTTTGCCCCGACGCACCCGGCCATTTCGCAGCTGGTGATCGGCCGCCGCGAGGCCGGGGAGCAGATCGCCGCGCACGAGGCGATACCGCTGATCAGTGCCACCGGCAGCACCGCCATGGGCCGCGTGCTCGGGCCCCGCGTCGCCGCGCGCTTTGGCCGCACCTTGCTCGAGCTCGGCGGCAACAACGCCGCTATCGTCGCGCCCTCGGCCGACCTCGCCCTGAGCCTGCGCGCGATCGTATTTGCCGCGGCCGGCACGGCCGGCCAGCGCTGCACGACGCTGCGCCGCCTGATCGTCCATCGGAGCCTGGCTGCCCCGCTGAACGCCATGCTGAAGAAGGCTTATGCCAGCCTGCCGATCGGCTCGCCGCTCGAACGCGACACGCTGGTCGGTCCGCTGATCGACGCCGGCGCCTACGAGCGCATGCAATCGGCCCTGGCCGCTGCGCGCCAGGCGGGCGCCACCGTCACGGGCGGCGAGCGCATGGCGCCCGCAGGTCTCGACGATGGCTTTTACGTGCGGCCTGCGCTGGTCGAGACCGAATCGCAGTTCGCGGCGATGCGCGAGGAAACCTTCGCGCCAATCCTCTATATCCTGCCCTACGACACCTTCGAGCAGGCAATCACCTTGCAGAACGAAGTGCGCCAGGGCCTGTCTTCGGCCATCTTCACCACCGATATGCGCGAGGCCGAAACGTTCCTGTCAGCGACCGGGAGCGACTGCGGCATCGCCAACGTCAATACCGGGCCGAGCGGTGCGGAAATCGGCGGCGCTTTCGGCGGTGAAAAGGAAACCGGCGGCGGGCGCGAGTCCGGGAGCGATTCCTGGAAAGCGTACATGCGCCGGCAGACGCAGACCGTCAACTACTCATCCGCCATGCCGCTCGCGCAGGGTGTGCAGTTCTCCGTCGACTGACGAGCATGCCACGAGGATCCGCATGAACGCGCTCGACCTGTTTGATTTGCGCAGCAGCCTGAGCGAGGACGAACAGCTGGTGCAGGACAGCGTCGCGCGCCTGGTCGACACGCGCGTGCTGCCCCTCATCCAGGCATGCTTCGAAAAGCACCGCTTCCCGCGCGAGCTGGTGCCGGAACTCGCAGCACTCGGGCTGCTGGGCGCGAGCCTCGAGGGCTACGGCTGCGCCGGACTCAACGCGATCTGCAGCGGCCTGATCTGCCAGGAACTCGAACGCGGCGACTCGGCGCTGCGCAGTTTTGTCTCGGTGCAGTCATCGCTGGTGATGTACCCGATCTGGGCCTACGGGAGCGAGCTGCAGAAGCAGCAGTACCTGCCGCGCATGGCGCGCGGCGAGCTCATCGGCTGCTTCGGACTCACCGAGCCGCACGGCGGCTCGGACCCGGCCAACATGAAGACGCGTGCGCGCCGGAGCGGCGGCGACTGGCTGCATCAGCGGCTCCAAGATGTGGATCACCAACGGTGCGATCGCCGACACCTGTGTGTGCTGGGCGGATACCGAAGAAGGCGTGCGCGGCTTCATCGTCGACAAGGGCACGCCCGGCTTCACAGCCACCGAGATCGAGCACAAGTTCTCGCTGCGCGCCTCCAATACCGGTGCGCTGTTCTTCGACGAGGTGCGCGTGCCGGAGTCGCACGCGCCTGCCGGGCGCCGCCGGGCTCAAGGGACCGCTGTCGTGCCTGACGCAGGCCCGCTACGGCATCGCCTGGGGCGTGATCGGTGCTGCGCAGGCGTGCCTGGCGCAACTGATCGACTACACCGGCAGCCGCGAACTGTTCGGCCGCCCGCTGGCGCAGAACCAGGCGATCCAGGTGCGGCTGGCCGAGATGGCGCGCGGCATCACCACCGCGCAGATGCTGGCACTGCAGCTCGGGCGCCTGAAGGATGGCGGCAAGCTCAAGCCGGTGCAGGTGTCGCTGGCCAAGTGGAACAACTGCCGCATGGCGCTCGATGTCGCGCGCGACTGCCGCGACATGCTCGGCGCCGCCGGCATCAGCGCCGAGTACGCGCCGATCCGCCACATGCTCAACCTCGAGAGCGTGATCACCTACGAGGGCACCGAGACGATCCACCAGCTGGCGGTCGGGCGTGAGCTGACGGGGCGCAGCGCGTTCTAGCTGCGCGGGTTGTGCCCTCAGGGGTCGTGCTGCATGATCGGGCGCCAACGTACCCACAGGATCCACTGATGGAAGCGACACCAAAGAGACGCCGGCGGCGATGGCCGTATCTGATGGCGATCGTCGGGCTGGCGCTGGCGGCCTACACCCCATTGGCGCTGTGGTGGTCCTATTCCGAAGGAGAGCGGGTCGGAATCCTGCAGAAGCTCTCGCGCAAAGGCTGGGTCTGCAAGACCTATGAGGGCGAGCTGGCGCTCTACGTGGTCAGCGGAATGGCACCGCAGATCTGGAGTTTCACGGTGCGCGACACGGCGGTTGCCCGGCGCCTGAATGACACGCTCGGAGAGCGGGTGCGGCTGCACTACAGCGAGCATCGCGGACTCCCGTCCAGCTGCTTTGGCGACACGGAGTACTTCGTGGACCGCGTGCAGGCGGTCGAGGCGGCGGCGGCGATGCCGGTCTCGCCGGGCCCCGCCGTCGTGGCGGCGCCGAAGTAGACCCCTTACACTACCCGACGGCAGTCAACGAACCACTTTGGAGCAAGACATGGGCAAGGGAATGGACCGCAAGAAGGAAGCCAAGAAGAAACCCGCCTTGACGCTGATGCAGAAGCGGGCAGCCAAGGCCGAGAAGAAGAAACAGAAATAGTGCCGCCACACCAGCTGGCGCCAGGCGGGCCGCGTCGACGCGGCCCCGTCCTACCTGCCGCGGCCCGCGGACCGCGATGAAAATACCCCGCGGGCTCCAGCCTCTGATCGAAGACGGCAAGATCGACGCGGTCCTGCGCCAGCTCAAGAGCGGCAAGGAAGCGTCCGTGTACGTCGTCTCCTGCGGCGGTCAGATCTGCTGCGCGAAGGTCTACAAGGAAGCCGAGCGCCGCGGTTTCCACAAGCTGGCGCAATACCAGGAGGGTCGCAGGACCCGCAACAGCCGGGACGCGCGTGCGCAGGGCAAACGGAGCCGTCACAGCCGCGAGGTGCAGGAATCAGCCTGGAAAAATGCCGAGGTTGAAGCTCTCTATCGCCTGAGCGGTGCCGGCGTGCGCGTACCCAGGCCGCACGATGCGCACCAGGGCGTGCTGCTGATGGAGCTGGTGGTGGACGCGCAGGGGAATCCGGCGCCGCGGCTCAATGAATTGACGATGAGCCCGCATCAGTCACGCGAGTGGCACGCGTTCATGATGGCGCAGATCGTGCGCATGCTCTGCGCCGGATTGATTCACGGCGATCTTTCCGGTTTCAACGTGCTGGTCGACGCCAACGGGCCGGTGATCATCGACTTGCCGCAGGCGGTCAATGCCGCCAGCAACAACAATGCCTTTGCCATGCTGGAGCGTGACGTCAACAACATGCGCGCGAGTTTTGCCGTGGCCGCCCCCGAACTGCTCGGCACGAGCTATGCCCACGAGATCTGGGGGCTTTACCAGGCTTCGGAGCTTACCCCGGAGTCCCCGCTCACCGGTCAATTCGCACACCACCTGGCCACAGCCGACGTCGACATGGTGCTCGACCACATCGAAGCGGCGCGCGCGGAAGCCGAGGCGCGGCAGCGCGGGCGCGAAGCCGCCGCGGCCGAAATAGTCTGATCGCGCGCTCAGACGCGCAGTCCGAGTCCGAGCGCACAGGCGGCTACCTCATCGAGTCTGTCACGCGCGTCGATTGGGCCCTCGCGCCAGCTCGGTCCCAGGCGGCCGGCGAGTATCGCCGCCACGGTCTGCCGCAATTTTTCCTGCACCGGTCGCCGGCGCAATTGCCCATGCACCGCGAGGGCCTGGTTGGCGCAGGCCAGGATGCGCGCCGCCGCCTCGTAGCGCTGGTCGCCGCAGGCCAGCAATGCCATCGCATCGAGCGCCGTGTATAACTTGCTGGTGTCGAGCCGCAGCGCCAGATCGTAGAGTTCGGCTCCCGCGGCGCGTGCTTCGTCGGTCGCGCCGACGATCAACAGCGCACTGCAGTTCATCGTAAGCAGCTCGAAGCGGGTCGCGCGGCGACCGGAGTGGCGCAGGCTCAGCGCCAGCGGCCGCCCGAGCTGCAGGGCGGCGCCGGTATCACCGCAGGCTATGTCCAGCTCGACGATGCTGACGCTCGCCGCCAACGCCTGCCGCTCGCTGACGGTCAAAGCGTACCGCACCGCGCGCTGGTAGGCGGCGCGCGCCGCGGGAAATTCGCCGCAGTTCATCAGCATTGCGCCCTCCGTCAGCGCGCCGTGCGTCAGCAGGCGCGCTGGCCAGGCCGGGTCCTCGAGTTGCCGCGCCGCAGCGCAGGCCGCGCGCGCGGCCGGATCGTCATCACGGCAATTGAACGCCAGCTGCGTAAGGGCGTAGTAGTGGGCGCGGTGGTCAGCCGCGGCGGCGTGCATGCCAGCTGCCAGTTCCGCGGCGTAGCGCGCCCGGTCGCATTGGCGTGAGGAATCGTAGGTGGCCACGGCCTCCCAGAACCGGCCGACCCGGGCGCGCGGCAGGGCATCGCTCAGCAGGGTCACCGCCTGCTCGAAACGATCACGCCCCTCGGCCAGCAGTTCCGTTTCGACGTACAGCGGCCAGGACGAACCGTACAGCGCCACACCGAGCGCGCGATCGTGGCTGTAGGCCCAATTGATTGCGGCTCGCACGTTGTCGAGTTCAGGCTCGTAGCGGTTCAGCCAGATGGCTTCATCCAGCGACCAGTATTCCTGGTAGGCCGTGTCGAGCATCTGCAATATGGTCGCGGCCATGCGCCCCTGCGCAGCTTCCAGTTCCCCACTGGCCGCGAGTTTTCCGCTCGTATAGTAACGCGCGGTTTCGAGCAGCGCGTAGCGCGGCGGCTCGACCGGCAGCGCGGTGATCAGCGAGCGGTCCACCAGCCGCCCGATCAGATCGATAGCCTCGGCGGTATCGATATTCTCGTCGGCGACGCAGCGCGCAGCGGTGTGGAGTGTGAAACTTCCCGCAAAGGTACCCAACCGGTTGAATACCCGCTGCTCCGCGCTCGTGAGCAGGGTGTAGCTCCAGTCGAAGGCGGCGTGCAGCGCGCTGTGGCGCGGTTCGGCGGCGCGCCCGGATGCCTTGAGCAGGCGGAACCGGTCATCGAGCCGCTCGAGCAGGCCGCTGACGCCGAGCGCCGGGATACGCGCCGCCGCCAGCTCGATCGCCAATGCATTGCCGTCAAGCCGCCGGCAGATTTCGCCGACCAGCGCACTGTTGGCGGCGGTCAGTTCGAAGCGCCGGTCGGCCGCCGCCGCCCGTTCGACGAACAACGCGACCGCGGGGCAGCGCGCGGTGTCCGAATAGGGCGTCGCCGCTTCGGGCACTTGCAGCAGCGCGAGGCGATATACCGTTTCGCCTGGAATACCCAGCGGTACCTGACTGGTCACCAGCGCGCGCACGCCCTCGGTCTGCAACACCAGTTCGGCCAGAGGCATCGCAAGCGCCTCGCGCAGGTGTTCCGCGCCATCCAGAATCAGCAGCACCGGCACTTGCTCGAGCGCCTGGCGCAGGGCGGCAAAACCCTCGAGTCCCTCCGGCAGCGAAATGCCAAGTGCCAGTGCAATCGCCGAGGGCACGTGCTGGACTTCGCGGATTGGCTGCAGTGCGATCCAGACGGCCGCTCGGGCGGGCATGTCTGCGGCGCGCACCAGGAACTCCTGGGCGAGGCGCGACTTGCCGGCGCCGGCAATGCCGACGATGGTCACCAGGCAGGCCCGCTCGAGCACATCGGATAAATCCTGGACATCCCGATCCCGGCCGATCAGCGGTCCGAGCCGGTTCGGCCAGGCGCGACGCGGGATCGCCAGTCGCGGCGCGGCGGGCTCGGGCGACTTCGCGACCGGGCGGGGTACCTGCCCGTCTGTCCCCTGCACCGAGACGGGCAGTTCCAGGCGGTAGCCGAATCCGGCCACCGTGCGGATCGCCCCGGCACCGAGCACGCGGCGCAAACTGGCAATCTGCGCCGGTAAGTTGTTCTCATCGACGAACAGTCGGGGCCACACACGCTCCAGCAGGGTTGCCTTGGTGACCAGGCGGCCGTGGTTTTCGACCAGTACCAGCAACAGGTCAAAGGCGCGCGCGCCGAGTTCCGTCGGCTTTCCTGAGGCGGACAACAGGCGTTCCGAGGGATAGAGGTCGAAGTCGCCCACGCGGATCAAATGCACGGCACCGTACGGTAAGTTATTGATATTTTGATCCTTTATCGGGAACGCGGTGCGCCATAAGCTTTTTAGAATAATTTCAGGCGCAATTCAAGACCTGGCGGGCCAGGTTAGCGATCCTGTCAGCGTGCCAAGTCAATCAAGTCGGAGATGGAAATGCCAAAGTTTGTAATCGAACGTGAGATACCCGGCGCGGGTAAGTTGACTCCCGCCGAGCTGAAAGCCATTTCGCTGAAGTCCTGCGGAGTGCTGAGCAGCCTTGGTCCCAGCGTCCACTGGATCCACAGCTACGTCACTGCCGACAAAATCTATTGCATTTACCACGCAACGGACGAATCGCTGGTGCGCAGGCACGCCGAACTGGGCGGGTTCCCCGCCAACAAGATCTCGCGTGTGACCACCATCATCGATCCCGCGACGGCCGAGTAGGTCTGCGGCCGAAAGCACTTTCCAAACTGATCGCCAACTCTAGAACCACATCAGGAGACAACAATGAAGACGATTATCGCAATGCTGCCCGTTCTGTTCTTTGCTCCCGCCTTCGCTGCCGACAGTGGGGCGCCGATGGCGGGGTCACACTCGAAGGAGGCCGCCCATCGCTATCTGATTGAACGCACATTTCCGGCTGGCGCCCTCGACGGCCTGAACGCGGCTGGCAAGGTCAAGATCAATGCGATCAATGCCAAGTACGGCGTGCACTGGGTAATGTCCTATGCCAACGCCAGCAAGACCAAGACCTATTGCATCTACGAAGCGCCGAGCGAGAACGCGGTGCGCCAGGCCGCGCAGGCGAACGCCATACCAGTCGATACGGTCACGGAAGTCCCGGTGACGTTGCTGCCCAAGTAAGGTGGCAACCGGCGCGAGGTGTGACTGCGGGGCAACCCACGGTCACGCCTCGGCCCAGGCCGGATCAACCGCTCAGCTCACATCGCCACGCAATACCGCGAACACCTGCTCCATGGCCCGGCGGCGCAGATGCGCCTCGTAGAGCGAAAGTGCCGGGCTCCAGGATTCGCCCTGCTCAGCTTCGACGGCCAGGAAATCGGGGCCCAAAGATCCGGGCGCGATCAGGCCGCGCTGCCGCAGTGCACGGGCGAACGAAGGCGGCCTCGCCAACCCCAGGGCGGCGGGACGCCGCGCGGAGCGGAACGCCAGGCCAGGCGTGTTTTGCACGGCCGAATCAATCATAGTCCCTTCCATATTCGCATCCCCGCAATCGCATTCCTGCCTCAGCTTGTGTGGACCCGCGGCCGCGCCGCAGGTTCCGCCAAAGAATGTCGGTTCTGGACGACAGCGCCGATTCTTCACCCCGATACTACGCGCAGCAGATTACAGCACGATGATGACCACACCCGGAAAGTGCTTGCGCTTGCTGCGGCACCGGGGTGCACAATGACGCATGGCAACAGGACATGATCAATCCGAGGTGAATGAGCTGCGCCGCGCGGGTGCCCGGCACGCCATCAAGGTCCCCGAAGTCACGCTGTCTTTCTGGATCATCAAGATCGCCGCGACCACCCTGGGCGAGACCGGGGGCGATGCGGTATCGATGTCCATGAAGCTGGGCTACCTGGTGGGCACCGGAATCTTCGCGGCCGCCTTCATCGTAGCGGTCAGCTGCCAGATCGGGGCGAGCGGCTTTCGCCCGCTCCTCTATTGGGTGACGATCATCGCGACGACCACGGTCGGAACCACGCTGGCAGACTTTGCCGATCGTTCGCTCGGCATCGGCTATGCCGGCGGCACTTCACTGCTGCTCACGCTGCTGCTGGCATCATTGCTGGCCTGGCACCGCGCGCTCGGGTCGGTGTCTATCGATACCGTGAGCACGCCACGCGCCGAAATGCACTACTGGGTTACCATCATGTTTTCGCAAACTCTCGGCACCGCCCTGGGAGACTGGACCGCAGACTCGGCCGGCCTTGGATACCTGGGCGGCGCCATCGTGTTCAGCGCGCTGCTGGCCCTGGTCGTGGCGGGATACTGGTGGACTAAGCTGTCGCGTACGCTGCTGTTCTGGACCGCCTTCGTGCTCACGCGCCCGCTGGGCGCAGTGGTCGGCGATTTCCTCGACAAGCCGCACGACGCCGGCGGGCTGGCCCTGAGTCGCTACACGGCATCCGCGCTGCTGCTGCTGTTCATCGCCGTGTGCATCTATTTGATGCCGCAGCGGGCGGCAAGCAAGGCGCACTAATCGCCGACACGGAGGCTGCATGAATCAGGATCGATGGAACGACGTGGACGCCTACTTCGACTCGCAGTTGATCCCGGCCGACGCTGCCTTGCAGGCTGCCCTGGCCGCGAGCACGAAGGCTGGGCTCCCGGACATCCAGGTGACGGCGAGCCAGGGCAAGCTGCTGCACCTGCTGGCGCTCGCCGTCGGCGCAAAGCGCATTCTCGAGATCGGCACGCTCGGCGGTTACAGCACGATCTGGCTGGCGCGCGCCCTGGCCGGCTCGGGCAAGCTGGTCACGCTGGAACTCGACGCCACGCACGCGGCGGTGGCACGCGAGAATTGCCGCCGCGCGGGCCTCGCTGGCCAGGTGGAAGTCGTGCACGGCGCAGCCCTGGACTCGCTCGCCCGGCTGCGCGCGCAGCGGGTCGAGCCCTTTGACCTCGTGTTCATCGACGCCGACAAGGCCAATATTCCGGCTTATGCGGCAGCCGCGCTGGCACTCGCACGCGTCGGCACGCTGATCGTCATTGACAACGTGGTGCGCGAGGGAAAAGTGGTCGAGGACCTGACCGATGCTGCCGTGCAGGGCGTGCGCCGCATGGCAGAGTGGATTGCGCGCGAGCCGCGCCTCGATGCCACGGTCATCCAGACTGTCGGCACCAAGGGCTACGACGGCTTCCTGCTGGCGCGCGTTCAGGCCGTGGGCGAGATGACCCGCACCACCGGCTCCAGGTGATTGCTGAACCCGAGGCGTTCGTAGAGCTGGCGGGCCCCGCTGTTGCTGCTCATGACGTGCAGGAAGGGCGTTTCGCCGCGCGCCCGCTCGAGTTTGATCAGTTGCAGCATCAGCTGACGGGCCAGTCCCCGGCCCTGGTAGTCCGGATGCGTGCAGACGCCGCTGATCTCGCGGAATGCTCCGGCTTGCATGCGCTCTCCTGCCATGGCTACCAGCCGCCCGTCCTCGAAGATGCCGAAGTAGTCGCCCAGCTCAATGGTGCGCGGGCCGAACGGCCCGGGTCGGGTGAGCGTTGCGAGGTCCATGGCCTGGACAGCATGCTGCGGCCCCAGCCTCGACGCTGCGCAAGTAGCTTTGGGAAGCCGAGCCCGATCGGGCGCCGTAAGAACCATCAGGCACATGGTCGAGTCGGCCTCGATCTGCCAACCCGCCGGCGCAGATCCCGCCCAGCCGCTGCAGTAGAAGTGCTCGCCTGGATTGCAATAGGGCACCAGCGCGTCAAAGTCCGGCTGCTGCACATTCGCGAAGCCCACGATCGGCGAGTAGCCACGGGCATAGCGGCGCGCGCCATTCGCGCCGGTCGCGTAGCGCGCGTGCGGGCCCACGAGCGCATTCCAGATGACGTTGTCGAGCACGGCACGCATGGGATGCGATCATTGTAGCGGACATGCGCGGCAGCGCATTGACCCAATGGAGTGATTGCACCAACATCCGGATATACGCGATCAGGGGAGTCCGCATGACATCAGGCAGGATAATCGGTTGCGCCATGGCAGCGCTGTTTGCCGCCACGGCAAGCTGGGCCGCAGAGGTCACCGTTGTGGACCAGGTACTTGGTCCGGAGGGTCCGCTGTTCATTGACGGCAATCTCTACTACGTCGGCTGGACCTCCGACACGCTGTCGAAATGGGACGGCAAGTCGATCACGGTGTTGAACCACACCCCAGGCTGCGGCCACAATGGACTGGCGCTCACCAAGCGGAAGACCTTCCTACTCGCCTGCACTGATGATCCCGGTGCAATCCTTGAACTCGACCTGGCCGGCAAGCAGCTGCGCCGCTGGGACACCGACAGCAACGGACTCAAATTCATCGGCGGCATCAACGACATCGTGGTGACGGCGAACGACGGCGCCTACGCGACCGTGTTCGGCCCGTTCCTGGACCAGGCGACCGCCGTGGTGGGGAGAATTCTCTACCTCGCACCCGGCAGCCAGGCCTGGGTCGGGGTCGCGGACAATCTCAATTACGCCAACGGTGTCGGTGTATCGCCGGACCAGAAAACTCTCTACGTCAGCGAAACTGTCGGCAACTGCATGCTGAAATTCACGGTCAATCCCGATGGCACTCTCGGCAACCGCACGAATTTCGCGCTGTTGAACCTGCTCACGCCCAATGCGGTCGACTCCTGGTGGCTGGGCCCCGACAGCATGAAGGTCGACGCGGCGGGTAACATCTACGTGGCCCAATGGTCCGGCGGCAAGATCCTGAAGCTGTCCCCCGACGGCAGGCTGCTGCACGAATTCAAGATCGCCGCGGGCCGGGGCACGACAAACATTGCATTCGGCGCTGGCGGCAAAGAGCTCTACGTGACCGTGGTCAAGGATCCCAACGATCCGCGGGCCGAGGGTAGCGTTGTCAGGATCCCGAACGCCGACTAGCCGCCCACTGAAGCCATAGGCCAGGAATCCGACCGTGACGCAGTTCACGGTCGGCCCTTTGGCGCAAACGAGACCTGCATCCCAGCCCACGCGGGACTGCCTTGCCCGTCGTCCATTCCCGACGCATTCTGTAACGTGGCGAAAAGGCACGAGATTTAGTCGCGCGGCGGACTATGTGAACGGAATAACCAAGAGTAATCCAGGTGGGCGTTTTGCCAGGATCTGCAATCGACAATAGGCTCACCGCGCCACCGGCCTGGATCGACAAGCTCTGCATCGCGCTTGTGATCTACGTTGTCGTCTGCGGTTTGTGGATGCTGACCGGGTTCGGCGGCGAGGGCGTCAGGCATTACGTCGGCCTGCTGGGAGACTCGCCCGCCTGCCTCAGCGCGACCATCGTTACCATCGTCGCAACCTACCGCATGGAGCGAGGCACCATGCGAACCGCGTGGGGGTGTTTGTCGATCGCACTCGCGCTGTACTTCGCCGGTACTACGATTGGCGTCAACTCCTGGCTGCACGGCATAGACCCGTTTCCCGGCCCCGCCGATATGTTTTACCTCGCGTTCTATCCCTTCTTCATGGTGGCGGTAGCGCTGATGATCAGGGCCGCGGCGGTGCAGGATACGCTGGACGCAGTTCCTGCTCGACGCGATGATCCTGGTGGCGGGGTTTGGCGCGTTCTTCTGGTTTCTGATCATCCGTCCCGCCGCCTCGAGCACCGAGATCGACCTGCTCAAGTACACGCTGAGCCAGACCTACATCGCGCTCAACTGCATACTGGTGCTCGCGCTCGGCGTGCTGCTCCTGGCGGGAGCGGGCACCGGGAACGGGCGCACCGTTCCGCTGCTCCTGTCGGTCGGCTTCACGACAATGCTGTTGGGCGACGTCATGTGGTCGGTCGCGAAGATCACCGGCCATTACCTGTCCGGCGACCTGGAGGATGTCCTGTACGTTTCCTGCTACCTGCCACTGGCAGCCGCCGGGCGTGAACAGATGCGTGGTGCCGTACCCGACGCGCCCGCTGCCGCCGGATTGCGTGTGTCGCAGTCGCTGGCGCAGTCACTCCCGTACGCGGCCATGCTGGCTGCGTTGCTGGTGCTCGTATCCCTGACGCACGGCGACATCGCGCAATCCTGCCACGCTGATGACCATCGTCGTGTTCGTGCTCGCGTTGCTGGTGATGGTGCGCCAGGCGCTGGTGCTGCGTGAGGACGCCCTGACGCGCGAGCGACGCGCGGCCCGCCTGGTCGAGGATCGCTACGCCTCCCTGATCGCAAATGCCTCCGACGTCATCATGACCGTTGATGCGGACGGGTCGCTCATGTTTGCTTCTCCCGCGTCCGAACGCACGCTGGGCCTGCGCCCGGACCAGATCGCCGGGAAGAATCTGCTCGCCGTGTGGGCTGGTGACGATATCGAGCGTCTGCAGGTCGTTTCTGCACGAAGTCGCGGCCTCCTCCGGCGAGGCCAGTCGGCCCGGTCGAGCTGCGGATCGAGCGCGACAGCGGGCGCCACGTGCTCGAGATCGTCGGCAGCAACCTGACCAACGATCCAGCGGTGCGGGGGCTGGCGCTCAACCTGCGTGACATCACCGAGCGCAAGTCTCTGGAAGAGCAGTTGCGGCAGCTGGCATTTCACGACTCATTGACTTTGCTGGCGAACCGCAGCCTGTTCCGCGACCGGCTGCAGCATTCCCTGACGCTGGCGCAACGCGGCCGGCACCAGCTGGCCGTGATGTTCGTCGACCTCGACAATTTCAAGAGCGTCAACGACTCGCTCGGGCACGACGTCGGCGATCGGCTGCTGCAGGCCGTAGCACACCGGTTGGTGAAGTCGACGCGCTTTTCCGACACCGTTGCACGCCTCGGCGGCGATGAGTTCGCCATTTTGTTCGAGGGAATTGCCACCAGCGCCGAAATCGAGAGCGTCGCGGCTGCGCTGGTCCGGGAACTCGACCAGCCGTTCACACTCAACGGCACGGAGGTGCGCGTTTCGGCCAGCGTCGGCGTGGCCTTTTCGACGGTCGAAACCAGCGCCGAGGCCTTGCTGGGCAAGGCTGACATCGCGATGTACCACGCCAAGGCTGCGGGCAAGAACTGCTTCATGGCCTTTCAACCGCCGATGCAGGAAGTCCTGCAGGAGCGGATGCGCCTGGTAGCGGACATCGCCCAGGCCGTCGCGCATGACGAGTTCTTCGTCGAATACCAACCGATCGTGGACCTCGGCACGCCGCAGTTTGCTGGGCGTCGAAGCGCTGCTGCGCTGGCGGCATCCGGAACTGGGCGTGCTGATGCCGGACCGGTTCATACAGATCGCCGAGGATTGCGGACAGATCGTCAAGCTGGGGCGCTGGGTGCTCGAGCACGCCTGCAACGAGGTTTACACCTGGCGCCGTGCCGTCGCCGGCGGCGCAGGCCTGCGGGTCGCTGTCAACATCTCCGCCCGTCACCTCGAGCACGGCGAGCTGGGGCAGGATGTCGCGCATGCGCTGCAGGAGTCGGGTCTCGAGCCCGGCAACCTGGTGATCGAGTTGACGGAAAGCACCATCATGCACAACACGGCCTCGAACCTGGCGCGGCTCCAGCAGCTGAAGACGCTCGGCGTCCGCCTTGCCATCGACGATTTCGGCACTGGCTACTCTTCGCTTTCATACCTGCACCGCTTCCCGATCGATATCCTCAAGATCGACCGCTCGTTCGTTAGCCGCCTGACCAACAGCGCCAACGGTCCGGAGCTTGCCCGTGCGGTGATCATGCTCGCCGAGACACTGGGGCTCGATACGGTGGCGGAGGGCATTGAGCTTGAAGCGCAGGTCGACGCGCTACTCAGCCTGGGCTGCGTGGCCGGACAGGGCTACCTGTTCGCCCGGGCCGGGTCGCTCGCCGCCCTTTCGGACAGTACTTTCGTCGCGCGCCGCAATGAACTGTGGACTACCCAGGCGGGCCGCGAAGACCTGTCGCCTTCGGGCCGCTACGCCGCGCTCAAGAACGGCACCGGCGCGACCTGAAGTTTCCAGGCACGTTTCAGGGTTTGCGGGCGCGCAGGTGTGTAGGACAGTGTTCACCGCTGTCCAGCACGGGGATCATGCGCGACCAGACCAGGATGTTCTGGTCGACGAATTCCTGGCCTACAACTGCGGCCGCGGCGGCACCCACCGATCCGCGCAGCCGCTCCAGCTCCTGCCTTGCCGCCTGGCGGTACCAGGCATTGCGGCTGGTGGCGGACACTTCGACCAGGCCCGCGTTGCGCATCGCATCCTGATAGCGGGACGGCGAGGCCATGCCGAAATCCAGCCCCTCGGCCGCGATATAGGCCACCATCTCCGGCGAAGGCGCGCCATCGTGTCCGAGCAGCCAATCCGAAGCGATGAACCTACCGCCGGGCCTCAGCACGCGGAACACTTCGAGCATCAGCGCGTGCTTGTCGGGGATGTGCACAATGCTGTCCTTGGAAAACACCAGGTCAAAGCTGCACGGCGGAAAGGGTAGCGGGCCCGGCGCGACCTTGAGCAGGCCGATGTGCGAGCCCAGGCCGGCGCCTGCGATCAGCGCGCGGGCGCGCTTCAGCACCGAATCCTCGACATCGATGCCGGTTACGTACCCGGCGCCGTGGGTGCGCACCAGCGCGATGTCAATCCCGCCTGCGCCGCAGCCGATGTCCAATACCGATAGACCCGTCAGGTCCACATTCGCTATCAGCCGAGCCACTTCATCCGGTCCGCCCGGCGACAGGAAACCCTCACCCCAGATGGTCTGGAGCATGTCTACCATCCGGTCGTGATACAGCTCGCCGCCCTGCGCTTCCATCCTGATCCGGTCTCCAATACCACCGCCAGCCAGTGTGCCGACAACCCCGAAATTGCTTGAACCTGGCAATTCAGTCAATCTCTGCGCAGGTGCCGGGCCGGAAATATCGCAGGGACTTCGATTAATATGGGCCCATTCTGGCCATGCCAAACGGACCATTGAAGAAACCGCTGTCGCAATTTTTCCGCGCCGAACCCCTGCTTCCGCCGCCGCCCTCTGCCGCGCCCTCCCTGGAGGAACGTGTCGCGGCGCTGGATTCGGCCGCGCCGGAGCAGATCGTCGCCACGATCCTGGGCGACGATGACGAGGCGTTGCGCGCCGCGGCCATCGGCAAGCTACCGGACGGCGAGCTATTGCGGAAGCTGGCGGGTCTGGGCGGCACGCCTGCGCCGTCTTCAGTCCTCGAACGGCAGGCGCAAGATCGCGTGGCGCAACTGATCGATTCCGGAGCGGTGACGCTGGCGACAATCGGCGAGCCTGTGCAGGCGGCGCGGCTCGTCCTGGACGGGTCGTCGACCCGCTTGCGCCAGCTCGCGGCGCAATGCGTCGAAGACCCGGACGAGATCAAGCGGCTCCTCAGGCAGCTGCGCGGCAAAGAAAAAAGCGTCTACCGGATTCTCAAGGACAAGCGCGACGCGCTGAGCGCCGAAGCCCAGCGACTTGCCCAACTCGAGAGCGACATCCATTCGCTCGGCGCGAATCTCGAAGGCCTCAGTCACCGTGTCTATGACGCGCTCTATGCACCGACCTTCGAACACTTCGAGGCGCGCTGGCGCTCGCTCGAGAGCCAGTCCCCGCCCGCGGTCCGCGAGCTTGCGCGCCAGGCGATCGACCGATGCCGGGAGGTCATTGCCAGGCATAAGCGGGAATTGGCGCAACAAGCGGCCGATGCAGCTGAACAGGACGCCCGGCGGGCTGCGCGCGAGCAAGCCATCGCGCAGAGCGCGGCAGAGGCACAGCAGCGCGACACGGTCGCGGCACTCGCCGCAGCGGAGGCGGCGCAAGCGCGTGAGGCGGAGAAACAGGCACGCGCCGACCGCCTTGCGGCCGAGGCGCATGCGGCACGCCAGATCGGCAGTTTGATTGCCAAGGCCCGCGGCGCGCTGCGCGGCGGCCAGACGGGGCCGGCGGCCGGGCTACGCCGTGCCATCGGCGACAGGCTCGCCGCGCTTCCATCGCTCCCCGCACATCTGGCCAGACAGCTACAGGAGCTGGATCTGAAGCTTGGCGAACTCAAGGCCTGGAAAGACTATGCCGTCGCCCCCAAGCGCGTCGAACTGGTGGCGGAGATGGAGGCGCTCATTGGATCCTCGGAACACCCAAGGGCCCTTGCGGACCGAATCCGTGACCTGCGCGAGCAATGGAAGACGATCAGCAAGGGAATCGTCAGCGATGCGGAAGCAGACTGGCAGCGCTTCAACCAGGCCGCGCTCGCGGCCTACGAACCGTGCCGTGAATTCTTCGAAACCCAGGCGCGGGTGCGCGCGGAGAATCTGGAGCGACGCAGCAGCGTACTCGAACGGCTGCAGGCGTTTGAGGCGCTGCAAGGCGGCGAGCATCCGGACTGGCGGGCGATCGCAACCGTGTTGCGCGAGGCGCGGCAGGAATGGCGGCGGATTATTCCAGTGGATCGCGCCGCCATTGCGGCTATCCAGGAAGCGTTTGACGCCTCGCTCGGCCGGTTGCGCTCGCGGCTCGATGCATGGTTGGCGCAGAACGTGGCGGCTCGCCAGTCGCTGATCCGGCAGGCGGACGAACTGCTCACGAAAGCAGACAGTCGCGAGGCTGTGGACGCGGTGAAATCCCTGCAACAACTGTGGCAGCACGCGGGCCTGGTCCCGCGCGCTCAGGAAGCGCCTTTGTGGAACGAGTTTCGCGAGCGCTGCGATGCCGTATACCAAAGGCGACAGCAAGCCTACAGCGAGTACGCAGCCGGCCTGGAGGCCGCCAAGGCGCGGGCGCTGGCGATTTGCGCGGAGGCGGAACAGGTGGCCACCCGGTCGGGGCCGGAGTTGCTCGCGGGCGTCGGGCAGATCCCGCAGTGGCGCGCCTCCTTCGAGGGTCTGGGCGAGCTGCCTCGTGCCGACGAGCGTGGCCTGCGCGACCGATTCGAGCGCGCGCTGTCAAAGTGCCAGGCCAGCCTTGCCGGACAGCGTTCACGCGATGCCGAACAGGCTGTTGAATCTCTATTCGAGGCGGCCCGACTCATCCAGACTTATGGGCTCGCCGTGGTGCAGGGCATATCACCTGCCGAGCTCGCAGAGCTCAAGCTTGCCGCCGAGACTTTCATCTCCGGTGTGCAGCAGTGGCCCAAGGGCGCTGTCCCGGCACTGCAGCAGGCTTGGGCGAAGGCCGGTGTCGCAGCCGAAGGAGGCATGGCAGCCGAAGAAACCGCGCTCAGGACCTTGTGCATACGCGGCGAGATCGCCACCGACCTGCCCACTCCTCCCGAAGATCTGGCGCTACGCAGGGACTATCAGCTGCAGCGTCTGCTGCAGGGCATGGGCCAGCCGCGCGAGACCCATCACCACGAGCTCGATGAGCTGGCTTTGGCATGGGTTCGGAGCGGACCGGTACCGGCTGCTTCGTACCAGTTACTGCTGGCCCGGTTCCTCCGCTGCCGGCTGCAGGATAGTCGCGTCAGATCCGGATCATCCCAAGGCAGGTTACGAACATGACGCTACGCCCCACTGCCCTGCTAGCCACGCTCGCCGTGCTTTGCATGCTGCCAGCCCTGTGTCATGGCGCCCGCGAGCACCCCGTTTCGGCCACCACGATACCGTCGGGCGACCAGCTTCGGCCCGCTGAACTGGCGGATGCCTTGCGCAACACCACCGCGCCCAGACCACTCATTCTGCAAGTCGGCTTTCGAACCCTGTTTGAGCAAGCCCATATTCCGGGGGCTGAGTATGTGGGTGCGGCCAGCGACGGCGACGGCCTGCGGGCGCTGCGCGAGCGCGTAACCCACCTCGCAAGGGACTCCGCAATCGTCATCTATTGCGGTTGCTGTCCCTGGACCCACTGTCCCAACATGGGAGCGGCCTACGCGGCCTTGCATGCACTCGGTTTCACGCGGCTCAGGGTGCTCTACCTGGCCAACAATTTCGGCACCGACTGGGTCGAGCAGGGTTATCCGGTCGTCAGGAGCCCTTGAGTACCCGGCCGCGCCATGTGGCATTGGCCGCGCCACTCATGCTGCTGTGCGCGGCGGCGGCGGCGGCGTTGGGTAGAGGCGATACGGCGCCCGATTTCTCGCGCCGCGATCTGGCCGGACACACGGTGCATCTGCGCGACTACCGCGGCAAGGTGTTGCTGGTGAATTTCTGGGCCAGCTGGTGCAGCCCCTGTCTGGAAGAAATGCCGCGCTTTTCGCAATGGCAGCGCCAATACGGCGTACAGGGTCTGCAAATCATCGGCGTTTCCATGGACGACGGTGAGATGCAGGTCCGACAGTTCCTGGCCGGGCATCCGGTCTCTTATCCGATCGTCCGCGGTGATGCGCGACTGGCCGAATCCTTTGGTGGCGTACTGGGCCTGCCGTTAAGCTATCTGATCGATTCGCAAGGACGCGTCGTCGCCCGCTACCAGGGCGACAGCAAGGCCGCAGACATGGAGGCGCCGATCAAGGCGCTGCTGGCCAGACTTCATCATTGAGTGTGCCAAAATGCACACGCGCACCAGAGCCGGAGCAGAGGAATGGGGTTTCACGCCGATCGCCACGTCCATATCCTGATCGTCGGCGGTGGCGCCGTCGGCACCTCGCTCGCCTACCATCTGGCGCGCGACGGCGCGAAGGATGTGCTGCTGGTCGAGAAGGCGCAACTCACGCACGGTTGCACCTGGCACGCGGCCGGGCTCGTGGGGCAGTTGCGGGGCAAGAGAAACCTGACACGACTGATGCAGAATTCGATCGCTGTATTCGATCGGCTGGAGCAGGAAACCGGGCAGGCAATTTCGTGGAAAAAAGTGGGGAGCCTGCGGCTCGCCGCGAGCGCTGCGCGCTGGAGCGAAATCCGCCGCTCGATGGGTCAGGCGCGCAGCTTTGGGGTGGAGTGCCACCCCTTGTCCGCGGCGGAGGCCAAGCAGCGCTTTCCCTATATCACCACCGACGGCATCGAGGGCGCGGCCTTCATTCCCGGTGATGGCTACATTGATCCCTATTCGCTCACCATGGCCTATGCCAAGGGCGCGCGCCTGCATGGCGCGAAGATCGAAGTCGGGGTATGCGTAGAGGACATCGCACTCGATGGTCACCGGGCGACGGGCGTGGTCACCAACCAGGGAACCATCGGCTGCGACATCCTGGTGAACTGCGCCGGCCTTTGGGCCAAGCGTGTCGGCCGTATGGCCGGCGTCGATCTCGCCGCAGGTATCGTCGAGCATCAGTATTTTCTCACCGAAAAAAAGCTGGTGTTCGATGCGGATCTCACCACGCTGCGCGACCCGGACCATAATTTCTATCTCAAGCCTGACACCGGCGCCTTCGCCATTGGCGGCTGGGAGGATGGCTCGCGCGGGTTCCATCGCGGGTTGCCGCCACTATCCTTCGCGCGCGAGCTGCTGCCGCCGAACATGGATCGGCTCGAGCTGTTCGCCCTGCCGGCCGCCGAACGGCTGCCGGTGCTGAACGAGATCGGCATCCAGACCGTGATCAACGGACCCATTCCCGTATCCGCCGACGGTGAGCCGCTCATGGGGCTCGCGCCCGGTCTCGACAACTTCTTCGTCGCCTGCGGCTTCACCGCAGGGATCGCCGCCTCGGGTGGCGCGGGGCTCGCCCTGTCAAACCTCATCCTGCATGGCGATGCCGGCATGGACCTGTGGCCCTTCGACGTGCGCCGCTTCTCCACCGTACAGGCGCAACCGCGCTTTCTCGAGAAGCGCGCCATCGAGGCCTACGGCGCCTACTACAAGATTCACTGGCCGGTCGAAGAATTCCACCTCGGCCGAAACCTGCGGCGCTCCCCGCTGCACCAGCACTTGCAGCAGGCAGGCGCGGTATTCGGATCAAAGGCGGGCTGGGAGCGGCCCAACTGGTTTGCGCTGGGCAGCACTGAGACGTGTGACGCGCCCAGCTTCGAGGGTAAGCCCAACTGGTTCGCTCCCGTGGCGGCGGAGCTCAGCGCAATCCGGCAGCGCGCCGCGCTGATTGACCAGAGCTCGTTTGCCAAGTTCGAAATCTCGGGCCCGGGCACCGAGTCTGCGCTGCAGCGCATCGCCGCCAACGATCTTTCCGGCCCGTCTGGCAAGGCGGTCTACACGCAGTTGTGCAATGCGCGCGGCGGAATCGAGGCCGACGTGACCCTCATCCATGTCGGGCCTGAGCTTTTCTACCTCGTTACCGGCGCTGGTTTTGGCGTGCGCGACTCGGGCTGGGTCGCCCGGCACCTGCCGGCCGGTGTTTCGGTCCGCGAGCTGACCAATAGCTTTGCAACGCTTAACCTTTGCGGGCCGCGTGCGCGCGACATCCTGCGCTCGCTCAGCGATGACGACGTGTCGAATGCAGCGCTTCCTTTCCGCGCGGCGCGACACATTGATATCGGTCATGCCAATGCGCTCGCGGTGCGCATCGGCTACGTCGGTGAACTGGGATACGAGCTTTATGTACCGCAGGAGTTCGCCGCTGGCGTCTATGAGAACCTGTGGGAGGCGGGCCAGCCTTACGGCATTGCCAACGCCGGTTACCGCGCGATCGATTCCGCCCGCCTGGAGAAGGGCTATCTCTACTGGTCGGGTGATATTTCGCCCGACTACAATCCCTACGAGGCAGGCCTCGGGTTTTGCGTGGCGCTGGGCAAAGGTGAGTTCCTCGGACGTGAAGCGCTGCTGCGGGCCAAGGTGGATGGCGTAGCGCGCCAACTCTGCTCGTTCACCGTCGCGGGCTTCGCGCCTTTTCATGGTGGTGAGGCCATTGTGCACGACGGGGACGTGGTGGCTTCGACCACGAGTGCCGGCTACGGGCACACGCTCGGCAAGACCATCGCGCTTGGCTACTTGCCCGTTGCATTGTCCGGCGCAACGGGGTTCAGCATCGAAGCCTTCGGCCAGAGCTACCCGGCGGTGCTGGGGCCGCGCTGTCTCTACGATCCGAACATGGAACGGTTGCGTTGCTGACGATGGATGAGCGGGACATCGCACGGGCGCGGCAGCTCCTGGGAGGGCTCGAGCTGCTGCGGGGCGCGAGCGGTCACGAGCTGGCGGTGACCCGCCTGGGTGGGCTCACCAACCTGGTATTTCGCGTCGATCACGGACCTGAACACTACGTGTTGCGCGTCCCGGGACCGGGCACCGAGGAATATATCAATCGCAGCAATGAGGCCCAGGCGGCGCGCGCAGCGGCGCGCGTGCGTGTCAGCCCCGCCGTGCTGCATTTCGACCCGGCCAGCGGCGTGATGGTGACACGACTGGTCGATCAGGCCGTGACGATGACGGCGGAAGCATTCCGCACCATCCCCGGTGCTCCGGCGCGCGCTGGCGCGCTCTTACACTCGCTCCACACGTCAGATGCGGTGTTCCCGTTTCGGTTCGAATTGTTCGCCATGATCGATGATTATCTGCAGGTGCTGGCTGGCAAGGAGTGCGCACTGCCAACGGGCTACCACGAAGTGGTGAAAGAGGCGGGCGCGGTGCGGGCCACGCTCAGTGCACAGCCCCTGCCCATGGCGGCGTGCCATTGCGACCCATTGTGCGAGAACTTTCTCGACACCGGCGAGCGCATGTGGCTGGTGGACTGGGAGTATTCAGGCATGAACGATCCCATGTGGGATCTGGGCGATCTGTCGGTCGAAGGCGGGTTTAACGAGGCGCAGGACGAACAGATGATGTGCGCCTATTTCGGTGGCGAGGCGCGGCCCGCGGATCGCGCGCGCATTGTCATCTACAAGGCCATGTGCGACCTGCTATGGACCCTGTGGGGCCTGATCCAGCACGCCAACGGGAATCCTGCCGATGACTTCTGGGCCTATTCGGTCAGGCGCTTTGAGCGCTGCAAGGCGCTGATGGCGACGGCCGATTTCCCCCGCCACTTGCACAGCGTGCGGAACGTTGGTGAGCCACGCCATGAGGACCTATTCTAGGCGCGAAGCCGTGGCGCCGGACGGGCTTCGAAGCTCCGCGGCCAGCACCGGCGAGACAACCGGCACTTATCGATGCAGACGCGCACATTTGGTGGCACGAAGCGCCTCGTCCCGGCTATTGGGCAGGGCTCGTGGCAGATTGAATTAGCTGCGCGGACGGACGCGCTCGCCGCGCTGCGACGCGGCCTCGACTTGGGTCTCAGCCACATCGACACGGCCGAGATGTACGGGTCCGGTGCCGCGGAAACCATCGTGGGCGAGGCAATCCGCGGGCGGCGCGAACAGGTCTTCCTGGTCTCGAAAGTCCTGCCCACCAATGCGTCATTGCGGGGCACGCTCGCGGCCTGCGAGCGCAGCCTTCGAAACCTCGGGACCGATCACCTGGACTGCTACCTCCTGCACTGGCGCGGCCGCCATCCTTTAATGGAAACCATCTCGGCATTCGAGTCGCTCAAGCGCGACGGCAAGATACTGTCCTGGGGCGTGAGCAACTTTGATGTCGGCGATCTCGAGGAGGTCACGGCGATCGGCGGCGCACCCGCCTGTAACCAGGTGCTCTATCACCTGCGGGAGCGAGCGATCGAGCACACGGTCATTCCCTGGTGCGAGGCGCATGGCACCGCGGTAGTTGCCTACACTCCGCTGGGGCCATCGACTGAGCTGTATGAGGCAAGCAGCGCCGGCGGGCGCGCCTTGCAGCGGATCGCGGCGACGCAGGGCGCGACGGCGCGCCAGGTTGCGCTGCGATACCTTCTGCGCTACCCAAACCTGTTTGTAATTCCGAAGGCCGCGCGACTCGAGCACGTTGCGGACAATGCCGGTGCCGCGGCAATCGAACTCAGCGCGGCCCACATTGCCACTCTTGACGCCGCCTTCGGACGCGGCCCGCCGCGCAGCCTGCCAATGAACTGACCGAGGGGGCCAGTGGGCCCTCCCGACCGGCTAATTCGGGCTGCAGTGCCCAGATTCCACAATCTTAACCAAATGGCCGATGTCTTAGCTCTCGCATGAGTGGATACTGCGCCGCAGGGTGTCGGCACGAAGTTGCTGCCGCCGCCACATTGGCACGTGGCCACTTTGCTACAGGAGCCGCGTCCATGTTCATTCACTGGGATAGCACCCTGGAAACGGGCCAGCCGCTGGTCGATTCCGAGCATCGAATGCTGATCATGCTGTTTCGCAAATTCGACGTCGGCATCAAGACTCACCAGCCTGACGACGTCATGAAGCAGATCGTTCTTGAACTGCGCCAGTTCGTACATTTTCATTTCGTCAGCGAAGAAAATCTGATGCTGGAAACACATTATCCCCGCATCGCGGGCCATCGCGCGCTGCATGCAGATCTGCTGACCGAGCTGGACATTTTTGTCGCGAAGGTATTATCCCATCGGGCCTTTGCGGAAGAATTCCTGTTCTTCATCAACCAGTGGCTGATTGAGCACATAGCCAACCATGATCAACACCTGGCCCTGCATGTCCGGGAATCGGCTGACCGGCCAATCGCGGAATTTGCCTACCCGGAATATCTGGTAACACCACGGTCCGGCGACCAGGAGTAACCACAACAGTGCGGTGCGACACGATCGACATTGCACCAGCGGAGCGATAGCCTGAACTGAGTAGGGTGTCACGTTGATGTAATGACTATGGCCTTGCCCTCAAGTTTTAACCTGCGGCGCCGATCGCGCCTATGACACGCAAATGCATGCCCTGACACGGCGGACGTTTGGCTATGGCTGACCGAATTCGGCTCGAGGGGCCACTGCTGCAGGCGCTGAAACCTGCCATCGACACGCTTGCGCGCGCGCATCAGCATCGCGACCTGCACACCTGCAATCACCAGGAGCGCGTCGCCGAGATGGCGGTGGCAATTGCCACCCTCATGCACCTGCCGGAAAGCCGGATCGAACTCCTGTTTCTTGCCGGCCGCGTTCACGACATTGGCAAACTGGCAATCCCCAGCGAGATCACCTACAAGCCCGGAAAGCTTTCAGGTCCGGAGTTCGCACTGATGCAGACACACTGCGAAGCTGGCCGCGACATCCTCGCGCAGCTGCGGGCGCCTGTGCCGCTGGCCGAGATTGTCTATCAGCACCACGAGCGCATGGACGGCAGCGGCTATCCGCACGGCTTGGCCGGCTCTGTCATCATCAAGGAAGCGCAAATTCTCGCGGTGGCCGACAGCTTCGATGCCATGTCTTCCTATCGCCCGTACCGCGCAGCCTTGTCTGAAGACTTCGTACTGGGTGAAATTCGCAGAATGGCCGGAATTTCCCTGGATCGCAATGCCGCGGACGCCTGCATTCAGCACGTGCTCGGCGCCAAGTGGCGCCTGGCCGATAGATCCAGCGTCGCCGCCGTCAACGGCCGGGAGTGCTGATCGCGCCAGTCGCGCTGCCGGTCTGCTAACGCGGCGCGGCGACCAACGGCAACTCGACGAAACTCGCCTTGCCGGCGGCGTGAAAGACACGCTGCGTCGCCTTGCGGTAGTCGCCGGGTTGCGCCAGAAAGATGTTCCGCACAAAGGTCTGCGGATTGCGATCGTAGAGCGGGAACCAGCTCGATTGCACCTGCACCATGATGCGGTGGCCCGCCAGGAACACATGGTTCGCGGCCGGCAGGTCGAAGCGATACTGGAGCGGCTGGTTTGCTGCCAGCGCCTTCGGTGTAGAAAAACTCTCGCGGTATCTGCCGCGAAAAATATCCGCCGCGATCATGAGCTGAAAGCCGCCAAGCCCAGGCTGGGCACCGACCTCGTCGGGGTAGACGTCGATGAGCTTGACGACCCAGTCCGAGTCGCTCCCGCTGGTGGAAGCAACGAGGTTGGCCACCGGGCTGCCGCTGATCTTGAGCGGGGCAAGCAGCGCATCCGAAACATAGGAGAGCACATCGGTGCGGCCCGATGCCTCGCGCTGATCGTCCGTCAGCCAGTCTGCCCACGTCATGCCCGGCTCATAGCCGACCGGCTGGATCGGGCGGGCGCGGTAGGGCACGGGTTTGGCCGGGTCGGAGACGTATTCGTCGAACGCCGCCGCGTCCGCTGGCGGCGGCGCAAAGCTGAGTTTCGAATCGGCCACCAGGTAGAGCGGCGTCGCCTTGGGCAAACAGCCGTCCGCGCAGCCTGAGGGCCATGCAGGCAGGCGGCGCCAGACGTTGGTGCCGCTCTCGAACGCAGTGACCGGAGCCAGGTTGGCTTCAGGCGCCGAATCCTTCAGGTACCGATCGAGAAATGGACGCAGAATCTCCCGCTGAAAATACAGCGAGGTGTCCATGCCGAAATTCAGCGCGCCGAGCCTGGCGCCATCCTCGATCTCCCCACCGTGGTGCCAGGGACCCAGGACCAGGAACACCATGTCGTTGTGCGTATCCTTGGACTTGATCTGCCGGTATACCGCCAGCGCGCCGTAGATATCCTCCGCGTCCCAGAGGCTGTGCACCAGCATGACCGGGACAGTCAGCGGCTGCTGGGCGAGTATGCGATCAACGGCCTGGTCGCTCCAGAACGCATCGTAGTCAGGGTGCGCGAGGAGCTTGCGCCAGAAACCGAGCTGCTCGAGACCGTGCTGGCGGCCGAGCTCGCCCGCGGATCCGGCCTGCATGTACATGTCGTAGTCGTCGAAATGACTCGACCACCACTTGGTCTTGTTGTCGCGCGTCGCCTCCTGGTCATGGATATAAGGCAGGTTCTGCTGGCGGAAAGCGCCGTTGTGGAACCAATCATCACCCATCCAGCCGTCGACCATGGGATTCATCGGCACGGAGACCTTGAGCGCCGGATGCGGGTTGACCAGCGCCATGAGCGGCTCGAACCCGTCGTAGGAAATTCCGAGTATGCCAACCTTGCCGTTGCTCTCGGGTGTATGGCTGACAAGCCATTCAATGGTGTCGTAGCAGTCAGTGGCATCATCGACCGGGGTCGGATTCTGCGAGCCGCGCACCGGTCGGTTCATCACATAGTCTCCCTCCGACCCGTACTTGCCGCGGATATCCTGGACCACCCGGATGTAGCCTCCCTCCAGAATGACATTGAGCGCATTGTCGTAGCCGTCCAGCATCGGACCAAGGTGCGCACTGTTACGATAGCGGGTGGTTGCGTCCGCGTCGTAAGGAGTACGGGTCAGCAGGATCGGCGCATGCTGCGCCCCCTTCGGGATCAGGATTACGGTGTGCAGCTTCACACCGTCGCGCATGGCGATCATTTCGTCCCGGCGTTCGTAGTCAAAGCTGCCCGTCACGGGCTGAAATGCAGCCGGCGTCTCGTCCGGCAGTGCCGGGTAAAGCACGGCGGGCGGATCCGCCAGCGCTACCGTCGCCGAGAGCAGCATCACCGCCACGCCAATCTCTGATCGCTTCATGCGCATCCCCCTCATTGTGTCAGGCGCAAGCAAAGCCTATCACACGGGGCTTGCGGCCCTTAACTGTCGCCTGCGCCTGCCTGGAATGATAGATTTGTATGGTGCGCGCCCGCTCAAGGTACCTTGCATGCCTGCTCATGGTGTGGCCGCTGGCCTCGTCAGCCGCAGACGGTCGGCACTGCCTTTGGCTGGTAAAGGGGCTGCACAACGACGTCTACCTGCTCGGCTCGGTCCATATGCTCAAGGCGGCCGACAGTGCCCTGCCACCGGAAATCCTGCGGGCTTACGCTCGATCTGCAACACTGGTCATGGAGCTCGACCTCAACAACCTCGACGCGGAATCGCTCCTGGGTTCCGGTTCCGAATCCGCCACCCTCCCCGAAGGCGAGACGCTGGGCGGCGTGCTCGGCCCGCAACTCTACGGCTCGTTGATTGCGCATGCGCGACCCCTGGGGCTCGAGCCGGAGATCACGGCGCGTTTTCAACCCTGGTTTGCGGCTCTCCTGCTGGAGCAGATGACACTCGCGCAAGCCGGGTTCGAGGCCGGCGCTGGGGTTGACGCGCAACTGGCGCAACGTGCTGGCGTCGACCACAAGCCAATCATCGCGCTTGAAACGATGGGCGAGCAAATGGGGTTCTTCGCTCACCTCACACTCGATCAGCAGCGGCAATTCCTGCGATCAACGCTGCGCGAGCTGGATACGGATGCGAGCGATACCGCCGCCGTGGTGCGTGCCTGGCAGCGCGGCGATACGCAGGAGCTGGAACGACTCCGGCGCCAGGAATCCGCTGAATCGCCGGAAATCTTTCGCACTCTCACGACCGACCGCAACCGGAGCTGGCTTCCCAGGATCATCGCCTTACTCAGCGATACTCACGACGATCTGGTTATCGTCGGCGCCATGCACCTGATTGGCGACGACGGCCTGGTCGAACTGCTCCGGCGCCAGGGTTACAGCCCCGTTCAACAATGATTGCTCGCCGTGCTCACCGGGGCCCTCGTCCATTCAGCCGCGGCTGCTGGCTCAGCCCGTTTGAGCCGTGCCCATTTCGATGACTTCGTGGCACCCCGTGGCACCGACGTCCTTTTGCGCCTTGATCTGCCGCTCGGTGAAGCGCGCGCGCTCCTCCGCACTAACGCGCAGCACTTGCGCATGTTTGAAGTAATCACGCAGATACTGCGTGACCGCCTCGGCAGCTGCCGGCTCCGAAAAAAAGCCGAGTCGCAGGGAATGCGTGGCACGTTCATCCAGGTACGCGGTGACCGAGTACAGGCAATAGACCTCGAATATGTCGAGTGCCGGAACCTCATCCGGCCGCACGACTTGCTCGGCGTCCAGCAGTCGGATGCTGAACCACTTGACCGCGTCAGCATCATTGGCTTCATCCGGGCTCAGATGGCGTGTGGTTCGCGTGCTGTCTATGGGGCGCCCGAGTCTGCCCGTGCTGCCGGGTGCGCGTTGCATTCCCTGCAGCCGTGCGGCGGCGGCGATCGCGTCCCGATCCATCTCATCCGCCAATACCCGGAAGGCATCGGGGTATCTCTTGCGCACCACCGACAATACGGCGTCGCACTCGAGTTCCGAGCCGAAGTCACCGAGCCGCAAGCGGTAGCGCGCGCGTCCCGCCTCGGTCACTGCAATCTGATAGAAATGCAGGTGTTGAAAGTTGACCGCGCCGCTGGTCGCCTGGCGAGTATGGCTGGCAGGAATGCGATTGGGTTCATGGGCGGTCAGCAGGTTGATCGTGAATCTATGCGGATGCCCGGGACGAGACGCCGGCGCAGCAGACTGGCCATCGCTCCATACATACTCAAGGTTCGGAACGGTGTCATCGTTTCCAGAATACTTCATACGCTGCAAAACTCTGTATGACCGCAGGCAATTGACAAAATGATAGTTAACTTTTGTTCCTCATTTCACGAGACAAGTCTCACTTCAATGTCAGCAACCACGTCGCAATGCCCGCTGCCGCCCTGCTATGGCATTGCGATGGCCCGATTGGGCCACCGACTTCTTAAGCATTGATTAATTGCGTTTTGCGGCCTCGCAGCCGGGGTCGTCAGCCGGGATCCAGATCCGCCTGCATGATCCGAACCTCCTCGAGATCGAGTTCACGCTCCACGCGCCGCCTGGCCTCATCGCTCAAGGCGCCACTCTCCCTCAGTTCGTGGATTCGCGCGCGCTCCACCGCAATCAGCTCAAGCTCGAGCATGGAGATCTCACGCACCGCCCGATCTTCGCCCGCAGTGCCAAGCTGCCTGCTCAGGCGCGCAAGGCGATCCTCGTGCCGGGTTCGAAGTGGGGCTACCAGCTCCTGGCCCAGCTCACTCCGGCCGGACAACTCCTGCAGGCGCGCAAGGGTCGTTCGTACCGCATCAATCCGCGCCGCAAATTCACTCGCCTGCTCGGCCTCCAGCTCGCGACGGCCGCGCGCCACCAGGCCGAGTCGGCGGAATACCGTAGGCAGCAGCGAACCCTGACCGAGCAGCGTCGCCAGGATCACGCAGAAGGTGATGAACAGGATTGTGTCGCGCTCGGGAAAGGGACGGCCGTCGGCAAGTGTCAATGGGATCGACAGCGCCGCGGCGAGTGACACCACGCCGCGAATGCCCGTGAATGCAATGGCGAAGGTCCCCTGCCAGGATCCCTTGCCGGGACCCGGCATCAAACGCACCAGCAACGCAGCCGGGTAGACCCAGACAAAGCGAATCAGGATCACCAGCGCAGCGATGAGCGCGCCTTGCAGGAACAGCGGGACACTGCCGGTATCTCCAATACGGTCAAAGATGGTCCGGGCCTGCAAGCCCGTAAGCAGGAACAGTACCGCCTCGACCAGGTAGACAACCCAGCGCCAGATAAAAAAGCCCTGCAGCCTTGTTCCCGCGGAGATCAGGCGCGACCCGTGCCGGCTTACATAAAGGCCGGCAGACACTACCGCGAGTACACCCGACCCGCCCAACATCTCCGGTGGCCAGAAGGCCAGGTAGGGTGTCAGTAGTGCGAGTGTAATCTCAACGTCCTGATCACCCGCCCAGCGCCGTACCCGCAGCATCAACCAACCCACAACGACGCCGTAACTCACCTCGCCGACGACGATGCCAAGAAAAGCACCCGTAGCCGCCGGCATGCTGAAGGTTCCCGCCGCGACTGCCACCACTGCGAAGCGAAACAGGATCAGTGCGGTGGCATCGTTGACGAGCCCCTCGCCCTCCAGAATGGTCAGGATACGTTTGGGAATCCGCAGGCGTCGCGCAATGGCCATCGGGGCGACGACATCGGGCGGCGAAACCACCGCACCCAGGACGAACCCGACTGGCCAGGACATGCCCAGTGCGGCGTGCGCCACGGCGGCCACGGCCACGGTAGTGAAAATCACGCAGCCGATCGCCTGTACCGATATGGCCGCCAGATCGCCGCAGAAGCCCCGCCAGCTCATGCTCACGCCCGCGGCGTACAGGAGCGGTGGCAGGAACAGCAGCATCACCAGCCCAGGATCGAGCACTACCCGCGGCAATCCTGGCATGAAGGCCAGCGCCAATCCGACCAGTACCAGGAGAATAGAATGGGGTATACGCAGGCGGTGTGAGCCGACCGCGCACGCCGCCGTGACCGCGACCAGCCCAAAGCAAAGCAGGACGTTTGCAACCATCGTTCAGCGCCCCGGGCTCGCCGCGAAGCACCCGCCTGGAGTTACTCGCCGGTCTAATCCGCCTATGCTTCCTGATCGGCCGGATCGCCGCCAGCCCGCGTCGAAGACGCCGCACTATTGAGCAATTGCTGCCAGCTCATCTCGACGCCATTGCGCCTGCCCTTCAGTGTCAGCTTGATTCCGGTGGGCGAGATCGCCGCCACATAGGCCTGGTCATTGATGCTGAGTGCCCGTTTGAGAGTCTTATCGAGCGGTGTAGTCATGTCGCCTCACATTAGGGTAAAAGCAGTATTGTTTCGGTGCCCGGAGGCCATCTTACACGCTGCGCGCGCGACGCGTTGCTTGCGCGGGTCGCGCCAGGCCTCATCATCTCCGGGGCGGGGCGCTACTCGCCCAGCGCCGTGCGCTCCAGGTCACCGTAGCGCAATAGTTCAATGTATCTGGCCCTGACGAGGATGAGATCGCGGCGCGCAAGCTCGCTGAAGCACCGCGACACCGTTTCCAGCGTCAGGCCAAGATAGCTGGCGATATCCCGGCGGCGCAGGCCAAGCCGGAAGCGCTGCCCCTCGAAGCCCCGCTCGCACCTCCGCGTGCGCATGGCGACCAGAAATCCCGCGACCCGGCGCAGTGCTGATTGCCGCATGGCAGACACGGCAAAGTCCTGAGCCGAGCCAGCCGTCCTGGCGATCAACCCGATCAGTTCCGTAACGAGCTCCAGCGACGTGGCCATCCTCTGCACCAACGGCGCCCACGGTATCTCGCAGCAGCGCGTCAGCTCGGCGGCAATGGCGCTGCTGTGGAAGCGCAGATCTGCCAATGCGCCCAGCCCGACCACTTCTCCCGGCAGGTAGAAGTTCGTTACCTGCTCCTCCCCGCCGGGCGTCAGCACGACATTCTTCACGCACCCACTGCGCAGCGCGTAGACGGCCGACAGGCGGTCGCCGGCGTGGAACAGCGTCGTGCCGCGCGCGAATTGGCGGCGGCGGACTCCCGGTCGCTGTGGCGCACTGGCGCTGTCGCGAGCGCTGCGTGCCGGGAAGCACACGCGCCGGAAGCCGCAGCGCGCGCACGAAATGCTTCCCGGCTCACTTTTGTTGATCAAGATCAAGTTTTCCCTGCCGTGGCGGGCGCACTCTATCATCCATGATGCGCGCGTTGACGCCTGCGATCTCTTCGCCCCTGCAAGCGATTCGCATACAGCCTGGCGATCTGGGCCCGGTGCTGCGCTTGCGCCTGGGGCACGTGGTGCCCGAGGCTGAGATCGAGCTTGGATTGCCTCTGATAGGGGAAATTCTCGGGCTGAAGGCCCGGCATGAGGCCGTTGTCGTTGCCCACAACTACCAGGTGCCGCTGATTGCCGCAACCATCGCCGATTTTACCGGAGACTCCCTGGCCATGGCGCGGTTCGCCGCCCGATCGAAAGCACCGGTGATCGTAGTCTGCGGAGTTCAGTTCATGGCCGAGACCACCAAGCTCCTCTGCCCGGGGCAGTGCGTGCTTCTGCCATCCCGCACTGCAGGCTGCTCCCTCGCCGAATCCATCACGGCGGCGGACGTCGCCGCGTTGCGCCGACAATATCCCGGGGTCCCGGTAATCGCATACGTGAATACTTCGGCAGCCGTAAAGGCCGAGGCGGACATCTGCTGCACCTCGGCAAATGCGGTGGAAGTTGCGCTATCGCTGGCCTGTCCGCGGGTGATCATGATCCCAGACCAGCATCTGGCAGGTTTCGTGGCACGCCAATGCGCGCTCGAGGTCATCAGTTGGCCCGGCGCCTGCGAAGTGCACGTGCAATTCTCCGCCAATGACATTCGTGAATACCGCGATGCCACGAAAGCCGAGGTACTGGCGCACCCCGAGTGCACGGCGGAGATTCAGGCCGTGGCGAATTTCGTCGGCTCGACCTCGGGCATGGTGGACTACCTGAAGTCCACGCGGCCCCGCCGGGCAATGCTGCTCACCGAGTGTTCGATGGCCGACAACGTGGCGGTGGCCTGCCCGCAGATCACCTTTATCCGGCCCTGCAATCTGTGCCGGCACATGAAATCCGTCACGCTCGAATCCGTGGCCGAGGCCCTGCGCCAGATGGAGCCTGCGGTAAAGATCGATCCGCGCATAGCCGAGCGGGCGCGCCGGCCGATCGAGCGGATGCTCGCGCTCTGAGGAGCGGCTATGCCTGGCGCGCAATTGGACGTTTTGGATACAGATGTACTGGTGATTGGCGCCGGCGCCGCGGGACTGTGTGCCGCGCTGGCGGCCGCGCCGCGACCTGTCCTGGTGCTGTCCACCGACAGCCCGGAGGTCTCCACCTGCACCGCGCTCGCGCAAGGTGGGATTGCTGCGCCGGTCGGCCCCGGAGATTCGGTCGCGGCGCACGTCGCCGATACGATCCGGGCGGCCTGTCACTCCAGCGTCGATCATGTGACCACGAATGTGATTGCGCGCGCTACTGACGCGATAGGGTTTCTCGAGCGCGCCGGTGTCGTCTTTGATCGCTGTGGATCGGAGCACGCATTGCATCTTGAGGCCGGGCACAGCCTGCCGCGCGTACTCCATGTCGAAGGCGACCAGACTGGTCGGGCCATACTCAACGCGCTGCTGGCGCGCGTCTGCGATAGCACACACATTGCGCTGCGCACAGACGTGCAAGCGGTCTCGCTGCTCGGCGCCTCCGACGGCAGCGTTGCCGGCGCGCTCGTGGTCGACGCCGGCGGCCGGACGCTCGCCATTACTGCACGTGAAACGGTACTTGCGACCGGCGGCCTCGGCCGGCTCTACGCGCATACCACAAATCAAAAATATGCGACCGGCGATGGACTCGCCATGGCGCTGGCCGCCGGGGCGCGCGCCGCCGGGATTGAATTTGTACAGTTTCATCCGACCGCGCTGCTTTCCAGTGCGGACCCGCTCCCGCTGCTGACCGAAGCGCTGCGTGGCGCGGGGGCGACTTTGATCACCGGCAGTGGCCGGCGGCTGATGCCATGTCGCCACCCACTCGGAGATCTGGCGCCGCGAGATATAGTCGCCCGTGCCGTGTGGCAATGCCGCCAGGGCGGAGAGGAAGTCCTGCTCGATGCGCGAGGCGTGTTTGGATCCTCGCTGGCGAGCGATTTTCCTGCTGCGCTGGCGACCTGCCGCGCGCACGGCCTGGATCCGAGCGATCAGCCGGTGGCAGTGACGGCTGCAGCGCACTATCACATGGGCGGCCTGATCGTCGATGGCTGCGGGCGTACCAGTTGCGCAGGACTGTGGGCCTGCGGCGAGGTCGCCTATACAGGACTACACGGCGCCAACCGGCTGGCGAGCAATTCACTGCTGGAAGCGCTGGTGTGCGGACGCAGCGTTGGTGGGGCGATTCGCAGCTTGCCGGCCGTGGCGCGACCCTGGAGCTCCGGCAGCGCGCCGGAGCTTGCACCGCTGGATGAGAATTGCGACACATGGCTACGGCTGCGTCAGCTCATGTGGACACATATGGGACCCGTTCGCGATGGTCACGATCTCATCAGCTCAATTCGCCAGCTGCGCGCTCTTCGGCAGCAGCTCAGCCGCGAGTCGCTGATCCTGCGGCAACGCTGCAACCTGGCTATCGCCATGATGAGTGCCGCCGCCGCACGCGAGGAAAGTCGCGGTGCCCATTGGCGCGCCGACTTCCCGCACCGCGATCGCAGCCGCGATGGCGTCGCCGCCATGGGCCCGTTCCGGCGCGACAGACCCTCCCCCCACGGAGCGCTGTGGCAGTGAACCTGCCGACAGTCATACAAGGCGGAATGGGGGTCGCGGTCTCCTCGTGGCGGCTGGCGCGCGCGGTTTCGCTCCGCGGTCAACTGGGCGTCGTGTCCGGTACCGGCATCGACACGGTCGTTGCACGGCGCCTGCAGATGGGCGATCTTGGCGGCCACCTGCGCGCGGCCTTTGATGCCTTTCCGGCACGCGAGGTAGCGGATCGAATCTGGTCGCGGTACTTCGTCAAGGGTGGCAAGCCAGCGGGGTTGGAATTCAAATCCAAGCCCATGGCTTCGCTCAGGATGCCCACCGCACTGCTTGATCTCATCGTGGTAGCCAACTTTGCCGAAGTTCATCTGGCGAAGGCGGGTCACGCAGGCCTGGTGGGCATCAATCTTCTGGAAAAGATTCAGCTTCCCACCCTGGCATCTCTATTCGGCGCCATGCTCGCGAATGTCGATGTGGTATTGATGGGCGCCGGAATTCCGCGAGCCATTCCGGCCATCCTTGATCAATTCGTGGCGGCACAACCCGCGGAGTTGAGAATCGACGTCGCCGGGGCGCTGCCGGGCGAGCAGTTCCATACACACTTCGATCCCCGCAGGTACCTGCCTGCGGGTGCAAAGGAACTCAAGCGGCCGATGTTCCTGCCAATCGTTTCCTCCTCGACGCTGGCCCTGACCCTGGTCCGCAAGGGTTCCGGGAAGGTCGATGGTTTCGTGATCGAAGGTCCGAAGGCGGGCGGCCACAATGCGCCGCCGCGAGGCGCATTGCAGCTCGCCGCGAACGGCGAGCCGATTTATGGCCCGCGCGACGAACCTGACCTGCAGCAAATCCGCGAGCTCGGCCTGCCGTTCTGGCTGGCGGGGTCATATGGCGACCCGGCAATGCTGGCAACAGCGATTTCCCTCGGCGCCCAGGGCATCCAGGTTGGAACCGCGTTCGCCTTTTGCGAGGAATCGGGTATCTCAGCTGACTTAAAGGCATCGGTGGTGCGTGCCAGCCGGGATCGGAAAGCCAGGGTCTTTACCGATCCACTGGCGTCTCCCACCGGATTTCCATTCAAGGTACTGCAGGTCGAAGGCACCGTGGCGGAACCGGCAATTTTCGCAGCCCGGGAGCGCATTTGCGATCTGGGATACCTGCGTCAAAGCTATCGCCGGGCGGACGGAAAACTCGGCTATCGCTGCCCCGGTGAGCCGCTCGATGATTACCTTCGCAAGGGCGGGGTCGAAGCGGACACGCTCGGGCGAAAATGCATCTGCAATGGGCTGATGTCAACCGTCGGCTACGGCGAGGTGCGGCCCGGTGGAAATCTTGAGCCACCGCTGATCACCTCGGGCGACGACATCACTCATATTCAGGGCTTCCTGAAGCCCGGATGTGATGGTTATTCGGCGGACGATGTGCTCGATCGCTTGCTGGCAGTCTGAGGTTCCGGCCGCGACCCGGCCAAAATTCAGTTCGCCAACGCATAGGCCCAGGCCAGCGCGAGGGAAGCGAGCGCTCCGATACCGGCCAGCCACTGCGGTACTCGATTCAGGATTTTCTCCACTGCAGCGGAGCCCGCAGTTGCCCCGAGGGCGCACCCGACCATGAATCCCATCGCATGGGCGACAATGTCAGTCCCCTCCCCGGCCGTGCCCAGCCAGCCGAGCAGGACCGTGCCGGCCACCAGCGGCGCCCATCGCCTGGCCTGGCTCTGGCGCAAATGCAGGCGGGTCCGCCACGAATGCGCAGCCATCAGGCCCAGCGCCGTGAACACTGCCGTCGACGCGCCGACCGAGCGATGCGTCGCCGGACCCAACTGTGCCTCGAGGCCGTTGGCCAGCGCCGCGCCGGTGACAATCAGGAGCCAGGCCGTGCCACTGCCGAGCTGGCGCGCGGCCAGATATCCGAACCAGATGCCGCCTCCCAGATTGGCCACGATGTGGTCCGCGTCCAGGTGCAAGGTCAGAGCTGTCCACGCGCGCCACCACTGACCGCCTTGCACACGGCCCGCGTCCAGTGCCCCGAGTTCGAAGGCTTCGGGCCGCCACACGCCGCTCGAGATGGCCAGCGCGACGCCTGTCAGGACGAGTGCATAGAGCACGGCCCCGACCCATGCGTACTCATGCAGAGGCGGCGCCGGGGATATCGGGGGCGCCGGCCGGTTCTCCATCGCATACTGACTGAGGTGCGCCGAGGCACGGTGCACGTCCGTTACGTCGACGCAGAGTAGATATTCAGAGCCATCAAAGCGGGTTGCGCTCTGGATGCCCACCGCCGTCAGCACCAGCGCACGGTCCGAACTGGCCGACTGGCTGACCGATCGAAACACTTCCCGCAGTTCGCCGGTCACATACAGTGCGCGGGTTCGATGGTTGCGGCTGCCCTGGCCACGGGCGAAGGACTAACCTGCCTTGGCTGCGGACAAGCGCCGCACGGCCTTGAGCGCGGCCGCCACATTGTCGGTGGGTGTCACCCCGCCAATCGTGGCGTAGATCTTGCGATCCTGAGTAACAATGAACGTGGTGCGTTCCGCGAAGGCGTGATCAACAACGATACCGCGTGTGTCCTTGAACGGCTCCGCCGCGCTTTCCACCTTCAACTGGTAGGCCCTGACAATCTTGCCGTCGGCATCCGAGGCCACCGCAATCTTCCCCGCGCAGTACTTCGGATCCGCCGAGAAGGCATTGAGCCTGGTGATGCTGTCGAGCGAGACCCCGATGATGGTCGCCCCGGCCGAATCGAAATCACCCTTGTGAACCGAGAACGTGTGGGCCTCGACGTTGCAGCCTTCGGTGAAGGCCGAGGGGTAGAAATACACGACCACGGGACCTTTCTTGAGCGCATCGGCCAGCACAAAATCGAAGGCCTTGCCTGCCAGGGACGCCTGCGCCGAGAATTCGGGCGCCGGCTCGCCCGCCTTGAGTGCCGCCAGTGCCGGCACGGCGGCGACCGCGGAGATGACGAGGGCAAAGAGAATTCGCTTCATGGACGGGCTCCTTGAGTCACGCGGAATCGATACTGATACTTGTGCGGTGCGATGGCAGGCCGCAGATCTTACGCCACTTGCGCGGTGAACGGTCCCAGCCTCGACTCGCCCCCTGACCCCGTACGGGTCCGCCCCCCGGCGGAACAATTCGCCGGCCCGACTGTCTACCTCACGAACACGCCGCCCGGTGGCGGCAGGAGTATCACATGACAGCTGTTCATCGTTTCACTTTCACCCGCGCCACAGGGGTCGCTTGCATGCTCGCGCTTGGTTTGGCTGCCGGCGCGGTTCTCGCCGCCGATCCGTCGCCTGCGGAACGACCGGCGCCAACCAAGGAAATGCGCGAAAAGATGGCCAGCGCCCACGAACAGATGGCGGCCTGCCTCAAGTCAGATCGCCCGATCGCGGATTGCCACTCCGAAATGATGAAGAATCACGAGGAAATGATGATGCATCACGAGGCTGGTGAGCACGATGGCATGGCCATGGGCGATTGCATGCACAAGCGCCACCATGAACACGCGAAGCCGGAGCAGGCTCCGTCCGATTCCGCTTCAAAGTAACCCCAACGCACTCCGGGCCACTGCATCCCGGGGACTCGCTGCGGCGAGGCCCCGGGGGCCCGGCCATGACCGGCACGCAGTTCCGGGATTACCACACGCCACCCAGAGCCACCGTGATGGCCTCGCCGTTCACGCCCGAGGCGGCGTCGCTGCACAGGAACACAATCACCTCGGCAACTTCACGCGGCTCCAGTACCCGATTCTGCGGGTAGATGGCGGCGCGCTCGCGCCACACCTGCTCGACGCTGATGCCGCGCCGCTCGGAATCAGCCGCGGCTGACCGATCGGCCATCGCTGTTTTCACCCAACCTGGCAACACTGCATTGGAAGTCACGCCAAACGGCCCGGCGTCCTGCGCAATCGCGCGCGCGAGCCCGATCACGCCATGCTTGGAAGCGGTATAGGCGCTACCGGAACGTTCGGCCTTCTCTCCGGCTGTTGAACTGGTAAACACCAGTCGACCGAAGCCACGCTTGCACATGCTCCCGACCGTGAGCCGGGCGAGCTCGAACGGACCGTCCAGGTTGACCCGCATCGTTTCGCGCCACACCACGGGGTCCTGCTCCCAGATGAGTCGCTCGTGAGCCGATCCGATACCGTGGTTGCAGACCAGCAGGTCGATCGGCCCCAGCCGCCGTTCGGTCTCCGCTACCGCCCGCGCGCAGCCTTCGGCGCTACCCAGGTCCGCCGCGACAAATTCCAGGCCCACTTCTGCAAGCTCCGCCGAGCTGCGCGCCACGACCATGACCCGCGCCCCCGCGGCGGTCAGCAGCAAGGCCGCCTCCCGGCCGATACCACGGCCTCCCCCCGTCACCAGCGCCACTCGTTCGCGCACTCTTCAATCCCCCCTAGAGTTCTGAAAAATCAGCATGTCACCACCTTATCCATGCAGCAGGGAGTGTTCAAGCAACCTTCGTTCCGGCTCGAAAGCAAGCTCAATGTGGGGCAATATGCGCGTTGCTCGAACCGTGCGTTCGCAGCCATGACCCAGGTGAGAACATTTCCGATGTCCAGCCCTACCTCGACCACTGCCCTGCAGATGCGTTCACTGATCAGAAACAGCGGCGAGCTGGAGCTCTCGCTTGCCGAGGTCGCCATTCCCGAGCCGGCGTACGACGAGGTGCTGGTGCGTATCGAGGCCTCGCCGATGAACCCATCGGATCTGGGCCTGCTGTTTGGTGCGGCCGATTTGACTACGGCGAAGGCATCCGGCACCGCAGAACGCCCGATCATCACTGCCTTTGTTCCCGCGAAGCTGATGAAGAGCATGGCGGGCCGCATTGACCGGTCGATGCCCGTGGGCAACGAAGGTGCAGGGGTCGTCGTGAAAGCCGGCTCGGCGGCTGCCGCACAGGCCCTGTTGGGCAAGGTCGTGGCCATGCTGGGTGGGGCGATGTACTCGCAGTACCGCGCAATTAATGCAGCGCAGTGCCTGCCGCTGCCCGCGGGCCTGACTCCAACCGAGGGCGCGTCATGCTTTGTCAATCCCCTTACCGCGCTGGGCATGGTCGAGACTATGCGGCTAGAAGGCCACAAGGCGCTGGTGCACACCGTCGGCGCCTCCAACCTGGGGCAGATGCTCAATCGCATATGTTTGAAGGACGGCATCGGCCTGGTCAACATCGTGCGCAGGCAAGAACAGGCGGATCTGCTACGCGCCGAGGGTGCCGGCCATGTGTGCAACTCCAGCGCGCTCACGTTCATCGACGACCTGACTCGAGCGCTGCTGGACACGGGCGCCACGATCGCGTTCGACGCCATTGGCGGCGGCAGGCTGGCCGGGACAATACTGGGCTGCATGGAGTCGGTCGCCATTCGGGGCGCCAAGGAATACAGCCGCTACGGCTCGACCGTGCACAAGCAGGTGTACATCTACGGCGGCCTGGACCGAGCGCCGACCGAACTGCACCGCAATTTCGGCATGACCTGGGGAATTGGTGGCTGGCTGCTGTTCCCGTTCCTGCAGAAAATCGGACCGTCTGCGGCACAACAACTGCGCGATCGCGTGGTAGCCGAACTCAGGACCACTTTCGCGAGCCACTATACGCGCGCAGTGTCTCTGGCGGAGGCTCTGCAGCTTGACGCGATCGGCCTCTATGGCAAGCAAGCCTCGAACACCAAATTCCTGATAGTCCCGCACAAGCAACATCCATAGCGGCGCATGGATGGGCTGCGCGTAGGGTGTGCCAGACGGGCCTTCATTTCACTGTGTCGCGACACGCCCCGTTATCGCGTTAGCACGGGCACTACTGGTGATCTGGCCGGTAGAGTCCGCCGCAAGGCGCGTCCGCATCCGGGACTTGAGCAGCGCAAGTTCGCCCGGTGCCATCGCTGCAAGTCCCGGTCCGACGCTCGGTCCCAGGAGAATGGTCGTCCAGTAATCGTCGAAATCGACGAAAGTCCGTTGCACGCTGATCTCCCGGGTCTCGACTGCAACGAGACCGGCGCCCGTCCACAATTCGCGCAAGGCATCCATTCGCGATGCCTCAGGGCTTGGCGGTGTCCTGACGACAAGGCCCAGCGCCCGCATCTCCACTTGCAATGCATCGTATGGGAACCCACCGCCAGTCATGTCCCAAGCGTAGGCCGTGACTGCACCACCCGGGCAAACGACACGCACCATCTCGGCGACACCCTTGGCCGGAACCGGCACAAAGAAAATGACCAGCGGCATGACAGCCAGGTCGAATACCTGATCGGGGTACGGAAGTGCCATCGCATCGCCTTGGCGAAACAGCACCTCTCGCGACGGGAGTCGCGCGCGCGCGAAAGCAATCTGGGCCTCAGACGGATCGATTCCCTGCACCGACAGTGGCGCACAACCGTAGACGATTTTTTCAGTAAAGGCGCCGTTGCCACAACCTACGTCGAGCCATCGCAAGCCCGCCTTGGGCGCCAGCCAGTGCAGGAAGGATTCGCCCACCAGCTGGCTCCACTTGCCCATGAAGCGTTCGTAGCCAGCAGCGTCGTCAAAGCGGATTTGTTGGTCGGTGATGGTCATTTACTCCGGTAAGGAAGCTTAACTCTAAGGGCATGGGGCGTGAGCTTCAAGCGGGCCGACTGCGATACCCGGTGGCCGTTGTGACTGACTGGCGGTAACATCGCGCACCTGGCGCCATTTCATCCGGCGCCTGTGTGGCCGAACAATGAAAAGAAGAGTTTCGCGGCAATCGATGGGGCTACCGCCGCCTTTCCCGCCGGTGCCGTGTGTCCGCAGCTGGTTCACAGCTAGCGAAGATTAGCGATAAGGAGTTTCGATTCAATGCGACTTTCAACCGCTGAGACCCTGGAGTTGAGCCGTCGCTACCTTGAGCTCATTGGCGGCCAGGTGATGTCCGATAACCAGAAGCGCGCCTTTGTGGCGGAAACGGTGGACGCCTACGAAAAGCATGTCAACCGCGGCTTCATCTCGTATCGGAAGTCCATCACCGAGGCAGGTGAGTTTGCGGCACTCGAATGGTCTGGTCAGGGCGCACTGCTGCATGACCTACTCGGCCGCGAGTACATCGATTGCCTGGGCGGCTACGGAATCTTCAGCGCAGGAATCAATCATTCGCGCATCGTCAAGGCCGTGCAGGACCAGATGGGTCGCATGGCACTCAACAGTCAGGAGCTGCTGGAGCCATGGCGTGCAGCGCTCGCAAAGCTGCTCGCGGCAATCACGCCAGGTGAGCTGGGCTGCTGCTTCTTTATCAACAACGGCACTGATGCCATTGAAGGCGCGATCAAGCTGGCGCGCCTGCACACGGGGCGGAATACATTTCTTTCCACGCTCGGCGGATTCCACGGCAAATCCATGGGGTCGCTCTCGCTGATGGGCAAGGCCACGTTTCGCGAGCCCTTCGGCGGCGGGCTGCAGGACGTGCGTTTCGCGCCCTATGGCGATGCCGGCGCACTCGCAGAGGAATTTGCCAAGGCCCAGGCCGTAGGGACGCCCTTCGCCGCATTCGTGGTCGAGCCCGTACAAGGCGAGGCGGGTGCCGTCGTTCCACCCGATGACTACCTGCCCAAGGCGCGCGAACTTTGCACGCGCTATGGGACTCTGCTCATTGCCGACGAAATTCAAACCGGCATGGGCAGAACCGGGATGCTCTGGGGTGTGGACCACTGGAAGGTGGAACCCGACATCATGTGTATCGGCAAGTCGATCGGCGGAGGTGTGATGCCGCTGTCGGCATTCATCTCGACGCCGGCAATCTGGGAAGCTCTTATTCCCAACCCGGTCATACACTCGACCACCTTTGGCGGAAATCCGATCGCGTGCGCCGCAGGGATCGCAGCGATCACGGTCACTCTGGAGGAGGACTTGCCTGCGCAGGCGGCGGCGAAGGGCGCCTTTCTAATGACACAACTGGATTTGCTCCGCAGCAAATACCCCGACGTACTTTGCGGCGTGCGCGGTAAGGGACTGTTGATCGGACTCGAGTTCCCATCCGATGCCATCGGGTATCAGTGCGCGGGCGCTCTGTTTCGCCGCGGTGTGCTGGTGGCCGGGACATACTCGAAGGCGCGCACCATCCGCATCGAACCGCCGCTTGGCATTCCGATGAATCTCCTCCACGAGGTACTCAACCGATTGGAGGATTCATTGAAAGTCTGCCAACACGGACCGAGCACCGGGCCGGCGAGCGTTTGACGAGACTTTTGCAAGCATTGGCGGCTGGCGAGCAGGATTGACCAGGCAGAATTGCCGTATCTCACTGAACCAACTCAGCAGTTCCCATATTTGCCTGAGCAAGGTTCTGGTGCATCCGCGGACGCGGAAACGGACCTTTCCCGGCTGCCTTTGAAAGACCAGGTGATCGGGAGTTTGGGCGCCGCAGGGATAGCACGCTCATCAGTCCGGGTACCCATGTCAATGCCTGAATAAAACTGGTTCGGGTCCGAGCCGCATCCCTGTAAGTTAGTTTCGGCCCGAAAGATTTGACGGCGCCACCATTGATGATTTGGCGACGCGCCATCACGCGACGAGCTTACGTTCCTTCGCGAACGGGCTCAACCCGAGCCATGTCTGGATCGTCGCCGCCAGGTGGCTGTCGCCGACGAGTTGCACGCGCCGCTCGTGTACAGCCTTGCGCACGGTGTCCAAGCCCATCCATATCGCAGTCATCGTCTTCAGATCACTCGACACGCATAGATCAACCTCGTACCCCGGATCGATCGAGCACAGGTCAACCGCCTTCCCCGGCGCCACAATCAGCCACCACGTGCGGCGCGCCTGGGGTACTTCCGGGTAGAGGAACTGGATCGTGCTACGGCGCTTGGGCATCGGTGTAGGGTCGAGGTTGCGCCGCATGTCCCACATCAAGAGTTGCGGATCGAGATTCTTCAGCGTCATCTTCTTCTCGACCCAGCGCTGTCCCCACACACCGAAGCCCTCGATGAGCGGTTGCAACTCGTGGCCGGCGCGCGTCAGCTGATATTCAAAGATGCCCGGCTCGTCATCCGCCTTGACGCGCGCAATCACGCCCGCCTGTTCCAGGCTCTTGAGCCGTTTCGACAGCAGCGCCGGTGACATGCGCGGCACGCCGCGGCGCAGATCGTTGAACCGAGTCGAGCCTGCGACCATTTCACGCAGCACGACGACCGTCCATCTCGTGCACAGAACCTCGGCCGCCATCGCGACCGGACAGAATTGCCCGTAGCTGCCTTCGCTCACTGAGCTTTCCCCTTTTGAGCGCAAGAAGACCCGAATCTACACCTGCGCCTACATTGTGCATAGTTCAGATTGTGTACCGCCCAGATTCATATCCTGAACTAGCGCTCAGCGTGCCAATTTGAGAGCTTGCCCTCACCGCCACCCGGCCGGCGCCAAACGAAGAACTGCGCCATGACACCCCTCGATTGCCAAACTCGCAGCGACCTGCTTACGCCAGAACAGGACAAAGCGGTGCTTTCAAGAGTCAGGAACGCTGCAGTGTCCGCCTTCACGCTCGCCATGCTCAGCACTGGCGCCTCTACGGCTTACGCCGCCGTGCTGTCGCGCAGCGTGGACGTCGAGGCAACGCCGTCGGCGGTGTGGTCGATGATTGGTCCATTCTGCGCCATTAAGGACTGGCTCCCGCCCGTGGGCACCTGCACAGAGGACGGCAAGGTTCCGCCGACCCGCACTCTCGTGACCAAGGATGGCACGGCGACCTTTATCGAGACACAGACCGCGCGCAGCGATACAAAGCATTTCTATACCTACACCTTTCGTTCGAGCCCGCTACCGGTTACGCACTACACCGCAACGATCAAGGTAGCGGCCAAAGGCAAGGGCTTTTCTACCGTTACATGGCGCGGCACATACACCCCGGACCACGGTAAAGCGCAGGCCGCAAACGCTGCGTTGACCGGCATTTATGAAGCCGGTCTCGACGCGATCAAGGTCAAGTTCACGAAGTAGGCGCTGTTGGATGCGGAATGTATATCAGCTGCCGGCACCGACCCGTTAACAGCAGAGCATTGCAAGGGGAGTCCACCGTGACCAAATATTGTCGAACTGCACTGGCCTTAGCACTGGCGCACCTATTGGTACCGACTGGTAGGCCGCGCCTGTCACGATTCTTGCGCGCGAACGCCGCCGCGAGTATGACCATAGCAACTCGTGCAGCTGGCCGGCACACCACACCATTCTACAAACTGCTACTGGGGGACACCGCTATGAGATGGACATTCAAGCCTGTTGCATTCGTGGTGATTGCTACTCTATCGCTTCCGGCGCTCGCGGATGACCCCACTCCGACTCCCGTACAGATCGTGGCCTTGGACGAATGTGATCCCGCAACCTTCAATGCCGTACTTGGACCCGACTTCTGCAAGAACGTTGCACTTGCATATGCGACGCCATTTGCCACGACCTTTTCGGATCTGGTTAGTAAGGCGGCAGCTGGAACTCCAGACCCGGGCTGGGACTTCGAGCCCGACACACTCACCATTAAGAAAGGAACGCCCCTTGTCGTAGTCGATCAGGGCGGTGAGATTCATACCTTCACCGAGGTGGCACAATTCGGGGGCGGGTTTATACCACCCCTCAATAATCAGGAGGCGGCGGTTCCCGAGTGCGCCGGCGGCTTTAAAGATCTCGCCGTGGCCCGGACTCGTATCCTTCAAGGCAGTCAATTGCTGGTCACCGGCCTGTCGAAGGGCGAACATTACTTCCAGTGCTGCGTTCATCCTTGGATGCGTGTGACAGTCGAGGTCAAATAACGGCAATATTCAAGGGCGACACGTTAGCTGGCAATAGCTAACAGCTCTTTGGTACTGCTTGCGCAAGTCCGGACCAAGATGACCGCCGACATGAAAACGCCCGCATGATCGCGGGCGTTTTTAATTTGATGCCTCGATACTGATCACCGCACCGTACTATTCGGGATTAGATCTCGGTTGCAGTGGGCGACGGAACATAGCAGCAATCAGAATGCACAACTTCGCCGCGCGGACGCGCTCAAGATCAGCAACCGCGCCATCCACCGCTTGTTGACGACGTCTGCTAGGAAGACGTTGCCCTCACGGCGGATTCGCTTCGGCGATTCGCATTGTTGACTCGCCAGATACCCGCCTCTCGCGGGCGGCGGCTCCGGGTCAATCCCGCCCATTCGCGGTCACCCGCTGAATTGACACCGTTAAGTGAGTCCGACGGTTAAGACTTGACAGCCATTCTGCGAGCGCCAGGCGTCCGTCGGACCTGTCTCACACCGCGGCCAATTCAAGTTGTGAGCTTGGCCATTTGTACGGTATCCTACCGTACAGGAATGATTGCGGAGTTAACATATGCCCGCCACTGCACGTCTTGATTTGCGTCTATCGGCGCGAGACAGGGAACGCATTGATCGTGCCGCGTCCATGGCTGGTCTGCCATTGGCGGCTTTCGTACGCACCGCCGTACTGCGGGAGGCCGACAGAACGGTCGCGGCTGAATCGCTGTCAATACTTTCAGCGAACGAATCGAGACGCTTTCTTGCCGCGCTCAGCAAGCCATTCTCGCCGAACGCGGCGCTGCGACGTGCGATGAAGAAGGGTGAAATACTCGGCGTCTAAGGTGGCCCTTGCAGTTCAAGAACTCGACCCGAAGCAGCACGATCGCGCTGGCTTCGACTGCGGCGTCGAGGTACTGAATCGGTATCTCAAAGGCCTCGCGACTCAACATCGCGCCAAGGGTATTGCGACAACGTTCGTGTTGATCGACACTGATGACCCGAGGCGAATCCTTGGCTTCTACTCACTGAGTGCGGCCACCCTATCCTTGGAGAATCTGACGGACGAGGATCGAAAGGGTTTGCCGGCTTACCCGATTCCAGCGGTACGAATCGGTCGACTGGCAGGAACAGCTTTGGTACGTGGGCGAGGTCTTGGCGAATTGCTGCTGCAGAATGCGATCAAGCGAGTACTGCAGACCAGAGGTACCCTCGGAGTCTACGCGGTCGTTGTGGAGGCTAAAGACGCCGCCACCGAGGCTTTCTACCGCAAATTCGGATTTCGTTTGTGCGATACGCAGACCCGCCAACTTTATTTGCCACTTGGCGCAGGGTGAGTCACCGCATTAAACGGTTCGGGCATCTGCGGACGCGATAGCAGACGAGTTCCGGCCGGCGCTTGCGGCTGCGGCGCGAACGACCTTATGGTCATTTTCCAGACGATCTACCGGCGCTCAATCCAACTAGTTGAATTGAAAGGACGCCGCAGATGCTGTTAGTTTGAAAAGAAGCGAGAAAGAGGCAGTCGAGTCCCGCAAGCTTCTGGCTTCGAAGTTCAATAGTAAGTAGTACGAACGACTACGTCGCTGACAAATATGATCTTTATTGGCGCGCCTGGAGAGATTCGAACTCCCGACCTTCTGGTTCGTAGCCAGACACTCTATCCAACTGAGCTACAGGCGCGCCGAAGCGAAACGGATTGCACTGGCGGCTACGCCGGGTGCAGGCCAGGGTGGATTGGGCCCCAGGCCACATCTTACTGATTCTAAATGACTTTGCGTGGTTTTCGGGATCGTGTCGCACCGGCCCTGGGCATCAGCCGCGTACCGCCTCGATCGTCCCAGAATCCCGCCGCAGGGCGCGCATTAAAGCCGAAAGGGCCAGGATGAGCAACTACAGCCGCCTGGCCAAGAATGTCGGCGCTGCGGCAGGCGCCCAGGCGTTTTCGCTATTGAATCCCTGTAGCACGGGCCAAGCGTACGAGCACCCATTTTCCTGCGGCCCTACTCCGCTCAGTGAGTGGCCGTCTGCGGCGACGCGCTGTCGCCTCCAGTGTGCGGCACATGCAGGCCCTTCAGGAAATCGAGCGCCAGCACGGCCTGCCCCACGCCGGTTTCTTCCGACCAGCGCAGTTCGAGCGAGCGGGGATTGCGCAACATGGGATAGAAAAGACTTCCGGTCCGGGTCTCGCCGGGTGCCAGAGTCAACGGCAGCGGCAATCGTCGCCTGGTAAACTCGGCCGCGACGGCTTTTTTGTTGTGGTGATTGATGCCCCAAACCGAGGCATAGTAAATAGGCAGAACAATGACCACAGCCGCCACCGCGCCGGCCGCCGCGGGTGACACGAATGCCACTCCAGACCCGGTGCTGGCTGAAGCGACGGCCGCACCGACACCAACAAGACCCACCCCCGGCCCGGCACTGCGCATGAACGCTTCACCGCTGGCGCGGTACTGCTTCTCCAGCCTCTTGCTCAGTTTTTCCAGCGCCCACGGGTTGTCGCCCGGTGGATAGGCCGTTCCGGCCGAGTCGGTCAGCGGGGCTGCCACAACGCTGATCGTCCCTGGGCCGTTGTTCTGGAGCGTGACGACGTATTCATCCCACAAGGCTGCGCGCTTCCAGGAACCGGGACCACCGTAAGCAATCAGCGCTGCCAACGTCGGCTGCAGCGGCGCCGAAGCCGGGAAGCCCACATTCAGCACTTGTACCGGCGGCGTACTCTTCTTGGCGAGTTTGTATTTGTTGGCAACACACCCTCCCAATCCCCACAGCACCGTGGCGAGCAGCGCGGCTCCGATTAATGCAGGCCGGGGTGCATTGAATGGGTATGTCTCTTGACGCACAGGATCAGTGTACGCGACTCGAAAACCTGGCGAAACGACAGATTGAAATCCGTGACAACTGAGCGCATCGATCGCAGAGAAACGCCAGCGGTATCGGGAGCCGCAGGAACACATCCTGGACCGGCGATTCCCTCAACCACGTGGGCTGCGTCTCCATGGCCGTGCCTCGTGCACTCGCCGCACAGGTCTCCCGACCTCACCTCTTATACGACGCCAGCGCGATGTCATCCAAACCCACGCGATTCAGCAGCACCTGATAGTGGGGATGCCGTCGCAGGGGCTCCAGACGAGGATCGTTGCGCAGAAAGATGAGGCAGTTCGAGCGCTTGGCGACGGCCTCATCGAGCAGAGTCATCGCGCGCTCCTGGTCGCCGATGCTGAGATAGGCCACGGCCGATTCGTACGGACATACGTAAGTGCCCGCGCTTGCTGCCTTCTCCAGCAACGGCAGCACTTTCTGTGCCTGCCCGGCAAATCCGTAGGCCTGTGCCAGCATGATCATTGCGACGGGTGACCCGTCCATTGCGGCGCCCCGCTCCGCCAGCTTCACCGCCCTGTCAAAGTCACCGGCGATGTAAGCGCCCACACCGGCACCCGAAAATACCAACCCGATGTCCGGGTGCTGTTGCATCTTTCTTTCGGCCCAGGCCCGCGCCGCCTCGCCTTCGCCAACCGTGAAGAGCGCCCAGTCCCCCCAGTCGGCCATCTCCGAGTTGAGCGGGTCGAGCCGCTCGGCTTCGGCCAGCGTACGCTTGACCATTTGTGCTTCGCCGAGTCCTGAGTAGTACAGCGCCAATCCCAGCTCCGTCTGCGCAAGCCTGGGGTCGCGTCGCTTCGCCTTGTTCAGGGCGATCCAGGCGTCCTTCCAGCGCCAGGCCATCACGTAGGTCAGGCCCAGGGAGGACCACGCCTCGGCTGAGTCGGGGCGCAGCTCCTGCGCCTCGGCAATGGAGTCGACCACCTTCTGCAGCATGTTGATCGGCGGCTCGAAGTACGCAAACAACTGGCGATAGGCATCGCTCCTGGCGATGAGGGCATCGAAAAATCTCGGATCGAGTGCGATAGCCTGGTCGAACAGTTTAATCGCCTTCGGCAACGATTCATGATTGACGAGGTCCAGCTGATATCGCCCGGCCACATACGCTTCGTACGCCTTGAGATTGGCGGTGGGAAACTCATCCAGCGCGCGCTGCTCGTCCGCAAGGATCGCCACCTTCAACGAATCCGACACCGCAGCGGCGATGCTGGACTGCATCGCGAACAGATTCGTGTCGTCGGTACGACCGTCATATTGCTTGTCCCAGACGACGAGACCCTTGTTCAGGTCTTCCAGCTCCGCAGTGATGCGCAGATTGTTGCCCGCGGAGATGCTGACCACGCCATCCAGCACATATTGCACGTCGGGCAACTGACGCCGGATGTGCTCACGCGCCTTGTTGTCCCTGAAAGTGAACGCCGACGGCGTCGGCACGACCCTGAGGCCGGAGATCTTCCTCAGATTGCGGATCAGTTCCCGCGTCACCTGATCCGCGAAAGGCCGCCACGCCTCGGGCGCATCGCCAGACACATCGAAGGGCACTACGACGACATAGGGTGAGTCGGGATCCGCTTGCGTCTGCAGTGAAAACAATACACGCCAACCGAGCAGCGCAGCGAGCAGCACGCCGACGATCGCCACCGGCCACCGCCAGGCCGGCATGGCAAGCCTGGCCAGGCGATCTGTCGCGGGCCGCGACTCCCGTGCCGGCACCGCGTCACCTTTGGCACCCTCCATGCCCTCCGGAATCTCCGTGACCGGCGCGATGAACTGATAGCCGCGGCCGCGGATGGTCAGAATGGTCTGCTGCAGCTCGCCGCTATCGCCGAGAATCTTGCGCGCGCTCTTGACGTGATTGCTCAGCGTCGCATCCGAGACTTCCCGTCCATCCCAGACCTCGCGGAACAGTTCTTCCCGGGTCAGCACCCGGTCGCGGTGCCGGATCAGGTAAACCAGAAGATCGAACACCTTCAGTTCCGCCGGGATCGCGACCTCCCCGCGGCTCACCCGGTAGCGGGCCGTATCGATGACGTATTCGGCGATCTGATACTTCATTTGGCCAGGCGTTATCAATTCGTTACCAAGACATTATGCGCTCGTCATGCAGCGCCCCGGACCACCCGCCAATCTTCCCCCTGCTCTAGTAATCGCCACATGGGGAGAGACCACATGCCTACGCCACTGCAGATCCTGCTCGATCCCATCTCATTGACGGCGCTTGGATTGTACGGAGTCCTGATTCTCCTGGAAGCGGTTTTCCCTGCCCGCCCGCTGCCCCCGGTGAAGGGCTGGAAGACCCGGGCCCTGATCGTGTTCAGCTGCTATTTTTTCCTGTCGTCCTATCTTCCCCTGCTCTGGGGGGAAACGCTGCTCCAGTACCAGATGTTCAGCCTGCAAGGGCTCAACCCCTTCGTCGGGGCCGGCATCGGCGTGCTGGTCTACGAGCTGCTGGTCTATGTCTGGCACCGGACCATGCACCGAGTGCACTGGATCTGGCGCTCATTCCATCAGATGCATCACAGCGCCGAACGGGTGGACAGCTACGGTGCCTTCTATTTCAGTCCCCTGGATGTGGTCGGCTTCACCTTCCTTACCAGCCTCAGTCTATCTGTCGTGGTGGGCTTGAGCGCGCAGGCAGTCACGTACTTCCTTTATGCGACGATGTTCCTGGCCATCGTCCAGCACATCAACGTCCGCACGCCGCAGTGGCTGGGTTACATCGTGCAAAGGCCAGAGAGCCACAGCGTTCATCATGGTCGCGGCATTCATCAATTCAACTACTCCGACCTGCCGCTGTTCGACATTCTGTTCGGCACCTTTCGCAACCCGAAGGACTTCGTCAGCGAAATCGGCTTCTATGAGGGTGCTTCCGCGAAGTTGCCGCAGATTCTCATGTTCAGGGATATTGCCGGCAGCGGCTTTGACGCGTCACTGAGACTGGGCAGACGGTAACGCCCGGTCGGTGCGGCTTCCTCCTGGCAGCAGCACCCTGTGTCTTAGTCTGCGGGGGCGCGCTTGGGCCTCCGCACGACCCTCACTTTCCCACTGCTCCCGCCGCCGCAGAAAAACTGGTTACGGCCGTCGGACTCGAGCCCGGAAATGGCCATGCCGGCCGGCATTTCGAGCCGCTCGTGAACCTCACCGGTGCGGGGATCGACGCGCCGCAATTCGCTTTCGTCATTTTCCCAGGTACCGTGCCAGAGCTCATCGCCGACCCACGTCACGCCGGTGACGTGACGGTTGGATTCGATCGTGCGCAGGATCGCACCCGTCTCGGGATCGATCTGATGGATCTTCCGGTCCAGGTACTGCCCCACCCAGAGGGTTCCCTCCGCCCACGTGAGCCCGGAACTGCTGCCGCCACCGGGCGTCGGAATCGTGGCCAGCACCCGGCCCGTCTGCGGATCTACCTTTTGGATTCGATTCTCCGCGATCTGATACAGATGCCGGCCGTCGAAGGCGGTGCCCGCTTCCGCGGCGACGTCGACCGAACGCAGCAGCTGGCCGCTCGCCGGATCGAAGGTCTTCAGCGTGCCACCGGCCGCAATCCAGGCGTTCTTGCCGTCAAACGAGACGCCACCCACGCGATCGCACCCTGGAAAGGGACCGTACTCGCGCACGATCTCGGCCTTTGATTTGCCCATGGGTGGATCCTAGTTGATCGGCAGCGGCGTGGGGAGTAACAAGGCCGTCGTGAATCCCGGCGCGGCTGCCCGCGTCCAGCGGCGCGCCCGCCCGCGCCCGAACGCCTGCACCTTACGCGCCGCGGCGAGCGACTCGAGCGCCCGCTGTACCGTGCGTTGGCTGGTGCGCAATGCCAGCGCCAGCGCCGAAGTCGACCAGGACTCGCCATCGCCGAGCAAGGCGAGCACCGCAGCGTCCTCTTCATCGACTGGCAACGCAAGCACCACGACCTCGCGCGCACGGCGCGGCACGAGCGCGAACCCCCGCCTGGTCGCGCGCACGTCGGCCAGCGGCCGCAGCACGCGCCGCAGTCGCCCGACTTCGACCCGCAGGCGCGCGCGATGCGATTCGTCGGCGAGCTTCAGCCGAAACGCCCGGGCAATCAGCGCGTCTCTCGGTACATCGGCCGGCCAGGCCTCGCCCAATGCGCGCGCGAGGGTAAACAATACCGGTCGCCTCGCGAGCGAGATTGCCGCGCCAGCCTGCCGCACGACGTGCCGGCAGGCGTCCACAACGACTGCCTTGGACGCCAGCGCAGCCTCGACATCTTCGAGCGACAGCAGCCGCTCCTCGCCTTTCACGAGCAGGCGCGCGGCGGGTGCATTCAGCGCGCGCAGCGCACTTTCCACCTCCGCCATCAATGCCGGGATGCGTGCTTCGATTGCCGCCTCAGTTGCCCTTGCCAGTGCCGCGCGCGCAGCCTTGGCACGCAGGCGCCGGGTCTCGATTCCCGCGAGTACCAGCTGGTGCACAGCTTGCCAGGCGGGTGGGAAGCGCTTGACCTCCAGTGTGGCGAGCGTGTGTTCCGCTTCGTCGATGCTGCCAAGCAGCAGCAGTCGTCGTGCCTGCAAAAAGCGCGCGTACGCGGCGTTTGCCAGGTCGCCGTGCATATGGAGCGTGGCCCATGCCGCATCGAGTGCCTTCGCCGGCCAGCCCAGCTCGCGCGAGGCGAGTGCAGTCTCGGCCTCGGCCACCACGCAGCGGGCACGCGCCACCGCCTCGGCTGGAGCGAAGGCACGTGCCGCGCCGCGCAGCAATGCCTTGGCCCGGACGAACTCGCCGAGCTGCGCCATCGCGATACCACGCAGCGCGAGCGCCGGGGCATCGTTGCGCAGTGCGATGCGCTTCAAGGCGCCAAGGGGATCGCCCGCGGCGAGGGCGTGCGCGGCGGCGTTGATTAACCTGTCCATCGAAATCCCGTCACACTTGTCACTCTCATCGGCCGGGGCTCGACGCGTAGGCTAACCCATGAACCGCAACCATAGGAGTACCCGTGATGACTACGCACACAACAGGTTCCCGCAAAGACTGGCTGGCCGCACGACTCGAGCTGCTCGCCCTGGAAAAGGACCATACCCGGCGGAGCGACGAGCTGGCGCTCAAACGGCAGGCACTGCCATGGGTCCCGGTCGATAAGGCCTATCGATTCGAGACCGATGCCGGCGCCGCAACGCTGCCTGAGCTTTTCCAGGGCCGCTCGCAGCTGCTGATCTATCACTTCATGTTTGGGCCCGACTACTCGGCGGGATGCCCGTCCTGCTCGTCGATAGCCGACGGGTTCAACGGCTTCGCTGTGCACCTTGCCAACCACGACATTACGCTGTCAGCCGTCTCGCGGGCGCCGCTCGCAAAGCTGCAGGCCTTCAAGCGGCGCATGGGGTGGTCGTTCCCGTGGGCGTCATCGTTCGGCGGCGAATTCAACTTCGACTTCAATGTCTCGATCACGGAAGATCAGCAGCGTGCCGGCGGCGTCGAATACAATTTCGAGCGCGGCACGCATGCAATCGACCAGAAGGAGATGCCGGACATTGCCAGGCAGATCGCGAAAGGCTGCGGTGTGGACGCACCGACCTACCTGCGCGACCGCCCGGGCATGAGCACGTTTGCGATCGAGGGCGGTAGGATTTATCACACCTACTCCACCTACGCGCGCGGACTCGACGGCCTGTGGGGCATGTATCAGTGGCTCGACCGCGCACCGCTGGGACGCAATGAGAAAGGCGTCTGGTGGCGGCGGCACGACGAGTACGCCGCTTGATGACGTCCGAGCGAAGCTTCGCCGGTGTCTCGGCGCTGATCTTCGCCGCCAGCGCGGCCGCGACTGTCGTTTGGTGCGGGCCAATGTCGGCGATGGTCGGCATGGCGATGCCTGGCGGCTGGACCATGTCGATGGCGTGGATGCGGATGCCCGGCCAATCCTGGCCGGGCGCCGCAGCCCTGTTTCTCGGCATGTGGATCGTCATGATGGTCGCAATGATGTTGCCCTCGTTGCTGCCTGTGCTGCCGCGCTACCGCCAGGCCGTGGGCTGCGCGGGCACGGCGCGCTCCGGTACGCTGACGATAATGGTGGGCGTCGGGTATTACTTCGTGTGGACGTTGATCGGACTGATCGCATTTCCGCTCGGCGTCGTGCTCGCCGATGTCGAAATGCATTGGCCGGCGATCGCACGCGCCGCACCGACTGCGGCCGGCGTAGTGGTGCTGATCGCGGGTGCGCTGCAGTTCAGCGCGTGGAAAGCGCGTCAGCTCGCCTGCTGCCGGCAGCTATCCGGGTGCGACCGGACGCCGCCGGTTGACATCGGCCCGGCCTGGCGGCACGGCCTTCGTCTCGGTCTGCAGTGCAGCCGGTGTTGTGCCGGACTCACGGCGATTTTGCTCGTGAACGGCGTGATGGACCTGCGCGCGATGGCCGGAGTAACGGCTGCCATCACGCTCGAGCGCCTCGCGCCGGCGGGCGAGCGGGTGGCGCGGGCTATTGGGACGGTCATCATCGCCGCGGGTTTGCTGCTGACCATGCGCGCAGCGGCTGCCAACTACTGAACCTGCCCGCCCTGGAGTAGAACGGCAGGCCAGCGAGCATCGCTGCCAGGCGAGTATCGCGGGACTTGCCTACTCGCGCATAGGTCTATACTGGGCCTGCCTCAGGAACATTGCAGTACATGTCTTTCTTGTCGGACTGCCCTTCGCATGGTGCATCGGGCAATTGCAGTGAAGGTGCTGATGGTTGTGAATCCTTCGTTCGCTTGACTGCAGAGGAGACGCGGCATGCAACAATTCACAGGCGGTTGCCTGTGCGGCAAGGTCCGAATTGTGGCGTCTGGACTCCCATACCGGGTCGGCCTTTGTCACTGTCTCGATTGCCGCAAGCATCATGGGGCTCTGTTTCACGCATCCGCGGTGTTCCCTCAGGAGGCGGTGACGATCGATGGTGAAACACGCGCTTACGCCGGGCGGCATTTCTGCCCCCGTTGCGGCTCGTCGATTCTTGCCCGCTCCGCAGACGAAATCGAAGTAAACCTGGGGTCCCTGGACGCCCCCGATCAACTGGTGCCGACCTACGAAAGCTGGATCGTCCGTCGCGAGTCCTGGTTGCCGCCGTTTCCGCTTACGAGGCGATACGACCGCGATCGGGACGCCACGAGTCGCGTTGAGGAATAGGCTTCCAGAGCCTTGCATGACGCGTGCGGCCACTTCGGTCGTGCACCTTGTTGCCGGAGTTGCCGTGCACGCCGGTAGCGGCCGGCAGCTGCAACGACCCCATGATTTGGTCGCCTTCGCGGTCGAGGCTTAGACCAGACGAAATCGAAGTAAACCTGGGGTCCCTGGACGCCCCCGATCAACTGGTGCCGACCTACGAAAGTTGGATCGTCCGTCGCGAGTCCTGGTTGCCGCCGTTTCCGCTTACGAGGCGATACGACCGCGATCGGGACGCCACGAGTCGCGTTGAGGAATGAGTTTCCCGAACCTTGCATGACGCGTGCGGCCACTTCGGTCATGCACGTTGTTGCCGGTGTTGCCGTGCACACCGGTAGCGGCCGGCACCTGCAACGACCTCATGATTTGGTCGCTTTCGCGGTCGAGGGTTAGAGCTGCAAACAGTATAAATACGGATGTGAACCCCATGTATATGGACGAATATCTCCGGTGGTTTCGAGCCGTTCATCTGTGGGCCGACGATGGCCGCCCCGCATACCAGCGCAGCTCGACAGAGGGGCAAGCGTTTCGATTTGACTTAACGGAGAAGTATCATGAAATCCGCGTATTGGAAGATTCACACCCGTCAGGCCCATCGCCAGCGCCATCGCGGTGGGGCTGATGGGTTCGGTGTCGGGCAGTGCGTTGGCCGCAACGGCCACGACCACGATGAGCGTTTCGCTCATCATCCAGGCCGGATGCTCGGTGTCGGCGACCGCTATGAACTTTGGGACGGCGAGCGTCTTGGCAGCGGAGATCACCGCAACGGGTAACGTGAACGTGGTGTGCACGGATGAGACGGCGTACACCATCGGGCTGGATAACGGCGCGAACGTACTGGCCGGACAGCGCCGGATGATCGGCCCCGCTTCCGAAACCGTCTCATACGGGTTGTACCAGGATAGTGGTCATGCCACCGCATGGGGCAATACCATCGGCACCAATACGGTGGCGGGGACGGGCACCGGCAATTCGCAGTTGTATATCGTCTACGGCGATATCCCTGGACCCCAGCCGTCACCGGATCCGGGTGGCTACGCAGATCTCGTCAATGTCACGGTCACCTTCTAAGGAGATGCCGCGTTGGCTGCTCTCGCGCAGCAGCTTCGCGGCGCACTGGTAGCCTGCGGGCTGGTGGCGGCCTCGCTCCCGGCGCAGGCCGCGGGCTATTCGGTGCGCCCGGTTTCTGTCGAGACAACGGATGGGAACGGGGCGCTTTCGGTCAGTAATCCGGGTGACAACCGGATATACGTCGAAGCGGCAATCTATCGCTGGACACACGACGCCAGCGGCGCAGATGTGCTCGCGCACCTGGACGAAGCAATTGTGTCGCCAGCCGGGACATGGATCGGGTCCCAGGCCGAATATCGGTTCCGATTCAAGGTGCCCAAAGCGACAAGCGGGCCGGAAGCGACCTATCGGGTCCTACTGACGCAAGTCCCGTCCCGGGACGAGTTGGCGGCTGGGCGGGTCGTGACGGCAGTCACCCAAAGCATTCCTGTATTCGTGCAGCCGGACGCGCTGGCGCCACCGGTGCTCAGTGGCGTCTTCGTCAATGAGCATCTGATCCTCATCCGCAATGCGGGCGGCAGGCGCCTGCGCATCGTCGGACTGTCGCAGGACGGCCAGAGCGTCGCCACGGGGCTGGTCGGTTACGCGCTCGGGGATTCAACGCTGCGGGTGGCGTTGAGATTGCCCGTCCATGCCGGCCGACTGGATGTCGCGACAGACCTCGGACCACGCTCCATCGACCTCAGGGAATGAAGCCCGCGCTTCAGGCTCAAGGCAACAGCAGTCCATGCCACGGTGCCACACCCCTCGTCGCATATGGGCGTGGTCCCTGCTCTGGCCGGTGATATTCCCGGCCGGTGTTCGGGGCGAAGACGGCGGATTGGTGACGCGGATATCGCTCGCGCAGTTGCTGGCCCCGGCACCAACCGTGGATTCCGACGGGCAACTGGTGTTGGACGTCACGCTCAACGGCGTCGCGATGGGGCCGATGACTTTCTTCACCGCGAACGGTCGGTTGCTGCTCCCGCCAACAACGGCTCAGGACCTGCGGGTCCGCTTGAATGGGCCCGCTCCGGTGCCTCTCGACGAAATTGCCGGTGCCCACTACTCCATTCGTCGACAGCAGGGCGAAATCGACATTGAGCTGCCGCCAGCCGCGTTGACGCTTCAGTCGCTGTACCCCCTCGCTGGTGAGGTAGCGCAGACGCTCAGCGCCGAGACCGGAGGCGCTTACCTCGATTACGATCTCAACGCGCGGCACGTTCGCGCCGACGGCGACGCGCCGGCCACCTACGGCGGCTTTGTCAGCCTGCATGCCTTCGCACCGAATCTAGTCGCCAGTAGCAGTTGGTCCTTCGACAGCGTCGGCTATGGACCTGCGGGTACTGCGCCCGTGCGCCTCGACACGACCGTGACGTATCGACCGGCGGACCGCGAGACGTCCGTGAGCGTGGGCGACCTCGTCTCGACGCCGGCAGCATCGGCGCGGCCCTTTCGGTTCACGGGCGTGCTCATCGGTTCTGATCACAGCGCGCAGCCGGGTTGGAGTCCAGTGCCGCTGCCGTCCATCACCGGTACCGCGCAACCGACCTCGTCGCTCGACCTGTACGTCAACGGGATTCGCAGCGCGCAACTCACGACTACTGGAGGTCCGTTCAACCTCATGCTGCCAGCGGGCCTCAATTCGGCCGGAGCGAGACTGGTGGTAACGGACGTAACCGGCCGGGTGGTCGAGATTCCGTTTCGGACCCCGCGCTTCAATCTGGATCTGATCAGGCAGCGTGTGACCTTATGGTCGCTCGGCATTGGTCTGCCGCGCTTCGACTGGGGAGCTGAATCGAACAGCTATCTGCATCATGCGTACGCCTACGGGTCGTGGCGGCACGGGATCAGTGACCGACTGACGGCCAGCGTGCACGGCGAGACGGGCCTTGGGATCGTCGAGGCCGAGGCCGCCATCACGGCACTGTTGGCGCCAGAGGTCGGAATTCGATGTTCCCTCGCGGGCAGCGACGCATCCTCCCGCCGCGGGATGTTTGCATCGACGGCAGTGATCGTGGACCTGCCGGCCCGCCTTTCAACGGAGCTGAGCGGAGGCTTCGCGACCGGCGAGTTCAACGACGCCGTGTCAGCCTCCGGCACGGCTTTTGACCAGCAGCGCGGCGTCGCCGATACGTTTAGCCGTCCGCTGACGCGCACACTCTCGGCACGCCTGTCGTGGGAGCCTCGGGACCGACTGAGCCTGTCGGCGGCTTACGATCGGCTGACCTATCGAGGATCGCCCGCCACGGCCTTCGCCTCGCTCACGGCCACCGCAGCGCTCGCTAATGGCACGACGCTTTATGCTTCCGGAACACGTGAGTTCAATTCCGGCTACGGCACCAGTGTCATGCTTGGACTGTCCGTCCTGCTTGGGCAAAGGACAAATGCATCGATCTCGACCGGTCGTGAAAGCGACACGCGCCGATCGCAGGCGACCCTGGTCCGGCCGTTGGGGCGTGACCGGGGCGACTACGGCTGGCAGCTGACGGCCGATCGAGGCGTCGCGAGCACCTACCTGAACGGCGAAGTCGAGCTGCGCACCGGCTATGGCATACCTGCCGCCGGAGCGACCTCGTTCGCTGGTCGTACCCAGACTTACCTGCGCGGCACCGGATCCGTCGGTATTGCGGCCTGGCATTCCTTTGCCAGTGACCCGCTCGAGGGCGGACTCGTCGTCGCCGATGTTGGCCAGCCTGGCGTTCCCCTGCTGTTGAACGGCTACGCGACCCGACCAACGGGCTCAGATGGCAAGGCCGTCATCGCGGTCGGCGTCGCGGGCGCGCCTCAACGGATTGACATCGAAGATGACGACCTGCCGCTCGATCTGATCGCCGGAACGACGCGCGAGATTGTCACCGTCCGCGCGGGCAGCGGTACCGTCGCGCATTTCTCGATGCAATCCGCGCACACGGGAGCCATTGTGCTGTTCCTTGTTGACGGTACCGTGCCGCCGCCCGGAACTTCAGTGCAGACGGCCGAGGCCGGCATCCCGATCGATAGCGCAGGCCGCGCCTGGCTGCCGACGATAAGGGTAAGCGAGACGCTGACGGTTGAACTTGCAGACGGCAGGCGCTGTAGTGTGCAAAGTGCCTTCGATGGCCAGGGTGGACCGAGTCGGATCATTGGACCGCTGGATTGCAGGACTACGCCATGACACCTATCGACAAGAAGCTTCGCAAGTCCGGTCGTCGACCTCCCGACGAAAGAGGACTAACGCGGCTGCCAGTGATCGGTTGGGTCGCGGCCTCGAGCTTGCTGTTCAGCGGGGCGGCCCTTGCCCAGGAAGGCGGTGGCGCCTGCTCATTGTCGTCGTTCACGCTCACCTTCGGCACCATCAACCCGCAGTTCGCGGGCACCGTCTATACAAGCGGCAATGCAACCGTGACGTGCACCGGGCTTGCGGCGAACACCACCGTGACCGCGTGTCTTTCGATCGGCGCCGGTAGCGCATCGGGATCCACGGCCACGTCGCGCGTCCTGTCCACCTCCGGCACTTCGACCCGCTTGCCGGTCGCTATCAAGAGCACGCCGGCCGCCGTTCAGCAAATTGGAAACGGCACCAGCTACCCGAAGGAAGGGCCAATCACATTCGCTGGCAACGGCAGTGGCCAGGCATCCACGACGTTTCCGATCACCGTATCGCTCACCGGCCCGCTGTCCGCCGCGCCTGCAACGTATTCCAATATTTTCAGCAGTACCAACTTTCGCGCCACCTACCACACGCCGGCGACTGCCAGCTGCACGACCGCGACCACCAACGCCTCGGGTGGGCAGATGACCGTGCAGGCAACGGTCGTGGCCGGCTGCACGGTCACCGCCACGCCGCTGAATTTCGGCTCGACCGCTTCGTTGGCGAGCGCGCGAGCGTCGACGTCGTCGATTCAACTGTCGTGTACGCAGGGTGTGAATGCGGTGGTCGGTCTGGACAACGGCCAGAGCGGTACGGGTCCGACCTTTCGGCTTATGAAGGCCGGCGCCTTGGGCATCAATTACGGAATTTACCGGGATGCTGCCCACGCGCTGGCGTGGGGCAACACTTCCGGAGTCAACACCGTCTCGGTCGCGGTGAGCGCGTCACCGACCACCGTCACCGCCTACGGGACGGTACCCGCCCAGACGACTCCGGCTGCTGGCACCTACAACGACATCGTCAACGTCGTGGTCACTTATTAGCGGCGTGCCATCCGCTAGCACCGATCTCAGGTGCGACAGCCGGCCTGCTGCGCCGCTCGTCCCCCGCTGTTGCCCGGGACCCAGCCGCGAGCGCTGTTAGGCGGCGGCTAATATGGAGACCGATCAGCGCCGTAGCTCATTTATTGATTTGTGACACAACGTTCCTAACCTGGTCAATACTCCACGCGGGATCGCCTGCCTGGCTGACACCGAGGAGCAGAACATGGATCGGCGAGCTTTTCTGGCAAGCGCCGCGGCGCTCGGCATGGCGGCGATCTGGGCGAAGCGATCGGCTGCATCGCCTTCCACCACGAAGTGGCGCGAGGACCGCGCAGTCTATCCCCAGGGCGTCGCGTCCGGCGATCCGGACGAGCATAGCGTTATCCTGTGGACCCGCCGCCCGTTCGCAGAAGGCGAGCGGCACGATCTGACCGTCGAGGTCTCGCGCGACTCCGATTTTCGCCAGGTCATTGCGACGGTACGCGCGCCGGTGCTCGCGGCGGCGGACTGGACCTGCCGGGTGTTGGTCGGCGGGCTCTCACCCGCGACGGCTTATTGGTATCGTTTCACCGACGACGGCGGGCAGGGCAGCCGCATCGGTCGCACCATCACTGCGCCGCGCCGGAACGATCCGCGCCCGGTGCGCTTCGCCTTCGTCTCGTGCCAGAGCGTCAACGAAGGCGCGCAGAACGCCTATCGCCGGATGATCTGGGAGGATGAGCGCGCGCCTGCCGGATCAGCGGCTCGGCTTCGTGCTGCATCTCGGCGATTTCATCTACGAGGTGGTCGAGTATCCCGATGAGGTGCCGCACCGCTACTCGCGCACCGTTTACGACATCGGCCGCATCCCCGATGCGCGCAAGGTGAGCAACTTCCACGTGCCCACCAACCTCGCCGGATACCGCCACGTCTATCGCGCACATATCGACGATCCGGATATCCAGGACGCCCGCGCGCATTTCCCGTTCGTCTGCATTGGCGACAATCACGAATTCTCGTGGCAAGGGTGGCAGAGCTTCATCAAATACGGCGCCACGGTGGAGCCGGCTCAGCCGCTGCGCGTGGCGGCTAACCAGGCGTGGTGGGAATATATCCCGTCGCGGGTGCACAAGGCTTCGGGGCATGGGCTCGATCAGTTCAGGCCGCCGACGGTAGTGACCGCACCGATTACCCGGCTCGACGATCACGGCTTTGGCGACGAGGCCAACAATCGCGCGGCGGTGCGGATCGATGACGGCCTATCGGGCGTTGCGATACGGCAAGCATGTCGAGCTGATCCTCACCGATTTTCATAGCTACAACATGCAGGACCCGACCGCGCGGCCCGAAGCCAATGACCTGGATGCAGGCGATACCCCCTTCATGGTGCCGCAGAGCTGGATGGAAATCCTCGATGGCGGCAAGGAGTATGCCGGGGGCAAGCCGCCCGCGACGATTGCGGTGGGCGACAAGGCGGTGCCGAACTTCCGCAAGGATGAGCCGGTTTATACCGTGCTGGGGCGGGAGCAGAAGGCATGGCTGAAGGAGCGGCTGACCGCATCGCAGGCGACGTGGAAGATCTGGGGCGCGACCAACGGCACGCTCGATATGCGGAGCGATCCGCAGAATTTGCCCGTCGGGCTGATCGAGAAGCCATGGGTGTGGGCCGATTATGGTTCGTTCGGCGGCGGTGATTTCAGCGCGGCGCTGAGCGAGCGCGCCGAGATTTACGATCTGGTGCGGGATCACAAGGTGACGGGCTTCGTCACCGTTTCGGGTGATCGGCACAGCTTCTGGGCGGGCTATGCCGCCAAGGCGTTGCCGCCTGCGAAGTTCGAGCCGGTGGGGTTATCGTTCATCACCGGATCGATCTCGGCGCCAGGACTGGCCGAAGCGATGGAATATGGCTTGCAGAAGCACCCACTCCGGTCGCTCTTCTGCGTGGAACGGCCGGGCAAGGACCCAGAGGCAACAATCAACCTTACACTCAAGCATGGTGTGAAGTCGGCGCTCGAATATGCTGCGAGCGGCGACATCGCCAAGGCACGGGCACTGACCAATCCCGACGTCGCACCGCATCTGGAGTTCGTCGATATGGGCGGGCACGGCTATGCGGTGGTGACCGCAACGGCGCATGCCGTCGAGACTGAGTTCGTCTGCATCGTCCGCCCGATCGCGCGGGCGACGACACCGGACGGCGGCCCGCTCCGCTATCGCGTGTCGCATCGGGCAGCCTGGTGGGGGCCGGCCGAACGCCCGAAGCTCGAGCAGCGCGTAACGGAAGGGACAGCCGAGCTGTCGACTTGAAACGTCCTTGTCGGTGCGCTGGCAGGACTCGGCCGAAGGCGCCTGTGGGAAATCCATAGATTGACCGCCGCCTGGGCCATTCAGACTTCGCCGACACTCAAGATCGCGCCCATCGGACGCTGCGACACTTCCGTGCAAAGGACCCGAGTTGACCTTTCATGCGCTTATTCGCGCGAGTATCTACGAGCTTAAGAGCTGCACGCCTACACCATGCCGCGCACCCGGGGTTCTGCCCCGTCTTCGTGGACAGGTAGTTTCCTAAATTCTCACTTCCTGCCTGACCATCGTCGAATGACCGTCATCCGCGCAGGCTATTGCCCCCATCTGATATTAGCCCCGCTCGTTCGACGTAGGCCGCCGGTCCCGGGGCGTGCCGATTGACTTTCATTTATAATTCCATAATATTTGAACTATGGATGAACCTACTGCCGTTTTCGCCTTGGCTGCCTTGGCGCACGAAGCGCGACTTAAGGTATTTCGCACGCTCGTGGGGGCGGGTCCTACCGGCATGACGCCCAGCGCGCTGTCCGCCGACCTGGATATCCCGGCCACGACGCTCTCCTTCCACCTCAAGGAGCTCGTCAACGCCGATCTGGTCTCCGTCGAGCGCCAGGGCAGAAACCTCCACTACCGACCGGCGTTCACGCACATGAACAAGCTGATCGGATACCTCACCGACCATTGCTGCCAGGGCCGGGCCTGCATACCGGCTGCCCGAAGGCGGCGCGCGAACTGTTGAACAGGAGCACACCAATTGAAGCGATTTCACGTTCACATGCATGTTGCCGATCTCGACAAGAGCATCGGCTTCTACTCCAAACTGTTTGCCGCCGAGCCCGTTCGCGTCGAGAGCGACTACGCCAAGTGGATGCTCGAGGATCCGAGGCTAAACTTCGCGATCTCTACCCGCGCATCACAGCCTGGCATTGATCACCTGGGCTTCCAGACTGATGACCCGGCGGAACTTGCCACCCTGAAGGCGCGTGCAGAAGCCGCACACATGGCCCTGCTCGACGAGGGGGCGACCACCTGCTGCTACGCGCGGAGCGACAAGCACTGGATCACGGACCCGCAGGGCATTGCGTGGGAGCACTTCCAAACCCTGGGCGCCATTTCCGTGTTCAGCGAAGCCCGAAAGCCCGAGGCGACGGCCGGCTGCTGCGTGCCTGCGGCAACAGCTGCGACTACAGAATCGTCTGCCTGCTGCACCCCGGCGTCTCGCGGCAGGGACATTGGCATTCCCGTGAAGGCCGCTGGCTCCTGCTGCTGAAGCACCATGGACACCAAGATGTACAACGTGCTGTTCATCTGCACGGGAAATTCTGCGCGGTCGATAATTGCCGAGGGCTTGATGAACCAGCTCGGCCGCGGCCGATTCACCGCCTTCTCGGCCGGCAGCCACCCCAAGGGCGAAGTGCATCCCCTCGCTCTGCGCGTCCTTGAAAGGAACGGCATCGAGGTGGCTGGCTTTCGCAGCAAGAGTTGGGAGGAGTTCGCCCGAGCGGACGCCCCCGCGTTCCATTTTGCCTTTACGGTCTGCGACAAAGCCGCCGGCGAAGTGTGCCCCGTGTGGCCGGGGCAGCCCATCACAGCGCATTGGGGCATGCCAGATCCGGCGGCCGTGGAAGGCAGCGACGCGGTTCGCGAGACCGCTTTCCTCGAAACGATGATCTACATGCGACTCCGCCTCCAGCTGCTGCTCGCCCTGCCCCTTGAATCGATGGACGGCCCGGCGATCAAGGCTGCCCTCACCGATATCTGCAAGAGTTGAACGATGAACGCAACCACCCTCGCCGCCGTGGCCCCGGCACCCCTGAGCGTCTTCGAGCGATACCTGACGATCTGGGTCTTCCTTTGCATTAGCGTCGGCATCGGTTTGGGCCAGTGGCTGCCCGGCCCGTTCCACGCCATCGGCCGGATGGAAATCGCGAGGATCAACATCCCGGTCGGTCTGCTGATCTGGGTCATGATCATTCCGATGCTGCTGAAGATCGACTTCAGCGCACTGCATCAGATCAGGCAGCATTGGCGCGGCATCGGCGTCACGCTGTTGGTGAACTGGGCGGTCAAACCCTTCTCGATGGCGCTGCTGGGCTGGATCTTCGTCCGCCATGTGTTCGCCGCCTACCTGCCCGCGAACCAGATCGACAGTTACATTGCAGGGCTGATCCTGCTCGCAGCGGCGCCCTGCACGGCGATGGTATTCGTCTGGAGCCGTCTCACGAATGGGCACCCGCTCTTCACGCTCACGCAAGTCGCGCTCAACGACACCATCATGGTGTTCGCGTTTGCTCCCATCGTCGCACTACTCCTTGGGCTGTCATCGATCAGCGTTCCCTGGGACACGCTCCTGACCTCCGTCGTGCTCTACCTGATGATTCCGGTCGTGATCGCTCAGGCGCTGCGCAAAGCCTTGCTGGCCCGCGGCGGGCAAGCCACGTTTGATCGTGCGCTCGCGATCATCGGACCCTGGTCCGTCACGGCGTTGCTGGCGACGCTGGTCTTGCTGTTCGCCTTTCAGGGCGAGGCAATCATCAAGCAGCCGCTCATCATCGCGATGCTCGCGATTCCGATCCTCATCCAGGTGTTCTTCAATTCAGCGCTCGCCTACTGGCTCAATCGGCGCCTGGGTGAATCCCACAGTGTCGCCTGCCCATCTGCGTTGATTGGCGCCAGCAACTTCTTCGAGCTGGCGGTCGCTGCCGCGATCAGCCTGTTCGGGTTCGAGTCCGGCGCCGCACTGGCAACCGTGGTCGGCGTGCTCATCGAAGTGCCAGTCATGCTGCTGGTCGTCCGCGTGGTCAACCGCAGCAAGGGTTGGTACGAGGAGGGCGCTTCGCGCTCACCAGCAGGCTCGGCGCAATGACCGGCAGCGAGTCACGGCATCGGTCGGCGTCTCGAGCGGCCGGCGTACCCACTTGTCTAGGTTCGAGGGCTCGAATCCCGACGCGATTGCGCAAAGAACTGGCGGAGAGAGAGGGATCCACACCTACTGACAAACATCTGAATATAAACGGATATTTTGGTGCCCGATATTGAAGTTACACCAAAATGTGCCACCAAGACGCAGCGCTGGACAGCCGATGTTTGCGGAGAATGGTGCCCATAATCGCCGTGTTTCACGCGGGCACTAACATCGGCCGACAGCCTTGCTACAGTGTGCTACAGGTGCTACGCTAACCTGCATGAAGAGCCGTACCATCACCCAACGGGAGCTTCGGAATCAATCCGGCGCGGTACTTCGTGAGGTAGAAGCCGGACGAACGATCATCGTGAGTCGCAACGGCACACCGATCGGAGAGCTGCGACCAATTCGGCGACGTCGCTTTGTACAGCGCGCTGCCATTGCCGATGCCGCGGGACGAGCCACGCGAATCGATGCCGCTCAATTCCGTGCGGATCTCGATGCCGTAGTTGATCCGCACACCGATGGCTGAAGCCACTCGGGGCGTTCTGGACACATCGGTCGTGATCGATCACGACCTGGTTGATGCTGGCCTACTTCCCGATGAATCCGCAATTACTGCGGTCACGCTGGCCGAGCTCGCTGCGGGTCCGCATGCAACCGAGAACAAGGATGAGCGTGCCCGGCGCCAGGACCGCTTGCAGTGGGCGACCGCCACTTGGGATCCGTTGCCCTTTGATGCGGAATCAGCCCGCATGTACGGCCGCATGTTCGCTGCGGCGCGAGCTGCCGGACAATCAAGCCGCGCGCGGCTTGCGGACCTGCTCATTGCCTCGACGGCTGCTGCGAATGGCTTGACGCTTTACACACGCAACCCGTCCGACTTCAGTGCCCTGAAGCGGATCGTCAGGGTGGTCAAAGTCTAGCTCCCTGCTGACCGGCGTCGCAGAACAGCTGAGGATTTTACCGCTCGGCGGACGACCGCTTCGGAGCAGTTGGAGCGGCGGCAGGCGGCCCATCTGCGACACTCGAGCAGTGTACGAAAGCACCCTGGAGTTGCCATTCGCGAGTTGCGGACCGGTGCTCGCCGTCTACGCACGCTCGAATCGCGCAGGACGCCTGACGCCGTCTGTCCGTGTGGTTCGAAGCGCCACTGGACCGCCTCCGGCGGTCCATGTTATCCAGGAACCAAGGGGTGACAAATGACAAGGCCTTTCGCGATCGTCTTGGTGCCGCTCGTCTTTACGCTCACGCTCGCGACGGCTTGGGGTCAGAAGTCCCGCGGACCTGAGTCGGTAGTCGTTCACAGCGGCTCGACCACCCTACACGCGATGCTTTGGCGCCCGCAGGGTCGCGGACCGTTCCCCGCCATCCTGCTAAATCACGGCAGTGGCCGAACCCGCGAAGAGTTACAGCGCCTCGGGCCGTACGAGCGGAATGCTGAGACGCTCGGTCCGGTATTCGCTCGCCATGGCTACGTATTTCTCTACTTATTCAGGCGCGGCGTCGGACCGTCCGCTGATCAGGGAGCAAACGCCGTTGACGTCATGAACAGTGAATTCGCGGCACACGGGCAAAATGCGCGCAATGCGCTGCAGTTACAATTGCTGGAAGGCCGGGAAATGGCCGACGCCCAGGCGGCGCTCGCATTCCTGCGAGCACGCCCTTATGTTGATCCGAGCGATGTCGCCCTGGTCGGTCACTCGTTTGGGGGCTCGCTGACGTTGCTCATGGCCGAACGTGAGCCGAACTTGCGAGCAATCGTCGTCTTTTCCGCGGCCGGCGGTAGCTTTGATCGGAGTTCGGAATTGCGTTCGCGGCTCCTAGCCGCCACTGACCAAATCGCGGCGCCGGTCTTTTTCATTCACGCCGAGAACGACTACTCCCTCTCGTCAGGCAAGGTGCTGGACGCTCATCGTGCACTGATCGATAGACCGCATCGCTTGAAGATCTACCCGCCGATCGGCGATACCGTCGACGAAGGGCACGACTTTATCCATCTGGGCGTTAATATCTGGGAGCCCGATGTGTTCGCCTTTCTAGACGAAAACATGCGCTGATGAGTCTACTGCTGAAGGATCGGGCGCTTTGTCAGCCTTCCCAAGAGCCGACATTCGCCACCGTCCGGTTCGGGTCGATCTCGGAACTGCGCTGTTCAGTCCCCTTCTACACGCTCCCCTGCGCGATCGGAATGATCGACTGCTATTCGACGCCTCGGTCCGAAACGACGGCAACCGTTATCAATTAGGGAATTCTGGCGTCGTGGGTCCGGGTTGCTTTGCCCGAGATTGCCTGAGAAGGCTTGAGACTCCATGAGACTGTGCGAGATCTTGCTTGCTTGCCGATGTCACCAGAATCTCGGCGTGAAAACTCATAAGCTATTGATATTTAAGTAGAAAACTGGCGGAGAGA
>CAWERO010000002.1:0-668953 GCA_963811485.1 uncultured Gammaproteobacteria bacterium
GTTGATTGATCTAGAGCCTTGTTTTTAGTTCGCTTTGTGCACAGCAACACGAGCGTAGCGGCGTGGTCCAAGCTGCAGTGTGTAGCGTCCGCCGACCGCCAGGCGCAATTGGGGATCAGCGGCCTTCTCGCCATCGATCCTGACCGCCCCTTCGGCAATCTTGCGCCGCGCTTCCCCGCGGCTGGCCGCCAGCCCTACCCCGGCGCTGGTCAGGGCGGTGACCAGAGCGAGCCCCTCCTCTCCCGCAGTGCAATACAACGCGACTTCCGGCAGGTCGGTGGGCAGCGTCTTGTCGGCAAATCGGCTGGTGAAATTCGCCTGCGCCCGCTGGGCCGCGCCCGCATCGTGAAAGCGCGCGACGATCTCCTGCGCCAGCTCGAACTTCACGTCGCGCGGATTTCGGCCCATTGCGATCGTGCTCTTCAGGGCCGCGATCTCGCCGAGCGGCCGGAACGAGAGCAGTTCGAAGTAACGCCACATGAGTTCGTCCGAGATGCTCATCAGCTTGCCGAACATGTCGTCCGGTGCATCGGTAATGCCGATGAAATTGCCGAGCGACTTCGACATCTTGTTGACGCCATCGAGCCCTTCGAGCAGCGGCATGGTCAGCACCACCTGCGGCTCCTGGCCGTATTGTTCCTGCAGCTGGCGGCCGACCAGCAGGTTGAACTTCTGGTCTGTACCCCCCAGCTCGACGTCGGCACGCAGCGCCACCGAGTCGTAGCCCTGCACCAGCGGATACAGGAATTCATGCAGCGCAATCGGCTGGTTGCCCTTGAAACGCTTGCTGAAGTCGTCGCGCTCGAGCATCCGCGCCACCGTGTGGCGCGCGGCGATCTCGATCAGCCCGGCGGCATTCATCGGGCCGAACCAGCGCGAGTTGAAGTCGATGCGCGTGGCGACTGGGTCGAGGATCTTGTAGATCTGCTGCTGGTAAGTGCGCGCGTTACCCTTGATCTCTTCGGGCGTGAGCCGCGGACGCGTGGCGTTGCGCCCGGTCGGGTCACCGATCATGCCGGTGAAATCGCCGATCAGGAACGTGACCTCATGCCCAAACTGCTGGAACTGTCGGAGCTTGTTGATCAGCACGGTGTGCCCGAGGTGCAGGTCGGGAGCGGTCGGGTCAAACCCGGCCTTGATCCGCAGTGGCTCGCCGCGGCGGAGTTTCTTTTCCAGCTCGGGGATCGTGAGCACTTCGGCGGCGCCGCGCTGCAGCTCGGCCATCTGCTCGGGGACCGGTACGGTGATCGTGGTCATAGTTCACAACTCTAGCAGGATGCCGGCGCCGGCACGTTGACCTGGCAGCTGCGGCTCGGCTACGGTGCGCCGATGGCCCCAGGGAAGCTCAGCCCGGCTTACGCGAGTTACGCCCTCCTCGGCCTGGTGCTGATGGCGAGCGACCGCTACCCGCAACTCCAGGCGCCTGCGGTCGTGGCCGAAGTGCCGGCCGCGGCGGCGCCACTCAACGCCCAGGCGGCTTCGATGGCTGCGGGCCTCGCCACTATTGAAATCATCGTCCGGCGCAATGACACGCTGGACGCGATATTCCGCAAGCTGGAACTCAGCCTCGCCGACCTTGCCAACCTGCGCGCGATCGCCGGCGCACGCGCACTGGTGGATCGGCTGGTGCCGGGCGAGGCGCTCCGCCTGACTCATCGCAATGGCGAGCTGGTCACGCTCGAGCGCAATCTCTCACTCACCGAACAGCTCAAGTTCACCCGCGCATCAGACGGGTTCCGGGCCGACGTCAGCGCACGGCCCATCGATGCGCGCAGCGTCATCGCGCACGGCATCATCGATTCCTCGCTGTTCGACGCTGCGCAAGGCGCCGGCATGCAGGACCAGACCGTACTGCAGCTCGCCCAGATCTTTGGCTGGGACATCGATTTCGCACTCGACCTGCGCCCCGGCGACGAATTCACCGTGAGTTACCAGCGTCTTTACCAGCAGGGTCAGTACCTGCAGGACGGCGCGATCCTCGCGGCCAGCTTCACTAACCAGGGGCGCGAGGTGCGCGCGGTCCGCTACCGCACGCCAGACGGAGGCGAGCGCTACTACAGCCCCGACGGGCGCAGCATGCAGAAAACCTTCCTGCGCGCGCCGCTGGAGTTCCGCCGCGTCAGCTCCCGCTTCAGCCGCGCGCGCTACCACCCGGTTCTCGATCTGGTGCGCGCGCACCAGGGCGTCGACTACGCCGCTCCGACCGGCACGCCGGTGCGCGCCGCGGGCGACGGGCGTATCCGCTTTCGTGGCGTGCGCGGCGGTTACGGAAATCTCATTGAGATAGACCACGGCGGCGGCATCGTCACGGTCTACGGGCACCTGTCCCGATTCGCGGCGGCGATCCGGGTCGGCGCCCGCGTGCAGCAGGGCCAGACAGTGGGCTACGTCGGCATGACCGGGCTCGCCACCGGCCCTCATCTGCACTACGAGTACCGCCTCAACGGGCGCTATCTCGACCCCCAGCACGTCAAGCTCCCGGACGCGACCGCGCTCGACCCGGCCCTGGCGGCTGATTTCCAGCGCCAGAGCGCGCCCCTGCTGGCCATGCTCGATCGCCAGCCCCGCTCGCCTGCCATCGCTGCCCGCTGACGGAGCGGAAAGCGCGGTTTTATGACGCTGTAACACAGTTGTCATGCGCTACGCCCTTACAATAGGTCCCCGAGCCCACGCCTGAGCGCCCCGTGGATCAGTTACCGCTCCGTGCCCCGCAGAACTTCATCAACCGCGAACTGGCGGCGCTGGAGTTCAACGCGCGCGTGCTGGCACAGGCACAGGACAGGCGCGTGCCGCTGCTCGAGCGGCTCCGCTTTCTGTGCATCTGCTGCTCCAATCTCGATGAGTTCTTCGAGATCCGCGTCTCGGGGCTCAAGCAACTGCTCGAACTCGGCTCCACGCAGGCCGCGCCGGACACGCTCAGCATCCCCGAGCAGCTGGCCGCGATCCATGCGCGCGCCCGGCGCCTGATTGCGGAGCAATACGCCGCACTTAACGACATGCTGCTGGGCGAACTGCACGGCGAGGGCATCGAACTGCTTTCGGGCACCGAATGGGACGCGGACACGTACGCCTGGCTCGAGCAGCATTTCGCCGCTGAAGTCGAGCCGGTGCTGAGCCCGCTGGGGCTCGATCCGGCGCGGCCGTTTCCGCGCATCCAGAACAAGAGTCTCAATTTCATCGTCAAGCTCGCCGGCAAGGACGCCTTCGGACGCGACGGCGACATGGCCATCGTGCAGGCGCCGCGCTCGCTGCCGCGAATCGTCGCGCTCCCGTTCGCCGGCGGCCGCCAGCGACTCGTTGCCCTCTCGACCATTGTCGAGGCCTTCGTGCCGCGGCTGTTCACCGGCATGGAGGTGCTGGGCTGCTACCAGTTTCGCCTGACGCGCAACAGCGACCTGTTCATCGATGACGAGGAAGTCGACGACCTGCGCCGCGCGCTCGAGGGCGAGCTGGCGCACCGCCGCTACGGCGCTGCAGTGCGGCTCGAGACCGCGGCGAACTGCCCGCCAGGCATGGTCGAATTCCTGCTGCGGCAGTTCGCGCTCGAGCCGCTCGACTGGTATTCGGTGCCTGGGCCGGTGAACCTCAACCGCTTCTCGGCTATCTACGACCTGGTGCCGCGCCCGGATCTGAAATACCCGGTGTTCACGCCGGGCCTGCCCGAGGGCTTCAACGGGGCGCACGACCTGTTCGACGCCATCCGCCAGCGCGACGTGCTGCTGCACCATCCGTTCCAGAGCTTCACCCCGGTCATGGACCTGCTGCGCCAGGCAGCCGCGGATCCCACCGTGCTGGCGATCAAGCAGACGCTGTACCGCACCGGCGATCATTCGTACATCGTCGACGCGCTGGTGGCCGCGGCGCAGGCCGGCAAGGACGTGACCGTGGTCATCGAGCTGCGCGCGCGCTTCGATGAAGAGGCCAACATCGAGCTGTCGACGCGCCTGCAGGAGGCCGGCGCGCACGTCATGTACGGCGTGGTCGGCTACAAGACCCACGCCAAACTCCTGTTGATCGTGCGCCGTGAAGCGCACGGCATCCGCCGCTATTGCCACCTCGGCACGGGCAATTACCACGCCGGCACCGCGCGCAGCTACACCGACTACGGACTGTTCACCTGCGATGAGGCGATGGGCACGGACGTGCATGAGATCTTCCTGCAGCTCACCAGCCTGACGCAGACCCCGCGCCTGCGCCGCCTGCTGCAGTCGCCCTTCAAGCTGCACGAATCGATCCAGGCACTGATCGAACGCGAGATCGGCCACGCGCGGGCCGGCAAGCGCGCGCGCATCATTGCCAAGCTCAACGCGCTGGTGGATCCGGCGACGATTGAAAACCTGTACCGCGCTTCAAACGCCGGCGTGCAAATTGACCTGATCGTGCGCGGCGTGTGCGCGCTCCGGCCGGGGCTTGCGGGCGTGTCGGAAAATATCCGCGTGCGCTCCATTGTGGGCCGCTTCCTCGAGCACTCGCGCGTGCTCTGGTTCGAGAATGCCGGGCGTGCGCAGCTCTACCTGGCGAGCGCGGACTGGATGGAGCGCAATTTTTTCCGCCGCGTGGAAGTGGCGTTTCCGATTGCGCCGGCGAGGCTGCGGGCGCGCATTCGCGCCGACCTCGAGCACTACCTGCAGGACAGCGCGAACGCCTGGCTGCTGCAGAGCGACGGGAGCTATCGCCGCGCCCTTGCCAGTGCGCCGGCGGGCACCGCACCGGCCGACGCGCAGTCGCAGCTGCTCGAAGCCTACGCCGCTGCGGCGCGGCTGCCGGAGTAGACGCGCAGCTTCACTCCCTGGGTACGCAGGTACTCGATTTCCTGGTGCAGGTCTTCAACCGACAACGCGTGGTCCTTGAGCCAGCGCGCCGGGAAGCGCAGCTCCAGCGTGCGGCCGCGGGCAATCAGTTCGATCGGCGGCAAAGCGGTGGCGCTGCGGCCGCGATGCAGCAGCACCGCCAGCCGCAGCAGCAGCATCAGGTAGAGCGCCAGCCGGTCCCAGGGCGGAATCAGATCTTCCACGCCGGCGAGCGTGAGCTTGCGCCGGTGGGCGCCGACCAGCCGCGCGAGCAGCAGCTGCTCCTCGCGTGCGAAGCCCGGCATATCGGCGTTCTCGAGCAGGTACGCGCCGTGGCGGTGATACCCGCTGTGCGCGACGTCGAGTCCGATCTCATGGAGTTGCGCGGCCCACTTCAGCGCCAGCTCGGCGTGCGGGTCCTCGAGCTTCCAGGCTTCGCTCACCTGCGCCAGGAAATCGAGCGCCGTGGCCTCGACCCGCGCGGCCTGCGTGATGTCGACCTGATAGCGCCGCGCCATCGAACCGACGGTGCGCTCGCGCGGATCCTCGTCGGTAAGGCGGCCCACCATGTCATGCAGCAAGCCATCGCGCAGCGCCCCTTCGGCCATGCGAAGTTGCTCGATGCCAAGCGCCGCGAACAGCTCGGCGAGGATCACCACCCCTCCCGGGAACACCGGCCGCCGCTCCTCGGTCAGTGAATCGAGCTCGAGCTCACGGCAGTGGCCGATGCGCCCCATGGACTCCAGCAGCTGGTCCAGTCCTTCGGCCGTGATGGTGGTCAGCTGCGGATCGCGCTCCTGCAGGCATTCGCCGATCGCGCGCACCGTGCCGGAGCTGCCGACCACGCTCTCCCAGCCTCGCTGCAGGAAACGGCTCTGCATCGGCTCGATTTCCACGCGCGCCGCCAGGCGCGCGCGCTCAAAGCGCCTGGCCGAGAGCCGCTCTTCGGCGAAGTAGCGCTGGCTGAGTGAAACGCAACCGAGCTTCAGGCTCTCGAGCAGCAGCGGTTCGTGGCCCTCGCCGATGACCACCTCGGTGCTGCCGCCGCCGATATCGATCACCAGGCGCCGCCCCGGCTCGGCCGGCAGCGTGTGCGCGACGCCGGCGTAGATCAGACGTGCCTCTTCCATGCCGGAAATGATTTCGATCGGGTGCCCGAGCGCGTCGCGCGCGCGCTCGAGGAACGCCTGCTTGCGGCGGGAGATGCGCAGCGCATTGGTGCCCACGACGCGGACACTGCGGGCGTGCATATCGCGCAAGCGCTGGCCAAAGCGCTCGAGACAGGCGAGCGCCCGCGCCGCCACCTGCTTATCGAGCCGGCCGTCGGGGCCGACGCCGCCCCCGAGCCGCACCATCTCGCGCATACGATCGATGACGACCAGCTGGCCGTGGGAATAGCGGGCGACGACCAGGTGAAAGCTGTTCGAACCGAGATCGACGGCTGCCAGCACGTCGGGCACGGTGCGCGCAGCGCGACTCACGAAGGCTTTAGGAGGCCGTAGTGAATGACGAGCCGCAGCCGCAGGTGGTCGTGGCCTGGGGGTTGCGAATTACGAACTGCGCACCCTCGAGCCCGTCGCGGAAATCGATCTCGGCCCCGCCGAGGTAGTTGACGCTCATCGGATCGATCAGCAGCTTCACGCCCTGGTTCTCGACACAGGTGTCGCCTTCCTGCAGCTGCTCGTCGAACTCGAAACCGTACTGCAGGCCCGAGCAGCCCCCGCCCTGCACGAACACGCGCAGCATCAGCTTCGGATTGCCTTCATTGCGGATCAGGTCAGCCACCTTGAGCGCCGCGGCATCGGTAAACACCAGCGGCGAATCCGGGGGCGGGGTGTCGTTGACGGGTGCGTCCATGGTGAGGCCAGTTTAGGCGCGCCATGCCGGGGCGTCAAAGCAGTAGCGCGGAAAGTGTTAACTAAGGTGTTTTGCCGGCGAATTCAGCCGGCCTCGGCCACGGTCGGCGGCTCGGCCGAATTGCCGGGGATCAGGCGGCCGGTGATCTCGGCGCCGAGCGCCATCTCGATCACCCCATAGCTGACGTTGCCACGTACCCGTGCCTTGGCACCCAGCACCACCCGCTCGGAGGCGACGATATCGCCGTTTACCGAGCCGTTGAGCACCACCTGGTGCGCCTCGACCGAGCCTTCGATTACACCATGCTCGCTGACTGACAGCGCGGCCTTGCCGCCCGGCACAACGCGCACGTTGCCGTTCACGCGGCCGTCGATGTGCAGGCCGCCGGAAAACTCGATGTCGCCCTGCACACTGGCCGAGCGGCCGATGAGCGTGTCGATGCGGGCGGCGTTCTTCTCACGGCGGTTGAACATGGCTGCTGACTCAGGTGACGTCCGGATTCCAGACGAAGGTCTGCCGAAAGGGGCCCTGGCCCTTGCGGGCCGGACGGATTTCTATAGTAACGCGCTCCGGCCGGAAATCCGCGGGCACGCTCACCAGCTGCTCCACATTGCTGTAGTAACGGAAGCTGTAGGGCAGTTCCCGTTGCTTACCGTCGGTAAGCATGCTCAAGTCCAGGCTGGCCGCGGCGCCGGCGCGCTCGCCATCGATCGTCACGGCGAGCGTACCGGAGGAAGATTCCTCCGGGCGCGTCGGGCGGTTCAGCGCGAAACGCAGCGTGTAGCTGCGGGCCGCGGCGTTCGCGGTCAGCACCTGAAACTGCTGCACGCGCACCGTCGGCGGCTTGGCGGCCGCCAGCGGATTGGCGATGCCGCGGTAAAACTCCAGATCCTGCTGCACGCGCGCCAGGGCAGCCTGCAGTTCACCGATGGTACGCGCCACTTCGCTCCGTTCGCGCACCTGGGAAATACGGGCTTCGTCATCGACGGCGAGCTGCACGCGCAGTTCCTTGATGGTGATCTGGAGCGCGGCGATCTGCTCCTCGAGCGCGGTACGCTGCTGCGCGGCCCGGATGCCGTCGAACCCGGCTTTCTGCCGGCCGACCTCGAAGGCCAGGTACAGCGCCACGATGCCGAGCAGCAGGGCCGAGAACAGCATGGTCCAGTGCCGCGCCGGCGCGTAACTGCGGACCACCAGTTTGCCCGGAATGTCCATAGGGACCTAGGAGGCCCGGGCTGCCGCGCTGGCGCCCGGTTGCCACCACTCCGGGTAGTGCGGGAGACCGCCGGGGAAGACCTGCATCCCGAGTTCATGCAGCGCACGTGTGTAAACCGTGCGCTTGAAATAGATGACTTCGCGGATCGGCTCCCAGTAATCGACCCAACGCCAACGATCGAATTCGGGCTCGCCGGTGCTGTCGAAACGGAACTGTGGATCGGGGCGTTTGAGGCGCAACATGAACCAGCGCTGCTTCTGACCGATGCATATGGGCCGCGAATTGCGCCGCTGGTAGCGAGTCGGCAGCCGGTAGCGCAGCCAGCGCCCGGTACGGCCGACGATCTCGACATCATCCCGGGTAAGCCCAATCTCCTCACCCAGCTCCCGAAACAGCGCATCTTCGGTCTTTTCGCCGCGACGCACACCGCCCTGGGGAAACTGCCAGCCCCGGCCACCGGAACGCCGGCCGATGAACAGGCGGGCATCGTCCGCCATCAGCACGATGCCGACATTGGCCCGAAATCCGTCGCGGTCGATCACATCGCCCATAATCCGTCCGTTTTACCCTTTACCAGTACCCGCGCTCAAGCGCCTGGGTCTTGTTATGGACCCCGGACGGTCTTTAGGCTCTGCATATGACCAGAACGGCACAGCTATGGACGCTCGCGGCACTAGGGATGCTCGCACTCGGGTGCCTGCTGGCCTCGCTCCTGGCGGGTTCCGCCAGCCTGCCACTGGGCCGCGCGCTGGCGGCGCTGGGCGGCGGGGGCGACGAACTGGCCGCTACGATTGTGCGCACGATCCGCTTGCCGCGCAGCGTCTCCGCCTTCGCGGTTGGGAGCCTGCTGGGTCTGGCCGGGGTGCTGCTGCAGGCACTGTTCCGCAATCCGCTCGCCGATCCCTTCGTGCTGGGCGTCTCCGGTGGCGCTTCGGTCGGCGCGCTCGCTGGCATGCTGGCCGGCCTGACTCTCGGGGGCCTCGAGTGGACCGCGACCGGCGGTGCGCTGTGCGTCGGCTTGCTGGTGTTGTGGATGGGGAGCGGCGGCGATTCCGGCCGGCTGCTGCTGTCGGGCGTGGTGCTCGCGAGCGCCTGTGGCGCCGTGATTTCAGTGCTGCTGGCGATTGCCGACAATGGGCAGCTGCGCGGCATGGTGTTCTGGCTGGCCGGTGACCTGGGCTGGGCACAGCACCCCTGGTTTGATCTCGCGGCGTCCGGAACCGCGCTGCTCGCGGCGCTCCTGGGCGGCCGGGCGCTCAACGTGCTTGCCGCCGGCGAATTGCGCAGCGCCGTGCTCGGTCTGGACGCGCCGACTCGCCCGGCCGTTCGTATTCCTGATCGCCGCCGCGCTGACATCGCTCGCAGTGCTCGCGGCCGGCCCGGTCGGCTTCGTCGGCCTGGTGGCCCCGCATCTGGTGCGTCTGGCGCTTCGTACTTCAGATCATCGCCTGGTCGCCCCAGGCGCAGCGCTGTGTGGCGGCGCGCTGCTGTGCCTCGCGGACATCGCCAGCCGTACTATTGCTGCGCCGCGGCAACTCCCGGTCGGGGCAATCACCGCGTTGATCGGCGCGCCGGTGTTCCTGTTGCTGCTGCGGCGGCGGCTGGGACGCTAGCCCTCGCGCCGGCAGTGCTCAAGCGCAAAGGCTGCAATGTGCTGCGCCGCCCCGCGAGCCCCGCCATATCGAGCCAGGGTGTCCCCCGCCTTCCGGGCGCACTCGGCATAAGAGGGAACCGTCAGGACGCGCCGCACGGCGCCGCGTAGTAACGCCGCATCGACATGCTTGCGGCCCCGCAGGTGATGCACGGCAACCAGCTCGGCCGCGCCCAGTGCGTGAAGCCGGCGCGCATTGCTCTCCCGCTCCGAGTAGGTCGGAATGATCACGGCTGGCTTGCCGGCGTGCAATCCCAGCTGGCAGGAGCCAAATCCGCCGTGGTGGACCAGCGCATTGCTGAGGCCAGCCATCGCCAGGCCAGGCAGGAAGGGCTCGTGCCGCATATTGGCGGGAAGCGCGGGCAGGCTGACGGGCAAGCGGTGATACCCCGTGGTCAGTACGACCTCTATTTCCTCTCCTGCCAGCCCTGCGATGCACGCTTCCAGTACCACGGCCGAATCCAGGGTGCCGCCGACGCCCCCATAGTTCGGATTGCCGGAGTACACCCAGACCAGGGGACGCTCGCGATCCCGCTGGCGCAGCCATTCGGGCAGTTCAGCTCCACTTTGTTGCCAGAGTACGGCTCCGATGTACTTCACGTTCGCCGCGGGCGGAAGCGGGTCGGTCTCCGGCGAGCCAACCACGAGCGTCAGATCGCCGACACTGAGGTCCTCGCTGCGCTGAATGCGCGGCAGGCCATATTCGGCCAGCACGCGATTCAGGGTTGCGGTCGGTTCCGGGAACGGGGGCGGCGGACCCTGCCACCAGATGAAACCCCGGGCCAGAGGATGGGCGTCCGCCTGGATAACGGTCACCAGGGGTATGCCGGCCACGCGGGCCGCGATCGCCGCAAACGGATTCCAGAAATCAACAATCACATCCGGTTCGGCCTGCCGTATAACCTCCAGCAGCGCGCGGCAATTGGCCCGCACGAACCCGGCGTCGAGCAGGCCCATGATGGCCCCGGCGTGACCCATACTCCACACCTCCGCGGTCGGGCGCGCCCGGCGCAAAGGGATTGCGGGCAGCAACTCGCCCAGGAGCGATCGCACCCTCGCGTGCCGTTGGCGCCAACTGCCGGCACGGATGTACGCGGCGAGAGCGCCGAGCGTCGCCCGTCCGCCAAGCAGCTGGTACAGGGGGTGATCCGACAGCACATTGGCGAAGCCCGCAGCGGCGATCAGCCGCCGGGGAGCGGCCGCCGGATTGGAGCACACCACGCTGTGACCCGCTGCGCACAGCTCGCGCGCGATCGGCAGGGAACGCACGATGAGCCCCAGGTCGTTCGTGGGTAGTGTGGTGAACAGAAACCTCGACATCAGTCGCGTCCGCTATTATTATCTATGACGATAATAACAGTCTTGCCAGCGGTCAACCAGATGGTGGCGGCACGAATATGCGTCGAGTAGCGTTGCCGAGCCTGCCCTCACGCGCCGTGCGCCGTCGTCACCCGCCCCGGGTGACGCGCCAGAAGCTGCTGCGCTGCGCCGAGCTGCTGATCGCCGAGCGTGGGCCCGATGGCGTCACCTTGCGCCAGGTGGGCCAGGCGGCCGGCGTGACGCCAGGACTGGTTACTCACTATTTCGGCACCTACGCCGCGCTGGTAGGCGCCGTCCAACGCCGGCACGGCGCGGCCACGCGACGGCGTCTCAGCGAGGCGATCGGCACCGGCCAGGCGGTCCCGGATGCGGCGACGCTGTTGCGCATCCTGTTCGAGGCGATGAGTGAACCGCTGGCGGTGCGACTATTCGCGTGGGCGGCGTTGCGCCGCAGCGCGCGACCGGCCAGGACGCACGGAATTCGCGCGGTTGTCGACGCACTCGAGTCGGCCTTTCGGCGCTCGCTCCCGATCGCTGAGGCGCCGCCCCGCGACCGGATCGAAATGGTAGTCATGCTCGCGCTTTCCGCAACGCACGGCTACGCCATCGGCAAGCAGTCGTGGCTGAGCGAATTGGGCGTGAGCGAGGTCACGGCGGCGCGCGACCAGGCATTTCTCCAGGCGCTCACCGCGACGCTGCGTCATTCCATGTCCGGGCAAAGCGTAGCGCCCTAGCTGGCCGTGCGATGGGAGTTGGCGGCTCCGCTGGCCCGGCGCCTGCTCAGGCCCGCCGCTGCGTCATGCTGCGCCGGCCCTGCGTATATTCCTGGCCGGCGATCATCAGCGCCTTGAAGCGCACCGCATCGCCGCTGTGCACGGCGCTGCGCACGCTGTCCACGGCTTGCGCCAGGGCGTCGAGTGATTCCGCCCCATAGTCGTTCAGGTGCTGGATCTCAAAGTACAGTTCCGGGCTGTCCTGCGACACCCGTGCGGCGATATCGAACTGCGCGTCGAAGGTGGTGCTCGACATCTGCACCAGCCGTGGGGCATTTTCACCGCTCCGTGCCAGCGCGGTGAGAAACGCGATGTTGAGTGCGTGCGAGAGCCCAAGCACATAGGCGATCAGGCGATCATGCTCATCCAGGCTCATGACCACCTGCTCCACCATGGTCGGCGCGAACAGCGCGCGCGCGCGCTCCAGCGCATCGCCGGCGCCCAGGTCGATGAAGATCACGTGGCGGCCCGACAGCAGCTCGGTATCCGGGCCGAACATCGGGTGGAGTGAGCTCACGCGTACGCCCGCTTCAGTCAGGGCACCGAGCCCGCCGCGGAGCGGTGTCTTCAGTGAACCGACATCGAAGACCACACCCGGCGGACGGCGCACGGCCAACTCGCGCAGGATCGTGTCGGTGGCACCGAGCGGCGTGGCGACGACGATGAAATCATGCTCGAGCGCGCTGGCGCGCCAGTCGCTGAGGACGCCCGCGCCGCCAACCGGATCGGCCACTTCGACCGCGAAGCCCTGCGAGGACATGAACTGCGCGAACCAGCCGCCGATCTTGCCCGCGCCGCCAATCACCAGCGCCCGTTGGCCGCTGCCGGCACCGCGCGCCGCGACGCTGGCCTGCTCCTGTGTCGTCAGCGAAGAGCGGATCAGGAGCCGCATCACCGCCTCGGCCACATCGCCCGGCACGCCCAGCTCTGCGGCGCTGGCGCGCACCGCGAGGATCACCTCGCGCTCGCGGCCGTAGTCGCGGGTCGGATAGCCCGTGGCGCGCTTGACGCGCGCGATCTCGCGGCTGGCGGACTGGCGCTCGGCGATCAGCTCCAGCAGCCTCCGGTCGAGGACGTTGAGGCGCTGGCGGAGTGCATCGAGATTCATACGGGGCTTCCAGTGGCGTGGGCTGGCCTTTGTAAAGGCAAAGCCGGCGCGCCGCAAGTGCGCGGGCCGGAGCAATGGCCGGCCCGCGCCGCCCCAAAACCGCTGCTGTAGAATTAAAAACGCAGCGGCAGGCTCAGTAGCAACGAGAAGTCGCCGTCGTCATCGTCGTCGTAATCGCCATAGCGGGATCCATAGCGGTAATACGGGCGGGGGTCGTAATACCGGGGATAGTCATAGCGGGGATAGCGATCGCCGTCCCAGCGGTACCAGGGCACGGCCCAGCGACCGTCGTCGCGATCGCGCGCGTATTCGCGGCCGTGCCAGCTGTGGCGATCGCGCCAGTACCGCTGGCCTTCGCGCCGGGCGTAGTCGCGCCCGTGATCCCGCGCGTACGGACTGGAGTCGCGCCAGCCGCGATCCTGCCCGTCACGCCGATCACTCCCCCGCTCATGCGCCTGGGCTTGCCCGCACAGTCCGAAGGCCACCAGCACGACGGCGGCCGCTGCGATGACTTGCTTCATGACGAACTCCTTGAAACCGACCCATTAGCCTGTGGTTGCTACGCTATCCCCGCTACGCTGAACGCGGCCTGAACCACGCCATGGCGGCATCAAGTAACATGGCTCACCATGGCCTGGCACCGCGAACATCTCCCCGACCCGCTCCCGGCAGAACCGCTGGAACTGGCCGCCAGTTGGCTCGCAGAGGCCACGCGGCGCGAGGTTCAGCCCAATCCCAACGCGATGGTCCTGGCGACGGCGGGCACATCCGGGCGCCCCTCGGCCCGGGTGGTGCTTTGCAAGCAGATCACGCCGCGCCCGGGATTTCTCACCTTCTATACGAACTACCACTCGCATAAAGGCCGCGAACTGCAATCCAACCCGCAGGCGGCAATCGTCATGCATTGGGACACGCTGCACCGGCAGCTGCGCGTCGAGGGCCGCATCGTGCGCGCCGCTGCGGCCGAGAGCGACGCCTACTTTGCCACGCGTAACTGGCAGAGCCGCCTGGGTGCCTGGGCCAGCCAGCAGAGCGAGCCGATTGCTTCGCGCACCGAGCTGATCGGCAACGTGGCAAAGGCGGCGTTGCGTCTCGCGCTCCCGGTACCCACAGGGGACGAGCAGGCGAAAGATCCCGGGCTGCGCATCTCGCGGCCGCCGCATTGGGGTGGATACCACCTGTGGGCGGAGGCGGTTGAACTGTGGGTCGAAGGCAGCGCACGCATCCATGATCGCGCGCGCTGGGTGCGCCCGCTGGCCGCGCAGGGTGAAAGCTTCGAGCCCGGCCCGTGGTCCGTGTCGCGGCTCCAGCCTTGAGTCGCAAGGCGACCCCGCAGCCCATGTGGCGGAGTTTGCGCATTGCGATCCTGCTGGTCGTGCTGGCGATCGTGGCGGGGAGCGCCTGGCTCGACCGGCAGCGCACCACCAGTTGGCAACACACCGTGTGGGTCGGCGCATTTCCGGTCAGCGCCGATGGCAGCGCGGCGGCGGCTGACTACATCGCCACCTTGTCGGCGGCGGATCTGCGGCCGGTCAGCGACTTTGTCGCCAGCGAAGCGCACCGCTATGGCGTGAGCCTCGACACGCCGGTCGGCCTCACGCTGTACCCGGCGCTCGCCGAGCCGCCGCCGGAGCTCGCGGCAGACGCCTCGGTTTTTGCGCGGGTGTGGTGGATCCTGCGACTGCGGAGCTACCGCGCGCACGCCGTCAACGCGATCGGGCGCTCACGCCCGAAAATCGCACTGTTCCTGCTCTACCACGACCCGGCGCGCAGCCCGGTGCTGCCGCATTCCCTCGGTCTGCAGCGCGGGCTGGTCGGGGTAGTGCACCTGTTCGCGACCCGCGCCCAGGCGGCGCAAAATGCGATCGTGACCGCGCATGAGCTGCTCCACACTTTCGGCGCCACCGACAAGTACGCGCCCGACAGCGACGCACCGCTATATCCGCAAGGTTACGCGGAGCCCGGGCGCACACCGCGCTACCCGCAGCGTTACGCCGAGATCATGGCCGGCCGCGTGCCGCTGTCGCGCGAGCGACAGGTCATGCCCGACGACTTGTCGCAGACGCTGGTCGGACCGGCAACAGCGCGCGAGATCGGCTGGAGCCGGCGTTGACGCCTGCAGCGCAGTCGACCCCGAGCCTGCTGGCTGCGCAACAGCTGAGCGTACAGGCCGGCGGACGCGCCCTGCTGAGCGGGCTGTCGCTCGATCTGCGACCCGGTGAATTCATCGCCGTGCTGGGCCGCAACGGCTCCGGCAAGAGCCTGACGCTCCACACGCTCGCGGGGCTCCGGCCGCCGGCCGCCGGCATCGTGACGCTGGGCGGCAGTGCGCTCGCGCAGCTCGGCCGCACCGGGATTGCGCGGCGGCTCGCCTTCCTGCCGCAGGACCGTGAGGAGTCGCTGCCGCTGTCGGTGTTCGAGGCCACGCTCCTGGGACGTCACCCGCACATTGGCTGGCTGCGCGGCGAGACGCTGCGCGATCACGGTATTGTCGAGGCCGCACTCGGCCGCATGGGCGTGGCCGATTGCGCCCAGCGCATGCTCACCACGCTCTCCGGCGGAGAGCAACGCCGCGCCGCGATGGCCGGGCTACTGGCCCAGGAGCCGCAGGTATACCTGCTCGATGAGCCCACCAATCACCTCGATCCGCATCACCAGGTCGACGTGCTGCTGGCGTTTCGTGAGCGCTGCGCGACGGGCGCGGCCGTGATTGCCACGCTGCATGATCCGGCGCTCGCCGAGCGCTGCGCTGATCGCGTGCTGCTGATGTACGGCGACGGCCGCTGGCGGCTCGGCGCCACGCACGAAGTGCTCAACGCCGGCGAGCTGTCGCTGCTTTATGCGACACCGATGCGCGAGCTGTCCGGGGCCGGTCGGCGCGCGTTCATTCCCGCATAGCCGCCAGCACCGGCGCATGGAGCGCACCATTGGCCGTGAGCACCGAGGTGGTGTCCAGGTCGATGTCGCCGCCGGCCAGATCGGTGAAGCGCCCGCCGGCTTCGTGCACGATGACGCTGAGCGCCGCGATGTCGAGGATATTGACGTCGGATTCCATCACCACGTCGAGCGCACCGCGCGCCAGCAGGTGATAGTGCAGGAAATCACCGTAGCCGCGCAGCCGGTTGACTCGCCCGACCAGCGTGCCGAAGCGCCGCCAGCCAACCGGTGAGGCGGCCAGCGACTTGAGATTACCGGTCGACAGGATCGCATCGGACAGCGCGGCTTTGTCGCTGACGCGGATCGGCTCGCCATTGAGGAACGCGCCGCCGCCCAGTTCCGCCCACGCCAGTTCCCCGTAAGCGCAGGCGCTCGACACGCCGAGCACCAGCTGGCCCGCGCGCCGCAGTGCAATCTGCGTCGAGAAGAACGGACAATCGCGCACGAAGGACTTGGTGCCGTCGATCGGGTCGACCAGCCAGACGTTCTGCGCGTTCATCGCGCGCTGTCCGGTTTCCTCGCCATAGAAGCCATAGTGCGGGAATTGCGCCTCGAGCACGGCGCGAATGGCGTGCTCGGCGAGCACGTCGGCTTCGGTCACCGGTGTGCGGTCCTCCTTGATGCGAACCGCGATGTTGCTGCGATAAAGGCGCGAAACGACCTCAGCGGCCGCGCGCGCCGCCTCGAGGGCTGCTGCCAGTTCCGGGGATGCCATGCAGCAATATTAGCGTGAGTTGCCCGCCGGCTGTGCTGCTTGCAAGCTGTAGCGGGCGGCGATATAGGCCGCCCGCCCTGCCGTGCGGAAGCCGCTGGCCAGCTCATAGCGGCGGTCGAGCGCGTTGTCGAGCCGTCCGGTGAGCGACCAGGCCGGGGTAAGTGCCAGCCTGGCGTGCAGGGCGGCCAGCAGGTAGCCGCCGTCGTGGAGCGGCACGCCGCTGACGACCTCGATGTCCCGCCGCGGTCCCGATTGCAGCAGATCGATGCCCAGTTCGACGCGCCCGACGTGGCGCGCGCCGCTGAGCGTGAAACTCTGTCGGGTCCGGCGCAGCAACTGGAAATCGTTGCTGAGATCGCGCGGATCCTGCAGGTCCGCCTCGGCGCGCAGCGACCACGCTGCGGAGTGCAGCTCCCAGCTGGCTTCGAGGCCGCGGATACGGGCGCGGTTGATATTTTCGTTCAATGAGGTGGAATTGGCCGGGTTGAAAATCGACACGATCAGGTTGCTGATGGTGTTCTCGAAGGCCGCCAGGCCCAGCTGCTGCGATCCACCGATGCGCGCCTTGATGCCGGCCTCGACATTGCGCGAACTCTCGGGCAGCAGGTTTGGATTGCCGCCGTATCCATATCGGTCGGTCGCCGACGGCGCCCGAAATGCCGTGCCGCCCGACAGGGTCAGCAGCAGGCCTTCGCTCGCGGCATAGCCGTAATCCACGTTCCAGGTTGCGTGGTTGCCGAATGAGGGATGCCGATAATCGCCGCCGGCCAACAGCAGGCGGTGAGCTCCGGCCTGGAGCTGATCCTGGAAATAATAGGTCTGGGCGTGCGTGCCGACCGAGTAGCGGGTGGCAAAGGAGAGCGAGTCGGTCTGTTCCCGGGTCAGTATGGCCCCAAAGGTATACACCTGACTGAGCCGCGCGCCGCCGATCCGGACGTCATTTTGCAGGTCCACCGTGTCGCGGGCGGTGTAGTCGAAATCCCTGCCCAAACCGGGAACGAAGCTGTCAGGCTGATCCTGCCGCAGGTCATTGATGCTGCGGCTCAAGGTCAAGCGCGCGTGCCACTCGCGGGCCAGATTTGCGCTCGCATGCGCCGCCAACACGCTGTTGGCGAAGCGCTCGGTGGCAGAGTTGAAGGACTCGAAAGCGCTGTAGTCGCTGGTGTAGACCGGATCCGCGTAGTGCGAAATGCCGGCGGCACGCCAGTAAATGCCGCCGACGTCGACAGCGGCAATGCTGGTTGCCGCGGCAACGGTAGCGGATAAGTTCTGGTAACCGCGATCCGCGCTATCCACGGCAAAGGTGGGAAAACCGCCGGAGCGCTGTCCGGCCAGCGCTGCCTGCAGGCTGGTGTTACCCGCCGCGTAGCGCCCGGAAGCGCCAAAATCACCACTGTGATAGCGCCCGTAGCCCACCATCCCGGCGACGCCGGTCGGACCGCCCGCGCGGGTGATCAGGTTGACGACTCCGCCGATGGCATCGGTCCCATAAATTGCCGAGCGCGGGCCCTTGACCACTTCGATGCGCTCGAACAGCTCCGGGGCGAGATTCTGCAGCGGCGCTCCGCCGTAGGTACCCGGATTGATGCGCACGCCGTCGATCATCACGATCGACTGGTCGCTGTTGGCCCCGCGTATAAAGAGCGCCATCGGCTGTCCCGGACCGCCGGAGCGACCGATATCAAGACCAGCGTGATACCGCAGCACATCGCCCACATCCGTGGCGAGCGAGTCCTCGAGCGCATTGCGATCGATGACCAGGATCGGCTCCAGCACCTGGTTCGCATGCTGCGCCACCCGCGTCGCGGTAATGATAATTTCGCCCAGTGGATCGACGCCGCTGGCGGCGGCCGTCGGGAGCTGGGCCCAGGCGGCCGCGCCAGGCAGCAGGGAACACAAGGCAAAGGCGTGCAAACGTAGACGGATGCTCATCGGCAACTCTCCTGGCCATGCTCGCCCGCATGGCTCGCGATTGGATCGAGTGGCCGCGTTGCGGAGGGTGGGGGCGTTGCCGGGTGCTCATCGGGGGCACGGGCGCCGCCCGATGCCCTCCGCACCGCGGTTCCTATGCCAGGCCGGTCTCCGGACTCGTGAGCGGGACGTCCCGTCCAAGTCGCCTTCCCGTGCGCATGCACAGTGGCCGCGTGACTCGGATTAACTCACTTACCGTTGCGGGGGCAGTACCGGGATGGCCTTTGGGGCTGCACCGGATTCCCGTTTCACTCGCTGGCGCGATCGCCGCACGAGCACCTGGACCGCCACAGTTTGACGACCTGATCACCGCCTGGTCAAGCGCGCTGGTTCGCGCTGCTCGCCAGCCGCTTGCACTTGAGGTAGCTTGATCGCATGGGCAACCGGCTCTCCAAGATCGTGACCCGCACCGGCGATGACGGCAGCACCGGCCTGGCCGACGGGAGCCGCGTGCCCAAGGAGAGCGCGCGCATAGAGGCCTGTGGCACGGTCGACGAGCTCAACAGCGCACTTGGCGTGGTGCTGGCCGAGGCCAAGCTGCCCTCACCCATTGCGGCGCGGCTGCTTGAGATCCAGCACGATTTGTTCGACCTGGGCGGCGAACTGGCGATTCCGGGCAGCGTGGTCATTCACGCCCGGCAGGTTGCGGCGCTGGAAGCGCTGGTCGAAAGCTGGAATGCGCAGCTGCCCCCGCTGCGCGAATTCGTCCTGCCCGGGGGCGGCAGCGGGGCGGCCAACTGCCACCTGGCGCGCTCCATCTGCCGGCGCGCCGAGCGGCGCTGCTGGGCGCTGTCGCGCCTCGAGCCGCTTGGACCGCAGGCGTTGCGCTACCTCAATCGCCTTTCCGATCTGTTGTTCGTGCTCGCGCGCGTGCTGGCGCGGCTCGAGGCCGGAAGTGAAGTGATGTGGCGGCGCGATCGCGGGCCCGCCGATTGACCTTAGGGCAAGAGCTCGCGCAACAGCTGCCACTCGAAGGCCGGGCCCGGGTCGCTCTTGCGCCCCGGCGCGATATCACTGTGCCCCACCACGCGCTCGCGCGCCAGCGTCGGGTATGCCTGGCACAAGGCGGTGATAAGTGCCGAAAGCGTCCGGTATTGCGCGGCCTGCGTAGACTCCCGCGTCGGTGCCCTCCATCTCGATGCCGACGGAAAAGTCATTGCAGGCCGACCGGCCCTGCCAGCACGACGCGCCGGCGTGCCAGGCGCGCAGGCCCAGGGGCACGAATTGCACCGGCTCGCCATCGCGCCGCACCAGCAGGTGCGCGGACACGCGCAGCGCCGCAATCGCGGCAAAATAAGGGTGCGCCCCGGGATCCAGCCCCCCGGTAAACAGCCGCTCGATCCACGGACCGCCGAATTCCCCGGGCGGCAGGCTGATCCCATGTACGACGATGAGTTCGGGCACCGAGCCCTGCGGCCGTTCATCGCAATGCGGCGAAAGCACCTGGCGCACCTGGCGCAGAAGCCCGGTGGCCGGATCAATCGCAAAACCGGACTGCATGATGACGCCCATGATGCCAAGATACCCGTGTGACTGTTAATGACCGCCACGGCGCCGCTACGGCCGGCGACCAGGCCAACAATGCCACATTTGCGGCGCGCGATCTGCGTCACGTGTGGCATCCGTGCACGCAGATGCACGACCACGAATCGCTCCCGCCGATCCCGGTGCGACGCGCTGCCGGCGTCTGGCTCGAGGATTATGACGGCAAGCGCTACCTCGACGCGGTCAGCTCCTGGTGGACCAACCTGTTCGGCCACGCGAACGCGCGCATCAGCGCGGCGGTGGCGGCGCAGGCCGGTCGAGCTCGAGCACGTCATGCTCGCCGGTTTTACCCATGAGCCGGCGATCGTGCTGGCTGAGCGCCTGGCGGCACTCGCGCCCCATGGCCTGACGCGCTGCTTCTACGCCGACAGCGGCTCGGCCGCCGTCGAAGTAGCCTTGAAGATGAGTTTCCATTATTGGCTCAACCACGGGCACAGCGCGAAGCAGCGGTTTCTCGCCTTGAGAACGGCTACCACGGTGAAACCCTGGGCGCGCTGAGCGTCGGCGACGTGCCCCTGTACCGCGAGACCTACCGCCCGCTGCTGCTTCCCGTGCTCACCGTCCCCTCCCCGGACTGCTACCTGCGCGCGCCGGGCGAGAGCTGGGCGGAGCATTCGCGGCGCAGCTTCGTCGCCATGGAAGCGGCGCTCGAACGCCACGCCGGAGAGCTGGCGGCGGTCATCGTCGAACCGCTGGTGCAATGCGCCGGCGGCATGCGCATGTACGACCCGGTGTACCTTACTCTGCTGCGTGACGCCTGCGATCGCCATGGCGTGCACCTGATCGCCGACGAGATCGCCGTCGGCTTCGGCCGCACCGGCACGTTGTTTGCCTGCGAACAGGCGGGCATCACGCCTGATTTCCTGTGTCTTTCGAAAGGACTCACCGGCGGCTACCTGCCGCTCTCGGCGGTACTGACCGGCGAGCAAGTCTACGCGGCGTTTTACGCATGAATACGCCGCGCAGCGGGCCTTCCTGCACTCTCACAGCTATACCGGCAATCCGCTCGCCTGCGCCGCCGCCCTGGCGACGCTCGACATTTTCGCCACCGAGCCGGTGCTCGAGCGCAACCGCGCGCTCGCGGCGCACATGGCCGCCTGCGCCGCGCCGCTGGCCGCTCATCCTCATGTGGCCGAGGTGCGCCAGTGCGGCATGATCCTCGCCATCGAGACGGTGCGCGATCGCGCGACGCGCGAGTCCTACCCCTGGCAGGAGCGCCGCGGCCTGCGCGCCTATCGGCACGCGCTCGCCCAGGGCGTACTGCTGCGGCCGCTCGGCGGCGTAATCTACTGCATGCCGCCCTACGTGATTACGCCGGAGGAAATCACGCTGATGATCCGCGTCGCGGCCGAGTGCGTCGACCAGGCCTGCGCAGACTGACGCCGGATCACAGCCCATGCGCACCACCCGGATTCATGTCGAGATTGAACTCAGGGCCGGGATTGAGGTGCAGCTGCCCGGCGCTCAGTCGACACACTTGCTGCGCGTACTGCGGCTGCGGCCCGGTGCCCTGCTCACGCTCTTCAATGGCCGCGGCGGCGAGTATGCCGCGGAGCTGACCGGCGCCGACAAGGCGGGCGCGCGCCTGCGCGTGGGCGCGCACGCCGCGGTGGAACGCGAGTCGCCCCTGCAGCTCACGCTGCTGCAGGGCGTGGCGCGCGGTGAACGCATGGATTTCATCGTGCAGAAGGCCACCGAACTCGGCGTGCAGCGAATGGTGCCGCTGTCGTGCGAGTTCAGCGTGGTGCGGCTCGAACCGGCAGCGCTGCAGCGCCGCGTCGCACACTGGCGCACCGTGGCGGTCGCCGCCTGCGAGCAGTGTGGCCGCAACCAGGTGCCGCGGATCGATTCCGTCACCGACCTCGAGCACGCCTGCGGCGATGGCGATGCCGGGCTGAAACTGATGCTGGTGCCGCAGGCGCCCGACTCGCTCGCCTCCCTGGCGCAGGGCATGAGCCGCACCGTACTGCTGGTGGGTCCTGAGGGAGGCCTCAGCGGCCGCGAGCAGTTGCTGGCGCAGCGCCACGGATTCCAGGCCTGCCGGCTCGGGCCGCGGATCCTGCGCACCGAGACCGCGCCGCTGGCGGCGCTGGCGGCGCTGCAGGCATTGGCCGGCGACCTGGCCTGCTGATGAACCGCAAACTGTTATCGGGACTGCTGGCCACGCTGGCGGCGATCCCGGCCCGGATATGCGCACCGGAACCGTTCGCGGTGGTTTCCGCGCTCGATGCCAGCGAGATCGCCGGGCGCCCGGTGCAGCTCGACGCGCAGGGCCAGTTGCTGCCCTGGCCCTATGCCGACAACATCGGCTACTCCTATTCCTCGCACGTGCTCTCGCAGTGGACCATCCTGCTGGACCAGTTCCAGCGCCAGCGCCTGCCTTATTTCTATTGCTGCTTCGATTTCGATCGCACCAGCTTCGAGCTGGCGCCGGACCGAAATTGGGCCAACTCCACAGCCTACCTGCGCGGCATGCTTGAGGGCTTCGTGGAACGCCTGTACCCCTACACCGGCGATCGGCGCGCCGTGACCTACCTGGAGGAATTCGTCGACTATGAAATCGCGCACGGGCTGACCCCGGAGGGCTATGCCTGGCCGCGGGTCCCGTACCCCTCAGCCAACCCCGGCTCCGCCCACTACAGCGGCTGGAGCGCCCATGGTGAGGACTATGTCGAACCGCATCTGATCGGCGAGGACGGCTACGCCTACGTACGTCTCTACGAAATGAGCGGCGAACGTAAATATCTCGAGGCCGCCATCGGCTTCGCCGACGTGCTGGTACGCAACTACCGTCCCGGTGATGCCGGACATTCGCCCTGGCCCGTCCGTTGCTACGCGCGCGATGGCCGCGTGGAGGGTGCGGGAATGGGTCCGTACTCGGCCAACGTGCTGGGACCGATCTCGCTGTTCGACGAGCTGCTGCGCATCAGGCAAGGCAAGCAGCGCGACTATGCCCGCACCCGACGGGCCGCGTGGCAGTGGTTGGAGAAATATCCGCTGCAGAACAATGTCTGGGTCGGCTACTTCGAAGACGTCGCACCCAGCATGGGCAACATGAACAACGTGATCCCGCTGGAGCTGGCGCGCTACGTGCTGCTGCATCCCGAGAAAGACGCGCACTGGCGCGCGCATGCGCGCGGCCTGATCGACTGGGTCAAGACCACGCCGCGATGGCCGAAATACCTGGTGCACGGCGCCACCGTGACCACCGAGCAGGGGAATGGCAGCGCCTTCTGCTGCAACCAGCCCAACCAATGCTGTGACAGCCACACCGCACGCCTGGCCGCGGTCGAAGCGCTCTATTACATGCGCACCCGCGACCCCGCATATCGTGAGGCTGCAATGCGCTCCTTCAACTGGGTCACCTATTTCCAGGGACTGCCGGGGCGCGCCCACGCTCCCTACAGTGACCAGTGGTGGTTTACCGACGAATTCACCGACGGCCCGCGCCGGGTGATGGACGCATTCTGGGCGGTGCCCGAATGGGCGCCGGGCGATGAATCACATCTGCTGGGCTCGAGCTCACCGGTGATGCGCATTGCCTACGGCCAGGGCTTGGTAAGCTACGCGACCTTCGATGCCGACTCGGAAGACGTATTGCGGCTGGATTTCCAGCCGGCATCGGTCAGCGCCGGTGGACATGCGCTGCCGCTGCGCGCCGCAGCGGGCGCCGAGGGCTACAGCTTTGACCACGCAACGCAGGTGCTGCGCGTCCACCATCGCCACTCGTCCGATGTCCTGGTGCAGGGGCCCGGCGGTAGCGGCGCCCCGAGCTATGTGACCTTTGACGACCCACACGTCCAGGCGGGTACGGTTCTGGCGGACGAATACCCCCAAGGCCTGCTGGAGTGGCGCTCGGCCCAGTGGCGGATTGGCACGCCGGCGGGCGGCTTCGGCACCTTCAACCTGGTGCGCGCCGGCACGACGCCGGTCACCTCAATCATGTTTCGAACTCCACACGTGTTTATCGGTATCGATGTCTATAATCCGGGGCCGCAGGCCGCGACCGTGACGCTGCAATGCGCAGCAACGCAGCGCGTCTCGCTCACGCTGGCGCCGGAACAGCTGCGGCGTCTCAGGACCGGATGGCACCTGCCCTGTTCGAGCGTGAGCCTGGAATTCCTGTCGGACGCAGCCTTGCGTTTCGATAACCTCGCCTACCAGCCATAGGCTGCACAATCATGCCTACGCCACGATCGCCGAATCCATTGCCGCTTGCGCACGGCGCGGTACTCGCGCTGCTGCTGTGCAGTTGCGCAATCCAGGCCGCCGAACCCACCAGCGACACCCCGTCACCGCGCGTGCAGCGGTTGCTCGCGGCGATGTCACGTGAAGAGAAGATGGCCGTCATCCGCGGCGGCCGCGAGCCGGCCGCGGCCGCGCAAAGCGAGGCGGGCTGGACGCCGGGTGTGCCGCGCCTGGGCATCCCGGACCTGCGCTTCGCGGATGGCCCGCAGGGCGTATTGGTGCGCCACGCCTCCACCGGCATGCAATCTACCTTGTCGCTGGCCTCGACTTTCAGTCCGCGTGATGCCGAAGCAACCGGTGCGCTCATCGGCCGTGACGCACGTGCGCTCGGGATCGACGTCATCCTGCAACCGTACATCAATATCTATCGGGACCCGACCTTCGAGCGCGCCTACAACACACTCGGTGAGGATCCGGTGCTGACCGGCACACTGGCCGCGCACTTCGTGCGTGGCGCGCAGGCGCAAAACGTCATGGCGCAGGCCAAGCATTTCGTCGCCTACGAAGGCAGCGAAAATTCACTGATCGATCCCCAGGCGCTGCGCGAGGTCTACATTGCGCCGTTCCGCGAGGTCGCGGCAGCGGGTGTGGCCTCGATCATGTGTTCGTATAACCGGATCAACGGCATCTATGCCTGCAACAACGGCGCGACCCTGAACGGGATGCTGCGCGGCGAGAGCGGATTCCGCGGTTTCATCACTTCGGACTGGGGCGCGGCGCATGGCGCCGAGTTCCTCACGCAAGGCATGGACATGGAGCAGCCGGGAACCGGCCCGGGCGCGCATTTTGCGCTCGGCAAGGAGCCCGATGAGCCTCCCATGACCAAGGAGGCGGAACAGGACCTGGAGAGCGCCATGAACACCGGCGCTCCGGAGGAGCAGCGCTTCCCGCTGCCGCAGCACCCGAGCCCGGAAGTACCGCCGGTACCCGGAGTCTCGAAAAACCTGGGCGAAGCGCTGTCCCGAGGCACCGTGACGGAAGCCGACATTGACCGCGCCGCCGGCCACGTGCTCGGCCAAATGGAGCGCTTCGGCTGGCTCGATCGTGCGCCGAATCACCAGGTCGGCATGCAAGACATCACGGGCAATGCACAGATCGTCCAGCGCCTGGCCGAGCGCGGCTCGGTGCTGCTGAAAAACGACGGCGTGCTGCCGCTCGCACGCGCCGCCCTGGACTCGCTCGCGCTGATCGGTCCCGGCGCGCAACAGACCTTTGCCATCGTGACCGGCGTCGAACAATCATACGGCCGCGCCGAACGGGAGACCGGCGCCTGGCAGTCGCTGCGCGCGCAGACGCGCAGCCCGGGGCTGCGGCTTGCGGTCGCCGGTGACATGACGGGTGTGGCTATTCCGCGCAGCGCCTTTGCGCACCTGACGCGCGGCCTCGGACCGGGATTCTCACCGCTGGCAGCGAACGAGATCGACCACACGCGCCGGTCCGGAAGAGTGCTGCCGGCCGGATCGAACGCGAAGTGGAACGGCACACTCATGGTGCCGGCCGAGGGTGAATATGAGATCAATCTGCAGCTGCTCGGGGCGACCGGCCGGTTCTGGATTGACGGGCGGAGCGTCGGCAACATGGGCTGGTGGGGCGGCCACGGCGACATCGTGTTCGCCAATCGTGACAACGTCATTCCGACCACTGACGGGCTCGACAACGTCCGCCGGCTGGTGAAGTTGAGTGCCGGCCCGCATCAGCTGCGGGTGGAGGCCAACGCCGACGGGAGCGGTGCACCGGTGCAGCTGCGTCTCGCCTGGGTCACGCCGCAAATGAAGGCGCAGGCGTTTGCCGCAGCCATCGAGGCGGCGAAATCCTCGCACACCGCCGTGGTCTTCGCCTGGAGCCGCAACCGGCCCTACTTCGGACTGCCGGGCGACCAGGATCGACTGATCGAGGCGGTGGCGGCCGTCAACCCGAACACCGTGGTGGTACTCAACACCGGTCAGGCCGTTGCGATGCCGTGGCTTGGCAAAGTGCGGGCAGTACTCGAGATGTGGTACACGGGCGATGAAGGCGGGCAGGCCGCGGCAAACCTGCTCACGGGCAAGGTGAATCCCGCCGGACGCCTGCCGATCACCTGGCCGCGGCGCCTCGAGGATGGCCCGGCCACCGATCCGGCCCACCCGGAGCGCTCTTCCGCCAGCGCCGACTACAGCGAAGGTGTACACGTCGGGTATCGCTGGTTCGAGCACGAAAAAATCGCACCGCTGTTCCCGTTTGGCTTCGGCCTGTCGTACACGACCTTCAGGTTTAGCGAGCTGGCGGTACGCGACACCGCCGATGGCGGCCTGGAGGTAACCTGCCGAGTTACCAACACCGGCACTCGCGCCGGCGATGAGGTCGTTCAGGCCTATGTCGGCGCGCCGGATCCGGCGCCGGCCGGGGTCGAATTCGCGCTCCATGCGCTGGCCGCATTCGATCGCGTCGCGCTCGCCGCCGGCCACTCCCGTCAGGTGCGTCTGCATCTGCCGCCGGAGCGATTCCGCTATTGGTCGCTCAGGGATAGTGCCTGGCATGACGCCCGGGTCGGCCGCACGGTGTACGTCGGCGGTTCGTCGCGCGATCTGCCGCTGTCGGCGCGCATCGAGGACTAGCTGAGCGCGACGTAGGTCGAGTACTGCTGCGCCTCGATTGCCGTAAACGGCAACATGAGCAGCGCTCCGGCGGCGGTGTCCACTTGCCAGCGCTGCGCGGCGGTGCGCCTGGCCGCCAGCAGTTGACGGCTCGTCACCTGCGGCCGCGTGCTGGTGATGGCGAACAGCACCTGCGGGCCGCACAGCAGCGCAACCGTGCCCGGATGCCGCGGATCTATGGGTTCGAGCCGCAGGTTCAGCGGCAGCTCCAGCTCGACGCGATCGCCCGAACGCCATTGGCGGCGGATGCTCATGAAACGGCCGGGCACCGGCGCACTGCCCAGGCGCGCGCCGTTGACCGCAACGCTAGCGCCCGTCGCCCAGGAGGGGATTCGCAGCTCGAGCGCGAATTCCACCGCTTTGGTGGTGGTCACCTCGATGCTCACCGCGGAGTCAAATGGGTAGCCGGTCTGCTGCGTGAGGGTGAGCTGCGCCCCGTCGTGCGTCCAGCGCAAGGTCGAGGGCAGATAGAGATTCACCAGCACGCCAGCGCGCTGGCGAAAGTACGCGTTGATGCGGTAATCGGTTGCCACCTGCGGCAGGGTGCCTGAGCAGCAGGGCCACTTGGCCTGGTGGTAGAACTTGCGGCCCTCGAAATTGCAGTCGGCGTAATAAAAGGTGCTGCCATCAGCCAGCATTGGCTTTGCGCCCAGCACCGTGTTGTACATCACGCGTTCCATGCTGTCGCCGTAGCGTGCATCGGCGCTCACGCGCAGCAGGTAGCGCGTCAGCTTGAAATGCGCGTAGGCCCCACAGGGCGTCTCAAAGCTGTTGTGCGTGTTGTCCAGGCTCTGTGCCAGATCGTCAGTGTCGGGACCGCGCAGGGTTTCATCCGGTCCCCACCCGCCGGTTGCGTAACTTTGGGCGGCGAGCAGCGCGAAGGCGTTCTCGGCCGCGCGCAGGTGCCGTTCGCTCCCCAGTGTCAGATAGGCCTGCATGGCCGAGCTCAGCGAATTGACGTGACTGTAGGCGTGCCGCCCGGCGAGGTTGCTGTGGTTGTCGGCGAGCGGGCCGTAGTATTCATCGTCGAGGTACTGCGCACCCAACGCGCGGTAGCGCGCACCGGCGCCGCGTTGATAGGCGATGAACAGGTTTTCCGAAATGGTATACGACTCGTCCCAGGTCCAGGACTCGTCCTTGCCAGCGCGCCAGCTGCGGCCATGTTCGATGGCCCTGCCCGGCAGGTGCGGCAATGCGACATCGGTGGTGCGCTCAAGGATGCGAAACGCGTCGCGGTCGCCGGCGTGCTGGTGCGAGTCGATCAGCCCGCACACCAGCTTGTCATAGCAGTAGCTCGGGAAGCGATTGTTGGCGTAGAAATCGCCGGAAATCGTGCGCGCATAGAGCTGGTTGAGCCGCAATACCTTGGCGCGCGTGCTTGCGTCACGATCGATCGCGTAGCCACGCGCCAGCGCCGATACCCACTGGCCGAAGGTCGCCGCCGGGGCGAAACCGTCGTCAAAATGGTTGCGCCAGTCGTAATCCGGATTGTAGCGATACCAGCCACCCAGCTCGGCCCCGGGCGCCTTCATGCCCGCCATCTGGCGGAATGGCTTGAGCAGGCTGTCTTCATCGAGCGCCATGAGCAGGTCGTGTGTCGCGCGCCGCTGCTGTTCCTGTGCGCCGTCAGCCAACGTGACGTCGCCGTAGCCGAATTCCCGCAATGCTGGCCGCACCGGCAGCGCCACCGCATGCGTCGCCGAGGCCCATAGTCCAGAGGTCATGGCGCCCAGCGACGCGAGCGACGCAGCCTGCATGAATCGACGACGTGGATTTTCGACGCTGTCGGCCATGGTCAGCGAATTCTCCTATCCCACAGCACGCCGCGTGCAATCGAGTTGCGCATACTACGGGCGTGGCAGCCTGAGCTCATGTGGGCACCCGATCTAAGAGCGGGCGGGAGTCACGACGATGTTGCGGTAGGAAACGTGGCCATCTTCACTGCCCTGCAGGTAGATGGGCCCCGGCAGTCCTTCATGGCTGTCGAGCGCACCGCCGGTGATGCCCGGAATCTCCTGGTGGTCGATGATGACCTTGCCGTCCAGCAGCACGGTGATGGCGCGGCCCACCAGCGTCGCGTCGTAGCTGTGCCAGACGCCGCTGGTGCGCGGCACCTCGGGCGTCGGTGCCAGAAAACCGTATACGCCGCCGGTACGCATGGTGGGACCTTCGGGCACCGGGTCGTTTTCGACCTGCAGCTCGTAACGGCCGCGCAGGTACACGCCGCTGTTGGATCCCTTGCCGCAGTTGAACTCGATGTGCAGCTTGAAATCCTGGAATTGCCGGTCGCTGATCAGCTCGGGACCATGACCCGGGCTCAGCAGCGCGCCGTCAACGATGGTCCAGGCAGGTTTGGCACCAGCCTGGCTGGAATGCCACCCGTTGAGGTCCCTGCCATTGAACAGCTCCAGCGGCTTTCCCCAGTGCGGCACGCCCGATCGGTGCAGCGCCGGCGCTCGCTTGCCGATCCAGGTCCACGGCCTGCCGTCCTGCCCGGTAGTCGCTCCCTCGAGTGTCTGGCCGTAAAGCTTGCCTTCGAACACCATGTCATCTTTCCGGTCTTCTTCTTCCTTGGGCGAAACAAAGCTGAGACGGCCATACGCCAGCGCAACTTTCGGCAGAAGCCGTGCGTGCCCCCAGCGGCTGACCATGCGCGCCTGCAGCTGCCCGCCAACCTGGGTGAGTTCGAGCCAGGACGGATATTCGCGCTCGCCCGCCTGCAGCGTCAGGTCCCAGCGGCCCAGAAAAGGCGCAACCGATGATTTTGGACTATAGGCGCATGATGAGCCTGCCGGCATGAACGCCACCAGCGCCGACACGATCAGACCCAGGCTGGCTTTCACGTTACGACCTGATGCTTTGCGTTTGCGGGTCCCAATACACGGGCATCTTCCGGTAGTAGGACTCGTTGGCCATGTGGCAGCCGAGCGCGGCGTTATGCCCGAACACGGCGTCCTGCAGCACGGGCTGGCGCGAGCGGACGGCTTCGAAGAACTTCCACAGATGCGGGCGCAGGTCGTCGTAGTCATTCCCCCGAAAGCTGATGCTTTCCGGTGCCGGCTCCTGGCCAGGCTTGGGGTCATGCTGCGCGTGCCAATCACTGTAATAGGTGTCGCGCAGCCGGCTGGGGAAGGAACCCGCGTAGTACGAAGGGCTCAGGTCGACGCCAGCCTGCGGGGTGTAGCTGACACCAAACTCGCCCAGCTCGATGACGCCCTTCGATCCCATGAAACGCGTGACTTCGGTCGACTCCGTTCCCAGACTCAGGCGCATGTACACCGGTACACCGGCGTATTCAAACAGCACCGGATGCACGTCGGGCGTGTTGCGGCCGTCGTCCCAGCGATAGATGCCGCCGAACGCCGACACGCGCTTGGGGATTTCATTGATGCCGAGCACGCACTGCATCCCGCTGATCAGGTGCACGAGCAGGTCGCCGGCCACGCCGGTCCCGTATTCCTTCCAGCAGCGCCAGCGCGCGAACAGCAGCGGATCGAAGGGCTTCTTCGGCGCCGTCCCAAGCCAGGTATCCCAATCCAGGTTTGCCGGAGACAGGTCCGGCGGCGGCGGATACTCCCAGGCGCCGGTCGGGTCATTGCGCCCCAGGGTCGCCTCCACCAGGCTCAGCTTGCCAATTGCGCCGCTGTCGTACAGTTCCTTTGCCTTCGCGCACAGCACCGAACTGGTGCGCTGCGCGCCCACCTGCACGATGCGATCGCTGTTGCCGGCTGCGGCCACCATCGCCAGGCCATCCGCGGGGCTGTGCGAGAAGGGCTTCTCGCAATACACGTCCTTGCCGGCGGAGATCGCGTCCACCACCACCTGTTTGTGCCAGTGGTCCGGCACGGCGACGATGATCGCGTCGATGCTCTTGTCGTCGAGCAGCTCCTGGTAGCGGCGGGTGGTTGGAATGGGCTTGCCGACGATCTCCCGCGCCAGCTCATGGCGCCCGTCGTAGAGATCGCAGGCGGCCGCGCATTCAACTCCCGGCAGGGCGATCGCGCTCGTCAGCAGACCGGAGCCTTCCATGCCCACGCCGACAATGCCAAATCGCACCCGATTGCTCGCGGCTCCCGGTTGCGGCGATGCCAGCAGCGGCTTTGACTCCAGCAAGATCGCCGCCGCCGCCAGGCTCACGCCCGCGGCGCCGGCCGTCGACTGCAGGAACTGGCGGCGTGAGAAAAAGCGATTTCTTTTCATGTGGCGATCTCCTGGCGAGAATATCATCCGGCTGAAGCGGGGGCTTTCAAATGGAGCAGGCCATTTTTAGCAACGAGCGACGCGCATTCCTCACGGGCGGCGTACTGCTGGCGGGCGCGCGGCGCCTGCGCGCGGACACCTGGGGCGATCCGCCGACCTCCGCTGCGACTGATCCGGCCGCGCCGCCGTGGCCGCCGGCCGAGCGCATCGCGCTGTGGCCCGGCGAGCCGCCCGGGATGGCGGCCACGCCGCCCATCGCGGCGCCAACCATGAATGGGCCAACTGGGGAGCGGCAATTGTGGCTGCGCGGCATCGCGCGCCCGGAACTCAATGTGTTTCGTCCGCCGCGACCCGATGGCTCTGCACTGCTGGTGATTCCCGGCGGCGGATACAACTTCGTATCGGTGCAAAACGAAGGGATCGATGTCGCTCGCCGCTTCAACCCGTCCGGTACGGCCGTGTTCGTACTGACCTATCGCTTGCCGGATGAAGGCTGGCATCATCGCGAGCGTGTTCCGCTGCAGGATGCGCAGCGCGCGATGCGGCTGCTGCGTGCGCAGGCGATGCAGTTTGATGTCGATCCGGAGCGTATCGGCGTGCTCGGGTTTTCCGCGGGCGGGCACCTCGCGGCGGATCTGGCCACGGCGTTCAGTGAACCCTGCTACGAAGCCAAGGATGCCGCGGACCGGCTGTCTGCGCGCCCTTATGTCGCGGGCCTGATCTACCCGGTCGCAAGCCTCCGGCCTGGCATCACCCACGCCGATTCGCGCGACAATCTGCTCGGGCCGGGCGCCAGCGCCGCGGCCATCGCAAGGCATTCGCCCGCCGAGCATGTCTCCGCCCACACCCCACCGTGCTTCCTTGTGCATGCCATGGACGATGCTGCAGTGCCGGTGGCGGCGAGCCTCGCGATGATTGATGGGTGCCGACGGGCGGGGGTCGCGGTCGAGGCACATCTGTTCGAGTCCGGCGGCCACGGCTTTGGCCTGCCGGCGCTCGTCGACGCGCCAGCCTACGCCTGGCCTGAACTGTTCATGGCGTGGTCGCGTCGCCATCAGCAGATTTCCCGTTAGCCGGTGGCTGGCCCGGCACCGCGTAGCGCAGCCCGAATCCCAGCGGATACATCTCCTGCCCCGCTGTTGCCGCCACGGGTCCGCGGAGCGCTGAAACGCCGTTGGGCCATGCGAACGACAATGTACCGCTGAAATCGTGACGCGGCCGGCCCGCCTCATCGCCCACCAGCACGTCGGCAATACCGCCACCTTCCGTGCCCGGGAGCCAGGCGGCGACGAAGGCGTTGCTCGCATCCAGCTCTGGTCTAACCCACAGCGGACGACCGGACAGGAATACGCTCACCACCGCAATGCCCTGCAGGCGGAGTTTCCGCACCTGCTCCAGCGTGGTGCCGACGTTGTAGAGTGCCAGTTGCAGGTCGCCGAACATCTCGGCATAGGGCTCTTCGCCGTAGACCACCACGGCGACATCGGGCCGGTTCGGGCCCCTGAGGTCCCCGTCTTCCACCAGCCGTCCTCCGCCAGCCTCGAGCGCCGACTTGAATGCCGCCTGGATCGACTCACCCTGCGGAAAATCCGCGTTGCTGTTGTCATTTCCCTGCCAGGAAATCGTCCAGCCGCCGCACTGCCTGCCGATGCTGTCCGCGCCCGGGCCGGTCACCAGGACGCGTGCCGTACTACTGATGGGCAATGCACCGTCGTTCTTGAGCAACACCAGCGATTTGCGCACCGCCTCGCGCGCCAGCGCGCGATGTGCCGCTGAGGCGATGAGCTCCGTGCGCCCTTCGTAAGGCCGCGCGACATCAAACAATCCCAGTTTGAATTTCACCCGCAGGATGCGCCGCACTGCCTCATCGAGGCGGTTCGCGGCAATCGCGCCGCTGCGGACATCGGTGATCGTGTTCGCATACAGCTGCTGCCAGCCGTCCGGCGCCATGAACATATCGACGCCCGCATTGAAAGCAGCGGCGCAGTGATCGTTGGTGCAACCGGGCAGTTGCGCGTGGCCGTTCCAGTCGCCGACCACAAAGCCCTCGAAACCCATGCGACCCTTGAGGACAGCGGTGAGGAGCGAGCGGTTGCCGTGCGCCTTCTGCCCCTGCCAGCTCGAATAGGAAGCCATGACGGTGAGCACGCCCGCATCGATCGCGGCCACGTAGCCTGGCGCGTGCAAGCGGATCAGCTCGGCCTCACTCACCCGGCTGTCGCCCTGGTCCACGCCATCGCGCGTGGCGCCGTCGCCCAGGTAATGCTTGGCGGTGGCCGCCACGTGCCCGGCCTGCACCAGGCCAGATTGATCCGCTGCGCCCTGCAGCCCCTCGACCGCCGCGCTCGCATAGGCGCTCACCAGCGCCGGGTCCTGTGAAAATCCCTCGTAGGTGCGCCCCCAGCGCACGTCCTGCGGCACCGGCAGAGCCGGCGCAAAATCCCAATCGATGCCCGTTACGGCCATCTCTTCGGCCGTGGCGGCGCCGATACGGCGCACCAAATCCCGATCATGGCTCGCGCCCAGTCCGATGTTGTGCGGATAGATGACCGCACCGGCCAGATTGTTGTGGCCGTGCACCGCGTCGATCCCGAACATAACCGGAATCGGCACATGCCCGGGCCTGGCTTCGAGGGAGACAGCGCGAAATTCACGCGACTGCTGCAGCCACTGCGCCGCCGTAGCGCGCTTGTTGCCGTGCACGCCGGAGCCGCCGCCGGCGAGTACCGAGCCCAGTGGGTAGCGCCGCAGGTCTTCGGGCGTGACATGCGTGACGTCGGCCTGGATGGTCTGGCCGACTTTTTCATCGAGCGTCATTGTGGCGAGCAACGCGCTGATGCGCGCTTCGGTGGCGGCATCGTCCAGCCCCTGGCTGTGCGCCGCGGGCCACAGTAGCGGATGGATAGACGGCGCAGAACGCGCGACGCCCCACAATGTCACCAGCAGGCAGGCGAAAGCCACCCGGAAACGCCTCGCGGCGGGATTCCCGGCACTGTTGCAGGCGTCATCGTCGGCCATACTCACGATCCTTGGTGGAGAAAATCCCGGTACCACCTGCCACTTTGCTTCAACTGGCGTTGCTGGGTGGCGAAATCGACGTGAATCAGGCCGAAGCGGCGCGTGTAGCCTTCCGCCCATTCAAAATTATCCATGAGCGTCCAGGCAAAGTAGCCTCTGACGGGCATACCGGCCGCGAGCGACTCGCGTACGGCGTGCAAGTGCCGGATCAGGTAGGCGCGCCGCTCCACATCGGCGATCGTGCCGTCAGGCATGATGACGTCGTCGTAGCTGGAGCCGTTCTCGGTGATGTAGATTTCGGCAGGCCGGTAGTCCCTGTTGACGCGCGTCAGCAGCTTGACCAGGCTAGCAGGCGACACTTCCCAACCCAATGCGGTCCGCTCGGCGCCGGGCGTGGCGACGACACGCACCGACAGCGGACCGTTGTTGGGCTCGTGCGCAATAGTTTCCGGGAAATAATAATTGATGCCCAGGAAATCCGTGGGCGCGGCAATCACCGCCATGTCACGCTCACCGATCGACGGCGCGTCACTGCCGCACAGTTCCAGGATATCGGCCGGATAATTTCGCCCGTACAGGGGGTCCAGAAACCAGCGATTACGCAGTCCGTCGTAACGCCGGGTGGCTGCCCGGTCGGCATCGCTGGCCGATGCACTCACGTGCGGATGAAGGCTCAGCGAGATGCCGACGCGCGCGCCCGGGGTGTTGGCGCGCAGCACGGGCACGGCCGCACCGTGCGAGAGCAACACGTGGTGACAGACCTGCAGGGCAGCGCGCCAGTTCTTGATGCCGGGCGCATGCGTGCCCTCGTAGCAACCCAGAAACGCCGTGCACCAGGGCTCGTTGTGCGTGATCCAGTGCTTGACGCGATCGCCGAGGCGCCGGCTGACCGCGTCGGCATACTCGGTAAAACGTGCCACCGTGTCCAGATCGCCCCAGCCGCCGCGTTGCTGCAACAACAACGGCAGATCCCAGTGATAAAGCGTCGCCCAGGGTTCCAGGCCGCGCTCGAGCATTCCGTCGACCAGCCGCGAGTAGAAATCGAGCCCCTGCGCATGGGCGGCGCCAGCACCTCCTGCAGGGAATATGCGCGGCCAGGCGATCGAAAACCGGTACGCACCAAGGCCGAGCCCGGCGGCCAGATCCAGGTCTTCCCGCCAGCGATGGTAGTGATCGCAGGCGATCGCGCCGCTGGAACCATCGCGAATATTGCCGGGCACGGCGCAGAACTGATCCCAGATCGACTCGCCCCGCCCGTCGGCATTGCTCGCGCCCTCGATCTGGTATGCGGATGTCGCGCAGCCCCAGCGAAAATCGCGCGGAAAATCACTGCGTTGCAGGGGCAGCAGCTCGGGACTGGCATGGTTCAGCATGGCAGGCGTTACGTTACCCGATCCTTGGAAAGGTTTCCACAGCGAGGTGCCACCGGCCCCGTCGCAGCGCTTCCATGGCGCACGCGGGCCCGCCTGTTGGGTCTATCGCCGGCCCTGCGAGCGCGTCGGGCGCATGGCGACCGAGGCCCGCCAGGTCACGTTGACCGGGAACTCGCGCACTACCGGCAGCATCGAGTCGTAACAGCGGTTCAACAGGCAATTCAGGCCGCTGACCGTCACTTCGCGCAGCGGAATATGGACCGAGGTCAGTCGCGGCGCCGAGTACTCCGCGCTCCAGGTATCGTCATACCCCAACACCGAAACCTGCTGCGGCACGGCCAGCCCCGCCTGCTGGAAGTAGGAAAGCGCGCCGACTGCCATTTCGTCGTTGGCGCAGAACAGCGCGCTGAACCGGTGCTTGCCCGCGAGCAGCGCCTTGGCCGACGCCCAGCCCCCCTCCGGCGAAAAATCGCTGTCGACGGTGCGGATGCCGTGCGTGTCCACGCCCTGGCGTGACAATTCGCGCATGAACCCGCTCAGGCGCGCACGGTTGTCCGGGGAGCTGGGCGGCCCCGCAATGACCGCGAGCTCACGATGCCGGTGCTGCAGCAGCGCCTGCGCCGCCACCACGCCGCCCTGGTGGTGGTCGGCCGAAAAGCACTGTTCGCGCATGCTTTCGAAGATGCTGTTCAGCACCACGATGTTCGGCTGTTCGCGCCCGAGCGCGATCACGTCCTTTTCGAGCAGTGCGTTGCTCATCACGATCAGACCGTCGCAGTCGCGGTTGATCAGGAATTGCACCCCCTCGATGGCCTGGCGCCGCTCGTCGGTGGAACCGTGGCCGAAGGCCACGACCATGTGGCGCCCGCCGGCGCGCAATTCGGCGTCGATGGTCTGCAGGATGGGCGTGTAGTAAGTGCCCTTGAGTATCGGTATGTACACACCGATCATCTGTGTTGAACCCGACAACAACGCGCGCGCCGAATGCGAGGGACGGAAATTGAGCTGCTCGATCGCGCGGCGCACGCGCTTGGCGGTCGCGGGCGCCACCGAACCCTTGCCGCTTACGACGCGCGAGGCGGTGCCGAGTCCGACCCCGGCGAGCCGGGCTACGTCTTTGATGGTCGCCATCTCTCACCTGCGATACATTCGCGGGCATTCATTGACCGCAAAATTTGGCCGATGCTATATTGCCCGCGGGGGTTTGGGAACCTTTCCAAGCTTCTCCGCCTGAGGCGGCCGGCCTGCTTCACTACTTGGTACGCCGCCGCGGGCTTCGACCGCTCACTATAATCAGGCCGCGATCCCAGAGCACGCATCACCGCGCTGCTCGACAGAGCGCAGAGGCATAGGTGCTGTCAGCCTTGAGACGGATGCTTGCAGGGTTCTGGCTGTTCACCATGGGCGGCACGGCCTGTGCAGACGCCCCGCGTGCCGAAGTGCTGCACTGGTGGACCTCGGGCGGCGAATCCGCGGCCGTGCGCACGCTGGCCGACGCCTATCGGGCTGCCGGCGGCACCTGGGTGGACACCGCGATTGCGGGCAGCGAGCAGGCGCGCGCCGTGGCGCTCAGCCGCATAGCAGGCGGCGACCCGCCCACTGCCGCACTGTTCAACGCCTCGCGCCAGTTCCGCGATCTGATCGACCAGGGGCTGCTCAACGACGTCGATGCCGTGGCAGAGCGCGAGCACTGGTCGCAATTCCTGCCCGGGGCGATCCTCGACGCGGTCCGGGTTAACGGCCACTTCTACGCCGCGCCGGTCAGCATCCACATGCCCACCTGGCTCTGGTATTCAAAGGCCGCGTTCCGCAAGGCCGGCATCACGGCCGAGCCCCGTGATTTCTCCGAGCTGTTCGCGGCGCTCGACAAACTGAGGGCCGCGGGCCTGATCCCGCTCGCTCACGGTGGCCAGTCCTGGCAGGACAGCATCGTATTCCGCGCCGTGCTCGCCAATCAGGGCGGTGCGGATCTGTACTTGCGGATATTCCGCGATCGCGACCAGCGTGCCATTGCCTCGAGCGAGTTTCGCCGGGTGCTGCATCACCTTCAAGCGACTGCACTCCTATATCGACGCCGGCTCGCCCGGCCGCAACTGGAACGATGCGACCGCGCTGCTGATCACCGGCCGCGCCGGCGTGCAGATCATGGGCGACTGGGTCAAGGCCGAATTTGCCAGCGCGCGCCAGGGCGCTGGCCGCGATTACGGCTGCATCGCCGGCTTCGGCCCCCGCTCGCCCTATATCATCCAGGGCGATGCCTTCATCTTCCCGAAGTCGACCGATCCCGGGGCGCGCCGCGCGCAGCAGCTGCTGGCGAGCACCGTTACCGCGGGCGCGGCCCAGCTCGCGTTCAGCAGCAGGAAGGGCTCGACACCGATCCGCGGCGATATTGACCTCACCCAGCTTGATCCGTGTGCGCGGCTCGGAGTGGCGATCATGAAGGACAAGACGCGGCAGCTCGGCAATGACGAGACCTACCTCACGCCCGACCAGAACGGGGCGATGGCCGACGTGCTGACCGATTACTGGAACCGCGATCGCGACGTGGCGGAAGTGCAGAGGAATATCGCGGCGGCATTGCGTGATTAACCGAGCCGCAAGGCGCGGCGCGCGGCGCGCGACGCTGACCGCAGCGCACATTGCGTTGCTGCCGATGGCGCTGACAGCCCTGGTCGTCTACCTGGGCTCGATGCTGTGGTCGTTGCGCGTTTCACTCAGCAGTTCGCGTAGCCTGCCACTGCGCGATTTTGTCGGCCTGGCGCAATACCACCGGCTGTTCGGCAATGAGCGCTGGCTGCTGTCGCTGGAAAATCTCGCTATTTATGCACCCGCTGTTCATTCTTGCCTGCCTGATCGTCGGCTTCCTGCTGGCGGTGCTGGTCGACCGGCAACTCCACGGCGGCGGCGTGCTGCGCGCCATTTTCCTCTACCCCTACGCCCTGTCCTTCATCGCCACTGGCCTGATCTGGCAATGGCTGCTCAATCCGGAACTGGGCATCCAGCAGTCGGTGCGCAGCTTTGGGTTTGCCGGGTTCAGGTTTGACTGGCTGGTCGATCAGGACCGGGTCATCTACACGATCGTCATCGCCACCGTCTGGCAGGGTGCGGGGCTGGTCATGGCCATTTTGCTCGCGGGCCTGCGCGGTATCGACGCCGACATTCTGCGCGCCGCGCGCCTCGATGGCGTACCCACCTGGCGTATTTACCTCTCGGTGGTGATCCCGATGCTGGGCTATTCATTTGCGACCGCAGCCCTGTTGCTGCTGACCGGAGCCGTGAAGCTCTACGACGCGGTGGTCGCCATGACGCAGGGCGGGCCCGGCACGGCCAGCGAGGTGCCGGCCAAGTTCATCATGGATCACCTGTTCGGACGCGCCAATATCGCGCTCGCCTCGGCCGGCGCGACGGTCATGGTGCTGACGGTGGTGGCACTGCTGGCGCCGCTCCTGTACGCGCGCCGCCGCGCACTGCAAGTACGCGCATGAGCGCCCGCGGCCGCTGGTACGCGGATCCCGGGCGGCTGGGATTGATCGCGCTGGCGCTGTCCGCGGCGGCATTCTTTCTGCTGCCGCTCTACATCATGACGGTCACGTCCCTGAAGTCGATGGACGAGATACGCCTCGGCCAGCTGTTCGCCTGGCCTACTGTGCTGACGCTGGATGCCTGGCATGCCGCATGGAGCACGGCCTGCACCGGCGTGGCTTGCGAGGGCATACGCGGCGGCTTCTGGAATTCGGTGGCCATCGTACTGCCCAGCACCATGATCGCGATCGCGCTGGGCGCGCTCAACGGCTACGCACTGGCATTCTGGCGCGCCCGCGGCGCGGCGCTGCTTGTTCGCCGTGCTGATGATCGGCGCCTTCATTCCGGTGCAGGTGCTGATGTTCCCGCTGGTACGCCTGCTGGGCCCGCTCCACCTGGTCGGCTCGCTTGCCGGGCATCGTGCTGGTGCACGTGATCTTCAGCATGCCGATCATGACGCTGATTTTCCGCAATCACTTTGCCGCCCTGCCGCACGAGTTGTTCCTGGCGGCGCGGCTCGACGGCGCCGGGTTCCTGCGCATCTTCGTGCTGCTGATGCTGCCGATGTCGGTGCCGATGCTGGTGGTCGCCGCCATCATGCAGGCCACCGGCGTCTGGAACGACTACATACTCGGCCTGGTGTTCGCCGGGCGCGAGCACCTGCCGATGACGGTGCAGCTCAACAACCTGGTCAACACCACCACCGGCACGCAGACTCTACAACGTCGACATGGCGGCCACGCTGCTGACCTCGCTGGTGCCGCTCACGATCTACGTGATCTCGGGCCGCTGGTTCGTGCGCGGCATCGCCGCCGGCGCGATGAAGGGTTGACCGATGGCCGCGCGTAAACGTACGCAACCTGCGCGTAACGCTCGGCGGCCAGACGGTCATCGACGCGCTCGATCTCGAAGTGACCAGCGGCGAGTTCCTGGTGCTGCTGGGCCCATCCGGCTGCGGCAAGTCCACGCTGCTGCACGCCATGGCGGGACTACATCGAGGTCAGCGGCGGCGGCATCGAGATCGACGGCGTCGACCAGACCTGGGCCAGTCCGGGCGAGCGCAACATCGGCATGGTGTTCCAGTCCTACGCGCTGTACCCGACCATGACGGTGGCGGGCAACCTCTCCTTCGGGCTGCGCGCGCGCGGCATGCCGCGCGCCGAAGTTGACGCGCGCGTGCAGCGTGCGGCCGCGCTGCTGCAGCTCGAGTCGCTGCTGGCGCGCCGACCCGCGCAGCTGTCGGGCGGCCAGCGCCAGCGCGTCGCGATCGGCCGCGCGCTGGTGCGCGACGCGCGCGTCTACCTGCTCGACGAGCCGCTCTCGAACCTCGACGCCAACCTGCGCGCCTCGCTGCGTCGCGAACTCAAGCTCCTGCACCAGCGCCTCGGCGCCACCATGATCTACGTGACGCACGACCAGGTCGGAGGCGCTGACGCTGGCCACGCGCATCGCCGTGCTGCACCACGGGCGCATCCAGCAGCTCGGCACGCCCGCGGAAGTGTACGCGCGGCCGGCCAATCGCTTCGTGGCCGGCTTTCTGGGCGCGCCGCCGATGAATTTTCTCGACGGTGCAATTGTCTCCACCGGGCCGCACGCTTCACTTCGAGGCGCGTGGACTGCGGGTCGATTTGCACGGCTACGAGTTCAGCGCGGCTGCACCCGCGAACAGCGACCGGGTAGTGCTGGGCATAAGGCCCGAGCACCTGCGCATCCCGGGTCCGGCTCGGACTGCTCCGGCCGGGTCACGTTGGTCGAACCGATGGGCAATCACCAGGTCGTCTGGCTCGACTGCGACGGCGTCAGCTGGTCGGTACTCGGTTCGGGCGAACGCCAGTATTCCAGCGGGGACCGCTTGCCGATGAGCATCGACGCGCATCGAGTCTCACTGTTCCGCAGCGGCGACGGTACACGACTGTGAACGAGGTGTGACAGTGAAGCAAGCAGTGCGAAGGATCGTGATCGTCGGCGGCGGCACGGCCGGCTGGATGACGGCCGCGCTTACTGGCCAAGACCTTGCCAGGCGGCTAACCGAATCCGGCTGGTGGAGTCGGATGCGATCGGCGCCATCGGCGTCGGCGAGGCGACAATTCCGGCGATTTCAAAGTTCAACTCGGCACTCGAACTCGATGAGAACGAATTCCTGCGCCAGACTCAGCGGCACCTTCAAGCTGGGCATCGAGTTCGTCGACTGGGGTCGGCTCGGCGATGCGCTACATCCACGGCTTCGGCCGCATCGGCCAGGACTGGGGCGCCTTCAAGTGCTACCAGTACTGGTTGCGGCAGCGACTGCTCGGCAGTGTTGCCGACCTGAGCCGATTCTCGATCAATACGGCGGCTCCACTTCAGGCGAAGTTCATGCGCAGTCGCCCGGACATGAAGGACTCGCCGCTCGCCGACTTTCTTACGCCTTCCATTTCGACGCCAGCCTCTATGCGGCTATCTGCGCCGCTACAGCGAGGCGCGCGGTGTGCGTACGCACCGAGGGCAAGATCGTCGCGACCACGCTCGCGCGAACCTGATGGTTTCATCGCGGACGTCGTGCTCGAGAGCGGCGAGCGCGTCGCCGGCGACCTGTTCATCGATTGTTCCGGGCTCGCGCGGGCTGCTGATCGAGCAGGCCCTGCACACCGGGTACGAGGACTGGAGCCATTGGCTGCCCTGCGATCGAGCGATCGCCGTGCCTTGCGAGTCAGCGCCAGTGCTGCTGCCGATGACACGCTCCACCGCGCACGCGCGGCCGGTTGGCAGTGGCGCATCCCGCTGCAGCATCGCATCGGCAACGGCCACGTGTACTCGAGCCACCACCTGAGCGAGGACGAGGCGACCGCCATCCTGCTGTCGCAACCTGGATGGCCGAGCCGCTGGCGGCGCCGCGAACCATCCGCTTCCTGCCCGGGCGCGCGCCGCATGCCGTGGAACCGCAACTGCGTTGCGGTCGGCCTGGCCGGTGGCTTCCTCGAGCCGCTCGAATCCACCAGCATTCACATGATCCAGACCGCAGTCATGCGGCTGATGCAGCTGTTTCCGCATCACGAGTTCAACGCGGCGGAGATCGATCTGTACAACCGCGATTCGAAATTCGAATATGAACGGATCCGCGACTTCATCATCCTGCACTACAAGGCCACCGAGCGTGACAGATTCGCCGCTGTGGAATTACTGTCGCAACGATGTCGATCCCCGAGACGCTGGAGCGCAAGATCGAGCTGTTCCGAGCCAACGGCCGGATCTTCCGCGAGAACGACGAACTGTTCGCCGAGGACAGCTGGCTGCAGGTGATGATCGGCCAGCGCATCCTGCCGCGCAGCTACGATCCGCTGGTCGACTGTCATCGACACCGGATGTGATCACGAAATACCTGGAGAACATCGAGACCGTGATCGGGCGCTGTGTGGACATCATGCCTTTGCACAGCGACTACATCGCCAAGTTCTGCGCCGCAGACTTGTCTTGAGGCCAGGACGCATGCGCCAGATCCCGGCGGCTGTGGCGCGCGCCGTAGTTCCGATGCTCGCGCCACTGCTTGCCGCGTCCGCTGCGCAGGCGGCGGAGCGCTTGGCAGAGCCGGCCGTTCGGCCAGCGGTGCAGGTCTGGGTGACAACCGCAGACCAAAGCCGTCTGATGGCGCGCGACCACGACTTGTCGTGGACGCCGGAGACCGACTTGCCGATTGCGATCGAGGTGAATCCGGGCGTCCGTTACCAGACGATGGTGGGCTTCGGCGCTGCGCTGACTGATGCGACCGCGGCGCTGCTCAACACGCGCATGAACGGCCGCCAGCGCAGCGCGCTGCTGCGCGAGCTGTTTGGCCCGGCGCCGGGCCTGAACCTGAGTTTCGTGCGCGTACCGATCGGCGGCTCAGACTTCTCGCCCTACCATTACACACTCGATGACCTGCCGCCCGGCGGCACTGATCTGAGCCTGGTCAAGTTCGCGCTCGATGGCAGCCACACGCAGCTGATCCCGGTGCTGCGCAGCGCGCGGGCGCTGAACCGTCAGCTGCGCGTGGTCGCTTCACCGTGGACCGCGCCGGCTTGGATGAAGGATAGCGAAAGCCTGGTCGGCGGACGGCTGCGGCCCGAATTCTATGGCGTGTATGCCGACTACCTGCTGCGCTTCGTCGACGCCAGCGAGCGCGCCGGCGTGCCGATCTACGCGCTGACGATTCAGAACGAGCCCGGCTACGAACCCACCGACTATCCGGGCATGCGCTTCGATCCGCCGGCGCGCGCACGCTTCATCGGCGAGTTCCTCGGCCCGCGGCTGGCGAAGCGGCCAGCTGCGCCGCTGTTGCTTGAATGGGACCACAACTGGGACCACCCGGAGGCAACGCTCCAGGTGCTCGCCGATCCCGCGGCGGCTCCATACATCAATGGAGTCGCCTGGCACTGTTACTATGGCGACGTGCACGCGCAGGACCAGGTGCACGAGGCACATCCCGACAAGGATGCCTATCTGACTGAATGCTCTGGCGGCGGCTGGTCGCCGCGCTGGGACCGGGCGCTCAGGCAGTTCGTCAGCCAGCTGATGATCGGCGCCACGCGCGCCTGGGCGCGCGGTGTGATCCTGTGGAACCTGGCCCTTGACGAGCACAACGGCCCGCATGCCGGCGGCTGCAAGAACTGCCGCGGCGTGGTCACGATCGACTCGGGCTCGGGCCAGGTGGAGCGCAACGTCGAGTACTATTGCCTGGCCCACCTCAGCCGCTTTGTGCTTCCGGGCGCCTGGCGCATCCAGTCCGCTGACGCCAATTGACGGTGTCATGAACGTGGCGTTTCGCAACACCGACGGATCGTCGGTGCTATTGGTGCTCAATTCCACCAACGAGCCGCGAACCTTTGCGGTGCACGCCGGCAACGGATATTTCCGCTATCTGCTGCCGGCGGGGAGTGTCGCAACCTTTCGCTGGTAGCAAAAAAGCCGCACGCACGGCACCCATTATCAGGGTGCGGCGCGCTCGCGGCACCAGTGCTTGCCGCTACTTGATGTTGTAAGTCAAACCCAGGAAGTATTCGCGCCCGTAGGTCGTATAACGCTCTGGCACGAGTGCATTCGGATTGGTGGCGCCATCCGAAATGCTCTGCTGCGTCCGATAGGGCTCGTTGCCAAGGTTATTAACCTGCAACAGCACCGACAGGCCGCGGTAACGCCCGGCCTCGAAGGCGTAGCCGACCTGCATATCGGTGATGGTCTCGGCCAGGATCGCACTCAGCACATTGTCGCCGAAGGTGCCGCGCACCGTGGTCGTAAACTTCGACCGGTGCCGGCGGCTGATACGCGCCGACAGCCCATACTTTTCGTAGAAAGCCGTCACGTTGGTGACCTGGCCGGACAGGCCATCGAGCGGCATCGTCGGGTTGTTGTCCTCGTGCAGGCTGCTGCGCGTGTCGGAACCGTTCAGTTCAAGACCGAAGCCATCGAGGGGCCGCGAGAACAGGCCGAGGTTTGTCACCAGCGTGTATTCCTGGCCGGCCACCAGCCCGTCATGGCCATTGGCCAGCGCCGACAGGAAGCATCCCTTCGGATGGCAGTTCGCCACCTGCTCGGGATGCGCGATCGGATCGATGGGCGGAACCCGTGGGTCGACCAGACCGGTCGGATCGAAGGGTATCGACTGCTCATAGACGAAATTGCGCAGGTGCTTGTAGAAAGTCGCAACGGCAAAATAACTGGACTTGCCAAAATACTGCTCGAACGACAGGTCGAAAGAATCGGAACGCCAGGGCTCGAGTCCGGGATTGCCGCCGTTGGCGGACCAGTTGTAGTGGTTGGACACATCGCCCACGCTCACGCTCAAGCCGGCACGCATGTCTTCCATGTTCGGTCGGGCCATTTCCTTGGCGAAGCCGAAGCGAATGTAGGCATCGCGCGGCAGATCGAACACCACGTTCAGGCTGGGCAACACATCGGTGTAGCTCTTGCCCCCGACCAGCGGCAGGTTCTTGCTGTGGACGTAGTCCCAGTAGTAACCCGTGGCCTGCTGCTTGGCATGTACCGCCTGCAGGCCGAGGTTGCCGTGCATGTTGATGGCGCCACCCGCGTATTTGAAGTTCAGCTTAGCGTGGGCGGTAGTGACCTTTTCGTTGACCGACCAGATACGGTCGGACCAGTTCTTCGCCAGATCCTGGGGAACACTGTCATAGTCGTGGCCAGGATAGGTCGGACAGGTGGCATTGGATACACACGCCGTGTAGTACTTGCCAAGCACGCCAAAGAAATCAAAGGCCATCAGGCCGCCCGGAATGCCGCCGAATGACAGCGAGGTCGGCCGCAGCAGCAGGTCGCTGGACACCGAAACCGGCGTACGATTGTTGTTCAGGTAGTAATAGACCTCAGTGCGGGAATAGTCCTTGGAGCGCTCTGAATAGTTGACGCCGGTGTCGAAGTGGTTGAAGAAGCCGTTCATGTCTCGCTTGAAGTCGAAACGGGCAGACTTCAGCTCGTCATCCACTTGCGGAAACTCGCTGCGCCCGTCGCGATTCCAGCCACCCGGATCACCCAGCCGATTCTGAGTCGGATTTGAATAGTCGATCGATGGAGTCAGCGTCGTGCGGCCGTCGCCAGTCGCTATATGCAAGTTGTTGAAATTGACCAGCAATGCGTTGTTGGTGTTGTCAACCGAACCGGCCTCGAGCTCGGCGTTCTGCTCATCTCGATGTGCCTTCGAATAACTCAAGTCAAACATGCCGGTCCAATCGCCGAGCCGCGCTTCCAGGTTCCATCCCGCAGCTTTGATATCGTCCTGGCGCTTGTTCATCGTGCTCAAGTCAATCGGCTTCAGGCCGATGAGGTTGCCGCCAGTGATGAACGTGTTGCCATCGACCACCGAAGTGGTCGGATTGGTGTAATAGGAGCCGCCCCAGCTATTTACGGCGCTACTAAAATCTGCCATCAGCGTGCGCCGATTTTCGATCTGTTCGAACTTCGAGTAGTAAAGATCGACGGTCTGATGGATGTTGTCGTTGGGCTTGTACTCGATGACCGCCATCAGGCCATCGCGAATACGTTTGGTCGACGCCGCACCGGCTTCCATGCCCTGGAGCCCGACTGCACTAATGGCGGTGCCCGGATCTCCCGGCGCATTGCAAGGATTGCCGTTGGCGCAATTGGGTCCGGCCCACTCGGTGTTAGTTGGGTCAGTCCACCACCAGGACTTGTAATGCTCTTCCTGGCCCGGGGTGTTGAGGTACGCAAACCCGACCGCCACTCCCAGTTTGTTGTCGGCAAACTGATTGATGTACGAGGCACTGAGTCGCTCGCCATTCGCACTGGTGTCGGCATTGAGCTGCCCGTTTGAGTTGCGTTCCGCGCGCGCATTGAACGCCACCTGGCGTTTGTGGAAATCCAGCGGCCGCACGGTGTGCATGTTGACGGTGCCGGACAGGCCCTGACCGACCAGCGTGGCATCCGGGGTCTTATACACGTCAGCCTGGTTGATCAGCTCCGAAGGGAACTGGTCGTACTCGACCGAGCGGTTGTCGCCGGTACTGACCATCTCGCGGCCGTTGAGGAGCGTCGCGGCGTATCGCGGCGCCATGCCGCGGATCGAGATCACCTGTGCGCGGCCGTTGACGCGCTGCGCAGCGAGGCCGGGCAGGCGCGCCAGTGACTCGGCGATGCTGACGTCGGGCAGTTTGCCGATGTCCTCGGCGGACACCGATTCGACGATCGATTCGGATTTCTTCTTGGTCGCGATCGAGGTCTCGATCGAATGGCGCAGGCCGGTGACGATCACCGTCTCCAGCGTTTCTTCGGTAGCGGCCTGCTGCGCGACATCCGGGGTCGCCTGTTGCGCCAGGACCGAGCCGGCCGCGGCCGACAGTACGGCGGCAACGGCGGCGGCAACGCTGTTCGCCGAGGTTCGGCCGTGGGCGGGCCCACGATTCTGGAGTGGGTCCACTGCGCGAGTCTTCATATTCCATTCCCCCCGATTGTTGATTGGAAAGGCATCCACATGCGCTGCCGGCTGGTCGCAGGACCCGGGATTCGCCCCTCGTCACCGCCCCTGATTTACTGCAGCCATCAGCGGCAACTGCGCCGGACTTGAACGCCCCGACCCCGGATTGGAAACCTTCCCACTTTCCTGTGCCGGAATGTACCGGTCACGCTCGGGCATGTCAATTGTGCCTCCGGCGCGCTCCGTCGCGCCCTCGCGTCCCGGACCCTGACAGCCGAAACTGCGCGCGTCGTCGGTGCTGCCCCGGCCCCGATAATGCGCCGAGCGCGGGTACGGACACAGCGGCCGCGTGCGCAGGATGCCGCGCTGCGGGTCGTCATCGACGGAATTTCGTCGCCACGATGCGCCGCGGTGCAGCCCCGCTCGACCCAGCGCTCCAGCGCCGCCGAGCATGTCGAAGGAGTTGGGACCCGGCCCGCCGCCGCAGTGCCCCATGCCCGGCACCATGAACAGGCGGTAGTAGCCATCGACGGCGCTCGCCTCGCCGCGCGCGCGCGCCAGCGCGTGCACGCGATCGTGATAGTCGATGCTGGAGCGCGGTGGAACATCCGGGTCGCTGTAGCCGTGGTAGTGGATCAGCTTGCCGCCGCGGCGCTGGAAGGCCCGCAGATCCGGATCCACGGCATCGAGCGCACCACCCAGCAGCGTGTCGACCTGCGGCGGGCCGGCACGAAAATCAAAGCTGCGAAAGTCCCATGCCGCATCGCCGTAGACGAAATACCTGAAGAACGGCAGGCCGAGCGCGCCGTGCGTGTTTTCATCCGGCGAGCCCGCGACGATCCAGCCGCCCCACAGCGCCGCTTCACCGCCCCGCTCCAGCCCCGGGTAATAGCCCGCGCCCGCCTCGGCATCCGGGCCGTCCCATAGCCTCCGCACGGCCTGCACCTGCGCGGCGCTCAGGCAATCCGTCGCGTCAGCGCTCTGGCATTGCAGTGCCGCCGGATCGAATTTGCAGCGGCGCGGATCCTCGAGCACGCCGTCACGGACGCCATCGAGCGCGTCGCAGGCGCGGTTGACCGCAGCGCCGACCAGCTCCGCTTGTGCCGCACCGAGGCGCCTGCCGGGTTCGCCGTAAAGCGTCGCCAGCACCCACAGGTGCGCGCCGACCTCGTGATGCGTCTGGTTGTAGTCCGGATCGCCCGCGACGATGCCGTCGTAGTCCGCCGGGTAGCGCTGCGCTTCCATCAGCGCCTCCTGGCCGCCTTGCGAGCAGCCGACGAAGTAGCTGTGGCGCGCCGGCCGGCCGTAATAGGCCGCTGGTGACGTCCTGGCCGGCGAGCGCGGTGAGGTGAATCGCGCGATGCCCATAGTCGACGATCTGGTCCGGGTGGCCCAGCGCGAAGCGGCCGACGCCTGCAGCGATTGTCGTGACCGGTGTCGGTCGCAGACCGTGGCGTAGCCGCGCGCCAGGCCTTCGGCCAGCGCGTCGTAGGAAATATCGCCGGCCAGTCCGCCATTGCCCACACCCTGGAATTTCCCGTTCCAGCGCGCCGGCGGCGGCAGCCACGCTTCCACGCGGATCGACGAGTCGGCCGTCGGCGTCAGCGTCAGGGCCACGCGGCAATGCGGTCCCGGCTCGCTGACGATCACGGCGCTGGTGACGGTGCCGTGCGCGATTTTGATCGAGCCGAGTGCGTCGCAGGCAACGGCAGACGCACCGGCCCGACTCGCGGCACAGGCCAGGGTCGACAGCACCAGCGCGCGGAGCTTGCCGTTCAACCCTGGGTGACCGAAGTCTCGTCCGCGATCATGATCTCGAGCCGCTCGAGATCGGGAATCCACGGCGTCTCGTTCAGCATGCGCACGCGGCAGACCACCGGGTCGCCCTCCGGCACCGGCGGCGCTCATGTCGGGCTGGATGACCTCGGCGCTGACGCGCACCAGCTGCGGGAAATCCCTGCGACACGATCGCGTAGGCGCCGGCGTCGAGGCGCTCGCCCAGCGCGTGCAGCACCACGAGGCGCGAGCGGGTGCTGACCGCCGGGGTCGGCTGCCCGCACAGCGCCCTCGAAGGAGACCAGCGGCACCTGCCGGCCGTTCCAGCTGACCAGTCCGAGGTACCACGGCGGCGCGCCGATCATGGTCGCGGGCACCTGGTAGCCGGCGATCTCGGCCACGCAGGCGCGCGGCACCAGCAGCCGCCCGTGGCCAGCGGCACCAGCAGGCTGTAGATCTCGCTGCCGGCTCTCGCTCATCGGGCGCTCATCGGCGCGCCGCAGCCTGCAGGCGCGGCGGCGCGCCACCAGCGGCGCGATCGCGTCGATCAGCTGGCTTTCCTGGTAGGGCTTGCCGAGGTAGTCGTCGACGCCGAGCTCGATGGCGCGCGCGCGATGCTTGTCGCCGACGCGCGAGGTGATCATGATGATCGGCACGTCGGCGAGGCGCGGGTCGGCGCGCACCTGCGCGGCGACCTCGTAGCCGTCCATGCGCGGCATTTCGATGTCGAGCAGGATGATGTCGGGCACGTTGTCCGCCAGCAGCGCCACCGCGTCGACGCCGTCGCGCGCGGTCATGACGCGCATGCCGTTGCGCTCCAGCAGCCGCTGCGTCACGCGGCGCACGGTGATCGAATCGTCGACCACCAGCGCGAAGGTGCGCCGGTCGCCGCGCTCGCGCAGCGGTGTCGGCGCCGCGCGCACGCGCCACTCGGCGCGCACCAGCGCCGCGATGTCGAGGATGATGACGACGCGGCCATCGCTGAGGATGGTGGCGCCGGAGATGCCGCGGATCGAGGCGATCTGCGGGCCGAGCGGCTTGACCACGATCTCGCGGCTGCCGATCAGCTCGTCGGCCACCAGGCCGGTGGAATGTTCGCCGGCACGCACCAGCACCACCGGAATCGCCGCGTCGGTCTCCGGGAGCGGCGCCGCTTCCATGCCGACGTAGAGCGCCAGCGGCTGCAGCCGGTACTTGTGCTCGCCGTAGGTGAAGGTGGCGCTGTCGCTGCGCAGGTGCGCGGCGACTTCCTCGCGCGGCAGCCGCACCACGCCCTCGATGGTCGGCAGCGGCAGCGCGTAGTACTCATCGCCGGTGCGCACCACCAGCGCGTGGCTCACCGCCAGCGTGAACGGCAGGCGGATCGTGAAGCGCGTGCCCTGGCCGGGCTTGCTGTCCATGTGCAGCGCGCCGCCCAGCTTCTTGATCTCGGTGGCGACCACGTCCATGCCGACGCCGCGCCCGGCCTGCTGCGTGACCGTGCCGGCGGTGGAGAAGCCCGGCTCGAGCACCAGCTGCATCACATCGTCGTCGGACAGCACCTGGTCGGCGCTGGATCAGCCCGAGCGCCTGGCCCTTGCCGCGGATCGCGGCCAGGTTCATGCCGGCGCCGTCATCGCTGACTTCGACGATCACCTCGGCGCCTTCGCGCTGCAGCTTCAGGTGGATGCGCCCGGTCGCGCTCTTGCCGGCGCGAGCGCGCTCGGCGGGCGTCTCGATGCCGTGCACGACCGCGTTGCGCAGCAGGTGTTCGAACGGCGGCAGCATGCGCTCGAGCACCTGGCGGTCGAGTTCGCCGGCGGCGCCCTCGACCACGAGTTCGGCCTGCTTGCCGGTGTCGGCCGCGGCCTGGCGCACGATGCGCGCCAGGCGCTGCACGTGGCGCTGGAACGACACCATGCGCGTGCGCATCAGGCCGTTCTGCAGCTCGGTGACGGTGCGCGACTGCTGCTGCAGCAGGTTCTGCGCCTCGCCCACCAGGCTCTCGAGCAGCTGCTGCAGGCTGGCGACGTCGTTGGCGGATTCGGCCAGCGCGCGCGAGTACTGCTGGATCGAGGAATAGCGGTCGAGCTCGAGCGGATCGAATTCCTGGCGGTGACCTGGTTCCTGTCGTGCCGGTGCAGGATCTGCGCCTCGGTCTCGATCTCGAGCTTGCGCAGCTGCTCCTTGAGGCGCGTGACGGTGCGCGAGAGCTCCGCCAGGTTGAACTCCACCGAACCGAGCTGCTGCTCGAGCCGCGCGCGCGAGATGCTCACTTCGCCGGCGTTGTTGAGCAGCAGGTCGAGCAGCTCGGCGCTGACGCGCGCCATCTCGCCGCGCTCGGCGCCGGCCACCGGTTCGCGTCCCGGCGGCACGGCGGCGCCGGCTGCGCGGCGGCTGCGGCGCCAGCGGCAGCTGCGCGAGCGGCTGCGCCGGCGGAGCGGCTCGCGGCGTCGCATGCGACGGCGTCGGTCGGCCACTTCGCGGCGGCGGCGCGCAGGCGGCGCAGCGCAGCGGCGCCAGCCGGCGCTGCGGCGCTGCGGCATCGGCGCGCGGCGCACGGCGGCGCGGCGCGACCGGCGCGGGCGCGCGGCGGCGAGCTCGGCGCAATCGGCGGCGCTGCGCCGCGCGCGATGGCCTGGATGTTCGCGATCAGCGCGTTCGCCTGCGGCGACGGCGCGGCCAGCCGGCCACCTGCTCGCGCATGCGCGCCAGTTCGTCCAACGGCTTCCTGCGCCACCGCGCGCGCGCGCTCGTCGCCCGCGGCAGCGCCGTTGCCGATCTGCACGATCAGGCTCTCGAGTTCGTGCGACAGGTCGCCCATCGCGCCGATGCCGGCCATGCGCGCGCCGCCCTTGAGGGTGTGCAGCGCGCGCTTGAGCGCCGCCAGGTGCTCGCCGCGATGCCGGCGCGGCGCTCCAGGCCTGCAGCGCGGTCTGCGCCGCCTCCAGCAGCTCGGTGGCCTCCTCGCAGAAGATCGCGGCCACGTCCGGATCGAAATCGAGCGCCGGCGCTCGCACGCTCGGGCGCGGCGGCGGCGGCGGCGGCGCCGCCTGCTGCAGGTCCTGCACATCGGCGAGCGAGTGCACGCCGGTGCGCGCGCTCTGCTCGTTCGCCTCGGCGATGCGCCGGTCGAGCTCGGTCTCGGCGCGCGCGATGCGCGCGCGCAGCGTGTCGTGCACGACGAAATAGCCGGTGCTCTCGTCCAGATGACGTCGGCGACCGCCGCCATCGCCACCATGCAAGTCGGACAGCAGCAGCAGGTCGGAGGCGTCGAGCCCGACGCCGCTGTCGAAGGACTTGCGCAGCCAGTGATTGAGCGGCTCGGACAGCCGGATGCCGTGGCGCGCCTCGGCCATCTTCGAGCTGCCCGACAGCGTGTGGCAGGCGCGGTAGACCTCCTCGGTCAGCACGTGCGGCGCCGGATGCGGCTGCTCGCGCGTCAGCCAGTTGCGCACCGTGGCCACGTGGGTGGCGGTCTCGCGCGCGTAGATGTCGCGCAGCGCCGCGTCGCTGTCGGCATGCAGCGGCGCCGGCGGCGTCGCCGCCGGCGCGGCTGCGTGCGGCCTGCGCAGCAGGCAGCTGGCCGCCGCGACGATGGCGGCGCCTCTGCTGGGTTAGCCGTTCGGTGGCCGCCCACTCCCGCGCGGCCCCGCCGGCGCTACGGGTGTGCGCAGCAGCGGACTGCCGACGCGAGCGCAGGCTCCGCCGTCGGCGTCCGGCCTGCGGCGCGGCATCGCGCCCGGCCGCCAGCGCATGCGCGCGCGCCACCAGTTGCGCGGCTGAGTGCGGTACGCGGGCGCGGCGCCGATCTCGTCGACCAGTCTCGGCAGCAGCGCGACCGCCGCGCGCAGCGTGCCGAGGATGTCGGGCGATCGCGCCAGCGTGCCGTCGATGCAGGCGGTTGACCAGGTTTTCCATCGCCCAGGCGAACTCGCCCAGCTCGCGCGCGCCGACCATGCGACCGCTGCCCTTGAGCGTGTGGAACGAGCGGCACACGCCGTCCAGCGCTGCGGATTCCAGCGGGTTCTGGTCCCACACCGGGTACTGCGCGCGGATCTTCGCCAGCTCTTCGCGCGCTTCCTCGGCGAACAGCGCCAGCATTTCCGGATCGACGGGCGTGGCGGTCATGACGGCTGCGGGCGCCGCCGCCAGCACCGGCGGTGTGCGCACGCGGCCGGTGCTGTCGGGATCGAGCTGCCCGCCCGGGCAGCGTCTCGCCGGTGGCGCAATGCGCACCGTGCGCGCGTAGTCGCCCGCGCCGACCGGCGGCACCGTCGGCACCACCTGCTCGGGCTCGCGCCCCAGCACTTCGAGGCAGGCCTGCGCGTTGTCGAGCATGTACCAGGGATCGCTCCGGCCGGCCTGCAGCGTCTCGATGTAGTACTCGAGGCTGACGACGGCGTCGGCGAGACGATCGAGATAGGCGCCCGACAACGGCATGCCACCGGGCTGCATGACCCGCCGCAGCTGGGCGGTCAACGCGTCGACGACATCGACCGCACGCGTCTTGCCCAGCATCAGCAGCCCGGCCTTGATGCCGCGCATCAGGTCCAGCCAGGTGTCGAAACCAGCGGCGTCGAGCGTGCCGCTGACATTCTGCGCGATGCTTTCCTTGACGCGCGCCAGGTTGACGACGCATTCGCGCAGCACGGCGCCCTGCACCTGCTGGAAATCCTGGTCGATAGGCTCGGCTTCGCCCTCGAGCCGCGGCTGCTTCGGCAGGATCAGCCCGACCAGTTGCCCGTCGAGGTGATCCTCGACCTGGATCAGCGTGGCGGCGACCTGCACCAGCGTCGCCTCATCGGCGCGCTCGCGGCCCGCCACCACGGCCTCGAGCCGGGCGTTCGCTTCCTGCACGCGGGCGCGCAGCTCGCCCAGGCCCAGCACGCCCAGCGTGTCGCCGATCTTGCGCAGCAGCTCGATCTGCGGCGAGAGCTCCTCGACCTGGCCGCCGCCGCGGCGCACGAAGATGTCGAGCACATCCTTGACGCGTGTCAGATCCTCGCGGATCGCCGCCGCGACGGTGTGCATGAGCTTGACCGACGGCGCCGAGAGATTCTCGCGCTCCTGCTCGATGCCCTCGTCGACCGGCAGCAGCTCGTTGAGGCGGAACGAGGCGCGCACCGCCGCCACGCGCGGACCGGCGGTGGTCGAGCGCGCGACGTAGTAGAGCAGGTTGTTCAGCAGCTCGATCGGCGGGGTCTGCGCATAGCGCGCCTCGCCCAGCTCATTCAGCCGCTTGATCTCGCGATCGGCGAGGCCGAGCAGCCGCTTGACCGACACGCTGCTCTCGATGCCGTTCTCGCGCAGCGCCTCGACCAGCGCGCCGACCACCCACCACAGCTGGAACACGCATTGCTGCGTCGCCACCTGCTCGAGGCGCGTGGCGACGGTCGCCAGGATCTCGAGATTCTGCTCGAGCCGCTCGCCGCGAATCCAGCCGACCAGCCCTACCTGGAAGCGCGAGCGCAGGCGTCGCGCCCACTGCGCGGGCGACAGCGGCGCTTCGCCCGGCGCCGGCGAGGTCGGCTGCGCCTGGCGGTCGGATTTGAGGTTGAGCAGCAGCAGCGTGCCTTCCGACAGCAGCGCGCAGCCGCGCACCGCGCGCAGGTCGTTGAGGAGCGGCAGCAGCACCAGCGCCAGATCGCGCCCGCCGGCGAGCACGCGCTCGAGATAGCCGGGGAGCTGCACCATCGCGCGCATCAGCGCGTCGAGCGACTCGGACTGGTTCTTGCGCTCGTCGCGCGAACCGATCAGGTAGCGCGCCACCTGCTCCATTTCCTCGGCCAGCAGCGCCGCGCCGTAGATCTCCAGCACGCGCAGCGCGCCCTGCACCTGGTGCAGTTCGAACGCGCAGCGATCGAGCAGCGCGCTGTTGGCCGGGCTGCTCGACGTGCGCCTCGAGCGCGGTGCGCGCATCGCCCAGCGCCACGCTGATCTCGCGTGCGGCGGTCTGCATTGTCTGGGTGGCGAGTTCGCTCATGTCTGCGCTCGGCCGCTCAGGCCCCGCCCAGTTTCTTCAGCCGCGAATGACTGCCGGTCGTAGTGGTCGACTGCGCCGACTCCACCGAGGGCGTGCTGGCGCGGGCCGCGGCGCCGGCGGCAGCCACCGGCAGGCGGAAGCCCGACACCGATTTGCGCAGCGCCGCGGCCAGCTCGGCCATCTTGAGGATCGCCTGCGCCGTGGCCTGGGTACTCTCGGCCGTCTGGGTGCTGACTTCGCGCAGCACCTGGGTGTTGCGGGCGATGTTCTGCGCCGCGGCCGACTGGCTGCGCGAACTGACCGAAATGTTCTGCACCAGGCTGGCGATCTGGTTCGAGACCTGCTCGATCTCCTGCAGCGCCGCGCCGGCGTTCTCCGCCAGCAACGCGCCACCGACCACGTCGGTGGTGCTGCGCTCCATCGACACCACCGCCTCGTTGGTGTCGGTCTGGATGGTGCGCACCAGCACGTCGATCTGCTTGGTGGCGGTCGCGGCGCGCTCGGCCAGCCGCTGCACTTCGTCGGCCACTACTGCAAAGCCGCGGCCGGCCTCGCCGGCCATCGACGCCTGGATCGAGGCGTTGAGCGCCAGGATGTTGGTCTGCTCGGCAATATCGCTGATCAGCTCGACGGTGTTGCCGATCTCCTGCGAGCTCTCGCCCAGCCGCTTGATGCGCTTGCTGGTCTCCTGGATGGTCTCGCGGATGGCGTTCATGCCATCGATCGTGCGGCGCACGGCCTCGCCGCCCTTGTGCGCAACATCGACGGAGTGGCGCGCCACGTCGGCGGCGCGCTCTGCGTTACCTGAGACCTCTTCGGTGGAGGCGGCCATGGCGGCGATCGATTCGGTGGCCGAGGCAATCTGCTTGGTCTGCACGCCACTCGCCTTGCCCAGCTGCGCGCCCAGCGCCTGGGTCTGGCGCGCGGAAGCATCCACCTGCATGGCTGAGGCGTTGATGGTGGCGACCAGCTTGCGCAGCGCCTCGACCGCGTAGTTCACGGAATCGGCGATGGCGCCGGTGATGTCCTCGGTAACGGTTGCCTGCACGGTCAGGTCGCCGTCGGCGAGACTCGCCATCTCGTCGAGCAGCTTGAGGATCGAGCGCTGGTTGCGCTCGTTCTCCTGGCGCTGCGTGGTCGTAGCCTGGAGCTGCCGCTCGGCCGCACGGCGGAGCGCACCGAGCTGCAGCAGCAGCATGCCGAGCGGCACCAGCGCCAGCAGCACCAGCGCCACCCCGGCCATGCTGAGCATTTCGCTGCCGGCGGAGTACAACCATGCGCCGGCGCCCAGCACCAGCATGCCGCCCGCGGTCAGCGACAGGCGGCGCAGCAGCCGGGTATCGATGAGGTCTTCCGCGTTCAAGCCGAGACCGCCATGAACGCCGGGTCTTCGAGCAGTTTGCGCAGGCTCAGCACCGGCAGCTGTTCCTGCTCCTGGCGGAACGATCCGGCCAGGTACTGTCTGCATTGCACGATGGTAATGGGCAGTTCGACGCTGAATGCAGATTCGCTGAAACGCCGGAAGCCGAGCACCTCGTCGATCACCAGTCCCGCCGGCACGTCGCGATGGTTGACCACGAGTATGCGCGTCAGGCGCGTGACCGGCGTCGCCCCGCCGCCGAGGTACTGGCGCAGGTCGATGATCGGGAACAGCTGGCCGCGGATGTTGGCGAGGCCGAGCACCCAGGCTTTGGCGCCCGGCACGCGCGTCAGCGGCGCGGGAATGCCGAGCACCTCGCGCGCTTCCTCGCGCGCCACCAGGTACAGCTCGCCGGCCATGCGCACGGCGACGCCGACCCACTCGGTGCCGGCGGCGCCCGGCGATTCGGGGCTGGCCGTGGCGTTGCGACCACGCCGTTCGAGCTCCGCGAGGAGTTCGTACGGCCGGTCGCGCAGTGCCTTTAACGATGCGCTCGCCAGCATGTTCAGGCGGCGAGCGCGGCCTGCGCCTTCTCGACCAGCTGATCCATCGACACCGGCTTGACCATGTAGTCCACGGCCCCCTGGCGCAAGCCCCAGATGCGATCGGTCTCCTGCCCCTTGGAAGTGACCATGACGATCGGGATAGTGCGGGTGTCCGGATCGTTCGACAGCGTGCGCGTGGCCTGGTAGCCGTTGACGCCCGGCATGACGATGTCCATGAAAATGAGGTCCGGATGCAGGTGGCGCGCGAGCCGGATGCCCTCCTCGCCATCGACGGCCACCGCGGTGCGTATAGCCATGGCGCTCGAGTGCCTTTTTCATCACGTGCACTTCAGTGGGCGAATCGTCGACAATGAGAATCAGCGCCATGGCCTATCTCCCGATCTGCGCTTCAATGGCGCCCAGCAGCTCTTCCTTGGTGAAAGGCTTGGTCAGATAGTGCTCGGAGCCGACGATGCGGCCGCGGGCGCGGTCGAACAGTCCGTCCTTGGAGGAGAGCATGATGACCGGAATGGTGCGGAACACCTTGTTGTGCTTGATCAGCGCGCAGGTCTCGTAGCCGTCGAGCCGCGGCATCATGATGTCGACAAACACGATGTCGGGCTGGTGGTCGGTGATCTTGGTGAGCGCATCGAACCCGTCGACGGCGGTGTATACCTCGCAGCCCTCCTTCGCCAGGAGCGTTTCGGCCGTGCGCCGAATGGTCTTGCTGTCGTCGATGACCAGCACCTTGAGGCCACGGAACGGCGAGGCAACGTCGTTCAAGTCCCGCTCACTCCTCTGGGTATTGGATTTCCATGGTCGTACACCTGCGGGCGGCTGCGCTGTGACCTGCGCTGCGCCCCCGATAGATTGGATCTTTTTAACATATCGGCACCCCTCCGGCTATGCCACCTGCGTCACGGTTTGAGCAGCCAGCGCCCCGCGACGGAGACATAATTCGACTTTGAGCGGCGCATGCGCGCGCCGCCGATGCGAGGTTGTGACCATGAACACGCCGATCCGGCTGCTGGTGGTGATGGATCCGATCGATCACATCAAGTACCAGAAGGACACGACGCTGGCCCTGCTGCTGGCGGCGCAAGCGCACGGCTACCAGCTTCACTACGCTGAAATGCGGGACCTGCGGCTGCGCGACGGCGTAGCCGAAGCACGCACGCGAGCGCTCGAGGTGCGTGCTGACCGCGGACCACTGGCATACGCTGGGCGAGGGAACCATCAGCGCCATGGGCGGATTTCGACGTGATGCTGATGCGCAAGGACCCGCCTTTCGACACCGAATACATTTACGCCACCTACATGCTCGAGCGCGCCGAGCTGGCCGGCGCGCTGGTGGTGAACCGGCCGCGCGGGCTGCGCGACATGAACGAAAAGGTCTATACGGCGTGGTTCCCGCAGTGCTGCGCGCCCACGCTGGTGACGCGCGACATGGAAGAAATGGGCGCGTTCGCCGCCGCGCACGGCACCATCGTTTGCAAGCCGCTGCACGGCATGGGTGGGCGCTCGGTGTTCGTGCTGCCGCCGGGCGACAAGAATGCCGCCGTGGTGTTCGAAACCCTGACCGACTACGGCCAGCACTTCGCCATCGTGCAGCAATACCTGCCGGAAATCACCTCGACCGGCGACGCACGCGTGCTGCTGATCGACGGCGAGCCGCTCCCCTACGCGCTGGCGCGCATCCCCGCGGCGCACGACAACCGTGGCAATCTGGCGGCCGGCGCCACCGGCGTCGCCCGGCCACTCAATGAGCGTGAGCGCTGGCTGGCCGGTGAAATCGGTCCGGCGCTGCGCGCGGCCGGCATGCTGTTCGTGGGACTTGACGTGATCGGTGACTACGTCACTGAAATCAACGTGACCAGTCCCACCGGCGCGCGCGAACTGCGCTCACAATCGGGCGCCGACGCGGCGGATCTGCTGCTGCGCGCGATCGACGCCCGCCTCAGCTCCAGGGCGCGGACGCGCGCGCCGTGAGTACGCCGCCCCGGGAGCGGCGGCTCACGCCCAAGGGCCTGGCCAGCCTGGGCGAAGGCGGCGCCCCGGTGCGCGAGCGGCTGATGAGCATGCTGTTCATGGCCGGGATCGCCCATGCGATCGTGATCCTGGGCCTCAGTTTCAGCGCCGGCGGACTCTCGGCCGCGGCCCCGGGCATGGAGGTGCTGCTGGTAAGCGATGACCTGCCCGAAGCGAGCCGCAATGACCGGGCAGTCTACCTGGCGCAGCGCACGCAGCTTGGAGCGGGCAATACGCACACGCTCGCGACCGGGAGCCCCGAGCCCCGCCTGGCTCCCGCGGCTGCGAGCGATTCGGGCAACGACCACGGCGAGGCTGGGCAAAGCGCTGCGGCCGGAGGCGCGGCGGGGGCGGAGCGCATGCTCACGACCGGCGCGCCCGCACCGCTCGTCCTCTGGCTGGGGCAGATCAGGGAAGGCGCCACGGCGGCGGCGCGCCGTGCTGATGCCGGCGCCGAGCTGCGCCATGGCCGCGGCGATGCCCAGGAACTGGTGTTGCGCGGTGACCCGAAGACCGGCCGTTGGATCAGCCCCGATACCCGGGCATCGAAGCTGGCCCCCTACCTCGACGCCTGGCGGCGCAAGGTGGAACGGGTTGGCACCCTCAATTTCCCCTCTGCGGCGCGGCGCGCCGAGCTTTCCGGGAGTCCCGTGATCGAAGTGGCCCTGGGGGCGGACGGCCGGCTGATCGAGGCCACGATCCGGCGCGGCAGCGGGCATCCCGAGATCGACCAGGCGGCACTACTGATCCTGCAGCTGGCCAGTCCCTTCGAACCCTTCCCACGGGAGCTGGCCCGCGACTACGACGCGCTGCGCTTCGCCTACCAGTGGGAGTTCTTTGCCGGCCAGCTGGGCGCCGGCACCGTCACCACGAGCGCGAATGGTGCCGGCGAACCCTTGAGAGCGCCGCCCAGCGCCCCCATACTCCGCGCCATGGACGATTCCAACTCCACGGTCAGTTCGCTGGCCAATAACCTGCTGGTCGCGATGCCCTCGCTCGCCGACGGCCAATTTGCGCAGAGCGTGACGCTGGTCTGCGAGCACAGCGAGAAGGGGGCGCTGGGCATCGTGCTCAACAAGCCGCTCGACATGAAGCTCGGCGACGTGCTGGCGCAGATGAAACTCGATCCGATGCAGGCCGCGACCGCTGCGCAGCCGGTGTTGCGCGGGGGTCCCGTGCACACTGACCGCGGCTTCGTGCTGCACCGCCCGGGCGGGGAGTGGGACTCGACCCACAGGATTTCCGATCAAATCCAGGTCACGACCTCGCGCGACGTGCTGGCCGCAATCGCCCGCGGCGAAGGTCCGCGCGACGCGTTCATCGCATTGGGGTACGCGGGCTGGGAACCGGGCCAACTCGAGCAGGAGATCCTCGACAATGCCTGGCTGTCGCTGCCGATGAACGAGCAGCTGGTCTACGAAGTTCCGTTCGAACAGCGCTGGCAGGCAGCGTGGCAGATGCTCGGCGTGCACAGTTCGAGCGTCAGCCTGGTGGCGGGCCACGCCTGAACCAGTCCGGACCACATCCGGGCACCTTGAGGGATATCCACGGCACTGCAGTTGGCTTTGATTTCGGCCTGCGCCGCATCGGCGTGGCCGCTGGCGACACCCTCACCCACGCCGCCGCGCCGCTCCCGGCGTTACGTAACGGCGCACTGGGTCCAGACTGGGCGGCCATCGAACGCCTGCTCGGCCAGTACCAGCCCGCCATCCTGATCGTGGGCTACCCTTATAATGAGGACGGCACCGCGGGCTCGCTGGCGGGTGCCGCGACGGCGTTCGCGGCCGCGCTGGCGCAACGCTCGGGCCGGCCGGTGGCGCGCGTCGACGAGCGATTATTCCTCGCAGGAGGCCGGCGCCGAGCTCAGGCAGCGGCGCGCTGCGGGAACCCGCCGGCGGCGCGTGCAGCGCGCCGACATCGACAGCCTCGCCGCGGCGATCATTCTCGAACGCTGGCTGCAGGGAGAGAGTTGAATTCATGAATAAGCAACGGCGCAGCGACGGATCGCTCCGCCACCTGATCTCGCTCGAGGGCCTGACGCGCGCTGAACTCGACGCGCTTCTCGATCAGGCGCAGCGTTACGTGTGCGCGCCCGGCGCCCGTCCACCCACCAATCGTGCACTCGATGGCGATCACGATCGGCAATTTGTTCACCGAACCCTCGACCCGCACGCGCGTCTCCTTCGAACTCGCCGCCCGCCGCCTGGGGGCGGAGGTCATCAATCTCGAAGTGCAGCTGTCCTCGCGCGCCAAGGGCGAGAGCATGCTCGACACCGTGCACACGCTCGAATCGCTCCACTTCGATGCTTTCGTGATCCGCGACTCCGAACCCGGCGTAGTGGCGCACGTGGCCGCCCACGTCGCGCGCGCATGTCAGCGTATTCTCGGCCGGCGAGGCGCACGTCTCGCACCCAACCCAGGGCCTGCTCGACGCCCTGACGGTGCGTCAGCACAAGGGCGCACGCTTCGAATCGCTGTGCATTGCCATCGTCGGCGACATGCGCCATTCGCGCGTCGCGCGCTCGGCCTACGAAGCGTTCACGGCGCTGGGCGTCGGCGAGCTGCGGCTGATCGCGCCCCCGGCCTGATGCCCGCGCCGGGCGAATTTCCCGCCGGCCGTCGCTTTACCGCGCCGGAGCAGGGGCTCGCCGGGGCTGACGTCGTCATGATGCTTCGCATCCAGAAGGAACGGATGGCGCAGGCCGAAATTCCCGACGGCGAGCAGTATTTCGCGCGCTACGGCCTGACCGTGCCACGGCTGCGGCTGGCGAAACCGGATGCCATCGTGATGCATCCGCAACCGATGAACCGCGGCGTCGAGATCGATTCGGAGGTGGCCGACGGCCCGCAGTCGGTGATTCGTGACCAGGTCAGGAACGGTGTGGCGGTGCGCATGGCGGTGCTGGAAACGGTGCTGCGACCACGCCCGCTACGGCCATGAGTACCGCCAACGCCGGGGTCTGCGCGCCGCCGCGCGCGCACCGTGCGACGATCCACGTCGAGGATGGCGCCATCGTGCGGCACATCGTGTGCGAGGGCCAGCAGCACATCCTGCGCCTGGCCGCCCCGCGCACCGCGCGTCACGCCACGCCCGGGAGCTTCGTGCACCTGCGGTGCGATGCCGCGCTGCCGATGCGGCGCCCGCTCTCGATCATGCGTGCCGATCCGGACCAGGGCTGGATCGAGGTGCTGTTCAAGGTCGTTGGCCCGGGCACCGCCGCGCTCGCCACGCGCCAGGAGGGCGAGTCGCTCAGCCTGCTGGGACCGATCGGCCGTGGATTTACCTGGCATCCTGCCAGACCAAGAATCCTCGCAATAGGCGGCGGCGTCGGCATACCACCGATGGTGTTTCTGGCCGAACGGCTGGCCACCGCCGATCGCTCCGCCTGGAAGCCGCTGGTCCTGATGGGTTCGGAGATTCCGTTTCCGTTCCGCGCCCGGCCCTCGCGCATCCTGGTGCCGGCCGCGCCCGCCGAGGCCATCGCCTGCATGCCGCTGCTCGATGAATGGGGCGTGCCTTCGCGGCTCGCGAGCAACGCGGGCTACGCGGGCTGCTTCAATGGTCATGTCACCGAGCTGGCGTCGCGGTGGCTGGCGGCGCTCACGGCTGCCGAGCGCGCCGAAGTGGAGATCTACGCCTGCGGGCCGACGCCGATGTTGGCGGCCACCGCCGCGCTGGCGCGGAAATTCGCGCTGCCCTGCCAGCTCTCGCTGGAGGAATACATGGCCTGTGCGGTGGGCGGGTGCGCCGGCTGCGCGGTGCAGGTGCACACCAGCGCCGGCCCGGTGATGAAGCGCGTCTGCGTCGATGGTCCGGTGTTCGAGGCGCAGAGCGTGTTCCCGCAACTCGCCTAGCCGGCGTGCATTTGGCCACAACGCGACGGCGCTTTGTGCTAGGGTGCAGCACTGCGGCTGCCTCCGGAACGAGGCTTGGCGCACGCCTTGGTGTGCGGGCCAGCCCTGCTTTCAGTAGCCGGTAGTCCGCCACACCTCCCTCGATTTCCAGGTGGTATTGATCTTGGCCAAGCCCAATTACCGTCATCAGAAGAAGCAGAAAGAACAGGCGCGCAAGCTCCGCCAGGCCGAAAAACAAAGCCGCCGTCTGACGGCGCGCACCGACGGTGACGGGAGCGGTGCGCCGGCCGCGGCGGATGACGCCGCCAGCACGGCAGCCGCGACCAGCCCGGTGCAGGCCGAGACATGAAGCTCACTTCGCGCAAGGTGCCCACTTTCGGCGAGCAGCGTCGCGCTGGCCGCCAGAACGACCGGCTGCAGGCACCCGCGATGCGCGCCCGCTACGCCACGATCGCCAAGCTGCAGATCGACCTTAGCATTTGCAGGCAGCAGCCGTCCGCCGCCCTCGCCGCAATCGCACTGTTTCTTTCCGCCGGCACGCGCCTTTTTCCGCTTTGCCTGCCCCTGCTCGGAGTGCGACGGCGAGTTCGACCTCAGCGCCAGCGTTGCCGAACTGGCGGAAGTAAAACGCCCTTCGGCCCGTACCGCCTCGGGGCGCATGAGTTGCGAGGGCGTGCACTTCCGCGAGCGCGCTACCGCAACGCCCTGCCCCATGGCGCTGAACTGGCGCCTGGTCATCGTCCGCTCCGACTAATTCGTCACGGCCAGGATACCCGCCATGCTTGAACACCTGCCGTTTGCCGGCGAACCGAATGCTGATTTCCGTGCACGCATTGCCCGCCGGCAGGCTGAGGCCGCCGAAGTGCGCCAACGTGAGCTGGTTGAACAGGCTTCAACCATCAATTCGCCCGACCTGCGCATCCGCATCTGGGAGCGGCTCCACGAGATCACTATGCCGCGCGATGCAAGCCACCGCCTGCTCGGCGTGATCGCCGCACAGACCGGCCTGACTATGGCGCAGGTACAGACCGAGCAGCACAATCGGGCCAACCCGCCGCCGGTCCCAGTGGCCGCCGCGGGCCAGGTGGGCCCAGTGCGCGATCCGGCGACCGACCCGCCCGCAGCCGCAGCCAGCTAGGGCCTGGCCAGAGCCTGGCCAGAAGCCTGGCCAAAGCCTGGCAAGGGCTCAAACGCCCGCTCGCAGCAAATCCTTAAGGCCTATGCTAGACTGCCGGCCGATCGTCTATGTCCGTGTATCGCCCAGCGCGCCTCATTTGGCGCCATGAGCCCGAGCCGAACTTCCTCGATCAGGTGACAGGATCATTGGTTCGATGGCCCGCGGGAGACGATCTCCTCTGACCTCTTCCGAGTTCCTGCCGTGTAATAAAGGTGCGGTCTGCACATCTATAGCAGCCGGCCTACTTTGAGTTGGAGAGTGTCTATTTATGGCCAAGATTTACGTGGGCAACCTGCCCTTCACTGCTACGGAAGCGGAAGTCCGCACCCTGTTCTCCGAGCACGGCACGGTGGAATCCGTGTCGCTCCCGACCGATCGTGAGACCGGCCGGCCGCGCGGCTTCGGATTTGTCGAAATGAGCCAGGCCGATGCGGCCCGGGCGATCCAGAACCTGAACGGCAAGGATCTGGGCGGCCGGCCGTTGCGCGTCAACGAAGCTCAGGACAAGCCCCGTACCGGCGGCGGTGGTGGCGGCGGCGGCTACCGCGGCGGTGGCGGCGGTGGTGGTGGCGGCTATCGCGGTGGTGGCGGTGGCGGCGGCGGTGGTGGTGGCGGCGGCGGTGGCCGCTGGTAACACCGACACCAACAATGGTGTAACAGAGCCCGGGGTCTTCCCCGGGCTTTTTTTTAGCCCTGGCTCATTTCAGCCAAAGTTGATCTTGGTCTCCAGATTGCTCCGCGAGTCGGCATTGCTCAGGGCTTCCTCGAGCGTGATGTGCCCGTCCTTGTAGAGCTTGAGCAAGGCAACGTCGAAACTCTGGATACCGCGCTCGCTGCTCGCCGTGATCGCTTCCTTGATCCCCATGACATCGCCCCGCTTTACCAGTTCGGCGATATGCGGCGTGTTGAGCATCACCTCGACGGCGGCCACGCGCCGCTGATCCTTGCCGACCACCAGGCGCTGCGCCAGCACCGCGCGCAGGTACTGCGACAGGTCGAGCGTGACCTGCTTCTGCTGGTCGTGCGTGAACATGTTGATGATTCGGTCGAGCGTTTCGGCGCAGTTGTTGGCGTGCAGGGTCGAGAGCACCAGGTGGCCGGTGCCCGCCAGGCCGATGGCCGCCATCATGCTTTCGCGGTCGCGCACTTCGCCGATCAGGATCACGTCCGGCGCGGCACGCATGACGCCGCGCAGCGCCCGCTCGTAGCTTCTGGTATCGAGACCCACTTCGCGCTGGTTGATGATCGAGCGTTTGTTGGTGTGCAGGAATTCGATCGGATCCTCGATCGTGACGATGTGATCGGAGCTGGTGTCATTGCGGTGGTTGATCATCGCCGCCAGAGTGGTCGACTTGCCCGAGCCGGTGGCGCCGACCATCAGGATCAGGCCGCGGCGCAGCATGGTCAGGTCGCGCAGCACGTCTGGTAGCCCGAGCTGGTCGAGTTTGGGCATGTCGGCGGTGATGTAGCGCAGCACCATGGCCGGGTAGCCGCGTTGATAAAACACTGCCACGCGGAAGCGTCCGAGCCCGGGCTCGGAAATCGCGAAATCGATTTCCAGTTCGCGCTGGAAAAACTCGATCTGCTCCGGGGTCATCATGCCGAAGGCGGCCGAGCGCACCGCCTCGGGCGACAGCACCTGCTTGTTGACGGGCATGATCTGCCCTTCGATCTTGATCTTGATTGGCGCGTTGCAGGTGAAGAACAGGTCGGATGCGCGGCGCTCCACCATCAGCTGGAACAGCGGCTTGGTATTGAGCACCGGCTGCGGGCCGCTGCTGGCGATCTTGAGGTCGGCGACTTCACTCATGACGCAGCGCCAGGCCGTTACAGGCCGCGGCCTTCGGCTTCTTCATCGACGATCGCCAGGTCGCCGTCGCCCTCGACCGGCTTGTTCTCGCGCTTGCTCTCGAGCTTGACCCGCAGGCGCAGCTCGTTCTTCGAATCGGCGTTGCGCAGCGCGTCCTCGTAGGCGATCAGCCCCTTTTCGTACAGGTCGAACAGCGCCTGGTCGAAGGTGTTCATGCCCAGGCGCGTCGAGCGGCCCATGACTGTCCTTGATCTTGGAGACCTCGCCCCGGAAGATGAGGTCCTGGATCAGCGGCGAGTTGAGCATGATCTCCATCGCGGCGATGCGCCCGCTGCCAGACTCGCGCGGGATCAGCCGCTGGGAAATCAGTGCCCGCACGTTCAGCGACATGTCCATGAGCAGCTGTTCGCGGCGGTCCTCGCTGAAAAAATTGATGATACGGTCGAGCGCCTGGTTGGAGCTGTTGGCATGGAGCGTAGCCAGCACCAGGTGGCCGGTCTCGGCGAACTGGATGCCGTATTCCATCGTTTCGCGGTCGCGGATTTCCCCGATCAGGATCACATCGGGCGCCTGGCGCAGCGTGTTCTTGAGGGCCGCCTGCCAGGAATCGGTGTCGACGCCGACCTCGCGATGGGTAATTACGCAACCGCGATGCGGGTGCACGTATTCCACCGGGTCTTCGATGGTGACGATGTGGCCGCGGGTCTTTTCATTGCGGTAGCCGACCATCGAGGCGAGCGTGGTTGACTTGCCCGAGCCGGTGCCGCCGACGACCAGCACCAGGCCGCGCTTGGACAGCACTACTTCCCGCAGGATCGGCGGCAGGTCGAGCTCCTCGAAGGTAGGAATCTTGGCGTTGATCATGCGCACCACGGCGCCGGTGCAACCCTGCTGCACGAAGGCGCTGACGCGAAAGCGCCCGATGCCGGGCGGCGCGATCGCAAAGTTGCACTCCTTGGTGGCGTCGAATTCCTTGGTCTGCCGGTCGCTCATCAGCGAGCGCACCAGCACCGCCGACTGCTCGGCGCTCAGCGGCCGATCCATCTGCGGGCGAATCTCGCCGTCCACCTTGATGGCCGGCGGGAATCCGGCGGTGAGAAACAGGTCCGACGCGGTCCGCTCCACCACGCGGCGGAGCAGGTCCTGCATCAGCTTGATAGCTTGTTCGCGATCCACGGCGACGACCTCGCAGCGCTGCGCTTAGAGCGCATCCTTGTTCTGGGCCTTGTAACGCGCTTCTTCCTTGCTGACCTGGCCCTTGCTGACCATCTCGGTCAGGCACTGGTCGAGGGTCTGCATGCCCACGGCGCCACCGGTCTGGATCGAAGAGTACATCTGCGCGACCTTGCCTTCGCGGATCAGGTTGCGAATCGCCGGCGTGCCGATCATGATTTCATGCGCGGCGATGCGGCCGCCGCCGGTGCGCTTGAGCAGCGTTTGCGAAATGACGGCGCGGAGCGACTCCGATAGCATCGAGCGCACCATCTCCTTTTCCTCGCCTGGAAACACGTCGACGACGCGATCGATGGTCTTGGCGGCTGAGCTGGTATGGAGGGTCCCGAATACCAGGTGGCCGGTCTCGGCGGCGGTCAAGGCGAGGCGGATGGTCTCCAGGTCGCGCATTTCGCCGACCAGCACGATGTCCGGGTCCTCGCGCAGCGCCGATCGCAGCGCCTCGCTGAAGCCGAGCGTATCGCGCTTGACCTCGCGCTGGTTGATGAGGCACCGCTTGCACTCGTGCACGAACTCGATCGGATCCTCGATGGTGATGATGTGATCGGGACGGTTGTCGTTGCAGTGATCGATCATTCCGGCCAGCGTGGTCGACTTACCGGAACCTGTGGGCCCGGTGACCAGCACCAGCCCGCGCGGCAGCATGCACAGGTCGCGGAAAATCTTCGGCGCCTGCAGCTCGTCGAGGCTGAGAATGGTCGAGGGAATATTGCGGAACACGGCGCCGGCGCCGCGGTTCTGGTTGAAGGCGTTGACGCGGAAGCGCGCAAGTTTCGGAATTTCGAAGGAAAAATCGGTCTCGAAGAATTCCTCGTAGGCCTTGCGCTGCTTGTCGTTCATGATGTCGTACACCATGCCGTGCACTTCCTTATGGGTCAGTGCCGGCATGTTGATACGCTTGACATCACCATCGACGCGGATCATCGGCGGCACGCCCGCCGACAGGTGCAGGTCGGAAGCGTTATTCTTGACGGCAAACGCCAGGAGTTGTGCGATATCGACCGCCATCAGTATTCCTCGCCGAGCTGTGCGCTGCGGAGACCACGTGCGGTCGCAGTATAACGGAGCGGATCGGCCCTCAATATGTTAATCGGTCCGCAGAATTCACCACTCGCAGAGCAGCCGGCTGCGCGGCTGCGCGCGTTGCGTGCACGCATCAGCGCGGCCGCCCGGGCGGCCGGCCGGAATGAGGACTGCGTCACACTGCTGGCCGTGAGCAAGGGGCACGGCGCCGAGGCGGTGCGCGCCCTGGCGCAGCTCGGGGTCGAACATTTCGGCGAGAGCTACCTGCAGGAGGCGGTGCCCAAACTGGCAGCCTTGTCGGGCATGGAGCTCTGCTGGCACTTCATCGGGCGGCTGCAGGCCAACAAGACACGCGCGATCGCCGAGCGATTTGCCTGGGTGCACGGCGTCGACCGGCTGCGCCTTGCCGAACGCCTGGCCGCACAGCGGCCGCAACTGGCGGCACCGCTCAATGTCTGCCTGCAGGTCAAACTCGCCGCCGACGCCACCAAGGGCGGCGCCAGCGCAGCGGAAGCGCCGGCGCTCGCTGAGGCGATCGCCGCGCTGCCGCGCCTGCGGCTGCGCGGCCTGATGTGCATGCTGCCCGAGGGACTCAGCGCCGCGCAGCAGCTCGAGCGCTTCGGCGCGGTGCGCGCCCTGTATGACCAGCTCAACCGCTCCGGCGCTGCGCTGGATACGCTGTCGATGGGGATGAGCAGCGACTTCGCACCTGCAATTGCCGCCGGCTCGACGCTGGTGCGTATCGGCACGGCGCTGTTTGGTTCGCGCGACAGCTCTGCCAGCCCGTAGAATGCCGCCCTGTGAAACCAGCCACTTAAGATCGGCTTTGTTGGCGGCGGCAACATGGCCAGCGCCATGATTCACGGCCTGCTGCGCAACGGCTTTGCCGCCTCGCAGCTGTGGGTCGGCGAGCCGGTCGCGGCGCAGCGCGCCTCGCTGGAACGGGAATACGGCGTAACGGCGCTGGCGGACAACCAGGCGGTGGTGACGGGATCTGCCCTGGTCGTGCTCGCCGTGAAGCCGCAGCAGGTCCCGCAACTGCTGGCCGGGCTGGCCGTGACGCTCAGGCAGCAGCGCCCGCTGCTGCTGTCAATTGCCGCAGGCCTCCGCGTTGCCGACCTGGCCGCACTGTGCCCGGGACTCCCGATCGTGCGCGCCATGCCCAATCGTGCGGCGCTGGTCGGCGCTGGCGCCACGGCGCTGTACGCAACGTCCAATGTTGATGCAAGCGCCAGGGTACTGGCTGCACGGGTCGCTGCCGCCGCCGGGCTGGCCGTCTGGGTGGAGCGTGAATCCGATCTCGATATCGTCACGGCGATTTCCGGGAGCGGCCCGGCCTATTTTTTCCTGCTGGCCGAACACCTGGCGAGCGCCGCCGCCGCCCTGGGACTGGATGCGGGGACGGCGCAACTGCTGGCCCGGCAGACGCTGTGCGGCGCCGGCGCGCTGGCCGCGGGTGCGATGACGCTGGCCGAACAGCGCGCGGCCGTCACCAGCAAGGGCGGCACCACCGCCGCCGCGTTGGCGTCGCTCCAGGCAGGCGGGTTCGATAAACTGGTCCTGGCCGCCGTTTCGGCGGCCGCCAACCGGAGCGTGGAACTCGCGGCGCAGTTCGGGCGTCCGCCGAGCGCAAGCGCCCCAGACTGAACGGGGAACTAACGCACTATGGCCGCACTGCTGTTCTTGATTGATTCGCTCCTGAGCGTTGCCCAGTTCATCTTCCTGGTGCGGCTCCTGCTGCAATGGGCGCGGGGCGATTTCCGCAATCCGCTGGTGCGAGCCATCGTGCAGCTGAGCAATCCGGCCCTGGTCCCGCTCCGGCGCGTGCTGCCCGCAGCCGGCCGGCTGGACACTGCCTCGGTGGTGCTGGTCGTGGCACTTGCGCTGCTGCGCGTGGGCATACCCCGGCTGCTCGGCGGCCTGGGCCTGCCGCCGGCGGTGACATGGTTCGAGCAGGCCGCGCTGCAGATCCTGCACACGCTGCTGTGGATTTATTTCTTTTCGATCTTCCTGTACGCAATGCTGTCGCTGATCGCGCCCGGCACCTATTCGCCGGCGCAGGCACTGCTGACAGCGTTGTGTGAGCCGGTGCTGCGGCCGTTTCGCCGGCTGATACCGCCGCTCGCTAACCTCGATCTGTCGCCGCTGTGGGCCGGAATACTTATCATGACGCTGGTGATTCTGGTGCAGGAGCTGCAATTTCTGCTGCGCTAGCGCGCCGCGCGCGCACCGCCGCACGCGATCGACCCTTGCGCAACTGCCAATCTGGCCAGAGGTTTAGCGGTGCTTTTGCAGCGCGCGTCGAGCAGCAGCGCGCGCGCATCCGCGCCACGGCGCCAGCGCACGCGCCAAACCCTAGAAAAAAAGGCATTTGCGCCGTGCGCTGCATGTGTTATGTTGCGCCCCGATTCACGAAAACCGTGAATTTTTCGAACTGACAGTCAACCTCGAGGAGATTCAGCAATGGCGAAGAAAGGTGGGGCGCCGACCAAGTCGGAAATCCTGGCTACGATTTCAAAAGACACCGAGCTTTCCCGCAAGCAGGTCAACGAAGTGTTCGATTCCCTGAACGGAATCGTCAAGAAGAGCCTGCGCGGCAATGGGTTGTTCACGCTCCCGGGCCTGCTCAAGCTCAAAGTGGTGAAGAAGCCCGCCACCAAGGCCCGCGAAGGCGTCAATCCCTTCACCGGCGAAAAGATGATGTTCAAGGCCAAGCCAGCCAGCAAGAAAGTGCGCGCGCTGCCGCTCAAGAGCCTAAAGTCGATGGTGAACTAAGAGCCCATTAGGCTTCTGCCTGGGCAGCCGCCCGGGCGATTGATCGCCATTCCAGAGGGCCCGGTACTGCCAGTCAGTCCGGGCCCTTTGTTTTTGTGCCAGCTGACGATATTCCCAGGAAACCAGATATACCCTTGCGCTGACAGATCGGCAAACGAGCCACTACCCGATGCCCGGAGGCCATTGCTCGCGGATGCAATCCACCAGCTGGTGCAGTCGTCCATGGAAGAAATGGCCGACACCGGGGAGTACGCACAGCCGCGCCAGCGGTGCCTGCCGCGCTGCCCAGTCAATGACCGATGCGGGCGACACCACATCATCTGCACCGCCCTGTACGATCAGCCAGGGGCAATCGGGCAAGATCAATCCGTCCAGGCTGACGCGATCCACGGCCGGAGCGATGCTGATCAGCCATTGCGGCCGCGCGGCCGCGGCGGCGCGGATCGCGATCGCACCACCGAATGAGAAGCCGCCGAGCACCAGCGGCACTCCAGGCCAGCGTAGGCGGGCCGCGGCGACGGCAGCGAGCGCATCCGCGCCTTCGCCGGCGCCGCCATCATGCCCGCCCTCGCTCGCGCCGACGCCGCGAAAGTTGAAGCGCAACGTGGCAGCGCCCCGCTCGCGCAGTACGCGCGCCAGCGTATGCACGACCTTGTTGTGCAGAGTGCCGCCGAACAGCGGATGCGGATGGCATATCACAGCCGCCAGCCGCGGCGGCGGCGCGCCCGGCGCTGGTGCTTCGATCAGTGTCTCGAGGCGCCCGGCCGGGCCGTCGATGGCCGTACTGTGCGTGTTGAGCTTATTCACCGCAATGCGTGCCGGCAGCGGAGCTCAGCCGCCGGCAACGCTGTCCGGCTCGAAGGCGAGCGAGGCCGAGTTGATGCAGTAGCGCTGCCCGCTCGGACGCGGGCCGTCGTCGAACACGTGACCGAGGTGCGCGGCGCAGTGCGCGCAACTGACCTCGGTGCGCACCATGCCGAGCGAGCGGTCGACATGCGTGCGCACATTTTCACCCGCCAGCGGCAGCCAGAAACTGGGCCACCCCGAGCCGCTGTCGTACTTGGTCGCGGAACTGAACAGGTCGGCGCCGCAGCACACGCAGCGATACACGCCCGCCTGCTGGTGGTGAGCGTAGGCGCCGCTGAAGGCGCGCTCGGTGCCCTTCTCGCGCGTCACCTGGTACTGGAGTGGTGTAAGGCGCGCGCGCAGCTCGGCATCTGTGGGGGGCTTCCGTCCCTGGTCGGTGCTCATGGCTCAGGCTCCTCGCACGATTACTCCACCCCGGTAAGCCGCACCAGCAGCCCGTTGAGTCGGCGCGAAAAATCCGCCGGCTGGTCAAGCTGGCCGGACTCATTCAGGCGCGCCTGATCGTAAAGCACCTGCGCGAATTCCTCGAAGGCTTCGCCCTTGGGCAGCCGGTCGAGGTAACGCACCAGCGGATGCGCCACGTTGAGTTCGAGCGTTGCGACCGCCGCGGGCGCCGCCTGGCCCTGCGACTGCAGCACGCGGCGCATCGACTCGGACAGCTCGTGTTCGTCGCGCACCAGGCAGGCCGGGGAGTCCTGCAGGCGCGCGCTCGGGCGCACCTCGCGCACGCGCTCGCCCAGCGCGTCCTTGCAGCGCTTGAGCAGCCCCTTGCTTTCCTTGAGCGCGGCATCGACCCGCTCCTGGTCCGCCGCGTCGGCGAGCGCGCCCAGCTCCAGATCGCCGCGTGCAGCATCCTTGAAGCGCTTGCCGGAAAACTCCGGCAACTGTCCCATGACCCATTCGTCGATGCGATCCCCCAGCAGCAGCACTTCGACGCCCTTGCCGCGCAACTGCTCGATGTGCGGGCTGCTGCGAGCAGCGCCAATGCTTTCGCCGGTCAGGTAATAAATGCGTTCCTGCCCGGATTTCATCCGCGCCACATAGTCGGCCAGGCTGACGCTCTCGGCGTCGTCGCCATTGTGGGTGCTGGCGTAACGGAGCAGTGGCAGGATGCGCTCGCGGTTGCCAGGATCCTCGCTCAGGCCCTCCTTGAGCACCCGCCCGAACTCTTTCCAGAACGTGGCGTACTTCGCCGCATCGTCGCCGGCAAGCTTGGCGAGCAGCTCGAGCGCGCGGCGGGTGAGCGCGCCGCGCATCGCCTCTACCTGCTCGTCCTGCTGCAGCAGCTCGCGCGAGACATTGAGCGGCAGGTCGCTGGAATCGACGATGCCCTTGATGAAGCGCAGGTACAGCGGCAGGAACTGCTCGGCGTTGTCCATGATGAACACGCGCCGCACGTACAGCTTGAGGCCGCGGGCGGCCTCGCGCTGCCACAGGTCAAAGGGCGCCTGCGAGGGCAGGTACAGCAAACTGGTGTATTCGCGCTTGCCCTCGACCCGGTTGTGCGCCCAGATCAGCGGGTCGGCGCCGTCGTGACTGATGTGCCGGTAGAAAGCGCGGTATTCGTCCTCGCTGATCTCGCGGCGCTCCCGCGCCCACAGCGCCTGCGCCTGGTTGACCACTTCGTACTCGAGGGTAGCGCCCTCCTTGGGCATTCGCACCGGGAAGGCGATGTGGTCGGAATAGCGACGCACCAGCGAACGCAGTCGCCAGGCATCGGCGTACTCGCGGGCGTCCTGCTTCAGGTGCAGGATCACGCTGGTGCCGCGTTCGGCGCGCTCCAGGTTCTCGATGGTGAATTCGCCGTCGGCGCTCGATGCCCAGCGGATGCCGGCTGCCGGCGGCTCGCCGGCGCGGCGGCTTTCCACCACCACGCGCTCGGCGACAATGAACGCGGAATAAAAGCCGACGCCAAACTGGCCGATCAGCTGGGCATCACGCTGCTGGTCGCCGGTGAGTCGGCCGAAGAATTCCGCGGTGCCGGACTTGGCGATGGTGCCAAGATGCCCGATCGCCTCCTCGCGATTCATGCCGGCGCCGTTGTCGCGGATCGTCAGCGTGCCGGCCTGGGAGTCGAAATTGATCCAGATCGCCAGCTCCGGATCTTCGGCCAGCAGCGCGGGGGCGCCGAGGGAAAGGAAGCGCAGCTTGTCGTTGGCGTCCGAGGCATTCGAGATCAGTTCGCGCAGGAAGATTTCGCGGTGGCTGTACAGCGAATGGATCATCAGCTGCATGAGCTGGCGCACTTCGGCCTGGAAGCCGTGCGTCTCGCGCGGGTTCGACATGGAAAACGCCCTCTGGTCCGGGAATGGTACCGGGATCGGGGCGGTTATGGGGCCTGGCGCCCTCTAAATCAAGTCAGCGTGCCGAGCACATGGCGGGCGGCGGCAAACCAATCATCCATTTCGTCCCACAGCAGCAGCAATACTTCCACGGGGGCTTCCTTTGCAGATGTCAGCCATCCTAGTGGCCACACGTCGGTCGCGCCGTGCTGCGCCTCACAGCACGGAGAGCGCTCCGCGGTTGCGGCGCTTGCGGCGCCGCGCGCTGCTGCGTACGCTCAGCGCTGCGGACATAAAGCGGCTCATTGCGCCCGAGGTTATGACCATGCAGCGGATCGTCGTCCTCAACCCCAAGGGCGGGTCAGGCAAGACGACGATCGCCATCAATCTGGCGAGCTATTACGCCTTGCGCGGCGAGCGGCCCACCCTCATGGATTTCGACCCGCAGGCCTCGGCGGCGCGCTGGGCGCGCAAGCGCCAGGCCGGTCAGGCGCCGATCAACGTGATCAATGCCTACGAAACAGACAGCCGGGTGACGCGCGCGTTCCAGCTGCGGATCCCGGAGGGCACGGGCCGGGTCATCGTCGACACGCCGGCAGCAATCGACGCCACCGAGATGCCGGAGCTGACGTCCAACGCGGACAAGATCCTGGTCCCGGTGCTGCCTTCCGACATCGACATCCACGCCTGCGCGCGCTGCATCACCAGCCTGCTGCTGGTGGCCAAGGTGAAGCGCGCCGACAACCGGCTCGCCATCATTGCCAATCGCGTGCGCCGCAATACCCGCATGTACCAGTCGCTGACGCGCTTCCTCGGCACGCTCGATATACCCATCATCGCCACGATCCGCGATTCGCAGAATTTCGTGCGCGGCGCCGAATTGGGGCTGGGACTGCACGAGCTCAAGCATTACCAGGTCAGCGAGGATCTCGACGCGTGGGCACCGCTCCTGGCATGGCTCGATGAGCCGTCGGGTCGCGCGGCGGCGGCCGGCGGGACGAGCGCGGCGCTGGCCGGCCCGGCGCTATTTGCCTGAGTCGGGATCCCAGGAAGTGCGGACCTTGTCCGCCCAGCTCTTGTAGTTCGACCAGGTATAGAGATTGCGGGTGATGGCGGCGTGGCGGCCGCGGGTGCGTTGCATGTGCTGCAGCCAGCGGGCGTAGGCCTCGGCGCCGCCCTCGGGAGCGGGGGCACCATCCGCGGCATTCTTGCCGCCTTCCGGCCGCGACGGTGAATCAGTCTTGATCATGTGCTCACCTTTGCTCTGCCCGCAGGGTACGACGCTCGCTGCGCGCCGGTGAGGAACTGGGTCACAATGGCGCGTGCTTAACCCGCGTAATGGCTCGCAGCCGGCGCGCTGAATCTCAGCCCGCCAGGCGATAGCAGGGGCGATAGCGGCTTCCGGGCAGCTTCATGCGCTGCTGCTGCACGAAGGCCGCCAGCAGCCGGTCCAGCAGCCCCATGATCTGCGCGTCACCGCTGAGTTCGTAGGGTCCGTGGCGGGCAATCGCCTCGACGCCATGGCGTTTGACGTTGCCGGCGACGATGCCGGAGAAAGCGCGACGCAGGTCCGCGGCCAGCTCGTGAGCGGGCCGCTCGCGGCGCAGGCTCAGCGCCCGCATCGCCTGGTGAGTGGGTTCGAACGGCAGCTGCAACGGGGCCGGCACTTCCAGCAGCCAGTTGAAATTGTAGGAATCGTTGCGCGTGCGGCGGAATTCGCGCACCGTCTCGAAGGATTTCACCATGTGGCGCGCCACCGCTTGCGGATCGTCCATGATGAATGTCAGCCGCGCCAGTGCCGCGGCACCCAGCGTCCCCTCGATGAACGCCGACAGCTGTTCAAACCAGGCGGCGCTCGCGCGCGGCCCGGTCAGCACCACCGGCAAGGGCAGCTCCGCGTTGGCCGGCTCGAGCAGCACGCCCAGCAGGTAGAGGATCTCCTCGGCCGTGCCCACGCCGCCGGGAAAAACCACGATGCCGTGCGCCAGGCGCAGGAACGCCTCCAGGCGCATCTCGATGTCCGGCATGATCACCAGCTGGTTGACGATGGCGTTGGGCGGTTCGGCGGCGATGATCCCTGGTTCGGTCACCCCGAGGTAGCGGCCGTTGGCGATGCGCTGCTTGGCGTGGGCAATGGCGGCGCCCTTCATCGGTCCCTTCATGGCGCCGGGCCCGCAGCCGGTGCACACGTCGAGCGCGCGCAGCCCGAGCTCGTAGCCAACCCGCTTGGTGTACTGGTATTCGTCCTCGGCGATCGAGTGGCCGCCCCAGCAGACTACGAGATTGGGCCGGGCCTTGAAATCAAGCACCCGGGCATTGCGCAGGATGTGAAACACCGCGTTGGTGATCGAGGCCGGCTCGCGCCGATCGAGTTGGCCACTGCCGACGATCTCGTTGGCGGTGTAGATCACGTCGCGCAGCACCGCGAACAGGTGCTCCTTGATGCCGCGGATCATCTCGCCGTCGACGAAGGCCGCGGCCGGCGCGTTGGCGATCTGCAGCTTGATGCCCCAGGCGTGCCGCACGATCTGTACCGTGAAGGCGCTGTAGCGCTCGAAAATCTCGTGGGCGTTGTCGCTTTCGCTGCCGGCGTTCAGCACTGCCAGCGCGCAGCTGCGGAACAGCGGGTAAAGGCCCTGGGCGCCGGTGTCGAGCAGCTTGGCGATCTCGGCTTGCGACAGATTCTCGAGGCTGCCGCGCGGCCCGACGCGGGCGTCGACGGCGTCGGGAATGACGACACTGGTGTCCATGGGGCTGGCTGGGGAATCTTTAGGGCTTGATCTCGATCGGCATATTGTCGTGCGTCAACAGCCAGAACTCGACCATGTCAGCATCGGTCAGGGCGATGCACCCGTCGGTCCAGTCCGCGGTGGCGTAATAGTCAGGCGGGTGCCGCAAGCTGTTGGGCCAGCCGTGCACCATGATCGAGCCGCCAGTCGGCCAGCGGTTGCGGCGCGCGCGCTGCAGGTCGTCGGCATTCGGATACGAGACCTGGATCGAGAGGAAGAAATCGCTGTGCGGGTTGCGGTGGGTCAACTGGTAGACGCCTTCGGGCGTGCGGAAATCGCCGGCGCGCTCCTTGCTGCCCTCAGGCACCAGGCCGAGCGCGACGCGGTAGCTGCGCACGACGTTGCCATCCTTAAGCAGGTACAGGCGCCGCTCGGACTTGCGCAGCACCGCGCGATCAGCCGCGGGTAGCCCGGCCGGTTCGAATACCCGCTCAACGCCATCGTTAACCGCGCCTGCGAGGCTGCCGCTCACGCTGGTCCCCGCCGCGGCCACGGTGGCCACGGCCAGGGCGAGAGCAATCCAGGGGTAGCGCGGCATGGGGACGATTATAGGGACGGAAGGCAGCTCCCGCGACCGTGCAGGTGTCACAGCCCGGAGGGCCAAGCTAGGACACATCCTCGACCCGGGGCAGCACGATCTGTGTACCGGGCTGCAGTTCCTCAAAATCGACGTCCGGGTTGTACTGCTGCAGGAGCCAGACCGGCAGCAAGCCGCGCCGGGTCACGCTCCACAGCGAGTCTCCGCGGCGGGCCAGGTAAGTGTCGCTCCCGGTGATGCGGTGCGCTGCAAAGTACTCGATCTGCAGGCGCTGGTGATATTCGCGCCGCCGCTGCTCGAACTGCGCATGAGTCGCGCCGACGAACCCGAGTTTGAAGCGCCGCCCGATGCGCACGTTGCTGCGTCCGTGCATGCCGTTCAGCGTGCGCAGGCTCGAAGCTGAAACGCCGAGCCAGTCGGCATAGTGGCCGATGGTTTCCGCGGCCACCACCACCAGCGTGCCGTCGGCGGCCACGCTGTAGTCAAGCGGATCAGCCGACGGCGGCGCGGCTGCGTCGGCCAGCAGCGCCGGCCCTTGCGCCTGTGCCTGCGCCGCAGTCAGCACCGGCTCGATGTGCGTGCGCGCGAGCTCGGCCAGGGCCTCGTCTGCCCGCTCCTCCTCGATGGCCTGTGCGGCCAGCAGTGCGTCGGCGCCGGCCTGCGCCGATCCGGCCACCAGGTCGAGTCGCTGGCCCTCGTAGATGTGATCGATGTCGCCAAGCCCATTGATGCGCATCAGCGACTCGGCCTCGACCCCGGTCCGCAGGGCAATCATCGCCAGCGTATCGCCCGTGCGCACGATGTAACTGGCGTTGTAAGCCGCCGCCGCCGCGGCCAGTTCGGCGGCGCTGCGCACGCCACGGGTACGTGGCCCGCCACCGGCTGCCGGCGGGACCGGCGCTGCTGTCGGGCGCGCCGCCGCAGCGCGACTGGCCCGTGGCGCATTGCCCGCGCTCGCCGCAACCAGCAAGGCGGATCCACCCGGCGAGCCGAGCAGGCGCGCGGCCAGCGACTTGCCAGTCCAGCTCCCGAAGCCGGTCGGGAGCCGCAGCCGGTAACCACGCGGCACCGGCTGCTGCAGATTCCAGACCACCGAGCGCAGCGCCGGATTGAGCGCGCGCAGCGCGTCGCGGCTGAGCTTCAGCACCGCACCGAGGGCGTCGACGCGCGCCGGCGCCTCGAGTGCCAGTTCCTGCGTAGCGGCCGCCGGTTCACGCTGCAGCGCGCCGAAATAGCGGTCGGGATCGCGATCCAGCCGCAGCGCCGCCAGAAACGAGCAGTAGTAGTTGCGCGAGGCAAACCCGAAGCTGGGGCTGCGATAGTGCCGTACGATCTGCACGATATCGTCGCTCCCGACCTGCTCGCGCGCCCGGCGCATGCCTTCGGCACCATGGTTGTAGGCCGTGATCGCCAGCGGCCAGGTGCCCAGCAAGCGGTAGTTGTAGGTCAGCAACTGCGCGGCAGCTTCCGTCGAGCGGTAGGGATCCAGGCGTTCATCGACCGCACGATCTATGCGCAGGTAGCGGCGCCCGGTCGAACGGATGAACTGCCACAGTCCGGCGGCGCCGGCCTTCGACATGGCGGTCGCCTGGAACGAGGACTCGACATGCGGAATCGCTGCGATCTCCGCCGGCAGACCCTGCGCGGCCAGTGTCTGCGAGATGTGCGGCTCCCAGGCACCGGCGCGCTGCAGGCCGGCGCGGAAGCGGTCGGCCTGGCCGAGCTGGAAGCGCACGTCCTCGGCCGCCTGCAGCAGGCGCTCGGCGGAGGCCTCCGCCCACAGGCCGGCGACGCGCTGCTCGTCGGCGTCCTGCGGCGCGGCACCGGACCCGAGCCGTCGCAGGATCGCCTGGTAGCGCTCGCGCGCCGCGGTGACCTGCCGTTCGCGTTCGCGCGGCGGGAGCCGCGGATCGAAGTGCAGCGTCTGGTAAACGACCGACAGATCGCGCTGATCGTGGATGTAACCTTCGTTAGTCGTGATCTCGCTGTACACCCGCATCCAGAAGCGGACGTCCGGCTCCAGTTCGGCCGGTTCGGGGATCGCCACGGGCGCGGCCGGAGCCAGCGAGGGGAGCAGCAACAGGCACAGCAGCCAGGTTTTCATCGGCAAATGAATATCACAGCTGCGCGCCGCGCGGCGCGGCGGATGTCAACCTTCCTCCAAAAAAACGGGAAGCGGCTGCAAGCGCGCTTCCCGTCAGAGGCGGCGCCCGAGCGGGCCACCGCCTGATCAGCTGGTTGGTTGAGCGTGGCTGATCATCCGCATTTCGAATCGCCGCAGTTCAGGCAGGTCTGGCAGCCGTCCATCAGCACCACCGCGGCGGTGCTGCACTTGATGCACAGCTGGGCCCCGTCGGGAAAATGCGATTTAGCGAAGGCATCCTGCTGCTTGCGGCGCGCCTCGTACTCGGCGCGCTTCTCTTCGACCAGCTTCTTCTGGTGCACGTCCAGCTCGCTCTTGCGCAGCAGGCCGATCGACTGCAAGTGCTTTTCGATCACGTAACCGAGCTCGGCGATGATCGAGGGCATGAATTTTCCGCCTGGCTGCCAGTAGCCGCCGCGCGGATCGAACACGGCCTTGAGCTCATCGACCATGAAGGTGACGTCGCCACCCTTGCGGAACACCGCCGAGATGATGCGGGTCAGCGCCACGATCCACTGGAAATGATCGAGATTCTTCGAGTTGATGAAGATCTCGAACGGCTGGCGCCGCTCGTAGTCGGTGTCCTCATTCAGCAGGATGTCGTTGATGGTGACGTACATGGCGTGGTCGGTGACCGGCGTCTTGATCTTGTAGGTCGAACCGATCAGCATTTCCGGCCGCTCGATTTTCTCGTGCAGCTGCACCACCGGGGCGCGGTGGCCATCCCGATGGGTGCTCATGCCGCTTTCCGCGGCCGCCTTCGCGGCCGCCTGCGCCGCATCCTCGGGCTTGCGAACCCGGAACTTGATGATGCGCTTGTCGATACGCGTATTCATGCTCACAGTTTCCCGTAATAGCCTTCTTTCAGGGCATCGAACAGATTGGCGGCACTGTGATGCTCGCCGTCGTATTCGACCTGTTCGTCGCCGCGCACCTCAATTTCCTTGCCATCCTCGAGCGTGAACACATAGGTGGTGTTGTGCAGGTCTTCGCCCTTCACCAGCACCCCCTGGAAGGCCTCCGGGTTGAAGCGGAAGGTGGTGCAGCCCTTCAGCCCCTGCTCATGCGCATAGAGATAGATGTTCTTGAACTGTTCATAAGGAAAATCGGTCGGCACGTTCGCGGTCTTGGAGATCGAGGAATCGATCCACTTCTGCGAGGCGGCCTGGATGTCGACGTGCTGGCGCGGCGAGACGCCGTCGGTGGTGGTGAAGTACTCGGGCAGCGCCTCGGCCGCGCTGGTGGCGCCCGGCATGGCGCGCTGGTTCACCAGCTCGCGGTAGGCCAGCAGCTCGAAGGAAAACACGTCGACCTTTTCCTTGGTCTTGCGGCCGGCGCGGATCACGTTGCGGAAATAGTGGTGGGCGAACGAGGGCTCGATGCCGTTGCTGGCATTGTTGGCGAGCGACAGCGAGATCGTGCCGGTCGGCGCAATTGAGGAGTGGTGCGTGAAGCGCGCGCCGATCTCTGCCAGCTTCTCGACCAGCTGCGGCGCCACGCCGGCCACGCGCTGCATGTAGCGGCTGTAGCGGGCGTGCAGGAGCCGTCCCGGGATCTTTGCTCCCGGCTTCCAGCCGTCGCTCTCCATCTCCGGGCGCTTGCGCAGCATTTCCTGCGTGACCGTGAACTCCTCGTTCATGATCGGCGCCGGGCCCTTCTCGCGCGCCAGCTCGAGACCCGCCTCCCAGCCGGCCAGCGCCATCTCGCGTGAAACGTCTTCGGTGAACTGCACCGACTCGGCCGAGCCGTATTTCATTCCCAGCAGCGAAATAGTCGAGCCCAGACCAAGGAACCCCATGCCGTGACGGCGCTTGCGCGTGATTTCCTGGCGCTGCGGTTCGAGCGGCAGGCCGTTGATCTCGACCACGTTGTCGAGCGCGCGCGTGAACACGCGCACCACTTCACGATACTCGTCCCAGTCGAAATGCGCCTGTGCGCTGAACGGATCGCGCACGAAGCGCGTCAGGTTCACCGAGCCGAGCAGGCAGGAGCCGTAGGGCGGGAGCGGCTGCTCGCCACAGGGGTTGGTGGCGCGGATGTTTTCGCACCACCAGTTGTTGTTCATCTCGTTGACGCGGTCGATGAGGATGAAGCCGGGCTCGGCAAAATCGTAGGTGGAGGACATGATCACGTCCCACAGGCGCCGCGCCGGCAGCTTCTTGTAGACGCGGCAGGCAACCAGCCCCGCGGCATTGACCACGTAGCCCTGGTGCACCGGCCATTCGCGCCAGACGAATTTCTCGGGATCGTCCAGCTGCGGGCGCAGCTCGGCTTCCGCGGCGGCAAACTCGCCCTGCGCCATCGGGAACGCCAGCCGCCACTCGCGCTCCTCGCGCACCGCCTGCATGAACTCGTCGCTGACCAGCAGCGAGAGATTGAACTGGCGGAGCCTGCCGTTCTCGCGCTTGGCGCGGATGAAATCCATCGCATCCGGATGACCGACGTCGAAGGTGCCCATCTGGGCGCCGCGCCGGCCGCCAGCCGACGACACGGTGAAGCACATCTTGTCGTAGATATCCATGAACGACAGCGGCCCGGAGGTGTAGGCACCGGCACCCGAGACATACGCGCCGCGCGGCCGGAGTGTCGAGAATTCGTAGCCAATGCCGCAGCCGGCCTTGAGCGTCAGCCCGGCTTCGTGCACCTTGCCGAGGATGTCGTTCATCGAATCGTGGATCGTGCCCGAGACAGTGCAGTTGATGGTCGAGGTTGCGGGCTTGTGCTCGAGCGCTCCGGCGTTGCTGATCACCCGGCCGGCCGGGATTGCACCGTGGCGCAGCGCCCACAGGAAGCGCTCGTACCACTGCTCACGCAGCTCCACTCGCTCGACATCGGCGAGCGCGCGTGCGACGCGCTTGTAGGTATCGTCCATCGAGCTATCGATGGGCGTGCCATCCTTGGCGCTGAGGCGGTATTTCTGCTCCCAGATGTCGAGCGAGGCTTCCTGGAAGGGAATCGCGTTGACATCCTTGGGCTCGAGTTTCACGACGGAATTCATCTCTGAAAATATCTCCCCTGTCAGCGCGCGATGGCCAGACCCTCGAATCAGCAAACCGGATTCGGCACGCAGTCCGCGCTCTGCTCCCACGACCACAAGATATAGTTGTTTGAAGGCGCGAGACTAAACACGCCCGCCGGCGCGGTCAAGATTTCTGAAGCAGGTTATGTCACTATTTTTTTACAGTTGAATCAACGTGTTATATAAAATTGAGCCGCACGGCGCGACAAAAAAATGCCCCCTCTGCAGTGAATTACCCAGGCCGGCAAAAATCAAGATCTGGTATTAACGCCCGACGCACACGCCGCGCACAGCTTATGCACAGCTTCGCTACCGGTCTTGAAAGCGCCGTGCCACGGCCGCACATCGGTAATCAGCGCCGCACTTGAGCGGCATTGAGACCGGAGATCTGCATCATGAACATCGTGCATTACGAGCCTTGGCGGCTGATGGGGCGGCTGCATCGCGAGATCGACCAGCTCCTCGGCGATACACTTTCAAATGGCGACGCCACTGAACGGCAACTGGGCAGCTGGACGCCTTCGGTGGACGTACATGAAGAGCCGGAGCGCTTCACCGTGCACGCGGACCTGCCGGGAGTAGAAGCGAAGGATATCCAGGTCACCGCCGACAAGGGCGTGCTGACGATCCGCGGCGCCCGACGTCTCGAAAAGCGCGAGAACCGGCAGGGTTACGGGCGGATCGAGCGCATCGAGGGTGAGTTCCTGCGCCGCTTCACGCTGCCGGAGAATGCCCGCGCCGAGCAGATCAAGGCCCGCCACACCAATGGCGTGCTCGAGGTCACGATTCCGAAGGCGCCGGTAGTCGAACCGCGGCGCGTCGATGTCGAGGTGAGCTGAGCGCGGCACCTGAGGCGCGGCGTTTCAGTCCGCGCCCTGCCTCTCACACAGCGCCCTGCGTCCCGCGGCCGGACCGCGGGCCAGGGCGCGAACCGCTCCGTAGTAGGCCTGCAGGTCGCCGGAGTGCGCGCTGAGCAGCCGCTCGAAGCCGGGCAGGCAGTCAAAATAGGTTGCGACCGACGCGAGCTGGGCATTGTTGAGGCCGGACTCGAACCAGGCCTCGTAACCGCTGCGCAGGCCCTGCTGGCGCTCGTAGACACGCACCGCTGTCACAGTGGCGGCCAGCACTTCCTGCTTGCGCTGGCGCATTTCGCCAGCGGGCAGCGCGCTGCGATAGAGCGCGGCAAGCTGCGCGCGTCCGCTGGCCAGCAGCCGCAGCCGCTGCGCCTGCTGCAACGCTCGCTCGCGGTAGGCGGCCAGTTCCGCGTCCGCCCCCCGGGATCTCAGCCAGCGCGCCACGCCCTCGTGTTCAACGCTCATCGCAAAAGCCTCGTTGAACTCACTGTCGCTCTTGACGTATACGAGCTGGTGGGCGAGCTCATGAAACATCGTGCCGACCAGCTGCGAATCGCCATAGCTCAACATGGTATCGAGCAGCGGATCGGCGAAGCGGCCCAGGGTCGAGTAGGCGCTCACACCGCCCACGTAGGTGTCGTAGCCGCGGGCGGCGAGCCGCGCCGCAAAACGACGGGCATTGGCTTCGCGGAAATAGCCGCGATAGGCAATCGAGCCGGTGATCGGGAACCACCAGCGCTGCGGCGCCACCGAGAACTCCGGCGCCGCCACCACGTTCCACACCACGTACGGGCGCCCGAGCGCGCTGTAACTGCGGTAACTGCGATTGTCGGGCAGCGCCAGTTCGCGGCTGGCGAACTCACGCGCCGTGCGCGCCAGGGCGAGACGCGCTTTCAGCGTGGCATCGGTCGAAGCGGTGGCGATCAGCCGCTCGATCGGCACCCGCGCGCGCAGCAACTGCCACTGGCCGTGGCCGGCCTGCAGCAGGTAACCCACGCCGCAACCTGAAACACCGGACAAACTCATCAGCAGCGCCGCTCCGGCGAGACGATGAAACGCGCGGGCACGGACCTCGGTTAACATGTGCGGATGGAAGTCTACCTCGTGGGTGGCGCCGTCCGCGATGAACTACTGGGTTGCGCGGTCCGCGAGCATGACTGGGTCGTGGTCGGTGCCACGCCCGCGGAGCTGGAACGCGCCGGATTCCGCGCCGTCGGCAAGGAATTTCCGGTGTTCCTGCACCCGGACACGAAAGAGGAGTACGCGCTGGCGCGGCTCGAGCGCAAGGTCGCGCCCGGATACCGCGGCTTCACCACCGAGTTCTCGCCCGCGGTGACGCTCGCGGAAGACCTGCGGCGGCGCGACCTGACCATCAATGCCATGGCACGCGGCGCGGACGGCAGCCTCATCGATCCCTACGGCGGCCAGTCCGACCTGGCCGCGCGCCTGCTGCGCCATGTATCGCCCGCCTTCAGCGAGGATCCGGTGCGGATCCTGCGCGTGGCGCGCTTCGCCGCGCGCTTCGCCGAGCTTGGTTTCAGGGTGGCGCCGCAGACGCTTGAACTCATGCGTACCATGGTGCGCTCGGGCGAGGCCGATGCACTGGTCAGTGAGCGCGTCTGGCGCGAGCTCGAGCTCGCGCTGGCTACTGACCGTCCGGAACGCGCCTTCGAGGTGCTGCACGATTGTGGCGCGCTCAGCGTGCTGCTGCCGGAACTCGCGCGCCGTTCCGACTTCGCCACCGCGCTGGCTGCGCTCCACCGCGCTACCGCGGTCGTCACCACCGACGGCCAGCCGGACACGGCTGCCCGCTGGGCGGCGTTGCTGACCGCACTCAGCGCCGAGGAGGTGGAAACACTGTGCGCACGGCTGCGCGTACCGGGCGACCATCGCGATCTTGCTACGCTCGCAGCGCGCTTGGGCGCGCACCTTGCGAGCGGCGGCCAGTCGCCAGAGCAAGCCGCCACCGAGCCGCAATGGCTCCTGGCGCTGCTGGAACTGGCTGATGCCTGGCGACGCCCGGAGCGCTTTGGCCGCTGGCTCGAAGTCTGGTGCGCGCGCGCCTGCGCCGAGTTGCACCCGCTCGCGCGCGTGGATGACTTTGCGGCACGGCTGGTGGCCGCGCTGCGTGCCACGGCCGAGGTGAGTCTGAGCGGCGCCGAGTTGCGGGAGCGACCCGGTGCCGAAATCGCGAGGCTATTGCGCCAACGGCGCCTCGAGGCACTCGAGCTACCCAGGCCAGGCTAAGCGCCGAGGGCCCCGCAGGGTCCGCGCCCCTTGCCGCAGCTACAGCAAGCGGCGTAAATCCTGCAGCGCGAATGCGGCACTGCCCTCGATCGGGCCACGCGTCAGCAGCAACGCCTTGAAGGTCTCGCCCATTTCCCCCGGCAGCAGCAACTGGCGCGCCTCGCTGGCCCGCCGTGCCCGCTCGACTTCGCTCCCGGCTCGCGCCAGCTCGGCATCGATCCCGGCGCCGAGCAGGAACGCGGCCTGGGTACAGTAGCCCGCCACCTGCAAACCGGCGTCCGCGGCGGCTGAGGCCAGCCGGGTGAAATCGACCCAGGCGGTGATGTCCTGCAGGCCTGGGTAGTAGAACGGATCGTCATGCGCGCGATGGCGATAGTGGCAACGCAGCGTGCCGGCTTCGCGCTGCGGATGATAGAGCTCCTGCCGGCCGAGCCCGTAGTCAAACAGCAGCATGCCGCCCGAGCCCAGTGCCGCCGCCAGCCCGCTGAGCCAGGGCCCCAACCGCGGGCACCATTCGCCGCGGTAACCCACGGCCCAGGGCTCCGGCAGCGCGGCCGCCAGCTGCGCGAGCTCGGCCCGCAACGGCGCCGCTGCCGGACGCTCGGCCCAGCTCGGGTGGCCTTGCCGATCGAGCGCCACGCCCCGCTCCGCATAGCCGCCATCGGTCACGGTGAAACAGCGGAACGGCAGCGCGTCGGCGACTTCGTTGGCCAGAATCACGCCACGCAGCGCGCCGCGCGGCGGTGCGTCGAGCCACTGCACCCGCGCGTACAGCGGCGGCGGCAGTGCGCGCAGCAGCGCATGTTGCCGCTCGCGCAGCTCCGCACTCACTTCCAGAATGCAATAGCGCTGCGGCAGCACGCCGAGTTCGTCGAGGCGCAGCAGCAGCGCCCTGGCCAGCACACCGCTCCCCGCGCCGAGTTCCAGGATATCGCCGCCGCCGGCGAGCAACGGCGCGCAGGCCCGCGCCACGCAGGCGCCGAACAGCGCTGACAGTTCCGGCGCGGTGATGAAATCGCCCGCGGCGCCGAACTTTGCGGCCCCCGCGCTGTAATAGCCAAGGGCTGGCGCGTACAGCACCAGCTCAAGGAACTCGTCGAAGGCAATCCAGCCGCCGCGCGCACTGATTAGCGCACGCAGGCGGGCCAGTACGGCGGCGGAGTGCGCGCGCTGCGCCGCGTCCGGTTCGGGCATTGTGATTGCGGGCATAGGCGTCATAAGCTTGAGACATGGGCGCCGCGCAACAAGCACTCGCCGGTCACACCGCCCTGGTTACGGGTGGGGCGCGGCGCGTCGGCGCGGAAATCGTAAGGCATTTGCACGCCGCCGGGGCGAGTGTCGCAATTCACTGCCACCGCTCGCAGGCGCAGGCCCAGGCGCTGGCCGCGGAGCTCAACGCGCAGCGCGCCGGCTCGGCGGCCGCCTTCAACGCCGACCTGTTGCAAACCGAATCACTCCCGCCGCTGGTGGCCGCCGTGGTGGCCCGCTTGGGTGGCCTGCATATTCTGGTCAACAACGCCTCGAGCTTTTACCCGACCCCGCTGGCGGGCGTGACCACGGCGCAGTGGTCCGATCTCATGGGCACCAACCTTGCCGCGCCGCTGTTCCTGGTACAGGCGGCCGCGGCCGAATTGAAGCGCACGCACGGGCTGGTGATCAACATCGTCGATATTCACGGCCTGCGCCCGCTCCCGGGATACCTGGTCTATTCCACCGCCAAGGCGGCGCTCATCCACCTGACGCGCGCGCTGGCGCGCGAACTGGCCCCCGAGGTGCGCGTCAACGGCATCGCGCCCGGACCCGTGCTGTGGCCGGAAACCGGTCTCGATGAGCTGCAGCAGCAGCAGATCATCAGCCGCACGCTGTTGCAGCGCGCCGGGACGCCGGCCGACGTCGCGCGCACGGTGCGTTACTTCGCCACCGACGCGCCCTACGTGACCGGGCAGATTCTCGCCGTCGACGGCGGCCGGAGCCTGCGCTGGTAACCAGGCCAGCGCGCGCCGCCTAGGCATTGAGATCGAGCGCCAGCTGTTTGAGTTGATGCGGCTCGCGCGCCAGTTCAGCCCAGTGATCTGCAATCTCGCGCCCGCTCAACGGGTGGTGCAGGTCGCCGGCGATTTCCGCCAGCGGCCGCAGCATGAAGCAGCGCCGCAGCAAATCCGGCCGCGGCAGGCGGTACGCGGCGGCTTCGGCCACCATCTCGCCGTACAGCAGCAGGTCGATGTCCATCACGCGCGGCGCCCATTTCGGGTCGTCGCGCCTGCGCCCGCACAGCGCCTCGATCTGGTGGCAATTCGCCAGCACCGTCGTCCACGGAAGCTTCCGTGTCGAAGCCCGCCACCGCGTTGATGAAGTCGGCACCGTCGAAGCCAAAGGCCGGGTTGCGGTAGCAGGAGGAAAAATGCGCGCCAGGAAAGTGCCGGCGCAACTCGCGCGCGGCCAGCGGGAACCAACGCTCGGGCTCGACGTTGCCGCCGATCGCGACGTATACGCTGGGCATCGCCGCTACGCCGGCCGGCTCTGCGGGCGCAGGTCGGCGCGCCGCCGCTCGATGCTGACACCGATGTCGCGCGAGTGGCGGATCGCGCCTGGCTTGTTGAGGCTGATGCGGACCCACTCGAGCGAAAATTCCTCGAGCAGCAGCAGCGCGAGACGGTGCGCCAGCGTCTCGATCAGCTGGAACTGCGACTCGCCCACGTAGGCCAGCACGCGTTTCGCGACCCGCTTGTAGTCAACCGTGTCGTCCACCGCATCACTGGCCGCAGCGCGCGCGCAGTCGGTCGGGAAACTCCAGGTCGAGCACGACTTTCTGCGGCACGCGCCGCTCCCAGTCGATGAAGCCGATGATGCACTGGCATTCCAGGCCGCGCAGGAAAATCCGATCCCCGGTATTGGTGCTCATGTCACTCCAGCGGCTTGCCGCGGCGGTCGCAGTTCATCAAGCGGCCAGCGCGCGCGCACGCCGAAGTCGGCACTGCTGCGTTCGCCCGCCTGCAGTCGCAACAGGCCCGCCACTGCGATCATGGCGGCATTATCCGTGCAGAATTCCAGCCGCGGGAAGAATGCCTGGCCGCCGCGCGCCGCGAGCGCAGCGCCCAGGCGGCTGCGCAGCTCGCGATTCGCGCCGACGCCGCCGGCGACCACCAGTTGGCGCAGGCCGGTGGCTTCGATCGCCCGCAGCGTCTTGACGCACAGCGTCTCGACAATGGCATCCTGCACGCCGCGGGCGATGTCGGCGCGACGCTGCGCATCGAGCGGCTGAGCGCCGCACAGCGAGCGCCACCGCGGTCTTGAGTCCCGAGAAGCTGAATTCGAAGCCCGGCCGGTCGAGCATGGGCCGCGGCAGCGGGCAGGCGCCCGGCCGTCCCTGCTCCGCCAGGGCCGCGAGCTGCGGCCCGCCCGGGTACGGGAGCCCGAGCAGCTTCGCGCTCTTGTCGAAGGCCTCGCCGGCGGCGTCATCGCGCGTCTCGCCCAGCAGCCGGTAGTCGCCCAGCGCGCGCGCCTCGACCAGCATGGTGTGTCCGCCGGATACCAGCAGCGCCAGGTGCGGAAATTCCGGTGCCGGCGACTCCAGCAGCGGGGCGAGCAGATGCCCTTCCAGATGATGGATGCCGACGGCCGGCAGCCGCCAGCCGTAGGCCAGCGAACGCGCCAGGGCGGCCCCGCACAGCAGCGCGCCGACCAGTCCGGGGCCCGCGGTATAGGCGATGCCGTGCAATTGCTCCGGCCGCGTGCCCGCCGTCGCCAGCGCATCGCGCACCAGAGGCAGCAGGCGCTGCACGTGATCGCGCGAGGCCAGCTCCGGGACTACGCCGCCATATACCCGGTGCAGGTCGACCTGGCTCCACAGCCCGTGCGCCAGCAGCCCGCGCTGCTCGTCGAGCACCGCGACGGCACTTTCGTCGCAGGAGGATTCTATGGCGAGGACTCTCATAGGCTGGTTGCGTGAAGTATGACCCATGAAAGTCGGGTGCAAGGGCAGAGGACCTATCCAGCCTTTGCCTTTTCCCTCCAGCCTCTTTAGAATCGCGGCCCCGACACTGTCCTGGGCCGTATTCAAACGGCTTCAAGATCAAGAGGTTGAGTTCGATGCCGAGCGTTCGAATCCGGGAAAACGAGTACTTCGATGCCGCCCTGCGGCGCTTCAAGCGCGCCTGCGAGAAGGCCGGGGTACTCGCGGAGCTGCGCCGCCGCGAATTCTACGAAAAGCCCACGCAGGAGCGTAAGCGCAAGAAGGCCGCGGCCGTAAAGCGCCACATCAAGCGCGTCTCCCGCGATTTCGTGCGCACCGCGCGCTGAGCCCATGACCCTCAAGGCGCGCATCCAGGAGGACATGAAGTCCGCCATGCGCGCACTCGAGAAGGAAAAGCTCGCCAACATCCGCATGATCATGGCGGCCATCAAGCAACGCGAAGTGGACGAGCGCATCGAGCTCGACGATGCGCAGGTGCTGTCGGTCATCGACAAGATGGTCAAGCAGCGGCGCGAATCGATCGTCCAGTTTCAGGCCGGCGGCCGCGCCGACCTGGTAGCGAAGGAAGAAGCCGAACTGGCCCAGCTGGGCGCCTACATGCCGGCCCAATTGAGCGATGCCGAACTCGACACGCTGATCAGCGCAACCATCGCCGCCACCGGCGCGGCGACCATCAAGGATATGGGCAAGGTCATGGCCGCGATCAAGGCCAAAGCCGCCGGACGCGCCGACATGGGCGCGGTCGGCGTACGCATCAAGGCGCGGCTGTCCGGCTGAAGTCGCGGGCGCGGCCCGCTGCTACTGTGCCGTCAGCTCCGCCGCCGTCACCAGCCGCGGCGCGATGTCCACGGGCACGTCCTTGAGACGATCCAGCATCCGCTGCATTTCTGGCCGGATCACGACCATGCGAGCGAGCAGCGCCTTCGCGCCGGCGTAATCGCCGTGCGCCTGCAGCGTCATGATTTCGTGCGTCAGGTCGGTGACCGCCTGCTTCGCCGCGGCCGTGTCGAGTGAAAAGGTACCGTCGCGTGCGATGCGGATCGCGCCGTGATCGAGGAGATTGTTCACCTGCAGCGCCATGCCGCGCGCATGGGCGTCGGCCAGCCCGAAGCGCAGGGTGCGAAACGTGGAAGCGAGGAAAGTCGTGTACACCGCGCGCTCCTGCCGCGGGTCCAGCACGCCCTTGTCCATCAGGTACTGCAGCGCCCAAAGTCCCGAGACATCCGCCTTGGCTTCTTCGAGCGGGCCGTTCAGCTCCTTGAGTTGCTGGCGCACGGTGGTGGCGCGTCCATCGACGCGAATCGCCTGCGGACCAAGACCGTGCATCAGCTCGTGCATCAGGATGTGGGTAAAGAACGGTTCGAAGGCAACCTGGGCGCGGTCGGCGGGCGCGAGTACCCGCGCGGCGATCGGCACCAGCACCTTTTCATACTTGGCCCGCTGGTAGTTCTTCAGCAGCACGCGCTTCGAGCCCTTGGCGGCTACCACGCGCTCGTCGTTCGGCAGATTGAACGCCGCCGTCTGGGTGGCGTGGTTGCCGTCGCCGCTGTTATAGACGACGTTGACCACGCGGATCGGCGCGTAGCCGCCGAGTTTCGGATTGCGGAACTGCGGATCGATCGGCAGGTGATCTTCGAGCTCCTGCAGTTCGCCGCTGAAATGCGCGAGCCGGGCGGACTCGGCCGCGTCACGCACGGTGATGAAAGCCTCGAAGGCCGCCTTGTAGTTGAACCACTGGTCCGCGTACACCTCGTAGGGACCGATGGTTGGCTCGATGGTCGCGTCGAGATCCATCCACGCCATGTCACTGGCAAAATAATCGTTGCTGATGAAGGCCGCGGCGCGCTGCTCCAGGAAGACCTTGAGCGTGGGCTGAGCAGTGAGTGCGGCGGCCTCGCGCAGGTCGCGCGCGGCCTCGGCCAGCTCGTTCTGGTTGGCGAGCGAATACGGCACGGCGATGAAGCCACCGCCGGGACCGCGCCGAATCACGGTGAAGAAGCCGGCCGCGGCCTCATGCTCGGCCGGCGGGAGCGAATTGAGCCAGCTGTCGACGTCAGCCCGCGTCGCATCGGCCGGGTAGAAATTGGCCTGCGCCGGCCGCTCGCCGCTGCCCGGCAGGAACGGACGATTGAGATCGAGCTCCGACCACGGGCCCTTGTTGATGAGAAAATACTCGAGCCGCGCCTGGCCGAGCGGCGTGTGGTCCTGCAGCAGTGTGAGCAGCGTCGTCTCATTGCGGGGCGAAACCTGGCGCAGGTAGATCGCGTCGATGACCTGCGCGGCGCGGATGATCGCCGCCAGCGCCTGCCGCTCGTTAGGCGGCAGCTGCGTCAGCTCGACGCGGATCTCGACCGGCGCAAAGCGCGCGGCCATGGCGTGCAGTTCGGCCACACCCGGGAGCGGTGCCGCATGTACTCCGGCCGCAAGCGCCACGCCGGTAACGAGCGCCGCCAGAATCAGCCGTGCCTGAAGCTGTCGCATTGAAAGTACTCCCGATGAAATGCGCTGTCGGTGCGAACGCGCGAGCGCTATTGTAACCGCCAAGACCGGTGTCGTTGCCGGGCGGCAGGCGCGCTGCTCACTCCCACCTGCCCTCAGCGTGGCGGCGGCGCCAGCCGCTTCAGCGGCCGGTAAACCAGCGCACTGCCAGCAATCACCGACAACAGCCCGAGGATTTCCGCACGCGCCGCCAGCGCCACCAACACCAGCATGCCGCCGATGCCGACAATGGCGGCGCTGCCAAGCCAGCGAAAATTCAGCGGCGTGCTGGACTGCGTCACGCCGCGGCGTGCCAGATGCCAGGCCGCAGCGCAGCCGAGCATGTACAACGGCGCCGTGGCGAGCGTCGACCACACCGCGAGCACGGCAAAGCTACCGCTCAGCGCCAGGGCCATGGCGATCGCGGCGTTCACGAGAATCGCCACATGCGGCACGCGGCTGCCCGCGTGCACCCGGCCCAGTGCACCCGGCAGCAGCCCGTCGCGCGCGAACGCGAACAGCACGCGCGGATTGCCGAGCAGCTCGCTGCTCAGCAGGCCGAACATGGACACCGCGGCGCCAGCCAGCATCAGCAGCCGCAGCGCCGGACTGATGCGGCCCATGGCGTCGGCCAGCGGCACGCTGGATAGCGCCAGCGCGGGCCCGAGGATTCCCTGGGCGACGACCTGGATGGCGACGTACAGCACCGTGACGCCGACCATGGCCAGCGCCAGTGCGCGGGGAATCGTGCGCGCGGGCTCGGCCACTTCGCCGCTCGCACACAGCGAAATCTCCATGCCGGTAAAGGCGAACAGCGCCAGGATCAGGGCCCGGCCGAGGCCCGCGGAGTCCGGCTGCACGGTCAGCGCGAAATTCCCGCCATGCACGGCGCCCGCGCCGACGACTACGAAGATCAGCAACGGCACCAGTTTCAGCAGCGTCGCGGCGCTGATGAGCCGCGTCGCGTGCACCACCCCGCCGACGTTGACCATCGCGATGCCGCCGATGACGCCGACGATCGCGAGCATGCGCACCGCGGCCCGCCAGTGCGGCGGTACGACCGAACCGACGACATCGGCGAGCGCTGCGGCCACGCCGCCGCTGGCCAGCACGCTGCCCAGCCAGGAAAGTACCCCGGCGATGAACCCGGTCAGCGGCCCGAAGGCCGCGGCGATGTAGCCGTAGGCGCCGCCGCTGCTCGCCATGCGGCTGCCGCCCTCGGCGAAGCAGATGGCAATTGCGCCGATCGCCACCGCGCAGGCCAGCAGCGCCAGCGGCGCGTAACTGCCGACGCCCGCCGCCAGTGCCGCCGGCACTGCAAAGATGCCGGCACCGATCACGATGCCGACCGTGCTGGCCGCCAGCCCCCAGGCGCCGACGGCGCGCACCAGCCCGGCGTCACGATGATTTTCGATCATGGCGTTACCGTATCATCATCGTGCCGGGGCGCACAGTGGCCCGCTGGCGGCAGCCGGCGCCAGCGACGCCCTCACAAGCGCAGCGACAGGCAGCTCAGGCCGCCGTCCATCTTGCGGAACTCCGACATCTCGAGGCACCGGACCGCGCAGCCGAGTTCGCCGAGCCGGGCCGCCAGCAGCGGGTAACCCTCCGCCACCAGCACGGTATCGTTCACCCGCACGCAGTTGGCAGCGTACAGTTCCGCCGGCGCCACCACGACGAACTGATACGCCCTCATCTCAGGCGTGCGCGGTGCGCCGGGCGCTGCTACGAAGCAGCGCCCGCCGAGGTAGCTCAGGCCGGACTTCAGGTGCAGCAGCGAGCGGTGCGCACGGATGTCCACGGTCGAGGCGCTGTAGCCGTGGCGCCCGAGGATCGCGGCCAGTTGCGCCGCCCCGTGCTCGTTGGTACGCGCGGACAGGCCGATGAAGAAATGCTCATCAGCCTGGCACACGTCTCCGCCGTCGACCGTGCCCGGTGACTCGATCTGCGCGAGCGCCGGCACGAATGGTTGCAGCGCCGCGGCAATGGCCGCCACTTCGCCGCGGCGCGAGGGCGCACCGGGCCTGGTGGCGACCGCGACGCGTGCGGCAATCACCGCCGTGTCCTCGACGAAAGTGCCGTCCGGGTGCGCTTCATCGGCCGGCAGCACGGTCAGTGCCAGGTTGCAGGCACGCAGCGCCTGGCAGTAGCGTTCGTGCTGCGCGCACGCGCGCTCGAAGTCCGGGCGTCCTTCGCCCGCGGTGCTCAGTCCGGCGGCGAAAGAGCGCCCGGGAATCCTCACGATCGCAGAGGTGAATCGCACGCCGCTCCCTGCCCTGCCGTGTTGCCGCCGCTCCCGCTGCCGGCTTTGCATACTCGCGGATAAGGTCAGGCCTGGCAACCCACCCGCCCTTGCAGGCCCATGCACTCGGGTAGACTTGAAGCCATGGCCGGCCGGATTCCCCAGAGCTTCATCGATGAGCTGATCGCGCGCGCCGATATCGTCGAGATCATCGGCAGCCGCGTGCCGCTGAAGAAGGCCGGCCGCGAGTACAAGGCCTGCTGCCCGTTCCACGACGAAAAGACGGCTTCGTTCTGGGTGAGCCCGGACAAGCAGTTCTATCATTGCTTTGGCTGTGGTGCTCACGGCACGGCGCTCGGCTTCCTCATGAACTACGAGCAGCTGCCGTTCCCCGAAGCGGTCGAGGAACTGGCCGGACGCCTCGGGCTCGAGGTGCCGCACGAAGGGGGCGGCGGCGCTCCGCCACGCGCAGCGGAAGAACACACGGAACTGCTGGGCCGGGTCGCCGGCTTCTACCAGGAGAATCTGGCCGGGAGCGAGCGGGCGCGCGCGTACCTGCGCGGCCGCGGGCTCGATGCCGCGATCGCCGAGCGCTTCCGCATCGGCTACGCGAGCGACGCCTGGAACGAAGTGCTGCGCCGCTTCGGCGCCACGGACGAATCACGCCGCGCGCTCAGCGACACCGGGCTCATCATCGAACGCGACAGCGCGCGCCCCGGGAGCGAACCCTGGTACGACCGCTTCCGCGATCGCATCATGTTCCCGATCCGCGATCCGCGCGGGCGGGTGCTTGGTTTCGGCGGCCGCTTGCTGGGCGAAGGCGAACCAAAATATCTCAACTCTCCTGAAACTGCGCTGTTCCATAAAGGCCAGGAGCTGTACGGCCTGCACGAGATCCGCCTGGCGCGCACCAGCCTGAAGCGCCTGCTGATCGTGGAGGGCTACATGGACGTGGTGCGCCTGCACCAGGCCGGTGTCGCGTACGCGGCCGCGACGCTCGGCACTGCGACCACGCCCGAGCATCTCAAGCGCGCCTTCCGCCTGGTCAGCGAAGTGGTGTTTGCCTTCGACGGCGATCGCGCGGGCCGCGCCGCGGCCTGGCGCGCATTGCACAACGCGCTGCCCGAAGTGCGCGAAGGCCGCGAGCTGCGCTTCCTGTTCCTGCCCGAGGGGGAGGACCCGGACAGCCTGGTCGGCCGAGAAGGGCGCGAGGCCTTTGAGGCGCGCTTGGCCGGCGCCCTGCCGCTATCGGAATACCTGGCCGCGCACCTGCGCGAGCAGGCCGATCTGGCGCACGCCGATGGCCGCGCCAAGTTCGTCGCGCTGGCGCGGCCCTTGCTTGCAAAGATTCCCCAGGGCGTGTACCTGGAATTGCTGCTCGCGCGCATCGCACAGGAAGTCGGCCTGGGCGCCGACCGGCTGCGCGAACTGCTGCAAGCGGACCTGGCAGCCGCTCCCACAGCTTCCGGTTCCGGGCACAGCGAAACACCGCGCGCGCATCACGCAAGTTCCCGGCGCGGCGCCGAGCGTGGCGTCGGCAGCGGCCGCCGCGGCCTCGTAACGCAGGCCATCCAGACGCTGCTGCATTTTCCGGCGACTGCCGCGGCCGTTCCCTCCGGCGTGCTGCCGGCGCTTGCCGACATCGACGAGGCCGAACTCGGCGGCATCGCGACCCTGCGCGACCTGCTCGCTGCGCTGCGCACGCAGCCACACCGAACGGGCTCGCAGCTGCTCGAGCAATGGCGCGAGCGGCCCGAGCATCGGCGCCTGGGCGAGTTGCAGGCCGAGCGAATCCTCCTCGATCAGGGGCAGGCTGGATCCGAGTTGCTGGGGATCCTCGACCGGCTGATTGCGCAGATCGGCGCGGAGCGCCAGGCCCGGCGCTACGACGAGCTGCTCCGCAGGGTCGAGTCGGGCGCCGCCAGCGCTGAAGAACGACTTGAATTTCAATCGCTTAACAGGCGTTCGGCACCCCGGCCCGGCTAAGCCCGACACCTGCCCTTCCGACCGGGCCAGGCTGGCCTTTCACGGCGCCAACTCAGTATAATTGCAGGATTTTCCGCACCCATTTCGCCCCTTCCGGCGCGTTCCCCTGATTCCTCGGGAACCCCGGTTGAGGAATTCTTGTCCTGTTTACACCTGTAAGAGACCGCAATGCCGCCGACCCGCAAGTCCAAGCACACGCCAGCAGCCAGAGCCAAGAGCAGCGCGCATCCAGCACCGGCGCTGAAGCACTCGGCGCCCGCGGCGAGGAAGGCGCACGCTGCGCCGGCCGTGAAACACGCGGCGCACGCGGCGAAGAGAGCACACGTTGCGCCGGCCGCCAGCGCGAAGTCGGCCAAGCCGCTCACCGCCAGGCCCACTGCGAAACACCCGGGGGCAAGCGGCAAGGCAGCCGCTGCCATGCCCGCGGCGAAGCCGGCGCCGAACACCCGTTCGCATCTGACACCACCCGTCGGCAAGGCGGCCGTCACGGCGCCCAAGGGATCCGCGCTCGCCGCCGCGATTGAGCGCCGCGCCCACGGCGTGCCCGAAGACCGCCAATCGCAGCTGAAGCTCCTGATTGCACGCGGCAAGGAACAGGGTTACCTCACCTACGCCCAGGTCAACGATCACCTGCCTTCCGAGATCGTCGATCCCGAACAGATCGAAGACATCGTCAACACCATTAACGACATGGGCATTCCGGTGTACGAGAAAGCACCGGATTCGCAGTCGCTCCTGGCTTCCGACCCCGCCTCGCCCGCAGACGAGGAAGCCATCGAAGAGGCTGCGGCCGCGCTGGCGGCGCTCGACGCCGAGCTCGGCCGCACCACCGACCCGGTGCGCATGTACATGCGCGAGATGGGCACGGTCGAGCTGCTGACGCGCGAGGGCGAAATTCGCATTGCCAAGCGCATCGAGGAAGGCCTCGACGCCGTGCGCCTGGCGCTCGCCAGTTATCCGGCCACGCATGAATACGTGCTGCACACCTACGAGCAGTTCAAGGCTGGCCAGGCACGCATGATCGACCTGGTGGTCGGTTTCATCGACCCGAATGCGCCCGACGTGATCGCGCAGCCGCAGAACCCGACCAAGGTCGAGATCGTGGCGGAAGGGGAAAAGCGCGACGAAGAGGAAGCCGACGACGACAACGCCGAGGACGAGGTCATCGACACCGGCCCGGATCCGGAGGAAGTCGCGCGCCGCATGGCCGCGATCCGCAAGCACCTCAACACCGTACTGGCGGCGCTGGCCAAGCAGGGCGCGGACGACCCGCGCACACAGAAGGCGCGCAAGACGCCTGGCCGACGAGTTCATGGAGCTCAAGCTCTCGCCGCGCATGTTCGATGCACTGACCGCGCAGCTGCGCGCGCACATCGGCGAGATCCGCCAGATCGAAAAGGAGATCATGATCATCGCGGTCCGCGATGCCGGCATGCCGCGCAAGGACTTCATCAGCACCTTCCCGCGCAACGAGACCAGCGCGCGCTGGATCGCCAGGCACGTCAAGGCGGGCAAGAAATACTCTGCGCCGCTGGCACGCCTCAAGGACGAGATCGAACGCCGGCAGAAGAAACTGCAGGCGCTCGAGGTCACCTATCACCTGTCCATCAGCGGCATCAAGGACATCAACCGCGAGGTCTCGATCGGCGAGGCCAAGGCGCGCCGCGCCAAGAAGGAGATGGTCGAGGCGAACCTGCGTCTGGTGATCTCGATCGCCAAGAAGTACACGAACCGCGGCCTGCAGTTCCTGGATCTGATTCAAGAGGGCAACATCGGCCTGATGAAGGCGGTCGACAAGTTCGAGTATCGCCGCGGCTACAAGTTTTCCACTTACGCGACCTGGTGGATCCGCCAGGCCATCACCCGCTCGATCGCCGACCAGGCGCGCACCATCCGCATCCCGGTGCACATGATCGAGACCATCAACAAGCTCAACCGCATCTCGCGGCAGATGCTGCAGGAGATGGGCCGCGAGCCGACACCCGATGAACTCGCGGTGCGCATGGAGATGCCCGAAGACAAGGTGCGCAAGGTGCTGAAGATCGCCAAGGAGCCGATCTCGATGGAAACACCGATCGGCGACGACGAGGATTCGCACCTCGGTGATTTCATCGAGGACACTTCGGTCACCTCGCCGATCGATCAGGCCACCAACGAGTCGCTCAAGGAGACCACGCATTCGGTGCTGGCGCAGCTCACGCCGCGCGAGGCCAAGGTGCTGCGCATGCGCTTCGGCATCGACATGAACACCGATCACACGCTGGAGGAAGTCGGCAAGCAGTTCGACGTCACGCGCGAGCGCATCCGGCAGATCGAAGCCAAGGCGCTGCGCAAGCTCCGCCATCCGAGCCGCAGCGAGCAGCTGCGCAGCTTCCTGATGGATGACTGAGGGCCGAACGGCAGCGCATGAGCGGTTACCGCGACGGCACCTGCGACGGGCCCGCGTTCCGGCACCGGACCGTGTACCGGACAGCGCGGGGTCTGACGCTATCGGGTGGCCGCGCCGGCGTGGCGGCAGGCGGGAGCGATGCTGGTAGCGGGCACGGTAACTTGCCGCCGCTGCGGGTCAGCGCAACGTACCCGGTCAGGCGCGGCGTCAGTCTGCCCGAGCCGGACCTCGCAGCGGATGACGCCGCTGGCGTCTTCGACGCTGCCCGCTACAGCGAGCCGAATGACTGACTCCGCAGCCGGGATCCCTCATGAGCACAAGCACCCGGTGGTTCGCCGAGTTCACGACCAAGTCGGGCAACGACATCGTCAGCTTTCAGTTCCCGACGCGCGATATCGATCCGGCCGGCGGCATCGACCGGCACAGCGGCGTGTTTGCCACGGTCACCGAATTGAGCGCACCGCAGCGCGGTCCGGTCGATTTCCCGTTCATTGGCGCCGCCTCCATGGCGGTGCGCAACGTGGCGCCCGCCGATGACGGCACCGTGCAGCTGTGGCTGGCAGTCGTGCCTGCTGAGGAGATCAACCTCAGCGTCCGTATCCAGTTCCTGGTGTGCAACGACTGAGGCGTGCTGCCGGCGCCGCGGCTGGCGATCGGCCGGCGGCGTTCAGTGCGCGGTGCGCCGGGCGCGGGCCTGCTGCAATGCGACCAGCACCCGCGCCTCGCCGTTGACAATGCCGCAGCGGTTGGCGATTTCCACCGCACTGCTGCCGCGTGCCGCCAGCTGCGCGGCCGCGTAGTAATCGCCCGCGCCACTGACGATGTCGGTCTCGCGCGCCATGACGGCTGCGGCCAGCGCGGCTTCGCGCGCCACACCAACCCCCGGCGTGGCCGCGGGCGCGGCCGTGCCGGCTGCCAACTGTTGTGCGTCGAAGCGCAGCAAGTCAAGCTGCTCGAAGATTCGCGCCAGCTCAGCCTGCAGCGTGCGTTGCGAGCGGCGCAGCGCACCGATCAACAGCACCAGGCCCACGGCGAGCAGCAGCAGGCTGGCGGGAAGTGCGCCGGCCTGGATGAGTGCCCAGTCAGGGTGCAAAGCGTGAAATCGGCTCATGTTCGGTCTCCAGTAGGTAGTGAGGCAGATATCGTGTCAGACACTCAGGGCGCGGCGCGCTCGCCGTTGCGGCCGCGGCCCAGGATGATTACCGCCACGCGGCGGTTGGCGTTGCGTCCGGACGCCGACGCATTCGCCTGCAGCGGGTGGTATTGGCCGTAGCCGACCACGGCCAGCCGCTGCGGATCGACGCCACGCTCGGCAAACAGCCGCACCACACTGCCGGCCCGTGCTGCCGACAGTTCCCAGTTAGAGTGAAACGGACCGGAGCGGATCGGCACATTGTCGGTGTGCCCTTCGACCCGCACGCCGTTTGGCCAGGGCTTGAGCGAATCGGCCAGCCGCTGCAGGATCGGCAGCGCGGCTGGCGCCGGCTCGGCGATGCCGCTGGCGAAGAGGATGTCGGCGCTGATCTGCACCTCGACCGCGTCGCCCTGCTTTTGTACGTGGACCAGATTGCTCTTGATCAGGCTGGCGAGCACGCCGCTGACGTCGGCCTCGATGCCGGCCAGTTCCTTCTGCCGGGCCGCTTCGGCCTCAATCAGCGCCGCGTTGGCGGCCTCGCGCGGATCGGCCGACCCGGCTGCGCGCTGTCCATCGCGCACGGTGCCGCGTCCCTTCGGCAGGGGCATCCGCAGGTGGGCCGGCATGCCGGCGGTAAACAGGCGGTTCACTTCGGTGATGGGCAGCAGCTCGGTGACATTCTGCGGCCGGTCGCCGATCGGGATCGGCTGGGGCGTGAGCGGCGTGCCGCGGAATTCCGCGCTCAGCGCGTCCGACAGCACGCGGTACTTGCCGGAGTTGACCGACGAGATGGAGTACATGACGACGAAGAAGGCCAGCAGCAGCGTCATCAGGTCGCCGTAGGGAATGGCCCAGGCCTCGTGGTTATCGTGTTCGTCGAGACTGCGGCGCCGGGGCATGCTGCACCACTAGTCCAGGTAGCTGCGCAGCCGGGTATCGATGCTGCGCGGGTTGTCGCCCTGGGCGATGCCGATCAGTCCTTCGATCAGCATCGCGTGCACGTGCGCGTGCGCGTGCACGGCGACCTTGAGCTTGTTGGCCATCGGCAGGAACAGCAGGTTGGCCATGCCGATGCCGTAGACGGTGGCGGTGAACGCCGCGGCGATGCCGTGCCCGAGTTGGCTCGGCTCGGCGAGGTGCTGCATCACCGCCATCAGGCCGAGCACCGCGCCGATGATGCCGAGCGTCGGTGAGTAGACGCCCATGCCCTCGAATACCTTGGCGGCGCGCAGGTCCGCCGTCTCGCGCACCTGCATGTCGACCTCGAGCGTGCTGCGGATCGCGTCGGGCGCATTGCCGTCGACGACCAGCTGCAGTCCCTTGCGCAGGAACGGGTCGGTTTCGCGGGCCAGCACCGACTCGAGGCCGAGCAGCCCCTGCTTGCGGGAAATAGCTGCTCCATTCGACCATCTTGCGGATCTGGGCCTCCGGCGTGCGCGCCGGCGGTCGGAACACCCACGGCAGCATGACCAGTGCGCGGCGCATCACATCGAGCGGCGTCTGCACGCAGATCGCGGCCAGCGTGCCGACCATCACGATCATGAACGCCGCCCACGACAGCAGCGCATGCAGGCCCGGCACCCTTGAGCACGGCACCGGCGATGATCGCGGTCGCCGCGAGCAGGACGCCGATTATGCTGAGGATGTCCACGGCGCTGCTGCTGGCTCCGTTAACCACGCCAGTCCGCGAGCAGCGCCTTGAGGCGCACCAGCGCCTGGCCATGCAGCTGGCAGGCGCGCGATTCGGTGACCTTGAGCACGGCGCCGATTTCCTTGAGGTTCAGTTCCTGTTCGTAGTACAGCGACAGCACCAGCCGCTCGCGCTCCGGCAGCGCGGCGATCGCCGTGCTCACCGCCTGACGCCGCGCCTCCTCGAGCGCCTCGCCCTGCGGATCGGGGCCGTCGTGCGGCAGGCGATCGAGCGTCGAGTCCTCGCCCTCATCGGCGTCATTGAGGCGCAGCAGCTGGCAGCCCAGCGCATCCTGCAGGATGCCGTGGTACTGCTCGAGCGGCACGCCGAGCTGCGCGGCCACGTCGACGTCGCTGGCTTCGCGGCCGGTGCGGGCCTCGACCTCGCGCATCGCGGTCGCCGCGGCGCGCGCCTTGCGGTGCACCGAGCGCGGCGCCCAGTCGAGCTTGCGCAGCGCATCGAGCATCGCGCCGCGGATGCGGATGCCGGCGTAGGTCTCGAAGCTGGCGCCGCGTCCGGCGGTGAAGTGCTGCGCGGCCTCGAGCAGGCCGATCATGCCGGACTGCATCAGGTCGTCCACTTCGACCTGCGGCGGCAGGCGCCCCGCCAGGTGATAGGCGATGCGCTTGACCAGGTCGGCGTGCCGGCGTACCAGCGCGTCGAAATTCGGTTGCGGGGCCACGCTGGCATAGGCTTGTGCGCCGTTCATTTGACCACCTGCAATCGCGCCATCGGGCGCGTCAGTAGTCGTTCGAAAAAGAATTCGAGCCGGCCGCTGGGCAGCTGCGGCATACCGACCAGCGCAACACCTCATGCGCCAGCTGCCGGTAGGCGCGTGCCGCGGGGCCGCCGGGAAAGGCCGCCAGCACCGAGCGCTGGCCGCGCACCGCCCGCGGCACATCGCTGTCGTCGGGAATTTCGCCGGCGTATTCGAGCTCGACCTCGAGGTAGCGGTCGGTGACGCGCTGCAGGCGCTGGAATAGATTGTGCGCCTCGGTGCCGTTGCGCGCCATGTTGACCAGGATGCGAAACGAGCGCAGTTGCCGCTCGCGGCTCAGCACCTTGATCAGCGCGTAGGCGTCGGTCAGCGACGCCGGTTCGTTGCGCAGCACGAGCAGCTGCTGCTGCGCGGCCTGGCAGAACGCCAGCACCGATTCATTCAGGCCCGGCGCCGTATCGACGATCAGCGATTTCATAGCGGTCCGGCAGCGCGGCGAAGCCGCGTATCAGGGCCGCGTGCTCGGTGGGCTTGAGGCGCGCCATGCGCGCCACGCCCGAGGCGGCCGGAATCACGCTGACGCCCTCGGCCGTGCGCTGTACGATTTCCTCGAGCCGCACCTCGCCGGACAGGACCTGTTCGAGCGTGTGGGTCGGAGTGAGGCCGAGCAGCACGTCGACGCTGGCGAGCGCCAGGTCGCCGTCCAGCAGCAGCACGCGCCGGCCGGCCTGCGCCAGCGCGGTGGCAAGATTGACGGCCACCGTGGTCTTGCCGGTGCCGCCCTTGCCGCCGGTGACCGCGATCACCTGCACGGTACCGTTCGCGGTGCGTCCGCTGGCGCGACTATGCTGCGGCATTGAGCTGGCCTCCAAAATGCTGCGCCAGAAGCTCGGGGTCGATGCTGGCGCCGGAGGCGCGCGCCAGTTCCACCGCGCGTGCCACCAGCTGCTGCGCCCGGGCCGGACGCAGGTCTTCGGGAATTCTTGGCCCATCACTCAGGTAGGCAACGGCCAGGCCGCTGCGCAGCAAGGTCGAGATCACACCTCCCAGGCTCGCCGCCTCGTCACAGCGCGTGATGGCGCAGCAGCTGGCGGCCAGCGGCGCCGCGCGCCGCAGCAGTTCACCAAGTACGCCGCCCTGCGCACTGGCCGGCAGCAGCAGCATCCGCTGCACCGGCAACGGTGCGCGTTCGAACGCTGCGGCCAGCTCCGCCGCGGGGCCCGGGTCGGCGACCAGCGCCGGCGTGTCGATCAGCACCAGGTCCTGGCTGACAAAGCGCCCGGCGGCCGCGGCAAACTCCGCGCCGCTGGCAAACCTGAAGCTGGGCACGCCGAGCAGCCGGCCCAGCGAGCGCGCCTGATCGGCCGCGCCTATATGCTCGTCGTCAATGGTAACGATGCTCAGGCCATCGGCGCCGTGCTCCAGCAGCCAGCGCAGCGCGAGCTTCGCCAGCATGGTGGTCTTGCCGGCGCCGGCGGCGCCCAGCACCGCCACGGCACCCGGAGCGTTGGTGGGCAATTCGCACACGGCGATGCGCCGTGCGAGCGCGTCCAGATGCAGCGGCTGCGACGCCTCAGTCCCGATGTCGGCCGGCAGATCGCCGACCACCTGCAGGGCGATGTCGCGCGTCACACCGAGCCCGGTCAATTCGGACAGCGCCTGCGCCCGGAACGGTTCGCGGCGCGTGTAGTCGTTCCAGGCCAGCGCAGCCAGCTGCCGCTCGAGCAGCTGACGAAGCGTCCGCAACTCCCCGCTCATCGCCAGCTGCTCCGCCGCGGCCGCGGCCGGCGGCGCGGCCGCCGCCATCGCTCCCGGAGCCGCTGCGTTCGGTATTGCGGCACCCTGTCCCGCGGCCGTGGCTGGATCAGCCGCCGCGCTGACTTCAACGCCCTGGCCAAGCCGGCGGGTCGACAGAATGACGGCCTCGGCGCCCAGCTCCGCGCGAATCTGCCGGAGTGCGTCGCGCATATCGGTGCCCAGGAACTGTTTGATCTTCATAATTGTGCTGATGTTTGCATGAAGGGTTGCAGTGAAAGCTCAGCGGCCAACTGCGGCCACCAGCCGCACGCGCCGATTGTCGGGAATCTCGTTCCAGGCGAGCACGTGCATGCTCGGCACGCTGGCGCGGGTGAAGCGCGCCAGCGCGGCGCGCAGTGCCGGCGCCACCATCAGCACCGAGGGCTCGCCGGCGGCCTCCTGGCGTTGCGCGGACTCGGCCAGCCGCCCGGCCAGGCGCTCGGCCAGGCCAGGCTCGAGCGCGGGATTGGTCGCGCCGCCTGCGCCCATGGAATTCTGCAGCAGCTGCTCGAGGTCGGGCTCGAGCGTGACCACGGGCAATTCGCTGCCGGTGCCGGCAATGTCCTGGACGATCTGCCTTGACAGCGCGATACGCGCCTGCGCCTGCAGCACCGCCGGGTCCTGACTGCGTGGCGCATGTTCGGCCAGCGTCTCGATGATGGTGCGGATGTTGCGGATCGGCACGCGCTCGGCCAGCAGTCCCTGCAGCACGCGCACCACGCCGCCGAGCGGCAGGAGTTTCGGTACCAGGTCTTCGACCAGGCGCGGCGAGGTCTTCGCCAGCCCGTTGAGCAGCTGCTGCGCTTCATCGTGCCCGAGCAGTTCGTGCGCGTGTGTCTGGATGACGTGACTGAGGTGCGTGGCGATGACCGTGCTGGCGTCGACCACGGTGTAGCCGAGCATCTGCGCCTGCTCCCGCACCGCAGGTTCGATCCAGATCGCCTCCATGCCGAAGGCCGGATCACGGGTCTCGATGCCCGGCGGCTTGCCGAATACGCGCCCGGGATTGATCGCCAGCTCGCGATCCGGGTAGACCACGCCGTCGCCAACCGCGACACCGGCGAGGCTGATGCGGTAAGCGTTGGGCGAGAGCTCGAGATTGTCGCGGATGTGCACCGCCTGCACCAGGAACCCCAGCTCCTGGGAAAGCTTGCGGCGCACGCCGCGGATGCGCGCGAGCAACTCGCCGCCATTGGCCTTGTCGACCAGCGGCACGAGCCTGAAGCCGACTTCGAGCCCGATCAGATCGGCGGGCTGCACATCCTCCCACGACAGGTCGCGTGGCTCGTTGCTGGCGGCGACTGGCGGCGGCGCGGCGGCAGCGGTAGCGGTGGAGCGCGCGCGCTGCTTCAACAGCCACGCGCCGGTGCCCAGCAGTAGCGCGAACAGCAGGAACGCCATGTTGGGCATGCCCGGGATCAGCCCCATCACGCCCAGGATCGAAGCGGCGACCGCCAGGCTGCGCGGCTGACGGAACACCTGCGTGGCCAGCTCGCTCCCCAGGTCCTGCGCCCGCGACATGCGCGTGACGATGATCGCGACTGCGGTCGACAGCAGCAGCGCTGGGATCTGTGCCACCAGGCCGTCGCCGATGGTGAGCAGCGTGTAGACCCGGGCGGCATCGCTGAAGCCCATCCCGTGGCTCAGGGTGCCGATCGCCAGGCCGCCGACAATGTTGATGACCAGGATCATGATACCGGCGGTGGCATCGCCGCGGACGAACTTGCTGGCGCCGTCCATCGAGCCGTAGAAGTCCGCTTCGGCCCGCACCTCGGCGCGGCGGGCGCGTGCCTCTTCCTGGTTGATCAGGCCGGCATTCAGGTCGGCGTCGATCGCCATCTGCTTGCCCGGCATGGAATCGAGGGTGAAGCGCGCACTGACTTCCGAGATGCGCCCGGCGCCCTTGGTCACCACCACGAAATTTATGATGGTCAGGATCGCGAACACCACGATGCCGACCGCGTAGTTGCCACCGACCACGAATTCGCCGAACGCCTCGATGACGCGGCCCGCCGCCGCCGTGCCTTCGTGCCCGTGCATCAGCACTACGCGGGTCGAGGCGACGTTGAGCGCCAGGCGCAGCAAGGTGGCGAGCAGCAGTACGGTCGGGAAAGATCGCGAAATCGAGCGGCCGTGAAACATTGACCACCGCCATCGCCACCAGCACCGAAAGCGCGATGTTGAAGGTGAACAGCACGTCGAGCGCCAGCGGCGGAAGCGGCAGCACGATCATTGCCAGGACCGACAGCAGCATGAACGGCGCGCCGGCGCCGCGTCGCAACGTATTGAGGATATTCAGGGCTTGCGTGCCGGGATTGAGTGCCAGTTCATTCATGCATTGAGGTGCCCGCGCGACCGTCGTGGCCGCTTTCTCACCAGCAGTGGAGCAAGAGCCGTGCCGACCCCGCAGCGTCGGCTTACTGGCGCGCCCGGCCAGCGGCGAGGGTGAACGGGTTCACAGTTTTATTCGGATTCCGGCGCCGCAATGACCGGCGGCGTGGGCGGCGCCGCGCCGGTGCGGCGCGAAGTGCGCAATTGGTAGACGTAGGTCAGGACCTGGGCAACCACCGCATAGAGGCGCGCCGGAATCTCGTCGCCGAGCTCGCAGGCGCGGTGCAGGGCTCGCGCCAGCGGCGGCGCCTCGACCAGCGGCACGCCGTGCTCGCGGGCCAGCTCACGGATTCGCTGGGCCACCAGGTCGGCTCCCTTGGCGACCACCACCGGAGCGCGCATCCGTGCTTCGTCGTAGCGGAGCGCGATCGCATAGTGTGTCGGGTTGGTGATCACGACGTCAGCCGTCGGCACCGCGGCCATCATGCGCCGGCCCGCCATCTCCTGCTGCGCACGCCGCAGGCGATTGCGCACTTCCGGGCTGCCCTCGCTGTCGCGGTTCTCCTGGCGGATTTCCTCGCGCGACATGCGCAGGGAGCGGTGGTGCTGCCACAGCGCCAGCGGCACGTCGACGGCGGCGATTGCCGCCAGCGCGCCGCCAAACGCGATCAGCGCGGTGCCGGCCAGAGTCAGCGCGTGGCCGACGGCGGCGCGCGCCGGCTCCGTGCTGAGGGAGTTGAAGGCGCGAAACTGGTGGCGCAATACCAGCACTGCCACCAGCGCAACGACCAGAAAGCGCGCCAGTGATTTCAGCAGCTCGATCACTCCCTGGAGTGAGAACACGCGCTGCATGCCGCTGAATGGATCGAGCCGGCTCCATTGCGGCTGCAGCGCCGTGGCGCTGAAATTCCAGCCGCCGATGGCCAGCGGCGCCAGGATAGCGGCGGCCAGCAGCAGCCCCAGGATCGGCGCCACCGCCAGCGCGGCGCCGAGGCGCCTGGCTCGCCAGCGCCTGCAGCATGCTGTCATCGCCCCGTGACTGCGCGGCGCTGAGCTCGAGGCCGCCGCGCATCAGGCCCAGCAGTCGGCCACCGAGCACGGCCACCCAGCCCATAGAGGCCGAGTCCACCGGCAAGGGTAACGGCGGCGGCGCCCAGATCGCGGGAGCGTGGCACCTGGCCGCGACGGCGTGCGTCCTCGACCCGCTTCTGGGTCGGACTCTCGGTGCGGTCAAGGTCGTCGGTAGCGGCCATGGTTGAGTGCTGAGTGACCCTAGTGCGCCGTGGTCAGCGCGCGTGTGAAATCGAACCCTTCGGTGAGCAGCGCGGTGAAGGCAGTGCCGATCGTGGGCATGCCGAAGGTGACGATGGCGAGCCCGAAGATCAGCGTCACCGGCAGGCCGACCGCGAACAGGTTGAGTGACGGGGCGGCGCGGCTCATGACGCCGAAGGCGAGATTGATCACCAGCAACGCAGTCATGCCCGGGAGCGCGACGCGCAGGCCGCCGATGAACAGGATCCCGCCCCAGTCGGCCAGCGCGCGGGCCCGCACGGCGTCGATGCCGCTGGTGCCGACCGGCAGGCCACGAAAACTTTCCACCAGCGTGTTGAGCAGCGCCAGGTGGCCGTCGAGCGCCAGAAAGATCAACGTGCCGAGCACCACGTAGAGCTGGCCCAGCGCCGGCGTGGTGACGCCGCGCAGCGGGTCGAGATTGAAGGCAAAACCGAGCCCCATGCCATTGGCGAGCAGCTGTCCGCCCAGCATCAGTGCGTCGAATACCAGCTGCAGCGAGAATCCCAGCGCAGCGCCGATCAGCAGTTGCTGCACGGTTATGATCACGCCATCCACCGACAGCAGCGCGACCTGCGGCACGGCCGGGAGCAACGGCACGATCGGCAGCGTCACGGCCCCGGCGAGCACCAGGCGCAGTCGCCGTGGGACATAGCTCGCTCCGAACAACGGCGCCATCATCAGGCAGGCGCCGATGCGTACGAACGGCCAGAACAGCCCGCCGAGCCAGTGCTGCAGCTGACTGATGTCAACGTTGATCACTCGGGGGCCTGCTAACCGACCAGCGAGGGAATGCTCTCGATGAGCGTGCGCGTGTAGCCGATCAGTTCCCGCAGCATCCACGGGCCGGCAATCATGAGCGCCACGGCCATGCCGATCAGCTTGGGAATGAAGGACAGCGTCATCTCGTTGATCTGCGTCGCGGCCTGGAAGATGCCGACCAGCAGTCCGACCGCCAGCGCCACCAGCAGCAGCGGTGCGGCCAGCAGCATGGTCATCTCCAGCGCTCGCTGGCCGATGGTCATTACGGTTTCAGGTGTCATGGAGGCTTTTTTCCTAGCGGTAGAAACTTGCGGCCAGCGAGCCCATCACCAGCGTCCAGCCGTCGACCAGCACGAACAGCATGATCTTGAACGGCAGCGAGATCAGCACCGGCGAGAGCATCATCATGCCCATCGACATGAGCACGCTCGCCACCACCAGGTCGATGATGACGAAGGGTATGAACAGCAGGAAGCCGATCTGGAACGCGGTCTTCAGCTCGCTGGTCATGAAGGCCGGCACCAGCACGGTGAGCGGCACGTCCTTGGGTGTGTCGTAGCCCTTGCCGCCGGCGATGCGCACGAAAGCGGCGATGTCGCTCTCGCGCGTCTGCTCCAGCATGAAGGTCTTTAGCGGACCGACGCCGCGCTCCAGCGCCGTGGTGGTGTCGATGCTGCCCGCCATGTAGGGCGTAACGGCGTCGACGTGGATCTTGTCGATCACCGGCGACATGACGAACAGGGTCAGGAACAGCGCCAGCCCGACGATCACCTGGTTCGGCGGCGCCTGGCCGGCGCCGATCGCCTGGCGCAGGATGGCGAGCACGATCACGATGCGCGTGAAGGCGGTCATCATCAGCAGCGCCGCCGGCAGCAGCGTGATCGCCGTCATCAGCGCCAGCAGCTGGATGGTCAGCGTATAGGTCTGACCGCCAGCGCTGTTCTGCACGGCGAAAGCGGGGATTCCGGGCGCCACCAGTCCCGCGGCGCCGGCGGCACTGGCCGCGGCGGGGAGCAATGCGAGCGGCAGCAGTGCCACCAGCAGCCATGCGGCGCGCGATCTCATCGCCCCAGACTCCGGCGCAGCAGCTCGCGGAAATTCGGCATGGTGCCGGCAGCACCGGCTGGCAGCGGCGCAGCGCCATCGGTGGGCGCCGCCGGCGCGGCGTCGGGCAAGGTGCACAACAACCGTACGTTTCCCGGGGCCACGCCCACCAGCAGCTGCTGGTCGCCGGCGCGCAGCAGTACGGCCCGTTCGCGGGCACCGAGCGCCACCTGCGAGACGACCTGCAATTGGGCGGAGCCGGCCGTGCCGAGCACGCGCAGCCGGCGCAGCAGCGCCGCGGCGGCATAAACTGCCGCGAGCACCAGCGCCAGGGCCAGCACCAGGCGCACCATACCCAGTCCCGCCCCAGGCGCAACAAATCCGGTTGGAGCGGCGAACGGTGAGGAGGTTGCGGCCTGGGCCAGGCCAGCCAGCGGAAAAGTCAGCAGCATTGCCGATATCCGGCCGGACCGCGGTGAGATCGCTGTTGGTGATTGCATACCCGGTGATAGAGCAACGGGCGTGCCAGCGGGAACGACGGAATCCCGACGTTGCGGGATTCCGCGGCGGCTACTTGAGCTTGCGGATGCGCTCGGCCGGACTGATGACGTCGGTCAGCCGGATGCCGAATTTTTCGTTGATCACCACGACCTCGCCGTGCGCGACCAGCGTGCCGTTCACATAGACGTCGAGCGGCTCGCCCGTGGCGCGTTCCAGTTCGACCACGGAGCCCTGGTTCAATTGCAGGAGATTGCGGATGCTGATGCGGCTCCGCCCTACTTCCATCGACAGCGTGACGGGTATATCGAGCACCACATCGAGATTGATGTCGCCGCCGGTGGCGCCCGCCGGCACCGCGGCCTGCAGCTCGTTGACCGGCGCATTGTGGACTTCGGGTTCAGCGGTGTTGGCGTTCATGCGTGGCTCGGCTGGCAGTTATTGAATGACGAGACTGGTAAAGTAGACGGCCTCGACGGCCTCGCCCTTGGCGCCTTCGGCCACGATGGTTTTGCGTACTGCATCGAGCGTGGCCTGGCGGAGCTTTTCCTTGCCTTCGGGCGCCAGCAGCGCTTCGGGCTGCTGGGCGGAATACAGCAGCACCAGATCGTTGCGGATTGCGGGCTCGTTGTTCTTGATCTCCTCGATCACGGCCGGATCGCGGCTCATCGCCTCGAGCGTGATCTGCAGGTAGCGCGTGGTGCCTTCGCTGCCGAAGTTGACCACGAACGCCGGATCGAATTTGTAATAGATGGCAGCGGCCTTGGCCGAATGAGCCTCCGGCGCCGGGCTGCTCGCCGCTACCGGCTTTGGCTTCAGGAAGAACCACCAGCCGGCGCCACCGCCGACGGCCAGCACCGCCACCGCGATCATGACCCGGGGCAGCCGGCTCTTCTTCTTTGCCGCCGGAGCCGCTGCGCCTGGTTCACTCTTCGCTTCAGTTGCCATGCCCTGCACTTCCTGATTTGTGTTGACTGGATCCTACACAGCAAGGGCTGTGCCAGACGGAAACCTGACGCCGGTCAAACATATTCGTCGATCATGCCCAGCGCGCGTGCGACGGCGGCCAGCGCTTCGGGTTGCTCGCCCGCGTCGCCACTGGTGCGCGGCGTGAGCGTGGAATTCTGTGACTCACGTCGCGCCTGCTGCTGCACTGTTGCCTGGCCGAGCGTGAGGCCGGCGCCGGCCAGAACCGCCCGCAGTTGCGGCATGGCCTGTTCGAGCGCCGCGCGGGTCTCGACGTGCGCCGCCGTGAAGGTGACGTTGACGTTGGCGTCCTGCAGGTCGATGTGCACTTCCACCGGTCCCAGGTGTTCGGGCGAGAGCCGCAGCGTGGCGGCCTGCACCTTGTCGCTGCTCAGGATCAGCAGCTGCGCTGCGAGCGCCTGCGGCCAGTGCCGCTCGTGAACCGGGACCGCGACGCTTCGCTCCACCGGGCTCGCGGTGGCGGTCGAGGCGGCGCGCAGGGCCGAGGCCATGTCCATGACCGTCGCGGTCGCGTTGTTGTCTTTGATCGCCGGCGGCGCGGTCGGCCGCTCCCCAGCCGCGCCGCGCGCATCCGGATCGCCCCGATCGGCGAGCTGACCGGCGAGCGCCGCGCCAGATGCTGCGGGCACGATCGCCAGGGCGCTCGCGTCCGGCACCGTGGCCGTGCGTGCGCCAGAGCGCTGGCTGCCGCCAGCATCGCGGAGGATCGGCGCGGTTATGACCGCCACACTGCGCAGGGCAGCGCCATCGCCCGACACCTGAGCGCTGCCTGCGGCAGGCTCGGGAGCCTCCGCGGTCGGCGCGGGGCGCGGCGCAAGCGCACCTTGCTGCTGGAGCCATTGCAGCACGGCGGCCAACAGTGCCGCACCTGGATCCGGCGCCACGGTCGGTGCCGGTGCAACGGCCGGGTCATCCACCTTGACGGCCTTTCCGGCAGCGGCCTGAGCGTCGCTTGCGACCCCCGTCCCGGCACTGCGTGTCGCCTGAAGCGGGGCGGCCGCCGCCGTGTCCGGCGGAAACAGCGCCAACAGCAGGTCGGCCGGCAGTGCGGCGCCGCCATCGGGCAGCGCAGCGCAGCCATCGGGCTGCGCGGGTCTGGCGGCGGTCGCAGCACCGGCCGGCTGTCCATCCGTCATGGGTTGCGGAATCATTTTCGCGGACGGTGCGGCGGCCGAGTCCGTGGCCGCGCTCAGCGCCAGCAAGGCCTGGGAAAACGGGGCAGCGGCGACGGCACTGAACACCGCCAGCAGTTCGTCGGGCGCAGCGCCGGCACCCGGCGGCGACGCCCCTGCCTGTATCGCGCCGGTGGCGGGCGGTGTGGCGGTGGCGGGCTGCGCGATCATCGCCGCATCCTCGGCTGGATGGCCAGCTCGTCGAGTTCGCGCTGTTGTCGTTTTTCCTGGCTCATGAATTCCTCCGAACGTGCATGTTCAATGACCTTGCCGACCGCCTGCTTGCGGGTCGCGGCGCCGCGCCACTGCTCCTGTACCTGCGCGCTCTCCACCCGCAGCTGCTCGAGCAGCGTGCGCTGCGCGCGCACCGCCTCGGCCAGTCGCGCAATGAATACCTGTTGTTCGCGCAGGCCCGCGCATCGGCGCTCCGCCGCTGGCGCGCGCGTGAAACAGCTGCTGGTACTCCAGCCGGTAGCGGACCAGCTCCTGGTAGCGTTGCTCGCCGGCGCAGATGCGCCGCTCGCAATCGGCCAGGCGCAGCGCGCAGTTGCGCTCGCTCTGCCCGGCCAGCTCATGCAGTGGACGCAGTCGTTGTACGCGCTTCACGAGTTGTTGCTCCGCGGCGGCGCCGCCTCAGGCAGCCGCCTGCTGCAGCTGGGTGATGCTGTCGGCCAGGCGCACGCTCTCGCGCATGTCCTGGCGCAGGTAGGCCTCGATCTGCGGCCAGCTGGCGATGGCCTCGTCGACGCGCGGATCGGAGCCGCGCTGGTAGGCGCCGATCGTGATCAGGTCGCGGTTGTGTTCGTACAGCGCCGAGCGCTGCCGCAGGCGGCGCGCCAGCTCGGCGTGCGCCGCCGACGACGATGTCGTGCATCACGCGGCTCACCGACGCCTCGACGTCGATGGCCGGATAGCGGCCGCCGTCGGCGATGCGGCGCGAGAGCACGATGTGCCCGTCGAGAATCGCGCGCGCGGCGTCGGCGATCGGATCGTTGTGATCGTCGCCCTCGACCAGCACGGTGTAGAAGGCGGTGATCGATCCGCCGCTGTTCACGCCGTTGCCGGCGCGCTCGACCAGCTGCGGCAGCCGCGCGAACACCGACGGCGGATAACCCTTGGTGGCCGGCGCCTCGCCGATGGCCAGGCCGATCTCGCGCTGCGCCTGGGCAAAGCGCGTCAGCGAATCCATGATCAGCAGCACGCTGGCGCCCTGGTCGCGAAAATATTCGGCGATCGAGGTGGCGAGCCACGCGCCGTGCAGGCGCATCAGCGGCGGGTGGTCGGCCGGCGTGGCGACCACGACGGCGCGCGCCAGGCCGGTCGGGCCCAGGATCGTCTCGATGAATTCCTTCACTTCGCGGCCGCGCTCGCCGATCAGGCCGACGACGATCACGTCGGCCTGCGTGTAGCGCGCCATCATGCCGAGCAGCACGCTCTTGCCGACGCCGCTGCCGGCGAACAGGCCGATGCGCTGGCCGCGCCCGACGGTCAGCAGGCCGTTGATCGCGCGCACGCCGACATCGAGCGGTTCGCTGATGCGCCGGCGCGCCAGCGGATTGATCGGCGTGCCGGTCAGGCGCACGCGCGTCGCCGCCTGCGATCGGCCCGCGGCCGTCGAGCGGCTCGCCGGCGCCATCGACCACGCGGCCGAGCAGTTCCGGGCCCGACGCCTCACGGTGCCGGTGCCCGGTCGCGGCAGCACCCGCGCACCCGGCTTCAGTCCGTGGATATCGCCGGTCGGCATGAGATAGAGGTTCTCGCCGGCAAAGCCGACCACCTCGGCATCGATGTGCATGTCGTCGGCGGTCACGATTTCGCAACGATCGCCGACCGCCGCCTGGCAGCCGGTCGCCTCCAGCGTCAGGCCCACCATCCGCGTCAGCCGCCCGGCCACCGGCGGCGGCGGCATGTCGGCCAGGCGCAGCGCCGCTGCGCTCGAGCGCACTGCGCCCAGCGCTGTTGCGCGGCCGGCCGGTGCGGCGCTCATGCTGCGCCCCGCTGGCCGGAAGGCGCTCGTCACCGAGCGCCGCGGCGATGGCTGCGCCGAGACGCGCCTCGACCTGGGCGTCGATGCTGGAATTCTCGCTGCTGATGCGGCAACCGCCGCGCGTGATCACCGGATCCTCGACCAGGGTCCAGGCGCGCTCGGCGGCGGGCTCGGCCAGCCGCTCGCGCACCAGCGCGGCGTCCTCGGGATGCAGATGGATGCGCACGTCGCGCGCCGACGCTGGGCAGCAGTGCCACGGTTTCGCGGATCACCGCAATGATCTGTTCGGGCTGCGCCCGCAGTTCGCGGCGCACCAGCTGGCGGGCGATCGCGCCGGCCAGCGTCGCCAGCTGCTGCAGCACACTGTCGTCGAGGTCGGCCAGCGGCCGCGCCTGCAGGTTCAGCATGCCGTCGAGGCGCTCGCACCCGCGCGCGCAAGTCGCCTCGGTCAGCCCCTGTTGTTCACTGAGCGCGGCCGTGCGGCCGGCGGCGCGGCCGGCGGCGAAGCCCTGCTCCCAGGCTTCGCGCTCGAGCACGCCAAGATCGCTCACACGCCGCTGGCCGACGACCGGTCCTTCCACCTGCGGCACGGTCCAGGCCAGCACGCTGGCAGTGGCGGCCTCAGACATATTCCTCTCCGCCCTTGCCGCCGAGCTGCACGCTTGCCCTCGTCGGCCATGCGGCGCGCCGTCAGCAGGATTTCCTTCTGCGCGGCTTCGACTTCGCTGAGCTTGACCGGGCCCTTGGCCTCGAGGTCGTCCTTCAGCATCTGCGAGGCGCGCTCGGACATGTTCTTGAAGAACTTGGTCTTCATTTCTTCGGTGGTGGCCTTGAGCGCGATGATCAGCTTGTCGCCGGGAATCTCGCGCAGCAGCTCCTGCATGCCGCGGTCGTCGATGCTGATCAGATCGTCGAATATGAACATCAGGTCCTGCAGCTTCTGGCTGAGCTCCGCGTTGGTCTTGGTGATTTCCTCGATGATGCGGCCCTCGGGCGCAACGCCGACCAGGTTGAGGATTTCCGCAGCCGCCTTCGGGCCGCCGAATCCAGAGGCCTTGCTCATCGACTTGCCGGTGAACTGCTTCTCGAGCGCCTCGTCGAGCTCATTGAGCGCCGCCGGCTGCACGCCGTCGAGCGTGGCAACGCGCATCGATCACGTCGGCCTGCATGTCCTGCGGCAGCGCGCCGAGCACCTGCGGCGGCCTGCTCCGGATCCAGGTAGGAAAGCACGATGGCGATGATCTGCGGATGCTCGGCGCGCAACATGCCTGCCACGGCCTTGGGTTCCATCCACTTGACGGCCTCGAGGCCGCGGCTGCTGCGGCCGCGCAATATGCGATCGATCACGCCGCCGGCCTTGTCGGCGCCGAGCGCCTCGTTCAGCACCTTGCGCACGTAGTCGTCCGAATTCACGCCGACCGAAGTCTGCTGCTCGACCCTGGAGGCAAAGCGGCCGAGCACGCCCGAGACTTCCTCGCGCGACACGCCGGTCAGTTGCGCCATCGCCTGGCCGACGCGCTGCACGTCCTTGGCGCCCAGGTGCTTGAGCACCTGCGCCGCGTCCTGTTCGCCGAGCGTGAGCAGCAGGATCGCCGCCTGCTCGACCCCGGGACGGTTCATGCCTGCTTCGGTCATCACTCACCTACCCAGGTCTTGACGACCTGCGCGACACGCTTCGGATCCTGGGTGACCAGGGTCTTGGCCTGCACCACCTGCTGTTCGTAGGCCAGCGTGGGCGCGCCGCCGCCGGCCGCCGATCCGCTCTCGCTCCCGCCTGGTCCGCCGCCGGCATTCGTGCCCGCGCCGGCCGGGGCCGGCGTCATCGTCTGCGCGGTGAGATTGCGGATCATGGGACGCAGCACGCCCAGCGCGATCGCCAGCAGCAGCAGGGCTCCGAGCGCCAGGCGCGTGAGATCCTGCACCATCGGCCGCTGCCACAACGGCACGGACTCGGGCGTCAGTTCGGAGCTGTCCTGGTGAAAGGCCTCGTTGACGACGCTGACGTTGTCGCCGCGCGCCTCATCGAAGCCCACGGCGTTCTTGACCAGCTTGGTGATGTTGTCGAGCTGCGCCGCGCTCAGCGCCTGCGCGCTCGACTTGCCGTCGGCGCTCACCTTGGCGACATTGTCGAGCAGCACTGCCACGGTCACGCGCTTGATGCGCCCGCCGGGCTGGCGCGTGTAGCTCAGGGTGCGATCGATCTCGAAGTTGCGCGTCGCTTGCTTGTTGACGGCCTCGCCGGCCGTGGCGGCCACGGCCGCGCGTGGCGGCGGGCGCTCCGGCGGTGGCGGCGGGCGGCGCGTTGGCATTGCCGCTCTGCGCACTGGCGCGGCGCCGCGGCGGCAATCGTGCCGCCGGCCGGCGGCTGGTTGGTCAGCGCACCGGGCACGCCACCCGCGCCGGCCGCACCCGGCCCGCTCTGCTCCGAGGTCTGCTCGCTGCGCACCACCGCGCTGTCGGGCTTGTATTGTTCGTGGCTCTCTTCATTCTCGTTGGTCTCCAGATCGACCGTGACCTGCGCGCGCACCTTGCCGGCGCCAACCAGCGGCACCAGCAGTTGCTCGATGCGCTGCACGTAACTGTCCTCGACGCGCTGGGCGGCGGCAAACTGTTCGGTCTGGAGCGCGGACTGCGCCGAACCGGGCGATGACAGCAGTCGCCCCTGCTGGTCGACGACCGTCACCTGGTCGGCCGACAGATCCGGAATGCTCGAGGCCACCAGGTGAATGATGGCCTGCACCTGCTCGGCCTCGAGCCGGCCGCCGGGACGCAGCTGCAGGAACACCGAGGCGCTCACCGGGCGCCGGTCGCGCACGAAGGCCGATTGCTGGGTAATCGCCAGGTGAATGCGCGCCGCGGCGACGCTGCGCAGGCTGGAGATGGTGCGCGCCAGCTCGGTCTCGAGCGCGTACTGGTAGCGCGCGTTCTCCATGAATTGGCTGACGCCGATGCCCGAGTCCTTGTTGATGAGGTCGAGGCCGCTGCTGCTGCCTTCGGGCAGGCCCTGCGCCGCGAGCTTGAGCCGCGCGGCATGCACCTGGTCGGCCGGCACCATCACCGCGCCGGTGTCGTCGCTGAGCTTGTACTTGATGCCGCCGGTCTGCAGCGCCTGCACCACCTGGCTGGCATCGTTGGAGTCGAGATTGCCGTACAGCAGGCTCCAGTTCGGCCCCTGCCACCACAGCATGACCGCGACGCCAGCGGCAACCGCGCGCGGCGATGCCGATCAGCAGCAGCAGCGGTCGCGGATTGAAGGTCGCGGCGCGCGCGAGGACGACGGATGATTCATTGGCCATGGGAACAGTCCACCTAGATCGGCATGTTCATGATTTCCTGGTACACGTTCACCAGGCGATTACGGACTTCGGTCAGGGCGCGGAACGACACCGACGCCTTCTGCGTTTCGAGCATGACTTGCGCCAGATCGACGCCGCTGACGCCGCGTTCGTAGGCGTCGGCCAGCGTGGCCGCGGACTGCTGGCTGCGGTTCACCGCGTCGATCCCCTGCCTGAGCATCTGGCCAAAGGCCGTCGGTTCGGCACCCCCGGCCCCGGCCACGCCGGCGGGCCCGCCGGATTGCGGGGCCGTGGGCGCGAGCGGCCGCGACCAGGCCGAGCCGTGGGCAGAGAAACTGCGGATCTGCGATAGCACCTGGTCGATCTGCATCTGGCTCATGCTGCGCTCCAGACGGCCGGAAGGTTGACGCCGGCGGCGCGCATGCGCGCCAGCTTGTAGCGCAGCGTGCGCGGGCTGATGCCGAGGCGCTCGGCCATGCGCTCGCGGCTGCCGCTGTCGCGCCGCAGCGCCTCGAGTATCAGTTCGTATTCGGTCGCGGCCAGCGCGCCGGCCAGATCTGGCCGCGGCCGCGCGCGCGCGGCGCGCCGGCGCGAGCAGCGCTCGGCGATGCCGGCCGCGATGCGGCTGCGGTTCCGCGCCGAGCTGTTCGAAGGAAATATGTTCGGGACCGATCACCGCGCCCTCGCACAGCACCAGCGCGCGCTGCATGACGTTGTCGAGCTCGCGCACGTTGCCGGGCCAGTCATGCGCCAGCAGCCGCTGGCCGGCGGCGGCGTCGAGCGCCGGTATGCGTTCGCCCGGGCGGCAGTGGCTGGCCAGCAGGCGCATCGCCAGCGGCAGCACGTCGTCGCGCCGGCCGCGCAGCGGCGTGAGCGCGAGCGGGAAAACATTCAGCCGGTAGTAGAGGTCTTCGCGAAAGCGCCCGGCGGCGACATCCTCGCGCAGCCGCCGGTTGGTGGTCGCCAGCACGCGCACGTCGAGGGCCAGCGGGAGTCGCGCGCCGAGGCGTTCGACCTCGTGTTCCTGCAGCACGCGCAGCAGCTTGGCCTGCAGCGCCAGCGGCATCTCCGAGATTTCGTCGAGCAGCAGCGTGCCGCCCTGCGCCTGCTCGAACTTGCCGGCGTGCGCCGCGTGCGCGCCGGTGAAGGCGCCGCGCTCCCAGCCGAACAGGATCGCCTCGAGCATGTGTTCGGGGATCGCCGCGCAGTTGACCGCGACGAAATCGCCGGGCGGCGCAGCGAATGGCGATGCATGTAGCGCGCGATGACTTCCTTGCCGGTGCCCGACTCGCCGGTGATCAGCACCGTGCATTCGCTCTGCGCGACGCGCCGCGCCAGGCCGAGCAGCTGCACCGAGGCCGCGTCGCAGGCGACCGGATCAGCGGCTGCGCTGCAGCGAACATCGCTCGCCGGTCGCCAGCGGTGCGGGTATCGGTAGGGGTCTGCATCGCTGCCTCGGCTGCCTTGGTGATCAGTCCTGTGGAGGAAAGAGCAATTTGCGTGCCGGGCCGGTTAGTGTGAACTGCGTCTCAGCGGCAGGGCCTTGCCGCCCGCCAGGCGATAGTTGGCCGTCAAGTTCCCGTCGCGGACAGGTCGCGCCGGTCAGATCGTACTTGCGCAGCTTCTCCACCAGCGTCGTGCGGCGCAGTCCCAGCAGGCGCGCCGCGTGCGCCACGGTGCCGCCCGCGCTCGAGAGCGCCTGGGTGATCAGCCGCCGCTCGAGATTTTCGAGGTAGGCGCGCAGGTCCATGCCGCCGGGCGGCAATTCGCCGCGTCGGCAATTCCCGGGCCTGGCGCACCGCGACAGCTTCGACCGTGCGCCGACAACGGCCACGCTTTCCAGCAGCTTGAGCTCGGCGAGCGGATCGAGCGATTCAGGAGCCGCCGACGCCGTGGACGCGGCCCATCCGGCCGGCCGGTAGCGCGGCGGCAGGTCGGCCATCGGCCACGGGCTCGCCCGCCGCACTGGATCGCGAGCCGCTCGAGCAGGTTGGCCAGCTCGCGCACGTTGCCCGGCCAGCGATATTGCTGCAGGGCCAGCGAGCGTCTCGGGCAGCAGCCGCACCGGCGCACCGCCCGCGCCCGCCTGCGACTGCGCGCGCCGAGCGTGGCGATCAGCAGCGGCAGGTCCGTCGAGCCGCTCACGCAGCGGCGGCATTTCCACCGGCACGACGTTCAGGCGGTAGTAGAGATCCTCGCGGAAGCTGCCTTGCGCAATGCGTTCCTCGAGATTGCGGTGGGTGGCGGCGATGATGCGCACATTGCATTGCTGCGAGCTGCAGCTGCCGACGCGCTCATACACGCGCTCCTGCAGCACGCGCAGCAGCTTGACCTGCATGAGCGGATTCATGTCGCCGATTTCGTCGAGGAAAATCGTGCCGCCCTCGGCCAGCTCGAAGCGCCCCTTGCGGGTGCTGAGCGCGCCGGTGAAGGCGCCCTTCTCGTGGCCGAACAGTTCGCTCTCGAGCAGCTCGCTCGGAATGGCGCCGCAGTTGATGGGCACGAAGGGGCGCATGCGCCGCGGCGAACTGTCGTGAATCGCGCGGGCGACGACTTCCTTGCCGGTGCCCGATTCGCCCAGGATCAGCACGTTGCTGTCATAGGCGGCCACCTGCTGGATGAGGCGGTTGACGCGGCTGGATGGCGGCAGACTGGCCGGTGGGCAGCGTGGCCGCTGCGGTCGCCGTCGGATCCTTGTTGATCATCGCCGCTCCCTGGCCGCCCGGAATCCGGGCGTGCAGAGAGGTTATTCCCGCGTTATGGAAAACACTGTGGATTAGGTCACGTCGCGAATCGTGCCGCGGCTCACAGTTTCGCTACTTGTTGCGGGATTTACGCGAGCCAGCCACCTGTTTGCGGTGCCGGAGGAAGCACAGCTGCTGCATCAGCTCGGCCGCGGCCGGCGGCATCTTGAGGAATTTCGCGCTCACCGCCCCGTCCTCGCTGTCGGTGATTTCGGCGTACAGATCGAGCGTCTGCACCAGCGCGCCGCGCAGGCGGATGTGCAGCAGTCCCTGCGCTGCCGACCGCGCGGCGGCCGCGCCGCGCGCCTGCCAGGACGCGCCCGAGCGCATTGAACTGCACCGGCACCGCATCGCTCGCCGGCGCCTGGTTGACCAGCGTGCCCACCATCTGCAGCAGCAGGTTGAGCTTGAAATCGAGGCGCGCCAGCTCGTTCGCCAGCGGATGCAGGTCTTCGTTCTTGTCGCGCAGCGGATGCTCCTCGACGGCGACGCAGGCCTGCAGCAGCAGCACATTCGCTTCCTCGAGCGTGCCGAGGCGGAACGCGTCGAGCGGCCGCGCGAGCGGCTCCCAGCGCACCGGCAGCGTGTCGTGGTAGGCGAGCTCGTTGCGCAGGACTACGGTATCGACGCCTTCGAACATGCTGCACCTTCCTCGCGCGGCGGCCGGCCGCGCGTCGCCCTGAACACGGTGCATTCTAGTACGCAATGCGGCCGCGACGCTCGCTACGCCGCCGCGCGTCTCGTGCCTGTTCGAGTGCCATCGGCACGGCGACCCAGGCGGCCCGCACTTCGCCCAGCAGACCGCTCACTTCGTCGAGGAAATGTGCCTTGTTTTCCGCATTGGCGCGCAGCAGCTGGCGCGTCATGTACTCGTACAGCTCCGCCAGGTTCTGCGCCAGCGTGCCGCCGCGCTGGCGGTCGAGGCTGCCGCGCAGCTCGGCGATGATGGCGACGGCGCGCTGCAGCAGCTGCGCCTTTTGCGCCCAGGTCGCGCCGCTCGAGGCAGCCGCGCGCCGCGGCGATGCGGTCGAGGGCGCCGTCCATCAGCATCAGCACCAGGTGATGCGGATCGTCGGCCGCAATGCCACCGTGGACGGCGACACTCTGGTAGGCGGCGAGCTTGCTGTTGTGGGCAGCCATGGGATCTCCAGCGTTGCTGGAACAGGTAACGGCCATGGTCCGGGTGACTTGAGGCGCACCGGCCTCAACCGGTACTGGTGCCGTTGCCGATCTTGGCTGTGTTGCTGAGCTGCTGAGTGAGATAGTTCGATGTGGACTGGAGCTGCGACATCAGCGTATCGAGCGCGTTGAACTGAGTAAGGTAGCGCTGTTGCACCAGCGCCATCTGTGCGTCGACCCGCGCCGTCTGCTGCGTAATGTCGAGCTGCGGCCGTCGCCAGGGTGGTGTTGCGCGCCGCGATGGCCCCGCTCACCGACAGCAGGCCATCGAGGGTGGCGCCGAGGCGCCTGGCCACGCCATTGCTGCCGCTGAACAGGCGCGCCACGCTGGCGCTGTCGGCCTTGAGCGCCGCCTGCAGCTTGGTCGAGTCCACGCTCAGCGAGCCGTCGGCGCCGGTAGTGATCCCGACCGCCGCCAGCGAAGAGACGCCCACACCGAGCCCCTTCACCTGGTCGGTCATGCCGCGGGTGAGCTGGAACTCGACGCCGTTGAGCAGCCAGTCGCCCAGCAGCGGCCCGCCCCGCTTGGTCTCGGCGTTGTAATCGCCCAGTGTGTGAAACTGCGTCTGCATGGCATTGTAGGCCGTTACCAGCTTCTGCACGTTGCCGGTCACGCTCGCCGGGTCATCGCTCACCGTGAGATTTACGGTGGTGCCGAGCTTGGCCGACTTGAGATTCAGAGTTACACCGTCGATGGCCTTGTCGAGCACGTTGCTGGCACTGTGATGCTCGACGCCGGAGATCACGGCGATTGCATCCTGCGGTTGCTGAGTTTCCAGGTAATTTCCGCCGGGCGTGCCGGCGTAGCTCAGCTGTGCCAGGCCGCCATCGCCGCCGCTGGCGCTCACGCGAATGGTATTGGCGGCTCCGGTCTGCGCCGAAGCCAGCACCAATTGCGCGCCGCCCACGCCGTAGACCAGCGTGGCGCGCACGCCAATATTGCCGCTGGCGCCGTTGATCGCGTCGCGCACGTCGGCCAGGGTGCTGGCGCCCGTAGCAATCGTGGCGTCGAACCCGGCACTGCCAAGCGTGATGTGCAGCGTGCCAGTACCCACCGGCGCCGTCGCGCCGATCGCAAACGGATTTGAGAGCAGCTGCTCGGGCTGCGCCAGCTGCCGCACTTCGACACCGTAGCTGCCGGCAATCGCTCCCGCGGCGCTGGCCGTGAATATCGTTTCATCTGCCGAAGCGGCCGTCATCACCTGGAAATTCGCCACCGTTGCCAACGGTGCCAGCGCCGACTGGAAACTCGCCAGGGCGCCCTTGAGCGTGCCCACGGCGGACAAGCTCGTGCCGACGCTCTGTGACTGGCGCGCGATGCGCGCGTCCATCGGCGCCCGATCTGCGGCCACCAGCTGCGTCACCAACGACTTGATGTCGAGGCCGGAGCCGATGCCGAGTGACTGGATCAGCCCTGCGCCGGTGGTGGTGTTGGCGGCCATTGCCTGTATCGCTCCTGGCGGCCGCTACACTTTGAGATCGAGGAGCGAACGCTGTTCGTCCTGACGCAGCAGCTGGGCCACGTGCACGACTTCCTCGCTGGGGATCTGCCGCACCAGTTCGCCGGTATCCTTGTTGAAGATCTTGACGATCGTCATGCCGCTCTGCTTGTCAATGATGAAACTGAAACTGACGCCACCGCTGCCCATCGCCGCGGTCACGTGTTGGGCGGCGCGCTGCAGTACGTCGGTCGCCGGTTGAGCCGGACCGGCCCCGAACAGCGGCACTGCACTGGCCTGCTTGCTGGTCGCGGGGCCGATTGGTGCGCCGCCCGCACCGGATCCGATTGTGTCGATTGTTCCGCTCATGATTACACCCTGCCTGGGCCTGGTTTTTCATGGGAGGCCATAAAGACGGAGACCGGCTTGCGCCGGTCCCCGCCCAACCAGACTCCTGCGAGCCGGTTCATTGGTCTCCTTGCCTTGCCGTCAGCCCATTACTGCAACAGCTTCAGCACGCTCTGCGGGGCCGCATTGGCCTGCGCGAGAATGGCCGTGCCCGCCTGCGACAGGATCTGGGCGCGCGTCAGCTTGGCCGTCTCCGCCGCGAAGTCCGCATCCTGGATGCGCGAGCGCGAGGTGGACAGGTTCTCGGACGCGGTCTGCAGGCTGCTGACCACCGACTCGAAGCGGCTCTGCATGGCGCCGAGGCTGCTGCGCAGCGAGCTCACCGCGGTCAGCGCCGCGTCGATCATATTGATCGTCGTGTTGGCGTTGCCGGCCGTGGTAACCGCCGCGCTATTGAGCGCCGAGGCGCCCAGTGCCAACGCTCCAGCGGTATAGCCGATCGCGACCGCACCGGCGCCCGCCAGCGTAATCGTGTTCGCGGCCGACAGGTGCACCGAACCGACAAAGGTCTGGGCGACTGCCGCATTTGTTACGGTGGTCAGGTCCAGCGCGTCGTTGACCGTGTTGTTGGCACCTGCCGCAGCTGAGGTGAAGCCCGCGCCCTGGGTGTTCGCAGCCGTCTGGGTGATGTCGATGTTGCGACCGTCAGTCGTGGACAGCGTGATCAGGCCGGCCGAGCTGTCATACGTCGCGGTGACTCCGGTCGCGCCGGCGTTTGAATTGATCTGGGAGACCATATTGTCCCCGGTGATCGCCGCGGCCGAACCAGAATAAACTGGCGCGCCGTTGATCGTCAGGGAATAGCCGCTGGCAGCGGCGACATCGGTCCAGGCTGATCTGCGCAGTCGTATCGGCGGTGGCCGTGAGCCCCGGGATGCTCGCGGAATTGATCGCGTTGGCCTTGGACCAGGCACTGCCGGTCGTCTGGCCCACCGTGGTGCTGCCAGCGATGCTGGCACCGATGGATACCGCGGCGCCATTGCCGATCGCGATGGTCAGCGAACCCTGGGTCAGTGCCGTAGCGTCAACGACGCCGGCTCCCTGCTGGCCCACGGCGCTGGCTGAGCTATAGGTTGCGCCACCCACATAGTCGGCGAGGCGACCCACCGCGGAGGTGCGCATGCTGGTCGACAGGCCGACCGAGATGGTTTCACCGACGTTGGCACCCACCTGGAAGGTGGCATTGCCAAAGGAGCCGTCGAGTACCTTCTGGCCGTTGAACGAGGTCTGCAGGGCGATGCGGTCGATTTCCGCCAGCCGCTGCTGCACTTCCTGGTCCAGCGCCTGCCGGTCCGAGGAGGAATTCGTGGAGTTGGCCGACTGTACGGCCAGTTCACGGATGCGCTGCAGGTTGTTGGTCACTTCCTGGAGGGCGCCTTCCGTGGTCTGCGCCAGTGAGATGCCGTCGTTGGCATTGCGCTGGGCCGTGTCCAGACCGTTGATCTGGGTGGTCATGCGCGAAGCGATCGCGAGACCGGCGGCGTCGTCCTTGGCGCTGTTGATGCGCAGGCCCGAAGACAGCCGTTGCAACGCCTGCGCCAGGCTGCTCTGCGAAGTCGTCAGATTGCGCTGGGCATTCAGCGACATCGCGTTGGTGTTGATCATGAGTGCCATTGAAACTTCTCCTGTTGGTAACCTTGGCGCCCGGACCGCTGCCCATAGCGCTTGCCATTTGGACCGCCGATCGCTCGATCGCCTGCCCGTTCGTGTTCGGTATCGGACCGCCGTGCGGCAAACTTGAGCCGCTTAAACGGCAAGACCCGGCATTTTGTCGACTGCGTCACACAATCACAGGTAGTTGAACAGCGACAGCTTGGAGGTACTGACGAAGGACTGCTGCGCGGCCTGGAGCGCGACGGTTTGCTGGCTCATTTTCGAGACGGCCGCGGCGTAGTCGAGGCCGCCGAGCGCTCCGGCGCTGATCTGCAGATTGGCTTGTTCGGTCTGGCGGGCGCCACTGGCGTCGTCCAGGGTCGAGAGCCGCGCGCCCACTTGTGAGCGCACGGTCAGGAGCTGTTCCGATGCCTGGTCGAGTTGCTGCAGCGAACCGTTGAGCGAAGAATTGAGCTGGGCGCGCAGCGCATCGCTGCTCGCACCGCCTTGCAGCGCGGCGACGATGCCGTCGAGGGTGCTGAACATGTCGCGGGTGCCGGCCGTGGCAATGGTGTATGTGTCGCCGGCAGCGGGTATCCCGGTGATGCCGACCTGGACGCCATTGAAGGCGATCACTCCGCCGCTCGAATAATTGCCGCTGGCCACCACGGCGTTGCCGCTGTCGGTCACCTGCCAGGTGCTGGCGCTGGTGAAGCTCAGGCTAAAGGCGCCCGCGACCCAGGCGCCGCGATTGACGATCGAGCCGGCGTCAATGACACCGCTGCCCGTATTGGCAGCGCTGGCGGCAGTGGTAAACAGCCCGTTCCCGGCCGGGACACCCATGAATACACGGCTGCCCGCGTCACTGTCCTGGACCGACAGGCCAGTGCTGACCGGCACCGCACGGGTACCGCTGTCGCCGAGGTAATTGACGCTGCCGCTGCTGCCGCGCGAGAACGGCAGGGTGGCGCCCGCGTAGCCTGCGAACAGGTACTCGCCATTGGCATCCTTGCGGTTGGCGATGCTCATGAGTTCGTCGAGCCGCGATTTCAGTTCGGTGGCTATCGAGTTGCGATCGCCGTCGCTGAGCGTCGCAGTGTTGGCCTGCACCACCAGTTCACGGGCCCGCTGCATCACCGTATTGGCATCCGCCAGCGCCTGCTCTTCGGTCTGCAGGCGGCCCTGGACGATGGTGCTGTTCTTTCCAAACTGTTCTTCGCGAGCCTGGGCATCGGCCAGGCTGCCCAGTTGCGCAGCCGCCACCGGGTCGTCCGCCGGTGTCTGGACGCGCAGTCCGGTGGCAATCTGGCTCTGGGTCTTCGCCAGCGCGGCCTGCTGATTGAGCAGGTCCTGCACTTTCAACTGGTAAATCGTGGAAGTGGCAAGGCGCATGGCTTACCTCGTGGCGTCCAGCAGGCTCTGAAATATGGTATTGGCAACGCCGATGATCTTCGCCGCCGCCTGGTAGGCCTGCTGATAGCGCACCAGATTGGCGGCCTCCTCATCGAGGTTGACGCCATTGACGCTGGACAAGGCGCTGCTGGTGTCGTTCATGACGATCCGCTGGGCATCGCGCCCGGCCTGCGCCTGGCTGGTCTGTACGCCGATGCCGCTCACCAGCTGGCCGACGTTATCGCTGAGCGACACGGCGCCCCCGTTCAGCACCGGCTTGTTGAGGAGCGCGGCGATCTGCAGCGCGTTGCGGTTGTCGCCCGTGCCATTCGCGTTATCGTTGATCTGGAAGGCGTCGCCGCTCGCCGGAGCGCCGCTGAGCACCACTTGCATGCCGTTGAAGATGACAGGCGCCCCGGAAGTGTAGGCGCCGGTCGCAATCACGGTATTGCCCGCGTCGGTCACCTGCCAGGTCGTGGCACTGGTGAAGCTCAGGGTATAGTTGCCGCGCACCCAGGCAGGCGGATTGCTGAGCTGGCCGGCGTCGATGGTGGCGGAGCCAGTATTGGTGGCCGCCGCACTGGTGAGCAGCGGCCCGGCCGCGGCGACTTTTTCCGGCTGAGTGAGCAGCACCGACATGCCCGCGACCACGCCACGGGTGGGCTGGATCAGAATGCGATCGCCGGCCTGCGGCGTTCCGCTCATCACGATCGACAGGCCATCGGCCACGAACGGGCTTAGGTTTGTGCCACTGCCCGTGAGCGCAACCGCGGCGCCGGTGTCGGTGCGGGTCATCTGCCAGTTAGTGCCATCGTAAAAAAGCTGGTAGTCGGCGGTCGTCAACGCCGTAAGGTCGCTCCGGGTAACGGTCGCGCCGGCGTCGCCCAGATTGAGCCTCGAGGGCAGGACGTTGACCGCGCCGACCGCGAACATCGACGTGCCGACCTGTCCGCGCAGATCGAGTCCGGCTGCCTGCTGGCTGTTGACCAGCGTTGCGAGCGTGACTGCCGTCTGTCCGATGGAATTGCGCGCCGGGTCGAGCATCTGGCTGCGAAACTGCAGCAGTCCGCCCACCGTGCCGCCCACCAGCGCATCGGTAATATCGGTGGCAGGGCCGGTGCCCTGCATCACGAAGCGCACGCTGGTCGGATCAAACTGGTCACCCGTGGTGCCGATTCTTGCCGCACTGGCGCCGATCACCAGGGCCTGGCCGGTGCCGACGAATACGTTCAGGCTGCCATCGGACTGCGCGACCGTACTGACGGAGACGTGCGTGGCCAGGTCACTGACCAGCTTGTCGCGCTGGTCGAGCAGGTCGTTGGGCGGCTGCTGGCCGAATCCCTGCGCCGCAATGATCTTGCCGTTGAGGTTGGCGATGTTGCCGGCCAGGGTCGAGATGGTGCTGGCCTCGGACTGCAACTGCGAGGAGATCTGGCTGTTGATGGTGGCCAGGCTCCCGTCATAGCTCTTGAGCCGGTTGAGCAGTGACTGCGCCTGGCTCAGCAGCACCTGCCGGGCCGGCACGGAGCTGGGAGTACTGGCCACGGTCTGCACCGCGCTGACGAAGCTCTGCAGCGTGGTCGCCAGTCCGGTCGCGGCGTCGCTGAACAGGTTGTCGACGCGGCTGGCCAGGGTGCTGAAAGTGTCGAGCTGCTGAAATCCGCTGCCGGCATTGCGGGCCTGGCCGGCGATCAGCTCATCATAGATGCGCCGCACCGTCGCCACGTCGACACCGTTGCCAATCCAGCTGTTGCCGAGAGTCTCGGTGCTGCGGGTGACCAGGTCCACTTGCTGGCGGCTGTAGCCGTCGGTGCTGGCGTTGGCGATATTGTGGCTGGTCGCATCGAGCGCCCGCTGAAAAGCCAGCAGGCCCGAAACGCCAGTGGACAGCATGTCAGCCATCGTGACTCCCGCACCCGGACATTGCGCCGCCGATCATCAAGCGCTCTCTCCGCCACCGGTCATCGGCAACGCGGTCGCATTCTTGAGCGCAGCGTGTGCGCCCAGTACGCGCACGGCCGTCGCCGTGGCCACGAGTTTTTGCACATAAGCCGGATCGGTGGCATAACCACCGCGCTGCAGGCCCGTGGCATAGGCTGCGACATCGCTGCCGCAGTTCAATGCCCCGGCGAAGCGCGGACTGTCGCAGATCAACCCGGCATAGTCGCGCATGCTTGCGCCGACGGAATCGTAGACGCGAAACGGCGCGCGCACATTCGCGGACTCATTGCCCGTGTATTCGGCAGTGAGCGAGTCCGTGCTCGGCCCCTGCCAGTGGCCTCCGGCCTTGACGCCAAAGAGATTGTGGCTCGAACCCGCAGCGGTTGCGGGCAGGTGCCGGCCCCAGCCGGTCTCCAGCGCGGCATGCGCGATCAGGGTCTCGGGCGCTACGCCCAGCCGTCGTGCCGCTTCAGTCGCAGCGGGCCGGATGCTGTCGATGAACTGCTCGCGCGTGGGCAGCTGCCTGCTGATCGGTGCCGGCGGGGCTGCGACCGGTGCGCTGGCCGGCGCAGTGCCGGTCCGCTGCAATTGGCGCACCAGGTGTTCGGCCAGGCCCAGGCCCTTGCCGCGCGACATCTGCAGCGCCAGCTGTTGGTCGAACATGTCCTGATAAAACTGGGTCTGCTGGCTGTCACCGAGGCTCTCCCCGAGGCTCGCCTCGCGCATGCTCTTGAGCAGCATGTTGGTGAACAGGCTTTCGAACTGGCGCGCGGCCTCGCGGACTGCGGCGGGCTGGTTCTGCTGCGCGGTTTTCTTCAGCGCTTCCATGCCGCTGAAGTCAGCGTAATAGGCCGGCGCCACCGGAGCGGCGCTCATGGCGGTGGCAGCGCGGCGCTGGCGGGTAGTGGCAGCATCTAGATGACGACCAGCTCGGCGCGCAGTGCGCCGGCCTCCTTGAGCGCCTCGAGTATCGCCACCAGGTCACCGGGCGCGGCGCCCACCTGGTTCACGGCGCGGACGATTTCATTGAGATCCACACCGGCACTGAAGACAAACATGCGCGCCGGCGGCTGCTCAACCGAGATATCACTGCGCGGCGTGGTCACCGTGGTGCCCTGCGCAAACGCATTGGGCTGGCTGACATCCTCGCGCTCCTTGATCGTCACTGACAGCGAGCCGTGCGCCACGGCGGCAGGCATGACGCGCACGCGCGAGCCGATCACCACGGTGCCGGTGCGCGAATTGATGATCACCCGTGCAGGAGCGTCGCCCGGCTGCACTTCCAGTTCCTGCAGTGCTGAAATAAAACTGATACGACCGGCTTCGTCGGCTGGCGCGACGACACGGACCGAGACCGCGTCCAGCGCCTGCGCCGTACCGGCGCCGAGCAGTGCATTGATGCCGGCGGTCAGCCGCGTAGCGGTGGTGAAATCCGGGGTATTGAGATTGAGCACGACGTATGGAGTCGCCGCGAAATCGCTGTGCACCTCGCGCTCCACGGTCGCGCCGTTGGGAACGCGGCCGCCGCTGGGCACGTTGACGCTGACGCGCGAGCCATCCTTGCCGCTCACGCCGAACCCCGCGACCATTACGCTGCCCTGTGCCATCGCATAGACCTCGCCGTCCGCGCCGCGCAGCGGCGCCAACAGCAGGGCGCCACCGCGCAGGCTGCTGGCGTTGCCGATCGAGGCGACGGTCACGTCGAGGGTCTGTCCCGCCTTTGCAAAGGCCGGCAGGCTGGCGGTCACGGTCACCGCGGCGACGTTCTTCAGCTGGGGCTTGACGTTGGCCGGGATGGTGACGCCGAACTTGGCGAGCATGTTGATGATGCTCTGCACGGTAAAGGGTGCCTGGCTGGTCTGATCGCCGGTGCCGTCCAGGCCCACGACCAGCCCGTAGCCGACCAGCTGGTTGCTGCGCACGCCCGCGACCCCGGCCAGGTCCTTGACGCGCTCGGCCTGCGCCAGGGATGGCAGCAGGAGCGGTGCGGCGGCCAGCAGCATCCAGGCCAGCTGCGCGCCAACTCGTGGTTGTATGTGCGGCATATTTCATCGACCTCAGAATGGCAGCCACTTGGAATCGAAGAAGCGGGCCAGCCATGACTTGGAATTCGCCGCGGCGAGCACGCCCTGCGAACCGTAGGAAATATTCGCGTCCGCGACGCGGGATGACGACACCGTGTTGTCCGGTGCGATGTCGATCGGGCGTACGATGCCCTGGATGCTGCACGAACTCGCGCCCCTGGTTGATCGAGATCCACTTCTGCCCGCGCACCAGCAGGTTGCCGTTGGCGAGACGCCGCGCGATCGTCACCGAGATGTTGCCGGTGAGCACGTTGCTCTGCTTGCTGTCACCGGTGCCGTCAAAACTGGTGGCGTTGTCCATATTGCCGGCGAGCACTTCCACTCCATGCACGGTGACGGGAGCGCCGAACAGCGTCGGACCCGGCAGCGAAGCCTTGGTCTTCTTGGCGGTGGTGGTGCTGGCGCTCTTGCTGGCGTCGGTCTTCTCCTCGAGCACGATAGTCAGCACGTCGCCGACGCGGTGCGCGACCGAGTTCTCGAACAGCGGCACGTCGTGCCCTTCCTGGTAGATCGCGCCGTTGTGAGCCAGCGGCGCCGGCACTTGTTCCGGCATTGCTGGCGTTGAAATCTTCGATGCGCGGCGGCACCGTGTGGCAGGCCGCCAGCGCGATGGCGGACAGAAGCAGTCATCGGTCGCGATGCTGTATCACGTGCATTACTCCTGCGTCAGACGTTGTTGCTGAGGTACTGCAGCATCTGGTCGGTGGTCTGGATTGCCTTGGTGTTCATCTCGTAGGCGCGCTGCGTCTCGATCATGTTGACCATTTCCTCGACCACGTTGACGTTGGAACTCTCGATCGCTCCCTGCTGCAGCGAGCCGAGGCCGACTGGCCCGGGTTGCCGGACTGCGCCGCGCCGCTCGCGGCCGACTCGACCAGCAGGTTCTCGCCGCGCGGCTGGAGCCCGGCCGGATTGACGAAATCGGCCAGCTGGAGCGTGCCCACCTGCTGCGGCGAGGTCTGGCCCGCCAGCTGCGCGCGACCACGCCATCGGCGCCGATGGTGATGCTCTGCGCGCCCTGCGGGATGTTGATGCCCGGCTGCACCACGTAGCCGCTCGAGGTCACCAGCTGGCCCCTGGTTGTTGAGCTGGAAATCGCCGGCCCGCGTATAGCCGAGCGTGCCGTCGGGCAGCAGCACCTGGAAGAAGCCGCGGCCGTTGATGGCGAGATCGAGCGAGTTGCCAGTCTGGGTCAGATTGCCCTGCGTATAGGTTTTTTCGGTGGCCACCACGCGCACGCCGGTGCCCAGCGATAGTCCGCTGGGTGCCTGCGTGTCCTGCGAGGTCGCGCCGCCCACCTGGCGCACGTTCTGGTAGAGCAGATCCTCGAACACGGCGCGGCTCTTCTTGAAGCCGGTGGTGTTGACGTTGGCGAGGTTGTTGGACACCACCGCCATCCGGGTCTGCTGGGCGTCGAGTCCGGTCTTGGCTGCCCACAATGCTGAATTCATGACTGCTCCTTGGAGACTATGTTGAAGCGCGGCGCCTAGCCGACCTGCAGGAGTCGCGTGGCCGCAGCGGCGTCTTCTTCCGCCGTGCGCAGCGCCTTGACCTGCAGGTCGAAGCGGCGCGCCAGCTCGATCATTTGCGTCATGGTCTCGGCGATGTTGACGTTGCTGGTTTCGAGCGCACCCGCCACCAGCTGCACGCCGGCATCGGCCGGTGCGTCGGTGCCGTCGCGAAGCCGGAACAGGCCATCCTGACCGCGCTCCACGCCGGCGGCCGGCGGATTGACGAGCTTGATGCGGCCGACCGTCGCGACCGTCGTCGCTGTCTGGCCGAGCGGCACGATCGAGACCGAGCCGTCACGGGCGATGCTGATCGCGCGCATGCGGCGGCACCGCGATCGGGTCCGCCGTCGCCGAGCACCGCGCGGCCGGTGGCCGTGACCAGCTGGCCGTTGACGTCGACGCGCAGATCGCCGGCGCGGGTGTAGGCCTCGCGGCCATCGGCGCCCTGCACGGCGATCCAGCCCTGGCCGTTGACGGCCACGTCGAGGTCGCGCCCGGTCTGCTGCAGCTCGCCGCTGGTGGGATCCCAGCCCAGCGTGCTGTCGGTGGCATAGACGCGCGTCGGCAGGCCCGCGCCCTGCACCGCCTGGCTCTGGAACGCCGACAGGTCGGCGCGGAAGCCGGTGGTGCTGGCGTTGGCCAGGTTGTGGTTGTTGGCGGTCTGGGCACGCAGGGTTTCCTTCGCGCCCGACATGGCCACATAAACCAGACGATCCATGGCAGTTCCTTAGCTCCCGGTATCAGCGGATGTTGATGATCGTCTGCGTGATCTGATTTTCGGTCGAGATCATCTGCGCGTTGGCCTGGAAGTTGCGCTGCGCGGTGATCATGTTGACCAGCTGCGCGGTGATGTTCGACGTTTGACTGCTCGAGCGAGCCGGACTGGATCAGGCCGAAGCCGGAATTGCCGGCCTGGCCGTGCAGCACCTGGCCGGAACTGAAGGTCTCGGCCCAGTTGGTGTTGCCGAGCGACTGCAGGCCCTGCGGAGTTGGCGAAATTCGCCAGCGCCACCTGGCCGAGCGAGAGCGAGCGCCCGTTGGTGAAGCGCGCCTGCACGACGCCGCGTGGAATCGACGCTGATGCCGATCAGCCGGCCGGTCGTATAGCCGTCCTGCGTGACCGCAGGTGACGCCGAAGGTGTCGCCGTACTGCGTGCTGGTGGCGTAGTTGATCGTCAGATCCAGGCCCGCAGCGCCGGTGCCGGGCGTGTAGGTCGGAAAGGTGATCTTGCCGCCGACCGGCACCGTGAGCGCGCCCAGGTTGGAATAGGTCAGGGTCTGCGCCCCGCCCACCGCGGTACCGTCGATGTACAGGCGCGTGTCCCAGGTGTTGGTGGTGGCCGTCTTGACGAAATACATGCTGGCGGTATGCACCGCGCCCAGCGAGTCATACACCGTCATCGAGGTGGAGTTGTTGTAGCTGTTGGAATTGGCAGGATCGAAGGTCGCTACTGCTGGCGGCGACACATTGGCCGGCAGGTTGAAGCTGAGGTCCGCCGTGGTGGTCGGCGAGGGTGCGCTGTCGCCGGTGACCAGGCGCAGGTCGGACGAGCGAGGTGGTATTGAAACTACCCGAGCTGGTCGGCGGATAGACCTGCAGTCGCTGCCCCTCGGCGTTGACCATGTAGCCGGCGTTGTCGGTCTGGAAGGCACCGGCACGCGTGTAGGCGGCAACGCGCCCGCATTGCTGAGAATGAAGAATCCCTGCCGCTGATCGCCAGATCGAGGCTGTTGTTGGTGGCCTCGATGTTGCCCTGGGTGAACTGCTGGGCAACTGTTGGCGATCTTGACGCCCGCGCCGTTCTGCGTCTTGCTGACGCCCTGCGGCGAGACCGCGAACAGTTCGGCGAATTCCGAGCGTGACTGCTTGAAGCCAGTGGTGTTGGAGTTGGCGATGTTGTTGGCGGTGACGTTCAGGTCGCTTTGCGCCGCGTTGATGCCGCTGAGGGCTATGCCGAATGACATGGGTTGCTCCTGATGACTGGTTCAGATGATCTGCTGGACGTCGCTGAGCGCCACTGCGCCCAGCTCCGAGGTGTTGAGGGTCACACTGGTGCCGGTGCTGTCGAGCTCACGCTGCCGACGCGCGCTGCCACGGCGATCGGCATGCCACGTTGGCGCCGCCTGACGTTCGCGACTGCGCCGACCTTGTAGTGTGCCGGCAGCGGCCTGCGCACCGCTGTCGGTCATGACCATCCCAGCTGAAGGGCTGCTGGCCGGTGGCCGTAGCCAGGTTGACATGCCGGACCACCTGGCCGCTGGCGTCGGTGATCGTCAGCGTGACGCTGCTGGCGCCGTCGGCAATCTGCACGGCGCCGCCGAGCGGCTGGCCGTAGTAGTTGACGGCGCTCGCCGGCGCGAGGATCTGGTGCCCCACCATCGTCGCGCCGGACAGCGCCTGCGAGGAGCGCAGCGAGTCGGAAAGCGAGCTGAGCGTCGTGTTCATCGACTGCACGCCGGAAACGGTGCCGAACTGTGCGAGCTGCGCCAGCATTTCGGTGCCGTCCAGTCGGCTTGAATGGATCCTGGTTCTTCAGCTGCGTGGTCATCAGCGTGAGGAAATCGCTGACGCCGAGCGAACTGGCCGTCTTGTGGGCGGTGGCTGCGGCCGCTGCAGCGGCGGCGCTCTGTGTGATCGGGTTGGCGGTGCTCATATGAGTGTGTCTCCGTTAGCAGCGATCAGCCCTGACCGAGCTTCAGCGTGGCGAGCAGCAGGTTGCGGGTGGTGTTCATGACTTCGACGTTGTTCTGGTACGAGCGCGAGGCCGAGATCATGTCGATCATTTCCTCGACCATGTTGACGTTGGGCGCGTAGACGTAGCCGTTGCCGTCGGCCAGCGGATTGGCCGGGTCGTAGCGGCGTTCCGGGCTCGCCTGGCTCTCGACGATGCCGCGCACTTCGACACTGGCGCCGCTCCCGTCGGCAGCGCTGGCCGCGGTCGCCTGGAACACCGGGTGCCGCGCGCGATAACACCGTGCAGGGTCGCCGCTGACGCTGTCCGCATTGGCGAGATTGCTGGCCACGGTATTGAGCCGCACGGATTGCGCGCTCATGCCGGCGCCGGCGATATCGAAGATTCTGAAGCTCGACATGATGGTGGTCCTGCTGGAATCTACTGGCCGGTGATCGCGGTCATGAGGCGCGCAGACTTGCATTGAGCAGCGTCAGCGTGGCCTGGTAGCGCACCGCGTTCTCGGCGAAGGCGGCCTGCTCGAGCTGCGTCGTCGACGGTGTTGCCATCGAGCGACGGCGCCATCGGCACCCGATACAGCAGCGCCGGGTCCTGGTCGGCCGCTGCGGCCGCCTGCAGGGCACCGTGCGTGCCGGTCAGCGGCAGTGCTCCGGTCGTCGGCGCACCGGCCTGGGCCAGCGCGGCCTTGAAATCCAGGTCGCGGGCCTTGAAGTTCGGCGTGTCGACATTGGCGATATTCGCGGCCAGCAGTTGCGTGCGGCGCGACTCGATGCCGAGTGCCTGGGCGTGTATCCCGAGGAAATTGTCGATGCTGTTGGCCATGTTTACTCCGCGAAACCGAACGAGTCGGTCGGGACGGAGCAAACCCTGTGCCAGGTGAGCGCAACGGCGTGCCGGACGCCGCACAGCGTGATGCAGTTCGCGCTTGGCGGCCCTGGGGGGCGCAAGGACCGGCAGTAAGCTGCCGGCTGCCGGCAGCGCACGGCCGCGGCCCGGTCATGACGGCCGCTGAATACTTGAACGGCCAGCGGCGACGATTCTTGAGCGGCAATTTTCCGGCGCTGTCGCTGGCACGAGGCTTGCTCCATTCACGCGCATGAGTTGCCAGGTGAGGCGAGTGAAATGAACCAGCGTGCTTTTTGCCGCTTCGGCGCTACCGCGGTGGCCATGTTGCTGCTGCGCCCGCTCCACGCCACTACCGCCGCTTTCACCGACGCGACCTCAATCCGCGCAGCGGCCGAGCAGGCCGTGCGGACAGCGGCCGGACCCGCGGCCACCGGCCTGAGGATCGCCTCGGACGCACTCGATCCGCGTCTGCACCTCGCCAGCTGCGCCGAGCCCCTGCGCGCTTTCGTCGCCGGTGACGGTCAGCTGCGCGACCGCACCACGGTCGGAGTGCGGTGCGACGCAGGCGCCCGCTGGTCCATATATATGGGTGTGACGCTGAACAGCGAACTGCCGGTGCTGGTGGCCCAGCGCGCGCTGCCCGCCGGCGCGGTGCCCGCGGCCGACGCGTTTTCGATCGTAACGCGAACGCTCCCCGGACTGTCGAGCCACTATTTGAGCAATCCGGCGCAACTGGCCGGCCTGCGCCTGCGCCGTCCGGTTGCGATGGGTGAAGCGCTTGACGCCGACGCGGTGTCGATCGCGCCGGTCGTGCACCGGGGCCAGGAAATCACGCTGCTGGCTCATGCCAGCGGCATGGAGGTGCGGGTCACGGTCATCGCCCTGAGCGACGGCCGGCCTGACGAACGGATCCGCGTCCAGAACCCAGGTTCGCAGCGCATCGTCGAGGCGGTCGTGCGCAGCTCCCAGCTGGTCGAAGTATCCTTATGACAAGTACTGGCCTAAAGTCCCACCCAAGAGTGCCGTTATAGGCCCCTGAGAGCAGGAGATGTTTCATGCCCAACCGCATTGAGCGAAGCGACGCGAGCGCCGTCGAGTCCGGCGCCAGCCGTGCCGTCGAACGGCTGCGTCCCGCTGCGCCCGTCGGCACGACCACCTCCACCCCCACGGCCAATCAGACTGACAGTGTCAGCATTACCGACACGGCCCGCCGCCTCGCCGCACTGCAGGAAGCCGTGGCCGGCATGCCGGAGATCGATGCCGGCCGCGTCGCTGCGCTCAGCCAGGCCATCGATCAGGGCCAGTACGCCGCCGACCCGCGCAAGATCGCCGACCGCCTGCTGCAGCTCGAACGCGACCTGGCCGCTGCCGGCCGCCGCGATTGAGTCCGAAGACCGGGGCATGAGCATCCAGCCTGGCGACATCCGGCAGCACATCGAGCGCGTGCTGCGCGACGAATCGCAACTGCTGGTTGAACTCGAACAGGTGCTGAAGCGCGAGGCCGATGTCGTGCGCGGCGACGACCCGACGGCCATCGAGAATATCGGCGGCTCCCGCCATCGCTGCATCGAGCAGCTGACGCGACTCGACGCGGAACGAACCGCGGCCTGTCGCATGCTGTCCTTCGGCGCCGGGCGTGACGGCTTTGACAAGCTGCTGGCCTGGTGCGATCCGGGCCGGTCGCTGCGCGAACGCTGGCAGGACAACCTCAAGGTCGCGCGCCGCTGCAAGGAAATGAACGATCGCAATGGCGCGGTGGTCTCGCTCAAGCTCGGCCATGTGCAGCAGCTCCTGGCCACGCTGCGCGGCGGCGCGGCGGCGCCCGTCTATGGCCGGCAGGGCGCGCGGTTCGACGGCTTCGCCACGCGGGATCTCGGCCAGGCCTAGATCCGGGCCCAGTCCAGAGCACATCTGGGCTAAGATGCGCGCCGTGCCGACCAATGCGGGGATCCACGGTGACCGATCTGTTCCAGGCCGCGCTGCTCGGCATCATTGAAGGCCTGACCGAATTTCTGCCCGTTTCCAGCACCGGCCATCTGCTGATCGCCGAGCATTGGCTCGGTGCGCGCTCCGAATTGTTCAACGTCGCGATCCAGGCTGGCGCGATCCTCGCTTCGGTGCTGGTGTTCAGGCCGCGGCTGCAGCAGCTGCTGCTGGGACTCGGGGTAGCGCGAAAATCGTGACTATCTGGCGAAGCTGGCATTTGCCTTTGCGATCACCGCGGCGGGCGGTTTCATCGCCAAGCGTGCGGGCGTGCAGTTGCCACAAACCGTAGCGCCGGTGGCCGCGGCACTGATCGTCGGCGGCGTCCTGATGCTGCTGATCGAGCGCCTGGTGGCAAAGCGCGCGCTACTGATCGAGGTCACCTGGTCGGTGGCTTTCTGGGTGGGCAGCTGCCAGATCCTGGCCGCGGTATTCCCGGGCACCTCGCGCTCGGCGGCCACGATCTTCGCGGCCATGCTCGCGGGCCTGACCTCGCGCCCGGCCGCGACCGAATTCGCCTTCCTGGTAGGCATACCGACCATGTTCGCCGCGACCGGCTACGAATTCCTGAAATTTCGCGCCGCCGCCGCGCCCACCACGCCCGAAGACTGGCCCGCGTTCGCGCTTGCATTCGTGGTGTCAGCCGTCGTGGCCTTCATCGCGGTCAAGTGGCTGCTGCGTTACGTGCAGAACCATCGCTACACGGCATTCGCCTGGTACCGCATCGGCGCTGGCCTGGCGCTGCTCGCCATCGTGCGTTGATACGCGCCGCCAGCGAGCCCTGATCATGAGCATATTGCGGTTGAAATGCGGCGTCCCACGCCCCACATTGTCTTGTTCCCGAACCCACGCAGGACTTCCATGATCAAAGGCAGCGAGCACAGAAAAGCCACCTACCCGATCGATCAGCTGTTTCTCGATCGCTGGTCGTCCCGCGCCATGTCGGGCGTAGCGCTCAGCGAGGCGGAACTGATGACGCTGTTCGAGGCCGCGCGCTGGGCGCCCTCATCCGGGAACTTCCAGCCCTGGCGATTTCTGTACGCACGCCGCGACACGGATTTCTGGCCGGCGTTTCTCGACCTGCTCAATCCGGGCAACCGCACCTGGGCTGAGCGCGCCGGGGCGCTGGCGCTGGTGATATCCCGCACTCACTTCGATACTGACGGGCGTCCCTTCCCGACGCACTCATATGATACCGGCGCCGCCTGGCAAAACCTGGCGCTGCAGGCCTCACTGAGCAATCTGGTCGCACACGGCATCGCCGGTTTCGACTACGAACGCGCGCGACGCGTGCTGCGAGTGCCGGCCGCCTTTGCCGTGGAAGCGATGATTGTGATTGGCAAACGCGGCGACGCGGCACAGTTGGGCGAATCACTGCAAAAGCGTGAGCTGCCGAACGATCGCCGCCCGCTGGCCGAGAGCGTCTGCGAAGGGCCCTTCAGTCTCTAGCGACGCTGCTTGCAGCCCCGATTCTTCCGGATTGCGCGAGCAGCACCGTGATGCCGGCGACTGCCATCGCCCAGACGATCACCGGACTCGAAGGCAGATCGGTCAACGCCGACACTACCAGGCCGACCGCGTAGCTCACCACCGCCAGCGCATAGCCGATTGCGAGTTGCCGCCCCGGCGCATGGCGATAGGTCGCGATGGCCGGGACGATCAGCGTGGTGAACACCAGATAGACGCCGACCAGCTGCACTGAGACGGTCACCGTAATGGCGAACAGCACGTAAAAGCCGGTGCGACCGAGACGTTCGCGCCACCTGAACCAGACCAGCAGCACCAGTGCGGTCAACGTCGCCGCGCGCAGCAGCTGCGCGGACGTGACCCAGAGGATCTGCCCGGCGAGCAGGTCCTTGAGGTCCTCGCCCCCATGAGGATCGTTGGCCAGCAGCAGGATCTGCGCGGTTGAAGCCAGCACGAACAGCACGCCGATCAGCGCCTCCTGCACTTCCGGGCGCTTGCGTTCTGTCCAGGTCAGCAGCAACGCGGCCAGCAGTGCGGCGCTCACCGCGGCGACCTGCGTCACCCAGCCCTGCAGTTCAAGACCGAAATAGTGCGCGGCGATCACGCCTACGCCAGCGACCTGCGCGATGGCGAGATCGATGAACACGATGCCGCGCGCGAGCACCTGCTGGCCCAGCGGCACGTGCGTGGCGAGCACGATCAGTCCGGCCAGCAGCGCTGGCCACAGGATGCTGAAATTTTCGGCCAGGGCATTCATTTCGGCTCACTCCGGTCAGGCGGTTGATCGTGTCATCGAAGAGACCGAACAGATCGCTTGCCGCCGGCGTGCCGCCCACCGAATAGGGCAGCAGCACCACCGGTACGTGGATGCGCTCGGCCAGCCAGTCGACCGCCTTCGAATCGTTGTAGGCATTGCGCAGGATCATCTTCGGCGGCGCGGCGCCGTGAGCCTGGTCACGAGCTCGGCCAGATAGCTGCTGCTCGGCGGCACGCCAGGCTTGGGTTCGATCGCCGCGACCTCGACAAGCCCCAGCCAGTGACACAGGTAGGCCTGGTCGCGATGGATCACGACGACCGGCACGCCCTTGAGCGGCGCAGCCTGCGCTTCCCAGCGTGCGATCGCCAGCTTCCAGCGCGCCTGAAAATCCACGCCGCGCGCCTGGTAATACGGCGCGTTGGCCGCGATCCACGGCCTGCAGGCGCGTCGTCAGCGCGCCAGCCACGATCGCTACATTGCGCGCATCAAGGTGCGCGTGCGGATTGCCTTGCGGATGTACATCGCCCATCGAGCGATCGACCGTCGAGGGAATTTCCAGCAGACGCAGATTGGCGTCGGCTTCAAAGTAACCCGGGTTACCGGGCTGGATGCGCGCGTTGCCCGATTCGCGCAGCAGGATCGGCAGCCAGCCGATTTCGAGCTCTGCGCCCGCGGCCACTACCAGGTCCGCGTTGCGCGCACGCGCCACGAGGCTCGGCTTGGCATCGACGCGGTGCACGTCCTGAAAGGCGCTGGTCGCGGCGTAGACATCGACCTTGTCACCGCCGAGCTCGCGCGTGAGCGCCGCCCATTCGGGGTCGTCGCCAGCACGCGCAGCGCCGCTTGCGCCGGCGACTGCGGCAGAATCAGTGACAGCAGGATCGCCGCCATGGCGTTTGTCGATCTGTTCATGTTCACTCCTAGAATTTGTGCGCGCCGTGCGCGCCGATGCTGTAGAGGTATTGCAGCATCAGCTGCCGGTCGCGCACGCTAAGGCGCGCGTCGTCCCAGGCGTACTGCAACCGCAGGCGCGAGAATTCACTCGGGTTCCAGTCGAACATCGCGCTGACGCGGCGCGGCGTGGCCGGCACCAGCGCGCTGAAATCGGCGAGTGGCAACACCGCCTGCTGCACCAGCCCGATGGCGACCTCACCGGAATCGAGCGAGTCGTAGCGGGCGCCGAAGCGCCAGCGCGGCAGGAACTGGTAGACGCCCTGCAGGTACCAGCCGGACTGCTGCGCACGGAAACTGTCCGCCAGGTTGCTGCCGGGCGCTGGCGACAGCCAGCAGCCCGTCTTCGTTGCGCTGCAGGTATTCCGCCTGCAGCTTGAACGAACGCAGGTTGCCGTTGCCGTGCGGCGCCCACTTCAGGATCGCATCGGCGATCCAGGTGCGCGACTGGCCGGTGAAGGCATCGATCAGCAGACGCGCCGCTGCTGTCGACATCGGACAAAGCGCGGCTCTCGGCGCGCCGCGTGCAGCCAGGAAATGCCGGCACGCCAGCTGGCCGAATCGCCGATGTCGTTGCCGAGGTGCGCCAGCAGTGCGCCGCCGTTGAGACCGTTGCCGCGCCAGCCGCGTGCCCGGGGAATGCGCGCGCCGTCACCGGTCTCCGCCGCCAGCTCGATGAACAGGTCGGTGGGCGCCAGCCACTTGAGCTGCGCGCCATCCTGCGCCAGCTGTCCGCCGAACATCGCCTGGTAGACCAGCGGCTGGTCGACGAAATCCCAGGCGTGGCTGTGCACTTCGTTCAGGTAACCGATGCCGGAGAAAAAGCGGCCGGCCTTGAGCGACAGGCCGGCGGGCAACGCCAGCGTCTTGACGTACGCCTCCTCGACGCTGACCGTGTTGTCGCCGGTGAGCGAGGCGGTCAGGTTGGCGTAGAAATACGGATCGACGTTGGCGGACAGCGTCAGCTCGGATTCGCCCAGGTCGAAGCCGCGCCGGCCCGGCCCGACCTCATCGCCCGCGGGCATGAAGCCGGCGATGCGATAGCTGGCCGGATCGCGCGTCGAGCTGCGCATAGCGCCCACCGAGGATCACCGAGATCGCGGGGTTGAAGGCATTGGCGCCACCCGCGCCGCCACCGATGGCGCCTGCGCGGCGGTGGCGACTGCCGGTGGCTGGCGGTTGCGGTGGCGCCGCGACCTGCGCCTCGAGCTGCGCCACGCGCGACTCGAGCGCATCGATCTTCGCCTGGTAGTCTGATTTCAGCGCATCGAGCTGCGCGCGCAGGTCGCCCACTTCGGCTGGCGCGCACCGGCGCGACGGCCAGCAGCGCGCGGCCACTGCGCCGACGCGCAAGGCGTGCAATACGATGAAACGGAAACATGACAGCACCCCACAATCGCTCTGGAACGACCGGGCGCGCAGGGCGCCCGGTCCCTTACACGGGAGCTAGGACTGACGCGGGTGGTGCGCGGGAACGGTAGGCAGTGCAGAGTCGCGGCGCGGTGGATGCCGGCCGCAAGGGACACAGCGAGTCGCCGGCGGTTCGACCACCGCGGCAACCACGGGACAGGACACGCCGCTGACGGCCGTCAGCAAGCGGTGCAAAGGCGCTGCACTCGACGCAGGGCGCCGGTTGGCACTGCGCTGGCACGGAGTCCGGCGCTTTCGCGAGGTGCGTATAGGCATGGGCCTGCGCACCGAGCTGCGCGATCAGCACGATCAGCGCCAGGACCAGGGAAAAGCCCGCGTGTCGCCGGGATCGCATTGCGCTAATTTACATCGCCGCAGGAAATCACAGGCCAGCATTTTGCTCAGTCCGGCAGGGGGCGATCCAGGCAGGCCCACATAGCGCGGCTGGCGCGCGACCCGCGCCAGCCAGGCGCGCACCTGCGGGTAGGGCGCGCAGTTCGAGGCCGCCTTCCTCGGCCACGTGGGTGTAGGCGTACAGGGCGATGTCGGCGATCGTGTAGCGCTCGGCGACGAAATAGCTGCGTCCCTGCAGGTGCCCTTCCATCACCGCGAGCGCTTCGCGCCCGCGCGCCTGGCGCTGCGGCAGTTCGGCGCGCCGCGGACTGTCGGCGGCCAGGTGCCGCATGATGAAGCGCGGCGTCGCGACGATAGGGCTCGTGGCTGTACTGCTCGAAGAACATCCACTGCAGGACCTGCGCGCGCGCGTAGCGCTCAGGCGGCACGAAGGCCGTGCCGTCCGCCAGGTACCAGAGGATCGCGTCCGACTGCGCCAGGCAGCGGCCGTCATCGAGCTCGAGCGTCGGAATGCGCCCGTCGGGATTCTTCGCCAGGAACTGCGGCGTGCGCGTCTCGCCGCGCATGATGTCGAGCTCGACGTAGCGATACGGCACAGCGAGCTGCGCCAGCAGCCAGTCGTACCTTGTAGCCGTTGCCGGAATCGAGATAGTCGTAGAGCGTGATCAATCAGACCTCCACGGGCGTGTCATCGCGCCCGCCCCATTCTGCCCAGGAACCATCGTACAGCGCGCCTTCGGGTAGACCGGCGACGTGCGAGTCCCAGGTTTAATACGGCGGCCGTCAGGCCCGAACCGCAGCTGGTGATCACCTCGCTGCGCTCGTCCACGCCGGCCGCGGCAAAGCGCGCGCGCAGCGCGGCCGGCGGCAGCAGAGTCTGTTGCGGCGTCAGCAGTTCACCAAACGGCAGGTTGCGCGCTCCCGGCACGTGCCCGCCGCGCAATCCCGGGCGCGGCTCGGGCACGCGCGCGTGGAATCGCTCGGCGGAACGCGCGTCGAGCACCAGCTCGCGCCGCGTGCGCAGGTTGTCGCGAATGTCGCCGAGGGTGCGCCGCAGCGCCGGGACGCAGCGCGGCCTGGAAGCGTGCCGCCGCGACCGGCTCCGGCGGGCCGCTGTGAAGCGCACGCCCCTCGGCTCGCCACTGCGGCAGTCCGCCATCGAGCACCGCCACCTGGTCGTGCCCGAACAGCCGCAACATCCACCGGGCGCGCGGCGCCGAAAACATGCCGTGCTGGTCGTAGCAGACGATCCGGCTGGAATTCGCCACGCCCAGCTCGCCCAGGCGCTGCGCGAATTCATCCGCCGTCGGCACCATGTGCGGCAGGGGCGTGCGCCGGTCGGCGATCAGGTCGATGTCGAAGAAGCGCGCGCCGGGAATGCGCGCCGCCGTCATGCAGGCTGCGTGCGCTGCGCGCATCACCCGGCATGTACCAGCGTGGCATCGAGCACCACGAGATCGGGGCTGGCCAGCTCCGCGGCGAGCCAGTCGGTGGTGACCAGTGAGTCCATGCCCTATATTCGGCGCAAACCGGCCAGGTGCCGCAACCGACGCGAGCCCGCTAAAATGCGCGCGATGAAGTACCGCCTGATTGCCGCCGCCTGCTGTGGCCTGTTGCTGCTGGACGGTTGCGAGACCGTGAGCACCACCGCACCCGGCGCCGTGGGCGTCGAATCGCACGCAGGCGATGCTGGTCTCCGAAGCGGAAGTCGAACAGGGCGCGAAGCAGGCCTACGCCGCCGAACTGGACAAGGCCAGGCAGCAGGGGCAACTCAATGCCGACCCGGTGCAGACCGAGCGCGTGCGCACCATCGCGGAGCGACTGATCCGCCAGACGCCCGTGTTCCGGCCCGACGCCGCCAAGTGGGACTGGACCGTCAACGTGCAGAAGAGCGACGCAGGTCAACGCCTACTGCATGCCCGGCGGAAAGATCATGGTGTACTCCGGCCTGATCGACAAACTGAAACTGAGCGATGCCGAACTGGCTACCGTGATCGGCCACGAGATGGCGCACGCGCTGCGCGAGCACAGCCGCGAGGCCGCCTCGCGGATGCGCGCCGAGCAGGGCCTCGGTGTGCTGGCACAGCTCGCCGGGGTCAGCGCCAGCGCGGTTAACATCGCCGGCACGCTCACGCAACTCACCTTCAACCTGCCGCACAGCCGCGTGCAGGAATCGGAGGCCGATCGCATCGGTCTCGAGCTGATGGCGCGCGCCGGCTACGATCCGCACGCGGCGTTGTCGCTGTGGCAGAAGATGGGCCAGGCCAGCCAGAATGGCACGCCGGCTTTCCTCAGCACGCATCCGAGCGACAGCCGCGCCTCGAGGATCTGCACTCCCTGCTGCCGCGGGTGCAGCCGCTATACGACGCCGCGCCCAGGCACTACGCGCACGGCTCCCAGCCTCAGCACGCTGGTCGTGATCCGGGCGCCGCTCGTGTGCGCGGCCGGCGCGGCGCGCAGGTAGCGGGCGACGTGGCCGGGCGCGGGCGCGATTCCGCGCGTGCTGTTCGGGCGCCGATGGCGACGGACGCGGCGAGTTGCGGCGCATAGTACGCAGGCGCGTGAGGGCGGAGCACGATTGCGCCTCGCGCTCGATGCGCCGCTCGGCGGGTGCGCGAAAGAGGGCGGTCCTGGCGCACGCGACCGTCCCGCGACTGCTGCATCGGGCGCACGATCGGGGCGGCGCGCACGCCGGCAGGTCGCCACGATCCGGCACGTGCGCTCGCGGCATGCCGCCACGCTGCGTCAGGCGCGCATCACCGGACGCTCGAACACCGAGCGATCGGGCCGCACCACGGCCGGTCGACGGCAGATGCGGCCGACGCTGCGCGGCTCCGGGCGAACTTCCGGGCCGCGCGCCGAAAACGGCGCCTGACCGCGACCCCTCCGCTTCCGCCTGTCAGGCGATTGCGCGCCACGGGCCGGGCCGAAATGAAGGTATCGCGCGACACCGTCGGTGTAGGCGCCAGGCACGCGCTCATTGGCGTAGCGCCGCTCCGGATTCTGATTGCCGGCGCGCTGCACGCTCGTCGATGTAGCGATCGACGTCGCCATGCTGCAGGCGCGTGTTGGACAGATTCGCCGCACGCAGGTAATTGCGGCTGGCATGGAACGGCGGCTCGTAGATTTCGTTGTATCCCAGCGGCACCCAGCCAACGCGCGGTGCTGGTTCGTGTCCGTCCTGATGCGCCGCGGGTAGCGATCGCCACGCCAGGCAACCAGCGCCGGCGCAAATACCGGCCGACGACCCTCACGTTCGCCCGGCGCCCAGCCCCAACCGCGACGCATATGCACCCAGCGACCGTAGTGACAGGGCGCGAAGCCCCAGGGCTGGTCGTCGATCCAGGTCCAGCCCCAGGGGCCGATCCACGCCCAGTGACCGAAGCGGTACGGCGCCCAGTCGACGATCACGACCTGCGGATACCAGACCGAGCCGTAGTCCGGTTCGACCACCCAGTCGCCGTAGCCGTCGAGCTCTTCGTAACCCACCACGTCGCGCGACACGTAGCGCGCGGTGCGTGACTCGTCTTCACGGTGATCGCGCTCTTCGGCCCATAGATCCAGGCTGTCGGGCGAACCGGCCGCGGCCAGCCGCGGCGCCGGATCATCGTCGCCGGTCAAGGTCGACGGCCTCGTCGCTGTGCACGATCCGGATCCCGGAACCGCCGCGCGCCTCGGCGCGCCCACTCCATACCGCCAGCTGCGCCCGCGCGTCGCGATCGTCGACATCGAACCGGTAGCCGCCGGGCTGCAGCAGCGAGACCTCACCGGCCGGTGTCTCGACTTCGAAGCGGTCGTCGGCGTCGAGCGCAGCGAATGCGCACGCTCAGCGACCCGGCGGTCAGCGCGCAGGCGCACGCCGCGATCGTCGATGGTGAGAATCTGCAGTGCCGTGCGCGCACCGAGTCGCAGCGCGCTGGAGCCGATGTGCATCTCGGCACGCGACCCGGCCTCGATCCAGACCTTGTCGCCGCCAGTCAGCGGACGGTTGAGCAGGTCGTCGACCCACTCGTCGGTGCCGGCGGCTTCCATCGCGCCGCTTCCGTCGAGCAGGTTAACGCGGGCCACGCGGCCCGGCGGGTCGTCCTCCGCAGCGATCGCCGCGGCCGACATCAGCACCGCGAACAGTGCGGTAATCACCCGTGTCCGTGTACCGGCAAGTGAAAGCATCGAGGTGTCGTGCATCATGGCCGCCTCCAGGTCCCGGCGACGGGAAAATACCAACTGTCTGACCGAGCGCGAGGCCAATAGTGCCGCAAATGTGGCGCCGGCGCTGCACTCGGAAAAACATTTCGCCCGACCGCCACGGTTCAGCTACCGTTAAGCCAACCCTAGGCACGGTGGCCTTGGTGGGTCAGAATCGGTGCCGATGACAGTCTCGTACCCGGCAAGGCGGCTGTGGCAGGCGGCATGGGCGTGCGCCGCGCTGCTTTCCCTCGGCTGCACGGCAGCGTTCGCCGCGGGCGGCGCGCGGCTCGATCAACTGCCACGATCCTGGCGCGATGAGCTGGGGGAGCCTCTGGCGCTGACGGATCTCATCGGCCAGCGCGTCATCCTGTCGATGGCCTATACGCGTTGCCACAACACCTGTCCGGCCACGTTCGATCCAGCTGCAGCGGATGCAACAGGTGCTGGACGAACGCGGCGAACAGGCCAGCTTCGTCGTTGTCGGCTACGATACGCCGAATGACGACCGGCACAGCTGGCGCCAGTACCGGATCAATCGGCGGCTCGAGCGGCGCAACTGGCATTTCCTGACCGGCACGCCGCAGGCGGTGCGGCAGCTGGCACGGCAGCTGGGCTTCGAGTTCTGGAACTACGACACTCACGTCATGCACGACTCGCGTATCGTCTTTTTCGACAGCCAGGGCCTATACAGCGGCGCGGGTCGCCACCGGCGACTGGGCGGCCCTCCTTTGATCACCGGAGATGACTCCATGCGACGCACGACGATGAATTCCGCACGCCAACGCCTGTGTGCCATCGGGCTGCTGGCGCTGATGATCGCCACAGTGCCGGGGCCCGCGGCGAGCGCGACCACTGCGGCCAGCGCCTCTACCGAGAGCGCCGCGCTGGCAGAGATGCAAAGGCGCCTGGATGCGAGCCTGCAGATGATCCAGGCGCTGACCGAACGGGTGCGTGAGCTGGAGGCCAAGCAGGCCGCTGCCGCGGCGAGCGCCGCCGCCACGACGCCCGAGCCCGCTCCGCACCGTCGACTATGTACGGCTCGAGTCTGCCGAGCAGAAGCTCGAGCAATTGGAGCGGGAAAATGCCAGCCGCAATGCCGACGACACCGGGCTGCCGCTGCATGGTTTCGCCGATGTCGGTGTCGGCACGCACAACCCGATCAATCCCGGCCTCAAGGGTTTCAATGTCGGCAACCTCGATTTCTACATGACGCCGCGCCTGGGCGATCGCACCCGCGCACTGTTCGAGCTGAACACCGAAGTGAGTTCCGGGGGATCGGTAGGCGTCGATCTCGAACGCGCGCAGATCGGCTACCAGTTCAGCGACCAGGCCACGGTGTGGTTGGGCCGCTATCACACACCCTACGGCTACGTGAACACGGCGCTGCACCACGGCAACTGGATCAACAACTCGCTGCGGCGCCCGAACTTCCTGCAATTCGAAGACAACGGCGGCATCGTGCCGGCGCATACGGTGGGCGTGTGGCTGACGGGCCTGAGCCGCACCGGCGGCGGCGGCGGCAAGTTGCTGTACGACATATATATCGGCAACAGCCAGCAGATCGTCGCTGGCGTGCTGGACATGCGCAATGCCGGAAATGCCGACGGCCAGCTGATCGCCGGCGGGCGCGTGGCGTTATCAGTTCAATGGCGAGGCGACGGAAGGCCTGACCCTGGGCGTGCACGCGTTCAGCGCACACATCGCTGACGATGCGGCCGCGCCCAATGCGGCGCGCGTACTCGCCTACGGCGGCTACGCCGTCTACGACACCGACCAGTGGGAAAACATGGCCGAGATCTACCTGTTCGACGATCAGGACCTGAACGGCGGCAGCGGCAGGCATCGCAGCAATGCCGGCTTCCTGCAGCTGGGCTACCGTGCGCCCTGGGGCCTGCCGTACGCGCGCTATGAGCGTGCGGCGCTCTCCCAGGCTGATCCCTATTTCCGCGCGCAGCTGTCCGGTGGCTCCTACCACCGTGTCGCGATCGGAGCCCGCTTCGACCTCGACCTCAAGTCCGCCATCAAGCTGGAACTCGCCAATACGCGTCTCACCGATCGCAGCCTCGATCAGTACGGCGAAGGGCTGGTGCAATATGCAATCCGCTTCTGATCCGGGCCGGCGCCGGGCGGCGCTGCGCCGCCGCCGTGCCTGGCTTTGCGGCGTGATGCTGGCGGCCGGCAGCGCCGTTGCGGTGACCAGCGATCTGTACGTGGTCTGCAACGCGAATGTCGCCCTGCAGCCCAACGATGTGCGCGATGTGTTCATCGGCGAAAAGAGCTTTGCCGGCAGCGCGCGCCTGACGCCGGCCGACAACCTGGCGGCGCAAGCGGCTTTCCTGGTGAAAGTGGTAAAGGTCAGCGCCGACAAGTACACCAGCCTGTGGACCAAGAAATCGTTCCGCGACGGCGCCAATCCGCCGCCGGTCAAGGCCAGCGATGCCGAGGCCATTGCCTACGTCAGACAAACGCCGGGAGCGTGCAGCTACGTGCAGACCGTGCCGCCGACCGGAGTCAACGTGGTGGGCAAATTCTAGGCCCGCGTGGCGGAGAGTACCGGGGACAAAAAAAACAGGGCGCCCCATGGCGCCCCGTCGCGGATTCCCGTGAATCCGCATTGCTATGCCGCAGAACTTACTTCTTGGCAGTCGCAGCAGCCGCGTCGTCAGCCTTCGCCTTCTTGTGGTGCTTCTTCATCGGCTTTTCGGCCGACGTGTCCGCAGCCGGCGCAGCAGCGGCAGGCTTGGCGGCGGCAGCCGGGGCAGCAGCGGCAGGCTTGGCGGCAGCAGCCGGTGCATCAGCCGCAACGGCGAACATCGGGGCAACAGACAGGGCAGCCATGGCGGCCGCAACTACGACGATCTGGGACTTCATACATACTCCTGGTTGACTTGTAGCCCCTGGTGCAGGGGTGCAGCAAGTATTGCCAGGTTCGGCGCGCAACATCGTGAATTGCGCGTAATGCAGCCCGCGAAGATTAAATTGTCGTTATCTTCCCGCGCATCAGGACTTGAGCGCCGGAGCCGCCATTACGGCCGGCGCCGCGGCCGGGAATTTCGCAAAGATCGCGGCAACGACGGCCTTGATGCGCTGCTCGGCATCCGTGCCCATGAGCCCGGTGACGTCGGCGTCGACATAGGCGTGCCACAGGGCCTGGTGTGAACGCGCGTCGTACAGATTGACGGTCACGCGACCCTCGCGATAGTCGTACGGCGCCTGCCAGGCCAACGCGCCACCCAAGCCGTGATGGCCCCAGCCGCCCCAGCCCATGCCAAATCCCCAGTTGAACCGCGGTGCCGTGGGGTCCGGGGCCAGTCGCGAGCCGATGGCGTAGCCCACCAGGCAATCGGCAGCGCCGCCTTCCGTGCTCAGCAGCAGGCCGCGGGCTGCAAGGCTGCCGGCGATGGCTTCACGCAGGCGCTTCTCGTTCAGGGGGTTGCCGAACGCCGAGGTGGCCTCGGGCCGGCTGTCCTGCGCGTCCGCAAAGCTGTAATTGTGGCAAGTGGCCAGGGATACCCTGGGGTCGGAGTCGGTCTGCGCCTGCAGGGCGCAACCCGCCAAGAGCGCCATCGCAACGGCTGCGGCCAAACCTGGAATAGTGTTGCGCGTCGACATGGTTCCCTCCTGGCTCTCGCGCCCGCGGCGCGTCATCGAGCACCGCTCTAGTATAAGAGCATGCCTGGGGAGGGAAAGTTCTATGTCGGCCCGCGCCCGGCTAGGCGTGCATCCTGACGATCAGCGCCAGTGCGCCAACCGCAACGATCGAGCCGATGACCACGAAGCGCATGAAAGTGTCTTTGGTTTCCATAGGGGTACAGCATGCCGTGCCCGCGGCCATGGATTCCATGAAGGTGCTCACGTTAATCGCCACGGCCGCGGCAATTGCCGCGCTGCGGCGACTTTATGCAAAGGCGGCAGCCGATTATGACCGCGCCCTGGGCTGGAACAGCACCAGTCCCACGCCCGCCAGGATCAGCACCACGGCCACCAGCACATTGGCGGTGATTTTCTCGCCCAGGAACACGGCGCCGAGCAGCAGCGCCACCAGCGGATTGACCAGCGCATGGGTGCTCGCCTTCTGCGCCGAGACCTGCGTCAGCAGCCACAGGTAGCAGCTCAGCGCGACGATGGTGCCAAACACGGCCAGGTAGGCCAGCGCCAGCCATGAGCCGATCTGGACCTGCGCCGGGTGAAGCCGCTGCCAATCGCCGTGCACCAGCGCCATCAGCGACAGCAGCACCGCACCGACCAGCATCTGCACACAGGTTCCGGCACCGACCTGCGCCGCCGTCACGACGCCGCGTGCCACCAGCGTGCCGCTGGTCCAGCACACTACGCCCGCCAGCAGCGCGATCACGTAAGGCGCCCGCACGGCGACCGAACCGGTGCGCATGTGCGCCACGATCACGATCACGCCGCACAGGCCCACCAGTACGCCGCTCAGCGAGCGCGCAGTGGGCGCGCGGCGCGCGAAGAACAACCAGTCGAGCACCAGCACGAAAACCGGCACCGATGAGATCAGGAGCGCGGCAATGCCCGAGGGCACGCCCTGTTGCGCCCAGACGGAAAAGCCGTTGCCGCCGCCGACCAGCAGCACACCCGCCGCCACCAGCCTGCGCAGTGGCAGCCCCCGAAACGCCTGCCGCCTGAACAGCAGTAGCCAGGCCAGCAGCAGGCCGCCGCCAAACGTGTAACGCATTGCCGAGGCGGCGAACGGTGGGATCGCGCGCAACACGATCGCAATCGCCAGATAGGTGGTGCCCCAGATGAGGTAGACCGCGGCCAGCGCCATACTCACGCCGGCGCGATTCGCGGACCGCTCCGTCATGCGCGATCGTTCATCGCGCCATCCACAGGCTCAAGGCCAGCGCAGCGCCCACGCACAGGGCGCCGCCGGCCAGCACCAGGACCGCCGCCGCCGCGCAATCCTTGACGATGCGGATCTGCAGGTGCGATTGCGGGTGCAGGTGATCGGCGAGGCGCTCGATGGCCGTATTGATCAGCTCCGCGGCAATCACGCCGCTGCTGACCAGCAGCACCAGCGCCCACCACACCGGCGCGGGCCGCAGGTATGCCAGCAGCGCGAGCACTGTCCCCAGCGCCAGCAGCTGCAGCCGCAAGCTCCGCTCCGCGCTCACGGCATGACGCAGTCCTGCGCAGGCGTAGCGCAAGCGTGCCGCAAGGGGCTGGTTCTTAAGATGACTCATGCTTTTCCCGGCGCAGTGCGATACCTTGAGGCGCGCGCCAATAGTAGCATCGGCCGCACGCCCGACCGACTGCCAAGGATCAAACATGAAGTTTCGCTGCGGCGCCCTGCTTCTCGCCCTGTCCGTCACCGCTCTGGCTGCGCCGCCGGCGCGCGCCGGTGGCGGCCTGCTGGGAATCGATCACCTGGTGAGCAAGGACGATCACGGCATCTGGGCACGCAACAACCAGTTGCTGCTCATCGACACGCTGTTGGTCGGCGAGACCGCGGCCGCGCTGTGGGAGGGGGGCGAGACGCGCTGGGGACGCACGCTGTGGAAGTCAATCGATGCGACGGTGGTCAGCGGCGTGGCGGCGGAAGGCATGAAGCTCGCATTTTCGCGCGCGCGGCCCAGCGAAGGAGGCGATCCGAACCTGTGGTTCCAGGGCAGCGGGCACGCCAGCTTCCCGAGCGGCGAGGTCACGATCGTCAGTGCCATCGTCACTCCGCTGGTGCTTGAGTACCGCCACGACCACCCGGCCGTTTACGCGCTGGAACTGCTCCCGCTGTACGACGCCATCGGGCGCGTCAAGGTACACGGTCACTGGCAGTCGGACGTGCTGGCCGGTTACGCGCTCGGCACCACGGTAGGCTATTTCATGGCGCGACGCACGCGTACGCCGGTCATGCTCAGCATCGCGCCGCACGGCATCTACGTCGGGCTGAAGCGCAGCTTCTGAACCGGATCAGCTGCGGCAGGCGCTCATCAGCAGCGCGACCGCCATTTCAATGCCGGCCTGATCGACCGCGTCGAAACGCCCCGGCAGCGGGCTGTCCATGTCGAACACCCCGATGAGCGTGTTCCCCTTGAGGAGCGGCACGACCAGTTCCGAACGCGAGGCCGGATCGCAGGCGATATGATCAGCGAAGGCGTGCACATCGGGCACCAGCAGGCTGGTGCGCCGCGCCGCCGCGGCGCCGCACACACCGCGCCCCATGGCGATGCGCACGCAGGCGGGACGCCCCTGGAAGGGCCCGAGCACCAGTTCGTCGCCGCGCAGGAAATAGCAGCCCACCCAGTTCAGGTCGGGAAGGGTCGTGTAGACGAGCGCCGACAAGTTCGCGCTGTTGGCGATCAGGTCGCTCTCGCCCGCCAGCAGTCCCGCCAGCGAGCGATGCAGGTCGGAGTAGCGTTCAGCGGGCGCGTCGGCTCCGGCGCGCGCGGCATGTGGCTGGATCAAAGCGATGGCCCCCGAGCGGTGCGCGGCCCGGCGCCGCGCGCTCGACATGATAACGCACTATCCGGCTGCGGCGACCGGCTCCGCCGTGGGTGCGGCGTCGGCCGCCGCGACGCGTACGCAGTTGCGGCCGTCATTCTTGGCCTGGTAGAGCGCGCCATCGGCCCGTTCGACCGCCCGCTCCAGCGCCTCGCCCGGGGTGATCTCGGCGACACCGATCGAAATCGTGACGGCATCGTTCACTTCCTGCTTGCCGCCGCGCTTGATGCGCGTCTTGCTGAAGGCCAGGCGCACCTGCTCGGCCAACCGCACGGCACCGTCGCCGGTAGTTTCCGGAAGGAACACGATGAATTCCTCGCCGCCCCAACGCGCGGCGATGTCGCGGCCCTTGACACTGTTCTGCAGTACCTGCGCCACGGCGCGAATCACCTGGTCGCCGATCAGGTGCCCGTAATTGTCGTTGACGCGCTTGAAGTGGTCGATGTCGGCGATGATCACGGTGGAGCCGCCGAGGTCCGCATCTCGCCCCTGCGCGTATTCAGCGATAGCCTGCTCGAAACCGCGCCGGTTACGCAGGCGCGTGAGCGGATCGGTCTGCGCCAGATTCTGCAGCGCCCCCATCTGGCCGCGCAGTTGCTGCATTTCATCGCGTGTCGCCATGACTTCCTTGTGCAGCGTCTCGGTCGAATGCCGCACCGCATTGGTGGAACTCACCAGCGACTCGATGATGCGATGCACGCCCGCCGGGTCGCTGAGGCTGTTGAGTTCCTGCTCGCACTGCGCGAGTGTCTGCGCATACTCGGCGGTGCCCGTGCCTGAACTGGTGGCAATCTCGCCCATGCGGCGCATCAGCTCGGTCAGCCCCGACTGATAGGCCTCGAGCGTGCCGGCTTCGCGCGCGTCGATGTACTTGGCGTAGAAGGCCTCGATCTCGGCCTGGTTCATCGGCGCGGCATTCTGGAGCCGTTGGTCCACGGCCGCGACCAGCTTCGGGTTGACGCCGGCGAGGTATTCGTACCACAGGGCATAGGTGGTGGGCACATAGGCACCGCCATGCGCGGCGATGCGGGGCAGGATGAGCCGCAACAGCTCTGCACTTTCCGTCGCTGACTCCTGATACCTCATCGCCACGCTCCCGCCCGGTAAAACTGTACCCGTTAGGTATATCGTCGGCGATCCTTAAGATCTTTACCGGACCGCAGCGTGAAAGCGGGACTTGGCGCCGGGACTGGCGATTGGGCCCGGGATTATGTCAACTCGTCAATGACCGCCCTGCACCAGCAGCCCTTCTGCAGCCAGCGCGAGCGCGAGGCGCTCCTCGATGTCGAGCGCGTCCGCGCGGGAAATGGCCTGCAAATGCGCCGTCGGGCCCGCCAACAGTTCCAATCCCCGGCGCAACACGCTGCCGGCGGCGCGAATGCCGGCCTTGTGCTGGTCGAAGCGCTCGGCGATCGGGTAGCGGGTCTCCCCCACGTAGACGCCGTAGGAATCCGGGCGGCTGTCGCGGTAGTCGAGCAACACCAGGTAGAGGTTGGAGCGGCCGCGCCGCCGCGCCTGAAAGCGTGCGGCCACCTCGTAGGCCAGCGGGAGCCATTCGACATGGCGCATCGGCAGCCAGTCGGGTATCGACGCCGCATCGCTTCGCCACAGCCGTTCCAGCGCGGATTCGATCTTCATCGCCAGCTCGCCGCGCATCCACAGCTCGTGGATGCAATGCGCACCCGTCGCGCCATCGCCCGTGGCAATGGCGGCCTCCAGGGCCCCGGCCAGCGCCGCAGCGCCGGCGAGCCGCAGGGGTCGCCGGGCCGGCGGACCCGATGCCGGCGGCAGCGCGTTGATCAAAACGCCAGCACTCATGCGGGCTAGAATACGCGCCTGATTCAACCAGGAGAGCGTTCATGACCCGGATCCTTGCCCTGCTATTGCTCGGCGCGCTGCCCGTCGGCGCGTTTGCAGCCAACGCGCCGGCCAGCCAGCCGAAGACCGATGACGACAAGGTCATATTTGCGATTGGCGAAATCCTCAGTGGCAGCGTCAAGCCCTTCGCCCTGAGTGAACACGAGATGGAGCTGGCGCAGGCCGGCTTTGCCGCCGGCATGCACGGCAAGAAGACCGGGATCGACGTCGATAGCTTCCGCCCCAAGATCCAGGTGCTGCTCACGGCGCGCAACGCTGCCGGCATGGCCCGGGCCAAGGCCGCGGGCAAGGCTTATCGCGACAAGGTCGCGGCCGCCAAGGACACGACCACTACCGCGACCGGCATCGTCATGACCACCGTCAAGGCGGGCACCGGAGCAAGTCCCGCGGCCGAAGATGAAGTCAAGGTGCACTATGAGGGCAAGCTGATCGATGGCACGGTATTCGACAGCTCGATCAAGCGCGGGCAGCCCGCGACCTTCAAGCTCAATGGCGTCGTGCCCTGCTGGACCGAGGCGCTGCAGCACATGAGCGTTGGCGGCGAGGCGCTGCTGGTCTGTCCGCCGGAACTGGCTTACGGCGACCGTGGCGCGCCGCCGTCCATTCCGGGCGGTTCGACTCTGGTCTTCCGGGTCGAGCTGCTGGAGGTCGTTAAGGCACCGCCACCGCCGGCTCCCGCCGCCGTACCGGCGGCGCCGGTCGCACCCGCCGCGCCGGCCACACCGGCTGAACCGGCCACGCCGGCAGCACCCGCCACGCCGGCCCAGACACAATAGGCGCGTGAAGTACCTGCACACCATGGTGCGCGTGGCCGACCTCAAGGCCGCGCGCCATTTTTACTGCGATGCGCTGGGGCTGGTCGAGTTGCAGCAGATGGAATCCAGCCAGGGGCGCTACACGCTGGTGTTTCTGTGCGCTCCTGGCGACGAGTCGGCGCAGCTCGAATTGACCTACAACTGGGATCCGGAAGAGTACGGCAGCGGCCGCAACTTCGGCCACCTCGCCTACGAGGTGGACGACATCTACGCGACCTGCCGGCGCCTGCAGGAACATGGCGTGATCATCAGCCGCCCGCCACGCGACGGACGCATGGCCTTCGTGCGTTCGCCCGATCATATCTCGATCGAACTCCTGCAACGCGGCGGCGCACGGCCGCCGCAGGAGCCCTGGGCGTCGATGGCAAACGTGGGCAGCTGGTAGTGAGCATCAAGGTCATCCTGACGGCGGCCGAGGCGCGGGTCATCGCTTGCCTGATCGAAAAGCAGATCACCACGCCGGACCAGTACCCGCTGTCGCTCAACGCGCTCACCAACGCCTGCAACCAGAAGAGCAACCGCGATCCGGTCATGGCGCTCGCCGAGACCGAGGTGCAACAGCTGCTGGACGTGCTGGTGCGCAAGCACGTGGTCATGGAGCGGAGCGGCTTCGGGAGCCGCGTGCCGAAGTACCAGCACTGCTACTGCAACACGGAATTTTCCGGGCTCAGGTTCACACCCCAGGAGCTGGCCGTGGTCTGCGAGCTGCTGCTGCGCGGACCACAGACGCCTGGCGAACTGCGGACCCGTGCGGCGCGCATGGCGGATTTCACCGACGGCGCACAGGTTGAACAGGCGCTCGAAGCGCTGGCCGGCCGCGCGGAAGGCGCAGTCGTCCAGCGCCTGCCGCGCCAGATCGGGCGTCGCGAGGCGCGCTACGCGCAGTTGCTCACCGGCGAGCTGCCGGCTGAACTGATCGCCGAGTTCACTGCCGCGCAACCAGCCGCGCCGCGCGAGCCAGCGGCGGGCGATGCACGGCTCGAGCGCCTTGAAGCCGAAGTCCACGCACTGCGCACCGAAGTGGCCGAATTGCGCGCCCGGTGGCAGTCGCTCCAGTGAGCGTCGCGCAGCCCGTTTACCAGCAGGGGAACATTCCATGGCTCCAGTGAAAAGCAGCCCCTGGCGCGCCGTGGCGATCGTGCCGGGCGAGTCCGCCTGTGAAGCGGCGCGGCAGCTGCGCGGCCAGCGATTCCTCACCGGCAAGGCTCCGCGCCTGCCGCTCCCCGGCTGCAATCTCCAGAATCAGTGCCAGTGCAAATACCAGCACCTGCGTGACCGGCGCGGCGAGCCGCGCCGTGCTACCGATGGACCGTTCGGCAGCGCGCCCAAACCGATGACCCCGGACCGACGCCGGCCGGGCGAGCGGCGCGAACGCCGCCGCTAGCGCGGGATCCCTGGATTATTTCGCCGGCGCGCGCGCGGGCGCCAGGCCGTAATAGTCCAGCAACGGGCCCGCCTCCGGCTCGCGTCCGTAAAAATTCCTGAACAGTACGCGTGGTTCCTGCGTGCGGCCGCGCGCGAGAATCCTGTCACGCAGCACTTCGCCGTTGGCGCGGGTCAGGCCGCCGTGCTGGTGCATCCACTCGCCGGTATCGCGCGCCAGCACCTCAGCCCAGATGTAGGCGTAGTAGCCGGCCGAGTAATCATCGCCAAAGATGTGGCGGAAGTAGTTGGCGTGATAGCGCGGCGGCACGTTCGGCAGCGCCAGCCCGGCCTTGCGCAGCGCCGCCTGCTCGAACGCGTCGAGATTCCTTGGCGGCCGGCGCCTGCGCCGGTGTGACTTCGTGCAGCGCCATGTCGATCACCGACGCTGCCAGCCTTTCGGCAAAGGCGTAGCCCTGGTTGAAATTCTGGGCCGCGATGATCTTCTGCAACAAGGTGTCGGGCAACGGCGCGCCGGTCTGGTAGTGCCGCGCGTAGTGCGCCAGCACCTTCGGTTCGCGCTCCCACATTTCATTGAACTGCGAGGGAAACTCGACAAAGTCGTTGGGCGTGAGCGTTCCGGACAGGCTCCGGTACTGCACGTCCGAGAGCATGCCGTGCAGGGCATGGCCCATTTCATGGAACAGGCTGCGGACGTCGTCGAAGCTCAGCAGCACCGGTTCGCCGGCCGGGGGCTTGGGCACATTGACGTTGTTGACGATCACCGGCAGCTGCCCGAACAGGCGCGACTGATCGACGTAGTTGTCCATCCACGCGCCGCCCTGCTTGTTGCCGCGCGCGAAATAGTCGGCGATGAACAGTGCCAGCGGCCTGTCGTCCGCATCGCGCACCTCGAATACGCGCACGTCCGGGCTGTAGACCGGCAGGTCGGTACGCTCGCGGAAACTGACACCGTAGAGTTCGTGCGCGGCATAGAACACACCGTCCTGCAGCACATGATTGAGCTCGAAATACGGCCTGGCCTCGGCTTCGTCATAGTCATAGGAAGCCTTGCGCACCTGCGCGGAGTAGAAATCCCAGTCCCAGGGCTGGAGCGACTCTCCCTTCCGGCCGGCAGCCGCGGCCTGGCGATCGATGAACCCCTGCAACACGGCGGCTTCGCGTTCGGCGCCGGCGCGAATGGGCGGCGTGAGCTGACGCAGCATCGCGTCCGCCGCCGCGGGCGTGCCCGCGGTCTCATCGTCGAGCATCGCCGCGGCATGGTTGCGGTAGCCGAGCAGTCGCGCCCGCTCCGCGCGCACGCGCAGCAATCGCGCAATCGTCGCGGTGGTGTCATTGGCGCCCCCGTTGCCGCGATTCACCGCGGCACGGTACAGCCGCTCGCGCAGCGCGCGATTGACCAGCTCGGCCAGAAATGGCTGCGTCGTGGTGTTGGTAAGCGTCAGCAGCCACTTGCCGTTGAGGCCGCGTGCCGCGGCGGCCTCGCCGGCCGCGGCAACTTCCGCCGCAGTCAGCCCTTCGAGCTCCGCGGCATCGTCGACCACCACGGCGCCGGCATTGTTCGCCTTCAGCAGACTCAGGCGGAAGCGCGCCATCAGTTGGGCGATCTCGCTGTTGCAGGCGCGCAGGCGCACCTTGGCCGGCTCCGGGAGCTGTGCCCCGGCCCGTACCATGATGCTGTGCTGGCGCAGGAGCAGCTGCAGGGATTCACCGTCCAGCAGCAGGTGCTCGCGCTCACGGTAGAGCTGGTCGAGGCGCGCGAACAGTGCCGCATCCAGGTTGATCGCGTCTTTATGCGCCGCCAGACGCGGCTGGATTTCGCCATCGAGCTTATCCAGCGCGTCATCGCTGTTCGAGGCGTTCAGGTTGCCGAAAGTCTCACGCACGCGAATCAGCAGCTGGCCCGAACGCTCCAGCGCGAGCGACGTATTTGCAAAGGTCGGCGCCTCAGGGTTGGCGGTAATCGCCTGCACTTCGCGCAACTGCTCGGCCATGCCGGCTTCGAATGCCGGCAGGAAGTCCTCGTCCCTGATGCGATCGAAGGGCGGCATGCCGTAGGGCAAAGTGCTCGGCGCGGCGAACGGATTGTCAGCAGGCAGCACCGCTGGCGGCGGGTCGGCAGCGGCCGCGACGCACGCCCATCCGGACATACCCACTAGGACTGCGGCGCAGGCCGCCCCGGTGATTCGCATGCGATACTCCCGCGATGTGCAATAGCCCATTGTACCCACGGCTCCTCGGTCGCAGTCCTGCTGGTTGCAGGCGCAGCCGTAGCCGCGGGCAGGCCGCCTTCCCTCGAGGCTCTGGCCCGCGCGACCCTGGGCACCGGCCAGGGCGTGTACATCGAAGCGGCGGACGGCACGATCCTGCTCGCCCAGGCGGCGCGAGCGGGCCGTGCATCCCGCGTCGGTATCCAAGGTGCCCACGACACTGGCGCTGCTGCGCAAGTTGGGAGCGGATTTCCGCTTTACCACCACCTTTGCCGCACGCGGCCAGATACGAGACGAGACACTCGCGGGCGACCTGCTGGTCGGAGGCGACAATGATCCTTACCTGGTCGACGAAAATGCCTTGCTGATCGCCAGGCGGCTCAATGAGCTGGGATTGCGCCGGATCACCGGCGACCTGCGCACCAGCGGACCGCTCACGTTCGACTGGCACAGTGACAACGACGCCGCGCAACTGCGGCGCGTGCTGTCGGGAAATGCGCCCCCTGCGGCGTGGGAGACGGTGGGCGCGCTGCTCGGCAGCGGCGCCGCGCCGCCGCCGCCGCCGGCGCTGCGATTCGACCGGGCCAGCGTGCCGGCCGTGGCAGCGGCCGCAGCCGGCGACGGTGGCGGGCAGTTGCTGCTGACGCATCGCTCACAGACCCTGCTGGAACTCGCCAAGCACCTGAACGACTATTCCAACAACGTGTTCAGGCCGCTGGCCGAAGCCGCGGGCGGCGCCGGCGCGGTCGAAGCGCTGGCGCGCAGCATCGGTGCCCGCCGCGATGCGTGCTGAAATCACCCTGGCCGATGGCGCCGGGATTGATGCGCGCAATCGCCTCAGCCCGCGTGCCGCCGTAAAGTTACTGCGCGCGCTGGAGCAGGAGCTCGCGCGCAGCGGCCACCGGCTGGTCGATATCCTGCCGGTCGCGGGTATCGATGAGGGCACGCTGCATGATCGGCTCAATACGCCCGAACTGGCCGGACGGGTGGTCGGCAAGACCGGGACCTACGGCGACTACGGTGCGAGCGCGCTCGTCGGCGCGATCGCCACGAGTGACCAGGGCACGCTGTACTTTGCAATCCTGAACCACGGCGTGCCGGTGCGCGAGGCGCGGCAGCGCCAGGACCGCTTCGTGGGCGCGCTGCTGACCAGGCTCCACGGCCTGCCCTGGGCATACCAGCACGACGCGCGCCCGGCCGTGGCCCGCGCGCAGCTGAGCCCCGCGGATGCCGCGCTGCCGTGACGAGCGGAGCGAGGGCGAATTGCGCTGTGCCGCGCAATTGCGTAGCGTTGCCCGCCGTGAGCCCAGCCGTCCTCGCCGAATTTCACCACCTGCCCCTGCTGCCGCACCCGGCTTGCGGCCCGGGCCCGCTGCGCGCGCTGTCGGTGTCGGGAACCCTGAGTGCCGCGGGCCTGCTGTCGCTCGATTACCTGCTGCAGGGCGACCTGCACCGCATCCGCATGCCGGCCACCGCTGCGGATCCGCAACGACGCGATGAATTGTGGCGCCACACCTGTCTGGAATTGTTCGCGCGCCGCGATCCTGAAGCCGCGTACCTGGAATTCAATTTCTCACCCTGCGGAGACTGGGCGGCGTATCGCTTCGACAGTTATCGCCAGGGACAGAGCTGCTGTTCGCTGCAGCCACTCGCCATCGCACTGCGCCGGCTCGGCAGTGGGCAGATGCTGGTACAGACGCGGACGCCATTGCCCACTGGATCGGCGGGCGCATGGCGACTCGGACTGGCCGCAGTGATCGAGGCAGATGATGGTTCGCTGAGCTACTGGGCAGTCCGCCATGTGGGCGCGCAACCGGATTTTCACGCCGCCGCCGGCTTCAGCCTGTCAGTTTCGGCCTGCGACGACGGAGCGCGGCCGCAGGCCGGCGCGTGTTGAAATTCGGACTTGACCGCCTGCTTACCGAGCCCGCATTGCGGCGAGCGCTCGTCGGGCGCCGCCTGGCGCTGCTCGCACATCCGGCCTCGGTGACCGCGACGCTGGTGCATTCACTCGATGCGCTGGCAACGCTCCCGGAGCTGCGCCTCACCGCGGCCTTCGGCCCGCAACACGGACTGCGCGGCGACAAGCAGGACAACATGGTCGAGTCGGCGGATTTCAGTGATCCGGTGCTCGGTGTGCCCGTCTACAGTCTCTATGGCGCCGTGCGCCGGCCGACCAGCGCCATGCTGGACAGTTTCGATGTGCTGCTCGTCGACCTGCAGGACATCGGCTGCCGCGTCTACACCTTCATCACCACGCTACGCTACCTGCTCGAGGCCTGCGCCGCGCAGCGCAAGGCGGTTTGGATTCTCGATCGCCCGAATCCCGCCGGGCGCCCGGTCGAGGGCCTGTTGCTCGATGCCGGCTGGGAAAGCTTTGTCGGCGCCGGGGCCATGCCGATGCGTCATGGCATGACCATGGGCGAGATGGCGCGCTGGTTCGTCGCCACGCTGAAGCTCGATGTCGACCTGCAGGTGGTCGAAATGCAGGGCTGGCGGCCGCAGGCTGCGCCGGGCTACGGCTGGCCACTGCACGAGCGCTGCTGGGTCAACCCGAGTCCCAACGCGCCCAACCTGTCGATGGTACGTTGCTACGCCGGTACGGTGATGATCGAGGGCACCACGCTGTCGGAGGGCCGCGGCACGTCCCGGCCGCTCGAGCTGTGCGGCGCCCCGCAGTTCGGTGCGCGCGCGACGCTGCGGTGGCTGCACGAATTCGCACCGCAGTGGTCGCAGGGCTGCACGCTGCGCGAATGCTGGTTCGAGCCCACCTTCCACAAGCACGTGGGGCAGCTGTGCGACGGCATCCAGATTCACGTCGACGCCGGAGACTATCGGCATGCGGATTTTCACCCCTGGCGGCTGGTCGCGGCGCTGCTCAAGGCGCAGCGCACGCTGCGTCCCGAAGCGCCGCTGTGGCGCGACTTCCCCTACGAGTACGAGCACGCGCGGCTGGCGTTTGACCTGATCAACGGCGGCCCGCAGCTGCGCCAGTGGATCGAGGATCCGCGCGCGACGGCGGCCGACCTGGACGCCCTTGCGAGGCCCGCTGAGCAGGCCTGGATCGAAGCGCGCGACACGGCACTGCTGTATCGCGACTGACGGGCGCTAGTCCTGGGCCGCCGCACCGACCGCGACCCAGGCCAGGTCCGCGTTTGACACCGATTCCACCTTGAAGTTTTTCGCCGCCGCTGTCATGCGCGTCAGCGCCTGGCCGATCGGCATGGCGGGCTTTGCCATGCCGCGAGGCTGCTTGATGAATCTCACCGGATTGATGCGCGCCACCACATAGTTGCGCAGGTACGGCGACTTGAAGCCGCGGGCCGTGAGCGCCGCGATGATGCGCTTGACTTCGAGGTCGATCGCCTGGAGGCGTGCGGCGTAGCCCGCGCGTTCGCGCAGCGATGCGCTGAGCGTGCGTTCGCCGAAGCGGTCGATCTTGCGCAGGAACGAACTGTAGGCGCCACCCGCAAAGCGCGGATTGCCTTCGTACAGGATGCCCAGCGTCAGCAATTCCGCGGCTTCAAATTGGTCCGCGTACTGCCGCTCGCGCGCGCTGCTGTCGCGCTTGGCCAGGTTGCGCGCCATGCGGATCACCTCGAGACTCCGGTCCTTCAGGTTGTGTGCCTTCTCGGTGTTGAGCGCGAGTATGCGGTAGGCCAGCGTTTCATCGGGACAGATCAGCGCGCTGATCTGCCGCAATCCCAGGGTCTTCGCCGCCGCGAGCCGGTGCCGGCCGTTCGGCGTCCAGAACTGGCCGTCCTGCCCGCGCACGACGATCAGCGGGTCGAGGAAGGCGCCGGCCTGTGTTATTTTCTCGGCCAGGCGCTTGGTGTGCGTGGGCGACAGGTCGCGCTGGAAAGGGGTCGGCTGCACTGCCTTCAGGGGCAACGTGGCCAGCAGCAGCGCCCGGCCGCCGAGCGGATCGCGGTAGGTGCCAACCACGGCGCCACCTGCGGATTCGACCAGCGCAACCAGATCGCCGAGGTCGGCGTGGTCGCGCGGCAGCGTGATCTCGGCTCCCGCCAGGCCACGCTCGCGCGCCGCGGGCTTGAGCCGCCGTCGTGAGTTGGTCGGCCTGCCCTTCGCCTGGCGCTTGCCGTCGGTTACTTTCGCCTTGGCCATGTCCTCACCCCGCCCTGGTGTTCACTGCACGCGACAGCGCCCACAGGCGCAGGTATTTGCGACGCACGTAGCCGGCCTCGGCGATGTGGAACATCCAGCCGCGCCAGCCGTCGAGCACGCCGCGCTTGACGATCAGTCCGCGCCATAACCGCCAGGCCGGATTCAGCAGTACCTGCGCCAGACCGGCGCGCCGCCCGGCAGCGTACATCTGCGCGGCCATCAGGCTGGCGTAGCGATCGAGGCGTTGCAGCTGATCATCGAGGTTCCGGTAGGCGTAATGCTCAAGGTGTTCCTTGAGCGCGCCGACCGGCCCGTCGACGGCAATCTTCTCATGCACTTCGTAGCCCACCCAGCGCGCCGCGCGCCGGTCGTACAGGCGGATCTGCCGATCCGGCCAGGCGTTGCCGTGGCGGAGAAACTTGCCAAAATATTCGGTGCGGCGCGGAATCGTCCAGGCGCGCGCACCGGCAAAGCCGCCGGCGCGCAGCGCCTCGATCTCGACGCGCAAGGCCGGCGTGACCCGCTCGTCCGCATCGACCGCCAGCACCCAATCGCACCCGGCTGAATCGGTGGCAAACTGCTTCTGGGAGCGATATCCGGGCCAGTCTCGTTCAATGACCCGCGCCCCGCACCGTGCCGCAATCTCGCGGGTGGTATCGCCTGAGTGCGCGTCTACCACGATCACCTCGTCGCAGAACCGCAGCGCTTCGAGGCACGGCGCGATGCGATCGGCCTCATTGCGCGTAATGATGCAGGCCGCGAGTCTGGTCGGGTCCATGCGGCTCTGCCGGGCTAGTGGCGCGCGGCGCGCGCCACGGTCATTTGCGCCTGTCGCAGGTGCGGAAGATCCACCATCCGGCCATCCAGCGCCAGCGCGGCGGCACCCGGATTCGCCGCAAACAGCGCCACCACGCGCTGCGCCTGGGCAAGCTCCGCGCCGTTCGGCACGAAGCATTCGTTGATCACGCTGACCTGATCGGGATGGATGGCCAGCTTGCCCCTGAATCCATCGCGCCGTGCATCGGCGCAGCTGGCGCGCAGGCCGGCCAGATCACGGAAATCGCTGCACAGCGTGTCGATGGCGACGACGCCGGCGGCGGCGGCGCCAAACAGGCACAGCGAGCGCGCCAGCTGGTACGGAGCGGTCCACGCACCGTTCGCGTCCCGGTTGTCGCTGGCGCCGATCGCGGTGCTGAGATCTTCGGCGCCCCAGGTGAGGCCCGCGAGCCGTGCACCGCATTGGCCGAAGTCGCCCATCGCAAACAGCGCTGCGGGCGTCTCGGTCGCGATCGGCAGGATCCCGATTGCGCCCGGCGCGAGAGCGAGCTGGCGCTCGAGTCCATCCAGATGTTGCCCCAGACTGATTACGTCCGCGGGCGAACGCGTCTTCGGCTGCACAATGCCGTCGGGGCGCCCGGCAACTACGGCGGCGAGATCAGCCCGGCCCGCCGTGCTGTCGAGCGGATTGATGCGCACCCACAGTTGCGTCACCGGCCGGCTGGCGTGCGCGGCAAGAAAAGCGCCGACCCGTTCGCGCGCCGCGACCTTGTGCTCCGGCGCGACCGAGTCCTCGAGATCGAGAATGACCACGTCGGCACCGCAGTTGCCGATCTTTGCCAGTTTTCGCTCGCTGTCGCCGGGCACGAACAGCCACGAGCGCTGGTTCATGCCCGTGGCTTCCGCAACATCAGCGCGGTGCGCCTGCAGCTCGCCACCAGCACGCCCTGCTGGTTGAAGGCGCGGTGCGCGAATATCACGATGCCATTGTCAGGCCGCGATTTGCTCTCGCGCAGCTCGACTACCTCGGTCTCGCAGCGGACGGTGTCACCATGAAACAGGGGCTTTGGGAACCGCACTTCGTCCCAGCCCAGGTTGGCGACCGTGGTGCCGAGCGTGGTGTCGCCGACCGAGATACCCACCATCAACCCGAGCGTGTACACGCTGTTGACGATGCGCTGGCCGAATTCGGATTGGGTGCGGCAGTATTCCGCGTCGAGATGGAGCGCAGCCGGGTTATGCGTCAACGCCGAGAAAATGACATTGTCGGCTTCGGTCACGGTGCGCCGCATCGCATGAGCAAACATCTGCCCGACGCGAAACTCTTCGAAATACAATCCGGCCACTTTGCCACTCCTGTCGGAACCGGCCGCATGTTACTACTCCATGGACCTGGCGCATCGCCGCGTGCCAGATGGAACAGCGCTCCGCAACGGCGCCGCCGTCTCGCGGGCAGCGCCTCAGTGCTCATACCAACATTGTTATAATTCTTCGTTGGACAATGCGGGCATGACAAGTGCGCCCGCCCTGACGGCCCCAAGCGCGGATCTGGCCGGGCACGTGGCCGATACCGTCCGTCTGCTGCGGGGCGCCGTGCGCGAGCACGGCCGGGTGGTATACGCGAGCAGCCTGGGTGCGGAGGCCACCGTGCTGACGGATCTGATTTTCAGGCACGCGCCGCAGATCGATATTTTCACGGTGGATACCGGCCGGCTTCCGGAAGCCACGCTGGAACTGCTCGAGCGGATTGAACGACACTACGGGCGCCGCATCCGCGTGGTTTTCCCGGAAGCGCAGCGGGTGCAGAACTACGTGGCGGATCACGGCGTGAACGGCTTCTACCAGGGACTCGCCCAGCGTCAGGCCTGCTGCCACATCCGCAAGGTCGAGCCCTTCCAGCGCGCCATCGTCGGCTACAACGCCTGGGTGACCGGGGTGCGCCATGAGCAATCGGCCGAGCGCGCCGTCACCCCGACCCACGAGTGGGACGCGCGCTACCGGCTGCAGAAGGTGAATCCGCTGCCTGCCCTGGACTCACGGCGAGATCTGGAAATATATCCGCGCGGAAAAATTACCCTACAATCCGCTCCACGATGCGGGATTCCCCAGCATCGGCTGCGCGCCCTGCACGCGCGCGGTCGAGCCCGGCCAGGACAATCGGGCCGGCCGCTGGTGGTGGGAGAGCCCCGAATCGCGCGAGTGCGGGCTGCAACCACGACAATTACCGGGTTCCATCAGCGATCTTTAGGGGGCCTGTGATGCCACTCACGCACCTGCAGCGACTCGAAGCCGAAAGCATCCATATCTTCCGCGAGGTGGTCGCCGAGACGGACAAGCCGGTGCTGCTGTATTCGATCGGCAAGGATTCGGCAGTGATGCTGCACCTGGCGCGCAAGGCCTTCCATCCCGCACCGTTGCCGTTCCCGCTGCTGCACGTCGACACCACCTGGAAGTTTCGCGACATGTACGCGCTGCGCGAGCGGGTCGCCGCGCTCCCGGGCATGCAGCTGCTGGTCTACCAGAACCCGGAGGCGAAGCAGCGCGGCATCAATCCCTTCGACCACGGTCCGCTGCACACGGATCTGTGGAAGACCGAGGGCCTGAAGCAGGCGCTCGACCAGTACGGGTTCGACGCCGCCTTCGGCGGCGCGCGGCGTGATGAAGAGAGCCAGCCGCGCGAAGGAACGCATCTTCAGTTTCCGCTCCGCCAATCATCGCTGGGATCCCGAAGCGCCAGCGGCCCGAGTTGTGGCGCCTGTATAACGCCCGCAAGGCGCGCGGCGAGAGCATGCGGGTGTTTCCCGCTGTCCAACTGGACCGAGCTCGACGTCTGGCAGTACATCCACCTGGAGCGGATCCCGATCGTGCCGCTGTATTTCGCCGCCCCGCGACCCACGGTGAGGCGCGAGGGCCTGCTGCTGATGGTCGATGACGAGCGCTTTCCGCTCCAGCCCGGCGAACAGCCAGTCACGCGCTCGATCCGATTCCGCACGCTCGGGTGTTATCCGCTCACCGGCGCGGTCGAGAGCACCGCCTCGACGCTGCCGGAGATCATCCGGGAGATGTTGCTGACCACCACCTCCGAGCGTCAGGGGCGCGCCATCGACCATGATCGGTCGGCGAGCATGGAGAAGAAGAAGCAGGAGGGCTACTTTTGAGTCCCCGCGACGGCTACCAGGCGGCCGCGCTCGCGGCCACCGATATCGACGCCTACCTCAAGGCCCATCAGCACAAGTCGCTGCTGCGCTTCATCACCTGCGGCAGCGTCGATGACGGCAAATCGACACTGATCGGACGACTGCTGTACGACTCGAAGATGATCTTCGACGACCAGCTGGCCGCGCTCGAAGCCGACAGCGCGCGCGTCGGCACGCAGGGGCAGAACCTCGACTTCGCGCTGCTGGTCGACGGCCTGGCCGCCGAACGCGAGCAGGGCATCACCATCGATGTCGCTTACCGCTTCTTCGCCACCGACAAGCGCAAGTTCATCGTCGCCGATACGCCCGGCCACGAACAGTACACGCGCAACATGGTGACCGGCGCCTCGACCGCGGAGCTGGCGGTGATCCTGGTGGATGCACGGCTCGGCGTGCTGACGCAGACCCGCCGCCACAGCTACCTGGCGCACCTGCTCGGCATCCGCAAGCTGGTGCTTGCGGTCAACAAAATGGACCTGATCGACTACGATCAGGCACGCTTCGACGCCATCGTCGGCGACTATCGCGTGTTCGCGGCCAGCATCGGCAGCACGGATTTTCTCGCGCTGCCCATCGCTGCGCTTTCCGGCGACAACATCGCCAGCCGTTCGGCAAATCTCTCCTGGTATCGCGGCCCGACGCTGATCGAACACCTGGAGGCCGCGCCCCTCGATGGCGATGCCGACCAGGCGCAGCCGTTTCGCATGCCGGTCCAGTGGGTCAACCGCCCGAACCAGGATTTCCGCGGCTACGCCGGCCTGATCAGCGGCGGCCGCACGCGCGTCGGCGACGCGATCCGCGTGCTGCCCTCGGGCCGGACCACCAGCATCAGCCGCATCGTCACCCTCGACGGCGAGCTGGCCGAGGCCGTCGCTGGCCAGTCGGTGACGCTGTGCTTCAAGGACGAGATCGACTGCTCGCGCGGTTGCGTGATCGCGCAGGCTGACGATCCGCCGGAATCCGCCGACCAGTTTGAGGCCACGATCGTGTGGATGGCTGAAGAGGAGATGCTGCCCGGCCGCGCCTACTGGCTCAAGCTCGGCACGCAGACCGCGACCGCGCAAGTGCAGGCGCCAAAGTACCAGATCAACGTCAACACGCTCGAGCACCTCGCGGCGCGGACGCTCGAGCTCAATGCGATCGGCGTCGCCAATCTGTCGACCGACCAGCCCATCGTGTTCGAACCCTATGATCAGAGCCGCGATCTCGGCGGCTTCATCCTGATCGACAAGCTCAGCAACGCCACGGTCGCCGCCGGCATGCTGCACTTCGCGCTGCGGCGCGCCGGCAACATTCACTGGCAGCAGCTCGACGTCACCCGCGAAGTACACGCGAAGCTGAAGAACCAGCGTCCGGCGGTGCTGTGGTTCACCGGTCTGTCAGGTGCGGGCAAATCGACTATCGCCAACCTGGTCGAGAAGCAGCTGTCGCGCATGAACCGACACACTTTCCTGCTTGATGGTGACAACGTCCGCCACGGCCTCAATCGCGACCTGGGATTCTCGGATGCCGACCGGGTCGAGAACATCCGCCGGGTCGGCGAAGTGGCGAAGCTGATGACCGACGCCGGCCTGATAGTGATTACCGCGTTCATTTCGCCGTTCCGCGCCGAGCGCGCCATGGTGCGGCAGATGATCGCAGCCGGGGAATTCTTCGAGATCCACATCGACTCGACACTTGCGGCCGCCGAGGCCCGCGACGTCAAGGGCCTGTATAAGAAGGCGCGCGCCGGCCAGCTCAAGAATTTCACCGGCATCGACAGCCCCTACGAGCCACCCACCGCCCCGGAGATTCACATCGATACGGCGAAGCTTTCGCCGCAGCAGGCCGCCGAACTGATCGTGAGCCGGCTGATTTCATGAACGACACCGAGCTCGCGCGACAGATTGCCGACAGCGCCGGGCGCCTGCTGCTCGATCTGCGCCACTCAGGCCTGTTCGAGGGCAAGGCGCTCGGCCAGCAGGGTGACCAGCTCGCCAACACATTCATCGTGCAGGCGCTGCGCACGCACCGCAGCGCGGACGCGATCCTCTCGGAGGAAGAGCGGGACAGCTCCGCGCGCCTCGGCGCTCCGCGGGTGTGGATCGTCGACCCGCTGGATGGCACGCGCGAGTATGGCGAGGGGCGCGCCGACTGGGCGGTGCATGTCGCCCTGGCCATTGACGGCGAGGCGGCGCTCGGCGCGGTCGCGCTGCCGGGGCTACCGATTACGCTCAGCAGCGACGAAACACTGGCCCGGTCGCGTCACGGCGGCAGGCTTCGTCTCGTAGTCAGCCGCACACGTCCGGCCGCGCAGGCGGTCGCGCTGGCCGAGGCGCTCGATGCCGAGCTCATTCCGATGGGTTCGGCCGGCGCCAAGATCATGGCAGTGGTGCGTGGCGAAGCGGACATCTATCTGCATTCCGGCGGGCAGTACGAATGGGACAGCTGCGCCCCGGTCGCCGTGGCGCGCGCCGCTGGCCTGCACGCGTCGAGGCTTGACGGCAGCCCACTGCGCTACAACCAGGCAAATACCTACCTGCCCGACCTGCTGGTGTGCCCCGTTGAGCTCGCCGAGCGCATCGTCACGCTGGTGCGACAAGGGAAATCCTGACCCCACGCCGCGGGCGCCGGGTGTAAGCGGACTGTAAGCCCCGGGTAAGGCCGCTGCAGCCGCGGGCCCGGCAAACTCCCTCCCGTCCGGTTTTCTTTCCTACCAACGGGAGCAAATCCATGCAAGCAGGAATCACGACGACGCTGGCAGCCTGTCTCGGCAGCTGCCTGGCCGGGGCGGTACTGGCGGCCGAGCCCACGGCCAGCAGCTATGTGGAGGGCGGCTACGCATTTCCGAAGCTGTCCGTCGACGGTCTTTCCTTCAACCAGGGCAACCTGGTTGCGCGCGGCGGCTACAACTTCAACCGCAACTTCGGCGCCGAGTTCATGGGCGCCGCGGGAGTGTCCAGCGGCAATTACTTCGGCGTCACGCTCAAGATGGACTCAGCTTACGGCGCTTACCTGAAGGCGCAGTTCGAACTGGCGCCACAGTTCGAATTGTTTGCACGGGCTGGCTGGACGCACATCACGCTCAGCAGCAACGCCGTGTCAGGCACCGGCAGCGACAGCAGCTTCTCCTACGGTGGCGGCGCGCAGTACCTGTTCACGAAGCATTGGTACCTGCAGGGTGAGTACACTTCGCTCTACGACAAGGATGGCGTGACGATCAAGGGGCCGGCGATCGGAGTCGGGTATCGTTTCTAGGGCAGGCTACTGCGCCCGCACAGGTACCGATCGCACTCGCGCGCCGCGCCGCGGCCCTCGTTGATGGCCCATACGACCAGGCTCTGGCCGCGGCGGCAGTCGCCAGCCGCGAACACGCCCTTGACGCTGGTCGCGTACTTGCCATACTCGGCCTGGACGTTGCTGCGCGCGTCGACCGCCGTCTTCAGGTCGCGCAGGAGCGATTGTTCGGGGCCGAGGAAGCCGAGCGCCAGCAGCGCGAGCTGCGCCGGCAGTGTGCGCTCGCTCGCAGGCATTTCTACCGGCGTGAACTGGCCGGCGGCATTGGGCTCCCAGCGTATTGTCACCGCCAGGAGCGAGGCCAGCGCACCGTCCGCGCCGGCGACGAACTGCTTCACGGTCGTCGCGTAGCTGCGCGGGTCGCCGCCGAAGCGCGCCGCCGCTTCCTCCTGTCCGTAGTCGAGCTTGTAGACCTTCGGCCACTCGGGCCATGGGTTGTCGGCCGCGCGTGCATCCGGCGGGCGCGGCAGGATCTCGAGCTGCACCAGGCTCCGGCAACCCTGGCGCAGCGCGGTGCCGACACAGTCAGTGCCGGTATCGCCGCCACCAACTACAATGACATCTCTGCCACGAGCATTTATCGTCGTGTGTTCCGCTCCGCCGTCCAGCAGTGCCTGCGTGCTCGCAGTCAGGTAATCCATCGCCAGATGCACGCCCGGCAGTGCGCGTCCCTCGACCTGCAGGTCGCGCGGCTGCGTAGCGCCGGTGCACAGCACCACGGCGTCGAAGTCCCGCAGCAGCAGCGGGCCCTCGACGTTCTCGCCAACATTGGCGTTGCAGATGAACTTTATGCCTTCGCGCTCGAGCAGTTCGATGCGGCGGAGCACGACCGCGCGCTTGTCGAGCTTCATATTGGGGATGCCGTACATCAACAGGCCCCCGGGACGCTCGGCGCGTTCGAGCACCGTCACCAGGTGGCCGGCGCGATTGAGCTGCGCCGCGGCCGCGAGGCCCGCGGGACCCGAGCCCACTACGGCAACCTTTCTGCCACTGCGCACCTGCGGAACGTGGGGAACCACCCAACCGGACTCGAACCCCCTGTCGATGATGGCGTTCTCGAGCGTCTTGATCGCGACCGGTGCCGCGTTCATGCCGAGCACGCAGGAGCCCTCGCAGGGTGCGGGGCACACGCGGCCAGTAAATTCGGGGAAATTGTTGGTCAGGTGCAACCGGTCAAGGGCCTCGTGCCACAAGCCGCGATACACCAGGTCGTTCCACTCGGGGATCAGGTTGTTGACCGGGCACCCGGAAGCCATGCCACTGATGAGCTTGCCGGTCTGGCAAAAGGGCACTCCACAGTCCATGCAGCGCGCACCCTGCTGGCGCAGGTGCCGCTCTTCCATGTGATGATGGAACTCGCCCCAGTCGCGCACCCGCTCGCCCGCAGCACGATCGACCGGCAGCTCGCGCAGGTACTCGATGAATCCTGTAGGTTTACCCATCTACTGTGTGCCGTTGGCTGCGACGCCTGCGCCGCGCTCAGTTGCCGCCGACGCGAGCCAGATCGCGCGCATTCTCTTCGAACGCCGCCATGATCGCCTCATCGCCCGATAGTCCCTGGTCATGCGCGCGGCCGATGCAGGCGAGCACGCGCTTGTAGTCCCTGGGCATCACCTTGACGAAGTGCGACACCACGCGGTCCCAATGCTGCAGCAGCTCCGCCGCGCGCAAGCTGCCAGTCAGTTCGGCGTGCTTGTGCACCAGCGCGCGCACCGCGGCGATCTTCCGCGCGCTCCTCGAGCCGCTCGACTTCGACCATCTGCGTGTTGACGCGCGACGGGAAATCGCCCCGCTCGTCGAGCACGTAGGCAACGCCACCGGACATGCCGGCTGCGAAATTGCGCCCGGCGCGGCCGAGCACCACCACGCGTCCGCCCGTCATGTACTCGCAGCCGTGGTCGCCCACCGATTCCACCACCGCGTCGACGCCGCTGTTGCGCACCGCGAAACGCTCGCCTGCCATGCCGCAGACATACGCCTCGCCGCTGGTCGCGCCATACAGCGCGACATTGCCGATGATGATGTTGTCGCTGGCCACGAAGCCCGCCCCCCTGGGCGGGAAAATGATCAGCTTGCCGCCCGACAGGCCCTTGCCGACGTAGTCGTTGGCATCGCCCTCGAGCTGCAGCGTCATGCCTGGGGGCAGGAAGGCGCCGAAGCTCTGGCCGGCCGATCCCTTGAACCCGAGCCGGATCGTGTCGGCCGGCAGCCCCTTGGCGCCGTGCCGGCGCGTGATCTCGCTGCCGGTAATCGTGCCGACCACGCGGTTCACGTTGCGGATCGGCAGTTCGGCCGCCACGGCGGTTCCGTGTTCGATCGCCGGACGGCACAGCTCCAGGATCGTCGTCAGGTCGAGCGACTGCTCCAGGCCGTGATCCTGCGCGACGCGATGATGACGGCCGATCTCCTCGCCGACGTCCGGCTGATAGAGAATGTTGCTGAAGTCGAAGCCGCGCGCCTTCCAGTGATCGATCGCCTTGCGCGGCTCGAGCCGGTCGACGCGCCCGACCATCTCCTCGAGCGTGCGGAAGCCGAGCTGCGCCATGATCTCGCGCATATCCTGAGCGATGAAGCGCATGAAATTGACCACGTGCTCGGGCTTGCCTGCGAACTGCTCGCGCAGCTTCGGATCCTGCGTCGCCACGCCCACCGGACAGGTGTTGAGATGGCATACGCGCATCAGGATGCAGCCGACGCGAGACCAGCGGCGCGGTCGCGAAGCCGAATTCCTCGGCGCCCAGGAGCGCCGCGATCACCACGTCGCGCCCGGTCTTGAGCTGGCCGTCGGTCTCGACCACGATGCGGTCGCGCAGGTTGTTGAGCACCAGCGTCTGGTGCGCTTCGGCGAGGCCCAGCTCCCAGGGGAGTCCGGCATGCGCGATCGAAGTCTGCGGCGCGGCACCGGTGCCGCCGTCGTAGCCGCTGATCAGCACCACGTCGGCGTGCGCCTTGGATACGCCCGCGGCCACCGTGCCGACGCCGACCTCGGCCACCAGCTTGACGCTGATGCGCGCCTCGCGGTTCGCGTTCTTGAGATCGTGAATCAGCTGCGCCAGGTCCTCGATGGAATAGATGTCGTGGTGCGGCGGCGGCGAGATCAGGCCCACGCCCGCGGTGGTGTGCCGCGTCTTCGCAATCCAGGGATACACCTTGCTGCCAGGGAGTTGTCCGCCCTCGCCGGGCTTCGCGCCCTGCGCCATCTTGATCTGCAGCTCGCGCGCGCTCATCAGGTATTCGCTGGTGACGCCGAAGCGCCCGGAGGCGACCTGCTTGATGGCCGAGTTCTTCGAATCACCATTGGCAAGCGGCGTGTAGCGCGCCGGATCCTCGCCGCCCTCGCCGGTGTTGCTCTTGCCACCGATGCGGTTCATCGCGATCGCCAGCGTCTCGTGCGCCTCCTGGCTGATCGAGCCGTAGGACATGGCGCCGGTCTTGAAGCGGCGCACCAGGCTCTCGACCGATTCCACTTCGTCGATCGGCACGGATTCGCCGGTCTTGAAATCGAGCAGTCCGCGCAGCGTGCACAGCTGCTTCGACTGGTCGTTGATCAGCGCGGCATACGACTTGTAGGTGGCATAGCTGCCGGTGCGCACCGATTTCTGCAACCGGTGGATCGACTCGGGATTGAACAGGTGATACTCGCCGCCGGCGCGCCACTGGTACTGGCCGCCGGCGCCGAGCGGCTCGCCGGCATTGCCTGCGCTCGACGAAGGCCGCGCGATGACGCATCAGCACTTCCTTTGCGACCACGTCGATGCCGATGCCGCCGACGCGCGAGGCCGTGCCGGTGAAGTAGTCGTCGATCACATCCTGGCGCAGCCCAACGGCCTCGAATACCTGCGCACCGTGATAGCTCTGGATCGCCGAGATGCCCATCTTCGAGGCTACCTTGACGATGCCCTTGGTGGCGGCCTTGACGAAATTCTTGCAGGCCAGCTTGTGATCGACGTTGGTCAGCAGACCGTCGCCGATCATGCCGTCCATGGTTTCGAAGGCCAGGTACGGGTTGATCGCGCTGCAGCCGTAGCCCACCAGCAGCGCGAAGTGATGCACTTCGCGCGCCTCGCCGGTCTCGAGCACCAGGCTCACGCGCGTGCGCAGCTGTTCGCGGATCAGGTAGTGATGGAGACCGGCCACCGCCATCAGCGCCGGCACCGCGGCGAACTCGCGGTTGATGCCGCGGTCGGTGAGGATCAGCACGCTGACCTCCTCTTCCTCGATCATGCGCCGCGCCATGATGCGCAGCTCTTCCATCGACTTGACCAGGCCCACTTCGCCGCGGGTGACGCGGAACAGGATCGGCAGCACGCCGACCTTGAGGCCCGGCAGGTCCATGCGCCGCAGCCGCGCGAATTCCTCGTTGGTCAGCAGCGGCCCGTCGAGCTCGAGCTGGCGGCAATCCGACGGCCGCGGCTGCAGCAGATTGCCCTCCGCGCCGATCAGCATCTCGCTCGAGGTGATCAGCTCCTCGCGGATGCAGTCGATCGGCGGGTTGGTGACCTGCGCGAACAGCTGCTTGAAGTAGTCGTACAGCAGCCGCGGCCGCGAGGACAGCGCCGCCAGCGGCGTGTCGTTGCCCATCGAGCCGACCGCCTCGACGCCGCTCCGCCCCATCGGCTCGATCAGCAGCCGCTGGTCCTCGAAGGTGTAGCCAAACGCGATCTGCCGCTGCAGCAGCGTGTCGTGATCGACCTGCGGGAGCGCGGTCGCCGGCGGGAGCGAATCGAGCGTCACCAGGTGTTCATCGAGCCACTGCCGGTACGGGCCGCTCGGCCGCCACCGTGCGCTTGATTTCCTCATCCTCGATGATGCGGCCCTGCACCGTGTCGACCAGGAACATGCGGCCGGGCTGCAAGCCGCCCCTTGCGCACGATATCCTGCGGCGGGATGTCCAGCACGCCGACTTCGGAGGCCATGATCACCAGGTCATCGCTTGGTGATGTAGTAGCGCGACGGACGCAGGCCGTTGCGATCGAGCATCGCGCCAATCTGCCGGCCGTCGGTGAAGGCGATCGCCGCCGGACCGTCCCAGGGCTCCATCAGGCAGGAGTGGTACTGGTAGAAAGCGCGCAGTGCCGTCGTCCATGGTCTCGTGCGCCGACCAGGGCTCCGGAATCATCATCATCATCGCGTGCGGGAGCGAACGGCCCGCGAGCACCAGCAGTTCGAGCGTGTTGTCGAACATCGCCGAGTCGCTCCCGTTCGGATTGACCACCGGCATCAGCTCGCGCATGTGCTCGCCGAACAGCTCCGACTCGAACAGCGACTCGCGCGCCTTGATCCAGTTGATGTTGCCGCGCACCGTGTTGATCTCGCCGTTGTGCGCGATGTAGCGGTACGGATGGGCGCGATCCCAGCTCGGAAAGGTGTTGGTGCTGAAGCGCGAATGCACCAGCGCGAGCGCCGATTCCATCAGCGGGTTCTGCAGGTCTGGAAAATAGCGGGCCAGCTGCTCGGTCATCAGCATGCCCTTGTAGACCAGCGTCTTGAACGACAGGCTCGCCACGTACCAGTACTCGGCGCCGTCGATGGTCGAGGTGCGGATCTCGTTGTAGGCGCGCTTGCGCACCAGGTACAGGAGCCGTTCGAAGGCCATGTCGTCGGCCAGCTCCGGCGCCGCGGCCGATGAACACCTGGCGCATGAACGGTTCGCTCAGGCGCGCGGTCTCGCCGAGCGTCGAGTTGTCGGTGGGCACCGTGCGCCAGCCGAGCAGCGTCAGGCCCACCGACTGGACGATGTGGCCGAGCTGCTCCTCGAGCCGGCGGCGCTTGGTCGGATTGCGCGGCAGGAACACCAGGCCGCAGGCGTACTGGCCCGCCTCCGGCAGTGCGATGCGCGCCTTCCTCGCCGCTTCGAGCGAGGAATCGGTGCGGCATCTGCATCAGCACGCCTGCGCCATCGCCGCGTGTTGGCCTCGCACCCGCAGGCGCCGCGATGATCGAGGTTGCGCAGGATCTCGATGGCCTGCTGCACAATGCGGTGCGACTTGCGGCCCTTGATGTCGACCACGAAGCCGACGCCGCAGGCCTCGTGCTCGAACTGCGGATCGTAGAGCCCCTGCTTCGCCGGCGCCGCAACTCTCCTATTGTGATCGGCCATGGTTTCCCTCTTACCCCGCCGCACCCGCAGCTGCGGAACATCGCGCGCAGCCCACTTGCCCCGGTGCCTGCCGCGCCGAAGCGTCAATGTAAGGATTTTCCGAAACTTGCAGAGGGTAAGCCCGGGCCAGAGACCCGGGAGACAGGTGCCAGTCGCTGGCCTGTCCGCCCGCACACCTGGAACCTGAAAGCACCCGACAACCTATGCGCCCGATATTACTGACGAAGCATCAGCGATCAATGTATCCGTGGCCATGAGGTTAGGCATTTGGCCGCGCGACCCGGACTGATGGCGGGCGCCGCTCAGCGCGCGGTACTGGCGGGCGAAAAATCGGGCGCAGCCAGCGGTATCGTCGTGACCGGGCCGAGCTTTGCTGCCGCCTCGCGAATGCGCGCTGCATCGCCGATCAAAACGATGTCGAGGTTGTCGGTGGACGGGAACGCCGTCTCGATGACGGCATGGACTGCGGCCGCGTCGGTGGCGACCAGGTCCGAGCCGAACTGGCCGATGTAGCTCTCCGGCAGGTCATACAGATCGAGGTCACCCAGGGCCACCGCCCAGTCGAAGGGAGTCTCGAAGGCCAGCGGATACTGACCCAGCAGATAGTTGCGTGCCGAGTCGATAGCGGCAGCGCCGAGGGCGTCTTGCTTTAGTTTCGCCAGCGTCACCAGCGCCAGGTCGATGGCACGGCCGGTATTGTCGGTCTGCGTGAAAGAAGTGATCGCGAAATCGCCGGCGACCGCGCCGCGGGTAAATCGCGAGCTGGCATCGTAGGTGAGGCCGGCATTGAGGCGCAGTTCCTGGTTCAGCATCGAGCCGAAGCTGCCGCCGAAAGCCAGGTTGGCGATATTGAGCGCGGCGCGCGCGGGAAAGCGGCGCGGCACACCGACGTTCGCGAGCCAGAAATAGCTCTGCGCCGAACCCGGCGCATCGACCAGCAGCACCCGCCGGCCGCTCACGCGTACGGTCGCGGCGAGCGGCGGCAGCGGATCGCGGGCGCGCGGCCAGGCGCCAAAAAACCGGGCGACGTCGCTTGCGGATCTGCGCCGGGTCGAAATCCCCGGCAATGACCAGCGTGGCGCGATCGGCGCCGGTCTGGGCGGCGTAGAAGCGCGTTACCTCATCGCGGGTAATCAGGGCCAGGCTTTGCCTCACTGCCGCTCACCGGACGGCCATAGGGGTGGCCGGCAAACAGCAGCGCGCGGCCATAGGTGCCGAGCAGCGATTGCGGCGACGAATCCTTGGTGGCCTTGAGTTCCTCGATGCGCCTCATGCGCAGCTGGTCGAATTCGCCCTGCTCGAAGCGCGGACGCAGCACCGCATCGGCCAGCAGACCGAGCATCAGACGGCTGTCGCGCGCCAGAAACTGCCCCTGCACCTGCAGGTACTCGCCGCGCGCCGCAGCGTCGAGGTTGCCGCCGGATCCTTCGACTGCGTCGGCAAACGCGTAGGCATCGCGCGCGCCCGCGCCGTGGGTGAGCAGGTCGGCGGCGAGCGCCGCAGTGCCATCACGACCCGGCGGGTCGAGCTGCGCGCCGCCGCGCAGCAGCAAGTTGCAGGCCACCAGGGGTATGTCATGCCGCGGCACGAGGATCAGCCGCAGCCCGTTGGGCAAGGTAACGCGCTCATGCGCTGGCACGATCACATTGATGTGATCTTCGGCCGCCAGTGCCGCCGCCGCGGCCAGCATTGTCACTGCAACCATCAGGCTAATCCTCACCGGTCAATGCCCGTCCGCCGCACGCGGCAGCAGCACGCCGACGGTGCGATGCTCCGGCTTGAACACGTCGCGCGCTATGGCCTGCACCTCGGCCGCAGTCACGCGCTCATAGGCCTCAGGTGCCGCAAACAGCTTGCGGTAGTCGCCATGCAGTACCGCGTACTCGCCCAGCAGGCGGGCCTTGCCATCGAGCGTCGACACGCCGCGCCAGAACGACGCCGCCACCTGGCGTTTGGCGCGTGTCAGCTCCGCGTCGGTCACGCCCTGCTCCACGAGCCGCGCAATTTCGGCGCTCAGCGCCTGCTCGAGCTCGGTGGTGGAAGCGCCTTGCGCCAGCGTGGCGTAGACCGAGTAGATGTTGGGATCGAACCCCTCCGACCAGCCGCTGTCCACCTCGACCGCGAGCTTGCGCTCCTCCACCAGCAGCCGGTGGAGCCGCGCGGCGTCGCCCCCGGTCAGTACGGTCTGCAGCAGGTTCAGAGCCGGCGCGCGCGGATCATCGGCGGCGATTGCGTGCCAGGCCATCTGCACCAGCGGATTCTGCCCGCTGCGCTCAAGAACCAGGCGGCGCTCACCGGTCTGCTCGGGCTCGACCGTGCGCACCGGCAGCGTGGCCGGTCCGCGCGGAATCGAGCCGAAGTATTTTTCGACCAGCGCGAACACCTGCTCGGGCTCGACATCGCCCACCAGCACCAGCGTGCAGTTATTCGGCGCGTACCAGCTGTGATAGAAATTCTGCAGGTCGCCCAGCGTCCAGGCCTTGATGTCCGAAGGCCAGCCGATGGTCGGAATCCGGTAGGGGTGCGCAATGAAGGCCGTGGCCTGCACTTGCTCATTGAGCAAGGCCGGATTGCTGTCTTCGACGCGCAGGCGGCGTTCCGAATAGACCACTTCGCGTTCCTTCTCGACCACCTTCGGGACGAATGCCAGGTTCGCCAGCCGGTCGCTCTCCAGATCGAACACCAGCTCGAGCGTCGAGCGCGGGAACCAGTCCTGGTAGACCGTGACATCCTGCGAGGTGTAGGCGTTGTTTCTGCCGCCGCTCGCCTCCAGCAGCCGGTCGAACTCGCCTTGCGCGCGGCGCGCGGTCCCGTTGAACATCATGTGTTCGAAGAAGTGCGCCAGGCCGGTGGTGCCGGTCCCTTCGTTGCGGCTGCCGACCTGCACCCAGTTGAACAGCGCGACGCTCGGAATGTTGTGGTCGGGCCAGACATAAACCCGCATGCCGTTGGCGAGCGTGCGCGTCTGGATCGCCGCGCCGGTAGCGGCAAAATTCATGGCCGCTGGCACCGCGTAGACACGGGGCGCGAGCAGCAGTCCGGCGAGCAGCGCACGGACCAGCCAGCGCCAGGCGGCGCAGCGCGCCGCGCCCGTGGCTGCCGTTCCACCGCTCAGGCCCACGCTGGCCGCATCATCCGATCGGCATGCAGGCCTGGGACTGCTGCTTCAGCGTCGCGCACAACTCGTGCGCCCGCTGCGATGTGGGCAGCACCACCTGCAGGCGCACCACGGACTTGCCGTGCGACTTCGCCGCCACATAGTGCGGCTGCAGGGATTTCAGCTGCGCTGCGTAGTGGCCGCTGAGCTTGTGCCAGGCAGCCTCGGCGCTCGGCCTTCGAGCTGAAGGCTCCAAGCTGCGCCAGGTGCTTGCCCGCTGGCTTGAGCGAGGGCGTGCCCGACGCGGGTCGGGCGGGCGACTTGGCGGGTGACTTGACGGTCACCGCCGGCTCAGGCCCGCCGTGCGCCTTCCGCGGCGGCGCGGCCACGGCCGGAGTGCTCGCCGCCGCTGCCCGGCTGCACCGGCTGCACCGCTGGCCGCCGGCGGCGCCTGGCCACTGGCGGTGAGCTGGAAATTCTCAATGCGCACGCGCGCTTCCTGTGCCCACTTGCCGTCGGCGTGCGTGGCGACGAACTGCTGGTAGGCATCGAGCGTGTCGGCCTTTGATGCCGGCCTGCCAGTCGCGGTCTTCCGCGAGCTGCTTGACCCGCTCCTGGGCGGGCACGCCGAATTCGCTGTCCGGGTGCTGGCGCAGGAAATCCTGGTAGGCCTCGGTGGTATCGGCGGCCTGCGCGGCCTTCCAGTCCTCGCCGACACGGCTGCAGCCAGCCGAGACACAATCGTGAACGCCGTCAGCACGGCGATCAGACCAATCTGAGACTTGCGCATTCTTTTCTCCACGGCGAAGTCGGATATTGTACCAGCATGACCGATCTGCCACGCCGCCGGCTGCTCGACCGCCTGGGTTCGACGCCCACGCTGATCGCTCAGCACACGCGCCTGCTGGGCAACATCGAAACCCGGGGCGCACTGCTCGTCAACGGCTCGGTGCAGGGAAATGGCCGCGTCAGCGGCGAGTTTGCGATCTCGAGCGGCGCCCGCTGGGAAGGCGACGTGCACGCCGAGCGCGCCGTGATCGCCGGCACCGTGATCGGCGACCTGACGGTCGAGGACAAGCTCGAGATCGGCGCCAGTGCGCGGCTGCGCGGCCGCGTCACCGCCAGGCGCATCGCCATCGCCCTCGGTGCGCTGATCGATGGCGAGGTCACCTGCACCGGCTCCGAGCCGATCGTGGAATTCGTCGAAAAGCGCGCGGCGGTGCCGGAACCCTAGGGTGGCTGCACGCATTCACGGCGCTCGGCCCGCTATAATTAGCGGCTGGTTCCGGGATCCACAAGCCCACCCCGCCATCGTGGCACAGGCGCACGGGACTCGGCAGTGGCCGCGGCGTCTGCGCCCGGCGACAGCAAATGGATAGGCAAATTGAACGCAGCGCGACTCATACATCTGGTGGCACATCGCGGCAACGCGGCGGAATTCCCGGAGAACACGCTGCCGGCCTTCGACTCGGCGCTGGAGCTGGGCGTGCGCTTCATGGAGTTCGATGTGCAGCTCAGCCGCGACGGCGTGCCGATCGTCATCCACGATCACCTGCTGGCGCGCACCACCGGGCTCCCGGGGAGCGTATTCGACCATGACGCCAGCGAGCTGATCAACATCGAGGCGGCCGAGACGCAGCGGTTCGGCGCACGCTTCAACGGCACGCGGCTGCCACTGCTGCGTGACGTGCTGCAGCTGCTGGCGGGCGGCCGGAGATCACGGTGTTCATCGAAATCAAGCGCGCCAGCCTGGCGCAGTTCGGCCACGACCACGTGGTATCGCAGGTGCATCGAGGTGATCAGGCCCTGGCGCGCGCAATGCGTGGTGATCTCCTTCGACCTGGCGGCGATCCATCGCGCGCGGCGCCTCGGCGACTGCGCCCATCGGCTGGGTGCTCGAGGGCACCGACGAGCACAGCCGCCTGAAATACGAGGCGCTGCAGCCGCAGTTCCTGTTCTGCGATCACGAAAAGCTGCCGCCGGCCGGCCGGCTGTGGCAGGGTCCCTGGCGCTGGGTCATCTACGAGGTCGCGAACCTGCCGCTGGCGCTGCGCCTCGCGGAGCGCGGCGCCGACTACGTCGAAACCATGGCGGTCCGGGACATGTCCGCCGCGCTGCGCGGGCTGCGCGCCCCGCAATGAGCCGCCGCTATGACGTGGTCGTCGCCGGCGGCGGCATACACGGCGTCGGCGTCGCCCAGGCCGTCGCCGCGGCCGGCCACTCGGTGCTGGTGCTCGAGCAGGAGCGCACTTGCGGCCGGTTCATCGAGCCGCTCGAGCAAGCTGATACACGGGGGTCTGCGTTACCTCGAATCGGGCCAGCTGCGGCTGGTGCGCGAGAGCCTGCACGAGCGCGCGCTCTGCTGCGGCTCGCTCCGGAGCTGGTGCGCCTGCAGAAATTCTACATCCCCATTTATGACCATAGCCGGCGCCATTCCTGGCAGTTGCGCATCGGCCTGTCGCTGTACGCACTGCTGGCCGGTCTCGATTCGGCGGCGCACTTCGGCACCGTGCCGCGCAGCAGTGGGCAGCAACTCGACGGACTCGACACGCAGGGACTGCGCCAGGTCTTCTGGTACCACGACGCCCAGACCGACGACGCGCTGCTCACGGCGGCGGTCATGCGCTCGGCGCAGTCGCTGGGCGCAGAGCTGGCGCTGCCGGCGCGCTGCACCGGCGCAAGCCTCGACGGCGATGAAGTCCAGGTGCGCTTCCTGCAGGATGGGAGCGAGCAGCAATGCGCCGCGCGAGTGCTGGTCAATGCCGCGGGTCCCTGGGCAGGTCCGCTGGCGCGCTGCATCACCCCGGCGATCAGCGTGCCCGCACTCGAACTGGTCCAGGGCACGCACCTGGTGCTCGACGGTCCACCACAGCACGGCGTCTACTATGTGGAGAGCCCACGCGACGGTCGCGCTATCTTCGTCATGCCCTGGCGCCAGCAGCTGCTGGTGGGCACCACCGAAGTGCGCTTCCACGGCGATCCAGCCGCGGTCGCGCCGGCGCCGCACGAGATTCACTATCTGCTGGGCGTGCTGCGCCACTATTTTCCGAAATATCGCGACCCGGCCGCCTCGCAGCTGCGTGCCGCGTTCGCGGGGCTGCGCGTGTTGCCCGCCGGCGGCGGACACGCCTTCCATCGCTCGCGCGAGACGCTACTGGTGCCTGACCGCGGCACGCGGCCGCGCGTACTGTCGATCTACGGCGGCAAGCTCACGACCTGGCGCGCGGTAGCGGCGCGGGCGCTGGCACAGATTGCGGCTTCGCTCCCGGCGCGGCGCGCCGTGGCCCGCACCGACGAGCTGGAGCTGCAGCCCTCATGAGCGCGGGCGTACTCGCCCTCGACCAGGGGAGTCACGCCAGCCGCGCCTGTCTGTTCGATGATTCCGGCACGCTGCTGGCCAGCTCGGTGGTGCCGGTGGCGACGCAGCACCCGGGCGCCGCGCAGGTGGAGCACGACGCGGATGAACTCCTGCGCTCGCTGCGCGCCGCGGCGGCACAGGCCGTGACTGCCGCGCGTGCCAGTCATCCGGAGCTGGTAGTAGCCGCAGCCGGACTCGCCGTGCAGCGCTCGACCATCGTCTGCTGTGCACGCGCCGATGGCCGCGTGCTGGCGCCGGCGATCTCCTGGCAGGATCACCGCAACGCAGCCTGGCTCAGTACTCTGGCGCCACAGGCGGCGCGCATACGCGAGCTCACGGGCCTGCCCCTGTCGGCCCACTATGGTGCGAGCAAGATCCGCTGGTGCCTGGAGCACCTGCCCGCCGTGACCCGTGCCGCCGCGACGGGCGAATTGCTGGCCGCGCCACTGGCGAGCTTCCTGGCCTGGCGGCTCAGCGCACAGTCTGCAGCCACTACCGGCGCGGCCTTGGCCGATGCCGCGAATGCCTCGCGCATGTTGCTGTTTGACTCGCGGCGCCTCGATTGGTCCGACGAGCTGCTTGGCCTGTTTGCGATCGAACGCGCCTGGCTGCCGGGACATGCGCCCACGCGCGGCGCATGGGGCACGCTGCTCCTGCCCGGCTGCGAGGCGCAACTGCGCGCGGTTACGGGTGATCAGTCCGCCGTGCCTTATGCCGAGGGCGCGCCTGACACCTCGACCGTCTATGTGAACCTGGGCACCGGGGCTTTCATCCAGCGGCCGCTCGCGGCGCGCCCCACCGCACCGGCGCCACTGCTGGGGAGCGTGTTGAGCCGCGACAGCGGCGGCGCGATCTATTCGCTCGAAGGCACGGTCAACGGCGCCGGCGCCGCCGTGAGCTGGTTCTGCGCACAGCTGCCGTGCGACGAACAGGCGCTGTGGAGCGCACTGGAAGCGCTGCCCGGCAGCGCTGCGCTGCCCGTGTTCCTCAATGGCATCGGCGGCATGGGTTCGCCGTGGTGGCGCCCGGCCGTGGACTCGCGTTTTATCGACGCCGGGCACGACGCCAGCGGTGCGCTGGCGCGCTTCGCCGCGGTGGTGGAAAGCGTTGCGTTCATGATCACGGCAAACGCGGAGCTGCTCGCACAGCAGGCCGGCCCGCCGCGGTGCGTGGTGCTGGCCGGCGGCATGAGCCGCTCGCCATGGCTGTGCCGGCGCCTCGCGTCGCTCCTTGGCCTGCCCGTGCGGGTGGGCGACGCTGAAGCCAGCGCCCGCGGCGTCGCCCGGCTGGCGGCGCCGGAGCACGCCGCGCGGTGGCCCGGGAACGCCATGCAAACCTGGATGCCGGAAGCGGACCCGGCGCTGCGCGCCCGCTACCAGTGCTTTCTTGACAGCGTCGCCGCAGCCGGAGGCTGAAACCCGGCGAATTGCCGGACGGTGAACTGGTCCGAGTACGCCGGGGCCAGAATGCCGTTGAGAAAGCCGCAGTGCCCGCCGTGCGCCGTGCGCGTGACGCGCAGCAGCGGCGTCGGCGACAGGCGCACGAGATCAGCGGCGGGAATGATCGGATCATCGTCCGCGGCCAGGATGCGCGCGGGCACGCGCAGCGTCTGCAGCCGTGCACCGGTGATCGCGTAGCCGTCGAGATAGCTCGCGCAGTCGGGAAAATCAGTGCACTCGCGCACCAGCACGTCGGTCATGGTCCGCAGCTGCGGCGAACGCAACAGCTCACGGAAGTCGTAGACGCCGGGCCAGCAACGCTGCTTGAAGCGGAGCGAGCGCGCCCAGCGGCGCACGAAGTAGGCGTGATACACCGGCCACCCTGCCTCGAGCGCGCGCAGCGTGTGGCCGGGATCGAGAACCGGAGAGACCGCGACCACGCCGGCGACGCTCGCAGGGAGCGACGGCTCGGCGCAGGCACGCAGCAGAAAATTGCCGCCGAGCGAAAAACCCGCGAGCAGCAGCGGCTGCGGGCCACAGCGCACCGCGATCGCGCGCAACGCACCGGTGACATCACTCAGCCGGCAGGAATGGAACAGGTCACGATTGAGTGGCTGCGTTCGACCGTGGTCGCGCAGATTGAAGCGCACGATGTCATAGCCCTGTGCGTAGAGGAGCGCGGCCAGGGACAGGACGTAGCAGGAATTGCCGCTTCCTTCCCAGCCGTGCAGCAGCACTGCCGTGCGCCCCTGTGGCGCGCGGTTCGCGCTGTGCCACGCCGCCAGGCGCACGCCGTCCCCACACTCGATCAACCAGGGACGTGCCGCGGCCATGACGGCGCGCGCCTGCCAAAGGGTCCAGTAGCGGCGCGGGGGCAGGCTTGGCAGGATCGATTGCAGGTGCGCGCCGCACAACCACGCGGGCGGCAGATAGTCCGCCGCGCGCTGCTGCGCGCGCTCGAGCGGCGGCGCTTGCGTCAAGGCAGCGGGCGCGCGTGCGCTTCGACGCGGTTGTTGGTCGTGGCGGCGCGATTCCATTCACCCGCGGTCAGCGGCGCTGTTATCGCCGGATAGGGTGTGGCGACCTCATCGACGGCGCCGCTGACAAGCTGGACATCGATGGCGCCCCGACCGCGACTGATGTGCGCGGCCAGCATGCTCGCGAAAGCGGGCGATTCTCGCCCCGCCAGATCGCCGAAGTCGAGCGGATTGCCTAGCTGCTGGCAACTCGCGTAGCCGACGTCGGCGGCCGGCAGCGTCCGCTCAAGCGTACTGCCCTGCATGCAGTAGCGTCCGGGGTAGCTGCGAATCTCCACCACACCGCGAAACCTGGCGGCGACCAGCCGATCGAGCAGCGCGCGCACCGCTTCGACCCGCGCTCCCGCCAGCGGCGGCTCACCAAAGGGCACGGTCTCGATCAGCAGCGCCGGTTCGTGAACGGGCGCCGCCGCGAGCGCGGATACAGGCACCGGCGCGGTCGATGCGGCCGCTAGCGTGGCCCGCCGGACTGATGCGGTAACGGCAGCCAGGCGTGAGACGAGCCTGGATTCTTCCTGGCTGGCGCGGTACCAGAACACGCCAGCCAGCACGGCTATGGCCGCCGCCGCGGCGCTCAGCCAAAGCGCGGCGCGACCACTGCGCGGCCGCGAGGCCGCCGCCGGACCCGCAGCCGGTAACGCCGCGCTCCCGGAAGCCACCGGATCGTCCATCAGGGCGCGCACTTCGCCGATGATGTGCCCGGCATGCTGCGCGAGCGTCTGCGCGACGAAGCGGCGCATTTCAATGCCATGGTCGCGGAGCATTGCGTCGAACTGCGCGCGCATTTCAGGCGTCAGACCCGCGACCGGTTCGCTATCGGCGGGCGCTGCAACGGCCGGCACCGCTGCCGGGCTGGGGTTATCCGCAGGCGGCCGATCGAGGAACCGCAACTGCTCGAGCGCGCGGCTGACATCCGCGGGTCGGGTCTGCTTTGGCAGCACGCCCAGCGCGCCGAGCGAGCGCGCCTGGTTCAGGTACAGCTCGCCTTCCTGCGAGGTGTACATCATGACGGGGATGGCGGCGGTACGCGGATCGCTCTTGATGGCGGTCAGGGCCTGAAAACCGTCCATGCCGGGCATCAGGTGATCCATGAAGATCACGTCCGGCCGCTGGCCGCCCAGGTACTCGATCGCCTCTTCGGCTGACCCGGCGCCATGGACCTGCAGGTCATAGCGCTCGAGTATGCGGGTCAGGAAGGTGCGCGCGGAGCGCGAATCATCGACTATCAAGGCACGTTTGGCGCTCATGCGATCCCCCGGGCGCAGCCTGCGCGGCTGGCTCCCGGTCAATCTTAGCGTGCGCGCACTGCTCTGCGTAGAAATCCCGCAGCCGCCCGGCCATGAGATCCGCGGCCCAGCCGCGTGCGTAGCGCTGGCCCTGCGTTCCGCAACGGGCCGCGCGCGCCGGATCATCGAGCAGATCGAGCACTGCCTGAGCGAAGGCGACGGGCTCGTCCGGCGCCACGCGCGCACCACAACCAAACTGCAGTATCGATGTGGTGCCCAGGTGCGCCGTGGATACGACCGGACAGGCCTGCGCCATGGCCTCGAGCAGCACCAGGCCCTGGGTCTCGGTGCGCGAGGCAAACACGAACACCGCCGCCGCCGCGTAGCAATCGGCCAGCGCCTGCTTGCGATCGAGATAACCCACGAACGCGACGTCGCGCCCCAACCCCAGGCGCTCGACCTGCAGGGCGAGCGCGCCGCGCGCCGGACCCTCGCCGGTAATCACCAGCAGCGCGTCCGGACGTACTGCGCCGCACCTCGAGGAAACTTGCGAGCAGAAAATCGATGTTCTTTTCATGCGCCACGCGGCCGACATACAGCAGCAGCGGTCGCCCGTCCGGGAGCCCCTGCTGCTGCCGGAAGCGCGCGCCCTCGCCACGCTCGAAGCGGTCGGCGGCCAGACCGGTGGGGATCACCTGCACCGGACGTTGCACGCCGATGGCTTCGAGCATCGTCGCGCATCGGCTGGGATGGGCGCAATGACGGCGTCGACCTGCGCGCACTGCGCACGCGTGAGCGCGCGCGCCAGCCGCCGGCCGAGCGCGCGCGGCAGCAGCGGCACGTAGTGATGCAGGTATTCCTCGAAGAAAGTGTGATAGGTCTCGATCACGGGAATGCCGGCGGCGCGCGCGAAGCGCACGCCCGCGTAGTGCGCCAGGAACGGCGTGTGGATGTGCACCAGATCGAAGGGCTCGCCGCGCAACCCCTGCAGCGTGCGCTGCAGCTCGCCCCAGAGCATGCGCCGGTCCTCCGGATCGCGCGGCACCGCGCCCGCGCGTACGCGCAGCAGCCGTGCATCGTCGGCCACGGCCGGCGCCTCGGGGTACTGCGGGACGACCAGCGTCGTATCCACGCCGGCGGCGGCGAGGTCGGAGCGAAAGGTTGCAATCGAGGTCGAGACGCCGTTGACGCGCGGGAAATAGACATCGGAAATGAACAACACCCGCATCGACATCACCTCAGCCGAGCGCCAGCCCGCACACGGCCAGCGATGCGCCGATCGCCGCGCCGGCCAGCACGTCGGTCGGATAGTGGAGCCCGAGCACCACGCGCGAGAGTGCAATCAGCACGGCCGCAGGCACCAGCACCCATCCCAGCACCGGGAAATGCGCCACCGCCTGGCAAGTGAAGCACACCGCGTGCAGCGTGTGGCCTGAAGGGAAGCTGTAACGATCCAGCGGCGCCATTTCCAGCGTGATGCCCGGATAGCGGATGAACGGCCGTTCGCGCACCAGCACCGACTTCAGCCGCCGGTAGATCAGCAGCCCCGCGAGGCCCGTCGCCATCATGATGAGCGCCGGCCTGATCGCCGCGGCGCCAAACAACAGCGGCAACGCGGCCAGCAGCAGGTACCAGAGCACTCCGTCGCCCAGCCGGCTCGCGACCCGCATCGTCTCGCGCAAGCCCGGCTGGCCGGCCGCACGATTGAGGCCGCGACACAGGCGGTATTCGGCGTCGTCGAATCGGGCAAGTACCAGCTGGGCGCGATTCATGCCCTGCATCCTGGGCAGGCGATGCTACTGGCGGGTTACCGGACGATGACAGTTGTGTGACAGCGCAAAATTCTGCTCAACCAAGTGAACCAGTTGGCACTCGCTTCCTCACGCAGGCACGCGCAATTTGCGCCCAGTCCTACACGCATAGAAGTGCGTGGTGGTTTGTGCAACTGCTGGCGGCGGAACTGTCGCGCGCCGAGCGCGGGCGTCGGCGCCGTCCAGTGCGATATTCATTGCCTCGCTCTGCCCAAATTGGGCCAAGGCGCCAGCCCGCGCGAGGGAACCCCGTCGCGGGGGCGCGCGACCGTGAGCAAGCCGGCAGTTGCACGAACCGCCGCGCACCTGCCGTGCGCGACCTAGTCGCGGATGCCGACGCCGCGATTCATCAGACTGCAGCGCCGTGACGAACAGCGCCACCGCCAGCGCCACCATGATGCCGAAGGCGCCGGCGACGCTGACGTCGCTGACACCCAGGAAGCCATAGCGGAAGGCATTGACCATGTGCAGGATCGGGTTGACGTGCGAGAGCGCGCGCGCCCAGGGCGGCAGCATCGCGACCGAATAGAACACGCCGCCGAAGTAGGTGAGCGGCGTAAGCACGAAGGCGGGAATCCAGTTCACCTGGTCGAAATTCTTGGCGAACACCGCATTGATGAAGCCGCCCAGCGAGAAGATCAGCGAGGTGAGCAGCACCGCCGAGACAATCAGGCCCAGGTGCTGCACCGGCAGGTGCGCGAAGATCAGCGACACAGCCGTCACGACACCGCCTACCATCAGCCCGCGCAGCAGGCCGCCGGCCGCATAACCGGAGACGATGATCCAGTTGGGGAGCGGCGAGACCAGCAGCTCCTCGACGTGCTTGCCGAACTTGGCGCCAAAGAACGAGGCCACCGAGTTGCCGTAGGAATTGGTGATCACCGACATCATGATCAGGCCGGGCGCGATGTACTGCATGTAGTCGAAGCCGCCCATCTGCCCGACGCGCCGGCCGATCAGGCTGCCGAAGATCACGAAGTAGAGGATCGCCGTGACCGCCGAGGGCACCAGCGTCTGGCCCCAGATGCGCACGATGCGGCTGTATTCGCGGATGACGATCGTAGTGAAGCCGGTCCAGCGTACCGCGTTGAGCGACAGCGCAACCGGCATCGTGGCCGCAGCGGATTCAGCCATGGGTCGCCCCGGTGCTCGACCAGCCGCATGAACACCTCCTCGAGACGATTGACTTTGTTGCGCATCGAGAGCACGTCGAGGTGCTGCGCCGCCAGCTGCGCGAACAGGCCGTTCAGGCTCTGGTCTTTCGATACCTCGGCCTCGAGCGTGTGATCGTCGATCCAGGTGAGCGTGAAGCCTGCGACCTGCGGTGCAACCGCCACCGGCTCGCGCAGGTTCAACACAAAGGTCTCACTGTGAAGTCCGCGCAGCAGGTTGCTCATGCGGTCGCGCTCAACGATTCGGCCGTTGTCGATGATGGCGATGTTGCGGCACAGGTTCTCCGCTTCCTCGAGATAATGGGTGGTGAGAATGATGGTAGTGCCGCGGGCGTTGATGTCGTTGAGGAACTCCCACATCGAGCGCCGGATCTCGATGTCGACGCCGGCGGTCGGCTCGTCGAGCACCAGCAGCCGCGGCTCGTGCATCAGCGCGCGTGCGATCATCAGCCGGCGCTTCATGCCGCCGGACAGGCCGCGCGCCATGCCGTTGCGCTTGTCCCAGAGCTGCAGCTGCTTCAGGTATTTCTCGGCGCGCACCCGCGCCACCGGACGCGGAATGCCGTAGAAGCCCGCCTGGTTGATCACGATGGTCAGGGGCGATTCGAACTGGTTGAAGTTCAGTTCCTGCGGCACTACGCCGATGCACGACTTGGCGCGCTCGAGCTCGGGTGTCGAGGTCGTAGCCGAACACGCTGGCGGTACCCGCGCTCTTGTTGACCAGCGAGGTGATGATGCCGATCAGCGTGGTCTTGCCGGCGCCGTTGGGCCCGAGCAGCGCGAAGAAGTCGCCCTGCTCGACGTCGAGATCAACGCCGCGCAGCGCCTGGACGCCGTTGCGGTAGGTCTTGGTCAGCCCACGTATTGAAAGCGCCTGCAAGCTACTTGGCGAGCTGGAACAGGCTGGAGGGCACCCAGCCTTCGTTGCCCAGTTCGTCGGTCACCTTCCACCAGATGCCTTGCTTGTCTCCCGTGGGATACATGGTCATGCCCGGATCGAGATCGCGCACCACGGTGGACTTCAGGTTCGGCTTTTCGTAGAGCTTGCCGGGCTTGGCCATGGTCACCGACTGCGAGACGTTGTCGGCCTTGGCGTCTGGCTGGATCTGCTTGACGTCGTTGACCAGCTTCGCAAAGGCGTCGAGATAGGCCATGGTCACCACCTGGCCGATCTCGGTGTTGGCGTAGCTGCTGGCGCCGCCGGCGGCGAAACCGCCGAAGAAACCCAGGCCGCCGCCGGCGCCCCAGCCCAGGTCGGTCTTCTTGGCGTGGCCCTGCTGCAGCGAAACCTGCTCGGTGGAGCGGACGTCGGTTAGCGTCAGCACCACATCGGCGGTCTTGCTCTTGAGGCTGATGCCGCCCAGCAGCACGCCGCCGAGCCCTGGCACCAGGCCGCCGAGTATGCCGCCGAGATGCCGGCCGCCGGAGTTCGAGTTCTGGTTGACGATGTCCGGCACCAGGACATAGTCGGCGGCCTTCATCTGGCCCTTGCCGATGTTGGAGCCGCCGCGCATCTCGCCTTCACCGGCCAGCGCCCGTTCCTGCTGGGCGGCCGCCAGGCCCTTGCCCCGATCGACCAGCGTGAAGCATTTCGACTGCGAGACGAACACCTTGATCAGGGCTTCGGGGGACTCGAGGTTCAGGTCCTGCCACCACTGCTTCTCGGGTTCGGTGACCGCCAGCGTGCCGATCTTGTGGTCGCAGGTCGGGATCTCGGGCGGCTTCGTGTCGGGCTCGCGGGCCGGCACGCTACCCGCCAACCCGAGGGCCGTAACACCGGCCGCGACCGCCACCGCCATCCCTGCCCTGACGCCTGTACGCCACATGGTTGAACCTCGATTTTCAAGACGCGCGCAGCGCGCAATATCGCGCCAATACTAGGGCCTGACCGGCGAAGTTTCCACCGCGAGCCGCCGCGCCGCCGCGGCCGCTGGCCAAACCGCCAGCCGCGGAACTTGCGCGTGGTCAGGGACCGCGGGCCACAACATCTGCCGCCAGCATCTGCAGGCCCCACAGCTGCAGGTTCTCGAGGCCATGCGGCGATTCCTCTGCGGCGGCGCCGAGCCAGGCCTGCCAGATTTCGGGGCGGTTGTCCCAGCGCGGGCGGATCCAGGCCGGGCGTCGCTCGGCCAGCGCCTCGAGCTCGCCAAATCGGCACGACGCGATCAGGCCCGCGCAAGGCGCGCTCATGCCCAGCGCCACGCGTGCCGCCAGCCGGTCGGCGCGCGCCAGGTGCCAGGCAAACAGCAACACCCGCCGCAGCACCGGCGTAGCCAGCGGGCTGCGCTGCGCCAGCAGTGTGGCGGCCGGGAGCGACTCGTGCACGCCCACGCTCGGGAGGCGTTCCCACAGCTCGGGTCGTGCAAATCCGGCCTCGACCAGCAGGAACGGACAGCGCGCGAGCCGCTGGCGGGCGGGATCACCGAGTGCGTGCCATTGCCACTGCAGTCCCGCGCTCGCGCCGGCCAGGGCATCGAGCACTTCGACGTTGAGCTCGGCCATGCGGCTCGAGCACGCGCGGTATCCCAGGCGCCGCCGGGAACGGTGGCGAGATATTGTGATTCAGCCATGTGTTCCTCGATGTTCCGGCAACATATTGGCGGCAGCGGGGGCTTGGAAGCCATCCGTCAAATTTGGGATATTTAGCCCAATTATACCCAGAAGCCGGAACACCGGTGAACGAGGCCGCCATGCGCATCTCCGACGACCGCTACAACCGCGACCGGCAGCGGCTCGATATCGCCATGCACTTCATCCGGCATGAGGCGCGCACCCACACGATCCGGCAGTGGACCGGCCTCACCGATGATCGCATCCGCAAGCTCTACCGTTCCTACCTGCAGGACGGTGGCCACCGCGTCGCGCGTCACCGCGGCAAGTCGCCGCAGCAGGCCGGGTACTTTCTGCGCACCGTCGCGGCTCCGCCACGAAGCCGGGGCGCTGGCCGGGCTGTGCTGCCTGGTCGGGCTCCTCGATGGACGACGCAGTCGGCCAGCCGTGCTTCCAGCAGCGGGAATTGCCGGCGCTACCGCGCTCTGTCAGGCCTATGACGTTTATTGCGCCATGGTCAGCGTGCCGGCGATCGGCTTCGAACACGCGGTCCTGCTGGTCAATGCGCTGGCCCGCGGCAACGAACTGCGCCTGGGAGGCTGCCACGGTTGCGGCGCGCTGCTGGTGATCGACACGCTTTCACTCCGGCCGCCGCGCTGCGCCCTGTGCATGGTCGAAGACAGCTCTAGGGGCGCCCGCCGGGTCACCTGATAATATCGGGCCATGCAGGCAGCGGCCCGATGACAGCGGAACACGAACCCAATCCCTTCTCGGGTGCCTGGCTGGAACGCCGTTCGGAGGCCCGCGAGGAGCCTGGACTGGGAGGCGCGGGCACTGGCCGAGCCCGGTACCCGCTTCCTGGTCTCCTGCGGCACACAGCACCTGGTGCGCCGCTCGCCCGATACCGCAATCGCATTTCTCGATGCCGGGCATCCGCTGGTGCGGGACTACGATCCCGGGCAACTGGTGCTGCTCGGCTGGTTCCAGGGCGCGCGCTGTGTGCTGCTCGATGCCCTGCCGGGATCGGGCGACTTTCCCGCCGGAACGCAACTGGAGGAATTGCGTCCGCTGCTGACCGAGCTGCCCGAGCCCCAGGCGGCCGTGCTGACCTGTGCCCGCGCGCTGCAGGTGTGGCGCGCGCGCCATCGCCACTGTGGTGCCTGCGGCGCACCCACCGTGCCGCGACAGGCAGGCCACTGCCTCAAGTGCACCAGCAGCGAATGCGGCGCCGAGTTTTTCCCGCGACTCGATCCGGCGGTGATCGTTCTGGTGAGCGATGGTGACTACGCGCTGCTGGGCCGGCAGGCCGGCTGGGCGGACGGGCGCTATTCAACCCTGGCCGGCTTCGTCGAGCCGGGCGAGAGTCTCGAGGATACGGTCGTGCGCGAAGTGCATGAAGAGGCTGGCGTCCACTGCAGCGCAGCGCACTATGTCGCCTCGCAGCCCTGGCCCTTTCCTTCCTCGCTGATGCTGGGTTTCCACGCCACCGCGAGCCGCAGCGAGCCGCTGCTGCTGAACGGCGAGCTCGAGGACGCCCGCTGGTTCAGCGCCGCGGACCTCAGCCGCGGCGGCGCACGCCTGCTGCCGCCCCGCTACACCATCGCGCGGCGCCTGATCGACACCTGGTATCAGCACGCGACGGGCGCCGCGCTCGCCCCGGCCTGATGAAGCCGGGAACCATGGGGCGTTCGTGCACTCCTAATTTGATGACCTCGCCATGCTCATTCAGGATCGCGCGAATCCGCGCCAGCCTGCTGCTGGCAGCGTGCCTGGCGGCGCTGGTGCAGCCGGCCATCGCGGCCATCAGCGTCGAGGTGAATGGGGTGGACAATACCCTGCGGCGCAACGTGCTCGCGCTGCTGAGCCTTGAGCGCTACAAGGACCGTGACCGCATCGAGGCGGACGCCGTGGCGCGACTGTTCCGGCGCGTGGACGGCGAAGTACGCGACGCGCTGCGGCCGTTTGGTTACTACGCGCCCACGATCCACTCGACGCTCACGCCGGCAGCCGAGCAACGCGACTGGCGCGTGCAGATCGACATCGTGCCGGGCGAACCGGTGCTGCTCGACACGGTCAGCATCGTCATCCGCGGCGCCGGCGCCACCGATGCGGTGTTCGAGCATGTCGCGGCCGGGCCGACGCTGGTGAAGGGCGCGCGACTCGAACATGCAGCCTACGAAAAGGTGAAAACCGAACTGCAATCGGCGGCCGCCACCTTTGGCTATCTTGACGCGCGCCTGCTGCACAACGAACTGCAGGTGGACCCGCAGGCGCACCGCGCCAGCGTGCTGCTCGAGCTCGACACCGGTGAACGCTACTACTTCGGCGCCACGACCATCGAGCAGAACGCGATCCGCGAGCCCCAGCTGCGCCGCTACCTGCGTTATCGGCAAGGTGATCCCTACGACGCCGGCAAGCTGCTGCGCACCCAGTTCGCGCTCGATGACAGCCAGTTCTTCGCCAGCGTCGAGGTCGCGCCGGGCGAGCGCGACCCGGCGACGCACCTGGTGCCGGTCCACATCAGCGCCCGCGCCGGCCGCAATCTCTACGCCTTTGGCGCCGGCTATGACGCCGACACCGGCACCCATGGCACGATCAGCTGGCTCAACCCGCGCGTCAATGATCGCGGTCACCGCTTTCGCGTGCAGATCCAGGCCTCGCAGAGCACGCGCGATCTGAATGCGCGCTACGACATGCCGTTCGGCGACCCGGTGCTGGAGAAATTCTCGCTCCAGTACCTGACCCAGAGCCAGCACATCAGCGGCGGCCCCGACACGCGCGAGCTCACCTTCCGGCCGATCATCACCCAGAGCTTCGGCGGCTGGCAGCGGATCCTCACGCTCAGCTTCACGCACGCGGTCACCAACGACAGCGTCAATAACCGGCGCGAAGACGACCTGGTGGTGCCTGGCATTACCTACGCTTCCGTGCCCGAGGGCTATCTGGGTGAAGACCTGTTTTCGCGCACGCTGTACGCAGAACTGCTCGGTTCGCACGGCGTGCTGGGCTCGAAGGCCAGATTCCTGCGACTCGACCTGCGCTCCGAGCGCGTGCTCAACTTCAGCGAGCGCTGGCATCTGCTGCTGCGCGGCGAAGTCGGCACCAGCGCAGTGAGCGATTTCGACCAGCTGCCCGGGCATTTACCGCTTCTACGCGGGCGGCGACCGGAGCGTGCGCGGCTTCGCCTACCAGGAGTTGTCGCCGGTCGACACCAAGGCGGTCATTGACCCGCTGACCCACCTACCGGTGATCCTCAGCGTGCGCGTCGGCGGCCGGCACCTGCTTACGGGTACGGTGGAATTGGAACGCGACTTGCCGCGCAATTTCGGCGTCGCGGTGTTCACCGACTTCGGTAACGCCTTTGATCGCTTCAGCGGCTTCCAGGACATCCTGGCGATGTCGGTGGGCGTCGGCTTTCGCTGGCGCCTGCCGGTGGTGACGGTGGGAATCGACGTCGCCAAGGCAATGCACGCGCCGGGATTCGATTCGCTCCCGGGTCCGCGGCTGCACCTGAACATTTCGCCGCGGCTCTGATGGGGCGCCTGTTCCATACCTCGTGGATCTCGCTGCTGGCGCTGGTGCTGCTGGTGGCCGGGGCCAGCTACTACGTGGGTTGGACCAGTGGCGGCCTGCAGCGGCTGGTAACACTGTCGAACCGGCGCCTCGGGCACGTGACGCTGCAGATCAGCGGCGCCCGCGGCACACTCCATGGCGGGGTACACATCGACAGGCTCGTGCTCGATCACCCGCGCGTGCACATCGTGGCCACCAATCTCGATGGCCGGGTCGCGCTGCTCCCGCTGCTGTGGCAGACGATCCGCGTGGCTCGACTGGAGATCGCGGACCTGCAGGTCCACGTGCTGCCGCGCCCGCCATCCGACGGACCACCGTGGCAACCGCACTTCCTGGTCGGTTTGCTGAATATCCAGGCCGAGAATGTCAGCGTCGCGCATGCCGAGCTGGTCTCGCCCAGTGGCCTCAGCCAGACGGCCGAGCAACTGCACGCGGTGGCGCAGGTCGGGACCAGGGAAATCCGCGTCTTCGACAGCACGATGCGCTATGCCGGATTCGACGTGCGCAGCTCCGGCACGGTGCGACGCGGCCACGCCGATCCGGCTGCAGGGTGAAACGCGCCTGAGCATGACTGCAGCGGGCCAGCCGCCCTGGCTCGCCAATGGGCAATTCGGCGGTGACCTCGACCGGCTGGCCATCACCGGAGTGCTGCTGGCGCCGTTCAATGCCGACTTTCGCGGTGACGCGCGTGCGCTCAGCGGCGACTGGCACTGGCAGGGCGAATCGCAGCTGCGCAATCTCGATCTGCGTGCCTGGCAGCTGGGCGGTGCGCTCGGCATCATCCACGGCACACTGCGCCTTGATGGCAACCGCAGCGGCTTCCGGGCCCAGGGGACGCTCGAACCGCCGGGCCTCCAGGCGGGTCCGCTGGCGGTCGATTTCGCCGGCAAGTACGCCGCACACGTGCTGGATGTCGGGCGCCTGGTCTTCCTGCACCGCGATTCCGGCGCGCAGCTCAGCGCCGCCGGCCAGATCGGCATCGTCACGGGCGGGCCACGGCTCGATCTGCGCGGCCAGTGGCACGAGCTGCGCTGGCCGCTGGCGGGGCTCGACGCCGGCGCGGCGCTGCACAGTGGCGCGGGCAGCTTTACGCTCACCGGGCTGAAGCCGTACGCGCTCAGCGCCGCGCGGCGCGCTGCAGATACGGGCGACACCGCCCCTGCAGTTTCGCGCCGCCGGCCAGATCGTGCACGGCGGCCTGGAAATCCTGGACGCCAGGGCCGAGGCTTTCGGCGGCCACGCACGCGCTCACGCCAGCCTGAGGTGGGCGCCGCTGGAGCGCTGGTCGGCCGCCGGCACCATGCGCAGCATGAGCATTGCCACGCTTGCGCCCGGGCATCAGCGGGCGGCTCGATTTCAGTGTTGCGGCCACCGGCCAGGGCTTTGGCGCGGACCGCGCACTGCAGGCGAAATTCACCGACCTGGGCGGCAATGTGCGCGGCCAGCACGCCAGCGGTCACGCCGGCCTGGCCCTTGCCGGCGATGACTGGTTGCTGCAGCAGGTGCAGCTGCAGCTCGGCGCCACGCGGCTCGAGGCCGACGGCCGCATCGGTGCGCATCCCGACCTGCGCTTCCGGTCGACGCCGGCCGACCTGGCGCTGCTGCACAGCGATGCCCGCGGCCGCCTGCGCGCCACTGGCCACCTGCGCGGCGATGAACGCAATCCGCTGCTGCTGGCGCGCGTCAGCGGCTCGGGCGTGCGAGTACGCAGGCATGCGGCTGCGGCTCGTTCAGCGCCAGATGTTAATTTCGAGCCGCAGGGCAGCGGGCGCGCCGATTCCAGCGTGCAGCTCGACCAGCTCAGCGCCGGCGAGCGAAGCATCTCGCCACCTGCGGATTCACCACCACCGGCACTGCCGCCGCGCATCACTACCGCCTCGAACTGCGCGCGCCGCCCTACGCCGTGCAGTCCGAGCGGCGCGGCACACTTCGCGGATGGCGTGTGGCACGCCGCGCTCGAACGAGTTCAGCGCCGGCGACGGCGCCACCATGCACCTGGTGCTGGCCGCGCCGGCCACGCCTGGTGGTCGCGCTCAGCGGCGCGGAGCTGCAGCTCGCGGATTTCTGCCTGCACGACACGCTGGCGACGTTGTGCGCGGCGCTCGCGCGCCACGACGCGCACAGCCAGGTGAGCCTGCGCGCCACCAACGTGCCGCTGCGCGCCCTGACGGCGGGCCTGAGCACCGATACGGATTTCGACGGCCGCGTCTCGCTCGATGCCCAGGCGGAATCGGCTGGCGCGGCGCCGTGGACCGGCTCGGTCACTGGCACGCTGGCCGACGCATCCTTGCGCCATCATCTGAGCAGCGGCCGCGTCGAGTCGTTCAATCTCGGCAACGGCAAGGTGCAGGCGACGCTCGACAGCGCCGGGCTCGAGGCCAGCGTCGGCCTCGATGCGGGCGCAGGCCGGCAGCATCGCCGGCCGGCTCAGGGCCCGCAACGACGGCGGGGTGCTGCGCCGCTGGCCGGTGGGCGGCGAACTGCAGCTGCAGACCCACTCGCTCGGCTTCATCGATTCCTACGTCGCGCAGGTGGATCGCGTCAGTGGCCGGCTCGATGCCAACCTGACGCTGGCGGGTACATTGGCAGCGCCGCGCCTGAACGGCGAACTCAAGGTCAGCGGCGCGGAGGTCGACGCCTACCAGATCAATCTCGCACTGCGCGAATTGAACTTCGCGGCACGGCTCAATGACACGGTGCTGCGCCGTCGGCAGCACCCGGGCCGGCGCCGACGGCCGCGCGCAATTCGAGGGCGAGCTCGCCTGGCGCGACGCGCTGCCCTATGGCCAGTTGCACCTGAGCGGCGAAAACCTGCGCGTGGTCAACATCCCCGAGGCGCGCGTGCAGGCTTCGCCGGACGTGCGCATGAAATTCGCTGGTCACCGCATCGACGTTAGCGGCACAGTGTCCCTTCCCTACGCGCGCCTGCAGCGCCCCGACCAGCTCACCAACGCGGTGCGCGCCTCCGGCGACGAGGTCATCGTGTCGGCCAACCAGGCGCCACCGAGAGCCCAATTTCACGTGTTCAGCGACCTGACGCTGCAGCTCGGTGAGCGCGTGACCATCGACACGCTGGGACTGGCCGGGCGCCTGAGCGGGAGCCTGCGCACCGTGGCCGACGACACGGGCTTCAACCGCGGCAGCGGCGAGCTGCAGGTCGAGGAAGGCAAGTACACGGCCTACGGCCGCAAGCTCGACATCGAGCGCGGCCGGCTGCAGTTCAGGAACGGGCCGCTGAATGATCCGGCCATCGATCTGCGGGCGATCAAGAAATTCCCCGACATCACCGCCGGCGTGAACGTGCGCGGCACGCTGCGCGCGCCGCGCATGACCTTCTTTTCAGATCCGGCGGTTTCGCAGTCGCAGATCGTCTCGCTGCTGATCGCCGGCGGCTCGCTCGAAAGCGTGCAGAACAACACCGATCCCGGCGCAACGCAGCAACGCGGCGCGCAACAACATGCTGCTGCAGGGCAGCGCGCTGCTGTTCCAGCAGTTTGGCGGCAAGGTCGGGCCTCGATGACGTCAGCGTCGAATCCGGCCTCAACAACGACACTTCGCTGGTGCTGGGCCGCTACCTCTCGCCGCGCCTGTACGTCAGCTACGGCATCAGCCTCGCCGAGGCGATCAACACCATCAAGATGCGCTACACCATCGGCGATCACTGGACGATCAAGACCGAGGCCGGCACCTCGCGCAGCGCGGACCTGGTCTACACGATCGAGCGCTAGGGGCGCCGCGTTGCGCGAGCACTCGCTCGATGCGGCGGTCGGGCACCAGCCAGATCACGGACACCGCGGCGTACAGCAGGCCCGGACAGCCACGGCAGCACGAACGCCGACGGCGATTGCCACCGCGTAGATCAGCAGCGAGATGCGCCCCTTGAAATCGCTCCCCAGCGCCCGCGCCAGCAGCGAGTCGCGCGCGTGGCTGGCCAGCAGCACGCGCGCCATGAGGTAGTAGGCGATGGCCGCGCCCAGCAGCACCACGCCGTACACCGCCACCGGCGCAGCGGCGAAATGGTTCTCGCCCATCCACGCGGTGACGAACGGCACCAGCGACAGCCAGAACAGCAGGTGCAGGTTGGCCCACAGCACCGGGCCGTTCACCTGCTCGACCACCTGCCACAGGTGGTGGTGGTTGTTCCAGTAGATGCCGATGAACACGTAGCTCAGCAGGTAGCTGAGCAGGGTCGGCCACAGCGGCACAGCGCCGCCAGCGTCGGCTCGTGCGGCACGCGCAGTTCGAGCACCATGATCGTGATGATGATGGCGATGCACGCCGTCGCTGAAGGCTTCGAGCCGCGATTTCTTCATGCCGATCTCCGCCGCGGCAGGTCGCAGCGGCAGGCGCGCGCGCTGCTCCTGCCACTGCGCGCGCGTCTGGCCCCAGACGTCGACCGCGAAGCCGTCGAAGGGCGCCGGCAGCCGCGCCGATCCGCAGCCTGCGCCGAACCGAGCCGGCGCGCGACGGCCTGTGAATTCAGGTTGTCGGGCGCGATCGTGTGGATGACTTCGGTCCAGCCGAGTTCGGCGAAGGCCCAGTCGATCGCGGCGATCGCACCCTCGGTGGCGTAGCCGCGGCCCCAGTAGCGCCGGCAGTATGCCCCAGCCCACTTCGGTGCCCGGCCAGCCCTCGGGACACCAGGGTCCGATCCGGCCGACCCATTCGCCGCTGCTCTTTCTCGAGCACCGAGAACATCCCGAACCCGGTCATCGCCCACGCGCCCGACCATGGTCAGCAGGCCCCGCCAGACCATCGGCCGCGGCTGCACGCCGCCGATGGGACCGGCGGTTTCCGGATCGGCCATGAATTCCGCCCAGGCGATCGAGGTCGACCGAGCCGCGGCTGACGCAGGATCAGCCGCGCGGTCTCCACTCGCATGTCGGGGTCGTACATGGCTATGGCCTTGCCGGGGCCGTCCGGAAACTGCTGCTCCCAGTCGCGGCCGTTGCAGGCGATCACGCGCATGCCGGTCACGGTGCCGGGATCGAGGCAGCGCGCGTTGACGCTGAAGCCGTCGGGTGCGAGCGCGGCACGTAGAACGACTTGATGCCGCAGACCGGCAGAACAGGTGCCGCGCGGTGCCGGTGTTGAACTGGTAGCAGCGAGCGCGTCGGCGCCGCGCAGCAGCCGGAACTGCGCCGCGGGCACGATCAGGTGCAGGAAGCCGGTCATCGCGCAGATCGAGCAGTTGCAGTCCATGCACCTCGATCTCGGCCGGAGCCTGCACCTCGAAGCGCACGCGACCGCAATGACAGCCGCCGGTATGCGTGATCAGTTCGGTTCCCCGACTGGCCCATCGGGCATGCGTAGCAGAGGCTGCCGCGCGACTCCGTACTGTGACCTGGCTAACACCCGCTCGCGCGGCGCTGCCTGCGACACTGCGCCGATGGACGAACCCGGGCCGGAACTGGCGGTGGCCTCCGACGACTACCGCATCGTCACCGAGGACGTCGTGCTGTGCGCGCAGCTGCACAGCTCGCTGGTCGTGTGCCTGTACGACGCGGTCGAGGAGCACGGCGCGCTGCTGCACCTGCGGCTCGCGGCCCCGGGCCACCGCCGCGATCCGAACCTCACCGACAACACGCTCTCGAGCGACCTGGCGCTGCTCGATCGCGCGCTGCGCGAACTTGCCGCCGTGAGTCCGCGCGCGCAGCACTGGCAGGCGAAGCTGGTGGCGCATACCGAGGACCAGGCCTCGGCGCGCGTGCGTTGCGAGGGACTGCAGGCCTTCATCGGCGCCTTCCTGCAGGACGCGGGCATCAAGGTGGTCAGTTCGATGGCGCACGCGGAACCGGCGGTACGCGTGCGGTTCCGCCCGGCGATGGGCCAGGTGCACAACGCTGACCGACGGCGCCGGTCTAGCCGCACAGGGCAACGATTGCTGGCGAAGCGCGCCTTCGATGCGCAGCAGCCGGAACTTGGTGTCGACGCCGCCGCGCGCGGAAAATCCGCCGGCGCCGCCATGCGCCGCCATCACGCGATGGCAGGGCACGATCAGCGGAAAGGGGTTGCGCGCCATCGCCTGTCCGACCGCGCGCGCCGCGCCGGGTTCACCGGCGCGCGCCGCCAGTTCGCCATAGGTCAGCGTCTCGCCGGCCGGTATGGCGCGCGCCAGCTCGTACACGCGGCGGCAGAACGCGCTGTGCTCCGACAGGTCGAGCGGAATGTTCGCCAGTTCGTCGGTGCCGTCCTGCAGCAGACGCAGGATGGCTTCGATTGCCTGCTGCACGGCGCGCGGCGGCGCGCGCCGGATCGCCCCGGGAAGGCGCTGGCAGATGCGGCGCGCTGTCGCAGCAGCGCCCCCTTCCGGCAACTGCACGCCACCAGTCCGGCCGCGTTCCACGCCAGCGCGCAATGACCGATCGGCGTCTTGAAGACGGTATAGGCGAGAGCTTCCATGATCAGCGGCCATGATACCCGCGCGGTCGCCACGCTGCTGCGACCGTCAGCGCGCGCGCCACAGGTAGACCAGGGCCACCGCAATCCCCAGCAGGACGACGGCGCGGCGCAGCACCAGCGGCGACATGCGTCCCGCCACCCGCCCGCCCCAGGCGCCGCCGAACGCGGCGCTCGCAGCGAGCACTGCGACCACTGCCCAGTCGACCGGCACGGCGAGCGCAAGATACAGGGCCGCGGCCGAGATTCGCCGCCAGCGCCAACAACTGCTTGAGCGCATTGAGGCGCGGCAATGCGTCGGCGTAGGCGACGGCGAGCGCCGCCAGCATGACGACGCTCATGCCGGCGCCGAAGTAGCCGCCGTACACCGCGCCCGCGCCGATCAGGGGCAGCAACCAGTAGGGTGTCGTACGCCGCGAGCCCGCGGTCTCGCCGGCGGCGCCGGCGAGGTTCCGCGTCGTGAGCGCCGCCCTTAAGCGCTCCTGCAAAGCGAGCAGCGCGCAGGCCAGCAGGATCAGCCAGGGCACGGCGCCGGCGAAGCTGCGGGTGCCGGTGCGCAGCAGCAGGACCGCGCCGAGCAGCCCGCCCGCCCCAGCCACCGCCAGGAGCGGCGCGAGGCGCGCGCGTTGCCCGCGCAGCTCGCGCCGCTGCGCGCAGCGCCGCGCCAAGGTAGCCGGGACACAGGGCGATTGTACTGGTGATGTTGGCGCTCACGGGCGCAATGCCCAGCGCCAGCAACGCCGGAAAACTGATCAGCGTGCCGCCGCCGGCGAGCGCATTGACAGTGCCTGCCGCAAAACCGGCCAGCGCGAGCAGCGGCAGCTGCGCCCAGGCTGCGACGCCGCTCAACCGCGCTGCCGCCGCCAGGGAATGACGCGCAGCTCCAGCCAGTTGCGCAGCTCGGCGAGCTTTTGCATTTCATCCTGCATGGCCGGCCCCAGACCATGCTTCCAGCACAGTCGCGGATCGCGCGGCGAGCGCTGGAGTAATTGCAGCTCGGCCACCCAGGCATCGAGCTCGGCGGCTGCGGCGAACAAGCCTTCGCCCAGCAGCACGGGCGCATAGCGCTTCGCGGTGGCAGCAATCTCCGCGCAGGCTGTATTCGGGGTGGTACTGCACGCCCCAGAATGTGCCGCGCCCATGGCGCAGCTCGATCGCCTGCAACCCCATGTCGCTGGCGGCGAGTTCGATCGCTCCTGATGGCAGGGTTTCGATGTCGTCGCGGTGCACGGTGACCGCTTCGAACACCGCCGGCTTGCCGCGAAACATCGGGTGCGCGCGGCCCGCTGCGTTCAGCGCAATGCGGCGCGCGAAGCCGAATTCGCGCCCCAGCGGGTTGGCGCGCACGCGCCCGCCGGCGGCGGTGACCGCGACCTGCATGCCCCAGCAGCTGCCGAAGAAGGGCACGCCCGCTGTCGAACACCGCGCGCGCCAGCTCGATCTGCCGCTCGATGTGCGCGCCACCGTCGTAGACGTTGAGCGCCGAGCCGGTGATTGCCACGCCGTCGTAGGCGGCGAGCGCCCACGCCGCCGGGCAGCTGCACCTCGGCGTCGGCCGGGCGCACGATGTCGCAGTCCACCGGCGCCAGATGCTGCAGCACGCGCGCGTAGCCTTCGCCCGAGGGCTGGCCGCCGGCCGCCACCTGCTGCTCGCGCGTGGCAGCGCGATTGCCGTCGATGACCAGTACACGCGGCCGGGGCATGCCTCAGCCAGCCAGTGTCAGGTCGCCCTTGACCGCCGAACGAAACAGCCGCGCGTAGGTTTCCGCATCGGTGGGCAAAGGATTGCCGCCGGCGGAAGGATCGAGCGAGGCCTCGTTGCCGATCACTTCCGGATTGTTGAGCGTGACGCCGATCTCCGCCAGCGTATGCGGAATCTTCAGCCGCTGGCGGAACTCCAGCACCCAGTCGAACACCGCGGCGAAGGGCTCGCCCTTCAGGTCCAGCACCCGCGCGATGACCTCGAGCTGCGCCCCGATGGCCGGCCGGTTGTGCACGATTACATAGGGAAGAATGATCGCGTTGGTGAGCCCATGGTGGGTATTGAAAAACGCGCCAACCGGATGTGCGATCGCGTGCACGCCGCCCAGGCCCTTCTGGAACGCGGTTGCGCCCATGCTCGCGGCCGCCAGCATGCGCGAACGCGCCTCGATGTCCTTGCCGTTGGCGCAGGCGCGCGGCAGATAGGTCTGGATGAGGCGCATGCCCTCGAGCGCAATGCCGTCGGCCAGTGGATGGAAGCCCGGCGCACAATAGGCTTCGAAGCAATGCACGAATGCGTCGATGCCGGTCGCGGCGGTGACGCCCGGCGGCAGGCCCACCGTCAGCTCAGGATCGCTGATCACCACGCCGGGCATCATCTTCGGGTGGAAGATGATCTTCTTCTGGTGCGTGGCCTCGTTGATCACCACGCCGGCGCGGCCCACCTCGGAACCGGTTCCGGCGGTGGTCGGCACGGCCACGATCGGCGCGATGCCGCGCTCGTCGGCGCGCGTCCACCAGTCGCCGACGTCTTCGAAATCCCACAGCGGGCGCGTCTGCCCCGACATGAAGGCGATGACCTTGCCGGCATCGAGCGCCGAGCCACCGCCGAAGGCAATCACGCCGTCATGGCCGCCGTTGCGATACGCCTCGAGTCCGCGTTCAATGTTGGCGGCGACGGGATTGCCGCGCACGTCGGCGAACAGGCCGGTGCCCGGCACCAGCGCGCGTGCTGCGCGCACCATCGGCGCATCGCGCAGGCCTTCGTCCGTCACCAGCAAGGGGCGCTTGATGCCGAGCCTGGCGCAGGCGGCGCTCAGTTCGGCGATGCGGCCGGGGCCGGCCCACACCGTGGTGGGGTAATTCCAGTTGGCCTTGAGAACAGTGCTCACGTCGTCACCCGCAGATGGAATGATTTGGGCCGCGTCAGGTGCTCGTAGCCGACCACCGAAAGTGTGCAGCCGCGCCCGGAATCCTTCACGCCCACCCAGGCGAGCGCCGGGTCGAGAAAGTCACAACGATTCATGAAGAAGGTGCCGGTCTGCAGCTGATCGCCGATTGCCAGCGCGGCCGCTTCATCGCGCGACCACACGGCGGCGGTCAGCCCGAAGGCGCTGTCATTCATCAGGGTCACGGCCTCGGCGTCGGACTTCACTCTGGCAACGCCGGCCACGGGCCCGAAGATCTCCTCGCGCATGACCGTCGAGTTCGGCGGCGCATCGAGCAGCAGCTGCGGCGCCAGGTACGGCGTGCCGGGTTTGCTGTGTGCAAAGGCGCGCTCGTCGATCACGGCCTTCGCGCCCGCCTTGATCGAGGACTGGATCTGCGCGCGGACCGCGTCCGCGGCGCTCGCGCGCACCACCGGCCCGAGCGTGGTGGCCGCGTCGAGCGGATTACCGAGCACGTACTGTCTCGCCAGTGCCGTCGCACCGGCCGCGAACTGTTCGTAAACGCTCTCGTGCACGTAGATGCGCTGCGTGCCGCAGCACGATTGCCCGGAATTGAAATACGCGCCGTCGACGAGGTTCTCGATCGCGTGCGGCACGTCGGCATCGTGCCGCACATAGACCGGATCGCAGCCGCCGAGCTCCAGGCCGACGCCGATGAAACGTTCGGCGGCAACGCGCTGCACGGCGTGACCGCCGGCGACGGAGCCGGTGAAGGCGACGTAAGTCGACGCGCGGATCGCGGATTACGCGCTCGGTATCCGCATGCTCGAGATGCAAGACCTGGAACACGCCCGCCGGGAGACCTGCGGCCGCGAAGCATTCAGAGTAGCGCTCGGCGCACAGTGGCGTCTGCGCCGAGTGCTTGAGCACCACGGTGTTGCCGGCCATGAGCGCCGGAATTACCGCGTTTACGGCGATCAGGTAGGGGTAATTCCAGGCCGCTACCGTGAACACCACGCCGAGCGGCTCGCGCCGCAGGAACCGGTGGAAGCCCGGCTTCGGTCCGACCTCGATGTCGGCCAGTGCCTCGGCGGCGATGCCGGCCATGTAGCGGGCGCGCTCGAGCATGCTGCGCACTTCGTTGGGCGCGTAACGGCTGGGTCGCCCTATTTGCCAGGTCAGTTCCGCGGCAATCTCGGCGCCGTGCGCCTCGAAGGCGACGCAGAAGCGCTCGATCATCGCCGCCTTTTCCGGCACCGGTACGCTGCGCCATTGCCGCTGCGCGAGCTGCGCGCGCTGCAGCGTCGCATCGATCTCGGCCGCGCTGGCCGTGGCCCGTTCGGCATAAACGCGCCCGTCGACCGGGCTGATGGTTTTCAACATGACAACCTGCCTATCAGATGATTTCGAAATAGCGCGCCAGCTCCCAGTCTGTGACGTGGCGCCGGAACTCGCGTTCCTCCCACTCGCGACTGGCGGCGTAGTGTTCGACGAACGGCGCGCCGAACAGTTCCTGTGCCGCCTTGGAGCGCGCGAGCATGCCGGCTGCTTCGCTGAGCGTGCGGGGCAGCTGGCGTTTCGCCGGGAGCTTGCGCTCGTAGGCATTGCCCACCATCGGCTCGTCCGGCTCGATGCGGTGCTCGATGCCCCACAGGCCCGATCCGATCGCCACCGCGATCGCCAGATACGGATTGATGTCGGCCGCCGCGATCCGGTATTCGACCCGCTGGCTCTTCGGGCCGCCCTGGATGACGCGCAGCGCGCAGGTGCGATTCTCAACGCCCCAGGTGGCCGAGGTCGGCGCCCAGAAGCCCGGCACCAGGCGCGAGTAGCTGTTGACGGTGCAGGCGACCATCGCCAGCAACTCGGGCATCAGCGCCTGCTGGCCGCCGACGAACCAGCGCATCTGGTCCGACATCGCGTGCGGCTTCTTGTCGTCGTAGAACACGGCCGAGCCGTCCTTGCGCGTCATTGAAACGTGCAGGTGCCCGCTCTGTCCGGGCATCAGCTGCGACCACTTGGCCATGAAGGTCGCCATCAGGCCGCGCCGCTGCGCCAGCACCTTGGTGTAGGTCTTGAACAGCGCCGCGCGGTCGGCCGACTCCAGCGCTTCGGTGTACTTGAGCGCGGCTTCCAGCACGCCCGGACCGGTCTCGGTGTGCAGGCCCTCGATCGGCATGCGCATGTCCGCGGCCAGCTGCAGCAGTGCCTGGTACAGCTCGGTGTGCACCGAGGCGCGCAGCATCGAGTAGCCGAAGTAGCCCGGCGTCATGTGCTGCATGTCCCGGTAACCCTTGGCGCGCACGCTGTCCGGTGTCTCATTGAAGATGAAAAACTCGAACTCGGCCGACGCCGAAACGCCAAACCCCATGCCGGCCGCGCGCTCCACCACGCGCCGCAAGGTGGAACGTGGGCAGACCTGCTCGGCGCTGCCGACGAATTCGCACAGGAACAGCAGCATGTTGCCTTCGAGCGGCAGGCTGCGGCAGGTTTCGGGCAGTACCCGCACCATCGCGTCGGGGTAGGCGGTGTGCCAGCCGGTGAACTTGACGTTGTCGTACAGCTGGTCGTTCGAATCCCAGCCCAGCACCACGTCGCAAAAGCCGAAGCCCTTGTCGAGCGCGGAGTAGAACTTGTCGCGGTTGATGTACTTGCCGCGCAGGATCCCGTCGTTGTCGAACACACCGACCTTGATGTGGTTGAGGCCGCGTTCCTCGACGATTGCACGCGCCTGCGCAGCGGTTCGTACCTCTTCCGGCAACATGGTTCAGACTCCCTGTACTCTCAAAGGTTGAGGCGATCCGATTGTTATTGGGCGGGCGCGATCCCGCGACGAACGGCCTGGGGCGGCGAATATCCGCCAGTGCGCGTCAACTGGCAATACGTGGGAGTACCGGCCAGTTTAAGTACCTGATGCCAATGGCTCTTTTCACACGCGCTCAGGAACGCCATTCCGTGAGCATCTCGATGTCGCACAGCCGCTGCCAGCTGGTGCGCGCACGCATCAGCGTGGCGAAGCGAGCGAGTGCCGGCCACTCGAGTGCCGGCCGCGGCATGTTGCGCGACCAACGCATGTACATGATCAACTGCAGGTCGGCCGCGGAGATTTCCTCGCCCAGCAGGTAGGGACCGTGCGCGGCCAGCTGCGTGTCGACTCGGGTCCACACCGCTTCGATGCGCGACTGCAGTGCCGCGCGCACTTCCGCCAGGTGCTCCGCGAAACCCAGATCGCGTGGATAGAACCAGTTGCGATAGTTCGCGCCCAGGGAAAAGCTCAGATAGCTGAGCCATTGGTACCACTCGTTGCGCCGGGCGGTGCCGGGCGGCGGCGCCAGGCGAGCTTCGGGATGCCGGTCAGCCAGCATCATCAATAGTGCCGCGGTCTCCGCGTAGGGCTGCCCGTCGATCAGCAACGTGGGCACCAGGCCTTGCGGATTGAGCCGCAGGTAGTTCGCGCTGCGGTGGGCCTGCAGGTCGAAATCCACCCGTTCAAGCTGATGCGGCGCACCGATTTCGAGCAGCGCGAGATGCACGGCCATGCTCGCCGTGCCGGGAGAATAATAGAGTGTGTACACGGTTGCCTCGCTCCTGCTGGGTTGCCGTCCGGCCTCGCTGGCTGCTCAGTGCACGGCCGCCGGATCGAAGTTCGGGTTCTGGACCAGTCTCAGCGCATACCACTGCCGGGCGCGCCGCAGCTCCGGGGCGGGATCGATGGCAGTGCGCGGATCATCCGCCTGCGGGCGACCGCCGGCAAGCGGCGCGGGTCGGCCTTGACGACCTCTGCATATTTATGCACACTTGTCGCATGTTTATGCACACGCCATCATGCTGAACGACCATCACCTGCAGGACCGGCGCGAGGCGATCCTCAGCCTCCTCGGCGACGGCGTGGTGCGCCGGCAGTCGGAGCTGACGCAGCTGCTGCGCAAGCGCGGCTTCGCGGTCACGCAGTCCTCGGTCAGCCGCGACCTGCGCGAGCTGGGGGTGCTCAAAGCGAGCGGCCGCTATCTGGCACCGCCGGCCGAGACCGCGCACGCCAATGGCAATTTCGGGCCGCTGGCGCAGTTCGTGCGCTCGGCGCGCGCCGGCGGGCGCGGCGCTCACGGTGCGTGCGCACCAGCACCGGCGCGGCGCAGAGCGTGGCGGTGGCGCTCGACAAGGCGGCCTGGCCGGAAGTGGTCGGCACGATCTCCGGCGATGACACCATATTCATCGCCACGCTGGACGGCCGGGCGCAACAGCGCCTGCTCGCGCGCCTGCGCGAACACTTCGGGATCTGAAACCATGACGACTGCCGCTACTGCGGGCGCCAAGCCCATCGTGCTCGCCTATTCCGGCGGCCTCGACACCTCGTTCCTGGTGCCGTGGCTCGCCGCAGCAATACCAGCGACCGGTCATCACGGTGACCGTCGACACCGGCGGCATCGACGCCGCCGCGGCGGTCGCCCTGCGCGAGCGCGCCCTGGCACTGGGCGCCATCGAGCACCACCAGATCGACGCGCGCGGCGACTATTTCGAGCAGGTGCTGCGCTTCCTGATCATGGGCAACGTGCGCCGCGGCCAGCTCTACCCGCTGTGCGTCGGCGCCGAACGCGTCATGCAGGCGCAGACCATCGCGCTGATGGCGCGCCAGCTCGGCACCCACTCCATCGCCCACGGCTGCACCGCCGCCGGGAACGACCAGGTGCGCTTCGAAGTGGCACTGCGCACGCTGGCGCCGGAGCTGGAGATCATCGCGCCGGTGCGCGACCACGCCTTCAAGCGCGCCGGAAGAACTCGCGTACCTGCAGCGACGCGCAGCTGCCGGTGCCGCCCTACGGCGCCGCCTACTCGACCAACCGCGGCCTGTGGGGCGTGACCATCGGCGGCACCGAGACGCTCACTTCGAAGGGCAGCATTCCCGAAGAGCGCCTGGGTGCTGTCGAAGCATGCCTTCACCCATCCGGCCCTGCCACAGCATCACACGCTGCGCTTCGAGCAGGGGCGGCCCGATCGGGCTCGACGGCAAGAGCGCTCTCTCCCGGTGGCACTCATCGAGCGGCTCGAGGCGCTGGCCGCGCCGTTCGGCATCGGCCGCGGCATCCACCTCGGCGACACCATCATCGGCACCAAGGGGCGCGTGGCTTTCGAGGCGCCGGCCGCCGAAGTGCTGCTCACCGCGCATCGCGAGCTCGAAAAGCTCGTGCTCACGGCGCGCCAGCAACGCATCAAGGAGAGCGTCGCCCTGTCCTACGGCGACTGGGTGCACGAGGGGCAGCTGCTCGATCCGGTCGTGCCGCGACATCGAGGCACTGCTCCTGTCTGCACAGCAACGAGTGAGCGGCGAGGTCCATCTGTTGTTTCGGGCCGGCTCGCTGTTCGTCGAGGGCGTGGAATCGCCGTATTCGCTGATGAGCGCCTCGAAGGGCGTGTACGGCGAAGCCGCCGGCGAATGGACCAGCGCCGACGCGCTGGGTTTCTCGAAGATCGTCGCACTCACCGGCATGTTCCACGCCCGCGCCGGCGAGCAGGCCGCGCCGGGAGCGCAGCAGCCATGAAGACCGTGGTCGTCGACAAGATCGCCTCGATCACCCAGGCCTGCACGCTCGGCCACGAATTGCGCATTGCCGATCGAGATCCCGTCCGAGGAAGGCGTGGTGATCGTGGCCGAGATCCTCAACAACAAGTCCACCTACAACACCCTCGAACTGACCAGCGGCCGCATGGCCAAGGTTGCCCGCGGCGATGTGGTGGTCGGCGCGCTCGGGCCGCGCAAGGCTCTGTTCGGCTATTCCGGGCACGTGCCGGCTGCGCTCGAGCCCGGGCGACATCATCCAGATGCTCAACATCGGCGGCGTCATGGGCGTGTGCGATTCGGCCACGCCCGACAAGGGCAAGCCCTTCGACTGCCGCGTGCTGGGCGTGGTGCTGCAGTTTCCTTACCTGGGCGAGCGCATCGGGGTGCCGGCGCGCGTCGGCTACCGCCGGCTCAATCAGGACATGCGCGCTGGATGTGCGCGGCGTGCCGGTGGTGGCGCTGGCCGGCACCTGCATGGAAGCGGGCAAGACCGCGGCCGCGGCGGCCATCATCTCGCGCATGCGCCACCGTGGCCTGGTGGTGGACGCCTTCAAGGCAACCGGCGTGTCGCTGCGGCGCGACATCATGGCCTTCGACGACGCCGGCGCGCGCAAGTCGATGCTGTTCACCGACCTGGGCGTGGTCACGACCTCGGCGCGCACCGGTCCGGCGCTGACGCGCACCATGCTGAGCGAACTGGCCGCCGGCCGGCCCGACGTCATCGTGTTCGAACTGGGCGACGGCCTGCTCGGCACCTACGGCGTCGATGCCATTCTCGAGTGCGAGGACATCCGCCGCGCCGTCACCGGCCTGGTGCTCTCAGCCAATGATCCGGTGGCGGCCTGGGGCGGCGTCAAGCTGTTGCGCGAGCGCTTCCTGGTCGAGCCCTGCATGGTCACGGGGCCGTCGACTGACAACCAGGTCGGCATCGACATCATCGAGCAGCAGCTCAAGGTGCCGGCCTGCAATGCCATCAGCAATCCGGCCGCGCTCGGTGACGCGATCATCGAGGCCGTGGGCCTCGGCGCCCAGGCCGCTGCCGCACGCGCCGCCGAGTAGCCGCCGTGAGCCGCGTCCCCACCATCGTGCTCGGCGGCACCGGCTACGTGGCCGGCGAGCTGCTGCGCCTGGTCGCCGCTGCACCCGCAGCTGCAGCTGGCCGGCATCATGTCGGACGGGAGCCCGGGCGAGCCGGTGGCCGCAGCGTTTCCGCAGCTCGCGCCGGTCTATCCCGATGACGCTCTTCAGTTCGCAGCAGCAGATCGAGGCGCTGTTGCGGCGCGAGCGCGCGCCCGCCATCCTCGCCGCCGCCCCGCACGGCGTCTCGGCCAGGCTCATCGATTCGCTGCTGGCCGCGGCGGAGCAGTCCGGCAATGCGCCGCGCGTGGTCGACATCTCGGCGGATTTCCGCTACCCGAACGCGGCGGACTACGAAGCCGTATACGGGCATCCGCACGGCGCACCCGCGCGCATCGCGCAATTCACCTGTGCGGTGCCCGAGCACCTGCGTGACCTCGCCACGCCGCATGTGGCACACCCTGGCTGCTTTGCGACCACCATCCTGCTGGCTGCGGTGCCGCTGCTGGCGTTGGATCTGATCGAGCCACAGCTGTTCGTCGCCGCCGTCACCGGCAGCACCGGCTCCGGGCGCAAGCCCGTGCGACGGCACCCACCATCCGCTGCGCCACGGCGATCTCTATGCCTACAGCCCGCTGGCGCATCGCCACGCGCCCGAGATCTCGGCCTGTGCGCGCGCCGCGAGCGGCGTAGCGGCGCATTTCGCCTTCGTGCCGCACTCCGGGCCGTTTGCGCGCGGCATTCATGCCACGGTGCAGGCGGTACTCCGCAAGCCACTGGACAGCGGACAGGTTAGCGCGCTGCTGCGCGACTACTATGCGCACTCACCCTTCGTGACCGTGAGCCCAGGCCCGCCGCGCATGAAGGACATCGTCGCCAGCAACTACGCGCGCCTCAGTGCGGTCAGTGACGGCCGCACCGTGGCGGTGATGAGCGTGGCCGATAATCTGACCAAGGGCGCGGCCGGCGGCGCCATGCAATGGATGAACCGGCTGCTCGGCTTCCCCGAAACCACGGGACTCACCGCTCCGGCCGCCGGTTGGACTTGAAGCCATGAGCGCCAGCGCTGCTTTGCAATCAGCTCCGCCCAGCGGCCCGCTGGCGCCGGTGTTCGCGCAGTATCCCCTGCATGTGATCAGCGCCGAGGGCGTGTGGCTGCACACCGACGATGGCCGCCGCGTGCTCGATCTCTATGGCGGTCATGCGGTGGCGGCGCTCGGCTACGCGCACCCCGCCTGGACGCGCGCACTGCAGGCGCAGGCGCAAACACTCAATTTCCAGAGCAACGCCGTGCCGCTCGAAGTGCGCACGCGCGCCGCAGCGAGCCTGCTGCGCTTCGCCGGCGGATATTTCAACCAGGTGTTATTCGTCAACTCGGGCGCCGAGGCGAACGAGAACGCGCTGAAGATGGCGTTCACGCTCACCGCCCGTTCGCAAGTCGTGGCGCTCGAGCACGGCTTCCACGGGCGCACGGCCGCGGCCGGCGCCATCACCTGGGGCGCGGCGGCGAAATGGTACGGCTTTCCGCGCGCGCCGTTCGACGTCCGCTTCCTGCCGCGTCGCGACTTCACGGCCCTGGACGCGATCACCGCGCGAGACCGCCGCGGTCATCGTCGAACCGGTGCAGGGCGTCGGTGGCGCCTTCGAGCTGGGCGCCGACTATCTGCGCGCGCTGCGCCAACGCTGCGACGTCACCGGCGCGCTGCTCATTTTTGATGAAGTGCAATGCGGCATGGGCCGCACCGGTGCTCCTTTCGCCGCAAATCTCTACGGCGTGATGCCCGACATGATCACGACGGCCAAGGCGCTCGGCAATGGCTTCCCCTGTGCCGCTGTGCTGATGAACCCGCGGGTGGCGGCCGCCGTAAAGCTCGACGCGCTCGGCACGACCTTTGGCGGCGGACCGATGGCCTGCGCCGCGATCGAGGCGCTCATCGAGGCGATCGATGCCGAACGGCTGCTGGAGAATGTGCTGCGTGTGGGCGAGTTGATCCGCGAGCGCTGTGTGGTGGGTCCGGTGCGCGGCCACCAGGGCGCCGGTTTCCTCGCCGGGCTGATCTGCGAACGCCCGGCGCAGCAGATTCACCGCGCGCTGCTCGAGCGCGACATCCTCGCCGGCACCAGCGGCGATCCGCACGTGCTGCGCCTGCTGCCGCCGTTCATCCTGCAACCCGCGCAGGTCGAGCAGTTGCGCGCGGCGCTGCTCGAGATCGGTGGCGCATGAAGCGCTTCATCGACCTGGCGGATTTCACGCGCGAGCAGGCGCAGGAACTGGTGGCACTCGGGCAGCGGCTCGAGCGCCACCCGGAGCCGCAGGCGTTGGCCGGCAAGGTGCTGGGCCTCCTGTTCATGAACCCGTCGCTGCGTACGCTGGCCTCATTTCAGGCGGGCATGGCGCGGCTGGGCGGATCCTCGTTCGTGATTACGCCCGGACAGGGCAGCTGGCAGCTGGAGACCCGCGATGGCGTGGTGATGGACGGCGCCGCCGCCGAGCACGTGCGCGAGTGCCTGCCGGTGCTGGCTTCCTACTGCGACGTACTCGGCATCCGCGCCTTCGCCGAGGGCCAGGACCTGGCGGCCGACCTGGAAGACCGCCGCTTCAGGGCCATGGCGGCGCTCGTCGACCGGCCGCTCATCAACCTGGAATCCGCGATCGCTCATCCCTGCCAGGCGCTCGCCGACTGGAAGACGCTCGATGAACTGCCGGGCGGCAGGCGGCGAAAATTCGTGCTCAGCTGGGCCTGGCATCCGCGCGCCCTGCCGCTGGCGGTGCCGGCGGCCACGGCGCATATGGCAGCGCTCCGTGGCATGGACGTGGTCGTACTGCGACCGGAAGGATTCGCCCTGCCCGCGCCGGTGATGGAGCGGGCGCGCAGCGCCGCGGCCGCAAGCGGCGGGACCCTCAGCGAAACCGCGGACCGCGCCGCCGCACTCGAGGGCGCGCAGGTGCTGTACGTCAAGGAATGGGGCAGCACCAGACACTATGGCGACGAGGTTGCGGACCGGGAACTGCGCAAGCCGCTCAGGGATTGGTGCGTGCGCGAGGACTGGTTTGCGCGTACCGCCGCAGACTGCCGCGTGATGCACTGCCTGCCGGTGCGGCGCAATGGCGCCATAGCCGACGAAGTACTCGACGGCCCGCGCAGCCTGGTGCTGCGCCAGGCCTACAACCGGCTGCCGGTGCAGATGGCCGTGCTGCACCGCCTGCTCGGGACCTGAGCAATTCCTGTGCCTGCTACCCGAAGGAGCTCTCTGCACCCATGAAACTGCATCGCACCGACCAGCTTGCCACCATCCACGCGCTGCGCGCCGCCGCGCCGTACATCCGCATGTACAAGGGCAGGATTTTCGTCGTCAAGGCCGGCGGCGCCGTGTTCGGCGATGCGGACATGACGCGCGCCCTGATCGAGCAGATCGCGATCCTGCACTGCCTCGGCGTGCGCGTAGTGATGGTGCATGGCGGTGGGCCGCAGCTCACCGCAGTCACCGAGGCGATGGGCGTGCGCACGCGCATGGTGCAGGGACGGCGCATCACCGACGAAAAATCAATCGACGCCACCTCGATGGTGCTCAATGGCCTGATCAACACCCGCATTCTCGCGATCTGCCGCGACCTGGAGATCGACGCGGTCGGTCTCTCTGGTGTCGATGCCGGCCTGGTGCAGGCGCACCGCCGCCCGCCGGTGAGGCTGCAGCCGACCGACACGGAAACGGTCGACTTCGGTTTTGTCGGCGACATCGATCGCATCGACACCAGCGTGATCCGCAAGCACCTCGACAATGGGCTCATGCCGGTGATCAGCCCGCTCTCGGCCGACGCGCGCGGCCAGCTGTTGAATATCAACGCGGATACCGTGGCCGCCGCGATCGGCGCCGCGCTCCAGGCCGAGAAGCTGATCCTCTGCACGGGCGCACCGGGCATACTCGACGCAGTCGCTGATCCCGGTTCCGTGGTGTCCTACACGGACCTGGCCGGCCTGGAGCGCCTGCGCGCTGCGGGCAAGATCAGCGACGGCATGCTGCCCAAGGCCAGGGCGATCGAGGATGCGATCCGCGGCGGCGTGCGCCGTGTGCACGTGATCGGCTACCGTTCACCGGACAGCATCCTCGCCGAGGTGTTCACCAACGAGGGCACCGGCACGCTGATCGTGGCCGACATCAAGGCGTTGAGCAGCGCAGAGCAGCAAAGCGCGGGCAGCTAGGCGCAGACAGCCAGTCGCAGCTTATCTCGACCAGGGTACGCCATCGTGGGTCCAAGCCTGCCATGCCCAGCGCAGCCAGCGGGTCAGCGCGAAGGCGATCCACAGCGCCCAGGCAAACATGAGCGCCTTGTAGCACCACAGCGGCACGGAAAAAACCGCGACCACCGGCAGGGTGCCGCGCGCCTGGTCGTGAAACCAGCCAAAGGTATTGCCGCCGGAGCCGGCGCCGGCTACCCCCATGTCGGGAGCCGACAGAAAGCCGAAGCGCACCCCTGAGAACAGCAGGCTGCCGATCGCGACGACGCTAAACACCGCCAGCGCGATTTGCACCACCCTGGCAACCCCGGGCGATACTGCGGCGATCGACCACTGCGCGCGCCAGCGCATTGCAAAGAACCAGGCCGTCAGCAGCGCGAACACCAGCCAGGATTGCGTCGAAAGCCCACAGCCCAGCAGCAACCACTCGTGTGTCCGGAGCGGTGTGCGCGGAATGCGGCCCAGCAGTAACGCGGTGAATACGAACAGCAGCAGCTCGCTCCAGTAGCGGAGCACCGGTCCCGCCAGGGACGAGCTCGCCATCAGCGCCCAGCGCTGTTGCGGCAATACAATCGTGGTGTAGATATTGCTGGCATTGGAGTGCAGATCGACCGCACTGACGGCGGATCGAATGCCGGCGCCGCGCGCGCGCTGCCAGTCGATTTCCACCGAATGCGAACCAGGCAGCAGGCTCACCGACAAATCGCCCTGTTCAGGGCGCAGCTGCACGGGCTGATTGTCGATTCGCACCGTCTGCACGCGCACGTCGCCGGGCAGCCCGATCGTATGACGGCCACCTTGCGTACTGCGATACCGCAACTCAAGCTGTTCATCGACGGTGCGTGCGCCAAAGGTGGCCCGCCGGGTCACCGAGTCGATGGCCAGAGTCGTACCGGCCGCCGGCGCCGGCCGCGTAATGGACAGGCGCAGCGTCTCGCCCGGTCGCGGTCGATACTGGAATACCCATGTGTCCGGCCCGACACCGTCGGGCAGGACTGCCGGGAATCCGGCGAAGGTGACGCTCCACTGCGGGCTGACGCTGAAATTCCACACCTCGGTGCGAGCGCTGCCCGCCGGCAGGCTGAGTTCGAGCGTCTGGGCCTTGGCGAGGCCCGAAGTCCAGCCGGTCGAAGGCGACCCGGCCGCAATACCCGCAACGACCTGCGCACCTGGCCCGCTGCCACGCACCTGGATGCCCGGCGTGAGCACGGATTCACCCGCCAGCAGTGGCACCGCCGTGGTGATCGCCGCGTAATCGGGCGCCAGCCTTTCTACTATCGTCGCGACGCTCCAGTCGATGTCGAGCTGCACGTTGCGCGTCAGGCGCACGAAAGCGGGGAACTGCGCGCCGGCGAGGCTTGGCGTGGCGCGCGCGCCGGCGGCATGGCGCCGTGCCAGTTCCAGCGTGCCGGAGAGCAATCGCCCATTGTTCACGCCTGCCGCGTCCCAACCGCTGGCGCTCACGACGATGCTGCGGGGCGCTGATCGAAACGCGAGCGACACGCTGTCGACATCGCCCAGGCGCGCCGTGATGTGCAGCGTGTGCGCGCCCGCCCGCAGCGGCACCCACATCGAGCCGTCGCTCTCGCGCGCGAGCGTCAGGCCCGACGCACCGTCCACGCTAATGCTGTCGATGCGCCAGCGATCGCCCGCGTCCGGTATCGGCACAGCCACGCTGGTCAGCGCCGCTACCTGCAGCGTCACTTCCATCCGGTTGCCCTCGACCAGCACGCGTGCCGCGTTGGTCTCGCTGCAGGTCGGCAGGCAAGCGGGCGGCGCAAGCAGGCGGGTGCGCAGTTCCTGCAGTAATTTGTCATCCGGCGTTGCGGCCGCATGCGCGTCCGGCGCCAGGCCGCAGCCGCAGGCATAAAGGAGCAGCACCGCGGCGCCTTGCGCCGCAACGCCCGGGAGCCTGGGGAGCCGCAGCCTGATGCCGAACCCCGCCTGCAACAGCCACGCAAACCACAGCGCCGTCAATGCGACGCCGAGCACTCGCCACACGCCGAGCAGCAGCGGGCCTATGAACAGGAAGTGAACCGAGTCGCGACTTTCCACCGGGCCGGTCCAGCTGTATTCGTAGCTGTTGTATTGCCACGCGGGCACGCCGGGACCGGCCTGCAACACGGTGCCAGGCGCATAGCGCGCGACGCCCAGCGTGGTATTCAGCCCGACACGCTCACTGCCGCGTGATTTCGCAATCACCATTTCCTGCAGCGGCGCCGCACTGACCGCCATCGCTTCACGCAGGTCGGCCGGCCTCGGGGGTGGCGCGGCAAGCAGCATGGCCGCCGGCGCGCTCTGTCCGGCCAGCTGGTAACCGCCAGCTTCCAGTTGTGGATGTATCGCCAGCCGCAGCTGCCCCCACAACAGGGGCAACAGAGCCACGCCCAGGGCGCCAAAACTCAGGCAGCGATACCGGCGCGACCAAACAGGCCAGGGCTCCGGCAGTGCACTGCGCGCTACCGCGACTGCAACCAGGAGATTGGCCCACAGCCAGATGTAATCCGGCTCCTCTTGATACAGCAGCAGCAGCGCGAGTGCTGCGCAGGCCGCGGCTGTCAGGCCGGCGAGCCGATAAGTGAACACCACGACGATCAGCACCCCAAACAGGCTCCAAAGCGTCCAGCGCGCCCACCAGGTGCCCGGTGCTTCGTCCGCGCCTGGCGCCGCCAGCAGGCGATGCCCTGGCGGCAGGTGCACAACGCCACGCACCTCTTCAAAGCGCGTGCTCCAGCCGCTCGCTGGCATGGTCCCGTGCACGGTCGCGATACGGCTCGTGGCCGTGAGCTGCAATTGCGGTGCGCGCAGTTCCACGCCCGGCACGCCGTTCCGTTCAGTGATCAGCAGGTCGGTGTTGCCGCTGCGCGCGCGCTCGAGATGGAATGGCGGCTGCGACTGCAAGCGCCATTCGCTGCGCATCGTGCCGCCGATCGTATCGACCGCCGTCATGCCGCCGTGATCGAAATCCAGCCACAGCTGCCGATTGAGCGTCAGGCGGTTTTCGTCGGTGGTCGCGAGGCCCCGGCTGCGCTCGACGACGTGCAGCACGGCGCCCTCCGGCATGCGGAAGGCCGGAAATCCCTGCCATTCTTCGGGTACATTGGCCTGCGAGGGATCGATTCCCTCCACGCCTTCGGCCGTGGCTACGCGCAGCCGATCAAGGCCGGAAAAACTCCAGATTTCCTCTTTGGCCCAGATCCCCGACAGCGGCGGTCGTGACAGCGCTGAGGCCACGCCGGGCGCGCGGGCCGTGAGTTGCAGCTTATAGCTCCCCGGCCGCACCTGCACGCGCAGCGAACCGTCGGCGTCGATTCGCGCCGGCAGTTCACTTGCCAGGGTCAGCGGCGTAAAGCCGTCGGGCAGCGGGCGCGACAGCCGCAGTTCGCGCCCTTCGCCCGCCACTTCCAGCCGCAGCTGCGTGGTCAGGCGCGCCGGAATCTCGTCCTCGAGCAGGCGATATACGCGCACTTCCAGCGCGTCGGCTGCGGCGGCGATCGTCTGCTCCCCCAGCGACAGTACGTTATCGGCCAGCGCGGGCTGGGCGATCGGCCGGCCGTCGACGCTCAGCACAATCAGCCCGGTCTGCGGCGCCACGGCCAGCTGCGCAGGTCGCTGCGACCAGCTGAACGATCCGCTCAGCAGATAATTGCCCGCTGCCAGGCGCAGCTGCGGGTGATTGTCACGCATGACCACCGCGGCGGCACTGCCATTGGCGCGCACGTCAGCAGGCCAGTTTTCGTTGCTGCCCGGCAATACCAGCCAGCTTTCTGCATAGACCTGCCAGCGCTGCGTGAACGAGCCGCCGTGTTCATTGACTGCCAGGACCAGCGCTTGCGGCCAGGCGCAACGGAAGGCACGCGGGTCGTCCGCGGCGGACGGCGCCTCACCCGCTTCGGCCTGATCCGCATCGCCGTCGGAGTGCTGCCGGTCTGCGATGGGTTGCGCCAGGAATGGACAACGCTGTTGTTCGGCGCCGTGCAGCGCCCAGCCACGCCACGCCTCCAGATCAGGCGGCACGGATACTTCAGATGCCTGCGCCAGAGCCGAATAGAGCAAAGCTGCCACGATCATGGTGCGCATGGATGCCCCCTGATGTTGTCGGCGCTAGTCTAGCGCCTGGCTCATCGATCCGGTCGGCGGACACTGTAGACTAGCCGCACGCAAGTGCTCCCCGAGCTCATGAAATCCGGCACCGGTCCGCAACTCCCAACCGCCAAGCCACCGACCGAACGCCTGAACACCCGGGCCGCCGGCATCATCGGCCTCGCGGTCATGTGCAGCCGCGTGCTCGGCCTGATCCGCGAGCAGATCTGCGCCGCGCTGTTCGGCGGAGGTGGTGCGATGGACGCGTTCACCGCCGCGTTCCGCATCCCGAACCTGTTGCGCGACCTGTTCGCCGAAGGCGCGCTGTCGACGGCCTTCGTCACCACCTTCAGCAAGACCGCTGCGCGCAGCAGCGACGTGGCGGCGTGGGCGCTGGCCAACAAGATTGCGACACTGGCCGCCGTCGTGCTCGGCGCCCTGTGCGTGCTCGGCATCATCTATTCGCCTCAGCTGGTGGCGATGCTGGCGCCCGGCTTCAATCCGGCCAAGGCGGCGCTGACCGTGACGCTGACGCGCGTCATGTTTCCGTTCATCCTGCTGGTCTCGCTCGCGGCGCTCGTGATGGGCATGCTCAATGCCAAGAACGTATTCGCCATGCCGGCGATGGCCTCGAGCTTCTTCAACCTCGGTTCGATCGCCGGCGGCGTGGGCCTGGGCTATTGGCTCGACCCACAGTTCGGGCCGCTGGCCTTGATCGGGCTGGCTATCGGGACGCTGTTCGGTGGCGCGCTGCAGCTCGGCGTGCAGTTGCCGCAACTACACCGGCTGGGATTCCGCTACCGCCCGGATTTCAACTGGCGCGATCCAGGTGTGACGGCCGTGCTCAGTCTGATGGGGCCGTCCGTGATCGCAGCCAGCACCACGCAGTTCAACGTGCTGATCAACTCGATCTTCGCCTCGCACCTGGGTGACGGGCCGATATTCTGGCTGTCCATCGCGTTCCGCCTGATGCAGCTGCCGCTGGGGCTGTTCGGCGTTGCGCTGGGCACGGTCACGCTCCCGCTGCTCGCGCGCCTGGCTGTGGCCGGCAACCTGAGCGCGTTCCGCGGCGAGCTTTCACGCGGCATGCGCCTGGCGTTCCTGTTGACGATCCCCTGCACCGTCGGCCTGGTGATGCTGGCCGGGCCTATCGTTTCGGTGCTGTACGAGCACGGCCGCTTCGATGCCTTTCAGGTTGGCGAGGCGGCCGGCGCGCTGCGCTTCTACGCGATTGGCCTGGCGGGGTACGCGGCACTCAAGGTGCTGGTCAACGCGTTCTACGCGCTCGATAAGCGCCGCACACCGATGTACACCAGCTTCCTGGCCGTGGCGCTGAACCTGCTGCTCAATTGGATTTTCACCCGGCAGCTCGGCTGGGGACACCGGGGACTGGCGTTCTCAACCGGCTGCGTCGCGACCTGCAATTTCCTGCTGCTGTACTGGCTGATGCACCGTCATCTCAAGCGCCTGGAGACCCGGCGCATGTCGGCCTTGCTCGCCAAGGTCGTCGCCGCGTCCGCGGTGCTGGCGCTGGTCTGCTGGAGTTCGCAGCACTGGCTGCTGGGCGGCTGGGCGCAGCTACACTTTGCCGCCCGGCTGGGCTTGCTGCTGGTCACGATCGCTGCCGGGATGTTGGCTTTTCTGGGCATTGGCGCCGCGCTGCGCATCGAAGAACTGCAGGAACTGGGGCAGGCGCTACGGCGCCGCGTGCACCGTGAACACTAAAGACGATAGATCCTTAATCGGGCATTTCTGTTCTAATTGATGGGGTAATCGGAGTTATTGTACCATATATGAATCAATATTCGGTCGTTGCCCAGAACCGGGGAACGGGCGGTTCTGCAGCCGGGGACCCATCGCGCGGACTATCATTCACCGGCATTACCTGCCCCGGGGCCGCATGAGCAGACTATGGGACAAGGGCGCGCCGCTCGACGATCGGGTGTTGCGCTTTACTGCCGGCGACGACCATGTGCTCGATCAGCGCCTGGTGGCCGCCGACGTGCGCGCCTCGATTGCCCACGCGGAAATGCTGCACGCGCAACGCTTGCTCAGCGACGCCGACGCAAGTGCGATCTGTGCCGGGCTGAGCGCGCTCGGCGCCGAGCACGAACGCGGCGAATGGCGCATCGAACTCGCCGACGAAGACGGCCAGAGCGCCCTGGAGCGGCGGCTCACGGCGCGGATCGGCGTGGCGGGCGAACGCATCCACCTCGGCCGCTCGCGCAACGACCAGGTGCTCACCGCGCTGCGGTTGTACATGCGTGGCGCGCTCGCGGATCTCGCCGCCGGCGCTGAAGCCGTCGCGGCCGCGCTCGATGGCCTGGGCCAGCGCCAGGGCGCGATCGCACTGCCCGGCTACACGCACATGCAGCAGGCCATGCCCAGCACGGTCGCGCTCTGGGCCGGGGGCTTTGCCGCCGAGCTGCGCGACGACGCGGAGGGACTGCGGGCGGCCCAGCGCCGCGCCGGCCGCAATCCGCTCGGATCCGCCGCTGGTTACGGCACTCCCGGACTCGCGCTCGATCGGGCCGCCACGACCCGCGCGCTTGGGTTTGACGCGACCCACGAACCGGTCACGGCGGTGCAGCTCTCGCGTGGCAAGGCCGAAGCGCAGCTGTTGTTCGAAGCCACGCTGCTGATGCAGGATCTGGGGCGCATGGCCGCCGACCTGCTGCTGTTCTACACGCAGGAATTCGCCTTCGTCGATCTGCCGGACGCCTTTACCACCGGCTCGTCGATCATGCCGCACAAGCGCAACGCCGATGTTTTCGAGCTGGTCCGCGGCCACGGCGCCGGCGCACTGGCCTGCCTGGCCGAAGCACTTGCGCTCTACGCCAAGCTGCCCATCCGGCTATCAGCGCGACCTGCAGCTGCTCAAGGCGCCGCTGTTTCGCGGCATTGATCTCGCCGCGCACAGCCTTGGGATCATGGTGCCCGCAATCGATGCGCTGCAGTTCAGGGCTGAGCGCGTGCAGATTGATCCGGCGGTGCACTCAGCCGGCAAAGCCTACGCCCTGGTCATGAAGGAAGGCCTGCCGTTCCGCGAGGCCTACCGGCGCATCGCAGCGCAATTCACCCGCAAGGCAAAATGAGAGCCACGCCATGAGCGAGGCGGTCGACGCCAGCGCCCAGCGCCCGATCGATCCCGGGCTGGTGAATTACGCGCATGCCATCTACGGCCTGCACGCCTGCGCAGTGCTGAGCGGAGTGTTCACCAGCTCGAGCATTGCCGGGCGGTTCCTGTTCGGGCTGCCCTCGATCGTCGCCGTGATCATGAATTACGCGCGCCGCGCCGAGGCGCACGGCAGCTGGCTTGAATCGCACTTCGACTGGCAGATCCATACCTTCTGGTACGCGTTGCTGTGGATCGTGGTGACGCTGCTGATCGGCGCGCCGCTGACCTTGATCTTTATCGGCGTTTACCTGGTCATCGCCGGTTTCGCGATCGTCGGGATCTGGGTGGCTTACCGGGTGGCGCGTGGCTGGCTGGCGCTGCGCGAGCGCCGGTCCATGCCGAGGCACGCGCCGTTGCCTCCGGCGGCGGGCACATGATCGCCCTGGCTCGCATGCGGCTGCCGCTTGCGGCACTCGCCGCGTGCGCGCTGATGTCCCTGGGCGCATGCGGCCAGAAGGGCGCCTTGTACCTGCCCGATCCAGCGCCACGGGCGGTGCCGGCAGCGCCCGCCGCACCGGCGCCTGCCACGGAGCCGCCCGCCGGGGAAGCCACGCGCGGCAAGGCGCCGCGCCTGCCGGATCCGGCTACGGCCCAGTAGCGGCGACTGGTATTGCGGCGCCGGGCATCGGCACGCCGACGAGCCCTGCTGCCGGACCACGGAACAGCGCGCCCAGTCCGTCGTCGCCGCCGCGCAGCGCCAGCAGCGCAGCGAAATTCGTGCCGCGGAAAAATTGCCGGCAGCCCGTGCCGGCCGCCGCATTGCGCCGCGACGATAGTGCGCGGATTGCGGCGCCCGGCATCGATCAGGCGCTGCAGGTCGGCGGTGGTGACGCCGGACTGATCCGCGGGCCACAACAAGGCGCCGCTGCAACTGCCGGGGAGGCTGTGCAAGCCGGCGCGGATTGCCGCCACCAGCCCTGCACGCCATTGGCGATTGACGACCAGCGACACCGGCAACCGGCCCAGTGCGGGCGCGAGATCGCCCGCCTGCGCGCCAAGTACTGCGGTGACGGCATGACCCGCGACGGCCGTCGCGCGACTCAAGGCGAGCGGCAGCAGCGCTCCGCCGGCCGGGCGGACCGGCGCTTCCGGCGCGCCCGCAAGCGCAGCGGCGCCAGGGCGCGCCAGCACGATGATCTGCAGATCCGCACCGCTCATGTCCCGTGCCTCTCCCGCCGCCGCGCCACACGCGCCCAGCCTCACTATACTGCCCCGCCAGAGGGCACCCAATGTCTCCGAAACCAGACTTGATTCTCGTCGACGGTTCCTCGTACCTGTACCGGGCTTTCCACGCACTGCCGCCGCTCGCCACCTCGCGCGGCGAACCCACCGGCGCGGTGCACGGCGTGCTCAACATGCTGAAGAAACTGCTGCGCGATTATCCGGGCACGCGCCTCGCGGTGGTGTTCGACGCCCCTGGCAAGACCTTTCGCGACGATCTGTTTGCGCAATACAAGGCGCACCGGCCGCCGATGCCCGATGAGCTGCGCGCACAGATCGAGCCGCTCCTGCAGGCCGTCACCGGCATGGGCCTGCCGCTGCTGCGCGTCGGGGGCGTCGAAGCCGACGATGTGATCGGCACGCTGGCGCAGCGCGCCGCGGCGGCGGGCGAGCAGGTGCTGATCTCGACCGGCGACAAGGACATGGCGCAACTGGTCAACGAGCGCATCACGCTGATCAACACGATGAACGACACGCTGCTCGATCGCGCGGGCGTGAAGGCGAAGTTCGACGTCTATCCGGAACAGATCATCGACTACCTGGCCCTGGTCGGCGACAGCTCGGACAACATCCCGGGCGTCGACAAGGTGGGCCCGAAGACCGCGGCCAAGTGGCTCAATGCCTGGGGCACGCTCGAGAACATACTGGCGCATGCCGCGGAAATCACCGGCAAGGTCGGTGACAACCTGCGCGCCGGCACGCGACACGCTAGCGCTGTCGCGCGAACTCGCAACCATCCGGTGCGACGTCGAGCTGCCGCTCGACGAGGCCGCGCTGGCGCCGCGCCCGGCGGACACCGCGGCGTTGCGCGAGTTGTACACGCGCCTGGAGATGCGTTCGTTCCTGCGCGCGCTCGACGGCGGCGATGCCACGGCTGCGACCGCGCCCGCGCCGGCCGGCGCCGCTACCACTGCCGCGGGCCCGGCGCCCGCCCGCTGACACCGCGCCGCCGCCCGGCGCCGACCCCATTGAGCGGCACTACACGCTGATCAACGACTGGACCCAGTTTCTCGGCTGGTGCGAACGGCTGGCGCGCGCACCGCTGTTCGCCTTCGACACCGAGACCACCGGTCTCGACTACATGCGCGCGCAGATCGTCGGCGTTTCGTTCTGCGTCGAACCGGGACACGGCGCATACGTGCCGCTGGCGCACAGTTACGCCGGCGCGCCCGAGCAGCTCGATCGCAGCGCGCGTGCTCGCGGCGCTCCGGCCGCTGCTCGAGGATCCCGCGCACGCCAAGGTCGGCGCGCACATGAAATTCGACATGCACGTGCTCGAGAACCACGGCATCGTGCTGCGCGGCCAGCGCTACGACACCATGCTCGAATCCTACGTGCTCAACAGCACCGCGACGCGCCACGACATGGATTCGATGGCCGAGAAATATCTCGGCATCCGCACCATTCATTTCGAGGACGTCGCCGGCAAGGGCGCCAAGCAGATCAGCTTCGACCAGGTGAGCGTCGAGACCGCGGCGCAGTACTCGGCCGAGGACGCCGACATCACGCTGCGGCTGCACCAGAAGCTGTGGCCGCAGCTCGAGGCGGTACCGGCCCTGGCGGAGCTCTATACGCAGATCGAGCAACCGCTGGTGCCGGTGCTGCAGCGCATGGAGCGCGGCGGCGTGCTCATCGATCGGATCATGCTCAGGCAGCAGAGCGTGGAGCTGGCGGCGCGCCTCGCCGAGCTCGCCCTCGATGCGCAGCGCGCGGCCGGGCAGGATTTCAATGTCGAATCCCCGAAGCAGCTGCAGCAGATCCTGTTCGAGAAGCTGCAGATCCCGGTGTTGCGCAAGACACCGACCGGACAGCCCTCGACGGCCGAGGACGTACTCGAGGAGCTCGCCGCCGAACACGCGCTGCCGCGCATCATCCTCGACTATCGCGCGCTGGCAAAATTGCGCTCGACCTACACCGAAAAGCTTCCGCAGCAGATCGACGCCACCACCGGGCGCGTGCACACCTCGTATCACCAGGCGGTCGCGGCCACCGGCCGGCTCTCCTCCACCGACCCGAACCTGCAGAACATTCCGATCCGCAGCCCGGAGGGGCGGCGCATCCGCCAGGCCTTCATCGCGCCGCCAGGCCAGCTGCTGCTGGCCGCCGACTATTCGCAGATCGAGCTGCGCATCATGGCGCACCTCTCGGGCGATGAAGGACTGTTGCGCGCCTTTGCCGCCGATCAGGATATCCACCGCGCCACCGCCGCCGAGGTGTTTGGCGTCGCGCCAGACCAGGTGAGCGCCGACCAGCGCCGCTCGGCCAAGGCGATCAATTTCGGCCTGATCTACGGCATGTCGGCCTTCGGCCTGGCCAGGCAGCTGGGCATCGAGCGCGGCGCCGCAGCGCAATACGTCGAGCTGTATTTCTCCCGCTATCCGGGCGTGCGCCAGTACATGGACAGCACGCGCGCACGCGCGAAGCGCGACGGCTACGTCGAGACGGTTTACGGCCGGCGCTTGTACCTGCCGGAGATCAACTCACGCAATCGCCCGTTGCAGCAGTACGCCGAGCGCAGTGCGATCAACGCGCCGATGCAGGGTACGGCCGCGGACATCATCAAGCGTGCCATGCTCGGCGTCGACGCCTGGTGCCAGCGCGCCGAGGTACCGGCACGACTCCTGATGCAGGTGCATGACGAGCTGGTGCTGGAAGTGAGCGCCGATTTCCTCGCAGCGGCCACCGCGCGGTGCGCGAATTGATGGTGGGCGCGGCACAATTGCGCGTGCCGCTTCGGGTGGATGTCGGCCATGGCGCTGAACTGGGACGAGGCGCACTGAGGCCCGACCGGGCTCGCGTCGCCGGCGCCGACAGGCACTGGCGTGCCGCGCCACGGCGTAGACTGGCACCAGTTTGGAGCGAACTGCGCTCTGTCACCAGATGGTAAGCCGATGCAGCCACGAAATATTGCCATCACCACGGCGCTGGCCCTCGGCTGGCCGCCCTACCCGCGTTCAGCGTCGATCACGGGCTTTTACCTGGGCGCCGCGCTCGGCCAGTCCGAGAGCGGACTGCGCGACAGCAGTGTTCAATTTCAAGGATCGCAACCAGGGCTACAAGCTGATCGCCGGCGTTCGCGCGCTGAGCCTGCTGGCGGTGGAGCTCAACTACGTCGATCTTGGCACTTCGAGTGTCGGCCGGCGCGCAGGCCAAGACCAAGGCCGCCGACGGCTTCGCGCTGGCGTTCCTGCCCATCCCGATCGTCGATGTCTATGGCAAGCTCGGCTACGTATCCTGGAAGACCGACGCCTCTGCGCCGGGCCTTTCGGTGCGCCTAGTGGGAGTGATCTGGCCTATGGCGCGGGCGTGCAGCTGCATTTCGGGAGCCTGTCGGCCCGGCTCGAGTACGAGGCCTTCGACGCCCAGGCGGCCGCAAAGCCGACATTTCCTGTCGCTGGGCGCTACCTACACGTTTCTTTGAATCCGGCGACGCCCTGCAGGGAACTAACCCGGGAGAGTCCGACTCTGAAGTGATTGTGAGTGCAGGCAATGCGCTCCCCGCTTCCCTCCCTAAGCGGGCTGCTCTGCCCCGGTGGCTAATCCCCCCAGATCTCTAGCCACCGGGGCCTTTTACTTTCTGGAACCATTGGTGGAGCTGGCGTCGCACCTCCTCGAGCCCGGTGCCATCCACGGCCGAGAAGGCCTGCACCGTGGCGCGCCCCGCCAGGGCGTGCTGCGCGCCGCCGACGGCCTGGGCCAGTTCGGCGCGCTTGAGCTTGTCGGACTTGCTGAGCAGCACGTGCACCGGGCAATGCACCGCGCCGCGCCCAGGCGATCAGCCCCTCGTCGCCGGCCGAGCACGCCGCGCCGGCTGTCGACGATGAGGAACAGGCCGCGCAGCGAGGCGCGCGCGGCCAGGGCCGTGGTCATCGGCGCCCAGGTGGCGCGTTCCGCCGCGCTCGCTTGCGCATAACCGTAACCGGGAAGATCTACGATGCGGCAGCCCGGTGCGAGTTCGAAAAAATTAAGCAACCGCGTGCGCCCGGGAGTCTTGGCGGTGCGCGCCAGTGCGCGCCGTCCGGTGACGGCGTTGATGGCGCTGGATTTGCCGGCGTTCGAGCGGCCGGCAAAGGCCACTTCGGCGCCATGATCCGGCGGGAAATGGCTCGGGATGGGCGGCACTCAGCAGCAGGCTGGCATTCGGGGTAGGTGCTCACGGGCGATGAATGTAGTGTGCGCAGGCCCTGGTGTACAATTCCGCGCCTCAAGCCACAGGTAACATCATGACTGCGACAATTCGTCTCGCCTGCTGCGCGCTGTTGCTGGTGGCGGCGCCGCATTTCCTGGTCGAAGGGTTCTGCCGAAGCCGGCGCCGCGCTGGCCGGCACCTGCATGGCCTGTCACGGGCCGAACGGCAACAGCAGCAATGCCGAATGGCCGCGCCTTGCCGGACAGAATGCCGCCTACATCGAACACCAGCTGCACCTGCTGCATGACGGCCGGCGCACCGGCAAGGTCGGCGACGCCGCCGCAGCGATGATGCCCGCCGATGGCGCGTCACGCTCAGCGACCAGAACATCGAGGACGTCGCGGCCTACTACTCGCAGCAGACGCCGAGCGGCCTGGAGGCCGATCCTTCGTACTGGCAGGCCGGACGAAAAACTGTACCGAAGCGGTGATCGCGCCGCGCGCAATTCCCGCCTGCGCGGCCTGCCACGGCCCGACCGGGCCGCGGCAATCCGGCGGCCGGCTATCCCGCACTGCGCGCGCAGCAGTCCGTGTACGTCATCAAGCAGCTTGGTGCCTACAGCGCCGACGTGCGCTACACGAAAGAACGAGAAGGGCGCGAGCTACGGCGGCGACAACGGCAATATCATGCACACGATCGCCGCCCGCCTGAACGACGAGGACATGCGCAATCTCGCCTCTTACATGCAGGGAATGCGCTGACATGAACAAGGCACCGACACTGGTCGCGATCGCCATGCTGGCGCTGACTGCCTGCTCGGGCAAGCCGGCAGCCACCGCCCCGGCGCCGCCGGCCCCGGCCGAGACTGCGGCCGTGCCGCGCAAGCGCACCGGCAGCGGTCGAGTCCGCGGCGGCGGCCACGGCCACGCCGGCGGCCACACCGGCCGCTGAAGAGTCGAAGCTCGAGACGCGTTTCGCCGCTTCCGTCCGCCGGCCAGCTGCCCTCGGGCAAGTGGGTCGCGGGCATCAACTACCGGCCGCTGGTGCCGGCCCAGCCCACCGACTCGGCACCGGGCAAGGTCGAAGTGATCGAAGTGTTCTGGTACGCCTGCCCACACTGCTACGCGCTCGAGCCTTTCCTGCAAAGCTGGCTCAAGACCAAGCCGTCGTACGTCGATTTCCGGCGCGTGCCGGTCACCTGGCAGCCCGTGCACCAGTCGCACGCCCGGCTGTTCTACGCGCTGGAGGCGCTGGGCAAGGAAGCCGCGCTGCACAGCGCGGTGTTCGCCGAAATGAACGAGCGCAAGAATTACCTGTACGCGCAGGGCAATGACAGTGAGACGCATGTCCGCGCAACTGGCCTTCGTGAAGGCCCACGGCATCAGCGCGGCGGATTTCACCAATGCCTACAATTCCTTCACCGTGCAGACCGACCTGTCGAAGGCCGACGACCTGGTGCACCGCTACCATGTGGATGGCGTGCCGCTCGTGGTCATCAACGGCAAGTACCTCACCGATGTGACCATGGCCGGGAGCCCGGCCAACCTGATCAGCATCGTGAACGACCTCGCGGCCAGCGAAAAGAGTCACTAGCGGCGCGGCGCCCATGCTCAACCGCTACGCGCTGCAGGGCCAGGGGCTTATCAGCCTCAGCAACGCGACACTGGGCGAAACCCTGTGGATAGACCTGCTCGAGCCCACGCCCGAGGAGGAACGCGCGATCGAATCGCAGTGCGCCGTCGACGTGCCGACGCGCGAGGAAATGCGCGAGATCGAATCCTCCAACCGCCTCTATGAAGAGGACGGCGCCATCTACCTCACCGCGACGATCGTCACCAAGCTCGATACCGACCTGCCGCAGCACTCACAGGTCACGTTCATCCTCAAGGACGGGCGGCTGATCACCAACCGCTACACCGACCCGCTGCCGTTCCGGCGCTTCATCAGCTACGCCGAACGGCACGCGCCCTCGTGCGTCTCGGGTCCGGCGATCCTCGCCGGCCTGGTCGAGGCAATCATCAACCGCGTTGCCGACGTCATCGAGCGCGTCAGCGCCGATCTCGACGCGATATCCGCCGAAGTGTTCACCCGCCCGACCCGCCGCCGCCGCGTTGGGCCGCGTGATTTTCGCGCGGTGCTCGAGCGCGTCGGCCAGAGCGGCGAGCTCATCGCCAAGACCCGTGAGAGCCTGGTGAGCCTCGGGACGGGCACTGGCCTTCGTGCAGCAGGCGAGTGCGCTCAACCTTGCGAGCGACGTGCGCACCCGGCTCCGCACGCTGTCGCGCGACGTCATCGCCATGAGCGATCACGCCTCGTTCCTGGGCAACAATGTCTCGTTCATACTCGATGCCACGCTGGGCATGATCAACATCGACCAGAACAACATCCTGAAGATCTTTTCGGTGGTCACGGTGTTCCTGCTGCCGCCCTCGGTGATCGGCGCCATGTATGGCATGAATTTCGACCATATACCCTGGTCGCACGAATCCTGGGGATTCATGGGAGCGCTGGGTCTGATGTTGGCCTCGGCGATCATTCCCTATCTGATTTTCAAGCGCCGCGGCTGGTTGTAGCCTGCCGGCGGGGCCAAGCCGCCGGTCGCGCGGCCGCCCTGGTTCGGGTAATCTTGCGCGCCGCCGCGCCCGTAGCTCAGCTGGATAGAGTGGCAGCCTCCGAAGCTGCAGGTCGTGGGTTCGAATCCCGCCGGGCGCGCCATCTTGCCGTAGTCAGCCACGGGGGCTTGCGGCGCCATGACCGGATGCAGATTCAACCGCTATAATTGGGCCCTTCGAGTTCCCTGGCCACAAATCGGACCGCCTGTGAGCAAACACGACACGCATTTCTTCAATACCTTCAGCATGATCATCGGCGGACTGATCGTTGTCGCCCTGCTCATCTTCGCGCTGGCGCGGGTGGTGGCGGGACACACCCAGGAACCCGAGGTCTACTCGGACCCGAAATACCTCGCCAGCGTCATCGAGCGCATCAAGCCTTTCGCGCGCGTGGCCGTCGCCGGGGCGGACAATTCCGCGCTCGCGATCGCGGCTCCGGCGCAGGCAACGAACTTTGCACTCGCCGTGCCCAAGGACGGGCCGGCGCTGTACGAGGCCGTCTGCAAGAACTGCCATGACGCCGGCCTGGTCGGCGCGCCAAAGCTGGGCGATCACGCCGCCTGGGCGCCGCGCATTTCCAAGGGCAAGGCGCTGCTGTACGAACATGCACTAAAGGGCTTCACCGGTACTTCCGGTGCGATGCCCGCCAAGGGCGGCCGCACTGACCTGGGCGACGACCTCATCAAGGCCGGCGTCGATTTCCTCGTGCTCAAGGGCAGCTGACACAACGGCTAACCCGGCGCGGATGACGGCCGCAGGCTCGCGGCCTCGCTTACATGCGCGGCACCAAGGTCGCCCGCACCCTGCAGATCGGCGATCGTGCGCGCCACTTTCAACAATCGATGATACCCGCGCGCCGATAGCCCGAGACGCTCGCTCACCCGCGCCAGCAGGCGGCGGGCGGCGGGTTCTGCGCGGCAATGCGCCGCGATGCCCGCATGATCGAGCCGGGCGTTGCAGCACTGCTGCCGCGCCAGCTGCAGCGCGCGTGCATCGCGGATCGCGTCCACGATTTTCGACCCCTCACCGCCATAGCTGGCGCGCTGCAGTGCCGCCGGATCGACGCGCGGCACTTCGATGTGCAGATCGATGCGGTCGAGCAACGGCCCGGAGATTCGGCTGCGATAGCGCTGCACGCGCCTGGGCCCGCACTTGCAGCTGCGTGACGCGTCGCCGAGATACCCACAGGGACAGGGATTCATCGCGGCGACCAGCTGGAACTCCGCCGGGAGTTCGAGCCGGTCGGAGACTCGTGCCAACGTGATGGCGCCTGATTCCAGCGGCTCGCGCAGCGCCTCGAGCACGCGCCGGTCGAACTCGGGCAATTCGTCCATGAACAGCACACCGCGATGCGCCAGGCTGATTTCACCGGCGCGGAGGCGCGAACCGCCGCCGACGATCGCGTTGGCGGAAGAGGCATGGTGCGGGGCCCGGAATGGCCGCTGCCCCCAGCGCGCCGGGTCGAAACCCGGCGCGCTGATCGAGGCGATGCCCGCCACCTCGATGGCTTCGGCTTCGGTGAGCGGCGGCAGCAACGCGGGCAGGCGCATGGCGAGCATGGTCTTGCCGCTCCCGGGAGGACCGACCATCAGCAGGCTGTGGCCGCCCGCCGCGGCAATCGCGAGCGCCCGCTTCGCCCGCCATTGCCCCCGGACTTGATCGAGCGAAACATCGCGATCGGGCGCCACCCCCGTCGCCGTGCCGCAACCGCACGCCGCGATTTCATCGCCCGGCTCGCCGCCCAGAAACCGGCACACGCCGCGCAGGCTGGTGAACCCGTAGGCTTGCGGGTGACGCGCCAGAGTGACTTCGGCGAGATCAGGGCCGGGCACCAGCAGCTCATGGCCGGCGCGCGCGGCGTGAATGGCTGCCAGAAGCAGGCCGCGAACCGTCCGTAACTCGCCGCCCAGCCCGAGTTCGCCGTAGCATTCGACCGCCACCGGGCGGCGGACCCGAAGCTGGCCGCTCGCGCACAGGAGCGAGAGTGCCACGGGCAGATCGTAGCGGCCGCCCTCCTTCGACAGTTCCACCGGCGCCAGGTTGACTGTGATGCGGCCGGGCGGAAAGTCGTACCCGGAATTGAGGATGGCCGAGCGCACCCGTTCACGGCTCTCGCGCACCACCGGCGCGGGCAGCCCCACGATGCTGAAGCCGGGTAGGCCGCTGCCCAGGTGCGCCTCGATCTGCACCAGCGGCGCATCGAGCCCAAGCTGGGCCCGGCTCAACACCTGCGCGACACTCACGCTCCGACCCGCCGCGGCCTGCTCCTGCCCGCTTTGGCCGGCTAATCGGCGACGGGCGCGTGCAACTTCTGGATCTGTTCGAGCCGCTGTTCCAGCACGGCCATGCGCGCTTCGAGTTCGGCAATGCGCGTGCGTGCGCGCTCAAGCACCTTGGCCTGGACGTCGAACTCGCTGCGTGAGGTCAGATCGAAGCGCCCAGCCGCACCTTGCAGGGCGGCGCGGAAATTGGCTTCGAGCTCGCTGCGCATGCTGCCCAGTGCGGCCGGGAGCCCGGCGATGAAGCGCCGGGCCATTTCTTCAACCTGGATATTTTCCACGGCGGATCTCCTGCAAAAAATGCCCTGAAATCGAGCGTCGCGCCACGTGCGGCGCCCACATTGGTGCAACCAAGCACCACCGGCGCACGATCAGCCGCAATTTGCCCGGCATAAGCCGTGGCACGGATTCTGCAAACTCCCTCGGGCGCTAGGCGTGAATCGCCAGCATACGCGCAGCCTCTTTGCGCCGGAATGCGGATTTTGGGTTCGTTTGTACATAAATGCTGGGAGTCGCAGGCATGGGTATAGCCGACAAGTTCCTCATCCCCGGGTTCAATGCGCGGCGTGGCATCGCGGTGCTCGCAGTATCGCTCATGGGCCTGGCGCTGCTGCACGCCCTGCCAGCCCGCGCCGATGGAGCGCCGCCCACCTCGCCCACCGTGGCGGCGCCGGCCGCGCCGGCCGCGTCAATGCCCGCAGCCGAGCCCGTGGCCGTGGCCAAGGCACCGACGCCGGACAAGGGCGACACCTCGTGGATGATGACTTCCACGGTGCTGGTCATCCTGATGACCATACCCGGGCTGGCGCTGTTCTACGGCGGCCTGGTACGCGGCAAGAACGTGCTGTCGGTGCTGATGCAGGTGTTCGTGGTGTTCAGCCTGATGGCGGTGCTATGGGCCATCTACGGCTACAGCATCGCCTTCACCGAGGGCGGCGACTTCTTTGGCGGCTTCGGCCGGCTGTTCCTCAGGGGACTGGACAGCACCTCGAATGCGGCCACGTTCAGCAAGGGCGTGGTGATTCCCGAATACGTGTTCATGGTGTTCCAGCTTACCTTTGCGGCGATCACGCCCTGCCTGATTGTCGGCGCCTTCGCCGAGCGGGTGAAATTCTCCGCCGTGCTGCTGTTCATCACGATCTGGTGGACCTTCGCCTACCTGCCGATTGCGCACATGGTCTGGTACTGGGCCGGTCCCGATGCCTACACCAGTGCCGAAGCCGGCGCCAGGGCCGGCGCAACCGCCGGGTTCCTGTTCCAGAAAGGCGCGCTGGATTTCGCCGGCGGCACAGTCGTACACATCAATGCCGGCATCGCGGGACTGGTGGGCGCGATCCTCATCGGTCGCAGAGTCGGCTATGGCAAGGCGGCGATGGCGCCGCACAACGTGCCGCTCATGATGATCGGCGCTTCGCTCCTGTGGGTCGGTTGGTTTGGCTTCAACGTTGGATCGAACCTCGAGGCCTCGGGCTTTGCGGGCGAGGTTTTCGCCAACACCTTGCTCGCCACGGCTGCGGCCACGCTCGCGTGGATGTTCGCGGAATGGGCCGCGCGTGGTACGCCGACCATGATCGGCGCCGCCTCGGGCGCGGTTGCCGGACTGGTCGCGATCACGCCCGCTTGCGGGTGGGTCGGTCCCATGGGTTCAATCGCCATCGGCGCAGCGGCCGGCGTCGTGTGCCTGTTCGCGGTCACCAGGCTCAAGGGTTGGTTCAAGTACGATGACACGCTGGACGTGTTCGGCGTGCACTGCATCGGCGGCATACTCGGCGCGATGCTCACCGGCGTGTTCAATGACCCGAGCCTCGGCGGCACCGGCGTGTACGACTACGTTGCCGACAAGGTCGGTGACTTCTCCATGATCGCGCAGCTCAAGTCACAGGCCTGGGGGGTGATCACGACCCTGGTGTGGTCGGGCGGTGTCGCGGCCATTGCCTACAAGGTCGTGGATTTGACGATCGGGCTGCGGGTGGCCGAGGAGCAGGAGCGCGAGGGCCTCGATACCAGCTTCCACGGCGAACGCGCCTACAACGACTGAGTTCGACCGGGCGCTTCCCCCTGCCCGCGACCCCGGCGCCTGGCGCGACCGGGGCCGATATTCTGTGATGCGGGTCACGATTGCGTGATCAGACGCATCTTTGTGCCCGCGCACAACACTGATAGTCTTGGGATATGTGCGGGAGGCAAAGATGCGGAAGCTGACGTTCCTGTCCCTGGTCATCGCCGGGCTGGGCGCCAGCAGCGTCGTGGGCGCCGGCGACATCTACTGCAATAACCAGGGCCACGATTGCAGCGACCGGCCGAGTCCCGGCGCAACCTTCGTCGGCAGCACCAACAGCGCCATCGCCAGCGGCAGTGAAGGAACCGCAGCGGGCGGCGGAAATTCCGGCACCCCCGGCGCTTCCGGCGCCACTCCGGTCGATGCCGGCGCCGATGCCCGCTTGAAACAGGACGCCTCGCGCGTCGCGGTGCAGAAAGACGTTGCCGCCACGCGCGCCGACGCAGTGCAAGGAAGCCAGGGACAAGTACCAGAAGTCGATCGAGGCCCGCCGCGTCTATCGCCTGAACAAGGCCGGCGAGCGCGAGTACCTGTCGGATTCCGAGGCCGACCAGGCGCGGCTCAACGCCCGCCTCGAGATGGAACGCAGCTGCGGCGGCAACGCCTCCTGACGATCAATTCGCGCCCTGCCTCCGGCCCCTGCTAGATTGCGCAGGCGGCAGCGAGGATGCTTTGACTATGCGTACGGGATTCATTGGTCTGGGCGCGATGGGCAGTTCCATGGCGCGCAATCTCCATCGTGCTGGTCTGCTGGCCGGAGTGTGGAATCGAACCGCCGCCAAAGCCACCGCGCTGGCCACTGAGCTGCAATGCGAGGCACCCGCGAGCGCCGCCGGACTCGCGCGCGACTGCGATGCCCTGGTGCTGTGCGTATCCGCTGACCAGGATGTGCTGACGGTGATTGCCGCCGTGGCGCCAGCGCTCCGCGCGGGTTCGCTGCTGATCGATTGCTCGACCGTGTCCGCCGACACGGCGCGGGTCGCGGCGGCGCAGCTGGCGGCCCGGAACGTGGATTTTCTCGACGCGCCGGTGAGCGGCGGTGTCGAGGGAGCCGCCAAGGCCACGCTTGCGATCATGGTGGGGGGCGAGGCGCCCGCGCTGGAGCGCGCGCAGCCGCTGCTGGGGGCCATGGGCGCGACGATCACGCATTTTGGCCCGCACGGCGCCGGCCAGGCGGCCAAGGCAACGAATCAGATCATGGTGGCCGGCATCATCCGCGCCAACGCCGAGGCGCTGGCTTTCGCCAGGGCGCAAGGGCTCGATCTGGGCAAGGTCATCGCCACGCTCGGTCGCGGCGCCGCCGCCAACTGGTACCTCGCCAACCGTGGTCCGTACATGGAGCGCGGCGACTATCCGGCCGGCTTCCGGGTGCGCCTGCACCAGAAGGATCTGCTGATCTGCCGCGCCATGGCGCTCGCCGCCGGCGCCGAACTGCCGGTGGTAGAGGCCGCGCTGGCCGACTACGCACAACTGATCGCGAGCGGCCACGCCGACGAGGACATCTCCGCCATTTTCCGCCTCAAGGGCGCGCTGTTCACTCATCCAGCTGCAGGCTAGATCGATGCCCGGCGAACCTCGCAAAGAACCGCGCGCGCTGAACCTGCCGGATTTTTGCGCGGCGCAGGCCGTGCTCGCCGTGGTACTGATCGTCACGCTCACGGCGGTCGTGCTGACGGTCGCGCGGCAGAGCAGCGCGCTCAATTTCTGGCTCGACCTGGCGCGCACCTCGCTGTTCATGCTGTGGACGGGAATGGGCAGTGCGGCGGTGCTGTGCGTGCTGCGCGTGCGCCTGGCGCAGCTGCCGCTACCGGTGGCGAGCGCCGCCGCCCTGGGCAGCGTGCTGGCGGTGATCGCGCTGGTGTCGTGGGGCGTGCTCTGGCTCGGCGGCAGCACTGTGCTCGGGCCGCGGGCCACCAACCTGTTGCTGCCGGAGACGCCCTGGCGCTTCTTCGCGGCCAACCTCGGCATTGGCGCCATCGTGGCGGCGCTCGCGCTGCGCTATTTCTATGTCACCGGCGAATGGCGCCGCAACGTCGAGCTGCAGGCGCGCGCCCGCGTGCGCGCGCTCCAGGCGCGCATCCGTCCGCATTTTCTCTTCAACAGCATGAACACCATTGCCTCGCTCACGCGCTCCGACCCGGCGCGCGCCGAGGAGGCGGTGGAGGATCTGGCCGACCTGTTCCGCGCCAATCTCAACGAGAAACGCAGCAGCATCACCCTCAAGGAGGAGCTGGAAGTCGCGCGCATCTATCAGCGCATCGAACAGTTGCGTCTGGGCGAGCGCCTGCACGTGATCTGGGACGTGACCGACCTGCCGATGCGCGCCATGGTGCCCGGACTGCTGATGCAGCCGCTGCTCGAAAACGCGATCTACCACGGCATCGAGCCGCGTCCCGCGGGCGGGATCGTCACGGTCAGTGGCGCGCTCGACGGCGACCTGATCGGCCTCACCGTGCGCAACCCGCTGCCAGCGGCGGGCGAGGAGGCGCACGCCGGCAACCGCATTGCGCTCGACAACATCCGCGAGCGCATGGAACTGCTATATCCTGGCCGCTCGTCAGTCGAGGCGAGCCGCAGCGGCGATGAATACATAGTCCGGCTGCGCTTTCCCTACGTCGAGGACGCCACGCGGAGCCTGACGTTGTGAGCCAGCGCGTGCTGATCGTGGACGATGAACCACCGGCACGCGAGCGGCTGCGGCGGCTGCTGGGCGAACAGGGCGAGATCGAGATTGCCGGCGAGGCCGGCAATGGCGAGCTGGCGGTGCGACTGGCGGGCGAACTGCACCCGGACGTGGTGCTGCTGGACGTGCGCATGCCAGGCATGAACGGCCTCGAAGCCGCGCGCCACATGGCTCTGCTCGAGACGCCGCCGGCCGTGGTGTTCACCACGGCGTATGACAGCTACGCCATCGAAGCTTTCGAAGCCCAGGCCATCGGTTATCTGCTGAAGCCGGTGCGGGCGGAAAAGCTGGCCGCCGCGCTCGCGCGCGCGGCGCGCCTGGCGGGCAAGACGCTGGCGCACATCGCCGCCGGCGACCCCGGCCGCGCAGCCCGTACCCATGTGGCGGCGCGGCTCGGCGACCAGGTGCGGCTGATCCCGGTGTCGGGCATCTACTACTTTGCCGCCGACCAGAAATACACGACCGTGCGGCACCGCGACGGAGCCGACCTGATCGATGACCCGTTGCGCTCGCTCGAACAGGAGTTCCCGACTCAATTCGTGCGCGTCCACCGCAATGCGCTGGTTGGCGTCCACAGCCTGGCGGCGATCGAGCGCGACGCGGACGGCCAGTATCGGGTCGTGATTCGGGACACCGGCGAGCGCCTGGAGGTGAGCCGCCGCCTGGCCGGCGAGCTTAAGGAAAGATTTCAGCTTTAGCTTCAAGGCAGTGGGATTGTGCCGCCCCCGGCGGCGGCTGGGGCCGGAACCGGCGAGACCCGTTGCCAATCGGCCCGGAAAGGCCCTATCCTGTCCGGCGGCGGCGGCAAAGCTAAAACAACGAGCCGGCCCGGCATCTGTTCCAGATCTAAAACGATTCCAAAAAGCCAGAGAGGTACAGCGCAATGAGTACGGCAGACAATTCCAGTGCGGATGAGGACGTCAAGATCCTGCATAGCATGGGCTATGCGCAGGAGCTTTCACGCCGCCTCGGGCGCTTCTCGAACTTCGCCATTTCTTTCTCGATCATCTGCATCCTCTCGGGCGGCATCAATTCGCTCGCGCAGGCCACCTCCGGCGGCGGCGGCGCGGCTATTGGCCTCGGCTGGCCGCTCGGCGTGTTCATCTCCGGCGTATTTGGCCTCGCCATGGCGCAGATCGCTTCGGCCTTCCCGACCGCGGGCGGCCTCTATCACTGGGGCTCGATCCTCGGTAATCGCTTCACGCGGCTGGCTCACGGCCTGGTTCAACCTGCTCGGCCTGATTACGGTATTCGGCGCCATCAACGTCGGCACCTACTATTTCTTCATGGGCACCTTCGGCCCGATGCTGCACCTGACCGACTCGATGACCACGCTGATGGTGTTCCTGACGATCCTCACGGGCGGACAGGCGCTGATCAATCACTACGGCATTTCGCTGACGGCAAAGCTCACCGATTTCTCCGGCTACCTGATCTTCGCCACTGCGGTGCTGCTGGCGGTGGTCTGCCTGGCCTACGCGCAGAGCTACGACATCTCGCGGCTGTGGACCTTCAAGAATTACTCCGGCGAAGCCGGCGCCAACGTCTGGCCGAGCGTGTCGAACGGCTGGATATTCCTGCTGGGCCTGCTGATGCCGATCTACACCATCACCGGTTACGACGCGTCGGCGCACACCTCCGAAGAAACCAAGAACGCGGCGCTGTCCTCGCCGCGCGGCATCGTGTCCTCGATCATCTGGTCGGGTGTGTTCGGCTACCTGTTCCTGGCCGCCTTCGTGCTGATGATTCCGAACATGGACGACGCCGCCAAGCAGGGTTGGAACGTGTTCTTCTGGGCGATGGACCAGCGCGTGCCCTACACCATGAAGGAGATCCTCTACCTGCTGATCTTCGTTTCGCAGGTACTGTGCGGGCTGGCCACGGTTACTTCGGCCTCGCGGATGATCTACGCCTTCTCGCGCGACGGTGGACTGCCGGCGTCGAAGACGCTGGCGAAGGTTTCGCCTTCACACCGCACGCCGAACGCGGCGATCTGGACCAGCGCGATCCTCGCGCTGCTGTTCGTCTGGGGCGCGCAAGTGGCTCGAGGCCGGTGGCACGCCGGTGTACACGGTGGTCGTGTCCTGCACCGTGATCTTCCTGTTCTTCTCGTTCGCGATACCCATCGCGCTCGGCCTGGTCAACTACGGCGGACCAAAGTGGCCGAAGATGGGTCCGTGGGACATCGGGCGCGGCGGCTACACGCTGTTTGCGGTGCTGTCGATCATCTCCATGGTGCTGATCTTCTTCATCGGCGTGCAGCCGCCGAATGCGCTGGCGCTCAACGTCACGGTCGGGTTTCTGGTCCTGACCGCGATCGTCTGGTTCGTATTCGAGAACCGGCGCTTCCAGGGCCCGCCCATCGGCGACATGATCGCCAAGCGGCAAGCGCAGATCGCCGCGGCCGAGGCGGCGCTCAACAAGGCGGGGAGCTGAACGGCCGGCTGTCGCCGCAATTTGTCGCATCGATGATCGGAAGGCGGGGCACGGTTGTGCCCCGCCTTTTTTCTGGACCTGAATGGGCGCGTCCTAGGCCTTGATGCGGGCCATCGCCGGGTCGTAGAGCGGCCCGAGGTGCAGCGCGCAGGGCACGCGCTCGGTCGCCACTTCGAGCTCGTAGCTGCCCGACTAGCAGGTATTCGCGGCTGAGGCCTTCCGGCCGGCGCACGTAGCCGTAGCCGATATTCGTCCTGAGCGTGTGGCCGATAACCACCGCTCCCGAGCCAGCCGACGCGCTCGCCGTCCCGATAGATCGTTTCGCGCCCGAGCAGCAGCACGCCAGGATCGTCCACGGTGAAGGCGCACAGCCATTTCTTCAGCGGCGTGCGCTGCTGCTGTTCCAGCGCGCTGCGGCCCATGAACGGCTGCTGGGTCCTGAGCTTCACCGCCCAGCCCAGACCCGCTTCGAACGGCGTGTGGTCCGGGCCGATGTCAGCGCCCCAGGCGCGATACCCTTTTTCCAGCCGCAGCGTCTCGATGGCGCGATAGCCGCCGTTGGCGATGCCGAACGCCGCGCCGGAGCGCATGAGTTCACCGTAAACGGTGGCGGCGAATTCGACCGGCAGGTGCAGTTCCCAGCCGAGCTCGCCCACGTAGGTGACGCGCAGCGCCAGCACCGGTGCCCCGGCGACCTGCAGCCGGCGCGCCTGCCCGAAGGGAAAAGCCTGGTTGCTGATGTCGTGCGCGCGTCAGCGGCGCGAGCACCTCGCGCGCGCGCGGGCCCATCAGCGCCAGCACCGCGTGTGCTGAGGTCACGTCGCTCAGCCGCGCATCGAGCCCGGGCGGCAGGTGGCGCGAAATCCAGTCGAAGTCGTGAGTGGCGAAGCCGGTTCCGGTGACCAGGTAGTACTGGTCGGCGGCGAGCCGCGCCACGGTGAGATCGCACTCGATCCCGCCCTGCGCGTTGAGCAGCTGCGTGTACACCAGGCTCCCTACCGGCCGCGCGACATCGTTGGCGCAGACCCAGCTCAGCGCGCGCTCGGCGTCGCGCCCGGTAAGCTGGAATTTCGCGAACGAAGTCTGATCGAACAACGCGACGCGTTCGCGCACCGCCTGGTGCTCGCGCGCCACGGCCGCGAACCAGTTCGGGCGCGCAAAGCTGTATTCATCGCGCGCGGCCTCGCCCGCCGTGGCGAACCAGTTGGGCCGCTCCCAGCCGAGCTTTTCGCCAAACACCGCGCCCTGCGCCTTGAGCTGCTCGTACAGCGGCGAGCGGCGCAGCGGGCGGCCGCTGGTGTGTTCCTCACCTGGCCAGGCGATCGTGTAATGCTTGCCGTAAAGTTCCAGCGTGCGCGCACGCACCCAGTCGATGTCGGCGTGCGGCAGGCCGAAGCGCCGGATGTCGACCGGCCAGACATCGAAGGGCGCTTCACCGCCGACGATCCACTCCGCCAGCACCTTGCCGGCGCCCCCGCCCGAGGCGATGCCGAAGGCATTGAAGCCGGCTCCAATGTAGAAGCCGGTCAAGCCAGGCGCAGGTCCAATCAGGAAATTGCCATCGGGGGTGAAGCTCTCCGGCCCGTTGATGAGCTCCTTGACACCGGCGGTCGCCAGCGCGGGCACGCGCGGCAGCGCGAGATCGAGTATCGGCTGGAAGTGATCCCAGTCCGGCTCCAGCAGCTGGAAATTGAAGTTGTCGGGGAAGCCATCGACCGCCCAGGGACGCGGATTGGGTTCGTACCCGCCCATCACCAGGCCACCGACGTCTTCCTTGTAGTAGGTCAGGCGGTCTGGATCGCGCAGCGTGGGCAGAGCCCGCGGTGATGCCGGGAATCGCAGCGGTGATCAGGTACTGGTGCTGCACGGAAACCAGCGGCACGTTCACGCCTGCCAGCGCGCCGACCTGTCGCGCCCACTGCCCGGCGCAATTGACGACCACTTCGCACGCCACGCGCCCCTGGGTCGTCAGCACCGCGGCCACGCGCCCCTGCTCGAGCTCGATGGCGAGCACGTTGGTGTCCTCGAAGATGCGCACGCCGCGCATGCGCGCGCCCTTGGCGAGCGACTGGGTGATGTCCGAGGGGTTCACCTGGCCGTCGGTCGGCAGGAAGGCGGCACCCACCAGATCGGTAATTTCCATCAGCGGCCACAGCTCCTGCGCCTCGCGCGGGCGTCAGCAGCTGCATTTCGAGCCCGAAGGAACGCGCGCCGGTGGCCTGGCGCTTGAGTTCGATCCAGCGCGCCGCGTTGCACGCCAGGCGCAGGCCGCCGTTCATCTTCCAGCCGCTGGCAAGGCCTGTCTCGGCCTCGAGCGTGTCGTAGAGCCGCACCGACTCGCCCAGCAGCTGGGTGATATTCGCGCTGGTGCGCAGCTGCCCGACCAGTCCCGCCGCGTGGTGCGTGGAACCCGAGGTCAGCTTGTGCCGCTCGATGATGATCGTGTCCTGCCAGCCCAGTTTCGCCAGGTGATAAGCGGTCGAGCAGCCGACGATGCCGCCACCGATGATCACGGCGCGCGCCTGGGTGGGGAACTCAGCCATGCTCGGCCTCGAATGCGCGCCAGTGGCGCTCGAAGCGGTTGAGGTAATCGCGACTGTACGCTTCGTAGTCGAAATCAAGCGTCGAAGTCAGCCGCGACACCGCACCCCACAGCGTCTCGCGCAACAGCGATGCGCACTGCATGGCCGCGTAGCCGCGGCGCAGGTCGGCACCCGGCGCCATGCCAAAATAGCTCTCGAGCATGCCGGCCGCCATTTCGGCCGGCAATTCGTTGTTGCTGGCCAGGTTGGCCAGATCGAACAGCGGGCTGTTGAACCCGGCGTAATCCCAGTCGATCAGCCACAGCCGCTCGCCGTCATCGATGAGATTCGCGGCCAGCAGGTCGTTATGCCCGAACACGATGGTCACCGGCCCGAGTGCCTGCTCGAGCCTTTGGGCCCTGAGCGACAGCCCCGCAAGTGAAACACCGAGTGGATTCGCCCGCGGCGCATCGAGCAACTGCAGATAGTTGCGGATCACCTGGAATACCCAGAACATCAGCGCCGGCCCGCGGAAGTATCCTGGCACCTCGGTATGACAGCGCCGCACCAGCGCGACGATGCGACCGAGATTGCCGGCGTCGCGCACGTCCGCGGGCGTATAGGTGCGGCCGTCGATGAAGCGGCTGACCAGGCACCCGTCGCCGGCGTAGATCACCTCAGGCGACAGGCCGGCCGCGTGTGCCGCCCTTGCCGCCGCCAGCTCGTTGAAGCGCATTACACCGTGCTCGGGAATATCGCGCCCGATGCGCACCACGAAGCGCTCCCGCCCGGCCGTGGTAATCCGATAATTGCGGTTGGTGATGCCGCCGCTGAGCGGCGCAATCTCGATGCGGCCGGGCCAGCACGGCAGCCGGGTGATCGCCTCAGTGGTGGCCTGATCGAGCATGCATTTGATTATACTGGAGCGCATGAGCTACGCCCGACATCGCGATTTTCCGCGTGCGCTGGCCCTCGCCAATCGCCTCGCTGACGCAGCGCGCACTATCGCCCGCGGCTACTTCCGCAGCCCGCTCGAGGTGGAACAGAAGCCGGATCACAGCCCCGTCACCATCGCCGATCGTGCCATCGAGACCGAAATGCGTCGCTTGATCCGCGCCGAGTTTCCCAGCCACGGCATCCAGGGCGAGGAATTCGCCGCCGAGGCCGGCGCGGAGTTTACCTGGGTACTCGATCCGATTGACGGCACCAAGAGTTTCGTCACGGGCTTTCCGTTGTTCGGTTCGCTGATCGCCCTGGAGCACGACGCCCGCGCCGTGCTCGGCGTGATCGAGGCGCCGGCGCTGGGCGAGCGTTGGGTTGGAGCCACGGGCGCCGCCACGACTTTCAACGGCGAACCGGTGCGTACGAGCAACTGCACCGCAATCGAAGCGGCGCGTGTCTACTGCACTTCGGCCGACACTTTTCACGGCGATTACCTGCGGCGCTACCACGCCTGTACACGGCGCGCGCTGATGCGCCGCTACGGCGGCGATTGCTATATCTACGGCCTGCTGGCGTCCGGCCATTGCGACCTGGTGATCGAAGCGGCGCTGAAGCCCCACGATTTCCAGGCGCTGGTGCCGGTGGTAGCCGGCGCCGGCGGCCGCATCAGCGACTGGGACGGCAAGCCGCTCACCGCGCACTCGGGTGATCGCGTAGTGGCGGCTGCGACCGAGGCGTTGTGGGCGCAGGCCGTCGGGGCGCTGGCCGATCCCTGAGATCGGCTAATCTGCAACCCATGCGCATCGCATTCACCAAGATGCACGGCCTTGGCAATGACTTCCTCGTGCTGGAAGCCCCGCCAGGTGGCGTACTGCCCAGCGCCAGCCAGTGGCGCGCGCTGGCCGATCGTCATGCCGGCGTTGGCTTCGACCAGGCGCTGCTGCTCGAACCACCCAGCCAGCCGGGCACGGCGCTGCACTATCGCGTGTTCAACGCGGACGGTAGCGAGGTGGAACAGTGCGGCAACGGCGCGCGCTGCGTTGCACGCTACCTGCAGCTGCAAGGCCGCGTGGCGGCGGGCGGCACGGTAAACCTGGGCAGCGCTGGCGGCACGGTGGTGGCGCGCGTGCAGGAATCCGGGGCCGTGGACGTGGCTCTCGGCCGGCCCGATTTCAATCCCGCTTCGCTCCCGTTCCTGGCACCGACCGCAGCGGCAAACTACGCGCTGACCGTGGCGGGCGAGACGATCGAGTTTGGTGCGCTGTCGATGGGCAATCCGCATGCCGTGTTGCGCGTGGCGGCCGTGGAAAGCGCGCCGGTCGAGCGCATCGGCCGCGCGTTGCAGGCGCACGCCGCCTTTCCGCGCCAGGTCAACGTCGGCTTCATGGAAATTGTCGACGCCGCGCATATCCGGCTGCGCGTGTTCGAGCGCGGCGTGGGCGAAACGCTCGCCTGCGGCACCGGCGCCTGTGCCGCGGTCGCAGTCGGACGCAACCTCGGGCTGCTGGGCGCCGACGTCGAGGTGCATGTTCCGGGCGGTCGGCTCAGCGTACACTGGGAGGGACCGGGCCAGCAGATGTGGCTGGGCGGCCCGGCCGCGGTGGCCTACACGGGCCAGGTTGAGATCTGAACGCATTTCCGCCAGAGGGTTCTTCAGAATGACCAGCAAATCCGCGCAGGGACTCAGTGCCGACACGATCGACGAGCAGGCGATCGGCCAGTACCTGCAGCAGCACCCGGACCTGTTCGACCGGCATCCCCAGCTGCTCACGCGCCTGCGGTTGGTGCACCCGCGCACGGGCGCCACGGTGTCGCTGATCGAGCGGCAGGTGGAAGTGCTGCGCGAAAAGCAGGCCGCCAGCGAGCACAAGCTCGCCGAGTTCGTGCGCGTCGCGCGCAGCAACGACGCGCTGGCCGACAAGATTCACCGCTTCACGCGCCGGCTCCTGCGCACCGGGACACGTGCGCAGGCGCTGGGGCAGATCGAGGCCAGCCTGCGCGAGGACTTTGACGCCTACCACGCGGTGCTGGTATTGCCCGCCACGGGCGGCGACCCGGGCGCCCCTGCCGATGCGGCCAGCCGGTTTGTGCGCGCGGTGGCGAGCGACGACCCGATCCTGCGCAGTTTCGAGTCACTGTTCGGGAGCGGCCGCCCGCGCTGCGGGCAGGTGCGCGACAGCCAGCGTGATTTCCTGTTCGGCAATGACTCGACCGCCATCGGCTCAGTGGCCCTGATACCGCTTACCGCCATGACGCCGGCGGGCCTGCTGGCCATCGGCAGCGTCGATCGCGACCGCTTTCATCCCGGCATGAGCACCGAGTTCCTGTCGCGCATGGCCGAACTGATCGCAGATTCGCTCTCGCGCCCCTAAGGTTCCGGTCCCCGGAACGGGATCACCATAATCCATGGGCAGCGTAGTAGGCTGGATCGAGCGCTTCCAGCAGCATCTCGCCAGCGAACGGCGGCTATCGGCGCATACCGTCAGTGCCTACCGCCGTGAGCTCGACGCTTTCGCCCACTGGTGCGCGCAGGGCAAACTGCTTGAGTGGACGCGGATCGAGAGCCACCACATACGTACTTTTGCGGCGCGCAGCCACGCCGGCGGGCTGCAGGCGCGCAGCATCCAGCGGCGCCTGTCGGCACTGCGCACCTTCTTCGGCTTCCTGATCCGCGAGGGCGTGGTGCCGACCAATCCGGCGCTCGACGTCCGCGCCCCGAAGGCCGGCAAGCGCCTGCCGCATACGCTCGATGTCGACCAGATGGGCGCCCTGCTGGCGATGAAGCCCAATGGCCCGCTGCAGTTGCGCGACCTGGCGATGATGGAGCTGCTGTATTCCTCCGGGCTGCGGCTCGCCGAGCTGGTGGGCCTGGGGCTCGGCGACCTCGATCTGGCCGATCGCACGGTGCGCGTAATGGGCAAAGGCAGCAAGACCCGCATCATGCCGGTGGGCACTCAAGCGGTGGCAGCGCTGCAGCGCTGGCTGCAGGAGCGGCCGGCGCTGGCGGCGGTGGATGAACAGGCGGTATTCGTCGGTAGCCGCGGCCGGCGCCTCGGCGCCCGCGCGGTTCAGCTGCTGGTAGCGCGGCATGCGCGCGCACAGGGCCTGCCCACCGGGGTGCACCCGCACCTGTTCCGCCATTCCTTCGCCACTCACCTGCTCGAATCGAGCCGCGATCTGCGGGCGGTCCAGGAACTGCTGGGCCACGCCAGCATCAGCAGCACGCAGATCTACACGCACCTTGATTTCCAGCACCTCGCCCGCATCTACGAGAGTTCGCATCCGCGCGCGCGCCGGCGCGGTTAACTCTTTGTACCCACAGGGGCCACCGATGAGCCAGGGTTTCGATCCGCACTCCACCACGATACTTGCCGTGCGCCGTAACGGCACCATTGCCCTGGGCGGCGACGGCCAGGTAACCCTCGGCGCGACGGTGATGAAATCCAACGCGCGCAAGGTGCGGCGGCTGGCCGGCGGCAAGGTGGTCGCAGGTTTCGCCGGCGGCACGGCTGACGCGTTCACGCTGTTCGAGCGCTTTGAAGGCAAGCTGGAGAAATTCGGGAATCTCACCCGCGCCGCGATCGAGCTCGCCAAGGACTGGCGCTCCGACCGCTACCTGCGTCGCCTCGAGGCGCTGCTGCTGGTGGGCGACCCGCACAGCCTGTTCGTGATCTCCGGCAACGGCGACGTCATCGAACCCGAACATGAGCTGGCCGCGATCGGCTCGGGCGGCCCGTTCGCGCAGGCGGCCGCGCTCGCGTTGCTGCAGAACACCGCACTGAGCGCACGCGACATCGTCGAGCGCGCGCTCAATATCGCTGCCGACATCTGCATCTATACCAACCGCAACCTCATCATCGAGGAGCTGGCCGCGTGACGCCGCAGCAGATCGTTGCAGAGCTCGACAAGCACATCATCGGCCAGGGCGCCGCCAAGCGCTCGGTGGCAATCGCACTGCGCAACCGCTGGCGGCGCATGCAGGTCGACGAACCGTTGCGGCAGGAGATCACGCCCAAGAACATCCTGATGATCGGGCCCACCGGCTGCGGCAAGACCGAAATCGCACGCCGCCTGGCGCGCCTCGCGAACGCGCCGTTCGTGAAGGTGGAGGCCACCAAGTTTACCGAGGTCGGCTACGTCGGGCGCGAGGTCGACTCGATCATCAAGGAGCTCGCCGAAGTGGCGGTCAAGATGACGCGCGAGGCAGAAGTGGCGCGGGTGCGCGAACCGGCGCGCGCCGCCGCGCAGGAACGCGTGCTCGATGCGCTGCTGCCAAAACCGAAGCTCAGCGGCTTTTCCACGGACGAGCCAACGCAACCCCGCGACGCGGATACCCGACAGAAATTCCGCGAACTGCTGCTGCGCGGCGAACTGGATGAACGTGAAATCGAGATCGAGCTGCGCACGCTCCCGGCGGGCGTGGAGATCATGGCGCCGCCGGGCATGGAGGAGATGCAGCAGCAGCTGCAGTCGATGTTCCAGAACCTCGGCAACACGCGTAGCAAGCCACGGCGCGTGAAAGTCCGCGAAGCGCTCAAGCTGCTGGTCGAAGAAGAGGCCGGCAAGCTGGTCAACGAGGAGGAACTCAAGGCGCGCGCACTGGCCAACGCCGAGCAGAACGGCATCGTGTTCATCGACGAGCTCGACAAGATCTGCCGCCGCCAGGAGACCATCGGCGCCGACGTCTCGCGCGAGGGCGTACAGCGCGACCTGCTGCCGCTGGTCGAGGGCTGCACCGTGAGCACCAAGTACGGCCAGATCAAGACCGACCACGTGCTGTTCATCGCTGCCGGCGCCTTTCACATGGCCAAGCCCTCGGACCTGATCCCGGAGCTGCAGGGCCGGTTCCCGATCCGGGTGGAGCTCGATTCACTCAAGGTGGAGGATTTCGTGCGCATCCTCACCGAGCCTGATGCCTCGCTGACGGCGCAGTACCGCGCGCTGCTCGGCACCGAGGAGGTGAAGCTGGAGTTCGCCGCCGACGGCGTACACCGCATCGCCGAGCTGGCGCATCACGTGAATGAGCGCACCGAAAATATCGGCGCCCGGCGCCTCCACACGGTGATGGAGCGGCTCCTGGAAGTGATCTCATTCGCTGCCAGCGAGCAGCGCGGCTCGGCCTTGCGGATTGACGCCGCCTATGTCGACGCACACCTCGGCAGCCTGGCGAAGGACGAAGACCTGAGCCGCTACATACTCTAGCGCCGGCCCCGGCCGGCCGCCGGAAACATGACGCCGTTCACAGTTTTGCGCGCCCGCCAGCGATCGCTATCGGGTTTCTGTCGTGGCGCCCGATTTGCCGGTGGTGGACACGGTACCGTCCCTTGACCTTCGCCGTGCCGAGCCATGCGACGTTCCACCGACAACCTGATCGCCCTGCAATTCCTGGCCGTGATCCTGCCCGTCACGCTGGTGCTGCTTGGCCAGCTGGCGGCGGACGCGCGCCGGGCGAGCGCGCTCGAATCCTCACGGCCGCTGCGCACCCTGGCCAACGAGGCTCGCGCCAGCTACCGGACGTTTACCAACGGCGCCGCCGACGCGGTCGACACCGGCACACTGGGCAGGCAGTCCGCTGAAGCCCTGCGGGCCGCCGCGGATCAACTGGCGCAGCTGGCGCAGCAAGGCGAGGCGGCCGTGCTGGGCAACACCCCGGGTCTGGTGGCCGGGCTGTCCCGTGCCGTAGGCAGCGGCGCGCGCCTCGAGACGCTCCTGCCGCTCCGTGCCAGCATCCTGCGCGCCGACCGGGAGACCCGGGCAATCGACGCGGTGTTCGTGAATCGCGACCAGGCGGTGGTGCGCGACGCCATAGACTCCGCGGTCCGGCAAAAGCGCCAGGTGATGAGCGCACTGCTCGCCAGCGGTGCGCTGACCGTGGTGTTCGTGCTGGCGACACGGCGCCGCCTCAAGCGGCAGATCGACGCCGATGCCGCGGTCGAACGTCAGCGACGCGCCGAGCTGGAGGTGATCTCGATCCGCTTCGGCGCGGCCAGCAAAGCGGCGCGCGCCGGCGTCTACGAATTGCAGCAGCACGGTGAACAGGTCTGGTGGAGCGAGACGATGAACGAGCTCTACGGGCAGAGCGCGGCTGATTTCCGCCCCACGCTCAGCGGCTGGCTGGCGCAGATCCATCCCGACGATCGCGCGGCCGCGGCCCAGGCCATGGCCACCGCGCTGCGCGAGCACCAGCAGTTGCGCACGCGCTATCGGGTGGTGCTCCCCGACGGCACGATCCGTCACATAGAATCGCTCGCCGCCGCGGTCATCGATTCCGCCGATGCCGGATTCCGCCTGGTCGGCATCGATCTCGACATCACCGAACGCGTGGCGGCGGAACAGCGGGAATCGGCGCTGCAGCAACAGCTGCGCGACGCCTCCCGCCACGCCGGCATGGCCGAGGTGGCCGCCAGCGTGCTGCACAATGTCGGCAACGTGCTCAACAGCGTCAACGTCTCGGCCAGCCTGGTGAGTGATAACGTGCGGAAATCAAAGGCCGAGGGCCTCGGCCGGGTGGTGGAGCTGCTGGAGGAACACCGGCAGGATCTCGGCCACTTCATCTCGCAGGACGAGCGCGGACGGCACCTGCCGACCTATCTCGAGCAGCTGTCCAGGCAGCTGCTGGCCGAACGCCTGGTTACGCTGCAGGAGCTCGACGCCTTGCGTGACAACATCGGGCACATCAAGGAAGTGGTGGCGATGCAGCAGAGCTACGCAAAGCTGGTCGGCGTCAACGAAACCGTCGATGTCCGCGCTCTGGTGGAGGAAGGCCTGCGCTTGAACGCTGATGCCCTCGACCGGCACGGCATCGCGCTGCAGCTGGACTTCACCGAGGTGCCGCCGATCATGGTCGACAAGCATCGGGTGCTGCAGATCCTGATCAACCTGCTGCGCAATGCCAAGCATGCCTGCCAGGTCGCGGAGTGCGTCGACAAGCGCATCAACGTTCGCATTGCCCCGCATGACGCGGGCGTGCAGATTGCGGTCAGCGACAATGGTGTGGGCATCGCGGCCGAGGATATGCCGCGCATATTTACCCATGGCTACACCACCAAGCAGCACGGCCACGGGTTTGGGCTGCATGGCGGCGCGCTGGCGGCGCGGGAACTCGGTGGCGCGTTGCGGGTGCACAGCCGCGGCCCCGGCCAGGGTGCGACCTTCGTCCTCGAGCTGCCACTCATGCCCCACGAGAACGCCCATGCCGCATGATTCCGCATTCGCCAACCGGCGCATACTCGTCATCGACGACAACCAGGCGATTCACGGGGATTTCATCAAGATCCTCGGCCCCGGGCCGGATGCGGAATCCGAGTTCCGGGCCGCCGAGCGCGCCCTGCTCGGGGAGCCGTCCACGCCGCTCGCCCGGCAGTGCTTCGAGATCGACACGGCCCTGCAGGGGCAGATCGGGGTGGAACTCGCGCAGGGTGCGCAGCGGGCCGGACGCCCCTACGCGCTGGCGTTTGTGGACATGCGCATGCCGCCGGGGTGGGATGGACTGGAGACCATCCAGCGCCTGTGGGCCGTTGATCCGCACGTGCAGGTGGTCATCTGTTCGGCACACTCCGATTACGACTGGACCGAAGTCGTGGCGCGCCTGGATCACTCGGACAAGCTGCTGGTGGTAAAGAAGCCATTCGAACCCATTGAAGTGCTGCAATGCGCGAACGCGCTGACGCGGAAATGGCAGAACGAACAGGCGCTGCGCCGGCAAGTCGAAGACCTGGAGCAGGTGGTCGAAGACCGGACCCGGGGACTGGAGGCCGCCAACAAGCAGTTGCGCCACCTCGCCACCCATGACTCGCTGACCGGATTGCCCAATCGGGTGCTGCTCGAGGACCGGCTGGCGCAGGCGATCGCGCATGCGGCGCGCGAAGGACACATATTCGCGGTCGCGGTGTTCGACCTCGATCGCTTCAAGAACGTCAACGATTCCTTTGGTCATCGCACCGGTGACGAGCTGCTCAAGGAAGCCGCGCAACGGATCCAGGGCATTGCCCGTGGCATCGATACCGTGGTCCGCCTCGGCGGTGATGAATTCGTACTGATCATCGATCGCCTGGCACGGCGCGGCGATGCCGAGAGCGTGGCGCAGCGCTGCATCGAGGCGTTGCGCCAGCCGCTGCAGATCGGCGGCGTCGACCTGCACGTCTCGGCCAGCGTTGGCATCTCGCTGTATCCGGAAAACGGCGCCACCGTCGAGACCCTGATGGCGCACGCTGACGCGGCCATGTACTGCGTCAAGCAGCGCGGCCGCAACAGCGTGCAGTTCTACGCACCGGGCATGGACACCTTCACCCAGGAGCGTGGCCGGCTGGAGAGCGACCTGCATTCGGCACTCGAACTGCAGCAGCTGGAGCTGCACTATCAGCCCAAGGTGGACGCGCGCAGCGGGCTGGTGCACGGCGCCGAAGCCCTGATCCGCTGGCGGCATCCTGAGCGCGGCCTGGTGCCGCCGGGGGAATTCATCCCGCTGGCCGAGGAGTGCGGACTGATCGAATCGATCGGCAAGTGGGTCATCCGCGAGGCCTGCCGGCAGGCGCGCGCCTGGCAGCTCGAGGGACTGGCGCGCACGCGGGTGGCCGTCAACCTGTCCGCGTTCCAGTTCCGCCACGGCACGCTGCTGCAGGTCATCCAGCAGGCGCTGCGCGATGTCAGTCTCGACCCCAGCTATCTGGAGGTGGAGATCACCGAAAGCGCACTGATGAGCGACCCCGAGGAATCAGTGAACATACTCGAGCAGCTCAGCCGCATGGGCGTACTGGTATCGGTGGATGATTTCGGCACCGGCTACTCGAGCATGAGTTACCTGCGCCGCTTCCCGGTCGACAAGTTGAAGATTGACCGCACCTTCATCAAGGAGCTGGAGTCGCGCGCGGATGATGCCTCAATCGTGCGCGCCATGGTCTCGCTTGCTCACAGCCTGAAATTGAAGGTGGTCGCAGAAGGCGTCGAGACCCCCGAGCAGCTGGAATTCCTGCAGAGCCTCGGCTGCGACCAATACCAGGGATACCATTTCAGCCCGGCGGTGCCGGCGGCGGATTTCGCCGCGCTGGTGCGCCGCAGTGAACAGGCGCCGGAGAGCGCGGCCGGGCACGATATCGATCAGACCTGCAGCAAGCTGTCCTTTAGCATGCCGCGCAGCAAGTGACGCCAGCTCAACCGCCGGCGTATGCGCCGCGCGCCACACGCTGGCGGCGAAAATGCATGATCGTGAGCACCAGCGCCGTGCCCTGCAGCAAGGCGCAGGCATAGAACGGCGCACCGATGCGCCAGTCGCCGCGCGGCAGGTGCGACACCATCGTCAGGAGCGTTGCGCCGATGGGCGGGGCGAGCACCGCCATCAGGCTGTTCAGGCCCCCCACCGCTCCCAGCGTCTTGCCCTGGTTGTGCGCGTCGGCGGCGCTCGAAATCAGGCTCTGGATGGTCGCGCCGACGGTCGCGCCCAGCAGGTTGACGAAGATGATCGCGAACATCATCCAGCTCTGGGAGGCGGCGCCCCATAGCGCGTAGGCAAGTGTCGATGATATGAGGCCCAGCACCGCCAGTCGCCGCGGGCTGATGTGCTTGAGAATGCGCCCCAGCAGGATCCCTTGCATGATGGCTGCGACCACGCCCACTGCCGCGAGCGACCAGCCGTTCTCGAGCGGACCCCAGCCAAACTTGAACGTGGTGTACAGCACCCAGCAGGTGTAGAGCACGAATTGCGCCAGCCCGGCGCAGGCCACGACGGCGACCAGCGGCGCCGCTCCCTTGAGCTGCGCCAGCCCGTAGAGTGAGCGGAGCGGGTTGGTATTGCGCCACTCGAACGGGCGTCGCCGCTCGAGCGGAAGCGACTCGGGCAAGACGAAGAACCCATAGAGCAGGTTGAGGACCGCCAGGCACCCGGCCGCAAGGAACGGCAGCCGCAGGTTGACCGCGCCCAGGAGTCCGCCCATCACCGGCCCCAGCACGAAGCCGACGCCGAACATCGCTCCCAACATGCCAAAGCGCCTGGCCCGCTGTTCGGGCGGCGTGATGTCGGCCACGTAGGCGTTGGCGACCGACAGGTTGGCCTGCATCGCGCCCGCCACCAGGCGGATGCCGATCAGCAGCTGCAGTGAAGTCACCATGGCCGTGGCAAAGAAGCTGAACATCAGGCCGCAGAAGCCGATCAGCAGCACGGGGCGGCGGCCAAAACTATCCGACAGCGCACCCAGAATCGGTGAGCCGAAGAAATTGGCGAAACCGAAGGTAAAAGCCACCACGCCGTACCAGAAAGCCTGGCCCGCCTGCGAGCCGGTGAAAGTGCCCACCAGCGCTGGCAGCACCGGAATGATCAGGCCGATCGAGATCATGTCGATCAGCGCGGCCAGCATGATGAACGGCATGGCGGCCGCGCGGCTCCGGCGCGCGGCGAACAGCCCTGGACGGGGCAAGCTCACTTACGGGCGGTGGTCTTCGCCTTCGCCGGGGCGTTGTTCGGCTTGTTCTTGGATGGGTCCTTCGGGCGCGATTTCCCGAACGAACCCGCGTAGATCTTGCCGCGACGTGTCTTGCGATCACCCTTGCCCACTCAGCTTCTCCAGAAAGTAGTCGAAGGGCGCAGAGTCTAGTGATTAAGGGGCGGTGGCGCAAACGGGCCTGCGGCGCAGCGCCCGTTGCGGTGTGCCGGCGTCGACGCCATCAGCGGTAACGGGACAGGAGCTTCGCCAGCGTCGCCGCGCCAGGATTGAGCGTGGCAAAGGGCAGTTGATTCAGCGGCACATCTGGAGTGGCGTTGAGCTCGTGGAATTCCGGCTGATTGGTGCTGATGTGCAGCAACCCGGTGAGATACTCCTGTGCCCGCAGCCGCTCGCGAATCCGCGCCAGCGCCGCGCCCCGGTCGGTGGGGTTGTAGGCCGCTGTCGACCTTGCGCAGCACGATGCGGCTCCCGTCGTGCATCGTCACCGGCACTGATTCACCCGCCGCGTATTGCACGGTGATGCTGGCGGCCGGGGCGACGAAGTCGGTGTGCACCACTTCCTCGTAGTGCTCCCGTGAGTATTCGTAGCTGCGCGTCGACCCCTCGTGATCATTGAAGGTGACGCAGGGTGAAAGCACGTCGATCAGCGCAAAACCGTTGTGGTGCATGGCGGCCTGGATCAGCGGCACCAGCTGGGCTTTGTCGCCCGAGAAACTGCGCGCCACGAACGAGGCCCCGAGCGTGAGTGCCAGCTGCACCGGGTCGATTGGAGACTGGTTGTTGATCTCGCCCTTTTTCGCCTTGCTGCCGATATCGGCCGACGCGGAGAACTGCCCCTTGGTGAGCCCGTAGACGCCGTTGTTCTCGATGATGTACACCATGTTGAGATTGCGGCGGATCGCATGGATGAACTGGCCGAGCCCGATCGAGAGCGTGTCGCCGTCGCCGGAGATGCCGATGTAGTTGAGCTGCCGGTTGGCCGCGTTGGCGCCGGTGGCGACCGAAGGCATGCGGCCGTGCACCGAATTGAATCCGTGCGAGCCGCCGACAAAGTACGCCGTAGTCTTGGACGAGCAGCCGATGCCGGAGAGCTTGACCAGGGTGCGCGGTTCGAGGTCGTTGGCCCAGCATGCCTCGACGATGGCGGCGGTGATCGAATCATGCCCGCAGCCTGCGCATAGTGTGGAATTCGAGCCTTCGTAATCGCGCCGCGTCAGCCCGCGCGCGTTCTTCGGCAGGTCGGGGTGCCGGACCTTGGGCTTCGCCATGAAGCTCATGGCCGCACCAGCTGCGCCGCCGGGCGCGAATGATCCTGGACCGCGGCCATGACGCCGTCGATGACGTAACTGGCCGCCAGCGGCAGCCCGTTGTAATGCAGGATCGAGCGCATGCAGCTCTTGGCCACGCCGGTCTCCAGCGTCAGGAGCGCGCGCAGCTGCGCGTCGCGATTCTGTTCGACGATGAAATTGAGCTGGTGCGCCCCGAGGAACTGCTCGACTTCCTCGCCGAAGGGAAAGCCGCGCACCCGCATGTAGTCGATCTTCACGCCCTGCGCGCGCAGCCGGGCGATGGCCTCGCGCACCGGCGCATCACCGCTCCCGAGCGTGACCACGGCCAACTCATCGCTGCTGCCCGATTCGATCACCGCTTTCGGCACCAGGCGCGCCGCCGTCAGCCATTTCTTGCGCAGCCGGTCGACCACCACCTGGTATTCGCGCGAATCCTCGGTATAGGCGCCGTACTGGTTGTGGCCGGAGCCGCGCGCGAAATAAGCGCCCTTGGAGCTGACGCCGGGAATGGTCCGCTGCGGAATCCCATCGTCGTCGTGATCGTAGTAGCGCCAGAATTTGTCGATCTTGGCCAGCTCCGCCTCGTCGAGCACCTTGCCGCGGTCGGGCAGGTAACTGTCGTCCCACTTGAATTCCGGGCACATCCAGTCGTTCATGCCTATGTCGATATCCGACAGCACCAGTATGGGTGTCTGGAGTCGTTCGGCGAGATCAAAAGCCAGTGGCGCGAATTCAAAGCATTCCTCCGGATTGGCCGGATACAGGCACACCTGGCGCGTGTCGCCATGCGAGGCGTAGGCGGCCGAGCGCAGGTCGCACTGCTGGGTGCGCGTCGGCATGCCGGTGGACGGGCCTACCCGTTGCACGTCGAAGATGACCGTGGGCGTCTCGGTGTAATAGGCGAGGCCGATGAATTCCTGCATCAGCGACAGTCCGGGACCGGAGGTGGCGGTAAAGGCACGCGCGCCGTTCCAGCACGCCCCGATTACCATGCCGATCGAGGCCAGTTCGTCTTCGGCCTGGATCGAGATGTAGTTCTTGCGGCCGGTGACTGGATCGGCGCGAAGTTTCTCGGCAAAGCCCTTGAACGCGTCCATCAGCGAAGTCGAGGGCGTGATCGGATACCAGGCAGCCACCGTAGCTCCGGCATAAACGCAACCCAGACCCGCGGCGGTGTTGCCGTCGATGATGATCTGGCCGCGGGTGGCGTCCATCTTCTCGATCCGCAGCGGCAGCGGGCACTCGAACTGCTGCCGGGTGTAATCGTAGCCGAGCTGGATCGCCTTCATGTTGCTGTCGACCAGCTGTGGCTTCTTCGCGTAGGTCGCGGACGAACAGCTCGCGGATGACTTCCAGGTCGATGTCGTGGAGCGCGGCCAGCACGCCGGCGTAACAGATGTTCTTCATCAGGATACGGGTGCGCGCGCCGTTGAAGTTTTCGTTGCACAGGCGCGCCAGCGGCACGCCCAGCACCGTGACGTCATCGCGCATCTGCAGCAGCGCGGGACGCGGCCAGGTGGAATCGTAGAGAAAATAGCCGCCGGAGGTGACTTCCTGCAGGTCGCGCGCGTAGGTCTCGGCGTTCAGCGCCACCATCATGTCGACCTGGCCGCTGCGGCCGCGGTAGCCATCGCGGGTCACGCGGATTTCGTACCAGGTAGGCAGGCCCTGGATGTTGGAGGGGAAATAGTTCTTGCCCACCACCGGCACGCCGCTGCGGAACACCGCCTTCATCAGCAGGCCGTTGGCGCTGGCCGAGCCGGTGCCGTTAACGGTACCGATCCTGATGACGAAGTCGTTTACGCGATTTGGCGCAGCGTAGGGCATGCGGGTTCACCATCTCCAGCGTGAGGCCAATGAATCGTGGATTTCTGCATGTCCCAGGCCGCCGTCGGGCAGCGCTCCGCGCACAATCCACAGTGCACGCACAGGTTCTCGTCTTTGACCATGACACGGCCGGTTTGTTTCAGTGCCGTGGAGACATACAGCGGCTGCGTCAGCACCCTGGCCGGCGCATGCAGCCGGGTGCGCAGCTCCGCCTCCTCGCCGCCGGCCGTGATCGTCAGGCAATCGACCGGGCAGACATCGATGCAGGCGTCGCACTCGATGCACAGCTTCGCCTCGAACACGGTCTGCACGTCGCAGTTCAGGCAGCGTTGCGCCTCCTGCGCCGCCTGCTCCGGCTTGAAGCCCAGTTCCACCTCGATATTGACCTTCTTGAAGCGCTCCTTGAGCGAGACGTGCGGCACCAGCCGGCGCTCGAGGGTCGCGTAGTCATTGCTGTAGGCCCACTCGTGCATGCCCATCTTGACGCTGCTGAGCTTGACCGACGCGGCCGGACGCTCGGTGACCGCCTTGCCCTGCAGGAAGCTGTGCAGCGAAATGGCGGCCTGGTGTCCGTGCTCGACCGCCCAGATGATGTTCTTTGGTCCGAAGGCCGCATCACCGCCGAAGTACACGTTGGGTCGGGTGGACTGAAAAGTCTGCGCGTTGACTTTCGGCACGCTCCACTGGTCGAACTCGATGCCGAGATCGCGTTCCACCCACGGAAAGGCATTTTCCTGGCCGATGGCGAGGATCACGTCATCGCACGGCACCAGCTCTTCGCCGCTGACCCGTTCGGCCGTGATGCGCCCGTCCCGCAACTCGTATTCCATCTTTTCGAACACCATGCCGGTGAGCTTGCCGCCTTCGACCACGAAGCGCCTGGGCGCACGGTTGATGACGATCTCGACGTTCTCCGCCTCGGCATCCTCGAGCTCCCAGTCGGAGGCCTTGAAGAAGCCGCGCGGCTTGCGCGCCATGACCTTGACGCTCTTCGCGCCGAGTCGCAGCGAGGTGCGGCAGCAATCCATCGCGGTGTTGCCGACGCCGATGATCAGCACGCGCTCGCCGATCTTGTCGATGTGCTCGAAGGCCACCGACTCGAGCCAGTCGATGCCGATGTGGATGCGGTCGGTGTCACGGCGTCCCGGCAGGTCGAGCTCCTTGCCCTTGGGCGCGCCCGAGCCCACGAACACCGCGTCGAAGCCCTGCTTTTCCAGCAGTTCGCGCATGCTCGCGACCGGACTGTCGAGCCGCAGCTCAACGCCCAGGTCCAGGATCAGGCCGATTTCGTCGTCGATGACGCTCGCCGGCAGCCGGAACGAGGGAATATTGCTGCGCATCAGCCCACCGGGCATGCCCAGGCGCTCGAAGATCACGATCTCGTAGCCCAGTGGCGCCAGGTCGTTGGCCACGGTGAGGGTAGCCGGGCCGGCGCCCACGCAAGCCACCCGCTTGCCATTGCGCTCGAACGGCCCGCGCGGAACGCGTCCCGCGAGTTCGCCCCTGAGATCAGCCGCCACCCGCTTCAGCCGGCAGATGGCGACCGGCTTTTCCTCGACCCGGCCGCGGCGGCAGGCGGGCTCGCAGGGACGGTCGCAGACGCGTCCAAGGATGCCCGGGAAGACGATTCGATTCACGGTTGAGCAGGTAGGCGTCGGTGTATCGGCCCTGCGCAATCAGGCGGATGTACTCAGGCACGTCGGTGTGCGCGGGACAGGCCCATTGGCAGTCTACAACACGATGATAATGTTCAGGATTTGTGGTATCGGTAGGATTCATTGGCCGCCGTGTATGGCAAAACACCCGCATTTGCGCGACAGTGGGTGATGAGTGTACCTGCCCCCGTCGAGATTCGCCTGCGCACGAAGTCGCGGATGCTCGAAGTCTCGTTTGACGATGGCGAGCGCTTCGAGTTGCCGGCCGAATACCTGCGCGTTCACTCGCCTTCGGCGGAGGTGCAGGGGCATGGCGTCGAAGTGGGAGTGCTGGTGACCGGCAAGGAGCTGGTCGGCATCCGCGCCGTCGAGCCAGTCGGCCAATATGCCGTGCGGCTGTTGTTCGACGACGGCCACGATACCGGACTTTATACCTGGAAATACCTGCATGAACTCGGTACCGCAGCGGGCTACGCGCTGGCACGCGTATCTGCAGCGGCTGAAAAGCGCGGGTGTGGCGCGACGCGATGCCCTAAGTGAGCTGCAGAAAAAGAAAGGCCGGGTTATGCACCCGGCCAATTCCTGACAAGACCCCCACTGATTGGCCCGCTTTGGGTTACCAACTGGAACGGGATTTTAATCATCTGACGCCAAAATGATACAGGCAGCGGAAAATAGTTCTTATTATTGCAGTGCATACTTTTCGGAGCCGCGCAGGCAGCCGGCCGCACTACTAGAATGATCTCCTGCATTGGAGTTCCCGATTGAGTCCAGGCGAATCCACAAACGACTGATTTCGGCTTCGAGCAGGTGCGGATACAGGATAAAGCAAGCCGTGTGCGCGCGGTTTTCGATTCCGTTGCCAGCCGCTACGACCTGATGAACGACCTCATGTCCGGAGGCGCGCACCGGCTGTGGAAGCAGTTTGCGCTCTCGCTGACGGGACTGCGGCCGGGCGGCCGGGTGCTGGATGTCGCCGGCGGCACCGGCGACCTTGCTGTTGGACTGGCGCGACAGGTGGGCCGTCCGGCCTGGTGATGCTTACGGACATCAACGCCGCGATGCTGGAGCGCCGGGCCGCGACCGGCTCATCGACGCGGGTCTGGTCGGCAACGTGCTGTGCGTGCAGGCGGATGCCGAGTGTCTGCCGTTCGCAGACGGCAGCTTTGACTGCGTCACCATCGGCTTTGGACTGCGCAACGTCACCGACAAGGCGCGCGCGCTGGCGTCTCGATGCGGCGCGTGCTCAAGAGCGGCGGCCAACTGCTGGTGCTGGAATTCTCGAAGCCCACTACGGCCGACGCTTGCAGAGCTTGTACGACGCTTATTCGTTCCGCCTGCTGCCCCTGCTGGGCCGCATGGTGGCCGGCGACGCCGACAGTTACCGGTATCTGGCTGAATCGATCCGCCGCCATCCGGACCAGGAAACACTGCTGGCGATGCTGCGCGAGGCGCGGTCTCGAGGACTGCCGCTATCACAACCTGATGGGCGGCATCGTCGCCGTGCATCGCGGCTACAGGTTCTAGCGATGTTCGAGGCGCAGATCAACAGCTACCTGTCACGGCGCTCGAGCACTCACCGCGCGCGCTCGAGCTGTGCGTCGAGCTCGAGGGCCGGCGCATTCGAGCTCGACATCGTCGGCTTTCCGGCAGCCGCTGTTGCTGACCGCCACGGGCGGCGCGCTGCATCTCGAGCGCGCCGACCAGCGCGCCGGAAGCGGCGCCGGCCGACGTCACCGTGAGCGGCAGTCCGCTCGCGCTGCTCGCGCTGGCGCGCGGCGACACCGAAGCCGCGCTGGCCAGGAGCGGCCTGTCGATCAGCGGCGATGAAGGAACTGGTGCGCCAGTTCCAGGAACTCGCGCGGCTGCTGCGCCCGGATCCCGAAGCCGCCGCGGCCGCGCTCATCGGACACATCCCGGCGCATCTGGCGACGCGGGCGCTCGGCTGCAGTCGGCGACTGGGGCCGCGCGGCGCGGCGATTCGCTGGCGCGCAACGCGGCCGATTACCTGGCGCACGAGAGCCGCGACCTGGTGCCGCGCGCCGAGGCCGAGGGCTTTCTCGGCGGCGTCGAGGCGCTGCGCGCGCAACTGACGGCGTGCCGAGGCGCGCCTCGCGCCTTGGCGCACAGCTTGACCGGCTGGCGCCGGTCGCTGTCCCGCGGAGCGAGCCGTGAAACTGCGCGTCGTCGGCCGGCTGCTCGAGATCCAGCGCGTGCTGGTGCGCCACGGGCTCGACGACTTCGTGCGCGCCACGCACCTGTACCGCCCGCTGCGCTTCCTGTTCTATCTTCTCGCCCTGGACCTGGTTCCAGCGCCGGCGCGGCGCCACGCGCGCCGAACGACTCGCGGCTCGCGCTCGAGGAGCTCGGGCCGATCTTCGTGAAGTTCGGCCAGGCGCTGTCGACGCGCCGCGACCTGCTGCCCGTCGACATCGCCGACGAGCTGGCGAAGCTCCAGGACCGTGTGCCGCCGTTTCCCGGCGAGCGTCGCGCGCGCCAGCCTCGAGCACAGCTACGGCCGCGCCGCTCGGCGAGCTGTTCGCGGATTTCAGCATCGAACCGCTGGCCGCCGCATCCATCGCGCAGGTGCACGTCGCGCGCCGTCGGACGGGCGCGAAGTGGTGGTCAAGGTGCTGCGCCCCGGCATGCGCGCGCAGATCGGACGCGACCTCGAAGTGATGCACGCCATGGCGCAACTGGCGGAGCGCTGGTGGCCGGAGGCGCGCCGGCTGCGGCCCATCGAGGTGGTGCGCGAGTACCGCCAGACCGTGCTCGATGAGCTCGACCTGATGCGCGAGGCCGCCAACGCTTCGCAGCTCAAGCGCAATTTCGCCGGCTCGGCGCTGCTGTACGTGCCCGAGGTGCACTGGGACCTGTGCCGCGCCGATGTCATGGTGATGGAGCGCATCCATGGCGTGCCGATCGGCGACCTGGCGACGCTGCGGGCGCGCGGCACGGACTTCCGGCGCCTGGCGGAAAACGGCGTGGAGATCTTCTTCACGCAGGTGTTCCGCCACAACTTCTTCCACGCCGACATGCATCCCGGGCAATATCTTCGTGCATCGTCGACGACCCGGCGCGCCGCGCTACGCCGCGGTCGACTTCGGCATCGTCGGCACGCTCTCGCTGCGCGACCAGCGCTACCTCGCGGAGATCTTCCTCGCGGTCTTCGATCGCGATTACCGGCGCGTCGCCGCGCTGCACATCGAATGCGGCTGGGTGCCGCCGGGCACGCGCGTCGATGAGATGGAATCGGCGGTGCGCACCATCTGCGAGCCGATCTTCGACCGGCCGCTGCGCGAGATTTCCTTCGGCACGGTGCTGCTGCGGCTGTTCGCGGCGCTGCAACGCTTCGATGGCCAGATCCAGCCGCAGCTGATCCTGCTGCAGAAGACGCTGCTCAACGTCGAAGGACTGGGCCGCCAGCTCTATCCCGAGCTCGACATCTGGAAGACCGCTGCACCGGTGCTGCGCGCCTGGAAGCGCGAACGCTGAGCCCGCGCACGCTGCTGCGCGACCTGCGCCGCGGACTGCCCGAGGTGCTGGAAGCGCTGAAGGCGCTGCCGGCGCTGGCCCGCAAGGCGGTCGAGCGTGCGCAGGAGCTCACGCCGGGCGTTGCGCCTGACCAGGTGGCGCCCGCGCGCGCCAGCACGGCGGCGCCGCAGCGGCGGCGCGAACTGCTGCTGATCGCGAGCGCGTGTTTGCTGGGCGGAATTATCTGGCTGGGCCTGCGCGTCGAGCCACCGTGGCTCGGCGCCCTGCTCGCCGTTGCCGGCCTGGGCGGCACGGCCGCCATCGCGGCCGGACCATTGGGTGTGAACCGGCCCTAGCTAAGCTCTGCGCCGCTCAGGCGAGGCGCGCGGCCTTCGGTTCGATCCACAGCGCGCGCGCTTGCGCGCACAGCTCGCCGTCCTCGTCGAACAGCGCCGTGCCCACCTGGAATTTGCGGCCCTCGACGCTGATGCGCCAGCCAATGATCACGCAGGGTTCGTCGACGTGCACGCGCCGATCAACGTGCGCGGTGAATTCTCCAAGCAGCATCGGCACGCCGTCCGCGCGCGCGGCGAAGTAGCCGGGACAATCGAGCGCGGCCCACATGAATTCGGGCCGCACCTTGTGATCCTCGAGTCCCAGCTCCACGTCGGGCACCCACGGCGCCGCCACCATCGCTGCGCCATCCGCCGGCGCACCAGCAGCAGTGGCGAGCGCTCCGGCGAAAATGCGCATCCCGTCACCCCGCGCGCGCTCCGGGCCGCAGACAAAGCAGCCCGGAAATGCGTGTCGGGAAAAGCCGGGGTAGTGACGCGAAGCCTCCAGCGCGACCAGATAGTCCGGGGGACGCGGCACCTCGAGCTCGAGACGGGCCGGCTCGGCGCTCGCCACTACGCTGGCATCGTGCAGCAACTCGAACCTGCCGCCCTGGTGCGACACAACCTGGAGCGGTGCGTCGAGCGGCGGGGGCCGGTGGAGCCGCACCCGCACGATTTCCCGCGCATGCTGCGCGAACAGACCGGCGAGGTAACCGCCATTGGCGCTGCCGGGCGGTCCGCAAAACCTCGGCGCGACGGTCACGGCCTGCATGTGCTCACGCCGCGCCGTGCCGCAGCGCCTGCAGCCAGGCCAGCGGCGATTCGCCGCGCTCGAGCACCTCGACCAGCGCCGAGCCCACTACGCACGCCATCAACAGCTCCGCGCAAACGTGCAACCTGTTCGCGTGAGCGGATGCCGAAGCCGGCGCACACCGGCACGCTGGCCGCGGCGCGCACGCGGGCGAGGTAGTCGAGCACGCCAGCCGGCGTCGCGACGCTGTGCCCGGTGGTGCCGGTCATGGTCACGGCGTAGACGAATCCCTGGCTCGCCGCGCACAGGCGCGCCAGCCGCTCCGCGCGGCGTCACCGGCGTGACCATCTGCACCAGCGCCAGCGCCGTGCAGGTCGAGCGCCGCTCGCAGCGCGGCGCTTTCATCGAGCGGCAGGTCCGGCACGATGAAGCCGCACACGCCCGCGGCGCATGCTGGCCGCTGCCAGCCGTTCATAGCCGTAGCTCAGCAGCGGATTGAGATAGCTCATCAGCAGCAGCGGCGCGCGCACGCGCGTCCATCGCCGTGAGTTCATCGAATATCCACTGCAGCGTCACGCCCTGGCGCAGCGCCTCCTGGCTGGAGCGCTGGATGGTCATGCCGTCGGCCATCGGATCGGTGAACGGCACGCCGATTTCGACCACGTCGGCGCCGGCTGCAACGGCGGCCAGGTGCTCGCGAAACTTCGCGCGCTGCGGAAAGCCGGCCGTCAGGAATGCGACCAGCGCCGGCTCCCCGCCGCGCGCACCGCTGCGGATCGCCGCGGCAATGCGCTCGCGCGGCAGCATCATGCGGCTCCCGCGGGCACCTTCGCCAGCAGCGTCTGCGTGCAGCGTCGAGCATGTCCTTGTCGCCGCGCCCGGAGAGGCCGATCAGTATGCGCTTGCCCGGATGGGCCTGCGCCCAGCGGCGCGCGCCCGCCAGCGCGTGCGCGCTTTCGATCGCCGGCAGGATGCCCTCGCACTCGCAGCACTCGCGCACCGCGGCGAGCGCCTCGTCATCGCCGGCCGCCTCGTAGCTGACGCGGCCGCAGGCCTGCAGCAGCGCGTGCTCCGGACCCACGCCCGGATAGTCGAGGCCGGCCGACACCGAGTGCGTCTCCTGGATCTGGCCGTCGGCATCCTGCATGCAGCATCGAGTAGCTGCCGTGCAGCACGCCGGGCCGGCCGTAGCTCAGCGGCGCCGCGTTGTCGCCCGAGGCCCGCGCCGCGCCCGCCGGCTTCGATGCCGAGGATCGCGACGCTGCGGTCGGCGATGAACGGATGGAACAGGCCGATCGCATTCGAGCCGCCGCCGACGCAGGCGATGACCAGATCCGGCAGGCCGCCGGATTGCGCGCGGATCTGCGCGCGCGCCTCGCGGCCGATGACGCTCTGCAGCTCGCGCACCAGGTACGGATAGGGATGCGCACCCACCGCCGAGCCCAGCAGATAGTAAGTGCCCTCCGGATCGGCCACCCAGTCGCGCATCGCCTCGTCGATCGCCGCGCGCAGCGTCTGGTCACCGCTGGTGACGCTCACCACCGTCGCGCCGAGCAGGCGCATGCGCCCGACGTTGGGCGCCTGGCGTTCCATGTCCACCGCGCCCATGTACACGGTGCATGGCAAGCCCGAGGCGCGCGCAGGCCGCGGCGCTCGCCACGCCATGCTGGCCCGCGCCGGTCTCGGCGACGATGCGCTTTGCGCCCAGGCGCCGCGCCAGCAGCGCCTGGCCGAGCGCGTTGTTGATCTTGTGCGCACCGGTGTGCGCGAGGTCCTCGCGCTTGAGCCACACCTCCGCGCCCCAGCGCTTCGACAAGCGCGGCGCGTGGGTGAGCGCAGTCGGCCGGCCCACCCAGGTGTTGAGCTCCTGCTGCAGCTCGCCCTGGAAATCGGCGTCGTGCAGCCAGCGCTGCACGCCCTGCTCGAGGCGCTCATGCGCCGGCACCAGCGTCTCGGGCACGTAGCGCCCGCCAAACGGGCCATAGCGCCCATGGCGTCGGGAAACTCGCCCGCCAGGAGCCGTGCCAGCAGGCGCTCACGCTGCTCGCTACTGATATCGCTGTTGCTCATGCTTCGATCTCGCTGAATGCCGCGCGCGCGGCCTGCACAAATGCCATGATTTTCGTCGTGCTCTTGACGCCCGGACGCGCCTCGACGCCGCTGGAGACATCAACGCCGAATGGACGCACGGCGCGAATCGCCGCGGCCACGTTTCCTGCGTGCAGGCCGCCGGCCAGTATCAGCCGCGTGCGCCGCGCGAGCGCCGCCGCCCGCTGCCAGTCGCCGACTTCGCCCGTGCCGCTGCGCTCCCCTTCGAACAGCAGACGCGCCGGATAATCCGCGCGCGCCGCATCCGTGGCGCGCACCACCGGCAGCCGCGCCAGGCGCTGCGGCAGGTGGAGCCGCGCGAAATCCTCGAGATCGGTCTGCAGCAGATCCGGATGGAAGCTGCGCACGATCTCATCGACCAAATGCTGGTCCGGATGCTGCGTGACGGCGATGCAGGTCAGCCGCTGCCGGGCCGGGCGCGCCAGCTCCGCGGCACGCTCCGCGCTCACGCGCCGCACCGAGGACGCGAACACGAAACCGATCGCATCGACGCCCGCCTCCAGCGCTGCAGTCACGCCCTCCGCGCTGGTCATGCCGCAGATCTTGATCCACCCGCTCATGATCTGCGCGCGCGCTCATTGCGCGCGGCCGACAGCATCGTTCGCACCAGCTGGAGCGGCTCGAGCGCGGCCATCAGCGCGCTGCCCACCAGCGCGACGTCGTAGCCGGCGATAGCCACGCGGGCGGCATCGGCAGCACTGGCCACGCCGCTCTCGGCGACGCGCGGCACGCTGTCCGGAAGCGTCCGCACCAGCTCTTCCAGTCGGCCGGGCACGACTTCGAGTGTCACCAGGTCGCGGCAGTTGAGGCCGACCAGCAACTCGGTACTGGTGCCGTATTGCCGCACCAGGTGCGCGGCGCTGGCGATGTCGGTCTCGTCGAAGGCCTCGAGCAGCACGAACAGCTTCAGGCGCGCAGCGCACTCGATCAGGGCCCTGCTCGCGAGCTCATCGAGCATGCGCAGGATCAGCAGCACGCCGCCCGCGCCGGCCAGCCGCGCCTCGTAGACCTGGTAGGGATCGACCAGGAAATCCTTGCGCATCGCCGGAATGCGTCCGTCGAGCGCGCGCACCGCGGTCACGAGGTGCTCCATCGACCCGTCGAACCGGCTGGGCTCGGTCAGCACCGACACGGCCGCGGCGCCCGCCTCGGCGTAGCCGGCCACGCGCGCCATGACACTGTCTTCATTGCCTTCGCGCAATTTGCCGCCCGCCGGCGAGCGGAATTTGACTTCGGCAATCACATCGAAGCGCCGCGGCGAGAGGCGCAGCCGCGGCGGCAGCGGCGAATCGTTCGCGCGCGCCATGAGCTCCGCATCGCCCAGTTGCGCACGCGCCGTGATTACGCGCTTGCGGCTGCTTGCGGCCATGCCGGCCAGGAAATCTCCCGCTCCGCCCCTCTCAGGCATGTGGCACCTCGGTAGCAAGCACAGCGGAACTCGCCCGCACCACCCGCTCGAGCAGCGTCCTGGCCGCTCCGGAATCGATGGCCTGCGCAGCGCGCGCCATGGCCAGTCGCGGCGCCGCCTCGATGCCGGCAACTTCAAGCGCCAGCGCCGCACCCAGCAGCAAGGCATCGCGCTGCGGCCCCTGCTGCTCACCGGACAGGATGCGCTGCAGCGCGCGCGCGTTGTGCGCGGCGTCGCCACCGGCCAGATCGGCCGCCACGCAAGGCGCCAGCCCGTAGTCGGCCGGGTCGCGCCGCTCACGGCGCACCTCGCCCGCGCGCACGTCAAACACCTCGAACGGGCCGATCGGCGTGGGTTCGTCCCAACCTTCGGCGCCGTGCACGACCAGTGCGCGCTCGATGTTCATGCCCGCCAGTGCCTGCGCCATCAGTTCGGCGGTCGGCACATCGTAGGCGCCGATCACGTGGAACGGCGGCTCGGCCGGATTGGTGAGCGGCCCGAGGATATTGAACACGGTGCGCACGCCCAGTGCCGCGCGCACCGGCGCCAGAGCCTTCATCGCCGGGTGGTAGTGCGGTGCGAACAGGAAGGTGAATCCCGTGGCGGCAAAACACTCGCTGGCGCGCTGCTCGTCCAGCGGCAGGACCAGCCCCAGCGCCGCAAGCACATCGGCACTGCCGGCGCGGCTCGAGATCGAACGGTTCCCGTGCTTGACCACCGGTACGCCGCAGGCGGCCGTCAGCAACGCGGCGCCGGTGGACAGATTCAGGCTTCCGGATTTGTCGCCGCCGGTGCCGACGATGTCTACCGCCCGCAGTGGTGCGGGCAGCAGGGGTTTGCGCGCCAGAGTGCGCATCGCCAGCGCGAAGCCGCGCAGCTCGGCGGCCGTGACACCCTTGACCCGGAGCGCCGCCAGCAACGCGCCCGCCAGCGCCGGCGCCAGCTCGGGTGAGGTAAGCGCGGTCAGCAGGGTCCCCGCCTCGCGCTCGGTCAGGTTCTGGCCGTCGAGCAGGCAATCGAGGGTCTCGTTCATTGCTGTAGCCACGGTTGCCGCTCTCAAAGACCAGGCGCCGCGAGCGCGCGGCCGCCGCTCGACGCCAGGAAATTCTTCATCATGGCCGGGCCGAGTGGCGTCAGCACGCTCTCCGGATGGAACTGTACCCCTTCGATGTTCAGCTGCGTGTGGCGCAGACCCATGATCTCGCCCTCGGCGGTGCGCGCCGTGACCACCAGTTCAGCCGGGAGCGATGCGTGCTCGGCGATCAGTGAATGATAGCGGCCGACTTCGCAGGGACTGGGCAGGCCGGCGAAAACGCCGCGCCCGTCGTGTTCGATGGGCGAGGTCTTGCCGTGCATCAGGCGCGGCGCGCGCACCACGCGGCCGCCGAAGGCCTCGGCGATCGACTGGTGCCCGAGGCACACACCGAACACGGGAATGCGGCCGGCGAAGGCGCGGATCATCGCGATCGACACGCCCGCCTGCTGCGGCGTACCGGGACCCGGTGAGATGCACAGGTGCGAGGGCTCCAGCGCTGCCGCGGCGTCGATGGACAGGGCGTCGTTGCGATGCACGATCACTTCCGCACCCAGCACCATGAAGGCCTGCACCAGATTGTAGGTAAACGAATCGTAGTTATCGATCAGCAGCAACCGCGCGCTCACAGCCCTTCCTCCGCCAGTCGCAGCGCCAGCACTGCCGCCGCACTCTTGTCGAGAATTTCTCCATGTTCGGACTCGGGCCGGCTGTCGGCAACAATGCCGGCGCCCGCCTGGTAGCTGTATTCATCGCCATGGAACACGAGCGTGCGGATGGTGATCGCCTGGTCCATGTCGCCGCGGGCGCCAAAGTAGCCGACGGTACCGCCGTACAGGCCGCGGCGCACGGGTTCGAGTTCCTCGATGATCTCCATGGCCCGCACCTTGGGCGCGCCCACCAGCGTACCGGCGGGAAAGGCCGCGGCGAACAGGTCGAATGCGTCGCATCCCGCGGCCAGCTGCCCATGCACGCCGCTGACGATATGCATCACGTGACTGTAGCGCTCAATGGCGCGGAACGGCTCAACGCGCACGCTGCCGGCGCTTGCGACGCGCCCGAGATCGTTGCGCGCCAGATCCACCAGCATGACGTGTTCGGCGTTCTCCTTTGGATCGGCGAGCAGTTCGGCGGCGCGTGCCGCGTCGAGTTCGCTCTCGCCCGAGCGCGGCCGGGTGCCGGCGATCGGCCGCAGCTCGGCGCGTCCGCCACTGAGCTTGACCAGCGCCTCAGGCGAGGAACCCACCACGGTGAGGTCGCCGAGCTCGCAATAAAACATGTACGGCGACGGATTCACCAGCCGCAGCGCGCGGTAGGCCTGGAAGGGCTCGAGATCGTGCCGGCCCGCGAAGCGCGCTGACAGCACCAGCTGGTACACGTCGCCCGCGGCGATGTATTCCTGCGCGCGCCGCACGCCGGCCAGGTAAGCGTCGCGGCTCAGCGCCGCGACCGGCAGTTCGTACTGCGCACGCCGGCTCCGGCCCCGCGGCATCGGTCCGCGCAGGGCCTGGATCACTTCGCGGCGCAGCGCGGCCCGTTCCGCTTCGCTGCCCGCGTGGAGCAGCGCGATCGCGCGTGTCAGGTGATCGAACACCAGCAGCGAGCAGGGCGCGACATAGTGCAGGAGCGGTGGTGCATTGGGCAGGCGCGCGGTGCGCTCCGGGAGCCGTTCGAAGTAACGCACGATGTCGTACGAGGTGTAGCCGACGAGCCCACCGGCCAACGGCACGGTGCCCAGCTCCGGCAGCGGGCGCGGCGCGGCCGCCAGCGCGCGGCGCAGCCCGGCCAGCAGCTCGGGCGCGGTGCGCGGCACCGGCAACTGCTCCTTGCCAATGGTGAATATCCGCTCGTCGAGCCGCACTTCGAGCGCGTCGCCAAATCCGATGAATGAGTAGCGGCCGAGCCGCTCGCCACCTTCGACGCTCTCGAGCAGGAAGCGCGGGCGAAACGCCGAGAGCTTGGCATAGGCCGAGACGGGCGTGTCCAGATCACCTGCGATGTCAAACGGCGCTTTCATTCAAGACCCTGCGTCCAAAAAAAAACCCATCCCGGCGTGGTTCCGGAGATGGGTCTGGTGCTTGGTAAAAATTCGGGTTGCGGTCGAAAACTGCCCAGGTCCCACTCCGTTTCAGGAGCAGGGCCACCACCAGCGGCTCGGGACAGATTGGGCGGTTCTCGGCATACCGGGCCAGTATGGCGACAGCCCGTCCGGGGCGTCAAGGGACGGGCGTTAGGCGGTGCTCGCTCGCGGCCAGCTGCGCGCACAGCGCTTCGGTGGCATCGAGGGCTGCGGGCCCGAGACGGCTGAGCCTCGCGTCCACGAAGCCGAGCAGTCGTCCGTTTCGCACGGCGCGCATACGCGGCAGGGCGCGCCAGTGCGCGATCCACTCCTGCGCGCTGTGCGCGTCGGCGGCCAGCACCAGGATCGCGTCCGGATTGCGCGCCGCGATCGATTCCAGCGACACCGCCGGCGCCGCGTCGTGCAGTTCTTCGTAGACATTCCGGTAACCACAGGCCTCGATGGCGTCGGAAATGAGCTGCTCTCCGCCCAGTGTATAGACCGGTCGGTCCCAGACCTGCAGCAGCAGCCGCGGCGCGCTGGCGCGGTGAAAGCGTGCCCGCAGCGCGCTGATGCGGGCCTGCAGGCCAGCCGCGGCCTGGCTGGCCGTCGCCTCGGTGTGCAGCAGGACACCCAGGCGCCGCATCGCGGCGGACAAGTCATCGAGGCGTGCCACGCGATGTCGATACACCGGGAGCCCGGCGCGCTCCAAGGGCAAGAGCTGGGCGGCCGAAAACGCGCCGGTCCATGCGACCACGAGATCGGGATGGAGCGCCAGGATCTTTTCCAGGTCAAACCCGTGACTGTCGCCGATGCGGGCAATACCGCGCGCGGACTCGGGCTCGACCGAAAATTCCGGCGTGCCGACGACCCGCGCCCCGCCCCCTGCGGCAAATAGCATGGCCGTGGCTCCAGGCGACAGGCTGACGATGCGCTGCGGGGGTGCCGGAAGCGATAGCAGCCGGCCTTCATCGTCTTGCACCTGCCAGGCCGGCGTTGCAGCCCGGTCAACGGCCACCACCCCCAGGCACAAAGCCAGACTAATCATTCGTCTTGTTATTGACACTGTGTCAACGCCGCATTAGGATATCGACATGAACTATATCGCTGAACGCCGCCTGGAAGAAAAGGATCGGCGTCGCAACGAGATCCTCGACGCCGCCGAGTCCGTCGCGGCCGTGGCCGGCATCGACGCCCTGACCATGGAGCAGGTCGCACGCCGCGCGCGCATTTCCCGCGCACTCCTGTACGTCTACTTCAAGGACAAATCCGACCTGCATTTCGGACTGTGCGAGCGCGCGCTCGCGCTGCTGCAAGAGCGCTTCGAGCAGGCCGGCGCCCGCCACCACAACGGGCTCGAGCGCGTCACCGCCATGGGCCGCGCCTATGTGGCATTTTCTGCTGAATTTCCCGTACATTTTGAGGCCCTGTCGCGCTTCCAGGCGCACGAGGCCGGTGCCTCTGCGCCCACCGGCTGCGTCGCGCAATGCTTCGCGGCGGGCGAGCGCGTCCACCATGTCATGTTCACGGCGATCGAGGCCGGGCAGCGCGACGGCAGCATCGACTCCGCGGCCGGCACGCCGGTCGCGATCGCGATGACGCTGTGGGGATTCATGCACGGGATCATCCAGCTGGTGGCCACCAAGGGTGGGGTGCTGGGCGAGTACGGATTGAGCGCGAAGACACTGGTCGACCAGGCGCTGAAGATCGCCTCGGACGGACTGAGACCTGGAAGGGGCTAGCTTTTTTTGCCAATGTTAGACAATCATCTAAAATATATACGTATGTTGGTTCTGGTTGCGGTGGCGGCCTGGACCCTCGGGCCGGGCCTTGCCCTGCCGGCCACCGCACCCTCCGGCGATGGTTCGGCCACACGTGCGCTACGGGAAATCATCGAGGATTACGTGCGCGCCGGTGAAGGCTCGAATCTTGCCTTGACCAACCAGAGTCTGGAAGTGGACAAGAGCGCGGCGGCGCTGGCCGCGGCCCGCGCGCGGTTTTTTCCCGAGCTGGGCCTCGCCGCACGCTACACGCGCGCCGACGGCGGGCGGCAGATCAATCTGCCGCTGGGCCAGCTGCTCAACCCCGCTTACCAGACCCTCGACGAACTGTTGCTTGCCAGTGGCGGCACGGCGCGCTTTCCCGCGATCGCCGACCAGTCCATTCCGCTGCAGCTGCCGCGCGAGCAGGACACGCGCATCACGCTGCGCCAACCGCTGTACGCGCCGGCGATCAGCGCCGGCGTCGCCGCCGCGCGCGCCAGCCTCGACGCCGCGGGGTTCGGGCGCGAGGCCTACCGGCGCGAGCTGCGGCGCGATATCACGGTGGCCTATCTGGAATGGCTCAAGGCCCGCAACGGCGCGGCGATCCTCGCCGCGAGCGAAGCGGTGCTGGCGGAAAACCTGCGCGTCAGCCAGTCACTGTTCGACAACGGCAAGAGCACGCACGACACGGTACTGCGCGCTCGCGCCGAGTGGCTCGACCTGCAGCAGCAGCAGCGGGAAGCACGCAATGGCGCCGGGCGGGCGCGCAGCTACCTGAACTTCCTGCTCAACCGGCCGCTGGATACGCCGCTCGACGAACCACGCGACGCCGACAGCGCCACCAGCGAAGCAGCACTCGATCCCGCGGCGGCGGGCCCGGCGGCGGCCGCGCGACCCGAGTTGCTGGCGCTCGAGCAGGCGCAAGCGGCAGCGGCCGCGCAGCTGCGAGCCGCGCGCGCGGCTCGCAGGCCGAGCCTGGCACTCGGCGTGGACGCCGGCACCGAGGGCGTCGACTACGGCACCGGCCACAACTACGATTTTGTCTCCGGCTCGGTGGTGCTGAGCTGGACGCTGTTCGACGCTGGCGCACGCTCGGCCGCCGTGTCGCAGGCGCGCCTGGCTCACAACCAGCTGCTCAATCAGCATGACCAGCTGGCCGCGCGCATCGCACTCGAACAGCAGCAGGCCGGCGACGACCTGCACAGCGCCGTGGATGCGCTGGCCACGGCCGATGCGCGCGCTGAGGCCGCGCGCGCTGCCTTTGCGATCGCCAGCAAACGGCGCGACGCCGCCATGGCGAGCCAGCTCGAATTCCTCGATGCGCGCGCTGCCATGACCAACGCCGAACTCAACCGCAACCTCACTCATTACACGCTGCTGGAGCGGGAGGCGCAATACGCCTGGGCCCGCGGAGACGTTCCATGAAAGCCCCGTTGACTGCCCTGGTCGCGCTGTCGCTTCTGCCAACGCTTTGCGCCTGTACGCGGCCGGCTGAGCCGGCGGCGCGCACCACCCCGGTCGCTGTAGTCCAGGTAACCGAGGGTCCCGATCATCCCGTCCTGCAACTGCATGGCGTGATCGCGAACCGCGATGAGTTGCGCCTGGCATTCAAGGTCGGCGGCGTGATTGAGCGCATCTCGGTCGAGGCGGGCGTAGCAGTGCATGCCGGCCAGTTGCTCGCCCAGATCGAACCGGCCGAGATCGATGCGCAGCAGGCCCAGGCGCGGGAACTCGATGCCAAGGCGGCTCGTGACCTGGAGCGCGGAGAAAAACTCTACGCCGACGAAGTGCTGAGCCTCGAACAGCTGCAAAACCTGCGCACGCAGCGGCAGGTGGCCGCAGCGCAGCTGCGCGCGGTGCAATTCAACCGCCAGTACGCGCGCATCGCCGCTCCGGCCGACGGCGTCGTGCTGTACCGGCTGGCATCGGCCCACGAGCAGGTCAGCGCCGGGCAAGCGGTACTGGTGGTCAGCTCCGCCAGGCGCGGCTATGTGTTGCGCGCAGCGGTGGCCGATCGTGAACTGCCGTCACTCAAACTCGGCCTGGACGCGACCGTCACGCTCGACGCCGCGCCGGGCGCGCTAGTGCGCGGCTCGGTCACCGAAGTTTCGCGTGCCGCCGACAGCGCCACCGGACTGTTTCCGGTCGAGATCACGCTGGTCCCAGTCAAATTCCCGCTCGCCAGCGGCATGGTGGCCAGCGCGCGACTCCAGCCTGGCGGCGCAGCGCGCCTGGTGCGGATCCCGGCTGGCGCGCTGGTGTCCGGCGAAGGGACACGCGGCGCCGTATTCGTGTTGCAGGACGGCCGCGCACATCGCCGCGCGGTCGGCGTTGCCTTCATTGACGGCGCTCAGCTGGCGCTGAGCGATGGCTTGCGGGCCGGCGACACGGTGATCACCGACGGCGCGGCCTTTCTCGACGACGGCGAGCAGGTCGTGGTCAGCGACGGCCACTGAACCCGGAACCGCCGCCATGCGCCTGCTGGAAATGCCGATCCGCCGCCACCAGTTCACGCTGGTGGCCTTCCTGTGCCTGGTGGTGCTCGGGGTATATGCGTTCCGGAACATCCCGCGTGAGGAGGATCCGCACATCAAGTTCGCGGGTTTCTTCGTCACCGCCATCTGGCCAGGCGCCGACCCGCAGGATCTCGAGCGACTGGTCGGCAAGCCCATTGAGGATCGTATCGCCGAACTCGACGGCGTGCACAAGCTGGAAACCACGCTGGTCGACGGCGTGGCGTTCGTTGCGGTCGAGTTCGAGGCCAGCACCGATCCCGATCGCAAGTACGACGAGATGGTGCGCGAGATCAACGCGCTCCGTCCCACCCTGCCGACGGACCTGCGCGAGCTCGAGATCCGCAAGATCAGCCCAGCGCAGGTCAATATTCTCGAACTGGCGCTGGTCTCGGATGCCGCTCCATACGAGCGGCTCGAGGACGCGGCTCGTGCCCTCAAGGACGCGCTCAAGGCAGTGCCCGGGATCCGCACCGCCGAGAGCTGGGCCTACCCCGCGCGCGAACTGCGGGTGACCGTCGACCTGCAGCGCATGGCGCAGATGCGGGTCACGCCCGGCCAGCTGCTGCAGGCCATCCAGAGCGACAATGCCAACATTCCGGCCGGTTTCATCGACATCGGCGCGCGCAGTTTCAGTCTCAAGACCGGCGGCCCCTACAGTACGCCCGAGCAGGTGCGCGACACGGCGATCGGCGGCGCGCCCGGCCGCATCGTCCGCGTGCGGGACGTGGCCGGCGTCGCCTGGGCCAGTGACACCTTGAGCTACGTCGGCCGCTACAACGGCAAGCGCGCGCTGTTCGTCACCGCGAACCAGAAGGACGGCTACAACACGCCGCGCGTGCAGCAGGACGTGGACGCAGCACTGGCGCGCTTCGAGGCGACGCTGCCGAAGGATATCCGCCTGGCGCGCGGCTTCGAGCAGGCCCGCAACGTGACGCGGCGCCTGGACCGGCTGTATCTGGACTTCGGCATTGCGGTGGCGCTGGTCGCGCTCACACTCCTGCCGCTGGGCCTGCGCGCCGCCGGCATCGTCATGATCGCGCTGCCGCTGTCACTGGCGATCGGCATCGCGGCGCTGTATTTCATCGGCTACTCGCTCAACCAGATATCCATCGCCGGCTTCGTGGTGGCGCTCGGCCTGCTGGTGGACGATTCGATCGTGGTGGTTGAAAACATCTCGCGGCACCTGCGCGCCGGCGCCACGCGCCTGCAGGCTGCGCTGGCGGGCACCGAGCAGATCTTCAACGCCATCCTGGGCTGCACCGCCACGCTGATCTTCGCGTTTCTGCCGCTGATCGCGCTGCCCGGCAACGCCGGCAAGTTCATTCGCGTACTGCCCACCGCCGTCGTGAGCACGATCATCGGCTCGCTGCTGATAGCGCTGTTCATCATTCCGTTCCTGGCCAGCCGCTTGCTGCCGCGGGAAGGCAGCGGGCACAAGAACGAGCTGCTCGAGCGCGTGATGGGCGTGATCCACCGCTACTACCGCCCGGCGCTGCACTATTGCCTGGCGCGGCCGCGGGCCACCGCGATCGGCGCGATCGGCGGCTCGCTGCTGCTCGCCGGCCTGCTGGTGCCGCTGCTCGGCTCCAGCCTGTTTCCGAAAGCCGACACCCCGCAGTTCCTGATCAGCGTCGATACGCCGAACGGCGCCAGTTTCGCGGCCACGGACCAGGCGCTGCACTTCGTGGAGGCGCGCCTGGCGCAGACACCGGGCGTCAGCGGCTACTACGCCAATCTTGGGCACGGCAACCCGCAGATCTACTACAACCACGTGGTGCGCAACAACGCCTCGAACTACGCCGAGGTGTTCGTGCTGTTGCAGCGCTTCGAGACGCACGACACGCCGCGGCTGCTCGAGCGGCTGCGCGCTGATTTTTCGCGCTACCCCGGCGCGCACATCTACGTGAAGGAATTCGTGCAGGGACAGCCGATCTCCGCACCGATCTCGGTGCGGGTGCTGGGTGAGGATCTGGCCACGCTCGACCTGCTGGCCCGTCAGGTGCAGGGTGTGATCGAGCAGACGCCGGGCACGCGCGATGTCAGCAATCCGCTGCGCGTGCCACGCACCAATCTGCGCCTGCAGATCGACACGCAGAAGGCCGCGTTGCTCGGCGTCGCCACGGTGGACATCGACCGCGCGGCACGCCTGGGTATCGCCGGGCTGCAGGCCGGCAACATGAAGGCCGCCAATGGCGAGCAGTACCCGATCATGCTGCGTACCGCGGTCGGCGCACGCGCCGACCTGGATGGACTGGCGCAACTCAAGGTGAGCTCAAGGAACGGCGCGCTGCTGCCGCTCGCGCAGCTGGCGATTCCGGTGTTCGAGCGCGCACCTACCGTCATCCAGCGTTTCAACCGGCAGCGCGCGATTACCATCGATTCCGCGGTGGTGCGCGGCCTGAACACCGGGCGCGTCACCGCCGCGGTGGTGCGCAACCTGCGTGCCATGGCCTGGCCGCGCGGCTACCGCTTCGTGCTGGGCGGCGAAGCCGAATCGAGCGCGGAATCGTTCGCCGGCATCGGCACTGCGATCATCGTCGCGCTGTTCGGGATCTTTGCGATCCTGGTGCTGGAGTTTGGCAGCTTTCGCGCCACACTGATCGTGCTGACGGTCGTGCCGTTGGGGATAACGGGTGGTCTGCTCATGTTGCTGCTCACCGGCAACGACATCTCCTTCGTCGCCAGCATCGGCTTTGTGGCGCTGATCGGCATCGAAATCAAGAATTCCATCCTGCTGGTGGATTTTACCAACCAGCTGCGCGCCCAGGGCGTAGGTCTGGATGAAGCCATCGAACGAGCCGGCGAGACGCGCTTCCTGCCGATCCTGCTGACCTCCGCCACGGCGATCGGCGGCCTGCTGCCACTGGCGCTGCAGAATATTGCGCTGTATTCGCCCATGGCCTGGGTGATCATCGGCGGGTTGATCACCTCGACGCTGCTCGCGCGGCTGGTGACCCCGGTGATCTACAAGCTGATCCCGCCCGAGGTGGAGCTCGTGGATGCCGGCGCGCAAGCTGCCGCCTAGGCCGGAAGTGCCAGGCTACGCGGCGGCGAAGCTGCAGGTCACGCCGAGGCCGGGCGCCAGGTCGCGCAACGCCAACCGGCCATGGTGCAGGCGCACCACCGCGGCCACCAGGCTCAGGCCCAGCCCGCTGCCCGGCGCCGCGGCGTCGCGCTCCAGGCGACGGAACGGCAGCAGCATCACGGCCTGCGAAGATTCCGGTATGCCCGGTCCACTGTCGCTGACCCGCAGCTCGACACGGCCTGCTGTGGCGCTGGTTTGCAGTTCGATGCAGCCGCCGGCCGGCACATACTTGATGCTGTTTTCGAGCAAATTGGCGAGCAGCTGCGCCAGCAACTGCTGATGTCCGATGATGGTGGCGGGCGAGTCGGCCATCACCCGCAGCGACAGGTTTCGTTGCTGCGCCTCCGGCGCGTACAGTTCACCGAGTTCGCGCACCAGCTGCGCCAGGTCGACGCGTTCGGGCGGCATGCCACCGCTCCCCGCCTCCGCCTGGGCAATCTGCAGCAGCGTAGCGAGCGTGCGCTGCACCCGCTCGAGATCCTCGAGTGTCGCGTGTATGGCCGCGTCGGCGACAGCGCCCGCCCGCGCCCCGTGCAGGGCCGCTTCCAAGCGGCCACGCATGCGCTGCAAGGGCGCGCGCAAATCGTGCGCGGCGCTGTCGAAAGTCACGCGCACGGCCGCGGTCTGCTGCTCGATGCGGTCGAGCATGCCGTTCACGGTGCCCGCCAGCTGGTCGAACTCGTCGCCACGGTGCTCGACCGGCAGCCGGCGCGTGAGGTCGCCGGAGATGATGCTCTCGCAGGCCTCGGCCACCGCGCGCACCCGCGCGGCAACGCGGCGGCTGAACCACCAGGCGGTCAGCGCCATGAAGGTGCCGGTGAGCGCCACCCCCCAGTAGCCCGCCTCGCGCAGGTGTTGCGCAAAGCGGCGCCGCTCGGAAACATCGGTGCCGACCAACAGCCGGTTGCCGTCGAGTGTCACCACCGCGGCGCGCACCGGGTGATCGACGGCGCGGCCCTGTTCGTTGAGAGTAATTTCGAACTCGAGCCACCGGCCGTTGGCGGTGAAGGCCATAGGCCACGCCGAGAGATTGCCGCCCAGCGGAGTACCGCGCCGGTCCACCAGCAAGTAGGCGGCGCCCAGCCGACCCCAGTCGTCGTCGCGATGATCGAGGACGTTAATCAGACGCTTGAGTCCGCCACCCCGGTAGTCCTCGCGCAGCGACTCGATCTCGGTCTCGATCACGACGTCGACGTTGCGCTCCATCGTGCGTTGCGTGATTAAATAGGCACTGCCGAGCAGCACGCTCACGCCCACGACGACACCGGCCATGTACCAGAGCGCCAGCCGCGCCGTCGATGCGTACAGGCGCGGCACCCTCAAGCCGCGGCTTCCGGATTCTTCAGGCAATAGCCGGAGCCGCGGACCGTGTGCAGCAGCGGCGGGCTGAAATCGCGGTCGATCGCCTGGCGCAGTCGGCTCATGTGCACGTCGATGAGGTTGGTCTGCGGATCAAAGTGCAGGTTCCACACCGACTCGAGCAGCATGGTGCGCGTGACGATCTGGTCAACCCGCCGCACCAGGAACTCGAGCAGCTGGAATTCCTTGGCGGTCAGGTCAATGACGCGCCCGGCGCGCGATCACGCGGCGCGCCAGCAGGTTCATTTCCAGGTCGGCGACCCGCAGCGTGCCGACGTGGCGGTTGTCACCGGAGGCGCGCCGCAACAGCGCCTCGACCCGCGCCAGCAGTTCGGCGAGGGCGAAGGGCTTGACCAGATAATCATCGCCGCCGGCGCGCAGGCCCTCGACGCGATCGTCGATGGTGCCAAGCGCGCTCAGCACCAGCACCGGCGTCGGCACGCCTTCCTTGCGCAGCGCTCCCGACCAGCGACAGGCCATCCAGGTGCGGCAGCATGCGATCGACGATCAGCAGGTCGTAGCGCGTGGCGCGCGCCTCGGCCAGTCCGGCTGCGCCGTCGGCGCAGTGCGTGCACGGAATAGCCCCCCTCGCGCAGGCCGTGGCTCACGTGACCGGCGGCCTCGACGTCGTCCTCGACCAGCAGTATCTGCACCGGCGCTCCTGTATCCGATTCGGATCGTAGCTCGGACGGCCGTGACTGGCGAATGTTCCGCTGCCTGCGGCCGGCTGATTTCATTGCCAGGGTCGATTGATTCTATAATCCTGATAGACGGGCTTTATGGCAACGCGGATGGCCGACCTCAAGCTGAAGGACCTGCGCTACCTGGCAGCGCTCGCCGATACACGCCATTTCGGCCAGGCGGCGGCGGCCTGCTTCGTCAGCCAGCCGACCCTGTCGGCGCAGCTGCGCAAGCTCGAGGACTACCTCGGCGTCCAGCTGGTCGAGCGGCAGCCGCGGCGCGTGGCGCTGACCGAGGCAGGCGTGGCCATCGCGGCGCGCGCACGGCAGATCGTCGCCACCAGTGACGAAATCGTCCGGCTGGCACGCGACTGGCGCGATCCGCTGGCCGGGCAATTGCGCGTCGCGACGCTCCCGACGGTCGGGCCCTATCTGCTGCCGCAGGTGATGGTGCGGCTGCGCAAGGCGCTGCCACGGCTTGAGCTGCTGCTGTTCGAATACCAGACCGGTGCCGATGCTCGAGCGCCTGCGCGCCGGAGAACTCGATCTCGGCATCCTCGCACTTCCCGCTGCACGAGGCGGGTCTCGACACCCTGCGCGCTGTACGACGAACCGTTCCTGCTTGCGGTGCCCGAGCAGCACCGCCTGGCGGCGCGCCGGCAAGTGCAGATTGGCGAACTGGAAGACGACGCGCTGCTGCTGCTCGACGAGGGCCACTGCCTGCGCGACCAGGCGCTGGCCGTGTGCGCACGGAGCCGTGCGCGGGAAATGCCGGACTTCCGCGCCACCAGCCTGGAGACGCTCCGCCAGATGGTCGCCGCCGGCGCCGGCGTCACCTTGCTCCCTGCCCTGGCCTGCCGCGGCATCTATGGCGCCAGCGCCGGACTGCGCCTGCTTAACCTGGTCAAGCCGACGCCGACCCGGCGCGTCGGCGCCATCTGGCGCCGCAGCACCGCGCGTCTGCCGGCGATCTCCGCGTTCTGCGATCTGCTTGTCCGCCACAGTGGTATCGGCCGCGTCACATGAACGAGGGTTCTGGCGGACAGGTTTCAATCTACGACCGCATGTGCCACAGCGACGCCGAACTGTGCGCGCTGCTGGCGAACGGCGCGGCACGCCGCGAACTCACGGCCGTATTCGGGCTGGCGGAATACACCATGCTCGCCGCGCTCGCACGCCAGGCACAAAGTGCACGCCGCCGCCACGCCGAGTCGGTCTACATCCTGCCGGGCATCATGGGCACGCAACTGGGCTCGGCACGGCCGGCGGGCAATCCCCCGGACCTGCTTTGGCTCGACCCGCAGGATGTCATCGCCGGCGCGCTGACGCGCCTGCAGCTACCGGAGGCCGACGGTCTGCTGGCGCTCGGCGCCATTCCGTTCAGCTACCTTGCGTTGCAGTTGCGGCTCCGTGCCGCCGGCTACGCTGCCGTGACGTGCATGACTACGACTGGCGCCTGGATCTCAATGAGCTCGCGGCGACCTTTGCGACACGACTGCGCGCTGATCCCGCCCCCGGGATCTTCGTCGTAGCACACAGCATGGGCGGATTGCTCGCGCGCCGCGCCATGCAGTCCCCGGGACTGGAGCGCGTCCTGCGCCTGATCACGCTGGGCGCACCCCACGGCGGATCTTTCGGTGCGGTGCAGGCAATTCGCGGCACCTATCCGGTGGTGCGGCGCCTCGCCGCGCTCGACCAATTGCACGATGCGGAGTTCCTGGCGTCGCGGGTGTTCAGCACCTTTCCCAGCATCAACCAGATGCTGCCGCCGCCGGGGCCCGGCCTTGCCACCGATCTGTTCGACGCCAGTAACTGGCCGCAAGCGGACCCGCGACCGGACCCACGGCTGCTGTCGACAGCCCGTGCCTTTGCGGCTGGCCTGCCACGCACCGAGTCGCGCTGCATCGCCATCAGCGGCACGCAGCAGCGGACCGTCACCGGCCTGCAGCTCGTGGCCGGCGAGTTCCGCTACCAGATCAGCGACGCGGGCGATGGCACGGTGCCGCTCGAGCGCGCACAGCTGCCCGGCAGCGACAATTATTTCGTCCGCTGCGAGCACAGCGCGCTGCCACGCAGCGCCACGGTTGCGCGCGCGGTGCTGGAACTATTGCGCCATGGACGCACCATGCGGCTCGCGGCGAAGCCAGGGCGTAGTACCGGCCGCAGTGTGACGTCGGCGATGCGTTGCTGCGTACGACGTGGAGCACGAAGGTCGATTGGGCCGGGCTCGCGCCGGCAGCGCGGCGCACTTATCTTAACCAGCTGAACCAGCCGCCGCGGCAGTACGCTCGCGGTGAAGTAACCGGCAGCAGCATCGCTGCCGTGGGCACTTTGCTCCTGGCCTGCTGGCGGCGTAGCATCGGGCATCTACCCGTGAAGGAACCAGCCTATGAGTATCCAGGAGCGTGACGGGCTCACTGCCCGGCTCAGTCGCCGCGAATTGCTGCTGGCAACGGCCGGTATTGCCAGCCTGGGCGCCGCTGCGCTCGCGCCGGCGAGCGAGCCTGCGACCGCCCCGCCCGCTGCTGCGGGCGCAGCCACCGCGCCAGGCGCGCCTGCTGGTCCGTTTGTCCTGCCTATGCTGCCCTATGGCGACGGCGCTCTGGACCCGGTCATCTCGGCCAACACGCTCGCCTTTCACCACGGCAAGCATCACCGCGCCTACGTGGATAATCTCAACAAGGCAGTCGCCGGCACGCCGTTTGCGGACCTGACGCTCGAAAAGATCATCGCCGCGACTTACGGCGTCGCCGACCGGACCGCCGTGTACAACAATGCGTCCCAGCACTGGAATCACAGTTTCTACTGGCGCAGTCTCAGCCCCCAGGGCGGCGGCGACCCACCCGCAGCACTGCGCCAGAAGATTGAAGCATCTTTCGGCAGCATCGCCGGCTGCCAGAAAGAGCTGCTCGCGGCCGCCACCACTCAATTTGGCAGTGGCTGGGCCTGGCTGGTGCAGGAGGCCGACAAGCTTGCCGTCATCAAGACCGGCAATGCCGATTCACCCGTCAGCAAGGGACTCAAGCCGCTGCTGACGATCGACGTCTGGGAACACGCGTATTATCTCGACTACCAGAACCGGCGCGCGGACTATGTGAACGCGGTACTTGCCAGACTGATCAACTGGGGTTTTGCGGCCGAAAATCTCGCCGCGACCTGAGCACGGCCCGGGACCAGGCGTGAATCCGCGGCGGGCCGAACGCGATGAGCGAGCTGGCCCGTCAGCACCGGCTATGGCAACGCCGCCTCGATCAGATGGATGCTTACCCCGGAACACTCAGAGAGCAGCAGTGATGATCCACCCGCACACTGCACTGGCGATAAGCCGGTAGCAATACGGTGCCGCTCGCACTGCACCATGGCATCGAGACCGCGCGCCTGCTGACGCGTCTGGTGACTGAGGCCGATCTGCCCGCGCTCCTGGACGTCAATCGCGACGACGCCGTGACGCGCTACCTGCCGTACGCGAGCTGGCGCGGCATGGACGACGCGCGCAGCTGGTATGCACGCATGAACGCGCTGCAGGCCACCGGCACGGCGCTGCAGTTTGCCGTACTGGACAAGCTGACCGGGCACGGCGCTGGGCAGCCTGCCTGCTGTTCCGCCACGAGGAAGCCAGCGCCCGCGCCGAACTCGGCTATGTGCTGGGGCGCGCGCACTGGGGCCAGGGCTACATGCACGAAGCCCTGTCACGGCCTGGTCGATTGCGCGTTCGGCGAGCTGCAACTGCGCCGGCTGGAGGCCGAAGTCGATCCGCGTAACTCGGCTTCGACGCGTGTGCTCGACGCGGCTCGGGTTCAGCCACGAAGGGCATGCTGCGCGAGCGCTGGATGACCCGCGGGGAAGCCCTGCAGCGTCAACGTCTACGGCCTGTTGCAGCCGCGAGTGGCCTGCCCTGCCGCGCTAGCGGGCAGCGCCTGCGGCGCGCTCAGGCGCCACCGACCGTAATCCGGTTGCCGCCTTCCTGGCTGGAGCGCGCCAGTGGCCTGCTCCGCGCGCTCAGCCGACGCCGCAAGCGTCTCGCCGCCATTCAACATGACGGCGCCGATTGATACGGTCACGGTCGTGACCGCGGTCTCGCTGTCCTGGCGGCGGACACGACATCGCTCGACGCTGCCGCGGATGCGTTCGGCCTGCTCCAGCGCCTCGGCGGTGGAGCTGCCCGGCAGCAGCAGCAGGAATTCGTCGCCGCCGGATGCGCGCCAGCAGCGTGCCCTGTCCGGCGTCGTTGCTGATGACCTGGGCGACCGCGGTAAGCACGCGATCGGCGAGCAGGTGTCCGAGGTTGTCGCCGACATTCCGCAGTGAATCGATGCCTATCCGCAGCAGCGCACCCGCGGGCAGGCCGGATGGATAGCTGTCGCGCACGCGGTAGTCGAGGCCGCGGCGATTGAGCAGACCGGTGAGCGGATCGACCCGCGCCTGGCCCTGCGCAATCTCCAGTTCGCCCTGCAGGCGCCGTGCTTCGCTTGGAATTGGCCGCCAGGTTCTGCTGCAGGTCTGGAGGTGCGCTCGCGCACGCGGTCGGTGTCGCCGAGCAGCCCCATCACCACCTCGGTGATGGCGTCCTTGTCGACATCGCGCTGCAGCCGCTCCTGATAGTCGCTCAGCCCATCGCTGTAGCGCCCGACTTCCTCGCTCGCCTTGGCTGTGGTCTCGGTGACCTGCTCGACCACTTCCTGGATGCGCGCCCGCACGCGCATCGAGGATTCGATATCGCGCATGGCCACATGCCGGTCGAACAGTTCTTCTATGTCGCCATCGGTGAGGCGCACGGAGGCCGCAACGCGTGCATCGACCGCGGCCTTCAGCCCCTGGTTCGTGCCCGCGGCGTATTCGTACCAGACCGCGAAGCTCAGCGGATGAAACCCGGCGGCATGGCGCGACATCAGCGGCAACACCATGCGCAGCAGCTCGGCGGTCTGGTCTCGGTTTTCTCGGTAACGCATTGCTATTCCGTCAGGCGCTCAGGGCATGTCCGGGCTGGACGGCAAGCAGCGACGGCAAACGGCGGCTTGCCCGTCTGCTGGGCCTGCAGCTGTGCCAGCAGCTCCTCGATGCCGACCGCTTCGCCAAACAGCCTGCCCTGGGCTATGTCGCAACCCCAGCCGCGCAGCGGCAACACCTGATTGACACGCTCAACCCCCTCGGCAACCACCTGCAGCCCCAGCCCATGGCCCATGTCGATGATCGTCCGCACCAGTGTAGCATCGGCCGGGTCGTCGGCCAGGTCGCGCACGAAGGATTGGTCGATCTTGAGGGTGCCGATCGGAAACTGCTGCAGCGCGGACAGCGACGAGTAGCCGGTGCCGAAATCGTCGATCGACAGGTGCAGGCCCATGGCCGCAAGCTGTGCCAGCAGCTCGACCGTGCGCCGCGGATCGGCCATCAGCGTCGACTCGGTGATCTCGAGCTCCAGGCTCTGCGGCGGCACATTGTGCCGCTCGAACAGCGAGCGGCAATTGAGTATGAAGCCCGCGTGCCGCAGTTGCTTGAGCGACAGGTTGAGCGCGATGCGGCCCGGGTTGCCGACCGATCGGCGCAGCAGGTTCAGGTCGAGGCAAACGCGCTCGAGCACCCATTCGCCGATCAGGCTGATGAGATTGTTCTCTTCGGCCATCGGGATGAACTGCGACGGGCGGAATGTCGCCGTGCCCGGGCAGCCGCCAGCGCAACAGCGCCTCGGCGCCGACGATGCGGCCGTCGCGCAGGTCGATCTTCGGCTGGTAGTGGACCACGAACTCGTCGCGCTCGACCGCGCGCCGCAGCTTGCTCTTGAGCATCAGCCGCTCGACCGCCGCCGCGTTCATCTCCTGCGAATAGAAGGCGAAGGTATTGCCGCCGTTCTGCTTCGAGTAATACATGGCGGCATCGGCATTGCGGATCAGGTCGATGACATTGTCGGCATCGCGCGGGCAGAAGGCGACGCCGATACTCACGGTCAGGAACACTTCCTGCTGGTTGATGTGAAAAGCCGCGCCGGCGGCATCCAGCACGGTGCGCGCCAGTTGCGACACCTGTTCGCCCGCCTCATCGGCGTCGGCGCTCAGCCCGTCGACGAACAGCGCGAACTCGTCGCCCGCGAGGCGGCCGAGCACGGCTTCGCTGCTCAGCACGCGCGTCAGCCGTTCGGTGAGCACCTCGAGCACGCGGTCGCCGGAAGCGTGGCCGAAGGTGTCGTTCACCTCCTTGAAGCGGTCCATGTCGATGTACAGCAGCGCCACCCCCTGGCTGACGCGCCGCGCACGCGCGATCGCCTGCTGCAGCAGGTGCTGGAACTGCATCCGGTTCGGAATCTTGGTGAGCGCGTCGTAGCGCGCCAGGTAGCGGATGCGGCGCTCGGCGCGCTTGCGTTCGGTGATGTCGCGCGCGACGTAGATGTCGCCGGCAAACTGCGCATCGGCGCTGTCGACCGTCGAGACCACGAACGAGACCGGGATGGTCTGCCCGGCGCGGGTGCGCAGCACGGTCTCGCCCGCATCGCGCGCCGCCGCCAGCGGATCGCCGCCCGGCTTCACCTGCCGCGGCCAGCAGCGTGGCCACGCTCATCCCGACCAGCTCCTCGGAGGCGTACCCGGTCATGCGCCGCGCGGCGTCATTGACGATGCGGATCGAGCCGTCGGGCGCGGCGACGAACACGCTGTCGCTCATGCTGTTGAGCACGCTGTGCAGGTAGTCGCGGCTGTAGGTCGTATCGTGGAGCGCCACCCGGGTGCGTTCGAACGCGCCCTGCAGGCGCCCCAGCTGGCCGGCCACCCCGGCCTCTATGGGTTGGGAAAATTCACCGCGCTGCAGCCGCTCGGCGCCGCCGATGAGCTCTTCAACGCCATCGCGAATGCGCCGGCGCTCGCGCCAGGTCCACGACGCCGCGGCCGCAGCGCCCGCCAGCGTCAGCACTCCGTTGATCCAGACCGCGGGACCGCCAGCCGCCGGGCTGAGCATCGCGTAAGCAACCCAGCCGCACAGCGCCAATGACAATGCCAGAGCCAGGGCGGCCACATGTCGGCTGGTAAGCTGCAGACTCTGCACGCGTCTCCCCTGTCAGGCAGCTAGAATCATGCCCGATGAACGTGCAAACCGCCAATTCCGGCCCGCCAGCCGGGGCGCTGTCGCCACTGGAGCTGACCGGCAGGGCACGCACGCACGTGCGCATGCCCGCAGCGCTGGATTGCGAACTGCACCCCGCAGCCGCGGCTGCGCTGCGTGGCGATGCGTAGCGCAGCGGCCAGCGACGGGATCGAGCTGCAGCCGGTGTCCGGATTTCGCGACTTCGCCCGGCAGCTCGCCATCTGGAACGGCAAGTTCCGCGGCGAGCGCATGCTCCTGGACGCCGATCAGCCGCCCGCTGCGGGCCGCCGATCTCGACGCTGCGCAGCGCGTCGCCGCGATCCTGGCGTGGTCGGCACTTCCGGGCGCGAGTCGCCATCACTGGGGGAGTGATTGCGACCTGATCGATCGGCGCACTCTCGAACCCGGTGCGCGCGTCGAGCTTGCTGGGCGCCGACTACGCTGCGGGCGGGCGCTTTGCGCGCCTGTCACTCTGGCTGGCTGACCATGCCCACGACTACGGGTTCTTTCTCCCGTATGACCGGGACCGCGGCGGAGTGCAGCCCGAGCCCTGGCATCTGAGCTACGCGCCGGTGGCCGTGCCGGCGTTGGCTGCACTGAGCGTGGAACTGCTGCGCGCGGCACTGGCGGACGCAGATCTCGATGGTGGTGCAATCGTGAGCGCGCTCCTGCCGCAACTGCACCGCCGCTATGTGGCTGCGATCGCCACCGCGCCGGCGGCGGCACTGGCGGCCAGCGCGCTCAGTCGCGCAGCCACGCCCGCTTGAAGTAGCCGAGCATCTGCCCGCGCACTTCGGCGAGCGTGTTCGGACTGGCGGCATAGAGCGGCGGATTCCGGCGCAGCATGCGCCAGCTCTCGCTGCGCAGCACCTGCTCGAGAAATCTCAGGTTGCGCTCGATCGATTCCATGTACGGATTGCGGCCATCGAACAGGATCTCGAGATAGCGGTAGGCGCGATTGAATTCACCATCCAGGCGCTGCCGGCGCGTTTCGCTAGCAAATTGCGGCGTCTGCCGCAGCAGGTCGAGGCCCGAGGCGTAGCGCACCTGCTCGCCGCTGGCGTGGCTGTACGGCAGCGCCATGCCGGCCAGCACGAACTCCGGATAGAGCCGGTCACGGCATTTCTCCAGATAACAGCGATCCGCCATTTGCGTGATCATGTCGGCCGTGCCCAGCAGGTGCCCGAGGCGTACGTCGCGCGCATCCTCGAGCACCAGGTCGCTGAACGGTTTCTCGTAGCCGGTGAAGTGCAACACCTGGCTGGCCGGGCCGACCCACTGCGCCAGGCCGAGCTGCGGCAGGTAACCGCGCAGGAATTCGATGCCGCGCGAAACGTGCGTGCGCGTGAACTCGGCGCCGTTGCGCTGCACGGTGTCGCTGCTGCGGCGCAGGTACCCGACGTCATGGAACAGCGCCATGATCACGCCGGCGATGGCGCGCTCGGCACCGAGCTTCCACAGCGACTCGACCTGGCGCTCGTAGCCGGCACAGATGCGCGCCATGGTGAGCGTCACGTCGAGGGTGTGCTGGCGATCATGGTAAAGGGTGTCGACACCGGCGTAGCCGGGCACGCGGCCGGAAAACATGTCGTCGAACTGGGCGAACCGCGCGGCGCAGCGGCTCGGTCGAGGCCGCCGGCCAGGTGCTGGCGAACAGCTGCTCGATGGCCTGCAGCACCGCCGCAGGCGAGCTGACGCGCACCGTATTGGTGATGTCGAAATCACTGCGCCGGATACTGACCATGCCGGAATTCATCCGCGACGCCGTGCGCCGCTCGTCTGCCGCAACTGTCATGGAACGCTCAGTGTAGGCCAGCGCGCAGGTGTGTTCCAGCGACCTGCTGCACAGTTCTCCGTTGGCGGCCGATCTATATGTCAAACGTGCCGATTACCGGGGCGTGGTCGGAGGCACGTTCGGCGCGGCGCGGCGCAACATCGATGGAGCACGCCGTGCAGCGCGCTGCGAGCGCGGCTGATGCCAGCAGCAGATCGATGCGCAGGCCGTGATTGCGGCGAAAGGCGCCGGCGCGGTAGTCCCACCAGCTGAAGGAGCGCGGCGGCTGCTCGAATTTCCGGAACAGGTCGACCAGGCCGAGCGCCAGCACGGCGCGCAGCGCCGCCGCGTTCTTCAGCGCTCACCAGTACCGAGCCGGCCCAGGCCGCCGGGTCGTGCACGTCGCGATCTTCGGGCGCGATGTTGAAGTCGCCGAGCACCAGCAGCAGCGGGTGTGCGGCAACTTCGCGCAGCAGCCAGGCGCGCAGCGCGCGCAGCCAGCCGAGCTTGTAGAGAAATTTGTCCGAACCGACGCTCTGCCCGTTGGGCACGTATAGATCGATCACGCGCACGCCGCCGACGCTCGCCGCCAGCACCCGCCGCTGCGGATCGTCGTACCCCGGCATGCTCGCGCAGCAGCTCGGCCGGCTCGCGCCGCGTCAGGATCGCCACGCCGTTGTAGCTTTTCTGTCCGCTGCAGACGCTGTGGTAGCCGGCGGCCAGGAGCTCCGCGGCCGGAAAGGCGTCGTCGGTAAGCTTGGTCTCCTGCAGCGCAACGACGTCCGCCTCCGCGGTGGCCAGCCATTCCAGCAACTGCGGCAAACGTACGCGGAGCGAATTGACGTTCCAGGTCGCGATGCGCATGTGTCGGGAAGTCAGGCCGCTCTGGGCCGTGCAATCCCGTGCAGTTCCAGCAGCGGACCGATCTCGGGCTTGCGACCACGGAATTCGACAAACGACTCGAGCGCGTCGCGACTGCCACCGCGCGCAAGGATGCTGTCGAGGAAGCGGCCGGCGATCGCGCGATCGAAGGCACCGTGGCCGTGGAAGGCGGCGAAGGCGTCGGCGGCCAGCACTTCGGCCCACTTGTAGCTGTAGTACCCGGCCGCATAGCCGCCGGCAAAGATGTGGGTAGAAGCTGTGCGGGTAGCGGTTCCATTCCGGTATGCGCGTCACCGCGACTTCGCCGCGCACCTCGGCCAGCAGCGCATACAGACGCGAACCCTGCGCCGGATCGTATTCGGCATGGACGCGCATGTCGAACAGCGCGAATTCCACCTGCCGGAGCGTGTGCAGCCCGGCCTGGAAGCTGCGCGTGGCAATGAGCTGGCGCAGCTTGGCCTCGGGTATCGCCTCGCCACTGCGCGCGTGTGCGCCGATGCGCGCGAGCACCTCGGGCAGCCAGGCGTAGTTTTCCATGAACTGGCTGGGCAGCTCGACCGCGTCCCAGGCCACGCCGTTGATGCCGGCGATGCTCGGGTAGCCGACGCGCGTCAGCATGTGGTGCAGCCCGTGGCCGAACTCGTGAAACAGCGTCACCACGTCGTCGTGCGTCAGGTGCGCCGGCCGGCCATCCTGCGGCGGCAGCGAGTTGCAGACCAGGTAAGCGACCGGCAGCGTGAGCCCGCCGCCGAGCTGCATGCGGCCGACGCAGTCGTCCATCCAGGCACCGCTCCGCTTGCCGCTGCGCGCGTAGGCATCAAGATAGAAGCTGGCCAGCGGCGCGCCGGCGGCGGATTGCACCTCGAAGTAGCGCACGTCCGGGTGCCAGACCGATACGTCGTGCCGCTCCGCCAGTCGCACGCCATAGAGGCGCTGCGCGACCTCGAACAGGCTGTCCAGCACGCGCGGCAGCGGCAGGTACTCGCGCAGCTCTTCCTGCGATACCTGAAACCGGCTCTCCTGCAGCCGCTCGGAGTAGTAGGTGATGTCCCAGGCCTCGAGCGGCCGGCCGGCAAAGGCCTCCAGCTCCGCGAGCTCGGCCGCTGCGCTGGCGCGGGCGGCCGCCGCCAGCTGCCTCAGGAACGAGGTCACTTCGGTGACCGTGTGCGCCATGCGATCGGCCAGCGCATATTCGGCATAGGATGGGAAATCGAGCAGCCGCGCCGCTTCGTGGCGCAGCCGGAGGATCGCCTCGATCACCGGTGTATTGTCGAATCGGCCCGCCGCCGGCCCCCGGTCGGAGCCGCGCGTGCACCAGGCCTGGTAAAATGCGCGGCGCAACTCGGCCGACTCCGCATCGGTGACCACGGCCACGTAGGTGGGCTGATCGAGGCCAAGCACCCAGCCGGCTACGCCCTGCTGCTGCGCGCGGCGCGCGGCTTGCTCGACAATACCGGCGTTGAGACCCGCGAGCTGCGCGGCGTCCACGATCGTGTGCGACCAGGAACTGGTGGCGTCGAGCACCTGTTCCTCGAAGCGCGCCTGGAGCTGTGCCAGTTCGCTCATGATCGACTTGAAGCGCGCCTTACGCGCTGCATCGAGCCCCACGCCGGCAAGCCGGAAATCACGCAGCGCCCGCTCCAGCACCGCGAGCTGCACGGCGTCAAGCGTCGCTCCCTCATGCTTGCGGATATACTGGTAGGCGCGGTACAACGGTTCGCTCTGCGCCAGATCGGTGTAATACTCCGACAGCAGCGGCAGGCAGGCATTGTGCGCCACACGCAACGGCTCGGTGTTCATTACACCGTTAAGATGGCTGACGGGCGACCAGGCGCGGGCCAGCCGGTGGCGCAGCTCCTCGAGCGGTACTACCACCGTGGCAAAGGTCGGGTCCGCGAGAGCGGCTATGTCCTGCAGGCGCGCGCGGCAGCGACCGAGCAGCTCGCGGATTGCCGGCTCGACATGCTCCGGGCGAATGTCCGCGAAGCGCGGCAGGGTGCTGTCGGCGAGCAGCGGGTTGGCGGGTATCATCCCGCTAGACTGCCAGAGCTGGAGAGGGATGGGAATATCCACCCAAAAAACGGGCCCGCGGGAGACTGGGCGGCATATGGCAATGGACTACGACCTGATCGTCATCGGCGGCGGTAGCGGCGGTCTCGCCTGCGCACAGCGAGCCGCCGAACATGGCGCACGCGCCATGCTGATCGAATCGCACCGTCTGGGCGGCACCTGCGTCAACGTCGGCTGTATACCCAAGAAAGTGATGTGGCATGCGGCGCAACTGGCGCACGCTGCACATGACGCGCACGATTACGGCTTCGAACTGACGCTCGGTCGACACGACTGGGCGCTGCTCAAGACCCGGCGCGACGCTTACGTGGCGCGGCTCAATGGAATCTATGCCGCCAACCTCGAGCAGCGCGGCGTCACGCTGCTGCGTGAGCGTGCGCAGCTCAGCGCCAGCCAGAGTGTCATGGCGGGCGGGCGCGAATACCGCGCGCCGCACATCGTCATCGCCACCGGCGGGCGCCCGGTGATACCGGTGATTCCCGGCGCCGAACTCGGCATCACTTCGGACGCCTTCTTCGAGTTGCCCGCCCGCCCCGCGGGGGTGGCCATCGTCGGCGGCGGTTACGTCGCGGTGGAGCTGGCAGGAATTTTTTCCGCGCTCGGTTCGCATACCACGCTGGTGGCGCGCGGCGACCGACTGCTCAGGACTTTTGAACCCTTCCTGGGCGAGCAGCTGGGCGAGATCATGCGCGATCAGGGGGTCGAGATCAGCAGCCAGGCCACGCCCGCAACGCTCAATCGCGACGCCAGCGGGCAGCTGCGGCTCGAGCTTGTGGATGGACGCCAACTCGGACCCTTCGATTGCGTGTTGTGGGCTGTGGGCCGCAGTGCCGCGGTCGACGACCTCGGTTTGCAGCACTTGCGCATCGTGCGCGACTCCCTGGGTTTCGTCCGCACCGATGCCTGGCAGGAAACCAACGTGTCCGGCGTGTACGCGATCGGCGACGTGGCGGGCCGTGCGCAGCTGACGCCGGTGGCCATCGCCGCCGGCCGGCGGCTCGCCGATCGCGTGTTCGGCGGCCAGAGCGATCGGCGGCTCGACTACGAGAATATTCCCACCGTGATTTTCAGCCACCCGCCCATCGGCAGCGTCGGCCTGACCGAAGCGGCTGCACGCCACCACTACGGCGACGCAGTGAAGGTCTACCACAGTGGCTTCGTGCCGCTCTATCACGCGCTGACCACGCATAAGCCCAGGACACTGATGAAACTGGTTACGGCGGGCGCCGAGGAACGCGTGGTCGGTCTCCACGTGATCGGCGCGGGCGCTGACGAACTGCTGCAGGGGTTCGCCGTGGCGATGCGCAAGGGAGCCACCAAGCGCGACTTCGACGACACCGTCGCGATTCACCCGACCGCCGCCGAAGAGCTGGTGACGATGCGGTCCTCTTGACTACGAACCCTGTGGCGCCAGGCTCGCAGCGAGCTGCGCCAGTGCGTCGCCGATCGCATCCTGGAAGGCGGCGACTACCGCCTGCAGGCGGTTGGCGGCCGCGGAGCGTGCGGCTTTCGGCCACCACGCTGACCACCAGCGTCCGATCGCTCTTGCGGCCAAGCGTCGCCAGCAATTGCACGTGTACGATCGGCGCTCCATCGGCCGCATATTCCACCTGGCAGCGGCGGATCTCGATCTGCAGCACTTCGTCCGTGGCGAACGCGGTGGCATCGGGCTGCACGGCGCGAAAGGTGCCAGCCGCGCGCAGTGCGTCGATGGCCAGCGTCTGCAGCAGGTCGGGGAGCGGGGCGGGCCAGCGGCTGGCGGCGTAGTAGTCGAGCCGCTGCGCTTCGCGCACCAGTGCTATGCGGTCGGTGTCGAGGCCGGGCGCAGCCAGTGGTCGCAATACCTGCACCGTCACGCTGGCGGGGGCGATGCCCGCCGCGCTCGCGGCCGCTGCGGCCGCCGGAGCCTGGGCCGGCTCGAGCGTATAGATCTGTGGCGCCGCCTGCTTGCTGTGGAGCCCGGCGCAACCCGTGCACACACAGCGCGACGCAGACGGCGAAGCCGCAGGCAGAAACTGCTTTCGATGTCATCGTGGAATCTCCACGCCGGTGCTCGAGGGCTGGTACAGCAGCTGCGAGGGATTTTCGCGCAGGCTCTTCGACAGTTCCTGGAACTCGCGCGCCGCGTCGCGCGCGTCGTGCACCAGGGCTTCGACCTGCGGCAGGCCCTGCTGCGTGAAGCCGCGCAACGCGCCGCGGTTGTCCGTCAGCAGGCCGTCGAGCTGCTCGCTCGCGCTCGCCAGGTGATCGGCAGTGACGCGCATCCTCGCCATGGTCGCGGCCAGATCCGGGGCTGCCGTGGCCGCGGCGGCCCGCACCTCGGCCACGACTGCGTGGCTGTCGGCCGTCACCGCGCGCAGCTCGGCCACCAGTTGCTCGGCCTCGCGCATGGTCTGCGGCAGCGTGCTGCCGGCGCGGTCGAGATTGGCGACCAGGCGGTTGAAGGCCGCGATGTTGTCGTCGGAGAGCAGACGGTTGGCGCGCGTCGCCAGCTCACCGACCCGGCTCGCCACCTGCGGCAGGCTGCTGAGGAATACGTCGAAATTCGAATGGATCGAGCGGATCACCGGATAGTGTTCGCCCGGCACCGGCTCCATGAGCCGCTCGCGCTGCGCCCCCGGTTGCTGTTGCTGCAGGTCTATATAGAGCAGCCCGGTAACGCCCTGCAGCGAGAGCTCGGCGACGCGTGCGCTCGGAGATCGGCGCGCTGGCGTCGACGTCGACGATCACCTGCACGCGATCGGCAGCGCGCTGATCGACGCGGATGCGCACCACGCGGCCGACGTCGACGCCGAGGTAGCGCACCTGGCCGCCGGCCGATCAGGCCGCTCACGCTGCCGTCGAAGTACACTTCGTAGCGCGTGTAGTTGCGCTGGTCGCGCCCATCGCTGTACCAGTAGACGAACAGCGTCGCCATGGTCACGACCAGCAGCACGAAGGCGCCGACGGCGACGTAATTGGCCTCACGCTCCATGCCCCGACTCCCTTTGACTAGTCTCCCGCTGCCGCGCGCGCGGCCTGGAAGTATGCATGAATCCACGGCTGCGGATTGTGGACGATGCCGTCCAGTCGTATCGGTGATCATTTTACCGTCGACCAGCACGCCCACCCGCGTGCAGGTGCCGAACAGCGTATCGAGGTCGTGCGTGATCATCACCACCGTGAGCTGCAGCTCGCGCTGCAGGTACACCACCAGTTCGTCGAAGGCCTGCGCGCCGATCGGATCGAGCCCCGAGGTCGGCTCGTCCAGGAACAGCAGCTTCGGATCGAGCGCCAGCGCCCGCGCCAGCGCCGCGCGCTTGACCATGCCGCCCGAGAGCTGCGCCGGGAAATTTGCCGGGCCGCGTCCGGTCCCAGGCCCACCAGCCGGAGCTTGAGCAGCGCCAGTTCATCGAGCGCGCGGCGCGGCAGCTGCAGGTGCTCGATCATCGGCAGCTGCACGTTCTGCAGTACGGTCAGCGAACTGAACAGCGCGCCTTGCTGGAAGGTGACGCCATAGCCGGCCTTGACCGCGCGCAGCTCGGCAGTGCTCATGGCGGTGATGTCGCGCCCGCCCAGCAACACCGTGCCCGGCACGCGGCTTCTGCAGCCCGAGGATCGTGCGCAGCAGCACCGACTTGCCCGATCCCGAACCGCCGACGATGCCGAATACCTCACCCTCCGCAACACTCAGGTCGAGCTTGCGGTGCACCATCTGCCGCCCGAAGCGGTTGACCAGGCCGCGCACTTCAACCGCCGTAGCCATCAGATGTTCATCTCCATGAACAGGACGGCGAACAGCGCGTCGGCGAGGATCACGAAGAAGATCGCCTGCACGACCGCCAGGGTGGTCAGCCGGCCAAGGTCGCGCGAGGAACCGCGCACGCGCAGGCCGCACCAGGTACCGGCGAGCGCGATCAGCATGCGCGAACACCGGCGCCTTGATCAATGCCGACCCAGAACGTGGTCGAGCCGATGGCCTGGTTGGCGCGGTTGAGGAACTGCGCCAGTGGCATGCCGAGCAGCGTGTGGCACAGCAGTCCTCCGCCCACGAGGCCGATGCCATCGGCGATCACGGTCAGCAGCGGCAAGGCGATCACCAGGCCGATCACGCGCGGCAGCACCAGCACCTCGATCGGATCGACGCCGATCGCCTGCAGCGCGTCCACCTCCTCGTTGAGGCGCATGGCGCCGATTTCAGCGGCGAACGCGCTGCCGGAACGGCCGGCGACGATGATCGCGGTCAGCAGCACGCCCAGTTCGCGCAGCACGCCTACTGTGACCAGGTCGACCACGAAAATATCGGCACCGAACTTGCGCAGTTGCTGCGCGCCCATGTAAGCGAGGATCACTGCAATCAGGAAGGCGATCAGCGCCACGATCGGAATCGCGGTGATGCCGGTGTCGTAGACGTGGCGCGTGATCGAGGCGAGCCGCCAGCGCCGCAGGTGAAAGCTCGCGCGGCCGACCGCGTAGCTGACGCGGCCCAGGAATTCGAGCAGCGACTCCGATCATGCGCCAGACACCGACGGTGTGCCGACCCGAGCCCCTCCACCGCCGCCGCCGGATCCAGCCAGACGATCTGCGCCGTGGCATCCGTGCCGCGGGCCGCCTGCTCGCTGCTCAACGTGCGCTCGATCAGCGCCAACGCCGGCGGCACCTCGCCGATGAATTCGGCCTGGGTGCCGGCCGCCGCCACGCTGGCCAGGTAGTCATGCAGCAGCCAGGCACCGGAGAGATCGAACTTCGCCCCGGCGGCGTCGACCTGCAGCAGGCGGCGGCCCGGCCGCAAGGCGGAAAGCTCCGGCTTGTATATCGCCCAGCGTCGCGGCACGCCAGTCGCCGTGCAGCGCGAGTTCGACGCGATCCGCCTGCTGTCGCGCTACGCAGTACACGGTTCAGTCATGAGTTGCTCCTGCAGCCGCGATATTACCCCGGGCGCTGCCAGCCGGTGCTACTGGCCGGCGTACAGGTGCGCCTCGAGGAGCCACAGCTGCTGGTCGGCGTCGCGCGAAATGGCCGTGCACAGATCGGCCGTGCCGGCGTCACCAAGCCTTTCGGCGGCGGCGATGGCGGCGCGCAGCTTGCGGCCGAAATCGGCCATGCGCTCGACTAGTGCCACCAGGTGCGCGGGCCCGGCGCGCAAAGTCTCCGGGTACGGTGCCAGCGAGCTGCCGCGCGCCACGGCCGCAATGGTGCCGAGCGCGGTGCCGCCGAGGGCCGCAATGCGCTCCGCCAGCGTGTCGACGTGCGCCTCGATGGCGCCGTGCACCTGGTCGAACAGGCCATGCAGGGCGATGAACTGCGGACCTTTGACGTTCCAGTGCGCCTGCTTGAACGCTGCCGCCAGGTCGATGGCGTCTGCCAGCCGCTGGTTGAGGAGTGTCTCGAGGCGTGCGCGGCTGCGGGCCGGCAGATCATTGCGGGTCGGGTGCATGGCGGTTTCCTGGTCTGGCCAGCCAGTCGCTGGCAGCAGCAAGTCTGCCGGCCCGCTACGGCCGCGGCCAATCGCCTGTATGGATGACTGTGATAGATACTATCTATCAATATGGATGCGGCGATCGAGTGCCGGTTCGCGCCGCTGCGGCCTTCCCCGGCCTGCCGCTCGCCGTGATTGCTCCAGCCCCGATTACCATTAGAATCAGCGCTGCCCCGCCCCGCCCCGCCTGGAGCTTTCCATGAAGCAGCCCATGAATGTCGCGATCACCGGCGCCGCCGGCCAGATCGGCTACGCCCTCGCTTTCCGCGTCGCTTCCGGCCAGATGCTGGGACCTGATCAGCCGGTCAACCTGCAGCCTGCTGGAAATCACCGCGGCGCTCCCGGGCCTGTCCGGCGTGGTGATGGAACTGAACGACTGCGCCTTCCCGACGCTGAACAGGGTAGTCGCCACCGACGATGCAAAGGTGGCGTTTCGCGATTGCCACGCGGCCATGCTGGTGGGGGCGCGTCCGCGCGGACCCGGGCATGGAGCGCAAGGACCTGCTGCTCGCGAACGCGCAGATCTTCTCCGCGCAGGGCAAGGCGCTCGATGCGGTCGCCGATCGCCAGGTGCGGGTGCTGGTGGTCGGCAATCCCGCCAACACCAACGCCCTGATCGCGCGCGCCAACGCGCCGAGTCTGCCGGGCGGGCATTTCACCGCGATGACGCGCCTCGATCACAACCGCGCGCTCTCGCAGCTGGCGGAGAAGACCGGCACCCATGTTGCAGAAATCCGCCGCATGACGATCTGGGGCAATCACTCCTCCACCCAGTATCCGGACCTCAGCCACGCGCTGGTCGCCGGCAAGAGCGCGACCAGCCTGGTTGATCCGGCCTGGGTCGAGCAGACATTCATCCCGACCGTGCAACAGCGCGGCGCAGCGGTGATCAAGGCGCGCGGTTCGTCCTCGGCCGCGTCGGCCGCGTCGGCCGCGCTCGATCACATGCGCACCTGGTTCCGCGGCACGGCCGAGGGCGACTGGGTCAGCATGGGCATCCCCGCCGACGGCAGCTACGGCATCGGCGATGGCGTCATCTATTCCTACCCCGTGACCTGCCGCGACGGCCGGTACCAGATCGTCCAGGGCCTGGCCATCGACGAGTTCAGCCGTGGCAAGATGAGCGCCACCGAGTCCGAGCTGCGCGAGGAACGAGACGGGGTCAGGGAATTGCTCGGCTGAACCGCGACAGGCTCGCGCCCTGGGCGCGCGAGGACTAGTATTGCGCCATGGCCGGCGCAGCGATCACCATTGTCTTCGTGCTGGCGGTGGTCTATTTCGCCTACCGCCGGCTGCCGCTGCTGATCTACACCGCTGACCTTTACGGTGCTGCTGGCGGTCTACATGCGCCTCGGCAATCCGGGCGGCATCTGGCAGGGCACGCTGTGGCTGGTGCTGGCGCTGCTGTGGCTGCTGAACATCCGCCCGCTCCGCAAGGCGCTTATCAGTCGTCCGTTCCTGCGCGCCTATCTGCGCCTGCTGCCGAAGATGTCGAGGACCGAGCGCGAGGCGCTGGAGGCGGGCACGGTCTGGTGGGACGGCGAGCTGTTCAGCGGCAAGCCCTGACTGGTCGAAGCTCCGCGCCATCCCGCCCCCGCGCCTGTCGACCGAGGAACAGGCGTTCGTCGACGGCCCCTGCGAAGAGTTGTGCCGGATGCTCGACGACTTCGACATCACGCACCGGCGCGGCGACCTGCCGCCGGAGGTCTGGTCCTTTCTCAAGGCGCGCGGCTTTTTCGCAATGATCATCGGCAAGCAGTACGGTGGCCTGGGTTTCTCGGCCTACGCGCATTCCTGCGTGCTGGTGAAGCTCGCCAGCCGCAGCGTCACCTGCGCTTCCACGGTGGCGGTGCCCAACTCGCTCGGTCCAGCCGAATTGCTGAACCATTACGGCACCGAGGAACAGAAGAACCACTACCTGCCGCGGCTGGCGCGCGGCGATGACATTCCCTGCTTCGCGCTGACCGGCCCGCGCGTCGGTTCCGATGCCGCCGCGATGCCGGACACCGGCGTCGTCTGCCGCGGCCCGTGGCAGGGACAGGAAATCCTCGGGCTCCGGCTCAACTTCTCGAAGCGCTACATTACACTGGCGCCGGTTGCGACCGTAATCGGCCTGGCCTTCCGCATGCTCGATCCGGACCGCCTGCTCGGCGGCGACACCGATCTGGGCATCACCTGTGCCTTGATCGGCCGCGACACCGCCGGGGTAGAAGTCGGCCCGCGCCACCTGCCGCTCAACATCCCGTTCCAGAACGGGCCGGTCCGCGGGCGTGATGTATTCGTGCCGCTCGACAGCATCATCGGCGGCGTGAAGATGGCCGGCCAGGGCTGGCGCATGCTGGTCGAACAGCTCTCGGTGGGGCGCTGCATTTCGCTGCCTTCGAATTGCACCGGCGGTTCGAAGGCCGCGGTATTCGCAACCGGCGCCTACGCGCGCATCCGCCGCCAGTTCAACATGCCGGTGGGCAAATTCGAGGGCGTCGAACAGGTGATCGCGCGCATGGTCGGGCTCACCTACATTTCCGACGCGGCACGCAGCGTCACGATCGCGGCCATCGATGCCGGCGCGCGACCGGCGGTGCCGGCCGGCCATTCTCAAGTACCACGTGACGGAGATGGGCCGGCGCGTCGCCAACGACGCCATGGACGTGCAGGGCGGCAAGGGCATCATGCTCGGGCCGCGCAACTATCTGGGCCGCGGCTACCAGTCGGTGCCGATCGCGATCACTGTCGAGGGTGCGAACATCCTGACGCGCAGCCTGATCATTTTCGGGCAGGGTGCGATCCGCTGTCATCCCTTCGTGCTGCGCGAGATGAGCGCGGCGCGCAATCCGGACCGCGAGCGCGGCGTTGACGAATTCGACCGGGCGCTGTTCGGTCACATCGGCTTCACGATCTCCAACGCCGCACGCTCGCTGATCATGGCGCTCACCCTGGCGCGCTTTCGAGTCCGTGCCCGACGCCGGCCCCACACGCCGCTACTATCAGCACATCGAGCGCTTCAGCGCCTCCTTCGCCTTTGCCACCGACGTGGCGATGCTGACGCTCGGCGGATACCTGAAAAAGAAGGAGAGCATATCGGCGCGGCTTGGCGATGCGCTGTCCTCGATGTACCTGGCGTCGATGGTGCTCAAGCACCATGAAGACCAGGGGAGCCCCGCGGCCGACCTGCCGATTGTGGAGTGGTCGTGCCGCGAGCTGCTGTACCAGGCGCAGGAGCAGCTGCACGGCGTGCTGCGCAATTTTCCCGTGCGGCCGATGGCCTGGCTGATGCGGCTGTGCATCTTTCCGCGTGGCCTTACTTATTTCGCACCGGGCGATCGCCTCGGCCGCGCCGTCGCCGGACTGGTACAGACCGCCGGGGAATCGCGCGACCGCGTCACCGCCGGCATCTACCGCGAGCAGCGCCGCAGCAATCCGCTCGGCCAGCTGCAGCAGGTGCTCGAGCTTGCGCCACAGGCCGAGCTGATCGAAAAGAAGCTGCGCGTCGACGGCGTCCGCACCGGACTCATCAGCGCGCTCGACCTTCCCGGCCAGATCGATCAGGGCCTGGCGCTCGGCATTCTCACCGCGGTGGAGGCGGCCACGCTGCGTATCTACGACGAGCTGGTCATGGATATCGTCAACGTCGACGAGTTCGAACCGGATCAAATCGGGATGCGAGCCGGCCCGGCGCCTGCCGCAAGCTGACGCGGCTCACCGACGCGGCGCCGCCGGCACATGTATCTCGCCAGCTTCGGCCTCGCCGAGAAACCCTTCGCGATCACGCCCGACCCAAGGTATCTGTACCTGGGCACGCAGCACGCCGACGCGCTGGCGCACCTGGTGTACGGGATCAACGACGCCGGCGGCTTCATCCAACTCACCGGTGAGGTCGGCACGGGCAAGACCACGACCATCCGTTCGCTGCTGGCGCGCGCGCCGCAGAATGCGGATATCGCCCTGGTCATCAATCCACGCCTTTCGGCGCTGGAATTCCTGCAGACGATCTGCGAGGAACTGGGCATCGAGGTGCCCGCCGGCGCGGTGGGCAACGGCAAGGAGCTGGTCGACCTGCTCAACCGCCACCTGTTGAGCGTGCATGCCGCGGGTCGCCGCGCGGTGCTGATCGTCGATGAGGCGCAGAACCTCAGCGTCGAAGTGCTCGAGCAGGTGCGGCTGCTCACCAACCTCGAGACCGCCTCGCAGAAACTCCTGCAGATCATTCTCATCGGGCAGCCGGAGCTGCGCGAACTGCTCGGCCGCAACGACCTGCGCCAGCTCGCGCAACGGGTCACCGCCCGCTGCCACCTGCAGCCGCTGGCGCGCGAGGATACGGCGGCCTACGTACGTCACCGGCTGCGGGTCGCGGGCGCAACCAGCGAGATGTTCGGCCCCGCGGCGCTGCGCGAAATCCATCGACTCAGCGGCGGCGTGCCGCGCGTCATCAACGTCATCTGCGATCGCGCGCTGCTCGGCGCCTACACCGAAGACCGCCATGAAGTCGACGCGGCACTGGTGCGGCGCGCCGCGGGCGAGGTGTTCGGCCGGCGCCTGGCCCCCTCCTGGCTCCGGCCGACCTTGGCCGCCGGCTTCCTGCTGCTGCTGGGCAGCGCGGGCGCACTGTCACGCTACCTCGCAACAGCGTCCGGCGGCGCAAGCGGCAGCGGCCACAATGCCAGCGCCCCAGCGGTTCACAACACCGCGACGCTCGCGCCACCTGCGCTCTCGCAGCTGCTGGCCAATGCGGGTAACGCCACCGCTGCCGATAGCGCCTTTACGGAGCTGCTGAAGTTGTGGAATGCGCGCTACGCCCCGGGCCCCACCGACCCTTGCACGCAGGCGCTGGCGCAGGGCCTTTATTGCGTCACGCTGCACAGCTCGCTGGCGCAGTTGCGTGAATTGCAGCGTCCGGCCATTCTGATGCTCGCCGATGACTACGCCGCGATGCATCAGGTGGTGCTGACGGGCATCGGCACCGATGCGGTGCAGCTCCAGATCGGCTCGCGCAGCGCACGTGTCGCGATCGCCGAGCTGGCGCGCTACTGGTACGGCGACTGCGTGCTGCTGTGGCGCCCGGCCGCGACGCCGGTGGCCGAGCTGCGCCCTGGCATGAGCGGCCCGGAGGTGCGCGCGTTGCGCAATCAACTGCTCGAGGCGAGCGGCGCCACGGCGGGTGGCACCGCGGCGGGCGCGGTGCAAGCCGCGGGCTTTGATGCCGACCTGGCGCAGCTGGTGGAGAATTTCCAGCGTGCGCATCACCTGGCCGTGGACGGCATCGCCGGCGTCGAGACACAGCTGCTGCTCGACGCCGTGCTGGCCACACCCGGCATCGCCAATGCTGCGCCCGCTCAGGGTGGTGCCAGCGCCCGCGCCCAGCGCGGCCTCGGGCTGAATACCATGTCATTCATCCTCGATGCGCTGAAGAAATCCGAATCTGAGCGAGCTCGGCAGTCCGGCCCGGCGCTGCTCGAAATGCGCATCGTGCGCCCCTCGCGCCTGCTGCCAGCCTGGGCCGTAATCGTCGGGATGCTGCTGATTGCCTGCGTCGGCGTGCTCGGCTGGCTGGCGTGGCGACCAGCACCCACCGCGGTGCACGATCGGGTTGCCGACCACCATTCCAGCCACCACGATCGAGTATGCCCAGGCGACCGCAGCGAATGCCCCGCCAGACGCGGCCATTCAGACCGCGCCCGCGCCCGCGAGCGCCACTAAACCGCGGTCGGCTGCCATCGGGCTCGCAAACAACCAAACCGGCATCAATCCGGCGGACGCCGAGCCGGCCGTCGCACCGGACCCTGGCGCAGCGCGCGGCGAGAACAGCGCAAGTGACCTGCGCAACTACTCGGAACTCAACGGCTCACTCCCCGAGCTGCGCCTCGACCTGCATGTCTATGCCGTGAATCCGGCCGAGCGCTACGCGTTCATCAACATGCACAAGGTGCGTGAGGGCGACCTCACCCCGGAAGGCGCACAGGTCAGGCAGATCACCCGCGACGGCGTGGTGCTTGATTTCCACGGCACCGAATTCCTGCTCGGGCGATAGTGAGGCGTCGGCACGCCACCTTGGTTCTTACGGCGCGAGCAGGCTCTGCAGGCTGAAATTCTCGTCGGCGGCCTGCACCGGCGTTGGCGACAGGCCGCGGTCGAGCAGGCGGCGCGCCGTCATGTGATCCTGAATTCGGCTCAGTGAATCCACGGCAATCAGCCGGCCCGCGCGATAGTAGTACGCCGAGAACGCCAGCTGCGCCACCTCGCCCCGCGTGACCACCTGGTCGTAACCCTGGCTCAGGCCCACCATCTGGAGCCTCGCATCGTACTGGTCGGACCAGAACCACGGCGCCGCCGTGACCGGCCGCTGCTGGCCGAGCAGCGCCGCCGCGGCCGACTTGCCCTGCTCGACCGCATTCTGCACCGACTCGAGCCGCAGCAGCGTGCCGTCGGCTGCCGGCGCGCGCAGCAGTCGCCGGCGGCAACGATCTGCGGATCCGAACTGCGCGCGCAGTCATCGACGACGATGCCGCGATCGCACTCGAGCCCGGCTGCGCGCGCCAGCGCGTCCTCCGGATCGACGCCGACACCGACGACCACGCAGCCAGCCGGGTATTCGTGGCCGTCGGCCATGCGCACCGCGCGCACGGCGCCGTCGGCGCCCACCAGCTCGGCGACGCGCGCACTCGAATACGAGCTCCACGCCGTGCGAGCGATGCAGCTGCGCGGCCGCGGCTTCCGAGACGATCGGCGCCACCACGCGCGACATCAGCCGATCGAGGCCCTCGAGCACCGTGACCGCGATGCCGCGCTTGCGCGCGGCCGCAGCCACTTCCAGGCCGATGAAGCCGCCGCCGATGACGACCAGCGGCGCGCCCGTGGCGACGCAGGCGTCGAGCGCCGCGCCGATCTGCTGCGCATCATCGAGCGTGCGCAGGCCGTAGCACGCCTCGCAGCTCCGGCACCCGGCACCGGCAGCATCCGCAAGCGTGCGCCGGTCGCGAGCGCCAGGCCGCCATAGGGAAGTCGCCGGCCGTCGGCGCAGTCGCACGACCTGCGCGGCACGATCGATTGCGGTCACCGTCGTGCTCCGTGTGCAGCTCGATCTTCCGCCGCTCGAGCACCTCCAGCCCGCGGATCTGCGAGCGAGGCGGGGTTTGCCGCCGCTCGAGCAGCCACTTCTTCGACAGTGGCGGACGGTTATAGGGGCCGTGCGCCTCCGCGCCGAGCAACACGATCGGGCCGTCGTACTTCTCGTGGCGGAGCGACTCGGCGATCTGCAGGCCGGCCTGGCCGGCGCCGACGATGACTATGGGTCCTGGCACGGCGCAGGTTACCACGCGGGTGAGGCGCGTCACATTTCGGCACCGGCGCCAGTCACCTGCATCACAGATTGACCTCGGCGCGGTCCGGTCGACCGGCCGGAAAACGTAAAGTCCGGGACATGCGGGCTCCGCCCGCGCCATTCGCGGTCGAGTGATACCCTTGCCAGAGTTTGCACCCAGCACCCTGCCGCGCGGAGCGCGCGCGTGACGCCGCGGATCCTCATCGCCGGTCGCGACGAGCAGCAGCGCCAGTGGCTGCGGCACCACCTGCAGACGCTCTGGCCAGATGCCGATCCGCCGAGCCTCGATCTCGAGCAGTTCGACCGTCATCTCGATACCATCACCCGCCGCAACTATGACATCGTGTTGCTGTGCGCGGGCTTCGGCAAGGGAGCCTGCGAACCGTGTGAAGGCATCGACTGGCTGCGCGAACTGCGCCGCGAACAGCTGCTGCCGCCGCTGATCGTGGTGGCGGCGAATGGCAACGAACTCGCCGCGGTGCGCGCGATCCGCCTCGGCGCCGCCGCCTACCTGCCGCGCGACCTGCTCGACGCGCGACTGCTGGAGCGGACGCTGCGCAAAGTGCTGCACGCGAGCCGGCGCCGTGCACGCCGCCTCGCCACCGCCGGTCGCCGCCACAATGACCAGCTCGCCCCGGGTCTGGAAATTCCGCAGTACACCCTGCTGCGCCAGCTCGGCCATTCTGCCCGCGCCAGCGTCTGGCTGGCGCGCAGCGTGGCGCTGCAGCGCCCCGTGGCGCTGAAGATCAGTCGCCCGGTCGACGGCGGCCCTGGCAACACGCAGCAGTTCGCGCGCGAATACGCGGCCATCGCTGCGCTGCGCGACCCGGCGATTGTCGATATCTACGACTACGGCGTTCATGACGGCCGGGAATTCCTGGCGATGGAATACTTTCCCTGCGGCGATCTCAAGCAGCGTCTCCTGCATCCGCTGTCCAGCGACGAGGCCGTCGCCTACGCACGCCGCATCGCGGCGGCGCTGCAGCGTGGTGCACGGCGCCGGCATCCTGCACCGTGACCTCAAGCCACCCAATGTCATGCTGCGTCCCGATGGTTCGGTGGTGCTGATCGATTTCGGCCTGGCGAAGCACATGAATGCGGATACCCACAGCACCGCGATCGGCGTGCTGCGCGGCTCGCCCTATTACATGAGTCCGGAGCAGGTCCAGGGAATCGCGCTCGATCGCACGCAGCGACCAGTACGCGCTGGGCGTGGTCTTCTACGAGATGCTCACGGGCCGCAAACCCTACACCGGCCTCACGGCGATGGACCTGATGCAGCAGCACGTTTCCGGCGAACGCCCGCCCCTGCCAGCGGAACTGTCGGGCTTCGAGCCGCTGCTTTCCCGCCTGATGGCGCGCGAACGCGCCGAGCGCTACACGGATATCGCGTGCCGTCGTGGCCGCGCTGGAGCAGCTGTCTGCGGCGCCACCGCTCACGCGCAGCGCCCATGCCGCCTGAAATGGGTAACAGCCGAGCCCACCGCGCCCGAGCTGCTGCGGCTGCGTGACGAACATGCGCTGCTCGGCGAGCTGCTGCAGGTCGACCGCACGGCGCTGCGGAATTTCATGACCTATGCAGCACGCAACCTCACCCGGGTGCGCACGCTGCTGCAGCAGCGGGCACGCGAGCCCGGACAGTTCCAGCTCAAGCTCGAGCGGCTCCATACCCATTACGCACAACTGCTGCGGCGCTCGTCGGCGCTGTCGATGCCGTCGCTGGAGCTGCTGCTCGGGCAGGCCCTGCTGCGCGCTCGACCGCGGCGCACGCTGGACGCCAGGCGCACCGGTGATGTCCTGTTGCCGGCGCTGGTGCATATCGACGAAGTGTTCCTGGCGCTGACCACGATCGCGCAGCGCACCGGCATGCCGCTGGTCGCCCGCCGCGCGCCGCGCCGCCGCGCTCGGCTTCCCGGCAGCGGCGCGGCCGGCGTCCGGACCGCGGCCTCTGGCACCCAGGCGCCGCAGCTGGCGCTGGCGCTGCAGCAACTCGCCGCGCAGCTGGCGGCCGCACAGGGCAAGGCCGTCGAGCTCAGCACGCTCGGACTTGACCAGGTGCCGGAGGTCCATGCCGGCGCCTTCTACGACATGCTGAGCCAGATGCTGCGCAACTGCGATCGAACATGGCATCGAGACGCCGGCGCAGCGCCGACTGGCGGGCAAGAACACCCAGGGCGCGCTGCTGGTGGAATTCCAGCCACGACCCGGCGGGCAGTCCGAGCTGGTATTCCAGGATGACGGCCAGGGCCTTAATACCGATCGCATTATCGAGGCAGCAGTCGCCACCGGCCTGATCGCGGACGATGCGGTGCTGGATCAGGACCCTCGGCAGGCCTCTACGCTGATTTTCCATTCCGGACTAAGCACGGCGGCGGACGCCGCTGGCCGCGGCTTTGGCATGCGAATCCTGCGCGACAACGTCAAGCGGCTCCAGGGGCAGATCCAGGTAGCGACCAAGCGCGGCCAGTTCACGCGCATACGGATCAGGCTGCCGTCCGCGGGCGTGCTCGCCATTCGGCCGGCCGCAGCCCAGGCTTGACAGTCCTCTGAACGGCGGGTGCAATGGTCCGGGCAACCAGGCCAGCCATGCATCTCGTAGATACCACCCTGTTCTTTTCGCCGACCAGCGGTGGTGTGCGCCGCTACCTGACGGCGAAACACCAATGGCTCGGGGCCCACACGCCCCATCGCCACTCGCTGCTCGTGCCCGGGGCCGTGACGGAACTGCTGCCGGGCGGCGTCAGCACCCTCGCCGGCTGGAAGGTGCCGGGCACCTTCAATTACCGCCTGCCGCTTTCGCCTCGCCGCTGGGTGCGCATGCTCGATGCACTCGAGCCCGATCTGATCGAAGTCGGCGACGTCTTTCACCCGGCATGGTGCGCGATGCGCAGCGCGCGCCGGCGCGATATCCCGCTGCTGGCGTTCTTTCATTCCAATTTTCCCCGGCTCGCCGGCCGGCGGCTCGGCCGCCTGGTCGAGTACGGGCTCGACCGTTACCTGCGTCGCGTTTACGAGCGCTTCGACCTGGTACTCGCCCCCAGCCGCCTGATGTGCAGTCACCTCGAGAGCCTTGGCGTGCAGCGCACGGCGTTGCAGCCGCTGGGCGTCGATACCGGAATATTCTCCCCGCACCGTCGTGCGCCCGGTCTGCGTCGCACAACTCGGACTCGCCGACGACACACGTCTGCTGGTCTACGCCGGGCGGTTTTCCGGTGAGAAGAACATCGACGTACTGCACGGCGCGTTGCGGCTGCTCGGTGATCGCTATCACCTGCTGATGGTCGGCGGCGGAGGCGTCGGCGCGCCCCGCTGCGAATATCACCGTGCAGCCATATCGGCGCGACAGCGTCGAGCTGGCCACGACGATCGCCTCCTGCGATGCGCTGGTGCACGCCGGCAGCAGCGAGACCTTCGGGCTGGTGATCATCGAAGCGCTGGCCTGTGGAATTCCGGTGGTCGGCGCAAACGCCGGCGCCGTGCCCGAGCATGTCGACGAAACGGTCGGCATGCTGGCCCCTCCAGGCGACACGCCCGGCATGGCTGCGGCCATCGCGGCGCTTTATGAACGTGACCTCAGCGCGCTGGGCCGCGCCGCGCGCGAACGCGCGTTGCAACGCTACACCTGGTCGCGCGCGCTCCAGCTCCTGCTGGGTCACTACGCCGCAGTCGCCGGGCAGGGCGTGGCGTGCACACCTCGAGATCCGGTGCTGGATCTGCCGCTGCCGCGTTAGCTACTGGTGCAGGCGGTAGAGATACAGCGCACCGCTCCGGTCAGCCACCGCGAGCTGCGTGCCATCGTTCGACCAGCGCAGCAGCGCCACTTCGTCGGCATACATGTCGGCATCGAGCGGCTGCCGCGGTTGCGCCGGTCGCCACAGCGTCAAGCGGTGATCGCGCCCGCCCGCGGCCAGCAGCGGCCCCTTCGGCTGGAAGGCCAGCTGTGTCAGGCGCGCCGTGTGCGCCGTGAACTGCAGCGGTTCGCTGCCCTTCAGGGCCGCGCCCGGAAAAATCCCAGACGACAATCTGCTGGTCGGCCGCGGTCGCCAGCAAGCGACTGTTGGCGCTCCAGCAAGTCAGCGCCACCTTGGCGCCATAGCCGCGCATTTGCGACTGCGTACCGGCAGCCCAGGTTCCAGTAATGCACCGAACCATCCTGCATGCCCGAGGCCAGAATCGCGCCCATCCGGACTCCAGCTCGCGCTCAGGCAGGCGCCCTGCCAGGGATATGCGCGGCTTTGCAGTTCCGGCTCGAGGCGATGAATCTGCGCGCCGCCATTACCAACGCTCGCCAGCTCACTGGCCTTGGCCCGCCACGCGAGTCGCGGCGATGACGCCCGGCTGCGGCGGCAATTGCGTGCGCAGTGTGCCGTCGCTACCGAACACCTGGAGTGCGCGCCCGGTGGCGACGGCCAGCAAGCGCCCGTGGCTGGCGAAGGCCAGATGCTCGCTCCAGTCCGTCGCTGCGTGAATCACTTTCGCCACACGCGTCTGCGCGTCCCAGAGCCGCACCTCACCGTCCTGCCCGGAGCTGGCAAACCGCTGACCACTGTGCTGCCAGGCCAGCGCCAGCGCGCCGCCGGCATGCGCGCCGATCCGCTGCGCTGCCGCAGCCGAACCGGCGACATCAACCCACAGGAGCGCGCCCTGCCCACAGCCGACCAACAGCACCCGGCCGTCGGCGGACCAGGCTGCATCGAGCGGATAGTCGCCGAGTTCGAGGCGTGCGCGCCGCTCGAGCCTGGCCCCCGGCGTATTCACGCGACGCAGGACTCGAAGCCGGCCTCGAGCTCCTGACGATCGAGCTTACGGCCGATGAACACCAGCCGGTTGCGGCGCGCGGCATCGCCCCAGGGACGCTCGAGCTGGCCATCGAAAATCATGTGCACGCCGTGAAAAACGTAGCGGCGCGGCTCGCCGCGGAAATTGAGGACACCCTTCATGCGCAGGATATCCTGGCCACGGCTCTGCAACAGGTAAGAGAGCCAGTCGTTTACCTTGTCGGAATTGAGTGGCCGCGCGTCGTCGATGCCGATCGAGGTGATCCCGCTTTCATGGTGATGCGAGCCGAATTCGCGCTCGCCCGTCAGCCGTGCGCCCGGCAGCGACCAGCCAAATTCCGCTGGCGCGTGCTCACAGAACAACGCCCAGTCACCATCATGCGGAACCTGCAGCTGAAAGTCGGCATGCGTGGCCAGCTGCAGGCGGTAGTGGGGCCCGGGCGCCAGCTCGGCGCCAGCAGGCAAGGGCACACCGGGTTCCCCGAATCTTCCGGCGGCGCTGGCCAACAAGGCTTCGATGCCCTCGACCGCTGCGGCCGGGGCCCGCAACATCACCACACCAACCTCGCTCAGGCCGCCCGCAGTTCCGTCCTGCCTGTGTTCATGTGCATGTTCGTGCGCGTGGTCGTGAGCTTGTGCAGCGTGCGCCTCTGCGCCGGTATGCACGGGGTGCACGCCGGCCGCCAGCGCGTAGTTGCCCGCCCACTCGAACGGCTGCTGTGGCTGCAGGAATCCACCGTCGATCGCCAGCGCGCGCTCCAGGTCAAAGGCTCCTAGGTCCAGCACCTGCGCCAGCGGCAACTCGGCGTGGTGCGTGCGCACGATACGCGCGGTGCCATTGATCGCGCGCAGCTCCTGTTCGGTGCGTGCCAGTTCGGCTGTGCCGACCAGGTCCGTCTTGTTGAGCAGCAGCACGTCGGCGAAGCCGATCTGCTCCGCCGCGGCCGCCACGCTGGCCAACTGCCCGGCGATATGCGCGGCGTCGACCAGCGCCACGATGGCATCGAGCTGGAAATCCTCGCGCAGGTCCTCGTCGACGAAGAATGTCTGTGCCACCGGGCCGGGATCAGCCAGGCCCGTGGTCTCGATGAGCACGTAGTCGAAGCGGTCGCGACGCTTGCGCAGCTGGTTCAGCACGCGGATCAGGTCACCGCGCACGGTGCAGCAGATACAGCCGTTTGCCGTCTCGAAAATTTCCTCCTGGGCGCCGATCACCAGCTCGTGATCGACGGCCACCTCGCCGAACTCGTTCTCGATGACGGCAATGCGCTTGCCATGCTGCTCCGAGAGAATGCGGTTCAGCAGCGTGGTCTTGCCGGAGCCGAGAAACCCAGTGAGCACCGTGACCGGTATGCGCCGGCTCATGGCGCGTCGCCTTTGTTGGCCAGCCGGCCCAGCAGCCGCGCCAGGCCTGGCACACGCAGCGCATTCAGCAACACGGCCCAACCCGAGCGCACGCTCCACGGCACGACAGCCGGTGGCAAGGCGCGGGCAAAGACCGCCGCCGCGCTCCGATGCACCTGCACGGCCCGCACTGGCAGCGGCAGCACGACGGTTCCGCTGCGCAGTTCCCAGACCGAGCCGGCCGGCTCGTCGCGCACGAACAGTTCGGCAGCCGCCAGCTGCGGTGAAAGCTCCAATCCGGCCGCTCCGCTCAACCGGACCTCGAGCACGTCGCCACTATCGCGATCGAGTCCGCTCAGGCACCACTGCACCGCGCCGAGCTCTCGCCGGCACTGCGCGCTGCCGCGAAACGCGGCCACCAGCCGGATAGTCATGGATTGCGCAGCGCCTCGACCTGCTGGTGGGTACGAAACGTCATATAGCAGAGGAAGGCGAGCAGCAGCAGGTAGTAGGCGCCGTAGCGCACCCGCGCGTCGAGCGGCACCTGGTAATAGCGCGGATTATGCGCCGGCGCCTCGCCGCGCCAGGCAGCGCGAAGCGAGCCGTAAATGGTGGGCGCAAGCAGCAACAGGATCATCAGGAACATCGGGTTGGGATTGAGCAGGAATGCGCCGAGCAGCACCGGCACGCCGATGAACCACACCTTGGGCGATAGGATGGCGACGATGCGCCCACCGTCGAAGGGCGTGACGGGAATCAGGTTGAAGAGATTAATGAAGAATCCGGAGTAGGCGAGCGCCAGCAGCAGCAGGCTATGCTGCCAAAGCGACAGCGACAGGACGCCGGCCGCCGCCACCGTGCCGGCAAAAGGTCCGGCAAATGCGATCTCCGCCTCCTGCTTCACCGACAACGGCTGATCCTTGAGTTCGATCCAGGCGCCCACGAAGGGAATGAAGGTGGGCAGGCCTACATTCATGCCGAGCCGGCGGGCGGCAACGTAGTGCCCCATCTCGTGAACCAGCAGCAGTAGCACGAAGCCCAGCGCGAACCACCAGCCGAACAGCAGTGCATAGACACCCACTGACAGCAGCATGAATCCCGCCGACTTGAGCATCGGCCCGAACTTGGCGAATTTGAACAGCAGCAGCAGCGCCTTGATCACCGGCCGGCTCCGTCGAGGTCCCAGAGCGTGAGGGGGGCGCCGCGGTGCAACCACATGCCACAGCCCAACGGCCGGAAATTGCGCGTGAGCTCGCGGCGGTACCAGGCGGCGGAGCGCAGGCCCGGCACGCGGTCAGTACGCGACTGATCGCAGTTATGGCGCCAGTCACCGCGGGTGAGTGCGCCGAAGTACAGGGCGCCACGGCACACGGCTCCCAGCTTGGCAATCGCCTGGCGCGCATCGTCTTCCTTGAGGTACTGCAGCACGTCGTAGCAGACCACGAGCTCGTAGCGTACACGGGCCGGGAGCGTCTGCAGCGTGCCCCGCTGCCAGCCGTAGCGCCGGCACAGATACTCGCTGGCTTCCAGACCCGTGTAGCGCGCGTGCGGCAGGTGGCGCAGGAGCGGTGCGCGCATCAGGCCCACACCGCACCCCGCATCGAGGATGCTTGTCACCGGCAACCCGACATAGCGCACGCTAGCCGCAATCATGGCCGCACGATCACGCATCTGCGCGCGCGAAGTCACCGCGGTGCGGGGGTCGTGGTAGTAACGCCGGTAGTAGGCCTCGTCGAAAGCCATGCGATCCGCCCGCGGCCCGGCAAGGCGGCCTAAGGCCAGGCTCCTGGTGTAAGATGATACGTCCATTGTACCGGACGCGCCGCCCCCCGGCCCGATCTCCCCATGAAAGCAGCTCCCCGAACCGCGGCCGCCGTCCGCAACACGGCGCGCGTTCCGAACCGCAGCCGGCCGCCAGCCGTAGGCTTCGTGAGTCTGGGCTGCCCCAAGGCGCTGGTTGATTCCGAGCGCATCATCACCGAGCTCCGCTTGCGCGGCTACGCCATTGCGCCCGAATACCGCGACGCCGACCTGGTGGTGGTCAACACCTGCGGCTTCATCGATTCGGCCATCGACGAATCGCTGTCCGCCATCGGCGAGGCGCTCGACCAGAACGGACGCGTGGTCGTGACTGGATGCCTCGGCACCCATCCCGACCGGATCCGCGAGCGCCACCCGAAAGTATTGGCTATCACCGGTCCGCATGCCACCGAAGCCGTTCTGGCTGCGGTCAACACGCACTTGCCGCAGCCGCACGACCCGCACCTCGATCTGCTGCCGCCGCAGGGGATTCGCCTCACACCCCGCCATTACGCCTATCTCAAGATCTCCGAGGGCTGCAACAACAAGTGCAGCTTCTGCATTATTCCCTCGCTCCGCGGCCTGCTTGCCAGCCGCCCGCTCGATGCGGTGCTGCGCGAAGCCGAACTGCTGGTGCGCGGCGGCGTGCGTGAGCTGCTGGTCATTTCGCAGGACACCAGCGCCTACGGCAGCGACTTGCGCTACCGGCAAGTCCAGTGGCGCGGCCAGACCATCGCCACCCGCTTCCTCGATCTGGCGCGCGAGCTGGGCGAGCTGGGCGTGTGGGTGCGGCTGCACTACGTTTACCCCTATCCTCACGTCGATGCGGTGATCCCGCTGATGGCGGCGGGCACGGTACTGCCCTACCTCGATATTCCCTTTCAGCACGCCAGCCCGGCCGTGCTCAAGCGCATGCGCCGGCCCGCCCATGCCGAGGACACGCTGGCGCGCATCCACGGCTGGCGCCGCGAGTGCCCGGAGCTGACACTGCGGAGCACCTTCATCGTCGGTTTCCCCGGCGAAAGCGCGGCGGATTTCGAGCAACTGCTCGGCTGGCTCGACGAGGCGCAGCTGGACCGCGTGGGCTGCTTCAGGTATTCGCCGGTGGCCGGCGCTGCGGCCAACCAACTCGACGGCGCCGTGTCCGAGGAGACCAAGGATGAACGCTACGCGCGCTTCATGGAGCGCGCCGCCACCATCAGCGCCGCCCGGCTCGCGCGCCGCGTCGGCACGCGGCTGCGCGTGCTCGTCGATCGCGTCGCCGACGGTATTGCCTGTGCGCGCACGGCCGGCGATGCGCCCGAGATCGACGGCGTGGTGCGGATCAAGGCGTCGGCGGCAACACGGCCCGGGGAATTCATCGACGTCGATATCACCGGCGCCGACACCTACGACCTCGAGGGTCGCGTTTGAGTCAACGCTGACTCAGGGCAGGAGTCGCGACAGGCTGCTGCGCTGCCACCAGGCGCGCAGGCTCAGTCCGAGGCCAACGGCTGCGCCAATGATCGGCAACGCGACGACCCCTTGCTGACCGAAGTGCGCCGTGATCCACGGCAGCGCGAAATTCAGCAGCAATCCCACCCCGAACGCACCGCCGATCAGGCCGCCAAGCGTGCGCTGGCGCAAGCTCACGTAACCCTCATGCAACTCGGCGAGCCGCTCAGCGTGCTCGCGCTCGATGGCGGCGCGCAGCTGCAGCCGATCCATGCCTGCGGCGCGCGCGACCGCCGCGCGCAGGCGAGTGCGAAATCCATCGGGTAGCGACGGAGCCACCAGGCTTCGCGCCAGCGCCTGATCGAGAGGGTCATGCGGCATGTTCACGCAACGCTCTCCAGCCACAACTGCGGGTCGCCGAGGCCCAGGGTACGCACTCGCTCGAGCAGCATGGCGCGAGCCCGGTGCAGGTTGGTCTTGACCGTACCCTCGGGGAGGCCCAGCATTTCCGCGACCTCACCGACCGACTTCTCTTCATAGTAAAACAAGGTCAGGGCTTTCCGGTAACGCTCGGGAAGCGCCTCGACCAGTTCGCGCAGTAGCTCCAGACGATCGGTTCCGCTTTCCGGTGCGCTGGCCCGGAGCGCCTCGACGGCCTGCTCCACCAGCGGATCGCTCATCGAATCCGCATCGCGCCGGCGCTCGACGGCCGTGAAGCAGCGGTTGCGCGTGATGGTGTAAATCCAGGTCGATAGCGACGCCCGCCCATCGTACCTGGGCAGCGCCTTCCAGACCCGCACCAGGCTCTCCTGCGCGGCGTCCGCCGCCTGGTCCGGGTCGCGCAATATCGAGCAGCATAGCCGGTACACCTTGTGTTCATAGCGATCCGCAAGTCGCCCGAAAGCGGCTTCAAAGGCGCCGCCCTGCAGCAATTCGACAATATCCTGATCCCGGGGTCCCGTTTCGGGCGGGGCTTGTTGCTGCACGAACCTCTCCCAACCGTCTTGTTACCCAGCGGGCAGCCAGATGGTTTCAGGCCGCCTGCAGCCCGCCACGACGGCCTGAAACCAACCGGCGACCGGCCGGGTATCAAGGGCGCCGGCACGGATTACACCAAGGATATGCAAAAGTGAATGAACCAATAACCGCAGTACTCGGAGTGATGATTCCAATCATCGCCATCGTGATGGGCATCGGCATCGGCATGTTGAGCCTGTTGCTCGACTACCGCAAGAAACGCGACATGTTCAATCTGCACCACAAGGAGCGCCTGGCCGCCATTGAGAAGGGCATGGAAGTGCCGCCTCTGCCGCCGGAATTTTTCCAGGACGGGCGTCGCTGCAAGTCGCGCACGCCGGCCGATACGCTGCGGCGCGGGCTGGTCCTGCTGTTCGTCGGCGTCGCGATATCGATCGCGCTGTACAACTCGCAGCGCGACGCCTATCTGTGGGGCCTGGTGCCAGCCGCAGTCGGTATCGCGCAACTGCTGTTCTACTACCTGGCGGGTCGCAACACACCGCCCCCGGGCGGGTGACGCGCGGGTGCGCGTCCCCTCAGACCGCGCCCGGTGCCACAAACTCCGCCGGCTGCGCCTCGAGCCACAGGCGGATGCGCTGCGCGTCGGCGACTCGGGTGTACTTGCCGAACGAATCGAGCAGCACGATGACGATGGCGCGGCCGCGGATCAGGGTCTTCATCACCAGGCATTTGCCGGCCTCGGTGATGTAGCCGGTCTTCTGCACGATGATGTTCCAGGCCGGATTGCGCACCAGCAGGTCGGTGTTGCGGAATTCGAGCATCCGCCGGCCCACGCGCACGGCATGCAACTGGTCGGTGGAAAATTGCTGGATCATCGGTTCATGCGAGGCCGCGATGACCAGCTTTGACAGATCAGCCGGACTGGCAATGTTTTCGCTCGACAGGCCGGTTGGGTCGACGAAACGCGCATTGCCCATGCCGAGCGCGCGCGCCTTGGCGTTCATCGCCGCCACGAAAGCCGGCAGGCCGCCTGGATAATTGCGGCCCAGCGCGTGCGCCGCGCGATTCTCCGACGACATCAGCGCGACGTGCAGCAGGTCGCCGCGGCTCAGCCGCGTGCCGATGGCCAGGCGCGAGTAGGCGCCACGCCCGCGCTCGCGATCAGCGTCGGTGACCTCCAGTATCTCATCGAGCGGCTGCCGCGCATCGAGCACCACCAGCGCGGTCATCAGCTTGGTGATCGAGGCGATCGGCGTCGCCACCTCCGCCTGGCGCGCCAGCAGCACGGTCGAACTGGCTTCATCCAGCACCAGCACGGCGCTGGAGCGGAGCTGCGGGTCGCTCCCCGCTGCAGGAATTCGTCGCGCCTCGCCCGGGGCACTGAAGCACATCAGCACCAGTAGCAGGCAGCCGATCGATACTGGTTTCTTTAATTGCATGAGTTAGCCCGGATTTGCGCTGCCCGCAGTGTAGCAGGCTCCCGGCCGCGACCCGGGTACCGATGTCCGCCACAAGGGTCGCCAGCCACGCCGTATCCTCACCGGCGCGGCCTCCAGGCAGGCATACTAGCCGGCAGCACGATTGAACCAAATCCTCGAATAATCGCACTCCCTATTCGGAAGCCAGGCCGGACATGACAGACAAATACACTCGCACCGCGGTCGCATTGCACTGGGTGGTCTTCGGACTCCTGATCATCGCCTTCGCCATCGGCTGGCTGATGACCGACATGGCCAACAGCCCATTCAAGCTGCAAGTGTATTCGTGGCACAAGTGGACCGGCGTCACGGTGCTGGCGCTGTTCTTCGTGCGCGGCCTGTGGCGCCTGACGCATCCGGCTCCGGCGTCACTGCCGATGCCGGCGTGGCAGCACGGGGTTGCGAATGTCCTGCACGGACTGCTCTATGCGATGCTGCTGATGCAGCCGCTCAGCGGTTGGCTGTTCAGCAACGCTGTCGGCCGCCCCATCGTCTACCTCAACCTCATCCCACTGCCCAACCTGGTGGCGAAGAATCCGGCGCTGGGCGCGGTTTTCAGGGAATTTCATGAAACCGGTGCCACGGTACTGGCCATCGCGATCGGCTTGCATGCGCTGGCAGCGCTGAAGCATCACTTCGTCGATCACGATGACACGCTGCGCCGCATGCTGCGCTGGCATGCAGGCTGAGGGCACATTGGCAGGCGCGCGGATCCTGGCGAGACGCGGCTCCGCGACCTGCGCATCCCTCGCACTCTGGTCATTGCTGGCCGCGTCCGTGCTCGCCGCGGACAGCAACATCACCCTGACGCAAAGCAGCCTGGTCGCTACCTTCCGCCAACAGGAGGTTTCGGTCGATGGCCGCTTCAAGGTCTTCAGCGGTACGATTGACTATGACGCAACCAGGCCTTCACAGACGCGTGCGACGCTGATCGTCGACATGAACAGCCTCGACACCGGCGATCCTGACTCCGATGCCGAAGTGCTCAAACCCGCCTGGTTCGACAGCCGGCGATTTCCGCAGGGCCGCTTTCAGTCGACCGAGATTACCCCGGGTGTCGCCGGCCATTTCGAAGCCAGGGGCACGCTCACCATCAAGGGCCGGACCCAGACCGTAAGCGTGGCCGTTACGGTGCAACCGGTTGGGCGCGATAACGCCTTCGACGGAGGTTTTGAACTTTCACGCCGCGATTTCGGCATCGGCGATTCTTCCTGGGGCCAGGTGCTCGACGACAAGGTGCGGGTGCGCTTCCACCTGGTTGCCGCCGGCGGCTGAAGCCGCCCGCCCGCGTACCGGTCCCGGCAAATCGGGGAAATACCAGCCTGATGGAGCCTGCAAAGGGGTAGACTCGCCGCCCCACGCAGCCTGCCCGAAGGCACCCGCATGAAGACTCCGGAGGCGGCCTCCGCCGTCACCTTTGCCGATCTCGGCCTGAGCGATCCGGTGCTGCAGGCGCTGGCGGCGGTGGGCTACGAGGCCCCATCGCCCATCCAGGCGGCGACCATTCCGGCACTGCTGGCGGGCGGCGACGTACTGGGCCAGGCGCAGACCGGTACCGGCAAGACCGCGGCATTCGCGCTGCCGATCCTCTCGCGCCTGGACCTCAGGCAACGCGAGCCGCAGGCCCTGGTGCTGGTGCCGACGCGCGAACTGGCGATCCAGGTCGCCGAGGCCTTCCAGAAATACGCCGCGGAGCTGCCGGGTTTCCACGTGCTGCCGATCTACGGCGGCCAGAGCTACACGCCGCAGCTCCAGGCGCTGAAGCGCGGCACGCACGTGATCGTCGGCACGCCCGGCCGCGTCATGGATCATCTCGAACGCGGCACGCTGACGCTCCAGGGCGTGCGCTTCGTGGTGCTCGACGAAGCCGACGAGATGCTGGCGATGGGCTTCATCGAGGCGATGGATGCGATTCTCGCCCGAGTGCCGCCCGACCGGCAGGTGGCGCTGTTCTCGGCGACCATGGCGCCCGCGATCAAGCGCATCGCGCAGACTCATTTGCGCAAGCCCCGCGAGATCATCATTCGCGGCCGGACCACCACCGCCGCCAACACCCGGCAGCGCTACTGGCTGGTAAGCGGCCTGCACAAGCTCGACGCGCTGACGCGCATCCTCGAAGTGCTGACCTTCGACGCCATGCTGGTGTTCGCGCGCACCAAGCTCGCCACGGTGGAACTGGCCGAGCGCCTCGAGGCGCGCGGCTTTGCCGCCGCCGCGCTCAATGGCGACATGCAGCAGGCCGAACGCGAACGCACGATCGCGCAGCTGAAGGCCGGCCAGATCGACATCCTGGTCGCCACCGATGTCGCCGCGCGCGGCCTCGATGTCGAACGCATCAGCCACGTGGTCAATTTCGACGTGCCCTACGACACTGAATCCTACATCCATCGCATCGGCCGCACCGGCCGCGCCGGACGCAGCGGCGAAGCGATCTTGTTCATCGCTCCGCGCGAACGCAACATGCTGCAGCTGATCGAGCGCGCGACGCGCCAGCCGATCGAACAGATGGATCTGCCGACCATCGCCGACGTCAACGCCACGCGCGTGGCGAAATTCAAACGGCGCATCACTGCGCTGATGGAACAGGGATTCGCCGATGTCTATCGCGGCGTGGTCGACGAACTGGTGCGAGAATCCGGCGCGGAACTGGCCGACGTGGCGGCCGCGCTGGCCTCACTGGCACAGGGCAAGACGCCGCTCCTGATCGGCGACAAGCCGGAACGCGACGGATACGCGCGAACTCGAGGCGCATGTCGCGCGTGGCGGCAAACAAGAACGCGAGGCCCGCGATGAGCGGCGCCCACGCTCCGGGCGATTTGCCCCCCAGGACACCTATCGCCTGGAAGTCGGCCGCCTGCACGGCGCGCAGGCCGGCAATATTGTTGGCGCCATCGCCAATGAGGCTGGTCTCGACGGCTCCGAGATCAATGGCATCAAGGTGCGCGAAGATCACACGCTGGTGCGGCTCCCTACGGGAATGCCGCCGGAAATACTCAGGCGCCTGGCGCGAGTGCAGGTGCGCGGGCGGCCGCTGGCGATTTCCCTGCTGCAGGAACGGTCAAAAAGGCCGGATCGCGTTTCGAAGGCGGGGCGCGGGAAGCGGGAACGACCGTAGCAGGGAGCGAGCGCTGCCCAGGCCTACTCTGGCAGCGTGATTCCGGATCCACCCATTTCCTTGGGAAAGTCCTTCATCTTTGTCAGTCCGTCCCTGATGCTCAGCACTTTCTCGCCGTACGACACATGGATTCCGGGTTTGAACGCCAGCGTCGGCAGCATGGCCGCATAGACGTCGACCAGCTTCATGGGCGGATGGTCGGTGAACAGGTGGCCGCCACAACTCTTGCACCACTTGCGGTAACTGTTCGCGGTCTTGTTATAGGTGCCGATATTGTCTGCACCCTTCGTGATCCTGAGGGCGTCGGGATTCCACAGCGTAAAGGCATTGACGGGCCCCGCCGACCAGTGCCGGCATGACTCGCAATGGCAGTATCCCATCGCGGCAGGCGCGCCGCTCAGCGTGAATCCGACCGCGCCACAGAAGCATTGTCCCCGGTATTCGTTCATGGCTGCTCCGCGGGTGAATTAGAGACAACGGATGATGCCTGTCGCCGCTGCCAGCGACAACCCCTGTCGGCCGGGACGGGGCCCAGCGCCAGGATCAAAGCCGCTTCGTCATGAATACGCTGTATGGATCGGGAACATACTCCGCAAACGGATCACAGTACGAAAAACCACAATTCAGATACAGTTCACGCGCTGGCGCAAAAGCCTGCATCGATCCCGTTTCCAGGCTCAGCCGGGCATAGCCGCGACTCCGCGCCGCTTCGATCATGTACTCAAGAACCGCCCTGGCCACTCCCTTACGCAAGTGGGGGAGCGCCGTGCGCATGGATTTGATCTCGCCATGGCCGCGGTCCAGCTCCAGCAGCGCGCCGCAGCCGAGCAGCTCCACGCCCTCCCATGCTGTCCAGAACGTGACCTCGGGTCTGCGCAGCGCCTCGAGTTCGAGCGCGTGAATGCTCTCGGGCGGCGAATGCAGGCTCATGCTCTGCAGGTGCTCCTGCAGAAGTTGCCGAATCTCGGGTCCACGCAGATCGTCAATCCGGATAATCATGCGCATGCACCGTGCCGGTGCGGACAGGCCGGCCAGCACTATTTCCCCAATTCCCCACGCAGTTGCTCAATCTCCGAGAGAGCCTGTTCCAAGGTCTCCGTGCTGCGCAGCGCCAGTGCATCGGCGGCGACAACCTTGGAATAGCCGCTGAGCAGAGCGTGCAGGAGCTCGACCAGATCCTCCACAACTTCAGCACCGGCAATGGGTGTCATGCGCAAAGTCCTGGTACGCGCAGCCGCGCACGCGCCACCGAGGCGGGCCACGGTCTCAGGAGGCAGGACCAACGATAGCGGCTCACTTGCGCCAACCCGACCGACGCTAAAATGATCGTACCGCGCAGTAAGCGTAAGTGTGTGATTGGATTCTGGCACTATGGGTAACCTCACTCGCTGACGATCTGTCTGACAGCCGGGCGCTGGCTCTTTAACCCGGAATCTCCGGCTCCACGAGCGTAGCCAACTGTGCCAGCGACTGCTGCCACCCGAGATAGCACATTTCGGTCGGAATAGCCTCCGGCAAGCCCTCTTGCACGATGCTCAGCTCCGTTCCGCACAACACGGCTCTGAGCGTCACGGTCGTCAGCATTTCCCCAGGCAGGTTTGGATCGTCGAATCTGTCCGTGTAGCGTATGAGCTTATATGGCACCAGCTCGCGATATTCACCACCGAAAGAGTGGCCGCGACCGGTCCCGAAATTTGCAAAGGACATCCGGTACGTTCCACCGACCATTGCGTCCAACTGCTGCACTTTGCAGGTGAAGCCGTGGGGTGGAAGCCACTTTGCCATGGCGTCCGCTTCGAGAAATGCCCGATAGATCCGCTCCGGAGTTGCGCGCAGCACGCGTTGCAACTGGATAGTCGATGTCGGCATGGTCAAGCGCCTCCTTCCGTCGTTCACACACCCGCCCAGTGTGGGCGAGTCATCGCGCGCCGGCCGGACTGGCCAACAGGATGGGCCCCCAGGAGCTTGCACCCCATTTCCTCGCGTAGTCAATCGCCGCCGCGAGGAGGGTACGCGCCATATCATGGCACCCGCAATCTCACGCCCCTGCTCCAGGCTGTCGTCAGTGCAAATGCGCTCTCCGTTACGCAAAGCCTATCTTGGCCGCTCTGTGTCCGGGGCGCCCGCGTCCGGTCACTTCTTCTTCCCAGGCGGAGAATCAACCCATCCCTTTTCCTTGAATACCGCCCAGATGGCCATAGAGTGCCCGTGCCCCAGATCAAATTCCTTTTTCAACCAGGCAATCAGGACGCTCGCCTTCATGTCGGATTTGACTATGCCTGCCCTCGTAGCCAAGGCTTTGAGTTGCTCGGGAGTCTTCCCCGTCTTGGCGCGGATGTTGTCCAGGTAAGCTTGAAATGACATTTACTTGGTCCTGTTGCGTGAGGCCCGGAAGATAGCCTGATAACTCAAGGATTGCATTTTGAGCGATGCGGTGATGATGCATCACTTTGCTTCCGCCGGGGAAGCTGCCGCCCTAATCAATTCTTCCATCATCAGCGCGGCGATTCCGCGTCTCCCTCAGACTTGGCGCATTATCGCCAGCGTCGCGGCCGACGCAGTAGCTGCGTGCCACCGCGCTCCCATGACTCGATCTGCCCCACGCGCCGCCTCATAAATGGATGACTTTGAGGCGATCGAAGTGCACGCCACTGTCGAAATCGGTCCGGGCTCCGGGCCGCGAGCTTCCGCAGTAGATGTTCCCATTCATAGGCAATTTGGCCAGTGGATACTTCGATAAGGTCGCGTGAGCGCCCGCAGCCAATCTTGCAAGAGTCGAAAGTGTAGCCGCGCGACTTGGCTTCCAGATAAACCGCATTCAAATAGGTCGAAATGGCCGAGCGCGGCGTTGGATGTGCTTTGAACCGGTCAAGTTGCGGGTGATGCCGATAGCCCTTGGTCTTTCCTCGCAGCACCGCACGTGCCAAGAGTGCCTCTCGCCACAAGGCAACTAAGCCCTGCCCGTCTAGATACCTTGGATGAATGGACCAAAGCCGCATGGAACCCGCGATGCCTAACGCAGCGCAAGTGCGCCGCGGACGTGCGTGCCTAAGCTCGATACTCTATTTGTGATTGTCGCGCTCAATGGAAATCAGGGTTCCGTCGAACGAAGGCGCGCCTCTGCCGAATACATCCCACCCGAGGCAGGCATGACGGAGCCGACCTTACCAAGGCCAAATGGTGGCATATTTACGTAGATATTTTCGTAGCGCCCGGGGGACACGAGATATGTTTCGTGCCACACGCCCACCTTACCTCCTGCGCCCACCGCCCGATTAAAGGCCCGCCATGCGGGCAAGTGCTGTGCCTCTCGATTCTTGGCGTAGGCGAACAGGTGCTCCGCCGACCGCCAGTACTGCAGGAGAATAGTCGTTCTACCCCCCCACATCTCTCCACCCAACATTCCGAGTTCTGGCTGACTTTCGAGTTCCTTGAGCATTCTGGGCATGGCCATCGCGACTGGCCACCATTTGTGTATAGCCCAAAGTGAATTGATCCGCATGCCAATCAGGAACACCACAAAGCTCCCCTGGTAAATTGCAAATAGGCGGGAACTTTGAATCATATGCGAACAGCCCTAAGGCTCTGCCTGAGCGCCATGGGCGCTGCTGCTCAAAGTGGGTTTCATTTTGTTCATGTGGCACTCGATGCGGTAGTTGGGCTCCAATATTCGGTTGCTGAAGCGGCTAGTGCTCACGGTAGCTTCGTTGACTGCGATCTTACCGCCCACCATCGACCGTTGCGTTTCGCGAATATATCCAGCCATGCGTACCGACCGCTAGCCTCCTGGCCTGAAAATCTGCTTACCTCTGTGTCGACACCCGTAGCAACGGCGGTCTCGCCATAGATGTCGATTCTTGAGTCTTGCGTGCTGACACTGGAGTATTCGTCACTGTGCTTAGCCACGCCGGCAAGATACTCGGCCTTGGTCTGAAGCGAGCCGTCAGCCCAACGCACAACCCAGTTCTCCGCCAGTATGGCCTTCAGGCAGGGCGCGTCCTGCTCTCTAATACAGTGTAACCACGTATCCTCCATGTGCCGCACTTCGTCGCAAGCGGCACGGTCTGCATCTGCGGCGGCGCCGCGCAGGCGTCTGCGCTGCGAGGCGCGCGCAGACTTGTTCGCCGCGCGTGCGACGTTCTTGGCAAGTGTTTTGATCCTCTCACCGTACTTCTGCACTACCGTAATGGTCATTTGGCCAGTCGTACTGATGTAAATGTCTCGGACCACGCCGGATGCGCCGGCATGCGCGCCGCCAGTCACTACGCCCCGCCCCGACGGAAGCGCCGCAAAGCAATGCCAAACGCAGTCAGACCAACAACCAGCGCTGGCACCAAGGTGACGACAAGGTTGCCGTCGGGCGTGGCCCATGACACCGCACCAGCCGTGACAAAGGCAGCGACAAGAGCGATGACGATGGCTACGACAGGAAACTTGGATTGCCCGAGATCACTCTGACGTGCGCCATTCATGGGCTTACCCTCAAAGGTTGGCGATAAGGACCGAAAGAGCTCCGACTTGAACGCTTCGCGGCAGGTTTGCTTCGCAAGTTGAACGGCCTAACGCTCGCGGTGAGCGGCCGGCCGCAGGCGCTTCAGGCGCGCGGACGGCTCCCCGGCCCGCTCGTACGCGTAGTTACGTCGCACGTGGGTTAGCTGGGGCACCTATTAATCCTCAGTCCAGGAACTTCCAGGTAGTTGCGCCATCTACCCTCCGCACCCGAATAGTCTCAATTACAGCAGGGGCGAAATTTCGAAAGTTGACGCCCATTCTGCTGCTGGCACGGCCGGTGGGCAGCCAGTGAGTTACGCACCCGCAGGTCGCGCACCTATAAAGCCTTAGAGCCTTGTCACCCCAAATGTATTGTGCCACCGCGCCCACTTTGGCAATGACCTTAACCTTGTGTCGGTCGTAGTAACCCCAGAGACCGGCCTGACGACGGCAGATAGAACAGTTGCAGCTGGTGAGACGGCGCGGCCTACGTGCGACTTGAATCCGTACCGCCCCGCAGTGGCAAGAACCGGTAATCACTGTACCACCTCCTCGCGCGATCTAAGGCTCGCGTTGAGCGGCCGGCTGACGCGCTTTCAAGCGCGCGGACGGCTCCCCGGTACGCTCGAACGCGTAGTTAGACGCCCGCTCGCGACACGAGCGGAAACTTTTGAGGCTCACGGATGGACTCGACCGCCAAATCAACATCGAGCTTTGACCAATAAAGGTGCCGCGGCGACGGCCACTTCACATCGCAGATTTGCTCAATGGTGGCGTCACGAAACCACGGGAATTCCGCGAACGGCACAAACAGTTCCTCGTCGCCCAGCAATAGCCAAAAGCCGTTGCGAGAGACGTTGGACACTTCAACCGCCGAAGTGTGTTTTCCAAGCGGCGCGGATGACATCTGCATTGGCCTCGACGTAGCCCTGGGCAACCCTAAGCTGCTGTTCAGTAAGTCCATAAGTCTGCGCCAACGCAACCGTTGGCTCAAGCCAAAACTTGGCTTCCCCGTCGGCGCACTCCACGTGGACGTGCATTCGGGGCTCTTCGCGGGAGAAAAAGTAAAACCGAAATGGCCCGATGCGAAGAACAGTGGGACTCATGACGTGATTGTACCGCTGTTCTGACCTACGGGCGTCTAACGCTCGCGTTGAGCGGCCGGCCGCAAGCGCCTCAACCGCGCGGACGGCGTAAACAGTTGCGATTGCCGGACGCGCGCCCGCGCGGACGGCTCCCCGGTCCGCTCGAACGCGTAGTTAGGTTTCATTTCTTGGTTAACCTACGCCGTTTGGTCAATAACCTTGGCTTGAGCAGCCGTTCGCTTCGGATTACATGAAGGACTAAAACCTGGTTCTGTTCCTGTCGATAGATGATCCGACAGGGTGGTTCAATAATTTGACGGTATCGCCACCCAGGCAGCTCAGGAAGGATCGACCCGCTGCGCGGGTGCTCAGCGAGTTGTCCGACATGCCCCAGAACCCTCGCAACCAGCTCCGCGGCCGCGATGGGGTTATCAAGCGCGATGTAATCAGCGATAGCCTCGAGATCGCTAAGAGCGGGTTCTGCCCAGATTATTTCAGCCATCGCCCGAGGCGCTGTTTGGCTTGAGGTTGGGACAATACCCGTCCCTCTTCAACCGCCTTTTCGCCGCGGGCAATACCCTCCAGCAATCTCATGCGTTTTTGCAATAAGTCGTAACTCTCCACGTCTACCAGATAGGCGCTGGGGAGGCCATGCTGTGTAATAAGGATGGGCTCACGATGCTTCTCCAGCTCGGAGAGCAACTCAGTGGCATGACGCTTCAACGTAGTGACAAGTTCAGTACGCATGGAGTGATACTAAAGTATCACTTCACAAACCGCGGGTCAAGTGAAACCTAACGCTCGCGTTGAGCGGCGGCGCGCTGACCCACACCTAGCGAGGCGCGCGCAAACTTGTTTGCCGCGCGCGCCGAGCATGTGCCGCCCTTTGATAGCGTCCGCTCGACGCGGCAGTTAAGCATCTGCCAGTGCATCGACGTAGTGCTCAACTGTTGGCATTGGATCGTAGAAGTGGTGAAGCAAAGCCCTCCAGCGCTGGTAGGGTTCTGACTGCCGGAACCCTACCGTATGGTCCTCGAGCCTACCCCACCTCACAAGGAGAATGTATTGGTTCGGGATTTCCAGACAGCGCTGGAGCTCGAGACTCTTAAAGCCAGGGCTGGCACCGATGATCTTACGAGCCTCTGAGAACGCGACCTCAAAGGCTTGCTCGCGGCCTGGACGGACATTTAGAACCGCGACTTCAAGAACCATGATTGCCTTTCACCGTGCGATTGCAGATGCCTAACGCTCGTGTTGAGCGGCGGCGTGAAGACGCCGGCTATTTAGTTGCCGCATTACCGTCCGCTCGAACGCGTAGTTAGAGCACTTTGTATACATTGGCGTCTAGTTTTTCCATGATTCATTCCGGAGCCGACAGTGCGGTGTAGCCAAACTTCTTGTACAGGGAGTGGGCGTCCCTGGTCGCAAGCATGCACCGGCGCAGCCCCTGCAATTGGGGATGTGAATCTATCGACTGCATCAGACGTGTGGCCAAGCCCTTGCCACGGTGCGGTTCCAGCACAAAGACATCTGCCAGGTAGGCAAACGTCGCCTGATCTGTAATGACTCGGGCAAACCCCACCTGATCTGTTCCTGTGTAGATGCCAAAGCACATTGATCCAGCTATGGCGCGTTCTACTACACTGATCGGGATACTAGGCGACCAATAGCTTTGAAACAGAAATGCATGAATGAGCGGAACATCGAGGCGCCGCTTGTCGTCGGAAATGACGTACGCGCCTATGGAGGTGACCGCTGACATTGAGAGCGCTCTAACGCTCGCGTTGAGCGGCCGGCACGCGGTGCCGAAGGCGCGCGGACGGCGCAAAGACTGACTCTCGCCGGACGCGCGCCTGCGCGGACGGCTCCCCGGTCCGCTCGAACGCGTAGTTAGGCGTCATTTCGCATTTGTGATCTTTGATAGGCTTCAATCAACGGCAGCATGGCCTGCCGTCGCTCAAGACTGGCCCGCGACCAGTACTTCTCCCGATCATAGTACGCCGGTACCGCCGGCACACTATCGGGCAGCACGATCCAAGGCTGCTTAGATTTAGTAAAAATGTGTATGTCGGGCGGCAATGCGTCCGGATTGTCCAGCGTGCCAACCCTAATAAAGGACACAACCGGTCCCGCCCCAGAGTAGTGACTCCACAGTGCTATGCGGCAGGCTGGGCACCGGGCGATTTGTTGACCACGGCCGCTTTGTGAAGGTGTATTTACCAGTTCTGGTTGGGCCCGGAGAGAGGCAACGCGATCACTCTCGATCATCGCGTTGAGCGCGAAAGAAGCCCCGCTCTCCCTTTGACACCAACGGCAATGGCAGCAGTGCACAATCAGGGGCGCGGTGTTCATGCGGTAGCGAATCACCCCGCAATCACACCCACCTTCAACAGGAAACGACATTGCGGATGAACCTCGTGCTGTCCATGACGCCTAACGACCGAGCTGAGCGCGCCGCGCGCCGGCGCCATGACGAGGCATTTCATCGTTCACGGCTGCGCTCCAGCGAGTTGTTAGGCGACACCCCGATCGTCACACTTCTTCACCTCCGGAGGTACTTTGTTCGGCGAGCTATGAACCAGCGGACCAGTAACCACATTGCGGAAAACTGCAGCGCGGTACCCGCGTAGAAATAGCCTTCACTGGTTGCGTGAACGCCACCGCCGACAAGAACAGCAAATATCTCGGCTGGCGCAAAGATAATTGCGACGATTGGGTCAATGATGCTGTTGCGACAGCATCGCTGCCATGCATCTGAATACATCACGACCGTGAATAAAGCTCCGGTAGCTGCGGCGAGTAGCGTCTCGATCGCGATCCGTCCCGATGCAGCGTGGGGTCTCATGCCGCCTAACGCTCCGCATGAGCGGCGGCGCGCAAACGCCGATGGTTGCGTGGCGATTTCACCGTCCGCTCGAACGCGTAGTTAGGGGGCGTTTCGCGACAGGGCACTCATCAATGTGTTGGATAGCTTCGGTAACAATGCCATCCCCCCAAGAGCCATATCCGGGCCCTCCCGGAACGGTGCCGAGTAACTCAACCAGCGCCGTGCGTATGCGCTTACGCTCACGAGTTGGCATGCAGCAACTTAGGGCCGTGTCTCCTGAATACCTGCCACCCAGTGTTTCCACAACTTGCTGTGCCGTTGCGATGCTCTTCAGCCCAAGAAGCAGATCATCTAGGCCGCGCAGGATCTCTGCCTTTGCCGTGCACGTTTCGGCGCCGTTCGCTGTTGTCCAATTGCTAATGCTTAGCGCAGCTTCCTGGCGTACCTCCCAACTAGGATCGTGCGCAAGAAGTCTTATGAGGGGTGGCAGATGAGAATCTGAAATCACCGATGCGCCCGCGGCCCATTTCCGAATTTCTACATTCTCGTCCATCAGCGCCTCATTCCAATACTTGTTCCTAACGTCAATCGGAACAATTCGCTGCGGCACGTGCTCGTCTCCACCAACATTGTCTAGGTGTCGTAGAAAGCCGAGCCTTTTAGAAACGGATGCGAATGGTGGATTCGCGGCGTAGACCGCTATGGAGAATGCCAACGCCAAGGCAATGTACACTCGCATCACAACGCCCCCGAACGCTCGCGTTGAGCGGCCGGCCGCAAGCGCTTCAAGCGCGCGGACGGCTTAAACAGTGGCATCAGCCGGACGCGCGCCCGCGATGAGAGTGAGTCGGACCGCTCGAACGCGTAGTTAGGGGTCAGGCCGCCCATGCGAGGCGTAACCTCTTCTTCTCCGCCGCGCACTCGCGCAGATACAGGTTAATGAGGTTTTGATATGGAATACCCGTACCCTCTGCCAGGCCCTTGAAGTATTCGATCGTGCCGGCATCCAACCGGATCGTGATCTGGCGCTTGGGCTTGCGCAGGTACGGATTTTTGACTGACTTCGAAAAATCGTAGTGTTTCTTCATGGCAGGCTCTCAGCGTATTGACGGCGCTCAGTAGCATCCGCTTTTCGAGCGGAGATGATACGCACGACTTCGTCGGATCGACGGTAGCAATGACACACGACCAAAACCTGCAACTCGATACTCAGACCCAACAACACAAAGCGCTCCTCGTCTTCAGAGTGTTCAGGGTCGGGAATGACACGGGCATGTTCATCGAAGAAGGCAGTGCGCGCCTCTTCAAAAGACACACCGTGCTTGGCCTTATTAGCACGGTTCTTCCGCGGATCCCATTCGAAGCGGATATCGGTCACCCATACATTGTAAATACAACGTAGTGTAAGTCAAGCCTGACGCCTAACGCTCGCGTTGAGCGGCCGGCACGCGGCGCCGAAGGCGCGCGGTCGGCGGCAATGGTTGCGATGGCCGGACGCGCGCCTGCCCGGACGGCTCCCCGGTCCGCTCGAACGCGTAGTTAGGCAGCGCTAACCCTGATGATTTCACTTTTCGATGACGGCGGTGGCACAGACTCGCCGGCCTCGCGGAGCGATTCGATATGCAAGGCAACCCCTTCGCGTATGAGCTTCATCACCTCGCGTCGGGTTTCGCCAACTGCCACACAGCCAGGGAGGTCTGGCACGTATGCGCCGTAGCTGGACTTGCCCTTTTCCACCACCACCAGATATTCCATAATCCAACCCTAGTCGGCCTTGAGACCCGATTGCTTGACGATACTATTGAGCGTGCCTTTTGGCACGTCGATGCCCAATTTACCGGCAATAGTGACTGTGCCGGGCTTCACAGGGTGGCGAAATTGCCGATGACTACCCTTGGTGCGCACCTGTCGCCACCCGTCTGCTTCGATGAGCTTTATCGCTTCGCGGACTTTCACGGAACCACTACCACTCGCGCTGCCTAACGCCCGCGCTGAGCGGCCGGCACGTGGCGCCGAAGGCGCGCGGACGGCCTCAAGGGTTGTGATCGTCGGACGCGCGCCTGCGACACCACGTCCCCGGTCCGCTCGAACGCGTAGTTAGATGGCCGCGCTCAAGGACACCAGCGATGCACTCCATGACACGGCAATCCTATAATAGCCAATGAGGCACCAATAGCTCGCGCCAATAAGGGTGGAAATGGACTGAGCCTTATCTCATGTGGTACCGGAATCGAGAATCACATATTCTCGCAGCTTTCGCTCGAGCAGAACCACACGAACGGGGATTCCAGTACCGAGCCGAACCTTGTAGAGACTGACCGACCTGGACGGTTGGTAGCACTGGCGCACACCAAAGTAGGCGACTACGCGCGACCAAGAATGGCAAAGAAGACGAACAGTGAACGCATTGTCGACGCATCGAAGTGTCACGGTTAGAGGGCCATCTAACGCTCGCGTTGAGCGGCGGCATGATCACGCCGATGGTTACGAGGCGATTTCACCGTCCGCTCGAACGCGTAGTTAGCAGACTTGATCACGCGGCAAGCTTGGATACACGCAAAGACTTGCGGCGTTTCTCGGCCTGCCAGAGGTCGTATTGAACCTGCTGGTTGAGCCAACTCTCCGCCGAAGTGTTGAACGCAATGGATAGGCGGACCGCCATTTCGGGACTCACCCCAGCCCGACCATTGAGGACGGACGACAACGTCTTGCGGCTCACCCCAAGGCCCTTCGCCGCATCAGTCACCGAGAGGCCAAGCGGTTCCAAACACAGCGACCGCAGAATCTCACCCGGGTGCGGCGGGTTGTGCATTTGCGTAGCCATAACTAGTGGTAGTCCTCGTAATCGACCTGAACGGCGTCTTTGCCCGAAAAGGAAAATGTGACTCGCCAGTTGCCGCTGATGGTGACAGACCATCGGCCTTTGAGTCGTCCTTTCAGCGGATGCAGCCTCAAACCCGGTAGGTTCATATCTTGGGCAGATACCGCTGCGGCCAGACGGCCCAACACCAACCGGAGCCGCTCGGCATGCTCGGGCCTGACACCAGCCTTGGAACCCGACAGAAAGAACCGCTCAAGACCACGATGGCGAAAACTGGTGATCACCCGGGTAGTGTAACGCCACGGGTTACAATGTCAAGTCTGCTAACGCTCGCGTTGAGCGGCGGCCGCGGCGCCGAAGGCGCGCGGACGGCCTCAATGGTTGTGATCGCCGGACGCGCGCCCGCGACGCCACGTCCCCGTCCGCTCGAACGCGTAGTTAGGTGGCACTAGCTTTCTCGTACGGCACGGATTTCCGAGCTCGTATTGACGGCCAGCGCCTGCCTAACCACACTGGCCTGAGATCAAGCCCCAGTGTCGCAACATTTCAATGCCAGAGTCACGGTGTCGTTGAAACCACAACAGAAGTGATTACCCAGTAGTACGACAGTGGCCCACAAGCTGCAAGCGCTACTCAGATGACCCAATGATGCCATTTAAGCTAAGGTCAGCCGCGATCTTAGACCTCAGTCGTTGCTTGTGAGTATGCTGGCCTGCTTTCAGAGGACTGGCCACGCCATAATTGAGAGGCCGCGAGCCACCGCACGTGCTGATGCCCTGGACGTCCAGTACGCCAATGGCGGGTATGGGGTGAGCAGTGATCATCGTAGTTGCTCGCTCCGCGCACCAGACCGCTGACGATGACTGCGAAGTGCGGCCACACTCAAGTGCCACTCTAACGCTCGCGTTGAGCGGCCGGCACGCGCGTCGAAGGCGCGCGGACGATGGTTGTAAATGCCGGACGCGTGGCGCGGACGGCTCGCCGTCCGCTCGAACGCGTAGTTAGACCCCCGCTCGTTCGCTGTTGTCAGAGTTACTTGCACGGCCGATACTCAAAGCCACGCCACATCGTGCGAAAGACAAGCGCCGAATAGAAAGCAGCCGAACCAGCTATCAACGCGGATCTCGCGGTTGGCGACTCGTGCATGGAGTTCCGGATCATGGTAACCACCCATTGCAACAGGAATACGCCCACGACAAGAACCGGAACGGCCCACAAGACGCGTACCGTGACCGTGGCACGAAACGTTGCGCCACAAGAGGGACACACATGTGTCGGGCCACTTCCATGCGATGCCCTTTCCGTATTTTTCGAGTTCGGCGTCGTGACAGGCTTGGACACGCCATGAGATCAGGCGCTGACATTGCGGGGGCCTAACTATAAGTAGACCGCCGAAATGGCGCTTTATAAGGCGACACAAGTGCGGCATAAGACGGTTGGGAAGTTGTAACCACTTGATGACACTAAAGCACTGACCGATTAGCACGTCAATAGTACCCTCTGTGTTAGGCGACATGCCGCTGCTCCCAACATGAACGAACCCCCGCGCCTTATGGACCAGCTTCGCCATCAGATCCGCCTGCGGCACTACAGCTACCGGACAGAGCAGGCTTATGTGGGCTGGGTGCGTCGGTTCATCGTGTTTCACAGCCGGCGACATCCGGCATCGATGGGGGCCGTTGAGGTCGAGACGTTTCTGTCGTACCTGGCGTCGGAGCGCAATGTTGCGGCCGCGACACAGGCGCAGGCGCTTTCGGCGCTCATGTTTCTGTACAAAGCGGTGCTTAAATCAGAGTTGCCTTGGCTCCAGAATGTGGTCAGAGCAACGCGGCCGCGGCGCTTGCCGGTAGTGCTGACTCAGCTGGAGGCACGCGCGGTCATCGCCCACTTGCGGGGCGTACAGTGGCTGGTCGTGTGCCTGCTCTACGGCAGCGGGCTGCGAGTGCTGGAGGCGCTGCGACTGCGGGTCAAAGACATCGATCTGAAGGTCCAGCAGTTGACGGTACGTGACGGTAAGGGCGGCAAGGACCGGGTGACGGTGTTGCCGGCAACCTTGGCGGCGCCGCTGACATTGCACCTGCAGCGGGTAAGGGAGCAGCACGAGCTGGCCATGTCACGCGGCTTTGGGGGTGTGGAGTTACCCTATGCCCTCGAGCGCAAGTATCCACGCGCCCATCAGGAATGGGCGTGGCAGTACGTGTTTCCAGCCGTCGCTCCAAGCGTCGATCGCCGCACCGGCGCGCGACGGCGCACTCACCTGGTTGAGGAGACAATACAGCGCGCGGTGCGCGCGGCCGCGCAGCGGGCGGAGCTGGTCAAGCCGGTGTCGCCGCACACCTTCAGGCACAGCTTTGCGACGCACCTCCTGGAAGCCGGCTACGACATCCGCACCGTGCAGGAGCTGCTGGGCCACAAGGATGTATCGACTACGCAGATCTACACTCATGTAATGCAGAAGGGCGCGAACGCGGTGCGGAGTCCGCTGGATCGCTGCTAACGGGGCCGGCGCAATGTGTGTGTGCGAGCCGGCCAGCTCTATTCGACCGTCACGCTCTTGGCGAGGTTGCGGGGCTGATCGACATCGGTGCCGCGCAGGATCGCGACATGATACGCGAGTAGCTGCAGCGGAATCGTGTACACGATCGGGGCCTGGAAATAGCTCACGTGGCGGGGCATCTGGATCACGTTGATGCCTGCGCTCGATTGAAAACCCGAATCCGGGTCGGCGAACACATAGAGCTCGCCGCCGCGGGCGCGCACTTCCATCAGATTCGACTTGAGCTTCTCGAGCAACTCGTTATTTGGCGCGACCGTGATCACCGGCATGTCGGCGTCGACCAGTGCCAGCGGGCCGTGCTTGAGCTCGCCTGCGGCGTAGGCCTCGGCGTGTATATACGAAATTTCCTTGAGCTTGAGCGCGCCCTCGAGCGCGACGGCGTGCAGGGCGCCGCGGCCGAGAAACAGGGCGTGTTGTTTGTCGGCGAAGCGGAGCGCGAGCTTGTGGATCACCGGGTCGAGCTCGAGGGTCTTTTCGATCAGGCCGGGCACTTCAATCAGGCGGCTCACCAGACCACGCTCACTCTCGGCGTCGGCGCCATTGTGGCGGGCGAGCGCGATGACGAGCATGCCGAGCGCAGTGAGCTGGGTGGTAAATGCCTTGGTCGAGGCAACACCAATCTCAGGGCCAGCGCGGGTCAGCATGACCAGGTCCGCTTCGCGAACCAGTGAACTCTCAGGCACATTGCAGATCGCGAGCGTGGCCAGATACCCGAGCTGCTTGCCGAGGCGCATGGCGGCGAGCGTATCGGCGGTCTCGCCCGACTGGGAGATCGTTACCAGCAGTGCATTCTTCTGCACTACCGGGTTGCGGTAGCGGTATTCGCTGGCAATCTCGACGCGGCAGGGGATGCGGCACACCTGTTCAATGAAATAGCGGGCCACGATGCCGGCATGGAAGCTGGTGCCGCAGGCGACGATGTGCACGCCTTCGGTGCGCTCGAATACCTGGGTCGCAGCCGGGCCGAACGCGGCCTCGAGCAATCGTCCGTTGGCGACGCGTTCCTGCAGGGTGTTGGCTACTGCGAGCGGTTGCTCGTGGATCTCCTTGAGCATGAAGTGCCGGTACGGACCCTTCTCTGCCGCGTCGGCGGAGAGCTCGCTCTCGCGCAGCACGCGTGCAACCTGCTTGCCTTCGCGGTCGACGATGCGTACGGTCGTGCGGGTGACCTCGGCGACATCGCCTTCCTCCAGGAACATGAAGCGGCGCGTAACCGGCAGGAGCGCGGCGACGTCAGAAGCCACGAAATTCTCGTCCTCGCCGAGGCCGACCACGACGGGGCAACCGACGCGGGCGACGATGATGCGACCCGGGTCCTGCTGACCGATCACGGCGAGCGCGTAGGCGCCCTCGAGCTCCGCGACCGTGGCGCGCACGGCCTTGAACAGGTCGCCGAGGCGCGCCAGGTGAAAGTGCACGCGGTGCGCGATCACCTCGGTGTCGGTCTCGGACTCGAACTCGTAGCCGGCGGCGCGCAGTTCGGTCCGCAGTTCGTCGTGATTCTCGATGATGCCGTTGTGGACGATGGCCAGGCCGTCGCGCGAGACATGGGGATGTGCGTTGCGTTCGGTGGGGGCGCCGTGCGTGGCCCAGCGGGTGTGGGCGATGCCTACTGTGCCGGCGGCAGGGCTCTTGCCATGGCCATGGCCTGTTCGAGTGCCTTGACCTTGCCGACCGTGCGCAGCCGGGCCATCTTGCCCTCGGCGCCGACCACCGCGATGCCGGCTGAGTCGTAGCCGCGATACTCGAGGCGCTTGAGGCCTTCAATCAGCACCGGCACCACGTCGCGCCCGGCGATCGCTCCCACTATTCCGCACATCTGTCTGGGTAGCCCCTGCGCTACTTCTTGGCCGGGCGCTGCCAGTGCTCGACGGTCTTCTGGGTGCTTCGTTCCAGCGTGAGCTGTCCGGGCGGGGCGTCCTTGGTGATGGTGGAGCCGGCGCCGATGGTGGCGCCAGCGCCAATCTTCACGGGGGCAACCATCATGGTGCCGGAGCCGATGAACACCTGGTTGCCGATCTCGGTGCGCCATTTGTTGACGCCGTCGTAATTGCAGGTGACCGAGCCGGCGCCGATGTTGACGCCCGAACCTACCGTCGCGTCGCCGAGGTAGGCGAGGTGGTTGGCCTTGCTGCCCGCGCCGATCTCGGATTTCTTGACCTCAACGAAATTGCCGATGTGTACGCCATCATGCAAGCGTCGTCTCCGGACGAATGCGGCTGAATGGGCCTATTTCGCAGGCCGCGCCAATTTCGGCTCGCTCGATCACACAATTGGGCCTGATGTGCGTGCCACGGCCCACCTGCACCTGGCTGAGCACGCAGTTGGCGCCGACGCGCACGCCGTCGCCGAGCTGCACGGGGCCGTCGAGCACGACATTGACGTCCAGCACCACGTCGCGCCCGCAGCTCACGGCGCCGCGCACGTCGAGCCTTTGCGGGTCGATGACCGTAACGCCCGCGTGCATGAGTTCGCTGGCGCGCAGGCGCCGATATTCGGCCTCGAGCGCGGCGAGTTGCAGCTTGTCGTTGACACCCTGCACTTCGATCGCGCTCGTCGCGATGTGCGGCGCGACCTTGATCTTGTCCTTCACGGCCAGCGCGATGATGTCGGTGAGGTAATGCTCGCGCTGCGAGTTGGTCGGCTTGAGCTTCGCGAGCCAGCGTTTGAGGAGTTTTGCCGGCGCCACCAGTACGCCGGTGTTGCACTCGCGGATCTTCCGTTCGCGCGCGCTGCAGTCTCGCTGCTCGACGATGCGCAGCACCTGGCCGCGGGCGTTCCGGACGATACGGCCATAGCCGTCGGGGTCATTGAAATTCGCCGTGAGGAGCGCCATGCGGCGCGGGCCTGCCAGCGCCAGCAATGCGCTGAGCGTGCTGGATCGGATCAGCGGCACGTCGCCGTAGAGCACCAGCACGTCGTGATCATCCGGGATACCGGGAATGGCCTGTTGCACGGCGTGGCCGGTGCCGAGCTGCTGCGCCTGCTGCACCCAGCGCAGATTCTCGGCGCGCACGGCAAGGCGCACCGCATCGCCCCCGTGGCCGTAGACTACATGGATCAGCGCAGGGTTGAGCGCACTTGCGGCGTCGAGCACGTGCGCGAGCAGCGGGTGGCCGGCGAGCGGTTGCAGGACCTTGGGCAGGTCGGATTTCATCCGCTTGCCCTGCCCCGCAGCAAGGATCACGACCGACAGCGGTTTTTGTCTTGCGGCCATTGCTATGACGCGGCCGTCAACCTAGCCCCTGATCTTGCGGAGCCGTTCAATCAGCTTGAGCTGCGCCGCGGCGCGGGCGAGCTCGGCCAGCGCCTCGGCCTGTTCGATCCTGTCGATCTTGCCGGCGAGCGCTTCCTCGGCGCGCGCTCGTGCGGCGAGCGCAGCGGCCTCGTCGAGGTCGGCCGCGCGCGCGGCCGTGTCGGCCAGCACGGTCACGCGTGACGGCTGCACTTCGAGCGCGCCGCCGCCCACGTAGAACGATTGCTCGTCACCCTCGGGAGACTGAACGCGCACCTCGCCGGCCTTGAGCAGCGCCAGCAGCGGCGCGTGGCGCGGGGCGATGCCGAGCTCGCCCTCCTGCGCCGGCAGGAACACCATCTTCGCGGGGCCCGAGAAAATCTCGCCCTCGGCGCTGACGATGTCGACGTGTATGGTATTGGCCATTATTGCAGCGTCTTCGCCTTCTCAACCACTTCTTCGATCGCGCCGACCATGTAGAACGCCTGCTCGGGCAGATGATCATAGTCGCCGGCAAGTATGCCCCTGAAGCCACGAATCGTATCCTTGAGCGGTACGATCTTGCCATCCTGCCCGGTGAATACCTTGGCGACATTGAAGGGCTGTGACAGGAACCGCTGGATCTTGCGGGCGCGGAACACGGTCAGCTTGTCCTCTTCCGACAGCTCGTCCATGCCGAGAATCGCGATGATGTCCTGCAGTTCCTTGTAGCGCTGCAGCACGGCCTGCACGCCGCGCGCGGTGTTGTAGTGTTCTTCGCCGACCACCAGCGGATCGAGCTGGCGGCTGGTGGAATCGAGCGGGTCGACCGCCGGGTAGATGCCGAGTGCGGCGATCTGACGCGACAGCACCACGGTCGCGTCCAGGTGCGCGAAGGTGGTCGCGGGCGACGGGTCGGTCAGGTCGTCCGCGGGCACGTATACCGCCTGAATCGAGGTGATCGAGCCGGTCTTGGTCGAGGTGATGCGCTCCTGCAGCACGCCCATCTCCTCAGCCAGCGTCGGCTGGTAGCCGACCGCGGAGGGCATGCGCCCGAGCAGCGCGGACACTTCGGTGCCGGCGAGCGTGTAGCGGTAAATGTTGTCGACGAAGAACAGCACGTCGCGGCCGCGGCCCGAAGCCTGCTTTTCGTCACGGAAGAATTCGGCCATCGTGAGCCCGGTAAGCGCGACGCGCAGGCGGTTGCCCGGCGGCTCGTTCATTTGACCGTACACCATCGCGACTTTGGAATTCTGGAGATTATCCTTGTCGATGACGCCCGACTCGATCATCTCGTGATAGAAATCGTTGCCCTCGCGAGTGCGCTCGCCGACGCCTGCGAACACTGAAAGGCCTGAATACTGCTTGGCGATGTTGTTGATGAGCTCCAGCATGTTGACAGTCTTGCCGACGCCTGCGCCGCCAAATAAGCCAACCTTGCCACCTTTCGCAAACGGCACCAGCAGGTCGATGACCTTGATGCCGGTGACCAGCAGGTCCTGGCCGCCCGCCTGCTCGTCGTAAGCCGGGGCGGGGCGGTGAATCGGCAAGGTCTCCTGCGCCTGCACCGGGCCGCGGTTGTCCTGCGGGAGACCGAGCACATCCATGATGCGCCCGAGCGTGCCCTGGCCCACCGGCACCATGATCGGCTTGCCGGTGGAATTCACGGGGAGGCCGCGCTTGAGGCCTTCCGAAGCGCCCATCGCGATGGTGCGCACCACGCCGTCGCCGAGCTGTTGCTGTACTTCGAGCGTCAGGTCGACGTCGGCCAGGCGCAGCGCCTCGTACACGCGCGGCACGGATTCACGCGGAAACTCCACGTCGATAACCGCGCCGATGATCTGGGTAATCTTGCCTGTAGCCATCTTGAATATTTCCTAATAAACCTAAACCGCCGCCGCGCCGCCGACGATCTCCGCCAGCTCCTTGGTGATCGCCGCCTGCCGCGCCTTGTTGTAGACCAGCTGCAGGTCGCCGATCAGCGTGCCGGCGTTGTCCGACGCGCTCTTCATCGCCACCATGCGCGCGGCCATCTCGCAGGCGACATTCTCCACCGAACCCTGGTACACCTGCGACTCGACGTAACGCATCAGCAGCCCATCGAGAATGCTCATCGCCTCGGGCTCGTAAATGTAGTCCCAGTGCTGTGGGAGCCCCGAGTCCCTGATCGAAGCCGCCGGCAGGAGCTGCTGCACCTGCGGCTTCTGCGTCATGGTGTTGACGAACTGCGCATTCACCAGGAACAACCGGTCGATCTTGCCCTCGCGATACGCGTCGAGCATCACCTTGACCGCGCCGATCAGGTCGCGGACGTGCGGATGGTCGCCGAGGCCCGTTACGCTCCCCAGGATCGGGAGCCCCAGCCGCCGGAAGAAAGCCAGGCCCTTGCTGCCGAGAATGCACAGGTTGACCGCAGCGCCCTGGTCCTGCCACTCGCGCATCAGGTGAATGACGCTCTTGAACAGGTTCGTGTTCAGGCCACCGCACAGACCACGGTCGGTCGAAATGATGACGACGCCGATCGACTTGGGTGCGCGCTCGATCAGGAACGAATGCCGGTAATCCGGATTCGCCTCAGTCAGGTTACTGATCACCGCGCGCATCTTTGCCGCATAGGGCCGCGCTAGTTTCATGCGATCCTGCGCGCGGCGCATCTTGCTCGCCGCGACCATTTCCATCGCCTTGGTGATCTTCTGCGTGCTCTTCACGCTCGCAATCTTGGTGCGGATTTCCTTGGTGCCGGGCATGACTCAGACCCGCAAGGCGCGCACGGCCGCGCGCACCGGTGCGTGCGCCTGCAGCGGGCGCACCGCGGGCGCGAGAGCGTGCAGGCCCAATTTTCCAAAGCGAATATCGTGGAGCGACGAAAATTGGGCCTGCGCGCTAGGCGCGCCCGTGGCGCGCCCGCTTCCGCTCACCCACTTGCTCTCTGCCGTCTTCATTCCTCAGTACGTCCCGGTCTTTGCGAATTCCTCGCAGATCTTCTTGAGCGCCGCCCCATTCGCCTTCAGCTCCGGCTTGGCGTTCATCGCATCCATCTCTGCCTTGAAGCTGCTGTTGGCAAACCCCTGCAGCGCCGCCTCGAAGTCCACGATCTTGTTGCGCGGCACCTTGTCCATGTAGCCGTTGTTGACCGCGAAGATCGACAGCGCCATCTCGGCCACCGACATCGGCGCGTACTGCTTCTGCTTCATCACCTCGGTGGTGCGCTGGCCGCGCTCGAGCTGCTTGCGGGTCGCCTCATCGAGGTCGGAGGCGAACTGCGAGAAGGCCGCCAGCTCGCGGAATTGCGCCAGCGCCAGCCGGATGCCGCCGCCGAGCTTCTTGATGATGTCGGTCTGCGCGGCGCCGCCGACGCGCGACACCGAAATGCCGGCGTTCATCGCCGGACGGATGCCGGAATTGAACAGGTCGGTCTCGAGGAAGATCTGGCCGTCGGTGATCGAGATCACGTTGGTCGGCACGAATGCCGTCACGTCGCCGGCCTGGGTCTCGATGATCGGGATGCCGGTGAGCGAACCGGTCTTGCCCTTGACGCGGCCCTTGCTGGCCATCTCGACGTACTGTTCGTTGACGCGCGCGCTGCGCTCGAGCAGGCGACTGTGCAAATAGAACACGTCGCCGGGAAAGGCTTCGCGGCCCGGCGGGCGGCGCAGCAGCAGCGAGATCTGCCGATAGGCGACGGCCTGCTTCGAGAGGTCGTCATAGATGATCAGCGCGTCTTCGCCGTTGTCCATGAAATACTCGCCCATGGTCACGCCGGAATAGGCGGACAGGTACTGCATGGCGGCCGGGACCGAGGCGGAGGCAGCAACAATAATCGTGTGCGCCATCGCGCCGTGTTCTTCGAGCTTGCGCACCACGTTGGCGATCGAGCTCTGCTTCTGGCCGATCGCGACGTAGACGCACTTGATGCCCGAGGACTTCTGGTTGATGATGGTGTCGATCGCGAGCGCGGTCTTGCCGGTCTGGCGATCGCCGATGATCAGCTCGCGCTGGCCGCGGCCAATCGGCACCATCGAGTCGACCGCCTTGTAGCCGGTCTGCACCGGCTGGCTGACGCTCTTGCGGTAGATGACGCCCGGGGCGACGCGCTCGATCGGCGATGACAATTTTGACCCGATCGGACCCTTGCCGTCGATCGGGCTGCCGAGTGCGTCGACGACGCGGCCGAGCAGCTCGGGGCCGACCGGCACTTCGAGGATACGGCCGGTGGTCTTGACGGTGTCACCTTCGCGAATCGACTTGTAGTCGCCCAACACCACGGAGCCGACCGAATCCTGCTCCAGGTTCAGCGCCAGCCCAAACAGGTTGCCGGGGAACTCGATCATCTCGCCGTAGCGCACGTCGGCCAGGCCGTGGATGCGGCAGATGCCGTCGGTCACCGACACCACGGTGCCGACGTTGCGGGCCTCGTTCGCGGCGCTGAAATTCTCGATGCGCGCGCGGATCAGGTCGCTGATTTCGGAAGCTTTGATCGCCATGAATCGTTCCTCTGTATGAAACTTGTGCTCGGCTGGCCGCTAGCTGGCGGTCGCGGCGGCGAGCTGCGTCAGCCCGGCGCGCACGCGAGCCGTCGATCACCAGATCGTCGGCCTGCACCACCGCGCCGCCCATCAGGCTCGGGTCAACTTTGCAATGCAGGCGAACTTCGCGATCGAGCCGCTTGCGCATCGCCTGGGTGTAATGCTTCTGCTGTGCGGCGCTGAGCTCGACCGCGGAGGTTACCGTGACATCGACGGTGCGTTCGGCGTCGGCGCGCAGTTGCTCGTAGCGGCGCGGCGATCTCGGGCAGATAGCCGAGGCGCTTGTTGGCCGCGAGCGTAGCGATGAAATTCTGCGCCTGGTCATCGATGGCCTTGCCACCGATGCCGCTGATCAATCCGACCAGCTGCTCGGCACTGATGCCGGGGTTCCCCAGCAGCGCCCTGCGCGCTGCGGATCGGCCACCACGCTGGAGGCAATCGCCAACGCCGCCGACCACTGCGGCAGGCGCTGGTCCGCCTGCGCCAGCGCGAACACCGCCTTGGCGTAGGGTCGTGCGATGGTAATGTCGTTCAGCCATGATTCACTTCACAGGCCAGCGGCGAGCTTATCGAGCAGCTGCGCGTGCGTACGCGCATCGATCTCGCGTTCGATGATCTTCTCCGCGCCGCTGACCGCGAGCGCGGCCACCTGGTGGCGCAGCTCGTCGCGCGCCTTCTGCGTCTCGAGCGCCACCTGCGCCTGCGCCATCTTCGAGCAGCCGCGCGGCCTCGGTCTGCGCGCTTTGCTTTGCGGCCTCGACAATCTGGCTCGCCCGCGCCTGCGCCTGGTGTTCCATCGCCAGCGCGCGTTCGCGCGCTGCCTTGACCAGCTCCTCGACGCGGGACTTCGGCCGCGACCAGGTCCTTCTGCGCCGCGCTCGGCGGCCGCAAGCCCCTCGGCGATCTTCTTCGCCCGCTCCTGGATCGAGCCGGTGATTTCCGGCCACAGGAACTTCATCGCCACCCAGATCACGAGGGCGAAGATCAGCATCTGCGCCAGGATCGTTGCATTCAGGTTCACGCTGCGTACCTCGGCTCTGTCTTAAGGTCGATCAGCTGATGCCCTTGAGGAACGGACTGGCGAAGGTGAAGAACAGTCCGATGCCGACGCCGATCATCGTGACCGCGTCGAGCAGGCCCGCGACGATGAACATCTTGATCTGCAGCATCGGCACCAGTTCGGGTTGGCGCGCCGCGCCCTCGAGGAACTTGCCGCCCAGCAGGCCGAAGCCGATCGCCGTACCCAACGCGCCCATGCCGATCAGGATCGCCACCGCGACCGCCGTCATGCCCTGGACTTGCGCCAAACTCGCTACGTTACCCATGTCAACTCCTTAAACGATCGAAATTCCAAAACCAAAACTCAATGCTCGTCGTGTTGATGCGCCATCGACAGATACACGATGGTCAGCATCATGAAGATGAACGCTTGCAGCAGCACGATGATGACGTGGAACGCGCCCCACAGGACGTGCCCAGGATGAACTGCACGAACCACACAACGATGCGGCGCCGATGCTGGTCGGCCAGCCCTTGGTCAGCGCGAACAGGCCGATCAGGATCATCACCAGTTCGCCGGCGTACATGTTGCCGAACAGTCGCAGCGCGAGCGACACGGGCCGCGCGATCTGCTCGACCAGATTGAGCAGGATGTTGAAGGGGATGCAGCGCCCAGTGGTTGAAGGGGTGGAACAGGAATTCCTTGGCGTAGCCGCCCACGCCCTTCATCTTGAAGCTGAAGTACTGCACCAGCAGGAACACGGTGATCGCCATGCCGAAGGTGATGTTCGGGTCGGTGGTGGCCACCGACTTGAAATGCTCGAGACCGAAGACCGCGCTCGGCGATCACGGTCGACCAGAAGTCGACCGGAAACAGGTCGATGGCGTTCATGAACAGCACCAGGCAGAAAATCGTGATTGCCAGCGGCGCGATCAGCGGGCTGGACACGTGCATGCTGTCCTTGACGTTGTTGTCGACCATGGTGACCACGCCTTCGGCGTACTTGTGGAAGCCGGTGGGCGGCTGGTCGATGTAACGCTTCGACAGTGCGCACCGCCATCGCGAAACTGCCCAGGAACACCACGCCCATCAGCGCCGACCAGAACAGGCTGTCGAGATTGAACGTCCAGAAGGAATTCTGACCGAACTGCCAGGACCAGTTCGTCAGGTGATGCTGGATGTATTCAGTGACCGTTGCCGGTCCCTGTGCAGCTTCCGCAGCCATCTTTTCCGTTTACCTATCCCTGACAGACCCAACCAGACCGCTCAATCCGGCGCGCGCGCGTAGCGCGCCAGCGCCACCCAGTAGGCGACAAAGGTCGCCACGTATCCCGCCAGCAGCGGGCCCGGCGCAAAGTGCCCAGCCGCGCAGCGCCAGCGACGAACAGCATCACCGTCACGCGCGATCTTCAGCGCTTCGCCGCGGTAGAAGCCGCGCGCGATCGCCGGGGCGTCGCCCGCCGCGCCGCGCCGGAAACCGCTCGCCACCTGCGCCAGGCTCGCCACGGCGCCGATGCCGCCGCCGAGCGCCGCAGCCCAACCTGCCGCGAGACTGATTGACGCGGCGCAAACCAGTGCGACCACTCCCGCGATCGCCACCTGGCCGGCCACCAGCATCAGCGCCTGGCGGCGGGCGAGCGCAAAATCGTAATTCTTCAGCGGATTATCCAGCAGCGGCGCCGGGCTCAAGGTCCATCGCGAAGGCGGCGCATTATAGGGAGGACACCACGGCGCTTCAACGCTGTAAACACCTAGCAGGCGAGCGCCAAGCAGCACCTGCGCGGGCCTACTGGATGTGCGAGAGGATGCCGTCGAGTTCGTCAAGACTGTTGTAGCTCGACGACCAGTTTGCCGCCGCCCTTGGCGCTGTGCTGGATCTGGACCTGGGCGCCGAGCTTGTCCATCAGTTCGCTTTCCAACCGCTCCACGTTCGGGTCGCGCCCCGTCAGGGCGGCGCCGCTGCCGATCTGCGCGCTCCCCTTGCCGCCCGGCTGACTCATTCGGCGCACCAGGGCTTCAGTTTCTCGTACAGATAGGCCCTTTTTCACAACCAATAGCGCTAGTTCGGTCTGTTTTCGATGATTTTCGAGTCCAAGTAGCGCCCGCGCATGGCCCATGTCAAGTTCACGCCGCTCGACCATCTCGCCCACGGCGCTTGCCAGTTCCATGAGACGCAAGAGGTTGGTTACAGCCGCCCGTGAGCGTCCTACGGCCTCTGCAACCTGTTGATGCGTAAGGCTGAATTCGGAGATTAGGCGTTCGAAAGCCCGGGCTTCCTCCAGCGGGTTGAGGTCCTCGCGCTGGATGTTTTCGATCAGCGCCATCGCCACGGCGGCTTCGTCGGGCACCAGCCGGATGATCGCGGGGACTTCGGTCAGGCCGGCCAGCTGGGCGGCGCGCCAGCGGCGTTCGCCCGCGATGATTTCGTAGCGCTGCTCGCCGGGGCTTCCGCCTGGGCTGGCGCCCGCTCCGACCGGCCGCACCAGAATGGGCTGGATCACGCCCTGCCTGCGGATCGACTCCGCCAGTTCTCCCAGGGTGTCATTGCGCAGATCGGCCCGTGGCTGGTAGCGGCCTCGCTGCAGGAGCTCGACCGGGAGCCGTACCAGCTGGTCGCCGCGCAGTGCCGCAGCGCTGATGCCCGCACCTGCATCGGTACCGGCAGCGACGGGCGGTGCCTGACGTGCCTGGCCCAGGAGGTCCGCGAGTCCGCGCCCCAGTGTCGGTTTCTTCTGGCTCACGAGGCCGCCGCCGGCTGCAGGACGTCGTCACGGCGCAGCATTTCGCCGGCCAGCGCGAGGTAGGCGAGCGCGCCGCGCGAATCCTTGTCGTGCAGCAGCGCAGGCAGGCCGAACGAGGGCGCCTCGGCGAGCCGCACATTGCGCGGTACGACGGTGCGGAACACCTTGTCGGCAAAATGCTCGATCAGCTGCCCGCCCACCGCGGTGGCAAGGTTATTGCGCGGGTCGTACATGGTGCGCAGGATCCCTTCGATCTCGAGCTGCGGGTTGGCCTCGCCGCGGATCTGCTCGATCGTGGCAACCAGCGCCGAGAGGCCCTCGAGCGCGTAGTACTCGCATTGCATCGGAATCAGCACGCTGTCGGCGGCGATCAGCGCGTTGACCGTCAAGGATATTGAGCGAGGGCGGACAATCGATCAGCACCACGTCGTAGGCGCGGCGCACCGATGTCAGCGCCTCGCGCAAGCGCAGCTCGCGGCCACTTGCGACCGCCAGCAGCCGCACCTCGGCCGCGGTCAGGTCCTGGTTGGCCGGCAGCAGCGACATGCCGACGCCTTCGAGCGGCACGATGGCCTCGGCCGCGGTGCATTCGCCCAGCAGCACCTCGAGCGTGCCGCGCGCGAGCTGCGACTTGTCGACGCCGCACCCGGTGGTGGCGTTGCCCTGCGGATCCAGGTCGATCAGCAGCACCTGGCGGCGCGTGGCCGCGAGCGAAGCGGCGAGATTCACCGCGGTGGTGGTCTTGCCGACGCCACCTTTCTGGTTGGCCACCGCGATGACGCGTTTCATAGGGCATTAGTGTAGGGCAGGCGGGGCAGCGGGCGGGGATTGTTGCACTTCACGCTGGCCGTCGCGGCGGCGGCGCGGCGCCCGCCGCTCGTGCCACCAAAGTCACCAGGCACCGTTCGGCCTCGAGGTCCGGACACCTGCACTGTGCGCACGCCGAGCAGCTCCCAGTCGGGCGGGACAGCGGCGATCTCCGTCTCGGGATGCTGTCCCTTGTAGGCCAGCAGCAGCGTGCCGGGACCGGCTCAGCGGGCGCGCCAGTGCCGCCAGTTCAGCCAGCGTCGCCACGGCGCGTGCGAGCACGGTGTCGAATGGCCTGCTTCGGCCGCATGGTCCTCGGCACGGCCCGTGCAACGGTCTGCACGTTGCGAAGGCCCAGCACGCGCACGGCGTGATCGACGAAGCGCATTTTCTTCGCCGGTGGAATCGATCAGCGTGAATTGCCGCTCCGGATGCACGATCGCGAGCGGCAGTCCCGGGAACCCTGCGCCGGTTCCCAGGTCCGCAATGCACGCTCCGGCCAGGTCACTGCTCCCGGCGAGGCTGTCGAGCAGATGCGCAGCACACCATCGCTTCGCGGCTGGCGATGCCGGTGAGGTTGTAGGCGCGATTCCACTGCACGAGCTCCTCGAGCAGCCGCAGACAGTTGCGTGGCCATCTCGGCGTCGAGCGCCACGCCGAGCTTGCGCGCGTGCGCGACGCAGCTCCAGCATCGGCTGTCGCCTGCATGGGTTGCCTTAAATCGTTGCGGCGGGCACAATACCCGCGATTCCCCTTGCGGAACGATACCAAAGATGCGCCGACCGGAACGACGCGGGCGCGCTGCTGCCCGGGCTGTGCCTCTGGACGCTACTCGCGCGCTCGCGCCGGCCTAGGCTGCGCGCATGCGTGCAGGACGGCGTCGTGCAGGACGGCGTGCCGGCGATCAGCGCCGCAGATCGGCGCGGGACTGCGCGCTACCGCGGCGGGAGCGAGGCGCGGCTGCTCGACTGGCTGAGCGACGGTACGCTGCTGGTGGCGGTGCGCGCGCGAGGGGCGCGACCAGCTGCTGCGGCTGCGCCGGCGCGGCGCCGTCGCGGCGAACCGTTCGGCGCGCCGGGCGGCGCGCTGCGCGCGCGACTGCGACACAGCCTTTCAGCAGCGACAGCGGTGGCCTATCTCGGCGACGAACCGGGCCAGGCGGTGCGGCGCTGTATCTGGCCAGCGCTCGCCGACGGCGAGACGCGCGCAGCTGCTGCGCCGCGAGCGCGCATCGCGGGCGCGCCGGCCTGGGCGCACGATGGCCGGCAGCTCGCCTTCAGCGCCACGCTGCGCGATGGGCAGGACTCCGATCTGTACGTGCTCGACACCGACGGGCATCCGCGCCGCGGCTCGCGGCTGGCGGCGCAGCCGGCGGCGCCAATGCCTGGCAGGTGCTGGCATGGACCAGCGCCGACCGCTCGCTGCTGGTGCGGCACACGGTCTCCGACGCCGGCGATGAGCTGCTGCTGGTGGACTCTGACTAGCGGCGCGCTGCGCCGCATCGATGCGCCCGGCGAGCGCTCGCCGGGCTACGGCCACATCGGCGAGGCGCGCCTCACCAGCGACGGGCGCGGCGTCTATTTCACCAGCGATCGCGACAGCGATCATGCGCAGCTGCGCTACGTCGATTTCTACGCCGGCAACGCAGCGACGTGCGTGGCGCCCGACCTGGAGGTCGAGCATTTCGACGTCAGCGCCAACAACCGCACGCGTGGCGCTGAGCTGGAATGAATTCGGCTACAGCCGCGTGGCGCTGCTCGATCGGCGCGAGCGCGCAGCTCACGACGCTGTCGTACGCTGCCGCCCGGCGTGGTGGACGCGCTGCGCTTCGATCGCGCCGGCGCGCGCCTCGCGATCGAACTCGCCTCGAGCGCCGCGCCGCGCGATGTGTACGTCCACGAGCTCGCCTCCGCGCAGCAGCACACGCTGGACTGTCGAGCCAGCTGGGCGAGTTCAGCGCCGCGCAGCTGGTCGCGCCGCAGACCGTGCGCTTCCCGACCTGGGATCGCGTCGACGGCGGGCAGTCGCCGCATGCTGACCGCGCTGCTGTACCGGCCGCGCACCGCCGGCCCCTGGCCGGTGTTCGTCATGCTCGGCGATAGCGGCGCGCAGGCGCGCGCCGCAGCTCGATCCCTTCGTGCAGTACTGCGTCAACGAGCTGGGGGTCGGCGGTGGTGCTGCCCGGTCTGCGCGCCGGCGATGCGGGCGCGCTCGACATGGGCGCGCTGCTCGCCTGGCTCGGCGCGCAGCCGGACCTGCGCCGCGAGCGCGTGGCGCGTGCAGGGCCGCGGGAGCGGCGGCACGCTCGCGCTGACGGCGCTGGGACTGTACGGCGAGCGGCTGCGCGGCGCGGTGGACATCGACGGCCCGGCCACCAGCGCGCAGCTCGCGCCGCTCCGCTCACCGGTGCTGCTGGTGCGCGGCCTGCAGACGCCGCGCGCTGGATGCCGGCTCGGCCGAGCAGCTGCTGTGGCGGCTGCGCACGGCGGGAGTGGAGAGCTGGTTCGTGGCGCCGCGCGAACTCGGCGGACGCACTGAGCGGAGAGGCTGGCCAGGCGACCGCGCAACGCGTGATCGCGCAGTTCCTGCGCTGCGAAACTCGGCGGCTAGCCGGCGCGGCGCGCCGCGCCGGTCGCTCACAGCCAGCTGCGGCCGCAGTACGGTCTGCAGCGCCGGGACGCTGCGCACCGTAGTAATCGGCGATCGCCTTTACATCGGCCGCCGAGAGCTGGCCGGCGAAAGGGCCCATGATCGGATTCTTGCGATCGCCCTTCTGGTATTCGACCAGCGCGCGCGCGATGTAGTCGGCGTGCTGGCCGGCCAGCGTCGGATAGTCGCCGGTGATGCCGACGCCGTTGGCGCCGTGGCAGGCCGAGCACAGCTCGGTCACCTTTGCCGGCGCGTGCGCCGGTCGCGGGCGCGCCGGCCGGCAGCACGGCGCCGGCCAGGTAGGCGGCGACGTCTTCCATGTCCTGGTCGCTGAGCGAGCTGGCCTGGGCGTACATGGTGCCGTGCGAGCGCTGCTTGCCGCGGTAGCTCTTCAGCGCCGCGACGATGTACTCGGGGTGCTGGCCGACGAGCTTGGGCACGCTGTAGGTCGGGTAGACGTTCTTGTAGTTCTCGATGCCATGACAGCCGAGGCAGGTGTAGCCGATCTGCTTGCCGCGCTGCGCGTCGCCGGCTGCCTGCACCGTACCGGCCAGCGCCAGCGCCAGCGTGACCGCGACGGCCTGACCCAGTGATTCGACATCGAAGGCATAATCGGACTCCGCAACAAGGCCGGCGCGCGGCGCCGTAAAATGGCGGCAAAGTGTACGGATTCACCAGCGGATTTGCCACTGCATGATCGCCCTCATCCAACGCGTGACGACGGCCCGCGTCACGATCGAGGGCCAGCGTCTGCGGCGCGATCGGCGCCGGGCTCCTCGCCCTGATCGGCGTCGAGCGCGCCGACGGCCCGGCCCAGGCGCACGCGGCTCCTCGAGCGGCTGCTCGACTACCGCGTGTTCGCCGACGGCGCCGGGCGCATGAACCGCTCGCTCCGCGACACCGGCGGCGGACTGCTGCTCGTGCCCCAGTTCACCCTGGCCGCCGATACGTCCTCGGGAAATCGCCCGGGATTCTCGCCCGCGGCTGAGCCGAAGCGGGCGCGCGAGCTGTTCGCGCAGCTGCTGGCGGCGGCCCGGGTGGCGCATCCCGAGGTGGCCGCCGGCGAGTTCGGCGCCCACATGGAAGTGTCCCTGACCAACGACGGTCCGGTGACTTTCTGGCTGGAATCGGGCCCAGCAGCGTGACGATGCGGCAGAGTCCCAGACTGCGATCACGGCCGGCACGAAGTTCGCCTATCATTGCGGGTCAGACACATAAGGGCCCGGTCCCGGAGGACGCTATGGATCTGTTTTCACCCCGCCACCTGCTGATCATCCTGGTGGTCGTGCTGCTGGTCTTCGGCACCAAGAAACTGCGCACCATCGGCTCCGACCTGGGTGCCGCCGTCCGCGGCTTCAAGAAATCGATGAATGAGGGCGAGCAGGAAGAGCAGCTCGCCCAGAAGCAGCTGCCGGCCACCGGCAAGGATGCCGAATTTCCCGAGACCAGCGCCGGCAAGAATCCGCCGGGCCAGGACGATCGCCGCGCGTAGTCGCTGCAGGCGCCAACGCTCGCGATGTTCGACATCGGCTTCTCTGAGGTCCTGCTGATCTTCGGCCTGGCGCTGGTGGTGCTGGGCCCCGACAAGCTCCCGCAGGTGGCGCGCACCATCGGCCGCTGGGCCGGGCGCGCGCGCGCCATGGCCCGGCAGTTCCGCGATCAGCTCGAGAGCGAGGCCGACGGGCTCAAGGTCAACCTGCAGACCCCGCCGCCGCCACCGTCGCCGGCGCCGCCTGCCGCCGCCGCGGATACCACCACGCAGCACGGCACGCATGACCGGCCAGGGTGAACCGCTGCTCGAGGGCACGCTGATCTCGCACCTGCTCGAGCTGCGCACGCGCTTGATGCGTGCCTTCATTGCCGTGATGCTCGTGTTCATACCCTGCGCCTTCTATTCGAACCAGCTGTTCGAATGGCTCTCGCACCCGCTGCTGCAGCAGCTACCCGAGCACAGCATGCTGATCTCGACCAGCATTACCGCGCCGTTCACCACGCCGCTCAAGCTCGCCTTCGTCGCCGCGCTGGTGCTGGCGATGCCCTACGTCCTCTATGAGCTGTGGGCCTTCATCGCCCCCGGTCTCTACCGGCACGAAAAGAATTTCGCGATGCCGCTGCTGTTCTCGGCGGTGATCCTGTTCTACGTCGGCGTGGCCTTCGCTTATTTCGCTGGTGTTTCCGCTGATCTTCAATTTCTTCGTCAACACCACGCCGCACGGCGTGCAGATGATGGCCGATATCTCCATGTACATGGAATTCGTGCTGATGCTGATGTTCTCCTTCGGCATCGCCTTCGAAGTGCCGGTGGCGGTGGTGCTGCTGGTGATGATGGGGCTGGTGCCGCTCGAGAAGCTGACCCGCATCCGCGGCTACGTGCTGATCGCGGTGTTCATCATCGCCGCGATCCTCACCCCGCCCGATGCCGTCTCGCAGACCGTGATGGCGGTGCCCATGTACCTGCTGTACGAGGGCGGCATCCTGATGGCGCGCCTGATGACGCGCAGCCGAAGCAAAGTCCAGAAACCAGAAGGGGAAGAATGATGCCCAGCTCCGCTGCGACGCCGCCCGTGGTGCGCGCTGAACTCACCCTGCGCGGGCTGATCCTCGGTGTGCTGATCACAGTCCTGTTCACCGCGGCCAACGTGTACTTCGGCCTCAAGGCCGGCCTCACCTTCGCCACTTCGATCCCGGCGGCCGTTATCTCCATGGCGGTGCTGCGCGGCTTCAAGGGCATGACCGTCCAGGAAAACAATATCGTGCAGACCGTTGCTTCGGCGGCCGGCACGCTCTCCTCGATCATCTTCGTGCTGCCGGGGCTGGTCATGATCGGCTGGTGGAGCGGGTTCCCCTACTGGGTGTCTACCGCAATCTGCGCACTGGGCGGGATCCTGGGCGTGATGTATTCGATCCCGCTGCGGCGCGCGCTGGTGACGCAGTCCGACCTGCCCTACCCGGAAGGCGTGGCCTGCGCCGAGGTGCTCAAGGTCGGCGGCGGCGCACACGCGGATGCGGCTGCGGTTGAAGAAAGCCACGACGGCCTCCGGGCAGTGATTTGGGGCTCGGTGGTTTCCGCGACCTTTGCGGTAATCGTGGCGACGCGGGTATTCGCCAGCGACGTGGTGCGTTATTTTCGTGTTGGCGAGCGTGGCGTAACCGGCTTCGATTTCTTCCTCTCGTTTGCGCTGCTGGCGGTCGGGCACCTGGTCGGCCTGTGGGTCGGCATCGCAATGGGCGTCGGCGCACTGATCGGCTGGGCCTGGGGCGTGCCGCATTTTTCGGCGCTGGCGGCCAGCACGGACTCGATCGCGCACCTGGCGCAATCGAGCTGGAGTCACCAGGTGCGCTTCGTCGGCGCCGGCACCATCGGCGTTGCGGCAGTGTGGACACTTTCGAAACTCATCAAGCCGGTGGCTGCAGGATTGGCTTCCGCCATGGCCGCCTCGCGCGCGCGCGCGGCCGGGAACGCAGCGCTGCTGCCGCGCACGGAACAGGATATTCCGATTGGTTGGGTGGCGCTGATCTCGCTCGTGTGCATGGCGCCGATCGGCTGGTTGCTCGCCGACTTCAGCACCAGCAGCGGGCTCGGCGAGCACATGCTGTTGCTGGTGGCCGGCGGCCTGGTGTACATCGCGGTGATGAGCTTCTTCGTGTCCGCGGTCTGCGGCTACATGGCCGGACTCATCGGCTCATCGAACAGCCCGCTGTCGGGCATCGGCATCCTGGTGGTGATCGGCGCCGCGCTGCTGCTGGTGTTCGGGGTGCGCACCGGCATTCCCGCCAGTGGCCAGACTTCGCTGGTGGCCTATGCGCTGTTCGTCACCGCGGTGGTGTTCGCGGTCGCGACCATCGCCAACAACAACCTGCAGGACCTGAAGACCGGCCAGCTGGTGGACGCCACGCCATGGAAGCAGCAGGTCGCGCTGGTGATCGGCGTGATCGCCGGCGCCGCGATCATTCCGCCGATCCTCGACCTGCTCAATCACGCCTACGGGTTTGCCGGCGCACCCGGACTCCGCGCGCGAGCACCCGCTGCCAGCGCCGCAGGCCGGGCTCATTTCGGCGCTGGCGCAGGGCGTAATCCAGAACAACGTCGACTGGAGCCTGATCCGCATCGGCATGCTGGTCGGCGTACTGGTCATCGCCGCCGACGAGACCCTGCGCCGCCTCACCAAGTCCGTGCATCTCTCGCCGCTCGCGGTCGGGCTCGGCATCTACCTGCCGACGCAGAGCACGCTGATGGTGGTGGTCGGTGCGGTGGCCGGCTGGTACTTTGATCGCCGCGCCGCGCGCGGGCCGCGCTTCGAGGCCACCAAGCAGCTCGGCGTGCTGCTGGCCTCGGGCATGATCGTCGGCGAAGGACTGGTAGGCGTGGTGATCGCGGCCTTCGTGGCGTTCTCGGGCCGGGACTTTCCGCTGGCGCTGGTGGGCGATGAGTTCGCCGGCAATGCCGCGGTGTGGATCGGCGGCGGCGTCTTTGCGCTCACGGTCTACGCCATGTATCGCTGGGCGGCGCGGCTGCGCAGCTGAGGCCTGACTACCGGGCATCCGGCGGAGCAGCCGGCGGAGCGCGCTGGATCACGATTTTTACCCGCGGGCGCGGGCCGATGAACCAGGAGCCGACCCAGCCGGCCAGGCCCACCACGATTGCGCCGAGCAACGCCGCACGGAAGCCGCTGAGCGTGAAGCCGGGCAGGAGCCGCGCCACCAGCGCGAGCATGGACGCGTTGATCACGAACACGAACAGCCCGAGACTCGCGAGCGTCAGCGGGAGCGTCAGCAACAGCACCAGCGGACGCACCAGCGCGTTGACCACGCCGAGCAGCACCGCCGCGATGATCAGTGTGTTCTGGTCGGCGAAACGGAACCCATCGACCCAGCGGCTCGCGAGCCACAGCCCCAGCGCCGCCACCGCGGCCCGCAGGATGAAGCGACTCACGCGCTCTTCGCCTTTGCCTTGGCCTGTCTCTCGACCGCGATCTTCAGCCGCGCCAGCGCCTGTGCCCAGCCGCTGCGCAGCCGCTGGTAGTAGGGATCCCAGTCCTCGTCCATCGGAAAACCGGAGCCCAGCAGCCGCAGCACCGCAATGCCCGCCTCGGCGTCGAGAATGAAATCGTCGACCACTCACCGCCTCGTTCGCCGGCAGGTCGCGCGGCGGCATGTAGATCAGACGCAGGCGGCGCGAGGGTTCGAACACGTCGATGTGCGCCTCTCGCTCGAGGTCCCGGTCGGCGCGCACGAAGTAGCTGCCGCCGGCCTTCGGACTGACGCGCGCACCCGGCCCATACCACAGCGACAGCAGTTCCGGATCGACCAGTCCGCGCCACACCAGCTCGACCGGTGCCCGCACGTCGATGCGATGCGCGTAGCCGCGCGTGCGCTCAGCCATGCGGGCTCCCCTTAGCGACCGCGCCGGCGCCGCGTTCCCGCCACAGCACCCACAGGAGCGGTGCGAGCGAAACCATGATGATCAGCAGCGTGACCAGGCCGAAATTGTTGTTCACCAGCGGCAGATTGCCAAACAGGAATCCGCCGCACAAGAACGGCGCTGACCCAGGCGGTGCCGCCCAGGATGTTGTACAGCTGGTAGCGCGCGGGCGGCATGCGGCCGACGCCGGCGACAAAGGGCGTGAAGGTGCGCACGATCGGCATGAAGCGCGACAGCGCGATCGCCAGGCCACCGTGGCGCAGGAAGAAATCCTCGGCGCGCCGCAGGTGCTCGAGCCGGAACAGGCGGCTGCGGCCATCGAAGGCGCGCCGGCCGATGTGCCAGCCGATCCAGTAGTTGAGGCTGTTGCCGGCGATGGCGGCGGCGGCGAGCAGCGGCAGCAGCCAGGGCAGGCGCAGCGTGCCGCTGGTGTCGACCGCCGCGAGCGCACCGGTGCCGAACAGCAACGAATCCCCGGGCAGGAAGGGCGTGACCACGAGGCCGGTCTCGCAGAAGATGACCGCGAACAGCAGCGCGTAGATCCACACGTCGTAGCGCGCCAGCAGCTCGACCAGGTGACGGTCGAGGTGCAGCACCAGGTCGCCGAGAAACTGCAGCGTGGACATCGGCTGGTGTGCTAGTAATTCTGGAACGGGCGGACCGGCGTCCCGCCGCGCAATGCGGCCAGCGCCACCGCGACCGGTGCATCGCGCCGCGCAAGCGTCGACTTGCGATCCATGGAGTCGGGCGCCGCCGGGGTTGCGCCGGCGTTCCCCAGCACCCGATCGGGCAGGATGCCGATGCCGTTGATCGAGTCGCCCGCCGGAGTGTAATAGCGCGAGGTCGTGAGCTTCAGCGCGCGCCCGTCTGACAGCGGCATGATGGTCTGCACCGTACCCTTGCCATAGGTGCGCGTGCCGATCAGCATCGCGCGGCCGTTCTGCCGCAGCGCGGCGGCGAGTATTTCCGCGGCCGAGGCCGAACCGCCGTTGACCAGCACCGCGATCGGCGCGCCGTCGAGCAGATCGCCCGGCGTGGCGCGATGCGGAAGCGTGCTGCACGCAGCCTGCCGTCCGCGCTGACGATGGTGCCCTGCTCGAGAAAGTCATCGGCCACCGCGCTCGCGGCCTCCAGCACGCCGCCGGGATTGTCGCGCAGGTCGAGAATCAGGCCGCGCAACTGCCCGCCGGCTGACACCCGCAGTCGGCCCACGGCGGCGGCGACTTCGTTCGCCGTGGCGTCGGTGAATTCGCTGATGCGCAGGTACCCGAAGCCCGGGGCGACGCTCTGTGCGGCGATGCTCGGCAGCTCGAGCTGCGAACGCAGCAACCGAAACTGCAATGGAGCGCCTGCAGCCGCGCGCCGCACTGCCAGCCGCACCTCGCTCCCTGGCAGGCCACGCAGCTGCGCGGCGGCCGCGTCGATATTCACGGCACTGACGCCAAGGCCGTCGATGCGCACGATCAGGTCAGCGACCCGCAGACCGGCGCGCCGCGCGGGTGATCCAGCGAGGCAGCGCACGACGCGCAGGCCTCCGGCCACACCCTCGACTTCGACCCCGATGCCCATGTAGGAGCCGCTGGTCGCGAGCTGCAGCCGCGCATAGTCCTCGGGCTCGAGCAGCGCGGAGTGTTCATCGAGCGATGCGACCAGGCCCTGTGCAGCCTGGCGCAGCAGCAGATGTTCATCGACCGGATCGACATAGCTCTCGCGCACCCGCTGCAGCACTTCCGCGAGCAGCCGGGCATCCTGCCGGGGCAGGGCTTGCTCATCGCTGCTGCGGGGCGCGCGCGGGGAAATTGCGGCCGGGGACGGCGGGTGCTCAGCCAGCGCGCCGCCGGCGAACGCCAGCACGAAACCGAGCAGCACACCGGTCCCCATGGCCAGCCACAGACGCCAACCCGTCCTGTCTCGCGCCAGGTTCATGCGCTGCGAATACTACACGGCCTGTGCGGACGGTAGTGCCTCGCTGAGTACGATGTTTTCGACCGTGCCGTTGGCCACCGCCGCGTACAGCGGAAGCTGCTCGAGCACGTCGCTGATCGGCACCGGCCGGCCGATGGCAAAGCCCTGCGCGTAGTCGACGCCGAGCTGGGCGATGCGGTGGCGGATCTCGTCGGTCTCGACGTACTCGGCCACGGTGATCAGTGACATGGCGCGCGCCAGCTGCGCGATCGCCTGGATGGTCGACTCGGCCTTCGGGTCCTTGAGCACGTCACGCACGAAACTGCCGTCGATCTTCAGCATCGAGATCGGGAGCGAGCGCAGGTAGGCGAGCGAACTCAGGCCCGTGCCGAAGTCATCGAGCGCGATGCCGCAACCGAGCTTGCGGAGCCGGCGCATCAGCGTTTCGGCGTGCTCGAGATTGCCGATGGCGGCGCTCTCGGTGAGCTCGAAGCACAGCGCCTCCGGATTGAGACCGCTGGCGGCGATCTGCTCGGTGAGGAATTCGGTGAACGCCCCGTCCTTGAGCGACTGGCCGGAGCAGTTGATGGTGAACACGACCGGGCTCGAGGCCAGCAGATCACTGTGGGGTTTCAGCAGGCGCAGTGCCTCGCCGACCACCCAGCGGTCGATGTCTGGCATGAGCTGGTAGCGGTGTGCGGCTGACATGAAATGATCGGGACCCATCGTCTGCCCGTCGAGGGCGCGCATGCGCAACAGCAGTTCGAAATGCGGCTGGTGGTGCGTGGTGCCGAGTGGCAGCAGCAGCTGCGCATTCAGGCGCAGCCGGCCGCCGCTGATCGCCGAGCGCAGGTCGGTGATGACATTGATGTCGGTGAAGCGGCGGATGATGCTCTCGTCGGCCTCCTGGAATACCTCGACGCGGTTGCGGCCCCGATCGTTGGCGGCCTTGCAGGCCGTCTCGGAGGCGGCGAAGGCATGCGTGAATTCCTGCGCCCGCGGCTCGACCGCGGCAACCCCGATACTGACCGAGACCACCATGGTGCCGTCGCCGATGGTAGAGCCGAGCTGTTCGGCACCCTGGCGGAGCGACTCGGCGAACACCGCCGCGTCGTCGAGCCCGACCGGGAGCAGCACCGCAAAGCGGTCGCCGGAAATGCGCGCCGCGATGGCGCCGGGCGGCAGGCGCTTGCGCACCAGGTCGCCCAGCTGCGAGATCACCTTGTCGCCAACATGCATGCCGTAGCTGTCGTTGATGACATGCATGCGGTTCGTGTCGACCGCGAGCGCGCTCCACCAGCGCTGCACGCTGGCCTGCTGCCGCAGCGTACTTTGCACGCGCTGCTCAAACGCAGGCCGGTTGAGCAGCCCGGTCAGGGCGTCGTAACTGGCTGCGATCACCGCGCTGACGCGGCGCGCCAGCAGTTCGGCCAGGCGCGCCTGGCGCGGCGTGAATTCGTTCATCGACAGCGGCCGGAACAGGGCCAGCACGCCGATCGCACGCCCATCCGAACGCATGATCGCGCAGGACAGCAGCCGGTAGGCTTTGTCCACACCGCTCCCCTGCAGCTGGATGCGATTGACGATCACCGCTTCGCTGCGCAGCTGCGCGGTTGACATCAGGTGGCGGTGGGCACGCGCCACCAGGCTCGCCTCGATCGCGTGCTGCGGTTCCTGCCGCACCAGTACCAGGCCTTTTTCCGGGACGATGATCGCCGCCAGGCCTCCCTGGATGTGTTCGACGGCCGCACGCAGCACGGCCTTGAGTTCGTCGCCGCCGGCGTCATCGCCGGTGGCATCGCCACCGCTCACCGACAGCAGCATGTCGAGATCCTGGTCCTGCTCGGCGAGCGAGCCGCTGAGCGTCAAGATCTGCTCGCGATTCACCAGCTCGCGCGTCAGGATTTCCAGCGCCGGCCGCACCAGCGAATAAACGAAAGCCAGGGTGCGCTGCTCGGTCTGGTGTCCGGCCTTGCAGCGCACCAGCACCGCCGCGAACGGCGCCGGTGGCTCGCTCGCATCCGGGCGCCACAGCCAGAATATATATATGGGTTCGCCATCCGTAATCCACACGCCGGGCACGCCAGGCTCCTGGTTGGCCGCGCGCATCGATTCACCCACCAGGCGCGCCAGCGCGGGGTCCATCGCCATGTCGCTCGACCAGATGACTTCGCTCCGCGCATCGAAGATCGACACGCCCGTCATGCGCGGCAGCAGCGCACGGAGCAGCTGTGTGTAGGTCTCGAATTCGGACCCGCCCTGCTTACTGTTTGATGTGGTGATTTCGGGGATCATGCGGTACTGCCATCGGCAAGCATCCGGGAAACCACGCCAGCGGGCCTTGAACGGGTTCGCGGTTTAGTTAACTGAGGCGCTCATTCGTCGCCTGCGCACGACATGGAAACTGTGATGCACGTCTCAGAGGATGCCCTGGCCTAGGGCCGGCGTTCGTGGAACCAGGGACGCGGATCGATCGGCTTGCCGGCGCGGCGGATCTCGAAATAAAGCTGGGGCCCGGGACGGCCGCCGGTGTCGCCGGCCGCGGCGATGACTTCACCGGCGCCCACGGCTTCGCCCGCCGACTTGCGCAGCTGATCGTTATAGCCGTAGAGACTGAGGTATCCGGCGCCATGATCAACGATGGCCAGCAGCCCGAGGCCCGGGAGCCAGTCGGCATAGATCACGCGGCCAGCGGCGACGGCCCGCACTGGCGCGGCGTGCGCGGTCGCCAGCACCATGCCATCCCAGTCGACACCGCTGGCGCGCGTGTCGCCGTAGCTGGCGACGATTTTCCCGGTGACCGGCCAGTCGAGCCGGCCGCGCAGGCGGCCAAAGTCACTCCCATCGTCGGCACTCGCGCGCGGCGGCGCGGCGCGTGCCAGCTCGCGCAGGAGCCGTTCCAGGTCCCCCTGCTGGGCACGGAGCCGCGCCAGGCTTCCCGCCCGGGATCGCGCCTCGATCTGCAGATTGCTCAGCGCGCTTTGCCGCTGAGCGAGAGCGCCCTCGAGCTGCGCCAACCGTTGCTGGCGCGTGACGCGGAGCTGTGCGAGGGCCTGCTCCTGGGTGGCGAGCGCGCTGTCGAGCGTATCGATCTGCTCTACCTGACGCGCAATTCCGCTGATCTGCGCGGCGCGGGCGCGTCCGAAGTAGCTGTACCAGGTGTACAGGCGGGACGCAGCGGCTGGATCGCTCTGATTGAGCAGCAGCTGCAGCGGCTCGTGCTGGCCGATCCGGTAGGCCATCCGCAGCTGGGAGGCGAGGCTGGCGCGCTCACCGGCCAGCGCCGCGCTGACCCGCGCGCGCTCCGCCGCCAGCGCGGCGCGCTGCTCATTGTGGGCCAGCTCCTGCGTGGTTACCGATTCGAGGTCTGAGCGGCTGTGCGACACGGCCAGTTCGGCGCCGCGGAGGTTCCGCGCCAGCCGGTCGCGCTCGAGGACGTCGCGGCTTACGTCGCGGCTGACGCGCTCGATGCGCTCCTTCAGCGCCCGTAGCTGCGCCTGCGTCTGGCCCGCGGTGGCCGTGGCGGCCAGTCCGGATGGCGCAGGGAGGCCCGCCAGGGCCAGCCATACGGCCACGAAAATCAGCGCTCGGGCGGGTGCCATGCGGAAAAGTCTAACGCAGCGGGGCTATAATGAGCGGCCAACTGTTGGCCATGCCGTCCAAAGCACCAAGGATCCAAGCCAGACCATGCAGCGCCTGCTCGAATACGCCACCCGCCACCAGGGCCTGGCATTGCTCGCGGTGGCAGCCGCCCTCGCCGTGCTGGTATACGAATTGCGCGAGCGTGCCCGCGGCGTCGGCGCCGTCGGCCCGCAAGATGCCGTGCGCCTGATGAACCAGGGCGCGGCCCTGCTCGACGTACGCAGCACCGAGGACTACGCCGCCGGCCACATCCGCGGTGCGCGTAGTTTTCCTGCCGCGCAGCTCGCCGAAAGTTCCGATGGCCTGAAGCGCTACAAGGACAAGCCGGTCATCGTCTACTGTGAGCGCGGCGTCAGCGCCAGCGGCGCGATGCGGCAGCTGACGCAGCAGGGCTTCAGCAAGGTGGTCAACCTGCGCGGTGGACTGCGCGCCTGGCGTGCCGAGCAGCTCCCGGTCGCGCGCGAATAGCTTGGCGCGCCCTGGCCCCCTTGCCTCGCACCGTGCTGCCGATGGCTGCGCCCACGATTGAAATGTACGCTACCTCCTGGTGCGGCTATTGCGAGCGGGCGCGGGCCCTGCTGCATCGCAAGGGCGCCGGATTCACCGAAATCAGCATCGAGGGGCGGCCGGAGCTGCGCGAGGAGATGATCCGGCGCAGTGGCCGCCGCACGGTGCCGCAGATCTTCATCGGCGAGCGGCACATCGGCGGCTCCGATGAACTGGCCGAGCTGGAACAGGCCGGTGCAGCTCGACGCGCTGCTGAGCGGAGCCTGACGCCGCGGCGCACTGCTTTTACTGCAACTCACCCAGACCCAAGGAAGACCAGCGATGAGTATTGAATCACCACAGCCTGCCACAGAAGTGGGCGCGGGCGCCGGCGCGCAACTCGCCTTGCAGGCCGTCTACCTCAAGGACTGCTCTTTCGAGGCGCCCCAGGGTCCGCGTGTGACCCCTGACTGGAACCCGCAGATCGGCTTGGACCTGAACACGGCGGTCAACACCATCGAAGGGGATCTGCGCGAGGTGGTGCTCACCGTCACGGTGTCGGCAAAGATCGGCGAGCAGACCGCGTTTCTGGTCGAGGTGAAGCAGGCCGGCGCGTTCCTGATGCAGAACCTCTCGGAGGGCGACTTCCGGCGTGCGGCGGGCGTGATCTGCCCCGGAGTGCTGTTTCCCTATGTGCGTGCGGTGGTCTCGCAGCTCGTGAGCCAGGGCGGTTTCCCCCAGCTGCTCCTGCCGCCCGTGAACTTCGAGGCACTGTTCGCTGCCAACAATCCCGAGCCGGCCAGCGCCGCGACCAACTGAGGTGACACTGGTCGCGCCGCCCTCGCAGATCGCGGTGCTGGGCGCCGGTTCGTGGGGCACGGCGCTGGCGATCCAGTGCGCGCGCGCGGGCAATTCCGTGCGGCTGTGGGGGCGCGCCGCGGTGCTGCGCGACGCCATGGCCAGTTCGCGCCGCAACCAGCGCTATCTGCCGGAAGCAGCTTTCCCCGCGGGCCTCGAGGTGGCGACCGATCTCGGCCACGCGCTCCGCGGCGCCGACGATGTGCTGGTGGCCGTGCCCAGCCACGCGTTCCGTGAGCTGCTGAGTTCGATCCGCGACCAGCTCACCTCCGGCCAGCGGCTGTGCTGGGCCACCAAGGGCTTCGAGATCAGCAGCGGGCGGCTCCCGGACCAGGTGGCGCACGAAGTGCTGGGAACCGGGCGGCTGACCGCGGTGCTGTCGGGACCGACGTTCGCGCGCGAGGTTGGCGCCGGATTGCCCACCGCGATGACCATAGCCTCGCGCGACGCCGACTACGCCGCCCAGCTCGCGCATGATTTCTCCAGCCCGGTGTTCCGCGCCTACACTTCCACGGACATCATGGGCGTCGAGGTCGGCGGCGCGGTCAAGAACGTGCTCGCCATCGGCGCAGGGCTTTCCGACGGCCTCGGCTTCGGCGCCAACTCGCGCATCGCCCTGATCACTCGCGGCCTGGTCGAGATGACGCGGCTCGGGGTCGCACTCGGCGCGCAGCGTGAGACTTTCATGGGCCTCGCGGGGCTCGGTGACCTGGTGCTCACCTGCACCGACGATCAGTCGCGCAACCGCCGCTTCGGCCTGCTGCTGGCGAACGGCCTGGGGACCGAAGCCGCGCTCGGCGAGATCGGCCAGGTGGTCGAAGGCTACAAGGCGGCGCGGGCGCTGCACGAGGTCGCCGCGCGCGAGCGCGTCACGATGCCGATCTGCGCCGGCATCCACGCGGTGCTCTATGACGGCATGAGCGCCGACCAGGTGGTGCAGGGACTGATGATGCGGCCCATCAAGCCTGAGTTCGACTAGGGCCTGCTGGCGCTGGCCTGCGCGCCGCCCGCTCAGGCGAAGCCCAGCTGCCGCCAGGCCTCGTACACCACCAGTGCCACGGCGTTCGACAGGTTCAGGCTCCGGTTGCCTTTGCGCATGGGAATGCCAAGCACGTGGTCGCCGGCGACGGCGGCCAGCACCTCGGGCGAGAGGCCGCGCGTCTCGGGGCCAAACAGCAGCGCGTCGCCGCGCCGAAAAGCGGCCTCGCTATAGCGCCGTCGGCCCCCGGTTTCTACGGCGTAGAGCGCTGCGCCCGCGAGTGCGCTCAGGCAGGATTCCAGGGTCCGGTGCACGTTCACGCTGGCCAGGTCGGCATAATCGAGCCCGGCGCGACGCAGCTCGCGCTGCCCGAGGCTGAAGCCGAGCGGTTCAATCAGATGCAGGCGCGAGCCGGTGTTGGCGCACAGCCGGATGATGTTGCCGGTGTTCGGCGGGATCTCCGGCTGGTACAGAATCACCTCAAACACGGCGGTATTTCAGGCGATAATTGGCGCCCATGAGTGCCGCGCCTGCCAAACCCGCCACGCCACCCGGTGCACCAGCGGCCGCGTCGCTCGCGACCAGGTTCTGTGGGCTGGAGTTGAGCTCACCGATCGTGCTGCTGTCGGGTTGCGTCGGTTTCGGCGAGGAATACACCCGCATCGAAGGCTTCTCGAACCGCGACGTCGGCGCCATCGTACTCAAGGGCACCACCGGCACCGCGCGGCTCGGCAACGCGCCGCACCGCCTCGCGGAAACGTACCAGGGCATGCTCAACGCTATCGGACTGCAGAACCCGGGCGTCGACGCAGTGGTGCGCAGCATTCTGCCGACGCTCGATTTCAGCGAGACGCGCTTCTTCGCCAACGCCTGCGGCTCGACCATCGAGGAATACGTCGAGGTGACGCGCCGCTTCGATGATTCGCCGATCGATGCCATCGAGATCAACATCTCCTGCCCCAACGTCAAGGAAGGCGGGGTGCAGTTCGGCAATGTACCGGAGATGTCGGCGCGCGTGGTGGCCGCCTGCCGCGCCGTGACCAACAAACCGCTGATCACCAAGCTGTCGCCCAACCAGACCGACATCCGCGAGAATGCGCGCCGCTGCATCGAGGCCGGCACCGATGCCTTCGCGGTGATCAACACCGTGACGGGCATGGCGATCGACGTGCGCACCCGCAGTCCGGTGCTGGGCAATGTGCACGGTGGCCTGTCGGGTCCGGCGATCAAGCCGATCGCGCTGCTGAAGGTGCGCGAAGTGCACGAAGTCGCCGCCCCGCACAAAATTCCGATCATCGGCCAGGGCGGCATCGGCAACGCCACCGATGCGCTGGAATTCATCATCGCCGGCGCCAGCCTGGTGGGCGTCGGCACCGCTTTGTTCTACGAACCCCTGATCTGCCCACGCATCAACGACGGCATCGCCGCCTACCTGGCCGAGGCGGGTCTCACGAACGTGCAACAGCTGGTGGGAACACTAAAGAGGTAAGCCATCATGAGCGTCACCGATGAACTCGAACGTCTCCAGTCTCTGCGCGAGCGCGGCGCGCTCAGCGAGAGCGAATACGCGCAGGCCAAGGCGCGCGCGCTGGGCGGCGCCAGCGGCCGCGGGTGCAAGCGCACACAACAGTTTTCTGCACCAGCTGCGGCTGTCGGCCACCGACCGCGTGATCGGCGGCGTCTGCGGCGGACTCGGCGCGCACACCGGGATCCCCTCCTGGGCCTGGCGCGTGATGTTCTCCATCAGCGTGCTCTACTTCGGCATCGGATTGCTGTTTTATGTACTGCTGTGGATCTTCATTCCGCGTGACAGCGCCCCGCCCGTGCCGCCCGCCACGGGCTGAAGCTCCGCATGGCCCAGGCCGATCTGCTGCGTTTCCTGTTGCTGGCGGCCATCTGGGGCTCCTCCTACATGTTCATGCGCGTGGCCGCGCCGGGCTTCGGCCCACTGCCGATGGTGATGCTGCGGCTGGCGGGCGCGGCGCTGTTCTTCCTGCCCTGGCTGCTGCGTCGGCCCATCCGACCACTGCTGCGCCGCAATGTCCCGGCGCTGTTCCTGCTCGGGGCGATGAACTCGGCGGTGCCCTTTAGCCTGCTGGCTTTTTCGATGCTGCGGCTGCAGGCGGGGTTCGCCGCGATTCTCGGTGCGACCGTGCCGATGTTCGCGGTGGCGATCGACGCGCTGTGGTGGCGGCATGCGCTGACACGCGAACGCCTGCTGGGCTTGCTGCTGGGCTTCAGCGGCGTCACGGTGCTCGCCTGGGATCATTTTGACTTCAGCGCCGGCGGCACGGGCTGGGCGGTGCTGGCGACACTCGGCGCTTCGGCCTGCTACGGTTGCGGCGCACATTTTGGCAAGCACTATTTCGCGGGGCAGCCGGTCATGCTCCCGGCAGCCGGCAGCATGCTGGCCTCGGCAATCATGGTGGCGGCCGGCGGTATCTGGATGTGGCCGGCGATGCGGCCGCCGCCAATCGATTGGCTCGCCGTCGGCGTGCTGGCGGTCGTCTGCACCGGCTGCGCCTACCTGCTCTACTACAAGCTCATCACGCGCATCAGCGCCACCGGGCTTACGGGCGTCACTTTCGTGATTCCGGTGTTCGGCGTGATCTGGGGTGCACTGTTCCTGCACGAAGCGGTCACGCTGCGCATCGTCGCAGGTATGGCGGTAACGCTGCTGGGCACGGCATTCACCACCGGGTTGATCGGCGCCCGGCTCGGGCGCTGAACGCGGCGGCGGGCTGGCGCGCCTCAGGATCCGGGTTCCGGATCGCCTATACCAAGTTCGCGCAGCTTGCGGGTCAGCGTGTTGCGCCCCCAGCCGAGCAGCCGCGCGGCTTCCTGCCGGTGACCCTGCGTATGCTGCAGCGCCACGCGGATCAGCGTGCGCTCGAATTCGGGCAAGCGCGTCGTCGAGCAACGGCGCGCTGCCTGGCAAGGCCGCCCGGCGTTGCGCCCATTCTGCGAGCAGCTGCTTCCAGTCGGCCTGCGCGCTGCCCGGCTCCGCCACGCCGCTCACCACCGCGCTCAGGTCGGCGGCGCGGATCTCGCTGCCCGGCGCGAGCACGGTGGCTCGGCGACAGAAATTCACCAGCTCGCGCACGTTGCCCGGCCAGTCGTAGACCTCGAGCTTTTCCAGCGCGGCCGCGACCAGCGTCTTGGGCTCCACGCCGAGCTCCTGTGCGGCCTGCTGCAGGTAGTGACGCAGCAGATCGGGAATGTCCTCGCGGCGCGAGCGTAGCGGCGGCAGCTCGATGCGGATCACATTGAGCCGATGGAACAGGTCCTCGCGAAATTTCCCCTGTCGCGAGCGCTGCTCCAGATTCTGATGCGTGGCCGCGATGACGCGCACGTCCACCCTGATCGGCTGCTGGCCGCCGACGCGATAGAACTCACCCTCGGCCAGCACGCGCAGCAGCCGTGTCTGCAGCGGGGGCGACATGTCGCCGATCTCATCGAGGAACAGCGAGCCGCCGTCCGCCTGCTCGAAGCGGCCGCGCCGCAAGCTGTCGGCGCCCGTGAACGAACCTTTCTCGTGACCGAACAATTCGGACTCGAGCAGCTCGGCGGGGATCGCCGAGGTGTTGAGCGCGATGAACGGCTTGGCGGCGCGCGGACTGTGTTCGTGCAGCGCCCGCGCCACCAGCTCCTTGCCGGTGCCCGACTCGCCGGTGATCAGCACGTTGACGCTCGATCTGGCCAGCCGCCCGATGGCGCGAAACACCTGCTGCATGGCCGGCGCGCGCCCAAGGAGTGGCGACCTCGCCGCGGATCGGCCGGCGACGGCGCCGGCTGGCCTCGCACCGGATTGCGCGGCACGCCGCACCAGCTCAACCGCGTGGTCGATGTCGAAAGGCTTGGGCAGGTATTCGAATGCGCCGCTCTCGTAGGCCGACACGGTGGTCCCCAGATCCGAGTGCGCCGTCATCACGATCACCGGCAGGTCCGGGTGGGTGGCGTGCACGCGCCGCAGCAGATCGATGCCTGATTGCCCCGTCATGCGCACGTCCGTGATCAGCACGTCGGGCGCGGCGCTGCGGAGCGCGGCGAGCACCGGCTCCGCCGCCTCGAACGCGGTGGGCAACATGCCACCGCTCCGCAGCGCGCGTTCCAGCACCCAGCGGATCGAGGCGTCGTCATCGACCAGCCAGACCTGCAGCGATTGAGCCCTCATGCGCCATCCTCCAGCGGTAACAGTATCGAGAACACGGTGTGTCCGGGGCGGCTGTCGAATTCGATGATGCCGCCGTGGCGCGCCACCATGTCCTGCGCGACCGACAGGCCGAGCCCGGTGCCTTCGGCCTTGCCGGTGACCAGCGGAAAGAACAGTGTCTTGTGCAGGTCCGCAGGCACGCCCGGTCCGTCGTCCTCGATCTGCACGCACACCACCAGGCGGTGGCGCGCGGTGCCGATGTTCAGGTTCGAGAGCGTCCGCGTGCGCAGCAGCACGCGCCCGCGGCCCGCCAGCGCCTGCAGCGGCATTGCGGCCGATGTTGAGCAGCGCCTGGATGATCTCGTCGCGATCGAAGCGCCCGTCCGGCACGCTCGGATCGTAGTCGCGCTCGATGAGCACACCCGACGGCGCTTCGCTGCGCAGCAGCTGGTACACGTGCTCGCACAGTTCGTGCACGCTGAGGGCTTGCTTGCGCGGCGGGCCGGCCGGCCCGAGCATCGTGTCGACGAGTGCGCGCAGCCGGTCCGCCTCGTTGATGATGACGGTGGTGTATTCCTTCAGGCGCGCCTGGTGCAGTTCGCGCTCGAGCAGCTGAGCCGCGCCGCGCAGCCCACCGAGCGGATTCCTGATCTCGTGCGCCAGCTGCCGCACCATCAGCCGGTTCCCGTCGACGCGCGACAGCAGCTCGGTCTCGCGGTTGATGCGCTGGCGGGCGCGCGCGTCGACCAGCTCGAGCAGCAGGTGCGTGCCAGTAATCTGGCCGCTCAGCGGTGTAGCAATCATATCCACCACGATGGGCGCGGCCGCGGCCGGGAGCGTGGCGATCGGTGTCAGCGTGAATTCATGCCCGGCGCAGATCTCGCCGCTGCCAAGCGCGCGCCGCAGCAGTTCGATCAGGGATTGCGCGCCGGCAAACAGTTCGCTGATCGGGTGTCCGCGCGTCTGGCGCAGGCTCAGCCCCAGCAGGTCCTGCGCGCTCACGTTGGCGTACACCACGCACAATTGCGCGTCGAGCACCAGCAGGCCCGTGGACAGGGCGTCGAGCATTTCCCGGGCGTCGAAGTGCCCGAGCGGCGAGGCGCCGGACACTTCAGCGGCCACGGCCGCCCCGCGTCAGTGCTTTCGGTTGGGGTTCTGTGGCGCCAGCGCCGAGGCCTGGCGCACGTGGAAACTGACCGCGGCCGACTGGCACAGATTGTTGCCGTCGGCATCGCGAATGGTGGCGGCCACGGTATGCGTGCCGCGGTCGATCGGGCGTGATCTGGAATTCCTGCTGCTCGGGGCTCGTCGGCTCGATCGGCCTGGCCGTCGAAACTCAGCGCCAGGCGATCGCTGCTGCGCTTGGGCGGCTGCAGCTGCACCGTGATCGTTACCGATGTCGACATCGATCAGCACCTGGTCCTCGGCCGGCTGCACCACCGCGCAGCTGTCGTAGTGGAACGGCCCGTTGCCCGCCTCGCGCGCCCGGCGCGTGCCGACGCTGGCGATCGGCGCCGCCGCGGACTCCGCACTGCTGTAGGTCTGAGTCTGGCCGAGGTAGACCTTTTCCGCGCCCGGATGCGGCTGGTCGGAGTAGTGCACGCCGTCGGTGTCGGTCCAGCGATAGGTCACGGTGGCGCCGGCCACGCTGGCCGCGGCGGCCACAGCCAGGGCCAGCACGATCCACCAGGACGGTTACGGTACGCACAGGCCGACAGCATAGTCCTCCTGCGCTCTGGCGTACAAACGGGTGACGGTCCTGTCACGACCTTCACCCGCCTGCCGCGCTGCGCCACGGCGTCTTATGTCGCTACACGCTGTAATACATGTCGAGCTCGCACGGGTGCGTCGACATGCGGTAGCGCGTGACTTCCTGGTTCTTCAGGCCGATGTAGGCGTCGATGACATCGTCGGTGAACACGCCGCCGCGCTTGAGGAACTCGCGGTCCTTGTCCAGGCAATCGAGCGCCATGTCGAGCGAATGGCAGACCTGCGGAATATTGCTTGGCCTCCTCGGGCTCCAGGTCGTACAGGTCCTTGTCGGCCGGATCGCCCGGATGGATCTTGTTCTGGATGCCATCGAGCCCGGCCATCATCATCGCCGCGAAGGCGAAGTACGGGATTCGCGGCCGAGTCCGGAAAGCGCACTTCGATGCGGCGCGCCTTCGGGTTCGGCACCCAGGGAATGCGGATCGAGGCACTGCGGTTGCGAGCCGAGTACGCCAGCATGACCGGCGCCTCGAATCCCGGCACCAGCCGCTTGTAGCTGTTGGTGCCCGGGTTGGTGAAGGCGTTGATCGCCTTGGCGTGCTTGATGATGCCGCCGATGTAATAGAGCGCGGTCTCCGACAGGCCGCCGTACTTGTCGCCGGCGAACAGCGCGGTGCCGGCCTTCTGGAGCGACTGGTGCACGTGCATGCCGGAGCCGTTGTCGCCGACCAGCGGTTTGGGCATGAAGGTCGCGCTCTTGCCGTGCAGGTGCGCGACGTTGTGTACGCAGTACTTGAGGATCTGCACTTCGTCGGCCTTCTTGACCAGGCCGCCGGCGCCGACACCGATCTCGCACTGCCCGCCCGTGGCCACCTCGTGGTGATGCACTTCGACCTTGAGACCCATTTCCTCGAGCGCCTTGCACATCGCCGAGCGGATGTCCTGGAAGGCGTCGACCGGCGGCACCGGAAAATAGCCGCCCTTGACGCCGGGGCGGTGGCCCATGTTGCCTTCGGGGTAGACGGTGTTGGAATTCCACGCGCCCTGCACCGAGTCGATCGCGTAGCCGCAGCCGTTCATGTCGTTGTTCCAGCGCGCGCTGTCGAAGATGAAGAATTCGTTCTCGGGGCCGAACAGCGCGCCGTCGGCGATGCCGGTGGACTTCAGGTAGGCCTCGGCGCGCTTGCCGAGCGAGCGCGGATCGCGCTCATAGCCCTGCATGGTGGCCGGCTCGATGATGTCGCAGCGGATGTTGACGGTGGCGTCGGCGAAGAACGGATCGAGCACCGCGGTGGAGGCGTCCGGCAGCAGGATCATGTCCGACTCGTTGATGCCCTTCCAGCCGCCGATCGACGAACCGTCGAACATCTTGCCCTCGACGAAGAAGTCCGGATGCACGATAGCCCGCCGGGAATCGTGACGTGCTGTTCCTTGCCGCGCGTGTCGGTGAAGCGCAGGTCGGCAAACTTCACTTCCTTGTCCTTGATCAGCTTCACTACATCGGTCGGTGTCATATCGCCTCCGTTGGAATAATTCGCGTGCGCCGGGCCCCACGACGATGCAGGGCGCGTGCCAGCGCCATTCCAGTCAATATTATCTTTTATAATCAACTGGTTGTGGCGCAGCCGGGGCTTGCCCGGAATCGGCGATGCACTAGTATAGGGCAAGCCTTTATGAGCTGCACTGTTGTTGTGCACCTGGCGATCGCCTCGCGCAGCCCGCCTTGCCGGCCGTCCGCCACTCCTTCTGTATACTCGCGCGCCAGTTTCGCAACAGTGTCTCGGGCGGGTCAGCACCTTCATGAAAACCGGCAGGATCGGCGCCAGACCGGCCACTTTCCAGGAGCTGATCTTCGCGCTGCAGCGCTACTGGTCCGAGCAGGGCTGCGTGATCCTGCAGCCCTACGACATGGAAGTCGGCGCCGGCACTTTCCACACCGCGACTTTCCTGCGCGCGATCGGCCCCGAACCCTGGGCCGCCGCCTACGTGCAGCCCTCGCGCCGGCCGACCGATGGCCGCTACGGCGACAATCCGTTCCGGCTGCAGCACTACTACCAGTTCCAGGTGCTGATCAAGCCGTCGCCCGCGACTTGATCGACCTCTATCTCGGAAGTCTCATCGCAGTCGGCTTCGATCCGCTGGTCAACGACATCCGCTTCGTCGAGGACAACTGGGAATCGCCGACGCTCGGCGCCTGGGGCCTGGGCTGGGAAGTGTGGCTGAACGGCATGGAGATCAGCCAGTTCACCTATTTCCAGCAGGTCGGCGGACTCGACTGCCGCTCCGGTGAGCGGCGAGATCACCTACGGCCTCGAGCGGCTCGCGATGTACCTGCAGAACGTCGAGAGCGTGTTCGACATCGTCTGGACCGACGGCCCGCACGGCCGCGTGAGCTATCGCGACGTGTTCCACCAGAACGAAGTCGAGCAGTCGAAGTACAACTTCGAGCACGCCGACACCGCGGTGCTGTTGCGCCACTTCGATGAGTACGAGGCAAGGCCTGCAACGCGCTGCTCGCGGTGCCGCTGCCGCTGCCCGCCTACGAGCAGGTGCTCAAGGCCTCGCACACCTTCAACCTGCTGGATGCGCGCCGCGCGATCTCGGTCACCGAGCGGCAGCGCTTCATCCTGCGCGTGCGCACGCTGGCGCGCGGCGTCGCGCAGGCCTACTACGCCAGCCGCGAGGCGCTCGGCTTTCCGCTGCTGGGCGGCGCCACGCTCCCGGCCGTGAAGGCGCCGGCATGAGCGGGACCGCGATCAACGAGCGGCGCGATTTCCTGTTCGAGCTCGGCACCGAGGAGCTGCCGCCCAAGGCGCTGCCGCAGCTGGAAGCTGCGCTCCGCGAAGGCATCGCGGCGGGTCTCGCGGCCGCGGGCCTTACGCCACGGCGCGATCGAATCCTTCGCGACGCCGCGCCGGCTGGCGCGTGCGCGTGCGGCGGCTCGCCGCGCAGCAGCCCGATCAGGCGATTCGCCGCCGCGGGCCGCCGCTCCGCGCCGCCTTCGACGCGAGCGGAGCGCCGACGCGCGCCGCGCATGCCTTTGCCGCAAGCTGCGGCGTGGCGCTGGACGCGCTCGGCCGCGAACGCGACGAAAAGGACAACGAATACCTGTGGTACGGCGGCACCAGGGCCGGCGCTGCGACCGTGACGCTGCTGCCCGGGCTGATCAGCGACGCGCTCGACGCGCTGCCGATCCCGAAGCGCATGCGCTGGGGCGCGGGCGAGGCGCAGTTCGTGCGCCCGGTGCACTGGCTGGTGATGCTGTACGGCCCCGACATCGTGCCGGCCACGATCCTCGATACGGTGGCGGGCGCGAACCACCCGCGGCCATCGCTTTCATGCGCCGCGCGAGCTGCCGCTGCGCACGCCGGCGGGTTATGACAAGACGCTGCTGACGCGCGGCCAGGTGATCGCCAGCTTCGCGGCCCGGCGCGCGCGGATCCGCGCAGCAGGTCACGGAAGCGGCCGTGCAGGCCAGGCGGCCGCGCGATCATCGACGAGGCACTGCTCGATGAAGTGACCGCACTGGTCGAATGGCCGGTGGCGGTGGCCGGGCGCTTCGAGCAGCGCTTTCTCGCGCTGCCGCGCGAAGTGCTGATCGCCACGCTGCAGGATCATCAGCGCTATTTCGCGGTCGAGCCGATGCGCACGGCGCGTTGCTGCCCTGGTTCATCACCGTCAGCAATATCGAGAGCCGCGACCCGGCGGTGGTGCGCAGCGGCAACGAGCGCGTGGTGCGTCCGCGCCTCGCCGATGCCGCTTTCTTCTGGGACCAGGACCGGCGTACGCCGCTGGCCGCGCGCGTCGCGGCGCTCGATCGCGTCACCTTCCAGGCGCAGCTCGGTTCGATCGGCGACAAGGTGCGGCGCGTCGCAGCGCTGGCGGCGAGCCTGGCCGCGCCCTGCGGCGCGCAGCCGCAACGCGTCGCGCGCGCGGCGCAGCTCTGCAAGTGCGACCTGCTCAGCGCCATGGTCGGCGAGTTCCCCGAACTGCAGGGCGTGATGGGCGCCTACTACGCACAGGCCGACGGCGAGGACGCCGAGGTCGCCACCGCGATCCGCGAGCACTACCTGCCGCGCGGCGCGGGCGATGTGCTGCCCGCGACCCCGACCGGCATGGCGCTCGCGCTCGCCGACCGGCTCGACACGCTCGCCGGCATCTTCGCGATCGGCCAGAAGCCCAGCGGCACGCGCGATCCCTTTGGCCTGCGCCGCGCCGCGATCGGCGTGCTGCGCCTGGCGCGCGAGCGCACGCTGGACTTCGACCTGCGCGCACTGATCGAACAGGCGCTCGCCGCGCAGCCGGTGGCGGATCTGGCGCCGCGCGCGCGCAGCGGTCAGCGACGAGGTCTACGACTACGTGATGGAACGGCTCCGCGCGCAGTACCTCGAGGACACCGCCAGCGGCGTCACCACCGAGATCTTCGACGCCGTGCTCGCAACCGCGCCGCGCTCGCTCGCTCGACGCCGACGCGCGCCTCGCCGCGCTGGTGAGTTTCCTGGCGCTGCCCGAGGCCGCGAGCCTGGCGGCCGCGAACCGGCGCATCGCCAATATCCTGAAGAAATCGGCCGCCGGCGCGCCGGCCGCGATCGATGCCGCGCTGCTGCAGACGCCGGGCGAGCAGGCGCTGCACGCCGCGCTGTTGCGGCACCGGCCGACGGTCGAGGCGCGCACTCGCGCGCGGCGACTACCGCGGCGCGTTCACGGTGCTGGCGCGGCTCCGGCCCGAGGTCGATGCGTTCTTCGACGGCGTGCTGGTCAACGACCCGGACGCGCGGCTGCGCGACAACCGCCTGGCGCTGCTGGGCGAGCTGCGCGCGCTGTTCACGCGCATCGCCGATCTGTCGCGCCTGCCGGGCTAGGCGTACATGATCGGTACGGGGCGGTGCGCATGCAGTGGCTCGCCTCGCTCCTGTTCACGATCTTCCTGTTCGCCTGGACCGGCTTCTACGCGGTGATGTTCACCGTTCGTGGGTCCGTTGCTGCCGTTTAGCGCCCGCTTTCGCGATGGCGCGCGCCTGGGGCCGCGTGCTGCTGGCGGTGCTGCGCGCTCATCTGCCGCCTCGACTACCGCATCGAGGGCGCCGAGAACCTGCCGGCCGGCAATCACGTCGCGCTCATCAAGCATTCCTCGGCCTGGGAGACCTTCGCGCAGGTGGTGCTGGTGCCGCCGCACGTGTGGGTGCTCAAGCGCGAACTGACGTGGGTGCCGTTCCTCGGCTGGGCGCTGCGGCTCATGCGCTGCATCGCGATCGACCGGCGCGCCGGCAAGAGCGCGGTGCAGAGCGTGCTCGAGCAGGGCAAGGCAGCGGCTCGCGGAGGGCGAGTGGATCGTGATCTTCCCCGAGGGCACGCGCATGCCGCCCGGCGAGACGCGCCGCTACGGCGTCAGCGGCGCGCTGCTCGCGGCCGAAGACGGCCGGCTGATCGTGCCGGTGGCGCACGATGCCGGCTACTACTGGCCGCGCCGCGGCCTGTACAAGAAGCCGGGCACCATCCGCGTCGTCATCGGCCCGCCGATCGTCGCCGCCGGCCGCGACCCGCGCGAGGTCAACGAGGAAGCGCAGGCCTGGATCGAGGCGCACTCGCGCCACTGACGCCCGCAGCGCGCTAGCGTCCCAGCGCGGCGCTGCAGCATGGCGAGTTCGCTGGCCGCGTCCGCCATGCATCGCATCCGGCGCAGCCTTGGCGAGTCCTAGGCGCTGCGCGGCACGCGATAGCGGCAGCGCTGCGGCCAGCTGTTCGGGCGAGTCGTGATACCGGTTGATCAGCGCGGCGCAGGCCAGCACGTCGGCGAGCGGCGGCCCCGGCCGCGTTTCCTCGTTGCGGTGCTCATAGGCCTGCACCGCCTCGATCACGTCATCGGCGACATGCCAGCTCTCGAGCAGCGCGCGCGCGATGCTGATGTGCCACTCCCTGACGATCGCCTGGTAGGCGGCCGCGTCGGCGAACAGCGCGCGGGTGACGGCTGGCGCGCGTCAGGATGTAGACCTTGCCGACGCCGGCGACCAGCGCGGCGAACAGCGCGGTGTCGGCGCTCATGCGCTGGCTGCGGCGCGCGACCACGCAGGCGGTCGAGGCGAAGCTGACGCTGTCGAGCCAGTTGCGCGTGAGCTGCTGTCTCGATGTTGGCGTAGTCGGCGCGCGAACGCAGCTGCGCCATCGCGAAGCTGACCGCCGCCGCGCGCAGGCTGTCGAAGCCCATGCGCGACACGGCGGTGCGCAGGTCGGTCACCTGGTGGCTGGAGGGATTCATGGCCGCGGAGTTCGCCAGGCTCACCACGCGCGCCGCCAGCATCGGCTCGGCGCCGACGATCCGCACCACCATCTCGGTGCTGACCGCGTCGTCGGCCAGCACCTGCTGTACGCGCAGCGCCACGTCCGGGAAGCTCGGCAGCTCGATCGGGCCGGCCGACAGCGCGGCCGCCAGCTCGCGCACGAACGCGAAGCCCGGCGCTTTCGGCCTGCGGCCGGCGTGGATGGACAGTTTGCTGTCGTCATCTGGCCGGGCTATCGGCCAGCGCCTGCGCACTACTGAAGGGGCGCGCATCCGCTCCATGCCGTGGCAATGCGACGCTGCGTCACACTGAAGGCGCAGCCTCGGCCTGGCCAGCCGCCGGGCGCGCGCCCGGCGGCGTCGCCCGCGTGGCGGCCTCGTTGACCAGGCGGTGCCCGAACTTGCGGCCCAGCCAGCGCTCGAGGTCGTCCATCCAGGTGAAGCCGGCCGGCACCATGACCAGGGTCAGCGCGGTCGAGGTGATCAGCCCGCCGATCACGGCGATCGCCATCTGGCCCTGCAGCGCGGCGTCGCCGGCCACGCCGAGCGCGAGCGGCAGCATGCCGGCGATCATCGCCACCGAGGTCATGACGATCGGCCGCGCGCGCTTGTGGCCGGCCTCGAGGAGCGCGGTCAGCCGGTCCTTGCCGGCGCGCATCTCCTCGATGGCGAATTCCACCAGCAGGATCGAGTTCTTGGCCACCAGGCCCATCAGCATCAGGATGCCAAGCACGGTGCCAGATCGAGAACGGGCTGCCGGTGACGACCAGGGCGAGCACGGCGCCGCCGATCGACAGCGGCAGCGCGGACAGGATCGTGATCGGCTGGAACAGCCGCGCGAACAGCAGCACCAGCACGGCGAACACCAGCATGATGCCCGCGACGATCGCCAGCACGAAGCTGGTGAACAGCTCCTGCATGTACTGCGCCTGGCCCGACGTCGACGATCTGCACGCCGGTGCGGCAGGTTCTTGTAGATCGGCAGGGCGCGGATCTTCTTCATCGCCGGGCCGAGCTCGGTGTGGTTCAGGTCGGCCTCGAGCGAGAGGCGGCGCTGCTGGTTGTAGCGGCGGATCTTCGACGGGCCCTGGCCGAAGCCAATGTCGGCGACGGCCTTGAGCGGCACCGTGGCGCCGCTTGCCGTCCGCACCGGCAGGTTCTCGAGCGTCGCCAGGTTGCTGCGCGCCGATTCCACCAGGCTGACGCGGATCGGGATCTGCCGGTCGGCCAGCGAGAACTTCGCTTCGTTCTGCGCGATCTCGCCGAGCGTGGCGACGCGCACGGTCTCGCTGATGCTCGCCACCGTCACGCCGAGCTGCGCCGCCAGGTCGAGCCGCGGGTGGATCACCAGCTCCGGCCGCGCCATGTCGCCGTTGATGCGCGGGTCGCGCAGCTCCTTGAGCGTGCGCATCTGCTCGATCGCGGTGCGCGCGGTGCTGCTCGACCAGTTCCGGGTTGCTGCCGACGACGAACAGCGTCAGGTCGCGCCCGCCGCCATCCGCCTGGCTCTGGAAGGTCAGCCGCGCGTCGGGGATCACGCGCAGTTCCTTGGTGAGCTGCGCCTCGAACTGCTTCTGGCTGAGCTTGCGCTCGCCGCGGCGGCACCAGCTGCACGAAGATGTTGCCCGAGCGCACTTCGCCGTCGTCGTCCTCGCCGACCGACTCGACCATGGCTTTGCACTTCCGGGTGGCGGCGCAGGATCTGGTAGGCGGCCGCCGAGGCCTGCGCTGTCTGGCTCAGCAGCACGCCGGGCGGCAGCTCGACCTTGAGCGCCGAGGAAGAGTTGTCGCTGTCCGGGAAGAAGGCCTGCGGCACCATCGCCAGCCCGACGATCGACAGCACGAAGAACACGATGCCGGCGACCAGCGTCTTCACCGCGATGCTTGACCGTCCAGCGCAGCGCGCTTCAGGTACCACTCCATGATCGGCCCGTCGGCGCTGCGCAGCGCCGCGTGCGGCTTGAGCGTGTAGGCCGCCAGCAGCGGCGTGATCAGCCGCGCCACCACCAGCGACATGAACACCGCCACCGCCACGGTGAAGCCGAACTGGATGAAGAACTGCCCGACCAGCCCGCCCATGAAGCTCACCGGCAGGAACACCGCGATGATCGCCATCGAGCAGGCGACCACCGCCAGGCCGATCTCGTCGGCGGCGTCCATCGCGGCCTGGTAGCCGCTCTTGCCCATCTTCATGTGGCGCGTGATGTTCTCGATCTCGACGATCGCGTCGTCGACCAGCACGCCGGTGATCAGGCACAGCGCCAGCAGGCTCATCTGGTTGAGCGTGAAGCCGAACCACTGCATGAACGCGAAGGTGGGGAGCGCCGCCAGCGGAATCGCCAGCGCCGCGATGCCGGTGGCGCGCCAGTCGCGCAGGAACAGGTAGACGATCGCCACCGCCAGCAGCGCGCCCTCGATCAGCGCCTCGATCGAGGCCTGGTACTGCTGCTTGGTGAAATCGACGGTCGTGAACACCTGCTTGAGGTGGATGCTGGGATTTTCCGTGCTGATCTTGGCGAGCTCGTCCTGCGACCCGCTTGAGCGTGTCGACGTCCGAGGCGCCCTTGGCCTTCGAGACGCCGAAGGTGGTCGCCGGCCGACCGTCGAGCCGCGAGATCGAGCGCACCTCGGCGATGCCGTCGCGCACCTCGGCGATGTCGCCCAGCCGCACCACGCGGCCGTCGCCCAGCGTCAGGCTGAGTGTCGGCCAGTTGCGGCGCGGTGCGCGCGCTGCCGAGCACGCGGATCGACTGCTCGCTCCCGCCCACCTGCGCGCGGCCGCCGGCGGCGTCGATGTTGACCTGCCGCAGCTGGTCGTTGACTTCGGCCGCGGTGATGCCGAAGGACTGCATGCGCGCCGGATCGAGGTCGACGCGGATCTCGCGATCGACGCCACCCGAGCGATTGACCTGCGCCACGCCGGGGACCGCCAGCAGGCGCTTGTTGATCGTGTCGTCGACGAACCAGGAGAGCTGCTCCTCGGTCATGCCGGTGGTGCTGACCGCGTAGTAGACGATCGGCCCGCCGTCGATCTCCTCGCGCCCGACGTTGCGGCTCGAGGATCCCCTGCGGCAGGTCGCTGCGGACGCGCGCGACCGCGTCGCGCACGTCGGTGGTCGCGCGATCGACCGGCGTGCCGATCTGGAATTCGACGAACACCATCGCCTGGCCTTCCGTCGCCCGCGAGATGATGTTCTTGACGTTGCCGATCTTGGAGACCGACCCTTCCACCTTCTGCAGGACCTGGGTCTCGATCTCGGTGGGCGCCGCGCCCGGCACGCCGATGAACACGTGCACGAAGGGCGCGGAAACGTCCGGGTTCAGCGTGATCGGCATGCGCACGAAGGCGACGATGCCGAACACCGTCAGCACGGCGAACAGCACCAGCGGAAATACCGGGTGGGTGATCGCCCAGGCGGAGATGCGCCTCACGGCGCGCTCACCGCGGCATTCGCCGCTGGCGCCGGCCGCACTGCGCTTGCCGCCGGTATCGCCGGCGCCACCCTCCGCCAGCCACTGCCCGGCGCCACCTGCACCTGCTCGCCGGCGCGCAGGAACGCGCCGGCGATCGCCACCACGCGCTCGTTGCCGCGTGAGGCCGCTGCTCACCAGCAGGCCTTCCGCATGCGCGCCGGCCACCGTGATCGCGCGTCGCTCGACCTTGTCGTCGGCGCCGACGATCAGCGTATAGCTGCCCTGCTCGTCGCTCAGCACCGCGGTCTGCGGCAGGATCACGCCCACGGTTGCGCCGGCCTGGATCTCGGCACGCGCGAACGCGCCCGGCCGCAGGTTCTGGTCGGCGGCCGGCAGCGAGATGCGCACCGTTCCCTGGCGCGTGACGGCGTCGATGATGGCGCCGATCTGCCAGACCTTGCCGGTGAACGGCTGCGCCACGCCATCGAGCCGCACCAGCGCCGTCTGCCCGACCTTGAGGCGCGGCATGTCCTGCTCGGCGACCTGGCCGCGCATTTCGATCTCGCCGCCGCGCGCCAGCCGGAACAGCGGCGCGGTGCCCGGCATCGCGATCTGGCCGACTTCGGCCGCGCGCGTCAGCACGATGCCGTCGCTCGGCGCCACCACCGTGGTGCGCTGCCAGCGCGTGTGCGCTTCGGACAAGCTGCGCTTCGGCGGCCTTGACCTTGGCCTGCGGCGGTCAGCGCCGACGGTGCGGCGGCGTTCGAATTCCTCCGCCGAGAAGGAATCGCGCGCCCCTTCGGCGCGTGCGTATTCGGCCTGCGAGGCGGCGGCGCTGGCGCGCAGCTCATCGAGCGTGGCTTCCGCGCCGTCGACCTGCGACTGCGCGGTCAGCGGATTCAGGCGCGCCAGCACCTGACCGCGGCGCACGTGATCGCCGGGCTCGACCAGCACGGCGGAAATGCGGCCGCCGTCGCCCTCGACGCCGATCGGCATGTCATTCTGGGCGCTGATCTGGCCGGTCAGCGACACGGTCGAGGTCACGTTGCCGAGCGAGGGCACGACGACCGTGACCAGCGGCGGCACGGCCATGTCCTTGTCCTTGGCCTCGGCGGCACCCGGCGCATGCCGATACGCGCCAGGCCGAGGCCGGCCAGCATTGCAACCCCACGGCGACGCCGGCCGATCAGCCGGCGCGAGAAGGCTTGCGACGACGCCAGCCCGGAATCTCTTCGTTCATAATGGGCTCCACCAGCCAGGGACAGGCGGTCCCCCGCCCGTCTAGTGCCTATTAGACTCAGGAACGTGGCCGCAGGTTTCAAGCAGGTTCAGAGCCGCTCGCAGGGCCCGCATTCTACCGCCCCGCCGGTGCTGATCCGTCGGACTGGACCAGCCCCGTTGCTCAGCTGTGGCCGCGCTCGATACAGCGCTCGCCCTGGTTGCGCGGCGCGTTCACATAGCGGCTGACGGGGTAATATTCGAATTCTTCCAATGAGTTAGCGACCTGATCGCGCCAGCCGCGCGGCGTGATCGCACCGGCCAGTCGGACAGCCACTCGTCCCAGGCCGCCGCCGGCAGCAACCACCGGCATGCGATCGTGCACGGCCGCCAGCGCGTCGGGCAGGCGGCCCGGGTCAGGATCGCGAAACTCAGCTGCAGCCTCGCCCGCCGGGTTCTTCCATTCCGACCACAGGCCGGCGAAGCACAGGCCGGCGAGCCCCGGCGCGTGGATGAAATAGGGCACCTTGCCCTCCGGCGTCGCCCGCCATTCGTACCAACCGAGCGCCGGGACCAGGCAGCGCGTGTGCCGCACCGCGCTGCGCCACATCGGCTTGGTGGCCGCCTCCTCGCTGCGCGCGTTGATGGTCGAGGTCGGGGAGCGTGGGCTGCGACCACCAGCCGGGTATCAGGCCCCAGCGCATGGCGAGCGCCTCGCGCTCGCCACCGCCGGTGCCGCCCGCGGCCCGTGGCTCGATACGGATCACCGGCAGCGACATCGAGGGCGCGGCGTTGTAAACACGCTCGAAGGGATTGCGCACCGTGAGGTTGTATTCGCGCTCGATGGCGGCCTGCTCGCGCGATACAAAGCGTCCGCACATCAGGGTGCTAACCGAGCGGCGACACGCCGAACAGCCGCTCGTGCGCCCCGGCTACAAACAGGACATAGAGCGCCAGGCCAGCCGCTATCACCACGACGTCATTCCATTTCGATGGCGGCGCACCGGGCAGCGCCCGCGGTATCCGGCGTGTCAGCGAAATGCGGTCGATGACCGCCCAGGCGAGGAAGCCGCCGAACAGCAGCACGTCGGCGGCACTCCCGTTCGCCAGCAGGTGCGCGAGAGCCCAGAACTTGATCGCGGCCAGCATCGGGTGCCTGGCCGCCGCCTTGATGCGCCCAGGAAAGTACGCTGCCAGCAGCAACGGAAACACCGGCAGCATCAGCAGCCGTGCCGCGCTTCGCATCCAGGCGGCCGGGACGTACCAGGTGATGGGTGCGGCGCGGGCCAGGCTGAAGCCGTGTATGACCAGCAGCAGCGCGGCCAGCGACAGCAGCGAATAAACACCGCGCCAGGCCTGCGCGCCCAGGCGCATCACCATCCGGTCGCGCCAGTAAGGTGCCACGACGGAGATCGAATGCACGGCGAAGAACAGCATCAGGCCGGCAATGAAGTAGATCATCTGGACCACCATCGGCTTGGCGCGGCAGGCGCCGATCAGCGCGCATGAGAGCTTACACCGATATCGCCAGCTTCTCCGAATCGTAGACCCGCCGGGTGAGCACGAACACGACCGCGGTGGCCAGCAGCGTCATCAGCGCGCTCAACGCCAGCGCAATGCCCGGCACCGGCTCGGCACGCAGCAGGCGCATGATCGCGAGCTGCTGGCCCAGCAGCGGCACCGCATACATCCACAGCTGCGCCTTGACCGGCAGCACGCTGAGCACGATCGAGGGTATCAGCGGTACCAGCTGCGCGAGCCCCAGGTAGGTCTGCGCCTCGCGCACGCTGCGCGCAAAGGCGGCGATCAGGATCTGCGCGACGCAGACCAGCAGCACCAGCGGCACCAGCATCGGCAGCGCCACGGCGAAGAAATGCGGGCCCAGCGCCAGGCTCATGCCCAGCTGCTCGGTGGGCATGAACTGCCCAACCACGAGGAATGCCAGCAGTCCGAGCGTCAGGCTGGCGGTGCTGAAAGTAGCGGTGGCCAGGAGCTTGCCGAGCAGGATCCGGTCGCGCGGCACCGGGTTGATCAGGAGCGGTTCGAGCGACTGGCGTTCGCGTTCACCCGCGGTCGAGTCGATCGCCAGCCAGATGCCGCCGATGAAGATCGTCAGCACCAGCATGTAGGGCAGCATCGCGAACAACAGCGCGCCGCGCGCCTGTGGCGTCGCCAGATCGCGGTGGGCCACGACCAGCGGCGTGGATACGGTCGGCGCCAGCCCGCGCGCCAGCAGCCGCAGCGCACCGTTGCGATGGCTGTAACCGTCGAGCATGCCGCGCAGCCGATCGACATCGCTCCCACCCTCGCGGCGCGAGGAGTCGTAGATGATCTCCACCTGCGCGGGACGCCCGGCGCGCCAGGCCGCGGCATAGTCCGCGCTCACGCGCAGCGCGAGATCGATGCGCTGCTCGCGTACCGCCAGCTCCGGATCAGCGACCGGTGGCTGCGCCTCCAGGCCCATCTGTTTCAGCGCGCCGATCAGCTCCGGTGCGCGCTCGGCGCCGATCACCACCACCGGCAAAGGCTGCTCGGCCTTTTCGAGTTCGCGCCCCACCACCAGGCGCATCAGCACCAGGAACAGCACCGGCCCGATCAGCGGGCCGAGCAGCAGGCTGTTCATGAGCACGCGCCGGTCGCGCAGGCTCTCGCGGCACTCTTTTATGAACACCGTCAGGGTCGGGCTCACGGCACCTCACCGATGAGCTTCATGAAGGCCTCTTCCAGGTTCTGCTCGCCGGCCAGCCTGCGCAGTTCGTCGGCAGTGCCATCGGCCACGACCCGGCCATGGGCGATGATGACGATGCGGTCGCACAGCGCCGCCACTTCCTGCATCAGGTGCGTCGACAGCAGCACGCAGCGCCCGGTGGTCTTGAGGCCGCGCAGGAACTCGCGCAGGCTCCGCGTCGCCATCACATCGAGCCCATTGGTGGGCTCGTCGAGCAGGACATTCTTGGGCCCGTGAACCAGCGCGCGCGCGATCGCGGTCTTGACCCGCTCGCCCTGCGAAAACCCTTCGGTCCGCCGCGCGGCAATGTCCTGCATTCCGAGCGTTGCGATCAGCGCGTCGCACTGCGCGCGCGTGGTGTCCGCGTCCAGGCCGTGAAGCGCCGCGAAGTATTCGATGTTCTCGCGCGCGGTCAGCCGCTTGTACAGGCCGCGCGAATCGGGCAGCACGCCGAGCGTGCGCCGCACCGCGAGCGGCTCGAGCTGCGCATTGCGCCCGTCGACGAGCACGCTGCCGGCGTCCGGCTGCATCAGCGTATAGAGCATGCGCAGCGTGGTGGTCTTGCCGGCGCCGTTGGGGCCGAGCAGTCCGGTAATCTCGCCGTCACGTGCGCTGAAGCTCACGCCGTCGACCGCGCGCCGGGCGCCAAAGGACTTGCGCAGGCCCTGGACTTCAATCATCGCGCTGCCCTCTCATGGGTTGCTGCCGTTTGCGTCGATGAAGAACGGGGTCTGCGCCAGGATATCGAGGCAGCGCGCATCGAGGTGCCCGGCATCGAGCGTGCCCAGGAATTCGTCCAGCAGCCGCGGGATGCAGCCCACCGGCAGCAGGCCATGGCCCTGGCCCTTGAGCTCCAGCAGGCGCGCATGCGGAAGCGTGCGCACGATCTCCCGGGCATAGCGGGGCGGAGTTACCGGATCATGCTCACCCGCGAGCACCAGAACCGGTACCGGCCCAGCGAGCGGTGCAGCAAAATCCGCCGGCCGCGCACCGTGGGGCCAGGCCGGACAGGCGGCGAGGAGCCATTCGGTCAGCCCATTGCCCATCACGGTGCCCGCGTCGACGGGATTCACGCGCAGGCGGTCGGCGTCCTCGGCGCAGGTCACCGACAGCGCCAGGCCGCCGGTCAGGCTGTCCGACACATCGCCGATCACGACCTGTGCCTGTCCGAGGAGCGGTTCGTAGTGGCCGGCATCGGCTTCCTGCAGTACATAGGGCAGGAGCGCGGCGGTGAACGGGCTGTAGGCGTAGAGCCGCACCAGCTGCACCAACGCAGCCTCGTCGATGGACTTCTGCTGCACACTGAAAGTGTAGGGATCGCGCAGCGTAAGGCGCTGCGGATGCGAGTGCAGGCGCTGCTGCAGGCGGCGCAAGGTCAGGTAGGGATCTCCATAGCGCTCGGCGCAGGCACGCTCGGTACGGCAACGGGCGAACAGCGACTGGAGTACGGCTTCCAGGTTTTGCGCGTGCTCGCTGCCCAGCGCCAGGGCGTTGGGCACCGGGCTATCGAGCACCAGCGCGCGCACCGCGGCCGGGTAGCGGCGCGCATATTGCTGCGCCAGGCGTGTTCCATAGGAGACGGCGATGAGATCAAGCTGCGGGGCGCCGAGCGCGCGCCGCACGATTTCCAGATCCTCCACTGCGTCGCTGGTGGTGTAGTACTGCGTCGCGGCGCGCGCCGCCAGCCGCGCCACGCACTGGCGCAGCATATCGACGGCGCGCGCCACAGTGGGGCTGCCGTCATCGTCGCAATCGAGCGGGTTGGAGCCGCCCGTACCGCGCTGGTCCACCAGCAGTACCGCGCGATGCTTGCGCAACGGGTCGAACGCGCCCGCGATCGAAGGATAGTCCTCGCTGGCTGCGCCGCCGGGCCCGCCGTCCAGAAAGGTCACCAGGTCGCCTTTGGCCTGCGCCGCTTCGGCCCGCACCACCGCGATCCGCAGGCGGATTTGCCGGCCCCCAGGCGCGCGGTGATTCTCCGGCACCTTGAGGCTGGTGCAGTAGGCCCGCAGGGTGGCCGCGCCCACGCCGCGCTTACCGATGTCGCAGGGTTCCAGCGTCAGGCTCCCCATGCCCAGCACATCGGGGGTAACCGCGGAGACCGCCAGCGCGGGCCCGTCCCGGCTGCGGGAATGCTGCGAGACGGACCACGCGGTCGCCGCCACCAGCAGCAACACCACCACGATGCGTCGCAGGCGTGGATTCATGGGCTGCGCCGCCGCGGGCCACGACTTTGGCGCAACTGGTAGGCCAGATAAGTCACGATGACGATATTGAGGATGGTCGCGCCGAGCACGGCAAGGCGCTTATGGTGATGCCCGAAAATCAGCTGCCAGAGCTCGAACGGAATAAGCGAGGCCGTGGCGATGACCGTGAGCCATTCGGCCCAGACCTTGCGCAGCCACAGGCCAATGCCTTCAGCCAGCAGCACGGCGGTATACAGCGCGGTCACCATGACGATGCCGCCAACGCGCCTGGAGCCGAGCGAATCAAACCAGTTGAGCGCCCGCTCCAGGAGCCGCCGCTCGAACGTGTCGGTGAGCGTATTGAGCCAGTCGTGCAGGTGCTCGACCAGATCTGGGTTGAGCAGGCGATAAAGGCCATAGGTCGTTGCCAGCAGCAACGCGGCCTTGCCGATCTTGAACAGGCCGATGAGGCGCAGGCCGTCGATGCGTCGCGGGGATTTCGTGGCGGTGCCTTGCATGAGGCTAGTCTAGCGTGCCCGCACCCCATGACCAGCCCGCCAGCGCGCGGTAGCAGGATCGATCACAGGTCGGGACTTCGCTCTGGCTAGCGATCGGGGCGCGGGTAGCCGGCGGCACGGGCCTCACGTCTGATCAGCAGTTTCGCTGCACCCGCCTGGTCAGCGACCAGGAGCGACAAGGTCCGGGTCCTGGGGTTCACGCTGACCGCGACCGGATGATCCTGCATTGTTGCCCTCGCCACTCCCTGCCAGTCATGCACTGTGACGCGCAACTGCTTCCACCAGGGAGGGAACCCGCCCTCGCGCTGCCCGAACATGAGCGCGAGCCCATCGCCGCGTTCTTCGCAGCGCAGCGACTGGCGCAGGAACTCGCCGCGGGCGTAGCCCATGCTGTGGCCATCGTCCAGGTAGAGTTCCCCGCGGCAGTCCTCGCCCGGATAAATGTCGAGCTCCAGTGGCCCGTGCGGAGCCTCGGCCGTGCTCTGAACCAGCGGCTGGCGCGGCAGGATCGCGCCGCCGCGCACGAACACGGGCAGGCGATCGATCCTGGGCGTCGAGCTGAGGACCAGGCCCGCGCGATCCGCGGCGCCCCCCGCTTCGCCCGCACGGCCCGCGCCGCGCGGCAGCGTGCGTGCATCCGCGCCCGTCCAGTAGTCGTACCAGCGGCCCGCGGGCAGGCAGATCGTGTATTCGGCCGGCGATTCCAGCACCGGCGGCGGCGCCACCAGCATGCGCTCGCCCAGCATGAACGTGGTGTCCTGGTTGCAGGGCGCGGCGAGCGACTCGGGAAAATCGTAGAACACCGGGCGCATCAGCGGCGCGCCGCGGCGCGCGTTCTCGTCGGCCAGCGCGTAGAGGTAGGGCAGCAGCCGGTAGCGCTCCTCGATGAACTGGCGGCGGATGGCCGTGTGCCGCGGGCCGTCGACCCAGGGCTCCTTGCGCGCATCGCCCTTGCCGTAGTGATCGCGGAACACCGGCATGAACGCGCCGAGCTCGATCCAGCGCGTCAGCAGCTCGGGCGCGGGCGCGCCGGTGTAGCCGCCCACGTCGGCACCGCTGTAGCCGAAGCCGCTCATGCCGAGGTTGAGCAGCATGGACACCGACAGCTTCAGGTGATTCCAGCTCGAGCTGTTGTCGCCGGTCCAGGTGACCGCATAGCGCTGGCCGCCGGCAAAACTGGCGCGGGTCATCACGTAGGCGCGCTCGTCCGGCGCCAGGCGCCGCAGGCCCTCGTAGGTGGCGCGCGAATTTTCCATGCCATAGATGTTGTGGATCTCCGCGTGCGTCGCGGTGCGCGGCGCGAAGCCGGGCTCGTCGATGCGATGCACGTGTCGAGCGGCATGGTCTTGCTCGGCGTATCGAAGATCGCCGGCTCGTTCATGTCGTTCCAGTAACCGGCGATGCCGGCGGCGAGCTGCGCCCTGAACAGCTCGCCCCACCAGTCGCGCGTGTCGCTGCGCGTGAAATCCGGGAACACCGCCGGCCCCGGCCACACCGGGCCCACGTACACCGAGCCGTCGGCACGATTCAGGAAATGATCGCCCGCGACGCCGCTGTCGTAGGGCGCGTAGCCCTGGTCCGGCGCACGGGCCGCGATGTGCAGGTCGGTGATGGCCACCAGCCGGAAATCCTGCTTGCGCAGCGCCGCACTGAGCGCTGCGAGATCGGGAAAGGTCTGCGCATTGGTGGTGAACGGGCGGATAGCGATCCTGGTAGTCGATGTCCAGCCAGATGGCGTCGGCCGGGATGCGCTCGCGCGCGGAAGCGCGCAGCCAGCGCACGCACCTCCGTCGCGCTCATGTAGCTGAAGCGCGATTGCTGGAAACCGAGCGACCACAGCGGCGCGAGCGGCGCCTTGCCGGTCAGGTCGGTGTAGCGCTCGACCACGCGCCTGAGCTCCGGCCCGTAGATCAGGTAGTAGTCGATGGGTCCGCCGGCGGCGCCGAAGGCGAGTGCGTCCGGATCGCGCTTGCCGAAATCGAACCAGCTGCGCCAGGTGTTGTCGAGGAAGATGCCGTAGCTGCCGCTGGCCCCGCCGGTGGCGATGAAGAACGGAATGCTCTTGTAGAGCGGGTCGGTCGACTCCTGGAACTGGTAGGAATCGGTGTTCCAGTTGACGAAGGCCTGGCCGCGCCGGTCGAGCGGCCCGGTCTTGTCGCCCAGACCGAAGAAATGCTGCGCCGGATTCAACTGCTTGCGCAGCGTGAAGGCCGTGCCCTGAATTTCGATCGCCCGGTGGGCGCGTCCGCGCAGATCACCTGGCCGGCCAGGTCGGAGACGATCAGGCGCAAGGGGCGAGCGTTCGATGCGCACCGACAGCTTCGCGGTGCTGAACCCCGCCGCGTCGGCCTGCGACCAGGGCTGCACTTCGACGCCGGCGTCGCGCAGCTCCGCGGGCACGACCCAGGATGCGTCCTCAGGAAATTCAGCCGCTGCACTGATGCGCACGCGCAGGATGTCGTCGGCAATCGCGCTGACCTGCACGCGCAGCGACCCGGATTGCAGCTCGGCACCCGTCGCGGCGGCGGCAATCGAAGCGGCGAACAGCGTGACGCCCGCCGCCAGCAGCGCCATCAGCGTCGCGGGTGGTGCAGTGGATGTTGCTGCGCCCCTGCTTCATTGCGTTGCCGATTTCATCCCTGACATCGATGGGCGGCGGCAAATGTAGCAGGTGCCCCGGATCGTTTGACACTTCCGCTGCGCCGATGCTACAAACCGTGGCGTCGCATCCACAATAATGAATAAGGAGCCGCGTTGGCCGGGCAGACTGTTGCACGCCGTGAAGTCATCCGCCTGCTCGGCATCGCCTCAGTGGCGGCGACGTTCCCGGGATTCCGGCAGTGGGCGTTCGCGGCTGGCCCGGCGCCGGCGGCCGCCAGCGGGCCGGGCGCGGCGGCGCTCGCCTACCAGCCGCTGTTCTTCAATCCCGGACACTACCGCCTGGTCGAGCAGCTGGCCGAACTGATCATCCCCGAGGATGACACGCCGGGCGCCAGCGCAGGCTGGGGTCGCGGAATTCATCGACTTCATGGTCGCGAACCGCGTGCCGATCAGCGGCGCCGGCCATAGCGAGCCGCCGCGTGACTCGGCGCTGAAGATGGGTTCGGAGCTGCAGAGCCAATGGCTCGACGGCCTCGGCTGGCTCGACGCGCACTGCCAGTACGACTATGGCCATGTGTTCATGGACTGCGCGTCCGCACAGCAGCTGGCTCTGCTCAGCGCGCTCGCCTACAAGGACAAGCACACGAGCGCGACCGCGAGTGGCCGCGATTTCTTCCGGCTGCTGCGCGATTACACGGTCACCGGTTACTACACCTCGCGGGTCGGACTCGAGGCGCTGGGATTCCAGGGCCTGCGCAATTCCTGGCCGAAGATGCCGGGCTGCCCGCACCCGGATGATCCCGAACACCTGCACCTGCGGCCCGTGGCATGAGCAGCGGGCCCACGGTTCCGAAGCAGCGCGTGTTTGACGTCATCGTAGTTGGCACCGGTGCCGGCGGCGGCACGGCGATGAAGATGCTGTGCGAAGGCGGGCTCAAGGTGCTGGCGCTCAATTCCGGGCCGCGCACGCAACCGGCGACCGACTACCGCATGCACCGCCAGGTGTACGATCTCAAGTACCGCGGCTTCGGCGATCCGCTGGCCCTCAAGGGACGCGCGCACCAGGAGCGCTACTCGGTCGAGGAGACCGAGTACAACGAAGGCCCGCACCTGTGGGAACACGACATCGCCTACTCGAACGGCGCCGGCACCGACTGGTACTGGAAGCGCTGCAAGGGCACCGGCGGCAAGGCGAATTTCTGGGGACGCTCGTCTTGCCGCTATGGCGACATCGACTTCAAGGCCGCGAGCCTGGACGGCGCCGGCGTGGACTGGCCCGTCGACTACGCCGAGATCGCGCCGTGGTTCAGCAAGGCCGAGCGCTACATGGGCGTCGCCAGCAGCATCCAGAACCGGCCCAGCAATCCGGACGGCGAATACCTGCCGCCGATGACCTGGCGCTGCTACGACTACATCATCCAGAAGGCGGCAGAAAAGATCGGCGTGCCCTACCTGCCCGACCGCTGCGCGCAGCTCACCGTCGCGCACAACGGCCACCCGGCCTGCCACTACTGCGGCAACTGCAGCCAGGGGTGTGATGCCGGTTCGTTCTTCTCACCCACCTGGTACACGATTCCGGACGCGGAGTAGTCGCAGAACTTGACGCTGGTCACCGACGCACTGGTGCGCAGCGTGCTGGTCGATGAGCACGGGCATGCCAAGGGCGTCGCCTACGTCGATCGCGCCACGCAGCGTGAAATCGAGGTGCTATGCGAAAGTGGTGGTGCTGGCGGCCTCCTGCGTCGAGACCGCGCACATCATGCTGAACTCGCGCTCGCGCCACTGGCCTACGGGTATCGCCAATTCCAGCGGTCAGGTGGGCCGTAATCTGTGCGATCACCTGTACGGGAGCCCGGGCTACGGCTACCTGCCCCAACTCCTCGGGCCAGCCCTCCGCGCCCGACAACATCGCCAACTCGACCGTGGCGTGGATGCCGCGCTGGCAGAACCTCGACAATCCGCGCGCCGAGAAATTCATCCGCGGCTACTCCATCTATATGGGCGGCGGGTGCGACGAGTTCCCCTGGCATTACAATCACGTCGAGGGTTTCGGCTCGGAATTCAAGCGCGGCATCAAGCATTACTATCCGGCCACGATCGGTGCGCTGGTGCAGGTGCCGACGCTGCCGAGCCCGAGCAACTACGTCGACATCGATCCCGACAGGAACGACATCTTCGGCATCCCGCAGCTGCGCTTTCATTTTCAGTGGGGTCCGAACGAGCTGATGATGTGGGAGCACTCGAAGCAGGTGATGGCGCGAGCTGTTCAAGGCTGCGGGCGGCGAGCTGTGGGGGGCCGACACCGACCCGAACCGCCCCGGCACGAGCCTGCACGAGACCGGCGTGTGCCGCATGGGGAGCGATCCGAAGACTTCGGTCACGAACAAGTGGGCGCAGACCCACGACGTGCCCAACCTCTACATCTGCGACGCGAGCATTTTCCCGGGCAACAACGACAAGACCACGACCATGCCGATCATCGCCTTCGCGATGCGCACCTGCGATTACCTGCTCGATAATTTCCGGCGCGGCCTGCACCGGCGCGCCTGAGCGCCAGGACCCGTTAATTATGGCTGCATCGCCCCGACCCACATTCGATAAGCCCACTGCAATTCCCTACGAACAGGCGACGCGCCACGTGTGGGGCGACGCCGGATCCGGCGAGGTGCTCGACTGGATCTACGTATCCAGCGGCAAGATTCACCAGCTGGTGTTCGCGCTCCAGGCAGGCGGGCAATTCCGCCATTCGGATGCGCATCGCACGATCTTCGCTGCGGACGAGCTCTACTACGTGCTGTCGGGCACGCTGGCGCTCGCCAACCCCGAGAGCGGCGAGATCCAGCGAATCAGCGCCGGCGAAGCGGCATTCTTCAGGCGCGACACCTGGCATCACGGCTTCAATTGCGGCACCGAAGCGCTGCGTGTGCTGGAATTCTTCGCGCCGCCGCCCTCGCAGGGCAGCTCGAGCGCGTACGCAAAGACCAAACCCAATCTCACCACCAATCGCTACAGGCAGGATCAGTGGCTGGGCCAGTGGCCGATGGCGCGCGCGGAGGCCGCCCGCAGCGCGCACTTCACCGTGCTGCGCGACGCCGATCTGCTCTGGCGCATGGAAGGCCGCGATCGCCTGGCGCTGACGGGATTGCTGGTCAGCACCGACCAGCTCACCGTCGGCAAGCTGTGCCTGCTGCCCGGCCAGGTCACCGACCTCGAAACGCACGGCGGCGACGAAAGCCTGTACGTGCTCGATGGCACGCTGACCCTCAGCGTAGCGGCAAAGGAAACCGCACCGTGGTACGAACTGAGGACCGGCGATGGCTTCTACCTGCCGCAGGGCACGGGCCACCAGTACCGGAATCTCTCCGACCGGCCGGTGACGGTGCTGTTCGGCGTGGCGCCGCACTACCTCGCACCCTGACGCCGTGATCACGCCGCGCGAAGGATTGGGCGCGCGCTGGTTCTGGTATTCGCTGCTCACGATAGTCGGCTGGGCGGCCTGGGCGCTGCTGCTCAAGCTCGGCTCGCTTGAAATCCCGGATGCGCCGGCGCTGTTCCTGCAGACACTTGGCATGCTGCCGCTGGCGCTGCTGCTGCTCGTCGCCGGCACCGTGCGCGGCCCGCAGGACCGCAATGGTGTCATCTATTCGCTGCTGAACGGCAGCATCACCGGCATCGGCATCCTGTTCCTGCTCGCGGCCTACCGGACCGGTGGCAACACGGCAGTGGTATCCGTGACCACGGCGCTGTATCCGCTCGTGACCTGCGCGTTGGCCTTCAGCCTGCTGCGTGAACGGCTGACGAACCGGCAGTGGCTGGGCCTGGCCCTGAGCGTGGCGGCAATCGTGCTGTTCGCGTGGCCGCAGGCCGTGGCGGGCGCCGCGCTCGCCGCACCGTTCTGGCTCGCTCCCTGGCTGCTGTACACGATCCTCGCGCTCGCCTGCTTCGGCATCGTCGGCTTCCTGCAGAAGCTTTCCACGGACCGCGTCTCGGCCGAATCCGCGCTGGTGTGGCTGATCGTGGGATTCACGCTGCTGCTGCCGTTCATTTACACCGGGCCATCGATGTTCCAGTATCCAGCGCGCAGCATCGGCTACGTGGTTGCCGGCGGAGTGCTCAACGCGCTGGGCAGCTGGGCGCTGCTCGCCGCGATGAAGAACGGCGGCAAGGCCTCGATCGTCGTGCCTATGACTGCCGTGTATCCGCTGCTGGTGTGCGTCGTGGCACCACTCCTGCTGCACGAACACCTGTCGCCGGCGCAGGGCGCCGGTGTGACGCTGGGCCTCGCGGCGATCCTGTTGCTGGCGGGCTGACCGGGAAACGCACGCACCTGAGGACCGGCAAATGATCAAACCCATCGGAATTGGCATCGTCGGCTGCGGCAACGCGATGGACGGCGCTTATATGCCGGTGCTCGATCGCCTGCAGCAGCAGGGCAAGGCGCGGCTCAGCGGCGTGACGCACAGCTCGCGCCGTGGCGCGCGCGCGCTGCTGAAGAAATGGCGCATCCCGAAATACTTCGACACGCTGGACGAACTGCTCGCCTCCCGCGACATCGATATAGTCATCGTGCTGACACCGATGACGCAGCACGCGCCGATCGCCCTGGCGGCGCTCGCGGCCGGCAAGCACGTGCTGGTCGAAAAGCCGCTGGCCGTGACGCTCCCCGATGCGCGGCGCCTGCTCGCGGCGGCGAAGCGTGCTCGCCGCCACCTGCTGTGCGCGCCGTTCGTCACGCTGAGCCCGACTTTCAATCTCATCCGCGCGCGGCTCGAGGCCGGCGACATCGGCAAGGTGTGCCTGGCGCGCGCGCGCTATGGTTGGGCCGGTCCGGACTGGTCCGAGTGGTTCTATCGGCGCGGCGGCGGCCCGATCTTCGATCTCGCGGTGTACAGCCTCACAAGCCTCACGGCGCTGCTGGGCCCCGCGCGGCGCGTCACCGCCATGACCGGCATTGCGCAGCCGCGCCGCCGTGTGCGCAATCGCATCATCCGCGCGCGCGTCGAGGACAACGCGCAGATCACGCTCGATTTCGGCCACAGCGTGTTCGCGGCCGTAACCTCGGGCTTCACGATGCAGAAGTACCGTTCGCCCGGGATTGAATTCTATGGCACCGAGGGCACGCTGCAGTTGCTGGGCGATGACTGGGCGCCGGACGGCTATGAATTGTGGCGCAATGTTGTCGGCGCCTGGCAGGTGCACGGCGAGACCGATCCGCAGTGGCAGTGGACGCAGGGGCTCGTCCACCTGGTGGATTGTCTGCAGCGCCGCCAGCGCCCGGCAGTGCGCCCGGAGCATGCCTACCACGTGCTCGAGATCATGCTCGCCGCGCAGCGCGCCGGTCGCACGGGCCGCACGCAACTGATCCGCAGCCGCTTCACCTTGCCGCCGCTCCGCGCCGGTGACTCAAGGCAAGCGGACGCGCACCGGATCCACAATCGTCCGGCCAGCTGAGGCGCAGCGTGAGCCGCCACGCCATCGGAATAGACCTCGGCGGCACGAAAATCGCCGCCGGCCTGGTCGAATTGTCGAGCGCGCGGGTCATCACGAAGGAAATCATCCCGACGCTTCCGGAACGCGGTGGCGAGGCCGTGCTGCGCGACACGCTCGCTGTGGCCCGCCGGCTGCGGGCGCACGCTGCCGGCATCGCGGTACAGATCGGCGGCATCGGAGTAGGCATCTGCGAACTGGTAAACCTCGAGGGCGAGATCCGTAGTGACTACCTGATCAAATGGCGCGAGGTGCGCGCGCATGCGGCGCTCGCGGAAATCGCCCCAACCCGTTTCGAATCGGACGCGCGCGCCCCGGCGATCGCAGAGGCGCGCCACGGCGCCGGACTGCCGTACCGCAATTTCATTTACCTGACCATCGGCACCGGCATCAGTTACTGCCTGGTGCTCGACGGCAAGCCATACCCGGGAGCCCATGGCAATGCCATCATCGCCGCGAGCGGCAAACTGGGCTCCAGCTGCGAGACACTGCGGCGCGACGCTGGATCGCAGTCTCGAAGAGTATGCCGCGGGCCCCGCGCTCGTCGCGCGCTACAACCATCGCACCGGGGCCGCGCTCACGACCGGCATGCAGGTCACCGCCGCTGCAGCAGCGGGCGATGCCATCGCCGCAGAGATCGTGGCCTCAGCCGGCGCCGCCTGCGGCAACACGGCGGGGTTCCTCATCAACGCGCTCGACCCACAGGCGCTGGTCGTTGCGGGCGGGCTCGGACTCGCCGGCGGCCGGTACTGGGAGAGTTTCCTCGCATCGACGCGCCGCGGCATTTGGGCGCAGGAGTATCGCGACCTGCCGATCATGCCCGCGCGGCTGGGACCAGATGCCGGGCTGGTCGGCGCGGCGCTGTGCGCGCCGGGGTGTGCATAATGGCAAGCGCGATGAACGACAAGACCAACCTGCCCTATGTGCTGTTCCTGGCTGTCACCGCCGCAACCGGCGGCCTGCTGTTCGGGTTCGACGTCGCCATCATCAGCGGCGCCGGCCCCTTCCTGGTGCAGCACTTCGGGCTCAACGACCTGAGCCTCGGTGTCGCCTTCAGCTCACTCCTGTTCGGTTGCGTCATCGGCTCAGGCGTGGCCGGCCGCGTCACCGACCGCTATGGGCGCCGGCGCATCCTGCTGTGGGTGGCGGTGCTGTTCGCGCTCACCTCCGCCGCCACCGGCCTGGCCTGGAGTTTCCACAGTTTCCTCGCGGCGCGGTTCCTCGGGGGCCTCGCCGTCGGCGCGGTGTCGCTCGTCTCGCCGATGTACGTGTCGGAGATTTCACCGCCCACGCTGCGCGGCCGCATGGGCACCCTCTACCAGATGTCGATCGTCACCGGGATCCTCGTGTCGTACTGCATCAACTACCTGCTGCGCGATCTTGGATCCGACAACTGGCGCTGGATGTTTCTCACCGGCGTGATCCCTTCGGTGGTCTTTTTCGCACTGGTGCTGGTGGCGCCGGAGACGCCCCGATACCTCGCCATGGCTGGACGGCGCGAGGAAGCGTTGGCGATCCTGGAGCGCATCGGCGGGCGCGCCAGCGCGGAATTCGCCATGGCCGAGATCAGCGCGAGCCTGACGACCCGGCGCGGCGGCTGGCGCGACCTGTTGCAGCCGGGCATCCGCCGCGCCGTGATCGTCGGCTTCTGGCTGGCGATCCTCATCCACTTTTCCGGCATCAACACCGTCATCGATTACGCACCGGCGATCTTCCAGTCGGCCGGCTGGCAGCTTGACGCCGCGCTGCTGTCGACCTTCGTCGTCGGCGTGACGAATTTCGCCTTCACCGCGGTTTCCTTCTGGACCATCGACCGCTATGGCCGCCGCCCTTTGTACATCGTCGGCTCGCTCGGCATGAGCGTGACGCTCGCGGCGCTGACGATCGCGGTGTTGCTGGGTCAGTTCCACGGGCCGTTGGTGCTGGTACTGATCCTGGCTTACCTGGTCTTTTTCTGCTCCTGCATCGGCCCGGTGTTCTGGACGCTGGTGCCCGAAATCTTCCCCAACAACATCCGTGGCACCGCAATGATCGTGCCGGTGCTCACCCAATGGGTGGCAAACGCAGTGGTCGTGCTGCTGTTTCCGGCCGCGCTCCATCGTCTCGGGCAGGCGGCGACCTTCGGTTTTCTCGGCGTGGTGTCGCTGGCGCAGGCGCTGTTCACCTGGCGCTTTGTGCCCGAGACCAGGAACCGCCCGCTCGAGGAGATCGAGGAGTTCTGGACCCACAAGCCGCTGGCCAAGGGAGCCTAGCGTGGCACGCGGCATCATCGACGACGAGGGCGTGGGCGCTTTCAACGCGGATGGCTTCGTGCTGGTGCGCGCCATGCTGGATGCCGAAGAGACGGCGCTCCTCGGCCGCGCCGCCCGCGAGGACCGCGTGCTCGACCAACACGCCTTCGGACGGGCCGATGGCGAAGGCGGCACGGTGCGGCTGGCGCTGTGGAATCATCCGACCGACACGATCTACGGCATGATCGCGCGTTGCGAATCGATCGTCGGCTCGATGGAAAAACTCCTGGGCGGCGAGGTGTACCACTATCACTCGAAGATGATCATGAAGGATCCGCTGATCGGCGGCGCCTGGACCTGGCACCAGGACTACGGCTACTGGTACCAGAACGGCGCGCTGTTCCCGTGGATGGCAAGCGCCTTCATCGCCATCGATCCGGCCACGCGCGAAAACGGCTGCCTGCAGGTGATCCGCGGCTCGCAGCAGCTCGGCCGCATCGATCACGTGCTCAGCGGTGACCAGGCCGGCGCCGACCAGGCGCGCGTCGCCGAAATACTGCAGCGCCTCGAGCTGGTGCACGTGGAGATGTCGCCGGGCGATGTGGTGTTCTTTCACGCCAACACGCTGCATCGCTCGGACCAGAACCGCTCGCAGCAGCCGCGCTGGTCGATGATCTGCAGCTACAACTGCGGCCCGCAACGATCCGTACCAGGACTCGCACCATCCGCGCTACACGCCGTTGCTGAAGGTGCCGGATGCCAGGATCCGCGAATACGGCGCGCGCCGCTTTGCCGGCGGCGAGAGCGCGGGCGTCTGGCTGGATCCGCAGCACGACCGCAGCGCCGACACCCTGCGCAAGTGAACACGCCGGGCACGGCCGCCTGAATCAACCGTCGAGACCGGAACCGGAGAAAACATGTCGCGCTGGAAACTTCTGGTCACTGCCGTCCCGGCCCTGGCGCTCGCCCCCGTCCTGGCGGCGCAGACCGCGTACTACCGTCACGCCTTCTTCGACAACAGCCAGCAGGCCGATCATTACTGGAACAGCAGCGCCCAGGCCACCGCCCCCAGCACGCTGGAGGAGCAGCACTGGCGCCTGCCGGTCGAGACGGCGCATTTCCTGTCGCCGCCGAATGCGCTGCGCCTCAGTTGGCGGTCGCTTCCGGGCGGCAGCTGGGAGGCGGAGATTCACCTGGCCAACTTCCCCAACCGCTACCCCGAGCTCAGCGGCCACGAACTTTTCTTCTGGGTGTATGCGCCGCAGGCCATTGCATCGGCCGACTTGCCTGGCCTCATGCTCTCCGATGCGCGCGAGGGCCTGCAGGTGGCGGAGTTCCCCGGCAGCTTTACCGCGGCTGAGCCGCTCGGCCGGTTCACTGGGCGACCTCCCGGCTGGTAAATGGGTGCAGGTACGGGTGCCCATGAGCGCGTTACGCTCCGCCTCGGTTTATGAGTTTCATCCCGAGCGGCTGCAGAGCGTGATCTTTCATCAGGCGCGCGCCGACGGCGCGGCCCATACCCTGATCATCGACCAGCTGCATGTGGACGATGAGCCGGCGGCGCCCGCAACCCGAGCCATTGCGCTGCCCTGTTCCCTCGCAGCTCACGGCCACGGGCTACGAGCGGCACATCGCGCTGCGCTGGGAAGCGGCGGAAGCGCCATCGCTGGCGCACTTCGTGATCTACCGCTCCCGCGACGGCGGCGCCTGCGAGCCGATCGGAATCCAGCTGCCCGGTACACACCGCTACGTCGATTTCATCGGCAGCACCGGGGTCAAGGCGAGCTATCGCGTCGCCGAAGCCGACTGGAGCAATCGCATTTCGGCGCTGTCGGCAACCGCCGCGGCTGCGACCCGCGCGATGAACGACGACGAGCTGCTGACCATGCTGCAAGAAGCCGCCTTCCAGTACTACTGGGACGGCGGCGAGCCCCATTCCGGCATGGCGAACGAGAGCATGCCGGGCGACGATCGCATCGTCGCCACTGGCGCCAGCGGCTTCGCCATCGAGGCGATCCTGGTGGGCGTCGAGCGCCACTTCATCACGCGCGAGCAGGGGTTGGCGCGCCTCGCCAGGATCGTGAGCTTTCTGGAGCGCGCGCCGCGTTATCACGGCGCCTGGTCGCATTACATGAACGGCGCCACGGCGCAGACCATGCCGCTGTTCGGCATGCTCGACAACGGCGGCGACCTGGTCGAGACCGCCTTCATCATGCAGGGCCTGCTCACGGCGCGGCAGTATTTCGACGGCGCGGCACCGCGCGAGCGCGATCTCTACCAGCGCATCACCAGGCTGTGGGAAGGGATCGAGTGGGACTGGTACCGCGACGACGCACAACAGCGATTTCCTGTACTGGCACTGGTCACCGCAGTGGGGCTTCCAGATCCACCACCCGCTGATCGGCTTCAACGAGGTGATGGTGGTGTACCTGCTGGCGATCGCCTCGCCCACGCATGGCGTGCCGGCCGACATGTACTATTCGGGCTGGGCGGGCCAGAACGAGCGCGCGCTGGTCTATCGCCAGGGTTGGTCGGGCAGTGCCGACGGCAACCACTACGGCAACGGCAACAGTTATTTCGGCATCAAGCTGGACGTCGGCGTCGGCACCGGCGGCCCGCTGTTCTTCACGCACTATTCGTTCATGGGCTTCGACCCGCACGCCTGCACGACAAGTACACGTCGTCGTACTTCGAGAACAACCGCAACATCGCGCTCATCAACCGCGCCTACTGCATCGCCAACCCCAAGCATTACGCGGGCTATGGCGCCGACGCCTGGGGACTCACCGCGAGCGACGGCCCGACCGGCTACAAGACGCCCGCACCCGATGCCGAGAACGACACCGGCACGATCACGCTCACCGGTGCACTGGCTTCATTCCCCTACACGCCCGAAGCCTCGATGGCCGCGTTCAAGCACTACTACCGCGACCTGGGTGCGCAGCTCTGGGACATCTACGGCCCGCGCGACGCCTACAACCCGACGCTCAACTGGGTCTCGCCGATCTACATGGGCCTCAACCAGGCGCCGATCGTCGCGATGGTGGAGAACTACCGCACCGGCCTCTTGTGGAAGACCTTCATGACGAACCCGGAGATCGCGCAGATGCAGAAGAAGCTGGACGAGGCGACCGCCGCCAGCGTGAAGTGAGCTCCCAGCAGGCTCACACACCGCACCTGCTCTGCAATTGCTCCGCACTCACTCGGCGTTACATGTAATCGCGTACATGTAACGCGCGATGAGCGTGCAGTCCCTCGCACCGAACCGGGCGCCTACCACTTGTAGCTGAGCGAGATCTTCAGAGTGCGCGGCACGCCGGTGATGTTCCCATCGGTCACGTACACCGGCGCATTCGGCCAAGTGGCATCGGTCAGGAACGCGAAGTTGTGCCAGTTGGCCGCGTTGAGCAAGTCGACGCGCAGCAGGAACTCCGAGTCGTTTGGCAGCTTCTGGCTCTTGGTGATCTGCAGGTCCACATTCTTGTAGCCCAGCCTGTCCTTCGGGTACCAGGCTGTCTTGTAGTAGGTGTAGTTGAAGCCATCGGACGGCCCGGTGGTGGTGCCATCGAAACCTTGGAAGGGCTTGGGCGTCTCGAGCACCAGTTTGCCGCCGAAGTTGAGGCCCCAGGGTCCGTCGATGCTGCCCACCATCACTAACCGGTGCTTGGGCACATCGCGTGAATGCACGGTGGGCGATTGGTTGGCATGTCCGTAGTCGAGCTGGTAGTCGCCATTGTTATCCAGTCGCTCGTACGCCGCGGAATAGGTATACGCAATGCTGGCAGACCAGCCCGACTCCACGTTGTAGGGTTTGTCCAGCGACAGCAGCAGCTGCGTGATGTGCGTCTGCTTGGCATTCTCGAACAGGTACAACGTGCCCGCGCCAGCCTGCGAGCCATCGGCATTGTGTAGCGGAGCCCAGTTCGGGCCCCAGTAGGAACCCTGGTAGCCCTTGTCGGGGTCACCCCACCACTGCCACGTGCCGTCGCCATAGAAATTCGATGCAGTCGCGATCAGTCCGTCGTAGCTGAGGATGCGCGCCAGCGTGACGCTGGTGTTCCATTGGCCCAGTCGATTGCGCATGCCGACGCTGAACTGGTCCGAATAGGGCGTCTTGAGATGGTTATTGAGGAAATGCATTTGACCGTAGTTCGGCGGCTGTAACCCGTTCGCCAGCGTCTGCAGGCCTTCTGCCGTCAGGTAGCTCGGGTCCCATGCCACGCAGGTCGGATCCGTGCCGCCGGTGCAACTCGTGCCAGCCCTGAAGAAGTGAATCGTCGGCACATACAGCGTGGCCTTGTTGCTCTCGTGCTCCAGGATCGCGAACACATTGCGGTCGTAACTACGGCCCACGCCGCCGAACACCACGTGCCGTTGATCGCCGTTCAGGTCGAATGAAAAGCCGAGGCGCGGCTGGATGCCGGTGCTCGGGTCCTTTCGGTTGTGGCCATTGCCGATGTAGTTGTCGATGTTGATGCCGGCGTTGCTCAGCGTATCGCGGTAAGTCTGCCCAGGCAGGGCGCCGTGATAAGCGCCGTTGAAGTAGAACGGGCACGCGGCCTTTTCCGCGTCTGTGCCGTAGGCCGCGCAGCTGTTGGTGTCGGGGGCGTTGATGGCGTCAACGAAACGCTGCGGTGTCACGTAGTCGGTGTAGCTCGGCGTTTTCTCTATGTCGTAGCGCGCACCCAGGTTGAAGGTCAGGCGATTGTTCACCGCCCAGTCGTCCTGGATGTAGACGCCGAACTGCTTGCTGTTGGACGAGGAAGTCGTGGAGATATTCGGGTCGCCGCGCGCACCGAAAGTCACCTGGAACGGATCGGCGTCAGTGCCCGCGGCCGGGTCACCCGGACCGAGAGGCGTCGGCGTCACATAGTAGGCGTACAGCGGCTCCGTGCCCGCGTCGCGATCTTCGAGCTTGATGCTCTTGAACTTGATGCCGGTCTTGATCGTGTGGTCGCCGTGCCAACTGAGATTACTGAACGTCAGGTCGTCCTGCAGCGAGTAGCCGCGCTGAGCGGCAAAAAAGTAGCCGCGCGGATCGACGCCGTTGACCTGCAGCAAGGGGTCGTAGCCATTCTGGGCGGTGCCGAAGGCCACGTATTGCGTGGCCGGGCTGTCGCTGGCCTTTGACGGAGAATCGTTGGTCTTCTCGTAGGCCAGAGTCGCTTCGTTGTAGAGGTTGCCGCTCGAGTGATTCCAACGCAGCTGATAGCGGCTGTCGTCGTTGACGTAGGTCGAGGACGCGGAAGCGGCAACGACACCCGAGGCGCCGGCTTGTTGGCGTTCGCGCCGAATCTTGCCCGTGAACTCGAGGCTGTCGGCCGACGACAGCTCCCAGTCCAGCTTGCCGAAGTAGAGTGATTCCCTGAATGGATTGGACACCGGGCCGTAGTTCGACAGCAGCGACGGATCGAGCCCGGCGACCCAATCGCGCAGCACGTTGTTCTCGTCGCGCAACCCTACCGGAGCGCCCACCACGTTGGGCGTCGTGAATTCCTTGCCTTCATAGGTGAAGAAGTAGTGGAGCTCATCACGGATGATCGGGCCGCCGACCGCGAAACCATATTCCTTGCTCGGGCCGCCCTTCTTGCCTTCGCCGGCCAGCACTTCGACCGGCGTTGCGGAGCGCAGGCTCGCATTGGTGAAATCGCCGAAGACTTCGCCATGAAACTCGTTGGTGCCGGACTTGGTTACTGCGCTGATCGCCGCACCGGAGATCTGGTCGTACTCTGCCTTGTAGTTGGAGGTGATGACCCGATACTCGCCAATCGCCAGCTGCGGAAACGGGTTACCCGGGTCGCCTTCGTTGTTCTGCTGGCCGAATTGGCCGCCGGAGCCTGCCTGGCCGGAAATGCCGCTGGGTCGGATGTAGTTCTTCTGGCCAATGCCATCGATGTACACATTGGTGGCGCCGGTATTTTGCGCGCCGCTGCGGATCGAGGTCTTGCCCTCGCTGGTCACCTGGAACGCCATGCCGGGCACGGCATCGGCGAACTCGAGGAAATTGCGCGTGATCTGTGGCGTGGTTTCAATCTGGTGCAATGACACGCTGGCGCCAACCTGGGAGGTCTTGACCTCAACCAGGCGCGTGGCCCTGACGATGACTTCCTCAATCGTGCCTTCGGCAGCCGCCGCGCCGCCAGTGGTCAGATCGAGTGTCGCGGTGGACGCCACCGACAGCGTGACAACGTGTTCGGTGCCGGCGCCCGCGTCCACGCGATAGGTGCCCGGCGGCAAGCCGACCAGCGTGTACGCCCCGTCTGCTCCAGCGACGGTATGACGCACGGCGCCGGTGGCGACGTTCTTCGCCGTCACCTGGCTGTTCGCGGGCGCCTGGCCGCGCAACGCGGCATCGGCCGACTGCGCCCAGCCGGCGCCCGGCACCGCCAGCGCGATTGCCGCGATCGCGGCGCAAAGAAACCCATGAGGCGCAGACATCCTGCGAAGGAAGCTATTCATGTAAGACCCCCCAAAATACGCACCGTTGTACGGTGTCTACTTCAATTTAATCCCCCCGATCAGCGATGTACAGTCGTATTGCGAGCGTATGCAGCCCGCGCATGCTCAGGCCAGCTGGGCGCGCACCCACTGCTGGAAACGGAACACATCGTAATCCTCCGGCAGCAGATAGCCCTGCTGGTGCGGCGCCGAGTGCAGCCCGCGCTGCGTGAGTTCGCAGGCTGCTCCGTCTTCGCTCATCACCTGCGCGGAGAAATCGCAGGCATTTGCGATGTCGGCTGATGAACTGGCCAAGGTCTCTTTGGGAAACAGCCATTCGATCTCCAACTCCATCGATTCCGGACCCGCAGGCAGCAGGCGCGATGAACGCACGTGATCGACGTGCAGCACCAGGTAGTGCGATGGCAGGCTGGTCATGTAGTGGTAGCCCAGGCGCCGCTCCTCGGCCGTCAGTTGCGGAAAGGTCGGGCCGACCGGTTTCCCGTCCATCGACCAGGTCTGTGCGCCGGCCTTGAGGCCACCCGCGAACAGCGGTTCGGTCTTGCCTTCATGCGCGCGCCACTGCGGGTCGTCGCGCGGTTCCATGATGCCGCGCTTGTAAATGGGCACGAGGCTGCTGAGCGCGGGGTGCACGCCCGGGCAGTGCAGACACTCGTTGTAGTTTTCCCAGAAAATTTTCCAGTTGCAGGCCAGGCGCTTGGTCAGCGTGCGCCCGACCACCAGCTCCTCGAGCGGCCAGTGGCCGAACATCTCGCGGTTCTCGTTGAAGTGAGCTGCGGCAGCCCGCGCCGGATCGCCCAGGTGGACGTAGACGAAGCCGCGCCACACGCGCAGTGCCACGCTGTACAGCGAGAGCTCGCGCGTATCGAGGTAGCCCTCGGGACGCAGCGACGGGATTTTCGCCAGCGTGCCGTCGAGCCGGTAACTCCAGGCATGATACGGACAGGTGATATGCCCGGTGGGCAGGCGTCCCTCGGCGGTCGGACACAGGGTGGAGCCGCGATGCCGGCAGGTGTTGAAGAAGGCGCGCAGTTGATCGTCGCGATCGCGCACCACCAGTAGCGGTTGATCGCCGACGGTAAAGCTGCGGAACGAGGGCGCTGCCGGGAGCGAGTCGGCGCGGCACAGATAAATCCAGTTGCGCCGCCAGATTCCGGCGAGCTCGCGCTGGTAGTGCGCGGGGTCGAAGTACCAGGAACTCTCGAGCGTACGCTCGGGCTGCTTCAAGCCGTTGAAGCCACCCGCGGTCGGATCTTCATTGATTGCTGCCACCATCACATCCCACCCCGATCACTTTAACTAGCGCTCGCGCTTGATGACCCAGCCGTTGTGCATCGGGCTCATGCCGATCTTCGGATAATACCCTTCCGCGCCCGGGGCGGCGAACAGCAACAGCGACGCCGAGTCACCGGCGGCGGCGCGCGTTTCGTCCACCAGCCGCTTGCCGATGCCCTGGTGCTGATAGGCCGCATCGACCGCGAGGTCCGACAGGTAGCAGCAAAAGGCGTAGTCGGTGATCGCGCGCGACACGCCGACCAGCTTCGCCCCATCGCGCGCCGTGACGATGACATCCGCCTGGCGCAGCATGCGCTCGAGCCGCTCCGGCTCGTCGACCGGACGGCGCACGCCGAGCGTCGAGGCGACCAGCACGGCGCGGAATTCCTGCACCGCTAGCTGCGGCTCGAGCGCGTAGACGATCAACATGGGCGCACGCCGGCGGCGATCACACGTCGAGGTTGGCGACCGAGAGCGCGTTTTTCTCGATGAACTCGCGGCGCGGCTCGACCTGATCGCCCATCAGCGTGGTAAAGATTTCATCGGCGGCCACAGCATCATCGATGCGCACCTGCATGAGCCGGCGCGTTTCCGGGTTGATGGTCGTGTCCCAGAGCTGCTCGGGATTCATCTCGCCGAGGCCCTTGTAGCGCTGGATCGACTGGCCCTTGCGCGCCTGGTCGAACAGCCATTTCATCGCTTCCCTGAAGGAACCGACTTCGAGCCGCTCCTCGCCTCGCGCTACGTAGGCACCCGCGCCGACCAGTCCCGCCAGAGTGCGACCGAGCTCGCTGATGCGCCGGTATTCGGCGGACTCGAAGAACTCGCGCGTGAGGTGCTTGTCGGTGACGGAGCCGTGCTGGGTACGGTGCACCACGATGCGCGCGGCGTGGCCCTCGGTGGACGGACGCACTTCGGCGCGGTAGCTGTGCGATGAATCCTCCGCGGCATTGAGGCTTTGCACCAGGCTCGCGCACCAGCCGTCAAGGAACCCCTTGCGGTCAAAGCTCTCCACGGTGACCTCCGGCAGGTAGATCAGCGTATCGAGCAGGCGCTCGTCGTAGCGGCGCGCCCAGCGGCGGATGATCGCCTGCACTTCCATGTACTTGCGGGCCAGAAGTTCCAGCGCCGAGCCGCTGATCGGCGCCGCACCCGCGCTCACCTGCAGCGAGGCGGCATCGAGCGCGCTCGAGAGCAGCAGCGCATTGAGCTCGTTTTCGTCCTTGACGTAGGTTTCCACCTTGTTGCGCTTCACTTTGTAGAGCGGCGGTTGCGCAATGTAGATGTGGCCGCGCTCGATCAGCAGCGGGATCTGCCGGTAAAAGAAGGTCAGCAGCAGCGTGCGGATGTGCGAACCGTCGACGTCGGCGTCGGTCATGATGATGACGCGGTGGTAGCGGAGCTTCGCGATATCGAATTCATCGCGCCCTATGCCGCAACCCAATGCCGTGATTAAAGTGCCGACTTCTGCAGAAGAGATCATCTTGTCGAAGCGTGCCCGCTCGACATTCAGGATCTTGCCCTTGAGCGGCAGGATCGCCTGCGTGCGCCGGTCACGCCCCTGCTTGGCCGAGCCGCCGGCCGAGTCGCCTTCGACGATGAAGATCTCGGACAGTGCCGGGTCCTTCTCCTGGCAGTCGGCGAGCTTGCCCGGCAGCCCGGCGATATCGAGCGCGCCCTTACGGCGCGTCATCTCGCGCGCCTTGCGCGCCGCCTCACGGGCCCGCGCGGCGTCGATGATCTTGGCGACGATGGCCTTCGCCTGGCCTGGCTGCTCGAGCAGGAAATCGCCGAGCTTGGACGCGACCGCGGTTTCCACGATGCCCTTCACTTCGGAAGACACCAGCTTGTCCTTGGTCTGTGAGGAGAATTTGGGGTCTGGCAATTTCACCGAAAGTATGGCGGTCAGGCCTTCGCGGGCGTCATCGCCCGTGGTGGGCACCTTCTCCTTCTTCGCCGCGAATTCCTTTTCGATGTAATCATTCAGCGTGCGCGTGAGCGCGGCGCGAAACCCCGACAGGTGCGTACCGCCGTCCTTCTGCGGAATATTGTTGGTGTAGCAGTACATGCTCTCCTGGTAGGAGTCATTCCACTGCAGCGCCACCTCGACGTTGACCAGGCCTTCCTGGGTGCGGAACCAGAACACGTTCTCGTGCACCGGCGTGCGGCCGCGGTTGAGGTGCTTGACGAAGGCCTGCAGGCCACCCTGATGCTGGAACACGTCGCTCTTGTCTTCGCGCTCATCGTGCAGCTCGATGCGCACGCCCGAATTGAGGAACGAGAGTTCGCGCAGCCGTTTGGCCAGCGTTTCGTAGATGAACTGGATGTGCGTGAAAATCTGCGCGCTGGGCTTGAAGCGGATCGTGCTGCCGCGTTCGTTCGCCGGCCCTACGTCGGCCAGCGGCGCCGCCGGCTCGCCGAGGTGATACTCCTGCCGATACATCCGACCCTCGCGGCAGATCGTCAGCAGCAGCGTGTCGGACAACGCGTTGACCACCGAGACGCCGACACCGTGCAGGCCGCCTGAAACCTTGTAGGAACTGTCGTCGAATTTCCCGCCCGCGTGCAGCACCGTCATGATGACTTCAGCTGCCGAGCGCCCTTCTTCCGGATGGATGTCGACCGGAATGCCGCGGCCGTTGTCGGTGACGGTGACGGATTCGTCGGCGTGAATCGTGACTGTGATGAGGTCACAATGGCCGGCGAGGGACTCGTCGATGGCATTGTCGACGACCTCGAAAACCATGTGGTGCAGGCCGCTGCCGTCATCGGTGTCACCGATGTACATGCCAGGTCTTTTCCGCACTGCATCAAGACCCTTTAAGACTTTGATTTTACTGGAATCGTAGACGTCGGATGCTGTCATGCAAAGACCCTTGTTACCATACTGTTATTATAGCGTGGTAACGCGGCCTTGTTCCACGTGAAACGCCTGGTCGGGCGTGCCGAATCGGCCCTCCTCGGAATGCAGCGCCGTGACGATGAGCTGACCTCTCATTTTGCGAATTTCGCTCACCAGCGCGTCGGTGTGATCACGGTCCAGCTCGGCGGCCGGGTCATCGAGGAGCAACGTCGGCGGGCGGCGATCTTCGCTCCCCACCAATTGAGCCATCGACAGAGCCAGTGCGGCACCGAGCAATTTCTGTTGCCCTCTGGAGAGCACCTCGCGCGCGATCCGCCCGTCGAAACGCAATTGAACATCAAAGCGATGGGCTCCGGAACCGGTGTTGCCCCGCTCCAGGTCATGCGCTCGATTCGCCGCCAGGGATTCCGTCAGGGTCCGATCCTGGCTCCAACCCTGGTAGTAGCCCAAGGTGACCGGCTCGCCCAGCAGGGCGGTAAGGGTCTGGCGCCAATACGGCTCCAGTTGAGCCATCGTTCGCGCCCGGGCGTCAGACAACAGTAACCCCAAGCGCGCCAGCTCCGGTTCCCAGGGACTGGGGTCGCTACCCTGCCTTAGGGCAGCATTGCGCTGCTTGAGATTGCGGGCATAGTCCCCCCAGTCGCCGACGAAACCAGGTTCCACGTGGAACACTCCCCAGTCCAGCCAGCGGCGCCGGTATGCCGGACCCTCTTCCACCAACCGGTGGATTCCAGGGTCGACCACCTGGACTGGGAACGCTTCAGACAACTCCGCCAGGGATTTTGCGTCCCGCCCCGCCACACGAACCCGAAGCCCCTCCTTCCGGCTAAAACCCAGCCCCACGGTCGGGCACGTAGGTTCGTCGGTGCGCCCGAAGACCGTCAGGCGCTCCGCGGCGTGCGCGATCAGGCGTTCGGTCAGGCGCGTGCGGAACGAGCGGCCGCGACCGAGCAGGTAAATGGACTCCAGGAGCGAGGTTTTGCCGGCGCCATTGGCTCCCGTCACCAGATTGACGTGTGGGTGAAACTCCAGCCTCGTCGGCGCAAGGCAGCGCAGGCCCTCGACTTCGAGCGCCAGCAGGCTCACGCCGCTGGCTTAGAGCCGCATCGGCATGACGACGAATTTCACCGTGCTGTCGCCCGGGGCGCGGATCAGGCAGCTGGAGTTTGAATCGGTGAGCGATACATCGACGGTGTCCACATCGACTGCCGCCAGGGCGTCAAGCAGGTAGGTCACGTTGAAGCCGATTTCCATTTCGGTCCCGCTGTAGCCGACTTCAATCTGATCTTCCGCTTCTTCCTGCTCTGGGTTATGGGCTTGAATGGTCAGGAGATTGGAAGCAAAAGTCAGCCGTACGCCCCGATACTTTTCGTTCGAGAGGATGGAAGTGCGTTGTAGGGCCTGCCGCAGCACATCCTTCGCAGCGCTCATGGTGAACGGTGGCTTGGCCGGTATTACGCGGCCGTACTCCGGGAATTTTCCATCAATTAGCTTCGAAGTGAAGCGAATGTCGCCGATCTGGGCTCGAACGTGATTCGTTCCGATGCTCAGTTCGAGTTCGCCCTCCCCACCCAGGATGCGCTGCAGCTCCAGGATACCCTTACGCGGCACGATCACTTGTTGGCCGCTTTGTCCCGCCTCGGCCAGCTCTGTCTCGGCCAGCGACAGACGGTGCCCGTCGGTCGCGACCGCGCGCAGCGTTTTGCCGCTCGTCTCGAGCATCGTGCCGTTGAGGTAATAGCGCACGTCCTGTTGGGCCATCGCGAAATGCGTTTTTTCGATCAGCCGCCGGAAATGTTCACGCCCGACGCGGATCAGCTGTTTCGCGTTGATTTCCTCGATGACCGGAAATTCGCTCGCCGGCAGGCTCGAGAGCGTGAAACGGCTCCGTCCGGCCTTCACGATCACGCGCTCGGCCTCGCGCACCAGCGACACGCTGGCCTTCTCGGGCAAGGTGCGCATGATTTCCAGCAATTTGCGGCCTGGAACCGTGACATCACCAGCCTGTTGCACGGTGACCTTGGTCGCCGCCATGAGCTCGACTTCGAGATCCGTGCCGGTGACCGTCAGGTTGTCGCCGCGTGCGACCAGCAGCACGTTCGCCAGCACCGGCATTGTCTGGCGGCGCTCGACCACGCCGATGACGCTTTGAAGTGGGGCGAGGAAACTCTCACGCGACGCCGAGACTTTCATAGATTTAGATTCTTCTTGGAGATTTTAAGACAGTAACGATTATTAGGCCTGTGATGATCGGGGACAACCGCTTTCTGGCAGCCTGCGGCGTGAAATATTCAGCCTTTGCGCGACGGACGTCCAGAGCCAAACCCGGCCCGTTGCCTGTGGGTGAACTGTGGGTGAATGCTCCACAATTTTACCCACAGGAATTGCCCCGCTATCCGGCCAGGGTTCTCAACAGGGCTGTGAAGTCCTCCTGGATGCGCGGCTCGCTGTCGCGCAGCTCACGGATGCGCTTGCAGGCGTGCATGACTGTGGTGTGATCGCGCCCGCCAAAAGCGTCGCCGATTTCCGGCAGACTGTGCGTGGTGAGTTCCTTGGCCAGCGCCATCGCCACCTGGCGCGGCCGCGCCACCGATCGGCTCCGTCGCTTGGAGAGCAGGTCGGCGATGCGCACCTTGTAGTAATCGGCGACGGTCTTCTGGATGTTCTCCACCGTCACCAGCCGCGCCTGCAGCGTGAGCAGGTCCTTGAGCGCTTCGCGCGCGAATTCCAGCGTGATAGGGCGGCCGAGAAAGCGCGCGTTGGCGATCACGCGGCGCAGCGCGCCCTCGAGTTCGCGCACGTTCGAGCGGATGCATTTCGCTATGAAAAAAGCCACTTCCTCGGGCAGGGCGACGCCCACGAGCTGTGCCTTGCCGAGCAGAATGGCCACGCAGGTCTCCAGATCCGGCGGTTCGATCGCGACCGTGAGCCCCCAACCAAAGCGTGATTTGAGCCGCTCCTCGAGGCCGTCGACTTCCTTCGGATAACGGTCGCAGGTGAGGATCACCTGGTGCTGGCCTTCAATCAGTGCATTGAAGGTGTGAAAAAATTCTTCCTGCGAACGATCCTTGCCGGCGAAGAACTGGATGTCGTCGATCAGCAGCGCGTGGAGCGAGCGATAGGTGTTCTTGAATTCGTTGATGCTGTTGTGCTGAAGCGCGCGCACCATGTCGCTGACGAAGCGCTCGGAGTGCACGTAGGCAATGCGCGCGCCCGGATTGCGTTCCCGGATCAGGTGGCCGATCGCGTGCATCAGGTGCGTCTTGCCGAGCCCCACGCCACCGTAGATGAACAGTGGGTTGTAGGCCGAGCCCGGGTTTTCAGCCACCTGGTGCGCGGCCGCCTTGGCGAAATGATTGCTCTTGCCCTCGATGAAACTGCCGAAGGTGAAGTTGGGATTCAACGGCACGCCATGAAAGGCCGCGGGCCGCGCGGCCGTTGGGAACGCCGCGGACACTGCATTCGGCGTGACTTCGCCCGTGCTGGCCATGACAGCAGCAGGTTCGCGCGAGCCTATTTCGATCGTAACCGGCAGTCCTCCGTCGGCCAGCAGCAGGTGCTCGATGCGCTTGAGCAGGTTGCTGCGCACCCAATCTACGACGAAGCGGTTTGGCGCCAGCAGCCGCAGTCCCTCACTCCCCTCGATCGCCTGGAGCGGCTTGACCCAGGTATTGAATTGCTGTTCCGGCAGCTCGCTCTCGAGTGCGCCGACACAGCGGGACCAGGTTGCGCTCAAGCGGGCGGCTGCCTTTTGGGACTGGTGTTCGGGGGAAAAGGGGTCGAAGTCTATACCGATCCGAAGCCGGCCCGGAAGCGTTCGTGTATTGACATGCCGGCCCCCCGACCGTACCCTGCCCGCCCATTTTGCGGTCAATTTTCGGACCACTTGAATCATGAAACGCACATACCAGCCGAGCAAGGTCCGACGCGCACGCACTCATGGGTTCCGCGCCCGCATGGCTACCAAGAATGGCCGCAAGGTGCTGGCACGACGGCGCGCTAAGGGCCGTAAACGGCTGATTCCTTAGGATTTTTTACGACGGGCGAGTCCAGTGGCGCTGTGCGCGCCGGCGAGGCACGGTTTCAGCGACACAAGCGCCTGTGCCGGCCGGGCGAATTCAGGGCCGCCTATTCCGCGGGGCGCCGTTTCGGGAACGATTTACTGACCGCCACGGTCCGTCCCAATGAAGGGGCAGGCGCCCGGCTCGGGTTGTCGATTGCCGCCCGCACCGTCGGCGATGCAGTGCACCGCAACCGACTGCGGCGGCTGATACGGGAAAGTTTTCGATTGCAGCACGCGGGGCTGCCGCCGGTGGATATCGTGATTGGTGCGCGGTCCGCCGCGCGCATAGCGGAAGCGCCCGCGCTGCGCGCGGCCCTGCAGCGGATGTGGAAGCAGATCAACGAAGCATGGGCACAAAGATAATCCCGATGTTCATTCAAGGGTTGATCCGGCTGTACCAGCGGATCCTGAGCCCGCTGCTGGGTCCGCGCTGCCGTTACTACCCGAGTTGTTCGCAGTACCTGCTCGAAGCACTCCAGGTTCACGGCCTGTGGCGTGGTCTCTGGCTCGGCGCCCGGCGCATCGCGCGCTGCCACCCGCTCTATCCCGGGGGCCTGGACCCCGTGCCACCGGGCCACTGCTCAAAGGCGACGCATGTTCACCACGCTTAATGTCCGCGTGATTCTCTGGGCGACGCTGGCGATGGCGCTGCTGGTAAATTACGTCACCTGGCTGCATGACTACCCGCCGGCGCCGCCCGTGGCGTCTGCGCCCGCAGCAGATGCCAGCGGCGGCACGAGCGCCGGTGGTGCCGGCCTCGGCAGCACGGTCCCTACACTGAGTCCTTCGCCAGCGGCTGGCGTCTCCGCGCCGCTCGCGCCGGCGCCTGTCGGTTGCGCCGGCCACACTTGGAGCGTCCGTGGCCCCCACCACGGCCACCGTCCACGTGGTAACCGACGTACTGGATGTCCTCATCTCACTCGATGGCGGCGAACTCACGCGCGTCGATCTGCCTGCTTACCCGCAGGTGAAGGGCCAGGCCACGCCGGTGCGGCTCCTCAACCGCGACAGCGGCGCGAGCCTGTTCGTGCTGCAGTCGGGACTGGCGGGCGCCGCGGGCGCGACCATGCCCACCCACGTGGCGCGCTTCGGGGCACCCGCGAGCGAACTGAAGCTGGGCGCCGGCCAGAGCGAGCTGCAATTGCCACTGACCTGGACCGACGGGCAGGGCGTCACGGTCACCAAGACCTTCAGATTCCGTCGCGGCCAGTATCAGATCGGCCTCGATTACCACCTGCGCAACGCGGGTGCGGCGCCGTGGCAATTTGCACCCTACATGCAACTGTTGCGGAACAACGAGCCTGTCGCGACCTCTTATTTCCATCCCGAGAGCTATGCCTATAAGGGCCCGGCCTACGACGACGGCCAGAAATACCAGAAGCTCAAGATGGGCAAGGAACCGCCGACGCTGGACCGGCAGGTCGACGGCGGCTGGCTCGCAGCCATGCAGCATCATTTCGTCGCCGCGATCGTGCCGCCGGTCGGCGCGGCCTGGCATTACCAGCTGACGACGCAGGGCAACGAATACCTGCTCGCGGCCACCGGACCCTCGCGACAGCTCGCGGCCGGTGCTGACGCTACCGTGCACCAGACCCTGTATGTGGGACCGAAGCTGCAGGCTTTGCTCGAGCAGGCCAGCCCGCGGCTCTACCTGGTCACGGATTACGGCAAGCTGAGTTTCCTGGCGCGGCCGCTGTTCTGGTTGCTCGACAAGGTGCACGGCCTGTTCGGCAACTGGGGCTGGACCATCATGATCGCCACGCTGTTGCTGAAGCTCCTGTTCTACCCGCTGTCCGAAGCCAGCATGCGCTCGATGGCGCGCATGAAGGCGCTGCAGCCGCGCATCAAGGCGCTGCAGGAAATGTACAAGGACCAGCGCGACAAGCTCGGCAAGGCGACGATGGAGCTGTACCAGAAAGAAAAGGTCAACCCGGTCGCAGGCTGCCTGCCGATGCTGATCCAGTTCCCGGTGTTCATCGCCTTCTACTGGGTACTGCTCGAGAGCGTCGAGATGCGCCAGGCGCCGTTCGTCGGCTGGATCGGCGACCTGTCGGCGCGCGATCCGCTGTTCATCCTGCCGATGCATGATGGCCGGCGCGAACTACATCAATTTCAAGCTCAACCCGCAGATGGGCGATCCGACCCAGCAGAAGATGTTCATGATCATGCAGATCGCCATGCCGGTGATGTTCGCGTTCATGCCCTCCGGACTGGTGCTGTACTGGACCACGAACACCGTGCTGTCGATCCTGCAGCAGTGGAACATCAACCGCCGCCTCGCCGCACAGACCAAGGCGCGCAACTAGGCGACGGGACGAGGACGGGGATGGACACCATCGTCGCCGCGGCCACGCCACCGGGACGCGGCGGCGTGGGCATCGTGCGTATTTCCGGTCCGCTGGCAGCGGCGCTTGCCCGCGCGCTGCTCGGCCGGCTCCCCTTGCCGCGCTATGCCACCCAGGCGCGCTTCGTCGCGGCCGATGGTGGTGCAATCGATGCCGGTCTGGCGCTGTATTTTCCCGCACCCCGTTCCTATACCGGCGAGGACGTGCTTGAACTGCACGGTCACGGCGGAACCGTGCTGATCGAGACGCTGGTCGCGCGCGTGGTTGAACTCGGCGCGCGCCGCGCACAGCCCGGTGAATTCACGCAGCGCGCCTATCTGAATGATCGCATTGATCTGGCGCAGGCCGAGGCGGTCGCCGACCTGATCGACGCTGGGAGCGAGGCGGCGGCACGTGCCGCGCTGCGCTCGCTGCAGGGGGAATTCTCCGCGCAGGTGCGCAGCCTTGATGAGGCGCTGGCGCAGCTGCGCGCGCATGTCGAGGCGACGATCGATTTTCCCACTGACGAGATCGACTTCCTGGCCGATCGCGCGCTCGCTGGCCGCCTGGCGGCGGTGCGCGCGCAATGCGGCGCGCTGCAGGCGGTCGCCCGCCAGGGGCGGCTGCTCACCGAGGGGCTTACCGTGGTAATCGCGGGAGCCCCCAATGCCGGCAAGTCGACCCTCCTCAACGCGCTTGCCGGCCACGAGGCCGCGATCGTGACGGAGATTGCGGGCACCACGCGCGACGTGCTGCGCGAGCGCATCCAGATCGAAGGCGTGCCGGTGCTGCTGCTCGACACGGCGGGCCTGCGCGACGGCGGCGACACCATCGAGACCGAAGGCATGCGCCGCGCGCGCGCCGCAATGGAGCAGGCCGACCGGGTCCTGTTCCTGGTGGATGCCGCCTCGGATCCCCAGGCGCTCACCTTGCAGGCCGAGCGCGGCCGGCTGCGCGCCGCGGTGCCGGTCACGGTGGTGTACACCAAGGCAGACCTGCTGAAGCCGGGCGCCGAAGCCACGCTCGCCAGGGCGGATTTGCCGGCCGTCACGGTCTCGGCGCGTAGCGGCGCGGGATTCGACACCCTGCGCACACATCTGCTTGAAGCGGCCGGATTCCGCAGGCACGATTCCGGTTTGCTCTCGGCCCGCCGGCGGCATCTCGAGGCGCTGACGGTCGCAGCGAAACATCTGGATGCGGCCGACGCGCAGTGCCGCGAGGGCGGCGCCGGCGAACTGGTGGCCGAAGAGCTGCGTGCGGCACAGCGCGCACTCGGTGAGATCACCGGCGCGGGCAGCGCGGACGAACTGCTGGGGCGCATTTTTTCCAGCTTCTGCATCGGCAAGTAACCGCCATGAAATTTTGCACCAAAGCCTTCAGTCTGCGCCTGCAGGCCCTGCTGCGTACCGACAGGTAGGATTCGCAATCGTTATGGACACCGCCAGAGTTTTTGAAGTCATCGTAGTGGGCGGCGGTCACGCCGGCTGCGAGGCCGCGCTGGCCGCGGCACGAAGTGGTGCGCGCACGCTCCTGCTCACGCAGAACATCGAACAGCTCGGCGCGATGAGCTGCAACCCGGCGATTGGCGGCATCGGCAAGGGCCATTTGGTGCGCGAGATCGACGCGCTCGGCGGCGCCATGGCGCGCGCCGCGGACCTGGCCGGCATCCAGTGGCGCACGCTCAATGCCAGCAAGGGTCCGGCGGTGCGTGCCACGCGCGCCCAGGCCGATCGAGCGCTCTACAAGCAGGCTATGCGCGGCATCCTCGAGAACCAGCCGAACCTGACGCTGTTCCAGCAGGAGGCGGGCGATCTGCTGCTCGAGGGCGACGCCGTGCGTGGTGTGATCAGCGTCACCGGGATCGAGTTCGCAGCGCGCGCCGTGGTGCTTACCGTGGGCACTTTTCTTGGCGGGCGCATCCACGTCGGGCTCGAGAACTTTCAGGGTGGCCGCGCCGGAGATCCGCCCTCGAACGCGCTGGCCGCACGCCTGCGCGAGCGGATGCCCCGGACCGGGCGGCTGAAGACGGGAACCCCGCCGCGGATCGACGGCCGGTCCGTCGATTATTCGCAGCTCGAAGTGCAGTCCAGCGACTCACCGACTCCCCGTATTTTCGTTCCTTGGAAGGGTCAATGACCATCCAAAGCAGATTAATTGTCACATAACGCATACTAATGAGCGCACGCACGAGATTATCCGCGCGGGGCTCGATCGCTCGCCGATGTACACCGGAGTGATCGAGGGGGTGGGGCCGCGTTACTGTCCTTCGGTCGAGGACAAGGTGCAGCGTTTTGCCGAGCGGAAATCGCACCAGATCTTCATCGAGCCCGAGGGGCTGGGCACGCACGAGATCTACCCGAATGGCATCTCGACCAGCCTGCCCTTTGATGTGCAGGAGCAGTTCGTGCGCAGCATCGCTGGCTTCGAGCATGCGCATATCACGCGGCCGGGCTACGCGATCGAGTACGACTATTTCGATCCGCGCGATTTATGCCCTACGCTCGAAACGAAAAGCATCAGCGGCTTGTATTTCGCCGGCCAGATCAACGGCACCACCGGTTACGAGGAAGCCGCGGCGCAGGGGCTGCTCGCCGGCATCAATGCTGCGCGTGCAGGTCGCAGCCGAACCACCCTGGGTGCCGGCGCGGAGCGAGGCTTACCTCGGCGTGCTGGTCGATGATCTGGTCACGCAGGGCGCCGCCGAACCCTATCGCATGTTCACCAGTCGCGCCGAGCATCGCCTGGTGCTGCGCGAAGACAATGCGGACGCGCGCCTCACTCCCACCGGCCGCGAACTGGGGCTGGTCGATGACCAACGCTGGCGCTTCCACGTACAAAAGCAAGCGGCCATCGGGCGCGAGACGGCGCGGCTCGAAGCGCGGCGGATTAATGCGGCGGATGCCGGCGATGCCTGGTGCGCGCGCGTGCTGGGGGGCGAGCGGCTGAGCCGCGATCTCACGGCGATGGAGCTGCTGCGGCGTCCGGGCGTGCGCTATGACGATGTGCTCGAACTGATCGGGCCGGCGGAAGCCGCCGTGGCCGATGATGACCGGCTCGCGCCCCAGCTCCGTACCGCACTTGAAGTGCGGGCCCGCTACAGCGGCTACATCGAGCGTGCGCAGGAGGAGATCGAGCGCGCCCGGCGCCACGAACACACGCCACTGCCGCAGGATCTCGCCTATGCCTCACTCGCCGGGCTGTCGAATGAGGTACGCCAGAAGCTCGGCGAAATCCGTCCGGCGACACTTGGCCAGGCCGCGCGCGTGCCGGGCGTCACGCCGGCGGCGGTGTCCATACTGCTGGTGCATCTTAAGAAGCGGCGCCTGATCGCCTGAATTTCCAGCGTCTTACGCGGCCCGCGGCCGGCGGGTGTATGCTGATCGACGTTGGCGCCATTGCCGCCGGAGTAGTGCATATGTTGGGGTTTGATATCAATTTCGTGCCCATCGCGATCGCGGTTGCGGCGCTGGTGTTCGTGTCCAAGGCCTGGCTAACCGTGCCGCAGGGCTTCCAGTACACGCTCGAGCGCTTTGGCCGCTTCAAGAAAACCATGGAGCCCGGCTTCCACCTGATCACGCCGTTCTTCGAGAATGTCGGGCGGCGCATGAACATGATGGAGCAGGTGCTCGATGTGCCGCGGCAGGAAGTCATCACCAAGGACAACGCCATGGTGGGCGTAGACGCCGTCCTGTTCTACCAGGTGCAGGATGCGGCCAAGGCGGCCTACGAGGTCGATAATCTGCGTCTGGCGGTGGTGAACCTCACCATGACCAACATCCGCACCGTGGTCGGCGCGATGGACCTGGACGAAACGCTGTCCAAGCGCGATGACATCAACCACCGGCTGCTGCGCGTGGTCGACGACGCGACCATGCCCTGGGGCATCAAGGTGACGCGCATCGAGATCAAGGACATCCAGCCGCCGCAGGACCTGATCGATTCGATGGGCCGGCAGATGAAGGCCGAGCGCGACAAGCGCGCCAACATCCTCGAAGCCGAGGGCTTCCGCCAGGCAGCAATCCTCAAGGCTGAAGGCGAGAAGCAGGCCGCGGTGCTGCAGGCCGAGGGCGGCAAGGAAGCCGCGTTCCGCAACGCCGAGGCGCGCGAGCGCCTTGCAGAGGCGGAAGCCAAGGCGACGGCGATGGTTTCCGAAGCCATTGCCAAAGGCAATGTGCAGGCCATCAACTATTTCGTGGCGCAGAAATATGTCGAAGCGATGAAGGCCTTCGCGACCTCGTCGAACCAGAAAGTATTCTTCATGCCGATGGAGGCAACCGGGCTGCTGGCCTCGATCGGCGGGATCGCCGAACTGGCGAAAGACGCGATGAAACAGCAGCCGGGCGCCGCGCGCTAGCGCCGCCATGGACGACGCGCTGATCCTGTTCGCGTCCGGCCTGCAGTGGTGGCATTGGTGGATCGCCGCGGCCATCCTCGGCATTGTCGAGGCGATGGCGCCGGGGGCGGTCGCCATCTGGTTTGCCGCCGCCGCCGCGGTAATCGGCGCACTGCTGCTGGTGATTCCGATTGCCTGGCAGCTGCAGCTGGTGCTGTTCGGCGCGCTGTCGATCGGTACACTGGCGTTCTGGCGCTACTGGAAGCGCAGTCATCCCGAGACCTCCACCTTGCCGCACCTGAACCAGCGCGCGGCGCAGTACATCGGTGAAGTGTGCGTGCTCAGCGAAGCGATCGTGCAGGGCAATGGCAAGGCACGCGTTGGCGACGGCTTTTGGAAAGTGCGTGGGCCGGACCTTGCCGCCGGTACGCCGGTGCGAGTCAAGGCGGTCGAGGGGACGGTGCTGATCGTCGAGGCCGCTTAGCGGCGGCGGGTAGAAAGCCTAGGAGAGAGCCATGACCACGGTATCGCAATTACTGGGTCACAAACCCAGGGCCGTCCACAGTGTTGCGCCAGACGCGCCGGTGCTCGAGGCGATACGGCTGATGGCGGAGCATTCCGTCGGCGCGCTGCTGGTGATGCAGGGCGAGAAACTCGCCGGCATCATTTCCGAGCGTGACTATGCCCGCAAGGTGATCCTCAAGGGGCGCTCATCGGCCGACACGCCGGTCAAGCAGGTCATGACGGCCGAAGTGATTACCGTGGAACCGGGCTTCACAACCCATCAGTGCATGCAGATGATGACGGACCGCCGCGTGCGCCACCTGCCGGTGGTCGAGAACGGCCGCGTGGTGGGCATGCTGTCGATCGGCGATCTCGTGCGCTCGGTACTCGCCGAACAGGCGCAGACCATCGAGCAGCTCGAGAATTATATCCATCATTGAGTGCCCGTCCACGCCGGCAGGTCCTGTCAGGGCCAGGGCCGGGCAAGCTGTGGCAATGAGCTCACACCGAGCCGCGCTGCGGCAACCCGGCGTTCAAGTGAGCGTAGTTCACTCCTGTACTTCGCAGCGACTGTCCATGACGCCCAGGTTCGCGCAGCGACCTTGGGCGCCAGGACAGACTTCAAGCGGAGGGCGTACATACATCCGACTCAGCCGACGATCGCGGCGACCGATTCGCTGTTGACCGCGGGGGCAACCTTGGCGTCCAGCGTCTGCTCGTAGCCGGCGCGGGCCGACTCATTCTGGGCGACTGCAGCCGTAGCGGTGGCGACTACTGCAGCCTGCACGACCGTCACCAGGACCGCTGCCAGGAAGCCCAAGCTCTTGTGTGTGTTCATGATATTTCTCCGGTTAAATGGGGTTAACGACTCTGTATCCAGTGAACCCGCCAGCGCCCCGAAAGTTGCACGCTTCGCAGGGTCCGATTCAGTGGGGAGAATTCTGTGCGGGGGCCCGACAGGCAGCAAACGCAATCCCTGAAGGACTCATCAGTAAGGCTGAACTGTTCGCCGCCTACGCAAGAGCAAGCCCGTAGCCTGCGGTATATTTGACCCATGACGCCCAGGTTAGCGCTCCACGCGTTGCTCACGTTCGCCGCCGTAGCACTCGCCAGTTGCGGTTCACGGCAGGAAGCCGGCCAGGCCGCGGCCGGCGCGGCCACGGAGGAGAAAATCCTCAACGTCTACAACTGGTCGGACTACATCGCCCCTGAAGTGGTGCGCGCATTCGGGAAGGAATACGGTATCAAGGTCAACTACGACGTGTACGACTCCAATGCCGTACTCGAGACCAAGCTGCTGACGGGCCGGACCGGCTACGACATTGTCGTCCCCACCGCCGCGTTCATGGCACGCGAAATAGCAGCTGGCGTGTTCCTTAAGCTCGACAAGTCGTTGTTGCCCAATCTCGGAAATATCGATCCCGACATACTCAAGCAGACCGAGCAGCTTGACCCGGGCCACGAACACGGCGTGAACTACCTGCTGAGCACTTCGGGAGTTGGCTTCAACGCCGCGAAGATCGCCGCCGCCATGCCGGATGCGCCGGTGGACAGCCTGCGCATGCTGTTCGATCCCGCGGTGATCCGTCACTTCAGGGAATGCGGCGTCCAGTTCATCGACGCGCCGGACGAAGTCGTCAACACCGTGCTGCTGTACCTCGGCCGTCGGCCCAACAGCGAAAAGCCCGAGGACCTCGCTGCCGCCGAGCAGGTGTTGATGAGGATCCGTCCCTACGTGCGCTCGATTGAAACCGAGACCTATATAGAAGGCCTGGCCAATGGCGAAATCTGCCTGGTGCTAGGCTGGAGCGGCGACGTTGGTCAGGCGGCGGCGCGCGCACGCGAAGCCGGTAACGGCAACGTGCTCCGCTACAGAATCCCGCGCGAGGGCGCGATGATGTACACGGACCTGCTGGCCATTCCGGCCGACGCGACACATCCGCGCAATGCGCACCTGTTCATCAACTACCTGCTGCGGGCGGATGTCGCGGCCCGGAATGCGAACTTCCTGCGCTATGCGACCTCCAATGCCGCCGCCTATCCACTGATCGACCCGACACTCTACGGTGACCGCAACATCTATCCGGCCCCCGAAACCAGGGCACAGCTGGTTCCCGATCTGCCACGATCACAGGCCTACACGCGCACGCTGACCCGCATGTGGACGCGATTCAAGGCGGGCCGCTAGCGGGCATTTCGCGGCCGCTGTCGACCCAGAACCACAGGATACCGCTGACGATCGCGAAGCCAGTGCCCGTCAGGAAGGCTGCGGTCCAGGCGTGATGGGCGGACAACCACGCGACGATGGGAGTACCGATGATGCCACCGAGGTTGCCGCCGGTGCCGACCACACCCCAGGCGGCCATGGTGTGCTCGCGGCCCACGGAAGTCGTGGCGGCGGAGTAGGCGCCCTCGGTCATCTCGATGGCGGCAAAGGCCAGTGACAGCGCACCGACGGCCCAGTAGGCGTTGGTGGATTCAACGCCCGCGAACAACAACACTCCCGCGAGCGGCAGCGCCACCAGCGGCACCGCGCGGTAGCCGATCCGCAAGCCAAAGCGCGTAGCCAGGCGATCGGACAGCTTGCCGCCGACTCCGGCGCCGATGGCCGCGGCGATGAACGGGAGGCTCGCGAGCCATCCGCTCTGCAGCACCGACAGGTGACGCTCCTGCACGAGGTATAAAAAGCACCAGGTGCTCGAGCAGGTAAAAAACATAGTTCATGATCGTGTACGAAATGGCCAGCAACAGCACGTCGCGGTTGCCCAGCACCCGCAACAGGTCGTGCCGGCTGATGCCCGCGCCGGCGTGCCGGACCGTGTTGGCGTGCAGTTCGGCGCGTTCTTCGGCCGTGACCGCCGGATGCTCCGCCGGGGTGTTGCGGCCATACCAACTCCACAACACGATCAGCGCGAGCGCCGGGAAACTGGTCCACAGCAGGGCATGCTTCCAACCGTAGGACTCCATCAGGATTGCGATCAGCGGGGTCGCGGCCGCCGAGCCGAGCTGCAGTCCCGAGGTCTGCAAGCCGTTGGGGAAGGCCCAGTTGCCCACCGGAAACCAGGATTCGATGGCGCCCACCGAAACCGGAAACAGCGGTGCGTGCGCTGTGCCGAGCAGCAGGCGCGCGATCAGCAGCACGACGAACAGTGCGGTGCCGGCGAGCAGCAGCGGCGCCAGCGGCGTCGCGACCGCCGCGCCCAGGCCGACCAGGCCGGTGATCACCAGGGCCCGGCGTGCGCCGAGCCATTCGCCGAACACGCCGCCCGGAAGCTGGAACACCGTGTAGGTCACCAGGTAGGCGGTCATCAGCCAGCCGAGCTCGATCTGCGAGATTCCCAGCTCCGGCATCATCTGCACTGCCGCCACGCTGAAGCTGGTGCGCTGCACGTAGGCAACGAAAGCGAAAGCGAACAGATAGGTGAAGACCACCCAGCGCACACGCAGGCGCGGGCGGTGCCGTGTCGTTGTTCCCTTGCTCATGCGGATCCTTCGCCGGTGCGGGCGGAACTGCTATTTGCGCCAGAACGCGGGTGTAAACAGGATCAGCACCGTGAAGATCTCGACCCGTCCCAGGAACATCGCCGTGGTGCACATCCACAGCTGGAAATCGCTGAGGTTCCCGTAGTGGGAACTGGGGCCGACCAGGTTCAGTCCGGGGCCGACGTTGTTGACGCTGGCGATGATCGCGCTTACCGCCGACAGGAAATCGAGCCCGGAGAGCAGCAGCGCGAAGGTCAGCACGACGATGGTGATGAAATAGAGAAAAATGAACGCCAGCACCGAGAACACCACGCGGTTGGACACCAGCTGTCCGGCGATCTTCAGAGGTACGACGGCCTGCGGATGCACGAGCGCGAAGATCTCGCGCGCCGATTGCTTGAGCAGCACCAGCGCGCGAAACACCTTGATGCCGCCGCCGGTCGAGCCGCTGCTGGCGCACACGCAGCTGAGGAACAGCATCCACATCGGCGCGAACACCGGCCAGCTGGCCGTAGTCGGTGCTGAACAGGCCGCAGCCGGTGGCGATCGACACCAGGTTGAAGGTGACGTAGCGGAATGCGTGCCGAAGTCGGGATAGATGTGGCTTAGCCAGACGTGGATGCTGACGCCGATGCAGCTGAATCCGATCCACTGCACCAGCCACTTCGCCTCCGGGTCGCGGCGTAGGTGGCGGACTCGCCCTTGCGCAGCGCAAGAAAATGCGTGGCAAAGTTCATGGACGCGAGCAGCATGAACACGACCAGCACGGCCTCGATCAGCGGGGAGTTGAAGTAGCCGATGCTGGCGTCGTGGGTGGAGAAGCCGCCGAGCGACAGCGCCGAGAACGCGTGACAGACGGCGTCGAACCAGTTCATGCCGGCGCCGCGCAGGCACAGTGCGCACACGGCCGTCAGCCCGGCGTACACCAGCCACAACAGCTGCGCGGTCTGCGCGATGCGCGGCGCGAGCTTGGTGTCCTTGACGCGGCCCGGGCGTATCGGCGCGGTACATCTGCATGCCGCCGATTCCCAGCAGCGGCAGGATCGCGACCGCCATGACGATGATGCCCATGCCCCCCAGCCAGCTGAGCGCATGGCGCCAGATGATGACGGCGCGCGGGAGCGTGTCGAGCCCGGAGAGCACCGTCGCGCCGGTGGTCGACAGGCCCGACATGGCCTCGAAGAAGGCGCGCGTGAACGACAGGCCGGGCAGCACCATGAGCAGCGGCACGGTGGCGAGCGCCGCCAGCGCCAGCCAGGTGAGCGTCACCAGCAGGTAGCCGTCGCGCGACTTGAGTTCGGTGCGGTAGCGGAGCGTGACGGTGCGGATCGCGAGGCCGGCGGCGAGTGTCAGCGCGGCGCTGGCGAGGAATGCCACGGCCGCAGCTCTCGTGGTAAATCAGCGCCGTGGCTATCGGCAGCAGGAACAGGATCGAAAACAGCGCCAGCACCGAGCCCAGGAGATGCACGACGCCGAACAGCGATCTCATGAGTGCGAACGGCCCCTAGTGTTCGCCCTGGAACAGGCGCTCGACCGCCTCGACGTGCCGGCGGTCGGCGAGGAACACGATCAGGTGATCCTCGGTTTCGATCAGCGTGTCGTGATGGGCCATGATCACCGTCTCGCCGCGCACGATGGCGACGACGCTGGCGCCTTGCGGCAGCTCGACCTCTTCGATGCGCCGGCCGATGACCCGCGAGCGCTCGGCGGTGCCGTGCACCACCACCTCGATGGCCTCGGCGATCGCCGCGGCGGAGCGAATGCACGCGCACCACATCGCCGCGCCGCACGTGCGCCAGCAGCGAGCCGATGGTGATGGTCTGCGGCGAGATGACCACGTCGATGTTGCGGTTCTCCATCAGTTCGCCGTAGGCGGCGCGGTTGACCAGGGCCATGACGCGGCTGGCGCCGAGGCGCTTGGCCAGCATCGCCGCCATGACGTTGGCCTCGTCGGAATTGGTCAGCGCGGCGAACACGTCGGCGCTGTCGATGTTCTCCTCGACCATCAGCTCCTCGTCGGCCGCATCGCCGTGCAGCACGATCGCGCTTCTGCAGCAGCTCCGAGGCGCGGCGCGCGCGGCGCGGGTCGCGCTCGATGAGCTTGATCTGGTGGCTGTCCTCGAGCGTGCGCGCCAGCCGCAGGCCGATGTTGCCGCCGCCGGCGATCACGAGCTTGCGCACCTTCGGTTCGCGCCGCCGCAGCTCGGCCAGCATCTTTCTTGAGGTCGTCGCGCGCGGCGACGAAGAAGATCTCGTCGTTCTCGGCGATCACGGTGTCGCCGTCGGTCGGCAGCAGGCGGCCGTCGCGGTAGATCGCCGCGACGCGAACGTCGGTCTCGGGCAGGTGCTCGCGCAGCGATGCGCAGCGGCTTGCCGACCAGCAGGCCGTCGGCGCGCGCGCGCACGCTGGCGAGCTGCACGCGGCCGTCGGCGAAGTCGACCACCTGCAGCGCGCCGGGGTTCGACAGCAGGTGCGTGATGTAGTCGGTGACCAGCTCCTCGGGGCTGATCCACACGTCGACCGCCAGGCCGCCCTCGGCGAACAGCTGCGGGCGCGAGGTGTACTCGGCGGCGCGGATGCGCGCGATGCGGGTCGGCGTGCGGTAGAGGAGCTGCGCGATCTGGCAGGCGACGATGTTGACTTCGTCGCTGTTGGTGAGCGCGATCAGGATGTCGGTGTCGGCAATGCCGGCCGATTCGAGCACTGAAGGGTAGGAGGCGTTGCCGGCCACGGCGCGGATGTCGATGCGGTCCTGCAGGTCGCGCAGCACCTGCTCGTTGGTGTCGACCACCGTGACCTCGTTGGCCGGCTCGCCCGCCAGGCTCTGCGCGGCGGTGCGGCCCACCTGGCCGGCGCCCAGAATCAGGATCTTCATCGTTGCACCGTTACACCGTTAAACAGGTTCCAGCCGGGCGACACTCACCATCAGCCACTTTGGCGCCCTGCTGCTCAAAATTAACATGGACGCGGGCGTGCGGTCCCTGGCCTTCGAGGTTGAGCACCACGCCCTCGCCGAATTTGCCGTGCCGCACGCGGGTGCCAAGGCGCATGCCGCCGGTCGCGGATCTCCGCCGGATTGCGGAACATGCCGCGCGCCTGCGGCGATCCCGGCGCGACGCCCTGCCGCCGGCGCGGCCAGGCCGTGGCGTGCCAGCTGGATGCGCGGCCGCACTTCCTCGAGCACGCCCGGCGGCACTTCCTGGATGAAGCGCGAGGCCACGTTGTAGCTGTCGACGCCGTGCAGGCGCCGCTGCTCGGCGTAGCAGAGGTACAGCTGGCGCATCGCGCGAGTGATGCCGACGTAACAGAGGCGCCGTTCCTCTTCGAGGCTGGCGAGGTCGTTGATCGAGCGCTGGTGCGGGAAACAGGCCGTCTTCCATGCCAGCCAGGAAGACCACTGGGAACTCGAGACCTTTCGCCGTGTGCAGCGTCATCATCTGCACGCAGTCGTCCCACTCGCTCCCCTGGGTCTCGCCGGATTCGAGCACGGCATGCGCGAGGAAGCTCTGCAGCGGCGGGCAGGTCTTCGCCCTCGGGCTCGTAGCCACGCGCGGCGCTGACCAGCTCGGCGAGGTTCTCGATGCGCGCCTCGCCGCGGTCGGCCTTGTCCTTGCGGAAGTGCTCGATCAGGCCGCTGTTGTTGATCACGTGATCGACCTGCTCGTGCAGCGGCATGCCTTCGATGTCGCGCCCCAGCCGCTCGATCAGCGCCAGGAACCCGTGCAGCGCCGCCGCGCCACGGCCGCTGCGCCGGCGGCGTCGCCGAGCAGCGCGCCCGCCGCGCGCCACAGCGAGCTGCCCGCGCCCTTCGCGGCCTCGCGCAAGCCCATCGAGCGTGCGCGCGCCGATGCCGCGCACCGGCAGGTTGACGACGCGCTCGAACGAGGCGTCGTCGTCGCGGTTGGCGATCAGCCGCAGGTAGGCGAGCGCGTCCTTGATCTTCGGCGCGCTCGAAGAACCGCAGGCCGCCGTACACCGGTAGGGCATGCGCGCCTGGATCAGCGCTTCTTCGAACACGCGTGACTGCGCGTTCGAGCGATACAGGATCGCGCACTCGCGCCGCAGGCCGCCGCCGGCGATCCACTGCTGGATGCGGCCGAGCACGAAATCCGCTTCGTCGCGCTCGTTGTAGGCGCAGTACACGCGCACCGGTTCGCCGCGCGCGCCGCTGGTCCACAGCTCCTTGCCGAGGCGCGCGGAATTGTTGGCGATCAGCGCGTTCGCCGCCTCGAGGATCGCCGCGCTGGAGCGGTAGTTCTGCTCGAGCTTGTACAGCTGCGCCTGCGGGAAATCGCTGCGGAACTTCTGCAGGTTCTCGACCTTGGCGCCGCGCCATCGGTAAATCGACTGATCGTCATCGCCGACCACGAACGGACAGCCGCTGGTGCCGACCAGCAGCCGGATCCACGCGTACTGGATCGAATTGGTATCCTGGAACTCATCGACCAGCACGTGCGGGAAGCGCGCACGGTAATGGCGCAGCAATTCGGGATTGTCGCGCCACAGCTCGAAGGCGCGCAGCAGCAGTTCGGCGAAATCCAACCGCACCCTGGCGCGCACAGGCCTGTTCGTACTCGACGTACAGCCGGATCAGCGTGCGCTCGGTCGGATCGCCGCCGTCCTTGAGCTGCTGCGGGCGCCGGCCCTCGTCCTTGTGCTTGTTGATGAAGTACTGCACTTCGCGCGGCACGAAGCGCGTCTCGTCGAGCTCGAGCGACTTGATCGACCTTCTTGATGAGCCGCAGCTGGTCCTCGCTGTCGAGGATCTGGAAGCTCTGCGGCAGCCCGGCTTCGCGCCAGTGCAGGCGCAGCAGGCGGTGCGCGAGGCCGTGGAAGGTGCCGAGCCACATCGCGCCGCCGGAACTGCCCAGCAGCGCCTCGACGCGCGCGCGCATCTCGGCGGCGGCCTTGTTGGTGAAGGTGACGGCGAGGATCCCGTGCGGGGTGGCGCCTTCCGCCTGGATCAGCCAGGCGATGCGATGGATCAGCACCCGGGTCTTGCCGCTGCCGGCACCGGCCAGCACCAGCGTGGGCTCGAGCGGTGCGGTGACGGCTGCGCGCTGGGCGTCGTTCAGGGGACTGAGGATCGGCGAGACGTCCATGCGGGCCGGCAGCGGCTCCTTGGGTATCGGGCGCGAATTCTACCCCGGCAGCCTCCCCAGGGCGGGGTCAAAATGTGCGGATTACCAGCTGTTTCGCAGTTCGCGCAGGGTCAGGAACACCTCGCGCGGTGTCGGTCTGGCAGGGAGCGCCGGGACGTGCTGCCGCAGGGTCTCGATCAGGCCGGCTTCGCCCAGCCGGAAGAAGCTGTTGAGCGTGAATTCCTGTGCCAGCGTCAGTACCGCCTGGTCTTCAGCCGGCACCTTTTCGGACCTCGTCAGCCAGTCCGCCGCGGCCTGATTGCCGGGTTCGACATGGCGGGTGAAGCGCAGGTTGTTGAGCAGATAATCGTGGCCGGGGTAGATGCGCGTGCTGTCCGGGAGCCGCGCCAGCTGCTGCGCGCACGTCTCGAACAGCCGTTCCGGATCGCCGCCGCCACGGCAGTTGCCGACTCCGGCGTTGAACAGCGTGTCGCCCGAAAACAGCGCCGGTCCGTTGGCGTGCGCCAGCAGGCAGACATGCGCCAGCGTGTGGCCCGGCGTATCCAGGCATTCGAGCTCGACGCTGCGGCCCACGCGGATCACATCGCCCGCCACCAGACCCTTGTCGACGCCGCCGATCGCGGCCGCACCGCTCGCGTGCGCTAGACTTTCGCGCCCGTGGCCTGAACCAGTGCCGCGTTGCCCGCGGTGTGATCGCGGTGCTCGTGGGTGTTGACGATCTGCGTGATCTTCCAGCCGCGCAGGTTGCGCCCGCTCCAGGCAGGCTGCGCCAGTCGAGCGGATCAATGACGAGGGCTTCGCCGGTTTCGCCACAGGCTACTACGTAGTGGTAATTGCGCAGCTCGTTGGCCGCCCAGATGCGTTCGACGATCATGGAAGGGTAGCCTACGACATAATGGCGGCCATGCAACGGGCAGATGATCCGGACGGCGCGCTCGATGCGGCTTATCGCCGCACTCGCTACCAAGTTCACTCGAGCGGCGGTCTGGTGGTGCTGCAGATCGATATCCCGAATCCCGCCCTGCGGGCGCTGCACCGTCAGTTGGGGGTCAGCGACTCGGCGTTCCTGACGGCCTGGAATCCGCGCAGTGTTCCGCAGGCCGCGGAGCTGAATGCCGCCGCACACGAACGCCTTTGCCAGCGGCTGGCGATGCTGGGGTTGGCGTATTGGCCGGGGTGGGGGTGCGACCCGCGCGGCGAATGGCCGGCGGAGCAGAGCGTGTTCGTGCCGGGCCTGCAACTTGCCGGCGCGCGCCGGCTCGGTGGCGAATTTTCACAGCATGCGCTGGTGCATTCGGCGGCGGACGCCGTGCCCCGGCTCAGCTGGCTCTAGCCGCGGGGCGTTTCGGTCACGGCCGCCTCAGGTGCCTGACAACACCTGTTCGGCTTCACTGTCGTTGAGTCCCGCCGCCGAGTGGCGCCCGACGATGGCACGCGCGGCCTTGGTCGCGCTCGCCATGTCGATCTTGCCATTGAAGGTCGCACCATCCGCGATGGCGACGCGGGGCGCAAAGATATTGCCGGTGACGCGTGCGGTGGCCATGACGTTGATGGACTCAAGCGCGTAAAGGTCGCCCTCGATGGTGCCCTCCACGACGATGGTGTGCGCCTTGGAATCGCCCTTGACGACGCCGTCCGTGCCGATCGTCAGGGCCTGGGTGTGATGGATCGACCCTTCGATGCGGCCCTGCAGCGTGAAGTCCTCGTCGGCCCGCAATTCGCCGCGAAAACGCAGCGTCGAGCCGAGAATCGAAGTAGGGGTCTTGGTCGCCGCCGGTGGCGAAACCCTGGCGCCGGCCGCCGCTTCAACCGGCTTGAGCTCCGCCGGCAGCTTGCTGCGCGTGGCGAGTGCCGGCGGCGCGGCGGTGAACGCACCTGGGTTCGAGATGCCGGCTGCCTTGGGAAGCGCCGCCACTACGTCGAAGAATTCGTCCTTCATGTTCCCTACTCCATCCGTGTCGTTCTTGAACCAGGACATAGTCGCCTCGCTCCAGGTTAGGCGGCGGTGTACGCCGGCAATTTTGCCGTGTCGCCGATTTTCGAGCTCTTGCCCGACTCCATGTCGACGCCGCCATTGAAGGTCGCGCCCTGGAGGATGCTCACGGAGGGCGCGGAGATATTGCCGCGGACATTTGCGGTTTCCTTGACCACCACCGAATTGGTGGCGCGCACATCGCCTTCGATGGTGCCCTCGACAATCACCAGCTGCGCGCTCACGGTCGCGGTGACTTTTCCGCCCGCCCCCACGGTGAGTCGCTGCGTATGGGTAATGGCGCCGTCGACCTGTCCCAGAATGACCAGGTCTTCGTCGGCGGAGAGTTCACCCTTGAACTGTATCGTCGGCCCAAGGATGGACCGGCGTTCATTCGCCGTTTCATAAGGATTGCTCATGCCGAGGCCTCCGGATTGTGAGTGCGCGCGTCGCCGTAAGAGGTGTGTCGCAACGCTAGAACAACTCCCGCAGCGCATCTGAGGAGCCGATCACATATTCATCGTCTTCATATATTTCGCACGCCCGATAGCGCGCTGCAGCCGCTTGACTGCGCTGGGGCGCCGCGGGCAGCGGGCCGCCGATCCCTGACTCAGGCCGTCCGCAGGTAGTGGTCGACCAGCAGCGCCAGGAACAGCCACATCAGGTAGCTGATCGAGAAGCGGAACACGCGCATCGGCAGGTCGTCGCGCCGCGTCACTTTGAGCATCACTGCGTGCACCAGGAACCGCCCGTTCAGCAGCAGCGCGGCGACCAGGTAAAGCAGACCGCTCATGCCGGTGAGATAGGGCAGCAGCGTCACCAGCGCCAGGATCACCGTGTACAGCAGCACATGCAGCCGGGTGAATTCCACGCCGTGGGTCACCGGCAGCATCGGGTATTTCGGCCTTGGCATAGTCGTGGCGGCGCGCGATGGCGAGCGCCCAGAAGTGCGGCGGCGTCCAGGCGAAGATGATCAGGAACAGCAGCAGCGCGTGCGGATCGACGGTGTTGCGTGACCGCCGCCCAGCCCAGCACCGGCGGCGCGGCGCCCGCGGCGCCTCCGATGACGATGTTCTGCGGGGTCGCGCGCTTGAGCCAGACGGTGTAGAGCACGGCGTAGCCGATGAGCGAGGCAAAGGTGAGCACTGCGGTGAGCGTGTTCACCAGCAGCACCAGCACCAGCATCGAGGCCACCCCCAGCAGGGCCCCGAACACCAGCGCCTGCCGGTAGCCGAGCGCTGCCGCTGGGCAGCGGGCGAGCGCGGGTGCGCGCCATGTTCAGCGTCGATGCGGCGGTCAAGCACGTGGTTGAAGGTCGCTGCGGAGGCGGCGGCCAGCGCGATTCCAAGGTTGCCGAACAGGAGCGCCCCGAGCGGCGGCAAGCCCGGCGTAGCCAGCAGTGTGCCGACGATCGCGGTCAGGACGATGAGCGCCACCACCCGCGGTTTGGTGAGCTCGAGGTACTCGCGCCAGTGCGCGCGGCGCGCTCTGCCGAGGCCGCGATCACCCCCGGCAACGGCGCCCTGCGGCGCGCTCAAGACGCCTTCCAGGCGGGGCGGATCGAGCGATTCAGCGCCACCACGGCCAGCAGCAGCAGCGCCGCCCCGGCGTTGTGTGCGGTGGCGAGCCAGAGCGGGAAGCCGCCTTGCACCATGGCGATGCCGATGACCAGCTGAGCTGCGAGAGTCAGCAGCACCGCCAGCGCCGCCCGGCGTGCGTACTGGTCGCTGCGCGAACGCAGCACGCGAGTGGCCGAGACCAGCAGCATCGCGCTGGCAAACAGCGCTCCCAGCCGGTGCGCGAAATGGATCGCGACATTGCCCTGGAGTCGGCGGCCACCACTCGCCCTGGCACTCGCGGGAAATCCGGGCAGGCGGTGGCGGCGTAGTGACTGCTGGTCCAGCCGCCCAGCGCGATCTGCACCGCGAGCGCGGCGAGTCCGAGCAGGGCCAGTTGCCGAGTGAGGCGCAGGCTCGAGCCGAGGAACGCGGTGCTGCCGCGCCAGGCGCTCGCCTGGCGGCGGCCGAGGTCAGCACCAGCCACCACAGTGCCGACAGGGTGGTCAGCCCGAGCAGCAGATGCGCGGTGACGATGACGGGTTGGAGCCGCTCGGTGACGGTCAGCATCCCCAGCATTCCCTGCGCCACAACGAGCATCAGCGAGGCCAGCGGCGTAGGGGAGCGAGACGATTCTCAGCTCGTCTTGTTTGTATCGCTAATGCGGCAATAGCGATAATTAGCAGGCCTAATGTTGCCGCAGCGTAACGATGAATCATCTCCTTCCAGGCCTTGCCGGCATCGACGGCGACGCCGTCCAGCGTGCCGCCCGAGGGCTCTGCAGCGGCAACGGCGCCCGCGGGCGTGAGGTGGCCATAGCACCCGGGCCAGTCCGGACAGCCCAGTCCCGCGGCCGAAAGGCGCACGTAGGCGCCGAGCACGACCACGATGAGGCACAGCACGAACGCCGTGAGCGGCGAGCGGGCGAATGAGCGAGGCGCGGGGCATCGTTTAGTCGCTGTGCAATTAGCCGATATGCGAGAGCTCGAGCAGTTTTTTGAGGTCTTCGCGCAGGCCCTTCGGGTCCTGCCGCACATCGTAACGCATCATCAGATTGCCCAAGCGGATCGACGACGAAGATGGACTGCCTGCGCGGCTCCGGGATCGCGCGCAGGAGCGGCTGCGCTTCCGCTCGCGGCGGCGTCGAGGGCGATCAGACCGGCGTGTTCGCGTTGCAGGTAGCGCTGTCGCAGCAGCCCGCGCCGGCCAGCAGCACCCGCTGCGCCCGTGGGTGTGAGCTGGCGCCAGCGACAGCCAGGTCTGGCGCGCGTAGACCAGCGCGTCGCGGCAATCGGCATCGCAACCCGACTCGCCCTGGCCGACCACGAGCAAGCGACCACTTGCCCTGGAAGACGGTCGCGGGCGAGCGCGGATTCACGGGCTGAAACCTGTGGCAAGGCGAGGGCGGGCAGCGTGACCACGGGGTCGATGAGCGTGCCGTGATTGGTGTGCAGTGACGGGCGCCAGCCGGTGCCGTAATACAGCCAGAAGGCTCCAGCGAGTGGACGCCGCGAACAGCACCAGCAGGTGAGCAGCGGCCGCCAGTTGTCCGCCGGCCGTTGCGGCTGGGTCGTTCATGGGTCACGCGCCTCGATGTTCATGAAGAAATACAGGAACACGATCAGCGCCGCCAATCCCCACCACTGGAACGCATAGGCCAGGTGACGCTCGGGCCCGAAGCCGCCGCCACCAGCTTCGCCAGTCGCGCATGTATCCCTGCGGCTCGCTCGCTCCCAGCAGCAGCTGACGCGCTTCGACGCCCTGGCCGAGCGCGGCGCCGAGCTGGGTCATGCTCGGGAAACTGGTCCGCTTGGGCCAGTGCGCGCCCTGTTGGGGCGCGACCTGCCCCATGGCGAGGCCGGTGACGGGCAGGTCGTCCAGCCGCCCGGCGATGTCCACCGTGCCCAGGTCGGGGAGCGATATTTCAGGGCAGCTCATCCCGCCGGCCGTCCGGCAGCGGCAGCCAGCCGCGATTGACCAGCAGCACACGCCCGTCGTCGAGCAGCAGCGGGGTCAGCACCTCGTAGCCCGCCCGGCCCGCATGCGTCATGTTGTCGAGCAGGAACTGGTGGGCGCGCGTCGTAGCGGCCGCGCACACGCACCTGCGTGTAGCGCGCCAGTTCCGCGGTCGCCCGCGGCCCGAGCGCATTGGTGAAATTCTCGGTGCCGGCGATAAATGCGGCCGCCAGCGCGCGCTTTTCCTCGGCGCGATGCCACTGCCAGCGACCGAGCTGCGCGAACAGCAGCACGCCGAGCACCGCCAGCACGGTCATCCGGACACTGGCATGCAGGCTGTAGTGGTCGCCAAACTCCACTCGCACGCGCGCGGTACTCCGGCATCAAAAAGGGGCCGGCATTGTGCCGCCCGCAGGGCACGGAGTACAGGCGCGCGCCTATACTTGGCGCTCCAGGGCGCAACGGAGTACAGCGATGGCACTGATCAGGCTGGCGGTGATTTTCGTACTGGTGGCCATCGTTGCGAGCCTGGGCGTGGCGCTCTACCACCTGGCGACCGGCACAGGCGAGTCGCCGAAACTGGTGCGTTCGCTGACCGTGCGGGTCGCACTTTCGCTTCTGCTGTTCCTGCTGCTGATGCTCGCCTGGCGGTTGGGCCTGATCCGCCCGCACGGCCTTGCGCACTGAGTGACAGCAGGGTCCGGTGCGCGGCTGCACTCGAGCGGGCTGGCCTGCGCCCTGCTGGGCGCCGTGGGCTTTTCCTTCAAGGCCGTGCTGGTCAAGGCCGCCTACCGCTACGGGGTCGATGCGGAGACGCTCCTGGCGCTGCGCATGCTCTATTCGCTGCCGCTGTTCCTGCTGCTGGGTTGGGTGGCGGCGCGCGGCGCCCCGGAACCGATCAGCGGCGCAGACTGGCGCGCGCTGGCGCTGCTGGGCGTGCTGGGCTACTACGGCTCGAGTTACCTGGATTTCCTCGGCCTGCGGCATATTTCAGCCGCCCTCGAGCGGCTGATCCTGTTCGTTTATCCGACCATCGTGGTGCTGTTTGGCGCCTGGCGCGAGCGACGGGCTCCGGCGCGCGCGACCTGGTGGGCGCTTGCTGCTGTGCTACGCGGGCGTGGCGCTGGTCGTGGCGCACGACTTGCGCCACGGCAGCGGCGAAGTGGCCATCGGCGGCGCGCTCGTCTTCGCGAGCGCAGTGTGCTACGCGGTCTACCTGCTGCGCGCCGGGCCGCTCCTGGCCCGGCTGGGTTCGGCGCGCGTTGCGGCCTGGGCCACGGTTATCGCCTGCATGGCGGCGGTGGCCCAGTTCCTGGCGCTGCGCCCGATCGCCGCACTTGCTTCACAGCCCTGGCCGGTGCATGCGCTGAGCGCGGCGATGGCGGTGTTCTCGACCGTGCTGCCGATCTGGCTGGTGTCCGAGGCGATCCGCCGGCTCGGCGCCGGGCCGACCGCGATGATCGGGTCGCTCGGCCCGCCGATAACGATGCTCATGGCCTGGTTGCTGCTCGGCGAGCCGCTCGGCGCCTTGCAGCTGCTGGGTGCGGCGCTGGTGATCGGCGGCGTGCGGATGGTGGCCGTCGCGGAGCCATGATTCCGGGCCGTACTAAGCCTAAGCTAGCCGCACCATGAACACGCGCGAGCGTAAACCGGTATTCATCCTGGCCACGCTGACGCTGTTGTGGTGTGCGGGCCTGTTCGGGCGCGGCTACTGGACACCCGACGAGCCGCGCGAAGCGGCGCTCGCCGCCTCCGTGAGCATGCAACCGGAGGCGCTGCCGTCGCTCGGCGGCGTCCGCTTCGCGGAAAAGCCGCCGCTCAGCTACTGGCTCGCAGGCGCCTCAATGCGCGTGTTCGGCGCGCATCCCGCGGCCGCGCGTGCGCCGCAGCTGGGCTACGCCTTGCTGGGATTTTTCGCCCTGCTGACGCTGGTGCGCGCCCTGCTTGGCGGCGGCGCCGACGTCCGTGGTGCGGCACTGGCTGGAGCCGCGCTGTTCGCCAGCAGCGCACTGGTGTACCAGGTGCAGGTCTGGCTGGACACCGACGCGCTGCTGCTGGCCGGTGTCGTGGTGGCGCTGGCCGGCATGTACGCGGCACTCGCCGCCGTTGCTGAAGGTCATAGCGCACGCCGCGCACGTTGGCGCGGCTACCTGGTCATGCATTTCGGGTTGACGCTCGCCTTCTTCGGCAAGAATTTCGCGGCCTGGATGGTGCCGGTGCTGGCGTACCTGTGCTTCATCGCGTGGGAGAAGCGCTGGCGCGAGCTGTGGCGGCGGGAACTGTGGCTCGCTGCGCTCCTGCCGATCACCTGCATCGCCCTCTGGGTGAGTGCCGTGGCGGCGCAACCCGACGGTGCGCGATCGCTCCGCATCCTGTTCTGGAACAATCTCGTCGGCCGCGCCCTGACGGTGTCCACCGTAGCGCAGTTTGATTATGCGAGCGGGCACCGCAACTCCCCCGGCCAGTATCTGCTGGAATTGCCGCTTTACCTGCTGCCCTGGAGCGTGTTTGCGTGGTACGCGTGCCAGGCAGCGTGGCGCGGCTCGCGCGAGGCGGGACCGCGGCGTTCCGCCTGGCGCTTTGCACTGTGCGCGGCGCTTCCCGGCTTGCTGGTGTTGTCGCTCGCGGTCACGGCGCGCGCCATCTACGCGGCGCCCTGCATGATCGGCTTCGCGCTGCTCATCGCGCTGTGGGTGGCAGGCGCGGCCGAAGCGAGCGCCGCTCTACGCCGCGCCTTCAGGGGCACCGCCGCGCTGCTGACGATCCTGGCTTTGCTGGTGCTGGCCGCGACCATCGGCGCTGCAGTGGACGGTGCTGCGCTCGGCAGTGCCGCTGTTCGTGCTGAGCGCGCTCGCAGGCACACTGCTCGCCGCGTGGAGCCTGCGGCAGTGGCTCGCGCCGGCGGCGGCGGCGGCGATTGCCGCCTCAGCGCCGGGGCGCCTGCTTTCGTACCTGGCCGCCTGGAGCCTGTTGTTGTCGCTCGGCACGCCATCGCTGTTCAGTGCGATGAACCGGACACAGGATATCGAGGCGCTGGCCGCGCGCGTGGCGCACGCCGCCGGTGCGGCGCCGATCCTGCTTTGGAGCCCGGATGAGACCACACTCGCCTGGGCGCAGCTGGACCTGCCCGGGCATGAGTGGACCGCCATCGACGGCGCGGACGCCACAGCTCCAGCGCAGCTCGCGCGGAGCCTGCACGCAGCCCCTGCCACAGTCGTCGTGAGCATGGTGCCCGGAAGCTGGTCGCGCGGGACCTGGCTGGCGTACCTGCGCGGTGAGCGGAGTGTCGCGGGTACGCAGGTCTCCACTGCGATTGGCGAACCCGTGCTCAGCGGCGCCGGATTGACAGCGCGCGCCGAAATCATGCGCCCCGGGGGCCGCGGCTATTACCTCTGGCAGCGCCAGCCGTGAAGCTCGCTGGAAGCTGGGATGGCAGAACGTCATAGGCGTTCATGGCAACCTGAGCTGGCGCGAGAAATAGGTGTACTCGCGCGCGCTCATCGCCGCCTCCTCATCGAGCGTGGCGCCCGAGCCGTGGCCGCCCTCGATCACCTCGTAGTACAGGTAGGGCAGCCCCAGCGCCGCCATGCGCGCCGCAAACTTGCGTGCGTGCTGCGGGCCCACGCGATCGTCCTTGGTGGTGGTCCAGATCAGCGGCAGGGGATAGTGCACACCGGCCTTCAGGTTTTGGTAGGGCGAGATCGCAGCCAGGAACGCGCGCTCATCCGGATTGGCCACACTGCCATACTCACCCACCCAGGAACTGCCGGCCGCGATCTGCTCGTAGCGCAGCATGTCGAGCAGCGGCACCTGGATATCGACGGCGCCCCACAGTTCCGGGTGCTGGTTGAATTCGACGCCCATCAGCAATCCGCCATTCGATCCGCCGCGAATGCCAAGGTGCGCCGGCGTGGTGAATCCTCGCGCGATCAGGTCCGCGCCGACGGCGGCGAAATCGTCATAAATGCGTTGCCGATGGGTCTTGAGCCCGGCCTCATGCCAGGCGGGCCCGAATTCACCGCCGCCCCTGATATTGGCGAGCACGAAGGCGCCGCCGCGTTCCAGCCACAGCTTGCCGAGGTTCGACGAATAGTAGGGCGTCTGTGAAATCTGGAAGCCGCCGTAGGCGTCGAGAATCGTGGGAGTGCTGCCGTCGAGTTTGATGTCGGTGGCGTGCACGATGAAATACGGCACCCGCGTGCCATCCCTGGACACCGCTTCGAGCTGCTCAACACTCTGGCGCGCAGCGTCAAAGCGCGGCGGCAGGGCCCGGGTCATCGTAACGGCACCGCTGCGCAGGTCGGCCAGCCACAGGCTCGCGGGCGTGAGGAAACCAGTGACCAGTACAAAGGCGCGCTCGCTGTGCTGGTCGGTGTCGATGATGCCGATGCTGGCGTTGTCGGGCAGGGCCAGTGCGTGCCGCGCCCAGCGTCCGCCGCTGCGCGGCGCGTAGACATAGGCCCGAGCGCGCACATTCTCGAGCGCGGTGACCAACAGCCGGCCGCGGGTGATTGCGGCCTGTGCGAAGGCTTGCCGCGGTCCGGGCGTATAGATCACGACGGGCCGCAGGTGGTCCGGCCTCGCGCTCGCGCTGACCAGGTCGACGGCCACCACCGAGCCTTGCGGAATCAGCGGGCCATCCGCAGTTTTCCAGTCCTCGCGCAACTCGATGATCAGCCGGTTCGCGACCAGGCCCAGTACGCCCAGCTTGCGGGGCCAGGCGAGCCGCGCCAGTCCGTGCGTCGTCACCAGGTGATATTCGGCTTCGAAAAACGTGACGTCGCGCTCGATGAGGAGCGCCTGATGACCGGCGCCGTCGTGCAGGGCGATGGGGTTTACGCCCACATCGGTGGCGGCGCCGCGAAACAGGTCAGCGGCGGCCGACAGCAGTTGGCCGCGCCTGAGGCGCTTGACGATGTATGGATAGCCGGAACTCGTCAGCTCTCCCGGCGCCCATTCCCGGCTCACCAGCAACGTATCCGGATCCTGCCAGGCCAGCCACTGCTTGCCGCGCGGCAATTCGAAGCCTCCCTTCACGAAGCTTGCGGCACGCAGCTCGAATTCGCGTTCGGTGACGGCGTCCTCGCCGCCGTCCGACAGCGCGACCATGCAATCGTCCTCGTCGGGCTCGGCGCAGCGCACGCCGCCCCAGAACCAGTTCGCCTGCTCGGTCGCCGACAGCTTGTCGAAATCGAGCACCGGCTGCCAGGTGCCATCGGGCCGCTGATAGTCGCTGAAGCTGGTACGCCGCCACAGACCATGTGCGTGCTCGGAGTCCTGCCACAGGTTGTAGATGCTCCCGCCGAGGGTCGTCGGCTCCGGGATGCGGTCGCGGGCCTGGGCGAGAGCCAGCGCGTCTTGGTACATGGCGCTGTAGCGCGGGTCCTGCTCCAGTACCGCCGAGGTCCTGGCGTTTTCGGCGCGCACCCAGTCCATGGCGCGCGCGCCGTCGACCTGCTCGAGCCACAGAAATGGATCCGCTTCGCCCGACGCTCCGATGGCGGAGCCTGCCGCCGGTGCCGGCAGCGGGTGCAGCAAACCTGCGCCGATCAGCAAGGTAGCGAGGGCCGCGATGCGCATGGCAGAAATCTCCGGCGGAACCCGCCTCAATGAACCCATGATAGCGGCCGCAGTCCACCGCCTGCCACCGCACCACAGTGCCATTGTGGCGCGGGATCGCCCATAATTCCGGCATCTGATCTGATCGAGGCAGGCGATGCGACCAGGCAATGAATTCCACCAGCACGCACTCAATCAAGGCGCGGTGCCGCTGCCGATCCTTGATCGACTGCCGAAGTAGTCGCACCCCGGCACGGCAGTCAGGCCATGAAGAAGGTCGTCATTACCAAGCTGAAGGTGCACGCCGATGCGCGCGGCGCCGTGTTCGAGCCGCTCGAGCCGCGGCTGCTGGACGGCTGGCGCAACGTGCATGCGGTTATCACCGAGCCCGGCGCCGTGCGTGGCAACCACCGTCATCCACGCGGCACTGAGGTGAGCACGGTATGCGGCGAAGCGCTGGTGCGCTATCGCGAAGCGGAGCAGACCTGTGACGCGCTGGTGCCGGCGGGCGAGGTGTGGCGTTTCGAGTTTCCGCCCGGCGTGGCGCACGCCTTCCGCAACACGGGCGAACGGCCGTTCGTGATCGTATCCTTCAACACGGAGCTGCACGACCCGGCGGCACCGGACGCCGAGCGCGTGGAACTGATCGCACCTTAGTCCGGGGGCGCCGCGGTTACCTCGACGCGCGCGTCATTGAAACAGGCGCCAGCCGCGAGATCGGCCTTATGCGTGGGTGCCAGCGCCGAAATGGTCTGCCCGTTGGAACTGGTGCGCAGCCAGGCGCCTTTTTCCGAGCACACAACGCCCGGCCGTACGCTGGCCGTCACGCACAGCGGCAGGAATACTTCGCCCAGCTCGTTCCACACCCGCACCCGCACCCCGTCGGCGAGATTCCGGCCGGCGGCGTCCGCCGGATGCATTTCCAGCGCCGGCGTGCCGTCGTTGACCTTGAGGCCACCGAATGTGGAAGTGATGCGCTTGTCGGACGCCGGCGTGATCAGCGTCAGCGGGAAGGTCGAAGCCAGCGGCCGGAAGCCCGGCAGCGCCGCCCCATAGCGCCTGGCCAGGTCCGAAGACTGCAGTTCGATCTTGCCGCTCGGCGTCGTCGGCCACACATTCCGGAACAGCACCGGCTCGCCCCCCTCGTACTCCATGGCGAGGGCCTGATCGAGCGGCACCTGGCTGGCGCGCAGGCCGCGCATGCGCGGATCGTTCCGGTCCAGCGCGTCGTCCATGAGCTCAGCGTCACTGGCGCTGAAGCCAGGTCCATCGAAGCCGAAGCGGGCCGCGAGGCGCCGGAAAATCTCGGTGTTCGGCAGCGCTTCGCCGACTGGCGCGATCACCGCTTCCGCGCGCTGCAGATACTGCTGCCCGTAGGCGGCGTAGATGTCCGCATGCTCGAAGTGACTGCAGGCCGGCAGGATGATATCCGCGTACTTCATGCTGTCGGTCATCGCGATGTCGATGCCAACCGTAAAGAGGTCAGTACGGGCCAGCGCCTGCCTCATGCGATTCTGGTTTGGGTGCACGATCAGCGGATTGTGGTTGTAGATGAAGGCCGCCTGGATGGGCGGCTTCAGGGTCGAATCGAGCAGCAGCTCCGCGACGTCGAGAATGTTGACGGTGCGCGTGTTGGCCGGCACCAGGGCGGCCCCGCTCAACGCCTCGTCTGTGGTCGGAAAAGCCTTGCCCGCCGCCGCCACCAGCCCGCCGCCGGCCAACCCGAACTTGCCGGCCAGCGCCGGGAGCGCGGCGATGGCACGAATGCCAGAGCCGCCATTCTGATTGCGTTCCAGGCCATTGCCCCAGGCGATCACCGCGGGTGAGGCTTCGCGATACCACTGCGCGAGCTGGCGGATGTCGCTGGCGTCGACACCGCAGATCGCGGCGGCGCGCTCCGCCGGATATTCGCCGGCCACCGCCATGTAGGCTTCGGCCCCCAGCACATGCCGCGCGATAAATTCGCGATCGAAGCCGCCCTGCCGCTCGAGTTCGGCCGCCAGCGCAAAGGCAAGCACCACATCGGTTCCCGGACGAACGGCAAGATACAGCTGCGCCTGCTCGGCGACCTTGATGCGCCGCGGGTCGATCACCACCAGTTTCGCGCCAGTGCGTTTGGCGGCGTTGATCTGGCGCATGAGGTGCAGGTTGCAGGCGGTGGCGTTGTTGCCCCAGACGATGATCAGCTGCGCCAGGCTCACCTGCTGGAGCGGCGTGCCCGGACAGTCGCCGAACATGCCGGCGTAAGCCTCGGTGCGGATTCCGCCGCACAGCGCGCTGCGGTACAGCAGCGTCGCGCCCAGCTGGTGGAAAAAACGCAGCGACATGGAATCCGCCGCCAGCATGCCCTGCGGCCCGGCGTAGTTCAGCGGCATCACCGCCTGTGGCCCGTAGCGCTCGATCACGCCGGCGACACGGCCATGTATCGTGTCGAGCGCCTCGTCCCAGGAGATGCGCGCATAGTGGCCGTCGCCTTTCTCGCCGACTCGCTTGTGCGGATAGCGCAGCCGGTTCGGGCCGTGCACGAACTCAGGGTAGAAACGCGCCACCTTGGCGCAGATGGCGCCGTGGGTGATCGGGTTGGCGCGCGAGCCGCGGACTTCGACAATCTGCTCGTCGGCCACCGTCACCGTCAGGCTGCAGGTGTCGGGGCAATCGAGCGGGCAGACGCTGGGCTTTTCCATGGCCGCGTCAGTGTATCTCGCCCAGGAAGGAATCGGCGAGCGCGAGGTAGCGATCGATGTCGGTGGCCGTGTGCGCGAACGAAGCCTGGGGTCCGGCCGAGGACACGGCGTCCCAGATGCCGCGGTTGGCCATGTATACGCGCCGCGCCTCGATGAGTTCGTAGTCCAGCGAGCGCGCCGCCTCGGCGCCGTCGACCGGTAGTTCCGCTACCAGGCAATAGCCCGACCGCGGACCGCACCGGAACGCGCGCCAGGGCAGGCCACGGCGCGCAAACACCGCTTCCAGCCCGTCCGCGAGCTGCGCACCGAGCGTGCGGACGCGCTCATAGGCGGCCGGCGTCAGCATTTGCTCCAGCGCGGCCCTTGCAGTCGCTGTGGCCAGGGCAGTCGCATAGGTTGTGCCCCCGGTTGCCATTCCGCGCGGCTCGACGTAACGGTCGATGTGGCGTGCGTGGGCGGCGCCGACGGCCTCGCTCATGCCATACAGCGCGAACGACACGCCGGTGCCGAGGCCCTTGCCCAGCACGATGAAATCCGCCTCGAGCTGCCACGCATTGCTAAGGCCACCGTAGGCAAATTGGAACGTGTGCGCCTCGTCGATGCACAACAGGGCGCCGTGCCGACGCGTCAGCTCGCGCAGGCGCTGGTGGAAACCTTCCTGCGGCAGGACCACGTTGCAGTTGGTCAACGCCGGTTCGGTGAGCACCAGCGCAACATCGCCGGCCGCGAGCGTGCGCTCGAGCGCCGCGACGTCGTTGAACGGCAGCACCGTCGTATGCGCCGCGGTGCCCGCAGTAAGCCCCGGATTGTCGGGCACGGTTCCGCCCCGTTCCTGCCGCACCAGCGTCTCGTCGATGTGGCCGTGGTAATGGCCGCCGAAGATCACGATCCGCGTGCGCTTGGTCAGGAAGCGCGCGATTCGCATGACTTCGCTGTTTGCGCCCGAGGCCGACAGCGTGAACTGCCAGTAAGGGTGATGCATGCGTTCGGCCAGCAATTCGGCCACCACGATGGCGTCTTCGGTCGGCAGCAGGAATTGCGAGCCACGACGCGCCTGGGCCGCCAGAGCAGCGGCAAGCATCTCGTTTCCGAAGCCCATGGTCATGCTCAGATCGCAAACGTTGAAATCGAGGTACTCGTTGCCGTCGACATCGCGGAAACTCGCCCCGCTCCCCGAATCGATATAGACCGGCGCGGTGTGGTACAGGTTGCTCATCCATGACATCGGCACGCTGTTGGGCAGGTGCGCGGCGGCGCGCGAGCACAGCGCCGCCGAGCGCGGCGTGCGCCGCAGGAACTGCGCGTCTTCGCTGGCGCGCAGCCGCGCCAGCCGTTGTCGGTCGATGCTGCGGTCCAGGGCGGATTCACTGCTCACGCTGGAGTCCTCCGCTCAGGCTGTGGTGAAGCCGCGCAGGCGGCAACATCGATCATAGCGCCAATCTGCAGGTTAGCGACCGCCAGGCGCAGGCTTCAGGCCAGTGCCGCGGCCAGTAACGGCAGGCTGACATCCATCCGGTAGTCCACACTGGAGTGGTCGTCCGGAAATTCCTGGTAACGGTGCGGCACGCCCTGCCGCTGCAGCGAGCGCGTCAGCCGCCGCGCACCGTAGACCAGGTTGAATTGATCAACATTGCCGCAATCGATGTACAGCGCCTTGAGGCTGTTGAGGCCAGCGCCGCGCGTCTCGACCATGGTGAGCGGATCCCATTTCACGAAATTCGCCCAGCGCTCGGGAATGATTTCGGCTGTCTTCATGTCGATTGGCAGCCGCAGGCCCATGTAGGCGGACGGGTCCGGGTCATAGCTGGCGCACATGCACAGCATCTCCAGCTGCTGCACATCCTCGTCCTTCACCTTGGGCTTGGCGTAGAACCCATCCAGCCAGGGCTTGATGCCGCCGGCCTGGGAGAAAACGCGCAGCGCCCCGGTCAGCGCCGGCAGATAGGCGAGCTCGAAGCCCATGTCGCCGGAATGGCAGGCGGCGGCGGCCCAGAATTCCGGGTACAGCATGCTGTGCACGATCGAGCCATAGCCGCCGGAACTCTTGCCGAACACGCCGCGTCGGCCGCTACCGCCGCAGCCGAATTCCCGCTCGACCCTGGGCACGACCTCGCGGATCAGGAAATCGGCATACGGGCCCATGGCAGCGCTGTTGATGTACTGGTTGCCGCCGAGCTTGGTGTAGCAATCGGGAAAGGCGACCACCACTGGTGGCATCGTGCCCTCGTCGATCAGGCGATCGAGCCGCTCGGGCACGTTCTCGCCGAAGTTCTTCCAGTTGGTGTGGGCCGGGCCGCCGGCCGTGTAGCCGACCAGGTCGACCAGCAGCGGCAGACCAGCGCCGTCGTGGCCATGGGGCAGGTACACATCGACGACGCGCTCGGTGGGGTCGCCGAGCAGGTTGGCGCCGAGCAGGGCGCTCGGCACGTTCAGGCGGCGAACGCTGCCGGCGGCGGCAGTTGGCTTGCGTCGCACGTGCGCGCCGCGCGGCTGGCCGCTATACCCAGTAGACGAAGATAAACAGGCCCAGCCAGACGACGTCGACGAAGTGCCAGTACCACGCCACGGCTTCAAAACCGTAGTGCCGGGTCGGCGTGAAATGGCCCTTGAGCGTGCGCAGCCAGATGATGGTCAGCATGATCGCGCCGATCGTCACGTGCAGGCCATGGAAGCCAGTCAGCATGAAGAAAGTCGAACCGTAGATGCCGGTGCCCAGCTGCAGGCCCTTGTGCATGTAGGCCTCGCCGTACTCGCGCGCCTGGAGCGAAACGAACAGGAAGCCCAGCAAAAATGTCAATGCCAGAAAAACCTTGAGCAGACCCCGATTGCCTGCCTTGAGCGCGTGATGGGCAATCGTGATGGTGACGCCTGAGCTCAGCAGGATGGCGGTGTTGAGCGCCGGCACGCCAAAGGCCGGGATGACCTCGAAGCTGCCGTCCGCGCGCGGCCCGAGTTTCGCCGGGCCGTTGGTCGGCCAGCCAGCGTCGAAATTCTGCCACAGGAAAATCTTGTTGAAGACCTTGACGCCCTCGCCGCCAATCCATGGCACCGAGAGCGTGCGCGCGTAGAACAGCGCGCCGAAGAATGCCGAGAAGAACATCACTTCCGAGAAGATGAACCAGATCATGCCCATGCGAAACGACCGATCGACGTCCAGGTTGTAGACGCCCTGCTGGTTCTCGCCGATGACGGTGCGGAACCAGCCGATGAACATCACTGCCAGCAGTGCGAGTCCTACTGCGAATACTTCGGGGCCAAACCATTCGTTCAACCAGGCAGCGACGCCCAGCATGGTGGTGAACAGTGCCACCGAACCGATGATCGGCCAGGGCGTGCCGTGCGGCAGGTAATACTTGCTGGAATCAGCCGGGGCGTGTGACTGCGACATGATGGCTTCCTGGGGTGAGCGGATCTCTAACGGGCGGCGGCGCGCAGCGCCGTGTCGTAAAAAGTGTAGCTGAGGGTGACGCGATCGACGTACACCGGCAGTGCGCGGTCTATGTAGAAACGCACGGGCATTACTCGCTGTTCGTCCTTTTTGAACGATTGGGGCGAGAAGCAGAAGCACTGCGTCTTGTGGAACCAGCTCGCGGCTTCGCCGGGCGCGATGTTGGGCACGGCCTGCGCCACGGTATCGTGGCCGGTGAGATTGCGGGCCACGAAGCTTGCTTCGTAGAGCTGCCCCGGATGCACCCGCAGCGTCGCCTGCGAGGGGCGGAATTCCCAGTTGCCCACGCTGGGCAGGTTCGCCATGAATTCCACCGTGACCGTGCGGTTCATCTCGGCCGTGCCGGCCCGCACCGGCGCCACCGCCACGCTCAGCAGCTTCTGGTCGCCGAAGCCAGTCACCTGACACAGCACGCGATACAGCGGCACCAGCGCGAAACCGAAGGCAAAGCTGCCGGCCACGAACAGCCACAACTTACCGGTGAGCGCGCGGTTACGGCGCAGCAGCGTGCCCGGCTCGTTCATCCGTGGCCCCGGTGCACCGTCAGGGCAATGAAACCGACGTAAATGGCGATGGCCACGAGCGAGAGCACGATGGTCGTGCGGCGCGCGCGCCGGCGCTGCTGTTCCGTCGCGCTCATGTGCTCAATGCTCGGCGCCGTGAGCGATCTGCGCCGGGGTCGGCGCCTGCTCCCAGGTGTGATACGGAGCCGGCGAGGGCAGCTCCCACTCCAGGCCATGCGCACCTTCCCACACCTGCGCACTGGCCTTCTCGCCGCCGCGGATGCACTTGTAGATGATGTACGGGAACAGCAGCTGCGAGACGCCGAAGCCAAAGCCGCCGAGCGAGGACACCATGTTCCAGTCGGCGAACTGGGTGGCGTAATCGGGGATGCGGCGCGGCATGCCGGCCAGGCCCAGGAAGTGCTGCGGGAAGAACAGCACGTTGACGAATATCGTCGACAGCCAGAAGTGCCACTTGGCGAGCGTCATGTTGTACATGTGCCCGGTCCATTTCGGCAGCCAGTAGTACACGGCCGCGATGATGGTGAAGATCGAGCCCGGTACCAGCACGTAATGGAAATGCGCAACGACGAAGTAGGTGTCCTGGTACTGGAAGTCCGCCGGCGCGATCGCCAGCATCAGGCCGGAGAAGCCGCCGATCGTGAACAGGAACAGGAACGCCAGGCAGAACAACATCGGTGGCTCGAACGAGAGCGACCCGCGCCACATGGTGGCGCTCCAGTTGAACACCTTCACGCCGGTCGGAATGGCGATCAGCATCGTAGACAGCATGAAAAATAATTCGCCCGCCAGCGGCATGCCCACCGTGAACATGTGGTGCGCCCAGACGATGAACGACAGGAAGGCGATCGAGGCGGTGGCGTACACCATCGCTTCGTAGCCGAACAGCGGCTTGCGCGAGAAAGTCGGGATGACTTCGGAGACCACGCCGAAGGCCGGCAGGATCAGGATGTAGACCTCGGGGTGGCCGAAGAACCAGAACACGTGCTGGAACATCACCGGATCGCCGCCGCCCGAGGCGCTGAAGAAGCTGGTGCCGAAGAAGTGGTCGGTCAGCAGCATGGTGACGGCGCCGGCGAGCACCGGCATGACCGCAATCAGCAGGTAGGCGGTGATCAGCCAGGTCCACACGAATAGCGGCATACGGAGCAGTGTCATGCCCGGCGCGCGCATGTTCATGATGGTGACGATGACGTTGATCGCGCCCATGATCGAGGACGCGCCCATCAGGTGGATCGCGAAGATCGCCAGCGGGAAGGAATCGCCGCCCTGCAGCACCAGCGGCGGATACAGTGTCCAGCCGCCGGCCGGCGCGCCGCCCGGCACGAAGAAGCCCAGCAGCAGCAGCGTGAACGCGAATGGCAGCAGCCAGAAGCTGAAGTTGTTCATGCGCGGCAGCGCCATGTCGGGTGCGCCCACCTGCATCGGGATCATCCAGTTGGCCAGGCCCACCCAGGCGGGCATCACGCCGCCGAAGATCATCGCCAGCGCGTGCACCGTGGTCAGCGAATTGAAGAAGGCCGGATCGAAGAACTGCATGCCGGGCTTGAACAGTTCGAGGCGGATCACCATCGCCATCGCGCCGCCGACAAAGAACATGACGCAGGCAAAGATCAGGTACAGCGTGCCGATGTCCTTGTGGTTCGTGGTCGACAGCCAGCGCCACAGCCCGGAGGGCTTGTGGTCGTGGTGATCGTGGGATTCAGCGGTAGCGGAGTAGGCCATGTTGATGATCTCGCGACTTGATCTTGGGAGAATTCGGAGCGGGCGGTAGTGCAGGGCGGCCTCAGCCGCTCTTTGCAGCCGCACCGTCCGTGGTGGCTACGGCTGGTGCCGCCGGCTCCGCCGGCCGCTGCAACGCCTGTTGAGTCTTCAGCCAGGCTTCGAAGTCGGCCTTGCTGCGCACGTCGATGACGATCGGCATGAAGCCGTGATCGCGGCCGCACAGCTCCGCGCACTGGCCGCGGTACAGGCCGGTCTTGCTGGCGTCGATCTTGAACCAGGCTTCGTTGACGAACCCCGGGATCGCGTCCTTCTTGATCGCCAGCGCGGGAACCCACCAGGAGTGGATGACATCCTGCGCCGTGAGCAGCAGCCGCACCTTCACGCCGGCGGGCACCACCAGCGGATGATCGACACTGAGCAGGTAATTCGGCACCGTGAGCGGGTCGATGCCCGAACCGAGCTGGCGCGCCTCGTTGCTGGCGCGATCGAGCGTCGAGAGCACTTCGACGCCGGAATCGACGTACTGGTAGCCCCATTTCCACTGATAGCCGGTGACGCGGATCGTCAGCTCGGTGTTGGTGGCATCGTCGGTCTCGATCAGCGTGCGCGTCGCCGGCACCGCCATGCCGATCAGGATCAGCACCGGCAGCACCGTCCAGATGATCTCGGCACGGGTGTTGTGCACCAGCTTGGTGTCGGGCACCGCGCCCTGCGATTTGCGGAAGCGCACGATCGAATAGATCATCCAGCCGAACACGAACACGGCGATCGCGACGCACCACCAGTACATCAACATGTGCAGGTCGTAGATGCGCCGCGAAATGGCGGTGATGCCCGGCGTCATGTTCAGCGTCCAGGCCGCGAGCGCGGCGGGGGAAGCCAGCGCGAATGTGGCGGCGGCAGATGGCAGTTGCGAGTTTCTTCATATTCATTAACGGGCCCTAAAATTGTTCGCGGCTGGTCCCGCCAGCGGCGGCGATTCGTTTGCGGCGCGGCATCTTAGCGGATGCGCCTTTTCTATCGCAACTCAACGACTTAAGTGATTTCACGGACGCGAGTTGCGCGCAGCAGCGGCAACACTGCGCGCAGCTCCTGCGCATCGCCCGCGCTGCCGTGCGCGTACGGCAGGATGCCCAGTGGCGCGGCACCCAGCAGGCGCGTGAGTGTCGCGAGGTTCTCCTCGCTGTATGCAAATTCCGGATCGATGCGGTTGGCGATCCAGCCGGCGAAGGGGCAACCGGAACCGGCAATGGCCTCGCGGGTCAGGCGTGCATGATTGAGGCAGCCCAGTCGCAGCCCAACCACCAGTACGACGGGCATTGCCAGTGCCCTGGCCAGCTCGGCCATGGACTGCCGTTCGCTGACCGGCGTGTACCAGCCCCCGGCTCCTTCTATCAGGAGTAGTTCATGTCCTCGGCGCAGGCGGCCTGCAATCTCCACGATCTTGTCGATTTCAATCGCAATATGTGCCCTATTTGCAGCGATATGTGGCGAAATTGCCTCTAACAGGCAAAATGGATTCAATTCCTCATAGGGTGTTATCTGACCAGAAGCCGCGGCGATCTCCAGCGCATCCGCGTTCACCAGAGCGCCATCCCGCCATTCGGCGCCGGAGGCGACCGGCTTCATTCCGGCCACCCTGAGCCCCTCCGCGCGGCCAGCAGCGAGCAGCGCAGCGGTCACCCGGGTCTTGCCCACTCCCGTGTCCGTGCCGGCGATGAAGCAGGCGGCGCCGCTCACGATGCCGATCTCGCCCGCGTGCGTACCGCGCCCAGTGGCACCGCTGTCTCGCCGGCGGCGCGATCGGCGTCGGCCTGCGCCCGTTCGGGGCCTGCAATCCCGGCGAATGCCGCGCCATAAATGATTTCCCAGCTCGCCGGCAGTCCCGCGGGCGTGCGCAACGCTTCATAAGCATCGATCATCGAGCGCATGCGGCCGGGGCCGGTGAGACTGCGCCGCCGGTCCGCCGCCGCATGAGTCGCGCCGATCGCACGCAGCTCGTCCATCAGCGTGCGGGCCTGCGGATAGTGGCGCAGTTGCAGCTCCCGATCGATCACCGGTTCGGCCAGGCCCGCGTGTGAAATCGCGGCGCCGAGCTGCGCCATGTCGGCAAAGGCGCTGACATGCGAGCGGGCGTCGGCCGCGGACCAGGCGGCGCGCAGTTCGTGCAGCGTGTCGGCACCGAAGCTGCTGAACAACAGCAATCCGCCTGGCCGCAGGATGCGCTGCACTTCCGCGAACAGCGCCGCCGGCTCATCGCACCATTGCAGCATCAGGCTGCTGAATACCAGCTCGACCGACTGTGCGGGCAGCGGCAGCGCGCCGGCGTCGGCGCACACGCAATCAAAACGCCGCCAGAACCGCTGGCCGCGCCGGGCCTGCCGCGCCATCTCGAAGGCGAGGTCTATTGCGATCACCCTGGCGCGGGGGAAGCGCCGCCGCAACGCCGCCGCACCCGCACCCGTGCCGCAACCCAGATCGACGATCAGGCGCGGCTCGAGCCGGAAGAACTGGAGCCGTGCCAGCAGCTCGGCGTTCACCTGCGCCTGCAATTTTGCGCTGGCCTCGTAGCGGTGGCTGGCACGCCCGAAAGCCCGCGCCAACGCGCGCCGGTCGAGTCGAAAGCGGGCAGGCTCAATCATGATGCAACGCCACTCGCCAGGAATTCGCGCAGTACCGGAACCAGCTCCCCGAGATGCGATAGGAACGGTGCATGCGCGGCGCGCGGCAGTTGCAGATAGGTCGCTCGCGGGAGCGCGGCGGCGAGCGCCGCGCCCGCTGCAGGCGGCGTGACGCGATCGTACTGGCCTGCGATCACGAGTGTGGGCGCGTGGATGGCGGCGAGCTGGGGGCGCAGATCGGTGCGCTCGAGCAGCGCCAATCCCGTTGCCAGGGCCGCCGGCTGCGCGGCGCCGTGCCCGAGCAGCGCCGCACGGAGCGAGTGCAGCGCGGCATCGGCCCCGCGGCTGCCGCGCACCTGCAGCTCCAGGAATTCGCTGACCGTGCGGCGATAGTCCTGCGCCAGGCGCGTTCGCATGTCCGCGAGCACCCCGGGTGCAAGGCCGTGCGGCCAGTCGCTTCCCGCCACGAAGCGTGGCGTGGTGCCGATTAGTACCAGGCGCGCGATGCGTGCGGGCGCGACCGCGGCGGCGCGCAGCGCGAACTGGCCGCCGAACGACCAGCCGACGAGCGTGGTGGACGGCACCTGTCCGCTCGTGGCAGGGAGTGTTGCCAGCAGGCGCGCGAGCATGGTGTCTGTATCGTCGTCCCAGCTGCTCTGGCCGTGTCCCGGCAGGTCCACTGCGGTGCTGCGCCAGGTTTCACCGAGCGCGCCGCGCAGGGAATCAAAGCAGCGCAGGTTCAGGCCCCAACCGTGCCAGAACACCACGGGCGGACCGTGCCCGCTGCTCTCGGCGTGCAGGGGCTGAGCGCGCGGAGCCGGCGCGATGCGGGCGGCGCTCATGGCGCGCACTCGCGGCGCCAGGCTTCCCCGAGCGCCTGCAGTACCGCGTCAACGTCGGCTTCGCTATGCGCGGCCGACAGTGTCAGGCGCAGTCGCGCGCCGCCGGCCGGCACCGTGGGCGGCCGGATGGCGCTCACCCAGTAGCCCGCCGCGAACAACGCGTCACTCAGGCGCAGCGCGCGCGCGGCGTCGCCCACCAGGAGCGGTTGTATCGGGCTCGCGGAATCCATCAGTGGCAGGCCCAGGTCCAGGGCGCCGGTGCGGAAGCGCGCTATCAGCAACTGCAGTTGCTCACGGCGCCACGGTTCGCGCTCGGCAAGCCTGAGTGCTGCGCTGGCCGCGGCCGCGACGCCGGGTGGTATTGCGGTGGTAAAGATGAACGTGCGGGCGCGCTGCAGCAGCAGTTCGACCATGTCCCGGTCGCCGGCGACAAAGGCGCCGAAGCAGCCCAGTGCCTTGCCGAGCGTGCCGACCAGCAGTGGAGCGGCCGTGGCGTCGAGACCGGCGAGCTCGAGCGAGCCGCGGCCCGTGGCACCCAGCACGCCCAGGCCGTGCGCGTCATCGACCAGCAGCCAGGCGCGGTGACGCGCCGCGAGCGAGGCCAGGGCGGCGAGCGGCGCCACATCGCCATCCATGCTGAACAGCCCATCGGTCGCGACTATGCTGCAGTCGGTGGCTGCCTCGAGCGCCTGCGTCGCCGCCGCCGCGTCACCGTGCGCATAGCGCGACAGCCGCGCGCCTGCGAGCCGCGCGCCGTCGATGAGCGAGGCGTGGTTCAGGCGGTCCTCGAGTACCGTCTCAGCGCGCGCCGCGAATGTCGCGAGCACGCCAAGATTGGCCATGTAGCCAGTCGAGAACAGCAACGCGCGCTCACGCCCGGTGAAGGCGGCCAGCTGCTCCTCGAGTTGGTGGTGTGGCCGGCTGTGACCGCTCACCAGGTGGGCCGCGCCACTCCCGGCGCCGAATTCGGTGCTGGCGGCGTGCATGGCCGCGGCGAGGTCCGGGTGCCGCGCCAGCCCGAGATAATCGTTGCTGCAGAATACGCGCACCCAACCGCCATCGACGCGCGCCCTCGGGCCCTCGCCGCTGGGCGCCTGGGCGTCGATGATGCGGCGCCGACGCCAGAGCGAGGCGGCATCGAGTTCGGCGAGCGCCGCGGCGACGGCAAGTCGGTCGGCGCGCACGCGCGATTCCCGGTCGAATCAGGCCGTGGCCGCGCGTGGCTGCACGGCAGCCGGGCGCTGCGCGCCGTGCTGCGGCTCCGGCCGCATGCCAAGGCGCTGCAGCAGGGCGCGGTCGCGCGCCACATCCGGATTGCCGGTGGTCAGGAGCTTTTCGCCGTAGAAGATCGAGTTCGCACCGGCCAGGAACGCGAGCGCCTGCAGCTCGTCGCTCATGGCCTCGCGCCCGGCCGACAGCCGTACCTGCGCGCGCGGCATCATGATGCGCGCCACGGCGATGGTGCGGATGAAATCGAAGCGATCGACTGGCTCAGCGCCGGCGAGCGGCGTGCCGGGCACGCGCACCAGCTGGTTGATCGGTACGCTCTGCGGATGTTCGGGCAGCTGTGCCAGCGTCACCAGCAGTTGCGCCCGATCGCGCGCCGACTCGCCCATGCCGACGATGCCGCCGCAGCAGACATTGAGTCCCGCTTCGCGCACGGCGGTGAGCGTATCGAGGCGATCCTGGTAGGTGCGTGTCGAGATGATCTCGCGGTAGTACTCGGCCGAGGTATCGAGATTGTGGTTGTAGTAGTCGAGCCCGGCATCCTTGAGCGAACGCGCCTGCGCGGCCGAAATCATGCCGAGCGTCACGCAGGTCTCGAGTCCGAGTTCGCGTACGCCGCGCACCATTGCCGCGACCTGCTCGAGATCCCTGGGCTTGGGCGAGCGCCAGGCCGCGCCCATGCAGAAGCGCGTGGCGCCGGCTGCGCGCGCGGCGCGCGCGCGCTCGAGCACGGTCTCGAGCGGTAGCAGCGCTTCGTTCTCGACGCCGGTGTCAAAGCGCACGCTCTGCGGACAGTAGGCGCAGTCCTCGGGACAGGCGCCGGTCTTGATCGACAGCAGCGTGCTCATCTGCACTTCAGCCGGATCGTGCCAGGCGCGGTGCACCTGCTGGGCGCGGAACAGCAGCTCCGGGAACGGCAGCGCGTACAGCGCCTCCGTTTCGGCCAGCGTCCAGTCGTGGCGGGGTTCCTGCATGGTCAATCTCCATCGTTCAGGTCAGAAATGGCGGGCTGCGCCGCGGCGGCGTCGCGGGTATTTTGCCAAGATGTTCGAGGGCGAGCAGACAATTGTCAACCAAGCTGGCTCGATCAAGTCGACAATGGCCCGGGCGCTGGCGGTGTTGGGCTCAGTGCTGGCACCGCCCCGCTGTGTGCTGTGTGATCAGCCGGGCCTGCGCGGGCCCATCGACCTGTGCGGTCCTTGCCTCGCGGACCTGCCGGCCCGCCAGACTGGCGATATCGTCCTGGCTGCAGCCTTCGACCTGGTGTGCTGCCCCTGGAGCTTCGATTTTCCCGTGGATGCCATGATTCGCGCGCTGAAATTTCACGGCGAGCGCTCTTATGCGCGGCTTCTGGGCGCGCTGCTCGCGCGCGCGCGGTTGCGCCATGGCGCCACACTGCCAGAGAAAATTGTGCCGGTCCCTCTGCACCCGCTGCGGCTGCGCACACGGGGCTACAATCAGGCCGCAGAGCTGGCGCGCTTCGCAGCGCGAGAGCTCTCGCTCCCCCTCGAGCGGACCGCGCTGCGTCGGCACCGGGCCACGCGCGAACAGACCGCGCTGCGCTCGGCCGACCGGGTGGCCAACGTGCGCCAGGCCTTTGCCGCCACCCGAGCGTTGCACGGCGCGCGCCTGGCCCTGGTCGATGATGTCGTCACCACGGGCAGCACGGTACGCGCAGCGGCCGAGGCGCTCAGGGCCGCCGGCGCCGTCAGCGTTGAACTGTGGGTGGTGGCGTGTGCGCGGCGCCGCCCACCGACCCAGCGGAGACCGCCGTCAGGATGCCTTGCAGAATCCGCACTGGACTGGGCGGGCAGCCCGGAACGATCACATCCACGGGAATGAGCTGGGCCACCGGTCCGCAGCTGGCGTAATTCTCGCCAAATATGCCGCCGGTGCAGCCGCAGTCGCCCAGCGCCACGACCCGCTTCGGATCAGGCATCGCTTCGTAGGTGCGTCGCAACGCCAGCGCCATGTGGCGCGAGACTGGCCCGGTCACCAGCAGCAGGTCGGCATGGCGCGGGCTGGCTACGAAGCGCATGCCAAGGCCTTCGATATTGTAGAGCGGGTTGTTGAGCGCGTGGATCTCGAGCTCGCAGCCGTTGCACGATCCGGCGTCGACGTGGCGAATGCACAGCGCGCGGCCCAGCACGCTGGCAATCTTCGCCGGCAGCGCTGCGCGCACGCGCAGCGCCTCGTCCTGCTCCGGCGGAGGTTCCGAGACTATGCCGCGGGCGGCAATGACGCGCAGGGTCTTCAGCATGGGTGTCTAGAGGTCATGCCCGCTGTAGGACAGGTTGAACGACTTATTGATCAGCGGAAAGTCCGGCACGATGTTGCCGATGACGGCGTGCTCGAGCACCGGCCAGTTCTGCCACGAGCAATCGTGCGGGTGGCAACGCAGGATCCCGCCCCGCCCGTCCGACTCGAGCGCGATCATCACCGGACCACGCCAGCCTTCAACCAGCCCGAGCGCGAATCCAGCTTCGGTTTGCGCCGCCAACGGACTGTGCACGGCTCCGCCGGGCAGCTCGGCAAGGATTCGCGCCACCAGCCGTGCCGAGGCCTGCAGTTCGTCAAAGCGCACCGCAACGCGCGCCGCCACATCACCCGTACGGTGCCCGCACTTCACCGGTGCGAGCGTTTGATACGGGTCGCAAGGCTGATCCACGCGCAAGTCATGCGCCTGTCCACTGGCGCGCCCGGCCAGTCCGCACAGGCCGAGGCGTTGGGCAAGCTCTGGCGGTACCTGGCCGGCGCCGACGAATCGATCCTGCACGCCGGAATGCTCATCGTAGATATTGCGCAATTTCACGCTCTCGGTGGCGGCGCTGCGGATACACGCCGCCAGCGCAGCGGCGCCCGGGGCGCCGAGGTCCCTGGCCACACCGCCCGGGATCACGGCGTCGAACAGATAACGCTGGCCCAGCGCAGCCTCGCTCACGCGCAGCAATTCTTCCTTGAGCCGGGAGAATTGCGCCAGGCCAAACGCGAAGCCGGCGTCATTGCCCAGCGCGCCCAGGTCTCCGAGGTGGTTCTGGATACGCTCGATCTCGAGATACAGGGCGCGCAGCCACAAGGCACGCGGTGGTACGGTTCCCGCCGCGAGGCCCTCGACCGCCTGGCAGTAGGCCCAGGAAAATGCCACCGCCGAATCACCCGACACGCGCGCGGCCAGCCTGTGTCCCTCGGACAGCGGCAGCTCCTGGAAGCGGCGCTCAATTCCCTTGTGCACGTAACCAAGGCGCGCCTCGAGTTTGAGCACTTTCTCGCCGACGATCGAAAAGCGAAAGTGCCCGGGTTCGATCACCCCGGCGTGCACCGGGCCCACCGGCACTTCGTGCACCCCGTCGCCCGCGACCCGCTGGAAGGCATAGTCATCCGCGGCCAGGGTGGTCGGTTCGACGCCGGTGAGCACTTCGCACAAGGGATGAGCGCCATCTGCCCACGCGGTGTGGCGCAGCCAGGGACGGCGATCCGGATCATCCGCGCGCACGCCGCTGAGGTCGAAGGCAGCCCGCTGCATGCGCGCTGCGGCTGGAAACACTTCCTGCAGCCCAGGATAGTCGCGGTCTGCTGCGGGCAGCGGGAGTTCCAGCACCAGCAGGCTCTCATCGAGCAGCAGGGCGGCCCGCACCAGCGGGCCCGCAGCGGCACTCATCGAGGACGAAGCCCACAGCGCCAGCAGTTGCCCCCGTGCCGCCGACACATCACGCGCCGCCTCGACCCATTCGGTCGCGTTGACGGCCAGGCGCGCTGCCGCGGGACTGCCGGGGAGTGGCTGCGCGCGGGCGCGCCACCGCTGCACGGGCACTTCAGTGACCTCCGATCATGACCGCGGCCTGGGCATACCAGCCCGCCAGGTACGGTGGCACGTACAGGCCCAGCATCGACACGATCGCCAGGTGTATGAATACCGGCAGGAGCGAGGGCGGGTGCGGCAAGCGCCTGGCCGTGGTCTCGCCAAACACCATGGGCTGGACGCGGCCAATAATGGCCGCGAACGCCACGCCGAGCGCCAGCAACAGGATCGGCGTGGCCCACGGCTGCTGCTGCATCGCCGTGGTCAGAATCAGGAACTCCGCCGCGAACACGCCAAACGGGGGCATGCCTATGATCGCGAGGCTCCCGAGCATCAGTCCCCAGCCAATGGCAGGGCTGCGGGTGATCAGGCCGCGGATGTCGTCCATGAGTTGTGAACCCGCCTTCTGCGCGGCGTGTCCGACGGTGAAGAAAATGGCGGACTTGGTGAGCGAGTGCACGGTCATGTGCAGCAGGGCGGCAAAATTCGCCACTGGACCACCCATGCCGAACGCAAAGGTGATGATTCCCATGTGTTCGACCGATGAATAGGCAAACAGCCGCTTGATGTCGCGCTGTCGCCAGAGAAAAAACGCGGCCAGCACCACCGATACCAGTCCGAAGCCCATCAGCATGTTCGAGGGCAGCTGCGATCCGGTCGACCCCTCGACCAGCACCTTGCAGCGCACCACGGCATAGATGGCCACATTGAGCAGCAGTCCCGACAGCACCGCCGAGATCGGCGTCGGGCCCTCCGCGTGGGCGTCCGGCAGCCAGTTGTGCAGCGGCGCCAATCCCACCTTGGTGCCGTAACCGACCAGCAGGAACACGAAGGCCAGGCTCATCACCCTGGGCTCGAGCTGCGTCTTGATCGCGTCGAGGTGGGTCCACAGGAGCGCGGTGACGCCTTCACCGCCCAGGATTTTCTCGGCCGCGAAGTAGATCAGGATGGTGCCGAACAACGCCTGGGCGATGCCTACACCGCAGAGGATGAAATACTTCCAGCCTGCCTCCAGGCTGGCAGGCGTGCGATAGAGCGTGACCAGCAGCACGGTCGAGAGCGTGGCGCCTTCCATCGCAACCCACATCAGGCCAATGTTGTTAGTGGTCAGTGCCAGCAACATGGTGAAGGTAAACAGCTGGTACATGCTGTGATACAGGCGCAGGCGCCCGGCGCTCAGGCGCCCATGCACCATTTCCACCCGCATGTAGGGGCGCGAGAACAGCGAAGTGGTCAGTCCCACGAATGCCGTCAGCGCCACCAGGAACACGTTGAACGGATCCATGAAGAACTGCTCTTGCGCCACCAGCAGGTTGCCGTGCGCGACCACGCGTGCGGTCAGCGCGCAGGCGGCCGCAAAGGTGACGAAACTGAACACGACATTGAGCTCCGGCGCCCAGCGCCGCGCGCCGAACAGCGCGAGCACCAGGGCCCCCGCGACCGGAGCGCCAAGCAGCAGCAGGAATTCCACGCTAGTTCTTCTCCTTGAGCGACTCCATATGATGAAGATCGAGGCTGTCGAACTGCTCGCGGATCTGGAAGAAAAATACCCCCAGCACCAGCATCGCCACCAGCACATCGAGCGCGACGCCCAGTTCCACGACCATCGGCATCCCGTAGGTGGCACTCATGGCGCCGAAAAACAGGCCGTTTTCCATCGACAGGAACCCGACCACCTGCGACATGGCCTTGCCGCGGGTAATCATCATCATGAACGCCAGCAATATGACCGCGATCGCAATACCGATGGTGCTGCGCGCCGCCGTGTCCGACAGCGCAGCGATGGGCTGCGCCAGGCCGAACGCGAACACCACGATCAACAGCCCCAGTAGCATGGTGGCCGAGGTGTTGAGCAGCGGCTCGGTGTCCCAATAGACACCCAGCCGGCGGATCAGCCGATGCAGCAGCCAGGGCAGGAAGCACACCTTGAGGCACAGCGTCAGCGCGGCGGAGATATACAGGTGGTGCTGGTGGGTGCGCCAGGCGAGCAGCAACGTTGCCGTGCACAGCAGCGCGCCCTGCGTGGCCAGCAGGTAGACCAGCGTCACGATGCGGCGTTGCGACAGCATCGCGAACGACAGCAGCAGCAGGCCCGCGGCACAGGCGTTGAGCAGCTGCAGCAACAGGGGAGTATGGGTCATCGCCATCAGGCTCCCAGCAGCAGGTGGACCAACAGGCCCAGCACGGCGAACAGGAAGGCGGTCGCCAGCAGTTCGGGCGCGCGAAACACGCGCAGCTTCGCCGACACGGTCTCGATCAGCGCCAGGCCGGCTCCGGCCCCGATCAGCTTCAATACCAGTATCGGCACCGCGAGCATCAGCCCGCTTGGACCGAGGCGCTCAGTTGCGATCCCCCAGGGCACGAACAGCGCGAAGCCGATGCAGGCGTAGTTGAACAGCTTGAGCGCCGCGGCCCACTCCATCAGCGCCAGGTGCCGCGCCGAGTACTCCAGCAGCATCGCCTCGTGGATCATCGTCAGTTCCAGGTGCGTGGCCGGATTATCGACCGGAATGCGCGCATTCTCCGCCAGCAGCACCAGCGTGAATGCCACGGCTGTGAACGCCAGGCTGGGGTAGAGCGCCAGCCGCGCACCGCTCAGGCGTTCGGCGATCGCAGCCAGCGAGGTGGTCTGAGAAATCAGTGCGGCGACGAAGATCACCATCAGCAGGGCCGGCTCGGCCAGGAAGCCGACCATCATTTCGCGGCGGGCGCCCAGCGTGCCGAACGCGGTGCCGATGTCCATGGCTGCCAGCGCCAGGAACATGCGCGCGGTGGCGAGCAGGCCCACCAGCGCGATGCTGTCCGCGGCGATCGTGAGCGGCAGGCGCGTGCCCATCGACGGGATGATGGCGGCGGCCAGCACCATGGCACCGAACACGACGTACGGTGCGAGCCGAAACAGCGACGAGGCCCGCTCGGCGAGCACGGCGTCCTTGTGAAACAGCTTGCGGATGCCGCGATACGGTTGCAGCACGCTCGGCGCAGCGCGGTTCTGCAGCCAGGCGCGGCATTGATTGACCCAGCCCAGGAACAACGGCGCGGCAAAGATCGCCGCTGCGATCTCCATCAACTGGGTGCTGAGGGCGAGCGCGCTCACAGCACCAGCGCGAGCAGCAGCAGCAGCGTCATGAAGCTGTAGAGCAGGTAGGTGGAGATTCGCCCTTGCTGCAGCACCGCCACCAGATCGGCCACGCGCCGCACCAGCCTGCCGATCGGTTCGTAGCCGTAGCGCCAGATCCGGTCGCCGACCGTCACGCGATATTTTGGCGCGAGGTCGAACGGGGACGGCAGTTCGCGCGTGGTCAGGAAGAAGGGCTGGAATATGTGCCGGATCGGCTGGCCGAAGCCCTCAGCGGAATCCTGCATGCGCGCGTCGAGCCGCTGGAATCCACAATCCCAGGGCGGCGCGCGGCGCACCCGGCGGTGGTAGAACATGCGCACCGCCAGCAGCGTCACCACCACCACGACGGTGCCGACCAGCAGAAAGACCAGCGGGCCGTAGGAGGCACCGCGGGCCGCAGCCGGCGCCAGCAGCCACCAATGCGCGGCCGGCTCGGCCAGTGCGTCGCCAATCAGGTTGTGGCTGACGCTGTTGAGCATGGCAATCACCGGCACCGGAAACACCCCGAGTGCGATGCAGGCAGCGGCGAGCCACAGCAGGCCCGCGCGTTCCAGCAAGCCGGCATCGTGCGCCTCGGCGAGCGTCGGCTCACGCGGTTGCCCGAGAAACACGATGCCATAAAATTTCACCATCACGTAGCCGGCGAGTGCCGTGCACAACGCGATGATCGCGGCGCCGACCGGCAGCAGCATGTTCACGAAGGCACGCGGCACGGTGTCGGCAAACAGGAACGCCTGCAGCAGGAGCCATTCCGAGACGAAGCCGTTGAGCGGTGGCAGGCCCGCGATCGCCAGTACGCCAATCAGCGTGAGCCATGCCACCCAGGGCATGCGGTGGATCAGCCCACCCAGCTTGCCGAGGTTGCGCTCGCCGGCCCCGTGCAGCACCGCACCCGTGCTCAGGAACAGCAGGCTCTTGATGAACGCGTGATTGAGGCAGTGGTAGAGCATTGCGATCAGGGCGAGCGAGGCGAGCGCGGTCATGCCGAGGCCATGAAAGACGATCGTCAGGCCGAAGCCCGCAAAAATAATGCCGATGTTATCGATCGACGACCACGCCAGGAGCCGCTTCATATCGGTCTGGACCGCGGCGAAGATGACACTGTAGAAGGCGCTGAACAGTCCGAGGCTGAGCGCGATCAGTCCCCACCACCAGGGCGGAGCGCCGAGCAGATCGAAACTCACGCGCAGCATGCCGTAGACCGCGGTCTTGAGCATCACACCGCTCATCAGCGCCGATACCGGCGAGGGCGCGGCCGGGTGCGCTTCGGGGAGCCAGACATGCAGCGGGACCAGTCCGGCCTTGGCGCCAAAGCCGGCGAGCGCAAGCATGAAGGCAGCCGTGGCCCACTGGGGCGCGAGCTGCGCCGCGCGCATGGAATCGAAGGTGAAGTGCCAGCTGCCGCCCTGCATTACGCCGAAGCTGAGCAGGATCGCCAGCGCACCGACGTGCGCCATCAGCAGATACAGGAAACCGGCGCGGCGAATTTCCGCCAGGCGATGCTGAGTGGTCACCAGGAAAAACGAGGACAGGGCCATCAATTCCCACGCCACCATGAAGGCATAGGCGTCGTCGGCCAGCATCACCAGCCCCATGCTGACGAGGAAGATGTGATATTGCAGACACAGCAATCCGGGCGCCGTGCCTTCGCCCTTGCGGAAGTATCCGCCGGCGAACAACGACACGCCGACCGCCGTCGTGCCCAGCAGCATCAGGAACAGGCTCGACAGCGCATCGAGTCGCAGGTGAAACGGCAGGTCCGGGAGCCCGATCAGCAGCACGGCGCGCGCCACTGGTTGATTGATGCTCAGCGCGCTGAGCACTGCCAGCGCCAGGCTGCACAAGGCACTTAACGGGAACAGCGCGCGGCCGACGAACCTGACGCTATGGGGTCGCACCATGCCGACGAGCCCGATTACACCCCAAGCGGACAGCAATGCCAGGCAGCCATCCAGCGGTGTGATCGGCATGTTCAGCAAAGCATGGCTACCATCGCGTGTCTCGAAGCCAGTCTATAGCGTCAACCCCGGGTGCGCCAGACAGCGCCGCCGCGGCTTCAGCGCCGTGCGGCGTACTCGAGGATCACGCCCGCGAGAATCACCAGGCCGAAATAATTATTATTGTGAAAGGCGCGCAGGCAACCCACCGCATCGCGCCCGCGCGCCAGCCATTGCTGCCACGCGAAGCAGACGGCGCCGGCCGCGAGCGCCGTATAGTACGGCGCGCCGAGGCCGAGCAGGCGCCCGCTAAACAGCAGCGCGGCCAGCACCATCACCTGCATGGCGCCGATCATCATCAGGTCCATGTCGCCGAAGGTGATGGCGCTCGACTTGATGCCAATGCGCAGATCGTCTGGCCGGTCGGCCATGGCGTAGTAGGTGTCGTAGACGCCCGCCCAGACCACCGCCGCGAGCATCAGCACCCAACCGACGCGTGGCACGGCGCCGAGTTCGGCCGCGTAGGCCATCGGCACGGCCCAGCCGAAGCTCAGCCCGAGGTACAGCTGCGGAATCGGGAACCAGCGCTTGAGCAGCGGGTAGGATACCGTCAGCGCGGCGCCCATGAACGACAGCCGCAGGCAGGCGGCGTTCAGCTGCAATACCAGCAGGAAAGCCGCGCCCACCAGCGCCGCGAACAGCGCCAGCGCTTCAGCGGGCGACACGCGCCGCGCCGCCAGCGGTCTGGTGCGCGTGCGGCGCACGTGCGGATCGATATCCCGGTCGAACAGGTCGTTGATGACGCAGCCCGCGGAGCGCATCAGCACGGTGCCCGCCAGGAAGATGGCCAGCAATCGCGGTTGTGGATGCCCGCCGGACGCGCTCCACAGCGCCCATAGAGTAGGCCACAGCAGCAGCCAGATGCCGATCGGGCGATCGAGCCGCATCAGCAGCGCGAAATCCGCGAGCCTTTGCATCAACCAGTGGTGCGGCACTTTCAGTTCCGGTACAACCGGTTCGGCCGCTGCGGCAAGTTCGGCCGGTGCGGCGCTCTGCGGCTCGGCCGTGATGGGGAAATCCGGTCCCGGTCCAGCGTCCGGTGCGCCGGGGGACAACTCGAAGTCAACCGACTCGGCCATATTGTTCCCCCGCGCCCACCCAGCGCGCGATCAGGCCCAGGCAGGCCTCTGGTTGTTCCCGTTGCAGGCGCTCGGCCGCAGTCCGCACCTGCGGCAGCAGATCGGCGTCGCGAATCAGATCGGCCACGCGCAACTGCGCCAGCCCCGTCTGGCGCGTGCCGAGCAGTTCGCCCGGACCGCGCAGCTCGAGATCACGCCGCGCGATCTCGAAACCGTCATTGGTCTCGCGCAGCACCGCAAGCCGCGCACGCGCCAGCTCCGACAGCGGCGCGCGGTACAGCAGCACGCAACTGCTCGATTGTGCACCACGGCCGACGCGGCCGCGTAGTTGATGGAGTTGCGCCAACCCCATGCGCTCGGCGTTGTCGATCACCATGACGGTGGCGTTGGGCACATCTACGCCTACTTCGATTACGGTGGTCGCCACCAGCAGCTGGATCTCACCAGCGGTAAAGGCGTGCATCACCGCTTCCTTGCGCGCCGCGCCCAGGCGCCCGTGCACCAGTCCGACGCGGAGCTGCGGCAGGGCCTCGGTGAGCACGGCCGCCGACTCCTCCGCCGCCTGGCAGCGCAGTTCCTCGGACTCCTCGATCAGCGCACAGACCCAGTAGGCCTGGCCGCCGCCGCGGCAGGTTTCATCGATGCGCGCGACGATCTCGGCGCGGCGTTCCTCGGGCACCACCACGGTGCGCACCGGCGTGCGGCCCGGCGGCAGTTCGTCGATGACGGAGACATCGAGATCTGCATATGCGGTCATGGCCAGGGTGCGAGGGATGGGCGTCGCCGTCATGATCAGCTGGTGCGGCATGTGGCCGTGTCCCTTCTGGCGCAACAGCAGGCGTTGCTCCACACCGAAGCGGTGCTGTTCGTCGATGATCGCAAGCGCCAGCGAGTGGAATTCCATGCTCTCCTGGAACAGCGCGTGCGTGCCCACCACCATTTGCAGTTGGCCCGCGGCAATGCTTGCGAGTGCCGTGCGCCGCGCACGGGCGCTCATGGAACCTGTGACCAGCACCACGGGAATGCCCAGCGGCGTGAACCATTGTGCGAGCGTACGCGCGTGCTGCTCGGCCAGCAGTTCGGTAGGCGCCATCAGCGCCACCTGCTGCCCGGCGCCGAGCGCCAGTGCCGCCGCCGCCGCCGCGACCGCCGTCTTGCCGCAGCCGACGTCGCCCTGCACCAGGCGCGTCATCGGCTGAGCGAGCGCCAGGTCGGCGTTGATCTCGGCCAGTACGCGCGCCTGCGCCGCGGTGAAGCGGAACGGTAGCTGTGCCAGGAACCGTCTCTGCAGTCCGCCGTCGGCGTCGAGCGCGTGCGCGCTGTCGGCCTTGGTCGAGCGCCGCAGCGCCATCAGCGAGAGTTGGTGAGCCAACAATTCCTCGAGCGCGAGCCGTCGCTGTGCCGGGTGCGCGCCGGCGGCCAGCGTGGCGAGTTGCGTACCCACCGGTGGCTGATGGAGGAATTCGAGCGCCGCACGCAGCTCCGGCAGCCGCATCTGGGCGCGCAGGTCAGGCGGCAGATAGTCAACCAGCGCCGTCGCGGCAGTCGCGGCGAAGGCACGCTGCACCAGAGCACGCAGCCGCCCCTGGGTCACGCCCTCGGTGGCCGGATAGATCGGCGTCAGTGTCTGTGGGAGGGCATCGCCGCTGGCGCCGATGCCGCGATACTCGGGATGCACGATCTCGAGCCCGAGCGGTCCGCGCCGCACCTCGCCGTGGCAGCGCAGGCGCGTGCCGCGCGCCAGCCCAGCGCGCTGCGAGTTCGAGAAATGGAAAAACCGCAGTGTCAGTGAGCCGCTGCCGTCGCCGAGACGCACCAGCAGCTGGCGGCGGCGGCGGATCACCACTTCAGCCAGCAGCACCTCGCCCTCCACCACCGCGCGCGCACCCGCCTGCAGTGCGCCGATCGGCACCACGCGGGTCCGGTCCTCGTAGCGCGACGGCAGCACGAACAGCAGGTCGCCCTGGGTGCGCACACCGAGGCGCGCGAGGCGTGCGGCCAGCAGCGGGCCAACGCCGCGCAACGGCGCACCGCCCTCCGCGCCTGTCAGGCGAGGCTGAGTATGCACTCCATCTCGACGCGGGCGCCGCGCGGGAGCGCGGCCACGCCCACCGCCGCGCGCGCCGGGTAAGGGGTGGTGAAATAGGTCGCCATGATCTCGTTGACCTTGGGGAAGTGCGTCATGTCAGTGAGGAATACCGATAGCTTGACGGCGTGTGCGAGCGTGCCGCCCGCAGCCTCGGCGATGGCGCGAAGATTGTCGAACACGCGGCGAATCTCGGCTTCGATGTCGCCGCTCACCAGCACGCCGGTCGCCGGGTCGAGCGGAATCTGGCCGGAAATGTACACGATGTCGCCGGCGCGCACGGCCTGCGAGTAGGTGCCGATCGCCTGCGGCGCGCGGCTGGTCTGGACGATGGTGCTCATGGCGGTGCAGGATTCCTCTTGCGGTTCTGGCCGGCAATTGTACGCACGATGCGTACCACATCGCTCATCCGTCGCACGGTGCGGATCACCCGCGCCAGGTGCTCGCGGTCCAGCACCTCGAGCATGAATATCATGGTCGCGGTTTCGGACTCGTCGTGCTGGAAGTTGACGCTGCAGATGTTGGTCTGGGTGGCGGAAATCGCGGCGGACACGGCCGCCAGCAGGCCCATGCGGTTGGCGGCCTCGACGCGGATTTCGGTGAAGAAGAAACGGCCGTCGCTGGCCTGCCAGTTGACCGGCAGCCAGTTCTCCGGGTGCTTGCGGTAGTCGGTGACATTGGCGCAGGTCTCGCGGTGGATGACGATACCGCGGCCGGTGCTGAGAAATGCCAGGATCGGATCGCCCGGCAGCGGATAGCAGCAGTGTGCGTAGGTGACCAGGAGCCCCTCGGCGCCGGCCACCGCCAGCGGCGCCGCCGCGCTGTCGCCGCTTTGTGACTGGTCGCCGGGCAGGAGCCGCCGCGCCACCAGCGGCGCGAGGCGCTCGCCCAGGCCGATTTTCTCATAGAGTTCTTCGGCGCTGTGCAGCGCGAATTCGCCCAGCGCCGCCGCCAGTGTCGCCGCATCGACCGCAGCAAGATCGACCCGGAATTCGGCCAGCGCCTGCTCCAGCAGCCGCCGCCCCAGCTCCACCGCCTCATGGCTTTTCAGACTCTTGAGGTAGTGACGAATGCCGCTGCGCGCCTTGGCGGTGACCACGAAATTCACCCAGGCCGGACTCGGGCGCGCGCCCTTGGCGGTGATGATGTGCACGGTCTGGCCGTTGCGCAGTACGGTGCGGAGCGGCGTCAGCCGCCGGTCCACTTTGGCCGCGACGCAGCGGTTGCCGATGTCGGTGTGCACGGCGAAGGCGAAATCGACTACCGTGGCACCGCGCGGCAGCCGCAGGATGTCGCCGCGCGGCGTGAACACGTAGACCTTGTCCGGGAACAGGTCGACCTTGACGCTCTCGATGAATTCCTCCGAACTGCCGCTCTCCTGCATCTGCATCAGGTGCGTCAGCCAGGCGCGGGCGCGTTCCTGCTGCGCCGAGCCCTCGCCGGCGTCTTCCTTGTATTTCCAGTGCGCCGCGATGCCGGACTCCGCTACCTGATCCATGTCGCGGGTGCGGATCTGAACCTCGATCGGCACGGCATTGGGCCCGAACAGCGTCGTGTGGAGCGACTGATAGCCGTTGACGCGCGGGATCGCCACGTAATCCTTGAAGCGCCCGGGCATCGGCTTGAACACGCTGTGCACCACGCCAATCGCGCGGTAACAGGTGTCGACAGTGTCGACGATGACGCGCAGCCCGTAGACGTCAACGATCTCCGCCAGCGGCGCGCGCTTGCGCTGCATCTTCTGGTACACGCTGTACAGATGCTTCTCGCGCGTCTCGACCTGCGCGTCGATGCCGGCCTTCTTCAGCGCCGGCTCCAGCTGCGCGCGAATCCTGGCCAGGAATTGCTTCTGGTTGCCGAGCGCCCGGCGCAACGCGCGCGCGATGACGCGGTAGCGCTGCGGGTAGAGGGTCTGGAAGCCGAGCTCCTCGAGCTCCAGCTTGATCGTGTAGAGGCCGAGCCGCTCGGCGACCGGCGCGTAGATGTCGAGCGTTTCGCGCGCCACCTGGCGGCGCTTGGCCGGCGCCACCGCATCCATGGTGCGCAGGTTGTGGGTGCGGTCGGCGAGCTTGACCAGGATCACGCGCAGGTCGCGCACCATCGCCAGCAGCATCTTGCGGAAGCTCTCGGCCTGCGCCTCCTGGCGGCTCTTGAACTGGATCTGGTCGAGCTTGGTGACCCCATCGACGATTTCGGCGACGTCGTCCCCAAACCGCGCCGCGATCTCGGCCTTCGGCGTCGGCGTGTCTTCGATGACATCGTGCAGGATCGCCGCGATCAGTGTGTCGGCATCGAGATGGAGTTCAGCGAGTATGTCGGCCGCCGCCACCGGATGCGCGATGTAGGGTTCGCCGCTCAGGCGCTTCTGGCCCAGGTGCGCAGCAGCGCCGAATTCGGCTGCGGCGCGCACGCGCTCGACCTGTTCAGGGGGCAGGTAGGTGCTGACCTTGGCCAGCAGGTCCTTCAGGCCCGGCGTGCGCCGGGTGCCGGGGAGCAGGCCCAGCAACGACGACGCGTAGTCCATGGGCCAGCAGTGCTAACGCGGGGGCGCTGGCGCGCTGCCCCGTCAGTCGCGGTCGATCAGGCCGAACTGCGGAGCGCGGAAGGTGGACTCGTTTTCCGCGTCGGGCATCGGCGCTGCGATCGGTTCCGGCTCAGGTTCGCGCAACATCTCGGGCGTGATGTTGCCGGCGGCGATCTCGCGCAGCGCCAGCACCGTGGCCTTGTCGTTGTCGACCGGTACGGTGGCCTCGGCCCCATTGGCCAGCCGGCGTGCCCGCTGCGAAGCCAGCAGCACCAGTTGGAACAGGTTATCGACGTTTTCGAGGCAATCTTCGACGGTGACTCTGGCCATGATTGCTTTCGGGATCCTGAGGGAATGGCGGGTGACAGACTCGGTAAGTATACGCCAAATCACGGGTTTTACGCCACCAGAGACTGCAGGAGTGAGCTCAGTTCCGGGCGGGTTGAGGCGAGTGTGGGGGCCGCTGCGGGGACTCCTGTGGGGGCGGGGGCGTCGATGATGGTGAGCAGGTCGGCGACCGCCTGCTCGAAGCGGTCGTTGACGACCGCGTAGTCGAATTCCAGGCAATGGGACATGTCGGTGGCCGCATCCGCAAGGCGCCGGGCGATGACCTCGTCGCTGTCGGTGCGGCGCGTGCGCAGCCGCTGTTCCAGCGCCGCGCGCGAGGGCGGCAGGATGAAGATCGATACGCAGTCGGGCGCGCTGGCGCGGATCTGGCGCGCCCCCTGCCAGTCGATCTCGAGCAGCACATTGCGGCCGCGGCCAGCTTGGCGGCCACCTGCTCGCGGCCGGTGCCGTACTGGTTGTCGAACACGCGCGCGTGCTCGAGAAAGGCGCCGGAGGCCGCGAGCCGGTCGAACTCAGTCGTGTTCACGAAGTGATAGTCGCGGCCGTCGACCTCGTGCGGGCGCGGCGTGCGGGTGGTGTGCGATATCGAGACCGTCAAGTCCGGACGCGCGGCCAGCAGCGCCTTGACGAGGCTGGTTTTGCCGGCCCCCGATGGCGCGGAAATGACGTGCAGACGACCGGTGCGCTGGCCTGCGCGCTGGCTCGACTGCGGTTGTGTTCCGGGACGATCGGCCATGGCCCGACCATCATACCGCACGCCTGCGCGTTACATCCCTGGGCCATGCTTGCTATTGTGCGCGTCCGGCCACGTTCGCAAAGTGTAGGGGGATTCCATGATCGGCTATGTCTGCATCGGCACCAACGACCTGGCGCGCGCGGCGCGCTTCTACGACGAACTGCTGCCCCTGCTCGGCGCGAAACGCTCCTGGGAGAGCGACCGCGCCATCGCCTGGAGCACCTCGGCGGACGGCCCGTCGCTGATATTGATCAAGCCGTTCGACGGCAAGAGCGCCACCGCCGGCAACGGCAATATGGCTGCGCTGGCCGCCAGCTCTACCGCACAGGTCGACGCGGTGTACAAAAAGGCGATCGCGCTCGGCGCGAAGGACGAAGGTCCGGCCGGCCGGCGGAGCGACGATTTCTACGCCGGGTTTTTCCGCGACCCGGAAGGCAACAAGCTGTCGGTGTTCTACCCGGGCTGAACGATCGCGCGCCGACTTTCTGGGATACTCTGTGGCGCCGTGCGAGCCGCAATCTGTTCAGCACTGACACAGCTCCTGCTATTGGCGGGCGCGTCCAGCGGCTGCTGGTCCGGAAATTCTGCGGGCGAGATCCGGGTTCCGGTCGCCGCGCAGCCAGGTGGCACCATCCAGGAACTCATGTCTGGTCGGGTTGATCCCGCAGCCGATGCACTGTGGGATTCGGTCGCAACCATCGTGTCGGCCAAGGGCATCGAAGAGCGGCGCCCGCGCACCGCAGCCCAATGGCAGGCCGTGCGAGGGCAAGCGCTCACGCTGATCGAGGCTGCCGATCTGCTCGGTATGCGCGGAGTGCGAGTCACGGGAAAGTCAGCCGCGCCGGGGCCAGGCGAGCTGTCGGCACCGGATATTCAGCGACGGATCGACGCCAATCACGAAGCATTCGCCGGATTGGCCAGCGCGCTGCGGATTGCCACGCAGCAGGCACTGGCCGCAATCGATGCCCGTGATCCAAGGCAGTTGATGGACGCGGGCGGCGTCATCGACACCGCCTGCGAGGCTTGCCACTTGAGTTACTGGTATCCGTCAGCGGATCAAGCGGGAACCGGGGCAAAGCCGTGAACGCGATGAATGCGCTCTGCAGCTGGCTGGCCACCACGCCGCTCAGCCAGACCATCGCGAAGATCGGCTGGATCATCCCGGCCGTGCAGACCGTGCACATACTCGCGGTGGCTGCGGTGCTGACGGCGGCGCTTATGATCGACCGGCGCTTGCTGCAGGCGGGCGCGCACGAACCCTCGATGGCATGGGTGGCGCGGCGCTTTCTGCCCTATATATGGTGGCCGCTGCCGGTGCTGCTGGCCACTGGCCTGACACTCATCGTCGGCGAGCCAGAGCGGACGCTCAAGAACCCGATGTTTTTTCTGAAGCTAGGCCTGCTGCTGGCGGCGGTGCTGGTCACGCTGGCCTGTCAGTTACCGCTGCGGCGCGATCCGCAGTTCTGGCACTGTCAGACGCCACGACGCTGGGCGGCCCGGCTGCTGGCCATCGCATCGCTCCTGCTGTTTGCGGGCGTCGCCATCGCGGGCCGCTGGATCGCCTACACCCAGGGCGCCTGAAGTGCTGCAACACTTCCTGCAGGCTCTCCAGAACAGCGCATGGGCGAGCGCCATCCGCGAAGGCGAGAGCCTGTTTCCCTGGATCGAGAGCCTGCACGTGCTCGCGGTGGCGCTGGTGATCGGATCCATCGCGAGCGTGGATCTGCGGCTGCTCGGCCTGGCTGCGCGCGATCGCAGCGTCCTGCAGTCCACGGCGCTGGCGCTGCCGGTCACCTGGTGTGCGTTCGCGATCGCCGCGATCACCGGCGCGCTGATGTTTTCATCCAACGCGCTGGCCTACGCGCGCAATCCATTCCTGCAGGCGAAGCTGCTGCTGATCGTCTGCGCCGGGTTGAACATGGCGATCTATCACTTGCATTCGAGCCGGGGCGCGAGCGCCTGGCTGACGCCCACGCTGACGCCGCGGCGTGCCCGCATCGCCGGCGCTATTTCCCTGACGCTCTGGATCTGCGTTGCGGCCTGCGGCCGCTGGATCGGATTCACGCTGCACACGCTGCCCTGACGGATCGGCATGCGTGGCAGCGCGTCAGCGCGCTGTCATGTTGAGGGTTTCTCGATGGGCGTGCCGTCGCCATGGGTTGCGGAGACGAACTGCCCGCCCATGCTCCCGTCACGCATCGGATGCACGACCACCACGATGGCTTCGCCCGCATGCAGGATGGTCGGTCGCCAACCGCCCCGAAACAGCTGCGACGGCGAGCCCATTTCCACGCTCCACTCCACCGGCCCGCTCTTGTCGTTCACCACCACCTGGATCCAGCAGTGCGGATTGGACCACTGGAACTGCTTGACGGTGCCGTTCAGCGTGACCAACTGCTGCTGGTCGAACATCGCGCTGGAGTGATGCGCCTGCGTTGCGGTCGCAAACCCGACTAGCGAGAGCAGGGCGAGCCAGCGCATCCGACGGTCATGGTGCCAGGGAAGCTGGGCGCGCATGTTCATGGGCGACTCCACTCGAAGTTAGGGCTGCGTGATGATGGTCCGGCCGTCGACCACTGGATTGCGATCGTTGTCGACGCAGTTCATGGGGATCATCCGGTTCATCTCGGTGACGCGCGAATATCGTAACGTGATGTCCCACGGATGAGTGAATGCCACCGGGTCGTCAATCCTCAATTGATCTTCCAGCGTGTTGGCATCCACCAACCGCAGCCGCTCGGTGAAGTGCGCGCCATCGCTCAGCATCGAAACCCACGCGCGCGGCGCCAGCGGTTCGGAAGCATCGCGCGCCACCGTGTCGACGACCAGCGTGTCTCCTTCCCAGTGCCCATTGGAATCGCCCAGTGGCGTCGGCCAGATGTCGTCTCCCGACGGATGCCGGCGGCCGTCGGTGTAGACATGGCGCACCTGGCCATTCTCGAACACCAGCAGGGTCTCTTCCGGCAGCGCTGCGATCTGGAATTGCCACGGGGCTTCCATCAGCGCCGGGAAACTGCGAGTGCATGCCCGCAAGGTCGCGGTGCGGGCCTCCATCATGGCCTGGTCCTGCATGCCCGCCTGGTAGCGGCCATTCCATTCCGTGTTGTAGGGAGGCGCCTTGAGCAACTGCAGGTTCTTGCGCAGCTCCTGCTCGCCGCCGGCCACACGGCCGGAGAGGCCCACCTGCCAATGGGCGGTGACCCACAGCCCGGTCCAGTTCGGCAGCCGCTTGAATTGTGCCACGCGCGCGTCATTGGTGGGCGCCGCACCCAGCGCGGCGGAAGAGGTCAGCCAAAGGATCGCCGCAGCATTGCGCGGTATCGCATGGGAGACTCTCCTGGACTGATGTCTCTGGCAGGTCCGGGTCGGCATTTTAACGATGTTCGGTGGACTGCTCCGGGCGGCAAGGAATGATTGTTCGCGACGCGAGCCGAACGCTCAGGGCGCCGGTTTCAGGTAGCGGTCGAACCAGGCGAATTCGCGCTCGAGCCGGTCCTTCACGAAGCTGGGCCGCGTGAATTCGTGGTATTGGTCGGGATAGACGACCAGCTGAGTCGGCACCCCCAATGTCCGCAGCGCCTGGTACATCTGCTCGCCACCGGCAACGGGCACGTTGAAGTCGCGATCGCCCCCCATGAACATCGTGGGCGTGTGGATGCGATCGGCGTGGAAGAATGGGTACGACACCTTCAGCCACAGCGCCTGGTTGCGCCACGGCGGGCCGAGCTCGGCGTTGTACTGCAGGATGTACTGGTCGCTCCCGTACATCGAGATCTGGTTGGCGCTGCCGGCGCCACTTAATGCGACCTTGAAGCGCTGGTCGGTTGCGATGGTGTAATCGGTGAGGATGCCGCCGTAGCTCCAGCCTCCGATCCCCAGCCGCGCCGGGTCGGCGATGCCGCTGGCGACCACGGCGTCGACGCCGGCCAGCAGATCCTCGACTTCCTTGTGGCCCCAGTCGGCGAAGATCGCCTTGGCATAATTGAGGCCGCGCCCACTGGAACCGCGGTAGTTGACACCCAGCACCACGTAACCTTCGGCGGCCAGCATATGGCGCCGGAACTGATAGCTGTCGAAGCTCGCTGAATGATCGTCCTGCCCGTTCGGCCCGCCGTGGATGATCAGGATGGTCGGATACTTCCGCCCGGCCACGTAGCCGGGTGGCTTGACCACCATGCCGTGCACTTCCGTGCCGTCGCGGCTCTTGAAGCGGATGTCTTCCGTCGCGCCGAGCTGCACCTTTCCGAGCAATGAGTCGCCGTGCGTGCTGAGCCGGCGCTCAGCGGTGCCCTCCAGCGCATAGACCTCCGACGCGGTGGTGTCGGTGGATGCGACCATCGCGACGCGTCCGCCGCCGGCCGTCAGCGCCGCGACCGTGATCGGCGTGGTAACCAGCCGCGTCGCTGCGGTGCTCGCCAGATCCAGGCGCGAGGGGTAAGTCGAGCCATCGTCCTCGACCAGCACCACGAGCGACTTGCCATCGGCAGCGAATTCGTAGGACATCACCGCGCGATCCAGGCTCGCGCTCAGCACCCGCGGCGTGCCGCCGGCGGCGGGCACCACCACGAGCTGGTCCTGGATGTAGCCATAGTATTTCGGTTCCAGGCCTTGCGTGAATGCCACGAGCGCTCCGTCCGGGCTCCAGGCGAGATGCTGCGAGTTCGGTGCGTAGGGTCGCGTCAGCTCCCGCACCGCGGCGCCCGGCTGCGCGTCGATGACATCGATCGCCATCGTGCCGTCGAGGTTCCAGCCTTTCTCGCCGGTGCGCGCGAAGGCGATGCGTAGGCCGTCGGGTGACCACGACTGGAATGGTGTCATTGCTGCCGATATTGCTGGTGAGCGCGCTCACCACGCCGTTGGATACATCCAGCAGATAGAGATGCGCTTCGTGGCCACTGCCGAGGTACCCGCTAACGTCCTCCTTGAAGTGCATGGCATCGATGACGATCGGCTTCGGCCGCTTTTCGGCCGCGCCGCCCGGCTTGTCGGCCTGGCCGTCGCTCTTCGCCTCCGCAGCGGTGTCTCCGCTCGACTCCATCGACAGTACGATGCGCTGGCCATCGGGTGACCAGTCGTAGCTGGCGATGTCGTCGCTCACCTTGCTGAGCGCGCGCGCTTCACCACCGCGCAGATCGAGCAGCATGACCTGGCTGTGCTCGGCATCGGCCGGCTTCGCCAGGTATGAAAGGTATCGTCCATCCGGGCTCCAGCGCGGCGCGCTGATGCTGTCCGACGGCGCAGTGAGCCGCACGTGCTGGGTGCCATCCCAGCTCACCATCCACAGTGCGCTGCGCTCCTCGTCGGCTTCGCGATCGCTGGTGGTCACCAGATACGCGATCCACTGGCCGTTCGGGGCGAGCTGCGGGTCGCTGACGCTCTCCATCAGGTAAAAATCGTCGGCCGTGAGTCGGCGCGGCGTGGCGGAGTCTTCGCCCCATGCCAGTGCCGTTACCATCGCTGCCAACAGCAGCGCCGCGCTGGCGTGCCCGAATCTGTGCCCCATGAAATCTCTCCACGTGCGCCGGATGTTCCGAAGTTGAGCCCAGTATCCCTTGCCGTGTTGCGCAGAGGCAAGCGTGCGGATGGCTCCGCTGCAGTTGCCGGTGGAACGGCCAGGAATGGCGGTATATTTGAGCGGGCACGGCGTTCAGAATCACGCCGGCGCGAGGAAGTGCCATGTTCATACGCAAGGTGGCTCGTCCGGTCAGTTTCCTGTCCCTGGCCTGGACGCTGTCGTGCACGATGCTGTCGTTCAGGGTTCAGGCCAGCGGCCAGGAAATGGCCTGGCAGGCCGGCCAGGACCTGATCGGCAAGCCCGCGCCCCCGCTCGTGCTCAAGGCCATCGATGGCGAGACCATCGATCTCGGACGCATCTACGGCAAGCAGGCTGTGTACCTGAAGTTCTGGGCCACCTGGTGCGTTCCCTGCCGCGAGCAGATGCCGCACTTCGAGCGCACTTACGAAAACGCCGGCCCCGATCTCGCGGTGATCGCCATCGACACCGGCTTCAACGACTCGCTCGATGAGGTACTGCAGTATCGCCAGCGGCTCGGTATCAGGATGCCGATCGTGCTCGACGATGGCGCGGCCGGCGCCGCATTCAATTTGCGCGTCACCCCGCAGCACGTGGTGATTGGGCGCGATGGACGCATCCGGTACGTCGGCCATCTCGCCGACGCGCGGCTCGATGCCGCGCTGGTTGCGGCGCGCACGGAAACCGCGGGCCAGGGCGCGCACGGCGCGGCGCCGGTGCTCGTGCGCTATCGAGCGGGCGATGCGGTGCCCCATTGGTCAGCGCAAACGATCGATGGCAGGTCGATGCCGCTCGCCGACCCCGACGCACGCAAACCCACGTTGCTGGTGTTTGTCTCGCCGTGGTGCGAGTCGTACCTCGCGACCACGCGTCCGACGATGTCGAAGAATTGCCGGCTGATGCGCGAGCGCGTGGCTGCGCTCGCCGCCGAGACATCGGTACGCTGGCTCGGCCTCGCCTCTGGACTATGGGCGACCCAGGCCGATCTCGTCGACTACCGCAAAGAGCATGAGGTGAAGATTCCCCTCGCGCTCGACGATTCGGGCAAGCTGTTCCGGGCCTTCGATGTGATGCAGGTGCCGACGGTATTGTTGATCCGCGCCGACGGGCGGCTCGCAAAACAGGTCGAACTCAATGAATTCGCATCGGCGGCCGCGCTACGCGCCACGGTCGATGCGACGCAGTAGGCGACTGCCGCACGCGCTCCTGCCGCATGCGCTCAGTCCCGCAAGTGCGCCTTGATGAACTCCACGATGTGCCGTCGCGCGTCGTAGCCGTGCCACGGCTCTTTCGACGGCTCGCCTTCGGTGCCGCCTGCCAACGTGCCGTGTCCCTCGCGCGGGTAGGTGACGAGCTCCACCGGCACGTGCGCCTGGCGCAGCGCGCGATACATCTCGTATGACTGGCCCGGCGGATCGGTCACATCCGCCTCGCCCTGAATCAGCAGCATCGGCGTGCCGCCTTTCTGCCGGCCGACACCCGCGAGCGGGCTCTGGCGCCACGCGTCGGCGAAGTGCTGCCAGGGCAACCCGTAGAACCAGCGATCGTAGTAGCTGTCGTCTTCCGTCCCGTACTCGCTGAACTGATCGATCACTGGCGCACCGCTCACCAACGCACGGAACCGGGTCGTCTGCCCTTCCATGAAGCCGGCGAGCTCACCGCCATAGCTGTAGCCGATGAACGCCATCTGGTGCCCGTCGACGGGATAGTGCTTCAGCACCTGATCGATGCCCGCCAGGATGTCGCGCACATCGCCGCCGCCCAGATCGTTGTTGTTCGCAGCCGCAAAGGCCGCGCCACGCATGGTGCTGCCGCGCGGATTCGGGCGGAACACGGCCCAACCCTGGCCGACGAGGAAGTCGACGTAAGCGCTGTACTGATCGATGAACGCGTAAGTCGGGCCGCCGTGCCCCTCGACGATCAGCGGTACGCGCGCGCGCGCGTCAGCGCCGGAAGTCTTGCCGCCACCGTTCGGCAGGTAGAGCAGACCCTGCAGCGCGCGGCCTGCGAGTTTCCATTCAACGCGTAGCGCTTCCGCACTCCGTCGCGGGTCCGAGGCATTGAAAGGAGGTGCGCTCAAACGCTTGCCCGGCGCGGTGAGCGAGGGCGTGTACCAGATCGCAGGTGTATGACCAGAGCGCGACTCGATCCACGCCCACATAGAGTGACTGGCGTTGGTCGTGAGCGACACGATCGAACCCGCGGCATGCCGCAGCACGATTCCCGTGCCGGTCGCGCCCTCGGGCCCGGTGCCGTAGCCCTGCAGCGTCCAGTCGAAGCCCCGCGCGATCGAAACCGCGACGCCCCCGCTCGCAAGTGAGACGATGTTGCCGAGCGCCGTGCCATCGAGTCCGTCGGTGAGGTTGCGCACCTGATGTGTCGCGAGCTCGTCGACGAAGAGATCGGGATAGCCCGGCGGCGCATCGCGCCTGGCCTGTGAGTAGAAGTACAACTCGCGACCGGAGCTATCCCATTCGAGGGATGCAACCTGCAGCGGACATTCCGCGAGTGCTTCCGGGTTCTCAGGATGCGCGATGGGCACCAACCACGCGCGCTGTGTCGGGCCGAGGTCGGACCCATGGTGGGGCGCCTGCGTCACCACCGCTAGCCGCGCGCCATCCGGGCTCCACGCCGCTTCGGCGACGTCATCGTTCAGCGGCACCACGATGGTCTTGTGCGTAGCCATGTTCCATAGGTACAGATGCGTGCCATGGGTCTCGTGATCGACCCAGTTCGCGTCCGCCTTCGCTTCGACCTGCGCCTTCTCCCCAGGTGTCTGCGGATCGTCTGCGATCACCCAGAGCCATTCGCCGCTGGCGTTCACCCCGTAAGCATTCACTTCGACGGGCAGTGTCGTGACCGGCTTCGGCGCGCCGGCCTGGTCGACCAGCGGCAAGGCATCCGCAGCCCGCGAATCATCCACCGTTACCGGGACCTCGATCGCGAGCGTCTGTGCCTCGCCGCCTGTCATCGTCAGGCGGAACAACTCCGCGTGCTCGCCCCGATGCGCAATGAACAGAACGCTGCGCCCGTCGGGCATCCAACGCGCGAACGACTCGCCGTCCTTGTCCGCCTCTGGTGAATAGGTGAGTTGGCGTGGCGCGCCACCCTGCGGATCAAGCAGCCACAGGTGAGTGCGCGCCCCATCGGCGGTCGGCTCGCGCACCTGCAGCAATACCGATGAACCATCAGGCGAGACTTGCGGATCATAGTAGGCACGGATGTGGCGCAGGTCTTCGTTGCTGGGCCAGGCGGGCTCGTCCGCAGCGGCGCTGAGTGAGGCGGCGGTTGCGACAGACAAGAGCGCAAGTGACCAGAGCGAGCGGCGCCAGATCAAAGATGGTGCAGGCCTCATATGGAACGCCGATATGTGCATTGCATGTTCAGACAATTTAAGCATTTTCGTGCCCGAGAGGAATTCCGATGATTGGCGCTGTGCGCCACAACATCCGCGGCCATGCGGATCAAGGGGTTAAGTGTTTCAAGCTCGCCTCGATCACGGCAGCCACGGTGCTCTGATCAATTACAGTTGATACTCAACAGATATGGGTATCGCCTCACGTGTCATTCACCCGCACGATCGTGCGGTGGGAAAAGCCGCTGGTCAGTTTCCGCAGGAGATCGCCGGGCGTATCTTCGAAATGAAAGGCCAGCGCCTGATGCTGGATGCCGATCTGGCCAGTGTTTATGGGGTTACCACCGCTCGCCTGAACCAGCAGTTTCGTCGTAATCGCGGTCGATTTCCCACAGATTTTGCCTTCGAAATACCCTTGTCTGCGCTGGGTAACTTGATGTTGCAAAATGCAACATCAAGTTGGGGCGGCCGGCGCAAGCCGCCGACCGCGTTTACCGAGCACGGAGCCATAATGATGGCGACCGTGTTGAATACGGCTCGTGCGGTACAAATGAGTGTATACGTCGTCAGGGCTTTCGCACGGATGCGCGAGCTTCTACACGCTCATGCCACACTCGCGGGCGAACTTCAGGCGCTTCGAAAGTCCCTTGTCGATCTCGATTCCAAGACCCAGAAGCAGTTCGATCTGGTCTACGAAGCGATTCTGGGTCTGATGAGCCCAGCCACCAAGCGGCAGTAAACGGATGTGCGCGACAAACGCGCATCATGCGATCAATGCGACAAAGTCGGCCAATGGCAGGCGGTCGCGCCTTCCGCCGCCCTGCAATGTTGTCGCAATATGCCACAACACCTGCTTCCATCTATACTTTTACTAATCAATAGGTTGGCGACCAGGAATTGCATTTGTGACATCAGGTTGTGAGCCGCGATCTGGCCACGTATAAGCGCTGCGTTGTAGTTTCCCCCGCCTTCCGGCTACTCATATACACGACTGGTGAAGTAACGGAGCGTTAACCAAAGCCATGGGCGCGGATCAGGAAGCAGCATTCCTAAATGACGTGAACCCGAACCTCGGGTTGGTCCACTGCGTCTGCCGCGCCTATGTGCCGCGCCGCGGCTCCGAGTACGACGATGTCTTCCAGGACATCATGTATCAATTGTGGAAATCGTATCCGCAGTTCAAGGGCGAATCGAAGTTCTCCACCTGGATGTATCGAGTCGCGCTGAACACCGCGATCGCGCACGTGCGGCGCAGCGCGCGCGCGCCGCGTGATGCGGAGTTGACCAAAGCGATCACCGAATCCACGCGCTCGAACGACACGGCGCCCCAAAGCGAAGCGATCGAGCGTTTGTATCGCGCGATCGAAACTCTCACGGACATCGACAAGGCCATCGTGCTGCTGCATCTCGAGGATCACAGTTACGACGAGATCGCCGCCATCACCGGCCTCACCCGAAGCAACGTCAGCGTCCGCCTGGTGCGCATCAAGCGCACTTTGAGCGAGCGCCTGCAGCATACGGCCTGAGATTCAAGGAGCAATCATGGAAACGGCCATCGACATCAACGCGTGCTGGCAGCGGGCCAGGACCACCGCAGGCACTCGCACGCTAACGGGGCAAGACCTGCGCTCAATCACCGCCTCGCGCGTGCACAAACAGTTCAAGACCGTCGCCGGGTTCGTATGGGCGGCGCTGGTGCACCAGATCATCCTGTACTCGTTTCTCTCGTACACGCTGGTGCGCACCTGGGGTGACACGCCGATCATGCTGCTCAGCCTCGCGGGCGCAGTGCTCTACGTGCCGCTCACCGTGATGCTGTTGCGCCGCGCCCGCGCGCTTTACGCGCGAGCTGGCGAGGTGCCTGCCGCCGCCGCCGACATCTCGCAATTCGTGCGCGCCGAACGCGATCGCCTGGCCGGCTTCTTCCGCTTCAAGCGGCGCATGGACTGGACCGGCGTTCCGGTGAGCTGCGCGATCGTGGTGTTCGTCACGTTTACGCTGTTCGTGAGCGGTGGCGTGCAGGCCTATCCGCTCGCCAGCGCCACTTTGTTCGCGGTCTGGGTCGGGATGTCGGTGGTGGTCGTGCGCGCGGAAAACCGAAAGCGGTTCGCCGCGCCGCTCGGGCATCTCGATGCGGTGCTTGAGGATCTCGAGCGGGGCTGACAACCGGTCGCAAATTGCGACCGGTTTCACCCGCAAGGCCGTCTCCAGGAGAAGCTGAGCGACCTGCTGGAGGCGTCCGAGCGATTCGAGGTCAGGCGAAAAGACATGCTCGTGGACGTCCGGCGCGCGAAATAGCGTTTCTCCAATACGCCCATTGCGCCCATTGGCCGTCCAGCGGGGTGCCGCTTCTGCTGTACCGCTGGAAACCGCCATCGATTGCCACCTACCCGGCTGCTGGGCTATCTTCCCCCCGACCTTCCGTTCCAAATCATCAACTAACAAGTCGACTTGAGTCGATACGACGGAGTCAACCATGGACAACGCAACCAAGGAAAAGGTATTGAAGCTCGCGCTGCGCCTGTTCGGCGTGATCTTTCTGATCGTCTATCCGCTGGGCCTCATCTGGCCGTCGGGCTGGGTGTGGCACGGCGGCATGGGCCACTACTACCTGCAGATGATCGCCGGCATCTACGCGGTGCTCGGCATCTTCCTGATCACGGCGGCCAACAACCCGGCCGCACATCGGAGCCTGATCGCGTTCACCGTTTGGTCGAGCCTTGTGCACGCGCTGATCATGGGCGCGCAGGCCTTCGGTGACAGCAACGAAACCGGCCACCTGATGGGCGATGTGCCTGCGCTGCTCCTGGTGGCCGCGGTGCTGTGGTTCTGCTCTCCACCCAAGCAATAGTTGAAGCGCGGAGCCACGATGGCGATTAAGCGACCTTCCAGGAGCGCGGGAACCGTGGTACGCCGCACCTCGAGCGCGCCCGGCCTGCGCCATGTCGAGGTGCGCGCCGTGCTGCATATGACATCTGGCGAGACCTATGCCGGGTGGCTGTGCAAGAGCAAGGCGTGCGGGCGGGTCATCGCCATCGTGCCCGCGCAGCTCGAGGGCGCGCCGGCCACCGATCGATCTGCGGATGACCAGCTCGCCGCGATCAAGTGTCCGCATTGCGGGGATGAAGATTTGTATCGGTGGGGCGCGCGTGGAGAGCACCAGTACGGTAATTGAAGGCTCCGTCCGATGTAGGGAGGGGGCATCATGACCACTCATTCGATGACCCGCCGCGATCTGCTCGCGGGCCTCGCCGCCGCGGTCGCGCTCGGCCGCAATCGCGCCTGGGCCGCGGCGGCAACGCCCACCGCGGCCGCAGCCACCGGCGTTGCCGCCGCCGCCGAAGCCGCGCTCTCGCTGCTCGACGAGCTCGCCTGGCAACTGCTCGATCTCGATCCCGCAAAGGCCACGGAACTCGGCGTCGACACGGGGGCCCATGCAGCGCTGCGCAGCCGGCTCGATGATCGTTCCGCCGCGGGAGTTGACAAACAGCGCGCGCTGCTCGTCGACGGCCTGAAGCGCGTGCGCGCGCTTAGCTCTGCGCCAGTGGATGCCGCCACGCGCACTTCCCTTGACGTGGTGATAAGCGCGTTCGACACGGCGCTCGATGGCATGGCGCTGCCCTATGGCGTCGCCACGATCGGCAGCTGGCGCAACACGCCGTACGTGGTGATCCAGAACGTCGGTGGCTATCTCGATGTGCCGCAACTGCTGGATGGCGATCAGCCCGTGCGCAACGCCGCCGATGCGGACGCCTACCTCGCGCGGCTCGATGCCAGCTCCCGGCTCCTCGATGGCGAGCTCGAGCGGGCGCGCGCGGCACGTGCGGCCGGCCTCATCGCTCCCGATTTCCTGCTGGACAAGACCATCACCGCGCTCTCGCGCAGCATCGCCGACGCCGCCAGCCCGAATGGTCCGCTCATCGGCCCGCTCGCGCGCAAGTCAAACGCGGCCTCGCTCCAGGGCGATTGGACTGCGCGAGCGAGCGACATCGTGCGCGCGCGCGTCGTGCCTGCGCTCGAGCGGCAACTGGCCGAGATCAGGGCGGAACGTGCGCTCGCGAACAGCGATGCCGGCATGGGTGCGCGCCCGCACGGCGCGGAGTGGTACGCGTGGGGGCTGCGTGCCAGCACCACGACGCGCCGCACGCCGGCCGAAATCCACGCGATGGGCGTGGCGCAGCTGGCCGAATTGCATGTGCGCATGGACACGATCCTAAAGGGTTTCGGCCTCACGCAGGGCACGGTCGGCGCGCGCGCCAGCGAACTGCAGCGCCGGCCGGAACTCAACTTTCCCGCCAACGACGAGGGCCGCGTGCAGATCGTGGCCTACATGCAATCGAAGATCGGAGCGATTCGCCCGCTATTGCCGCAGGCGTTTCGTCGCCTGGTGCGCGGGAGCCTCGAGATCCATCGCCTGCCGCTCGCAGCGGAAGCGGGCGCCCCCGCGGCCTACGGCGGACCCGGAACGATCGACGGCACGGTGCCCGGCAAGGTGTGGGTGAACCTGGGCGATCCCACGATCCACAACAAGGTCACGATTCCTGACCTGATGTTCCACGAGGGCATCCCCGGCCACGTGTGGCAGGGCGAATATGCGCAGCAGCTGCCGCTGATCCGATCGATTCTCGCCTTCAACGCCTACTCGGAAGGCTGGGCACTCTACGCCGAGCAGCTCGCCGACGAACTCGGGATGTACGACGGCGACCCCGCCGGCCGACTCGGATTCCTGATGGGGCTCTCATGGCGCGCAGTGCGCTTGGTTGTGGACACCGGCATCCACGCGATGGGTTGGACGCGCGCTCGCGCGCTGCACGGAATTCATCGACGCGACCGGGCTCCCGCAGAGCAATGCGGTGAGCGAAGTGGAACGCTACTGCGCCTGGCCCGGCCAGGCCTGCGGCTACCAGGTGGGCCAGACCGAGATCCTCGCGCAGCGCAGCCGCGCGCGCTCCACGCTCGGCGTGAAGTTCGACCTGCGCGATTTCGACCAGGCGGTGGTCGAGGGCGGCAACGTGCCGCTGGACGTGCTCGCCGCGAATGTGACGCGCTACATCAAGGCGCACTAGCGGCCTGCTTAGACTGAGGTTCAGGTTTCGAATCCGCAGCCGACCCCGGTGGCTCGTAGCAATTGGCACGGCTGCAGTACTCTTGGCCCTCGGGCTCTCCGAGGAATTCATCGGCAACTGTACTTAAGGATTCTAGATAGTAGTTTTTGCCACCCTCTATGCCCCAAGATCCAGCCAAGCTCCGAGCCCAGCTGCTACTCAATGGCGGGCAACCACGTCCTCTCGCAACGATTGGGGCCGCATGCACCTCCATTTGAAACCCTGTTGTCAGGCGCCGCGCGGCGAAAGGCAATACTCATGCCAATAGGAAAGCTCTCGCGGCGGGCCGCGCTTCAGCAGCTGGGGGCGTCAGCACTGGCAGCAATGGCGCGAGCCGGGACTTCGTATGCAAGACCCAACCAGATGTCTGAACCGGCGCCCGTGCTGATGGACGGCCATGTTCATGTCACCAACCGAATCTACTGGGAGCACATCGACCCGTGGGTTCCTCACGACGGCGGCTGGGATTTCGCGCGCGCCCGCGGTGCGGGCGTGAATTGCATCATCGAGAACGTTGGCACCTACGGGTACTGGAACTACAACTACAGTCCGAAGCAGACGCTCAGGCTGATCGAGACTTTTCATCGATTTGCAGAATCGCATGCAGACCGGATGGCGGTCGCCTTGAGTGTGCGTGACGCGCGAACGATCATCGCGAGTGGACGCATGGCGGTATTCCTGGGTTGCGAATCGGGTTTTGATCACGAAGGCGATCCCGATGTACTGGGAGCCTTCTATAGGCTCGGCCTCCGTGCCGTGCAGTTTGCCACGCAAACGGGATTCAACTCCCTTGCCGATAGCGCAATGGCTCCGGACCAGGGAGGCGAAGCGGCCGATCACTTCCACGGCATCAGCGATCGCGGGCGCCAACTCGTTAAAGAAATGAATCGCCTCGGCGTACTTATCGATATCACGCATGCCACAGAAACTGCGCAACTGCAGCTAATCAGGGAGAGTCATGCTCCCGTCGTGGCCAGTCACGAAGCGCTAAGATCCGTTTCCGGCGCGGGGATTTCCGACGCTGTTGTGGTGGCACTTGCTGCCAAGGGCGGACTGGTTGGAATCAAAGGGGACTCCGCGTCCATTGGGCGTCGCTACCGGCAGTGGATGCACGCCAGCCCCAACCGGATCGCGGAATTGACGCAGCTCAATCGGGACATGGTTGGCTACAAGCCGGCATTCCCTCGACTTCCCGGGGACCGGGGCGAATTCATTGAACGCATGGATCGGGAGTTCGCCGGGCGTTGGCGCGCGAGACTTGATTGGAGAGAACCTCCCGAAGCGGTGGCGCTCGTGCCCACTGCCGACGAGTGGGCTGAGCACGTCAACCACGTCATCGGCCTGGTTGGTGCGGAGCATGTTGCGATTGGCCTCGACATGGTTGGCGGCCGTAGCGGCGTCCCTGCCAATGCGGGCGGATACGGCGAATTGGTCGCCGCACTGGGTCGAATCACCACGCCCAGGAATGTGCGGCTCATTGCCGGTGAAAACTGGTTCCGCGTGCTGGAAGCATCGAAGTCGCCCTGATTTTCAGGAAGAGCCGCGCGCACCGGGTCGCGCAGTAAAGTGGTCAATAGATATCGCGGCTGCGTTGCGTTGCCAGGCGGGGCTGGCCCGCACCCTGCCCAGGCCGGGCGGCGAGAATGAGCCCCAATAGCTCTCCAAAATCGGCGATGCTGACATGGGTATCGGTCAGCTCCCGATTGGGCAGCTCGTTGCGAACACGGTGCACGATCACAAGGTTATAGGCGGGTACCACAACGATGTGGTGTCCACCTGCGCCGCGCGCAGAGAAGCTCCCATCCGGCAGATCAGCACCCGGTACGTGATTGCCGTTGGCAGCGACCCACCACAGGTAGCCATAACCGCTATAGCCATACTCCGCATCGCCATCGGCAACCGAATAAGACGTGGTGCTTTCACGTACCCAGGCTGCTGGCACCGCCTGGTGATCTCGCCAGCGCCCATTACGCAGGTACAGCAGCCCGAAGCGGGCCATGTCGCGCGCGCTCATGCGAAACGGGTAAGCGCGATGAATGGACTCCGGGCCAGTAGCATATTGCTGGTCGCCCACCGCGTAGTCTTCCATGCCGATCGGCCTGGCAATCTCGCGGGCGAAAGCTTCATAAATGGACTGGTGGGTTTGCTGCTCGTAGATCGTGCCCAGCGCGTTGAAATCCCAGTTGTTGTATACCCAGAACGAGCGGGGCGGATGGCTGCCTCGCGCCGGCTTGCGCGCCTTCATGCCAGGACTCTCGTAGAGGGCGTCGTGGTAGATGCCAGACCGTGCGCGCAGCAGGTCAACGACGCGCGCGGTCCGTTCCAGCGGCGTTAGCGAAGGTTCGGTGTCGTCGATTTTCAGGTCGGCAAGCGTCGCGTCGCGGCTGACGTCCCCGCGGGCAATGGCATTGCCGTATAGAGCGCTCAGGAAGCTCTTTCGTACTGAGCGTACGTTGATGGGCAAGCTCGTCTCGCCCCACTGCGCGACCACGATGCCATTGTCGACGATCATGACCGAATCGGAGCCGATCCGGTCCGCAAAAACCTTGGCGATATTCAGCTTTTCGGATGACCAGCCCAGATCCTCGGGTCGCTTCGCCTGGGCCCAATGGAGACCCGGATATACCGGCATGTCTGGAGCGGTCGCTGCGCTTGCCGTGGGCGCCAGCAGCGCGCCGCCCAGAAAGGTGGCGAAAAACGCAGCGATCGGGACCAGCGCCGTAACTGTTCTACGAGAGGGCATGGCGGGCACCCACCTGCTCTGCAGACATCTTGGTAGTGGCGCATAGTGATGCACGTGGCTCGGGATGGCAACGGGCCGGAACATTGCTCGGGAATTCCCGGGAATCCATTTTGACTCGCGCCAGTTTGGTAGCAACTGCAATCTGGATTGGTGGTAGCGCGTGGCCGAACCCCGTCGATTCCGTCTCACTGGCTCAAATGGCACCACGTTGAACCGCAAACATGCATTAGTTCGACGGACGAACTACTCCAGATTCGGTACCTGCTCGTCATGCCCACACCAAGTCATTGAATGGGGATGAATGTTTCCCTCTGTGCCAATCTAGCCACTGATCTAGCTGCAACGAACATGGTGGATTTGGCTGGACGACCCTGGCGCGTCGATGACGTGTGCAGATCGCCACGGGCAATGCTCGTGCATTTGGACCACCCCAGACCGTGAACGGTCCCGTGGGCAATTGTAGTTTCACCTAGCCGATATAAAACCTTGCATTTGGCCGACCCATAACCTTACGATCAGCCGATGCCCGAAGAGGCCCTATATCCCCGATTTGCCACCACCCGCCTGAAGGAGGCGCTGGCCGACTCGCCCGCCGTGCTGATCCACGGACCCAGACAATGCGGCAAGACAACGCTGGCGCGGCATGTCGGGGAAGAGATCGGATTCAGCTACCTAACGTTTGATGACACCGTCGCGCGGGAAGCGGCCACGAGCGACCCCATCGGCTTCGTCGCCGACTTGCCGCGTCACGTAATCCTCGATGAAATCCAGCACGTACCACGGCTTTTTTTCGCGTTAAAGGCCGCCATTGATCGTCAACGCCTGCCAGGACGATTCATCCTGACCGGATCGGCCAATGTGCTCCTGCTGCCCAAGCTGTCTGATTCGCTGGCCGGCAGGATGGCGATACTTCGGCTCCATCCACTGGCGCAATGCGAGCTCGCCCGCCATCCCACGCGCTTCCTCGACCGGCTCTTCGATGCCAGATTCAAGGTCCACCGCGGCGAGCGTCTCGCCGATGAGCTCATCGAGTGCATTGCAGGCGGCGGTTACCCGGCGGCACTCGCTATGCCCGCAGGGCGCCGCCGCGCGCGCTGGTATCAGGATTACATCGAGACTCTGGTCCAACGCGACGTGCGCGAATTGGCCCGCATCAGTTCGCTCGATGCATTGCCTCGCCTGCTGGCTTACGCAGCCGCGCAGACGGCGCGATTGCTCAATGTGGCCGACCTCGCTGCGCCGTTCCAGCTCAGCCGTCCCACCATCCGTGACTACGTGACCCTTCTGGAGCGCGTCTTCCTGCTGTCCGAGCTGCCGCCCTGGCACAGCAACCGCGCTAGCCGCCTCGTGAAGACCCCGAAGCTCCACATTGGCGATTCCGGGCTGGCATGTGCGCTTCTGGGCGCCAACGCGGCGTCGCTCAAGGCAGATCGAATGTTGTTGGGGCAGTTCCTCGAGACCTTCGTGTTCCAGGAACTGCGCCGCGAAGCGAGCTGGCACGAAGAGGTACATGAGTTCTTTCACTTCCGCGACCGCGATGCTTACGAAGTGGATCTCGTCATCGAGCGCGGGTCGCGACTGCTGGCCGGCGTTGAAGTGAAGTCATCAGCGACGGTGACCACTTCCGATTTCAAGGGGCTGCGACGACTCAAGGAGGCGGCAGGGGGCCGGTTCGCCTGTGGCGTAGTTCTCTATGATGGCGAGACGACGGCCAGCTTCGGGGAGAACCTCCACGCGGTGCCGATCCGAATGTTGTGGGAATCGCGTGGCCGGTAGCCGCAGCTTTTGGAGGGCAGGCGCTCATACTGCGGTACTCCAAAGCAAAGCACTACCAAGAGCGGGGGGCGACGGAGTCTTCGCGCATAGATAGAGTATCAACTCTATATGCCGACCAAAGACATCAAGAGGGCACTGAAACTTTGAAGGCTTGCCCGAACACCACTTCAACAAGGCGAGTTTCATGAACATCGAATGTCGTTCCTGCTGGCAGGTGCGCGTGATTGGCCTGGCCAAAGCGCTCGCATGGTTCATCCTGGCGCTCGGTGCCCCGAGTCGCCTGGCGTCAGCTGCGGAAGCGCCGGACTCCCGCCTACTCGCAGACGCGCATGATATTTATCGGACGATCATCGCCATGCCCACGTCCGAAGGCCTTGGCCAGGTGCCAAAGATGGCGGAGTACCTCGCCGAGCGATTTCGTGCCGCCGGCTTCCCGGAGGACGATATCCACATCATCCCGCTCGGCGAGACAGCCTCGCTGGTCGTCCGGTACCGGGGCACCGGGCGCGGCGGCAGGCCGATCCTGCTCAATGCCCATATGGATGTCGTGACGGCGAATCGCGCGGACTGGAAGCGCGATCCATTCACGCTGGTGGAAGAAGGCGGCTACTACTTTGGCCGCGGCACCTGGGACGACAAGCTGGATGTCGCCACGATCACGACGACCTTCCTCAGGCTGCGCCAGGAAGGGTTCGTGCCACAGCGCGATCTCATCATTGCCTTTACCGGCGACGAAGAGACCCGCATGCAGACGGCGCCGGATCTGCTGCGCAACCATCGCGAGCTGATAGACGCGGAATTCTGCCTGTCGGGCGACATGGGCCAGGGTGCGCTGGACGAAGTGACCGGGCGGCCGCTCTATTACCAGGTGTCCGGGGCAGAAAAATTGTTTGTGGCCTACGCCATTACCGTGACCAATGCGGGTGGGCATAGCGCCAAGCCGCGAGCCGACAACGCCATCTACGAGCTTGCCGACGCGCTCAAGAAGATTCAGGCCTACCGCTTTCCGGTCATGTGGAACGACTGGACACGCGAGGGATTCCGGCAACAGGGTCCCAGGACCGGCGGCGTGGTCGGTGCCGCCATGTCGCAGTTCGCGCTGGATCCGAAGGATGCGGCAGCCATTCGCGTGCTGGCGGCCGAGCCGGAGCAGGTGGGTCAGATCGGCACGACCTGTGTGGCGACGTTGATCAGCGGCGGGCACGCCAACAACGCGCTCGCGCAATCGGCCAGCGCCAGCATCAACTGCCGGGTGTTTCCAGGAACGAGTGCGAAGGATGTGCAGGACCAGCTGCAAGTGCTGGTGGGCTCGGGGGTGGTCGTCACCATGACCGAGTCCTCGCTGGAGTCGTCGCCTTCGCCATTGCGCGAAGACGTAATGGCGGCGGTTGCCGCCGCGGTCCACGCCACTTATCCGGGTTTCGCCGCTGGTGCCGCACATGGAAGTGGGGGCCTCTGACGGTTCGGCCTTTCGCAACGCCGGAATCCCCACCTACGGTGTGCAGGGGCTTTTCATCAAGCTGAGCCAGGATTCTACCCACGGCCTCGACGAGCGCATGGATGTGCGTTCGCTGCCTTACGGGTTGACCCATTGGTACACGCTGCTGAAGAATCTCGCCGGCGGTGGAGCAGGACATGGCCTAGACGGCGACACGGCGGGCCCGGCGCGGCGGGTCCAGTAGGCAGGGGCATCTTGTGCGCCATCATCCATTGGCCTGCTCGCCTGCAACGAAGGGGCAGACATGCAGCAAGACGTGAACGACCCGTCGGAACGACCGCCTTCCGCCATGGGCGTTCTCGCGCGGCGCATTCCCGGGAAGCTGCACATCTATTTCATCCTGTTCTCGCTGATCTATGCCGCTATCGTACTGGCCGGATTTTCACGCACATTCTTCATGCCTGTGGTGCGGGGGACATTCTCAAGGCCACCGGTGGTCTACATTCATGGGGCCTTGTTCTTTCACGTGGACCGCGCTGTTGGTGAGCCAGTCCGTCCTTGCCGCGACCAGGCGGCTGAGGGCGCACCGGAAGATTGGACGGATCGCGGGTTGGCTCGTGTTGCCGATGTTGGCATTGGGCACGATCGTGGCTGCGCGCGACACCAGGCACGATTTTCGAGCCGGTGAAGGCGATGCTGCTGCGGAACAAACCCGATTTTCACAAGCGCTGGGTGCTGCTTGGAAGCCTCGGCCTGATCGGGGCCGCAATAGGACGTATCCCGGAGTTGAGCGAATTCTTCCTCTATATCTTCCTGGGGCTCATCGCGTCCATGGCTGTCCATGATCTCGTCAGCCGCCGGTCCATCCATCCGGCGACCGCGATTGGTGCTGCTGTCCTCTTGACCCTCGGGCTCTCCGAGGAATTCATCGGCAACACCCAGGCCTGGTTACGCGCTGCTCACTACATGCTTGGTCTTGTAAGCCCGCTGACTGAGTTGTCTCAGGTGCGGACGGAAGCATAGGGGTTGTGAGGGGGCCGCCAGTAGTTCGCAAAGCGCACTACTCCAGATTCTGCACCTGCTCCCGCATCTGCTCGATCGCGACTTTCATCTCGACCGCGATGCGCGTGGTCTCCAGATCCTGCGACTTCGACGCCAGCGTGTTCGCCTCGCGGTTGAACTCCTGCAGCAGGAAATCGAGTCGCCGCCCGGCCGCCTCGGGCGCGACCGAGCGTGCGGCGCGCTTCCTCGATGTGGCCGGTGAGCCGATCGAGTTCTTCGGCGACATCGAGTCGGTGCAGCAGCAGCACGATCTCCTGCTCGATGCGTTCCTGGTTGAGTTCACCGCCGAGTTCGGCGAGCCGCTCCTCGAGCCGGGCGCGTACGCGCGCGAGCACTTCGGGCAATCGCGTGCGCACCTGCGCGATCAAGGCAGCGAGCGCATCGCAACGCTGCACGATCAGCTCGGCGAGCCGTTGGCCTTCGCGATTGCGGGCGGCGCCCAGTCCAGCGACGGCGGCGGCGAAGATTTCCTGCACCGCCGCGCTGAGCGCCTCGGGGTCCCCCTGTTCCTCGCGCAGCACGCCGGGCCAGCGCAGCAGCTCGAGCACGTTGACGTGGCCCTGGTCACCAAGCGTCGCGGCGAGCTGGCGGCTGCGTTCGACCAGAGGGGCGAGCGCGGCTTCATCGACCGCCAGCGCGGCCGCCACCGGGGCGCGGTGCTGGATCGTGCAGTCCACCTTGCCGCGGCGCAGCTCCTTCGAGAGCGCGTGGCGGAGGTCTGATTCGAGGGCGCGGCAGCTGTCGGGCAGGCGGACAGTGGCATCCAGAAAGCGGTGATTGACGCTGCGGATCTCGCACACCAGGGTGCCGTAGGCGCCGCTGCGTTCCAGGCGGGCAAAGCCGGTCATGCTGGAGATCATGGGTGCTGGGCCGGTCTTAATATCGGGTTTCTGGCGGGTTTCTGGCGGGTTCGCAGCGGCGGCGCTTACTTGGAGCGACGCGGGATGTTATAAAGCGCCGCCAGTTTAACTCATTGATTTGGAGCCCGCTTGCGCGTTGAACACGCTGAACTCAGCCTGCTGGGCGCGCGCGAGACCAACCAGGATCGCGTCGGCGCCGTGGTCGGCAAGGAGGCCGCACTGCTGATCGCCTGCGACGGCATGGGCGGCCATGCCGAGGGCGAGCGCGCCGCCGAGATCGCGCTGCAGGTCACCGGCCAGCGCTTCAAGGCCGCGCCGGCGCCGCTCCTCGATCCGATCGGCTTCCTGCACCTGGCGCTCGGCGCCGCGCACCAGCAGCATCTGTCGGCATCGGCGCCGACATGCCGCTCGAGAACCGGCCGCGCGCCACCATCGCGCTGTGCCTGGTGCAGCGCGCTTCGGCTTACTGGGCGCACGTCGGCGACAGCCGCGCCTATCACCTGCGCGCGCGGGCAGGTCGTGGCGCGCACGCGCGATCACAGCCACGTCGAGCTGCTGGTGCGCGAGGGCGTCATCGCGGCCGACCAGGCGCAGGCGCATCCGATGCGCAATTTCGTCGAGTCCTGCCTGGGCGGCGAGCCGCTGCTGCCGGAGATGGACGTCAGCCGCCGGCAGGCGCTCGAGCGCGGCGACGTGCTGCTGGTCTGCACCGACGGCCTGTGGGCCGGCCTGAGCGACGCGGCGGTGGCCGCGGCGTTCGCGCAGCCGCAGACGCCGCTCGCAGCGAGGCGCTGGCGGCGCTCGGTGCGCAGGCCGTGGCGGCCGCCGGCGCTGCGTGCGACAACACTTCCGCGGTCGCCCTGCGTTTCCTGGAGTAACAACATGCCTTCCCGTCGCAACGATCGCGCAGCCGACGCCCTGCGCGCGGTACGCTTTACCCGTCACTTCACCCGTCACGCCGAAGGTTCGGTGCTGGTCGAGTTCGGCGACACGCGCGTGCTGTGCACCGCCACCGTCGAGGACGGCGTGCCGGGGTTCCTGCGCGGCAAGGGCCAGGGCTGGGTCACGGCCGAATACGGCATGCTGCCGCGCGCCACGCACACGCGCTCGCGCGCGCGAGGCGGCGCGCGGCAAGCAGACCGGCCGCACGCAGGAGATCCAGCGACTGATCGGCCGCTCGCTGCGCGCCGTGGTCGACCTGCGCGCGCTCGGCGAGCGCACCATCACGCTCGACTGCGATGTGCTGCAGGCCGACGGCGGCACGCGCACGGCCGCCATCACCGGCGGGTATCGTCGCGCTCGCGGATGCGATCGAGGCGCTGCGGGCGCGGCGCGGGCTGGGCGCCAGCCCGCTGCACGGCCAGGTCGCCGCGGTTTCGGTCGGCATCGTCGGCGGAGTGCCGGTGCTCGATCTCGACTACGGCGAGGACTCCGAGGCCGAGACCGACATGAACGTGGTCATGAACAACGGCGGCGGCTTCATCGAGGTGCAGGGCACGGCCGAGGGCCACGCGTTCCGGCGCCACGAGCTCGACGCGCTGCTCAATCTCGCGGTCACCGGCATCGGCGAGCTGTGCTCGCTCCAGACGCAGGCGCTGACGGGCTAGCGCGACCGGCACGCCGCCATGAGAGTCGTCCTGGCCACCGCCAACCCGGGCAAGCAGCGCGAGTTCGCGACGCTGCTCGCGCCGCGCGGCCTCGAGCTGGTGTTGCAGTCTGAGCTTGGCATCGCGGCGGTCGAGGAGACCGGCAACACCTTCGAGGACAATGCGCTGCTCAAGGCGCGCCATGCGGCCGCGGCCGCGAGGCTGCCGGCGCTGGCGGACGACTCGGGTCTCGAAGTCGACGCGCTCGGCGGCCGGCCCGGCGTCTGGTCGGCGCGCTTCGCCGGACCCGGGGCGACGCGACGAGCAGAACAATGCAGCGCTGATCGCGGAGCTGGCGGGCGTGCCCGACGCGCAGCGCACCGCGCGCTACCGCTGCGTGCTGGCGCTGGTGCGCAGCGCATCGCGACCCGCACCCGATCCTGGCGCAGGGCAGCTGGGAGGGACGCATCGGCTTCGAGCCGGTGGGCAGCGGCGGCTTCGGCTACGACCCTTATTTCATTCCCGCCGGCCTCAACTGCACGGCGGCCGAACTCAGTGCGGCGCGCAAGAACGCGCTCAGCCACCGCGGCGCGGCGCTGCGCGACCTGATCGCGCGCCTGGGCACATGGGCGCTGAGCTGCGCCGCCGCTCGCGCTGTACCTGCACTTTCCGTGGTGCGTGCGCAAGTGCCCGTACTGCGATTTCAATTCGCACACGCTGCACGGCGAGCTGCCGCAGCAGGCCTACCTCGAGGCCCTGCTCGCCGATCTCGACTCGCAGCTGGCACGCCGTCGGTGCGCGGACCCATGGTCAGCATGTTCCTGGGCGGCGGGACACCGAGCCTGTTCACGCCCGACGCGCTGGGGCGGTTCTTTTCGCGCAGCTGCGCGCGCGCGCGCGTGGTGGCGCCTGATGCGGAGATCACGCTCGAGGCCAACCCCGGCACGATCGAGCGCGGCCGCTTCGCCGACTATCGCGCCGCCGGCATCAACCGCGTCTCGCTCGGCGCGCAGAGCTTCGCGCCGCAGATGCTCGAGCGGCTCGGGCGCATCCACAGCGAGCCAGGACACCTACGTTGCGGTGGACGAGCTGCACGCCGCGGGCCTCGGCAATTTCAACCTCGACCTGATGTACGCGCTGCCCGGCCAGGATCTCGCCGGCGCGCTCTGGCCGACGTGCGTGCCGCCATCGAGCTGCGAGCCGGCGCACATCTCTCACTACCAGCTCACGATGGAGCCGGGCACCGTGTTCGGCGGCCGTCCGCCCGCGGGACTTCCCGACGACGAGCTGAGCTACGACATGCAGCGCGCCTGCCAGGCACGAACTCGCCGCGGCCGGTTACGCGCAGTACGAGATCTCGGCCTACGCGCGCAGCGGCGCCCGCAGTGCGCGCACAATCTGAACTACTGGCATTTTGGCGACTACCTCGGCGTCGGCGCCGGCGCGCACGGCAAGCTCACGCGTCGCGGACGCGCAGCCGACGGCGCGAACGATCGCGCGCACCGTGCGCGAGCGCGAGCCGCGACGCTATCTCGCGCGCGGGCTACCGTCGGTGCACCGCCGACGACTCCGGTCGTGCCGCGCGCGACCTGCCGTTCGAATTCATGATGAATGCGCTGCGACTGGTCGAGGGATTCGATGCAGACACTGTTCGAATCGCGCACCGGCCTGGCCTGGAGCGACGTGGCCGAGCCGGTACAGGCGGCTCGCCGGAGCGCGGTTTGCTGGAATCCGACCCGCAGGGCGCCTCGGCGCTGGCGCGCCGAGCGAATTGGGCCAACGCTTTCTAAATGACGTGATTGCCGAATTTTTGCCAACGCGGCCCGTGGTTTAGGACAACCGCTGCGGTTTCTCGCACTCTTATGCACAGCCGACCAGGCGCCCAACCATAAATTAGCCAATTACACGCTGCACTGCAGGCCGAATGGCATTTCGCACCTGTAACCCATTGATTATATAGCCTGTAATGTAATGGTCATTTTCTGTCCAAAGCGAAAGAAATGCAGAAATGACGCGTATTTCAGCCCGGCGGTGGAATGATGTTACGCACAGAGTTATCCACAGATTTTGTGGATAATAATGTCTCCCTGGGGGCCGCCGCGGCCCCGCCCCTTGTCGGGCAGCCCCCACGGGGCTAGACTGCGCGCCCTTTTTATATCCCGCCGGCCACCCCCATGCTCGAGGGGCGGCCCGGTGCAGGATCAGGTGGCGTCCATGAAAGCAGCAACACACCCCGACTACAACGAGATCACGGTGACCTGCAGCTGCGGCAACACCTTCAAGACGCGTTCCACCGTGGGCAAGGATCTGCAGGTCGACGTCTGCTCGAACTGCCATCCGTTCTATACCGGCAAGCAGAAGATGGTCGACACGGCCGGCCGCGTCGACAAGTTCCGCAAGAAGTACGCCGCCGCCGCTGCTGCCCCGCGCTGAGCGCCGGTCCGCGAATTCCCGCGCCGTCAAGTCGCGGCGAATCGTTGACCGATACCTTGATTCCCTGAAGCGCACATGTAACGCTGCGAATTGACTCGCCGCGTTGCGCGGCGTGTGTCCCCACGGCAATCATCAGGCAGCGGCGCGATGGAAAAACCTCCCTACGAACTGCTCAATCCTGCGACCGGCACCCAGCTCGCAGCTGCCGATCCGCACCGGCACGATCGGCCCGGATTGCCTCGACATCAGCGCCATTGTCGAAGGACCAGGGCGTCTTTACCTTCGACCCGGCCTTCAGCGTCACCGCCAGCTGCGAGAGCAAGATCACCTACATCGACGGCGATGCCGGCGTACTGCTGTATCGCGGTTATCCGGTGGAACAGCTCGCGGCGCGCAGCTCGTTCATGGAGGTCGCCTACCTGCTGATCTACGGCGAGTTGCCCAACGCCGCGCAGCTCACGGCCTACAGCACAAGTATCACGCGCCATACGATGATCAACGAATCGCTGCTGCGGTTCACCAACGGCTTCCACCACAACGCGCACCCGATGGCGATGGTGTCGGCGGTGGTGGCCTCGATGTCGGCGTTCTATTACGACTCGATGGACATCAACGATCCGCGCCACCGCGAGATCTTCTCGCACCGCATCGTCGCCAAGCTGCCGACCATCGCCGCCGCCGCGCACAAGCACGCGCTCGGCCAGCCCTTCGTGTACCCGCGCAACGATCTGGCCTACTGCGCCAACCTGCTGAACATGTTCTTCGCCGTGCCCTGCGAGCCCTACCAGGTCGACCCGGTCGCCGCGCAGGCGCTCGACCTGCTGTTCATTCTGCATGCCGATCACGAGCAGAACGCCAGCACCTCGACGGTGCGGCTCGCCGGCAGCACCGGCGCCAATCCCTATGCCGCGATCTCGGCGGGCGTCTCGGCGCTGTGGGGGCCGGCGCACGGCGGCGCCAACGAAGCCGTGCTCGATATGCTCGAGCAGATCGGCACGGTCGAGCACATTCCGAAATACCTGGACCTGGCCAAGGACAAGAGCAGCCACTTCAAGCTGATGGGCTTCGGCCACCGGGTTTACAAGAATTTCGATCCGCGCGCCAAGATCATCCGCGAGGCCTGCCACCGGGTGCTCGCCAAGCTCGGCCGCACCGACAACCCGCTGTTCGAGCTGGCGCTGCGTCTGGAGGAAATCGCGCTCAAGGACGAATACTTCGTCTCGCGCAAGCTCTACCCCAATGTCGATTTCTATTCGGGCGTCATCTACAGCGCGCTGGGCATACCACGCTCGATGTACACGGTGATGTTCGCGATCGCGCGCACCGTCGGCTGGGTGGCGCACTGGCTGGAGATGATCGGCGATCCGGCGATGCGCATTGGCCGGCCGCGGCAGCTGTACACCGGCCCGACGCAGCGCGAGTACACCGAAGTCGCGAAGCGGCGCTAGTCGCCCAGCAACACCTCGAGTTCGGCCGCGTCGGCGCGGCGCATTGGTCGGCCGTCGACCGGGCTGATCGGCGCCTGGCGGATCCCGTCCACCGGGAACACCGTGGCATCGATCGTATGTTCGTCGAGCTCGAACTGAACCGTCGGGAAAACCAGGTAGCGCTCGGCGTCGACGCGCAGCCGGTGCTCGCCGACGTCGTGTCCTACGCCGCGGTCGAGCAGGCTGAACGCGACCGCCTCGGGGCGCTCCGCGAACAGGTGCAGGTGCACGTCGCTGTGGGATGTGGCGGTGCCGGCCAGCACCGGGCCGACCAGCCGCGGCGAGAACGCGGCCAGCGAGCGCATCGCGCGCAAGGCGGCGCGGCGCTGCGACTTGAGCGTGGCGCCGTGGGTGTCGGCGGCGAACAGGCGCTGGTATTCCACCAGCGCGGCCTCGATCTCGGCATTGCTGGGCAGCGCGCCTTCTTCGGTAACGCCGAAGCGTTCAGCCGCCTTGCGCTTTGCGGCGCGGAAATCCTGGATGCCGTGCTCGGCCATGACGCGCGCCGCCTCCTGCGCGATGGCCCGGCGCAGATTGTCGCTGCGCGGTGAATTACGGCGTGGCATGGGCGTTGCCGGGCCCTAGAAGAGCGGCTCGGAGCCGGTATTGACCGGAGTGCCGGCCGCGGCACCCGCGGCCGGGAGTCTGGCGGCGAGGAAATATTCGCTCACCGCCGCGGCATCAGTGGGCGCGCGCGAGCAGGCCGGTCAGTGCATCGACCTGCGCACTCACGAGCCCCGCCGGAATTGGCCGCGGTACGTCAGGCAGGCCGCTCAGGGCCGCGCGCATCAGCCGTACCCACACCGGCACCGCCACGCTGCTCCCTTCTTCGCCTTCGCCCAGCGATTGCTCCTGGTCGAATCCGACCCATACCGTGGCTTCTAGGCTGGCATTGAAGCCGTTGAACCAGGTGTCATGCGACTCATTGGTCGTGCCGGTCTTGCCGCTGATGTCGTCGCGCCCCAGCACGCGGGCCCGCACGCCGGTGCCGCGCTTGATCACGTCGGCCATGATGTCGTCCATCAGCCAGGCGTTGGCGGCGCTGATGATGCGCGGCGCGCGGCGCGCGGCCCCGGCCAGCGGTGGCAGCTGCTCTGCCAGCGGCGGGGCCATCGTGAGCTGGTTGCTGCTGCGGGCCGGCGCGCTCGTTGGCAGGAGCGGTGTGACGCCGACGACGCGGCGCCGGGCCGCGGCGGCTGTCAGCCGTTGTCGCTCCCCGCCGCCACCGCGCGGGTCCGCCGCCACGCTACCATCATCGGCGCAGTTCTCGCAGACCTCGCGCGGCGTCGCGCGCCAGACGACCTCGCCCAGGCCGTTCTCGATGCGCTCGATGAAGTAAGGGTCGACCTTGTAGCCGCCGTTGGCAAACGTGGCGTAGCCGGTGGCGACCTCGAGCGGCGTGGCCGGCAGCGTGCCCAGCGCCAGCGTGAGGTTGTTGGGCATGGTGGCGCGATCGAACCCGAAGCGCGAGGCGTACTCGATCACCGCGTCGGTGCCGACCGCGCGCAGCAGGCGGATCGACACCAGGTTGCGCGAATGCACCAGTGCCTCGCGCAGCCGCGTCGGCCCGCTGAACTTGCCGCCGTCGTTTTCCGGCCGCCAGACCTGCTCGACGCTGCCGTCGGCCATGACCACCGGCGCGTCCATGATGATGCTCGCGGGCGTGAAGTCATGCTCCAGCGCGCAGGAATACAGGAAGGGCTTGAAGCCCGAGCCCGGCTGGCGGCGCGCCTGGGTGACGTGGTTCCAGGCGTTGCTGAAATAGTCGAAGCCGCCGACCAGCGCCACGACCGCACCATCGTGCGGGTCGAGCGCCACCAGCGCGCCCTGCACGGCCGGCACCTGCGCCGAGTTGCGCGTTGCCCAGATCGTCGCTCACCACGTAGATGACATCGCCGCGGTGCAGGACGCGAGTCGGCCTTGCCGACCGGCGGCACCGCCGCGCGCCCAGGACATGCCATCCCAGTCGATCTGCGCAAAGCCCGTGCCGCGCACGTAGACGCGTGCGGCGGCCGGGGCGACCGAGGCGACCACCGCCGCCTGCAGGTTGCCCACCGGCGGCGAGATCGGCCAGCAGTGCCTCGAAATCACGCGCCTCGGCGCCGGCGTCGAGGCTGCACCCGGCGGATCACGCCGCGGTAGCCATGCCGGCGGTCGTATTCGATGAGTCCCAGCCGCAAGGCACGATTGGCGGCGGTCTGCAGGCGCCCGTCGATGGTGGTGATGGCGCGATAGCCGGCGTTGATGGCGGCCTCGCCGAAGCGCGCCACGACGATCTGGCGGGCGATCTCGGCCACGTAGGGCGCCTCGACGTCGAAGCGCGGCGCGTATTCGTGCGCCTTGATCTGCTCGTTCATCGCGCGCTCGGGCGGTGTCGGCGTCGATGTAACGGAGCGAGCGCATGCGCTGCAGCACGTAGCGGCGCCGCTCGGTCGCGCGCTGCGGGCTGGTGACCGGGTTGTAGCGCGAGGGCGCCTGCGGCAGGCCGCGCCAGCATGGCCGCTTCTGCGACCGACAGCTGATTGAGCGGCTTGCCGAAGTAGACCTCGGCCGCCGCGGCCACGCCGTAGGCGCGCTGGCCGAAGAAAGATCACGTTGAGATAGGTCTCGAGGATCTCCTGCTTGGTGAAGCTGTGCTCCATGCGCAGCGTCAGGAAAATCTCCTGGAGCTTGCGGGTGATGTTCTTGTCCCGCGTCAGGAACATGTTGCGCGCCGTCTGCATGGTGATGGTGCTGGCGCCCTGCGAGTAATCGCCGGTGGTCAGATCGACGTAGATCGAGCGCAGCATGCTGAAGTAGTCGATGCCGCCATGCTGGAAGAAGCGGTCGTCCTCGGCGGCCAGGAAGGCTTCGCGCACCAGCTCCGGGATCTCGTCGTAGCTGACCGGCACGCGCCGCTGTTCGCCGATCTGGCTGATCAGCGCGCCGCTCCTCGTATAGACCCGCAGCGGCACCTGCAGCGGCAGGGTGCGCATGCCCTCCGAGCTCGGGAGCGAGGGCGCCAGGTACACGTAAGCCGACAAGAAAGGCGTAGATGACACCCAACAGCATTACCACCCCGATGGCGCCGAGGCCGACCAACATGCGCAGCGTGCGCGACTTCACCTATTGAGACTCCATGTGTTGCGCTCTGCAGGCAGGCCATGGTGAAGTGCAGGGCTGTGACATATGATTGCTGGCCGTCCAATTCGCCTAAGGAGACGCAATTAGACCGTCCCGCGGCACGCAAGGACCAATTCCGTGAGACGACTCACGTTCAATTTAACCGATGGCTGATATATATTTGTCCGCACATTCTTACGATTTCGCCATTGTGGCGTGTATCTTACTGATAAGGAAGGGAAAACGTGTTCCTGTTCTCGCGTAAGAACCGCCAGCTGCTGGGGTTGGATATAACGACCTCCTCGATCAAGCTGATCGAGCTGATCAATTCCGGCGGACACTACCGCGTCGAATCCTACGCGGCCGAGCCGACGCCGGCGAATTCCATGAACGAAAAGACCATCGTCGATCCGCAGGCGGTCGGCGAAGCGATCCGTCGTGCCGTCAAACGCTCGGGCGCGGCCAGCAGCGAGGTCGCCATCGCCATCAGCGGCGACGCGGCGATCACCAAGGTGATCCAGATGCCCAAAGGGCTGCGCGATGCAGACCTGGAAGCGCAGGTCGAGATGCAGGCCGACCAGTACATCCCCTTTCCGATGGACGAGGTCAGCTACGACTTCGAGGTGCTCGGGCCGTCCGAGAAGGACAACGATTCCGTCGACGTGCTGCTGGTTGCCTCGCGCACCGACAACGTCGAGCAGCGCCGGGCCGCCGTGGCCGCCGCGGGCCTCAACGCGCGCATCGTCGACGTCGAGGCCTTCGCGCTCGAGAACGCCTGCAAGCTCATGACGCACCAGATGCCCGACGGCGGCATCGATCGCACCATCGCGGTGGCCGATTTCGGCGCCAGCAGCACCACCTTCAGCGTGCTGCGCAACCTCAAGATCGTCTACACGCGCGATTTCGCCTTCGGCGGACAGCTGCTGACCGAAGAAATCATGCGCACCTACGGCCTGACCATGGAAGAGGCCGGCCGCGCCAAGAAGGAAGGCGGCCTGCCCGGCAACTACCAGGCCGAGGTGCTCGACCCGTTCATCGACGACATGACCCAGCAGGTGAGCCGCTCGCTGCAGTTCTACCTCGCTTCCGGCAGCGGCCGCGAGCAGCCGGAGAAGATCCTGATCTGCGGCGGCTGCGGCAATGTCGCCGGCGTCGCCGACGTCATCCAGAGCCGCGTGGGCATCAGCGCCGAGAAGGGCGACCCGCTCGGGCAGATGGTGCTGTCATCGCGCGCCAAGGCCCAGGCGGTGCAGCGCGACGCCACGGCCCTGCTGACCGCCTGCGGCCTGGCCCTGCGGAGTTTCGACTGACATGCCACGCATAAACCTATTGCCCTGGCGTGACCAGCAGCGCAAAGAGCGCAAGCTGGCATTCTTCGTCGCGCTCGGCGGCGCGGCGCTGGGCGCGCTGTTGGTCGCCTTCGCCTGCTACCTGCTGTTCAAGTCGATGATCGGGTCGCAGGAGCGCGCAACGACCGGCTGCGCGCCGAGATCAAGACCGTCGACCGGCAGATCGAGGAGATCAACGACCTCGAGAGCCAGAAGCAGCGCTTCATCGCGCGCATGCAGGTCATCGAGAAGCTGCAGCGCTCGCGCTCCGAGGTGGTGCACCTGTTCGATGAGGTCGCCAAGACCATGCCCGATGGCACCTACCTGACGCTGTTCAGCGCAGGATGGCAAGCAAGCTCAAGTTCGAGGGCGTGGCGCAATCGTCGACGCGCGTGTCGACCTTCATGCGCTCCATCTCCGCCTCGCAGTGGATGAAGGATCCCGAGCTCGAGGTGGTCGAGAGCAAGCCGGGCAACACGGTCGGCAACAGCTTCGTGCTCGACGCCTCGCAGATCGTCACCAGCGGTGACGACGATGACACGCCGGCCAAGCCCAAGCACGCCGTCCGCAGCGGAGGTGCGCAATGAACCTGCTGGAAGAACTGCGCGCACTTGATCCGCGCGATCCGGGCCGCTGGCCGTTCGCGGTGCGCGCCGGCACCGTCGGCGTGTCGCTTCATCGTGCTGACGCTGCTGGCCTCCTATTTCTTCGTCTGGACTGACCTGAACCCGCAGCTCGCAGCGGCTGCAGGACCAGGAGCAGCAGCTGCGCAACGAATTCCGCAGCAAGCACGCCAAGGCCACCAACCTCGACGTCTACAAGCAGCAGCTCGGCGACATCGAGAAATCATTCGGCGCCATGCTGCGCCAGCTCCCGAGCAAGACCGAAGTCGACAACCTGCTGGTCGATATTTCGCAGACCGGCCTGGCGGCGGCGCTCGACCAGAAGCTGTTCCAGCCCGAAGGCGAGGTGCGCAAGGACTTCTACGCCGAGCGGCCGATCAAGATCCGCTTCGCCGGCAGCTACCACCAGTTTGGCGCGTTCGTCAGCGGCATCGCGGCGCTGCCGCGCATCGTGACGCTGCATGACGTGAAGATCGAGCCGGTCAACAAGACCAGCGGCGCGTTCGATCAGTTGCAGATGGATCTGACGGCCAAGACCTACCGCTACCTCGACGACGAGGAAGTCGCGCGGCCGAGGCCGACCGGCGCAAGAGCGAGACAGGCGGCCAAGCGGCCGGCGGGCTAAGCGGATGCAGCAGACATCAACTCAAGTCCTGGCGGATCCTGGCGATCGCGGCGCTGTGCGGCGGCGTGCTCGCGGGCTGCTCGGGGCGCGATGCCGACCTGCAGCAGCTTCATCGAGGCGACCCGCAAGGAACCGGGCGGGCGCGTCGAGCCGCTCCCCGAGATCAAGCCGTACGACAGTTACGTCTATTCCAGCGCCACGCTGCGTTCGCCGTTCGTGCCGGGCGGCTCGCGCGGCGCGCCAATACGGGCCGCGTCCCGACGACGCGCAATCACGAGTTCCTCGAGCAGTTTTCGCTCGACACGCTCAAGATGGTCGGCACGCTCAAGCTCAACGGCCAGAATTACGGCCTGGTGCAGGTGTCCGACGGTCGCGTGCAGCGCGTGCTGGTGGGCAACCACCTCGGCCAGAACGAGGGCCGTATCACCGATATCGTGCCCAACAAGATCAGTGTGATTGAACTCGTTCCCGACGGCCTCGGCGGCTACATCGAGCGTCCCGCGGCCCTGGCCTTGAACGAGTGACCGGAATGGAGAGCAAGCGAATGAACCGACCAACCGCCGTTCCACCACCTGCGCAGCGCCCTGGGGCTGGCACTGACCTGCCTGGCCGCCACGCTCGTCATGCAGGGTGCCCAGGCGGCTGATGCCCCGGCCGCCGCGCCCGGCAATTCGCTGCAGTCCATCGACGTGCAGACCCTCGGCGGCAAGCAGGTGCAGCTGACCCTGCATCTTGCCGGTCCCGCTCCTGAGCCGATGAGCTTCACCATCGACAAGCCGGCGCGCATCTCGCTCGATTTGCCGGACATCGCGCTGGCGCTGCCCTCGCGCCGCATCGACGTGGCCTCGGCCGGCGTCGACACCGTGCTCGCCGCCGAAGCCAACGGCCGCACGCGCATCGTCCTCAATCTCGACCAGCTGCAGCCCTACCAGACCCGCGTCGCCGGCAATGACATCATCGTGACCGTGGGCGCCGGCGTGGCGGAGATGGCCGCCGCGGCTGCCGCGGCTGCCGTGCCGGCTGCAGCCGACGCCTCCGGCGCGGCCGCGGCTGGTGGCCGCGAAATCCGCAGCATCGACTTCCGCCGCGGCGAAGGCGGCGTCGGCCGCCTGGTCGTGCGCCTGTCCGATCCGCGTACGCCCATCAACGTGAGCCAGCAGGGTTCGCAGATCGTCGTCAACTTTGCCGACGCCTCGCTGCCGAAGAAGCTCGCGCGCCGCTACGACACGCGAGGATTTCGGCACGCCGGTGAGCGGCTTCGATGCGCTGCGTGTCAACAACGACACGCGCATCGTGCTGAGCGCCACGGGTGAGTTCCAGCAGCTGGCCTACCAGTCCGACGACCAGTACGTGGTCGAAGTGCAGCCGGTGGTCAAGGCCGCGGCGAATGCCGAGGAGAAGCGCACCTACAGCGGCGAGAAGCTGTCGCTGAATTTCCAGGACATCGACACACGTGCGGTGCTGCAGCTGCTGGCAGATGCCAGCGGCCAGAACATCGTAGTCAGCGATACGGTCAAGGGCAGCGTGACGCTGCGCCTGCAAAGTGTCCCGTGGGACCAGGCGCTCGACATCGTGCTGCGCACCAAGGGCCTCGACAAGCGCCGTGATGGCAACGTAATCATTGTTGCGCCCGCCGATGAGCTGGCCTCGCGCGAAAAGGCCGATCTCGCCTCGAAGAAGGACATCCAGGACCTGGCGCCGCTCCGTTCCGAGTTCCTGCAGGTGAACTACGCCAAGGCCGCTGACCTGGCAGCGCTCCTCAAGGGAACAACGGGCAGCTCGGTGCTCTCCGCCCGCGGCAGCGTGGCTGTCGATGAGCGCACCAATACGCTGTTGCTTTCCGATACCTCGGAGAGCATCGACGCGGTTCGCAAGCTGGTCACCACGCTCGATATTCCGGTCCGCCAGGTGCTGATCGAGTCGCGCCTGGTCATCGTCAATGACGACTTCGAGCGCGACCTGGGCGTGCGCGCCGGGCTTACCGGCACCCGCGGCAACGGCAACAACGGCCTGTTCCTGACCTCTGGCACCGCTTCCGGCGCCGACACGGGCCTGAACACGGCGCTGACCAATCTTGGCGCGCACGGCACCCCGTATCCGGTCGGCGTCCCGACTGGTGATGCCGCCGCCAACCGCTACAACGTGAACATGCCGGTCTCGAACCCGGCCGGGAGCCTGGCGTTCATGCTGCTGGGTTCCGATTACATCGTCGATCTCGAACTCTCCGCGGCGCAGGCCGAGGGGCGTGGCGAAGTCGTATCCTCGCCGCGCATCATCACCGCAAACCAGAAGGAAGCCACCATCGAGCAGGGCACGGAAATTCCGTACCAGCAGTCCGCCTCGAGCGGCGCGACCACGATCTCGTTCAAGAAGGCGGTGCTGTCGCTCAGGGTCACGCCGCTGATCACGCCGGACAACCGCATCATTCTCGACCTCGCCGTCACCAAGGACAGCGTCGGCCAGGTGATCGTGACCTCGGGCGGCGTCAACGTGCCGGCGATCGACACGCGCACGCTGACCACGCGTGTGATGGTCGGCGACGGTGAGACTGTGGTGCTCGGCGGCATCCTCGAGACCACGCGCCGCGATTCGGAGAAGAAGGTGCCCTACATCGGCGACATCCCGATACTCGGCCACCTGTTCAAGAACACGACCAAGGTGAACAACAAGAATGAGCTGTTGATCTTCGTGACGCCGAAGATCCTGCGTGAAGGGGTCAAGGTCAATTGACCTGCCAGGGAATGCCCATGGACTTTAGCTACAGATCAATTGCTCAGGTGATCAAGATGCGCAAACTTCGATGGTTCTCGGCACTCGCGACACTGGCGCTCGCGGCCTGCGGTGGCGGCAGCAGTTGCGACACGTCATTCGCGAATAGTTGTGGGTCTGCGAGCGTGGGTGTGTCCTCGATTACGCTGACGACCGATGTCGCGTCGATTCCGGGTGACGGCTCGATCCCGGCGAATATCACCGCGCTGGTCAAGGATGCCAACAACAACGCGGTGGCCAACGCGGTCGTGACCTTCGCATCCGATGCCGGCAGTCTCGTGATCGGGCAGGCGACCACCGATACCACCGGTGTCGCCACGGCGGCGCTGTCGGCGGCCGGCGTCGCCGCGGGCACGTCGATCATGGTGACCGCGACTTCCGGCACGGTCTCTTCGAACACTTCGATTTCAGTGGTGAACACGCAGCAGACGATCACGGTCATCACCAGCCTGCCGCAGATCCCATCCGACAGTTCCGCAGCGGCGACCATCACGGCCCTGGTGCGCGGCGCGAACAACCAGTTTCTGCCGGGCGTGGCGGTTAGCTTTTCCGCGGACTCAGGTGGCGTCAACGTGACCCAGGGCACCACGGATTCCGGCGGCGCCGCCACGGCTACGCTGGACGCCGCTGGCGACAAGACCAACCGGATAATCACGGTGACCGCGATGGCGGGTTCCTCTACCTCCACCGTAACGGTGGAAGTTAATGGTACTAATTTGAGCCTGACCGGGCCGCCGAGCCTGGTCTCGGGCAGTACCGGCACCTATACCGTGTCGTTGACGGATTTTGGCAAGGCAGGCATCGCCAACCAGGCGGTCACACTGACATCCAGCGCGGGCAACACGCTCAGCGCCGCGAGCGTGACCACGCAATCGACGGGGCAGGTAACGTTCAGGATGACGGGCGCGGTCGGCGGCACGGACACACTGACGGCCACAGCGCTTGGAATAATCGCGCAGCAGGACGTAAACGTCAGTTCCCAGAGCTTTGCGATCAATCCGCCGGTAGACGGCGCCAAGGTGAACCTGAATGCGTCGCAGACCATTACGGCAACCTGGACCAACGGCGGCGTGGCGCAGGTTGGCAAGACCGTTTCCTTCGCCGCCACGCGCGGTACCCTGAGTGCCGCGTCGGCGATTACGAATGCTTCAGGCGTGGCGTCGGTAACGATATCCTCGGCCATCTCGGGTCCGTCGGTCATTTCCGCCAGTGCCACGGGCGTCAGCGCGCAGACCAACATCGACTTCGTGGCCACCACGCCCGCGGTCATAGCGGTGCAGGCGAGCCCGACGACCATACCGACACAGGGGTCGAGTACGATTTCGGCCGTGGTGCGCGATGCACAGAACAACCTGGTGGAAGGCAAGACGGTTGATTTTTCCACGGTCAACGACATTACTGGCGGCACCTTCTCGGTGGCCTCGGCCATTACCACGGTGCAGGGGCAGGCGCAGACCGTGTACAACGCCGGCGCCACGCCGAGCTCGAGCAATGGCGTGACAGTCAAGGCGACGGTCCAGGCTACGGCAATCAACGCTACGACCACTCTGACCGTGGGCGGGCAGACTGTGTTCCTGAGCCTGGGTACCGGCAATCACATCGGCGAAAACGCTGACAAGACCCAGTTCATCGTTCCCTACTCGGTGCAGTCCGTGGACTCCGCCGGACACGCCATCGCGAATGTACCGATCACGCTGACGATTCATTCGGTGAATTACGCCAAGGGACTGTGGCTGCTCGGCGTGACGCAGTGGGTGCAGAGCGGAACGCCGGTCAATGTCACGAGCGTCACTGTTTGCCCCAATGAGGACGCGAATCTGAACGGAGTCCTCGATGTGGCGCTGCATGAGGATAGCGGAGCCTTCGGCAACGGCAACGGCGTGCTTGATCCAGGTGATATTGCCGCCACCTCGCCCGGCTCGGTGACCACTGACAGTACCGGATCGGCGAGTTTTAACGTCATCTATCCTGAAGACCATGCCGACTGGGTGGAATCGAAGTTGACCGCATCGGCCACGGTGCAGGGAACCGAAAGCTCGGCCAGCGCGACTTTCTGGCTGCCGAACCTGGGGTCCTATATCAGCGATATAAAGAATCCGCCGCCCGGTGAATACAGCCCCTATGGCCAGGCCACGAGCTGTACTAACCCGTTGTAGGAGCCATCGCATTTGATCCGAGCGGCCGCCTTCGGGCGGCCGCTTTGTTTCCGTCGCCATCCCCGGCATGCTAGGCGGGCAATGATCGGCACGGCGAACATCTTCCTCATCGGTCCCATGGGCTCAGGCAAGACCGCCGTGGGCCGGCAGGTGGCGCGCCTCCTCGATCTCCCCTTTCTCGACAGCGACCACGAAATCGAGCTGCGCACCGGCGCCGACATCCCGCTGATCTTCGAGCGCGAGGGAGAAGCTGGATTCCGCAAGCGTGAGCGCGAGGTGATCGCCGCGCTCACCGCGCACAGCGGCGTGGTGCTGGCGACCGGCGGCGGCGCCGTGCTCGATCCCGAAAGCCGCCGCGTGCTGGCCGAGCGTGGCTGGGTGGTTTACCTGGAAACCTCCGTGGCGCAGCAGGCCGAACGGGCCGGGCGCACGCGCCACCGTCCTCTGCTCAATGGCGGCGATCCGCATCGACGGCTCGCGGAGCTGATGCAGATCCGTGAACCCTTGTATCGCGAGATCGCCGATTTCACCGCGTTCACGACCCGCAAGCGCGTCGGCCACGTTGCCGAACGCATCGTGCAGGGCTATCGCAGCGCGAACGCCAACACTTAGCCGTCCGCGGTTATACTTGCGGCCCCCCGGCGCGCCGGCTGCATGCAGACACTCACCGTAGAGCTCGAAGACCGCTCCTACCCGATCAACATCGGCGCGGGGCTGTTACGGCAGCACTCGCTCCTGCAGGCGGCCGTGCCGGCGCACGACATCCTGCTGGTGAGCAACACCACCGTTGCGCCGCTCTATGCCCCGGCCGTGAAGAGTGCGCTGGCCGACCGGCACATCGTCGAAGTGATCGTGCCCGACGGCGAGCAGCACAAGTCGCTTGCGACCGCCAGCCGCATCTTCGACGTGCTGGTCGCCAACCGCTTCGGGCGCGACGCGCTGGTGCTGGCGCTGGGCGGCGGCGTGGTGGGTGACCTGTCCGGCTTCGTGGCCGCCTGCTACCAGCGCGGCATCGATTTCGTGCAGGTACCGACCACGCTGCTGGCGCAGGTGGATTCCTCGGTGGGTGGCAAGACCGCGGTGAACCACCCCGGTGGAAAAAACCTGATTGGCGCCTTCTACCAGCCGCGCGAGGTACTGACCGACACGGAGGTGCTGGCGTCGCTCCCCGGAGCGCGAATTCCAGGCCGGCCTGGCAGAAGTGATCAAGTACGGAATGATCTGCGACCTCGCGTTCTTCGAATGGCTGGAGCAGAACATCGAGGCGCTCAGGCGGCTCGAAGCGCCGGCGTTGGCGCATGCCATATTCCGTTCCTGCCAGATCAAGGCGCAGATCGTCGGGCGCGATGAACGCGAACAGGGTGAGCGGGCGCTGCTGAACCTCGGCCACACCTTCGGCCATGCCATCGAGGCGGCGACCGGCTATGTCGAATGGCTCCATGGCGAGGCTGTGGGCGTAGGCCTGCTGGTCGCGGCCAGCTTGTCGCAACGGCTGGGCGCGCTCCAGGCCGCCGACGTTGCCCGCGTCGACGCGCTGCTGCAGCGCGCCGGGCTCCGCACCGAGGCGCCGCAGATCGGTGCGGCGCGGGCGGCCGAGTATCTGAGCATCGACAAGAAGGTGAAGTCCGGCCGGGTGCGGCTGGTGCTGCTAGCCGGGCTGGGGCAGGCGTACATCACGGGCGAATATCCGGACGCGGTGCTGCACGAGACGCTGCGCGAGCGGTTTGGGGCATGAGTGCAACTGCGATCATAGCGGGCACCCTCGCACCTTACGCCGCGCACGACGCGCAGACCCGCGGCCGGCGCTTCCCTGAGCCACCGCCCGAATACCGCGGCGAATTCCAGCGCGATCGCGACCGCATCATTCACTGCAACGGCTTCCGGCGCCTGGCCTACAAGACACAGGTGTTCGTCAACCACGAAGGCGACCTGTACCGCACGCGCGTCACGCATTCCATCGAGGTGGCGCAGATCGCCCGCTCAATCGCCCGCGCGCTGGCCCTGAACGAATCGCTGGTCGAGGCGATTTCGCTCGCTCACGATCTGGGGCACACCCCGTTCGGTCACGCCGGCCAGGATGCGCTCAACGAATGCATGCGCGAATACGGCGGCTTCGAGCACAACCTGCAATCGCTCCGTGTCGTCGACGAGCTCGAGGAACGTTACGCGGATTTCCAGGGGCTCAATCTGACGTTCGAGTGCCGCGAGGGCATCCTCAAGCATTGCGCGCTGCCCAAGGCCCGCGAGTTGGGCGATGTCGGCCAGCGGTTCGTCGACCGCACCCAGGCCGGCCTCGAGGCGCAGCTCGCCAACCTCGCCGATGAAATCGCCTACAACAACCACGATGTCGACGACGGCCTGCGTGCCGGCCTGATCGCGCTCGATGATCTGTGCGAAGTGCGCCTGGTACGGCGCCACGCCGAGGCGGTGCGCACCGCGTATCCGCAGTTGCCCGCGCGCCGGGCCACGCACGAGATCATCCGCCGCATGATCAACGAAGTGGTGATCGATGTGATCCGCACCAGCAGCGCGTTACTGCGCGTCGCCGCGCCGCCCGACATCGACGCGGTGCGCGCACACCGGGGCTCGCTGATTGCGATGAGCGAGGATATCGCCGCGCAACATCTCGAACTCAAGCAGTTCCTGCGCGAACGTGTTTACCGCCATCATCGCGTGCTGCGCATGACGAGCAAGGCCAGGCGAGTGCTCGAGAGCCTGTTCGGCGCCTTCATGGGCGATGTGCGCCTGATGCCCGAGGATCATTGTGAGGCTGCGCGCCGCACCGAGGCCGCCGAAGGCCCACGCGGCCGCGCCCGCATCGTCGCCGACTACGTAGCCGGCATGACCGACCGCTACGCGATTCTCGAGCACCGCCGCCTGTTTGATCCTGCCGAGCGCACCTGATGCAGCGCCGCCCATGAACCCGACAATTCCCAGCCGCGACCGCCTGATTTTCGCACTCGACGTTACCGACGCGGCCGCCGCGCGCAAGCTGGTCGAGCAGCTCGACGAAGCAGTGCAGTTCTACAAGATCGGCCTCGAGTTGTTCATGGCCGGCGAATATTTTCCGCTGCTCGACTGGCTGGTGGCTCGCCACAAGCAGGTGTTCGTTGACCTGAAGTTCTTCGACGTGCCCGCGACCGTCGCCGCCGCAGTGCGCCAGCTGCGCAATCGCGGCGTCACCTTCACCACCGTGCACGGCAATCAGTCCATCATGGAAGCGGCCGCCGCCGCCAAGGGCGACGTCAAGGTGCTGGCCGTCACGGTGCTCACGAGCCTCGATCGCGGTGACCTCGACGACCTGGGCTTCAAGTGTGACGTCGAAAAGCTGGTGCTGTCGCGCGCGCGCCGCGCGCTCGAGGCAGGCTGCGACGGCGTCGTGTCCTCGGGCCTCGAGGCGCAGCTGCTTCGACAGCACATCGACTCGCGGCTGCTGGTGATTACACCCGGTATCCGCCCGGTCGAGAACCGCCCGAGCGATGACCAGAAAAGAGTCGTGTCGGTCGAACAGGCCCTGCGCTACGGCGCTGACTACATCGTGGTGGGCCGGCCGATCCGCGATGCGCCTGACCCCCAGGCCGCCGCTGAGCTGATCCAGCAGCAGATCGCGGCTGCCACCCGGGTCTAAGACCTGGGGGGATCCGGGATCGATTGGCGGGGCTCGGTCGAGGGCCGACGCTGGATAGACGGACGCTGCGTCCCGCAAAAACAATCAGTTAGTCATTGATCGGATCTGATCCGCTCAAAATGGGCGCCTGACCTCCACGGCCGACTCTCAATTCGGAGACGACTCCCCAGTCAATTGCGCACTGCACCACACCACTGGTCTCATTGACATAAGTGGAATCCGGAAGTTAATGTAAAGTCCTGATCGGCTTATGTTTAACCGCTGGTGGGGCGCGTGGATCTGAAAATCGCCGTAGACGACGAGCGCACGGTATTCCTCGAGGCCATCGAGGAGTCGTTGCGGCCGATTATGCGTGCGGCGCTCGCGTATGGAGTCAGCTACCAGGATCTTCGTTGAGGTAGTTCGCGCGCTCTACGTGTATGCGATTCGCGATAGGAACAAGACACTAGGTCATCCGACAACTGAAACTCGCCTGGGAATAATGACGGGCGTCACTAGAGCCGAAGTAATTAAGCTCGTGACAGATCGGCAAGAGAAAGAAGAACAACGAGCGCTTGCTGCGAAGCAATTTGATCAGCTCACTCAATTACTTGGCAGGTGGCACGACGATCCGCGATTTTCAACCCCGTATGGTGCGCCACTTGATTTGTCATTGCGCCCAGAAGGGTCGTTTCGATTGTTTGACGACCTGATCGAAGCATCCGGCACAGAGTTGGATCGCGAGACAGCCATTGCTGCATTGCGAGCGACCGGCTGCGTCGAGGTTCATGCCGATAAGTTCGTTAGGTGTACGACGAGGTCCTTTCTTCCAGCGGGAAAGGACATGTCAAGAATTACTCGACTAGGCCGAATCGGCGGCGCACTGCACGCCAATTTCGTTCACAACTTACTTAGAGACGAGAGCCAGCCATCCTTCTTTGAGCGGACCATGGTTGCAGATTTTCCGATTTCGGAAGTTGGCCGCAACATGATGCTTGCTCACCTCCGAATCGATGGTGATGACTTTATTGACAGCTTGGACAAGTGGGTAGTAACCAAGGCTATTGACCACATGGAAGATTCTGGTCGTCGATATGGAGTGACGGCGTTCTTCTTCGAGGACACGGGTAAGTACAGCGAATTTGGTCTCGGATCTCAAGGTTCGGTCGCGTTGAGTGGTAGAGACACTCCCAATTGAATTTACTAGTTGGTAGCCGGCGAGCTGCTGATAATGAAGTTAGAGGGGTTCATACAATGAAGAACAATAATGCAGTCGTGGTGGGTGCCGTGCTTGCCCTCACTTCGCCGATTGTGTGCTCGGCTTCTGCCCAGTACGAGTTGCTGTTATCGGGCCCCGTTGAAGCTGTCGATCATGCTGCCAATTCGGTAACTGTTCTAGGCCATCGCCTTGTCGTACGAGATGCCTCAACTATTTCGCCTGGCCACAGGGTCAATGTGTATGGGGCTCTTGAGAAGGGACTTGCCAAGGCCGCAATAATTCAGGACACAAATATTTTTTCTGGCGGCGAAGACCAAGTGGTTGTCATGGGGACCGTAAGCGGTATTGACAGGCTTCGCGGCCGTATAGTTATTGAAGGATCAAGCGTGGACTACACGGCGCTATTGGCGCAGCCGCAGTTTGCCCTACCGGTAGTTGGTGAATCCGTCCGAGTACTGGGCACCCAGCCCGGTGGTATGGGCGTAGTACTGGCAGGCGCTATTGCTCGGATTGGCTCCGCCGGAGTCTCTAGCGGCGGCAACGGCCTCGGCGTCTCTAGCGGCGGCAACGGCCTCGGCGTATCCAGCGGCGGCAACGGCCTCGGCGTATCCAGCGGCGGTAACGGCCTCGGCGTATCCAGCGGCGGTAACGGCCTCGGCGTATCGAGCGGCGGCAACGGCCTCGGCGTATCGAGCGGCGGCAACGGCCTCGGCGTATCGAGCGGCGGCAACGGCCTCGGTGTATCGAGCGGCGGTAACGGCCTCGGCGTATCCAGCGGCGGTAACGGCCTCGGTGTATCCAGCGGCGGTAACGGCCTCGGTGTATCCAGCGGCGGTAACGGCCTCGGTGTATCGAGCGGCGGTAACGGCCTCGGCGTATCGAGCGGCGGCAACGGCCTCGGTGTATCCAGCGGCGGCAACGGCCTCGGCGTATCCAGCGGCGGTAACGGCCTCGGCGTATCCAGCGGCGGTATCGGCCTCGGCGTATCGAGCGGCGGTAACGGCCTCGGTGTATCCAGCGGCGGCAACGGCCTCGGTGTATCCAGCGGTGGAAAGCCATCTACTTGAAGTTGCGCGGGCATTACCCGCCATTTCGTTACGGCAACGTGAGCCACCTTCTGCCGCTAACATTTAGTAGCGCGTGGTTTTATCGCACCGCCAAAGCTTGGCCTGCCGGTTAGCGCGCTGACCGATAATGCCGCCGAAAGGAATAGGCTAGTAATTTCACTAAGCTTTGGCCCTTCGAGTCCCATTCAGCGCAAGTAAGCCCGGTTTAGGGGATATGTAAATTCCCGAAATCCAATTTAGTTCCGGGCGTTAACACTTGAATTGGGCAGTTTGGCGGTGAAATTCCGTGTAAGCGCCAAACGACAGCCTGCCGGAAAGAAGAGTTACCATCCACGTCCGCAGGAGAATGGCCTTGCGCCCTGAAGCTTGCAAGAATTCCTGGTAGTCGAATTGCCGTTATTGTGGGCTCCAAGGCTAAGGTGACCGCATCTCTATGGAGACCCGCCTTCCCTAAGTAGAGTGAGACCCTCGATGCGAATCAAGGCACCTGTAAAGACACCTGCAAAAAGTAAACAGCGCGATTTAGCAGTGCAAGATCTTCTTGTGCCGATCGTGGACTTTCTCCAACGGTCTGGAATGGAGCAATCGCGGTTAAATGCGGAGTGGCGATCCGCGATTCGTCGCACTTCCAGCGTCAGGAAGGGAGTGAAGGTTGTGCGGATTGGCTACGAGCAGCTGGGATTGACGATTGTCAGCCGTTGGCTCCGTGATCCAAAATATTTGAATCACGTCGGCAGACCAGATGACTTGCCGCTTCGAGGAAACCGTAGCTTTAGTAGTTTACTCAAATCCTGCGCTGTGACACGTTCTGCCACCGCTGTTCTGGACTCGCTTGTTGAATTTGGCACAGTCAAGATAGTTGGATTGAATAAATATCGATTAGTGAGGCGCTCAGTCAATTTCGCCATTCCGCATTACTTACCGTTCGAACCTAACTTTCAATTCTTGGTCGATGCGGTGCACGCCTCAACCTGGGGTTCAAGCGTAGCTCCACAATCGCCAAGACTCTTTTGGCAAAACGTATGCAGCAGCAATGTTCCCAACAAATACGAAGTGGACTTCTTGAGATTTGCCAAGGAACGTAGCCTTTCATTCATGCATGAGATTAATGATTGGTTGGAGGCGCACGAGACGTTGGATGCTGGGGCGACGCACAAGTTCATGACATCGGCCAAGAGTAAGCGCCTGGGAATAGGCCTCTTTGGGGTCTGCTCAGAGCTATGATTATTTGAGCCCGCGACTTAAGGGGCACTGCTTGGGAATAGCCGACATTGCGTAAGACAACTTTACTGCCTCGTGGCGGTGCTCCATTGCATAGTGGTGACATCGCAACCCTTGCCCACGCCCTGGCACCAGTCGCCAGGCTATGCATGAAGAGCGGCATGGGTGCAGGGGAACTGCAAATTGCCGCCAAGATCGCGTGTATCGGCGTGGCCGCCGAGTCGGCGAAGCTCGGCAATCGACTGAATCACTCTCGCATCGCCGCGGCGACCGGGCTCACACGCAAGGACGTACGCACCCTCTCGGGTCTGGTGAAATCAGGGAAGGTCGTTGCGGGGCGGGAAGTCGCGAAGCAACGGACTACGCGGGTGTTGCATGGCTGGCGCACGGACCCGGAATTCCTCGATCGGAATGGAACCCCGAGCCAGCTGCTGTTGCGGGGCCCGGGACTCACCTTCCACGCACTGGTGCGTCGTTACGGCGGCGATGTCACGCCGGTGTCGGTGCTCAATGAGTTGGTGCGCAGCGGGGCGGTGTCGCGCATCAATGGAGGCCGCGTCACGGTGAAGAAGAAGACCCCTCGGGTGCGGGGGTTTGGGGCCGATGTCGTCGCAGAGTTCACGGCGCGGCTGCGGGATCTGGGCAGTACGCTGGTGAACAACATCGAAGAGCGTTGAAACTCCTATTATTTGTAGGGTTTTGCGACATCAAGAATCTTTCCGCCGACGAGGCGGCCCTGTTCCAGGACACCTTCTCGGAGCGGGCTGCGTCGCTGGTGGATGGCGTTGATCGGTGGCGCACCAGCCAGGCGCGCGTACGTGTAAGGGCCGGCGGCAAACGTGCGGCCGACGCCCGAGTCGGACTTGGCGTCTACCTGGTCGAGGAGAAACCCACGATCATTGCGCCGGCGGCGGGCAAGAAGCCTGCCAGGCGAGGCGCGCGAAAATCAGCTAGGCCGTAGGCGGGGGTGAGTTCGTCGCGCAGCGCGCGGCGGAGAATCTTGCCTACATTCGTCTTTGGCAATTCAGTCCGAAAATAAATATGGCGTGGCAGCTTGTAGCCGGTCAGGTACTTGTGGCAGTGCTCCATGAGTGCCTCGGCGGTCAGCGCCGGGTCCTTCTTCACCACGAACAAGGCGACGACCTCGCCGGAACGGTCGTCGGGCTGGGCAACCGCGGCGACTTCGGCGACGCCCGGGTGGTGGGCGACGACATCCTCGACTTCGTTCGGGAAACACCTTGAAGCCTGAGACGATGATCATGTCCTTCTTGCGATCTTCGATGAACACGTAGCCGCGCTCATCCATGCGGCCGATGTCGCCGGTGCGCAGCCAGCCGTCAGGCAGCATGACCTTGGCGGTCTCCTCGGGGCGTTGCCAGTAGCCGAGCATCACCTGCGGTCCGCGCAGCGCAGATTTCGCCCGGACTGTCGAGGCCGAGCTCCTTGCCGTCGTCATCGCGGATGCTGACCTCCGTCGAGGGCAGCGGCAGACCCACGGCGCCCGTGAATCCGACCCCTACCAGCGGATTGATGCAGCCCGCAGGCGAGGCTTCAGTCAGGCCCCAGCCCTGGGTGATGACACAGCCGGTGAGCTGTTGCCAGCGCTCGGCGACCGCGCGCTGCACGGCCATGCCGCCGCCCACAGTGGCGACCAGGCGGCGTGAAGTCGAGTTCGCGTGAAGCCGGGCGTGTTCATCAGCGCATTGAACAGCGTATTGACGCCCATGAAGAACATCGGCGGGTGGCGGCGCAGTTCCTTCACGAAACCCCGGAAATCACGGGGATTGGTAATCAGGTGGCCGGCGCCGCCGAGCGAGGCGAACAGCAGGCAGTTCGCGGTCAGCGAAAAGATGTGATACAGCGGCAGCGCGCACACATAGGTGGTGTTGTCGATCTCGACCTGCTTGAACCAGGCGCGGGCCTGCAGGATATTCGCGATCATGTTGCCGTGCGTCAGCATCGCGCCCTTCGAGACGCCGGTGGTGCCGCCGGTGTACTGCAGGTAGGCGATGTCTCCGGACCCAACGCTTCACCGGTGCAAACGTGTCGGGGCCGCTCTTCAAGATATCGGTCAGCGCCTGGGAGCCGGGCAGGTGCCAGGCGGGCACCTTGCGCTGCACGTGGCGCAGCACGAAATTGACCAGCGCGCCCTTGGGGAATCCGAGCAGGTCGCCGACGCCGGTAACGACGACGTTGGCTACCGGTACAACGGCCAGCGCCTGCTCGGCGACGGCGGCGAAATTCTCGAGCACCACCAGCGCAGTGGCGCCGGAGTCGCGCAACTGATGCTCGAGCTCGCTGGCGGTGTACAGCGGGTTGGTGTTGACCACCGTCGAGGCCCGGCGCGCAGCGCGCCGAACATCACCACCGGATACTGCAGGATGTTCGGCAGCATGATCGCGACGCGATCGCCCTTCTTGCAGGCCGCGCTGCTGCAGCCAGGCGGCAAAGCGTGCGGAGAGCCGGTCGAGCTGGGCGTAGCTCAGGCGCTGCTCCATCTGGAGGTAAGCGGTGCGCGCGGCGAACTGACGCAGCTTTGCTCGATCAGCGCCTTGAGTGACGAGTATTCGCTCGGATCGATATCGGCCGGTGTGCCCGGGGGATATTGCTTGACCCAGAATCTGTCCATCCGCTCACCCCTCGCCGGTCATGTCCGGCTGTCTAGTGTAGCTGCGCGCGCAGGAGCGGCCTGAGCACAGGCCAGACATTATCCAGCAGAACCGGCTGGCCGTGTTCGTTCGGGATGCAGATCGATCGGCCTGCATCAGTTCCGGGCGGTCGGCGACTCCCTCGAGCAGGAATGGCAGCAGCGCGACGTGGTGCCGGCGGGCCAGCTCGGCGTAGATGGCGGCGTAGCCGCTGCGTGTAGCGCTCGCCGTAGTTGGGGGGCATGCGCATGCCCAGCAGCAGCACGTGCGCCTCTGCTGCGCGGCCAGCTCAAGCATCGCGTCGAGGTTGGCGCGCGTGGTCTCGAGCGGCAGCCCGCGCAGGCCGTCGTTGGCGCCGAGTTCGAGTGATGACGATGCGCGGATCGTGCGCGGCGAGCGCGCGCGGGAGCCGCGCCAGCCCGCCGGTGGTGGTCTCGCCGCTGACGCTGGCGTTCACGACCTGGAATCCGTAACCTTGCTGGCGCAGGCGGCCGCGACAGCAGATTCACCCAGCCCTGTTCGACGGCAATGCCGTAGCCGGCGCTGAGGCTGTCGCCGTACACCAGGATCACCGGCTTCCCGACGAGGCGCGGCGCGCGCCGCCGCCGAACGGCAGCGTGATCGAAAGACACAGCAGGATGGCGATGACGCGTGACATAGTTCTCAAGGCAGAGCGGGCCACGCGGCAGGTTAGCAGTCCCGACGGGCTGCTGACCATCGTGCGCGAGGTGATCGCTCGAAATCCGCTGCACGCGAGAGCGTGGCGATCGTCGGGCCGTCGGGCGCCGGAAAATCGACGCTGCTCGCGCTGCTGGCTGGCCTCGATACGCTCGAGTTCGGGAAGAATCTGGCTGGCGGGCGAGGAATTGACCGCGCTGGATGAGGACGGGCGGGCGCGGGTGCGCGCGACGCACGTCGGCTTCGTGTTCCAGTCCTTCCATCTGGTGCCGGCGCTGACGGCGCTCGAGAACGTCATGCTGCCGCTGGAGCTGCGCGGGCAGCGCGGCGCGCGCGCTCAGGCCGGTGAGATGCTGGAGCGCGTCGGCCTCGCCAATCGCGCCGGCCACTATCCGCGTCAGCTCTCCGGCGGCGAGCAGCAGCGCGTGGCGATGGCGCGCGCGTCCGTCGGGCAGCCGACTGTGCTGTTCGCCGATGAGCCGACCGGCAATCTCGATACCGTGACCGGCGATCGCATCATCGATCTGTTCTTCGAACTCAACGCGGCGGCACAGACCACGCTGGTCCTCGTGACACACGATCGGGCGCTGGCCGGACGCTGCGACCGGGTGCTCGCGATGGACAGCGGGACGCTGGTGTAGACCATGCGCATGCTGTCCATGGCCGTGCGTTCGCTCCGTCGCGAGTGGCGTTCCGGCGAACTGGCCGTGCTGTGGGTGTCGCTGGCGGTGGCGGTCGCGGCACTCACGGGCGTCGGCTTCGTCGTCGATCGCGTCGGGCGGGCAGTGCAGGCGCAGGCCAGCGAGGTGCTGGCGGCCGACGCGCGCGTCGAATCCCCCGAAGCGCTCGCGCCGGAGCTCGCGGCAGCACGCGCAATCGCTGCACCTGCAAACCGCGCGCCTGACCACCATGCTGTCAGTGGTCTTCAACGGCGATGTCAGGCCAGCTCGCCGAATCTGCGTGCGGCGAGTGACGGATATCCGCTGCGCGGCGCGCTGAGGGACGCCGATGCAGCCCTTTGCCGCGGGTAGCGTGACGCACGCGATTCCGGCCCGCGGGGACTGTTGGCCGGACTCGCGGCTCGCCGCGGCGCTGGGCGTGCAGCCGGGCGGCACGCTCACGGTCGGGGCGCTCCCGCTCCGTGTCAGCCGCATCCTCATCAGCCGTCCGGACCAGGGCTCGGCCTTCGTGGAGTTCGCGCCGGCACTGCTGCTTAACGACACGGATCTGGCGGCGACGAGGCTCGTGCAGCCGGCGAGCCGGATGGAGTACGCGCTATTGCTGGCCGGCGATTCCGCCGCGCTGCGCGCCTTTCACGACTGGTTCGATGCCGCGCGCGCGGCCGGGCGAGCGACTCGCGAACGTGGCCGACGCCAGCCCGCAGATCGGCGATGCGGCGCGGCGCGCCGGACAGTTTCTCTCGATTGCGGGGCTTGTGGCGGTGCTGCTGTGCGCGGTCGCCGTGGCGATGAGCGCGCGCAGCTACGTGGCGCGCCACCTCGATGCGGTAGCGCTCATGAAGACGCTGGGCGCAGCCCGGCGCTTCGTACTGGGCGTCAGCATCCTGCAGCTGCTGCTGTTGGCCGTTGCCGCGACGCTCGTGGGGTCGCTCGCGGGCTGGCTCACGCAGGTCTGGCTGCTGCGCGCGCTGGCAGGGCTCCTGCGCTCCGACCTGCCGCCCGCAGGTTGGACGCCGGTACTCATCGGACTGGTCGTGGCAATCGCCATGCTGGCGGGCTTTGCGCTGCCCTCGCTCCTGCAGTTGACCCGCGTGCCGGCGCTCCGCGTGCTGCGTCGGGATATCGGTCCGCCGCCAGCACGGCTGTGGCTGGCGCTGGCGCCGGCCATACTGGCCGTGGTGGGTGTGATTTACGGCACGCTAGGCCAGTGGCGCCTGAGCCTGTGGTTTGCCGCTGGCGTTCGCGTTGGCCATTGCGCTCCTGGCCGGGTGCGGCGGGTTGTTGGTGCTGCTCGCGGGCCGCGCGCGGCGCGGCGCCAGCCTGGCGCTGCGGCATGGGCTCGCCAACCTGTCGCGGCGCCGCAGCGCGAGCCTTGCGCAGATCGTTGCCTTTGGGCTGGCGGTGATGCTGCTGCTGGTGTTGTCGACCTTGCGGCGCGACCTGTTGAGCGACTGGCGCACCCGCTTGCCGCCGGATGCGCCGAATTACTTCTTCGTCAATATCCCCGGCGAACAGCGCGATGAATTCCACACCGCACTCGACGCCGCCGGCGCCAGGATAGAGCGCTGCTGCCGATGGTGCGCGGGCGGCTGCTCGACGATCAACGGCGTGTCGATCGGCCACGGCCCCAAGCGCGGCGGCATGGCCGAGCGCGAGCAGAATCTGACCTGGTCCGCGACCCTGGGCGATGACAACCGGATCATCGCCGGGCGGTGGTGGCGCCCGGAAGATGCGGGCAAGCCGCTGGTGTCGGTGGCGAGCGAGTTCCAGGAGTCGTTGGATCTGAAGCTCGGCGACCGGCTCGCGTTCGATGTGGCCGGAGAGCGCATCGCAGTCACGGTCGCGAGTTTCCGCAAAGTGAAGTGGGACAGTTTCCGCCCAAACTTCTTCCTCATGTTTCCGCCCGGGCTGCTCGACGGCGCGGCCGGCAGCTACCTGACCAGCGCCAGCGTACGAGCCGCGCAGTGCGCGCTGCGCTGACCGGACTGGTGCGCCGCTTTCCCGAGCGTGTCGATCTTCAACATCGGCGACCTGCTCGCGCAGGTACGCTCGGTGATCGACAAGGCAGTCACCGCCGTGCAAAGCGTGTTCGCATTCACTTTGCTGGCGGGTTTGACGCGTGCTGCTGGCGGCGGTGCAGGCGAGCCGCGAAGAGCGCCGCTATGAGACGGCGATCCTGCGGGTGCTGGGCGCAGGGCGCGGCATGCTGCTACGCAGCGCGCTGGCGGAATTCACGGCGCTGGGGCTGTTGGCAGGGATTCTGGCCGCGAGCGGCGCGGTGCTGGGCGGTTGGCTGCTCGCACGGCAACTCGACCTGCACTATCGATACGACGCCACGGCCTGGGTGGCGGGTGTGCTGGCCACGACGCTGATCGTGGCGCTGAGTGGTGTGCTGGCGATGCGGCCGGCGCTCAGCCAGCCGCCGCGGTCCATCCTGAACTAGCGCGCTGCGCTCAATGCGCAATACCGATGGTGACCCAGGCCTGCGCGATGGCGTCGCCGTGCAGCGTGAGCCCTTCGATCGCGAACTCGTAGGTGCCGGGACCGAATGCGCTGTTGTTCAGTGACAGGCGCAGGTCGCCGTTGGAATCGCGCAGCATGTAGTTCAGCACCGCTACGCGACCCTGGTCCTGGCGATCGAGCGTCACCCGGAAGGCGGTGAATTTCGACCAGGACATGTCGATCTTCAGTTCGGCCATCTGCGCTTCGCCGCCGCCCACCACGACTGCGGCGCGCCGCGAGGGTGCGGTGCGGCTGGGCACCAGGCGGATGGTGCGAGTGCTGGTGGCCGGTTCGAGCGGCTGTTCGGCTACGCGCTGGCGGAGTGAGGCGATGGTCGCGTCGCGTCCCGCGATCCGGCCGCCCATCACCGCGGCGGCAATGGCAGCGGCCGCCCCCAGCACCACGATGAGCATCAGCACCGGGAGTTTTTCCCACCATTTGCGCGGCGCCGCTTCCCAGGGAGGGGCGACGCCGCCCGCCTCGAGGAGCCGCAGCCCGGCGTGCACGCGCTCGGCGAGCCCGAGTTCGTCGATCAGCTCCGGGTGTTCGCGGCAGTAGCGCTCGAAATCCTGCGCGCCGCGCAGCGGCAGGCGGCCGGAAAGATAGCGTTCGGCGATCTGGTTGCGCAGGATGAATTCGCGCTCCATGGGCATCGCCTGTGGCATGGCCGGCATCGCATGTGGCGCCGCCGCTGAGGACATCTCCCGGCCGGGCGGCGGCGTGACAAAGGGCACGGTGCGCATCTTAGGTAGAATATGCCATTGGAAGCGGTCTTGAGCGTATCGTGCTCCCGGGGCGACTTGGATGCATGGCTGGTGGTCACAGTTCGAGGTGAGCCCAGGGACGGTGCGAACTAGGTCGCACTTTTGGCACTTTCATCGGGCAATATCCGCACAGTTGCCGCGCGCCATTTGCGCCGAATATTATCGTCCTTCAGCGGGCCCATTTCCCCAGGTAGCTGCCTGATTACATGAGTGCCGACGACGACAAGCCAGACGAGAAGGCGCCGGTGAAGCGCGATGGTGTGCGTCACGACGCCCGCGGCAATGCCGTGTGGCAGTGGGCAGTCGATTCGGGGCGGCATGCGCTCGATTCCACCTCGCGGCTGCTCAAGCGCCTGGAGGTCCCGGGATTGAAGCTTGAAGATGATGCGCTCAAGCCGGGCGCCAAGCCTGGCCCGGACCACAAGGCGGGACCCACGACTGCTGCACCGACACCGGTGCCTGCCAAGCCGGAGCGCGCCGTGGGTTACGATCCTTATGGAACACAGGCTGCGTCCCGGGCGCCGACGGCTCGTCCCGCGCTTCGCCCCGCGGCGGCGCCTAGGAAACCTGCCGCAGTGCCGCCACCTCGTCCGTCGCTGCTGCGGCGCCTGTTTCGAAAGGATTGAACGGGTCGATGTAGTCGACTCCCGCGGCGGTCAGCCAGCGGCTCGCGGTATTGGATTCCACCCGCTTGGCGACACAATGGATTCCCAGCACGCGGGCGATGTGAGTGCAGGCCGACAGCAGGGCTCGCGGGTAGCGCTCCTGCATCGCCGCGGCGGTCAGCTCGGCGCTGAGCTTGAGCATGCGGATGGCCTTGGAGCGCAGCAGCTGCAGGGCGGCATCATTGAGCATGAAATCATCGAGTATTACGCGGCAATGGAGCCGCTCGCACAGTTCGAGGAGCGAGTGCGTGCGATCGGGCTGTTCGGACCAGGCCGCGGCCGGCACCAGCAGCATGACCAGGCCCTCGTCGATTTCGTGGCGGGTGAGACAGGCCTCGAAGCGGCTGGCGAAGCCCTGGTCGAACACCGCCGCAGCCGAGATCGGGATCGCGAAGCTGGAGGGCTTGCTGATGTAGCGCTGACGGTGCTGCACCAGCCAATCGACCACGCGCTCGAACACCGTGGCGTCATGCTGCGCTCCTCCCGCGGCAATCGACACCTCGTAGCGGCGCGTGCCGCCGCCGGGCTGCAGTCGCGTATAGGCGCGCGCGCGGATCGGCGTATTGTCGGGCAGTTCGAATGGCAAGCCGCTGTCCTCGGGCGCGGCCGCGGCCTGGGTCGGGCGCTTGTCGACCGGCGGCGCCAGCAGCATGGCGAAGCGCTGCAGCAGCGCCCGCACTGCGGGCGTGACCACGCGCGAATCGTCGACCGAGCCGCCCTCGATGAGCGCGAAGCCGACGCCGCTGCAGCCGCCGAGCGGATCGCGGGCGGCCAGAAACAGCGCGCGGCGGCCGTCGTCGAGCTTGCGATGGATGCAGTTGCGCTGCAGTTCGAGCGCAAATACGTCGAGCGCGGAGAGCACGTAGCTGTGTTCGTCGGGGCCGATCGAACCGGAACTCAGCCACAGCGTTTCGCCGGCCGAGTCGTGCAGGGAAAAAGCCTGCGCCCGCCACGGTCCGAGTGCGAGCAGGAGCGCACGCCCCAGGTCGTCTGGGACCGGCCGGCGCCGTGTGCCGGAAGCCATTTTCTCCGACAGTTGGGACATGGTGCCAATAATGGAGGAAGCGGCAAGTTGTCGCCGTGACGGCACTCCCGTTCCACCGTGCCGGCGCTAATTCGCTACACTTGTCATATTGTAGCGGCGATCCACCCCCGGAGGTGTTCCCGTGTACCGCGCCCCCGTCACCGAACTGCGCTTCGTGCTCGAATACCTGCTGGATGCCGGGCAGCTGGCGCGCCTGCCGCGATTCGCTGATTTTTCGCTGGAAACCGCGGCCGCCGTGCTCGAACGAGGCCGACCGATTCGGCTCCGGCGTACTCGCGCCGCTCAACGCGAGCGGGGATCGCGAGGGTGCCGCCTGGAGCCCGGATGGCGTCACCGCGCCGGCCGGGTTCCGCGACGCCTACCGACAATATGTTGAAGGCGGCTGGCCGCAACTCGGCATTGATGCGGCACACGGCGGCCAGGGCGCGCCGCAGCTGTTGGTCGGCGCGGTCGAGGAAATCTGGTTCGGCGCCAACGTCGCGCTGATGCTGTGCCCGTTGCTGTCGCGCGGCGCCGTCGAGGCCCTGCTGCTGGTCGGTGCGTCGGAGCTGCAGAAAACTTACCTGCCGAAAATGTTCAGCGGGCATTGGTCCGGCACCATGAACCTGACCGAGTCGCAGGCCGGGTCCGACCTGGCGGCGATCCGCATGCGCGCCGTGCCCGCGGGCGATCACTACCTGGTCTCCGGGCAGAAGATTTTCATCAGCTACGGTGACCACGATTTGACTGAAAATATCGTGCACCTGGTGCTGGCGCGCATCGAGGGTGCGCCCGCGGGCGTCAAGGGGCTGTCGCTGTTCCTGGTGCCGAAATTCATGCCCGACGCGCAGGGGGCCCCGGGCGTGCGCAACGATGTGCGCTGCGTGTCGATCGAACACAAGCTCGGCATCCACGCCAGCCCCACCTGCGTGCTGGCCTACGGTGATGGCGGCGGCGCGGTCGGATACCTGGTGGGCGAGGCGAATCGCGGGCTTGAGTGCATGTTCATCATGATGAACTGCCGCGCGTCTGGCGATGGCCTTCCAGGGAATCGGGCTGGCCGAACACGCCTTGCAGCAGGCCAGCGCCTGGGCGCGCACTCGCGTGCAGGGCCGTCCGGTGGGGCAGCATGGTGCCGCGCCAGTGCCGATCATCCATCACCCCGACGTGCTGCGGCTCCTGTTGACGATGCGCGCGGGCGTCGAGGCGATGCGCGCGCTCGCGCTCTACACGGCGCTGCAGTTCGACCTGGCGCGCGCGCTGCCCGATTCGGACTGCGCCGCGCCGCGCAACTGCGCGGCGAACTGCTGATCCCGATCGTCAAGGGCTGGTGCACGGAGTACGCGTTCGAACTGGTGTCGCACGGCCTGCAGGTGCACGGTGGCATGGGCTACATCGAGGAGACCGGCATCGCGCAGACCCTGCGCGACGCGCGCATCACCACGATTTACGAGGGCACGACGGCGATCCAGGCAAACGACCTGCTGGGCCGCAAGCTGGCACGCGATGACGGTGCGGCCATGCGTGCACTGCTCGAGGAAGTGGACGCGGAGTTGCGCGACTACCGCGCGGAGGGCGACAGCGCCGCACTGCCCACCGTGCTGGCCGGAGCACGCGAGGCCTTGAGCGGCCTGCGCGCCGCGACGGCGGCGCTGCTGCCGCAGATCCGCAGCGCCCCCGCCGGCGCCTATGCGGTCAGCGTGCCGTACCTGCGCCTGTGCGGCATCGTGTTCGGCGGCTGGCTGATGACGCGCGCGGCGCATATCGCAGCGGCCCGGATTGGCGCCGGCAAGGACGACCAGGCCTTCATGCGCGCCAAGCTGCAGAGCGCGCGCTTTTACGCCGCGCAGGTGCTGCCGCAGGCGCTGGCGCTGTCGCGTACGGTGCGCACCGGCGCCGGCGCCATTGCCGAGGCCGATGCGAACCTGATTTAGCGCCCGCCGTCGTCTGCGAAAGCAGGAATGGTGGCGGCGCTGCGTTTCAATTTGCTAGCGGCCGGTTCACCCGATGGTCATCAGGTTCGCGTTGCCGCCCGCAGCCGCGGTGTTGGTGCTGATGGATACTTCTTCCAGCAGCTGCTCGAGCGCGTAGTCTTCGCTGCCGTCGATCAGTCCCGCGACCGTTGCGCCCTGGACGGAGATGATCGGCCCGTCGCGCAGCGCGGCGGCCTGATTGACCGCACGCAAACCCTCGCGTTCTCCCGCGTACAGGATCGCCGCCACCTTGTCGGCCTGCCGCCAGTCCGGCACGGTGAGCAGGCGCGCGGCGACCTCGGGCGGGAGCTCCGCCAGCAATCTGGCAGCCGGATTGACGCTCTCGATCACGGCCACGTTGCCGGTGGCCAGCACGGCGCCGATCTGCGCGAGGATGGCAGACAGGTCTTGCGCCAGCGCCGCGACCCGGCCGCGCGGCTTGAGCAGGTAGATGTTGCGTTCGCCGACCGGACCTGCCAGTTCCTGCGAATCACCCGCGTGCGAGCGCCGCAGGTATTGCGTGACGCGCTCAGCGGTCGCTGACAAGCCGTGCCCGGCCAGGAAATCCCGATACGCCAGCGCCGGCGCCGGGTGCGTCAGCAGCTCTGCGCCCGGCCCCGAGACGCGCAGCGCGGAGCGCAGGATCAGCCACCGCCACCCCGGCCTGATGAACCAGGCGGCGCAGATAAAGCGGTCCGCCCGCCTTCGGCCCGGTACCCGAGAGCCCGTTGCCGCCAAAGGGCTGCACCCCGACCACCGCGCCGATGATGTTCCGATTGATATAGATATTTCCCGCCGCAATACGCTCGCTAACCATGGCAATGGTTTCATCGATGCGCGTGTGCAGTCCGAAAGTAAGCGCGTAGCCGGTGGCGTTGATGGCGTCGATCAGCGCCCGCGAGCTCCGCGCGCCGGTAGCGCAGCACGTGCAGCACGGGTCCGAATACTTCGCGCTGCAGGTCGGCGATGCTGTCGATTTCGATCAGCGTCGGCGGCACGAAACTGCCCGGCGCAGTCGCGGCCGGCAGCGGCAGCTGCTCGACGGCGCGGCCGAGCGCGCGCATCGCGTCGATGTGCGCGTTGATCGCGGCCCGCGCCTCTTCGGTGATGACCGGGCCGACGTCCGTGGCCAGGCGGTCGGGATTACCGACCACGAGTTCGCACAATGCGCCCTTGAGCATCGTCAGTACACGCTCGGCGATGTCCTCCTGCAGGCACAGGATCCGCAGCGCCGAGCAGCGCTGGCCGGCACTGTCGAAGGCTGAAGCAAGCACGTCACCTACGACCTGTTCGGGCAGTGCGGAAGAATCAACGACCAGCGCGTTCTGCCCGCCGGTTTCGGCAATCAGCGCAATCGGTGCGCCCTCGGGCGTCAGTCGATCGGCGAGCTGGCGCTGGATCAGGCGCGCCACGGCGGTGGAGCCCGTGAACATCACGCCGCGGATGCGCGGGTCGGCGACCAGCGCGGCACCGACTTCGCCGGCGCCCGGGAGGAGTTGCAGCACGGGATCGGGAATACCCGCCTCGCGCAGCAGCCGCACCGCGGCTGCCGCGATCAGCGGCGTCTCTTCCGCGGGCTTGGCCAGCACCGGATTGCCGGCGGCGAGCGCTGCGGCCACCTGGCCGGTGAAAATGGCCAGCGGGAAATTCCAGGGCGAGATGCACACGATCGGCCCCAGCGCCGTGCCCAGCGTGAGTCGCGCCGTGGCCGCCACCACGTCGTCGGCGCGCAGTTGCGCGCCGTAATAGCGCAGGAAATCGACCGCTTCGCGGATTTCCGCCACTGCGTTCGGGAGCGACTTGCCCGATTCGCGCACGATCAGGCCCAGCAGCGCCGGGCGGCGCGCTTCCATGAGATCGGCGGCGCGCCACAGGGCGGCCGCGCGCTCCGCGGGCGGCGTCGCGCTCCACGGCGTCGCCGCGATGACCGCCTGTGCGCAGGCGGCGTCGATGTCGGTCGGATTCGCATCGACAACGGCGCCGATGATGTCGCGCCGGTCGGCGGGATTGCGCACCGGCCGCTCCGCCGCCGCGCCCGCCGTGGCGCCGCCGGCGATGAGCGGCACGGCACGGTACGCGGTGCCAACGCTCGCCTGCAGCCCCGCCGACAGCTCGGCCAGGCTCTGCTCATTGCACAGGTCGAGCCCCGCGGAGTTGCTGCGCTCGGCGCCGAAGATCGCGCCCGGCAGCGCGATCTTCGGATGCGGGGCGCCCACCGGCGTGATGGCGCGCGCAATGTCGACCGGATTCTCGATCAGCTCGTCGAGCGGCACCTGCGCATCGGCGATGCGGTTCACGAACGAGGTGTTCGCGCCGTTTTCGAGCAGCCTGCGCACCAGGTAGGCGAGCAGCGTCTCGTGCGTGCCGACTGGCGCGTAGATGCGGCAGGGGCGGCGCAGCTTGTCGTCGCCCACCACTTCTTCATAGAGCGGTTCGCCCATGCCGTGCAGGCACTGGAATTCGTACTGGCCGGCGTAGAAGTTGGCGCCTGCCATTTTCATCACCGTCGCCAGCGTGTGCGCATTGTGCGTGGCGAATTGCGGATAGACCGCCTCCGGCGCGGCCAACAGCACCCGCGCACAGGCCAGGTAGGAGACGTCGGTGTGCACCTTGCGGGTGAATACGGGAAAGTCCGCGAGTCCCTCCACCTGCGCGCGCTTGATCTCGCTGTCCCAGTAGGCGCCCTTGACGAGCCGGATCATCAGGCGGCGCCGCGAGCGGCGCGCCAGGTCGATCACAAAGTCAACCACGGGTCGGCAGCGCTTCTGGTACGCCTGCAGCACGAAACCGAGGCCGTTCCATCCGGCAAACTGCGGCGCCAGGCACAAGGCCTCCAGCAGGTCGAGCGAGATATCCAGCCGCTCGCTCTCCTCGGCGTCGATGTTGAAGGCGATGTCGTAGTGGCGCGCGAGCACGGCCAGGCGCTCGATGCGCGGCAGCAGCTCGCCGATCACACGCTCGTGCTGCGCGCGCGAGTAGCGCGGGTGGAGTGCCGAGAGTTTGACCGAAATGCCCGGCCCGTCGTAAATGCCGCGTCCGGCGGAGGCCTTGCCGATGGCATGTATCGCCCGCTCGTAGTCCTCGTAGTAGTGCTGCGCATCCGCTGCGGTCGTGGCGGCCTCGCCCAGGCAGTCATAGCTGTAGGAAAAGCCCTTGGCTTCCATCGCGCGGCTGTGCTCGAGCGCCTCGGCGATGGTTTGCCCGGTGACGAACTGCTCGCCCATCATTCGCAGTCCCAGGTCCACGCCCTTGCGGATCAGCGGCTCGCCGCCCTTGCCGATCAGCCGCGTGATGGCCGCTGACAGTCCACCTTCCGACGTGGTGGCGGTGAGCTTGCCGGTGATCGAGCAGGCCCCAGGTCGCGGCGTTGACGAACATCGAGGGGCTGTTGCCAAGATGCGCCTGCCAGTCGGCGGTGGAAATCTTGTCGCGGATCAGCGCATCACGCGTGTACGAATCCGGGATGCGCAACAGCGCTTCGGCGAGGCACATGAGCGCGACGCCTTCCTGGCTCGAGAGCGAATACTCATGGATCAGTCCGGCCACGCCGCCGCCGCCGTCCTGTTTCTTCTGGCGCAGCGCCACCACCAGCTGGCGCGCCAGCTCCTTCGCGGCGGCCGCTTCGGCGCCCGGCAGGGTGGCCGTGGCCAGCAGCGCGCTCAGGCACTCGGGTTCCGCTGCCGGTAGGCGGCGGTAATTCGCGCGCGCAGCGCGCTCTGCGGGCGCACGTCGCGGGAAAACTCCTCGAAGGGCGCGGCCGTTATCCGTCGCCCCAACACCGGCACCATGTTGGCGACGAAGAATTCGATCAGCGCCTTGACGCCCGGCGAGCGCGCACGCCGCAGGTCGGAGACCGCGTGCAGTTCCAGCAGGTCGGCTACGTGCCATTCCGGCAGCACGCGCTCGAGCTTGTTCATCGCCAGCCCCTGCCGGCACAGGAACTCGGGCAGTACGCCGATGCCCGCGCCCGCGGCCGCGGCCGCGTGCACCACGGCGGGATCGGTGACGATCAGGCGAGGCGTCAGCCGCCACCTGCGCCTGGGTCTTGCCGCGATGGAGCCGCAGCTCGGTGACCAGTTGCCCGGGTACCAGCACCGCGTGCCGGGCGAGGTCCGCGGGTTGCCGCAGCGTCGGGTGCGCCCGCAGGTAGGCCGGCGTGGCACACAGAATGACCAGGCGGCCGGCCGAGCGCCGTGCCCACCAGCCCCGGGCGCCGCGGCGGTCCGTTCTGGAACAGCAGATCCCACTGGTCTCCCGGGCTCTTCGGGCAGCGCCAGCGCCATTTCCACCTCGAGCGGGATATCAGGGTAGCGCTCCATGAAGCGCGGCAGGAGCGGCGCCAGCAGGAGCCGCCCGTAGGCCGGATCGGCGAGCACGCGCAGCGTGCGCCGGCTTTCGGTGAGCGGCGTCATCGCGCGCCTCGCGGCCGCTGCTTCAGCGGCGATGCGCTGCGCGTGCGGCAGCAGCGCACGGCCCGCGTCGGTGAGCGACACGCGCCGCGTGGTGCGCGTCAGGAGCTTCGTGCCGACGCGCTTCTCGAGGCTCTGCACGGCGCGGCTGACGGCAACCTTGGGCACGCCCAGCGCACGCGCGGAAGCGGTGAAGGAGCCCAGCTCGACCACCTGGGCGAATGCCGCCAGTTCAGAGGCTAGCCACATATCTGTAACATATATGAATCAATAGGCACACATCAAGGCTTTATTGTCGCGTAAAGCGAGCTAAGTGTGCAGCGCAACCCGCAGACCTTCGATCGACATCTGCACCGCGAGCGCCACCAGCAGCAGGCCCATGAGCCGCTCGAGCGCCAGCAGGCCGCGCCGTGCCCAGGAAATCGCCGATCCGTCCGCCGAGCACCAGGATCGCGGCGCTCACCAGCCAGGCGCAGGTGAGCGCCAGCAACCATTCGGGCCAGCGCTGCGGCTCGCGGCTCATCAACAGCAGCAGCGTGGCGAGCGTCGAGGGCCCGGCGACATAGGGAATGGCCAGCGGCACCAGGAACGGCTCACCCTTGATGCTCTCCGCCAGCGGACTATCGGCCGACGGGAACACCATGCGCAGCGCGATCAGGAACAGCACGATGCCCGCCGGCGATGGTGAGCGCCGGCCCGGAGATGCTCAGCGCAGTGCAGCAGGTGCTCGCCGGTGAACAGGAACACCACCAGCACGGCGTAGGCGATCAGCAGCTCGCGCGCGACCACGCGCCGCCGCCGTGCCGCCGGCACGGTCTTGAGTGCGGTGACGAACAGCAGGATGTTGCCCAGCGGGTCCATCACCAGGAACAGCAGTATTGCGGCCGAGAGCACGGTCATGGCTGGAAGGTCCTTGCGACCACGGGGCCGCATATCGTGTAAGCCGCGCCCCGATCGCCGCGCTCCGGTTTCAAATGAATCATGTGCGAACCACCGGCATCATGGCGGCCAGCACCGGCGCCGTATCCGGCCGTACGCCGCGCCATAGCAGGAACGATTCGGCCGCCTGCTCGACCAGCATCCCGAGGCCCATGACGGCGCGCGCCGCGCCGGCGCTGCGCGCCCAGTGCACGAACACCGTGTCGCGCTCGCCGTAGGCGAGGTCGTAGGCCAGGGTCTGCGTGCCGACCGCGTGCGCGGGAATCTGCGGCAGCTCGCCGCGCAGGCTCGCCGAGGTGGCGTTGATGATCAGATCGTAGCCCGGCATCGTCGCTCACGCGCGGCGCGGCCGCGGCTCGCGGCAGTCGCGGCTGGCTGCGGCCGTGATCGGGCCGAGATCGGCAAATTCCTGCGCCAGCTGCTTCGCGCGGGCGCCGTGGCGGTTGCTGATCACGAGCGCAGCAACGCCAGCCTCGAGCAGCGGGGCGATCACGCCGCGCGCGGCGCCGCCGGCACCGAGCAGCAGCACGCGGGCGCCGCGCGAGCGTGCAGCCGAGGTTGACGGTGAGGTCGCGCACCAGACCAGCGCCGTCGGTGTTGTCGCCGAGCAGCTTGCCGTCAGCGCCGAGCGGCCAGCGTGTTCACCGCGCCGGCGCGCTGTGGCGCGCGGCGTCAGCGTGTCGGCCAGCCGCAGCGCCGCTTCCTTGTGCGGCACGGTCACGTTGAGGCCGCGTCCGCCGTCGCGGAAAAAATTGCGCACCACGGTCTCGAACGCCACCGGCGGCACGTCGAGCAGCCCGTATTCCATCGCCTGGCGCGTGGCCTGCGCGAACAGCGCGTGGATCTGCGGCGAGCGGCTGTGGCCGATGCCGGAGCCGATCACCGCGTAGCGGTCAATGCTGTTCATGCGCGATCCATCTGACCGTGGTGCCGCCCTGGCGCGTGGCGCCGAGCGCGGCGCCCAGCTCAGGAAGCCACTGCGCGCAGCTCCACGTCAAGCTGGTAGGGCGGATTGACGATCAGCAGGCCGGAGCCGTTGAGGCCGACGCGCGCATCGCGCGGATGGAGCCACAGTTCCGTCACCAGCGCCGGCACCGGCAGCTGCGCGGCCATGCGCGCGAGCCAGGGCGCGAGGTCGCGATCGTCCTTGATCGGATACCACAGCGCGACGACCGCGTTGGCCAGGCGCGCGAGCGCCTTGCCGATGCCGTCGCCGGCGCGCTGCAGGTCGTCCGCCTGCTCTTCGTACGGCGGATCGATCAGCACCAGCGCGCGCCGTTCCGGCGGCGGCAGGTGCGCGCCGCAGCGCCTGGTAGCCGTCGACGCATTCGCAGCGCATGCGCGGGTAGATATTCAGCGCGCGTTCGAGCGCGCGGCATTCGGCGGCCTGGATCTCGCAGCAGACGCCGCGATCCTGCGCGCGCAGCGACGAGCGCCGCGAGCACCGGTGAGCCGGCGTAGGCGCCGGGCGCTGTTGCAGTTGGCGCGGGCGCGCTCGAGCGCATCGAGATAGGCGGTGATCTGCGGAGCTGTCGCAGTTGCGGCGCTGCAGCGCGCCGATGCCGAGCCGCGCCTCGGCGCCCTGGTGCGTGTCGGCGCTGTGCAGGTCGTAGAGTCCGCGGCCGGCGTGCGTCTCGAGATAGAGAAAGCCCTTGTCCTTGCGCTGCAGCGCGGCGATCAGCGCCAGCAGCGTGACGTGCTTGTGCACGTCGGCGAAATTGCCGGCATGAAAACTGTGGCGGTATTTCATGCGCGCGGCCGCGAATGCGCGTTGGCCTAGCGCTTCGTGGGTCCGTGGTCCTGCGGCAACCATCTTGGGCGGCGCTTCGTCGACGCTGCGCGTCGTCGCCGGCGGCAACGATCTTGCGGATCGCTTCGCGGGCGCCGCCTGGCCTTGGCCTTGGCCTTGGCCTTTGCCTTGGCCTTTGCCTTGGCTTTGGGCGCCTTGGCTTTTGCCTTCGCCTTGGCCTGCCGGTGCCGCTGCCGTCGGCCGCCAGTGCCGCCGGCGCGTCGCGCGGCGACGCCTCTTGGCGCCGGCCTTCGCCGGGAGCTTGCGGCCGAAGCGGCCGCGCGTGCCCTTGGCGGGCGCCGCCAGCCAGCAGCGCCTGGCATTCCTCGAGCGTCAGCGTCTTGGGGTCGCGATCCTTCGGCACGCGCGCATTCTTGGCCGTGTCGGTGATGTACGGGCCGTAGCGGCCGTTCAGCACCTGGATCTTCTCGGCCGGGAAATCCTGGATGATGCGGTTGGCGTCGGCCAGCACCTTGGCCGCGATCACTTCGAGCGCGCGCTCGAGCGTGACCGTGTACGGGTCGTCTTCCTTCAGCGAGACATACTTGGCGCCGTACTTGACGTACGGGACCGAAGCGGCCGATCGCGGTCAGCACGGTCTCGCCTTCGCGCCGGTCGTCGCCGAGCGTGCGCGGCAGCTTGAACAGCTCGAAGGCGTCGGCGAGCTGGATCGTGTCCATCTTCTGGCCCGGCCGCAGGCCCGCAAAGCGCGGCTTCTCGACGTCGTCCTTGGTGCCGATCTGCACGAACGGCCCGAAGCGGCCCATGCGCACCGTGACCGGCTTGCCGCTGACCGGGTCGCGTCCCAGCTCGCGCGCCTGCGCGACCTGTTCGCGCGACACCGATCTTCTCGATCAGCTCGACCTGGTCGATGAACGGCTTCCAGAACTTGGTCAGCGGCACCGTCCACGGCTCTTCGCCGCGCGCGACCGCGTCGAGCTCGTCTTCCATCGCGGCGGTGAAGCCGTATTCCACGTAGCGGTGGAAATGCTGCGTCAGGAACTTGCCGACGATGCGGCCGATGTCGGTGGCGGTGAAGCGCCGGTTGTCGATCTCGACGTACTCGCGGTCGCGCAGCGTGGAGATGATCGAGGCATAGGTCGAGGGCCGGCCGATGCCGTGCTCCTCGAGCGCCTTGACCAGCGAGGCTTCGGTGTAGCGCGGCGGCGGCTCGGTGAAATGCTGTTCCGGGTGCAGCGCGACGAGGCGCACCGCATCGCCCACCTGCATCGCCGGCAGCATGTGATCGCCGTCGTCTTCCGCCGCGTCATCGCGCCCTTCCTGGTAGACCGCGATGTAGCCGGGCTTGACCAGGGTGGAGCCGTTCGCGCGCAACAGGTGGCGGGTGGGGCCATCGTTGCCGGCCAGCATGTCGACCGCGACGGTGTCGAACACCGCGTGCGCCATCTGGCAGGCGACCGCGCGCTTCCAGATCAGCGCGTACAGCTTGAACTGGTCGGCGTCGAGGTAGCGTTCGATGTCGGCCGGCACGATGGCGGCCGAAGTCGGGCGTACCGCTTCGTGCGCTTCCTGCGCGTTCTTCGACTTGGTCTTGTAGATGCGGATCTCTTCGGCGAGCGCTTGCCTTGCCGTAGAGCTTCTCGATGGTGGCGCGAATCTCGGTGACCGCCTCGGCGGCCAGCGTGACCGAGTCGGTGCGCATGTAGGTGATCAGACCGACGCTGCCTTCGCCGATGTCGACGCCTTCATACAGCTGCTGCGCGATGCGCATCGTGCGCTGCGCCGAGAAACCCAGCTTGCGCGAGGCTTCCTGCTGCAGCGTCGAGGTGGTGAAGGGCGGCGAGGGATTGCGGCGCCGCTGCTTGCGGTCGATCGTGAGCACCTTCAGGGTACCGCTGGTGCCGCCCTCACCAGGGTCGTGCCGGCGCCGCTGCGCAGCGCGCTCTCGGCGCCGCGCGCCGCAGCCTCGTCGGTGAAGCTGAACTGCTCGACCTTGCGGCCGGCGAATTCCACCAGCTTCAGCGGGAAGGTCTGCTCGCTGTGCTCGCCCTCGGCGTCGATGCGTCCAGTATTCCTGCGGCACGAACGCGGCGATCTCGTCCTCGCGCTCGCAGATCATGCGCAGCGCGGGGCTCTGCACGCGCCCGGCCGACAGGCCGCGGCGCACTTTCTTCCACAGCAGCGGCGAGAGATTGAAGCCCACCAGGTAGTCGAGCGCGCGCCGCGCCTGCTGCGCATTCACCAGGTCGAGCGACAGCTCGCGCGGATGCGTGACCGCCTCGCGGATCGCGTTCTTGGTGATCTCGTGGAACACCACGCGCTGCGAGGTCTTGCCCTTGAGTTCGCCGCGCTCCTTGAGGATCTCGTGCAGGTGCCAGGCGATGGCCTCGCCCTCGCGGTCGGGGTCGGTCGCCAGCAGCAGCACCGAAGCTTTCTTCAGCGCCTTCGAGATCGCCGTCGACGTGCTTTTCGTTGCGCTCGATCAGCCGGTACTGCATCGCGAAGTCGTGCTCGGGATCGACTGCGCCTTCCTTCGGCACCAGGTCGCGCACGTGCCCGTAGGAGGCCAGCACTTCGTAGTCCTTGCCCAGGTACTTCTTGATCGTGCGCGCCTTGGCGGGCGATTCGACGATGACGAGATGGTCGGCCATGCCTGAAACTTAACGGTTCCTAAAACGAAAAACCGCGGACGGGCCGCGGGTCATGACTGCCGCTGATTTCGTGCCGGCTCAATGCGGCACCTGTGCGGGCAGTTCGTACACCATGTCTTCCATGCGTTCGCAGGCCGCTTCCTCGCCCGGCTGGCAGGACAGCACCATCAGCACCACCCATTTCACCTGCTCGAGGCTCAGTTCCTCGGAGTCGAGCGCCAGCAGCCGATCGATGACGATCTCGCGCTGCGTCGTCGACAGGATGCCGCCGCGCTCGAGCGAGAGCAGGAGCCCTCTGGCACCCGCGTCCAGGCGCTCGCATTCGTCGGCGGTATAGAGGCGGAACGCGCGCTCGTCGGCGCGCAGCCCTGGGCGGGAGCGCTCGTCGGCCAGTTCCGCCAGCCAGTCGAGCGCGCGCTCGACGTTGACGCCGCGGAAGCCGGCGTTTTCCAGGTCGCGGGCGATGTCGGCCCGCTCGGCGATCGCCGGGAGTTCTTCGAACAGGTAGTGATCGAAGACGTAGACCAGAATGTCGAATACCGTGTTTTCCATCATGCCCAAGGCTACTCAATTGACCCGCGCATACCGCCCTCCCGGATGCAGCCCAACCCTTCCCTCGAGCTCGAGGATCAGCAGCATGGACGCCAGGTGAGGGCTCTGAAGACCGGTCCGGTCTACCAGAGCATCGATGCTCTGGGGCTCGAACCCGAGCGCATCTAACAGGATTTCATAGTCCTTGTCCAACCCTGGGCCATTTTGTGCTGCCGCCGGAACGCCGCTGCCTGAATCTGTAATCTCTTGTTTAGTAAAAGGAATCTTAAGTTCAGAAAGGATGTCGGCGGCGGTCTCGACGAGCTTTGCACCCTGCCGCAGCAGCTCGTGGCAGCCGCGGGCCAGCGGGTTGTGGATGCTGCCGGGTATCGCGAAAACCTCTCTGCCCTGTTCGGAGGCCAGGCGGGCGGTGATCAATGAGCCGCTCTGGCGCGCCGCCTCGACCACCAGGGTGCCGAGCGAAAGGCCGCTGATCAGGCGGTTGCGGCGCGGAAAATTCTCGCGGCGCGGGGCGGTGCCCGGCGGAAATTCGCCCACCAGCGCGCCGCCGCGGGCCACGATGCGGGCTGCGAGCGCGGTGTTTTCGGGCGGGTAAACCTGGTCAAGTCCGCAGCCAAGGACCGCAATCGTGCGCCCGTCGCCCTCGAGCGCGCCCTGGTGCGCCGCGGCATCAATGCCGAGCGCCAGCCCGCTGGTAATTGTGAGTCCGCCGCGAGCCAGGAAGGCGGCGAAATCAAGCGCGGTACGCGTGCCGCCCGCGGTCGGATTGCGGCTGCCGACGATGGCCAGCTGCGCGGACAGCAGGACTTCGGCGCTGCCCAGTAGATAGAGCGCGATCGGCGCGGATGCGATGCGGCGCAGGAGCGGCGGGTAGTGCTCGCTGTCGAAGCCAATGAGCTGAACGCCCGCGCTTTCCATCCAGCGGCGGTCGCCATCGAGCAAGGCGGCGTCGGGGCGGGCCAGCCAGGACGCTGCTGCATCGGGAATGCCCCGCGCGGCCAGCTCTGCTGCGCGGGCGCCGACCAGGACCGTGGGCTGATCCAGCGCTTCGGCGTCGCGCAGCAGATCGACATGCAGGCCCGGTGCGCGGGCGAGGGCCAGCCAGCGGGTGTGATCGTCGATCCTGGCGGCGCTCATGGGCGGAGAGCATAAAGCAAAGGGCCCGCGTTACTGCGGGCCCTTTGCGATGGATCAGTGCAGATTCAGCGGAACTTCAGGGCGTGACGACTTGATCGCCGACGCTGAGTGGGCTGGTATCCGTGGCCACCAGTGCGTAGCTCACCCGCTCAAAAACACGGAACACCAGCAGCGAGCCCACCGATTCCACCGGCAGCCGGGTGTCGCGGAAGTGCGTTGCAGGTGCCGTTTCCGGTGATGCGCGCACATCGGTCGCGCACCGTCTGCGGCGATTCGTTGACCCGCAGCACATGGCCAGGTTCGAGCCCGTCGCTGGCTGCCGCGATTGATGGCGACCACCTGGTACTGGCCGGCGAGCAGTACGCCGTTGACGACGGCGAGGATGCGCCCGCGCACCTGCACGGCCGGCGAGTGCGGCAGGAAATCGCCGATGCTCCCCGTGGTCTCCGGTATCAGTACGTCGCCGGCGAGGATCTCGCGCGCCGACTCGATGATCTGGACCCGCGCCGGATCGCCCGCGCGAATGACCTGCGCAGCGCCGGCGTAATTGGCGAGATAACCGAGCGAGCCGTGGCCGTCCGGATCCTTCAGCTGCTCGCCGACGTGCAATACGCTGAAGCGCTCGCCCTCGGCGGCCTTCAGGTGGCTGACGTAGATGTCGTTGCCGGTCGCCGGCGATCATGTGGCGGTCGCGCAGCGCGAGCACGTAGGGCGCGGCCTCGGCCTGGCTCTTGGTAAGTACGCCGGGGCGCGATAGGAACGCGGCGATCACCGTGTAGGGAATATTGGCGATCGGCGCCTCGAGTTCGATGCTGCGCAGGAGCGGCTGGAGTCGCGTGCCGCCGCCGCTGGCGTGCACCAGCTGCACGGCCGCGACGGCCTGGCCGCTGCCGTCCGCGCCGCCTTCGCCAGGCGCAGCGTGTCGCCCGGATAGATGCGGTGCGGATTGCTGACTTCCGGATTCGCGTACCAGATCTCCGGCCACAGCCAGGGATCCTTAAGGAACAAGCCGGCCAGGCGCCAGAGCGTGTCGCCCTTCTGCACGGAATAGCTCTTCGGCGCGGTCGGGCTGAGGCATCGCGCGTCGGCATGACCGTGGTGGTGCGCCGGCGCGCGTAGCGGAATCGGGCTCGAGCTCGGGCAGATTCGAAGTGACGGTCTGAGGTTCGGCTGAGTCCCGCCTGCGCCGGGCGTTTCGGCCGCCGTGGTCATCGGCGCCGCGGGTCCGGCCGAGTCGCCATGCCCGAGCCAGCCGCGGACGTGGCGAGCAGCCGCCGAGGGCCAGTGCCAGTACCGCCAGCCCGGCCGCCATGTGAAACGTCCGCCGCAGGCTCATTGTCTTATAGGGGAACATCCCTCACTCCTGATACACGGGGGGCCAGGTGGGATGAGCCACCCGCAGCTGTTATAAACTCAATGGCCGCCAAACGCACATGGTCCGGTGCGGAGTTTGTGCGCTGGATCACATGGGCGCAAGCCGAGGTTTCAAAAAGCCGCCATGGCGCAATTGACGATACTGGAATTCCCCGACCCCCGGCTGCGCACCCGCGCCGCGCCGGTGCAGGCATTCGATGCCGCGCTGGCGCGGCTGATCGACGACATGCTCGAAACCATGTACGCGGCGCCCGGCATCGGCCTGGCCGCCACGCAGGTCAACGTGCACCTGCGGCTGATCGTCATCGACGTCAGCGAGACCCGCAGCGAGCCGCAGGTGTACATCAATCCGCAGCTGCTCGCACGCGAGGGCACGGAGCAGACCGAGGAAGGGTGCCTGTCGGTGCCGCAGGTCTACGAGCCGGTCGAGCGCGCCGCACGTGTGCGCGTGCGCGCCCAGGACCGCCACGGCAAACTTCTTCGAGCGCGATCTCGATGGACTTGCTCGCCGTGTGCGTGCAGCACGAGATGGATCATCTCGAGGGCAAGCTGTTCGTCGACTATCTTTCCAGCCTGAAGCGCGAACGCATCCGGCGCCGGCTCGAGAAGGAGCGTCGCGAGCGCGGCGACGCGCCCAGGGCGCGGCCGGGCGCGCGCTCGGCGTCCACCGGCAAAGTCGATCTAGCGATCCCGATCCCGATCATGCTGCGCATCGCTTTTGCCGGAACGCCGCATTTCGCACTGCCGGCGCTCGATGCGCTGGCGGCCTCTGCGCACCGGCTGGTCGGCGTACTGACGCAGCCCGACCGGCCCGCCGGGCGCGGCCGGGCGATGCGCGCCAGTCCGGTCAAGCAGCGCGCACTGGCGCTCGGCATTCCGGTGGCCCAGCCGGAACGACTGGCGGCCGATGCGGACCGCGCGGCGCTGCGCGACTGGCAGCCCGAGCTGCTGGTGGTGGTGGCCTACGGCCTGATCCTGCCGCGGGCGGTGCTCGAGCTGCCGCGGCTCGGCTGCCTCAACATCCACGCCTCGCTCCTGCCGCGCTGGCGCGGCGCGGCGCCGATCCAGCGCGCGATACTCGCCGGCGACTCACAGAGCGGCGTGACCATCATGCAGATGGACGCCGGACTCGATACCGGGCCGATACTCGCGCAGCGATCGGTGCCGATCGCCAGCGGCATGAGCAGCGCCGTACTGCACGACGTACTGGCGCAGCCACGGCGCGCAATTGCTGCTCGAGGTCATCGCTACGCTCGAAGCGGGCGCCGCAACACCCCGCGCCCAGCCGGCGGAAGGTGTTACGCTACGCGCACAAGCTCGCCAAGCACGAGGCGCTGATCGACTGGTCCGCGAGCGCAGGCGAGATCGCGCGCCAGGTGCAGGGTTGCAATCCATGGCCGGTTGCGGAAACGCTGATGGCTGGAGCCCAGCTCAGGATCTGGCAGGCCCAGGCGTTGGCAGCAACCGCTGCGGTGCCCACCGAATCGGTGCCAGTGCCGCCCGGCACGGTGCTTGGACTCGAACACGGGCGCCTGCTGGTGGCCTGCGGCGAGGGAGTGCTGGCGATAGAGCGGCTGCAGAGTGCCGGGCGCCGGGTGGTGAGTGCGGCTGAATTTGCGCACGGGCATGCGCTCGACAGCCTGAAGTTAGGTTAGGCATGGGCACCGGGCGGCAGTGCGCGAGCGCCGCACGCGATCTCCCGGCACGGCGACACGGGTGCTGCTCGGCGCGGCGCGCGCGGTAGCGGCGGTGCTGGACGAGGGCCTGAGCACCGACGCGGCACTGGCGCCGATGCTGCACGAGGCACAGCGCGCCGCGATCAGCGCAGTCACGCTTGGGCACGCTGCGCTGGTACCTGCGGCTGGCGCCTGCGGTGCTCCCGTTGCTGGCCCGGCCCGGTATGCGGATCGACCCGAAGCTGCACGCGCTGCTGGTCTGCGCCGCGCACCAGCTCGAATATTCGGCGCACCGGAGCCGCGACCACGGTGGCTGCAGCCGTCGACGCCGCGCGGCTGCTCGGGCTGGCGCGCGCTGCCGGTCTCGTCAACGCGGTGCTGCGCCGCTTCCTGCGCGAGCGCGCGACGCTGCTGGCTGCGGTCGATCGCGATCTTGCCGCGCGCCACGCGCATCCCGGACTGGCTGGTGGCGGACGCTGCGCGCCGCCTGGCCGGACGACTTCGAAGCGATACTCGCGGCGAACAATGAGCATCCGCCGCTGTGCCTGCGCGTCGACACCAGCCGTGTCAGCGCTCGCGGACTACCTGCAGGAACTCGCCGCGCGCGGTGTGCCTGGCGAGGCCGTGCCCGGCCTGGCGACCGCCGTCACCGTGACCGTCCCCGTGCCGGTGGCAGAGCTGCCGGGGTTCGAACCGGGGCGAGTCTCGGTGCAGGATGCGAGCGCGCAGCTGGCTGCGCTGTGGCTGGCCCCACGGCCACGGTCGAGCGCGTGCTCGATGCCTGCGCGGCGCCGGGCGGCAAGACCGGCGCCTTGCTCGAGGCAGCGGGCGGGCCCATTGCACTGACAGCCCTGGACAACGACGCGGAGCGGCTGGCGCGCGTCGCCGACAACCTGCGGCGTCTCGGCCGCGAGGCACGCCTGGTGCAGGCCGACCTGGCGGCAGCCGCCAGACTGGTGGGACGGGGTACCCTATCGACGCCATCCTGCTCGATGCACCCTGCTCGGGGACCGGCGTGATCCGGCGCCATCCGGACATCAAGCTGCTGCGCCGCGCGAGCGATATCGCGGAATTCGCGCGCGGCAGGGCTCGCTGCTGCGCGCCTGCTGGTCCGCTGTTGCGCCGCGGCGGGCGCTTGCTGTACGCCACCTGTTCGGTGCTGCCGGCGGAGAATGCGGCCGTGGTGGCCGCCATTCTTGTCGACAACGCCAGGGGCCCGCGAGCTGCCACTGCCGGAAGCCCTGGCTGCAGTTCTCGCTGCGTCCATGCCAGCCCGGCTGGCAGCGGCTCCCGGGGGCAGACGGCGACGGCTTCTATTATGCTTGCCTGCAGCAAAGAGTGAGGGGGCGCGCAGCGCTTAAACGATGGCAACGCTTGGCAAGTCGCCGCGGATTCTGGCCGCCGTCCTGGCGCTGGCTGGCGCGGGACTGGTGCACGCGCGACGATCCGCTCGATGGTGAGCTCGAGATCCGCTCTGCCTACGCGGTGACCAGCCACGGCGTGATCGTGCTGAGCGCGCGCGTCGCCTATCCGGGCAGCGATCTGCTGACGGCCTCGCTCAAGGACGGCGTGACGCTGAGCTTCGATCTCGAGTGCATCGTCACGCCGCCACCGGCGGCTGTGGTTCGACGCCGAGGCAGTCGACCTGGTGCGCCATCGCGATCTCACCTACCACGTGGTCACCGACCGCTACCTGCTGCGCGACGTCGACACCGGCACGCAGGAATCCTTCCCGACGCTGGAGGCGGCGCTGGCCAGTCTCGGTGCCGTGGAGGAATGGCCGATCGCGGTCGATTCGCAGCTGCGCGGCGACGGGCCGTGGCAGATCGCGCTGCGCGCCGGCGTGCGCCGCGGCCACATGCCCGATGCGCTGCGCGCACTGATGTTCTGGTCGAATGCCTGGCATCGCACCAGCGACTGGTACATATGGACCCTCGTGCGCTGAAGCGCTGGGGTCTGCGCGCCCTGACGCTGCTCGGCAGCGGCGCCGGCGTGTGGGCGCTGCTGCTGCTGGCGCACAGCGCCGAGAACTCCGCCGACTTCAACCGCCGCCAGCCGTGGATCCTGCTGCTCAACATCTGCGCGGTGCTGGCGCTCGGCGTGCTGCTGGCGCGCAAGCTGTGGCAGCTGTACCGCGATTTCAGCGACCACGTGCCCGGCTCGCGCCTGACGGCACGCACGGTGGGCATGTTCGGCACGCTGGTGGTGGTGCCGCTGCTGATCGTCTACCTGTTCGCGCTCGAGTTCCTCAACTACGGCATCGACAGCTGGTTCCGCGTCGAGATCAAGCAGGGACTGAACGACGCGCTGGTGCTGTCGCGTTCGGCGCTCGAGCTGCGCGCTGCACGAGCAGTCGCGCCGCACCGAGAATTTCGCGCGACGCGATCGCCGGCCTGAACGGCCCGGACCTGGCGGTGCGGCTCGACGCCGAGCGGCGCGCGGCGCAGGCTGCCGACGTCACCGTCTACGACACTGGCGGGCGCGCGCTGAGCCTTCAGCAGCGCGAGCGCCAGCACGCCGCTGCCGGCCGCGCCCGCGGCCGAGGTGCGGCTGCAGATCGCCGCCGGCCACAGCTATTTCGCGCTGCAGCCGGCGCAGCGCCGGGCGCGCCACGATCGTGACCGCGGCACCGCTGCCGCGGGCCGCGCGCGTGCCGCCAGGTCGCTTCGTGGTGATCAACTACGACGTGCCGGCGGAGTTGTCCGGTCTCGCCGATGCGGTGCAGGCCGCCTATTCGAAGTACGGCGACATGTCGGCGACGCGCGAGCCGCTGAAGATCAACTTCATCCTGACGCTGACGCTGGTGCTGCTGATCACGATGCTGGCGGCGGTCTACGGCGCGGTCTGGTCGGCGCAGCGGCTGACGCGGCCGGTGAAGGACCTGATCGCCGGCACGCGCGCGGTCGGCAAGGGCGATTTCGGCACGCGCCTGCCGCTGCCCTCGCGCGACGAGATGGGATTCCTGGTGCACTCCTTCAACGACATGACCAAGCGGCTGCGGCGCACCAGCGAGGAAGCGGCGCTCGGCCGCCAGGCGGTCGAGCGCGAGCGCGAGCGCCTGGCGGTGATCCTCTCGCGCCTGTCGAGCGGCGTGCTGGTGGTCGACGCGCAGCTGCACCTGCGCAGCGCCAACCAGTCGGCGGGCGCGATCCTCGGCGGCGACCTGGCCGCACATGGTCGGCCAGAGCCTCGCGGCGGCCGCGGCGCCGCGCCGCTGCTGGGCGAGTTCGTCGCCGCGCTGCGCGCGCGCCTCGCGGCCGGCGAGCGCGAGTGGCGCGAACAGCTGGCGCTCAGGGACGAGGCCGGCACGCGCGTGCTGCTGTGGGCCTGCACGCCGCTCCCGCGACGACAGCGAGCGATCCGGCCTGGTGATCGTGTTCGAGGACGTCACCGCGCTGCTCACCGCGCAGCGCAATGCCGCCTGGGGCGAAGTGGCGCGGCGCCTCGCGCACGAGATCAAGAATCCGCTGACGCCCATCCAGCTGTCGGCCGAGCAGCTGCGGCGCAAGCTCCTGCCCGGCCTGGACACCGAGCACGCGCGGCTGCTCGAGCGCGCCACGCACACCATCGTGCAGCAGGTCGATGCCATGAAGCAGATGGTCAACGCCTTCAGCGAATACGCCCGCGCGCCCGGAGGTGCAGCTGGCGCAGTTCAGCCTCAACCAGCTGAGCGCCGAAGTGGTCGAGCTCTACCGCCTGCAGGATCCGGGCGTGGCGATCGTGCTGGAGCTCGACTCCGCAGCTGCCGGAGATCGAGGCCGACCGCGGCCGGGTGCGCCAGATCCTCGCCAACCTGCTCAGCAACGGCATCGAGGCCCTGGCCGGGGTCGCCGGCGCGGCCATCACGGTACGTACCCGCTGGCTGCGCACCGTGAAGCCGCCGCAGGCGGAGATCACGGTCAGTGACAACGGCCCCGGCTTCCGCGAGGATATCCTCCGGCGTGCCTTCGAACCCTATGTCACCAGCAAGGCGCGCGGCACGGGCTTGGGCCTGGCGATCGTCCAGCGTATCGTGGAGGAACACGGCGGCCGGATCAGCGCCGAGAACCTGGCCACCGGCGGCGCGCGCATACGCGTACTGTTGCCGGCTACGGCGGACAAGCGCACGGAGTTGCGGAGGGAACGGGCATGAATGCGAGCCGGATTCTCGTGGTCGACGACGAGGCGGACATCCGCCGGCTGCTGCAGGAGATCCTCAGCGAGGAAGGCCACGACGTCGACGTCGCCGCCGACGCCGCGCAAGCGCGCGCCGCGCGCGCCCGCTCTGCGCCCGACCTGGTGCTGCTCGACATCTGGATGCCCGACACCGACGGCATCACGCTGCTGCGCGAATGGGCCAGCGACGCGCGTCACGACTGCCCGGTGGTGATGATGTCCGGGCACGGCACGGTGGAAACCGCGGTCGAGGCGACGCGGCTCGGCGCCTTCGATTTCATCGAGAAGCCGCTCTCGCTGGCCAAGCTCCTGCCCACGGTCAAGCGCGCGCTCGACGCGCGGCGCACGCGCCAGGCCGGCGGCTACGCCGCGGCGCGCGCGCTGGCACCGCTCCACGGCCGCAGCCGCACGGCGCTGCAGCTGCGCAGCGAATTGCTGCGCCTGGCCGCCTATCCGGCGCCGCTGCTGCTGATCGCCGAGCCCGGCAGCGAGACCGAGGCGCTGGCGCGCTTCGTCCATCAGTCCGGTCCGCGCGAGCGCGCTCCGTTCGTGAGCTGCAATCCGCGCGCGCTGCAGGATGAGCAGGCCGCTGGGCGCGCTGCTGGGTGCGACACGGACAGGCGGGCCTGCTCGAGCAGGCGGCCGGCGGCACGCTCTATCTTGGCGACATTGAAGAGCTGCCGGAGACGGCGCGCCGGCTGCTGGCCGGCGTGTTCGAGGGTGGCAGCTATACGCGCGGCGGTAGCGGCGAGAGCGTGAAGTTCGACGCACGCGTGATTGCTACAGCGCTGCCGGGGGTCGAAGCGCGCGCCGGCGGCGCAGCCGTCAGCCGCGACCTGTACGCGCAGATTGCGGTGCTGCCGCTGCGCGTGCCCCCGCTGCGTGAATACGCGGAGGACGTGCCGGACCTGCTGCGCCAGTGCATCGACCAGCTCACCGAGGGGGAACGGCTGCCGTTCCGCCGCTGCAGCGTGGCGGCGCAGAACCGCTTGCGCAACTATCCCTGGCCCGACAATCTGCGCGAGCTGCGCAATCTCCTGCGCCGGCTGCTGCTGCGCGGCGGTCCGGAGGAGATCTCACTCGAAGAAGTGGAGGGCGAACTGGCCGCGCAGGCGCCGATCGACGCGCCGCTGGTCAAGCAGGACCTGCTGTCACTCCCCATGCGCGAGGCCCGCGAGCATTTCGAGCGCGCCTACCTGCAGCAGCAGCTGCAGTTGTGCGGCGGCAAGGTCGGGCTGCTCGCCAAGCGCGTCGGCATGGAGCGTACGCACCTGTATCGCAAGCTCCGCTCGCTCGGCATCGAGATCAGCCACGGCGCCGACGATTAATCCTCTACGCGGATCACCAGCGAGACGATTTCGGCGGCCTGCAGCTGCTGGCGCACGCGGTTGAGCTGCCCGAGGTCCTTGATCGGACCGATGCGAATTCGATACCAGACGTCGGTGTCGAGGGCGACGCGCTGCACGTTGGCGGCGATGTTCTGCCGCGATAGCTGCGCCTGCACGCGGTTGGCATCGTCGATATTGCGGTACGACCCTGCTTGCAGGAAATAGGTACCCGGCCGCTCCACCCGCGCCGCCGCGTCGACGTGCGCACCCTGTTCCTTCTCCGGCACCACGACTTCGAATTTCGGCAGGCCGTCGTAGAAATCGTAGTTGCCGCTATGCCCCGCGGAGCCATCGAGCGGCGTATCAGCGCCGGCCACATCGGCGCGCTTGCCGCCGCTGTGCCGTGGGCTCGGTGCCGCCGCGCTGGCAGCGTCGGCCGGGCCCGCTGTGCCGCGGTGATCGCCGACATAGACGACCAGCGCGATCAACACTCCGGCGCCGAACCCCAGGCCCAGATCACGCCAGCGCGCCAGCTGCAGTCCGCCGCGGCGCACGCTCTTGTAGTCGCGCGCGGTCAGGCGCCGTTGGCTCACATGGTCTCCGGCGCGCTGGCGCCGAGCAGCGCCAGGCCGTTGCGCAGCACCTGCTGCACGCCCTGTGCGAGTGCCAGGCGCGCGTTGCGCGTGGCGCTGTCGTCGACGATGAACTGTGCGGCGTTGTACCAGGTGTGAAAGGCCTGCGCGAGCTCGCGCAGGTAATGCACCAGGGTGTGCGGCGTGCGGTTGGCGGCGGCCATGGCGATGACGTCGGGGTAGGCGCGCAGCGCCGTGAGTACTGCCGCCTCAGGTGCGCCGTCGAGCCGGCCGAGGCTGGCAAGCGCTTCGGCCGCGTCGTAGTGCAAGCCGCGCGCGGCCAGCTGCTTCATGACGCTGGCGACGCGCGCGTGCGCGTACTGCAGGTAGTACACCGGGTTGTCATTGCTGCGCGACTTGGCCAGCTCAAGATCGAAGTCCAGGTGCTGGTCGTGGCTGCGCATCAGGTAGAACAGCCGGCAGGCATCGTTGCCGACTTCCTCGCGCAACTGGCGTAGCGTGACGAACTGGCCGTCGCGCTTGCCCATCGGGATCTTTTCGCCGCCGCGAAACAGGCTGACGAACTGCATCAGGCAGACTTCGAAACTGTCGCCGGGTTCGCCCAGCGCGATCAGACCGGCGCGCATGCGATCCACGTAGCCGTGGTGATCGGCGCCCCACACGTCGATCATCAGTTCGAAGCCGCGGCTGCGCTTGTCGATGTGGTAGGCGAGGTCGGGCGCGAAATAGGTCTGCGCGCCGTTGGCGCGCACCAGCACGCGATCTTCGCTGTCGCCGTGCGTCGAGGTTCGCAGCCACAGCGCGCCATCCTGTTCGTAGGTCTGGTCGAGCGCCGCGAGCCGCGCGAGCGTGCGCTCCACCGCGCCGGAGCGCGCCAGCTCGCGTTCGGAAGTCCACTGTTCGAACTCGACGCCGAAGGCGGCGAGATCGGCGCGAATGTCGGCGACCATCGCCGCGAGCGAATGCTGCAGCACCGACTGGTAGGCATCGGCGCCGAGCAGTTCGCGCATCCGGGCGATCAGCGCGTCGACGTAGCGTTCCTTGTCGCCGCCGGCCGACTCATCCGCCGGCAGCCCGGCGAGTACGTACGGCGTCCGGATGCTCGAGTGCGGCGCCGTGCACCGCGCGCAGGCTCGCGCCGATGGCGTTGACGTAGTCGGCGCGATAGCCGTTTTGGGGGAATGGCAGCGCCGCGCCTCCCGCCTGCAGGTAGCGCACCCACACGCTTAGCGTAAGGATGTCGACCTGGCGGCCGGCGTCGTTGAGGTAATACTCGCGCAGCACGTCATAGCCGGTGGCGCGCAGCAGGTTGGCGAGCGTCGCGCCGTAGGCCGCCTGCCTCCCATGGCCCACGTGCAGCGGCCCGGTCGGGTTCGCGGAAACGAATTCAACCATCACTCGCTGGCCAAGCCCGGACTTGCTCGTGCCGTACCGCTCACCCTGCTCGAGCACACGCCGCAGCGTGTCGTACTGCGCATCACTGGCCAGGTAGAAGTTGATGAAACCGGCTCCGGCCACTTCGGTGCGCGCGAGCCGTGCGCTGGGCGGCAGCGCGGCCACGATCGCCTCGGCCAGCTCGCGCGGCTTGCGGCCCGCGACTTTGGCCAGGCGCATGGCGATGTTGCTGGCGTAGTCGCCATGCTGCGCGTCGCGGGCGCGCTCTACTACGATTAGCGCTTCGCTCCACGGGGGTGCTGAGCAGGGTGGCCGGCAAGCGGGCCAGCGCCTGCGCCAGCAGTTCTTCGAGCTCGGCTTTCATAGGGCGCGCAGTTTAAGGAAATCGTTCACTGAATATCCAGGGGATCGACGTCGAGCGCCCAGCGCACGCGGCGCGCCGCGGGCAGTTGCTCCACCCGCGGCAGCCAATGATCGAGAAAGCGCTGCAGTTCGACCCGGCTGGTGTGCTCGAGCAGCAACTGAGCGTGGTGCCGCCCCGCGCGGCGCGCCATGTTGGCGGGCACCGGCCCGAGCAGCCGCGCCGCAGGCGTTGGTCCGGCGCAATCGCGCGCGCGGCGCAGGAAATCCAGCGCCGCCGTCGCGGTGCGTCCCGAAGCGCGCAGCAGCGCCAGGCGGCTGAAGGGCGGCCAGCGCGCGGCCGCCCGTTCCTGCAGGGCGCCCGCGGCGAAGCCCTCGTAGCCGGCGTGAATCAGGCTCTGCAGCAGTGGATGTTCCGGATATTCGGTCTGGATCAGCACTTCGCCGGCGCGCGTACCGCGCCCGGCACGGCCGGCCACCTGCACGATGGTCTGCGCCAGACGTTCGGCGGCGCGGAAGTCGGCGCTGAACAGTCCCTGGTCGGCATTGATCACGGCCACCAGCGACACACCGGGAAAATGGTGGCCCTTGGTGACCATTTGCGTGCCGACCAGGATCCGCGCCGACCCATCGAGGAGTGCCTGCATCACGGCCTCCACGTCTGCCGCGCCGCGCACCGTGTCGCGATCGAGCCGCACCAGCGGCGCCCTGGGAAACATCGCGGTGAGCGTTTCGGCGATCCGCTCGGTGCCCTGGCCCACCGGCCGCACGGCAAAGCCGCAGCGGCCGCAGCGCGTCGGGAGCGGTTGCGCCGCGCCGCAATAGTGGCAGCGCAGTTGTGCAGCGTCGCGATGCACGGTGAGCCGCGCGTCGCATTCGGTGCAGGGGGCGATCCATCCGCAGCTCGTGCACAGGAGCGTGGGCGCGTAGCCGCGGCGGTTCAGGTACACCAGCACCTGGCCGTCGCTATCGAGGTGCCGCTCGATGGCCTGCGTCACCGGCCCGGCCAGCCCCGCATGCACCGCGTGAGCGCGCAGGTCGATGAGCGCGATGCGCGGCGCCGCGGCCTGGTCGGCGCGCCGTGGGAGCAGGAGCTGCTGGTAGCGGCCGAGCTGCACGTTGTGGAGTGATTCGAGCGCCGGGGTCGCGGAACCGAGCACGACGGGCACGCCGGCGTGCTGCGCCCGTCGCACCGCCAGATCGCGCGCCGAATAGCGGCAGCCGCCTTCCTGCTGCTTGTACGAGCTGTCGTGCTCCTCGTCGACCACGATCAGGCCCAGGCGCTGCACCGGAGCAAATACCGCGGAACGCGTGCCGATCACCACGCGCGCCACGCCGGTGCGCGCCGCGCGCCAGGCCTGCAGGCGCTCGCCGTCGCTCAGGCCCGGAATGCAGCACGGCGATGGGGACCCCGAGGCGCGAGCGGAAGCGCTCGAGCAGCTGGGGTGTGAGGCCGATCTCCGGCACCAGCACCAGCGCGCCCGACGCCCCGTTCGAGGGCTCGCATCACCAGCCGCAGGTACACTTCCGTCTTGCCGCTGCCGGTCGCACCCTGCAGGAGAAAAGCGCCGTAGCGGCCCGCACAGGCGTCGATCGCTGCGACCGCCAGCGTCTGGGCGTTGCTCAATTCCGGCGCCGCAGCGCTTGTGCCGCTAACCCGCCCCGTTGCGGCGGCGGGGCGTTGTTCGCGTAGTACGAAGCGGATAAAGCCGCGTTCGCCGAGCGCGCGCGCCGCGGAACGCCAGCCGGCCGCAGTCGTCGCGCTGAGCTGTGCGACACTCAGACCCGCTTCGTGTGCTGCGAGGATTTCCAGCAGTTCGCGCTGGCGTGGGGCGCGCTGTAGTTCGCCGGTCGCGCCGGCGTCGCGTCCGGCGCTGGTCAGCTGCAGCCACTGCTCCTGTGCCGTGAACGGCTGGCCTGCCCGTAGTGCCGCCGGCAGCGCCGCCGCGAGGACTTCGCCCGCTGGATGGTGGTAATAGCTGGCTGTCCACTGCAGCAGTTCGAGCAGCGCCGCCTCGAACATGGGCTCGGCATCGAGCAGTTCCGCGACCGGCCGCAAGCGTCCCGGCGCGAGTGGCGACTGCGCGGCGTGCGCCACGATGATGCCAACGGCGCTCCTCGTGCCCATAGGCACCCGCACGCGGGTCCCCACGGGCAGGTCTGTCACCTGCATGCCCGCAGGTGGCAGGTAGTCGAGCAGCGAACGCAGCGGACGATCGACGGCGACTTTCACGACCGCGGTTGGGCTGGAATCCCCGGCGTTCACGGGGCTCCGGCATGTGGATAAGTCTGTGGACGGTGCGCATCCGGGCAACGGCCAGGATGGGCGGCGATGAGCGTGGCAGTGCGGTCCAGATTCAGGGTGTCTGCAATATTACTCTTTATAATCATGAGGTTGGAATCGACACGCCCACGAAACCTGTCCGCCGGCCCGGTCGCTGCGAGTTGACCTGCAAGGAGGTGCGTAAGTGGATGATTCTGACCCAAACTCCCCTCCAGCCGGCGTCGAACCCGGGGCCTTCAGGATCGCACAGATCGCTTCGCGCCACGAAGCCGATGCGCTCGATGCATGTCCGCCAGCAGGTTTTATTGCCGTGCGCACTGGAGCGAGTGCTGGCGCCAATTTCGGCGCACTGGCGGCCGCAATTTCGCGGGCTCCTCGGGTTCCGCGGGCGCCTGCGCTAGTGTTGCGGCCGCTCCCGGCCGAGTAGCAGCAGTTCCTGCAGCGTCCGGCCCGTGACGCAACGCGCCTTGGCGGTGGCGATCAGCCTCGAACCAGTGACCGGCTCTTCGCCTGCGTGCGCCGCGTTGACGAATGAGGCCTGCACAAAGGTCGCGCCAATCGCGAGCATGCCGGTACCGAGGTAGTGTGTGAATGAGCGGGCTTTCATGACGGACTCCTTCAGGCGCCGGCCCGGCCAGTCGCCCAGCTCCCACCGCGCAGATGCACGGCCGTTACCAACGGCTCGCTGAGATTGCTCATCGCGGCTGCAATGGCATTGCGGACGCAATCGCGATCGGCCGGCTGCGCCAGCGGTGAGCTGCTGACCAGACCATCGCCGCAGGCGCGCTCGGCCGCACGGCGGATGCGCTGATACAGTCTGGCAGCATCGGCGGGGCGCTTCAGATTGAGATCCGACACCTGGACGGTGACGGAATTCCGGATCATCGCCATTTCATCCGCGACGGCGCCGTTCGGCGCCAGCGCAAGCAACAGCGCGGCCAGCGGGCTCAGCAGCAGTGCGCGCGGAAATTCTGAGTGCAACATATCGGCCTCCTTGACTTCGGCATGGTTCGAACAGTTTCGGTATCGGTATCGGTGCAGCATTACCGCTGCCTTGACTTTGATACTCGCGGCGTCGCGCTTGGTTGCAAGCTGCGGAAACTTTTTTGCGCGCCGCAATTCGCGGCACGACGGCGCACGCGGGCGGCGCGCGCCAGCCGGCGCGCGCGCTGCGTGTCACGAGCGGGTAGTTAAGCGGCTTTGACGGCCTGAATCAGCTGGCTGGCGGCGGCCTGGCCGTCGCCATACAGCATGCGCGTGTTGTCGAGGTAGAACAGCGCGTTCTCGATGCCGGAGAAGCCGGCGCCCTGGCCGCGCTTGATGACGATGACGTTCTTGGCCTTGTCGGCGTTCAGGATCGGCATGCCGTAGATCGGGCTCGACTTGTCATTGCGCGCCACCGGGTTGACCACGTCGTTGGCGCCGATGATCAACGCCACATCCGCGGTTTCAAACTCGGCATTGATTTCATCGAGGTCGGCGATCAAGTCGTAGGGCACGCCGGCCTCGGCCAGCAACACGTTCATATGGCCGGGCATGCGGCCCGGCCACCGGGTGAATTGCAAAGCGCACCATCACGCCGCGGTCGATCAGCAGCTGGCACAACTCCCAGACCTTGTGCTGGGCCTGCGCCACGGCCATGCCGTAGCCGGGCACGACGATGACCTTCTGCGCGAAGGCCATCATGACGCCGACGTCCGCGGCCTCGATCGGCTTCATGCTGCCGCTCACCGCGCCGCCAGCGGCGGCTGTGCCGCCCGTGTCGCCAAAGCCGGAGAACAGCACGTTGCCGAGCGAGCGGTTCATGGCGCGCGCCATTAATTGCGTGAGCAGCGTGCCGGCCGAGCCGACCACCGTGCCGGCGATGATCATCGCGGCGTTCTGCATCACGAAGCCCTCGAACGCGACCGCCAGGCCGGTGAAGGCGTTGTACATCGAGATGACCACCGGCATATCGGCGCCGCCGATCGGCAGCGTCATCGTCACGCCGAACACCAGCGCGAGCGCGAAGAACAGCGTGACATGGAAGACATCATGCGTGAAGCCGCTGGCCAGCAGCGCCCCCACGAACAGTGCCGCCAGCAGGATCACCACGTTCAGCAGCTGCTGGCCGCTGAAGCGCCAGGATTTCTTGATCAGGCCCTGGAGCTTGCCGAAGGCAACGAGGCTGCCGCTGAAAGACACCGCGCCGATCAGGCCGCCGATCACGGCCAGCGATCCCATGGTGAGCGTCATGGCGTCGCCGCGATACAGCTCGACCGCGGCAATCGCCGCGGCCGCGCCACCGCCGAAGCCGTTGTAGAGCGCGATCATCTGCGGCATATCGGTCATCGCAACGCGCTTGCCGCTGATCCAGGCGAGTGCCGTGCCGACTATGATGGCCGGCAGGATCCACTCGAAGTTGCCCATGCCCGGGTAGAGGAAGGTGAACAGCGTAGCGACCAGCATGCCGGCGCCCGCCCAGACGATGCCGCTGCGCGCCGTGACCGGCGAGCTCATGCGCTTGAGGCCCATGATGAACAGGAACGCGGTGACGAAGTAGCTGATCTGGATCAGCCACTGCCGGCCGTCCGCGCCCAGCACGGGAATATCCATCAGTGGCCCCCCGGTTTCCGCTTGGCGCCGCTCGATTTGAACATCTCGAGCATGCGCTCCGTCACCACGTACCCGCCGGCCGCGTTGCCGGCCGCCATGAACACGCCGACGGCGCCGATGACTTTCTCGAGCGTCGTGTGCGCGTTGCCAAGCGCGACCATCGCGCCGACCAGCACGATGCCATGTACGAAATTGGAACCCGACATCAGCGGTGTGTGCAGGATCACCGGCACCTTGGCGATGACTTCATACCCGGTGAACGCCGCCAGCATGAAGATGTACAGAGCAACTATGCCAGTAATGGCGACTATGCCGGTCATGTTCCCTCCACCGCTTTGCGGGTGGCCTCGTGCTTGATGGCGCCGTCGTGCGTGAGGCACGACTGCGCGAACACCTCATCCTGCCAGTCGATGGCCAGTGCGCCGGACTGGTCGAGCGCAGGCTTGAGGAAATTGAGCAGGTTGCGCGCGTACATTTCGCTGGCGTGATAGGCGAGTTGCGCAGCGAGATTCACCGGGCCGACGATCTTCACGCCGTTGTGGATCACGGTCTCGCCCGCGCGCGTCAGCTCGCAGTTGCCGCCGGACTCCGCCGGAATGTCGACGATGACCGCGCCGGCCTTCATGCGTTCGACCGCGGCGCGCGAGATGATGCGCGGCGCCGGGCGCCCCGGGATCGCGGCGGTAGTGATCACGGCGTCGGCGAGCGCGATGCGTGCCTCGAGCACTTCCTGCTGCTTGGCCTTTTCTTCCGCGGTGAGCTCGCGGGCGTAGCCGCCGGTGCCTTCGGCGGAGACGCCGGTCTCGATGAACTTCGCGCCCAGTGACTTGACCTGTTCCTTGGTGGCGCTGCGCACGTCGTAGGCTTCGACGATCGCGCCCAGGCGCCTGGCGGTGGCGATGGCCTGCAGGCCGGCGACGCCGACGCCGACGATCAGCACTTGCGCCGGGCGGATGGTGCCGGCCGCGGTGGTGAGCATCGGCAGGAACCGATCCAGGGTGTTGGCGGCGATCAGCACCGCCTTGTAGCCCGCGATCGCTGCTTGTGAGGACAGCGCGTCCATCGACTGCGCGCGCGAGATGCGCGGCACGAGCTCCATCGCAAAACTGGTGATGCGCCGATCGCGCATCGCCTTGACTTCGGCGGCGCGCGCATGCGCCTGCATGAAACCAATGACGACGGCGCCGGGTCTGAGCGCGGCGATCTGCGCCATGCTCGGCGGCTGCACCGTCAGCAGGATGTCGGAGCGCGCCAGCACCGCTGCGGCCGAATCCGCCCACTCGATCTTCTGGTAAAGCGCATCCGGGAACTGGGCGCTGACGCCCGCGCCGCGCTCGAGCAGTATCCCTGCCCCGGTAGCGGCCAGCTTGCCGGCCACTTCGGGCACGATGCTGACACGGGTCTCGCCGGGCACGCTCTCGCGGAGCGCGCCAATGGTCACGGGCATGAATTAACTCCCATTAATGATGGCTACCGGGACGCCATCCGTTGAATTCTCGCACAAGCCTGCCTAATCTTATACGGATGGTTCTTAAGGTATCACCAAACCGGCGCCCCGCCGATGACGATACGCGTCTGGTACTGCATTCGGCCGCGCACGGCCTGGCGCAGATGGTGCTGCGGACCGACATCGCCGGCATGCCGCTCGAGTGGATCGACTATCGCGAGGCCGCGCGGCTCTACCATCAGGAGCAGGTGGCCTACACCTGCGGCTCGCTGGTGTACCGCCTTTACGGCGGCGTCAACGCGCGCTCCGGCAGCCGCACCGTGGTTGATGTGAATTCGATCGTCGCGACCGTGGGCCATACCGGCAATCCCGGCAACACCCGCCATGATTACGTACCGCCGCTCAACAACGAGACCCTGTTCCGGCGCGACGCCTACCTATGCCTGTATTGCGGCGAGCGCTTCCACAGCCGGGAGCTCTCGCGCGATCACGTGCGCCCGTTCAGCCAGGGCGGGCGCGATGTCTGGACCAACGTGGTCGCGGCCTGCCGCAGCTGCAACAACTACAAGGCCTGGCGTACGCCCGAGCAGGCCAAACTCCAGCTGATCGCCGTGCCGTTCATGCCGACCTACGCGGAGTACATCTTCCTCAAGGGCCGGCGCGTGCTCGCGGACCAGATGGAATACCTGCGCTCGCATTTCCCGCGCAGCAGCCCGCTGCACGCGCGCATCCAGCGCTGGCTCAGCTAGTCGCCGCAGGCGCGTGTGGTCTATCTCGTCGATGCGTCGGTCTACATATTCCGCGCCTGGTTTTCGCAAAATTCCGCTGCACGCGACGGCGCAGGCAACCCTACCCATGCGCTCTACGGCTTTGCGCGCTTTCTCGGTGACCTGATCGAGCGCCGCGCGCCGCGCTACCTGGCGGTGGCCTTCGACGAGAGCCACGGCTTTGGCCACCGGCATGCGCTGTACCCTCGCTACAAGGCCAATCGCGAACCGGCTCCGCCCGAACTCAAGCGCCAGTTCGCGCTGTGCCGTGAATTCTGTCGCCATCTCGGCGTGGCCGAATTTGCCAGCCGCGAATACGAGGCGGATGACCTGATCGGCACGCTCGCGACACGGGTGCGCGCCGAAGGGTTGCGCGTAACCGTGGTCACGCGTGACAAGGACCTGTCGCAACTTGTGGGCCCGGGAGATCGCTTCTGGGACTACAGCGACGCGGCTGAATATGGCTACGAGGAAATTGCCGCGCGCTTCGGGGTGGCGCCGGAGCGCATGGCCGACTACCTGGCGCTGACCGGGGACGCGGTCGACAACATTCCGGGTGTGCCGGGCGTCGGACCGAAGACAGCGGCCGCGCTCATGAACCGCTATGCGACCCTCGAGGAGCTGTACGACGAGCTCGAGCGGGTCGCGTTCCTGCCGTTGCGCGGCGCTTCACGGCTCCCGGAAAAGCTGCGCGCCCATCGTGAGGCGGCTTTCTTCGCGCGCGCGCTGACGCGCATTCATTGCGACGCGCCGCTCGCCGCTGATCGGGAGGCACTGCGCCGCCGCAGCCCGGCGCTGCCCGAGCTGGCGCAGTTCTGCAGCCGGCATGGCTTTGGCGCCATGCTGCCGCGGCAGGCCGAGCGCATTGCGCGTTTGGCTGCCTGAGCCGGAGCGGGTTCAGGGCCGCTTGACGTAGGCCTTGCACCAGCCCTGGGCGTTGACCACCTTGCCCGGAAACAGATTGCAGGGCACCCAGGCGTCGCCTTCCTTGCCCTTGCTCTGCAGGCAATTGCCGCAGCGCTGTTCCGGCTTGAAGTTCGGGAATTTCTTTGCGTCGATGCCCTTGTTGCTCTCGGCATAGGAGAGCGCCATGGCGATCGGGTCACTCGCCCCGACATGCGGCAGCGCTGCCGGCGCGGCGGCTGGCTTGGCCGCATCGGCGCCTGCGTTACCGGCCACCAGCAGCGTGCCCGCCCCCAGGGCCAGGCTCTTGAGCGCCTCGCGGCGCGATAGCAGATCTTTCATTGCTCGTTTCTCCATCAACCGGTCTGTCAGAAAATCAAAGAGCGGCGATTGTACCGGACTGCACGCGCCGCGCCCCAGTAAACCTACGTATGGCGGTGTCTGGCATTGCGGTATTCTTTCCCGCAGATCCCCGGGGGCAGGTGCGTCATGAGCCAGAAGAACATTGAATCCGCGCTGCAGGAACATCGCCGCTTTCCGCCGCCGCCGGAGTTTGCGGCCCGCGCCCGGCTGCGCGGCCCCGAGGTCGAAGCCATGCGCCGCCATGCCGCGACCGACCACGTCGGCTTCTGGGGAGACCTGGCCCGCCGCTCGCTTCACTGGCACCGTCCGTTTTCCGTGACCCTCGATGACTCCAGGGCGCCAAATTACCAGTGGTTTCCTGACGGGGAGCTGAACGTCTCCTGGAACTGCCTGGACGTGCATCTCGACTCCCGCGGCGACAAGACCGCGATCGTGTTCGAGGGCGAAGCGGGCGAAGTGCGGAGCCTCAGTTACCGCGAGCTGCATGTCGAGGTTTGCCGCCTGGCCAACGGCCTCAAGCAGCTCGGCATCGGCCGCGGCGATCGGGTGGTGATCTACATGCCGATGGTGCCCGAGGCGGTCATCGCAATGCAGGCCTGCGCCCGCATCGGCGCGGTGCATTCCGTAGTGTTCGGCGGCTTCTCCTTCAACTCGATCCGCGACCGCATCGAGGACGCCGGCGCGCGCCTGGTGATCACGGCCGACGGCGGGCGGCGCGGCGGCCACATCGTCGAGCTCAAGGCCGCAGTCGACAAGGCGCTCGACGGCGCCTGCCCGACGATCGAGAAGGTCATCGTGCTCAATCGCTCCGGCGCCCCGGTCACGATGCGGCCGGGGCGCGATGTCTGGTGGCGCGAGCTCACCGACAACCTGCTGCCAGACTGCGCGCCGGTGTGGGTCGACGCGGAGCATCCGCTGTTCCTGCTCTACACCTCCGGATCAACCGGCAAGCCCAAGGGTATCCAGCATTCGAGCGCCGGGTATCTGTTGAGCGCCAAGGTCACCAGCGAGTGGGTGTTCGACCTGCGCGAGGACGACATCTTCTGGTGCACCGCCGACATCGGCTGGGTTACCGGCCACAGCTACATCGCCTACGGCCCGCTGGCCGCCGGTGCGACCATCGTCATGTACGAAGGCACGCCGATGGTGCCGGACGCGGGCCGCTTCTGGCGCATTTGCCAGGATCACGGCGTGACGATCTTTTACACCGCGCCGACCGCGATCCGCTCGCTGATGAAACTCGGCGACGAGATTCCGGCGAAATACGACCTGTCGCGACTGCGGCTGCTGGGTTCGGTCGGCGAGCCGATCAACCCGGAAGCCTGGATGTGGTATCACCGCGTAATCGGCGGCGGCCGCTGCCCGATCGTCGATACCTGGTGGCAGACCGAGACCGGCGCCATCATGATCGCGCCGCTCCCGGGCGTCACCGCCACCAAGCCCGGCTCCTGCACACTGCCGCTGCCCGGCATTGATGCGATCATTGTCGATGATCATGGCGATCCGGTGACGCGCCCCGACGCCGGCGGGTACCTGGTGATCCGCAAGCCCTGGCCGGGCATGCTGCGCACCATCTGGGGCGACAACGCGCGCTATCTCAGCACCTACTGGGAAAGATTCCATAACCGTTACTACGTCGCCGGCGACAGCGCGCATCGCGACGCCGACGGCTATTTCTGGATCATGGGGCGCATCGACGATGTGCTGAAGGTATCCGGTCACCGCCTCGGCACGATGGAAATCGAATCGGCGCTGGTCGCGAACCCGCGCGTTGCCGAAGCCGCCGTGGTCGGCAAGCCAGACGAGATCAAGGGTGAATCGGTGTTCGCCTTCGTGGTGCTGCGCGGCCCGCGCCCCACCGGCGACACCAGCACGCTGGTGAAGGAACTGCGCAACTGGGTCGGCGAGCAGCTCGGCCCCATCGCCAAGCCGGACAATATCCGCTTTGCCGACAATCTGCCCAAGACGCGCTCCGGCAAGATCATGCGCCGGCTGCTGCGCGCAATTGCGGGCGACCAGCCGATCAAACAGGATATTTCCACGCTCGAGAATCCGGCGATCGTCGATCAGCTGCGCGGCATCGAGGCAGCGGTTGTGCCGCGCGCCGCGCCGCGCATGCGGGCCAAGCGCAAGCGGGTCAAACGCACGGCAAGGCGGCCGGTGAAGCGGGCGGTGAAGCGGGCGGCCAAGCCGCAGGCGAAGCCATCGCCAAAGCGATCCGCAGCGAAAATGACCGGCTCGCGCACGGCGCCGGCGCGCCGCGCCGCGCCGGCGAGAAAACGCAAGGCCGCAGGCCGCGGGCGCCGGCGGAGCAAGTGATGGCCAGGTTGCTAATCGAATTGATCGGCTGGGCTGCGGCGGCAATGATGTTGTCGGCGTACATATTGCTGACGCTGGGGCGGATATCCGCCCGCTCCAGTTTGTACCATTGGCTGAATGTGTGCGCCGGCGCGGGCATCATCGTCAACAGCGGCTGGAAGGGTGCTTACCCTTCCGTATTCATCAATGTCGTATGGATCGCCATCGGTCTCTATGGTCTGTTGGGCGGCGCGCGCGCCAGGCTCCAGGGTTCTTAGCGGATCAGCCAGTAATCGACCTTGTGCTTCCTGAGGAAGCGCTCCGCGCCCTTGCCCTTGAGAATGGCCAGCGTCGACAGGAATCCCGCCTGGCTGCAGGTCGCGTCCAGCACTGTGACCGAGCGGGGCGCATCCGTGACCGGCCAGCCGTCGCGCGGATCGAGAATATGGCCGTAACGCACCCCGTCCTTGAAAAGATACCGGCGCGCGTCGCCGCTGGTGGTGACGCCGCCGGCTTTGAGTGCAATGCGCGGCGGCGGTAAGTTGCTGGCCGGATTCTCGATCGCCACTTGCCAGGCGGAACCGTCGCAGCGCGCGCCGGTGGCCGTGATGTCGCCGCCGAAGTTGACCAGCAGCGGTGCGCCGCTCGCCTCGCTGGCCAGCTTCGCAGCGCGATCGACGGCGTATTCCTTGCCGAGGCCACCGAAATCGATCTCCATGCCCGAGGGCATTTGCAGTATCGGCGCGCGCCACTTCAACCGCCGCCAGCCGACGAATTCGAGTGCCTCGCGCACGGCAGCAGGCGCGGGCAGCCGATCGCTCCCGTCGAAACGCCAAACCCGGCGCAGCACGCCTGAAGTCACATCGAACAGGCCGTCGCTCGCTGCGTAGCACTCGGCAGCGAAATCCAGCAGGCGCTGCGTCTCCGCATCCACGGTCACTGGCTGTCCGCCGGCGTGGTTGATGGCGTGGACGATGTTGCCGTCGCGGTAGCGGCTGAATTTGTGCTCCACACGCCAGGCTTCGGTGCAGGCGGCGATGGCGGCCCGTGCCGCGACGGCAGGGTCGGCCGCATCGATGAGCACTTCACAGGGGCAGGCCATGGCGGAAAATGTGGCGCGCCACGAGCCTGGTTCCCGCCGCAGTTCGAGTCCGGCGGGCAGCCCGGCCGCCAGTAAGGTAGTGGCTGATTGCGACAATGCTGGCCCCGATGCTCTGGCGGCAGGCCGGATCGCTACGGCCGCTCGGCCAGCAGCCCCTTCAGCTCGGACTCGTATTGCAGCGGCGAATTTTCCGTGAAACCGGCATGGCGCTGGTAGATTTCCCCGTTGCGGCCGATCAGCAGGGAGCTCGGCATGCCGATTAGCCCGTAGCTCTCGGCCAGCTTGCCGCCGGGATCGAACACGACGGTGAATTCCGCCGGTGTGCGCCTGAGGAACCGGTCCGCGTCGGCGCGCTGTTCGTCGAGATTGACCGAGATGATCACCAGGCCCTCGCGCGCGTACTTCGCCTGCATGGCGTTCATCCAGGGGAAGGACTTGCGGCAGGGCACGCACCAGGAAGTCCAGAAGTCGAGATACACGACCTGGCCCCGATGCGCGCCAAGATCGAGGGTGGCGTCGGCGGCATGGGCCGGGCACAGCGTTGCCGCTGCACATATGGCGATGAGCACTTGCAGCAGACGTGGCAAGCAGCTTCGCCTTAAAAGGAATAGCTCAGCTGGGCAATATAAGCGGTCAGGTCCGGGAATGAGTTGTAGTTCGCCTGCACGCCGACCAGCACGCGCGGGTCGACCTTGCCGCTTTGCACGTAGCGTTCCAGCCGCAGCCGCAGCGAGTGCTGGTCCTGCAGATCCGTGCCCAGCTCCACGCCCAGCGTGCGGCCGTTGATATCGGCGAGACGATAGTCGGCACTCACGAAGTTGGGCAGCGTATCCGTGTCCAGCAGCGCGCGCTGGTAGAAATCCGCCGCGCTCTGGTGGTAGTAGCGCAGATGTGGTTGCAGAAAATACCCATCCCCGAACGGCAACCGATAGCGCAGCTCGTAGCTGTGGGCACGGATGCCCCAGTCATCCCGGCCGTAGCGCCAGGAGAAATCCACCACGCCGCCGCCGGCATAGACCTTGTTCACCATGAAGACCGCTCGCTCGTGCCGCGTGTCGGGACGGCTTTCGTGGATCTCCTGCAACGGATCGCCAATCGCCGGACCGAACGGGAACGGGAACACGCCGAGCCCGCCCAGGTGCGTGTTGAGGATCGACACGACCTTGTAAGGGTCGCTCAGATACCCCTGGGACTGACTGTAGGAATAATTCAGCTCCACGATCCAGTAGCGGCTCATCACCTGGGTGAGGCCCGCCAGGCCGCCCTTGACGGTCTTGTTCTGCTGGCGGGCGATCGGCGTTTCCGGCCCATCGCCGGCACCTGGCACAGCGCCGAAGGGCAGCGGAATGCCGCCGATCGGGATGACGGTGTCGCTCTCATAGGATGCGCCGAGGGACAAAGTGGTGTTGCGCCTGTTGAAGTCGCGGGCGACCAGTGCATTCGCACCTGCGGAGCGGAAATCGCGCTCCAGCGAATAATTGCCGCTGAGGTCGGCGCGCCACAGTCTCGAGAAAGGGCGCGACCACGCCATGCTTACTGCGCGGCGCAGATCCTTGAACTTATCGTTCATGGGCAACACGCCGGCGCTCACCGAGACGCTGCCGGACGCGCTGGTCACGGATGCACCGCGACTCGAGGCCATGGCGCCCGTGGGCGTGGCGCCGGTGAGCGAGTCCACCACCAGGCGGGCGTTGAACGCAGCATCGCCCCCCAGGTCCCGTTTCACCATCAGCGCCGGTTCGACGGCGCGGACCCGATCGGCCTCGGAGTAGTACAGCAGACCGGAGTCCAGGCTCCAGTCACCCTTGTCGGCCATGGCGTTCTGGTCCGTCCCGAGCAGCGCGCAGGTCGAGACAAATAGTGTGCGGCGCAGGCGGCGGCGCCCTTTGCGCGTCAGTTGCATCCGCAACCGCCGCCGGCAAAGCTGCGTCCGCCGCTGATGGCTTCCTTCGAGAAGTAGATATGGTCGTCGAAGGCCTGCGTCAGAGGGTCGCCATTGAGCGCCATTTCCGGCTTCGCCAGTAGGCCGCGCTGCCACGGCTGCACTCCAACGCTGGCGCAACCCTGCAGCAGGGCTGCGGCGCCGAGCAGCGCCAGGCAATTGCTGATTTTCATCGTTACTCCCTGAGTGCCCGGTGCGCCGGCGCCTGGTTCATCAGCCCGCGGCTATTCCATTCTTGTGTACGACCGGGAAACGCGCTACAGGTTCCCACCGGCGTACCGATCACTGACACGGGACACCGTGGTAGACCATATAGACGTTGGATCGATCGTAGGCCGAGGCGTGCGGGGCGGGCGCTTGCACGAACCCGATCGACTCGTAAAGGCGGATGGCGGGCTTGAGTACGCTGTTGGTCTCGAGAAAGAGTTCCCGCCCCTGGCGCTGTACGAAGGCGGCGATCCCCGCCGTCAGAAGCCTGCGTCCGATCCCCAGTCCCTGGCAATCCGCGGTCACCGCCATCTTGGACAGCTCGTAGCGGCCTGCGCCTTCATGAATCAGCGCGCAGGTGCCGACGATCTCGCGCCCGCGCCGCGCCAGGCAAATCGCGCCGCCGCCGCGGATGATGTCCTGTGGCCGTGACAGCACCTGCTCGTCGATGGGCTCGACGCGGAAGTATTTCTTCAGCCACTCGAGGTTCAGCCGCTTGAAATCGGCGCCGTAGCGGCGCGCATACGGCAGGATTTCCACTGTGCCCTGCGGGCCGAGCTGCGCGCGGATGCGTGCGGCGAAGCTGCGGGTCGCAAGTGCGGCGTCGATCGCTGTCAGCGGCGCCGAGATCGGTTGCGTAGCCTCGAGCTCGCGCACTGCCGCGACGATGGCCTGCCATACAGGTTCCAGCCGGGTCATCAGCCGCGTGCCACGCGGCGCGAGACTCAGCAGGCGGCGCCGCTGGTCGTGCGGATCCGGCCACTCGCGGATGACGCCGTGCTCGAGCAGCTTGCGGCTCATTTGGCTCACGGCCGGATGAGTCTGGCCGAGCTGGACGGCCAGCTCCGATATTCCCAGCCGGCCGCGCTCGCGCAGCAGGAACAGGATCGGGAAGCAGCGGGCCGGCAGATCAACGCCGTGGCCGCGATACACCGCGTCGACGCCGGCGTAGAAGGTCTCGCTGACCTTGCGCAGCCGCGCGGCCAGCAGCAGCGTTCCATATTCAGGTAGCGTCGGCACGGGGCTCCACCTCCGCAGCGGAGCATATCCGTAAGTACTTACGGATATCAAGGCGGCTCAGGAAATCGGGCGCAAGAAGCGGGGTGCGCGTCCCGGCCGCGCCGGGCAAGCTGACCGCCAGTGAGTGCAAGCGGGAGCCTGGCCATGAATTTCAGAATCGTCGCATTGCCGGCCGGCGATTTCGCGCCGCTGTTCGGCCTGCCCGAGCATGAGCTCGCCGCGCGCGGCATCGTGCGCCGCGTTGCCGACCGGCGGCCGGGGTTCCCCTGCCGCGTCAGCCTGCGCGACGCTGCTCCGGGCGAGTCGCTGCTGTTGTTGAATTATGAACACCTGGCAACGGCGGGCCCCTACCGCTCACGCCATGCCATCTACGTGCGGGAGGGAGCCGTCGAGTGCGTCCCGGAAGTCAACGAGATTCCGGACGTGCTCGCCACCAGGCTGCTGTCGGTCCGGGCATTTGACGCCGCCGGCATGATGCTGGACGCCGAGGTCGCGGACGGCGCAATGCTGGCGCCGCTCCTCGGGCACTACCTCGACAATCCTCGCGTGGCCTTTGCGCACCTGCACAACGCCCGGCCCGGTTGCTACGCCGCGCGCGCGCTTCGCGCCTAGGAGTCGCCCGCGCCACCGGCCAGCGCGGCGCCCTCACTGCACGTCGTCGAACAGGCGTCGCTGCGCGGCCGTGGGGTAGGCGTCGCCACCGAGGCGTGCGGCCGCAACGCGGCGTTCCAGGTCGCGCCATTTCCCGCCGCGCCACGGGGCGACCGTCCAGGGAGCCCAGGCGCGGGCCGCAACGAGGGCGGGCAGTACTTCAGCCAGGCGCAGATTCTTCATACCCGCCTCCAGGTCGCTCGGTGGAGTGCCGCGTATGCCTGCTGGGGCGCGGCGGTGCGCGCGACCGACGCGGTATCGGCGGCAAGGATCAACGCCTGTGCGGCGGTGATGAGCATTGCGGCCAGCAGGGTCAGCAGTCGACGGGCTTTCATGTTGCTACTCCGGTGCGTGGAATTGGATTCGCCGGGTACAAGTCTCGGCGCATCGCCCCGCACCAGCAAACGCAATGCCTGAACCACGGATCAGAAATGCTGATCATCAGAGCTGATCATGGCCCGCTGTCGAACCGCCGGGTGGCATGCGGGATACCAACCGTATAATGCACCAGCTTTTGAGGAGCCCATCCTTGGCACGCGATCGGAGCGAGGGGCGCCGGACACGCGCACGTCGTTTGCTGGCGGCACTGGCGGTTGCCGCCGCTGTGTGGATAGCCGCGTGCCGCCCGCTGGCCACGACTCGCGCGCAAATCAGCGCAGGCGCCGGCCCCGCAGGCGCCACGCTGTTCCAGGTCGACGTCGGCGCGTCGGGGGTCTGGCTGTACCTGCACGCCGCAGGTCCGCTGCTCCAGCTCGGGCACAACCACGTTATAACCTCGCACGACCTGCAAGGCAGCGTCTGGGTGCACCCGCAGCTGGAGCGCTCGAGCTGCGCTCTGCAACTGCCGGTGGGCACGCTGGTCGTCGACGATCCGCAGGAACGCGCAACGGCGGGTGGCGAGTATGCCGGGCCACTCGACGCTGCCGCACGCGAGGGCACGCGCGAGCACATGCTGGGCGGGCGGCAGCTCGATGCGACACGCTTTCCGCTGCTGCGGATCCGCTGCCGCCAACTGAGCGGGGCGCCGGATGGATTGTCACTGCAGCTGGTGGTCACGCTCCGCGATCACGAAGCGCTCCTGTCGGTGCCGCTGCAATGGCAACGCTCCGGCCGCCTGCTGCGCGCCAGTGGCAAATTGACCTTCCGGCAAAGCGAGCTGGGGCTGGAACCCTACAGCCTGCTGTTCGGTGCGTTGCGCGTTGCGGATGAAATTCAGGCCCGCTTCCTGCTGGTGGCCCACCAAACCTAGCAGCCAGCCCCGGCTTTCAGGCGTCGGAGTGCATGAGCAGCAGCAAGGTGCCCTCGGGCGCCTCGAGCAGCGCGTTGCTGCGCGGGTCGAGTCCGCGCGGCAGATCTGCGCGGCCGTGGATGTCCAGCTCCGCCAGCTGCTCCAGGCGCGCGGGCATCTGCGGGTCGGTGAATACCAGCAGCGGCGCCTCGATCGGCTCGCGGCCGATGCAGCGTCAGCGTCAGCGTATCGCTGGTGAGCGCGACCTGCATGAGCGGGTCATCCGGCAGTTTCGAGCGCCACGAAGCCGGCGTGCTCCCAGAAGGCCTGCACCGCTTCGGTGTCGAGCGTCGGCGTGCTGTAGCTGCTGAACCAGCCGCACGCGAGCTGGCTGGTCCGCGGCGCGCCGGGGAGAAAGTGCGCGCCTCGAGCAGCGCAATGCCCTGGCCGGCGGGGTCGTGCAGCTGCAGCTCGTGGAAGTCGCTGTCGCCCAGGCGTGTGTAGTGCGGTTCGAAACCGGCAGCGCGCAATTCATGCACATGCCGCGCGAGTTCCGGGCGCACGAAGCTGAGGAGTGGTGCCGCCCCGCCACGTTGGTGCAGTCCGATGCACAGGCGTCCGTCGCTGAGCACGCCATAGGGGTGCGGCCAGGTGTCGCCGGTCGTGAGTTGCGTGAATCCCAGTCGCTCGTAGAACTGGACTGAAGCCGCGATGTCTGCGGTGTTGAGGCTGACCTCGAGGAAGCGCCCGAACACGTCACCCGCCTGGCGCGTTCGCGATCACCAGCCGTGCCAGCGCCCGCGTGTGATCGCCCCGGTCGTTGAGCGCCGGCACGTACTGAAATTGCGTGCCGCCTGCGCGCAGGTAAATCTCCCGGCCGCCGATGGCGATCTCCTCGAGCGTCTCGAGGCAATCGACCGCGAAGCCCGGGCAGACTACCGTCAGCGTGCGTACGCCTTGCCCAGGGAGTTCTGCCAGCACGCGATCGGTGGGCGGTCCGAGCCAGCGCGCCTTGCCGAAGCGCGACTGAAAACTCAGCGACCAGTCGGCCGCGCCCAGCTCCAGCGCCTCGGCCAGCAGGCTGGCGGTCCTCCGGCACTGCGATTCGTAGGCGTCGCCCCGATCGACACAGCGCTGCGGAATGCCGTGAAACGACATCAGCAGCCGCGCCGTGCGCCCATGCTGCTGCCAATGCTCGCGCACGCTGTTGGCCAGCGCGGCGATGTAGCCGGCGTCGGCGTGGTAGTCGCCGATCAGGTGCAGATCGGGCAGCGCGCGCCAGTCGCGCAGCGCCGCGCCGACCTGGTCGTAGACCGGACCGGTGGTCGTGCCGCTGGCCTGCGGGAACAGCGGCAGCACCACAATTCGCTCTGCACCCGCCGCGCGCAGCCTGTGCAGCGCGCCGGGCACCAGCGGCTCGGAATACAGGAACGCGCTCTCGATCGCGACGGCGCCGGGGAGCGATGCCTCGAGCTCGAGTTCCAGTCCCAGACGGAGTCGCTGGGAATAGACCGCCAGCGGCGAACCGCCGTCCATCCACACGCGGCGATAGTTGCGCGCGCTGCGCGGCGAGCGCAGCGGCAGGATCACCCCACGCAGCAGCGGCAGCCACAGCAGGCGCGGCAGTTCCACCACGCGCGGATCAGCGAGGAAGCGGCTGAGAAACCGGCTCACCTCGCGCGCGCGCGGCGCTTCGGGCGTGCCGGTGTTGACCGTCAGTACGCCAAGCATGGGCGCGGCGCCGAGCGGATCAGATGTGGGGTGATGCCGCCGACGCACAGGTACTTCAGCTCGGTGTAGTCGAGAATGCCGTGGTGCGAGCCTTCACGCCCGAAGCCGGACTGCTTGATGCCGCCAAAGGGCGCGACTTCGGTCGAGATCAGGCCGGTGTTGAGTCCGACGATGCCGTACTCGAGCGCCTCGGCGCAGCGCCAGGCGCGCGCCAGGTCGCGGGTGTACAGGTAGGAGGCGAGCCCAAACTCGGTGTCGTTGGCCATGCGCATCGCTTCGGCTTCATCGCGGAAGCGGAACAGCGGCGCCACCGGGCCGAAAGTTTCCTCGCGCGCGAACTGCATCGCCGTGGTGGCCTCGGTGACGATCGTGGGCTCGTAGAAAGTGCCGCCAAGCGCGTGCGGCTTGCCGCCGAGGATGATCTTGCCGCCCTTGGCCCGCGCGTCGGCGATGTGCTCCTGCACCTTGGCAAGCGCGGCGGCATCGATCAGCGGCCCGAGATCGGTCGGCCCCTTGAGTCCATCGCCCACCTTCAAGGCGCTGACCGCCTGGCGGAGCCGTGTTGCGAATTCGTCGTAGACGCCATCCTGCACCAGCAAGCGGTTGGCGCAGACACAGGTCTGGCCGGTGTTGCGGTACTTGCTGGCGAGCGCTCCCTGAACTGCAGCGTCGAGATCGGCGTCGGCGAACACGATGAACGGCGCGTTGCCGCCCAGCTCCATCGACAGTTTCTTCAGGGTCGGCGCGCTCTGCGCCATCAGCACGCGGCCAACTTCGGTCGAGCCGGTAAAGGTGAGTTTGCGCACCAGCGGATTGCCGGTGAGTTCGGCGCCGAGCTCGCGCGAACCGCCGGTAATCACATTGAACACGCCGGGCGGCACGCCGGCCCGTGCGGCGAGCTCGGCCATCGCCAGCGCCGACAGCGGCGTCTGGCCGGCAGGCTTGACGATGAAGGTGCAGCCGGCGGCGAGTGCCGGGGCGGCCTTACGGGTGATCATCGCCGCCGGGAAATTCCAGGGGGTAATCGCGGCCACCACGCCGACCGGCTGGCGCAGCACAAAGATGCGCTTGTCCGGCTGGTGGCCCGGGATGATTTCGCCATAAATGCGGCGCGCCTCCTCGGCGAACCACTCGACGAACGAGGCCGCATAGGCAATTTCGCCGGCAGCTTCGGCCAGCGGCTTGCCCTGCTCGGCCGTCATGAGCTGCGCCAGGTCGCTCTGGTTCGCCATCATCAGATCGAACCAGCGGCGCAGGATCACGGCGCGCTGCTTGGCGGTCTGCGCGGCCCAGGCCGGGAACGCTGCTGCCGCGGCCTCGATCGCCGCGCGCGTGGCGGCGCCGTCCAGCTGCGGCACGGTGCCGAGCTGTGCGCCGCTCGCCGGGTTGCTGACGGCTAAGGTGCGGCCGTCGGCCGCATCGAGCCACTGGCCATTGACGTAGCACTGGCTGCGCAGGAGTTTCGGGTCGCTCAGTTTCATGATCGCTCTAACCTATATGCTGTTTGAGAAAATCCTGGCTGCGCTCCCAGGCGAGGGCGGCACTGGGCGCGTCGTAGCTGGCACGCGCGTCGCAGTTGAAGCCATGGTCGGCAGCATAAAGCCAAATGTGCGCGCTCGGATGCCTGGCGCGCAGCTGCTCGATGCGCTCGCGCGGAATATTCTGGTCCCGCTCGCCATAGTGCAGCATGATCGGGCAGGTCGGGCACGCGGTCGAGCTTTTCCCAGATCCGGCTGGTGTAATAGCCGACTGCTGCCTGCACCGGGAGCGCCGCGGCGCCAATCCAGGTGAGCTGCCCGCCCCAGCAGTACCCGACCAGCGCAACCCGGCCGGCATGGCGCACGACATTGACGGCGGCGCCGATGTCGAGCAGCGCCTTCGCTTCGTCAACCTGCAGCCGGTAGCCCGTGCCCTGTTCCATGTCCTTCGGTTCATAGCCCAGCTCGATGTTGCGCCCGATGCGGTCGAACAGGGCCGGCGCGATCGCCAGGAACCCGGCTGCGGCGTACTGCTCGACCACCGCGCGAATGTGCGCGTTGACGCCGAAGATCTCCTGCAGCACCACGACCGCGCCACGCGGAGTGCCGGCGGTGCGCGCGAGGTAGGCGGCGAACTCATGTCCGTCGCGCGCCATCAGGGTTTCCCAGCGTCCGGTCGACATCGAGCGCTCGTCGCTAGTGGCCGATCCAGGCGTCGGCCTCGATTTCGACCAGCATTTCCGGCGCGATCAGCCGGCTCACCTCCACCATGGCGGTGGCGGGACAGATGGCGCCGAACACCGCGCCGTGAGCGCGCCCGATCTGTTCCCAGTCGGCGATGTTGACCACGTAGATGCGCGTGCGCACGACCTGGCTGCAAGGTGGCGCCGGCGCGCAGCAGCGCCGCCTCGATATTCTTCAGGGCCTGCACGGTCTGCGCGCCCGCGTCATTGAGCCCGACGATCTTGCCGTCGCCACCGGTAGCGGTGGTGCCCGAAACGTGCACGTAGTCGCCAGCGCGCACCGCGCGCGAATAGCCGACGATCGGTTCCCAGGGCGAGCCGGAGGCGAAATTCTGCCGCGGCATCAGGCGCGCTCGACGATGGCGGTTACGCCCATGCCCCCGGCCGTGCATACCGATATCAGGCCACGGCGGGCCTGCGCGTCTTCGCCCAGGAGTTTCGCCAGCGAGGCGAGGATCCGCCCGCCGGTTGCCGCGAAGGGGTGGCCGAGGGCGAGGCTGCCGCCCTTGACGTTGATCTTGTCCGGCGCGATTGCGCCCAGCGGCGCGCTGCGGGCCAGCCGCTCGCGGCAGTACTCTGGCGATTCCCAGGCCCGCAGCGTGCACAGCACCTGTGCGGCGAAGGCTTCGTGCAGTTCGTAGTAATCAAAGTCCTGCAGCGAGAGCTGCACGTCGTTCAGCATGGCCGATACCGCATAGGCGGGCGCCATCAGCAGGCCTTCCTTGCCGGTGGCGAAATCGACCGCCCAGCTCTTGCCGGCCCGCAAGTACGCCAGCACCGGGAGCCGCCGTTCACGCGCCCAGTCCTCCGCAGCCAGCAGCACCGCCGAGGCGCCATCAGTGAGCGGCGTGCTGTTGCCGGCGGTCATCGTGCCCTTGCCGGTGGTGTCGAATACCGGGCGCAGCGTGCCGAGCTTCTCGATCGTGGTGTCGGCCCGCACGTTGTTATCGCGCTGCAGGCCGGCGTGCGCCACCACCAGGTCGTCGTAGAAGCCCGCCTTCCAGGCGGCCGCGGCCTTGAGGTGGCTGTCGCAGGCGAGCCGGTCCTGGTCGGCGCGGGCCACGTTCCAGGTACGCGCCATCAGTTCGCAGCTCTGGCCCATGGACAATCCGGTGCGCGGCTCGATGACCGCCGGCAGGATGGGCTTCAGATCGCGGGGCCGCAATTTCAGCCAGGGAGCCAGCCGCTGGCCGAAGCTGCGCCCGCGGTAGCTCTTCATCAGCAGCTCGCGAAACGAGTTCGCAAATACCACCGGCGGGTCGCTGACGGTGTCGACGCCGCAGGCAATGCCGGCGTCGATCTGGCCGAGGGCGATCTTGTTGGCGACCAGGATCGCCGCTTCCAGGCCGGTGCCGCAGGCGCGCTGCAGATCGAGTCCCGGCGTCTGCGGGTCGAGTTCCGTGGACAGCAGCGCTTCGCGCACCAGGTTGAAATCTTTGGAGTGCTTGATGACCGCGCCGCCAATCACGTCGCCGAGCCGCTGGCCCTGCAGCTTGAATCGTTCCACCAGGGCACGCAGCGCAGCCGTGAGCAGCTCCTGGTTGCCCTGACCGGCGTAGGCGCCGTGCGAGCGCGCGAAGGGAATGCGGCTGCCGCCGATGATGGCGACACGTCTGGGCGCGGTGAGAGTCAGCATGGTGGCCTCCGGGATTGAGGGCGCCGCCGGGAGCGGTACTGGTCGCGTAGAATGCCAGCTTGCGGCCGGTTGTGCACGGCCGGGTCACTCGAGGGTTTTGGGGATGGTGCGTGCGGCAATCGACCGCGTTTTTGAGCAGCGCCTGGCGGCGCTCGTCAACACGCGCGAGCGTGGGGCGGCGCTCGCGCGCGGCCGCCGCGGGCTCGAGCGCGAAGGGTTGCGGGTCAGCGCGCCGGGGCGCGTGTCGCAGCGCGCCCATCCGGCGCCGCTGGGCAGTGCGCTGTGCAACCCCCACGTCACCACCGATTATTCCGAAGCCCTGCTCGAACTGGTAACCCCGACCTTTACCGAGAACGCCGCGCTGGCCCAGTACCTCGGCGACCTGCATCATTTTGTGGTGCAACAGCTCGACGACGAACTGTTGTGGGCTGCGTCCATGCCCGCCGAGATCGCGGGCGAGGCGGAAATTCCCATCGCGCAGTACGGCCGTTCGCATCGGGGCCGCTTCAAGGAAGTGTACCGTCGCGGCCTGCAGACCCGTTACGGCGGCCTGATGCAGGCTATCGCCGGCGCGCACTTCAATTATTCCTTTCCGGAGAGACTGTGGCCACAGTGGGCCGAAGTGCTGGGGAGCCGTGCGTCGGGCGCCGCTTTCACCTCGGCGCGATATTTCGACGTGCTGCGCAATTATCGGCGCCACGGCTGGCTGGCGCTGTACCTGTTCGGCGTTTCGCCGGCGCTGTGCGCCAGCTTCGCGCCCGAGCCGCGCGACCAGGAGTTGCAGCCGCTTGGCCCCGCTACCCTCCATCTGCCTTATGCCACCTCGCTCCGCATGAGCGACCTGGGATACCGCAATCGCAATCTGGCCGCAGTCAGTGTTTCGGTCAACTCGCTGGACGAATACCTGCGTGACCTGCGGCATGCGACCCGCACCGAGCATCCGCCGTTTGCGGCGCTGGGCGTGTGCGTGGATGGCGAATATCGCCAGCTCAATGCCAACATCCTGCAGATCGAGAATGAGTACTACAGCAACATCCGCCCGAAGCGCGTGCCACGGGTCGGTGAGAGTACCGGCCGCGCGCTGGCGCGCGGCGGCGTCGAGTATGTGGAAGTGCGCGCGCTCGACATCTGCATTTTCGAGCCGACCGGCGTGTGCACGGACGAGATGCATTTCATGGAGGCCTTTCTGGCGCTGTGCCTGCTGCGCGACAGCGAGCCGATCGGCGCCGCCGAGCAGGAGCAGCTCGATCTCAATCACCTGCTGGTCGCGCGGCGCGGGCGCGAGCCCGGCTTGCAGCTGCAGCGCTCCGGCCGCGCGGTGGCGCTGGCGGAGTGGGGGGCGGAACTCCTCGACCAGCTCGACGGGCATCTGCGAATTGCTCGACGCCGGGGATCCGACGCGCCGCTACCGGCGCACGCTCGAGCGGCAGGCCGAAAAGCTGCGTGATCCCGAACTGACCCCCTCCGCTCGACACCTGCGCGAGTTGCGGCGCAGCGCAGTGGGTTTCGCGGAGTACACCCGCACCTTGTCGGTGCAGCACCGTGCGCGGCTGCTTGAGACCAAGGGGCATGATCCGTCCGTGCTGGCCGGTTTTGCGCAGGAGGCCGTCGCGTCACGGGAGGAGCAGGCTGTCATCGAGAGGGCGGATCGCGGCAGCTTCGCGGAATACCTCGCCCGCATGGCGGGCCCCGATCTTGCATAGTCATTCCGGCCGGCCACCTTAGCCATGAGCCATCCCTTGCAGCGCATCCTCATCGCCAATCGCGGTGAAATTGCGATCCGCGTGATGCGCGCCGCCAATGAGCTTGGCATGAGCACGGTGGCGATCTACTCGCAGGAAGACCGCTTTTCACTCCATCGCACCAAGGCCGACGAGGCCTATCTGGTCGGCGAAGGCAAGGGCGCGCTGCAGGCCTACCTCGATATCGAGGAGATCGTCGCCACGGCCGTGCGCGCCAGGGCCGATGCGGTCCACCCGGGCTACGGGTTTCTGTCCGAGAGCCCGGAGTTCGCCGAAGCCTGCGCGCGTGCCGGCATGGTGTTCATCGGGCCGGCGCCCGCCGACCATGCGCACGCTCGGCAACAAGGTGACGGCGCGCGAACTCGCGCTCGCCGCCGGTGTGCCGGTGATGCCGGCGACGCCGCCACTGCCCGCTGATTTCGCCCAGTGCGCGCGGCATGCCGCGGCGGTCGGATACCCGGTGATGCTCAAGGCCAGCTGGGGCGGCGGCGGGCGCGGCATGCGCGTGATCGACAGCGAGGCTGCGCTCGCCGAGCTGCTGCCGGTGGCGCGCGCCGAGGCGCGCGCCGCGTTCGGCAATGACGAGGTCTACCTGGAAAAGCTGGTGCGCGCGCGCGCGCCACATCGAGGTGCAGCTGCTCGGCGACACGCACGGCAACCTGGTGCACCTGTACGAGCGCGACTGCACCGTGCAGCGGCGCAACCAGAAAGTGGTCGAGCGCGCACCCGCCGCGTTCCTGTCGGACCTGCAGCGCGCCGAGCTGTGCGCCGCGGCGCTGCAGATCGGCCGCGCGGCGCATTACTGCAACGCCGGCACGGTGGAATTCCTGCAGGATGCCGACAGCGGCCGCTGCTACTTCATCGAAGTCAATCCGCGCATCCAGGTGGAGCACACCGTGACCGAGATGGTCACCGGGATCGACCTGGTCAAGGCGCAGATCCGCATTGCCGGCGGCGCGCGCATCGGCGAGCCATCGAGCGGCGTGCCGCGGCAGGAGGACATCCGTCTCGGCGCGCACGCGCTGCAATGCCGGGTCACGAGCGAGGATCCGGAGAATAATTTCGTGCCCGACTATGGGCGGCTTACGGCTTACCGCAGCCCGGCCGGGTTCGGCGTGCGGCTGGATGCCGGCACCGCTTACGCCGGCGCCGTGATCACGCGCTCCTACGATTCGCTGCTGGTGAAGGTCACGACCTGGGCGCCGACACCGGAGGAGGCGATCGCGCGCATGCACCGCGCGCTGTGGGAATTCCGCATCCGCGGCGTGGTGACCAACCTGCGCTTTCTCGATCAGGTGATCACCCATCCGCGCTTCGTCAACGCCGAATACACCACCCGCTTCATCGACGAGACGCCCGAGCTGTTCGTGGCCTCGGAGCGGCGCGACCGGGCGACACGGGTGCTGAATTTCCTGGCCGAGACCATCGTCAACGGCAACCCGGAAGCGCATGGCCGCGCGGCGCCGCTGCACGTGGTGACGCCGCGCCTGCCACGGCTCCCGCTGACGCCGCCGCCTGCGGGGAGCAAGCAACTGCTCGACGAGCTCGGCCCGGCGGGTCTGGCGCAGTGGATGCTCAGGCAGGAGCGCGTGTTGCTGACCGACACGACGCTGCGCGATGCGCATCAGTCGCTCCTGGCGACGCGCCTGCGCAGCTACGACATGCTGCGCATCGCACCCTACTACGCGCACCTGCTGCCACAGCTGTTCTCGGTGGAATGCTGGGGCGGCGCCACCTTCGACGTCGCGCTGCGCTTTCTCAAGGAGGATCCCTGGGAGCGGCTCGAGCGTCTGCGTGCGGCGATGCCGAACCTGTTGCTGCAGATGCTGCTGCGTTCGGCCAACGCGGTCGGCTACGCCAACTACCCCGACAACACCGTGCGCTATTTCGTGCAACAGGCCGCCGCCGCCGGCATCGACGTGTTCCGCATCTTCGATTCGCTCAACTGGGTCGAGAACATGCGCGTGGCCATCGACGCGGTGCTCGAGTCGGGCAAGCTGTGCGAGGCGGCGGTGTGCTACACCGGCAATCTCTCCAGCCCCGCGGAGCGCAAGTACACGCTCGATTATTACCTGCAGCTGGCGCGCGAGCTCAAGGCCGCCGGCACGCACGTGCTCGGCATCAAGGACATGGCGGGGCTGTGCCAGCCGCAGGCCGCCTTCACGCTGGTGAAGGCGCTCAAGGAAGAAATCGGTCTGCCGGTGCACTTCCACACCCACGACACCAGCGGCATCGGCGCCGCCAGCGTGTTCGCGGCGATCGCCGCCGGCGCCGACGCGGTCGACGCTGCGATGGACGCCATGAGCGGACTCACCTCGCAGCCGAACCTCGGCTCGATCGCCACGGCGATGCGCTACGCCGCGCGTGACCCGCAGCTCGATCCGGCCAACCTGCGCCTGGTCTCGCACTACTGGGAGCAGGTGCGCAATTACTACGCCGCCTTCGAGAGCGACATCCGCTCCGGCACCTCCGACGTCTACGTGCACGGCATGCCGGGCGGCCAGTACACCAACCTGCGCGAGCAGGCGCGCTCGCTGGGCATCGACGACACGCGCTGGCCGGAAGTCGCCGCAGGCCTATGCCGAGGTCAACGAGATGTTCGGCGACATCATCAAGGTCACGCCAAGCTCGAAAGTGGTCGGCGACCTGGCGATGTTCATGGTCAGCAGCGGCCTGACGCGCGCCAATGTGCTGGATCCGGACAACGCCGTGGCGTTCCCCTCATCGGTCGAGCAGTTCTTCCACGGTGAACTGGGGCAACCCTACGGCGGCTTTCCGGCCGCGCTGCAGGCGAAGGTTCTCAAGGGCAAGCCGCCGTTGACGCGCGCGACCCGGCGAAGTGCTGCCGCCGGCTGACCTCGCCGCACTGCGCAGCAGCGCGCAGCAGGCGCTCGGGCATGAGATCAGCGACCGGCAGTTCGCCTCCTGGCTGATGTATCCGCAGGTCTACGCCGATTACGACGCCGGCCGCCGCCGCTTCGGCGACGTCGCGCAGCTGCCGACGATGGCTTTTTTCTACGGGCTCGAGGCCGGGCAGGAGATCAGCATCGACCTGGAGGCCGGCAAGACGCTGATCGTGCGCTACGTGACGCGCAGCGAGCCGCATGAGGACGGTACGCGCACCGTGTTCTTCGAACTCAACGGCCAGCCGCGCGAAATCCGCGTGCTGGACCGCACGGCGACCCCCAGCCGCCCGCCGCAGCGGCGCATCGAGCCCGGCAATCCGCGCCACATCGGCGCGCCGATGCCGGGCACGGTGGCAACCGTTGCCGTGGTGGTGGGGCAGAAAGTGGCGCGCGGCGAGGTCGTGGTAACGCTGGAGTCGATGAAGATGCAGACCGCGGTGCACGCCGAGACGGACGGCCAGGTGAGCGAAGTGCTGGTGCGCGTATCCAGCCTGGTGGACGCCAAGGATCTGCTGGTGGTGCTGGCTTGAGCCGCTCCGCTTAGCGCTCGTAGCGCAGGGCGAGTTGCCATTGGCGCTCGTTCGCCTGCTGCGGCTCGCCGATCAGGGTACGTTGCGCGACCTTGCTGCGCACCTCGATGTCTTCAAGGGCCAGGCTCCAGTGTTCGTTGAACTGGCGGTTGCAGGCAAGCGTCCAGGCATGGCCCTGGTCGCTCCTGCCGGTCGACGAACTGAAGATCGATCGTGCTTTCGTCATGAACCTGGAGCGCTCGGCGAGCAACCTGGCCATCGTGCGCACCACCATCGAACTCGGCCACAGTCTCGGGCTCAAAGTGGTGGCCGAGGGCATCGAGACTCCGGAAGTCTGGGCCACGCTGCTGCGCCTTGGTTGTGACCTGGCGCAGGGCTATTACATCAGTCGCCCCATGCCGGCGGCCGCCGTCGCCGAATGGACGCGAGCCCAGCGCGCGGCAGCTGGCGCGCGCGCTCGAGCACGCGCCGAGGAAGACGGGCGGCTGACCACTCTGCGCAGCCGGCCGAACTGCCGGCCGCGCGCCGCCGCGCACCATGCGCGGGCAGGGTGCGTGCCGGCGCGCGCCAAAATGGTGCCGCGAATCACCTCCAGGCCGCGCCGCACCCGCACCAATTGCAGCCGCATGCCCGCCCTGGCATGAAAGCTGCACTTCCTTCCTGCACGCAGGCCTCAGGTACGGCCGGGAGCGCTCGCATGAAACTGGTCACCGCGATCATCAAACCCTTCAAGCTGGACGACTTGCGCGCGGCATTGTCCGAGCTCGGCGTCTCTGGCATGACCGTCACCGAGGTCAAGGGCTTCGGCCGGCAACGCGGACACACCGAGCTCTATCGCGGCGCCGAATACGTCGTCGACTTCGTGCCCAAGACGCGGGTCGAAGTGGCGGTGCGCGACGAGCTGCTCGAGCCGGTGGTGGAGGCAATCGTGGCCGCCACGAAAACCGGCAAGGTCGGCGACGGCAAGATTTTCGTCACCGCGATCGCGCGCGTCATCCGCATCCGCACCGGCGAAACCGACGGCGCGGCGCTGTAACGCCCGCTAGGCCGGTTCGACCAGCCGCAGCGCGCGGGCATTGCGGCTGATGCCGAGCGCGCCACTCCGTACGACCTCGAGCAGTTCGCCGTGCGTGGCCACTTCGCGCATGAAGCCGTTGACCTCGGCTTCGCTTCCCAGCAGTTCGACGATGAAACCGTCGGTCGACGGATCGAGTACCCGTCCGCCGGTGCGCACCACGTAGCCGCGCAGCGCGTCGCGCCGCGCCGGATCGACCCGCAGCTTGGCCAGCACCAGTTCGCGCTCCAGGTGCTCGCCGCGCGTCATGTCGTCGACCCGCACCACGTCGATGAGCTTATTGAGCTGGTTGGCGATCTGCAGGATCACCGCGTCCGACCCGGTGGTCACCAGCGTCAGGCGCGAGACGGTCGGATCGTCGGTCGGCGCCACCGAGAGGGATTCGATGTTGTAGCCGCGGCTCGAGAACATGCCGGCGACCCGCGCGAGCGCGCCGGCCTCGTTCTGCAGGAGTATGCCGATGATGTGCCGCATTGCCTTCAGGTTTTCCGCCGCAAATTCCAGGTCCGCAGCCTGAAGAATAGCCGAGTTTTGTACAGGCGTGCCAAGCTGATAGGCTCTCCCGCATGGAAGACGCCACCCCCCAGACCGTGTCCGCGAGCCACCCGCTGGCCGGCCAGGCCATGAGCGGGGCGGAGATCATCGTCCAGGTGCTGGCTGACGAGGGCGTTACCGCCATTTTCGGCTACAGCGGCGGCGCTATCCTGCCCACCTACGACGCGGTGTTTACCTTTAACGAGTCGCAGCGCCGCAGTGGCGGGCGCGAGGTGCCGCTGATCGTGCCCGCCAACGAGCAGGGTGCCGGGTTCATGGCCGCCGGTTACGCACGCGCCAGCGGGCGCGTCGGCGTCTGCCTCGTGACCTCGGGACCGGGCGCCACCAATACGGTTACGCCGGTGCGCGATTGCATGGCGGACTCGGTCCCGATCGTGGTGATCTGCGGCCAGGTGCCGACCGCGGCGATCGGCACCGACGCCTTCCAGGAGGCGCCGGTCGCGGCGATCATGGGTCCGGTGGCCAAGCACGTGTTCCTGGTCACCGATCCGACGCGGCTCGAGGCGACGATGCGCACCGCCTTCGAGATCGCGCGCAGCGGCCGGCCTGGTCCGGTGGTCGTCGACATCCCGAAGGACGTGCAGAACTGGGCCGGTGAATTTCGCGGCGCGGGCACTCTGCCGATCCCGGGCTACCGCCGCCGCACCGCCGCGCTTGCCGCGAGCACGCTCAGCGCCGAGCAGCTGGCCACGTTCGTCGAGCTGCTGTCCGAATCGCAGCGCCCATTGATCTACGCCGGCGGCGGCGTGATCAACGGCGAGGCTGCGGCGGCGCTCACGGCATTCGCCGAGGCGCTGAACATCCCGGTGGTCACGACGCTCATGGGCATCGGCAGCATCGACACCACGCACCGCCTGGCGATGCACATGCTCGGCATGCACGGCGTGGCCGCGGCCAACTACGCGGTCGAGGATTGCGATTTCCTGCTCGCCGTCGGCGCGCGCTTCGACGATCGCGTCGCCGGCAATCCGCAAAAGTTCGCGCGCGCGGCGCGCACCATCGCGCATCTCGACGTCGACCGCGCCGAGATCAACAAGGTCAAGATCGCGCGCTGGAGCCACGTCGGGCCTGCTGCCCGAGGCGCTGCGCGCAGCTCGGATCAGCCGTGGCGGGCGCGGCACGCCAGCGCGACTACCGGCCCTGGCACGCACACCTGGCGACGCTCAAGCAGCGCTATGGCATGAACTACCAGCGCGACAGCGAGCTGGTGCAGCCGCAGTACGTGATCGAGGAGATCAACCGGCACACACGCGGCGAGGCGATCATCACCACCGGCGTCGGCCAGCACCAGATGTGGGCCGCGCAGATGTTCGATTTCGCTGCGCCGCGCCGATGGCTCACCTCCGGCAGCATGGGCACGATGGGCTTCGGCCTGCCGGCGGCGATCGGCGCGCAGGTGGCGCACCCCGGACGCCTGGTCATCGACATCGACGGCGACGCCAGCATCCGCATGAACATCGGCGAGCTCGAGACCGCGACCACCTACGACCTGCCGGTCAAGGTCGTCGTGCTCAACAATTTCGGCGACGGCATGGTCAAGCAGTGGCAGAAGCTGTTCTTCAAGGGACGGCTGTCCGGCAGCGACAAGTCGCTGCACAAGAAGGATTTCGTCAAGGCGGCGCAGGCCGACGGCTTTCGCTACGCGCGCCGCCTCGATCGCAAGCAGGACGTGCCGGCGGTGATCGCCGAGTTCCTGGCCTTCAAGGGCCCGGCCTTCCTCGAGGTGATCATCGATCCGGACGCGGGCGTCTACCCGATGGTCGGTCCCGGGCAGGGCTATGAGGCAATGATCACCGGCGAGTTCATTCCCTCGCGCGATCCAAACGACGGCGGGAACATCGATCCTTCCAGCATGTTCTGAGGCGCGCTCTGCAATGCGTCAGGGCAGCTGCTGGAGTTTTTCCGGGAGCGATGCGGGCAACTCCAATGGTTGCGACCGGTATTTGGGATCGAACAGGTCACCGCGCCCCGGTTCGGGGTCGATCGGACCGGGCGCACAGGCAAAGCCGGGCACGATGAGAAAAAAGACGATCACGCAGCGCTTGCTGCGGAAACTCAGGAGTCCGGTGTGCGGATCGAAATCAACGTGCTTGCCGAGCGGTTGATGCGACCACTGGAATTGCGGGCGCTCGGGCGTTGATGCATACGGGGATTTTGGGGTTGAACCCATAGTGGCATTGCGTCGCCGCTCCCGGGCGGCATAGTCGATGGCTGCCGTCGCCGAGCGACGCGCTTCCCCGCTCCAGTCCACCGCCGGCGCGCTGGGGTGCGGCGCGGCCGGCACGGTCACAACGGGTGCCACCGCTGTCGCAGCCGGCGGCCGGGACCGGCTGCGCTGCACAGGTGCAGGTGCGTTTGATTCCGCCGCTGTTTGCCGTGGACTATCCGCCCAGTTCAGCCACACCAGGGCCGGACTGGATATCAGCGGTGCCCGCGACGAGTGCACGGCGCGGCCGATCAGCAGCGCACCGATCACGTGCAGGCCCGCGACGACCAGCAGCGCCGTGCCGCGCGAGGTCCGGTACTCGAGCGGGGTTGGCATCCCTTCAGCCGGCGGTGCAGGCGGCCAACACGGGCAATTTGCTTCTGGTCATTGCGCTGATCTCCAATTCAGCAGCTCGCGGGACCCCAGTCACTGTGCGACAGCACCGGCGCGGCCCGCAAGCCCGATTGCGCGTGTTGAGCTAGAAGGTCGCCTCGGTCCCCACCAGGAACTGCAGCCTGCTGAGATGCTCGCCATCGAGCGGCGTGGCCAGATCAATGTGAATGACGTTGCCAAGTGACGAGCGATCGTTCCCCAGGCGCAGTCCGATGCCGACGTCGCGCAGCCAGCCGAGCTGCGGCACGCCGATGGGATTGCCGCCGGAGGTGCGGCCGGCGTCGAAGAAAGCGGCCGCCCCGAGGTTGAACAGGCGCCAGATCGACCAGTCGGTATAAAGGCGCTCCTCGATCTTGAGCTGGGCGCGCGCGTCCCCCATCTGGTAGCGCAGCGGGTAGCCGCGCAGACCGTTGTCGCCGCCAAGCTGATAATAGTGATCGAGGTCGAGCTGCGTGCCCGACGTCGGCGGTGAGGCGCGCGTGGGTCAGGGTGCGACGTGAGGTGCGCCAGTACCAGGCGAGGTCCACATTGGCGCGCAGGTCCAGAGTTCGACCTTGTTCGCTGCGGCCGGCTACACCGGTTGCGGCGTAGAACTGTTGGCGCTCGGACAGTCGCCAGCCGTAATAGGCACGGCCCTGGTAGATCCAGGCGCGGCGGTCGGCGCCAAATGCCGGGGTGGCGAGGCCCACCTGGAGCGAGGTGGCCAGTCCGAATTGCAGGTCTTCCGTGCGCGCGATCAGATCCTGGTTGCGGGTGGTATTGAACTGGTCGGTCAGCCATTCGAGGCGCAGATACGGATAGACAAAATCGCGATCGGCAGGGAGCGGCGCCAGCGTTTCGCTGGCCAGCGGGGTTCCTGAGTAGAGCGCGCTGAAGAGGTCGTGCTCGCTGCGCCAGCCGGCCGCCAGGCGCAACACGTGCTCGGAGCGCAACCCGCGAGACCAGCCTGCGTACAGATCGAAAAGCCGCGCGGCATGCCGGTAGCGGTCGTATTCGTTCCCCAGGCGGTAGCGCGTGTCGGTGCCGGTGGTGTCCAGCGCGCGTAACACCGGCGCTGTAGCGGACGTCGAGAGCATAGAAGGGCCGGTATAGCTGCACCCGCCAGTCGCGGCCGTCGCTGTTATGCGCCCAGCGGAGAGAATTCTTCCAGTGACTGCCAAGCACCGTCGGGTCGCGCCACTCGAAGTAGCGCGAATCGCGATCGACGCCATGGCTGTCGCCGAGGATCAGCGTTTTGCCAAATCCCAGCAGATTATGGTCCTGGAATTCGATCGACGTGTCATTGCGGCCACCGCTCCGCCCGAAGCTCGGACCGAACTGCAGCGTCCACACATCGTGCGTCTCAACCAGGATGTCGACCAAACCGTCGTGAAAGGCGGTGGGCCGGACGCGCGGCTCGCGCAGGAAATTCAGCTGCCGCAGGTTGCGCTCGGTTTCCTCCAGCAGGCGGCGCTGGTATAGATCGCCGCTGCGGAACAGTAATTGCGAGCGGACCGCTGCGACGCGCGTGTTCACGTGCAGGCGATTGGCGAGCCGGTAGAGCTTGCGGTTCTCGCGCGGGTCGCTAAGATCAAAGATCTCCGCGCTGCGGACGGTAATGGCGCCGATGCGCGCGCCGGCCGCTTCGAGCACCGCGTCGCCGGGCACCGGACTGGTGGATTCGGCTGCATGCACCGCCAGGGTGGCGTACAGCAGCAGTGCCAGTGGCCACGACGGTCTGTTCATCGCAAGCATGTGAGCATTGCCCGGCCCCCAGCGTCAATCCGCGTCTGCCGCCGATCAGGACTACATGAGCGACCCGGCATGGCCTATCATTTGCCATCGCTGCAGCCAGTTGCGGGTCATTCACGGTCATGACACGAGGCAGTAAACCATTTGCCTATGAGCACGTCTCGCAGCCGGTCGCGCACTGGCACCGCTACCTGCGTCGCCAGCTGCGCAGCCTGGCCGTCGGACTCCTCTTCATTGTCGTGGCGCTGTACGGCGGCATGCTCGGCTATCACTACATCGTCGGGCTGGGGTGGGTTGATGCCTATGAGAACGCGGCGATGATCCTCTCGGGCATGGGGCCGCTGGCGGCGCCAGCTACCGAAGCGGGCAAGATCTTTGCCGGCAGCTACGCGCTGTTTTCCGGTATCGCAGTGCTGGCGATCGCCGGCGTCATCGCGGCGCCGCTGGTGCACCGCTTCCTGCATCGGCTGCACGCCGACCCCGGTGAACGCCAGTGAGGCCGGTTGCGCGCCTGCGGCGCGCCTACTTCGATTGCCGCTACGGACAGCTGCACGTGCACCAGGCGATTCCGCCGGGCGGTGGCTTTGATGAAGCCACGGCGCTGTTGTGCATTCCCGGGACGCGCGGCACCGGCGCGTCTTTCCAGGCGTTGCTGGGTCCCGTGGGCGCCGACCGTTCGGTCTACGCGCCGGATCTTCCGGGCTGCGGCCAGTCCGATGGCGCGGGCCAGGGCGCCGGCGCAGAGCAGTACGCGCTCGCGCTGCTCGATCTGCTCGATTCACTGCGGCAGCGGCGCATCGACGTGCTTGCGCATGGCGCCGGCGCGGCTGCGGCGCTGGCCCTGGTGAAGTTGCGGCCCGAGGCGCTGGTACGCCGCCTCGTGCTTTCGGCGCCGCCGCCCGGCGCGCTCGATTCAGCCCGTACCCTCGGGATCGACTGCCGTGAACTTGCGCTGGCCAGCGACGCGCAAGAGCAGTTGCGTGCGGGCCCGGCAAGTCCGCACTTCGATGATTTGATTGAAGTTCTTGGCAGCAAAACTCCGGCATGAGCACTCAGCGCGCAGTTTTGGCCGATGCCGGGCCGGGTGGCGGGAGCTTCGCGTAAACTCGGCCGGGCGATGAATACCGACAAGCGCCGATCAATGCACGCGCCGCCCGACCCGGACGACACGGCGGAAATGCCGGGTCTCCCGCTGGCCGATTCGTCCACGGATACCTGGGCAATTCCGGCGGCGACTGGCCCCACTTCACTTGAAGTTGTCCTCGGTACGCACGGGGAAGATCTCGACAAACTGCGCGAGCTCGAAGGTCGATTGCACGCCAGGGACGAGCAACTGCGCCTGGCTGAAGCGGCCAGCGGAGAACTGCGCTCGAGACTGCAACGCGCGCAGGGCGAACTGGCGGAACTCGCCGCGCTGCGCGAGCGGCAGAGTGCCGCGCCGGCGGTGCCGGACAAAGCGGTCGATCCGCAAGCACTGGCGCTCGCCCGCAGCCAGGGCGATGTGGCGGAGCTGCGCCGGCGTGTCGCCAGCCAGCAGGAGGCGCTGCAGCATGCCGAAGGGCGCCGCCAGATTTTCGATTCCATGCTGCGCGAGCGCGAACAGCTTGCCGACGAACTCGCGGCGCAGCTGGCGGCGCAGCGCGAACAGCAGATGAGCCTCGAGTCGCGCCTCGCGCAACTGGATCAGCATGCCGAAGTCCAGGCGCAGGCGTTGAGCGCAGGCGACGTGGCCGCGGCGGCCCGCGTGGCTGCACTGGAAGCCCAGCTGCAGGAACTGCAGCAGGAACTCGCGGCTGCGCAGGGTAATGCGCTCGAGTCGCAGCGACGCGTGGTGCAGCTCGAATCGGACCTTGCCAATCAGGACACGCTGATACGGCGCGTTGCGCGAGCAGGTGCAGGCGGCCGCAGCCGCCAACGAAACCCTGCATGGAGACCTGGTCGCTGCCGAAGACGTGATTCGCACCCGCGAGGCCGAGCTGCAGCAGCGCACACCCAGGCCGGTGCGCACCGAGACCAGCGAGCCAGTCGCCGAGGTCCCGGTGTGGCTGCTGGTGCGCACCGACGGCGACAGCGGCATCGCGCACGTGCTGGGTCGCCGCACCACCGTCGGCCGCACGCCCGACAACGAACTGCGGATCGACGCCGATTTCATCAGCCGCCACCATGCCGTGGTGCTGACGGGCGAGGGCGGCACGATCGTCGAGGACCTCGGACAGCACCAACGGTGTGTTCGTGAACAACGTGCGCGTTACGCGCCGCCAGCTCAGCACCGGGGATCTGGTCACTTTCGGCAAGAGCACTTTTCGCTTCCTCCGCAAGCCGGTCGCCTGAAGCACTGCCGATGCCTTAAGCTTCGCTCCATGAGCGACGACTATCTGCAGCGGATCCTGAAGGCGCGGGTATACGACGTGGCGATCGAGTCACCGCTCGATTACGCGCCGCGCCTGTCGCGCCGCCTGGGGCACGAACTGCGCCTCAAGCGCGAAGACCTGCAGCCGGTGTTCTCGTTCAAGCTGCGCGGCGCCTACAACAAGATCGCACACCTGGGCGCGACCGCGGCGGCGCGCGGCGTAATTACCGCTTCGGCCGGCAATCATGCGCAGGGCGTGGCGCTCGCGGCGCGCAAGCGCCAGGTGCGCGCGGTCATCGTCATGCCGCGCACCACGCCGGATATAAAGATACGCGCGGTCGCCGATCTGGGCGGCGAGGTGGTGCTGCACGGTGACATCTTCGATGCCGCCTTCGAGCATGCCGTGGTAATGGCGCGCGAGCAGAACCTGGCGTTCGTGCATCCGTTCGACGATCCGGACGTGATCGCCGGCCAGGGCACCATCGGCATGGAAATCATCCGCCAGAGCGGCGGCGAACTGGACGCGATCTTCGTGCCGGTGGGCGGCGGTGGCCTCATCGCCGGCATCGCCGCCTACGTCAAGCAGCTGTACCCCCGCGTGCGCATCATCGGGGTCGAACCGGAAGACGCGGCGGCCATGTACGAGTCGCTCCGCGCCGGCAAGCGCGTCACGCTCGAAAAGGTCGGGCTGTTTGCCGATGGCGTCGCGGTGCGCCGCGTCGGCGAGGAGAACTTTGCGCTGGCGCGGCGCTTCGTCGATGAAGTGGTGCTGGTCAACACCGATGAAATCTGTGCGGCGATCCAGGACGTTTTCGAGGACACGCGCGCGATCCTCGAGCCGGCCGGGGCGCTGGCGGTGGCGGGCGTCAAGCGCTACGTGGCGCGCGGCGCGCCGGCGGGGCAACGCTACGTGGCGATCAGCAGCGGCGCCAACCTGAACTTCGATCGCCTGCGCTACATCGCCGAGCGCGCTGACCTCGGCGCCGGGCGCGAGGCGCTGCTGGCGGTGGAGATGCCGGAGCAGCCGGGAAGTTTTCTCAGGTTCTGCGGCGCGCTCGGCCAGCACAGCGTCACCGAGTTCAACTATCGCTACCAGGGCGCCGAGCGTGCGCAGCTGTTTGTGGGCTTTGGGCTGCGCGAAGGCCAGGAAAACTGCGCCGCGGTCATCGCCCGCTTGCGGGAAGCCGGCTACGGCGTCGTCGACATGAGCGCCAACGAGATGGCCAAGCTGCACGTGCGTTTCATGGTGGGTGGGATCGGCATCGGTCTCGCCGACGAAATGCTGTTCCGCTTCGAGTTCCCGGAGCGCCCGGGCGCGCTGCTGGGTTTCCTGCAGGCAATCGGCTCGGCCTGGAATATCTCGCTGTTCCACTATCGCAATCACGGCTCCGACAGCGGCCGCGTGCTCGCCGGCATCCAGGTGCCGCGCGCCGACCGCGAGCTGTTCCTCGGCCACCTGCGCGAGCTGGGTTACCCCTTCACTGAAGAAACCGCCAATCCCGCCTATCGAACCTTTCTGGCCGGCTGAGCGCAATGAGCGTGCCGGAGCCGCCTGGGGACTACGCGCCGCGCCGGCCGGCTCGCCTGGCTGAGCGCAACGGTCGCGAGGGGCGCATCGCGCTGACCTGCTGGGGCCCGCCGGACCCGTCACCGATCCTGCTGCTCCATGGCTGGATGGACTGCGGCGCGGCCTGGCAGCTGCTGGTCGACCAACTGCCGGACGAGTGGCCGTTGGTGGCCGTGGATTGGCCCGGGTACGGGCGCAGCGCGCGGCGCGCTGAGCGCTACTGGTTTGCCGATCACCTGGCGGAACTCGACTGGCTGGCCGATGCGCTCTCGGCCGATCACCCGCTGCGCCTCATAGGCCACAGCATGGGCGGCACCATTGCGTCGATGTACGCCGGCATCAGGCCCGGGCGCGTCGCCCGGCTGGTGAACCTCGAAGGCTTCGGCATGCCCGAGCTCCCGCCCGCGCAACTGCCCGGACAGGTGGCCGCGTGGCTCGACGCGTTACGCGCGCCGGCCGCGCCGCGCCGGTACCCGGACCTGCAGGAGCTCAGCGCGGCGCTGCGGCGCGCCAATCCGCGCTTGCCGCCGGCGCATGCTCGCTACCTGGCCGGCGCGTGGACCCGCGCCAGCGCCGATGGCTTCGAGATCCTGGCCGACCCGCGCCAGCAGCTGCCCACGCCGATCCGCTTTGCGCGCGCCGACCTCGAGGCCTGCTGGTCGCAGCTGCGCGCGCCGCTCCTCTTGCTCCACGGCGCCGAGTCGAGTTTCCTCCGGCGCGCGGTGGGGGCCAAGGGGTTGGAGCGCCTGCACGAACTCATGCCGCACATGCAGGTCGAGAGCATTCCGGAGGCAGGTCACATGCTGCTCTATGAACAGCCGCGGGCGGTGGCTGGAGCGATCGTGCGGTTCATGGCACAGCAGCCTTGAGCGCAGCGTCCGTGGGCCCGCCCGCGCATCCCGCGCTGGCATCGCTCCGTCGGCGCAATCCGGCATGTTTCCTGGTGGCGCGTTTTTGCGCGACGCTCGGCTGGCAGATGATGGCGGTCGCGGTGGGCTGGCATGTCTACGCCCTCACGCACGACCCGCTGGCGCTGGGGCTGGTGGGCCTGAGTGAATTCCTGCCGTTCGTGCTGCTGGTGCTGGCCGGCGGGCATGTGGCTGACTACGCGGAGCGGCGCGCCGTGGCGAGCCGTGCTTATGCCGTGGTCCTGCTGTGCCTGCTGGCGCTGTTTTCGCTCGCGGTCGGCGACGCGCGCCACGTCTGGCCGATCTACCTGATCATCGGCGTATTCGGCGCGGCCCGCGCCTTCTGGGCGCCGGCCATGCAATCCATGTTGCCCGGGCTCGTGCCGCGCAGCGAATTTTCCGGCACCGTGGCGCTGAACTCGATGCTCTACCAGATCGCCGCGGCGACCGGCCCGGTGCTTGGAGGTGTCCTGTATCTGGCCGGTGCGCCGGTCGTTTATGGGGCCTGCCTGCTGCTGTTCACGGTGACGCTGCTGCTGGTGCGGCAGATCCGCGCCGATACGCGCCCGGCCGCACCCCCGGAACTCGGCAGCGCGCAGCGCTTTCTCGAGGGACTCCGTTTCGTGCGCGGCAGTCCGATGGTGCTGGGTGCGATTTCGCTCGACTTGTTTGCGGTACTGTTCGGCGGCGCCGTCGCGCTGCTGCCGATCTTCGCCCGCGACCTGCTGCACACCGGTCCGGTCGGTCTGGGCCTGCTGCGCGCAGCACCCGGAATCGGCGCCGGTCTGGCGGCCGTGGCGCTGGCGCTCCGTCCGCTGCGCGATCACGCCGGCCGCGCGCTGCTCGGCGGCGTTGCGGTCTTTGGCTTCTGCATGATCGTGTTCGGGCTCTCCCGCAGCCTGACCTTATCTTTCGCGGCGCTGCTGCTGAGCGGGGCTGGCGACATGGTGAGCGTCTATGTGCGCGGGATACTGGTGCCGCTGGCCACGCCCGACGCCCTGCGCGGGCGGGTGAGCGCCGTGACCTCGATGTTCATCGGCGCCTCGAACGAGCTGGGCGAATTCGAATCCGGCGTCACGGCCAGCTGGTTCGGCACGGTCCCGTCCGTGGTTATGGGCGGCGTGCTGACGCTGGCGGTCGCCGGTGCCTGGGCGCGGTTGTTCCCCGGGCTGCGGCGCCTGCGGCACTTGCGCTAGGGCTGTATATCCGTACAGTATGCGCATGGAGCGCGTATTGAAGGGCCGGGGCGCCACGATCAACCCGCCAGGTCGCTTTGTGAGCCAGCCGGGCGAAGCCGTGGACGACGGCTGGTACCGGGAAGCCACTCCCGATTCGGTCGCCACCGAGGTGCGGGCTGAAGCGGCGCGTACGGTTATCTCGCGCAACGATTCGCCCGACATACCCTTTACGCAGTCGATCAATCCCTACCGCGGTTGTGAACACGGCTGCGTCTACTGTTACGCGCGACCGAGTCATGCCTACCTCGATCTGTCCCCGGGGCTGGATTTCGAAACCCGGCTGTTTTACAAGCCCGACGCCGCACGGCTCCTGCGCGCCGAACTCGCCCGTCCCGGCTATCGATGCGCGCCGATCATGCTCGGCGCCAACACCGACCCATACCAGCCGCTCGAGAAGCGGCTGCGGGTCACGCGCGAAATCCTCGAGGTGCTGCTGCGTTCGCGCCACCCGCTCAACATCGTCACCAAGGGCGCGCTTATCCTGCGCGATCTCGACTTGCTGCAGGAATTCGCCCGCATGAATCTGGTGTGCGTCATGGTCAGCCTGACGACACTCGATCCCGAGCTCAAGCGCACGCTGGAGCCGCGGGCCGCCTCGCCGCAGGCGCGCTTGCGCGTGATCAGGGCGCTGGCACTGGCTGGCGTCCCGGTCGGCGTACTGACTGCGCCGATGATTCCTGCCGTCAACGATGCCGAACTCGAGGCGCTCCTTGAGGCTGCCGCCGGGGCCGGCGCCCGCTACGCAGGCTACGTGCTGCTGCGCCTTCCGCATGAGGTCAAAGACCTGTTCCGGGCCTGGCTCGAGCAACACCTGCCACTGCGCGCCGGGCATGTCATGTCACTGATCCGGCAGGCGCGGGAGCGGGCGCGACAATGATCCGCGCTTTGGCCAGCGCATGCGCGGCACCGGCCCGTGGGCCGCGATGCTGCGTGCGCGCTTCGAGCTGGCGCGCAAGCGCCTGGGGTTGAGCGCCGGACGCGCGCCGGAGCTCGATACCTCGAGGTTTTGCGCACCGCGCGGCAACGGCCAGCTGGAGCTGTCGCTTTAGGGCCTCCCTAAAGTCCGCCGCAGGGGTTAAGCTCCGTACCCATGCAGACGGAAACAGGCGCAGTCGCGCTGGTCGCGGGCGCCGGCGGCTTGGTTGGCGCACAACTGGTGCACGCGCTGGTATACGGGGGCGAATACCGCCGCGTTGTGGCCCTGAGCCGCAGGCCCTTACCGATCGAGTCGCCGCGGCTGGTGAACCGCATTCTCAGGTTCGAGAATATCGAGAGCGAGTTGCGCGGCGTGGTCTGCGATGACGCCTACTGCTGCCTGGGCACCACCCGGCGGGCCGCCGGGTCGCCGCAGGCCTTTCGCGCCGTTGACCACGACCTGGTGCTGCGCTTTGCGCGCTTCGCGCAGTCCGCCGGCGCGAAGACGCTGGTCGTCGTGTCGTCCGCCGGCGCCGCGCCGGAGTCGCGCAATTTCTATCTCCGGGTCAAGGGCGAGACCGAACTGGCGCTGGAAGCGCTGCGGTTTCGCTCGCTCCACCTGATGCAGCCCTCGCTGCTGCTCGGGCGCGCGCGCGCAGTGGCGGGTGACGGAGGCGCTGGCGCGCGTGTGCATGCCGCTGTGCAATCCGTTCCTGTTCGGGCGCTTCGAGCGCTGGCGGGCGATTCCGGCGCGCACCGTCGCGGCGGCGATGCTGGCGGCGGCACGCTCGGGGCGCCTCGGTGTACATCGCCACACCTGGCGCTCACTGCGGACTCTGGGGCAGGCCGCGCAGTCCAGCGCACGACTGTGACGCGTTTCGCAGTCGGCTCGGCATAACTACGCCAATCGTGATCTGGCGCGCATTGGCCGAGGCGCGACTATCGTTAAATGGACTCAGGTATTCCGAGTCCGCTGCCAATACATGCCGTTCACCCCCGGTATATTTCCGCTCTCGATGAGCCGGCGCCTGGGCGTCGGCCATGGCGTTGCTGGCGGCAGCTCTGCTGCTCACGGTTTCACTCGGCTCGCGTACGCGCCCTGCGCGACGCGGACGAGCGCCAGACCATGAACGCCGTGACGACGCTGAGCCGCAGCTACGCACGGGAACTGCGCACGCGGCTCGCCGCCAGCGAACTGGTGGTGCAGAGCGTGACCAGCGGCCGACGCCGGCCCCGCCGGCTCGCTGCTGCACGCGCGCATCCTGCGCTCGGACATACTCCGCGGCGTGACCGTTGCCGCCCGCGATGCGGGCCACGGCCCGGTACCGATCAGCCTCGCCGATCAGCTGGCGCTCAGCGCCGGCCAGACGCTGCTGCCGCACCCAGCCGCACCGCAGCGGCGGCACGCCGCTCTACCTGCTGCACGCCGTGCGCGCTGCTGGCAGCGCCGCCATTGCGTATTTTGAATTGAATCGCCGGAATGGCTCTGGCAGGGTCACGATGATCAGCTCGCCGAGCCGTGCGTGTACGCCGTGCTCGACGCAAGCGGCACGCCGGCTGCGCGCCAGCGAGGCATTGCCGGCCGAACTGCTGTCGATGTTCGCGCGCGAGCGCCTGCCCGAGGCCGACCCGCAGTCGGGACCGGCGCTGCGTTCGTGGAGCGTGGCGGGGCGCGAGTGGCGCGGCGCCGCAATAGCGGTGCTGCCGGAAGAGGCGCATCTGTCGGGCGGCCGCTGGACCGTGATCGTGAGCGTGCCGACGCCAGCGGCGATGGGATACTGGGAGCAGGCCGCGGAGCTGCTGCCGGTACCGGTGCTGCTGGCCGCACTGATGATACTGGCCCTGTGTTCGCTGCTGCGGGCTCGCTGGGAGCCGGCGCTCGAAGGTCTGCGCGAAGCATTGCGGCGCAACTGGCGGCGGGCCGCTACCAGCCGGTGGTGATCGATGCGGCCAGCGATGCGCCGCGCGCTGCGGCGCTGGCCTTCAATCGCACCATCGGCGTGCTCGAAGCACAGATGCGCGCGCTGGCCAGCCTCAACGACATCGATCGCATGCTGCTGGAATCGGCCGATACTCGAATCCTGCCTGGACCCGCTGCTCGAGCGCATCTGCAAGATCACCGGCTGCGATGCCGCGATGCTGGCGCTGCTCGATCCGGACGCCACGGATTATGGCCGGGCCTACCTCACCGCGGGCGGCGAGCACGCTCCGGTCAGCCGCATCATCCTCGACGCACTGCTGTTGTCGCAGCTGTGCCAGGAGAAATCCGGCCTGACGGTCGGCCGCTTCGAGCCCGGCCGGCACAGCCTGCTCGAGCCGCTGCGCGCGCAGGGCGCCGAATTCTTCTGGCTCTGGCCGGTGATCTCGCAGGAAAACCTGGTGGCGGTGCTGGCGGTCGGCTACCGCGATGTGCCGCAGGTCGCAGCCGAAGTCGCCGGCTACGGCACCGAATGCGCAGCGCGCATCGGTGTCGCACTCTCCAACAGCGCGCGCGGCGAGCAGCTCTATCGCCAGGCGCACTTCGATCCGCTGACCACGCTGCCCAACCGGCTGCTGTTCCGCGACCGGCTGTCGCAGGAACTGGTCAGCGCCGCGGACGGTCGCCAGCGCGGCGCGCTGCTGTACGTCGATCTGGATCATTTCAAGAAGGTCAACGATACCGTCGGCCACAGCGCCGGCGACCAGATGCTGCAGATCGTCGCACAGCGGCTGCGCGCCTGCGTCAAGGAAGGCGACACGGTGGCGCGGCTCGGCGGCGACGAATTCACGATCATCCTGCGCAGCGTTGGCACGGCCGATAGCGCCCAGCGCGTCGCGGCGCGCGTGATCGAGGTGCTGCAGGAGGCGGTCAACATCGGCGGCCGCGATCACTATGTGCGCGCCAGCATCGGCATCACGCTGTTTCCGGACGATGGCACCGCGCTCGACGAGCTGATGCGCAATGCCGACCTGGCGATGTACCGCGCCAAGGAAGCGGGCCGCTCGCGGGCCGTGTTCTACAATCGGGCCATGCAGCGCATGCCGGCACTGGCAGCCGAGAGCGGGCTATACAACGCGCTGCAGCGCCGGGAATTCACTCTTTATTACCAGCCCCAGTACGCGCTCGCCGACGGCCGGCTGTCGGGACTCGAGGCGCTGCTGCGCTGGCAGCCGCCGCGCGAGGCCATGCGCTATCCCGGTGAATTCGTGCCGGCGGCGGAGCAGAGCGGCCTGATCGTGGATATCGGCGCCTGGGTGCTGGAAGCCGCGTGCACCCAGCTGGCCGAATGGACCGCGGCTGGCATAGCGCCGCCGCGCCTGGCGCTCAACGTCTCGGTGCACCAGCTGCGCCAGACCGATTTCCCGAAGCTGGTGCGGCGCGCGCTGGAGCGCGCTGGGGTCGCGCCGGATAAACTGGAATTCGAGGTCACCGAGTCGGTGTTCGCCGATGAGGAGGCGCTCGCGACGCTGCGCCGCCTGGCCTCGTTCGGCGTGCACCTGTCGCTCGACGATTTTGGCACGGGCTATTCCTCGCTCGGATATCTGCGCGCGCACCCGGTGCAAGCCATCAAGATCGATCGCTCGTTCATCGAAGACGTGGCCCACAATGTCACGGCGGCGACGCTCGCCGAAACCATGATCACGATGGCGCACGCACTCGGCAAGCAGGTGGTTGCCGAAGGCGTCGAGACCATGGAACAGCTGGAATTCCTGCGTGCGCGACACTGCGACTACGCACAGGGATTTTATTTCGCGCGTCCCGCCGCGGCCGCCGACATCACCGCCATGCTGGAGGGACGCAGCGCGGCTGTGCTCACCGAGCTGCGCGCGGCAGGTTGAACTTAAGCAGATTTAACAAACTGTGACCGGGTTCACCGGCTTGCAGCAGTTGTGAACTGGCTCTCCATCGTCGTGCTTGACCCGCCGCGTCACCGTGCCAAACTGCGTCACGTTCAGCGACTAGGCATACCTGTTGTGAGACAGGGACGCAAAGCCTCCGGTCCCCCGTTACAGCGGGGATAGCGGGGTTGCCACCCGAGATGCAGTTTCGGCGTGTCTTCCCCCGCAAGGCCGGTCGCAGGTTTGGAATATTCAGCGACAGCGGGGATCATTGCATGCAGCAGGCCAGCAGTTCGATCGGCAATCTTCCGTCCAGCAGCGGCAATCCGTTGCCGCCGGCCGCTGCCAGCCCCCGCTTTGTCATCAACCTGTGCGCTTCCACCACGCCGGTCGGCTTGGTGCAGCCGAGCCACGCCGGCCTGAAGCGCTTCACCTTCTTCGTCTCGCGGCGCCTCGAAGAAGGGCGCGAACGCTTCCGCCTGCACATGGGTTATTTCGACAGCCAGGTTGAAGCTGAAAACATTCTCGACCTGGTCCGCGACGTGTACCCGGCTGCCTGGGCGGGCGTGGCGCCGGGCATTAAATTGCGGGATCGTGCCGCGGTCCCGCAAGCCGCTGCTCAGGCCGCGCTGCCCGCGGTCGCGGCGGCTCCCGCTCCGGTTTCTGCGCCAGCAGCGGCGCCGGCGGCCGCAGTGCCTGTCCCGGCGACCCTGAAGCTCGAGCTGGTCCCCGATCGGCCGCGTGCCCCGCCGGCCGAGCTGCCGGCGGTGGAGGTCGCCCACCACGGCGCGGCCCACTCGCTGAGCCAGGTACGCGCGACCATTAATTCGCTCGCAGATGCGGCCCCGACCCGGACCGCGGCCCCAGCGCCAGCACCAGCCCTGCAGCCAGCGCCCGCGGCCGCTGTACCTGCGCTCGATGCCGCTGAGGTGCTGCGCCTGCTCGAATCCCGGCGACCCGCGCCGGCCGCGAGGGTGGCGCCACGTGCGCCGGTCGCAAGTCCAGTCGCGACCGTGCATGCTGCCCCGCCTCCGGCGCTGCGGCCGGCATTGCACCGCAGACAAGTGGCGGCGCCGCCGCCGCGGACTGAGCCGGCGTTGTTTGCCGTGCAACTGCTGTGGTCGGTGCAGGCCATCAACATGAACGCGGTGCCGCAACTGGCCATCTTCAGCGCCTACACGCTGTACGGCGCCGAAGGCAATCGCGACGGTCGCCGTTGGTATGGCCTGCGGCTGGGGTTCTTCACCGATGCGGTCTCGGCCAAGCAGGTCGCACAGTATGTGCGCTCCGAATTCACTTCGGTCTCGGTGGTCCCGGTCACGGAGCGCGAGCGCAGCCGCGCCGGTGCGGCGACCGCCAGGCCGCTGCCGGCGATTTCCACGGCGACGCGCAGCGGGCCCGAACTCAATTTCATCGAGGACGTGCCGACCGACACCGCGACCAGCGGCAGCCGTCCCGCGTTGCGCCTGCCTGAGACCGGCGGCTGGGGCCATGACACCGGCCGTGCGCGCCGCAATGGCGGCAGTTGGCATCTCGAGCCGCGCTACCCCCGGCAAGCGCGCCAAGCTCCGCGGTTCGCCAGGCACGAAGCAGCTGAGCAGGCGGCCGACGCACGCCCGCCCCCTTTCGCTCGAGGAAACCCTGGAAGTCCTGGGCGCCGGTGAGCTGCAGGTGGACAACGGGCGGGGCGAGTTGCTCAACGATGCCTCACAGCGCGATCGGAAGACGCCGACACCAGGTGGCTCACGCTTTGGCCGCCTGATCAACCGCCTCGCCGACCGGCTCGGCAACGGCTGAACGGCCCGCACCCGCTAGCGTTTGCCGAACAGGCGTTCGAGTTCAGTGCGCGCGCTGTCCACTGCCGCCGTATCGGGCGGCACCCAGGCATTGGGCTGCGGCCGGAAGTAGTCGCAGAAATTGGCGTGCTGCTTGTCGGCAACCTCTTCCGCAATTGGCTCGCGGCAATGCTTGGCGACGCGCGTATCGTATTCAACGCACATGCGGCACACGTGCAGCTCGGCGCGGCAGCGCGCGCACTCATCGCGGCGCGACAGCGGCAGGGTGAGCGCGGCAAGATCCGCGCCACACTTCCAGCACAGCAGTCCGTGACCCATTGGTGACCTCGCTACGCAGCGCGCTCGCGCAGGAACGGCGCCAGCGCCGCGCCAGTATGCGAGCGCGCGTGGCGCGCGGCAATCTGCGCCGGCGTCCCCTGCGCGACGACGCGGCCGCCGCGCGCGCCCGCCTCGGGGCCCATGTCGATGATCCAATCGGCCTCGGCGCACAGGTCCAGGTTGTGCTCGACCATTACCACCGAATTGCCCGCGTCCACCAGCCGGTGCAGTACAGCGCTCAGCCGCTCGACATCCGCCATGTGCAGCCCCACGGTGGGTTCATCGAGCACGTAGAGCGTGTGCGCCGCGGCGCGGCGACCGGGCTTATACGCGGCCAGCCGCGCCAGTTCGGTGACCAGCTTGATGCGTTGCGCCTCGCCCCCTGACAGCGTCGGGCTGGGCTGGCCCAGCGTCAGGTAACCGAGGCCCACGTCGCGCAGCAACGCGAGCGGCCGGTGCACGCGGCTGTGCGCCTGGAAAAAATCCGCCGCCTCCTCGACGTTCATCGCCAGCACCTCGGCGACCGAGCGGCCGCGCCAGCGCGCTGCGAGCGTCTGCGCATCGAAGCGTTGTCCACCGCAGCGCTCGCACTGCACCTTTACATCGGGCAGAAAGCTCATTTCGATGGTGCGCTGGCCCTGGCCGTCGCAGTCAGCGCAGCGCCCGCCCGCCGTGTTGAAGGAGAAGCGGCTGGCGGTGTAGCCGCGCATGCGCGCCTCGTCGCTCCCCGCATAGATGCGGCGGATGTCATCCCAGAAGCCGACGTAGGTCGCCGGACAGGAACGCGGCGTGCGGCCGATCGGCGCCTGGTCGACTTCGAGCACGCGGGTCACGCTTTCCGCTCCGCGCAGTGCTGCGACCGGGACGGCCTGCGCGCCGCGCGGCGGCGCGCTCAGCGAGGCACGGAGCCGCGCATACAGCACATCGCGCGCCAGAGTTGACTTGCCCGAACCCGACACGCCGGTAATCACCACCAGCCGTCCGAGCGGTATCCGCACCGCGAGTGATCGCAGGTTGTGCAGGTTAATGCCGCTGAGCTGCAGCGCGGCGGTGGCTTTGGTGACCGGCCGGCGCGGCGCAGGTGCGTGCCGCAGCGGCTCGGATAGCAGCCGGCCGGTGACCGAGCGGGGATTGCGGCGCAATTCTTCTGCCGTCCCCGTGGCGATGACTTCACCGCCGCGCACCCCCGCACCGGGGCCGAGGTCGATGATGTGATCGGCATGCCGGATGGTGTCCTCGTCATGCTCGACCACGATCAGCGTGTTGCGGGCGCCAGCCAGGGCGTCGAGCGCCTTGAGCAGCACGGCGTTGTCGCGCGGATGCAGGCCGATCGTCGGTTCGTCGAGTATGTAGCACACTCCCTGCAGGTTGGAGCCGAGCTGTGCCGCCAGGCGGATGCGTTGCGCCTCGCCTCCGGACAGCGTGGGCGCCGCGCGATCGAGCGAAAGGTAGCCGAGGCCGACACGTGCCAGGAACTGCAGCCGGCTGCGGATCTCCGCCATGGCGTCGAGCGCGATGGCCTTGCCGCGCGCGTCCAGGCGGAGCCGGGCGCAGAATTTCCCGAGCGCGTCCACATTCAAGGCGGTCAGCTCGCTGATGGCGAGGCCGCCGAGCCGCAGGTGCCGCGCGAGCGGATTGAGCCGAGCGCCCTGGCAGGCGGGGCAGGGAGGTGCAGCACGCCCGTCCGTCTCCAGCCATTGGGTTTCCTCGCCGGTCTGCTCGGCGGAGAAGTCGCCCAGCGCCAGGCCGGTGCCGTGGCACTCCCTGCACCATCCCTGCGGCGAATTGAAGGACAGCGCGCGCGGGTCCGGTTCGGTAAAGCCGCGGCCACAACCGGGGCAGGCCCGGCGGGTCGAATGTATCGTGACGCGGCCCCGCTCATCGAGCACGTGCAGGACGCCATTTCCGGCTGCCAGCGCCGCGCCCACCGCGGCGCGCAGCTCGGCCGACGTGCGCGCGCCGATGCGGAGCGCGGCGACCGGCATTTCGATAGTGTGTTCGACAAAACGCTTGAGGCGCGGAAACGGTTCGGTTGGCACGAACTGACCGTCGACCCGCAGCTGTGCAGCGCCGCGTGCCGCGGCCCAGCGCGCCAGGTCGGTGTAGATTCCCTTGCGCTGCGCAACCAGCGGCGCCAGCAGTTGCAGATGCCGGCCACGCTGCCCTCGCTCCAGCTGTGCGGCGATCTGTTCCGGGCTCTGCGGCGCGATGGGCAGGTTGCAGTCCGGGCAGTACTGCAGCGCGAGCCGCACATACAGCAGCCGGAGAAAATGGTAGATCTCCGTGAGCGTCGCCACGGTGCTCTTGAGTCCGCCCCGGCTGGCGCGTTGCTCAATGGCCACGGTGGGCGGCAGACCGGCGATGGCGTCGACGTCGGGGCGTGCCGCCGGCTGCACGAATTGCCGGGCGAAGGCGTTCAGGGACTCCAGATAGCGCCGCTGGCCCTCATGAAACAGGATGTCGAAGGCCAGCGTCGACTTGCCGGAACCCGACACACCCGTGATGACGGTGAAGCGCTCGCGCGGAATGTCGACGTCGAGGTTGCGCAGATTGTGTTCACGCGCGCCGCGCACGCTGATCTGCGCTGCGCGCGCGGGGCGCGGCTGCCGGGCCGGCGCGGTCCCCACGGCCGGTGCCACGATCGCGCTGCCAAGCCGGTCCCGTTGCGCGCGCAGCGCTGCGCCGGTGTGCGACCCTGGCGCGCACATGATGGCCGCCGGCGGCCCGCAGGCGACGAGCTGCCCTCCGGCCGCTCCGCCCTCCGGACCCAGGTCGATAATCCAGTCCGCGGCGCCGATCACTTCGAGATTGTGTTCGATCACCAGCAGCGAGTGGCCAGCCTCCAGCAGCAGTGCAAAGGCGCGCAGGAGCCGCGCGACGTCTTCGAAATGCAGTCCGGTGGTCGGCTCGTCGAACAGCAGCAGCTTGCCGCCCGCGCCACGCCGCGCGGTCACGGCCGCTTCGGCGAGATACCCGGCAAGCTTCAGGCGCTGCGCTTCACCGCCCGACAGCGTCGGTACCGGCTGGCCGAGGCGCAGGTAATCGAGGCCGACGTCGGCGAGCGGCTGCAAGCGGGCGAGTACGCGCGGCGCTGCGGCAAAGAATGCCAGCGCCTCGGTCACCGTGAAATTGAGCACTGTGGCGATGTCGGCATGCTGATGAGCAGCGCCCTGGAGACGAACCTGGAGCGTTTCGGCGCGATAGCGGCTGCCGTTGCATACCCCGCAGCGCAGGTAGACATCGGCCAGGAACTGCATCTCGACGTGCTCGAAGCCATTGCCGCTGCAGGCCGGGCAGCGGCCGTTGCCGCTGTTGAAGCTGAAGGTGCCGGCGGTGTAGCGCCGTAGCTTCGCGTCGGGGCTGGCTGCGAACAGCGCGCGGATCGCCTCGAAGGCACCCACGTAGCTCACGGGGTTGGAGCGCGTGGTGCGGCCGATGGGCTTCTGATCGATCAGCACGGCGGACTCGATCAGGTCTGCGCCGCGCAGTTCCCGATGCTCGAGTGGCGCGTCGCCGGCCTTGCCCCTGGCTTTCTGCAGTGCCGGGTACAGCACCTGTTCGACCAGTGTCGACTTGCCCGATCCCGACACACCGGTCAGGCACACCAGCGCCCGCAGCGGAATGCGTACGTCGATGCGTTTCAGGTTGTGCGCACACACGCCGATCAGTTCAATCGCGCCACCGGCGTCGTAGCGCGCGGCGCCGTCGCTTACGGCCTGGGCGTGGCGGGGCTGTGGCAGCCGCTTGCGCCCGGCGAGCCAGGCGCCGGTCAGCGACCTGCTGTCTGCGGACACTTCGGCCGGGGTGCCGTAGCTGACGATCCGTCCGCCATGCTCGCCTGCGCCCGGCCCAAGATCCAGCAGGCGATCCGCCGCGTACATGATCTGCGGATCATGCTCGACCACCAGCAGCGTGTTGCCGGCGTCGCGCAGCCGGCGCATGACGGAAATGACGCGCCCCATGTCGCGGGCGTGCAGTCCGATTGAGGGTTCGTCGAGTACGAACAACGTGTTGACGAGCGAGGTGCCGAGCGCGGTCGTGAGGTTGATGCGCTGGACCTCGCCGCCGGACAGCGTGCGTGACTGGCGATCGAGCGTCAGGTAGCCGAGACCTACCTCGCACAGGTATCCGAGCCGTGCGCGCAGCTCCGCCAGCACCAATTCCGCGGCCTGATCGAGCGGCGCGGGCAGCTGCAGCGCCTGCATGAACTCGCGGCAGTCACTCACCGGCATGCACACGAGTGCGTGGATGCTGGTGCCGCGCGCGCCACCATGCGTGCCGAGCCGCCACAGCAGCGCATCGGGCTTGAGCCGCGCGCCGTTGCAGAGCGTGCAGGGCGTGTAGGAGCGGTACTTCGACAGCAGCACGCGGATGTGCATCTTGTAGGCCCTGGTCTCCAGCCAGGCGAAGAAGCGCTTCAGTCCGTACCAGGTCTTCCTGGTCCAGGGGCCTTCGCCTTCCAGCACCCAGTCGCGGTCGGCCGCGGGCAGTTCGCGCCAGGGCACATCGAGCGCAACGCCCCGGCGCCGCGCATGACGCACGAGATCGTCCTGGCATTCCTTGAACGAAGGCGTCTGCCATGGGCGGATCGCGCCCGCTGCCAGCGTCCTGGCCTGATCCGGAATCACCAGCGCGTAGTCGATGCCGATCACGCGGCCGAAGCCGCGGCACTGCTCGCAGGCGCCGATGGCGGAATTAAAGGAGAACAGCGCGGGCACTGCGTCCTGATAGCCCAGGTCGCAGTCGGCGCAATGCAGGTCGGAGGAGTAGCGCCAGCTGCCGCTCACGGCCCCGTCCTCATCGAGCGCGTGCACGCTGATCCGTCCATGGCCGGCCCGGAGCGCCGCTTCCAGTGCTTCGTCGAGCCGTGCGGCGTTGTCGGCGCCGGCGCGCAACCGGTCCTGGATGATTTCCAGCTGCTGCGCGCTCTGGCGATGCACGCGGGCATAACCCTGGCGTTCGAGCTCGGCGCGGACCTCGGCCACCGACATGCGCGCAGGTATGGCGACCGGAAAGCACACCAGCAACCGTGGGTTGCCCGCGGCCGCGGCGTCCTGCTGCACGCTCGCGGCAATGCTCGCGGCGCTGTCGCGCCGCACCGGTTGACCGCATTGGCGGCAATGCAGGAGCGCCGCGCGGGCGTAAAGGAGTTTCAGGTGATCGTTGATTTCGGTCATCGTCCCCACGGTGGAGCGCGAGGTGCGCACCGGGTTGACCTGATCGATGGCAATCGCCGGCGGAATGCCCTCGATGCGCCCGACCCGCGGTTTGTCGCAGCGATCGAGGAACTGGCGCGCGTATGGCGAAAAGGTCTCGACGTAGCGCCGCTGGCCCTCGGCGTACAGCGTATCGAATACCAGCGACGATTTGCCGGAGCCCGACACGCCGGTGACCACGGTCAATTGGCCGTGCGGTATTTCGAGATCGAGGTTGCGAAGATTGTTCTGGCAGGCGCCACGGACGACGATGGCCTCGGTGGCGCGCTCATTCATTGCCGCATTTTAGCCGTTGTTTCGTAGAATGGCGCTCGGCCACGAGGAAGTATTTCGATGCCGCGAGCTCCCGACAGCGCCCGTTCCATTGCCCTGGTGACCGCGCGCGCCGCGCGCGATCTCGACGACGACTTGCCGCCGCTCCTGGCGGCCCTGACCGAGCGGCGCCTGCGGGCGGAAGTGGTCGAATGGGATGACGCCGGCGTCGATTGGTCGGGCTATCACACGACACTGCTGCGCTCGACCTGGGACTATTCCGCGCGCCTGCCGGAATTCCTGGCCTGGCTCGACCGGGCCGCAACCGTTACCCGCGTCCTCAATCCGCCGGCCGTGGTCCGCTGGAACCTGGACAAGCATTACCTGGCCGAACTCCGTGCTGCCGGTGTGGCCATCGTGCCGACCTTTTTCGTCGAACCTGGGGATGACCCGGCCTCGGCCGTGCGGAAAATTCCTGCTGGGGCACGCCGCCGCCGACGTCGTGATCAAGCCCGTGGTGGGCTCGGGTTCACGCGATGCGCAGCGCCACGCGCGTCATGAACTGCCGGCCATGACGGCACACCTGTCGCGCCTGCTGGCCGTGCGGCGCAGCGTGCTGATACAACCGTACCTGGATCGTGTCGACGACCAGGGTGAGACCGCACTGGTTTATTTTGGCGGTGAATTCAGTCATGCGATCCGCAAGGGACCGCTGCTGCAGCGCGGGTCGGCGCCGACCCGGGCGCTGTTTGCGCCCGAGCAGATCACGGCGCGCACCCCCGGCGCCGATGAACTCGAACTGGGTGCGCGCGTGCTGCGGGCGCTGCCATTCGAGACTCTGGGCTACGCCCGCATCGACCTGGTGCGCGGCGGCGATGGGTCGCCATGCGTGCTGGAACTGGAACTCGCCGAACCATCGCTGTTCCTTGGCCATGCGGCGGGCGCGGCGGCGCGCTTTGCTGCCGTGCTGGCCGCCTTATAGGGGCGGAGCCTGCCGTTCGAAGCGCGGCAAGTCCCCGGCCGTGCAGGCCCAGCTCGGGGCCGCCGACGTCCAGATGGTCATGGCGGGCCGCGCGATTTCGGGATCGTCCAGGCGTCCCCGCGCGCGCGAAGATCAGGTGTGGCCGTGACTCCGCCGCGCTGAACAGCGGCGTGCCGCAGCCTGGACAGAACTTGCGATGCATGACATTGCCGCTGTCGGCGACGTTTGAGTAGTCCGCGGTCAGGCCACGGATCGTGAACGATTCGGTCTTGAAGCAGACATTTACGGTACCACTCCCCGCGCCCAGGTACTGGCAGAGCCGGCACCAGCACACCCGCGTGATGAGCGGTGCTGCCGTGCTTTCAAAACGTACCGCCCCGCAGAGGCACCCGCCCGTGATTTTCATGAGTCAGTCCCTGTGATTTCGCCCGCGCGCCTATAATCCCTGCATGCTTGCCGCTCCGCAACTTCAGTCCTGGCTCCTGCCGGCCGCCGCCAGAGGCCACCCGCCGGCGCCCTTCCTGCCCAGGTCGCGCACCGAGATGGAGCGGCTCGGCTGGGCCGAGTGCGACGTCATCATCGTTACCGGTGACGCCTACGTCGATCACCCGAGTTTCGGCATGGCGGTGATCGGACGCGTGCTCGAGGCGCAGGGGTACCGCGTCGGCATCATCGCCCAGCCGGACTGGCACAGCGCCGAGCCGTTTCGCGCGCTGGGCCGGCCGCGGCTGTTTTTCGGCGTCACCGCCGGCAACATGGATTCGATGGTCAATCGCTATACCGCCGACCGGCGGGTGCGGAGCGATGATGCCTACACGCCGGAAGGGAAGGGCGGACTGCGGCCCGATCGTTCGGTGATCGTCTACGCGCAGCGCGTGCGCGAGGCCTACAAGGACGCACCGCTGGTCATCGGCAGCATCGAGGCCTCGCTCCGCCGCATCGCGCACTTCGACTACTGGTCGGAGAAAGTGCGGCGCTCGATCCTGCTCGATGCCAAGGCCGACCTGCTGGTGTTCGGCAATGCCGAGCGCCAGATCATGGAGATCGCGCGGCGGCTCGACGCGGGCGCGGCGATAAGTTCACTCACCGATATCCGCGGCACCGCCTATGCGCGCCGCGGTGCCGCCGCGGGCTGGATCGAGATTGATTCGACCCACCTGGACACACCGGGGCCGCTGAATCCGCCGATTGATCCCTATGCTCTTGAGGCCCGCGGTCAATCGGACTCTGGTCCGGTTGACCGCGTTGAACCCGCGCCGCCAGGCGCTGAGCAAATCGTGCGGTTCGTGCGCCGCGTGCGCAGTGTGGATCGCGAGCGCAGCGTAATCCGCCTGCCGTCCTTCGAGCAGGTCGCCGACGATCCGGTGCTGTACGCACACGCTTCGCGCATCCTGCACCTGGAATCGAACCCCGGCAACGCGCGCGCGCTGGTGCAGCGCCACGGCGATACCGATGTCTGGCTGAATCCGCCGCCGATTCCGCTCGCCATGGCGGAGATGGACTGGATCTACGAGCTGCCCTACCAGCGCCGGCCGCATCCGGCCTATGGTGCGGCGAATATCCCCGCCTACAAGATGATCCGATTCTCGGTGGCCATTCAGCGCGGTTGTTTTGGTGGTTGCACATTCTGTTCGATCACCGAACATGAAGGCCGCATTATCCAGAACCGTTCGGAGGATTCCGTGATTCGCGAGATCGAGAAGATCCGCGATGTGGTGCCGGGTTTCACCGGCGTCATTTCCGATCTCGGCGGCCCGACCGCCAACATGTATCGCCTGGCGTGCAAGAGTCCCGAGATCGAAAGCGCCTGCCGCCGTCCGTCCTGCGTGTTTCCCGGCGTCTGTCCGAACCTGAATACCGATCACAGCGCGTTGCTCGGTCTCTATCGCCGCGCCCGCGAGTTGCCCGGCGTGAAGAAAGTGCTGATCGCCTCGGGGGTGCGCTACGACCTGGCGATCGAGTCGCCCGAGTACGTGCGCGAACTGGCGCAGCACCATGTCGGCGGCTATCTGAAGATCGCGCCCGAGCACGTGCGCGAGGGCCCGCTGGCGATGATGATGAAACCCGGTGTCGGCAGCTATTACCGCTTCAAGGAGCTGTTCGACAAGTACTCGAAGGAAGCGGGGAAAGAGCAGTACCTCATTCCTTATTTCATTGCGGCGCACCCGGGCACCACCGACGAGGACATGCTCGAGCTGGCGCTCTGGCTCAAGCGCAATGGCTTCCGCGCTGACCAGGTGCAGGCCTTCCTGCCCTCGCCCATGGCGACGGCGACCGCGATGTATCACACCGGCAGGAATCCGCTGCGGCGCGTGACCCGCGCCAGCGCCACCGTCACGGTGCCGAAGGGGCTGCGCGTGCGCCGGCTCCATAAGGCGTTCCTGCGCTACCACGACGCGAACAACTGGCCGCTGCTGCGCGAGGCGCTGCGCCGTATGGGACGCGCCGATCTGATCGGACCGGGCAAGCAGCAGCTCATTCCTTCATGGCAACCGCCGGGCACCGGCCTGGCGCGCGAGGGACAGCGCGCGGCGAGCGCGCGTGGGCAGTCGATCCGCACGCAGCACACGGGGCTGCCGCGCACGCCGCGCGGTCCGCGCGCCGGCACGGTGGCCGGGAAACGCAAGGGCCGCGCATGAGCGAGCTGCCGGCGTCGCCCTCGTCCGGCCGGCGGGCGCTGGCGGCGGGCGCGCTGTTGATGGCGATCGCGACCGTGATCGGTGCGTTCGGCGCGCACGCGCTGCGAGTTCGCCTGGCGCCGGATCGTTACGCAGTGCTGCAGAGCGCCGTGCTCTATCAGCTGGTGCACGCGCTGGGCCTGCTGGTACTCGGAACGTTGGCTGCGCGCAACGGCAGCCGGGCGCTGCGCATTGCCGCTGACTTGCTGCTTGCCGGCGTGCTGTTGTTTTCCGGAAGCCTCTATCTGTTGCTGTGCGGGGCGCCGCGCCTGCTGGGCGTGCTGACCCCGATCGGCGGCCTGTGCCTGATCGCCGGCTGGTGCGTGGCCGCGCTGGCGCTGTGGCGGCGGACGCCGCCGGATCGGTGAGCCGTTTGAACGCCATCGGCCTGCGTGAATTCTGGCGACGCTGGCTGCTGCCGGCGTTTACGGTGCTGGTGTTCGCCCTGGTCGTGTGGGTGATCCACCGCGAACTGATGCAGATTCGCCTGCCGAACATCCTGGCCGCGCTCCGCGCGACCCCGGCCGCCACCGTCACGCGCGCGGTGCTGTTCACGATCCTGAGCTACTGGCTGCTGAGCTATCTACGACGTGCTGGCGCTGCGCTACATCGACAAGCCCCTGCCCTATGCGCGCGCGGCGTTCACGGCCTTCATCGCCTACGCCTTCGGCCACAACCTGGGCGTCGCCAGCTTCACCGGCGCAGCGGTGCGCTACCGGCTCTACGCCAGCTCTGGTCTGAGCGCTGCCGACGTGGCCGCTGTGGCGGTGTTCTGCAGCGTGACGACTGCGATCGGGCTCGCGGTGCTCGCCGGCGGCGCCTTTCTCGCCGCACCGGCGGCGGGGGCGGCCGCGCTCCATCTGCCGGTGCCGTTCGTGGGCCTCGTCGGCGTGGTACTGCTCGCCGCGGTGGCGCGCTACGCGCTTTGGTCGCTGCTGCAACCGGCGGCGATCGAGGTCAGCGGCTGGGCGCTGCGTGCGCCGAGGCCCGGGGTGGCTCTGCCGCAGATCCTGCTGGCGGTGGTCGACCTGTCTTGTTCGGCGGCGGTGTTGTGGTTCCTGTTGCCCGCCGACGCGCCGGTCACATTGCCGCTGTTCGTGGGCGTCTACGCCGTTGCGATCACCGCCGGCGTGATCAGCCACGTGCCCGGGGGCCTGGGTGTGTTCGAATCGGTGATCGTGCTGGCGCTGCCCGGCGTGCCGCCGGTGCAGCTGGCCGGCGCGCTGCTGGCCTGGCGGGCGGTGTACTACGCGCTGCCGCTGTGCGTGGCGGCGCTCATGTTCGGCGGTCAGCAGATCCTCGCGATCCGGCCGCGGCTCTCGCGACTCGAGCAGCTGGTCGGTGTCTACGTAACGCCGGTCGTGCCGCAGGTGAGCGGCGCACTGGTGTTCCTCGCCGGTTTTCTGCTGCTGGTCTCCGGGGCCACGCCGGCCATTGATTCGCGCATCTCGCTGTTGTGGCGAGCCTTGCCGCTGGCAGTGCTGGAGATCTCGCACCTGGCCGGCAGCGTCATCGGCCTGGCTTTGCTGGTGTTGGCGCGGGCGTTGTTCCGGCGCCTGGCGGCGGCCTACCAGCTCACGATCTGGCTGCTGGCCGCCGGCATCGTCGCTTCGCTCCTCAAGGGACTGGAGGTCGAACAGGTCGATCGTGCTGGCGGTGGTGCTCGGCATCCTCTGGCTCGGCCGCCGCGCCTTCTATCGTCCGGCCGCGATCATGGCGGAGCGCTTCACGCCGGTGTGGATCGCGAGCCTGGTCATCGTGATCTTCACCGCCGTGTGGGTCGGGTTTTTCGCCCACCGTCACGTCGAGTATTCACACTCACTGTGGTGGACCTTCGCGCTCAAGGGCGACGCGCCGCGCATGCTGCGCGCTTCGCTCACCGTGGTGCTGCTGGCGGCCGTGTTCCTGGCGATGAACCTGCTGCAGCCCTCGCGACCGGAGCCGGGCCGGGCGTCGTACGCCGATCTGCAGCGCGCGCGCGACCTGCTCGGCGCAGGCGGACCAGGCGCTCGCCAATGCGGTGCTCATGGGCGACAAGCGGGTGCTGTTCAGCGAGGCGCGCGACGCCTTCCTCATGTACCAGGTGAGCGGACGCAGCTGGATTGCACTCGGCGATCCGGTGGGGCGGCGCGAGAGCCACGAAGAGCTGGTGTGGCACTTCCGTGAACTCTCCGACCGGCACGGCGGCTGGACCGTGTTCTACCAGGTGAGCGGCGAGCGGCTGCCGCTGTACGTCGATCTCGGGCTCGCCGCGCTCAAGCTGGGCGAGGAGGCGCGGGTGCCGCTCGCCGACTTCTCGCTCGAAGGCAGCGCGCGCGCCGAGCTGCGCACGCAGCGGCGCCGCGCCGAACGCGACGGCGCCACTTTCGAGGTCATCGCGCCGGCCCGTCTTGAAGCGTTCCTGCCGCGCCTTCAGGCGATCTCCGACAACTGGCTCGAAGACAAGGCCGTCGCCGAAAAGAGTTTTTCCATCGGCGCCTTTTCCCAGGAATATGTGCGCAATTTTCCGGTGGCGCTGGTGCGCTGCGAGGGCGATCCGGTGGCCTTCGCCACGCTCTGGGCCGCGGGCGATGGCGACGAGCTCTCGATCGATCTCATGCGCTTCGGCCCGGACGCGCCGCGCGGCGCCATGGATTTCCTGTTCGTGGAACTGATGCTGTGGGCCCGCGCCCAGGGCTTCCAGTGGCTGAATCTGGGCATGGCGCCGCTCGCCGGGCTCGAGCAGCATCCGCTGGCGCCCGCCTGGCACCGCGTCGGCAACTTCGTGTTCCGCCACGGCGAGCATTTCTACAATTTCGACGGCCTGCGGCGCTACAAGGCGAAGTTCTATCCGCAGTGGGAGTCCAAGTACCTGGCGTCGCCGGGCGGTCTGGTGCTGCCGCGCGTACTGCTGGATGTGTCGAAGCTGGTCTCGGGCGGATTGCGGGAGCTGTTTGCGAAATGAAATCCCTGAAACTCATGCTGGTGCTGATCGCGCTGTACCCGGCTGCCGGGCCATGTGCGGAGCGGGTGCTGAATTACGGCGCGCCATTTGGCGACATCACGCTCTACACGCCCGCGGGCAAACCCCGCGCGGTGGTGCTGTTTTTATCGGGCGATGGCGGCTGGCATCTGGGTGTGATCAGCATGGCGCGTCACCTGGTGGAGCGCAACGCCGTCGTGGTGGGTCTGGATGTGCGGCGCTACCTGGCCGATATCGCCGCGCATCGCAGTGCCTGCCGCTACCTGGCGGCGGACTTCGAGGCACTCGCGCATCGCGTGCAGCGCGAACTGGGCCTGACGGAATATCTGGTGCCGCTGCTGTATGGATATTCCTCCGGCGCCACCGTCGCCTATGCGACGCTGGTGCAATCTCCCCCCGGGACCTTCGGCGGTGCGGTGAGCCTCGGCTTCTGCCCCGATCAGAAATTCGGCGGCACACCCCTGTGTCCGGGTCCGGAAAGCCAGCTCAGCTACCAGCCCGGCGAGAAGGGCGCCTGGGTCTTCGATCCCGCCCCGCATCTCAAGGATCGCTGGATCGCCTTCCAGGGCCAGGTCGGACCAGACCTGCCCGGCCGCGGCCGTGGATGCCTACGCCGCCAAGGTGGGCGGTGCGCAGGTGGTGCGGCTGGATAAAGTGGGACACGGTTTTGGCAATGAAAGGCGCTGGCTCAGTCAATACCAGCAGCAGTTTGATGAGCTGGCGCCCGAGCCGTCCGCAACAGCCGAAGTTCGCACCGAGGTCGGCGATCTGCCCCTGATCGAGATTCCGGCGCCGCAAGGCACGATGGACCAGCCCTTCGCCATCCTGCTGAGTGGCGACGGCGGCTGGGCCGGTCTCGACAAGGGGCTCGGCGCAGAACTGGCGGCGCGCGGTCTGCCGGTGGTGGGGTGGTCGACGCTCAAGTATTACTGGCGCGAACGCACGCCAGAGGAGTCGGCGCGCGACCTGGCCCGAGTCATTCAACATTACCTGGCGGCCTGGAAGCGCGAGCGCGTGCTGCTGGTGGGTTATTCCTTCGGCGCCAACGTGCTGCCGTTCATCGTCAATCGCCTGAGTCCGGAGCTGCGCGCCCGCATCGTTGGCGTCGGCCTGCTGGGCCTCGAGGTGAATACCAGCTTCGAGATTCGGGTCGCCGGCTGGCTGCCGGGCTCGAGCATCGGCGAGCGGCCGGTGCGCCCGGAAATCGAAAAACTGAAGGGAGTGGCGCTGACCTGCCTGTACGGTGCGGGCGAGAAGCACGATCCCTGCGCCGAGCTGGCCGGCCTGACCATGCACGCGCGCGAGATCGGCACCGGACATCATTTCAGCGGCGATTACGCCGCGCTGGCCGACGCCGTCCTGGCGGGTGCCGACCTCAGTCCGCCCGCAGCGCACCCGGCACCGTGAGCGACACGGCGTCCGCCGGACAGGCGCTGACGCAGTCCCTGCGCGCCGCGCTCGCAGCGCATCGCGACGCCGTGCTGCAAGCGCCCCCGGGCGCGGGCAAGAGCACGCTGGTGCCGCTCGCGCTGCTCGAGGAGCCGTGGCTGCGCGGCCGCCGGATCCTGCTGCTCGAGCCACGCCGCGTGGCCGCGCGCGCGATCGCGCGGCGCATGGCCTGGCTGCGCGGTGAGCCCGTCGGCGCCACCGTGGGCTATCGCATGCGACTCGACACCTGCGTATCGCGCGCTACGCGCATCGAGGTGATCACCGAGGGAGTGCTGGCGCGCATGCTGCACAGCGACCCCGGACTCGACGGCGTTGGCTGCGTCATTTTCGATGAATTCCACCAACGCAGTCTCCAGGCAGATCTGGGTCTGGCGCTGTGCCTCGACGCGCGCCGCGTGCTGGAGGCAGATTTTCGCCTGCTGGTGATGTCCGCGACGCTCGAGGGCGCGCGCGTCGCTACGCTGCTGGGCGGCGCGCCGGTGGTCGAAGTTCAGGGGCGGCCATTTCCGGTGGCGCTTCACTATGTGGGTGCCGGTGCGCCGCTCCTTCCGGGCGGGAGGGAATCGCCCGAGCGCCTCGTGGCCCAGACCGTGCGTCGCGTGCTCGATGAGACGCGCGGCGACCTGCTGGTGTTTCTGCCGGGCGCCGGCGAGATCATGCGGGTACAAACGCAGCTGGCTGATCTCGCGGACGCCCGCCTGCAATTGCTCCCGTTGTACGGCGAGCTCGAAGCACGGCAGCAGGATTCCGCCTTGAGCGAAAGCGCTACGGGTCTGCGCCGCGTCGTGCTCGCGACCAATATCGCCGAGACCAGCGTGACGATACCCGGCGTGACCGTGGTCATCGACGCGGGGCTGGCACGCCGCTCGCGCTTTGATCCGGTCACCGGCATGAGCCGGCTGGAGGTGCTGCGCATTTCCCGCGCCGCAGCGGATCAGCGCGCCGGTCGCGCCGGCCGCACCGCCCCTGGCCGCTGCTACCGGCTGTGGAGCGAAGGTTCGCACGCCACCCTGGCGCCATTCACGCCACCGGAAATCACCGAGGCGGATCTGGCGCCGCTGGCGCTCGAGCTGGCGCTGTGGGGCAGCGCCGACGCCGCGCGCCTCGCCTGGCTCGATGCGCCGCCCGCACCGATGCTGGCGCAGGCCCGTGAACTCCTGCAGCGGCTCGATGCGCTAGACGCCCGCGGCGCCATTACACCGCTTGGCCGCGAGATGGCGGCGTTCCCGCTGCATCCACGGCTCGCGCACATGGCGCTGGCCGCGCGCGGCCATGGCGCTGTGCCGCTGGCGGCCGAGCTCGCCGCGCTGCTGTCGGAGCGCGACCTGCTGCGAGGTGGCGGCGCGCAGCGTGATCCCGACATCCGCACGCGGCTGGAGATGCTGCGCGGTGACCCGGGAGCGCTGAGCGCCGAGCGCGCCGCCCGGCAACGGGTGCAGCGCAACGCGGCGCAGATTCAGCAACTGGCGTCCGGTCCGCAGCGCGCCGCCGTCGCGCCGCCATCGCCGGTATCGCCCGGCATGCTGCTGGCACTGGCCTTTCCCGACCGCATCGCGCGGCGTCGCGCAGAAGGCTCCGGCCGCTACCTGCTCGCCAACGGCCGCGGCGCGGCCTTTCCTGCGGCCACCGGACTGGGCGCGCAGGAATTCATCGTGGCGGTCGAGCTCGACGATCGCGCGCGCGAGGCGCGCATCGATCTGGCCGCACCGCTGGAGCGGCGGGAACTCGAGCAGCTGTTCGGTGCGCAGTTCATTACCAGCGAAGAAGTCGAGTGGGATGCCCGTTCGGCCGCGGTGTTGGCGCATCGCACCACGCCGCTACGGATCGCTCCTGATCGAAGATCGCCCGCTGCCGGCGGTGCCGCCGGAGCGGGCGGCCGCGGCCATGCTGGCGGGGGTTCAGCCAGTTGGGGCTGGCCGCACTGCCGTGGGATGAGACGACGCGCAACCTGCAGTCACGACTGGAATTTGTGCGCAAGCTGGAGCGCGCACCGTACGGACCCTGGCCGGCGAGCGACGACGCGGCCTTGCTGCACGAGCTCGAACACTGGTTGCCGCCGTGGCTCGCGGGCATGTCACGCCGCGATCATCTCGCGCGACTTGCCGCTGGCCGAGGCGTTGCTCGCGCGGCTCGAGGGATCGCAGCGCCGCGCGCTCGATGAACTCGCACCGCGCGATATCGCGGTGCCCTCGGGCTCACGCATCCGCATCGATTATGTCGATGACAATGCACCGGCCATCGCCGTGCGCCTGCAGGAGGTCTTCGGGCTCGCCGCTCACGCCGCGAATCGGCGCTGGCACAGTACCCATTACTTTCAAGCTGCTCTCGCCGGCGCAGCGTCCGGTGCAGATCACGCGCGACCTGGCCGGCTTCTGGAAAACGAGCTACCGCGAGGTCCGCAAGGACATGCGCGGCCGTTATCCCAGGCACAACTGGCCGGAAGATCCGCTTTCAGCGCCGCCAACTCGCGGCGCACGCCGACGCAAGTGATTATGGCGCGGCGGTCATTGGCAGCCGCCAGCCGAGGCGTTATCTTTGCCCCATGAAACAGTCGCTCAGAATGCTTGCCGCGACGGCGCTGGTCGCCGTGGCCTTCGTGCTCGAGTCCTGCTCGAAGCAGGGTCCCGCGGTGGCCCAACCGGAGCAGGCGTTGGCGCCAGCGCAGGCGACTTCCGTGCGTCGGCACGCCGATGCTCCGGGCATCGACTGGTTTGGCGGCGAGGTCAGCAGCGCATTTGCGGCGGCAAAGAGTGCGCGCAAGCCGATCCTGCTGTACTGGGGCGCAATCTGGTGCCCACCGTGCCAGCAGCTCAAGTCCACGGTTTTTTCGCGACCTGATTTCATCGCCAAGAGTCGCCTGTTCGTCCCGGTGTATCTGGATGGCGATGATGCCGGCGCGCAGAAGTGGGGCGAGGAATTCCATGTGTCCGGCTATCCGACCGTGGTCGTTCTCGACGCCGACCGGCGCGAACTCATGCGCATCGCCGGCGGCATGGATCTTGGGCAATACGCGTCGGTGCTCGACAACGCGCTGGCCGATGTGCAGCCTGCGCAGGTCCTGCTCGACCAGGCCGCGTCCGGGCGCTCGCTCAATCTGGGCCAATGCCGCCGTCTCGCCTTCAACAGCTGGGAACTGGAAGGCGGCGCGACCGCCGCGGCCAACGCCGCTCTGGCGCTGCACCTGGATGCGGCGTCCGAATACTGCCCCGCCGATGCGCGCATCGAGCGCGCACGGCTGCGAATCTTCGCAGCCAGCTTCGCCTCGCGCGCCGAAGCCGACGCGCTCAAGGCAGAGCAGCCGCCGAGCCCGGCACTGCGCGCGCGCGTCGCCACGGTGGGTGCAGTGCTGGCCAACGAGCGCACTGCCCTGGCCGTGTCTGACGCGCTCCAGTATCTTGACGAAAATTTCTTCCGGGTGGTGAAGGCGCGCGGTGAGGCGGCCCGGCCCTGGCTGGCGGGCTACAGCAGGGTGATGGATGCCGCCGCCGCGCTCCCCGATTACGCGGAGGCCGACCAGCTCGGCGCCGTCGGCTCCAAGCTGGAGGCGATCAAGGCGATCAATGGCGCCATTCCGGTCGGCGTGGCCCGCGCCGCGAGCGCGCGCGTGGCCGCCGTGCTCGCCGACCGCCAGATACCCTATGTGCGTTCCGGCATCATCAATGCCGTCCTGCCGATCTACGACGTGCTCGGGCAGAACGAGCTGGCCTACAAAGTGGTGCAGGGCGAGCTGACCAGGACGGCCACTCCCTATTACTACAAGGCCGACCTGGGTGACCTGGCTGAAAGCCTGGGTCGCAGGAGCGAGGCCCTGAAGTGGTATGCGGAAGGTTTTGCGGAGGCGCAGGGCCCGGCGACGCGCTTCCAGTGGGGCGCGATCTACGCCTCCGGCCTGTTGCGGCTTCAGCCCGACGACGCGACCAGGATCAGCAACGTCACCGCCCAGGTACTCAGCGAGCTGGACGGACCCGGCCGCATCTACCGCCGCGCCCGCATGCGCCTTGAACGCCTCGATCTGGCACTGCGCAAATGGAACACCGACACCAAGGGTGCGCACCACGAAGTGCTGGTCGGCCTGCGCGAGCGCATGCAGCAGATCTGCGTAAAGATTCCGCACTCCGAGGCGGCGCACGCCAGCTGCAACGCCTTCCTCGCGAGCGCCTGACCGCCGCCGTCGCGGCCCTGCTAGACTGGGCCGGTCCGCCGCGATGGGCCTGTAGCACAACGGTTAGTGCAGGGGACTCATAATCCCTTGGTTGTAGGTTCGAATCCTACCGGGCCCACCAAATCGAGGGATTACATGAACGCATTCTGTAGTCGGCGATCGGTGCTGGTAATCCTGCTATCGCTGTTCTGGCCCGCACTGGCTCTTGCACAGTCATCGCTCGCGCTCTCGAGTTGTGAGCCGCAGTCTGCGGCGAAGCTTCCGCCGGCCTGCAGTGCAGTGCGCGGCGAGCGGGCCGAAGGCTGGCTGTCGCAGAGCCGTTCGGAAATCATGGCGCGCAACGGCATGGTGAGTACCAGCCAGCCGCTGGCTGCGCAGGCCGGCCTGCAGATCCTGAGGGCGGGCGGCAACGCCGTGGATGCTGCCGTCGCTGCCGCGGCGGTACTCAATGTCGTCGAGCCCCACAGTGCGGGCATCGGCGGCGATCTGTTCGCGATCGTTTATCTCGCCAGGGAACACAAGCTCATCGGGATCAACGCCAGCGGGTGGGCGCCCACGGGCGCCACTGTCGATCACCTTAAGTCGCAGGGTTTCAACGCGACCACCGGCATGCCGGACTTTGGCATTCTCACCGTCGATGTTCCGGGCGCGGTTGAGGGTTGGGATCAACTGCTCAAGCGCGCTGGCACGATGGACTTCAGGAAAGTGCTGCAGCCTGCGGAGGAGCTGGCGGAGCAGGGGTTCCCGTGGTCGCAACGCATCGCCCGGGACATGGCCGACTACCTATACCTACAACACCCAGATCAAGGCCGATCCCGCTACCCTCCAGACCTACTATCCGCGTGGCACCATGCCGGCAGCCGGCGGCCTGTTCCGCAACCCGGATCTCGCGCGCGCATTCCGCGTGTTGCGGCAGCAGGGACGCGATGCCTTCTACAAGGGTGCGATCGCGCGGGCTATCATCGCCAAATCGAGCGCGCTCGGCGGCACCATGACCGCGGCGGATCTCGCGGACTATCACGCCGAGTGGGTCACACCGCTCACCACCAACTATCACGGCTTCGATGTTTACGAACTGCCGCCGAACGGGCAGGGCTTCGCAGTGCTCGAGGAACTGAATATTCTCGAGGCCTGCGTGCCGAAGCTGGGTTTCGATCTGGCGAAGCTGGGGCCCACTTCGCCGGAGTACTGGCACCTGCTGGTGGAGACCAAGAAGCTCGCCTTCGGCGACCTGAATCGCTACAACGGCGATCCCCGCTTTGCATCCATCGCGACCGACAAGCTGATCTCGAAACAGTACGCCTCGACGCTGTGCCCGCGCATCGATCCTGACCGCGCCGCTTCGACCACCACGCTGGCCCAGCAGCGGGGCGGGACGGTCTATGTCACGGCCGCCGACCGCTGGGGCAACATGGTGTCCCTCATCTACAGCGTGTACGACTCCATGGGCTCCGGCATCACGGTGCCGGGCTATGGCTTCGTGCTGCAGGACCGCGGCGCACTGTTTTCGCTAGATCCGGGCAGCCCGAACGTCAATTGCGCCGCGCAAGCGGCCGTTCCACACCATTATCCCGGCGTTTGTGATGAAGGACGGCAAACCACTGCTGGCGTTTGGGCTGATGGGCGGCAGCATGCAGGCGCAGGGGCACATGCAGGTGCTGGTGGATCTGATCGACCTGGGCGCCAACCTGCAATTCGCCAGCGATGCGGCCCGCTTCCAGCATTTTCAGGACAGCAATTCGCTGCGAGCTGGAGTCGCACCTGTACGATCTGGTGGGGGTGCAGCTGGCCGCCAAGGGACACCAAGTCACCCGGGGTAACGGCGAGGACATGGGGGGCTACCAGGCGATCCTGTTTACGCCCGTACCGCCGGCTATTTCGGCGAGCCCAAAGGAGCCGGGACGCGGCCGATCGACGGCTATTACCGCGCCGGATCGGATCATCGCAAGGACGGTGCGGCCGTCGGCTGGTAGGCTACAATCGAGCGTGCCGGCTAAGGAAATTTATTGGGAGTGACTCCCATGTCGAAATTGCACGCGGTGCTCTGGATCGATCACCAACATGCACAGGTGCTGCACCTGGAAGCCGATTCGACCCAGATGCAGAAAATCAAGGCCCACAATCACCATACGCGGCAGCACGGCAGCCAGGTGCGCACCGAACACGAATTCTTCGGCGAGGTCTGCGATGCGCTGGCGGACATCAAGGAAGTGCTGGTGACCGGTTCGCACAAGGCGCAGGCCGACTTCCGCCACTACGTCGACAAGCACCGCGCGGCGCTGGCGCCGCGCATCGCCGGCTGGGAAACCGTCGATCACCCCAGCGAGGGTCAACTGGCGGCGTTGGCGCGCAAGTTCTTCGTCAAGCACGACCGCATGCTGGGCGCGCCTTAGGCGGCGCGCGCCCCGCAGGCGCGCACGCTCTGCAGCCATTTCTTGCGGAGCGACGCGCTGACGCCCTCCACCATGCCGACCACGGTGGAGCGCACCGGTGCGATGCCGATGAAGGCGAGGATGTTCCGCTCCAGGCTCTTGAGGCTGTGGGCGCGGTAATACCAGCGATAGAAAAATCCGGGCATGCCCATGGTCACGAACACGTGCGCCGAGCGTCCGCTCAGCAGCCGCTGCGCCTGACCGCGCCCGCGTGCCGGACCGAAGGCAAAGCCGGGCCGCGCCACCTGCTCGAAAAACCCCTTGAGCATCGCCGGCATCGAGCCCAGCCACAGCGGATAGAGAATCACCCAATGCTGCGCCCAGGCCAGATCCTCCTGGCAGCGGCGCACCGCGGCCGAGGGCGAGCCCGTCCGAAAATCCTTCGCGGTGCGGAGCAAGGGAAACTTCAGGTCGGCAAGCGCGATCCGGCGCACTTCGTGGCCCGCTTCCCTGGCACCGCCTTCATAGGCGTCCGCCAGTGCGTGTACGTAGTGCAGCTGGTCCGGGTCCGGATGACCGTCGATAATAACGATGCGCCTGGTCATGGGAAAAACTCCGCTTCGATGCCCGCTGGCCGCCACACTAATCGTATGCGCGATGGGGCTGGCGGGCCATACGTAATGAGTGCAGCGTCGTGAGTGCAACCGCAGTGGGCGCGGCGAATTTCACCACACGCGCGAGCGCTGCGCGGGCTCGACGTACAGCTGGTCGCCGGGCTGCACTTTGAAGGCTTCGTACCAGCCGTCGATGTTGCGCACCACGCCATTGACGCGGAACTTGCGGAAGGAATGTGGGTCGCTGGTGGTCAGCTGGCGGATGTAATCGTCCCGCCCCTTGCCGCGCCAGCTCTGCGCATAGGCGCGAAAGAAGCGCTGGTCGCCGCTCAGGCCATCGATGACAGGTGCTGCCGCGCCGTGGAGCGAGGCGTGGTACGCGTCGAGCGCGATCGCGACGCCGCCGAGGTCGGCGAGATTCTCGCCCATGGTCAGCTCCGGGTTGATGTGCAGTCCGGCCACCGGTTCATAGCTGGCGTACTGCGCGCCCAGCGTGGCGGCCCGCTCCTTGAAGGCGGCCGCATCCGCCGCGGTCCACCAGTCACGCAGTGCGCCACTGGCGTCGAGCGTGCGCCCTTCATCGTCAAAGCCGTGCGTCAACTCATGGCCGATGGTGGCGCCGATGCTGCCGAAGTTGACGGCCGGATCGGCATCGACGTCGAAATAGGGTGCCTGCAGGATGGCCGCCGGAAACACGATGTCGCGCAGCGAACCGTTGTAGGCGTCCATGGTCTGCGGGGTCATGAACCAGTCACTGGTGTCGACCGGCCCGTCGCTGCGGTTCACATTGTAGGCCCAGTCCGCGGCGGCGGCGCGTCGTACATTGCCAGTGACGTCGTCGTCGCGAACCACGACGCCGGTGTAATCACGGGGCTTGTCGGGGTAGCCGACCTTGACGACATAGGTGTCCAGCTTGCGCAGCGCTTCGGCGCGCGTCTGCGGTCCCATCCACTCGAGGTGCTCGATGCGATTGCGAAAGGCGGCCATCACTTCCGCGACCAGTGCGTTGATGGTCGCCCTGGTGGCGGTCGGGAAGTAGCGTGCGGTGTAAAGTTGCCCGACTGCCCAGTTCAGCGTGCCAAAGCAGGCGCCGCCCGCCAGGCAATCACCGCCCGCTACAGCCTTGACGCCTTCCTTCCAGCGCGCGCCGCGCTCCTTGATGCCCAGCAGCACCTGGTCGCGAAATGCGAAGCGCGCCGCGGCAAATTTGTCGTTCAGGTAGGGCGCGGCAGAATCCGCCGCCTGGTATGCGGCCCACGCCCGCAGGGTGGCCAGCGGCTGGTTCGGCGAAAATCTGCGCGAGTTTCGGAAACGCGCTTTGTTCGCGCGACGATCACGCGCCGCTTGCCTGCCAGGCCGGCGCCCCGCAGCAACGACTCCCAGTCGAAGCCTGGCGCGAACGGACTGCAGTTCCGCCGGAGAGTAGGGGTTGTACATCTTCGGCAGGTCGCGTTGCTGCGCCTTGGTCCAGCTGGCCTCCGCAATGCGGGTCTCGAGCGCGACGATGGCGGTGGCGTGTGCCTGCGGTGCGGGCCAGCCGCATAGCGTCAGCAGTCGAGCTGCGTAGTCACGAAACTGGAGCCGTTCATTGGAAAAATCCGGCTTGAGGTAGTAATCCCGATCGGGCAGCGAGAGTCCGGCCTGGGTCAGATAGACGGCGTAGTGCGTCGTATCCTTCAGGTCGGCGTCGATGCTGATGCCAACCAGGCTGCCGCCAAACCCTGCCAGCGAGCCACCCATGAGTGCGGCCAGCTGCGCGCGGGTGCGGCTGGAGCGGATCGCCTGGAGCTCCGGACGGAGCGGGCGCACACCCTGCCGTTCACGGCGGGCGTCGTTCATGAAAGCCGTGTAGAAAGCGCCGACCTTGCCCGCGAGCGTCGCCGGTTCGTGATCGGCCTGCGACGCGGCGGCCTCTATGATGGTACGCAGCTGCGTCTCGGTGACATCGCGTACCCGCTGCGCCTCCGTGACGTAGGATTTGTCGGCGGCAATCGTCACACGTTCGAGCCACGCGCCGTTGCTGTACTGGAAGAAATCGTCGCCCGGGTCGTGTGGCCGGATCAGCCGCCGACATGTCGAGGCCCGCCGGCGGATAAAGCGGTCCGCCGCTGCTCACAGCGGACCACAGCACTGCGGCGCTTGCGAACAAACCAACTGTGCGGCTGGACATGGAATCTCTCCGGAAGCCGGCCAGGGTGCCAGGAGCCGTCACTATACTGACCACCGCACCGGCGCCGCCAGCGGACGCGCGGCGGCGGGTCGGGTAGCGCGTGGCGGGAGCGGGCGCAGTCCTGCTACAGTGCAACCACCGTTTCCTGGCCCCGCCCCGCATGCGCAAGCTCCGGCAGCTGTTCGACAACAACAAGGTGTGGGCGGATCGCATCCGCGCAGCAGGATCCGGAATTCTTCCGCAAGCTCTCGCGCCAGCAGTCGCCCGCTTACCTGTGGATCGGCTGCTCGGACAGCCGCGTGCCGGCCAATGAGATCGTCGGCCTGCTGCCCGGCGAGCTGTTCGTCCACCGCAACGTCGCCAACCTGGTGGTGCACACCGACCTCAATTGCCTGTCGGTCATGCAGTTCGCGGTCGATATCCTCAAGGTGCGCCACATCATCGTCTGCGGCCACTACGGCTGCAGCGGCGTGCGGGCAGCGTTCCGGCGCGATCGCATCGGCCTGAGCGACAACTGGCTGCGGCACGTGCAGGACGTGCGCCAGAAGCACGCGGGCCGCCTGGCAGCCGTGAGCGGTGAGACCGCCGCCAGCGACCGCCTGTGCGAACTCAACGTCATCGAGCAGGTGGCCAACGTCTGCCAGACGACCATCGCGCGCGACGCCTGGGAGCGCGGCCAGGAGCTCGCCGTGCACGGCTGGGTCTACGGTCTGCAGGACGGCCTGCTGCGCGACCTGAACACCACTGTGGCCGATGCAGATGAGCCCCCGGCCGTTTATCAGGCGGCGATCGCCGCCCTGAACGCCGCTTAGCGAACGCCGCTGCAGCGCCCATGAAGCGATCCGCACTCTCGCCGCTGTTGTTGTCGCTGCTCGGGGCGGCGGCGCTGTTCGTGTGGCAGACCAGCCGCAGTCTACCGCCGGTCGTCGCCACGCATTTCGGCGCCGACGGTGCGGCCAATGGCTTTATGACGCGGACTTTCTATGTCCGCTTCATGGTGGCTTTCGTGGCGCTGCTGCCTTGGTTGGTGAATGTTGCGCTGGCCTGGGCCCTGCGCATGCCCAACGCGCGCATCAACCTGCCCAACCGCGATCATTGGCTGTCGGGCGAACAGCGCGAGCAGACCATCGACTACCTGTTGCGCCACATGCAGCTATTTCGGTGCGATGCTGGCCGTGTTCCTCTGCAGCGTGCACTGGCTGGTGGCCAGTGCAAATGCACTCAGTGCCGCCCACACTGGATGGCTTCCGCTTCAGCGCCGTACTGGGCGCCTACCTGTTGACGGTCATTATCTGGATCGTTGCGCTGCGGCGGCGGTTTCGGCGCGCGTCGTAGCAGGCCACGCAGTCCGCAAGTCGAAGCGTTTGGACATGGCTAGATCCGGTAACGCAGTTTGAGGAACAGCAGGCTGGTATTGACCTGATCCCACGCGCGTGTGAACTGGTCGCGCAGCGACTCACTGCGATCGGCCAGCGAGCCGTCACCGCCGCGGCTGTAGACCACGTACAGCTCGGAAAGCGGGCGAAATTCGTAGCGGTAGCGCAGCTGCAGGCCAACCGTGCTCACGGTGAAGTCCGGCGCGCGTGCGTCGATGGGGAGCGCCGTGCCGTCCGCCGCCAGCTGGTAGGCCTGTAGTCCCGCCGCACCCAGGCCAACCCACTGCAACTTCAGCCGCAACTCCTGCTTCAGCGCCGGGTACCAGTTGACGTTGAAATTGGTGCCGAACTGGTGGCGCCGATAAACGCCGACCTGCGCTCCGGCGACCCAGACCAGCCAGTTTGGACTCTCGCTGTAATTCAGCTCCAGTCCCAGGCTCAGGTTTTCCGTCACGAACAATTTGGGTTTGAACTGCAGCTGGCGTGTGTACGAGGTGAATCCCTCCTCCTTGGCGAACACGGCGGCGTAGTAGCGAAACCGCCCGTGAATGGCGCTTTGGTAGTCCATGCCCCAATTGTGGCGCGCGGGCATGCGCAAATCCCCGTTCCCGCGCGCCAGCAGATCATCGAACCCAGGCCACTCGTGGTAGTAGAAGAAGTAACTGGACGCGCCGCCGCGCCACTGCAGTTCGTGACCGAATTCGCTCCCTGCCACCAGTCGCTTGCCGCGCGTGGTATAGGGGAAGTCCAGCGCCAGGTGCCAGTAGCCGTTGTCCGCCAGTGAGCCACGGCGGTACTGGCGTATGAAAAACTGGCTGTCGGTTCTCAGCTCCGCGATGTCGGCGCGCTGCTGGTAACCCAGGTCATTGAAATTCAGCCGTGGATCGAACCAGGTGGCGCTCAGCTGGTGCTGCCAGCGCCCGCCCGGTTGGTAGTCGAGCCTGGCCCAGGCGCCGTAGCCGTGGCTGGCGGAAATGCCGTCGCCCACGTGAATGTCCGACATCATCATCAGGCTGGCAAAGGCTATTCCGGGGGCCGGCCGCAAGTTCAGGTCGAGGGCATGTACGTAGGCATCGCGCCCAAGGGTCGGGTGCATGGTCGCGGTGCCCAGATACCCAAGACTGAAGTCATCGTGCGCGTGGCGCCAGCGGCCGACCAGGAACCTGCGCCCCTGGGCGAATTGCGAATTCCCTTCCACCGTGCCGAACACCCCGTATTCGTGGTCGCCGTGGATACCGGTGTACTTGGCCGCCGCCAGTATGTTGCTCGCGCCTTCCGGCCCGGCGTCCGGTGCGGCGCCGATGCGGCGCGTATTCACCAGTCCGTCGCTCGCGTCCTGGCCCAGCTGGCTGGTGCGCAGGTCGAACAGCTGCTGGCCCTGGGTAAAGAACGGCCGCTTTTCCTCGAAGAAAGTTTCGATGGCGGAGAAATTGACTACCAGGTCGTCGCTCTCGACCTGGCCGAAATCAGGGTTCACCGCCGCCGACACCTGGTTGCGGCCGTTGGGCTTCCAGAACACGTCAAAGCCCGCGCGGCCCTTCGAGGCGCCACCCAGCGCGTCATGCGCGAACGATACATATGGATACCAATCGAGTGTCGGGGTGGCGTAGTGCGGCACCTCGACACGCTTGAAGTCGCGGACGAAATTCGAGCCGAGTATCTCGATGGCCGGGTAGGCGTAGCGTATGTTATTGCGCTTGAGGACCCGGGATGCGTAGACGCCGATCGTGCGCTTGCCATCGCGCACCGTGCCTTCGGGCGCAGTCGACCAGGGGATGCGCCATTCCACGCTCCAGCCCTGCGCGTCCTCGTGCGTCACGGCGCTCCAGTCGGCATCCCAATCCCGCGACAGGTCGGATTGATTGAGGATGATGCTGTCGCGCATCGAGCCGCTGATGGTCACGGTGAACTCGTAAGCGGTCTTGCCCAGGCCTTCGAAATCGATGATCAGGATGGCCGGGTCGGCGTCCATGTTCTGGGCATCGCGCGGTGAGTGGCCGTGGGTGCGCTGCTCCGGCGGATACTTCGGCGCGCAGGCCGACATAGAGTGCATCGGGAAGCGGCAGGATCAGCAGCTCGGTGGCGTGCGGGGCGGCCACCCGGGTGAGGGGTTCGGTGACGCGGAAGTCGTTGAAAATCTGAGCCTGCTGCCACTCCGGCTCATCGAGCCGGCCGTCGACCGCCAGCGCCTGGGCGGCTCCCGTTACCAGGCAGGACAACGCGGCCAGGCTGGCCAGTCGGCTTCGATACACGCACCCACCCCTTGCTGATTGCAGATGATGCCCCGTCGCCCTGTTGGATGCACGGAAGCGGGCACAAGTTGCACCGCCCCCGCGCGCGAGTATGATCTGCTCACCGCCGCAATGTGAGCGCGCCCGGGCGCGTCCACCAAAAACAACAGGGGAGAATTCCATGGTTCGCGCTTCAGTGATCGATCATCGTCTGGCATTAGTCGTGGCCGCGGCCCTGACCCTGGCTGCCTGTAGCGGCGGCGCGCCGCCGCCGCCGGCGCCAGCTGCGGACGCGCTCGAGGGCGCGCTCGACATCGTCGCCTGGCCCGGCTACATCGAGCGCGGCGCGAGCGACAAGGACTACGACTGGGTGACGCAGTTCGAGAAGGACACCGGCTGCAAGGTCAACGTCAAGACCGCCGGCACCTCCGACGAAATGGTCTCGCTGATGACCCAGGGCGGCTACGACCTGGTGACCGCCTCGGGCGATGCATCGCTGCGCCTGGTGCGCGGCGGCACGGTGCAGCCGATCGACATCACGCAGGGTCGCCGGCTACGACGACGCTCGATGCGCGCCTGAAGGAAGCGCCCTGGCATTTCGTCGACGGCAAGCACTACGGCGTGCCCTACCAGTGGGGACCGAACGTGCTGATGTACAACACCAAGGTGTTCAAGAAGGCGCCGACCTCCTGGTCGGTGGTGTTCGAGGGCGGCAGAAGCTTCCGGACGGCAAGACCAACAAGGGCCGCGTGCAGGCCTACGACGGCCCGATCTACATCGCCGATGCGGCGCTGTACCTGATGGCGCACAAGAGCCGGAGCTCGGCATCAAGGATCCCTACGAGCTCAACGAGACGCAGTACGCCGCGGCGCTCGATCTGCTGCGCAAGCAGCATCCGCTGGTGCAGCGCTACTGGCACGACGCCAACGTGCAGGTGCAGGACTTCACCAACGAAGGCGTGGTGGTCTCCGGCTCCTGGCCGTTCCAGGTCAACACGCTGGTTGCCAACAAGCAGCCGATCGCCAGCACCATTCCCGAGCGAAGGCGCCACCGGCTGGGCCGACACCACCATGCTGCACGCGCAGGCGCAAGCATCCGAACTGCGCCTACAAGTGGCTGGAGTGGTCGCTGCACGCCGAAGGTGCAGGGCGACGTCGCGGCCTGGTTCGGCTCGGTGCCGGCGGTGCCGGCGGCCTGCACGGACAACGCGCTGCTCGGCGCCGAGGGCTGCAAGACCAACGGCATCGACAACTTCGACAAGATCTGCACTTCTGGCGCACGCCGGAGGCGGCCTGCGCAGCCAGGGCAACTGCGTGCCCTACAGCCGCTGGGCGACGGACTACGTGGCGGTGATGGGCGGGCGCTGACGGCGACTGCGATCGCGATGACCGCGGCGATCGAGTTCCGCGGCGTCACGCGCGCCTATCGGCGCGCCGCGCGCGGTCGACGACGTGTCGCTGACGCGATCGCAGCCCGGCGAGTTCTTCTCGATGCTCGGGCCCTCGGGCTCGGGCAAGACCACCTGCCTGCGGCTGATCGCCGGCTTCGAAGCGCCCGACTGCCGGCGCAGGTGCTGCTCGAAGGGCGCGACGTCTCGTCGGTGCCGCCCTACGAGCGCGACGTCAACACCGTGTTCCAGGACTACGCGCTGTTTCCGCACATGGACGTGCTGGACAACGTCGCCTACGGGCTGCGGGTGCGCGGCGTGCCCGCGGCGGAGCGCGACGCAGCGGCGCCGGCGAGATGCTCGCGCTGGTGCAAGCTCGGCGGCTTCGGCGCGCGCCGGCCCGGCGCAGCTCTCCGGCGGCCAGCGGCAGCGCGTGGCGCTGGCGCGCGCGCTGGTCAACCGCCCGCGGGTGCTGCTGCTCGACGAGCCGCTCGGCGCGCTCGATCTCAAGCTGCGCGAGGAAATGCAGATCGAGCTCAAGGGCCTGCAGCGGCGGCTCGGCATCACCTTCGTGTACGTGACGCACGACCAGGGCGAGGCGCTGTCGATGTCCGATCGCGTGGCGGTGTTCAACCACGGGCGCATCGAGCAGCTGGCGCCACCGCGCGATCTGTACGCCCGCCCGCGCACGGCGTTCGTCGCGCGCTTCGTCGGCAGCGCGAACGTGATCGAAGGGCGCTTGCCGCAGCGGCTGCGCGGGCAGCTGCGCAGCCGTTCGCGGTGCGCGCCGAGCAGATCGCGGCGCTGGCCGCCGCCGCGCCACTGCCCGACGCACACGTCGAGCATGCGTGGCGTGCTGCTCGATGTGCAGTACCACGGCGCGACCAGCCGCTGGCAGGTGCAGTGGACGAGGGCATGGTGCATCGCGCGCCGAGCCGCGCGGCGCTGCCGCTGCCGGACACCGGCGCCGAGTGCGCCTCGCCTGGCCGCGCGACCGCCATGGTGCCGCTGGCTGCGGGGCCAGGCACGGTGAACCTGCGCGCGCTCGGCGGGGTGCTGTATCGGCGCCCGGGGCTGAATCTGTTTCTGCTGCTGCTGCCGCCGCTGCTGTGGTTCGGCACCGTCTACCTGGGCTCGCTGTTCGCGCTGCTGCTGCAGAGCTTCTACGCGATCGACGAATTCACCGCGACCATCGTGCGCAAGCCGACGCTCGCCACCTACGCGGCAGCTGTTCAGCGCAGCCGGCCAACCTCGACATCGTGCGGCGCACGCTGTTCATGGCCATCGCCGTCACCATCGCCTGCGCCATCATCGCCTTGCCGATCGCCTACTACATGGCGCGCCATGCGCGCGGCCGCACCAAGGCGCTGTTCTACGTCGGCGTGATGCTGCCGATGTGGACCAGCTATCTGGTCAAGGTCTACGCGTGGCGGCTGATCCTCGCCAAGCAGGGCATCCTGTGCTGGTTTCTCGACCATCTCGGCCTGGCACGGCGCGCTCGATGCGCGTGCTCGAGACCCCGGGAGTCGGCGGCCCGTCGCTGTCGTCCTCGTACCTCGGCATGTTCATCGTGTTCGTCTACATGTGGCTGCCGTTCATGATCCTGCCGCTGGCGGCGGCGCTCGAGCGCGTGCCCGCCTCGCTGATGCAGGCGTCCGCGGATCTGGGCGCGACGCCGGCGCAGACGTTGCGGCAGGTGGTGCTGCCGCTGGCGTTGCCCGGCCTCGCCGCCGGTTCGGTGTTCACCTTCTCGCTGACGCTGGGCGACTACATCATTCCCAGCGTGGTCGGCGCGCCCGGCTACTTCATCGGCATGATGGTCTACCAGCAGCAGGGCACGGCCGGCAACATTCCGCTGGCCGCGGCGTTCTCGGTGGTGCCGATCGTGCTGATCGCGCGTGTATCTCTCGCTCGCCAAGCGCCTGGGGGCCTTCGATGCGCTCTGAAGCAACGCGCGTCCAGCCCTGGAACCGTCCCAGCGTCGGCGGCCGCGTCGCCGCCTGGGCGGGGCTCGCGTTCCTGCATTTCCCGGTGCTGGTCATCGTGCTGTACGCGTTCACCACCGAGGACCGCACCTACCAGTTTCCGCCGCCGGGCCTCACGCTGCACTGGTTCGCCGTCGCCTGCGCGCGCGCCGACATCTGGGCAGCGCTGCGCCTGTCGCTGGGCGTCGCCTCGATGGCGACGCTGGCGGCATTGCTGCTGGGCACGCTGGCGGCGCTGGCGCTGGCGCGCCGCAGCTTCCCGGGGCGGAAGCGATGACGCTGCTGTTCGTGCTGCCGATCGCGCTGCCCGGCATCGTCACCGGCATCGCGCTGCTCTCGGCGATCAAGCTGGCGGGGCTCGAACCATCGTTCTGGACCATCGTCGCGGGCCACGCGACCTTCTGCATCGTGATCGTCTACAACAACGTCGTCGCGCGTCTGCGGCGCCTCCCGCCCAGCTGGATCGAGGCCTCGATGGACCTGGGCGCCACGGCGCTTGCAGACCTTCCGGCTCATCGTGCTGCCGCAGCTGGCGACGGCGCTGCTCGCCGGCGGCATGCTGGCGTTCGCGTTGTCATTCGACGAGATCATCGTCACGCTGTTCACGGCCGGCCACCAGCAGACGCTGCCGATCTGGTTCTTCAACGAGCTGTTCCGGCCGCGCGACCGGCCCATCACCAACGTGGTCGCCGTCGCGGTGATCACCGTGACGCTGATCCCGATCATCCTCGCCTATTACCTGACGCGTTCGAACGAAGAGTCGGCCTAGGATCTTTCGCCGCCCGATCTGTCGGCGTCGGCGGCGGACAGGTCACTGCAATGGTTTGCGGAATTTCAGCACGAAATTGTCAGCCTCGCCGATCGCCACGTAGCGCGCGCGATCCTTGTCGCCCTGTGAGAGCGTGGGCGGCAGGGTCCACACGCCGTCCACCCAATCCTTGGTGTCCTTCGGGTTGGCATTGATCTCGGAGCTACCGACGAATTCGAAGCCGGCCTTCTGCGCCAGTGCGATCGCATAGTCCTGACGCAGGTAGCCGTCCTCAGCCTTCGGGTCCTGTGGCTTGTCGGTCCGGCCGCGATGGTCTTCGACCCCAAGGATGCCGCCCGGCTTCAGCGCGCGGAAGATGCCGGCCAGCACTTCATCGGCGAAGCCGTCGCCCACCCAGTTATGCAGGTTGCGGAAGGTGACGACCAGATCGGCGGAGCCGGCCGGGGCGTACTCATAGTGGTCCTTGCCCAGCACGGTTTGCGTGATCGGGCCAATGCGATCCTTTTGCCGCTCTACCCTGGCGCTCCAGCGGGCGACCCCTGCGTCCTCTTCCTTGTTTCCGGGCACCGGCTGGGCCACATAGTAGTGGCCACCCCCGGCGAGATAGGGGCCAAGGATTTCAGTCCAGTAGCCGGAGCCCGGCCAGAGTTCGACCACGGTCATCGTGGGCTGGATGCCGAAGAAGCTGAGCTCCCCGGCGGGGTGGCGCGCCGCGTCGCGCGCGATAAACGGGGCCGATCGCTCCGGGCTCGCGACCAGCGCGAGCAGCCGCGGGTCCGCTGTAGACGCGTCCGCTGCGCTGACGACTGTGGCCGCGCCGGACAAGGCGAGAGCGCAGCAAAGCGCCGCTATACGGTTAAGGGTCGGCATGAGGGATTCCTCGAATTGTGGGATCATGTTCATTATGGCGGACAGCGCGCAGCGGTGCACACACAGAGTCGCGATGTTGCTCGCCGGGCTGCTGGGCCTGGCCGGCCCGGCGCTGTGCGCTCCGCTGCTGACACAGGCCGCGCGCCTGGCTGATCTTGACGCCTTCGTCCACGACTTCACCGACAACTACGCCTACCTCGATCGCGCCGAAAAGCCGTGGCTGCACTGGATCGAACGCTACCGTTCGCGCGGTGCGGGCCGCGCGCACCCCGCAAGCCTATGCCGCGCTCATCGCGGCGGCACTCGATGAGGTGCACGATTTTCACGCCGAAGTGCGCTCGCGCAATCCGCACCGCTGGTTGCCGGTGCCCACCTTCGCGGATATCTGGGCCGAAGCAGACGATGGCGGTGCGCTGGTGACCGCGGTGCGCCGCGGGAGTGACGCAGAGCGCGCCGGGATCGTCGCGGGTGAGCGGATCGTCGCCGTCGGGGGTCAGCCCCTGGCTGCCGCCATCGCCGCACGCCTCACTGCGAGCGTCGACAACAGCGACCTGCACTCGCGCAACTGGGCGCTGCTCTCGCTCCTGGCGGGGCGGGCGGACGAGCAGCGCCACCTGAGTGTCCAGGATCAGCGCGGCACGGTGCATACCCTCATCCTGCCGCTCGAGCGGCGCTTTGATCGCGCGCCCGGGCCACTTGCGAGCGGGCAGCTGCCCGGCGGGATCGCCTGGATCCGCTTCAACAACTCGATCGGCGAACTCAGCACCGTGGCCGCATTCGACCGCGCGCTCGGGCAGTTGCGCGCGGCGCCGGGCCTGATCATCGACCTGCGCGATGTGCCGAGCGGTGGCGACAGTTCAGTGGCGCTCGGGATCATGGGGCGGCTGGTAGGCTCGCTGCTACCCTACCAGCATCACCGGATTCCGAACTACGGACAGAGCGATATCGAGCGCAACTGGTTTGAATACGTGGCGCCGCGCGGGCCGTTCACCTATGACGCTCCGGTGGTGGTGCTGGTCGATCACTGGACCGGCAGCATGGGCGAAGGCATGGCGATCGGCCTGGATGCGATGCGGCGCGCGCTCGTGGTCGGCACGCCCATGGCGCACCTGGCCGGCGCGGTAAGCGACTTCACCCTGCCGCAGACCGGTATTGACGTCGCCTTCGCCACCGAGCAGCTTTACCACCTCAACGGCACGCCGCGCCAGGAATGGCTGCCGCCGATCCTGGTGGCGGACCCGGTGCCGGGGAGCGCGCCAGGCGATGGCGTGATGGCACGCGGCGTGGCGGAGCTGACGCAAATGATTTTGCGCTCCAGGGCGCATTGATGACTTCAACCCAGGGTGTGGACGCAACATGAACACAAAGCTACTGATCAACGGCAAGCTCGTTGCCGGCAAGGGCGCGCTCGAGCAGGTGCTCGACCCCGCCAGCGGCAAGCCATTGGCCACGGTCGCCGAAGCCTCGAAGCAGCAGATCGACGCCGCCGTGCAGGCGGCGCAGGCGGCCTTCGACGGCTGGGCCGCGACGCCGCCAAAAGACCGTGCCACGCTGCTGCTGAGGCTCGCCGACCGCATCGAGGCGGAAGGCGCGGAGTTCGCCTCGATCGAGTCGCGCAACTGCGGCAAGCCGCTTGCCGCGGCGCTCGGCGATGAGATTCCCGCGGTCGCGGACGTGTTCAGGTTCTTTGCGGGCGCTGCGCGCACCATGCATGGCGCGGTGGCGGGTGAATATATCGCCGGCTACACCAGCATGATCCGCCGCGACCCGGTCGGCGTCGTCGCTTCCATCGCGCCGTGGAACTATCCGCTGATGATGGCCGCCTGGAAGCTGGCGCCGGCGCTGGCCGCAGGCAATACCGCGGTGATCAAGCCCTCCGAGCAAACTCCGCTCAGCACGCTGAAGCTGGCGACGCTGCTGGCCGAGCTGTTTCCGCCCGGCGTGGTCAATGTGGTCTGCGGCCGTGGGCAGAGCGTCGGCGCACCGCTGATCTCCCATCCGGCGGTGGCGATGATTTCACTGACTGGCGATGTGTCGACCGGCGAGAAGGTGTTGGCGGCCGCGGCTAAAGGCACCAAGCGCACGCATCTGGAGCTGGGTGGCAAGGCTCCGGTCATCGTCTTTGATGACGCCGACATCGAATCGGTGGTCAGCGGCGTGCGCAGCTTTGGCTACTACAACGCCGGCCAGGATTGCACCGCCGCGTGCCGCATCTACGCGGGCGCGAAAGTCTACGAGCGGCTGGTGGCCGATCTGGCCGCGGCCGTAGGCACAATCAAGATGGGAACGCAGCAGCAGAGCGGCGTGGAGATGGGGCCGCTGATCAGCGCCGAGCAGCGCGATCGGGTGGCTGGCTTCGTCGCGCGCGCCACCGAGAAGAAACACATCGAAGTCGTCACCGGCGGCAAAGTGCGCGCGGGCAAGGGCTTCTTCTTCGAACCCACCGTGATTGCCGGCGCGCGCCAGAGTGATGAAATCGTGCGTCGCGAGGTGTTCGGGCCGGTGGTCTCGGTCACGCGCTTCAAGGACACGGACGACGCCATCGCCTGGGCCAACGACTCCGAATACGGCCTGGCCTCCTCGGTGTGGACGCACGATGTGGGCCGCGCCATGCAGGTCGCCGCGCGGCTCCGTTACGGCTGCACCTGGATCAACACGCATTTCATGCTGGTAGCGGAGATGCCGCACGGCGGCCTGAAGCGCTCCGGCTACGGCAAGGATCTGTCGATGTATGCGCTCGAAGACTACAGCGTCGTCCGTCATGTCATGGTCAAGCACTGACGGCGGCAACGGCGCCACGCCCGTGAGCGAAACCCGTGCCACCGAAGTGCGCGCCTTCCTCGGCGCATTGCAGGATGAGCTTTGTGGCGCGTTCGCCGCCGCCGACGGCACGCGCGAGTTCCTCAGGGATCGCTGGGAGCGCGGTGGGGGCGGCGACGCGCTCGCCGGCGACGGCGTTACGGCGGTGCTCGAGGATGGCGCGCTGTTCGAGCGCGGCGGCGTGGCGCTGTCCGACGTGCGCGGTACCAAGCTCCCGCCGGCGGCGACCGCACGCAACCCGCAGCTGGCGGGCCGCGCATTCCGCGCCATGGGCGTGTCGGTGGTGATGCATCCGCGCACCCCACAGGTGCCGACCAGCCACATGAACGTGCGCTATTTCAGCGCCGGCGAGGTCTGGTGGTTCGGCGGCGGGTTCGACCTCACGCCCTACCTGCCCTACGAACAAGATGCCGCGCGCTGGCACCGCGCCGCGGCTGCCGCCTGCGCGCCGTTCCACGCCGGCCTGTACGCGCAGCTGCGCAGGACCTGCGACGAGTATTTCTTCCTGCGCCACCGCGGTGAGGCGCGCGGCATTGGCGGCATCTTCTACGATGACCTGAACGAGGCGACGCCCGAATTCGGCATGAGCTGGGAGCGCTGCTTCGAATTCATGCGTGCCGTGGGCGCGCAGTATCTCGCGGCCTATCGCGACATCGTGCAGTTGCGCCGCGACCTGCCATACGGCGAGCGCGAGCGCCGCTATCAGCTGTATCGCCGCGGCCGCTATGTCGAATTCAACCTGGTGCTTGATCGTGGCACGTTGTTCGGGCTGCAATCGGGCGGCCGGACCGACGCGATCCTGATGTCGATGCCGCCGACCGCACAATGGGCCTATCGCTCGCCCGATGCCGGGCTGGACGCCCGGCTATTGCCCTACCTGACGGCGGATCGCGGCCGCGACTGGCTGGCCGCCGGCGGTGTGAAGGCCAGCACGTTGCCGGTATAGGTCTCCACGACTTCGCTGATCGGCGTGCCGTCGGGCAGCGACAGCACCGCGCGATGCTCCAGCACCTGGGCGGGCACGATCATTGCCTGTCCTGCGCCGTCCGTTGCAGCTGCGCTCATTTCCCAGCCGGGCGCGAGCGGTTGCCACAGCAGTTGGGCGGCGAGTGTATGACGCTGAAAATGCAGTGCTTGCACGATGGCGCCGAACGGCGCGTCACTGCTCTCGAGCTGCAGGTTCATCGCCGCGCTCAGCCGCCCCGGCACGTACCAGTTGTCGGCCTCCGAAAGCACCAGTGAGCCGCACAGCAGACGCACGTGGCGATAGCGAACCACGTCTGTGGGCGCCACGCGCAGATTGTGGCGCTGCTCCTCGGTCGCCGGCCGTGCCGCAACTTCCATGCGCTGCACGACGATTTGCGGTGCGCTGGCGAGCCGATGCTCGCGGCACCATTGTTCGAGGATCTTCGTCGCGCTGTCGTGACCCAGCAGGTTGGCGTTCAGTGTTTGCAGGAGCGCGAGCACTTCGACGCGCGCGACGAAAGTATCGGGCCAGGTGTGCACGCTGCTGTCCGTCACTGCGTCAGCGGCGCTTGCACCGCTGACGCCGAGCAACAGTCCGGGCAAGGTCGACAACATGGCACGGACGGGTTTCATCGGCGGCATTGTGCATGAGCGGCGGCGAAGCTCAAAAAAAAGCCCCGCAGTGCGGGGCCTTCAACGTTTCAGAATCGATCCGGTCTGCCGCGGGCGGGCATCTAAGTTATCCGGACCGGCAAGCCTGGCAAATTGCCGCCCCCGAAACTGCGGGGTGCTGCGCGTCACTTCGCGCCTGACCGTGCCCGGCGACCGAAAATGTCGGCCGCCTTATCCGTGTCCGCCCGGACAGCCAGATTTCTGCAAATTCTTGGCTGTTCCTTTTCCGCATCGCTAACGGCAGCAACACGGCTTGACTCAAGCATAGGATTTATTGCGGAGAAAATCCACACTAAATCATTGCTTTGAGGGCGATATTATGTCGCCTTTCGACGACGCCAGCGAGTGTTGGATTTTGGAACTGTGGCCTCGATCACACGCCCGGCGCCGGCAGCAGGCCGCGCAGTCGCGCAAATGCAGCGGCCTCGATCTGGCGTATGCGCTCGGCCGAGACCCCAAATTCGGCCGCCAGCTCGTGCAAGGTGGCCTTCGGAGTGGCCAGCCAGCGCCGCTGCACGATCGAGCGGCTGCGGGCATCCAGATTCTTCAGGCCGGCGGTCAGTTGTGCGGAAGAGTCGCTGTCCCAGTCGGCGTCCTCCACCTGGTGGGCCGGATCGGCGTCTGGAGCGCTGAGGTAGGCTGCAGGACCGTAGGAGTCTTCTTCCTCGGCGAGCGGCAGCGGGTCGAAACTCATGTCATGCGCTGACAGGCGCTGCTCCATCTCCGCGACTTCCGCCGCCGGCACGCCGAGGTCTGCGGCCACGGCGCGGGTTTCCTCGGCGCTCAGCCAGCTCAGGTTGGTCTTGAGGCGGCGCAGATTGAAGAACAGCTTGCGCTGCGCCTTGGTGGTGGCGATGCGCACCAGCCGCCAGTTGCGCAGCACGTATTCGTGGATTTCGGCGCGGATCCAGTGCACGGCAAACGACACCAGGCGCACGCCCACGCTCGGGTCGAAGCGCTTGACGGCCTTCATCAGGCCGACATTGCCCTCCTGCACCAGATCGCTGATCGGCAGGCCATAACCGCCGTAGCCGCGCGCGATGTGGACTACGAACCGCAGGTGCGAAAGCACCAGCTGGCGCGCGGCGTCCAGATCGTCGTGGTCGCGAAAGCGCCGGGCGAGGCGCTGTTCCTCTTCGCGGCCGAGGACCGGAACCCGGCTGACACGATCGACGTAGGCATCGAAACTGCCCAGCGGCCCGGCCAGGCCGAAGTCTGCCGGTTGCGCCATCAATGCGGTCTTTGCAGTCATGTCGGGGGCACCTCGCTCAATTCCGGCGATTTTAGCACTCCTAATCTCGGAGTGCTAAGTCAGGCTCGAAGTTCCGGGGTATTCGGAAAAACATTGATAAATCAATCGATTATCCAGACCCTGGCTCGATGCGGGCGAGGTGGCGCGCTGCCGCCAGCCAGGAGCCGATCCAGCCCAGCAACGCACCGCCGCCTAGCAGCATCCCGAAGTCACGTGCGCCGGGGCCGTCGAGGACAAAAGTGCTCCCGTAGGACTGCGCCAGGCGCTTCGCTTCCGGGCCCAGCAGATAGAGGGTCACGACGACGATCAGCCAGGCGGTGCAGCCGCCCAGCAGGCCGTAAAGCGCGCCGGTGTATAGAAACGGGCGGCGCACGAAACCATTCGTTCCGCCGACCAGCTTGGTCACCTCGATTTCGGCGCGGCGGTTCTGGATTTCGAGCCGGATGGTATTGCCGACCACCGCGATTACACCTGCAGCCAACAGGCCGGCGGACACCAGCAGCGCCCGGCGAAGCAGCGCCAGTATCGCGTTGAACCTCGCCACCCACTCCCCGTCGAGCTGTACCGCATCGACCTCTGGCCAGGCGGACAGGTTCCGGCGCAGCGCTTCCATCGCGGCCGGGTTGGCGCTGAGCGGGAGCGGCGTAATCACCAGCGCGTGTGGAAGGGGATTGGACTCGAGCGCGTCGAGTGCGGCACCGAACCCCGATTGGGCGCGGAACCGCGCCAGCGCCTGCGTCGCGGTGATCAGCTCCACGGCCGCCACGCCTGCCCGTCCGCGCGCGCTGCGCGCCAGCTGCTGGGCACGCGACTCGGCCACCCCGGCCTTGAAAAAAACCGAGATAGTGACTGCGCCGCTGAAATCTGCCGTGGCCGCCCGCGCATTGCGCACCAGCAGGTCGAGGCCCAGCGGCAGGGCGAGGGCCAGGCCCATCACCAGCACCGTGAACACGGTCGCGATCGGCGCGCGCGCCAGGTGGCCCGCGGAGGACAGCAACGCGTGGGCGTGCCGGGCCAGGTAGCTGCTGGCGCCGCCGCTCACCTGCGTGCCTCGAGCACGGGCAGGGCGCCGCCAGGCTCGCTACCGGCAATGCGGCCGCCCTCGATTACGATCGAGCGCAAACCGGACTCGCCTACCAGGTGCAGATCGTGCGTGGCGACGATTACCGTCACGCCCACTTCGTTCAAGCGCCGAAACAAGGACATGACTTCAGCGGCGAGCTGCGGATCGAGGTTGCCGGTCGGTTCATCGGCAATCAGGATCGGCGGGCGACTGACAATGGCGCGTGCGATGCCGACCCGCTGCTGCTCACCGACTGACAGCTCCGCTGGCAGCACGCGTTCGCTACCCCGCAGCCCGACCTGGTCGAGCGCGGCGCGCACGCGCTTGTCGATTTCCTTGAGCGAGCTGCCGGCGACGATCAATGGCAGGGCGACATTGTCGAACACCGGCCGGTCGACCAGCAGGCGGTGATCCTGAAATACCACGCCCACGCGCCGGCGGAACGCAGGCACGCGCCGCGCGGGCAGCCGGCCGGTGTCTTCACCGCCTACCGTGACCTGGCCGCGGGTCGGCCGCTCCAGCAGCGCGATCAACTTCAGCACCGTGCTCTTGCCGGCGCCCGAGCGGCCGGTTAGAAACACCATTTCTCCCGGCGCCACGTGCAGGCTGACGCTGCTCAGCGCTTCGCGGCCGTTGTGGTAGCGTTTGGCGACGGCGGCGAAGGTGATCAAGCGCGCGCCCCCTCGACCAGTGCGGCCGCGAACGCGGCCGCGTCAAACGGCCCGAAATCCTCACGCTGTTCGCCCAGCCCGATGAAGCGGATCGGCAGCGCGAGCTTGCGAGCGATCGCCACCACGATGCCGCCACGCGCGGTGCCATCCAGCTTGGTGATCACCAGGCCCGTGACGCCGATGGCGGCGTGGAACTGTTCGGCCTGCGCGAGCGCGTTCTGCCCCTGGTTGGCGTCGAGCACCAGCAGCACCTCATGCGGGGCGGTGGCATCGATGCGGGCGATTACGCGCTTGATCTTCTTCAGCTCCTCCATCAGGTGCGCCTGGCTGTGCAGGCGCCCCGCGGTGTCGGCGAGCAGCACATCGACGCCGCGCGCGCGCGCCGACTGCAGCGCATCGAAGACCACCGCGCCGGGGTCGGTGCCTGTCTGCTGCGCGACAAACAGCGCTCCGCTCCGCTCCGCCCACACGCCCAGCTGTTCGATGGCGGCGGCACGAAAAGTGTCGCCCGCCGCGAGCATCACCTTGAGCCCCTGGTCGTGCAGCTGTGCGGCGAGCTTGCCGATGCTGGTAGTCTTGCCGGAGCCATTGACGCCAACGATCAGCACCACGAAGGGTTGCATGCCGCGCTCGATGCGCAGCGGCGCCTCGCAAGGGCGCAGCAGCTCGGTGAGCCGCTGCGCGCAGCGCCGCGAGCAGCGCCGCCGCATCGGCGAGCTCATGCCGCGCCACGCGGGCCCGCAGGTCCGCGAGGATTTCACCGCAGGCACTCACGCCGATGTCGGCCCCGATCAGCCGGGCTTCCAGCTCCTCCAGCAGTGCGGCGTCGATCTGCCGTCCCTGCAGCAGGCCGCGAAGCTCGCGGGCGAGTGAGGCGCCGCCGCGATTGAGCCGCGCACGCAGGCGAGCGAACAGGCCTGGCGGGGCTTCGGCCTGAGCGGCGGCGTCCTGGTGTTCGTCGGGCATGGGTTGATTCTCTCATATGCGGTAGGCTTCGCCGCCATGAGCCGCGATCCGCTTCCAGCACCCAGGCCCGCGCGCAACAGCCACGCGCGCGGCGCACAGACGCGGCGCCTGCGCATCATTGCGGGCCGCTGGCGCGGGCGGCGCTGGCAGTTTCCGGCGGCTGACATCCGCCCCACCAGTGACCGGGTGCGCGAAACGCTGTTCAACTGGCTGCAGGGCAAGAGCGCCGCCCGCCGCTGCCTTGATCTGTACGCCGGGTCCGGCGCGCTCGGCCTCGAAGCGCTGTCGCGCGGCGCGGCGCATTGCGTGTTCGTGGACCGCGACCCGCAGGTGATCGCGGGGCTCGGCGACGTGTTGCGCGACTGGGGCGTGGAATCCGGCGCGGTGCAGCTCGAGACGGCGAGCGCCGCGCAGTACCTGGCGCGCGCGGCGCAGCCCTTCGGGCTGGTGTTTCTCGATCCGCCGTTCTCTGGCGAGGAGCTGTCCCACAGTATCGCCCGGCTTGCATCGCGCGGCTGGCTGGCACCGGGCGCGCTGGTCTATCTCGAACACCCGCGCAGCGCTGCGCTGCCAGCGCTGCCTGCGTCCTGGGAGCCGCTGCGTACCGGTACCGCCGGCGCGGTCGGGTATGATCTGTACCACTGCAGTTAAGGAGCGATCGTGTCGCCATTCCGCAAGGCCGTCTATCCTGGAACCTTCGACCCCATCACCCGGGGCCACGAGGATCTCGTGCGCCGCGCCGCCGGCATTTTCGACACGGTACTGGTCGCGATCGCGGCGAACCCCGGCAAGGCGCCGTTGTTCGACATCAACGAACGCGTCGCGCTGGCGCGCGGCGTGCTCGCCGACATCGGCAACGTCGAAGTCGTCGGTTACAGCGGACTGACCGTGGAATTCGCGCGCACCCAGGGGATCGGCGTGATCGTGCGCGGGCTGCGGGCGGTGTCCGATTTTGAATTCGAATTCCAGCTCGCGAACATGGGCCGGCACATCGCGCCGGGCGTCGAGACGGTATTTCTGACCCCCAAGGAACATTTCACTTTCATTTCCTCGACCCTGGTGCGCGAGATCGCCACGCTGGGCGGCAAGGTCAGTGAGTTCGTGCACCCGCTGGTCGAAGCGGCGTTTCGCCGCAAGGTGGGACAGTGATGCCTGAGGCGCCACGGGCGCTGTTCGCCGCCTGCGCCCTGCTTGCGCTCGCGATCGGCGGCACGCGCGCGGCGCCGGCGGCGCCAGCTGCGCTCGCCGCCCAGCCCGCAGCGCCCGGGCACGCGGCGGTTGCGAGCGCCCATCCGCTGGCGACGGCTGCCGGGCTGGAAGTGCTACGCGCGGGCGGCAACGCCTTCGACGCCGCCGTGGCCGTCAGCGCGGCGCTTGCCGTGGTCGAGCCGACCGGGTCCGGGCTGACCGGCGGCGGCATCTACCTGCTGCACCGGCACAGCGACGGCTTCGAGATCGCTCTGGACGCGCGCGAATTCGCGCCCGGCGCCGCGACGCGCGACATGTTTCTCGACGCCCAGGGCAATCCGGTGCCGGACCTTTCCACCGACAGCGCGCTCGCCGCGGGCATACCGGGCGAGCCCGCTGGCATGGCCCTGCTCGCCGCGCGCTACGGGAAGCTCCCCGTCGCACAAAGCCTGGCGCCGGCGATCCGCCTGGCGCGCGCAGGCTTTCCGCTTTCGGTCCATCTGCACGATTCGCTCCAATCGCACCTTGAGCAGTTCAGGTCCGAGCCGGACGTCGCCCGCAACTTCCTGCGCGGCGGCGCCGTGCCGCCCGTGGGTACGCGGATCCGCCAACCCGAACTCGCCGCGACACTGGAATTCCTGGCGCGGCACGGGCTCGATGCGTTCTACCGGGGCGAGCTCGCCACCAGGCTGGTTGCCGGCGTGCGCGCGCAGGGTGGCATCTGGAGCGAGGCTGACTTGGCGGCTTACCGCGCCGTTGAACGGGCGCCCGTGGTCGGCCAGTATCGCGGCGCGCGCGTGGTGTCCGCGCCGCCACCAAGCTCGGGCGGGGTGGGGCTGGTCGAGGCGCTCAACCTGCTCGCGCAATTCGACCTGAAGGACGCCACCCCGATCGAGCGCAAGTTCCTGGTGATCGAAGCGATGCGCCGCGTGCATCGCGACCGCGCGCTGTACCTGGGCGATCCGGATTTCATCCAGGTGCCCGTGCAGCGGCTGACCAGCGTCGACTATGCCGCCGGTCTGGCGGCCTCGGTCCGTACCGATCGCGCTACCTCGAGCTCTGCCCTGCCGGGTATCGGTGCGGGTGCCAGCGCCGGCCCGCAGACCACGCATTTCTCGGTGCTGGACCGCGACGGCAATCGCGTCGCCGGGACCATCACCCTGAATTTCGGCTTCGGCAGTGGGCGCATGATTGCGGGCACCGGGCTGTTCCTCAACAACGAGATGGACGATTTTTCGATCAAGCCGGGCGTGCCCAATGGCTACGGCCTGGTTGGCGGCGAGGCCAATTCGATCGCGCCCCACAAGCGCATGCTCTCCTCGGTGACGCCCGCCTTCGTGGAGTCGGGCGATCGCGTCATGATCGGCGGATCGCCTGGCGGGAGCCTGATCATCGGCATGGTGCTGCTGGCGACGCTCGATTTCGTCGATGGTCATTCGGCCAGCGAGATCGTCGCCGCGCCGCGCTTCCACCACCAATACCTGCCCGATGTCGTGCGTTACGAGCCCGGGGCGTTCACCGACCAGGAACTCAAGACGCTGGCCGCGCAGGGCGACACGTTGCAGCCATCGTCGCGTCGCTGGGGGAATTTCCAGGCGGTGATCTGGGATCGCGCTACCGGCAAGGTGGAAGCGGCCTCCGACCCGCGCGTGGAGGGTGCCGGGGTGGTGGAATAGTTCAGCGACGGCGTTTCGCTGCGCGCTTAGCGCGCCTGGCTGGCCTGGCAGCCGCAGGTTTCGCCCGCGCTTGCTTCACCGCCACCTTCGGCGCCCGCCTGGCACGCGGCAGTTTCTTTTCGCGCGCCAGATCAACCGCGCGCCACAGGTACCAGGCCGCGAGCGAGCGGTGCGGCGCCCAGCGCGCGCCAAATTCAGCCAGCGCGCGCGGTCTGGGCATGCCTTTGAGTCCGTAGGCCAGGCGAAAGCCGTTGCATACGCCGTAGTCGTCGACAGGCAGAACGTCCGGCCGGCCGAGCCGGAACATCAGCAGCATCTCGACGGTCCAGCGGCCGATGCCGCGCACCTGCGTGATGCGCTCGACGATCGTGTCGTTGTCCAGCGTGTGCAGTTCGGCTGAACTGGGCACTACTCCACTGATGACTTTTTCCGCCAGGTCGCGCAGCGCGCGGATTTTCGCGTAGGAAAAACCCACGGCGCGCAGCTCGGCGTCGGCGGTGGCGGCCACGGCGGCGGGCTGGGGAAATTCCGCCGGCGCATACAGGGCGGCAAAGCGCGCGAGAATCCGCTTGGCCACGACGCCGTTGAGCTGCTGGTGGGCGATCGCGCCGGCCAGCGCCTCGAAGGGCGGCCGCTCGAGTTGTAGTTCGATCGTGCAGGGGCCGGCCGCGGCGATGAGCCGCGCCATCACCGGATCGAGAGCCGCGAGCGCGCGTTCGCGGCGGCGCTGGGTGCGGCGGCTTACTGCTGGCATTGCGGGCAATAATACGTGGAGCGTTGGCCCTGCGTAATCTGCCGGACCGGCGTGCGGCAGCGCCGGCACGGCAACCCGGCGCGCCCATAGACGTAGAGCTTCTGCCGGAAGTAGCCCGGCTCCCCGTCCACGTCGAGGTAGTCGCGGAGCGTTGTGCCGCCGGCGCGGATCGCGGCGCTCAACACCCGGCGGATCGCGGCTGCCAGGTGCTTCGATTCCGCCAGCGTCAGCGTGCGGGCGAGGCGGCGCGGGCGGATGCGCGCCCGGAACAGGGCTTCGCTCGCGTAGATGTTGCCAACCCCGGTGACCAGCCGGCCGTTGAGGATGAGCAGCTTGATGGCCACGCGCCGCCGGCGCGTAATGCGATGCAGGTAGGCGCCGTCAAACCCGGGCTCGAGCGGCTCCGGGGCGAGTTCGCGCAGCAGCGGATGGTGCGCTGGATCGTCCACGGTGTAGAGGCAGCTCCCGAAGCGGCGCGGGTCGTTCAGCCGGAGCGACCGGCCTGAATCCAGCAGCAATTCGAGGTGATCGTGTTTGCGCAACGGCGTTGCGCCTGGCAGCACCCGCAGGTTCCCCGACATGCCCAGATGCAGGATCACCGTGCCGCGCCCGAGTCGCAGCAGCAGGTATTTCGCCCGGCGCTCGATCGAGCGCACGCGCTGGCCGCGCAGTGCGGCGTCCAGCCCGGGCGTGACCGGCCAGCGCAGCCGCGCGTCGTACACTCGCGCGGCACGGATCTTTCTGCCGCGCAGGTGTGGCTCGATGCCGCGGCGGGTGGTTTCGACTTCGGGCAGTTCGGGCACTGGACCTCGACGATGATTTCCACAAACGAAAAACCCGCCAGATGGCGGGCTTCTCCGAGCGGGCCAGCGGATTGCTGGTCCGGCTTACTTGATCTTGGTTTCCTTGTAGCCGACGTGCTTGCGCACGACCGGGTCGAACTTGCGTACTTCCATCTTCTCGGGATGCAGCCGCTTGTTCTTCATCGCCACGTAGAAGTGGCCGGTGCCGGCTGAGGACAGGAGCTTCACTTTTTCGCGCATGGTGCTGGGCTCTCAGTATGATTTGGCGCGGGCGTCAGACGCGCTCGCCGCGGGCGCGCAGCTCGGCGACGACCGCGTCGATGCCGAGCTTGTCGATGGTGCGCAACCCGTTGCCGGAGATGCGCAGGCTGATCCAGCGCTTTTCGGTCTCGAGCCAGAAGCGCTGCTGGTGCAGGTTCGGCAGGAACCGGCGGCGCGTGCGATTGTTGGCATGCGAGACGTTATTGCCGACAACCGGCCGTTTACCCGTAACCTGGCAGACGCGGGACATTGCACTAATCCTTATGAATCAATATCTTGTGCGATAGCTGCGCGCGTCAAGCGACGAGCGAAGGGCGGGCTTTATACCAGTCATTTGCATTGCCGGCAACTCAGGGGCTGGCAGCAAAGGTCGCCTGGCACTCTACAGCAGCCCGCGTTCGGCAAACGACAGGCAGCCGCTGTCGCCGACAATGCAGTGATCGACCACCCGTATGTCGACCAGCGATAGCGCGTCCCGAAGGCGGCGCGTGATCAGCTCGTCGGCCTGGCTGGGTTCGGCCAGGCCCGAGGGGTGGTTGTGCGCCAGGATCACCGCGGCCGCATTGCGGCGCAGCGCCTGCTTGACCACTTCGCGCGGATGTACGCTGGCACCGTCGATGGTGCCGCGGAACAGCTCGTCGAAGGCGATCAGCCGGTGGCGATTGTCGAGGTGCAGGCAGCAGAACAGCTCGTGCGGCTGGTCGCGAAGCCGCGCGACCAGGAAGCGGTGCGTGGCAGCCGGGGAATCGAGCAGTGGGCCGCTGCGCAGGGCCTCGGCATAGTGGCGGCGCGCCAGCTCGAGGGCGGCTTGCAACCGGCAATAGCCCGCCACGCCCAGTCCCGGAGTCGCCAGCAGCGCGCTGCAGTCGGCGCTCAGCAGCTCGCGCAGCGAGCGATGGGTCGCGAGCAGGCCCGCGGGCCAGGTCGACCACGTTGCTGCCACGCAGCCCTGAACTACCGAGCAGCAGAGCCAGCAACTCCGAATCCGACAGCTGCTGGGGGCCCGCGGCCAGCAGTTTCTCGCGCGGCCGTTCCTGGACGGGCCATTGCTGCAGGTTCATGTGATGTGGGTCACGCCTTCCCGAGCTGCCGGATGCGGTTCATTCTCGGTTGATATGGCCTGGGCGTGCGATGGACATATCGGGTGGGCATGGCATGAAACGACGGTGCTGTCCGATAATGTGCGCATGCGTGGCAAACACGTCCTGCTGGGTGTGACCGGTGGCATCGCCGCCTACAAGAGCGCCGAGCTGGTGCGCCGGCTGGTCGAGCGCGGCGCCGAAGTGCAGGTGGTCATGACCGCCGCGGCGCGCGAATTCATCGGCGCCACCACGTTCCAGGCCCTGTCGGGCCGCCCGGTGCGCGACAGCCTGTGGGACGCCGCGGCCGAGGCCGCGATGGGCCACATCGAACTCGCGCGCTGGGCAGACCTGGTGCTGGTCGCACCAGGCAGCGCGGATTTCCTGGCGCGGCTTGCCACCGGCCGCGCCGATGACCTGCTATGCACACTTTGCCTGGCGACCACAGCGCCGGTGGTCGTGGCGCCGGCGATGAACCAGCAGATGTGGGCAAACGCGGCGACGCGGGCGAACGTGCTTACTCTCACGCAGCGAGAGGTTCACATATTGGGCCCAGCCATCGGTGTACAGGCCTGCGGTGAACATGGGCCTGGACGCATGCTCGAGCCCGCCGAGATTGCCGACCTGGTGGAGCCGCTCCTCCTCGGAGCCGGTCCGTTCACCGGCAAGCGGGTGCTCATCACCGCGGGCCCGACGCGAGAGAGCCTCGATCCGGTGCGCTTCGTCAGCAACCGGAGTTCCGGCAAGATGGGTTACGCGGTGGCGCAGGCGATGCGCGCCGCGGGCGCCGAGGTGGTGCTGATCAGCGGCCCGGTGTCGGTCCCGGTGCCGCCCGGAGTGCGCTGCGTGTGCGTCGAGAGCGCGGCGCAGATGTACGCCGCGGTGCTGGCGGAACTGCCGGGCACCCAGGTACTGGTGGCCACGGCCGCGGTCGCCGACTACCGTCCGGTGACGGTGGCCGATCGCAAGATCAAGAAGAAGACCGAGCAGCTCACGATCGAGATGACGCGCACCACCGATATTCTGGCGACCGTGGCTGCAGGCGCCAACCGGCCGTACGTGGTCGGCTTCGCCGCTGAGACCGATTCGGTCGAACAGAACGCGCGCGAAAAATTGCTGCGCAAGAATCTCGACATGATCGCCGCCAACGAGGTCGGCACCGCCAAGGCCTTTGACTGCGAGGACAATGCGCTGCTGGTGCTGTGGCGCGGCGGCGGACGCGCCGAGCTGCCACGCGCGCCCAAGCGCGAACTGGCTGCCGCGCTGGTGGAGTTGATCGCCGCGCAGTGCCGCGCGCTGCCCCGTTCTGAGGCCGGCTGATCATGGCCGAACCCGGGCGGCTTGCGCTGCAGGTGCGGATACTCGACGCGCGCATCGGCAGCGAGTTTCCCCTGCCCAGCTACGCGACGCAGGGGTCGGCGGGGATGGATCTGCGTGCTTGCATAGCCGCACCGCTGCTGCTCGAACCCGGGCGCGCCGAGCTGATCTCCACCGGGCTGTCGATCCACGTCGATGATCCGGGCCTCGCCGCGCTGGTCCTGCCGCGCTCCGGGCTCGGCCACAAACACGGCCTGGTGCTGGGAAATCTGGTTGGCCTGATCGATTCCGACTATCAGGGGCCGCTGATGGTGTCCTGCTGGAATCGGGGCGCGGCGCCCTACACCGTGCAACCCGGTGAGCGCATCGCGCAGCTGGTGATCGTGCCGGTGGTGCAGGTGGAGCTGCAGGTCGTGGACACTTTCACCGCCAGTGAGCGCGGCAGCGGCGGCTTCGGCCACACGGGGCGTGGCTAGGACCCGGACCTAGCCCTGCGTCGGGCTCGCGGTCAGCTCGCGGTAGCGCGCGATGTCCGCTTCGAACTGCGCCCGCACCAGCAACTGTTCCTGACTGCGGCGATCCATCGAGCGATGCTGCGCGCGCACTTCATTCGAGGTACGCACCAGCTGCTCGGCCAGGTCGTCGGGCATGCGCCGCGCGTCGGGATTGGTGTTGTAGGGCTTGAAATTCAGTGCGCGCTGCTGGAGCGTCTTCAGTCGCGCGTCGAGCGATTCGATGTAGGCGACAGTGGCCTTGATCTGCCCGTCGATCTGGTCGAGCCGCTCGTCGCGGAGCCGCTCGATATCCTTGGTCGAGGTGTAGGTGGTCAGCAGGAAGTGATCGTGCTGGGCCCGTTCGTCGCTCGCCTGCTGGCGCTTGCGCTGCTCGGCCTGCTGCTGCGGGTTTTTCTCCGCATCGACGCGCTGCACCTCCACGCCCTGGCTGTTCAGCACGCGCCGCTCTGACTGCGCGTACTCCGGCGGCACGGCGTCGCCGTAGTGGCGCTCGCCGTTCTTGTCCACCCAGCTGTAGTTCTGGTGCTGGGCCGGATCGGCCGCAAAGGTCGGTGACGCCAGCGCGATTGCCGCTGTCGCGGCCGCGCCTGCCAGTACCCTGATTATGTCAGCCACTCGTACGGACTCCGCTGCGCCGGGTCGCTGCCCCGAGCCTCAATTGTCCACGAAGTGCGCCCCGGGGCAAGTGCATGGGTCTACAGGCGGCTTAACCAGGGGCCGCGCACCCGGCAATCCCATACTGTGCCTGGTAGGCCCGGAGCGAGGCGAGCTGCGCCGGCTCGAAACCCCGCGCGCCATGGCGCTCGAGGGCTCCGATCAGGCCGGCCAGGCTGAGTATGCTCACGCAGCGCAGTCCGTACTGCGATTCGACTTCCTGGACCGCCGATCGTTCGCCCTGACCGCGCTCCTGCCGGTCGAGTGCCAGCGCCACTCCTGCCGGCTCCGCGCCGGCGGCGCGGATGATATCGATCGATTCGCGGATGGCGGTGCCGGCCGTGATGACATCATCGACGATGACCACGCGCCCCTTGAGCGGGCTCCCCACGATCAGCCCGGCTTCGCCGTGCGACTTGGCTTCCTTGCGGTTGAAGGCCCAGGGGAGGTTGCGCTGCTCGTGTTCGGCAAACGCGATCGCGCAGGCGCTCACCAGCGGTATGCCCTTGTAGGCCGGGCCGAACAACATGTCGAAGGCCAGTCCGGAGCGGGCGAGGGCGGCCGCGTAGCAGCGGCCGAGCCGCGCGAGCGCGGCGCCGTCGTTGAACAGGCCGGCGTTGAAGAAGTAGGGGCTGACGCGCCCGGACTTGAGCGTGAATTCACCGAACCGCAAGGCCTGGTGCTCGAGGGCCAGCGCCAGGAAATCCTGCTGGTAATCGTGCATGCGCGGCAGGCTATCATGTCCGCATGCGCGTCATCACGCTCAACGTAAACGGCATCCGCTCCGCCGCCAGTAAGGGATTGTTCCCCTGGCTGGCGCAGCAGGCAGCCGACCTGATCTGCCTGCAGGAAGTGCGCGCCCGCGAGCAGCAGTTCGCCGGCCACGACATCTCGCTGCCGGGCTACCACGCGGCCTACTATCCGGCCGAACGGCCCGGCTATGCCGGCGTCGCGCTGTACTCGCGGGCCGCGCCCGTGCGCGTGGTGCGCGGCTTCGGCGTGGCCGAGTTCGATCGCGAGGGTCGTTACCTCGAAGCGCAGTTTCCCGGCCTGTCGGTGATCTCGCTGTATTTGCCTTCCGGCTCGTCCGGACCCGAGCGCCAGAAATCGAAGGATCGCTTCCTGAAGGCATTTCTTCCACACTTGCGCGCGCTCAAGCGCCGGCGCCGGCAGTACCTCCTGTGCGGCGACTGGAACATCGCGCACCGGCCGATCGATCTCAGGAACTGGAAGTCCAACCAGAAGAACTCGGGGTTCCTGCCGCACGAGCGCGCCTGGCTCGACCAGCTGTTCGATCAGGAGGGATACATCGACGCCTTCCGGCAGGTGAATGCGGCGCCCGACCAGTACACCTGGTGGTCAAATCGCGGCCAGGCCTGGGCGAACAATGTCGGGTGGCGCATCGACTATCAGATTGCGAGCCCGGGACTCGCTGGCGCTGCGCGCGCTGCGCAGATCTACAGGACCACGCGCTTCTCCGATCACGCGCCGCTCATCATGGACTATGAGCTCTGAGGCCGTGACGGCGCGTCCGCCGCGATTTCGCGAAATCTTCACCAGCCCGAAGCTGCTGGTCATCATGGCGCTGGGGGCAGCGTCCGGTTTTCCGAACCAGATTACCGAGAGCGCCCTGCAGGCCTGGCTGAAGGATGCCGGCAGCAGCAACACCAGCATTGGCCTGCTGACCTATGTTGCGATTCCCTACCTGCTCAAGTTCCTGTGGGCACCGCTCCTCGATCGCTTTCCATTGCCGTTGCTCGGTCGCCGCCGCGGCTGGCTGCTGGTCATCCAGCTGGCGCTGGCGGCCTCGATTGCGGCCCTGGCGCTGCAGAATCCGGCGATTTCGCTGTCCGCCGTCGCGGTGACCGCACTGGTGATCGTGTTCTTCTCCGCATCGCAGGACATCGTCATCGATGCCTATCGCACCGATGTGTCGCTGCCGCATGAGCGCGGTCCGGCGGCGGCGGCGAACAATCTGGGTTACCGCGCCTGCGCGTGGCTGGCGTTCGCGGCAGCACTGATCGTGGCGGATGCCTGCGGGTGGCGGCTTGCCTTCCTGGTGCTGGCGGCGGCGATGGCCGCGTTCACGATCGTGACCGCGCTGGCGCCGGAACCGGACTATCGCACGCCGCCGCCGACCTCCTTGCGCCAATCGGTGCTGGTGCCGCTGCGGGAACTGCTCGGTTCCCCGGGCGCGCTCGGCCTGATTGTGCTGATCATCACCTTCAAGATCGGCGGTGCCGTCGCCCTCAAATTGTTCACGCCATTTCTCATGGACCTGGGATTCAGCAAGACGGAGATCGGCCTGGTGGCCAAGTCCGTGCTGACCACCAGCGCGATCGCCGGCGGTGTACTCGGGGGCCTGTGGATGGTGCGGCTGGGTCTGTTGCGTTCAATGCTGCTGTTTGGCGTGCTGCAGACGGTCTCAATCCTGGCGTTCTATCTGCTCGCCGTGACCGGCAAGAGCTTTCCGCTGATGATCGCTGCAACCGCGATCGAGAATCTCTCCGCTGCGATGGGCAATATCGCCGAGGTCGCGCTCATCATGGCGCTGTGCAATTCGCGCTTCAGCGCCTTTGAGTATGCGCTGCTGTCAGTGCTGGCGCTGTTGCCGCGCTACCTGCTGGGTGGCCCCGCCGGCTGGCTCGCCGACCATGCCGGCTGGAGCACCTACTACCTCGTCGCATGCCTGCTCGGTTTGCCCGGCCTGCTGATGGTCTGGCTGATGCGTGAGCGGATCGCGGCGCTCGATGTCCGGCGGTGATCGAGATCGACCTGACGCGCGTGCTGTGCCGGCTCGAACAGCTGGCCGCCACCGGTTGCCGCGAGTTCCGGCTCGGCAGCGGTGATTGGCCGTTGCGCGGTTTCGTGGTGCGGACCGGCGCCGACGTGCAGGCTTATCTCAACCGCTGCGCGCATCTGGCGCTGCCGTTGAACCTGCTGCCGGATCGATTCCTGACGCACGACGGCAGCCTGATCCTGTGCACCGCCCACGGCGCGCTGTTCGAGAAGACCACCGGCTATTGCGTGGCGGGGCCTTGCGCCGGGCAATCGCTCGAGCGCGTGCCGGTACGCATCGCCTCCGGCTGCGTGCTGTTGGGTGACGAGGTCGATATGGCCGCGCTCGCGGCACGCTACGCCTAGCGGCGCGGCGCGTTCACTCGAACAGATCGAGGCCTTCGAGCCGGTCGGCGCGCAGCCGGCGGTCTTCATCGATCGGGTCGGCTTCTGCGCGACCGTCCTCGGGTTCGACGTCCACCGAGCCACTCCAGTCTTCGGGCGCTTCGGCCTCTTCAATTGCACCGCTCGCGCGCTGCGAACGCCAGTCGTCGAAATCGAATTCCTCGACCGTGCCGTCGAAATATTGCACTTCAATCGTGCCGTCCGCGGCGTCAAAAGCCACGACTTCGAGCAACTCGCCGCTGCTCAGGCGGTACCACTCGCCGACGCCGGGTCGCTGCATGTTCATGACGAAGCCTCCACACCGATGTTGCTCCCGGCTCCGGCGCGGAGCAAGCGGTATTGCGGGCGCTTCTGTGTGATGCGTCGCATCAGGCGACGCGCTGGTAAACAAGCTCGCTGACGGCGTGCCCCAGGCGCAGGCCGCGACGTTCGAAGCGGGTCGCGGCGCGCCCCATCGGCTCGTCGGTTGCCAGCGGCGCCAGCAGCGGGCAGCCGTCAAGAACCTCTCGCATATGTTCAGCATACGGTGACCAGTCGGTTGCAAGATGGAGCCTGCCGCTGGCGCGCAGCCGGCTCGCGACCAGAGCCGCAAAGTCTGGCTGGATCAAGCCGGCGCTTGTGATGGCGTGTCTTCGGCCAGGGGTCGGGAAACAGGATCTGCACCTCGTCGAGTGCGCCTGGCGCAATTCGCTCGCGCAGCACTTCGACGGCGTCCTGCTCGATGACGCGCAGGTGCCCGAGTTCAGCCGCGGCGGCGATTCGCAGCAGGTGGCCGAGCCCGGGACGATGGACTTCGATCCCGAGGAAATTGCGCTCCGGCTCGCCCTGCGCGCGCGCGGCCAGGTGATCGCCGTTGCCGAAGCCGATTTCCAGCGTGCAGGGTGCGTGGCGGGCAAACAGCAAGGGGAGGTCGAGCACAACGTCGCCAGGGGGCACGCCAAAGCGCGGCCACAGCTCGATGAGCGCGCGCTGCTGTGCCCCGGTCATGCGTCCGGCGCGGCGGACGAACGAGCGCACCGCGCGCTGCTCCATTGTCTAGCCCTTGCGGCGGGTCTTGCCCGGCGGCGCGCGCGCCGCTCCCGGTGGATTTTGGAACTTGCGCTGCCTCCTCGCGCAGCCATGCCAGCAGCGACTGCACCTTCGGCATGGCGAGGTAGGACTCGGGACAGACGAAATAATACGAACGGGGACAGGGCTGGACCAGCGGGCTCGCCAGTGCGATGCGCCCAAGCCTGATGTCGCCCGCGGCCAGGCACCAGCGCGTCAGCGCCAGCCCCTGCCCCTGTTCCGCCGCCGTCAGCACCGCGATGGAATCATCGAATGCCGTGCCGTGTTCCTTCCAGTCGCGTTCCACGCCCGGCCGGTTCCACAGCTGCCAGGGTTCATCGGAGGAGCGCAGCAGGTCATAGCGCTTGAGATCGGCCCCGCGCTGCACCGGCCCCAGCCGCCGGTAGAGTTCGGGGCTGCACACCAGCACGAACCATTCGTCCAGCAGCTTCTCGCAGTACAGGCCCGGCGTCGGCCCCGTCGCCATGCGCAGCGCGCCGTGGAAATCGGTCTGGCTGAAATCGACGGGCGTTCTTGAAGTGTGCAGGCGCAGCTGCAGGTCGGCGTGGCGATCGTGCAGCTGCGGCAGTCGCGGCAGCAGCCACTTCTGCAGGAATGAAGCCAGGGTCGAGATGTTGAGCGTGCCGGCGGAGCGGCTCTGGCGCAGCTGGTGGAGCGCGGTCTGCAGATCGGTGAGCCCGCGGCGCACGCCGGGCAGCAGCAGCGCGCCCTCGGGGGTGAGCTCGACGACGCGGCCGGCGCGGCGGAACAGGGGCACCTGCAGGTATTGCTCGAGCGTCCTCACCTGCATGCTCACGGCCGCCGGCGTGACGTGCAGGGTGTCGGCGGCGACCGCGAAGCTCAGTCGCGTGGCGACCGCTTCGAATACCCGCAGCGCATTGAGTGGCAGCCGATCGAAGGCGGTAGCCGACTCAGTCCGATCGATCGGGCGCCTGGCCATCAGCCGCTCCGGCCGACCGCGAACACCGGAAAGCGCACCTTGAGGCAGGTGCCGCGCTCCTCTGCGCCAGCGCTGATCTCGATCTGCGCACCGTGCAGGTCGGCGATTCGCCGCACGATCGACAGGCCCAGGCCGCTCCCGTAGTCGTGCGTGGCGCTGGCACGGTAGAAGCGCTCGAATACGCGCGCGCGATCTTCCGGGGCGATGCCCACGCCCTCGTCATTGATCGTCAGCTCGACGCCATCCTCGTGGGTATCACAGGAAATGACCACGCGCGTGTTGGCGCGTGAGTAACGGATGGCGTTGTCGACCAGGTTGCGCAGCAGCACGGCGAGCAGCTCCCGGTCGCCGCGCACCCGCGCCGGCTCGGTGCTGGTTTCAATCTCGACCTGGCGCCGGGCCGCAAAGCGTTCATGTTCGGCCACCTGAGCGTGCACCAGCGGCGCCAGCTCGACGCTCTCGAAGCGCTGCGGCAGGTTCGCGCTGGCGTCGACCCGGGCCAGCGCCAGCAACTGCTCGATCAGCCGGCCGCTGCGGTCGACACTGGCCAGCAGGTTTACCGAGGCGGTGGTGAATTCTTCCGGCGAGCGCGCGCCCTGCATCACCTGCGTATTGGCCCTGATGGCCGCCAGCGGTGTGCGCAGTTCGTGCGCCGCGTCGGAGGTGAAGCGTCGCTCGAAGGCCAGCTTCTCACGCATGCGCTCGAGCGCGCGCACGCTGTGCAGGCTGCGGGCAATGATCCACCACAGCAAGGCGACACCAATCGGCACCAGCAGCGCCAGCGTAGCCACCAGCCGCCAGAATATGGCCCGCGGCAACACCTCGCGATATTGCTGCGACTCTACGATCTGTAGCTGCAGCGTGTGCTGGCGGTTCCACAGCGCGAAACTCCGCCACGGCGCACCGTCGATGCGCGTCCAGCCATAGCCGGCGGCGTTCAGCGGCATGAACGGCGTGGCCGGCGCATTGCTGGTGCGAAACGCCGCGCGCATGTCCTCGGTCCAGATCTGGAAGCGGTAGGAGTAGGAATCGGACACGGTCTCGGCTTTGAGCAGCTCGACCCCGAGCGCGCGGCCGTGCTCGGTCATTTCATGCTGCGCCAGCTGCAGCAGCAGTATGCCGGTCGCACGCAGCGAATCGTCGTAAAGGCGCTGGCTGCTGGAGCGCGCCTCAAAGAAAATCAGCGCGGCGCCGACGCTCATCAGGCAGCAGGTGGCGGCGACCGTGAGCGCCAGGAGCTTGGTGCGCGCTGAGCCCCCGGGGGGAGTTTCAGCCTGCGACGCTGGCGGCTTGGCGGGACTCCGGAACATCGATCATGTAGCCATGGCCATGCACCGTACGGATGAGCTCGCGGCCGAGCTTGCGGCGCAGGTGATGCACATGGACTTCCACGGCGTTGCTCTCGATGTCATTGCTCCAACTATAAAGCGCGTCCTGCAGTTGTGTGCGACTTTGCACCCGGCCGCGATGTTCGAGCAACTGCAGCAGCAGGGCAAATTCGCGGGCGGTCAGGCCAATGGAGGTATTGCCGCGCCGCACACTGTGCGAGGCCGGATCCACCCGCAACGCGCCGTGCTCGACGATTGCGGCCGCTCGGCCCCTGGCGCGCCGCGCCGCGGCCCGCAGCCGCGCTCCCAGTTCGTCAAGATCGAAGGGTTTGACCAGGAAATCATCGGCCCCCGCATCGAGCCCCAGCACGCGCTCGGGAATCTCGTCGCGCGAGGTGATGATAATGACCGGCTGCTGGTAGCCGCCGCGGCGCAGCTTCTCGAGGATCTGCATCCCGCCCTGCCGGGGAAGCCCCAGGTCGAGCAGCACCACCCCATAGTCGCTCGCCAGGGCGGCGGACTCGCCTTCCACGCCATCCCTCACCCAGTCCACCGCATGGCCCTGCTGTTGCAGTCCAATCTGCACGGCCTTGCCCAGCATCGCATCGTCTTCGATCAACAGGACCCGCATGGCGCCTCCGGAAAACTCGGCCGGTCTCTTGGATAACCAGCCTGATGCTGGAGGCTATGATACATTTCTTAAGATAACCTTACGCGCCTTAATAATGCTGCCCAATGCAGGCTAGCCCCGCAGCGCCGCGCGCACCGCGCCCACCAGCGCCGCGACGACCAGTATGAGGGCCGGGCCCATGCTCAGGTTGAAGCCCAGGCTGCGTTTCCTGGGGTCGCTGACGTAGGCCAGCAGGTAAATGGTCCGGCCAACCAGGTAGACCACGCCCAGGATCAGCGCATACCGGGGCGACCAGTACCTGGCCCCCAGCCACAGGCCGGGCAGGAACACGAGCAGGCACTCGACGGTATTCATCTGCACGCGGTAATAGCGCTCGAAAATCGGGTGCCCGGTGGTCGCCGGGGCAGCGACGCCATACAGCCCGCGCGCGCGGCCGACCAGCACGCCAAAAATGACCAACTGTACGACCGCCAGTAAGCCTACGACATCTACCCAATTCATGATTTTCCCCTGTTGCGCCCGGAGTGCGATTGCCTGCGGGCTCCTCCGTTAGTCTCGCACAACCGCCTACTGTGATTGCGATAGCAGTTCTGCCGTATCACGCACTCCGAAGCCTTAAAGAGTGGGCCAATTCCTTAAGGCCCGTCGCCCGGTTGCGACAGAATCATCCCCGGTCAGTTAACACCGGAAGGCCCATGTTTGACATAAATATCAGTCTGGTCAGCTTGGCCTGCGGCATGCTCTTCACCGCGGCATCGGCCGCGGCCCTGGCTTCCCGGCTGGAACGTCGCCGCGGCCGGACGGTGCACACTCTGGTGCTGGGCGTCGCCCGGCAGCTCGCTCGGGGCGATTTCAGCCATAGCACTGAGGCGCAGCCGGACGCCGCGCTGAGCGCGATCTCGCAGGCCCTTGCCATGGCCTCCTCCAGCCTGCGGCGTCAGGCGCAGAAAGCCGCCGCGCTGCTGGAGCTGGATCGTGCGCTGCTCAGCGGCGTCGGCATTGAACCGATCGTTTCGCAGCTCCTGCCGGTCATTGCCGCGGCACTGCAATGCCGTACGGTGTCGATCGTGCTGCTCGACGGCGCGAATCCGCACCGCGCGCGCTGCTACGATTTTCTGCTGGAGCGCGCGCTCGAGCTCGCACCGCGCGAAATCACCATCGACACGGAGCAATTGCGCGGTGCGCTCGCCGCTGCGCGCAATCCAGATGGCCAGGCGCTCGGCGTTGACCCGGGGGATTTTCTCGAACCGCTGACCCGTACCGGCGCCAGTGCGTTCCGCTTTTGCCCGCTCGAACGCGACACGGTGGTCAGCGGCTTCCTGTGCATCGGCTTTCGGGTCGATGCGCACGACAACGCGGACATGGACCCCGCCGAGATCGCCGAACGCCTGTCGCTGGCCTGCGCCCGATCGTCTGGCGCGGCGGCCGCAAGCCGACCGGCATTGCCACCGGCCGCCGGCGCCGTGCGCAGCGGTGCGCTGACCCGTTCACCGCTGGAGACCGGATTGCATCGCGCCCTGCAGCGCGACGAGTTCGTCCTGGCCTACCAGCCCATTATTGACGCGCACTCGCACCACTGTGGTGGCGTGGAGGCGCTGCTGCGCTGGCCGCACGGCGACGCTGGCGCGGTGCGGTGCGCGGCGGAATTCGTGCCGGTGGCCGAAGAGAGTGGCTTGATCGTCGATCTGGGCGATTGGGTCCTGCGCACCGCCTGCCAGCAATTCATTGACTGGCGGCGCGACGGCATCGATCTCGACTACGTTTCGGTCAATGTCTCGGCGCGGCAATTGTGCCACGCGAGCCTGCTGCCTACGGTGCTGTCCTGCCTGCGGCGCACCGGCATGGCGCCTTCCCAGCTGCAGATCGAATTTTCGGCCAGCCTGCTGGCCGGCGGGTCCGACCCGCCCGCTGTGCTGCACGAGCTGGCGCGGCGCGGCGTGCGCCTGGCGCTCGACGATTTCGGCGCCGGCACTGCCATGATCAACGCGCTGCAGAACCTGCCGATCCATGCCATCAAGATCGATCGCAGCTGCATCGCGAGCATGGGCGAGGATCCGACCATGCGCGCCATCGTCGATGCGGTCATCATCGAAGGCGCCAGATCCAGGCGGCGAGTGATCGCCGAGGGTGTGGAGCGCGCTGAGCAACTGCAATTCCTGGAGCTGGCCGGGTGCGATGCCGTGCAGGGATTCCTGCTGGCGGCCCCCATGCCTGCCGACGAGCTGGCCTGCTATCTGCGTGCACAACAGGAGGCGATGGGCGCCATCGCGGCGCGCGCCGCCTGAGGTGAGTTCAGCTCTGCTGCGGGTGTAAGTTGCCCTTGTTCCTGAATGCTGCAATGGTGGCGGCCTGGGGGGAGCGAGGGAATCGGCATGTACACGAAGACGGCCCTGGCCTGCGCCACGGTCCTGCTGGCGGCCTGCAGCGGCGGGGGCGGGGGCGGTGCTGGCGGCGGCGGCATGACTCCCGTCGGCTGGCAGTCGGGCATTTTCCAGCCCGCCTCCGGCTTTGCCGCGAAGTGCGCCATGGTGCGCTCTGGCGTCGATCCGGCTACCAACATGGCCTACCCGGACCGGGCCGGCACCACGCTCGACGAAAACAACTGGCTGCGCTCGTGGACCAACGACCTTTACCTGTGGTTTGACGAGGTGACCGACCGGAATCCAGCGTCGTATCCAACCACCGACGCCTATTTCAAGCTGCTCAAGTCGACGGCGACGACGATTTCGGGCGCCCCGAGGGACAAGTTTCACTTCAGCTACCAGACGGCTGACTGGGAGGCGCTGTCGCAGAGCGGCGTGCAGGCGGGCTACGGCGTGTACTGGGTATCGTTGGCTGGCGCGGTCGGGAATGATATCGAGGCGGCGTACACCGAACCCGGTTCGCCGGCCAGCACCGCCGGCATCGGGCGTGGCACCAAGGTCCTGTTCGTAGACGGTTTCGACGTGGTGAGCCCTCCCGACCAGGCCACCGTCGATGCGATCGTTGCGGGCCTTTATCCGGTGGCGGCCAATGAGCTGCACCACTTTCAGGTTCTCGATGCTGATGGGGTAACGCAGCGCGTGTTCGACCTGACTTCGGGCGACATCGTCTCGACCCCGGTGCCCAATGTCAGCATTGTTCCGACTGCGACCGGCACCGCTGGCTACGTGCTCTTCAATGATCACCTGGCGAAGTCCGAAGCGGCGCTGGTGGCCGCGTTTACCACGCTGCAGACGGCGGGAGTGTCCGACCTGGTGCTCGATATCCGCTACAACGGCGGCGGCTTTCTTGATATCGCCAGCGAAGTGGCCTACATGGTCGCCGGCCCGGCGCAGACCACCGGCAAGACCTTCGAGCTCACGCAGTTCAACAGCAAGTATCCGACGCTTGATCCACTGACCATGCAGACCATTGTTCCGGTTCCGTTCGAATCGACCACGCAGGGCTTTTCCACGACCGCGGGCCAGGGCCTGCCGCACCTGAATCTGTCGCGCGTGTTCGTGCTCACGGGACCGGCTACCTGCTCGGCGAGCGAAGCGATCATCAACGGCCTGAGAGGAATTGATGTCGAAGTGGTGCAGATCGGCTCGACGACCTGCGGCAAGCCATACGGGTTCTATCCGCAGGACAACTGCGGCACGACTTATTTTTCGATCGAATTCCGCGGCGTCAATGCCAGGAACTTTGGCGACTACACTGATGGCTTCTCGCCCCAGAATGCACCGACTCCCACCAACGCGGCGCTACCCGGTTGCTCGGTGGCGGATGATCTCAGGCATGCGCTGGGCGATCCGGCGGAGGGCCGGCTCGCGGCGGCGCTGAATTACATCGCCACGCCGGGCGCCTGCCCGGCGGCCACCGGATTGGCGAACTCACGGGTTGCGCAGCAGAGCGCAGCGGTGGTGGGGATGCCGCTCACCTTGCCGTCACGGCAGTTGCGGATCCTCCGGCACTAGTTCGCCGCGCCGCCCCTGCGCCGACGCCCGCGCAGCCAGGCGGCGAGCAACGCCACGGCCACCGTCGCCATGCTGGTGTAGAACTCGCTGGCCATCGAGGGCGTACTGGCCATGGCCACCAGCACCACCGTCATGCCGGCAACCGCCAAATAGCTCGCGAATGGGTACAACCACATCTGCACCGGCAGCGCTGCCTGTGCCGCCACGCTGCGTGCACGGCGCAGTTTGATCTGCGCCACCGCGATGGTGATGTAGATGAGCACCACCAGGGCACCGGAAGCATTGACCAGAAATGCGAACACCAGCTGCGGTGAGATCGTGGCGGCGGCGATGCCTGCCAGGCCCGCCACGCTGCCCATCAGCACCGAGCGCACCGGTACGCCGCGGCGGTTCAGTTTCACCAGTGCGGCGGGCGCGTCGCCCCGCGCGGCCAACGCAAACAGCACCCGCGAGGTGATGTAGTAAGCGGAGTTCAGGCAGGAGAGCACCGCGGTCAGGATGATGAAGGACATCGCCGTGCTCGCCCAGCGAAAGTGCATGGCCGTCAGCGCCGCGGTGAACGGCGACTTGCCGGGCACGATCTGCTGCCAGGGCACGACCGTGACGATCAGCAGGATCGAGCCGACGTAGAAGATCAGGATGCGGATCATCACCGTCATGGCCATGCGCGCCACGGCGCGCGTTGGTTCGCGCGATTCCGCGGCGGCGATCACGGTGATTTCGGCGCCCATGATGGCAAAGAACACGCTGGTGACGCCGGCCAGCACTGCGAGCACGCCGCGCGGCGCAAAGCCGCCTCCGCTCACCAGGTTGCTCCACGTGGGTGTGCCGCCCGAGGTCAGGCCGCAGGCCCAGGCCGCCGCGGTGAGCATGAACGCGATGGTCGCCGAAACCTTGATGAGCGCGAACCAGAATTCGAACTCGCCGTAGGAACGGGCGGAGAGCAGGTTGACGCCGGTCATGACGGCCATGAGCGCCACCCCCAGCATCCAGGCGGGTACCGCGATCCCCAGCTGCGCGATCCAAACCTGCAGCAGCTGCGCCCCGGCAATCGCCTCTACCGGCACCACCACGACCCAGAAATACCAGTACAGCCACCCGACCACGAACCCGGCCCAGTCGCCGAGCCCGGCGCGCACGAAGTCGCCGAACGAGCGCACCTGCGGCAGCGCAACCGCCATCTCTCCCAGCATGCGCATGATCAGCAGCACCAGGGTGCCGGCCATCAGATAGGAGAGGACTATGGCCGGGCCCGCCGCCGCGATCGTCACGCTGCTGCCCACGAACAGGCCCGCGCCCATGATGCCGCCGATGGTGATCATCGTTACATGGCGCGACGCCAGGACCCGGCGCAGTTCGCCGCTCCCGCCGCTCTCGCCGCTCACCGCGGTTTCAATCTGCATGGACTCAATCCCCCCGCCGGTATCGGCCGGCTGCTCACGCGAGCCGCATTATGAATGTTTAGCGCCTAGAGTTTGTGGGTCGACAGCAGCAGGCTGGTCTCCGTGCTGGCGATGCCCTCGACCTTGCGGATCCGGCCGAGCACGCGATCGAAGGCCTCGAGCGTATCGGCGCGCAGCTCGGCGATGATGTCCCAGCGGCCGTTGGTGGTGTGGAGCGTCCGCACGGCCGGATCGCCACGCAGGCTTCGCAGCACCGCGTCGGCGCTGTTGCCCGCCACCGCGATCGTCATCAGCGCCGTGATGCCCTGCTCGTCGAGCGTCGTTCCCAGCCTCACGGTGTAGCCGGCGATGGTGCCGTTGCGCTCCAGGCGGGTGATGCGGTTCTGGATCGTGCCGCGCGCGACCTGGAGCTGCTTTGCGAGTGCCGCGACGCTCGCCCGCGCATTGCTGCGCAGTCGGGCAATCAGTTGATGGTCGAGCTCGTCCATGGGTCAAAAGTGATCATAATGGCAATTAACTCTGCCATTATAAGCAAAATACCACACATATTGCGCATCTAGCTCACTTCTTGTTAGCTGCGCCCCGAGAGATGATCGTTGCGCGGGCTGCAGCCAGATCGAGGCAGCCCGGGTTCCGGGAGCGCGCATCATGGTTGATTACATCGGCGTCAGCGACATCCAGCGCTTAGTGCACTCGCTCGGTGCGGGCGCGTTCATGGAACGCCTCGCCAGCGAGATCGAGGCCGATTACCGGCGCTGGAACGAGTTCGAGAAATCCGCCCGACTGGCGAGCCACTCCAAGGTCGGCGTAATCGAACTCATGCCCACGAGCGACGGGCGCCTCTACAGTTTCAAGTACGTCAACGGCCACCCGAAGAACACGGCGGCCGGGCTGCTGACCGTCACCGCCTTCGGCGTGCTGGCGAACGTCGATACCGGTTATCCGCTGCTGCTGTCCGAACTGACCGTGACCACGGCGCTGCGCACCGCTTCGATGTCGGCGCTCGCGGCGAAATGGCTGGCGCGCAAGGACAGCACCGTGATGGCGCTGATCGGTAACGGCGCGCAGAGCGAATTTCAGGCGATCGCCTTCTGCCGCATGCTCGGCATCCGCGAACTGCGGCTCTACGACGTCGACGGTGCGGCCACCGCCAAGCTCGAACGCAATCTGCGCGCGATGCCGGAAATGATGGATGTGAAGCTGGTGCGCAACCGCTCCACGGCCGAAGCCTGCAAGGGCGCCGACATCGTCACCACCGTGACCGCCGACAAGAAGAACGCGGTGATCCTGACGCCGCCGATGGTGCGCGCCGGCATGCACATCAATGCCGTAGGCGGCGATTGTCCCGGCAAGACCGAGCTGCACGGGGACATCCTGCGCATGAGCGAGGCGCGCGTGTTCGTCGAATATGAACCGCAGTCGCGCATCGAAGGCGAGATCCAGCAGATGGAACCCGATTTCCCGGTGACTGAATTCGCCTCGCTTCTCAGCGGCGCAGCCAGCGGGCGCACCGGCGACCCGGATCATCACGATCTTCGATTCGGTCGGATTCGCGCTCCAGGATTATTCGGCGCTGCGCTTCCTGCACTCGCTCCTGCACGAGGAACGCGGGAGTCCATCGGCAGATCGACCTGGTACCGCAGCTCGACGATCCCAAGGACCTGTACGGCGGCACGATCGGCGGCGGCAAGCGCGCGCGCCTGCGCCTGACAGGTTAGCTACGCCATGACTGCGGCCATCGGTCTGATCGGCGCGCCTACCGATATTGGTGCCGGCATGCGCGGGGCCTCAATGGGCCCGGAAGCGCTGCGCGTGGCAGGCATCAGACCATGCTCGAGTCGCAGGGCCTCGGTAGTGAGTGATCTGGGCAATCTCAACGGACCCGGCAACCCCTGGCTGCCCTCGCGCGACGGCTACCGCCACCTGCCGGAGGTGGTGGCCTGGAACCAGCTCGTGCATGGCGCGGTGTATGGCGAACTGGGCGCCGCCCGGCTGCCGATTCTGCTCGGCGGCGATCATTCGTTGAGCATCGGTTCGATCAGCGCCGTGGCGCGCCACTGCCGCGAGCGCGAGCCTGCGGCTGCGGGTGCTGTGGCTCGATGCCCACGCTGATTTCAACACCAACGTGCTCACGCCCAGCGGCAACATCCATGGGATGCCGGTCGCCTGCCTGTGCGGGCACGGGCCGCGCTCCCTGCTTCAGATCGGCGGCACGGTGCCGGCCATCAATCCGGATGTGATTCGCCAGATCGGCATCCGCAGCGTCGACCAGGGTGAGAAGCGGCTGGTGCACGAAGTCGGCCTGGAAGTATTCGACATGCGCTACATCGACGAGATGGGCATGCGCCACACGCTCGAGCAGGCGCTCACCGGCATGGATGATGGCACCCACCTGCACGTGAGCTTCGACGTCGACTTTCTCGATCCGGAAATCGCCCCGGGCGTCGGCACCACGGTGGCCGGTGGCCCCTCCTATCGCGAGGCGCAGCTGTGCATGGAGATGATCGCTGATACGGGCCGCCTGGCGTCCCTCGACATCATGGAATTGAATCCTGCCCTCGACGTGCGCAACCGTACCGCCGAGGTGGCGGTGGACCTGGTCGCGTCGCTGTTTGGCAAGAGCACGCTGATGCGCCGCGCCTGAGGGGCCGCTGACGGGTTGGCTTCCGCTCCGCAGGAGTGCGATCATGAGCGGCACGGGCTGCCGGGCATAAACGGCCATACTGGCCAACAAGAAAATCCGGCGCCGCTCATCCGGGGAGTTCACTCTTGGTTTTCAACTCGCTGACGTTTGCGGCGTTCTTCCTCGTGCGTGGTCCTGCTGCACTCGCTCCCATTGCCGCTGGCGAGCGCGAAAGATCAACCTGCTGATCGCCAGCTACCTGTTCTACGCGGCGTGGAATCCGCCGTTCGTCCTCCTGCTGTGGGTCTCGACGGTCGTCGACTGGTACGCCGCGCAGGGGCTGGTGCACGCCGCAGCGCGCCGGCGGCGCGGCGCGCCTGGATGCTGCTGTCGGTGGTCGCCAACCTCGGCATGCTGGGCTACTTCAAGTACGGCACCTTCCTGCTGCGACAACTTCGCCGCGCTGCTGGCGTCGCTCGGCGTGCACTACCAGCCGCCGCACGTTCGACATCGTGCTGCCGGTCGGCATCTCGTTCTACACCTTCGCGACGATGTCCTACACGCTCGATGTGTACCTGCGTCGCGCGCGCGCCGGCGCGCAATTTCCTCGACTACGCGCTGTTCGTGACCTTCTTTCCGCATCTGGTGGCCGGCCCGATCATGCGCCCGACCGAACTGGTGCCGCAGTTCGCCGCGCCGCGGCGCGCGAGCGCGCAGCAGCTGCGCTTCGGCCTGGCGCTGATGACCATCGGCCTGTTCAACAAGGTCGTGCTCGCCGACAGCTTCCTGTCCGGCGCCGCCGAGCGCGTCTACGACGCGGCAAGCACGCCCGGGGCTGCTCGATGCGCTGGGTCGGCACGCTGGCCTTCAGCGGCCAGATCTTCTGCGATTTCGCCGGCTATTCGACCACCGCGATCGGCGCGGCGCTGTGCCTCGGCTTCTGCGATGCCGGACAACTTCCGCTTTCCGTACGCGGCGGTCGGCTTCTCGGATTTCTGGCGGCGCTGGCACATCACGCTGTCCTCCTGGCTGCGCGACTATCTGTACATCCCGCTCGGCGGCAATCGCCACGGGCCGCGCGCGCACGTACCTGGCGCTGATGGCCACGATGCTGCTCGGCGGCTTGTGGCACGGCGCGAACTGGACCTTCGTCGTCTGGGGCGGGCTGCACGGCATTTACCTGATCGCCGAGCGCAGCGTGCGCGCGCGCTTCTCCGGCTATCGGCCCGGTCCGGTGGCGCTGTTCGGCCTCGGGACTGCTCACCTACGTGCTGGTGAACCTGACCTGGGTGTTCTTCCGCGCCAAGACCTTCACCAACGCCTGGCAGCGTGCTGCGCGGCATGCTCGGGCTGAATGGCGACGCCAAACCCATCCTGCCCACGGTGTTCATCGTGTCGGTCGCGGCGATCATGCCGCTGCTGGTCGCAGTGCACTGGTACATGCGCGAGCGCACGCTTGAATCGGCGCTGGCGCGCGTGCCGCCGGCGCTGATCGCACTGGCGTGGGGCCTGATGGCATTTGCTGATCGTGATCGCACAGGGAGCTGGCAATGCCTTCATCTACTTCCAGTTCTGAGGCGGCCTCGACCGCGTCCGATCGGCCGGGCGTAGCGCAGCCGGTGCCGGTGCGCGACGTGCCCGACGCAGCCGCTGGCGCGCTGATGCTGCTCGGCGCGTTGCTGCTGGCAGCCGCGTTGACCGGCGCATGGGAATGGCACTGGCGCGCCATCGGCGCGGTGCCGGGCCAACGCGATGACGATGCCGCCTGGGCGCGGCAGCGCCGGCGCATCGACGCCGGCGAGGGCAATGCCACGGTGCTGCATCGGTTCGTCGCGCACCTATTTCGATGTGCAGCTGCCGGTGTGGGAGCGACTTTCCGGGCAGCGTCCGATCCAGCTTGCCCTGCGAGGGCACGTCACCGCTGCCTCGCGCTCGAGGACCTGGCCGAGGACCAGAACTTCAAGGGCCGGTTGCTGGTCGGAGTCGCACCGGACCTGTTCTTCACCGGCCGCGCGAGTCGGAGCAGTGCGCTGGCCGGCTACCGCAAGGAGATCGCCCTCGCAGCGCGTCGGCAAGCTGGCTGTCGATGCACTTGATCGAGCCGTATTTCGCTTTCTACGATCCGGACTTCGCGCTGTACCCCATGCTGCAGCGTCAGGCCTGGCCGGTACGCAAGGACGCTCCTGATCGCAAGGTGGTGCGAAAGCTGTCGATCGCCGAGCCCGGTCGCAGTGCATACATGTGGAGCAAGCTCGAAACCGATCCGGCCTATCGCACCCTGGCGCAGAGCATCTGGGTAGCCCGCTTCGGGGCGCCGCCGGCCACGCCCGCGGAGCGGGCTGATCGACAGCGCACGCTCGCAGAACAGATTGCGCGCGCGGCAACGGCCGTGGCCACGCTGCGTGCGCGGGGCGTGCCGGTGCTGTTTGTCCGGGAGCCGAGCATCGCCACCTACCTGGCGTACGAGAATCGCGCCTTCCCGCGCCGGCAAACCTGGGACGTGCTGCTGGCGAAGAGCGGCGCGCCGGGAATTTACTTCGGGGATTACCCGGAACTGAGCAGCGGCCTTGAGCTGCCGGAGTGGTCGCACCTGAACCGCAGCTCTGCGGAACGCTACACCGCGGCGCTCTATCACATCATGGAGCGGGACTTCGCGCCCGCCGACGGTTCGCGCTGGTAGGCGTCCGCGAGGCGCCGCAGTCCGTTACAGGTGCCACCACACCAGGCGGCTGATCCGGCCTTGCTGGTCGAAGGAGTAGCGCAGATAGATTTCGCCGTGCGCGTGCGTGGCGCGGAACAGCGCCGTCGGCTCGCCGTCGACCGGCGCCGCGCGCAGGAACTGCCAGGCGACCAGCGGGCCGAGGCGCGGCAGGCGTCCTTCAAAGGTGGTACGGTTCTGCCAGATGGTCGGCTGCATGTGCGCGCTGTAGCGCTGCAGGTCCGGTGCGCCGGAGAGAAACAATTCGTAATCCCTGCGCAGCCCCATTGCCGTCGGTGGTTCGCCACTGTGCGGCGCAGCCAGGCCGCGGAGCGCGAGCCTGGGTTCGAGCATCCCCGCTACAGCCAGTGCCAGGCCGGCCGGGTCGGATCCTTGCGGGTGCTCGAGATTGGTAAAGACCACCACGCCCAGGTCGAGCGCCGGAAATTTCACATAGGCGACTCCGCTGTGGCCGGTGTGCAGGATCACACGCTCACCCAGTACATCGTCGAGCCCGCTTCCCAGACCGTAGCCGCTGAACGAGTACACCTCGCGCGCCGGCGAGCCGTCGGCAAGCAGGCTCGGCGTCCACATGCGCTGCACGCTCGCGGCGCTGAGCGGACCGTGGCCGTCGAGCATGATCAGCCAGCGCGCAAAGTCGCCGATGGTCATGCCGATATCGTTGTAAAAGCTCTCGTAGTCGACATCAGTGCGATCGTCGCGGATCAGCTGTTGCTGCTCATTGAAGGTATAGGCGGCGACGCGGTGCGGAATGATCGCGTGTGGGTCGAACTCCACCACGTTTGTCATGCCGGCGGGCTTGAACAGCGATTCCTGCATGTACTCAAACCACGGCCGGCCGGTCGCCTGCGCGGTCGCCAGTTGGGCGAGAAAAAGTCCGGCGTCGGAGTAGTAATACTGCGCCCCCGGAGCGGCATTGAGATACGCGTATCGCACCGCGTCCAGCAGTTCGGCCGTCGTGTAGTGCTGGAAAGTGTGCGTGCCGTAGCGCTCGGCCAGCGCCTGGTCCATGTCCGGGAGTCCCGCGGTGTGGCCCAGCAGCATGGCGATGGTGACCCCCGCAAGCGGCACGTCAACATGCTTGCTGATCGGATCGTCGACCGAGAGCTTGCCGAGTTCGGCGGCCTTGAGCACGCCCGCTGCGGTAATGCCCTTGTCGAGCGAGGCGATGGCAAACACCGAGTCCGGCGTGACCGGCGTATTGGTCTCGAGGTTGGCGGTGCCATAGGTGGAAATGCGCTCGATCCGACCATGACGGACGATCGCGAGCGCCAGCCCGGGAATCTGCCTTGCGGTCCGCTGCTGGCCAAGGTAATCATCGATGGCGTCGGCCCGGGCGACGCTCAGGGCACAAATGGCCACGGCCAGCAGCCTGGCCAACAGGAGCGAGGCCTGCCGGGCCCGCAGCGGCAGTGTTGGGCGGTGTCTGTTCATCGCGCCATGGTAGCGCAGTAACCGCTCCGGATTATCACCGGCCCGGGGCTCAGCTCGATACCGCGCGTACGGCGGGCCGGTCGATCAGTCCCAGCAGCACTTTCTCGATGGCATCCTGACGCAACGAGCGCATTCCGTCAGCGCGTGCCGCTTCGACCACTTGCGGCACCGAGCCCCGGGAGCGAACCAATTGCTTCACTTCCGGCGTACCGCTGAGCAGTTCATAGATACCCAGGCGGCCCTTGTAGCCGCCGCGGCAGGCATCGCAACCGACGGCCTGGTGCACGAGCAGTTGGCCGCCGACGGCAAAGTCGGCGTGCCACTTCGACCGCACGGCCGACCGCTCGAGATTGGTCCCGTCGCAATACTCCTCGAGCAGTTCGGTGATCTCAGATTCGCTGGCAACATGCGAACGCTTGCACTTTGCGCACAGGGTGCGGGCCAGACGTTGTGACAGGATGCCAATCAGGGCATCGGCAAAGTTGAACGGATCCATCCCCAGATCGAGCAGCCTTACGACACTCTCGGCGGCACTGTTCGTGTGCAGCGTGGAAAACACCAGGTGACCGGTCAGCGACGCCTCGATGCCGATGGCGGTTGTCTCCGCATCGCGCATCTCGCCGACCATGATCACATCCGGATCGGCGCGCAGGAAGGCGCGCATTGCCGCGGCAAAGGTCCAGCCGATGTGTGAGTTGATCTGAACCTGGGACAATCCCGCCTGGGTGATTTCCACCGGGTCCTCGGCGGTCCAGATCTTGATATCGGGCCGATTGATGTGATGCAGAATTGAATGCAGGGTGGTGGTCTTGCCGGAGCCGGTGGGGCCGCAGACCAGAATGAGCCCGTAGCTGCGGGAGATCATGCGCTGGAGTTCGGCGAGGTCGCGCACGGACAGTCCGAGATTCGCGATCGGCAGGGGCTCGACGCCGCCGAGGATGCGCAGCACCACGTTCTCGCGACTGTTGGTGGTCGGTACCACCGCCACGCGCAGCTCGATGGGCGTCCGCCCGATCTTGCCGAACGCAATCTTTCCATCCTGCGCGTGCCGGCGCTCGGAGATGTCCAGATTGGCCATGATCTTGACCCGCGAAATCAGCGCATTACTGTAGGTCAGCGGGAGGTTGAGGTAATCCTCAAGGTCGCCGTCCTTGCGAAATCGGATGCGGGTGTTGGCCTGCCCCGAACTGCTTTCGATATGGATGTCGGAGGCGCCCTGCCGGTACGCATCGATGATGATCTTGTTCACCAGACGGACCAACGCATTCTCCGTCACGCGCGGATTGGATTCCGTAAGCTTGGTTGAGTTCGGCCCAGCCTTATCCGGGGTCAGTGCGCTGGCCAATTCCTCCACGTCCATCTGGCTGAGATCCTTGCCTCGCGCCCCGGTCTGGAATGGCGCTACCCTGGAATCGACCAGCGCCTCGAACTCGGGCGTGTCCGCATCGGCACTGGCGTATTCCTTGGCGATCCGGTGCCGCAAATCCTCCGAATTGGCGATCACCGCAACGATGCTGCGGCCGGTCAGAACCTGCAGGTCGTGCACAACATCCAGATCGACCGGATTCTCGATCGCTACGATGATCGCCTCCCCGATCTGCGTGAGCGGCAGCGCCTGGTACCGTCTCGCCATGCTGGCTTTCAGCAGTGCCAGCGCCGGCGGATCAAGCTGGAATTCGCTGATATCCACAAACGGAATGTCGAGCTTGTCGGCGAGGGCCCGGTGAATCCGCCCCTGCGTGACGATCCCCATCTCGATCAGGATTTCACCCAGCGGACGCCGCGGATCCGCCGCCTGGGCGGCCCGGGCCTCGGCCAATTGCGCCGGCGTGATCACGCCCGCGTCCCGCAGCAGTTCGCCCAGCTGTTCGGCCGGCCCGGATTCCTGCAACACCAGTGCTCGCTTGAGTTCTTCCGGTGTCACGAAGCCGGTATGCGGCACTGGCTCGCCGGGCTTCTCCTTGCGGGCCGCGCCCAGCTTTCCGCGCGCCGCGCTGCGGGTCTTCATGGCGAGCAATTTGTTGGCGAGCAGCGTGACCTCCATGGCCGGGCCGAACCACAGGTCCCGAATTTGCTGGGCGGGTACGAAGCAGCGTATTGCCTGTCTTGATTTGCCTTCGGGCAGGTACAGAAACAGTCCGGCCTTGTTCTTGATAAATCCGTAGGTGATGCCGACGAGCGTCTTCTGGTCGTGAAAGTAAACGGCAAATTCCCTGGCGCCGGATTCGTGGGCCGCGGCATCGGCCAACTTGCCTGGCTCGTCGGGGTTGCGCACCAGCGTGATGGGGCCGCCAAGGCGAATCGTGCGCACGTCCTTCAGGCTGAGGGAGTGCAGCGCAACACGGTCCGGCGTAGACAGGCGGATCTTGCCTTCGTCCGCCTCGAAGGAGAGCAAGTCGGCAGCCAGCTTCGCTCCGGTCATCAATTCGACCGTGCAGGCGCGAGTCATTCCCATCGGCACGGAATCCACGAGGCGGAAGCACGCTGGAATGGGCCATGGAAACGCGCCGCTGGTCGATTTGAGCGGACCCGATGTCGCAGCCACATTACACCTCAGCACGTCAAAGCCCATGTTCCGGGGTGCTACACTATGCGCGCATTTTTGCCATTTCAGAACCCTTGCGACAATCCGGCCCGACGAAGGTCTCGACATGCTCGAGATGCACGCATTGCTGAAGTTGATGGTGGAAAAAGGCGCATCCGACCTTTTTCTCACCTGCGGTACTCCGCCGCATATCAAGATCGAAGGTACGACCCACTTCATAAAATCACCCGACCTGAAGCCGGGCGAGGCCAAGCAACTGGCCTATTCGGTCATGACGGAGCGGCAGACGGCGGCGTTTGAAGACACAATGGAGTCGAATCTGTCGCTCACGGTCGAAGGCGTCGGACGGTATCGCATCAATGTGTACTATCAGCGCGGCGAAGTCGCGCTGGTGGCCAGGCTGATAAAGCCGGACGCGCCGACTTTCGAGCAACTGGGCCTGCCCGCCGACTGCGCCAGACTTGCCATGCTCAAGCGCGGCCTGGTGCTGATCGTCGGCGCGGCCGGATCGGGCAAGAGCACCTCGCTTGCGGCGATGATCCGCTATCGTTCCGAACGCACCGACGGCCACATCCTCACGATTGAAGACCCGATCGAGTATCTGTTTCCGCACCGCATGTCGATGGTCGACCAGCGTGAGGTAGCCATCGATACGCGCTCGTTCGGCGATGCCCTGCGAAACGCGATGCGCGAAGCGCCGGACGTGATCGTAATCGGCGAGATACGCGATCAGGAGACTGCCAGGCACGCGCTCACGTACGCCGAGACCGGACATCTGTGCATCTCGACGTTGCACGCCAACAATGCCAATCAATCGATCGAGCGCATGGTCAATTTCTTCCCGCAGGCGGCCCAGAAGCAAGTGTTGATGGATCTGTCACTGAATCTCATGGGCGTCATCTCACAGCGGCTGGTGCCATCAGTCGACGGCAAGCTGGCACTTGCGACGGAAACGCTGGTGCTCACCTCGTACATCTCCGAGCTGATCCAGAAAGGGCGCGTGGACGAAATCAAGGAAGTGATGGGCAGGGGCGATGGCGTTGGCATGCACACCTTTGATCAATCGCTGTTCGAGCTCTACAAGGCGGGCCGAATCGCCGCCGATACCGCACTGCGCTTCGCCGATTCGCACACTGACCTGGCGTTGCGGATGAGACTGTCCGATCAGGGTAGCGAGAGCCCGGCCCTGCCGTTGACCGTAGAAGTGCTGCCGCGGAATCTGCATTCCAGAAAGTAGGCGCATGCGGCACGCTGGCGTAGCGTGCGCATTCAAAATACAATTATCCGCTCTGCGGGTGTAGTTCAATGGTAGAACTGCAGCTTCCCAAGCTGCTAACGTGGGTTCGATTCCCATCACCCGCTCCACCCCCGAATTCGCCTCCGCCGGCCGGATCACAGGCTGCGGCGATCGAGCGGCAGGTCAGCTCAGTCAGCGCAGCAGGCGGTTGTACTTCGCCAGCAGCTCGCGCAGCTTCGCGTGGTTCAGCGCGGTCACGTGATGGTCATCGATCCCGGTCATGTCCTCGGCTGCGATCAGTGCGTTGACGACAGCTTCTTCGGTGGCCTGCACGGTGGCGGCAAACAGCGGGTCGAGCGAATCGTTCGCCACCATGCGCAGGTCGGCGACCGGGGCGGAGCGGCTGGCATCGGGGTTGGCAGTCGAGAACGCAATGAAAATATCCCCGGAACCGTTGCCGGCGGTGCTGCCGGCGCGACCCAGGCCGAGCGACACGCGCCGGGCAATTCGTTTCAGCTGGTGCGGCAGGAGCGGGGCGTCGGTCGCGACGACGACGATGATCGAGCCGCGCTCCTGGATGTCCGACGGCACCAGAGCGTAGGGGTCCTCGCTGAAGATATCCGCACCGACCGGGATGCCGGCAATGCGCAGGTTCGCGCGCGTGCCGTAGTTGCACTGCACGAGGACGCCCAGGGTGTAGCCGCCGTCTTTCGCGGTGAGCTTGCGCGAGGCGGTGCCGATGCCGCCCTTGTAGCCGTTGCAGATCATGCCGGTGCCGCCGCCCACGTTGCCTTCCTCGACCGCCCCGGAATGGGCGCCGTCGATGGCCTGGAACACGTGCTCGGGCTTCACGTGAAATCCATTGATGTCGTTCAGCCACCCGTCCCAGGTTTCAGCCACCACCGGGAGCGACCACCACGCTCCGGTGTTATCGGCGGGTCCATGGTTGACGCGCCAGGCAATGACCGCGTCGCGTACCACCCCGACACTGTGGGTATTGGTGATCATCACCGGACCCTCGAGGAAACCCGATTCCTCGACCCAGGTCGTACCGGTCATCTCGCCATTGCCGTTTTCCGCAAACCAGCCGGCAAATGAAAAGCGCTCAATCGAGGACGGACCGCGCGGCAGGATCGCCGTGACCCCGGTGCGCACCGGGCCTTTTCCAACGGTAAGTTTGCCGCTGCCGGAGATCAGTGTCGTCTGGCCGACCAGGACTCCATCGACGTCGGTGATGGCGTTGAACCGGCCCGGCACGCCCTCGAACGGGATCCCCAGGTCACGCGCGCGCGGCTTCGGCGTGGCATCGGCGCCAAAGCCGGGCAAGGCAACGGCGCACAGCAGTGCAAGCGCAAGCGTGGGCACGGTGATGACTTTCTTAATCATGATTGCCAGGGCTCCTGTTGTAGTGCGCCAACTGCTCCGGCGTGTCGTTCACGTCCCGCAGGCCACTCCGGCTATTCTAGCGCGATGACACTCCTGACCCTGCTCGACGCCGAGCTCGCATACGGGCTCACACCTCTCCTCGATGCGGCCACTTGCACGCTGAATGAAGGTGACCGTGTGGGCCTGATCGGGCGCAATGGCACCGGCAAGTCGACGCTGCTGGGCGTGGTTGCCGGGCGTGTGACGCTCGATGACGGTGAGGTAAAGCGGCGCGAGGGCATGCGGGTCGTCAGCGTCGAGCAGGAGCCCGAGCTGCCGCCGGCGGACACGCTGTTCGAAAGCCTGCGCCAGCGCGGCGGCCTGGAAGACATCGACGACGAGCGGCGGCGCTGGCGTGGCGAGGCGCGGCTGGTGGAGTTCGCGACGCGCTTCGGGGTCGATGGCACGATCGATCCGGCGAAAGCCTCGGGAGGTGAGCGCAAGCGTGCCGCGCTGGCGCTCGCCTTGTCGCTTGAGCCGGAACTGCTGCTGCTCGATGAGCCCACCAACCACCTGGACATCGCCGGCATCGAGCAACTGGAAGAGCTGCTGCTCAAGGCGCCGGCATTGGTGTTCGTGACACACGATCGCTGGTTTCTCGATCGCGTCGCCACCCGCATCCTCGAGCTTGACCGCGGCTGGCTGCGCAGTTACCCCGGCAACTATTCGGCCTACGAGCGGCAGAAGGCGGCCGAGCTCGCTGCCGAAGCCGTGGGACGGCGCAAGTTCGACAAGTTCTGGGCCCAGGAGGAGGTCTGGATCCGCAAGGGCGTGGAGGCGCGCCGCACCCGCAACGAGGGCCGGGTGCGCCGTCTCGAGGCACTGCGCAGCGAGCGCGCCGCGCGGCGCGAGCGTATCGGCAACGTGCGGCTCGCCATCGACGCGAGCGAGCGCTCTGGCAGGCTGGTGGCCGAGCTGGCGAACGTGTCGAAGCGCTTCGACCAGCATCCGCTGGTCACGGGCCTGAACCTGCGATTGATGCGCGGCGACCGGCTGGCATTGCTCGGCCCCAACGGCGCGGGCAAGTCGACGCTGATCAAGCTGCTGCTGGGGCTGATCGAGCCGGACAGCGGCACGGTGCGGCTCGGAACCAATCTGCAGGTTGCCTACTTCGACCAGCTGCGTGCACAGCTCGATCTCGACCAGACCGTGGCCGACACGGTCAGCGACGGCTCCGACTATGTCGAAGTCAACGGCGAGAAGCGCCACATCAGCAGTTACCTCGGCGATTTCCTGTTCTCCGCCAAGCGCGCCGCGACACCCGTGCGCGCGCTCTCTGGCGGCGAGCGCAACCGGCTGCTGCTGGCGCGGCTGTTCGCGCGGCCGGCCAACCTGCTGGTGCTCGACGAGCCGACCAACGACCTGGACGTGGAATCGCTCGAATTGCTCGAGGCCTCGCTCCAGTCGTTTCCCGGGCACGCTGCTGCTGGTCAGCCACGATCGCACGTTCGTCGACAATGTGGTCACGCAGACGCTGGTCGCCGAGGGCAACGGTCACTGGCAGGAATACGCCGGCGGTTACCGCGACTGGCTGGCGCAGCGGCCGACGGCGGCGAGCGCGGCAAGCGGCGCGGCGGCGCCGGCGATTGCAGGCCAGGCGGCATGGCACAGCCGGCCGCCGGTGGCGCCGCGCCGCGGCGCCACCGCCGCAAGCTGTCCTACAAGGAACTGCGCGAGCTGGCGGCCCTGCCCGAGGAGATCACTGCGCTGGAGTCCGAACAGCGCGAGCTCACCGGCGCGCATGTGCCAGCCCGACTATTTCCGCGCCGGCGCCGAGCGCATGCGGGCCGACCGGGCGCGCGCCGCCGAGGTCGAGACGCAGCTGAGCACTCGGCTCGAGCGCTGGGAGCAGCTCGAGCGGCTGCAGGCCGAGAATAGCCGCTAGCGTGGCCGCGGTCACCACTTCGTGCCGCGGACAGTGACCGCGGCCCGTCCCCACCGTAGAATTGCGCCCCTCATTCCCCCGCTTCAAGGGTACGAACATGTCCCGACTACTCCACGTTCTGTCCGCCTGCTGTCCCTGTTGCTGCTGGCTGCGCCGTTCGCGCTCGCGCAGCCGGCGCTCGCTGCCGACGCGCGCCGGTTGCCTTCCATCGCCGATCACACATGTGGGATCTGACCGACCTTTACCCAAGCCCGAAGGCCTGGGATGAGTCCTACGCGCGCACCAAGGCCGCGGCCGAGAATCTCGGCGCCTACAAGGGCACTCTCGGCAAGAGCGCCGACCGCCTCGCCAAGGCGCTGGTCGCCATCAGCGACCTGAACCGCGAAGTCCTCGCGGCTCTACTACCTACGCCTCGCTCGCCTCCGACCAGGATCTGCACATCGGCGCCAACCTGGAACGCAACCAGCAGGCGCAGTCGCTCGGCACCAGATCTGGCCGAGAGCACTGCCTGGGTCGCGCCCGAGATCCTGCAGGTCGGCGAGAAGAAGATCCAGTGCGTTCGTCGCCGCGGACAAGACGCTCAAGACCCGCTTCAACTATTTCCTCGACAACACCCTGCGCGCCGCGCCGCACACGCTCGGCGTCGAAGCCGAGGGCGTGCTCGCTTCCGACGGGCAGCATCCTGGCGCAGCCCGATACGCTGCACAGCATTCTCGCGAACGCCGAACTGCCGATGCCGACGGTGACGCTGAGCGATGGTACGCAGGTCAAGCTCTCGCAGGCCACCTACGAGAAGTATCGCCAGTCGCCGAACCGCGCCGATCGCAAGCTGGTGTTCGACGAGTACTGGGGCGCGTGGAAGAAGTTCGAGGGCACCGCCGGCTCGATGCTGACCACGCAGGTCATGGGAGATCACTTCACCGCGCAGTCGCGCAAGTTCGGCACCGCGCTGCAGGCCGCGCAGTTCCCGGACAACATGCCGGATGCGGTGTACCGCACGCTGGTCGCCGAGGCCAACGCCGCGCTGCCGACGCTCCATCGCTACCTGAAGCTGCGCAAGCGCCTGCTCGGCATCAGCGACGACCTGCACTACTACGACAACTATCCGCCGATGTTCAAGCTCGACGCCGCAGCCGAAGTTCGACGTGCGCCGAGTCCGAGCGCATCACGCTCGAGGCGCTGCAGCCGCTGGGCGATGATTACCTGAGCCTGATGCGCAAGGGATTTGGACTCGAGCTGGATGAGCGTGTATCCGCCGGAGGGCAAGAAGCTCGGCGCCTACATGAACAACGGCGCCTACGACGTGCATCCGTACCTGCTGCTCAACCACAACGGCGACTATCAGTCGCTGTCGACGCTGGCGCATGAGTGGGGCCATGCCGTGCACTACGCTGCTTGCGACGCGCGCGCAGCCCTATCGAGAAGTCGAACTACTCGACCTTCATCGCCGAGTCCGCCTCGATCGGCAATGAGATGCTGCTCAACGACTACATGGTCGCGCACGCCGGCGACCGCGCAGGAGAAGCTCTACTACCTGGGCGCGGGCGTGGAATCGATCCGCCAGACCTTCTTCCGCCAGGTGCAGTTCGCCGAGTTCGAGCTCGCGATCCACGAGGAGCTCGAGCAGGGCAAGCCGCTGTCGGGCGAGCGCATGACCGCAATGTACTGCAGCGTGCTGCGCAAGTACTACGGCGAGGCCGAAGGCGTCATGAAGATCGACCCCGAGTACTGCATCGAGTGGGCCGTGGTGCCGCACTTCTACTACAACTTCTACGTGTACCAGTACGCCACTTCGATGGCGGGCGCCGCCGAGCTGACCGACGCAGATCCTGAAGGAGGGCGCCCCGGCGCGCGACCGGTTCATCAAGCTGCTGAGCGCCGGCGGTTCCGATTATCCCTACGAGCTCTACAAGCGCGCCGGCATCGACATGGCAACGCCCGCGCCGTATCGCGCGCTGGCCGCGCGCATGAACCACCTGATGGACGAAATCGAGACGCTCGAGGCGCAGAAATAGCGCGCATCCACCTCGCTCCCCAGACTGCCCGGCGATGAGTCACAAGATGGACATCGCGGCGCGGCTCCTCGCCTGGCACGCGCGCCATGGCCGCCACGACCTGCCGTGGCAACGCGAACCCCACGCCCTATCGCGTGTGGGTCTCCGAGATCATGCTGCAGCAGACCCAGGTCGCCACCGTGATCGGCTATTTCGACCGCTTCATGCAGCGCTTTCCCGACCTCGCCACGCTCGCCGCCGCGCCGCTCGATGAAGTGCTGCATCTCTGGTCGGGCCTCGGCTACTACTCGCGCGCCCGCAATCTTCACCGCGCCGCGCAGCTCGTCGTGGCCGATCACGACGGCGAGCTGCCCGACCGATGCCGCGACGCTTGCGACGCTGCCCGGCATCGGCCGCTCGACCGCCGCGGCGATCCGCGCGCTGAGCGCGGGCGAACGCGCCGCGATCCTCGATGGCAATGTGCGGCGCGTGCTGGCGCGCTACTTCGCCGTGGCGGGCGTCACCAGCCAGCGCGCGGTGCAGGAGCGACTGTGGGAGCTGGCCGAAGCCTGCACGCCCGGAGCAGGACGTTGCGGTGTACACGCAGGCGATCATGGACCTGGGCGCGACGGTCTGCGTGCGCCGCCGCCCGCTGTGCCCGGCCTGCCCGCTGCAGCAGGGCTGCGTCGCGCGCCGCAGCGGACGCCAGCACGAACTGCCCGCGCGCACGGCCGCGCACCGTGCGCCGCACCCGGAGCGTCGTGATGCTGCTCGCGCGCCAGGCGGACGGCAGCGTGCTGCTCGAGCGCCGCGCCGAACGCGGCGTGTGGGGCGGGCTGTGGTGTCCCGCCGCAGTTCCCGAGCGTCGAGGCCGCCCGGCTGTTCGCCGAGACGCGGCTCGCCGCCGCCGAGGTGGAACCGCAGTCGCGCACCATCCTCCGCCACGCCTTCACGCACTTCGAGCTGGAAATCTCTCCGCTCCTGGCCCGCTGCGCGGGCTGGAGCGGCGTGATGGATGGTCCACCCGTGCTCTGGTATAACCCCGCCAAACCCGAGCGCCTCGGCCTTCCAGCCCCCGTCACCGCCCTGATCCAGAGCCTGTCATGACCCGCAACGTGCAATGTGTCGTCCTCAAGAGCGAGGCCCCCGGCCTCGAGCGCGTGCCCTATCCGGGCCCGCATCGGCCAGCGCATCTACGAGTCGGTCTCGCGCGAGGGCTGGGCCCGCTGGGTCAAGCACCAGGTCATGCTGATGAACGAGTACCGCCTCTCGCCCATGGAGCCCAAGGCCCGCAAGTTCCTCGAGGCGGAGATGGAGAAGTTCTTCTTCGGCCCGGGGTCCGACAAGCCGGCCGAGTTCAAGGCGCCGGAAGGCTGATTTTCTTGACGCTCGCGCCCCCACCCCGGTCTAATACGCGCCCCCGTTTCCGGCGGCCAGGTAGCTCAGTTGGTAGAGCAGCGGATTGAAAATCCGCGTGTCGGTGGTTCAATTCCACCCCTGGCCACCACTAAGGTTCGACGATGTACTGGGCCATAGGCTACGAGGGGATAACTATATATTTCTTATACAATTCTAGTGCGGACTGATCCGCCATCGGACGTTGACATCCGCCTCAAGACAGGGGTAAAAACGGGGGTAACCGATCGTCAACGCCCGTGGTTACCCCAATGCGCCTTACTGACACTTCAATACGCAATGCTAAGCCGAGAGATAAGCCGTACAAGATCTTCGACGAGCGCGGCTTATTCCTGCTGGTGACCATACGTGAATCGAAGTGGTGGCGGTTCCGGTACCGCTGGCAAGGCAAAGAGAAGCTGCTATCACTCGGCACTTACCCGGACATTTCGCTCAGCACAGCGCGTGATCGACGGGACAATGCGCGTCGTCAGGTAGCCATGGGCGTCGACCCGTCCGCTGCCCGGCAGGACGCCAGGTTGGCCCGAGACCAAATAATGGCTAATACGTTTGAAGCCGTAGCTCGGGAGTGGCTCGGTAAGGCCAGAACCAATTGGGTTCCCAGTCACGGCGATCGCATTATGCGGCGGCTGGAGCGTGACGTATTCCCGTGGCTTGGCAAAACGCCAGTGAGCGAGGTTTCCGCGTCTGGCCTGCTTCAGGTAATCCGGCGCATCGAGAATCGCGGCGCAGTCGCGACGGCTCACCGCGCGCTGCAGAATTGTTCACAGATCATGCGATTTGCAGTTGCAACTCAGCGAGCGCCTCGGGACTCGACCACCGACTTGCGTGGCGCACTACCTTCAACTGTGGTGACACATCGCGCCGCCATAACCACGCCGCAACTGCTAGGTCCATTGCTGCGCGCCCTAGACAGCTACGAAGGGACTCTAATCGTAAAATCCGCATTGAAGCTGGCGCCGATCGTTTTCGTGCGCCCTGGTGAACTTCGACATGCGCGCTGGGCAGGCATTGATTTTCAATCTGCTCAGTGGCGGTTCCGGTCTACGAAGTGTGATGTGGATACCGTGGTCCCGCTCTGCACGCAGGCTCTTGCCATTCTGCAGGAGTTGCAGCCACTTACAGGCGGCGGCGAGTATGTCTTCCCAAGCGCTCGCTCCGGGAAGAGGCCGAATGTCAGATAATGCCGTGCTTGCCGCGATGCGCACTCTCGGCATTCCTAAGCATGAAATGTGCGGCCACGGATTTCGAGCCGCTGCGCGCACAATCCTTCCGACGAAGTACTAGGCATCAGACCGGACATTATCGAACACCAACTTACGCACGTAGTACGCGACCCGCTGGGACGCGCGTACAACCGAACTGCTTTTCTCCCCGAACGGCGGGAAATGATGCGGCGCTGGGCTGACTTCCTCGACGCCATCAAGTGCGAAATCACCGCATCGGTGGTACCAATTCGCGCACGCGCCGGAGGCTGACGTGCACGGTGGTAGGCGCGTCAATGCCGGACGAAAGACCGAAATCACACTGATGACGCAGATGTCGCTCGCCTTACGCGTCGCGGACCTCATGAGGGGCGAGCCGGGCATCTCGCGTAACGGCGCGCTGCGTGTCCTGCACCAGCAGAAGGCGCTACCTTACGGGGATGATAAGAGCTACTGCCGGTACCTCACGCCCGGAAGGTTAAACCCGGAGATAGCTCGGGTGCTTTCCACGGCGCAGCGCGAAGGGATAGTCACGTGCATTCCACTAGAGATCTTGCGATATCAAAGTAAGAAGTGACTCGGGCTTGAATTCGGTAACGAGAACTTGAATTCAGTAACACATAGTCGCGGATACTGTATAGACAACGACTAAAGTACGCCCAAGACTCACCGCGTTCCTAGACGACTGAGGTGAGCCCCAGATGCACGCGATGCCCCAGACTGGATTCGTCCGCCTGCGCCAAATCATAGGCGATCCGGACGCCGACCCTCCAATCCCACCGATCATCCCTGTATCAAAGACAACGTGGTGGATAGGCGTTCGCGACGGGCGCTTTCCGAAGCCAGTTCGCACTTTAGGCAGGCGCATCACCGCATGGCGCGCGGAAGATATTGTGGCGTTAATCCATGCGCGGTAAAACATCACAGCGGCAGTTACGGGAATGACTTTCGGCCCACCGCCCCAGGGGGCGGACTTCGGGAAGCAGATCCGACGCCCGTCACGGAGCAACGGATACGCTTCAGCCGCCAATACTCCGGTCGTCGATCAGCGCGCTTCCGTGCCACCGAAGATCGGCACCAATTTCGACAGACAATTCCCGTTAACCGAATATGCGACGTCGACGCGCCCACATCCCGTTAGCGCCGAAGAAACCACGTGGGAAAGATTTTGCAGCCGACTTGAGAAGCGCGAGATCCGGTCTGAAAAAGATGGGCAGCTGTACGGCCTGTACCGGCTGAGCAAAGGTGGTTCGCGCTGTGCCGCTAATGTGATTGAGTACGGTGCATTGGTGCTAGATATCGACAGTGAGAAGGCGCCTACGCCCTACGAATTGATCACTCCGTTACTTACGGACTTCGAGTACGTCGCGGTATCGAGTCATCGACACGATCCGGAAGTTGGCGCGCACAAATATCATATCGTCATACCGCTCACACGGAATATATCAGTACGAGAACATGGCCGACTCCAAGAACGTTTCAGCGCATTACTGCA
>CAWERO010000003.1:0-260032 GCA_963811485.1 uncultured Gammaproteobacteria bacterium
GAGGGATTGCTCGGGCGCTACGCGTCCTCGTCCCTCGCTGAAGCTCGGGACCACCGTCGCGCTCGCGCGCTCCGGCGTCGGTCGCCGCCGCTGCGCGTCGGCTCCCCGAACCCTATTGTTCATTTCTTCTCGGGTTCGAATCCCGATGTGTTTACACAAAGAATTGGCGGAGAGAGAGGGATTCGAACCCTCGAAGGGCTTTTGACCCTTACACCCTTAGCAGGGGTGCGCCTTCGACCACTCGGCCATCTCTCCGTTTATGCCTGAAAGCTAACTGAAATCAATAGGTTAGATTGACAGAACCCCGCCGTCCACGCAGGGGCGCCATGATACTGGCGGGGTTCGCCGAGGTAAAGGCGCAGACTCAGCGCTGGGGGTCACCGGCGTCGTCCGCCGCTGGCGCGGAGCCGGCTGGGCCTGCCCCGGGCTGACCGAAAATTTCCTCGCGCTGCACGGACACGTTCTTGGGCGCGTTCACCCCCAGGCGCACCTGGCCGCCCTTCACGCGCAACACCGTGATCGAGATGTCCGCACCGATCCGCACGCATTCGCCCTCGCGCCGGGTGAGTATCAACATGGCTTGGTCCTCCGCTCCGCGCTACGCCAGTCGGGCGCGAACCTGCGGGAGCACGCTGGCGAGTGCCGCATCGAGCGCCTGCGGATTGTTGCCGCCGGCCTGTGCAAAATCCGGGCGGCCGCCGCCCTTGCCGCCGACCTGCGCGGCGACGGCGCCGACCAGGTCGCCGGCCTTGATCTTGCCGGTGCGGTCGGCCGTGACGCCAGCGACCAGGATTACCTTGGTCGGCGACTCCACGGCCGCGAGCACGATGATCGCCGAGCCGAGCTGGCTCTTGAGCTGATCTACCGCGCTACGGAGCGATCCGCTGTCGGCGCCTTCGACCCGCGCGGCAATGACCTTGGTGCCGCCGACATCAGTCGCGCTGGCAGCCAGATCGGTCCCCTGCCCGGCGGCGAGCTTGTCCTTGAGCGCGCGGATCTCGCGCTCCTGGGCGCGGATGCGTTCGAGCGCCTCGCGTACCTTGTCGGCGAGATCTTCGCGCGTGCCGCGCACCAGATGAGCGACATCGCGCAGCACAGCCTCGCTCTTCGCGACAGCGTCGAGCGCCGCTTCGCCGGTCACGGCCTCGATGCGGCGCACGCCGGCCGCCACCCCGCCCTCACTGATGATGCGGAACAGGCCGATGTCGCCGGCGCGGCCGACATGCGTGCCACCACACAGCTCAGTGGAAAACTCGCCGAAGCTGAGCACGCGCACTTCGCGCTCGTACTTCTCGCCAAACAGCGCCATCGCGCCCGCGGCCACTGCCAGGTCATATTCCATGAGGCGGGTTTGCGCTTGCGAGTTGGCGCGGATTTCGGCGTTGACGAGCCGTTCGATACGCGCGAGTTCATCGGCGCTCACCGGCTGGAAGTGCGAGAAATCGAAGCGCAGCCTGTCCGCCGCCACCAGGGAGCCCTTCTGGGTCACATGCTTGCCCAGCACTTCGCGCAACGCGGCGTGCAGCAGGTGCGTGGCCGAGTGGTTGAGCCGGATCGCGCCGCGCCGCGCGGCATCGACCCGCGCGCGCACCGCATCGCCAACCTTGAGCGGCGCACCCGCGAGCGTGCCCATGTGGACAATGGCGTGGCCCAGTTTCTGGGTATCGGCGACCGCAAAGCGCGCTCCACCGGCGCCCCCGAGCTCACCGGTGTCGCCTACCTGGCCGCCGGACTCAGCGTAGAACGGCGTGCGCGCGAGCACGACTTCACCTGTCTCGCCTGGCTGGAGCGATTGAACCAGCGCACCGCTGCGCCGGAGCGCCACGACCTGGCTATCACTTTCAAGCGTGTCGTAACCCTGGAATTCGCTTTTCTCGTCGATGCTGTCGCCCGCGCTCAGGTCGACGCCGAATTTGCTGGCGGCGCGGGCCCGCTCGCGCTGGAACTCCATTTCACGCTCGTAGCCGGGCATGTCCACCTGCAGGCCGCGCTCGCGCGCGATGTCGGCGGTCAGGTCGGGCGGGAATCCGTAGGTGTCGTGCAGCAGAAACAGCAGCGGGCCGGGGACGGTGTTGCCGCCGGTTTGCTTCATGCGGGCCTCGAACTGGACCATGCCCGATTCCAGCGTCTCGGCGAAGCGCTCTTCCTCGGTGCGCAGCACGCGTGCGATCTGCTCGGCGCGCTCACGCAGCTCGGGGTAGGCGTCGCCCATGACCCGCGCCAGCACCGGCACCAGCTTGTAGAAGAATGGCTCGGGCTGACCGAGCTTGTAGCCGTGGCGCACCGCGCGCCGCACGATGCGGCGAAGCACATAGCCACGCCCTTCGTTCGAGGGCACGACGCCGTCACTGACGAGAAAACTGCAGGCGCGGATGTGATCGGCGATCACGCGCAGTGAAGGCGAGGCCAGGTCGACGGCGACTGTGGTTGACGCCGTGACCTGCGCGGCCGCCTTTAGCAGGTCCTGGAACAGGTCGATGTCGTAGTTCGAGTGCACGCCCTGCATGACCGCGGCAAGCCGCTCGAGGCCGGCGCCCGTGTCGACCGAAGGCTTGGGCAGAGCCGTGAGCTTGCCATCGGCCGAGCGCTCGTACTGCATGAACACCAGGTTCCAGATCTCGACGTAGCGATCGCCGTCTTCATCCGGCGAGCCGGGCGGACCGCCAGCCACTGCGGGACCGTGGTCGTAGAAGATTTCGCTGCAGGGACCGCAGGGGCCGGTGTCGCCCATGGCCCAGAAGTTGGACTGCTCACCCATGCGCGTGATGCGCTGCGGGTTCACACCGGCCTCACTCTCCCACAGCTGCGCGGCTTCGTCGTCCTCGCGGAACACCGTGACGTACAGCCGCTCGGGATCCAGGCGCAGCTTCATCGTGACAAATTCCCAGGCAAAGCGGATGCCCTCGCGCTTGAAATAGTCGCCGAAGGAGAAATTGCCCAGCATCTCGAAGAAAGTGTGGTGGCGCGCGGTGTAGCCGACATTCTCGAGGTCATTGTGCTTGCCGCCGGCGCGCACGCAGCGCTGGCTGGTGACCGCGCGCTGGTAGTCACGCTGCTCCTTGCCGAGGAACAGATCCTTGAACTGCACCATGCCCGCGTTGGTGAACAGGAGGGTCGGATCATTCCCCGGCACGAGCGAGGAGGACGGCACGATCTTGTGGCCGCGCTCCTGGAAAAACTCGAGAAAGGCGCGCCGGACGTCGGTCGCGCTCATAAAGGGTGGCTTGCGCTTGCTCATGAATCCAGTTCGAGATCGGGCCCCAGGGCGGAGCGGATATGATCGTTGGAAAAGCCGCGGTATTGCAAAAATCTGGCCTGGCGTCCCTTTTCTCCCCATTCGGTGGGCGCTGCGGCGCCGAAACGCCGGCGGCGCACGTCGCGGGCGACCGCCGACCAGTCGGGCACCGCGGCCAGTGCGGCCTCGATCAGCGGGCCGGCGACCCCAAAGCCCACGAGATCGCGCCGGATGCGCTGCGGGCCCTGACCCCGGACCAGGTGGTACTGGACGAAATGCCCGGCGTAGCGCTCGTCGTTGAGGAGTCGCCGCGTGCTCAGCTCATCGACCAGCGTCTGCACCGTGGCGGGGTCGAACCCGCGCTGGCGAAGCTTGCCGGCCAGCTCACCGCAGGCGTAATCGCGACGCGCCATGAGCGCAACGGCCGCCATCTCGGCAGCCGCGGCGTCCGTGGGGTCGCTGGCCGTGCGGCGCTTAGGCGCTCTTTTCCTCAGGCTCGGCACGGAGCTTCACGGGCAGCAGCTTGACGCGTATCTGGTCTTCGATTTCGCGGGCGATCTCCTTGTGCGACTTCAGGAATTCGCGCGCGTTGTCCTTGCCCTGGCCGATGCGCTCGCCCTTGTAGGCGTACCAGGAGCCGGACTTCTCGATGATGCCGTGATTGGAGCCGAGCTCGATGATCTCGCCCTCGTGCGAGATGCCCTGGCCGTACATGATCTCGAACTCGGTCTCGCGGAACGGCGGCGCGACCTTGTTCTTGACCACCTTGACGCGGGTCTGGTTGCCGACCACTTCTTCGCCATTCTTGATGGCGCCGATGCGGCGGATGTCGAGGCGCACCGAGGCGTAGAACTTGAGCGCGTTGCCACCGGTGGTGGTTTCGGGCGAGCCGAACATGACGCCGATCTTCATGCGGATCTGGTTGATGAAGATGACGATGGTGTTGGAGCGCTTGATGTTGCCGGTGAGCTTGCGCAGCGCCTGGCTCATCAGGCGGGCATGGAGCCCCACCTGCAGCTCGCCCATTTCGCCCTCGATCTCGGCGCGCGGAGTGAGCGCAGCGACCGAGTCGATGACTACCAGGTCCACGCCGCCGGAGCGCACCAGCATGTCGGTGATCTCGAGGGCCTGCTCGCCCGTGTCGGGCTGCGAAACCAGCAATTCCTGGATGTTGACACCGACCTTTTCGGCATAGGCCGGGTCGAGCGCGTGCTCGGCATCGACGAAAGCCGCGGTGCCGCCGCGCTTTTGAACCTCGGCGACCACTGCGAGCGTGAGCGTGGTCTTGCCGGAGGACTCAGGGCCGTAGATCTCGACCACGCGGCCGCGCGGCAGGCCGCCGACGCCCAGCGCGATATCGAGTCCGAGCGACCCGGTGGGAACGGCTTCGATATCCCAGATCGCGGGCGCATCGCCGAGGCGCATGACCGAGCCCTTGCCGAACTGCTTTTCGATCTGGCCGAGTGCGGCGGCAAGCGCCTTTTTGCGATTGTCTTCCATGCCCTGAGCACCTCTGGTGATATGAGAGGAATTATCCCATATCGCGCGCCCGGGGCGGACTGTAAATCTCAGCTCGTTGTCCCGAAACTCGCCGGTGCGGCGGCGAGCACGATCAGCCGCAGTGCGGCGGCGACCGCCGCGCTCCGCACCTCGGCACGATCCCCCGGGAACAGCTCGCGCACGACATGCACGCCGCCCCCGCGGCGAGCGGCCACAAGAAACACCAGGCCAACCGGCTTTTCGGCGCTGCCACCGTCGGGCCCGGCGATGCCGCTGACCGCCAGAGCCACATCGGCCCCGCTGGCGCGCAGTGCTCCGGCCGCCATCTCCTCTGCGACGGCCGCGCTGACGGCGCCGTGGCGCTCGAGGGTCGCGGCCGCCACTCCCAGATCCTGGAGCTTGGCCGCGTTCGAGTAGGTGATGTAGCCGCGCTCGAACCACTGCGAGCTGCCGGGCACGTCGGTGAGCGCGGCGGCCACGCCACCGCCGGTGCAGGACTCGGCGGTCACCGCCTTGAGGCCCGCGGCCAGCAGCGTGCGACCCGCTTCCGCCGCCAGGGCGGCCTGTTCGGCCTCGAACGGGCGGCGCACGGAATGTGGCATGGTTGCTCTCAGCGACGCCGCACGCGGTCGCGACCGGATGAATCGCGGAAGTGCGCGGGCTGCGGCTTTGTAGTCGTCAGGGCGGAGAAGTCCGGCCGGGCCAAATCAGGGCAATTGCCCGCCCGCTTCGGCCTCGGGCATATAGTGTAATTCAGCATGCCAGAAGCCTGTCACAATGTGGCCTTGCCATGGATTAAGTCACATCGGGAGCGCAGCCGGGGCGACAACACGCTGTGTATCATGCGCGGCCCATGATCCGCGCCCCCACTGTCGGCAGCGCCGCGGCGCTCGCCGCGCACACCCCTGTGATGCAGCAATACCTGCGCATCAAGGCCGAGCATCCCGACACACTGCTCTTCTATCGCATGGGCGATTTCTACGAGCTTTTCTATGGCGACGCGCGCCGGGCCGCGGCGCTGCTGGATATCGCGCTGACCACGCGCGGCCAATCGGCCGGCGAACCCATCCCCATGGCGGGCGTGCCGGTGCACAGCGTCGAAGGCTACCTGGGGCGATTGTTGCGGCGCGGCGAATCGGTGGCGATCTGCGAGCAGATCGGCGACCCCGCCAAGTCCAAGGGGCCGGTCGAGCGCCAGGTGGTGCGCGTCATCACGCCCGGCACCGTGACCGAAGATGCCCTGCTGGAGAAAGGACCGCGCCACGCTCCTGGCCGCGCTGCTGCGCGATGGGGAGCGCTTCGGCCTGGCCTGGCTGGAACTGAGTTCCGGCCGCTTCACGATCCTCGAGGCGCGCGGTCCGGCCACGTTGGCCGCGGAACTGGAGCGCCTCCGTCCGGCGGAGCTGCTGCTGCGCGAGGACCAGGCTGCGGCCTGCCCGCCACCAGCCACTGGAGCGATCGTCACGCGCGCGCGCGCGCCCTGGCATTTCGAGCTGGCCGCGGCTTCGCGCGCGCTGACCGACCAGCTTGGCACGCTCGACCTGCGCGGCTTCGGGGCCGACGAGCTGCCGCTGGCGATCGGCGCCGCCGGCGCGCTGCTGCAGTACGTGCGCGATACGCAGCGCACCGCCCTGCCCCACATCCGGAGCCTGCGGGTCGAGGAGTACGGCGAGTCGCTGGCGATCGATGCCGCCACGCGCCGCAATCTCGAACTCGAATCCAGCCTGAGCGGGAACGAGGCGGCCACGCTCCTGGCGGTGCTCGACACCACGGTCACCGGCATGGGCGCGCGCGCGCTGCGCCGCTGGCTCGGGCGCCCCATCAGCCAACGCAGCGTGCTGCGACAGCGCTACCAGGCTGTCGGCGCGCTCGCCGCCGCGCGCGCCTTCGAGCCGCTCCACGCGCTGTTGCGCGCAGTGGGCGATATGGAACGGATCCTGGCGCGCATCGCCCTGCGCAGCGCCCGGCCCCGCGACCTGGTGCAGCTGCGCGGCGCACTCGCTGAATTGCCGCCACTGCGCGCGCTGCTGGGCGCGGTGGATTCACCGCTCCTGCGGGAGCTCCACGGCCAGAGCGCCGATCACGCCGCCGAACACGCGCTGCTGGCCGCGGCCGTAGCGGCCGAACCACCGGTGTTGCTGCGCGACGGCGAGGTGATCGCAGCGGGGTTCGATGCCGAGCTCGACCAGCTGCGACACATCAGCACCCACACCGATGAATTCCTGCTCGAGCTCGAGCAGCGCGAGCGCGCCCGCACCGGCTTGTCGGGCCTGAAGCTCGGATTCAATCGCGTGCAGGGTTTCTTCATCGAGATTCCGCGCGCGCAGGCCGAGCGGGCACCGGCCGATTACCTGCGCCGCCAGACGGTGAAATCCGCCGAGCGCTTCATCACGCCCGAGCTCAAGGGTTTCGAAGACAAGGTGCTGGGCGCGCGCGAGCGGGCGCTGGCGCGCGAGAAAGAACTTTACGAACAGCTGCTGACGCGCCTGATCGAATCACTCGGCGCACTGCAGGGCACGGCCATGGCGCTCGCCGAGGTCGACGCACTGGCGGCGCTGGCTGAGCGCGCTGCGGCGCTGGGGTGGAGCGAGCCTGCGCTCGTTGATGAACCGATCCTGCGCCTGGTGGCGGCGCGCCATCCCGTGGTCGAGCGCTTCAGCGAGTCCCCGTTCGTGCCCAACGACCTCGAGCTGCACGCGCGGCGGCGCATGCTGATCATCACCGGCCCGAACATGGGCGGAAAGTCCACCTACATGCGCCAGATCGCGCTGATCGCGGTGCTGGCGCACATGGGCAGCTTTGTGCCCGCGCACAGCGCACAGCTCGGGCCGCTCGATCGGATCTTCACGCGCATCGGCGCCGGCGACGACCTCGCGGGCGGACGCTCCACCTTCATGGTGGAAATGTCCGAGACCGCCAACATTTTGCACAATGCAAGCGAGCGGAGCCTGGTGCTGATGGACGAGATCGGCCGCGGCACCAGCACCTTCGACGGCCTGTCGCTTGCCTGGGCGGTCGCGCGCCACCTGGCGACCGAGGTGCGCGCGTTTACGCTGTTCGCGACGCACTATTTCGAGCTCACGGCGCTGGGCGCAGAGCTCGAAGCTTGTGCGAATGTGCATCTGGACGCCACCGAACACGGCGACTCACTGGTATTCCTGCACGCGGTGCGTGAGGGCCCGGCAAATCGCAGCTACGGGCTCGCAGTGGCCAAGCTCGCCGGCGTCCCGCCGGGCGTCATTGCCCGGGCGCGCGAGTATCTGGCCGAACTCGAAGCCACCCGCGACGGCGGCGCGCAGCACCCGCTGCACGGCAACGCGCATGGCCAGGGGGAATTGCCGCTGTTCGCGGCACTGCCCTCAGCCACTGCGCCGGTTCCAGCGCCGCCGCCTGTGCCCAGCGAGCTTGATCTGAAGCTCGCGCAGATCGAGCCCGATGCGCTTACGCCACGCCAGGCGCTGGCGCTGATGTACGAACTCAAGGGCCGGAAGCAAAGCTGACGCCATTGAAGGCGTCGCGCGATACTGCACTAGCGACGCGTACGCCGTGGCTTGGCGAGCAGGGCCTGCAGCCGTTCGTCGAGCCGCGCGGGCAGCGGATCGGCGATGCGCAGCTTGCCGGCATCCCGGTGCGCCGGATTGATCAGCAGGTTGTACTCGAAGGGCGAGAGGCGCGAGGGCACGATCAGCACTGCGCTCGCGCCCCCCGCGTGCCAGCGATCGCCGACAGCACGACAGGACTCATAACTCTTTGCGGTGTCGAAATCGGCCACGTCGGCCCGCGCCACGAGCTCGCGCGACACGCGTGAGGGGATCTCGATGCGGCATACCACCAGATGCGGTGGCAGTTCGCTCGCATTGAAGTGGACCAGATTTTCCAGCACCGCCAGCGCGTAGCTTTCGGCGGCGTGGATCACCGCCCGCCCCGGGCTGGTCCAGCGGCCGCCCCAGCGCGCCGCGCCGCTCCCGTCGAATGGCGGGTATCCGGCCCGGACGATCCGGTAGGCGACCAGCTCACCCGCGTAGGCTCCACGGGGCATTGGCCGTTATACGGGTAAGCCGTGCAGGCCCCGCTGGATCACCTCTTCGACCTGGCGGGCGCCGAGCTCGGTCAGCGCCACCTCGATGGGCTTGCGGTCATTGAGCTCCGGATGTGCGCTCCACAGAAACCGCTGCGCCCTGGCCTCGTCCTCCCACACGCTGTGCACCAGCGCCGTGATGCGCGCGAGCCGTTCGGTGGTGGCACTGTGCGCGGCACTCAGGGTCGCGCTGCGCTGGAAACTCGCCCGCGGCACGACCCGATTGCGGAGCCGGGCGCGCTCGGACTCGGGCGCCACGGCCGTCATCAGGTTTTCGAGCGCCACCCGCGGCAACCCGGCCTGGATAGCGGCATCGAGGTCGGCGATGGTGCGTACCGGACGGCCGAGCGCCTTGGCTCCGCCGAGCAGACTAACGATGTGTCGGTGGGCTTTCATCAGATCCGTCATTGCCTCAAATGAGACTCTTTATAGCCTCATTTGGGCAGACACGCAACCAGCGGCCTAGGCGGATGGTGCGTTGCTGCCGTGACTGGCCGTCGCCGCAACGATGTAATGCTGCACCGAGGGTTCGAATTCCAGCAGGAATTCCTGGTCTTCCGGGTAGTACTTGGCCTTGAGCGCATCGCTCCCGGCAAACGCGCTGATCGCGTCGGCGGAACTCCAGCGCGTTACCGTCAGAAAATGACTGACCTGGGCTTCGTCCCGGCGCAGGATCGATGCGTCGAGGTTGCCGGGAATAGCGCGATAGTCGGGGATGGCTCTGCCGATCAGGAACGCTTCATAGCGGTCCGCCCGGTCGCGCGCGGTGATGCCATGCCAGATGCGAACGATCACGGGGCGCTCATGCGCCCCGCATGGCCGGGCTTCGGTCCGCCTGGGCAGCGGCATACACCGCGCCATTGCCCGGCACGCGCGCATGAGAGTCGACCGCGAGCAGCGCCGCTTGACCCGCCGTGATGAGGACCGCCGCCAACAGGCTCAGGATTCGATGTGTGTTCATGACAATTTCTCCGGTTCAGTGAGGTTCAGGACCATGTGCTGACTGAACGCGGCAGCGCCCGAAAAGTTTCGCGCGCTGTCAGGTCCAGTTCCATGGGGGAGATTCTGTCCAGGCAGGCCTGGACCAGCAAACGCAATGCCTGAATCACGCCTCAGGAAAACTGAACGGTCGCGCCCCGGGGAGCTCAGGCGCCGAAGCGGCCGTGCTCGAGAAACTGCCCAACCTCGTGCGCCACCCGCGCCGACAGCAGCATCCCCGAGTGGCTCACCGGCAGCACCAGATGCGCGTTGGCGCCTGGCAGCTGCGTCTCGGCAACGGCGACCGTGCCGTCATTGGGCTCATCGAATTCCACCACCAGCCGCGACAGGCTGAGTGACTGGTTGCCGGCGATGATGCCGAGTTCGCGCTGGTGCGACCAGACGCGCTGGTGCGCGTACAGCAACTCCTCGCCGACCGCCGGACCCATCAGCGCGCGGCCGTAGCGAAAGCGCGCGACAGCGTTGGCGGCGCGGCTTGCCAGGCAGGGCGTGCCCAGGAACACCACGCGGCCAGGGGGCTGGTGCGGGTGGCGCTCGAGGCAGCGCAGGATGGCGAGGCCGCCCAGGCTGTGTCCGACCAGGTGGACCACCGGTACGTTGAGCGCTGCGATCGCGCCGTTCAGCGCGTCCGCGATCTCAGCCATCGTCAGGAGCGTGGAGGCGTAGCTGAAGGCGTGCCAGTTGTAACCGCGATCCTTTTCGAGCCGCCGGCGCAACATGAAGGCCTCGTGTCCCGAGAGCCAGAGGCCATGGACGTAGACGACGGTAGCGTTCACGGCTGGCTGGGACCGGGCGCTAGGCCGGCGGAGGCTGGCGGAGGCGAATGTGCAGCTCGCGCAGCTGCTGCTCGCTCACTTCCGTGGGCGCCTCGGTCAGCGGACAGGCCGCGGTCTGCGTTTTCGGGAAGGCGATGACCTCGCGGATACTGTCCGCACCGGCCATCAGCATCGCCAGGCGGTCGAGTCCGAAGGCGATGCCGCCGTGGGGCGGTGCGCCAAAGCGCAGCGCGTCGAGCAGGAAGCCGAATTTTGCGCGCGCTTCCTCAGCGCCGATGCCAAGCAGCTCGAATACCGCGGACTGCAGCTCCTGGCGAAAGATTCGCACGGAGCCGCCACCGACTTCGGATCCGTTGAGAACCAGGTCATAGGCCTGGGCGAGCGCTGCAGCAGGATCAGCCTTGAGCGCGGCGGCGTCCGTGTTCTTTGGCGAGGTGAAGGGATGGTGCACGGCCACCCAGCGCCTGGCTTCCTGGTCGTATTCGAACATCGGGAAGTCAACCACCCACAGCGGCCGCCAGCCGTCCGCCACCAGCTTCAGGTCCTGCCCGACCTTGAGGCGCAGCGCGCCGAGCGCGTCGTTGACCACCTTGGCACGGTCGGCCCCAAAGAACACCAGGTCGCCATCCTGGGCACCGGTACGCTCGAGGATACCGGCCACGGCCTGCTGGTCGAGAAACTTGACGATGGGTGAGTGCAGGCCCTCGCGTCCTTTCGCGCGCTCGTTGACCTTGATGTAGGCGAGACCGCGCGCGCCGTAGCGGGCGACGTAGGCCGTGTAATCATCGATCTGTGAGCGTGGCATCGAGCCGCCACCAGGCACTCGGAGCGCGGCGACGCGGCCGGCCGGGTCATTGGCCGGGCCGGCGAATACCTTGAATTCGCAGTTCGCGACCAGATCGGCAACGTCGACCAGCTCGAGCGGCACGCGCAGGTCGGGCTTGTCGGAACCGTAGCGACGCATCGCATCGTGATAGGTCATGCGCGGAAACGGCTCGGGCAGCTCCTGCTGCAGCACCTCGCGGAACAGAGTGCGCACCAGCGCTTCCATCAGCGCGGTGATCTGCTCCTGGCTGAGGAAGCTGGTCTCGACGTCGAGCTGCGTGAATTCGGGTTGCCGGTCCGCGCGCAGGTCTTCATCGCGGAAGCAGCGCACGATCTGGTAGTAGCGCTCGAATCCGGCGACCATCAGCAGCTGCTTGAAGATCTGCGGCGACTGCGGCAGCGCGAAAAACTTGCCGGGGTGGGTGCGGCTCGGCACCAGGTAGTCGCGCGCGCCCTCGGGCGTCGCCTTGGTCAGCATCGGCGTCTCGATATCGATGAAGCCCTGCGCGTCGAGGAAATTGCGCATCGAGCGCGTGATGGCGTGGCGCTGACGGAGCCGCGCAGCTCATGAGCTCGCGCCGCAGGTCGAGGTAGCGGTAGCGGAGCCGCACTTCCTCGCTCACCTGCTCGTCGAGCTGGAACGGGAGCGGGTCGGCCCGATTGAGTATCTCGACCGAGCTGGCGACGATCTCGACGCGGCCAGTGGCGAGGTTGGCATTGACGGTGCCAGCCGGGCGTGCGCGCACCATCCCGGTGACGCGCACGACAAATTCGTTGCGGAGCGTTTCGGCATTGGCGAAGACTTCGCCGGCATCGGGATTGCACACGACCTGCACCAGGCCCTCGCGGTCGCGCAGGTCGACGAAGATCACGCCGCCGTGGTCGCGCCGGCGATGCACCCAGCCGGCCACGGCGACCGCCTGGCCGATGAGGGTTTCGTTTACTTGTCCGCAGTAATGGGTGCGCATGGTCGGCTTCCGAAAAGGCACGCGATGTTACGGGCCTGGGGTCCGGCGCGCAATTACCGCACGCGGCCGAAGCGGGGATAGCGCGGCGCTCACCCGGCCAGTTCGTCCAGCGCCGCGTCGAGGTGCGAGAGCAGCCGGTCGACCGCTGCCGGGCGCGGTCTGGGGCGAGAGCAGCATCATGTTGTGGAATGGCGTGAGCAGCACGCCGCGATTGAGCAGGTACAGGTGCAGCGTGCGCTCGAGCTCCGGCGCCATGGCGGCCGCGGATTCCCGCCCGTTGCGCGCCGGCGCCGGCGCCGAACCCCAGCTCGACGCGCGCGCCGATGCGCTGCACGTGCCAGGGCAGCGAACGCTTCGACAGCAGGGCCAGCAGGCCCTGCTCGAGCCGGACGGCCTGCGCTTCCATGTGCGCGAAGGCGGCGTCGGTCATGACTTCGGTCAGGCAGGCCTCGAGCGCCGCGAGCGCCAGCAGGTTGGCCGAGAGCGTGGTGCCCAGGCCGGAATGACCGTGCTCGGCATTCGCCGGCATGGCCTCGATCCGCGCGCGCAGCGCGGCGCTCATGCCGTAGACGGCGCAGGGCATGCCGCCCGCGATCGCCTTGCCGCACACCAGCATGTCAGGCTCGAGGCGCATCGCGCCGCGTGCAGCCGCCGGGACCGGCCGAGAGCGTATGCGTCTCGTCGATGATCAGCAGCGTGCCGTGCTCGCGCGTCAGGCGCCGCAGCTGCGGCGTGAAACCCCGGCTGCGGCAGCACCATGCCCATGTTGGTGAGCGCCGGCTCGCACAGCACGGCGGCCACCTTGCCGTCGGCGAGCGCCGCAGCCAGCGCCGCCACGTCATTGAATTCGACCACGCGCGTGTGCGCGGCCGCATCGCCGGGCGGGCCGCGCAGGCCCGTCGCGGGCGCGCGGCTGGCCATCCACCAGGCACACCAGCGTCTCGTCGACGGTGCCGTGGTAGCAGCCGTCGAACACCAGTACCTCGCTGCGGCCGGTGACGGCGCGCGCCAGCCGCAGCACCGAGCGGTTGGCGTCGGTCGCGGTCTGCGTCATCTGCCAGCACGGCAGCGCCGAAGCGCGCGCTCAGCGCCTCGCCAATCGCGGCGACACGCTCGCCCGGCAGCATCGCGGTAAGCCCCGCCGCCGCCTGGCGCGCGAGCGCGCGCGCCACGGGCGTCGGGCTGTGGCCGAACATCGCACCGGTGTCGCCGAGGCAGAAATCGTCGTAGGAATAGCCGTCGACGTCGTGCAGCGTCGCGCCGCCGGCATCGCGCACGAACACCGGGTAGGGCAAGCGGCCAGTCGCGCATCCAGTGAAATGGCACCCCGCCCTGCCAGTGCCGCTCGCTCTGCTGCGTGAGCTCGGCCGCGCGCGGATGCGCGCCCTCGAAGGTGTGCAGTTCGCGCTCCTGGAGCGCGGCGATGCGCCTCGCGGCCGGCGCACGGGCCGCGTTGCTCGTTGGCGCAGGCAGCATGCGCGGTGAGCCGCCGCGGCTGCGCCGCCGGCCGCGCCGCCGGTGCGAGGGCCGACCACGCCGAGCGTCACGATCATCTTCATGGCGGCGTCGACGTGCATGTCGAGCTCGATGCATTGCGAATGCGGCACGAAGATGATGAAGCCCGAGGTCGGATTCGGCGTCGTCGGGATGAACACGCACACCTGCGGCTCGCCGAGCCGCGCGTTGATCTCGGGCAGGTGGTCGGTGGTCTGGAAGCCGATGCTCCAGACGCCGGCGCGCGGATACTCGCACCAGCAGCACTCGCTTGAAGGAATTGCCGGAGTTCGACAGCACGGTCTCGGAAAAACTCTTGACGCCGCTGTAGAGCGCGCGCACGAAGGGGATGCGCTCGAGCAGCTCCTCGCCGATCGCGACCAGCGCCCGGCCGATGAAATTGGTGACCAGCAGCGCCGGTGAGCAGCACGATCAGCAGGCCGAGCAGCGCGCCGAGCCCCGGCACATGCAGTCCCAGCAGCGCGTCGGGACGCAGCGCGCTTGGCAGCACCAGCAGCGTCTGGTCCATCAGCTGCAGGATGAAGCGCACCACCAGCACGGTGACCAGCACCGGCACCCAGATCAGCAGCCCGTTGATCAGGTAGCGCCGCAGCGCGCGCATGAACCGCGCCCGCTGCACGGTCTGCGGGCCGTTCACCGCCGCCCTCTCCCGCGCTTCGCGGCCCTGGCGGGCCGCTTCTGCCGTGCCTTCGCCGCCGGCTTCGGCGCCTGCCGGCTTGGTCTGCCGCGGCCGATCTTGCCGCCTGAGCCGCTGCTGCTGGCCGGGTCTGACTTGGCCGGATCTGCCTTGGCGAGTCCGCTTTGGGCTGTTCGGCGTCGTCGGCGGCCGGCTTGGCGGCCGCCTTGTCATCCGCTTGGTCTTGGCCTTGGCCTCGGTCGCCGCTGCCGCGGGCTCGTCCCGCTCGGCGCCCGCAAGATTGCGCTGCCCGTCCTTGTCCGACTTGAAATCGGTCTCGTACCAGCCCGAGCCCTTGAGCCGGAATACCGGCGCCGACACCAGCCGCTTGAACCCGGCCTTGCCGCAGGACGGGCACTTCTTCAGCGGCTTGTCGCTGAGTCTTCTGCAGGACCTCCGTGTAGAACTTACACGCCGGACACTCGTACTCGTAGAACGGCATGGAGATGGCACCCTCTTGAACCCCACCGCAGATTATAGGGCGTGACGCGCGCGGGCCGCGATCAAGGCTGGTTTCGTCGCTCCCCGATACTCGCTTTGGCAAACCAGCCCTGAGCGCCCGCCGGCACATCGCACCCAAGCGTTACCGGGTGCGCTTGGAGAAGGTCAGGGTGCCCTTCTCCACGCCCACGCGGATGTGGTCGCCCGGCACGAAAGTGCCGGCGAGGATCCGCTGGGCCAGCGGGTTCTCGATCTGCTGCTGGATGGCGCGCTTGAGCGGCCGGGCGCCATACACCGGGTCGAACCCGGCCTCGCCGAGCGAGTCGCGCGCCGCGACATCGAGCTCGAGCACCATGTCGCGTTCGAGCAGCCGGCGGCGCAGGAGCCCCAGCTGGATCTCGACGATGGCGCGGATCTGCTCGGTGCCCAGCGGATGGAACACCACGATGTCATCGATGCGGTTGATGAACTCGGGCTTGAAGTTCTGCTGCACGATTTCCATCACCGCGGTCTTCATGCGCTGGTAGTTGCCCTCGCCGGCGAGCTCATGGATCACGTTCGAGCCGAGGTTCGAGGTCATGATGATGACCGCATTGCGGAAATCGACGGTGCGGCCCTGGCCGTCGGTGAGGCGCCCGTCATCGAGCACCTGCAGCAGCACGTTGAACACGTCCGGATGCGCCTTCTCGACTTCATCGAGCAGGATCACGGCATAGGGACGGCGGCGCACGGCCTCGGTGAGATAACCACCCTCTTCGTAGCCGACGTAGCCAGGCGGCGCGCCGATCAGGCGCGCGACCGAGTGCTTTTCCATGAACTCGGACATGTCGATGCGCACCATCGCGTCTTCGGTGTCGAACAGGAATTCGGCCAGCGCCTTGCACAGTTCGGTCTTGCCGACGCCGGTGGGACCCGAGGAACAGGAACGAGCCATTCGGGCGGCGCGGATCGGCGAGACCCGCGCGCGAGCGGCGGATCGCGTTGGCCACGATGCGCACGGCCTCTTCCTGGCCGACCACGCGCTTGGCCAGCGCCTCTTCCATGCGCAGCAGCTTTTCCTTCTCGCCCTCGAGCATCTTCGCGACCGGAATGCCGGTCCACTTCGAGACCACCTCGGCGATTTCTTCCTCGGTGACCTTGTTGCGCACCAGCTGCGTGTCCTTGCTCTCCGCGGCCTGCGCCTCGGCCAGGCGCTTCTCGAGCGCGGGGATCTTGCCGTACTGGAGTTCGGCGACCTTGCCGAGATCGCCGCGGCGGCGCGCGCCCTCCATCTCGAGCTTGATCTTCTCGAGCTCTTCCTTGATGGCAGCGCCACCCTGGAGCGTGGCCTTCTCGGCCTTCCAGATTTCCTCGAGGTCGGCCGATTCCTTCTCGAGACCGGCGAGCGTCTCTTCGAGCGTGGCGAGGCGCTTCTTCGTGGCCTCGTCCTGCTCCTTCTTGAGCGCCATCTGCTCGATCTTGAGCTGGATGATGCGCCGATCGAGCCGGTCGAGCACCTCGGGCTTGGAGTCGATCTCCATGCGGATGCGCGCGCCGGCTTCGTCGATCAGGTCGATCGCCTTGTCCGGCAACTGACGGTCGGCGATGTAGCGGTGCGAGAGCGTCGCCGCGGCAACGATGGCCGGATCGGTGATGTCGACGCCGTGGTGCACCTCGTAGCGCTCCTGCAGGCCGCGCAGGATCGCGATGGTGTCTTCGACCGTCGGCTCGTTGACCAGCACCTTCTGGAAGCGGCGCTCGAGCGCGGCGTCCTTCTCGATGTACTTGCGGTATTCGTCGAGCGTGGTGGCGCCGACGCAATGCAGCTCGCCGCGCGCCAGCGCGGGCTTGAGCATGTTGCCGGCGTCCATCGCGCCCTCGGCCTTGCCGGCGCCGACCACGGTGTGCAGCTCGTCGATGAACAGGATCACCTGGCCTTCCTGCTTGGCGAGATCGTTGAGCACCGCCTTGAGCCGCTCCTCGAATTCGCCGCGGAACTTGGCGCCGGCGATCAGCGCGCCCATGTCGAGCGCCAGGATGCGCTTGTTCTTCAGGCCCTCGGGCACTTCGCCGTTGATGATGCGCTGGGCGAGACCCTCCACGATCGCGGTCTTGCCTACGCCCGGTTCGCCGATGAGTACCGGATTATTCTTGGTGCGCCGCTGCAGCACCTGGATGGTGCGGCGGATCTCGTCATCGCGTCCAATGACCGGGTCGAGCTTGCCGGCCGCGGCGCGCGCGGTCAGATCGACCGTGTATTTCTCCAGCGACTGGCGCTGTTCCTCGGCGCCGGCATCCTTGACCGCCTCGCCGCCGCGCACTTCGTCGATGGCCTTCTCGACGGCCGCCTTGTGCACGCGGCTGTCCTTGAAGATCTTCGCCAGCGTGTTCTTGTCCTCGAAGGCGGCGAGCAGGAACAGTTCACTCGAGATGTACTGATCACCCCGTTGCTGCGCCAGTTTGTCGGTGACGTTGAGCAGCCGGTTGAGGTCGGCGAGACGTGAATCTCCCCGGGCGTGCCTTCCACCTTTGGCAGCCGATCAAGCGCCGCACCGAGCAGGGTGCGGAGTTTGTTGAGGTCGGCGCCGGCCTTGAGCAGGAGCGGCGCGATGCCACCGCCCTGAGAATCGAGCAGCGCGAGCAGCACGTGGGCCGGTTCGATGAACTGGTGGTCGCGTCCGACGCACACCGACTGCGCGTCGGCCAGTGCCGCCTGGAAGCGGCTCGTCAGCTTGTCCATGCGCATCGCGGCTCGACCCCGGGTGTCAGATATCGATTACCCCATTCTTGGGGCCGGCAGGGGGCAAATTCAAGCGCCGAGAACGGCTTCCGCCGCCCAGATGACCGCGATTCCGGCACCGATCAGCACCACCTGCATCGCGCTGCCGGCCGGATCAACGCGCCGGTGAAGGCCCGGGAATCAGGTCGGCCACGGCCACATAGATCAGGGAGGCGGCGGCCACTGAAATCGCGTAGGGCAGCACCTCGAGCGTGCTCCGCAAGCGCGTAGTAGCCGGCCAGGCCACCGATGATCGAGGTCAGGCTGCTGGCGGTGTTGAACAGCAGCGCGCGCGCGGGCTTCATGCCGGCGTGCAGCAGCACCGCCAGGTCGCCCAGTTCCTGCGGGATCTCGTGCGCCGTGATCGCGATCGTGGCCAGGATGCCGAGGCGCACGTCGGTGAGGAAGGCGGCGGCAATCAGCACGCCATCGAAGCCGTTGTGCACACCATCGCCGATCAGCACGATCCAGCCGGCGGCGCGATCGCGATGCTTGCTGTGCGGGCACCTGGTGGCTCTCGCAGTCCTCGGTGTGGCAGTGGCGCCAGAGCACGAACTTTTCCAGCACGAAGAACAGCGCGATGCCGCCCAGCAGCGCCGCGCCGATCCCCTGCACGCGGTCCGGCCCGACCTCGGCCACGGCCTCGGGCAGCAGCCCGAGCAGTGCGGCCGCCAGCATCGCGCCGGTCGCAAAGCTGATCAGGTGCGGCAGCAGCTGCGCGCGGCGCGCCTCCGGAAAGAGCAGGAACAGCCCGGCCAGCGCGGCGCTGAGCAGGCCGCCGAACAGGGTCGCGAGCAGGATCCAGATCAGTACCGGCATGGGCCGTTCACTCTAGCATGCGCCCAGGCTGGCCCCGCGCGCCAGATCAGCGCGGCCATGCGGCCGGTGCGCCCGTCGCGCCGGTAGGAAAAACAGCGCGCATCGCTCGGCGTAGGTGCACAGTGCGGCGCTGCGTCACCCGCTCCACGCCGAGTGCCGCGAGGCGCTGGCGCGCCAGCAAATCCAGGTCGCACTGCCAGCGACCGCGCGCATTGATGGTGAAGGCCGCCGCCGGCGCTGCGCGTCGTGCGCGAGGAAGGCCGCGCGCACTTCCTCGCCCACTTCGAAATGCGCCGCGCCGATGGCGGGACCGAGCCAGGCCTGCGCGTCGCCGGGGGCTCGACGCGCATGACGCGGACGGTGGCCTCGAGCACGCCGGCGGCGAGACCGCGCCAGCCCGCATGCGCGGCGCCGAGCACCGCGCCATCCGCGCTCGCGAACAGCACCGGCATGCAGTCGGCCACCAGGATCGCCAGCACGCGGCCCGCGCTGGCGCGTCACGGCGGCATCCGCCGGACCCGGCGTTGCGTGGCGGCGTCGGCATCGATGACCCGGGTGCCGTGCACCTGCTGGAGCCAGAGCGGTTCGGACGGCAACTCCAGCGTCGCGCGCACCAGCGCGCGATTCCCGGCCACGCTCGCCGGGCTCGTCGCCCACGTGCAGTCGCCGAGATTGAGGCTCGCGTACGGCGCTGCGCTCAGACCGCCCAGCGCGCAGGGTGCAGCCGGCGCGCACCGCCGGCGGGCGCACTCCAGCCGGCGCGCAGGAAGGCGACGCTCACGCTTCGTCCCGCTCCGCGTCGCATCCGCGCGCAGCGCCTCGAGCAGTTCGCGGAAATCCGCGGGCAGCGGCGCCTCGAAGGTGTGGTGGCGTCCGGTCACCGGATGATCGAAGCGCCAGCCGCTGCGCATGCAGGGCCTGGCGGCGAAAGCGGCGCAGCGCGGACTGCAAGTGCTCGCTCGCCCCGGCGACCTGCCGCCGCCGGCCACCGTACACCGGGTCGCCCACGATCGGCAGGCCGATGTGCGCCAGGTGCACGCGGATCTGGTGCGTGCGCCCGGTCTCGAGCTGCACGCGCAGCAGCGTGAGGCCGCGAAAGCGCTCCTCGATGCGATAGTGGGTCACGGCCTCGCGCCCGTCGCGCCGCACCGCCATGCGCGTGCGCACCGAGCGATGCCGGCCGATCGGCTCGTCGATGGTGCCGCCGGCGGTCGGCTCGCCGAAGCACAGGGCCAGGTAGCCGCGCGCGATCTCGCGTCGCTGCAGCATCTCCACCAGCGCATGATGGCTCTCGGGCGTGCGCGCCACCACCAGCAGGCCGCTCGTGTCCTTGTCGAGCCGATGGACCAGTCCCGCGCGCGGCACCAGCGCCAGCGCCGGATCGTGCGCCAGCAGTGCATTCTGCAGGGTGTGCGCCGCGTTGCCGGCGCCCGGATGCACCACCAGCCCGGCGGGCTTGTCGATCACCAGCAGCGCCTCGTCGTCGTAGACGATATGCAGTGCGATGGCCTCGGGCGCCACCCTGGTGTCGGCCGTGAATTCGGCCTGCACGCGCACACGCTCGCCGCCGGCCAGGCGCGCGCGCGGCGCACGGCGCGGCCGTCGAGCAGGACCGCGCCGGCCCTGATCCACCGCTGCAGTCGCGCGCGCGAATACTGCGGCAGCGCCGCGGCCAGCGCCACATCGAAGCGCTCGCCCGCGGCGGCGGCGGGCAATTCGAGCTCGTGAACGCGGAACTTGGCGGGCATGTCGTGGTCGCAGCTGCGGCGGGTTTATTCGCTATACTGGCGCTTTCGCGTCGCAGGGTACAACGTGACAGTCAGCAAGGTCTCCGCTTCAGTCCCATCCGCCCTCGACCTGCCGCCAGCGACTGCGCTCGCCGGTCGCGGCTGGCCGTGCTGCTGCTGGCGGCCTGCGCCGCGCTGGCCGGCTGCGCCGAGCCACGGCAAAGTGCGCGACTCCAAGCCGCTACACGGCCGAGAGCCTGTACCGCGACGCCCGCAAGGCGCTCGACAGACAACGACTACGAACTGGCGGTCAGGGAATACGAGGCGCTGACCTCGCGCTTCCCGTTCTCGGACCAGGCGCGCCAGGCGCAGGCTCGACCTGATCTACGTCTACTACCGCAAGGGCGAGAACGAAGCGGCCACCGACGCGGCCGAGCAGTTCCTGCGCGAGAACCCGACCCACCCGCGCATCGACTACGCCTGGTACATGAAGGGCCTGATCGACTACGAGCATACGCCCTGGGCGTTCGAGCGCTGGTTCGGCGTCGACATGGCCAAGCGCCCGCCCGCCTCGCTCGCCTCCTCGATCACGGCCTTCACGCACCGTGGTCAAGCAGTATCCGAAGAGCGAGTACGCGCACGACGCGCAGCGCCGCCTGATCTACCTGCGCAACCGCCTGGCCGAATACGAGATCAACGTCGCCCGCTACTACGTCAAGCGCGGCGCCTATGCGCCGCCGCGCAGCGCGCGCAGCGCACGATCGAGCAGTACGACGGCGCCCCGGCCGTGCAGGACGCGCTCGAGATCATGATCGACTGCTACCAGCAGCTCGGCCTGAAGGACCTGCAGAGCAACGTCGAGCAGGTCTACCAGGCCAACTTCCACGAGGACAGCGCGCAGGGCAGGCGGCATTCATGGTGGCACTTCTGGTAGCACGCGCGCACGCTAACAGCTGGCATGGGTCAATCGTGTGCTCGGGTGCGCCGCTGCCGGGAAATAAATTGCTGGTCCCGGTTAGCGCCGGTAGCCGCTGGTAATCGGATAGCGCCAGTCGCGCCCGAACGCCCGGCGGCTGACGCGCACGCCCGGCGGCGCCTGGCGGCGCTTGTACTCGTTGCGCTGGACCAGGTTGAGGATGCGCGTGACCACCGCGCGCTCGAAGCCGCGGGCGCAGATTTCGTCGACCGACAGGTCCTCCTCGATGAAGGCCTCGAGGATCGGATCGAGCACCGCGTAGGGCGGGAGCGAGTCGGTGTCCTTCTGGCCGTGGCGCAGCTCGGCGGTCGGTTCGCGCTCGATCACGCGCGCGGGGATTACCGGCGCGCCAGCGGGCGCCAGCGAATTGCGGTAGTTCGCCAGGCGGTAGACCAGCAGCTTGCTGCAGTCCTTGATCGGCGCGAAGCCGCCGTTCATGTCGCCGTAGAGCGTGGCGTAGCCGACCGCCATCTCGCTCTTGTTGCCGGTGGTCAGCAGCATGCGCCCGGTCTTGTTCGAGATCGCCATCAGCAGCAGGCCGCGGGTGCGCGCCTGGATGTTCTCCTCGGTGGTGTCGGGCGCGCGGCCCGCGAATTCGCTCGCCAGCGCGGCCAGCGTGGCCTCGAACATGCCTTCGATCGGAATCGCGCTGATCTGCACGCCGAGCGTGCGCGCCTGCGCCGCGGCGTCCTCGATGCTCATCTGCGAGGTGTAGCGCGAGGGCATCATCACCGCCTGCACGCGCTCGGCGCCCAGCGCATCGACGGCGATCGCCAGCGTCAGCGCGGAATCGACGCCGCCGGACAGTCCCATGACGACGCCCGGGAAAGCCGTGCTTGCTGACGTAGTCGCGCACGCCCAGCACCAGCGCCTGGTAGACGCTGGCCTCGACGCTGAGCTCGGGCGCGATCTCGCCCGCGACCGGCACGGCCTTGCCACCGCGGCGTTCGAACTGCACGCGATACAGCCCTTCGGCGTAGGCCGGCGCGCGCATCGCCGAGCTGCCCCTGCGCGTCCATCACGAAGGAGTTGCCGTCGAACACCAGCTCGTCCTGGCCGCCGCACAGGTTCAGGTAGACGACCGGCACGCCGCATTCGGCCACGCGCTCGCGCACCACGCGTTCGCGCGCGCTGCTGGCGGTTCACCTCGAAGGGCGAGGCGTTGATCACCAGCAGCAGCTTCGGCGCCGGCGGCGCAGGCGCGGCGCGCCGGCTCGGGCTCCCAGATGTCTTCGCACACCAGCAGTCCGATGCGAAATCCCTGGCACTCGAACACCGCCGGGTCGTCGCCCGCGGTGAAGTAGCGCTTCTCGTCGAACACGCGGTAGTTCGGCAGGCAGGACTTGCGCGTCAGCGCCTCGCGCCGGCCGTCGCGATACACGGCGGCGCTGTTGTAGATGTGCGTGCCCTGCGTACTCGGGAAAGCCGAGCACCAGGCCGATGCCCGGCGCGGCTGCGCCGAGGCCCTGCAGCGCGCGCTCGATCTGCGCTGCGCAGGCCGCGGTGAAACAGCAGGTCTTCGGGCGGATAGCCCGACAGCGTCAGTTCCGGGAACAGCACCAGGTCGGCGCCGCAGCTCATCGCGGGCGCGCGCCGCCTCGCGCAGCGCGCGCGCCAGGTTGCCCTGCACGTCGCCGACCAGCAGGTTGATTTGCGCAAGCGCCAGGGTCAGGCGCGCGTGTGGCGTTCAATCAGGCTCCGGCGGCGCTCAGCGCCGCGTCGCTAGCGGCGGCGGCGCCGGCCGGCGCGCCGGCGGCTTGGCTGCGCGGCCTTGCGCTTCGCGCTGGACGCTTCGACCGCGCGCTTCGACGGCGCGCTTGGCGCACGCTTGCGACCTTCGCTTCGCGGCTTCGATCTTCGCGCGTGCGCTTGCCCGCGCGCGGCGCGCGCGGCGCGATGCGCGCGGCGCGTGCGCGCGCGCTGCGCGCGTGCGCCGCAGCACCTCGGCCATCGCGCTGCCGAGTTCGGCCGGCGATTTCACGGTGCGCACGCCCGCGGCCTCGAGCGCGCGGAACTTGTCGGCCGCCGTGCCCTTGCCGCCGGCGATCACCGCGCCGGCGTGGCCCATGCGCTTGCCCGGCGGCGCGGTGACGCCGGCGATGTAGGCGACCACCGGCTTGGTGACGAAGCGGCGGATGTGCTCGGCCGCGGCTTCCTCGTCGCTCCCGCCGATCTCGCCGACCATGACGATGCCTTCGGTCTGCGGGTCGCGCTCGAACAGCTCGATGACGTCGATGAAATTCATGCCGCGCACCGGATCGCCGCCGATGCCGACGCAGGTGCTCTGGCCCAGGCCGTTGTTGGTGGTCTGGAACACCGCCTCGTAGGTCAGCGTGCCCGAGCGCGAAACGATGCCGACGCAGCCGGGCTTGTGGATGAAGCCCGGCATGATGCCGATCTTGCATTCGCCCGGCGTGATGACGCCCGGGCAGTTCGGGCCGACCAGCCGCGTGCCGGTGCCGGCCAGCGCCGCCTTGACGCGGATCATGTCGTTGACCGGCACGCCCTCGGTGATGCACACGACCAGCTCGATGCCGGCATCGGCCGCCTCGAGGATGCCGTCGGCCGCAAACGGCGCCGGCACGTAGATCATGCTGGCGGTGGCGCCGGTGGCCCTGACCGCATCGCGCACCGTGTCGAACACCGGCAGACCCGAGGTGCCGTTCGCCGCCGCGGCCCGGCGTGACGCCGCCGACCAGCTGCGTGCCGTAGGCGATGCTCTGCTCGGAATGAAACGTGCCCTGCTTGCCGGTGAAGCCCTGGCAGATGACCGCGGTGCGCTTGTTGACCAGGATGCTCATGGCGACCTTCGCTCGCCGCGGCCTTGCGGGCCTGCCGCGCGCGGCGGCGACCACTTTGCGCGCCGCGTCGGTGAGATCGCTCGGCCGTGATGATCGCCAGCGACCCGCCGGCGAGCTTGGCGCGCGCCGCCTCGGCGTTGGTGCCCTCGAGCCGCACCACCACCGGCACGCGCACGCCCACGTCGCGCACCGCGTCGATGATGCCCTCGGCGATCAGGTCGCAGCGCACGATGCCGCCGAAGATGTTGACCAGGATCGCGCGCACGTTCGGGTTCGAGAGGATCAGCTCGAAGGCCGCGGTGACGCGTGCCGCGGTCGCGCCGCCGCCGACGTCGAGGAAGTTGGCCGGCGAGCCGCCGTGCAGCTTGATCAGGTCCATCGTGGCCATGGCGAGGCCCGCGCCGTTGACCATGCAGGCGATGTCGCCGTCGAGCGAGACGTAGTTGAGGTCGTGTTCGCTGGCGATGCGCTCGGCCGGATCTTCCTGGCCCGGCGTCGCGCAGCGCGGCCATGCGCGCCCTGGCGGAACAGCGCGTTGGCCTCGATGTCGAGCTTGCAATCGAGCGCCATGCAGCCTGCCTTCGCGCGTGACGATCAGCGGATTGATCTCGATCAGGCTCGCGTCCTTCTCCATGTACAGCGCGGTAGAGCGCGAGCAGGATCGACTGGAACTGCGCGAGCTGCGTCGCCCTTGAGGCCGATGCCGAAGGCGAGCTGCCGGCACTGCCAGGGCTGCAGTCCCGCGGCCGGATGCACCGTGACCGAGAGAATCTTCTCCGGCGTATCGTGCGCCACCTGTTCGATGTCCATGCCGCCCGCGGCCGAGGCGACCACGGCGATGCGCCCGCGCTCGCGATTGAGCGTGAAGCTCAGGTACAGCTCGCGCTCGATGTTCGAGCCGGCCTCGACGTACACCTTCTCGATCGGCAGTCCGGCCGCGCCGGTCTGCTTGGTGACCAGGCGCTGGCCGAGCATGCCGGCCGCGGCGGCCGTGACCGCGGCGAGATCGCGCGCCAGCTTGACGCCGCCCGCCTTGCCGCGCCCGCCGGCGTGCACCTGCGCCTTGACGACCCAGACCGCGCCGCCGAGCGCGCGCGCCGCGGCTTCGGCTTCGTCCGGATTGGCGGCCACCGAGCCTTCGGGCACCGGGACGCCGTAGCTCGCGAGAATTTTCTTCGACTGGTATTCGTGCAGGTTCATCGGCGGGCCCGGAACGGAAGGTGCGGAATTGTCGCGGAAAGCCGCGACGGATGCTACCTTGACGGCCATGAGTCTCCCAGCCGGAGGCCGCCGCGAGCGGCGAGAGCTCGCAGACCGATCTCGCCTGGCGCATCGTCGGCCTGACCAATCTCTACCGCCTGCTGGCGGTGCTGGTGATGCTCGCGGTGCACCTGCTGACGCAGCCGGCGCCCGGCCTTCGGCAGCTACGCGCCGCAGCTGTTCCGCCTGGTGCTGGTGCTGTACTTCGCGCTGGCGGCGCTGCTGGCGCTCGCCGGGCGCCGCCACTGGCCGGGGCGGCGCACGCTGGTGCTCACGCACGCGCTGGTCGATGCCGGCGCGATCGCGCTGCTGATGTACGCCAGCGGCGGCGTGAGCAGCAACCTCGGCATCCTGATGGTGATCCCGGTGGGCTCCATGGCCCTGCTGGCGGTCGGCCGCGAGGCGCTGGTCATCGCCGCGATCGCCTCGCTCGCGATCCTGGCGCAGCAGATCGCCAGCCAGCTGCAGGGCTACAGCGGCACCGGCGACTACCTGCTCGCCGGCGTCATGGGCGCCATCGTGTTCCTGGTGGCCGCCTCGGCCTGGCCGGTCGCCAACCGGCTGCGCGAAAGCGAAGCGCAGGTGCGCCGCCAGGAAGTGGACCTGGCCAACATGGCGCAGCTGTCGCAGTACATCGTGCAGCGGCTGCGCGAGAGCATCCTGGTGGTCGATCCGACCGATCGCATCCGTCTGATCAACGAATCGGCGGCGGAGATGCTCGGCGACGCCGCCGCGGTGCCCGGCGCGCTGCTCGGCGAAGTCTCGCCGCGCCTGCTGTACCTGCTGACCACCTGGCGCAGCACCGCAGAGCCGCAGCCGGGCGAGGCACCGCAGGGCACCTTCACCGCGGCCGACGGCGCGCGCATCGTCGAGGCGCACTTTGCGCCGCTCGGCGCCGCCGAGCCGGCGCCGGTGCTGATCTTCCTCGAGGACACCAGCGCGCTGGCCGCGCGCGTGCAGCAGTCGAAGCTCGCGGCGCTGGGCCGGCTCACGGCCAGCATTGCCCACGAGATCCGCAATCCGGTCGGCGCGATGAGCCACGCGGCGCAGCTGCTGGGCGAGTCGAGCGGCCTCGGGCCGGCGCGAGCTGCGCATGACCGAGATCATGCGCAACAACGCGCAGCGTGTCAGCGCGATCGTCGACAACGTGCTGCGCCTGTCGCGCCGCGAGGCGCCGCGCCCGGAGCGCATCGCGCTGCCCGAATGGTGCGCGCGCTTCCGCGAGGAATTCTGCGCCACCACGCAGTGCGATCCGGCGCGCTTCCGGCTGCAGGTCCACTGCCGGCGAGCTGGAGGCGTTCATCGATCCGAGCCAGCTGCAGCAGATCCTGTGGAACCTGTGCGAGAACGCCTTCCGGCACGGCGGCGCCGGCGCATGCCGAGCGTCGGATGTCGTGCTGGCGCGCGTCGCCCGCTACGGGCGCGTCTGCCTCGAAGTCGCCGACCGCGGCGCCGGAGTCGCCACCGCCGACATCGAACGCATCTTCGAGCCCTTCTTCACGCGCGGCGCGCAGGGCACCGGACTCGGGCTGTTCCTGGCGCGCGAGCTGGCCGAGATCAACGGCGCGACGCTGCTGTATGAGCCGCGCAAGGGCGGCGGCAGCGTGTTTCGCCTGGTGTTCGCCGACTCCTCACGCTGGACGTCGGTGCTGTTGCCCGGCGCACCGTTACTCTGATATTCCCGCGCGCGCTGGGCTTAAGCTATCGGCATGAGCAAACCCACCGTACTCATCGTCGATGACGAGCCGGACCTGGTCGAGCTGGTCAAGCTCACGCTCGAGCGCATGAACCTGGCGACCGCGGCGGCAGGCGACCTGGCGACGGCGCGGCGGGCTGCTGAGCGAGCGGCGCTTCGACCTTTGCCTGGCGGACATGCGCCTGCCCGACGGCGACGGGCTCGACCTGGTGGCCTGGATCCAGCAACACCAGCCGCAGCTGCCGGTGGCGGTGATCACCGCGCACGGCAACGTCGAGACCGCGGTGCGCGCGCTCAAGGCGGGCGCCTTCGATTTCGTGTCCAAGCCGCTCGACCTGGGTGTGTTGCGGCGCCTGGTGGCGGTCGCAATCCGGCTTGGTGCCGAATGACGGCGCTGAAACGGCGCGTCTGGGCCCGCACCTGCTGGGCGATTCGGCCGCCATGGACTCGCTGCGCGCGCTGATCGCCCGCGTGGCGCGCAGCCAGGCGCCGGTGCACATCTCGGGCGAATCGGGCACCGGCAAGGAGCTGGTCGCGCGTCTCATCCACAGCAGCGGCGCGCGGCGCGAAGGCCCGTTCATTCCGGTGAATTGCGGCGCTATCCCCACCGAGCTCATGGAGAGCGAGCTGTTCGGCTACAAGCGCGGCAGTTTCAGCGGCGCGGTCAGCGACAAGCTGGGGCTGGTGCAGAGCGCCGAGGGCGGCACGCTGTTCCTGGATGAAGTGGCCGACCTGCCGCTGCACATGCAGGTGAAGCTGCTGCGGGTCATTCAGGAAAAGACCGTGCGCCCGCTGGGCGAACAGCACGAGCAGCCGATCGATGTGCGCGTGCTGTCGGCCACGCACAAGAACCTCGCCGCGCTGGTCGCGGGCCGGCAAGTTCCGCGAGGATCTCTATTACCGCGTCAACGTCATCGATATCCACGTGCCCGCACTGCGCGATCATGCCAGCGACATCCCCGAGCTGGCCGCGGCACTGCTGCGGCCGTCTCGGTCGCCGCCTGGGCAGCCGAGGCGCCCACCCTGGGCGCCGAAGCGCTGGCGGCGCTGCAGGGATACGCGTTTCCGGGCAACGTGCGGGAGCTGGAGAATATCCTCGAGCGGGCGCTGACGCTGTGCACCGGCGAACGGATCAACGTCGAGGATCTGCAGCTGCGCGCCGCGACCGGCAGTGCGCCCCAGGAAGTCCGGCTGCGGGGCACTCCGCCGCCGCCCTGCCCCCCGTGGCTGCCCGCGGCGCGGCACTGGGCGATCAGCTCGAGCATATCGAGCGCGACGCCATACTCAAGGCCCTGGAGCAGACCCGCTACAACAAGACCGCGGCGGCGCGGCTGCTCGGCATTACCTTCCGGGCGCTGCGCTACAAGGTCAAGAAGCTCGGCATCGAATAGCAGGGCGCGCGCTTCGCGGCCGGTGACGCAACGGGTCAGTTCCTGACGCGCACTGACCGGGTCTGTCGCCAGATACCACCGTACAAGAGGTTAAACGCAGCCCTCTGCCGGTGATATTCCTTTTCCCATCAATCGCTTATTGGCAGCTCGTGCGATTTGGCACGCACATTGCTTTATTTATGGCCAACGGTCCATGCCGTGATGTGTTATCCCAACATTGCTTTGCAGGAGTAGTCATGAAGTCGATCCAGAAAGGTTTCACCCTCATTGAGTTGATGATCGTCGTCGCGATCATCGGCATCCTGGCCGCGATCGCGATCCCGGCCTACAAGACCTATACGATTCGTGCGCAGGAATCCGAGGCGCTGGGCTTTGCCGACGCCGCCAAGGTCGCGGTCACCGAGACGTTCACCGCCAGTGGCGCCTGGCCGGCCAATAACGCCACCGCCGGCCTGGCCGTCAACACGACGATCTCGAGTAAGTACGTCGTCAGTGTGACAGTCGGCGCCAGTGGTGTGATTACCATCCTGACGGGCAACGACATCGACCCCGCTGGTGTTGGCACGATCGTCTTCACCCCGGCCGTCAGCGCCAACAACGACGTGACCTGGATCTGCAACACGCATCCCCTGGTCGCCGCGGGCGTCACCCCGGTAGTGGCCGCGACGGCGGGCACGATGGTGGCGAAGTACTTGCCGGCCATCTGCCGCTAAGTACCTGATATCCAGTCGCGTCTGGATAAGACAGGCCCCTCTTCGGAGGGGCCTGTTCTTTTGGGAGCCTAGTCACGTAGCTGTGCCGCAGGATGTGCAAGTATCCCCGCTGATTTGACATTGATAGCCGTTCCCAGTGGGCAAGATCTGGTGCATGATTACGGGCTGGAGTCGTTGCTAAGTCCATGAGTGAAAACGCTTCTCTGGTTTTGAACTCGACGCGCTCGGGCCTCGGTGGCCTGCCACAGCGCCTTGTCCAGGATGGCGTGGTCGACGAGTCCGGCATGCACGCCGCGCTCCAGGCCGCGAGCGAAAAACGCACCAGCTTTGTCACCCAGCTGATCGCCTCGGGCGCCGCCACGGCGCGCGACATTGCGCTCGCGGCGGCCAGCGAATACGGCGTGCCGCTGCTCGACCTCAATGCGCTTACCGTCGACCTTGATACCGTCAAGGTGGTCAGCGACAAGCTGCTCGCCAAGCACCGGGTGCTGCCGCTGTTCAGGCGCGGCAAGCGTTTGTTTCTGGGCGTCGCCGACCCGACCAATCTCCACGCCATCGACGAGATCAAGTTCCAGACCGGCCTCGCGGTCGAGGCCATCGTCGTCGAAGACGACAAGCTGCAGAAGTATCTCGACAAGGCGATCGAGCAGGCCGACACCTCGATGCCCAACCTCGGCGACGAGGACGGGGTCGACCTCGACTCGCTCGAGGTCAGCGGCGGTGACGAGGAACTCGGCGGCGATGTCTCGCGCGATGACGTCGAAGACGCGCCGATCGTGCGCTTCGTCAACAAGGTGATGCTCGATGCGATCCGGCGCGGCGCCTCGGACATCCATTTCGAGCCGTACGAGAAAACCTTCCGCGTGCGGCTGCGCATGGACGGCGTGCTCAAGGAAGTCGCGCAGCCCCCGGTGCAGCTCGCCGGCAAGATCAGCGCGCGCCTGAAGGTGATGTCGCGGCTCGACATCGCCGAACGGCGCGTGCCGCAGGACGGCCGCATCAAGATGCGCCTGTCGAAGACCCGCGCCATCGATTTCCGCATGAGCACCTGCCCGACGCTGTTCGGCGAGAAGATCGTGCTGCGTATTCTCGATCCCTCGCAGGCGATGCTCGGCATCGACGCGCTGGGTTACGAAGGCTTCCAGAAGGAGCTCTACCTCAAGCACCTGGCGAAACCCCAGGGCATGATCCTGGTGACCGGGCCCACCGGCAGCGGCAAGACCGTCTCGCTCTATACGGGCCTGCACATATTGAACAAGGAAGACACGAACATCTCGACCGCGGAAGATCCGGCGGAAATCAACCTGCCCGGCGTCAACCAGGTCAACGTCAACAACAAGGTGGGGCTGACCTTTGCCGCTGCCCTGCGCTCGTTCCTGCGCCAGGACCCGGACGTGGTCATGGTAGGCGAAATCCGCGATCTCGAGACCGCCGAGATCGCCATCAAGGCTGCGCAGACCGGACACCTCGTGCTCTCCACCCTGCACACCAACGACGCGCCACAGACCCTGACGCGGCTGATCGACATGGGCGTCAAGCCCTATGCGATCGCAACTTCGGTCAGCCTGATCATCGCGCAACGCCTGGCGCGGAAGCTGTGCGGCAGCTGCAAGCAGCTGGTCGACATGCCAGCCGAGGCGCTGCGCAAGGAAGGCTTCCAGGAGGCGGATATCCCGGGCATGAAAATCTATGCGCCGAAGGGCTGTGGCAACTGCACTGACGGCTACAAGGGCCGCGTCGGCCTGTACCAGGTCATGGAAGTTACCGAAGCCGTTGGCCGCATCATCATGGCCGGCGGCAACGCTATCGACATCGGCGACCAGGCCGCCAAGGAAGGCGTCTGGGACCTGCGGCGCGCGGGCCTCGAGAAAGTCAGGGCCGGCATCACCAGCATCGATGAAATCAACAGCGTAACGATCGAGTAGGAACAATGGCGCAAGCTAGTACCGCAATCCGCACCGTGCACCGCGACGTGCCCTTCAGCTGGGAAGGGCGCGACCGCAAGGGCCAGAAGGTCAAGGGCCGCACCGTCGCGCAGAACGAGCAGGCAGTGCGCGGCGAGCTGCGGCGGCAGGGAATCGCCGCCACCCGCATCAAGAAACACGCGGCGCGCGGCGGCGCCGGCGGCAAGGTCGAGCCCGGCGACATCGCCATCTTCAGCCGCCAGCTCGCCACCATGCTGGGCGCGGGCATACCGCTGGTGCAGGCGTTCGAGATCATCGGCGCCGGCCACGAAAAGCCGTCGATGCAGAAGCTGCTGATGGAGATCAAGTCGGACATCGAGGGCGGTACCTCGCTGCACGAGTCGCTCGGCAAGCACCCGCTCTATTTCGACGACCTGTACGTGAACCTGACCGAGGCCGGCGAACAGGCGGGCGCGCTCGAATCGCTCCTTGACAAGATCGCCACCTACAAGGAAAAAACCGAGGCGATCAAGAAGAAGGTCAAGAAGGCCATGTTCTATCCCGCCGCGGTGCTGGCGGTGGCCTTGATCGTGACCACCATCCTGCTGATCTTCGTGATCCCGCAGTTCGAGAGCCTGTTCAAGGGCTTTGGCGCCGACTTGCCGGCCTTCACTCAGGCGGTCATCGATCTGTCCAAGTTCGTGCAGCACTACGGCATCTTCATCGGCATAGTCGCCGGCATCGGCATCTACACCTTTGCCTATTTTCACAAGCGCTCGAGCAAGCTGCGCGAATTCCTCGATCGCGCGATGCTGCGCTTCCCGATCATCGGCCCGATCCTCAACAAGGCGGCGATCGCGCGCTTCGCGCGCACGCTCTCGACCATGTTCACGGCCGGCGTGCCGCTGGTCGAGGCGCTCGAGTCGGTCGCCGGCGCCACCGGCAACATCGTCTACGAAGACGCGGTGATGAAAATGCGCGACGAGGTCGCGACCGGCCAGCGGTTGCAGCGCGCCATGGAAAACACCGGGCTGTTCCCCAACATGGTGGTGCAGATGATCGCGGTCGGCGAGGAGTCGGGTTCGCTCGACACCATGTCGGGCAAGGTCGCGAACTTCTACGAGGAAGACGTCGACAACGCGGTCGACAGCATGTCGAGCCTGCTCGAGCCGCTGATCATGGCGATCCTCGGCGTGCTGGTCGGCAGCCTCGTGATCGCGATGTACCTGCCGATCTTCAAGCTCGGTTCAGTCGTCTAGCACCGTGCTCGAGCTGCTCAGCCAGGCACCAGCGCTCTGGTGCGCGCTGGCCGGCCTGATCGGGCTCCTGGTCGGGAGCTTTCTCAACGTCGTCATCCATCGCCTGCCGATCATGCTCGAGCACCAGTGGCGCGAGCAGTGCGCGGAGCTGGACAGCGCCGCGGCGCCGCAGGCTGCGAGCTCACCACCCGTTACCGGCGCACCCTACAACCTGATCGTGCCGCGCTCCGCCTGCCCGGCCTGCCGCGCGCCGATCAAGTCCTGGCAGAACATTCCGGTGCTGAGCTGGCTGTGGCTCAGGGGCAGGTGCGCCAGCTGCCAGGCGCCAATCAGTGTGCGCTATCCGCTGGTGGAATTGCTGTGTGCGGCGTTGAGCGCGGCGGTGGCCTGGCGCTTTGGCTTCGGCTGGCAGGCGCTGGAGGCCTGCGCCGTGACCTGGACACTGATCGCGCTCACCGGCATCGACCTCGATCACGCAGTTGCTCCCCGACGCGTTGACACTGCCGCTGCTGTGGGGCGGTCTTGCTGGCCTCGCTGGCGGCGGGCACCGGGAGCGCGCAGCCTGCCCGTGAGCCCCGCCGATTCGATCGCGGGCGCCGCCGCGGGGTATCTGAGTCCTGTGGAGCGTATATCACCTGTTCCGCCTCTGCACCGGCAAGGAAGGCATGGGGTATGGCGATTTCAAGCTGCTGGCGGCGCTCGGCGCCTGGCTGGGCTGGCGCATGCTGCTGCCGATCATCCTGGGGTCGGCCAGCGTCGGCGCCGTGGTCGGCATCGTGCTGATCCTCACCGGCCGGCGCGGCCGCGGCGTGCCGATTCCCTTCGGTCCGTTTCTCGCCGCCGCCGGCTGGCTGGCGATGATGTGGGGGCCGCAGTGGGTCAGCGCCTACCTCGGGTTGTACGCCCGCCCCTGAGGTTTAGACTGAGGGCATGAAGGCGCCCGATCCCCTGCGCATCGCGCTTACCGGCGGCATCGCCAGCGGCAAGAGCACGGTCGCGGCCCAGTTCGCGCGGCTGGGCGTCCCGGTCATCGACCTGGACCAGGTGGCGCGCGAGGTGGTGGCGCCGGGCAGTGCGCTGCTCGCGCAGGTGATCGAACGCTTCGGGCCCGGCGTGCGCAGCGGCGACGGGTCGCTGGACCGGCGCGCGCTGCGCGCCATCGTGTTCAACGATGCCGACGCACGCCGCGACCTGGAAACGCTCCTCCATCCGGCCATCCGTGAGCGTGCCGCCGAATGCTCGGTGGCGGCCGGTGGCGCCTACCAGATCATCGTCGTGCCGCTGCTGGCCGAAACGGGCACGGCCGGACATTACGATCGGGTATTGGTCGTGGATTGCGCGCCGGCGCTGCAGCGCGCCCGGCTGGCGCAGCGTGACGGCGACAGCACCGGGCTCGTGGACGCCGCCCTGGCTGCGCAGGCCTCGCGCGCCGCGCGGCTGGCGCTGGCCGATGAGGTGATTCACAACGAGGGCGAGCCCGCCGCGCTGGGCCCACAGGTGCTGGAACTGCACCGGCTGTACCTGCAGCGAGCGGCCGATCGCGCCGCGGCGCCTTCCGCCTGAGCAGCCGCTCAAGCACAATAGCGCGATGAAAGAGACCCAACGCGGCATGCCGCCCGACGCGGGCGCGGAGCCGAGCGTGTATCGAGCAGCCACTGAACGAACGGCTGCGCACCTTCCTGCGGCTCGATTTCCTCTATAGCCAGGCGCTGTACCACAACGACAAGGCGAGCAGCTGGGGGAGCCGCGCGGCGATGAGCAGCCTGATCGACATGCTGGCAATCGCCATCCGCGGCGACGTGCGCAGCGATGTGCTCAAGGAACTCGAGCGCCACGTCGCCAAGCTGGGCGAATACCAGAATCATCCCGGGCATCGATGCCACGCGGCTGCGCGCGTTGACGAGCAATTTGACGCGCCTGCGCTCCGACCTGGTCACGGCCGGAGCCGCCTGGCTGCAGCCGCTGCGCGATTCGGAATTCCTGGCCGCGATCAAGCATCGCAGCGCGATCCCCGGCGGTACCTGCGAGTTCGACCTGCCGGATTACTACTTCTGGCTCAGCCAGCCCGACGCTGTGCGCATGCAGGCCTTCGTGCGTTGGCAGGATTTGCTGCGGCCGCTGTGCGATGCGATCGCGGAGCTGCTCTGGCTGACGCGACAGAACGGCCGCTCGCGCGACGAAATGGCCAAGGGCGGCATGTTCAATGTGGTGTTCGAGCGCGAGACGCCCTTCCAGCTGCTGCGCATCGCGCTCCCGGCCGGCACCGCCCTCTACCCGGAAATCAGCGGCAGCCACCATCGCTGCAGCCTGCGCTTCCTCGAGTGGACGAACCTCGACACCCGGCCCAGACAGACCGACGCCGACGTGCCGTTCGTGCTGACCTGCTGCCCCTGATGGGCAGCGTGACTACGCCCACGCGCCTGCCCTGTCCCACCTGCAAGCGCGGCATCGTGTGGAGCGAGCAATTCCCGTGGCGCCCGTTCTGCAGTGAGCGTTGCAAGCTGGTCGACCTGGGCGCCTGGCTCAGCGAAGCGCACGCGATCGCGGGCGACCCGATCGACGAGCTCGCGACCGATCCTAGTCGAGCGGCAGACCCGCCTGCTTGACTACCGGCCGCAGCACGAAGCTCGAATCGACGCGGGCGACGCCCGGCAGCTTGGTGAGCACCTTGCTGTGGAGCCGCTCAAAATCGGCGGCGCTACGCGCCACCACGCGCAGCATGTAGTCGCACTCGCCGGTGGTCAGGTAGCACTCCGCCACTTCGGGCACCCGGCACACCGCCTGCTCGAAGGCACCCAGGTCCCGGTCGGTCTGTCCCTTGAGCGTGATGCGCACCACGAAGCTGACACTGAGGCCCACTTTGTGCGGATTGAGCACGGCCGTATAGCGCTCGATGACGCCGGCGCGCTCGAGCAGCTTCACGCGCCGCAGGCAGGCGGACTCGGACAGGCCGACCCGCGTGGCCAGAGCCGCATTGGCGATGCTGCCGTCGGCCTGCAGCTCACCGAGGATCTTGCGGTCGGTGCGGTCGATTGGCATGATCTGCGACTCACGTGGCGTTCTTTCGCATATTCTGCCACATTCACGCCAGAAAGACGCCTGTTTTGCAATTGCCTGCGCTGTTGGCGGAGCACAATGGGCGCTGCCCCAGGAGGTCTGAACCATGCGTATCGGCGTTCCCTCGGAAATCAAGATTCATGAGTACCGCGTCGGCCTGATGCCCGCCTCGGTGCGCGAACTCACGCTCGCCGGCCACACGGTCACGGTGCAAAGCGGCGCGGGTGCAGGCGTTGGCTGCAGCGACGCCGATTACCGTGCCGCGGGCGCGCAGCTGGCGCCAGACGCAGCCGCGGTATTCGCCGGCTGCGACATGGTGGTGAAGGTCAAGGAGCCGCAGATGTCCGAGTGCGCCATGCTGCGCCCCGGGCAGGTGCTGTTCACCTACCTGCACCTGGCCGCTGATCGCGCCCAGGCCGAGGCCCTGATGAAATCGGGCGCCGTCGCCATTGCCTACGAGACCGTCACCGCCGCCGACGGGTCACTGCCGCTGCTGGTGCCGATGAGCGAAGTGGCGGGCCGCATGTCCGTGCAGGTGGGCGCCTACTACCTGCAGAAGGCACAGGGTGGACGCGGCGTACTGCTCGGCGGCGTCGCCGGCATTGCGCCAGGCAAGGTCGTGGTCATCGGCGGCGGAGTCGCCGGGACCAACGCGGTCGAGATGGCGCATGGCCTGCGTGCCGACGTCACCGTAATCGACCGCTCGCTCCCGCGCCTGCGCGCGCTCGACGTACAGTTCCACGGCGCGGTGCACACGATTTACTCCACCGCGGAATCGATCGAGCGGGCCGTGACGGACGCCGACCTGGTGATTGGCGCCGTGTTGGTGCCGGGCGCCGCGGCGCCGAAGCTGGTGACCGAGGCCATGATCAGGCAGATGCGCCCGGGTACCGTGGTCGTGGACATCGCCATCGACCAGGGCGGTTGCTTCGCGACCAGCCGCCCGACCACGCACGCCGACCCGGTCTATACCGTGCACGGCGTCACGCACTACTGCGTCACCAACATGCCGGGCGCGGTCGCGCGCAGCTCGGCGCTGGCGCTCAACAATGCCACGCTCCCTTACGTGAAGGCGCTGGCGGACAAGGGCTGGAAGGATGCGCTGGCGACCGACGCAGGCTTGCGCGCGGGCCTGAACGTGATCGAGGGCCGCGTGGTGCATGCCGCCGTGGCGAAGGATCTGGGCCTGCCCGCGCCTGCGGCGCACAAAGCCTGATCTAGAGCTTGATCTTGCCGCCGCCCGGAAGCGCGCCGCCGGCGACGTCGGGCACCACGATGCGCGTCGAGGCCTCGCGCCGGTATTCACGCGCCTCTTCGATCGCCTGTTCGAGCGCCGTGTGCACGGCTGCCGGAAAGCGCTCCACCGCTTCGGCCAGCGAGTTCGCCTCGATGTCGAAGGACAGCGGCAGCACGCCGCCGGGGGTCAGCAGCTGCGTCTGGCCGGAATAGAGCACCGGGCGCGCCGGGTCCGGGTGGCCTTCCGCGCTCACGGGCGTGAGCCGGCGGATCGTGCCGGCCTTGCGGTCGGTGAACAATTCATCGCGGTAGAGCTCGTTCGCGTCCACCTGTATGTCGGGCATCGCGGGGTCCTGGGCCATCGTCCTTTCCTCAGCTTGCGTTGTTGTCAGTTTCGAGCCAGTCGACGATCGGCAGGTCGGCGCGCAGCAGCGGCAGTGCGCGCAGTGCCGCCGGTCGTTCCCAGCGCAGCGGCTGGCCCTCGAGTCCGGCCGGCACGCCCGTATATTGCTCCACCATCCAGACCGCCAGCTGCGACGTGCCGTTCCGGATACTCGTGCGCCAGCGTCGAACAAGGCGCGCGCCGCCTGCACCTGCACGCCGAGCTCCTCGTGCAACTCGCGCCGCAGCGCGGCCGCGTCGCCCTCGCGGTCCTCGACTTTGCCGCCCGGAAATTCCCACTCGCCCGCCAGCGCCTTGCCCGGCCGGCCGCTGCGTCACCAGCACGCGGCGGCGCTCATCATAGATTACCGCAGCGACCACGCGCACCGTCGGCTTCAAGGCTCGAGCGCACCGTGGCACTGCTTGTACTTGCGCCCGGACCCGCAGGGACAGGGCTCGTTGCGCCCGACCTTGCGATCGCCACGCACGAAGGGCGTGGCCGGATCGGCGCGCCCGCCGCCGTGCCGGCAGGGCCATGCCGGGCTGGCCAGCGCCGCCGGGTTCCGGGCGAGGCTCCAGGGCCAGCGCCGTGGGCACCTCGGCGTGCTGCGCCTGCAGCGCGCGCATCAGGCGTTCGCGCCGCTCGGCTTCCTCGCGATCGATCTGCTCCTGGCGTGCGCACCTCGACCTCGCTCATCATCGAGGCGGCATCGTACTTCACGCGCCCGAGCATGGCCGTGAACAGTTCGAAGGCCTCGCGCTTGTACTCGTAGCGGTAGTCCTTCTGCGCGTAGCCGCGCAGGTGGATGCCCTGGCGCAGGTAGTCCATCGCGCCCAGGTGATCGCGCCAATGCTGGTCGAGCTGGCGCAGCACCACGTCGCGCTCGACGTGGCGCATGATCGTGCGCACCGATGCGCGCCACCTTGTGCCGGTAGTGCTCGAGCACGGCGTCCACCACGCGCGTGCGCAGCCGTCGCGTCTTCCATCTGCGGGTCGAGCGTCAGCCACGCCGCGACCTCGCACCGAGATGCTGAAGTCGCGCTGCAGCGCCTCGTTGAGCGCGCTCAGGTCCCAGGCGTGCGGCGCACTGCCGACTGGCAGGTGCGCATCGAGGAGTCCGCGCACCGAGTCCTCGTACATGCCCAGCACCGCCTCGCTCAGGTCGTCGGTGCCGAGGATCTCGGTGCGCTGCTGGTAGACCACCTTGCGCTGGTCGTTGGCGACGTCATCGAACAGCAGCAGCTGCTTGCGGATGTCGAAGTTGTGCGCCTCGACCTTGCGCTGCGCCTTCTCGATCTGGCGCGTGAGCATGCCGCTCTCGATCACCTCGCCCGCCTTCATGCCGGCCATCTGCAGCCAGCGCTTGGTGCGCGCCGGATCGCCGAAGATGCGCATCAGGTTGTCTTCCATCGACAGGTAGAACCGGCTCGAGCCCGGATCGCCCTGGCGGCCCGAGCGCCCGCGCAGCTGGTTGTCGATGCGGCGCGACTCGTGCCGCTCGGTGCCGATGATGTGCAGACCGCCGGCGGCGATCACCGCGTCGTGCCGCAGCCTGCCAGGCCGTGCGCACCGCGGCCTGCACCGCTCCATCCGTGCCTGCGGGGAGCGCGAGCAGTTCGGCGGCCAGATTGCCGCCCAGCACGATGTCGGTGCCGCGGCCCGCCATGTTGGTGGCGATGGTCACGGCGCCGGGGCGGCCCGCGTTCGCCACCACTTGCGCCTCGCGTTCGTGCTGCTTGGCATTGAGCACGCTGTGCTCGATCTGTTCCTTCTGCAGAAGCCCCGCGAGGTATTCCGAGGTCTCGATCGAGGTCGTGCCCACCAGCACCGGTTGCTGCCGCGTGGCGCAATCGCGGATGTCCGCGATGATCGCCTCGAACTTGTCGCCCTGCGTCAGGTACACGTGATCGGCGCTGTCCTTGCGGATCATCGGCCGATGCGTCGGGATCACCACCACCTCCAGACCGTAGATCTGCAGGAATTCCGGCGCTTCGGTGTCGGCCGTGCCGGTCATGCCGGCGAGCTTCTTGTAAAGGCGGAAGTAGTTCTGGAAGGTGATCGAGGCGACCGTCTGGTTCTCCTCGCGCACCCGCACGCCCTCCTTCGCCTCGACCGCCTGGTGGAGCCCGTCGGACCAGCGCCGGCCGATCATGGTGCGGCCGGTGAATTCATCGACAATGATGACTTCACCGTTGCGCACGATGTATTCGACGTCGCGCTTGTAGATCGCGTGCGCACGCAGCGCGGCATTGAGATGATGCATGAGCCGCACGTTAGCGGCGTCGTACAGGCTTTCGCCCTCGCGCAGCAGGCCGGCTTCCAGCATCAGCTGTTCGACCTGCTCGTGACCGTCCTCGGTGAGATGGACCTGCTTGCCCTTCTCGTCGACGGAGAAATCGCCGGGGCCCTCTTCCTCGAGCTGGCGCGTCAGTCGCGGCACCAGCGCATTGATGCGCTGGTACACCTCGGTGCTCTCTTCCGCCGGGCCGGAAATGATCAGCGGCGTACGCGCCTCGTCGATCAGGATCGAGTCGACCTCGTCGACGATCGCGTAGCTGAGCGGCCGCTGCACGCGGTCCTCGAGCCGGAAGGCCAGGTTGTCGCGCAGGTAATCGAAGCCGAATTCGTTGTTGGTGCCGAAGGTGATGTCGCAGGCGTAGGCGGCGCGCTTCTCGGCCGAATCCTGCTGGCTCTTGATCACACCGACGCTGAGGCCCAGGAACTGGTACACCGGGCCCATCCAGTCGGCGTCGCGTTGCGCGAGGTATTCGTTGACGGTGACCACGTGCACACCGCTCGCCGGGCAGCGCGTTGAGATAGGCTGGGAGCGTGGCGACCAGCGTCTTGCCCTCGCCGGTGCGCATTTCCGCGATCTTGCCCTGGTGGAGCGCGAGGCCGCCGACCAGCTGCACGTCGAAGTGGCGCATCTTGAGCACGCGTTGCGCGGCCTCGCGCACCACGGCGAAGGCCTCGGGCTGCAGCTCATCGAAGCTGGCGCCTGCAGCGAGGCGTGAGCGGAATTCGTCGGTCTTGCCGCGCAGCTGCACATCGCTCAAGCGCCGTGATCTGCGGCTCCAGGGCTGCCGAAGCGCGCACCGGCACGTCCATAGCTCTTTACGAGCCGCTCATTGCGGCTCCCAAACACTCGCGTCAGGGCCTTAAGCACTTAAAAAATCCTTTGGAATCAAGCTGAATGCCCTGCCATGGATCCAGGGCCGTCCTGCGGAACCGCGCATTGTACGGATAGATGGGGCGCTGAGGAATTCGTTCAAGGAGCACAGAGCTCCTATGGCCAGGTCAGCGCGGCACGCACGGTGCCACGTCCCGCTGTCTTGCGGCCTCCACCTGATTTCATTATGATATCATTTCAGTATCAGAGGAAGCAAAGCCGCCATGCCGAGCCCAAGCGCGAAAGCCCACACGGCCGAGATCGCCACGACCGTCATCAACGGCTGGCCGATGCTCGCGTTCAACGTGCTGCTGCTGCTCGGCGCTCCGGCGCTGATCGTGATCACGGCGCTGTCCGACGCCCGTGGCAGCGGCCTGGTCTTCATCTTCGGCGCCGCCCTGGCGCTGCTGAGCGGCGTCATTGTGCTGTTCGGGTATTTCACCCTGCAGCCCAACGAGGCACGCGTGCTCATCCTGTTCGGCGCCTACCAGGGCACGGTGCGCAACAGCGGGTTTTACTGGGCCAATCCGCTGCTGGCTCGCCATCGCGGCCGCGTGCTGTCGAAGTCGGGCGCGGCACCGTCGGGGAGCAGCCGCACGCTCGGTGTCACCTCCAATGCGGGTCTGGCTGGCTTACCAGACGCTGCCGACCAAGCTTTCACTGCGCACGCACAACTTCAACAGCGAGACGCTCAAGGTCAATGACAAGCGCGGCAACCCGGTGGAGATCGCGGCCGTGGTGGTGTGGCGGGTCGAGGACACCGCGCAGGCGGTGTTCGATGTCGAGGATTACAGCAGCTACGTGGAAGTCCAGAGCGAGTCGGCCATTCGCAGCATCGCCAGCCGCTACGCTTATGACAACGGCGAGGAGCACGAGCTCACGCTGCGGGGCGGCGCCGACGAAGTCGCCCACTGCCCTCAAGGAGGAACTGCAGGTGCGCCTGGCCAAGGCGGGCGTGGTGGTCGAGGAAGCCCGGCTCACGCACCTGGCCTACGCGCCGGAAATCGCGCCGGCCATGCTGCGCCGCCAGCAGGCCGAGGCGATGATCGCCGCACGCCAGATCATCGTCCACAACGCCGTGGGCATGGTGCACATGGCGCTGCGCGAGCTGGACGAGCAGCACCTGGTCAAGCTCGACGACGAGCGTCGCGCCGCCATGGTCAGCAACCTGCTGGTCGTGCTGTGCGGTACCACCGAAGCATCGCCGGTCATCAACACTGGCACGCTCTACACCTGAACGTGAGTTCAGAACTGCGCAAGGCGTTGCTGCTGCGGATCGCGCCCGACTTGTGGAAGGATCTGGAAAAGTGGGCCGCCGACGACTTGCGCAGCATCAACGCGCAGATCGAATTCCTGTTGCGCCAGGCGGTCGCAAAGCGCAGGAACGCGCCCGACCGGCATGGCGGCGCGGGTTAGCGCCCGATAAACGCCATCGGATCGATCTGCCGCCCATCCTTCAGAACTTCAAAGTGCACATGCGGGCCGGTGGAACGGCCGGTGGAACCGACCACCGCAATCGCCTGGCCGCGCTGCACGGTGTCGCCGACGGCAACCATCACGCGGGAGTTGTGCGCATAGCGCGTCACGTAGCCGTTGCCATGATTCACTTCCACCAGCACGCCGTAGCCCTCGCGCGGGCCGGCCCAGGTGACCATGCCCTGCCCCACCGCCAGCACGTCGGTGCCCGCGTCGCTGGCGAAATCGAGTCCCTTGTGAAACGCCTCTTCGCCGTTGAACGGATCCATGCGTTCGCCGAAGTATGACGAGATGTACCCGGCCAGGACCGGCTTGCCGGTCGGGCGGATCTCGGCCGACAGCTGGCGGCCGAGCAGCACGTACTCGAGCGCGGAGAACTGCGTGGTGCGGAAATCGAGCCGTCGGTCAAACTGATTGATCATCGCCGACAGATCCGGCACTTGGGCGCCGCGCCCGGCGCCATCGCCCTCGGGACCACCCAGTGCCGGGATCGTGATCGAAATCGAACTCGCGGCTGCTGAGGTTGGCCATCTGGGTGAGGCGCTTGCCGAGCGAGTTGAGCCGTATCAGGTGGGCGTCGAACATGCCCATCTTCAGCGCCAGGCCGTCGATGCGCTCCTGCAGGTGCACCTTGAGGGCGGCCAGTTCCGAGCGTTCCTGGGCGACTGCCGCCGGTTCCCCGAGCGCCCCGGCGGTGATGCCCCGCACGCCCACCTTGATCCCGGCCGCAAACACGCTGGCGAGCAGCGCCAGCCCCGCCACACTGATCAGGGTAAGCGTCAGCGGATGCGACAGGTTCAGGTGCCGCGCCTTGCCCTGGCGCCGCGAGAAGAAGATGAGATTCACGAGCCTGACCGCCCGTTGCTGTGGCCGCGGCGAGGGGACTGGGCTTGGATTTTCGTCAACCCAGTTATCATGGCGCTCCCGCGGTTGGTTCGGTGGCTTTGGGCCCCGCCAGTGGCGGCGGGCCTGGTTTTTTGATAAGTGCGCGCGACTATGCCCAAGAACCCCCCCCAAGACAAGAAGGCAGTTCCCAAAAGGCGCACCAGGCCCGCTCCGAAGCCAGCTCTGCGCCCGGTACCGTGCTGCACCGCAAGGTGTTGAGGAGATTATGAAAAGGCAGGGGTGGCTGGCAGGCCTGCGACAGGTGCGGGGAGCGCAGCAGGCCTGGACGGAGCGGGTCGCGAGCCTGCTGCCGGAAGAGCTGCGGGGCTCGTTGGTCAACGTGGTGCACAAGGGCGGGCAGCTCACTGTGCTCACTTCCTCGGCCGCCTGGAGCAGCCGGCTGCGCTTTGCGCTGGCAGCACTCGAACCTCAGCTCATGGCCGGGTCGCCGGATATTGTCAAAGTGGTGGTGCGGGTCTCGCCCGCGGGGCGCTGAGGCTCAGGAAGCGAGCGCAGTCGCCGCCGGAATCGTCAACGCCTGGACGTAGGAAATCGGCGCCTGCTCGGGCCGCTCGAACACCACTTCTTCCCAGGCCCGGGTATCGGCCTGGAGTGTCCGCAGCAGCTGGTTGTTCAGGCCGTGGCCGGACTTGTGGCCGCTGAACTCGCCGATCAGGCTGTGGCCCAGCAGGTACAGGTCGCCGATCGCGTCGAGGATCTTGTGCTTCACGAACTCGTCTTCGTAGCGCAGTCCGCCCTCGTTGAGCACCCGCGATTCATCGAGCACGATCGCGTTGTCGAGCGTACCGCCGAGCGCCAGGTTGCGCGAGCGCAGCATTTCCAGGTCGCGCATGAAGCCGAAGGTGCGCGCACGGCTGATTTCCTTGAGAAAGGCCGTGGTGGAAAAATCCATCGTGGCGCGCTGCAGGCGGCGCTTGAAGATCGGGTGATCGAACTCGATCTCGAAATTGACGCGGAACCCTTCGTACGGGTCGAACTGCGCCCACTTGTCGCCGTCCTCGACCCGCACCGTGCGCAGCACGCGCGTGAAGCGCTTCGGCACTGACTGCTCCTCGATGCCGGCCGACTGCAGCAGGAACACGAACGGCCCCGCGCTCCCGTCCATGATCGGCACTTCGGGCGCGTTGAGCTCGACGCGCGCGTTGTCGATGCCCAGGCCGGCGAAGGCCGACAGCAAATGCTCGACGGTGGACACCTTGGCCGCGCCCTGAATCAGCGTGGTGCCGAGGTTGGTCTCGCCGACATTGGCAGCGCGCGCCGGAATGTCGGCCGAACCCGCCAGATCCGTGCGCTGAAACACAATGCCCGTATCGGGTTCACCATGGCGCACGGTCATGAGCACCTTGCGCCCGGTGTGCAGGCCGACACCGGTGGCGCGAATGCTGTTGCGGATCGTGCGTTGGCCAACCATGGCGGTACCGTACCACAGGGGCGTGCGCTCCGCCCCTCGCGCTTATGTCAGTCCGCCTGCTGACGCAGGAATGCCGGAATATCCAGCAGATCCTCCGGGGGCACGGCAGCGGGCTCGGGACGCAGGCCATCGCCCACTGCGCGCTGGCGAATGTGCGTCGGCCGATCCAGTTCACCGTAATCCTTGGCGGTCAACGGCCCCTGCCGGATGACCCGCATCGACGGCGGCTGGCGGCTGGCGCTGGCCAGGCTCTCCCGGCTGGTCATCACCGGCGCCTTGGCCAGCACGGCGCTGCGGCCCAGGCCGGTGGCCACCACGGTGACGCGCAGATCGTTGCTCATCTCCGGGTCGATGACCGTGCCGACCACGACGGTCGCGTCCTCCGAAGCGAACTCCTTGACGATGCGGCCCACTTCCTCGAATTCGCCGATCGCCAGATCGAGGCCCGCGGTGATGTTGACGAGGATGCCGTTCGCGCCCGACAGGTTGATGTCCTCGAGGAGCGGTGAAGATACTGCCGCCTCGGCGGCGGCGCGCGCGCGGCCTTCGCCGCTGGCGACACCGCTGCCCATCATCGCCATGCCGGTCTCGGACATCACGGTGCGCACGTCGGCGAAGTCGACGTTGATCAGATCCGGGACGGGTGATCAGTTCGGCGATGCCCTGCACCGCGCCCTGCAGCACCTGGTTGGCCGACTTGAAGGCGTCGAGCAGCGTGGTGGTGGGGCCGAGCACCGTGAGCAGCTTCTGGTTCGGAATGGTGATCAGCGAGTCGACGTTCTTGGTCAGCTCAGCGATGCCATGGTCGGCGACCATCGAGCGCTTGTTGCCTTCCATGTGGAACGGTCGCGTGACCACGGCCACCGTGAGGATGCCGAGCTCGCGCGCAATCTGCGCGACCACCGGCGCGGCGCCGGTGCCGGTGCCGCCGCCCATGCCGGCGGTGATGAACAGCATGTCGCAGCCGCTGATCAGCTCGATGATGCGGTCACGATCCTCCACCGCGGCCTGCCGGCCGATCTCGGGATCGGCGCCAGCCCCGAGTCCCTTGGTGATGTTGCTGCCGATCTGCAGCGCGGTCTTCACCTTCGAGGCCTTGAGTGCCTGCGAATCGGTGTTGACGCAGATGAAATCCACGCCCTCGATGCCGGCGGCCACCATGTGCGAGACCGCGTTGCCGCCGCCTCCGCCCACACCGATCACCTTGATCACAGCGCTCTGGCTGTATGCGTCCATGAGTTCAAACATGAGTGTCAGCTCCCCTGTTGGTCGGTTGAATCATAAAAATCAGAAATGTCCCTTGAACCATTGCTGCATGCGGCCGAGCGCGCCGCCCACGCTCCCGCTGAGCGCACCGCGCGCCGCGGGCGCGGCGTTCTCGCGCGCGTACAGCAGCAGGCCGACGGCGGTCGAATAGATCGGGTTCTGCACCGCATCGGAAAGGCCTCTCACCGCCTGTGGATAGCCCAGCCGAACGGGCACGTGAAAGATCTCCTCGGCCAGCTCGATCGCGCCTTCCATGCGCGCGCTGCCGCCGGTGAGCACCAGGCCCGCGGCGATCACTTCCTCGAAACCGCTCCGTCGCAGCTCTTCGCGGATCAGGTTGAACAGCTCTTCATAGCGCGGCTCGACCACCTCGGCCAGCGTCTGGCGCGCCAGGCGCCGCGCGGGCCGGTCGCCGACACTCGGCACCTCGATGCTTTCGTCCGGGTTGGCCAGTTGCGACAGCGCGCAGGCGAAGCGCACCTTGATGTCCTCGGCGTACTGCGTCGGCGTGCGCATCGATACGGCGATATCGTTGGTGACCTGGTCGCCGGCGATCGGGATCACGGCCGTGTGGCGGATCGCACCGCTCGAGAACACCGCGATGTCGGTGGTGCCACCGCCGACATCGACGATGCATACGCCCAGCTCCTTCTCATCGTCGGTGAGCACCGCGAAGCTCGAGGCCAGCTGCTCGAGCACGATGTCCTCGACCACCAGCCCGCAGCGCTGCACGCACTTGACGATGTTCTGCGCGGCGCTGTCGGCGCCGGTGACGATGTGCACCTTGGCCTCGAGCCGCACGCCCGACATGCCGATCGGATCGCGGATTCCTTCCTGGCCGTCGATGATGAATTCCTGCGGCAGCACGTGCAGGATGCGCTGGTCGGCCGGAATCGCCACCGCTTTGGCTGCTTCGATCACGTGCTCGACATCCGCGGCGGTCACTTCGCGGTCGCGGATGCCGACCACGCCGTGGGAGTTCAGGCTGCGGATGTGGCTGCCGGCGATGCCGGCGTAGACCGAGTGGATCTCGCAGCCGGCCATGAGCTCAGCCTCTTCGACCGCGCGCTGGATCGACTGCACGGTCGATTCGATGTTGACGACCACGCCTTTCTTGAGGCCGCGCGAGGGCTGCTTGCCCAGGCCAATGATCTCAATCGCCCCATCGATGGTGATTTCCCCCACCAGGGCGACCACTTTCGAGGTGCCGATGTCCAGGCCCACCACCACGGTCCGATCCGAACGCTTAACCATCGGCATTACCCTTGTACACATTGGCGCCGCCGGCGAGGCGCGTGGCGCCGCTCCGCCAGCCGACCGCGAAGCCGTTGCTGTAGCGCATGTCGACATAGGCGATGTCGGTGGCACGCTGGCAGATCATGCGCAGTGCGACCGCCAGGAAGCGCGCGAAGCGCTCGTCGACCTGCTTGCGGCCGAAGCGCACGCTCACGCCGTTGTCGAGCTGCAGTTCCCAGGCGCCGCGCCCGTCGAGCCGCAATGCCGCGAGCCGCAGCCCCGACTCGACGATGTGGCCCTGGAGCGAGAGGTAGCGCATCACCACCTCGGCCTCGGTCCCGCTCGGTCCGGCCAGTTGCGGCAGCTCCGGCGGCACGAAATGCGCGCTGTTGGCAAACACGTCGCCGCGCGCGTTGACCAGGTCGGTGTCGTTCCAGCGCGCCACCGCCTGCTGCTCGCTGACCTGCACCACCAGGCCGCGCGGCCAGCTGCGCTGCACGGTGGCGGCCTCCACCCACGGCAAGAGCCGCAGCGAGCGGCGCACCTCGTCGAGCCGCACGGTGACCAGCCCGGCGCCGTGCAGCTGCGCGCGCACCGCCTTTTCCACTTCGAGGGCGGTGAGATGCTGGAATTGCCCGTCGACGCGGATGCGTTCGATCGGCTGGTTGAGGAACAGCAGCAGCCCGGCACAGGCCGCGGCCGCGCCGAGTGCGCCGCCGGCGAGCGCGCCCAGCCGCCGCCACGGCAGCCGCGGCAGCTGCCAGCGCGAACCCGCGTCGTCGCGACGGCGATTTTGCCGGCGGCGGCTCAGCATGGCGTGCGCACCAGGCTGGTCTCGAGTATCCGCCACGTCAGCGCGGCGAAATCCATGCCCGCGGCACGCGCCGCCATCGGCACCAGGCTGTGATCGGTCATGCCGGGCACGGTGTTGATTTCGAGCAGGAGCGGCTGCGCCCTGCGCACTCATCATGAAATCCGCGCGGCCCCAGCCTTCGGCGCCGCAGACTTCGAAAGCGCTGAGCGCCAGGTCGCGCCAGGCTGCTGCTCCGCATCGGCCGCCAGCCCGGAGGGACAGAAGTACCTCGTGTCGTCGCGCAGGTACTTGGCCTCGTAGTCGTAGAAGGCGCGCGGCGTCTCGATGCGGATCGAAGGCAGCGCCTGGCCCTGCAGGATCGCCACCGTGTATTCACCGCCGGTGATCCACGGTTCGGCGAACGCGACCGGCTCGTGCTGCGTGGCGGCGCGCCAGGCAGCCGGCAGCTCGTCGGCGCTTTCGACACGCGTCATGCCAACACTTGACCCCTGCGTAGCAGGCTTGACGATCATCGGCAGGCCGAGGCGCGCGAGCGCCAGGTCTAGATCGGCGGCGGTGCGCAGCACGATGAACTCCGGCGTCGGCACGCCGACCGCAGCGGCCAGGCGCTTGGTGCGCAGCTTGTCCATGCCTACTGCGCTGCCCGTTACGCCACTACCGGTGTACGGAATGCCGAGAAACTCCAACGCACCCTGCACGGTGCCGTCCTCGCCGCCAGGGCCGTGCAGCGCGATCCAGGCGCGCGCGTAGCCCTCGCGTCGCAACTCGCCGAGCTCGCGCTGCGCCGGGTCGAAGCCGTGCGCATCGACGCCGCGGCGCTGCAGCGCGGCCAGCACCGCCGCGCCGGTCAGCAGTGAGATCTCGCGCTCCGCGGATCTGCCTCCTAGCAGCACGGCGACGCGGCCGAAGTCGGCGGCGTTGCTGACGCGACGCAGGCCGCGGCTGTCGTGGCGCAGGCGCATCAGAGCGGCTCCCCGACGATGCGCACTTCCGGCACCAGCTCGACGCCGTGCACGCGCTGCACGGTGGCGCGCACGTGCGCAATCAGCTCCTCCAGGTCGCGCGCCGTGGCTGCGCCGTCGTTGAGGATGAAATTCGCGTGCTTTTCGGCGACCACGGCGCCGCCGATGCGAAAGCCCTTGAGGCCCGCGGACTCGATCAGCTGCGCGGCGTGCGCCCCGGGCGGATTGGTGAACACCGAGCCGCAGCTCCATTCGCCCAGCGGCTGAGTCAACTTGCGGCGCTGCGCCTGCTCGCGCACCAGGTGCGCGTGCGCATCATCGCGCGGCGCGAACTCCAGCTCGGCGGCCAGGAACCACTCGTCGTTGGCCGGCGCGATGCACGTGCCGGTAGCTCACCTGATATTCGCTCGCCGCGCGCGTGCGGCAGCTGCCGTCGCGCGCCATGACCTCGACGCTGCGCACCTGCGCCCAGGTCTCGCCGCCATAGGCGCCGGCGTTCATGGCGAGCGCACCGCCCATCGTGCCGGGAATTCCGGCGAAGAATTCGGCCCGCCCCAGGCCCCAGTTGGCGCACTGGCGCGTTACCCGCGCGCAGGGTACCCCGGATTCGCAGTACACGCGCAGCTGCGCGCGGCGCTCGAGGCGCGTGAACGCACCGTGCGTGCAGATCACCACGCCGCGTATGCCGCCATCGCGCACCAGCAGGTTGCTGCCCAGCCCCACCCACAGGAGCGGCGTGTCAGCCGGTAGCGCTCGCAGGAACGAGGCCAGCTCGGCACGATCGTGCGGCGTGAAGAAAATATCGGCCGGGCCGCCGACACGCCACGAGGTGTGCTTCGACATCGGCTCGTCGCGCCGGATGCGCAGCTGAAACTCGGGGGCGATGGCCTGATTCATGGGCGTCGCTCGCTCGCGCGCGGTGCAGCCAGCTTGCCCAGCAGCCCGTGCGAGACGGCGCCTATGTGGCCCGCGCCCATCGTCACCACGACGTCACCGTCGTGCAGCACATCGCGCAATGCGGTGGCCAGGTTCTCCACCCGCTGCACGAAGATCGGCTCGACTTGCCGCGGCTGCGGATCGCGCGGCAGATGGCGCGGCCGTCGGCGCCCTTGATCGGCGCCTCGCCCGCGGCGTACACCTCGGTCACCAGCAGCACATCGAACCCAGACAGCACGCTGGCGAAGTCGTCGAGCAGATCGCGCGTACGCGTGTAGCGATGCGGCTGGAAGGCCAGCACCAGGCGCCGATCGGGCCAGGCCTGGCGCAGCGCGTCGAGCGTGGCGGCGATCTCGGTGGGGTGGTGTCCGTAGTCGTCGACGATCGTTACATGCCCTTTTGCCGTGTCGACTTCACCCACCAGCTGCATGCGCCGATCGATCCCCTGGAAGGCGGCCAGCGCGCGCACGATCGCCGCGTCGTCGATTTCGAGCTCGGTGGCGACCGCGATCGCCGCCAGCGCATTGCGCACGTTGTGGAGCCCGGCCAGGTTGAGCACGACATGGAGCGGTTCGGCCTGGCCGGGGCGCGTCACCTCGAACAGCGTGCGCGAGCGCTCGCGGCGGATGTTGCTGGCGCGCACATCGGCGCCGGCCGAGAGGCCGTAGGTCACGACCGGCCGGCCGACGCGCAGCGAGGATGCCCTGCACGTGTTCGTCGTCCTGGCACAGCACGGCCAGCCCGTAGAACGGCAGGTTGTGCAGGAAGCTCACGAAGCTGTGCGCACAGCCGCGCGAAATCGCCGCCGTGCGTGCCGAGATGATCGTTGTCGATGTTGGTGACGATGGCGATGATCGGCTGCAGGTGCAGGAACGAGGCGTCGCTCTCGTCGGCCTCGGCGACCAGGTAGCGCCCGGCACCCAGCCTCGCATTGGTGCCGGCACTCTTGAGGCGCCCACCGATGACGAAAGTGGGATCCACGCCGCCCTCGGCCAGGATGCTGGCCACCAGGCTGGTGGTCGTGGTCTTGCCGTGCGTGCCGGCCACCGCGATCGACTGGCGGAAGCGCATCAGCTCGCCGAGCATCTCGGCGCGCGGCACGACCGGCACGCGCCGCGCCAGGGCGGCATCGACTTCGGCATTGCCCGGCAGCCACGGCGGTCGAGGTGACGACGACATCGGCGCCGTCGGCATTTTCGGCGCGATGACCGATAGCGACGCGCGCGCCGAGCTGCTGGAGTCGCGCGGTGACGGCGTTGGCCTTAAGGTCCGACCCGGTCACCTTGTAGCCCAGGTTCAGCAGCACTTCGGCGATGCCGCCCATGCCGCTGCCGCCGATGCCGACGAAGTGGATGGTACCGATGCGGCGCATGCGCTGGTTCATGCCGCCACTCCCGCGTAGCGTTCGCAGGCCGCGGCCAGTGCGGCGGTCGCGCCGGTGCGCGCCAGCAGCCGGGCGCGCTCGGCCATCGCGATCAGCTTGCCGCGTCCGGCGCACAGCGTGGTGAGCTCCGCGGCGAGCCGCTCGGCGGTCAGGTCACGATCGGCGATCAGCAGCGCCGCGCCTTCCGCCACCGGAATGCGCGCGTTGTGGGTCTGGTGATCGTCGACCGCGGCGGGAAACGGCACCAGGATCGCGCCGACACCGGCGCAGGCCAGCTCGGAGACGGTCAGCGCGCCGGCGCGGCAGATGACCAGGTCGGCCCAGGCGTAGCTGTCGGCCATGTCCTCGATGAACGGCGACACCTGCGCCTTGACGCCCGCCGGCGGCGTAGTCGCGGCGCGCGGCCTCGATCCAGCGTTCGCCCGACTGGTGGCGCACGTCGACGGCGATGCGGCCGGCGAGCCGCGCCAGCGCATACGGCAGCACGCGAGTTGAGGCGCGCCGCGCCCAGGCTCCCGCCGATGACCAGTATGCGGATCGCGCCGCTCCGCAGCGCGAAGCGCTCCGCCGGCGGCGGCAGCGCGGCGATTTCGGCGCGCACCGGATTGCCGATGACCTGCGCGACGACTCCGCTCCCGAACGCATCCGGGAATGCGGCGTAGACCTCGCGCGCCAGGCGCGCCAGGCACCGGTTGGTGAATCCGGCGATCGCGTTCTGCTCATGGATCAGCAGCGGCGCGCGCGTCAGCCAGGCCGCGACGCCGCCGGGACCGGTGACATAGCCGCCGAGCCCGACCACCACAGTGGGCCGATGGCGGCGCATGACCGCCAGCGCTTCCGACAAGGAGCGAGCCAGGCGGAAGGGTGCGGCCAGCCAGGTCAGCAGCCCCTTGCCGCGCAGGCCGCCGACGCTCAGCACTTCGAGCGGAAGCTGCTCGGCCGGCACCACGCGCGCCTCGAGCCCGCGGCGCGTGCCCAGCCACACGATCTGCCAGGAGCGGTTGCGCAGCTCTCGCGCCAGCGCCAGCGCCGGATAGACGTGTCCGCCGGTGCCGCCCGCCATGATCAGTGCCACGGGCGCGCTCACGCCAGCCGCCCGCGCGCGGCGCTACGCGCGCCGCCGCTCACTTCGTGATGCACGCGCAGGATCAGTCCGAGCCAGGCCAGCGCGACCAGCATGCTGCTGCGGCCGTAGCTCATCAGCGGCAGCGTCAGACCCTTGGTCGGCAGCACGCCCATGTTGACGCCGATGTTGACGAAGGCCTGCACCAGCAGCCACAGCGCGAAGCCGGCGGCCAGGTAGGCGTGAAATTTCATGCCGGCGTCGTGCGCGCGGCGCGCCAGCGCGAACACGCGCCAGGCCAGCGCCAGGAACAGCGCCAGCGTCAGCACCACGCCCGCCAGGCCCAGTTCCTCGGCCAGCACCGCGAACAGGAAAGTCGTTGTGCGCTTCGGGCAGGTAGAACAGCTTCTGCACGCTGGCGCCGAGGCCGACGCCGAACCATTCGCCGCGGCCGATGGCGATCAGCGATTGCGTGAGCTGGAAGCCGGTGTTGTACGGATCGGCCCAGGGATCGAGGAAGCCGGTGATGCGCCGCATGCGGTAGCTCGGAGAACATCACCAGCAGCGACATCGCCGCCGCCGGCGCCCAGCATCGCAGCCAGCACCCAGCGCAGTTGCGCGCCGGCCAGGAACAGCAGACCGAAGCCCGTTACGAACAGGACCGTCGCGGCACCGAGATCCGGCTCGAGCAGCAGCAACACGCCGAGGAAGGCCAGCAGCGCCAGCGGCCGCAGCAGGCCGCCGGCGCTGCTGCGCAGCGCGGTCTCGAAGCGCACGCAGTAGTGCGCGATGTACACCAGCGCCAGCACGCGCGCGGCCTCGGACACCTGGAAGTTGATGCCCGGCAGCCGCAGCCAGCGGCGCCCGCCCTTGACCACGTGGCCGAGCCCCGGGACCAGCACCAGCACCAGCAGCACGCCGGCGGCGATCAGCAGCGGCAGCGCACAGCGCTCGATGACGGCGATCGGGATCACGAACACCAGCGCGGCGAGCGCCAGGCCGGCGGCCACCAGCACCAGCTGCCGCTCCAGGTAGGCAAAGGGATCGCCGCTCTCGCGCGCGGCGGCGGTCACCGAAGCCGAGGTGACCATGACCAGGCCCAGCAGCAGGATCGAAGCGACCAGCAGCAGCAGCACCGGATCGAGCCGCAGCGAGCGGTGCCCGTGGCGCGGCGCGCGGGAGCGGTGCGGCCATGGTGTTCATGGCGCGAGCCCCCGCACGGCCGCGGCGAACACTTCGCCGCGGTGCGCGTAGTCACGGAACATGTCGAGGCTCGCGCAGGCCGGTGACAGCAGCACCGTGTCGCCGGGCCGCGCGATGCGCGCGGCGGCCGCGACCGCCGCCTCGAGCGTCGCGCAGTATTCGATCGTGCCATGGCAGCCGAGCGCCGCACCGAGCGCGCGCGCGTCGCGGCCGATCAGCAGCGCCAGCCGCACCTTGCCGCGCAGCGCCGCCGCCAGCGGCGTGAAATCCTGCCCCTTGCCATCGCCGCCGGCGATCAGCAGCAACGGGCCCGCGAGCCCGGCGACCGCCGCCAGCGTGGCGCCGACGTTGGTGCCCTTCGAGTCGTCGACGTAGCGCACGCCGGCGATGTCGGCGACCCAGGGCAGAGCGGTGCGGGAGCCCGGGAAATTCGCGCAGTTCGCCGAGCATCGCCGCGCGCGGCAGGTCCAGGGCCTCGCCCAGCGCCAGCGCCGCCAGCGCATTGGCCGCGTTGTGGCGGCCGCTGAGCTGCAGTTCCTCCAGCGCCAGGAGCCGTTCGCCGCCGCGCGCGAGCCACTCCTGTCCGGCGTGGTGTTGCAGCGTGTAGTCGGCGCGCGGCGCCGGAATTGAGCGAAAAACGCCGGCGACGCTGCGCCTCGCGCGCCCATCGCCGCCACCTGCGGATCGTCGGCATTGAGCACGGCGGTGCCGCAGCGGCGGAAGATGCGCGCCTTGGAGGCGGCGTAGTCCGCCGACGGTCGCGTAGCGATCGAGGTGATCGGCGGTGACGTTCAGCACCGCGGCGGCGCTGCAGCGTGAGCGATTCGGTGGTGTCGAGCTGGTAGCTCGAGAGCTCGAGCACGTACAGCTCGGCGGCCGGGTCGAGCAGCTCGAGCGCCGGCTCGCCGAGGTTGCCGCCGACGCGCGTGCGGCGCCCGGCGCGCTGCGCCATGCGGCCGACCAGCGTGGTCACGGTGCTCTTGCCGTTGGTGCCGGTGATGCCCACCACCGGCGCGCGCGCCGCGCGCGCGAACAGTTCGATGTCGCCGAGCACCGGCAGGCCGCGCGCGCGCGCCGCGTCGAAGAAGGCGCCGCGCGCGGCGATGCCGGGCGACACCACGATCGCATCGGCGCCGTCGAGCAGCGCTGGTCGAGGCCGCCGGCGCGCACGGTGATCTCCGGCGCCAGCTCACGCAGCGCGGCGAGTCCCGGCGGCGCCTCGCGCGTGTCGGTCACCGCCACCGCCGTGCCCTGCGCACGCAGGTAGCGCACCACCGACATGCCGGTCTTGCCCAGGCCCACGACCACGGTGCGCGCGTGCTTGTCGCTGCGGCAGCTCATCGCAGCTTCAGCGTGGCGAGGCCGGCCAGCACCAGCAGGATGCTGATGATCCAGAAGCGCACGATGATCTTCGGCTCGGCCCAGCCCTTGAGCTCGAAGTGGTGGTGGATCGGCGCCATGCGGAAGATGCGCTGGCCGGTGAGCTTGAAGGAGGCGACCTGCAGGATCACCGAGGCGGTCTCGAGCACGAAGATGCCGCCCATCAGCAGCGTGATGATTTCCTGGCGCACGATGAAGCCGACGCAGCCGAGCGCGGCGCCGAGCGCCAGCGCGCCGATGTCGCCCATGAACACCTGCGCCGGATAGGTGTTGAACCAGAGGAACCCCAGGCCCGCGCCGACGATGGCGCCGCAGAACACGGCGAGCTCGCCGGCGCCCGGGCACCGCGGTGATCTGCAGGTAACTGGCGAACACCGCGTTGCCGCTGAGGTAGGCGAAGATGGCGAGCGCGCCGGCCACCATCACGGCCGGGCCGATCGCCAGGCCGTCGAGCCCGTCGGTGAGGTTCACCGCGTTGCTCATGCCGACGATCATCAGGTAGCCGAGCACGACGAAGCCGCCGGCGCCCAGCGGCAGCGCCACGCTCTTGAAGAAGGGCACGTGGAACGCGGTCACCGTGGGTGAATGCGCCAGCCGATAGAGCAGGATCGCCGCGGCCACGCCCAGCACGCGTCTGCCAGAAATACTTCCAGCGCGCGATCAGGCCGCGCGAGTTGCCGACCACCAGCTTCAGGTAGTCGTCGTAGAAGCCGATCAGGCCGAAGCCGAGCGTGACGCCGAGCGCGATCAGCACGAAGCGGTTGACCAGGTCGCCCCACAGCACGGTCGTGACCACGACCGCGAAGATGATCAGCAGAGCCGCCCATGGTCGGCGTGCCGGCCTTCGGCAGGTGCGACTGCGGGCCGTCGCTGCGCACCACCTGGCCGATCTGGTAGCGCGACAGGCGCGCGATCATGAACGGCCCGACCAGCAGCGCGATCGCCAGCGCCGACATGGTCGCGAGGATCGAGCGCAGCGTCAGGTACGAGAAGACGTTGAACAGCGAGACGTGCGCTGCGAGATGCTTGGCGGCCCAGTACAGCATCTAGACCGCCCTCCGCCTGCGCCTGCGCCCGCGCTTGCGCCGCGCCGGTACAGCGCGCCGCGACCAGCCGCTCGAGCCGGTTGACGCGCGAACCCTTGACCAGGAGCCGCACTTCGCCGCGCCAGCGCGCCGCCGACGGCCCGCGCCAGCGAGTCGATGTCGCCGTGGCGCTCCGCACCGGCGCCGAAAGCTGTCGGCGGCCAGCGCCGCCAGCGGCGCCGAAGCGTGAACAGGCGCTCGACGCCGAGGCGGCGCGCCAGCGCGCCGATCTCGCGATGACTGTCGGCGGCGTGCTCACCGAGCTCAGCCATGTCGCCCAGCACCAGCCAGCGCCGCCCGGCAAGCTCCGCCAGCACCTCGAGTGCCGCGCGCGCCGAGCTCGGGTTGGCGTTGTAGGAGTCGTCGATCAGCCAGGCGCCGCCGGCGAGCGGCCTGAACTGCAGGCGCCCCGCGACGGCCTGCACGGTGCGCCAGGCCCGCGGCAACCTGCTGCCAGCGTGGCGCCGGCGGCCAGCGCCGCGGCGGCGGCGGCCAGCGCGTTGCTGACGTTGTGCCGGCCGGCCAGCGCGAGCGCGACGGGCACGGTGCCCGCAGGGCTGTGCAGCGTGAAGCGCGTGGCAAAACCGCTCGCGCCGTCGCCTCCAGCCGCAGCTCCGCGGCACGCACCGCGGCGCCGGCGGCAAAGCCAAAATCGACCACGCGCGCGCGCGTCATGCCGCGCCACAGCGGCGCGTACTCGTCGTCGGCATTGATGACCGCGACGCCGTCGGCGGCGAGCCCGGCCACCATCTCGCCTTCGGCGCGCGCCACGCCTTCGAGGTCACCGAAACCCTCGAGGTGTTCGGCACCGGCGTTGGTGATCAGGCCGACCGCCGGCCGCGCGAGCGCGACCAGTGCGGCCACCTCGCCGGCGCGGTTCGCGCCCATTTCGATGACCGCGCTGTGGTGGCGCTCGCTGAGCCGCAGCAGCGTGAGCGGCACGCCGAGGTGGTTGTTGAGATTGCCGCGCGTCGCCAGGCATTCGCCGCGCTGCGCGAGGATGGCGGCCGAGCATTTCCTTGGTGGTGGTCTTGCCGTTGCTCCCGGCCACACCGAGCACCAGTGCCGCGAAACGCCGCGCGCCAGGCGGCGCCGGCGCGCGTCAGTGCGCCGCGCCACGTCCTCGACCAGGATCTGCGGCACCCTGGCGCTCGACTTGCCGGCTCACCACCGCGCCCGCCGCCCCGGCCTGCGCCGCCGCGGCGACGAACTCGTGGCCATCCGCGCGGCTGCCGGGCAGCGCGAGAAACAAGTCGCCCGCGCGTAGCTGGCGCGAATCGAGCACCACCTCGGCGAAAGTGGCATCGGCGCCGCTGAGGCGTCCGCTGCGCAGGCCGCGGCGAATTGCGCCAGCGTGCGCTTCATGCGGCGCTCCGTGCGGCGAGCACGGCGCGCACCTGCGCCAGATCGCTGAACGCGCGCCGCTCGGATCCCACCAGCTGGTAGTCCTCGTGCCCCTTGCCGGCGACCAGCACCACGTCGCCGGCCATCGCGGCGGTGAGTGCCGAGCCGATCGCCAGCGCACGGTCGTGCTGCACCTGGGCGCGGTCGCGGTCGCGCAGCCCCGCGACGATGTCGGCGACGATGCGCTGCGGATCCTCACCACGCGGATTGTCGTCGGTGATGTAGAGCGCATCGGCAAGCGATTCGGCCACCCGGCCCATCTCGGCGCGCTTGCCGCGGTCGCGATCACCGCCGCAGCCAAACACGCACAGTAATCTCCCGCGGCAGTGCGCGCGCGCGGCGCGCAGCGCCTTGTCCAGCGCGTCCGGCGTGTGCGCGTAATCAACGATGGCAAGCGGCAGGGCCGCACCGCCGGCCAGCTGCATGCGGCCCGGCGGCGCGGCGCAGGCGGCCAGCACTTCGCAGGCCGGATGCAAAGGCATGCCGCTCGCCAGCAGCACCCCCAGCACCGTCAGCAGGTTGTCGACGTTGAAATCACCGAGCAGCGAACTGCGCAGCGTCGCCTTGCCCCAGCTGGTCTCGAGGCCGATATCAAGGCCGCGCGCCTCGTGGGTGCAGCGGACCGCGTGCACGAAGCGCGCACCGGGCACGCGCTGCGCCGGATCGCCCTGGCGGCCGGTCACGACCAGCGCAGCGCCGGGCGGCGAGCGCGTGGCCAGCTCCAGCGCCATAAGCGTCGTCGACATTGATGACCCGCGCGCCGAGTGTCGGCCAGTCGAACAGGGCGCCTTGGCCACCGCGTATGCGTGCATGTCGCCGTGATAGTCCAGGTGATCGCGGCTCAGGTTGGTGAAGGCCGCGATCTGGAAGCGCAGGCCCGCGCAGCGATGCTGGTCGAGCGCATGCGAGGAGACTTCCATCGCCACCGCTGCCGCGCCCGCGTCGCGCAGCTGCGCCAGCTGCCGCTGCAGCGTCACGGCGTCGGGAGTGGTGTGACTGCCCGGGATGAGGCGGCCCGCGTAGGCCGGCGCCCAGCGTGCCGAGGTACGCGCAGCTGCGGCCGCCGGCGCTGAGCGCCGCGGCCAGCAGCCACGCGCAGGTGGTCTTGCCGTTGGTGCCGGTCACGCCCGCCACCATCAGCCGCGCCGAGGGCGCGCCAAAGAACCGATCGGCGATGAAGCCGGCCTGCGCCGATAGTTCGGGCACCGCGACCACCAGCACCGGCGGCGCAAATTCCGGCGCGCTCACGCCGGGCGCCGGCTCCCACAGTACGGCGCGCGCGCCGGCGGCCACCGCGGCGGGCGCGAACTCCAGGCCGTGGCGCGTGCGGCCGCGGCAGGCGAGGAAGGCCGCGCCCGGACGAACGCTGCGGCTGTCGAGCGTCAGGTCGGCGACCTGGAACTGCTCGGGCACATCGACGCCGCCGCCCAGCAGCGCCTTGAGCGGCCGCCAGGGCGCATCGGCCGCGGGCGGCGCGGCGGGCGTGGCGGCGGCGCTCATCGCAGCGCCACCTGCGCGTCGGGTGGCGCGGCGCCGCGCTCGCCCGGATGCGCGTCGTCGGGCGGCACGCCCAGCAGGCGCAGCGCGCCGCCGAGCACTGCGGAAAACACCGGTGCGGCAACGTCGCCGCCGCGGTGCTTGCCGGCGCTCGGCTCGTCGATGACGACCACCGCGGCCAGCCGCGGATTGCTCACCGGCGCCACGCCGCCGAACGTGCCCACGAAGCGATCCTGCGAATAGCCGCCGCCTTCGGCCTTCCACGCGGTGCCGGTCTTGCCGGCCACGCGATAGCCGGGAATCGCCGCCAGCATGCCGGTGGCGCCGGGCATCGTGATCACGGATTCGAGCAGGTCCAGCAGAGCGGCGCACACCGGCCGCTCGAGCACGCGTTCGCCCGCCACCGGGCCATCGACGCGCAGCAGCGATACCGGCCGCGCAGGCCGCAGCGCCCCGAGCGTCGCGTAGCGCCTGCGCCAGCTGCAGCGGTGTCACCGACAGGCCGTAGCCGTGCGACATCGTGGCGAGCAGCACGCTGCGCCAGTGCGAATAGTTGGACAACTGCCCGGCCGACTCCCCGGGAAACCGCTGGCGGTCACCTGGCCGAAGCCCAGGCCGTTGAGCGTGGTCCAGATCTGCCTGGGTTCGAGCGCCAGCGCCAGGTGCGCCATGCCCACGTTCGAGGATTTCGCCAGCACCGTCGCCAACGGAATGGCGCCCAGGTTGTGCTCGTCGTGAATGATCGCGGTGCCGACCTGGATGAAGCCCGGATCGGTGTCGATGATGCTGTCGGCCTCGATAGCGGCCGGAGGCGAGGCCGGCGGCGACGAAGAACGGCTTGATGCTCGAGCCCGGCTCGAAGAGGTCGGTCGCCGCGCGGTTACGGTAGGCCGCAGGAGTTAGCTGGCCTCGATCATTCGGATTGAAGGCCGGCTGGTTCACCATCGCCAGCACTTCGCCGGTGCGCACGTCGATGACCACCACCGAGCCCGAACGCGCGCGATTGTCGCGGATCGCGGCCTTGAGCTCGCGGTAGGCCAGGTACTGGATGCGCAGGTCGATGCTGAGGCGCAGGTCGCGACCCGGGCGCACGGCGCGAATGCTCTCGACGTCCTCGACCTGGTTGCCGTCGCTGTCCTGGATGACGCGCTTCGAGCCGTCCTCGCCGCCCAGCCAGTTGTCGAACGCCAGCTCCGCGCCTTCCTGGCCGGTGTCGTCGATGTCGGTGAAGCCGAGCAGATGTGCCGGTCACTTCGCCGGCCGGATAGTAGCGGCGGTATTCGCGCGTCAGGTTCACGCCGGGCGATCTGCAGCTCGCGCACCTTGCGCGCGTCGGCCGGCTGCAGGCCGCGCGCCAGGTACAGGAACTCGCGATCCATGCCGGTGCTGACGCGCCGCGCCAGCTCCTGCGGATCCATGTGGATGGCGCGCGCCAGGCGCGGCACCTGCTCGACGTTGGCGGCCAGCTCCTGCGGATTGACCCACACGGCATCGACCGGCGTGCTGACGGCGAGCGGCTCGCCCATTGCGATCGGTGATCGTGCCGCGATGCGCGACGATCGCGGCCACGCGCGTGAAACGCGCCGCGCCCTCGCCGGCGAGGAAGCGGTGCTGCACCAGCTGCAGCTCCACGGCGCGCGCGACCAGGCCCACGCCGCACAGCAGCAGCGCGCCGAACAGCAGCCGAGGCGCATGCGGAACGCGACCGGCGCGCAGGCCGCGGCGCGCAGCGCGCGCCGGCCGGATTGCCGGCCACGGCGGCGGCTCATGGCGCGGGCATCTCGACGTCGTGCGAGGCGGGGATGCGCATCTGCAGCCGCGCGGTGGCGATGTTCTCGACGTAGGCGTAGGTCGACCAGTAGCTCTGCTCGATCTGCAGCCGGCCCCACTCCGCTTCCAGTTCGTCGCGGCCGCTGTTGAGGTGCTCGAGCTGCACGAACAATTCGCGCGCGCGGTGCTTGCAGTAGATCGCGCCGGCGGCCGAGGCCAGCACCGCCAGCCACAGCAGCGGCATGCCGAGCCACAGCAGGCGTGCGCGGCACCGGCTTCACGCTGCCACCGCTGCCGTGCGCTCGGCCACGCGCAGCAGCGCGCTGCGCGCGCGCGGATTGGCGGCCACTTCGGCGGCGCTGGCGCGCTGCTTGCGGCCGACCAGCCGCAGCGCGCGGCAGCGCGCTGGGCGGAATCACCGGCAGTCGCGCCAGCGCCGGATCCACGCTGCTGCGGCTGCGCAGGAAATCGCGCACCACGCCGTCCTCGAGCGAATGGAAGCTGATCACCGCCAGCCGTCCGCCCGGCGCCAGCAGCGGCATCGACTGCGCCAGCGCCTGCGCGCAGCTGGCCGAGCTCGTCGTTGATGTGCATGCGCAGCGCCTGGAAGGTGCGCGTGGCCGGATGCTTGCCGGGCTCGCGCACCGGCACGGCCGCGCTCACCAGGCTCGCCAGCTGCAGCGTGCGCGTCAGCGGCTGCTGCGCGCGCGCTCGCGCTCGATGGCCGCGGCGATGCGCCGCGCGAAGCGCTCCTGCCCGAGCGTCGCGATCACGTCGCGCATTTCCTCGAACGTGGCCCGTGCCAGCCAGGCGCTGACGGGCTCGCCGCGCTGCGGATCCATGCGCATGTCGAGCGGGCCGTCCTTCTGGAAGCTGAAACCGCGCGCCGCATTGTCGAGCTGCGGTGAGGAGACGCCGCAGTCGATGAGGATGCCGTCGTACAGGGTGCCGTGGCGGATCCGCCGCGCGCAGCAGCGCCGCGAGTTCGCCAAAGGCTCCATGCACAAGCGCAAGACGGGTTTCCGATGCGAAGCGCGCGCGGCCCGCTTCGATCGCCTGCGGTCGCGATCGATGGCGAGGAGGCGCCCGCTCGACGCCGAGGGCGGCGAGGATCCGGCCGCTGTGGCCGCCGCGGCCGAACGTCGCGTCGACGTAACGCCCGGCCGGGCGCACGGCAAGAGCTGCGAGCACCTCGTCGACAAGCACCGGTTTGTGCTCATCCAATTTCCCCGCCCTGACGCATCGGCTCCGGCACTAGAGCGAAAGCGAATCGAGATCGGCCGGCAAGGTGCCGGTCGAATCCTCGCTCTTGAGCCAGACGTCGCGCCGTTCCATCCAGCGTGCTTCGTCCCACAGTTCGAAGCGCCCGCCCTGCCCGATCAGCATCGCGTGGCGATGCAGCCCGGCGAATTCGCGCAGTTCCGGCGGCAGCAGCAGGCGGCCGTGCGCGTCGAGCTGCGATATCGGTGGCGTGACCGACCATCAGCCGCTGCAGGCGGCGCGCCTGCGGCTGCAGCGATGGGCAGCGCCATGAGCTTGCGCTCGATCTGTTCCCATTCGGGCAGCGGGTAGATCAGCAGGCACTGGTCGCGATCGACGGTGATGACCAGCTGCCCGGCGCATTGCTCGCGCAGCCGGTCGCGATGGCGGGTGGGCATGACCAGCCGGCCTTTGTCGTCCACCGTGAGCTTTGTTGCACCGCGAAACATGTCTTCGACGGGCTAAATCGCCCATCTGCTCCCACTTTTTCCCACTTGGCGCCACTATAGAAATCGCAGTGCTCTTATGTCAATGGCTGTTGCCTGGATTTTTCTCCAGTTGCACAAAGACTTACGCGTGAATTGAGACGCCCGCGTCACGCGGCCGGTGGGCCGGTTTTAGGCAAGCGACTTATTGATCAACCACTTGCCAGAGAAAGCTCAATCCAAAATGAGGAAGAAGGAGAGCCGGCCGATAAGCCGGGTTCTGTCGTGGGCAATCATTCCTCTGGGACGCACGTCGCCGTGCGCCTCAAGCGGCCTACCCGGAAGCACGCGCAGGTCCGGCGCTGCGGTGTTGCCACCGCGACTTCCCTATTTGGCCTTGCTCCAGGTGGGGTTTGCCGTGCCGTCGGTGTTACCACCAACGCGGTGCGCTCTTACCGCACCCTTTCACCCTTGCCAGCACCGTTTCCGGCACTTCGGCGGTTTGCTTTCTGTTGCACTTTCCGTGGGCTCGCGCCCCCCAGGCGTTACCTGGCACCTTGACCCGCTGAGCCCGGACTTTCCTCTGCCACGCGGGGAAATCCCCGCGAAACAGCGATTGCCTGGCCGGCTCTCCAGCGCCCACGATACGGCCTCTAGGGGTCCTCTGCATCGCTATCGCGCGCATGCCGGGCGCGCTGAGCTCGCCGGCCAGGCGCTGCGCCTGCTCGTAGGCCAGCGGCGCGCGGCACGCCGCTGAGCTGCGCGGCAATCGCCGCGGCCCGCGCACGGCGGCAGGCTCTTGAGCAGCAGCGGCAAGGCGCGCGCCAGCAGCGCTGCATCGCCCTCGCCCAGCTCCGGCGCGCCGGCGATCACCAGCGTGATCTCGCCGCGCGCCATGTCGGCATCCTGCGCGGCGCGCTGCGGCCAGCTCGCGCGAGCGTGCCGCGATAGATGCTCTCGTGCACCTTGGTCAGTTCGCGCGCGATCACCGCCGCGCGCTCGGCGCCGAAGGCGGCGGCCAGTTGCTGCAGCGTCGCGGCGATGCGGTGCGGCGCCTCGAACAGCACCAGCGTGCGCGGCTCCTGCGCGAGACGCGCGAGCGCCGCGCTGCGCTCGCCGGGCGCGCGCCGGCAGGAAGCCCTCGAACACGAAGCGATCGGTCGGGCAGCCCGCCACGGCGAGCGCCGCGGTCACGGCCGAGGGGCCGGCGATGCTGCGCACTTCGAGGCCCGCCGCAGCCACCGCGCGCACCAGCATGAATCCCGGATCGGACAGCAGCGGCGTGCCGGCGTCGCTGACCAGCGCCAGCACCTCGCCGCGCCGCAGCCGTTCGAGCAGCGCCTCGACGCGGCTGGCCTCGTTGTGGTCGTGGAGCGAGAGCAGCGGACGGGAAATGCCGCAGGCGGCCAGCAGCGTCGCGCGTGCGGCGCGTGTCTTCGGCCAGCACCAGGTCGGCGGCGCCCAGGCACTCGCGATCGCGCGCGGACTCAGGTCGCCAATATTGCCAATTGGCGTCGCAATGACATCGAGCCTTCCCGCACCGCCAGCCACTATAATCTCCCGCTCCTCCCATCGTACGCCTAGCTTGCAGGGCGCGGTGCTACACATGCAAACACGGCACGACTCGTTCCGCTCCTGGGCCACGCTCGCGCCGGCGCCGCGCTCAGCGCGCTGGCCGGCTGCGCGAGCTTTCCGCCCGCCACTTTTCCGGCGCGCCACCGGCGGCCGGCGCGCCCGCCGGCCCGCGGACGCCGCCGCGCAGGCCGCAGGCCGCGCGCTCGAGAGCGCGGCGCGCAGGGCCGAACCTGCGGCCGCGCGCCCGCCCTGCAGCTGCAGGCGGCGCGCGCCTGGCTCCAGGCCGGCCGCACCGCCGATGCGGCGCGCGCGCTGAACGGCATCACCGGCACGCTGACGCCCGCGCAGCGTCATCGAGCGGCGTGTGCTCGAGGCCGACATCGAACTCGCCAACGGCCGTGCGCAGCAGGCCTGGCAGAAAATGAGCGCCATTCCGGAGCCGACCGGCACGCCGGTCGCGCCGCAGTACCTCGAGAGCCGCATGCGCATCGCGCTGGCCGCTGCACGTCCGGTCGACGGCGTGCGCGCGGAGATGAGCGCCGAGCGCCTGGCCAGCGCCGACGCCGATCGCAGCGCGCTGCGCGAGGAGTTGCTCTCGCTGCTGCGCCGGCGCGCGAGCGGGGCGTGAAGCTCGAACCCGAGGCCAGCCAGGATCCGACGGTGCGCGGCTGGCTCGATCTCGGGGCGATCGCCAACTCCGGCGGCGGCGCTTCGATCAACGGCGCGGTCGAGGCGGCGCGCTGGCGATCCGCGTATCCCGGGCATCCGGCCACCGAACTGCTGGCGCACTGCCCTGGGCGCCCAGCTGCCGGTCGCAACGCAGCTGCACAAGCTCGCGCTGCTGCTGCCGGTCAGCGGCCAGGCCGCCGGCTACGCCGCCACGATCCACGCCGGCTTCGATTACGCCTGGCAGCAGCTGCCCGCCCGACTCGCGCCCCGCAGGTGCAGGTGTACGACACCGGCGTGCTCACGGTCGATGAGGCGCTGCGCCAGGCGCACGGCGACGGCAACGATTTCATCGTCGGCCCGCTGACGCGCCAGGAAGTCGATGTCGCCGCCAGCGCCTGGCCGGGCGTGCCGATGCTGGCGCTGAATTTCCTCAGCGCCGGCCGCGCCGCGCCCTACGGCATGAACCAGTTCGCGCTCTCGCCCGAGGACGAAGCGCGCGAGGTCGCGCGCCGCATGCTGGCCTCGGGCCAGAAGCGCGGCGTGGCGCTCAGCCCCACCGGCGACTGGGGCACGCGCGTGCTGGCGGCCTTCACGCAGGAGCTGCACGCCGGCGGCGGCGACGCTGCTGGCACAGGCGGTGCTACGACCCGGCCGAGCACGACTACGCCGCACCGATCCGTGCGGTGCTGGGCACCGATCAGAGCATCGCGCCGGCGGCATGCGGCTCCAGGCCGCTGCTCGGCCAGAAACTCGAGTTCGAACCGCGCGGCCGCGCCGACCTCGATTTCATCTTCGCGCCGGCGCAGGCCGGGCCGGCGCGGCTGCTGCGCCCGCAGCTGCGCTTCCAGTACGCCGGCGACGTGCCGGTCTACGCCACCAGCGATGCCTACGCCGACCGACGGCGGCGTCGCCAACCAGGATCTGGACGGGCTGATCATTCCGGCCATGCCCTGGGTGGTGCCGAACAGCGGCGCGGCCTCGGCGGTGCGCGCACAGCGTGGCGGCCGCATCAGGCGACACCACCGCTTGGCAGTCCGGCCTGTATGCCTTCGGCTACGACGCCTGCCAGCTCGCGCGTGGCAATCGCGGCGGCGGGCCGCGACAGCGACTCGGTGCATGTCGCAGGGCTGACCGGCGAGTTGCGCCTCGGTGCGGATGGGCGCGTGCACCGCGACCCGGCCTGGGCGCGCATCAGCGCGCGAGCGGCGAACCGCAACTGCTGGGCAGTCCGTCCCCGGCGGCAGTGGCAACTAGATTCGTCGCCGCACACGGCGGTGCGGCGCGCGACCAGCCGATCGACCGCCGCCAGATCGGCCAGCAGTGCCGAAGACGCGCGGCCGCGCAACTCTGCGCGCCGCTGGCCTCGGCTGCTACACCGCAATTACCTGTGCCGCCTCGGCGAACTCGACCTCGTCGCACGCGACGGCGCAACGCTGGTTGTGGCCGAGGTACGGCTGCGCGCCTCGCACGCAGTACGGCGGCGCCGCGGCCAGCATCACGCGCGCCAAGCAGCGCCGCATCGTGCTGCGCCACGCGACACCTGCTGGCGCGCTACCCTTCGCTGCAGCGGCTGCCGGTGCGTTTCGATGCGCATGCTGGTGCCGCCCGAGAGGGCCGATCGAATGGCTGCGCGGGGCGTTTGACGCGTTCTGAACCCACACTGGCCCGGCACTATGCTGGCAGATCGCCTGGCCCGAGGCCGTGGACCGTACCGCAGCGCAGGCGCGCTACTTCACCACCGTCAGCTTCGCGCGCCGCATCTCGCCCTTGACCGCGCTGGCCGGCGCGCCGGCATCGGCCGGCGGCGGCGCCTCCGGCTCGCCTTCGTTGAACACCATGCCCTCGCCGGTCTCGCGCGCGTAGATGCCGAGCACCGCGCTCATCGGCACGCGCACGTGGTGCACGACGCCGGCGAAGCGCGCGTCGAATTCGATGCCGTGGTTGAGCAGCTGCAGCCGCTGCGTGGCATTGACGGACACGTTGAGGACGATCTTGCCGTCCTTGACGTAGGCGCTCGGCACTTCGACGCCGGCGCGGCCGGCATCGACGATGACGTGCGGCGTGAAGCCCGCATCGCCCATCCATTCGTGCATGGCGCGCAGCAGGTAGGGCCGGCGCGACGGGCCGGAGCCGGAACCGGCAGCCCGCATCGCGTGCACCGGCTCGGCCGCCATCAGATGACGCCCATCTCGATTTCGGCGTCCGAAAGGCTGGCGCGCACCGAGGGACGGGCGAGAATCATGGCGGCGTACTTCGACATCGCCTGCGCCTGCGGCGGCAGCTCGATTTCGTAGCGGCGCATGCGCCAGATGATCGGCGCGATGGTCGCATCGACCACCGAAAACTCGTCGCTGAGGAAGAACGGCTTGATCTTGAACAGGTCCGCGCTCTGCAACATGGTGTCGCGCAGCTCCTTCTTGAGCCGCGCCTGGTTCTTGCGGTCGCTCTCGCGCTCGATCTGCTCGGCCAGTCCGTACCAGTCGCGCTCGACGCGGTACATGGCGAGGCGGAACTGCGCGCGCAGCACCGGATCGACCGGCATCAGCGGCGGATGCGGAAAGCGTTCGTCGAGGTAGTCGATGATCACGCGCGCGTCGTACAGCACCAGGTCGCGATCGACCAGCGTCGGCAGGCTCCGGTACGGATTGAGATCGAGCAGGTCCTCGGGGTAGCGCCCGGGCACGACGCTGATGATGTCGATCTCGCTGGCCTTCTCGGCCAGCACGATCGCGCACGCGGTGACTCTGCGGCTCGTCGGGCGCGGAAAACAGCGTCATGACCGACCGCCGGCTAGCCATCTAGGCGCTCCTGCCGCGCGCGCGCGCCGATGCGCCGCGCCTCAATGGACGTCTTTCCAATATTCCTTCTTGAGCAGCCACGCGAACCAGGTGAATACGAGCAGGAACAGCACCACCCAGACGCCGATGCTGCGACGATCGACCTGCGCCGGCTCGCCGGCGTAGTCGAGGAAGTTGACGGTGTCGCGCACGAACGCGTCGAACTGCGCCGCGCTCAGCTGTCCGGGAACCACGGTGACGAAATGATCGAAGCGCTTCTCCGTGCTCGCCTTGCCGTCGACGCGTGACCTCGACGTTGCTGAACACGGCTTCCTTTACGCCCTCGAGATCGCTCAAGCACCGCCGGCATCGCCGGATTGTTCAGCACCAGGTTGTTGGAGCGCGTCGGACTCGAGGGATCGACGTAGAAGGTTTTCAGGAACCGGTAGATCCGATCCGGGCCGCGGGAGCGCGCGATCAGCGACAGGTCCGGCGGCTCCTTGCCGAACCACGCGACCGCGTCGGCGGGCGCGACGCTCGCCTGCACGTAGTCGGCAGGCGTGGCGCCGTCGGGCAGCAGGTTGGCCTTGAGCTGGCCGGTCGGAATTTTCAGGTCGGCGGCCAGGCGCGAGTAGCGCAGGTACTTCATCGAATGGCAGCCGGCGCAGTAACTGAAGAAATTGCGTGCACCGCGCTGGAGCGAGGCGGTATTGCTGACTTCGTTGCCGGCCTGCCAGTGCTGCCAGTCGAGTGGCGCCGCGACGCCCTCCCCTTCGGCCGCGAGCACCAGCGGGGCGTACAGGAACGCAATGGCGAACAGGGCGGACTTACGCATGGAAGCTGACTCTCTCAGGCACGGGCTTGACTCGATCCCAGCGCGAATACCAGGGCATCACCAGGAAGAAGGCGAAGTAACCGACGGTGGCAATGCGGGCGGCCACCACGTAGAGGCCGGTCGCGGGCTTCAGCCCCAGGTACATCAGCACCAGAAACGACACGGTGAACACGGCCAGGAAGCCACGGAACCACCAGCCACGGTAGCGCACCGATTTGACCGGCGAGCGGTCGAGCCAGGGCAGGAAGAAAAACAGCAGCACCGCCATCAGCAGGAACAGCGCGCCGAGGCGCTGGTTGGGCACCGCGCGCAGGATCGCGTAGTAAGGGGTGAAGTACCACGAGGGCGCAATCGGCTCCGGCGTCGAGAGCGGGTTGGCCGGCTCGAAATTGGCATCTTCCATGAACAGGCCGCCGAGGGTCGGCACGAAGAAGGCCACAATCGCAAACACCAGCAGGAACGCGCCGATGCCGACGATGTCCTTCACCGTGTAATAAGGATGGAACGGAATGCCATCGAGCGGCTTGCCATCGCTCCCGCGGCGCTCCTTGATCTCGATCCCGTCCGGGTTATTCGACCCGACCTGCCGCAGCGCCACCAGGTGCAGGGCCACCAGCAGCAACAGCAGCAGCGGAATTGCCACTACGTGCAGCGAGAAAAATCGGTTGAGCGTGGCATCGGCGACGCCGTAGTCGCCGCGTATCCACTCGACCAGTCCGGGGCCAATCACCGGGATGGTGCTGAACAGGTTGATGATGACCTGCGCCGCCCAGTACGACATGTTGCCCCAGGGCAGCACGTAGCCCATGAAGGCCTCGGCCATCAGCGCCAGGTAGATAAACATGCCAAACAGCCACAGCAACTCGCGCGGCGCCTTGTACGAACCGTACATCAGCGCCCGGTACATGTGCAGGTAGACGACGACGAAGAACGCGGACGCGCCGACTGAATGCAGGTAGCGGATCAGCCAGCCGTAGTCGACCTCGCGCATGATGAATTCGACCGAGTCGAACGAGGTGGCTGTCACCCACCTTGTAGAACATGGTGAGGAAGATGCCGGAAAACAGCTGCATCACCAGCGTCAGCAGCGCCAGCGAGCCGAAGAAATACCAGACGTTGAAGTTCTTCGGTGCGTAGTACTCGAGCAGCTGTTCGCGGAAGAATTTCTCGACCGGCAGGCGCTTGTTCAGCCAACCCCAGAAGCCGGCCTTGAATTCTGCGTCGTTGCTCGCCATCACGCCGCTCCTTGGGCCGCTGCTTCATCCTCGCCGATGAGCAGCGTGCTGTCGGTCGGAAAGCTGTAGGGCGGAATGCGCAGGTTGACCGAGGCGGGCGAACCGTTGAACACGCGCCCGGCCATGTCGAAGCGCGAACCGTGGCAGGGGCAGAGGAACCCGCCCGGCCAGTCGGCGCCCAGCACCGACGTCGCCCGGCTCGAAATGCTGCTTCGGCAGGCATCCGAGGTGCGTGCAGGTGGCGATCAGCACCGCGATGTCGTCGCGCCGCGAGCGGCGCTCGTTCAGCGCGTAGGCGGGCTGGTCGGATTCGGCAGACTGCGGATCCTTGAGGCGGGCGTCGTTTGCCGACCAGGCCCGCCACCACGGCGGGCGAGCGCTTGAAGATGTAGATCGGCTGCTTGCGCCACACGTACGGTGACCATCTGGCCCGGCTCGAGCTTGCTGAGGTCGACCGACACCGGGGCGCCCAGCGCCTTGGCGCGCTCCGAGGGCCGCCAGCTGGCCACGAACGGACTGGCCGCAAAAATGGCGCCCACCGCCGCGGTGGCGCTGGTGGCGATCGTCAGGAACTTGCGCCGGTCCTGGTCCACGGCCTGATCGTTGAGCTTGGCTCCGGCGTCCGTCATCTGTCGCTACTCCGCTGCCCTGGCCCTGCCCCGCGGCTCCGCGCTGCTGGCGGGACTGGAGGGCGAGGCTCACGATTGTCTCGGGAAGTGTCGCATTATACACATCCCGATGTGGCGCTCGGCGCCCGCGCCCGTGCACGCAGGCCCGCGGGGGCTGCGACACGGTGTCCACAGGAGCTGGGTAATGAGTCTGCGAAAACTGGGTCAGGGCGTGGTGTTTCTGGCCGGCGCGATGGTCGGTGGGCTGGCACTGGCCTTTCTGGTGGTGTATTTCCGGCCAGAGCTGCTGGTCCGTACCCGCAGCGTCATTGCGCCCGCACCGGCACTGGCAGAGGCGGCGCCAGCCGCTTCCGCCGCGGAGCCCCGAATCGCTCCCTCCCGCCGCGTCGCAGCGTTCCTTCGCCGCGACCGTACGCCGCGCCGCACCGGCCGTGGTCAACATCTACACCACGCGCGTGGTGACCGAACAGGTGCAGCCCAATTCCTTCGAGCAGTTCTTCGGGGGCTTCGGGCCGCGCTACCAGCAGTACCTGCAGCGCGTGCTTGGCTCGGGCGTGATCGTCGACGCCGCCGGGCACATCGTCACCAACAATCACGTTATCGCCAACGCCACCATCATCAAAGTGCAGCTGGCCGACGGCCGCAGCGCCAAGGCGAGCGTGGTCGGGCGCGATCCGGACACCGACCTGGCGGTGCTGTCGATTGGCCTGGCGCAGCTGCCGGTGATGACACTGGGCCATTCCGATCGGCTGCAGGTAGGCGATGAGGTGCTGGCCATCGGCAACCCGCTCGGCCTGCAGCAGACGGTGACCCACGGCATCGTCAGCGCCACCGACCGCAAGCATGTCGGCGTCGCCACCTTCGAGAATTTCATCCAGACCGATGCCGCCATCAACGAGGGCAATTCCGGCGGTGCACTGGTCGACGCCGTGGGCGAACTGGTGGGAATCAACACCGCCACGCTCGCCAAGAACTCCGACGCGGCTGGCGTCGAGGGCATCGGCTTCGCCATCCCGGTCAATCTGGTGCGCGGCGTGATGCGGGAGATCCTGGAGCACGGGCACGTGGTACGCGGCTGGAGCGGCATCGTGGTCGACGACTTCACCGCGGAGCAGGCCGCGCAGTATGGGCTGGCGCGCGGCGGCGTGGTGATCACCAACCTGTATGCCAGCAGTCCGGCGGTCAACGCGGGACTGCGCGCCGGCGATGTGCTGCTGGCGATCGATGGGCGCGCGCTCCGCAACGCCCAGGACACCATGACGCAGCTGGCAAGCCAGCGGCCGGGCAGCAGCGTCAAACTGCGGGTACAGCGCGGCCTGCAGGTGCGCGAGGTGGATTGCCAGGTGGTGCAGAGACCCAGTCAGGTGTAAGCGCGCCGCAATGAATTCCCGGGCGTGATCTCAGTTCGGCACTCGCCTGATCTGCGCGCCCAGCTGCGCGAGCTTTTCCTCGATCGCCTCGTAGCCGCGGTCGATATGATAGATGCGCTCGATATCGGTGCGGCCCTGCGCGACCAGGCCCGCGAGCACCAGGCTCGCCGAGGCGCGCAGGTCGGTGGCCATCACCGGCGCGGCCGTGAGCTCGTTGACGCCGTGAATGATTGCCGTGTTGCCTTCGAGGCGGATCTCCGCGCCCATGCGGCGCATTTCCAGCATGTGCATGAAGCGATTTTCGAAAATGGTCTCGACCACGGTGCCGACACCGTCAGCGACCGTATCGAGCGCGGCGAATTGCGCCTGCATGTCGGTGGGAAATGCCGGGTACGGCGCGGTGCGCACGTCGACCGCGCGCGGCCGCCGGCCGCCCATGTCGAGCTCCACCCAGTCCGGACCGGTGCTGATCGTTCGCACCGCCTCGGCGAGCTTGGCCAGCACGGCATCGAGATGCTCGGGGCGCGTGTTCCTGAGCCGAATGTGGCCACCGGTGATCGCGCCGGCCACCAGGTAGGTGCCGGCCTCGATGCGGTCGGGCAGCACTTCATACTCGGTGCCGTGGAGCGAGTTGACGCCGTTGACGACGATCTTGTCGGTGCCGGCGCCGTGGATGCGCGCGCCCATCGAAATCAGGAAATTCGCGACGTCGACCACTTCGGGCTCGCGCGCCGCGTTTTCGATCACGGTCTCGCCGTCGGCCAGGGTCGCGGCCATCATCAGGTTCTCGGTACCGGTTACGGTCACAGTGTCGAGCACCAGGCGCGCGCCATGGAGCCGCCCGGCACGCGCGCGGATGTAGCCGCCGTCGATGTGAATATCCGCGCCCATGGCCTGGAGGCCGGCAACGTGGATGTTCACCGGCCGCGCGCCGATTGCACAGCCGCCCGGCAGCGAGACGTCGGCACGCCCGTAGCGCGCCACCAGTGGTCCCAGCACCAGGATCGAGGCGCGCATGGTCTTGACCAGCTCGTAAGGCGCAAAACATTCCTTGATCGAGGACGGGTCCACCTCGATCCGCATCTTTTCGTCCACGGTTACCGTCACGCCCATGCGCGCCAGCAGTTCGATCATGGTCGTGACGTCGTGCAGGTGCGGCACGTTGCCGATGGTCACCGGCCCGTCGGCGAGCAGCGCCGCCGCCAGTACGGGCAGCGTGGCGTTCTTGGCGCCAGAAATGCGGATCTCGCCATTGAGCGGCACACCGCCGGTAATCTGCAGCTTATCCAAGCCGCGGCCCCCGCACGCTGCCGCGCGCCGTAGCCTCGGCCGGCGTCAGCGCCTCGATGGACAGGGCGTGGATCTCGCGCCCGACGCGCTCACCAAGCGCCCGGTAGATCAGTTGGTGGCGGGCCACACCGCGCAGTCCCGTGAATGACTCGCTGACGATGCGGGCGTTGTAATGCGTCTGGTCGTCGGAGGCCACGGCCACCTCGGCGCCAGGCAGCGCCGCGCGGATCAGATCTGCGACCAGGGAGGGGTGCATGCGCACATCTTACATTACCCTGCTGGCGCGCTATCATGCCGGGCTGATGCGCAACGCTCCTGTCAGCCCGCCCGACGATTCCGCCCTGCTGGCGGCCGCGCGGCGCACGCTGAGCGCGGAACAGGCCGGCATCGAGGCCCTGGCCGCCCGCCTCGACGGGAAATTTGCCGCGGCCTGCCGCGCATTGCTGGCCTGCGCAGGACGCGTGATCGTCACCGGCATGGGCAAATCGGGGCATATCGCCGGCAAGATCGCCGCCACGCTGGCGAGCACCGGCACGCCAGCCTTTTTCCTGCATCCGGCGGAGGCCGGGCACGGCGACCTGGGCATGATCACGCGCTCCGACCTGCTGCTGGCCCTGTCGAACTCGGGCGAGACCGCCGAAATCCTGGTGCTGCTGCCGCAGCTCAAGCGGCTTGGCGTGCCGCTGATCGCGCTGACCGGGCGCACTGATTCCACCCTCGCGCAGGCCGCCGACATCACGCTCGATGCCAGCGTCGACCAGGAAGCCTGCCCGCACAATCTGGCGCCGACCACCAGCACCACGGCCGCTCTGGCGCTGGGCGACGCACTCGCGGTCGCCGTGCTCGAGGCGCGCGGTTTCTCGGCCGAGGATTTCGCGCGCCGCCATCCGGGCGGAGCGCTCGGCCGGCGCCTGCTGTTGCACGTCGAATCCATTATGCGCACGGGCGAGGCCGTGCCACGCGTAACGCCCGATACGCTGCTGGCGGCCGGGCTGGTGGAAATGTCGGCGAAGGGCCTGGGTCTCACGGCAGTGGTCGATGCCGGCCAGCGCGTGCTCGGCGTGTTTACCGATGGCGACCTGCGCCGCGCGCTCGATCGGCGCACCGATGTACACGCCACAACAATGCGCCAGGCGATGACCGCCGGCGCGCGCACTATCGGCCCGCGCGAACTCGCCGCCGCCGCCGCACTGCTCATGGAGACCCATCGCGTGACGGCCCTGCTGGTGGTCGACGACGCGCAGCGGCTCATCGGCGCGCTCAACGTGCACGATCTGATGCGCGCGGGCGTGGTCTAGTGGCCCGCCGCGCGACGCCGCTGGCCGCGATCCGCCTGTTGGTGCTGGACGTGGACGGCGTACTCACCGACGGCTCCCTGCACTACGGCCCCGCAGGCGAACAGGAAAAAGTCTTTCACGTCCGGGACGGCTCCGGCATCAGGGCGGTGGCGACGGCCGGCATCACCGTCGCGGTGATCTCCGGGCGCAATTCGGCCGCCGTGGCGCGGCGCTGCGCGGAACTCGGGATCAGCGAAGTTCAGCAGGGAGTGGCCGACAAAGCGCGCGCGCTGCTGGCGCTGCTGGCGCGCCTGAAGGTTGCGGCGCGTGAGTGTGCCTGCGTCGGCGACGACACGCCCGACGTGCCGCTGATGGAGCGGGTCGGCCTGGCGATCGCGGTCGCGGATGCCCACGCGGATGCGCGGCGCGCGGCGCATCGGTGCACACGGCTCGGTGGCGGGGCCGGTGCCGTGCGCGAAGTGTGCGACTGGTTGCTGGCAGCGCGCGCGCGCGCCAGGCATTGAGCGTGTTCATGCGCCGCGCCTGGCTGCTGCTGGCTTTCGCCGTCGCGCTCATGCTGTGGCTGTGGCGCTCGCCACGCGGTGAGTCGCCCGACAGTCCGGGGCACAACGGCGGTTACATGGCCGCGCCGGGCTACGTGGCCACCGATGCCGAACTGATCGACACCGGCGCCAGTGGCCGGCCCGAATATTCGCTGCACGCCGCGCAGGTCTCGCAGCCCACGCCGGCGGCCGACATCGAGCTGATTGCGCCGCAGTTCGTCTACCACGGCGACACGGCCTGGACCTTGACGGCCGAGCGCGCTGTGTTGCCGCCCTCGGCCCAGCAGATCAGCCTGCTGGGCGAGGTGGTGGCGCGTGCCGAGCGCGCTGGCTCGGTGCCAGTGGAAATGCGCACCACCAGCCTGGGTCTGGACATGCAAGCCCGCACCGCGGATTCGGCCGATGCCGTGGTCATGGACTTCGGGCGCAGCCGATTGTGGGCGGCCGGCCTCCATGCCGATTTGCAGGCCGACAGCCTGCGGCTAAAATCGCCGGTGCATGGCGAAATTGCACGGCTGGCCCGGTGAGCGCATTTCAGGCAACTAGGCGACTGGCTATGGCGCTGCTGCTGACGGCGGCGACGGCGGGCATGGCAGCGGAGGTCACGCCGGAGCCAAGAACAGACTGCAACCCCGAAAACGAGGCGACCTGGCCGGCATGCACGAGCGGAAGCCTGTGCTGGTGCGCCGATGCGGACGTCGAATACCGGCGCGACAAGGTCATCCTGAACGACCTGGTGCTCTATCAGGGTGGCAGTCCGCTTGCTGGTCCGGGCGCAGCACGCCGAGACTCCCTCGACTGACACCAGCGACAGCACCTGGAACCTCTCCGGTGAGGTACGCGCACGCCTGGCGCAGGGCCAGCTGGCTGCCGACAGCGCCACCGTGCATTTCGAGTCCAGCAATCTGAGCGCCGCGATGTTCAACGGGCAGCCAGCGACCTTTGAGGAAACCGTTGCCAGTGCCGCAGCGAACGCTCCGGGCAGCACCAGCGCGAGCGGCAACGCGCTCGGGCAGTGTGCGCGGCAGCGCCCACACGATCGAGTACGACACGCTCGCCGGTGGTGAAGTGCGGCTACGAGGCGACGTGCAGCTGTTCGACGGCTGCAAGGACATTCACGGCGACGGCTTCGTCTACAACCTGGCGCAGAAGAGCCTCAAGAGCCTCGAACCGCGTCCCCGGCGCCAACCGCGAGCGGGTCCGCGGCACGTTCCAGCAAAAATGCCGGCCACCAGCCGCGGCGCCGCCCGCAGCACCGCACCTGCGGCGGCGCGTCAACACGCCGTGAGCACGCTCAGCGCAGCCGGGCTCAGCAAGAATTACGGCGTGCGCCAGGTGGTGCGCTCGCTGTCGCTGGAGATCAACACCGGCGAGGTCGTGGGGCTGCTGGGGCCGAACGGCGCCGGCAAGACCACCGCCTTCTACATGATGGTGGGCCTGGTGACGGGCCGATGGCGGCAGTATCCACCTCGACGGGCGCGACCTCACGCCGCTCAGCATCGACCAGCGCGCACGCTTGGGGCTCGGCTACCTGCCGCAGGAAGCCTCGGTGTTCCGGCGCCTGTCCACGGCCGACAATATTGCCGGCGATCCTCGAGCTGGTGCCGAAACTCGACCGCGCCGAGCGCGGCAGGCGCCTCGAGCAGCTGCTCGGTCAGCTGCACATCACGCATGTGCGCGACACGCTCGGCATGTCGCTGTCGGGCGGTGAGCGGCGGCGCGTCGAGATCGCGCGCGCGCTGGCGGCCGAGCCGCGCTTCATACTGCTGGACGAACCGTTTGCGGGCGTCGATCCGCTGTCGGTGGCCGATATCCAGCAGATCATCCGCGACCTGGCTGCGCGCGGCATCGGCGTGCTGATTACCGACCATAATGTGCGCGAAACACTCGGGGTCTGCGCACGCGCCTACATCGTCAATCGGGGCACTGTAATCGCTTCCGGATCTGCGGAACAAGTGCTTGCCAACCCACAGGTGCGTGAGGTGTACTTGGGCGACACTTTCCATCTCTAGACCGCCGAGGCTCCCGCCTCATTGCTCAAAGCCTCCCTGCAGCTCCGCCTGGGCCAGTCGCTGACGATGACACCGCAGCTGCAGCAGGCCATACGCCTGCTGCAGCTGCCGACCATCGAACTGCAGGCGCACATCCGCGAGGCGCTCGAAAGCAACGTCATGCTCGAGCAGGACGAGGAGGCCGAAGCCGCCGCCTTCCAGCCGCTGGCCACCACCGAGATGGGCGGCGAGGCGACCACGCCCGAGCCCGCCGTCAACGTCGAGGTCGTCGACGACGCCTGGAACGACCAGAGCGTCGGTCCGGCCGAAAATCCCTGGAGCCCGGGCGACGACGAGCGGCAGCAGGACATCGCCGACGCCACCGGCCAGACGCTGCGTGAACACCTGCTTTGGCAGCTCGAGCTGCCGCAGCTCACGCCCCGCGAACAATCCATCGGCCGCGCCATCATCGATGCCATCAATGACGACGGTTACCTCGGCGATCCGCTCGAGGAGATCGCCGCCACGCTCCGTCCCGAGATCGATGCCAGCAGCGAAGACGTGGCTGCAGTACTGACGATCGTGCAGGGCTTCGACCCATCCGGGGTCGGCGCGCGCAGCGTGAGCGAATGCCTGACGCTGCAACTCAACCTGCTCGACCCGGCCACGCCCGGCCTGGCGACCGCGCGGCTGCTGGCGCTCAATCACCTGGAACTGGTGGCCAGCCGCGAACTCACGGCGCTGCGGCGCGTGCTGCACGCCAGCGACGAGGAGCTGGAGGCGGCGCTGGCGCTGGTGCGCGCCTGCCATCCGCGCCCGGGCTCGGTGTTCAACACCGCCGCGCCCGAATACGTCGTGCCCGACGTGTTCGTGCGCCGCACCGCGCGCGGCTGGTCGGTCGAGATCAATCCGGCGACGCTGCCGAGAGTGCGCGTCAACCAGGGCTACGCCGACCTGATCGGCCGCGGCAGCCGATCACGCGACCATGCGCACGCAGCTGCAGGAAGCGCGCTGGCTGCTCAAGAGCCTGGAGATCCGCAACGACACGCTGCTCAAGGTGGCGCGCTCGATCGTCGCGCGCCAGAGCGCGTTCCTCGAACAGGGCGAGGAGCACATGCAGCCGATGATCCTGCGCGACATCGCCGCGGCCATCGAGATGCACGAGTCGACCGTGTCGCGCATCACTTCCGGAAAATACATGCACACGCCGCGCGGCGTGTTCGAGCTGCGCTACTTCTTCTCCAGCAAGGTCGAGGACGCCAGCGGCGGCGCCGGCAACTCCTCGACCGCGATCCGCGCCAAGATCAGGAAGCTGATCCGCGAGGAAGACCCGGCCAACCCGCTGAGCGACAGCCGCATCGCCGAGCTGCTGAGCGGCGCCGGCATCCCGGTGGCGCGCCGCACCGTCGCCAAGTACCGCGAATCGATGCGGCTCGCGCCCTCGAACGAGCGGCGGCGCGATGCCGGCAAGCTCACCAGCCACGTTTCCTGACCTGCCCCAGTTCCAGGATCACGATCCAAGACCCAAGGAGTAGCCCATGCAATTGAGCGTCACCGGCCATCATGTCGAGATCACGGACTCGCTGCGCAGCTACGTGGAAAAGAGACTCGAGCGCCTGGTGCGCCATTCGGATCATGTGATTGACGCCCACTGCGTGCTGACGGTGGAGAAACTCCTGCAACGCGCCGAAACGACCTTGCATCTGCGCGGCGAGACCGTGCATGCGCTGGCCGAGGACGAGAACATGTACGCCGCGATCGACGCCCTGACCGACAAGCTCGAACGCCTGGTGCGCAAGCACAAGGAAAAGATCACCGATCATCACGCCGCCGAGGCGCAGAAGAGCGCGCGCCTGTAGCGCCTGCCCTTCGCCCGACGCGCAGGCCGGCAGCAGCATGCAACTCATCATCCTCAGCGGACTGTCGGGCGCCGGCAAGAGCGTGGCGCTGCACATGCTCGAGGACCTGGGCTACTACTGCATCGACAACATGCCGGCGGCGCTGCTGAAGTCGTTCATCGCGCACAGCGTGCGCAGCAGCGACAAGATCTACGCGCGCACCGCCATCAGCCTCGACGCCCGCAACAGCGACGCGGAGATCGCCTCGGTGCCGACGCTGGTCGACGAGCTCAAGCGCAGCGGCATCGACTGCGAGGTGCTGTTCCTGATCGCCGGCGAAGCCGAGCTGCTGCGGCGCTTCGCCGAGACCCGCCGCGTGCATCCGCTCAGCCGCCAGGGCGAGACGCTGCGCGAGGCGATCGCCAGCGAGCGAGCGCTGCTCGAGCCGATCGCCGCCTGCGCCGACCAGGTGCTCGACACCTCGCAGCTGGGCGTGCACCAGCTGCGCGAGCATGATCCAGCGCCGCGTCGACCCGCGCTCGACCGATCGGCTGTCGCTGCAGTTCGAATCCTTCGGCTTCAAGCACGGCATACCGGGCGACGCCGATTTCGTCTTCGACGCGCGCTCGCTCCCCAATCCCTACTGGGAGAGCACGCTGCGGCCGCTGACCGGGCGTGACGCCGCGGTGGTGCGCTTTCTCGATGGGCAAGCCGGTGGTGCGCGAATTCATCGATGACGTGGCCAAATTCATGCAACGCGCGCATCCCGGCCTACCGCACCAGCGCGCGGCGCTACCTGACCGTGGCCGTCGGCTGCACCGGCGGCCAGCATCGCTCGGTGTATATCGTCGAGCGGCTGGCGGAAATCTTCGCGCGCACGCTACCGGAGGTGCGGGTGCGCCATTCCGGTCTCACCCAGACCGGCACCGCCACCGAAGTGCGCGCAGGCGTCAAGGGCGTGTGATCGAAGGCGCCCGTGCCACGGTTGCGCCCGACCTCACTGCGGTAAACGATATTCACTACGGCGTTGGCACGGCGGCGGCGCAGGCATCGGCCACCGCCACCGCGCTCATGTCGACGATGCGGCGCACCGTCGATGAGGGCGTCATGATGTGCACCGGCCGCGCGACACCGAGCAGGATGCCGCCGACGATCACCCCGCCGCCGCCCGCGGCGATGCGCAGCGCGTTGTAGCAGATGTTGGCGGCGTCGACGTTCGGCATGATCAGCAGGTTGGCGTCGTGCTGGAGGCGCGAGTTCGGAAATTCGTTGGCGCGGATGGCGCTCGAGAGCGCGCGAGTCTGCGCGCATCTCGCCCTCCACTTCCAGATCCGGCGCCGCGCTCGTTGATCAGCCGCAGCGCGGCGCGCATCTTCTGCGCCGACGGTGCGTCGGAGCTGCCGAAGCTGGAATGCGAGACCAGCGCCACGCGCGGCGTCATGCCAAAGCGCCGCACCTGCTCGGCGGCGAGCAGCGTCATCTCGGCGATCTGTGCCGCATCCGGATCGCGGTTCACGTGCGTGTCGCAGAAGAACAGCTGCCGGTCATGGAGGATCAGCATCTGCATGGTGGCGACGGTGTGGACACCGGCTTTAAGGCCGATCACCCGGCGCACGTACTTGAGGTGGTCGAGATAGTTGCCCACTGTGCCGCACAGCATGGCGTCGGCATCACCGCGACGCACCAGCACGGCGCCGATCAGCGAGGTGCGGCTGCGCATTTGCTTCCATGGCCAGCGCGCGCGTCACGCCGTCCCGGCAGGCGAGCTCGTAGTACTCGCTCCAGGAATCGCGATAGCGCGGGTCGTTGTGGACATTGACTGCCGTCGCAATTCTCACCCAGCCGCAGGCGCAGCCCCAGCTTCTCGATGCGCGCGGCGATCAGCTTCGGTGCGGCCGATCAGGATCGGCCGCGCCAGGCCCTTCGTCGACAACCACCTGCACGGCCTGCAGCACGCGCGGATCCTCGCCTTCGGCGTAGATCAGGCGCTGCGGCCGGCGCTGCGCGGTCGCGAATACCGCACGCATCGCCGAGGCTGACTGGTAGACAAACTGCGACAGGGCGGCCCGATATGCGGGCAGATCGTCGATCGGCCGGGTGGCCACGCCGCTGTCCATGGCGGCCTTCGCCACCGCCGGCGCAATGGTGGTGATCAGCCGCGGGTCGAAGGCGCGCGGAATCAGGAACTGCGGACCGAAGCTGGCGCCGCTCTCGCCGTAGGCGGCGGTTGCCACGTCCGACTGCTCGGCCTGCGCCAGTTCCGCCAGCGCGTGCACGGTCGCCAGCTTCATCGCCTCGTTGATCACTGTGGCACCGACATCGAGCGCGCCGCGGAAGATGAACGGAAAGCACAGCGAATTGTTCACCTGGTTCGGATAATCCGAGCGCCCCGTGCACACGATGCAGTCGGGCCGCACGCCCAGCGCCAGCTCGGGCCGGATCTCCGGCTCCGGATTGGCCAGCGCCAGAATCAGCGGGCGCGGCGCCATGTGCTGCAGCATTTCCGGCTTGAGCACGCCCGGACCCGACAGGCCGAGGAATATGTCGGCGTCGACGACAATCTCGGCCAGCGTGCGCGCCTTGGTGGCGCGCGCGTACCGCAGCTTGTCGGCATCGGTGTTCGGGCGGCCCGTGTAGACGACGCCTTTGCTGTCGGCAATGGCGACGTTTTCCTTCTTCAGCCCCACCGCGACCAGCAGGTCGAGACAGGCCAGCGCCGCGGCGCCGGCGCCCGAACCGGCGACCCTGACCTCGCCGATATTCTTGCCGACCACCTTCAACCCGTTGAGCACCGCGGCGGTGACGATGATCGCCGTGCCGTGCTGGTCGTCGTGGAACACCGGGATTTTCATGCGCTCGCGGAGCTTGCGTTCGATGTAGAAGCACTCCGGGGCCTTGATGTCCTCGAGATTGATGCCGCCGAAGGTGGGCTCCAGGGCGGCGACGATGTCGACCAGCCGGTCGGGGTCGGACTCGGCCAGCTCGATATCGAACACGTCGATGCCGGCGAACTTCTTGAACAGGCACCCCTTGCCTTCCATCACCGGCTTCGCGGCCAGCGGCCCGATGTTGCCGAGTCCCAGCACCGCGGTGCCGTTGGTGATGACCGCCACCAGGTTGGCGCGCGCGGTCATGCTCGCGGCCTCGAGTGGATTGTCCCGGATCGCAAGGCTCGCGTAGGCCACTCCCGGCGAGTAGGCCAGCGACAAGTCACGCTGGTTGGCGAGCGCCTTGGTCGGCGTGAGCGCGATCTTGCCGGGAGTAGGCAGCCGGTGGTAATCCAGCGCGGCCTTCTTGATTTCTTCTTCCACCGGGCTCCCCTCCCAGGTAGCGGTCGGACTGCGGATCAGTGGCTGATATTGAGTGTCGGTAACTTGATGGTACGCGACAATTGGCCGCCGCCGAGAAATTCCATCAGTTCCTCACGCTGCGCCCACGCGTTGCGAACCCCGAGCGCGATCAGTTCCTGTGTGAAGGTCGACTCGAACATCAGGTAGCTGGCCAGCTGCGCACCGCCGGCGCCGCGCGCGCCCATCACCCGCAGCAGCACCCGCAGGCTCTTGGGCAGGCTCTTGATGTGGCGGCCGGCGATGATCCGCAGGTCCTCGCTTGGCGCGATCATCAGGGTCGCCACCTTGTGCACGCCCGGCACCGCCGCGGGCGCGACTTCCGCAATCTGGTTCAAGCGCGCCACGTGTTCGACGTTGGCGTAGATCTGGTCCATGAAAAGCGTGTCGAGCATGTAGCCGAACAGCTGGCCGAGCGTCGGCGATTCAGCCGGGCCGCGTACCCGCGCGTTCACGCCGGCGCCCTGTTCGGAGCGCACGCCGATGATCAGCAGGCGATCCGCCCCGAGGTGGATGGCCGGGCTCAGTGGCCACAGCTGTCGCTGCGCGCCGTCACCGTAATACTCGTCGTCCAGCACCACCGGAGGAAACAGGAACGGCACGGCCATGCTCGCCATCAGGTGATCGAGCGTCAGGTTCTCGCGCCGGCCGATGCGCTGGTGGCGCGCCCACTCCTCCACCCGCGTTGCACCATCGAAGAACGCCACCGAAGCCGCGCTGGTGTAGCTGGTGGCACACAGCGCCAGCGCCTTGAGCGCGCCGCGCCGCACGCTGGTCTGCAGCCGCTCCCAGCGGATATGGCGCTGCAGCAGCGCTCGGAGCGGTGAGTTGTCGAACATCGCGGGCGGCGGTGGCAACAGCAAGCCGCCCGAGACCAGCGACAGCCCCCAATGCAGCCCGGAGCGCAGCATGCTGATGGCGTCGGCCTTGAGCACCTGGTCGACGTGAAACTGGCTCCAGACCCGCTCGAGCGAATCGACCGCCCGGTGCCAGTGACAGGCCTCGGTGGCCAGTACCGTCGCCGCGACCGCGCCGGCCGAAGTGCCGACGATGATGGGGAATGGGTTGCGCGCACCGGGCAACATGTCGGCGATGGCCCGCAGCACGCCGACCTGGTAGGCGGCGCGCGCGCCACCGCCCGGCAACACCAGGCCGACGGTGTTGCCAACTCCCAGCCTCGAACCCGGCGACGGTTGCGCGCTCACGGGCATAAGATACTCGCAAATACTGGAGGACCGTCATGTACGCAAGTCTCGTTTCATGCCTTGGGGCGCTCATTTTCGCGCTGACGCTGCCCTCGGCGGCGATGGCCGGACCCAATACCGGCGCACTGGCGCCGGCCTTCAGGCTGCAGGACCAGCACGCTGCCTGGGTGAGCCTGGCTGAACAGAAAGGCAAGTGGCTGGTGGTCTATTTCTACCCCATGGATGAGACTCCAGGCTGCACCACCGAGGCGTGCGAATTCCGCGACAACATTTTCGCCTTCCGCAAGCTCGGCGTGACCGTGCTGGGCATCAGCATCCAGGACCTCGCTTCGAAGCAGGAGTTCGCTGCCCGGCACAGCCTGCCGTTTTCAGTACTCGCCGACACCGACAAGGCGGTCGCCAGGTCCTATGGGGTACTGGGCATGCTCGGCTTTGCGCGTCGCGAGACTTTTGTGATCGACCCGCAGGGACGCATCGCGAAGCATTATCCGGATGTCGATCCAAAGGCGCATGCGAAGCAGTTGCTGCTGGACCTGCGGGCGCTGGTCAGGCCCGCCGGTTAGACAAACAGCGGTTCCAGCCGCCAGCGCCGCAGGCGTGACGCGCTGAAGCGATGCGAGTAGCATCGGCCGCTTCCGTGAAGCAGCGACGCCGTTGCGCCGGACTGCGTGCGGACGTTGCGAAGAATTCCAAGTCCAACAATTCAAGAGGTCATTCACATGTCAACCAAACTTCGTTTGGCAGCCTGCGCGGCTTTCGCCGGTCTGGCTTGTACAAGTGCTGCCGTATTCGCCGACGACCACGCCTACTCCGAAGGCGCCGTCGTCAACGTGGCAAGAATCAGGACCGTGGACGGCAAATTTGACGACTATATGAAATGGCTCGACACCACCTGGAAGCAGGAACAGGAAGTGGCCAAGAAGGCCGGCTACATCACCAGCTATGAAGTGATCACAATCGAGCCTCGCGGCCCGGATGATCCGGACCTGCTGCTCTTGATCAGGTACAAGAACTGGGCGGCGCTGGACGGGGCGCTGGCCAAGGGCGACGCTATTTCCAAGGAAGTCGAGGGTTCGCTCGCTGCGGCCAGCCAGTCCCAGATCGACCGCGCCAAGATTCGGCGCGTGCTCGGCTCCTCCACGATGCAGGTACTCGACCTCAAATAACACTGACGAGCGCAAGCCGCAACCGGGGAGCCGGCCTGCTGTGGCCGGCTCCTCATCTATTGGCGCCCGGCGCGACGCCGCGCTGACCGCTCAGCGCTGCGTCACCCGCACGATCTGCATCGAATTCGTGCCACCGGCCACACCGGTGAGATCGCCCTTGGTGAGTATCACCAGATCGTCGACGTCGACCAGATGCTGGCTGAGGAGCCGCTCGAAGATGGCGTGGTAGAGCTCCTGCGGGCGATTGTCGGTGATGTCGAAGGGCACGGCGTAGACTCCGCGGTAGAGCGTTACCCGGCGGCGGGTGGCTTCGTGGCGGGTAAACGCGTAGATCGGAATATCGGAGCGGATCCGGCTCATCCACAGCGGCGTGTGGCCCGACTCGGTCAGGGCGACGATGGCGCGCACCCGCATGTGGTTGGCGGTGTACATCACCGCGCGCGAGATCGCCTCCTCGGTGTTGCCGAACTCGTCCTCGATACCCACCACGCCGCGCGGCGCGCCGAGCTGGTACTTCTCGGCGCCGCGGATCACATCCGCCATCGCCTGCACGGCCTTGACCGGATACTTGCCGGCGGCGGTCTCGGCCGAGAGCATGACGGCGTCGGTGCCGTCGAGTACGGCGTTGGCGACGTCGCTCACTTCGGCTCGCGTCGGCATCGGGTTCTGGATCATCGATTCCATCATCTGGGTAGCGGTGATCACCACGCGGTTGCGCGCCAGCGACTGGCGGATGATGGTCTTCTGGAGTCCGGTGAGCTCGGCGTAGCCCATCTCGACGCCCAGGTCGCCGCGCGCCACCATGACCGCGTCGGTGACCGCGAGGATCCCGGCGAGATTGTCGAGCGCCTCGTGGCGCTCGATCTTCGCGACCACGCGCGCCTCACCGCGCCACTTGCGCAGCTCGCTCTGCGCGCGGCGCATGTCGTCACCATCGCGGGCAAAGGAAACGGCCAGGTAGTCGATGCCGAGTTCGGCCGCCAGCTGCACGTCGGCGAGGTCTTTCTCCGTAAGTGCCGGTGCGGAGATGCCACCACCTTGCCGGTTGAGACCCTTGCGGTTCGACAGCTCGCCGCCGACGCGCACTACGCAGTGAATGCGGCTTCCTGCCACGCGCTCGACGCCCAGGATGATCTGGCCGTCGGCGAGCAACAGCGAATCACCGGCACGCACATCGTTGGGTAGGTTCTGGTAGGCGCAGCCGACTTCGGTGTCGTTGCCGGCGGTGGCATCGAGTGCCGTGTCGAGCGCGAACGGCGCGCCTTCGACCAGCTGGACGCTGCCCCGAGCGAAGCTCTCGATGCGGATCTTGGGGCCGGCCAGGTCGGCAAGTATGCCGATGTTGCGCCCGGCTTGCTTGGCCGCCGCGCGCACCGTATCGGCCCGCTTGCGCTGCGAGTCGCGTGTGCCATGGGAGAAATTGATGCGCGCAACATCGAGCCCGGCGGCGACCATGCCGGAAATCACGGCCGGATCATCGGTCGCGGGCCCCAGCGTGGCGACGATCTTGGTGCGGCGTCCGGTTTCCACCTTCAAGCTCCGCCCGCCGCGCGCGCGCGCAGCATGGCTACCGCCGGCAGAGTCTTGCCCTCGACGAACTCGAGGAACGCGCCGCCGCCCGTGGAAATGTAGGAAATGCCGTCCTCGACCCCGTATTTTTCGATCGCGGCCAGCGTGTCGCCGCCGCCGGCCAGCGAATAGGCGGCGCTGCTGGCGATGGCGTCGGCGATCGCCTTGGTGCCTTCGCCGAACTGATCAAACTCGAATACGCCCACCGGGCCGTTCCACAGAATCGTGCCAGCCGTCTTGATCACCCCGCACAGGCGCTCGGCCGTATCCGGACCGATGTCGAGAATCATCTCCTCCGCCGTTACTGCGGCCACCGGGCGTACGTCGGCGTGCGCGGTGGCGGCGATCTCGCGCCCCACCACCACGTCGGTGGGCAGCGGGATCTCGGCGCCGCGTTCACGCGCGCGCGCGAGCAGGCGGCGGGCGATGTCGAGCATCTCGGCTTCGCACAGCGACTTGCCGACCTGCACGCCGGTGGCCGCCAGGAAAGTGTTGGCAATGCCGCCGCCAACGATCAGCTTGTCGACTTTCTCGAGGAGCGATTCCAGCACCGTGAGCTTGGTCGACACCTTCGAACCGGCCACGATCGCCACCAGCGGCCGCGCCGGCTTCAGCAGCGCGCGCTCCAGCGCGTCGAGCTCGGCCACCAGCAGCGGACCGGCGCAGGCGATGGGCGCATGGCGGCCGACGCCGTGGGTGCTGGATTCGGCCCGATGCGCGGTGCCGAAGGCGTCCATGACGTAGACGTCGGCGAGCGCCGCCATGCGGCGCGACAGCGCTTCATCGTCCGCCTTCTCGCCCTTGTTGTAGCGCACGTTCTCGCACAGCACCGCGCTACCGGGCGCGCACTCGACGCCGTCGAGCCAGTCCCTGACCAGCGGCACCGGCTGCCCCAGCAGTTCGGACAGCCGCACCGCCACCGGCGCGAGCGAAAACTCGGGCTCGCACTTGCCTTCCTGCGGGCGCCCCAGGTGCGAGAGGATCAGCACTCGCGCCTTTTTTTCCAGCGCCAGGCGCAGGGTGGGGAGAGCGGCGCGGATGCGCGCATCGCTCGTGACCTTGCCGTCCTTGATCGGCACGTTCAGGTCTTCGCGGATCAGCACCCGCTTGCCGGCGAGTTCCAGGTCGGCCATCCGCAACAGCGTTGGCACGCGCTTGAGCGCTGCGTTCAAGCCGCGCGCGACCAGGCGAGCGTGGTGTCGAGCATGCGGTTCGAGAAACCCCACTCGTTGTCATACCACGAGCAGACCTTGATCAGGTTGCCATCGATGATCTTCGTCAAGGTCGCGTCATAGGTCGAGGAAGCCGGATCATGGTTGTAGTCGACCGAGACCAGCAGCGCCTCGGTATAGGCGAGGATCCCCTTGAGCGGACCACTGGTCGCCGCCGCCTTGACCAGCTTGTTGATCTCCTCGATCGTGGTCGCGCGCTTGGGCGTGAAGGTCAGATCGACCAACGAGACATTGATGGTCGGCACGCGAATCGCAAACCCGTCGAGCCTGCCCTTGAGCTCCGGCAGCACCAGGCCCACGGCTGCAGCCGCGCCGGTCTTGGCCGGAATCATCGACATGGTGGCCGAACGTGCGCGGCGGATGTCCTCGTGGTAGACGTCCGTCAGGCGCTGATCGTTGGTGTACGCATGGATCGTGGTCATCAGGCCGCTTTGGATACCGATGCCGTCATTGAGCACCTTGGCGAGCGGCGCCAGGCAATTGGTGGTGCAGGAGGCGTTGGAAATCACGCTGTGCGTGGACTTCAGTACGTTGTGGTTCACACCGTAGACCACCGTGGCGTCGACGTCCTTGCCGCCCGGCGCCGAGATCACAACTTTCTTCGCGCCGCCGGCGATGTGCTTGGCGCAGTCGCCCTTGGTGGTGAAGAAGCCGGTGCATTCGAGCACGAACTCGGCGCCCATCGCGCCCCAGGGAATCTGCGCCGGATCGCGATGCGCGCTGACCTTGATGCGATCACCGTTGACCAGCATCGAGTCGCCGTCGACGCTCACCTTGCCCGGAAACTTGCCATGAGCCGTATCGTACTGGGTGAGATGCGCATTGCTCTGCACGTCGCACAGGTCGTTGAGGCCCACGATCTGGATTTCCTGCTGGCGGCCGCTCTCATACAGCGCGCGCAGTATGTTGCGGCCGATGCGGCCGTACCCGTTGATGCCCACCTTCACTGCCATTGACCACTCCTTGAGGAAATACGGCTGGCCGCGCCCAGAGCGGGGCGACCGCGATCAGGATTCTAGTACGACCCTCAGCACATTGTCGGCGCCCAGGCCATATTTCCGGAACAGCTCGGGCGCCTTGCCCGAGGCGCCGAACTCGTCGATGCCGAGGACCCGCCCGGCTGTGCCGACGTAGCGCCACCATAGGCCGGTGGCGCCCGCCTCGATCGCCAGTCGTCGCGTGACCGAGACCGGCAGGACCGATTCCTTCCACGCCGCGTCCTGGGCGTCAAAAACCGCCGTGCACGGCATCGACACCAGCCGCACGCGCCGCCCCTGGGCCTGCGCCGCTTTGACGGCGTCGAGGGCCAGCGAGAGCTCCGAGCCGGTGGCGATCACGATGAGGTCGGGTACACCGTTGCAGTCCAACAGCACGTAGCCACCGCGGGCAATGTGCTCCGCTGCAGCGGCGGCCGCCACTTGCGGCAGGCCCTGGCGCGTCAGCACCAGGCAAGCGGGTCCGTCGGCGCGCTCAATGACTGCCGCCCAGGCCACCGCCGTTTCGAGCGCATCAGCCGGGCGCCACACGTGCAGGTGCGGCATCAGCCGCAGGCTCGCGAGGTGCTCGATGGGCTGGTGAGTCGGGCCGTCTTCCCCCAGGCCGATCGAATCATGCGTGTACACGAGAATCACGCGTTGCCGCATCAGCGCGGCCATGCGCACGGCGTTGCGCGCGTAATCCGAAAACGTCAGGAAAGTACCACCGAAAGGAATGAAGCCGCCGTGCAGCGCCATGCCATTCATGATCGCGCTCATGCCGAATTCGCGCACCCCGTAATAGATGTAACTGCCGGAAGAGTCCGCGTGCGTGATCGTGCGCGCGCCCTGGCGCAACGTGTTGTTCGAACCGGTCAGGTCGGCGGACCCGCCGAGCAGCTCCGGGAGGCCCTCGCCAATCGCGTTGAGCGCCTGCTGCGAGGATACGCGCGTCGCCTGGGAGCCCTGGGTCGCCGCCGCCGTGGCATACAGCTGGGCACGCGCAGCCGGCCAGGCAGCCGGCAGGTCGCCCTGCATGCGCCGCACGAATTCGCCGGCCAGCTGCGGGTGTGTGGCTTGGTAGCGCGCGAACAGTTCCTGCCAGCGTTGTTCCGCGGCGCGGCCGCGCGCCTGCCCGTCCCACGCCGCACGCAGCTCGGCCGGCACCACGAACGGCGGCTCATGCCAATTGACGATCTTGCGCACGGCGGCGATTTCCTCTGCGCCGAGCGGTTCGCCGTGCGCTTTGGCGGTGCCGCCGCGCGTCGGCGCCGGGTAGCCGATCACCGTGCGGCAGCAGATCAGCGAAGGACGCGCGCTATCGGCCTGCGCGGCGCGGATCGAGGCCGCCACGGCGTCGCCGTCCTGGCCGTCGACGGCGCGAATCACCTGCCAGCCGTAGGCCTCGAAGCGCCTCGCGGTGTCGTCAGCAAACCAGCCCGCGACCTTGCCGTCGATGGAAATGCCGTTGTCGTCGTACAGGCAGACCAGCTTGCCCAGTCCCAGCGTGCCGGCGAGCGAGGCCACTTCGTGCGAAATGCCTTCCATCAGGCAGCCGTCGCCCAGGAACACCCAGGTGTGGTGATCGACAATTTCCAGGCCGGGCCGGTTGAACTGAGCGGCCAGCACTTTTTCCGCGAGCGCAATACCCACGGCGTTCGCCAGGCCCTGGCCCAGCGGCCCAGTGGTGGTCTCGATGCCCATCGCCAGATCGTGTTCCGGGTGGCCCGCGGTGCGACTTCCGAGCTGGCGAAAGCTGCGCAATTCGTCCATCGACACCGGGTAACCGCTCAGGTGCAGCAGAGCGTAAAGCAGCATCGAGGCGTGGCCGTTCGAAAGCACGAAGCGGTCGCGGTTCCACCAGCGCGGATTCGCCGGGTTGTGCTGGTGAAACTCGCGCCACAGGGCTTCAGCCATGTCCGCCATGCCCATGGGCGCACCAGGATGGCCCGAGTTGGCCTGCTGCACGGCGTCCATGGCCAGCACGCGGATGACGTTGGCCAGTTCGCGACGGGTAGGCATGCGTGTCTCGGCAACTCAGGCGGCGCAGGGCCGGGGGGCGCGCATTGTCTATCAGGGGAATTGCCCCGGCAACCAGGGGTTATACTGGGCTGTTCCCCGACCATCATTCCAGGATCCACAGCATGTCCAACCGCTTCCTGTTCACTTCCGAATCGGTTTCCGAAGGCCATCCCGACAAAGTCGCCGATCAGATTTCCGATGCAGTGTTGGACGCCATCATGGCCATCGATCCCGGTGGCCGCGTGGCCTGCGAGACGCTGGTCAAGACCGGCGTGGTCGTGGTGGCCGGCGAAGTCACCACCTCGGCCTGGATCGACCTGGAAAAGCTGGTGCGCGATACGGTGCTCGACATCGGCTACAACAGCTCCGAGATGGGATTCGACGGCGCCAGTTGCGGCGTGGTCAACATCATCGGCAAGCAGTCGCCCGATATCGCCAGGGGCGTGGATCGTAAATCCAAGCGCAGGCAGGGCGCGGGTGACCAGGGCTTGATGTTCGGCTACGCGAGCAACGAGACCGACGTGCTGATGCCGGCGCCCATCACCCTGGCCCACGCCCTGGTCAAGCGCCAGGCCGAGGTGCGCAAGCGCGGCAAACTCGGGTGGCTCCGTCCGGACGCCAAGAGCCAGGTCACGTTGCGCTATGAAAATGACCGGCCGGTGGGCATCGATGCCGTGGTGCTTTCCACCCAACACAGCCCGGACATCTCGACCAAGAAACTGCGTGAGGCGGTGATGGAGGAGATCATCAAGCCCGTGCTGCCGAAGCGCTGGCTCGACCAGCGCACGCAGTACCACATCAACCCAACCGGCCGCTTCGTGGTCGGCGGACCGGTGGGCGATTGCGGCCTTACCGGACGCAAGATCATCGTCGACACCTATGGCGGCTTCGCGCGCCACGGCGGCGGCGCCTTCTCCGGCAAGGATCCGTCGAAAGTGGACCGCTCGGCCGCTTATGCCGCGCGCTACGTCGCCAAGAACCTGGTCGCCGCCGGCCTCGCCGAGCGCTGCGAAGTACAGGTGTCCTACGCCATCGGCGTCGCCGAGCCGACTTCGATCATGGTCGATGCCTTTGGCACCAGCGCCCTGACGCGCGAGCAACTCACCGGGCTGGTGCGCCGCCACTTCGATCTCACGCCCTACGGCCTGCGCGTCATGCTCGACCTGACCAGGCCGATCTACCGCCAGACCGCCGCCTACGGCCACTTCGGCCGGAACGAGGCGGATTTCACCTGGGAACGGACCGATCGCGCGGAGGCCCTGGCGGCCTCAGGTCGCAGATTGGCCGCCGGGCGGGCAATCACCGGCCGGTTTAGGGTATAATTCCGACGCGACGCACGGGGGATCCCCGTGCGCCGATGCACCGAGGAGCGTTGCGACAGGTCACCCCTGCCAGGCTTGGTGCATCGTGGCTACGAAGCCAACGGCGCTCACTACCTAAGCATTGAACTTAAGGAGTTAGAGACGCCATGACAGCTGCAATCAAGCCTGTTGCCGACAATCGCGACTACCGCGTCGCCGACCTCAAGCTCGCCGACTGGGGCCGCAAGGAAATCGCCATCGCCGAGACCGAGATGCCCGGCCTCATGGCGATTCGCGAAGAATTCGCGCCGCTCCAGCCGCTGCGCGGCGCGCGCGTCAGCGGCTCGCTCCACATGACGATCCAGACCGCGGTGCTGATCGAAACTCTCCAGGCGCTGGGCGCGGAAGTGCGCTGGGCCTCGTGCAATATCTTCTCCACCCAGGATCACGCGGCGGCGGCCATCGCCGCCAGCGGCACGCCGGTGTTCGCCTACAAGGGCGAGTCGCTCGAGCAGTATTGGGATTTCACCCACCGCATCTTCGAGTGGCCCAACGACGCCCACGCCAACCTGATTCTCGATGACGGGGGCGATGCAACCCTGCTGCTGCACCTGGGCGCCAGGGCTGAACAAGACCCCGGCCTATTGCATCACCCGGGGAGCGAAGAGGAGACCGCGCTGTTCGCTTCGATCGCCGCCACGCTCAAGCGCGACCCGCACTGGTATTCGGTACGGCTCAAGGCGATTCGCGGCGTCTCGGAAGAGACCACGACGGGCGTCAAGCGCCTATACCAGATGGCGCGCGACGGCCAACTCGCCTTTCCGGCGATCAACGTCAACGATTCGGTGACCAAGAGCAAATTCGACAACCTGTATGGCTGCCGCGAATCGCTGGTGGACGGCATCAAGCGCGCCACCGACGTCATGGTCGCCGGCAAGGTCGCGGTCGTGGCCGGTTATGGTGATGTCGGCAAGGGTTCGGCGCAGGCGCTGCGGGCGCTGTCGGCGCAGGTCTGGGTCACCGAGATCGACCCGATCTGCGCGCTGCAGGCGGCGATGGAAGGTTACCGCGTCGTCACCATGGATTATGCCTGCGACCAGGCCGATATCTTCGTGACCGCAACCGGTAACCTGCACGTGCTCACGCACGAGCACATGAAGCGCATGAAGAACAACGCGATCGTGTGCAACATCGGCCATTTCGACAACGAGATCGACTGTGCGTCGCTGAAAAAATACCAGTGGGAAAACATCAAGCCGCAGGTCGATCACGTGATCTTTCCGGACGGCAAGCGGATCATCCTGCTGGCCGAGGGGCGCCTGGTGAATCTGGGCTGCGGCACCGGCCACCCGAGTTATGTGATGAGCAGCTCCTTCGCGAACCAGGTGCTGGCGCAGATCGAGCTGTGGAGCCATCACGACAAGTACGCCGTGGGCGTGCACGTCCTGCCCAAGCAGCTGGACGAAAAAGTGGCGCGGCTCCAGCTGGTGAAGCTCAATGCGGAACTCACGCAGTTGAGCGACGCCCAGGCGCGCTATATCGGGGTGGACCGGCAGGGACCGTTCAAGGCCGACCATTACCGTTATTGACGCATTGGCGCCAGCTTGCCGCGCAATGGCGACAGCTGTTTCGCGGCCTGTTTAACATCATCGGAAACGACTCCCCGGAACTGTGGAGCGCGTCGGCAGTCCAGACATATATGGGCGCTGTGAAGTTGAAGCAGATCACCGGGCAGGCGTGGCGCGAGCGCTAATATTGCGGCCATGAACACCGAACTTCGCCTGCTGCAGATTTCCGATCCGCACCTGTTCGGGCGCGGTGACGGCGCCCTGCGCGGCGTAGTGACGCGCGAGTCGCTGCAAACGGTGCTGCGCCACGCGCGCGCCCATCACTGGGACACCGCGGCGCTGCTGCTGACCGGCGACCTGGTGAATGACGACGCCGGTGGCTATGCCACCGTGCGTGAGCTGCTGGGAAACCTGGGCAAGCCGGTCTGGTGCCTGCCCGGCAACCATGACGATGGGGCGGCCATGCGGCGCGAACTGGGCGCGGCGCCCTTCGAGATCTGCGGCCACCAGGACCTGGGCGCCTGGCGCGTGATCCTGCTCGACAGCTGCGTGCCCGGCCAGGCGCATGGGCGCCTGGGCGCAGCGGAACTGGCGCGCCTCGAGGCCGCGCTGGCCAGCGCCGGCGAGCGTCACGTGCTCATTGGCCTGCATCACCATCCGGTGCGCATGGCAAGCCGCTGGCTTGATTCAGTCGGACTGCAGAACGCGGAAGATTTCTTCGCGATCACCGATCGGTACCCGCAGGTGCGGGTCGTGCTCTGGGGTCACGTGCACCAGGCATTCGACTCGCGACGCAAGGGCGTCCGGCTGCTGGCCGTGCCTTCGACCTGCGCACAGTTCCTGCCGCACTCCGACCAGTTCTCGGTCGATCCGAGTCCGCCGGGCTACCGGCGCCTCACGCTGCGGAGCGACGGCACGATCGACACGGAAGTGCTGCGGGTGGAATCGCACCCCGCTGCCGCCCAGAGCCAGCGCGCCGCCGGCGGCTGAACCAGGCGAGCGGCTATTCCACGCCCTCTGGCGGCACCTCGATCAGGGGCGCCAGCGCGCACATCCGCTGTTGCGGATCCTCGAGCTCCAGCAATTCCTGTTGCGCGCTGCGCGCCAGCGGCAGGAATTCCGCCAGGCGGTTCGACACCCACCCCGCTTCGTCGAAATCGGCATCCAGGTGGCGCGCGGTATCGCCGAGCTCCTGCAGCACCCGGCGCAACACGCGCGCCAGCGGCCGATGCTCCGGCGCCAGCGCGCTCGGCGCCGGCTCGGCCAGCCATGCCACGCTGCCAAGGTGCAGACCATCGGCCTGCAGACGGCGGTTCAGCAGGCGGAAGCGCCGCGCGCCGCGGCACATGAGCCCCAGGAGTCCGTCGGGCAACGCGTGGAAATCGACAATGCGCGCGCTGGTGCCCACTTGCGCCATAGCGGATAGCGGGCCGCTTTCGGCACCCGCGGCGTCCGTGATCAGCAGCACGCCGAATTCAGCGCCCTCGCGCATGCAGCGGCTGACCATATCGACGTAGCGGGTCTCAAAGATTCGCAGCGGCAGCAGGCCGCCCGGGAACAGCACGGTGCGCAGCGGAAACAGCGGCAGTTCAATCACTCGCGCCGCGCACGGCCAGCGCCTTGAGCAACCGCTCGTGCAGGCCGCCAAAGCCGCCGTTGCTCATCAGCAGCGCATGGTCGCCCGCGCGCAGATCGGCCGTGACTCCCGCCAGGAGCGAGTCGAAATCACCGGCCAGGTGCGCCCGCGAGCCCAGCGGCCGCAGCGCACCGGCCGCGTCCCAGCCCAGATCGTCCGGCGCATAGAGCCAGACGCTGTCTGCGCCGTCCAGGGATTCGGCCAGGGTGGCGCGGTGCACGCCGGCCCGCATCGTGTTCGAGCGCGGTTCGAGCACTGCGATGATGCGCTCGCGGCCGACGCGGCGGCGCAGTCCCTCCAGCGTGCTCGCGATCGCCGTGGGGTGATGCGCAAAATCGTCGTAGACCGTGACGCCGGCCACGACACCGCGCAATTCCATCCGCCGGCGCACGCCGGCAAAGGTGGCCAGCGCCGCGCAGGCGCGCTCCACGGTCACGCCGGCGTGATGCGCCGCGGCGACGGCGGCGAGCGCGTTGTCGACATTGTGGAGCCCGATCAGCGGCCAGCGCACTTCGCCGCAGGGAACGCCGCCCGACCGCACCACGAACGCCGAGCCGTCGCTCCCCGGCGCCAGCTCGGCCGACCATGACAGCGCGATACCGCCGGCAGCCGCACCGACGCGCGCAAAGTGCTCGACGCCGCTCCAGCAGCCCATGCCGAGCACGCGCGCGAGCGCGGCGTCGCTCCCATGGACGAGAATACGTCCGCTGCCCGGCACGGTCCGCACCAGGTGATGAAACTGGCGCTCGATGGCGGCAAGGTCCGGGTAGATGTCGGCGTGGTCGAATTCCAGGTTATTCAGCACCAGCGTACGCGGGTGGTAATGGACGAATTTGGCCCGCTTGTCGAAAAATGCCGTGTCGTATTCATCGGCCTCGATGACAAAGAACGGCAGCTCGCCCAGTCGCGCGCTCAGTTCGAAATTGCCGGGCAGGCCGCCGATCAGAAACCCGGGCGACAGCCCCGCCTCTTCGAGTATCCAGGCCAGCATGGCCGCGGTGGTGGTCTTGCCATGCGTGCCGGCCACCGCGAGCACCCAGCGGTCCGCCAGCACCTCGCGCGCCAGCCATTCGGGCCCGGAAACATAGGGGATGTTGCGCTCCAGTACCGCCTCAACGACCGGCATGCCGCGGCTGCAGACATTGCCGACCACGACGACGTCCGGGAGCGACTCGAGCTGTTCCGCGGCGTACCCTTCGGTGAGGCCGATGCCGAGCGCCGCGAGCTGGGTGCTCATCGGCGGATAGACGTTGCGGTCGGAGCCGGTGACCCGGTGGCCCGCGGCGCGCGCGATCGCCGCGACACCGCCCATGAAAGTTCCGCAAATGCCGAGTATGTGTACGTGCATAATCACGCCAATTGTACACGCGGGCACAGCGCCGCTCGCCTTCCCGATCCCGACGGAGCAGCAGTCCAACTTGTCCACACCGATCACCGACGCTGCGGCGCTGTCCGCCGCCGCCGCCGCGCTGGCGCCGCACACGGCACTGGGGCTCGACACCGAGTTCATGCGCGAGCGCACCTACTACGCGCAGTTGTGCCTGCTGCAGCTTGGCGCGGATGGAGCGTGCGTGTGCGTCGACCCGCTCATGCTCGATACGCTCGAGCCGCTCCGTCCGCTGATGGCCGCGCCGGGACTGTGCAAGATCCTGCACGCCGCCCGCCAGGACCTGGAAGTGCTCGCGCCGGCGGTCGGCCCCCTGCACAACGTGTTCGACACCCAGGTCGCCGCCTCACTGGTCGGGTTCCCCGCGCAGATCGGCTACGGCGACCTGGTGCGCGAGCTGCTCGGCGTCGAACTGCACAAGAGCCAGACCCGCACCGACTGGTCGCGCCGTCCGCTGTCGACGGCGCAGATCGAGTACGCGCTGGATGACGTGCGCCATCTGCCGCCGCTCCGCGAGCAGCTCGGCGAGCGGCTCGAGCGCCTCGGTCGTGCCGGCTGGTTCAGCGAGGAAATGGCGCAGCTTGGCGGCGAAAACTTCGCGATCGATCCGGAGCAGGCCTGGCTGCGCATCAAAGCCTTTGCCGACCTGGATCCGGACCGGCAGCGGCTTGCGCGCCTGCTCGGCGCATGGCGCGAACGCCGGGCGATGAGTTCGGACCGGCCGCGCGGCTGGATACTGCCGGACGGCGCATTCCGCGATCTTGTGTTCCAGGTGCCGCGCGATCGTGCCGCGCTGACACGCTTGCGCGAATTACCGGACGGCATCCGCGAAAACAGCGGTGCGCAACTGCTGGAACTGATCAGCGCCGCAGCGGTCCCGGAACCGCCGGCGGCGCTCCCGCAGCGCCGCCGCCCGGACCCGGAACAGGTGGACAAGGTCGCGCGCCTCGCCGGCACCGCGCGCCGCATCGCGGCCACGCTCGGCTTGGCGCCCGAGATACTCGCCACGCGGCGCGATCTGGAACAGCTGGCGCGCGGCCAGCGCGACGGGCCGCTGTTGCGCGGCTGGCGGCGCGAGACTATCGGCGGCGAGCTGCTGAAAGCGCTGTAAAATCTAACGCCGGCGGCGCGCGCTCGTGCGCGCCGGCGAGCGCTTGGCTTTGCGGGCCGCCTTGCGCGCGATCTTGCGCACGACCTTGCGCTTGGCCTTGGGCGCGGCCTTGCGCCTGGTCCGCCGGGCAATCTTGCGTGGCGCCTTGGGCGCCGCGCTTCGAACGACCTTGGACTGCTTGCGGGACGATTTCCGGACGGGCTTCCGGGCCGTCTTCCGCGCCGCCGCCGGTTTGGCCAGAACGGCGATCAGCCGCGCCGTGACCGCATCCACGCTCCCTTGCGCGTCCACGGTGCGCAGCAACCCCTGGGCGCGATAGTGTTCGATCAGCGGCCGGGTCTGCTGGTCATAAACCGCCAGCCGGCGCGTTACCGTCTGTTCGTTGTCATCCGGACGCTGGGTCAGCACCGGCGCCGCCGGGCAATTCGTGCAATGGGTGATGCCAGGCGTAGCGGTGTCGTGGACGTTGAAGATTGCGCCGCAGTTCGGGCAACTGCGCCGACCGGAGATACGGCGCGCGATTTCGGCGTAATCGACGTTGAACAACACCACCGCGTCGAGCGGCGCGCCGATGGCGGCGAGCATGGCCGACAGCGTTTCAGCCTGCGCCAGGTTGCGCGGGAAACCGTCGAGTACGTAGCCTGTGGCGGCATCGGGGTGACCGAGCCGCTCGCGGATGATGCCAATGACGATCTCGTCGACCACCAGCGCGCCGGCGTCCATGGCCGCCTTGGCCCGCAATCCGAGCGGGGTAGCGCGGGCCACGGCCGAGCGCAGCAGATCGCCGGTGGAAATCTGCGGAACCCCGAAACGCGCGACCAACCGCTGCGCCTGGGTACCCTTGCCCGAGCCGGGCGCGCCAAGTAGAACGATACGCATGTGTGAAAGGTAGCGAGCGCCCAGCGCGGGGTCAAACACCACCTGCCTTACCCCTCCGCCATGGGCTATTCTGCGGCCTCCATCGCACCCGCCGCCCGGAGCCATCGAGCCATGCCGAAAGCCACGCCACGCAATGCCGTTTACGCCCAGTCCGGCGGCGTCACCGCCGTCATCAATGCCTCGGCCTGCGCCGTCATCGAGACCGCGCGCAAGCACCGCGCGCACATAGGCAAACTCTACGCGGGACGCGACGGCATCGTTGGCATCCTCACCGAGAACCTCATCGACGTGGGCGCCGAAGATCGCGCCACCATTCGCGCCCTGCGCCATACCCCCGCGGGCGCGTTCGGTTCGGCGCGCTTCAAACTCAAGGGGCTGGAGCAGAACCGCGCCGAATACCAACGGCTGATCGAGGTGTTCCGCGCACACGACATCGGCTATTTCTTCTACAACGGCGGCAACGATTCGATGGACACCGCGCACAAGGTGTCGCAGATCGGCACGCAGCTGGGCTACCCGATCGCATGCATCGGCATACCGAAGACCGTCGACAATGACCTGCCGCACACCGACTGCTGCCCGGGGTTCGGCTCGGTGGCCAAGTACATTGCGGTCTCGACGCTCGAGGGCGCGATGGATGTCGCCTCGATGGCGCGCACCTCCACCAAAGTCTTTGTGCTCGAGGTGATGGGCCGGCACGCCGGCTGGATCGCCGCCGCCGGCGGGCTCGCGGGCCGCAAGGCCGGTGAGCCGCCGCACATCATCCTGTTCCCGGAAATCGACTTCGACCAGGAGAAATTCCTGGCGCGTGTCAAGCAGTGCGTCACCGACTACGGCTACTGCGTAATCGTTGTATCCGAGGGCGCGCACTATGCCGACGGCAAGTTCCTGGCTGAAGCGGGCACCACAGATGCCTTCGGCCACACGCAGCTCGGCGGCGTGGGGCCCGTGGTCGCCAACATGGTGCGCGAAGCCCATGGCTACAAATTCCACTGGGCCGTGGCCGACTACCTGCAGCGCGCCGCGCGCCATATCGCCTCGAAGGTCGACGTCGAGCAGGCCTACGCGGTCGGCATGGCAGCGGTCGAGTACGCCGTGCAGGGCAAGCACGGGGTCATGCCGGCCATCAAACGGCTGTCCTCGGCTCCTTACCGCTGGAAAATCGTTCCGGTGCCGCTCGAATCGGTGGCCAACGTCGAGAAAATCGTGCCGCGCCATTTCATCACCGAGGATGGCTTCGGCATCACAGCCGCCTGCCGCCGCTACCTCGAACCGCTGATCGGCGGCGAGGACTACCCGCCCTACCAACGGGGACTCCCGGACTACGCGCGGCTGCGCGGCAAGCCGGTGCGGCGCAAACTGAAGGGCAATTACGCGCTCCGATGAACGACCAGGCACGATTCGAGAGCCTCGAGATCAAGCTCATGCATCTCGAGGACGCGCTCGCCGGGCTTGGCGACGCCAACGCCCGCATGCAGCGGGAGCTGACGGAACTGCGCGCGCGGTTGCGCGTGCTGGCGGAACGCAGCGCGGGCCACGACGAGCCACAGGGCGCCAGCGCGAGCGCGCATGAGCCGCCGCCGCACTACTGACCAGGATTGCGCGCCTGTGCCCGCGCGGGCGCTAGGCTCAAAGTCACCTGCCAACGACGGCCCTGAGAATTCATGAGCGCCAACAAGAATCTTCCCGGCATCATTGCCATGGTGGTGGCGGCGGCGCTGTTCACGGTGATGGACGCCGGCATGAAAATGCTGGTCCAGCATTACTCGGCGATGCAGGTCACGGCGCTGCGCAGCCTGGCATCGCTCCCGCTGGTCTATATCTATGTGGCCTGGCGCAGTTCCTTTGCGGCCATGCTGCGCGTGCGCTGGCCGCTGCACATGCTGCGCGGCTTGCTGTCGATCGTCATGCTCGCGAGCTTTGTGTACGGGTTGCGCCAGCTCCCGCTGACCGAGACCTACGCCATTTTCTACGTGGCGCCGTTGCTCATCACCGCACTGTCGGTGCCGATGCTTGGCGAACGGGTCGGTGCGGCGCGCTGGCTGGCGATCGTCATCGGGCTGGCAGGCGTGCTGGTGGTGCTGCGGCCGAGCAGCGCGGGAGTGTTGACGCTGGGCGGCCTGGCCATCGTGGCTTCGGCCGTCTGCTACACGATCTCGGCAATCGCCGTGCGCATACTCGGTCGGACCGATTCAATGGAGAGCCTGATGTTCTGGCTCATCTCGATGCTGGCGCTGGGTTCGACTGCGCTGGCCTGGCCGCACTGGCAGCCGCTGCGCCCGCAAGACACATGGATCATCGCCGCGGTCGGCATCACGGGTTTCTGCGCCCAGTGGGGCGTGACCTACGCGTTCCGGCACGGCGAGGTCTCGGCGGTCGCGCCGTTTGAATATACCTCGCTGGTGTGGGCGCTCGGTCTCGACCGGCTGATCTGGCGCACCGTCCCGGATGGCTACACGCTGCTGGGCGCGGCGATCATCATCGCGGCCGGCCTGTTCCTGGTGCGGCGTGAACAGCTCCACGTGGAGGCCGAGCATCCCTAGTATCGCGGTGCGGCGCTGCCCTGCTTGAGTGCGAGCAGGCCGTCCAGTCGTGGTTCCGCCATAAACCCAGCGCGCTGCAGCCGGCCCGCCACTTCCCGTGCCAGCTCGCGTCCGCGACTCACGCTGTTGGGCGCGCCCGTGTAGTGAAACAAAGCACCGCCGCGCCTTAGCACGCGCGCCAGCTGCTGGTAGAATTTCTGCGAATAGAGCTCGCCGGCGAGACTGAAGCGCGGCGGGTCATGCAGGATCGCGTCCACCGAACCGTCCGCAATCGACAATATCTGCTCATTGACATCGCCCTGGCAGCACTGCAGGGCCGTACCCGCGTCCGGTGCCCAGGGACTGTCGGGCGACCAGGGATTGAGGCTACGCAGCCAGATGACGTCGGCATGTTTTTCGAATGACAGCACGCGCGCGGCGCCACCGCGCAGGCACCAGGCCGCGAAATAGCCCAGCCCACCGCAGGTGTCGAGGATCAGCTTGCCGCGCGGCGCGATCAGGGCGACCTTGCGTTCAGCATCCGCATAGGGCGAAATCTTCGCAGTCGGCAGCATCTTGACGCCGTCAATCTCGAAGGTCGGCGCGCCCCAGTCGGTGGGCACCAGTTTGAAGAGTGCAGCCGTGTAGCGCGCCACCGGCTCGAAGCCGCTCCCGCTCCAGTGCAGGATGGTCCGCGCCTTGCAGGAGGCCGGATAAGGATAAGCGTGGCCCTGCCAGCGCCACTGGTCCGCGCCCACGGCCACAGTACCCACCGAGCGACCCAGGTCGAGCGAGCACTCGAGGCTCTGCCGCGCCGGCGCGGCGTGCCGCCAGCAGGGCCTCGCACTCGCGCGCGGCCAGGAGTGGCGTCAGGCTCACGCGCTCAGCGCGGCAACTTCGCGCTCACTCAACAGCCGCCACTTGCCCCTGGGCAGATCGCCCAGCGGCAAACTGCCGATCCGTACGCGCACCAGTCGCAACACGCCTACTTCGCAGGCACCGAGCAAGCGGCGGATCTGCCGGTTGCGGCCCTCATCAAGCACGATCTCCAGCCACGCGTGCCGCGCCCCACTGCGCAGGCAGCGTACGGATTTCACGCCGATGCGCTCGCCTTCGAGCACCACGCCTTGCCTCAGCTGCTGCAACAGCGCAGCGGCGGGCAACTGGTCGATCTGCACGTGGTAAGTCTTGTCCGGCCCCGACCCGGGGCTGCCGAGTCGCGCGGCCCAGGCCGGATCATTGCTGAACAGCAGCAGACCCTCGCTCGCCTTGTCGAGCCGTCCCACCGGTGCCAGCCAGGGCAGCGCCGCGTCGGCGAGGCACTGATACACCGTTGCCCGCCCCTGCTCATCGCTCCGGGTCGTTACCAGGCCGCGCGGTTTGTTGAGCATCAGGACCGTGCGCGGAACCGCGACCGCTGGCTGTCCGCCGATCACCAGGCGATCCACGCCTTTGCGCACCGGAAATTCGGCGTCGCGCACCACGCGGCCGTTGACCTGTACCTTGCCCGCGCGCACCCACGCCGCGGCCTCGGTGCGCGAGGCCAGGCCCATCTTGGAAATCACACGCGCCACGCCGTGGCGCGGTCTGCCAGAGGTGTGCCTTGCGCCGGAATCAGACAAGTTCAAGCCGCACCACGCGGGCGCCCTCAGCCCTGCAGACGCTGCAATTGCGCTTCCAGCGCCGCGATGCGCCGGTCGCGCTCGGCGAGCGCCGCCTCGACCTCGGCCGCCTCGAAGCGCCGCGGAATGTGCTGCGGGCAATTGCTGTCCCAGGCCTTGATCGAAAAGCGGATCACCTGCACGCCACGCGCCTTATAGCCGGCGGGCATCAACTGCGCGAGCAGGTCTGCATCGTTCTCGACCACGCGCGCGGTTCCCCACAGCTTGATGCGCCGGCGGTGCGCATAATCCATCAGGAACAGGTGAGCCCGCGGGTTCTCGCTGAGATTGCCGGTGGTGATGAACTGGCGGTTACCGTCGAAGTCGGCGAATGCGAGCGTCCGCTCGTCGATCACCCTGAGAAAACCGGGCGGTCCGCCGCGATGCTGAATGTAGGGCTGCCCCTCCGCGTTCGCAGTGGCCAGGTATATGCTGGTCTGGGCCGCGATGAACTCCACCAGCTCGGGCGTGATCGTAGTCTGCCACGAACCCGCCCGCTCCATGCGCTCATAGGCACGGCGCGAACCCTTACGCGCCTGCAGTGCCTTGACGGTTGGCGTGAAGGCCACGTCGCTCGAATAAACCGCGCTGCTCTCCACGCCCGGGCGAGCCTAGAAACCGAGGTCGCTGAGCGAGGGATGCTCGGCCGGACGAGGCCCTGCCTCCCAGTGGTACTTGCGGTCGGCGGCCGCGATCGGCGCATCATTGATGCTGGCGATGCGCCGCTCCATCAACCCCTCGCGGTCGAACTGCCAGTTCTCGTTGCCGTAGCTGCGGAACCACTGGCCGCTGTCATCGCGCCACTCATAGGCAAAACGCACCGCGATGCGGTTCTCGCGAAACGCCCACAGTTCCTTGATCAGGCGGTAGTCGAGCTCGCGCGCCCACTTGCGGTGCAGAAACGCCTCGATCGCTGCGCGCCCCTGCAGGAATTCGCCCCGATTGCGCCAGCGCGAATCGGGCGTGTAGGCCAGCGCCACCCGGGCCGGATCGCGGGTGTTCCAGGCGTCCTCGGCCATGCGCACCTTCTGCGCGGCGGTGTCCAGCGTGAAGGGCGGAACGGGCGGTCTGCTCATGAGCTCACTCCGGTCATGCGTCCCGTCGCCTGAGCGCCCCGGGCCACGTTGTTAATGTAATTCGTCCCGGCGTTCAGCGCGAGATGGGCTGGCGCCAGGGAGATCAGGGTAGAGTCTTCCGTAATATGAAACTAGACTGCATAATTGAGATAGATATTTCCATTTTCCGGAATTACTTTGGATCGCCTGGCGGCAATGTCTGTATTCGTAGCGGTGGTCGAGGCTGGCAGCTTTTCCGGCGCCGCTCGGCGGCTGCGCATGCCGGTGCCGACGGTAAGCCGCAAAGTCTCGCAGCTCGAAGCGCGGCTCGAAACTCGCTTGCTGGAGCGCTCCACCCGCAAGCTGGCCTTGACCGAAGCGGGCCTACCCTACCTGGCAGCCTGCAAACGCATACTCGATGAGGTGGCGGGCGCTGAACGCGGCGCCGCGGGCGAGCATCAGGCGCCGCGCGGCGAGCTGGCGCTCACCGCTCCGATCGTCTTCGGCCGGCTGCACGTCGTGCCTGTCGTGGCCGAGTTCCTGCAGCTCTATCCGCAGGTCAATGTCAGCCTCACACTGGCAGACCGCACGCTGCACCTGCTCGATGAACACCTGGATCTCGCCATTCGCGTGGGCGAACTGCCGGACAGCACGCTGGTCGCCGCCCGCGTGGGGCTGGTGCGCGAGGTGGTCTGCGCGAGCCCGCGATACCTGGCGAAACGGGGTATACCGAAATCCCCGCAGCAGCTCGTCAATCACGCCTGCGTCAATTTTTCGGGCCTGACCGGAGCTGAAGATTGGCGCTTCGGCCGCGGGCGCGACGAGCAAATCATTCGCATACGCTCGCGGCTCCGGGTGAATACCGCGGAAGCGGCCATCGACGCGGCAATCGCCGGCGTGGGGCTGACACGCGTGTTGTCCTACCAGGCGGCCGCGGCGCTCGAGGCCGGCGCGCTCAGCATCGTGCTGAAGAAATATGAACCGGCACCGCTCCCGGTCAGCCTGGTCTACAACCGCCAGTCGCTGATGCCCGCGAAATTGCGCGCCTTCCTCGACCACGCCACGCCGCGCTTCAAGGCCCGCCTGGGCTGGCCTCGCCCGAATTCTTCATCCACAATTGCGCCTTCGCCAGAGTCCTGAATCATGAAGCTCATCTACGCCTTGACCGGCTTGCACGCACGGCTCGGTCGCGCACTCGACCGGCTGCAATCGCTCCTCCTGCTGGGCACGCGTTGCTATGTGGGCTGGCAGTTCACGAAGTCCGGCTGGCTCAAGTACACCTCCTGGGACACGACCCTGGGATTGTTCCGCGATGAATACCACGTCCCGCTCCTCCCGCCGGAGCTCGCCGCGGTAATGGGCACCTGCGGTGAGCTCGGTTTCCCGATCCTGCTGTACCTGGGCTTGTTCGGCCGGCTCGGTGCGCTGGGCACCTTCTTCGTCAATGCCATGGCGGTGATTTCCTATCGCCAGGTGCTGCTCGCAGAAGGATTCGAGGCCGCCCTGGACAATCACATCCTGTGGGGCTTCATGTTGCTGGTACTGATCGCGTTCGGACCGGGCCGCATCTCGCTCGATGCCTGGCTGGAACGGCGAGCTGCGACACCTGCCCGCTGAGGCCAGTGGCCGGTCGACCCTGTGGTATATTGCGCGCCCCCGCGCTGCCGCCCCTGCAAAAGGGCCAGTGCCGGGCCTAAAAAATTCAGAACTCGATGATTTCCGGAGGCTTTCCCATGGAACCCGCTAATTGGCTGTGGCTGGCTGTAATCGCAGGGCTGCTGGCCGTAGTTTACGGTGTGCTCTCGATGCTCTCGATCCTGCGCCTCGACGCCGGCAACGCCCGGATGCAGGAGATCGCGGCGGCCATCCAGGCGGGAGCCAAGGCCTACCTCAACCGCCAGTACAGAACCATCGCCATTGTCGGCGCAGCGCTGTTTGTCGTGCTCGGCCTGGCACTGAACTGGGTGACGGCCGGCGGGTTCGCGATTGGCGCGCTGTTCTCCGGCCTCGCCGGCTACATCGGTATGAACATCTCGGTGCGCGCCAACGTGCGCACCGCGCAGGCCGCGCATTCCGGCCTTAACGCGGCGCTGCAGGTCGCGTTCCGCGGCGGCGCCATCACCGGCATGCTGGTCGTGGGCCTCGGGCTCCTCGGCGTGGCTGGTTACTTCATCTTCGTGCGCAGCCTGCTCGCGGGCAGCGCCGATGGCGATGAGACCGCGCTGCACTCGCTGGTGGGCCTGGCCTTCGGCGGCTCGCTGATCTCGATCTTCGCGCGTCTCGGCGGCGGCATCTTCACCAAGGGTGCCGACGTCGGCGCCGATCTGGTCGGCAAGGTGGAAGCGGGCATTCCCGAAGATGACCCGCGCAATCCGGCGGTGATCGCCGACAACGTTGGCGACAACGTCGGCGACTGCGCCGGCATGGCGGCCGATCTGTTTGAGACCTACGCCGTGACCATCGTGGCCACGATGCTGCTCGGCGGGTTGTTGCTCAAGGAAGCCGGCCTGGCGGCGATCGTATTCCCGCTGGCGCTCGGCGCCGCTTCGATCGTCTCCTCGATCATCGGCACCTTCTTCGTGAAGACCTCGGACGGCGGCAAGATCATGAATGCGCTGTACAAGGGCGTGATCGTCTCGGGGGTGATTTCGGCGCTGCTGTTCTGGTTCATTACCAAGCAGATCATGCCGGGCAATTTCAATAATATTTTCGGCTGTGAGCTGGTGGGGCTCGCGCTCACCGCGCTGCTGATCGTGATCACCGAGTATTACACCGCCACCGAATACCAGCCGGTGCAGCTGGTCGCGGCGGCCTCGCAGACCGGCCATGCGACCAACATCATCGCTGGACTCGGCGTGTCGATGAAATCGACCGCGCTGCCGGTCATCGCCGTGTGCGGCGCGATCTTCGGCGCCAACGCGCTAGCCGGGCTGTACGGCATCGCGATCGCCGCGACGGCGATGCTCTCGCTCACCGGTATGATCGTTGCGCTCGACGCCTACGGCCCGATCACCGACAACGCCGGCGGCATTGCCGAGATGGCCAAGCTCGACAAGAAGGTCCGCGACATCACCGACCCGCTCGATGCCGTGGGCAACACCACCAAGGCCGTGACCAAGGGCTATGCGATCGGTTCCGCGGGCCTTGCAGCCCTGGTGCTGTTCGCCGATTACACCCACAACCTCGAATCGCACCTGACCAGCAGCGGGCGCACCATGGTCGGCTTCTCGCTGTCCGACCCGGCGGTGATCATCGGCCTGTTTCTGGGCGGCCTCGTGCCCTACCTGTTCGGCGCCATGGCAATGGAAGCCGTGGGCCGCGCCGCAGGCTCGGTGGTCACCGAAGTGCGCCGTCAGTTCCGCGAAATCAAAGGCATCATGGAAGGCACGGCCAAGCCCGACTATTCGCGGGCGGTCGACCTGCTGACCCGCGCAGCCATCAAGGAAATGGTGGTGCCCTCGCTGCTGCCGATCCTCGTGCCCATTGTGGTGGCCTTCGGCGTCAATGCGCTGATGGGTCCGGGCGAAGGCATCAAGGCGCTCGGCGGCCTGCTCATCGGCACGATCGTCACCGGCCTGTTCGTCGCGATCTCCATGTGCACGGGCGGTGGCGCCTGGGACAACGCCAAGAAGTACATCGAGGAAGGTCACTTCGGCGGCAAGGGGTCGGACGCGCACAAGGCCGCGGTCACCGGCGACACCGTGGGGGATCCCTACAAGGACACGGCCGGACCTGCGATCAACCCGCTGATCAAGATCATCAACATCGTCGCCCTGCTGCTGGTGCCGCTGCTGTAGTTCAGCCGGTGATATGTGCGAGCGCGTTGGCAACCGCCAACCACGGCGCCGTGCCGCCGATCGGCCCACGCAGCAAGATCACGGCGATCATGATCGCACCGCCGGCGAGCCAGGCCGGATGCGGCTTGCCGCGCGTGCGCCAGTCGTAGACAGCGCCGGCGACGATCAGCAATACGAGGATCAGGCTCGGCACTACGCCGATCGCCAGCGGCGGCGGTGGCCCCAGTCCCGGCCGCTTGCCCGGCCCGCCACCGGTGATCAGGACAAAGAACAAGCGCGCCATGGCTGCCTGCAGCAGCGAAATCGTGGCCAGCAGCATCAGCCGCTTGTGCCATTCCTGCCGGCGGATGTTGGCGATGGCCGCGATGAGGAAGCCCGCGAACAGACTGATCGCGCTGACCGGCAGGATGAAGAAGGCGCGCGCCGCGTCGCCGTAACCCGCGGCCAGCCCCTGGGCGAGCGAATAGATGGCTGCCGCCAGGCCGGTGCACACCAGCGCCGTGCCCAGCGCAATGCCCGCCAGGCCGAAGGCACGGTGCGAAGCCATGCGCCCCTGCGCGGCGTAACGCGCCTGCGCGAGCAACAGCAGCGTCCACGCCGAGAACAGCAAGCCGTGGACGTGCAGCAGCAGCGGCCCGACGAAGGTGCCCGGGATCAGCTGCAGCCAGTAGGTCGGCGCAAAGCCGCCGAAGGCGATCAGCACGCACACCGCCGCCATCCACACGTAGAAGCGGTTCGCCGCCTGCGGCGGCACGGAGTTGGTGTTCAAGGCAATTCCTCCTTTACAGTTCTGACTGGCTACGCCGGAGCAAAAATCTGGCGACGCAGCGTCGCCCGTCATCGCCGCGCTGCGCTGAACAGCTCTGTCAACATGACCACTTCCGCCGCGACCATCGAACGGAGCGTAGGTTCGAGCTGCGGCGCCCACAGCGCTGAGTGCAGGTAGGGGAGCTTCCTGCCGCTGGCCAGGTCTTCAGGGCTTACCGCGCCAATGTGCAGGAGCACGGATCGCACGCCCGCGCGGCCAAACTGCGAAAAGTCCTCGGCGCCCATTTGCTGAGGCATCTCGCGGACACTGTCGGGACCGAGATGCTGCTGCAACGTCGCGACCAGGCGGGCCGTGGTGGCCGGGTCGTTGTAGACCGTGTCGGCACTGTCGACGATGGTGAAGCGTGGCAGCTGCGGTGCATCCGCGGCCATTGCTTCCGCATCCAGCTGCCGCTTGATCGAGGCGAGCACATGCTCGCGCACGGCCGCATCGAAGGTACGCACGGTCATCAGCATGCGGACTTCGTCGGGGATGATGTTTGAGGCGGTGCCGCCATGAATGGCGCCGATGGTCACGACCGCCGGCGAGAGTGTATTGGTCTCGCGCGAGACCACGGTCTGGATCCCGAGTATCGCACGTGCTGCGATCACGATCGGATCGACCGCCAGATGAGGGTAGGCGCCGTGCCCACCGCGACCGAAAATGACGACTTCGATGGAGTCAACGGCGGCGCGAAAATAACCGGCGTGAAAACCGACCACGCCGGAGGGGAGCGTCGGCTCGTCGTGCATGCCGAGCGCGAAATCCGGCTTCGGAAAGCGCGTAAACAGGCCATCGGCCAGCATGGCGGCCGCGCCATTACCGAGCTCCTCCGCCGGTTGCCCGACCAGCATCAAGGTGCCGTGCCAGCGATCGCGGCGCTGGGCCATTATTTTCGCCGTACCGTACCAGCCGGCCATGTGCAGGTCATGGCCGCAGGCGTGCGCCACGGGCAGCGTAGCTCCCGCGGCATCGAGCGTAGTCGCCTTACTCGCAAACGGGAGTCCGGTGTTCTCTTCTACCGGCAGCGCATCGAGTTCCGTACGCAGCATGACGGTGGGACCGGCCCCGTTACGGAGGAGCGCCACCAGGCCGGTCTTCCCGACTCCGGTGGTCACCTCGTAACCCAGCTCACGCAGGAGCGCCGCCAGCGCTGCCGCGGTACGCACCTCGTGGAATCCAAGCTCCGGGTGCTGATGCAGATCCTTGTAAAGCGCCTCGAGCTCGGGCCCGAGCGCGGCCGCTTCCGGCACGGCGCCGCTCACACCCTGCGGCGCATCGGCACCAGCCCCGGAGGCGGTGGGCGCCGCGTCGCACGCCCAGCAGGCCCATGCCAGGATCATTGCCAGGCAGGCGGTTCGTTGCATGCGCATCCTCCTCTCGACCCGCAGTGGGCGCGCCTCGCGCGCGGACCGTCGGAAGCCCGAGCATATACCACCGCGCCAGGGCGCCGCGACGGCGCGCATTCCCGCGCCGATGGGACGCTTTGCCCCCGGCGGTGCCAGCGAAATGACGGGCGAGACTTCCCCGATCTGCTACGGTGCACTGGCCGCCCGCGCTGCAATATGCGAGGCTTGCCTGAAGCGGCCCGCGTCGTGGGTAAAGGTTCCCAATTGGTGAAATCTGATCTTCCGCCGGGCGGCAGCCCGGAGCTGCGCCGCGCGCTGGGCACATTCGATCTCATATTGCTCAACATCGCGGCCATCGTCGGGCTGCGCTGGCTGTCGACCGCCGCACAGCTCGGGACCGCCAGCCTCACACTGTGGCTGATCGCTTTCATCGTGTTCTTCGTGCCATCAGCGCTGACCGTGCAGGAACTCAGTTCGCGCATCCCGCATGTGGGCGGACTCTATCGCTGGACGCAGGCGGCCTTCGGCGAAACGCATGGTTTCCTGGCCGGCTGGGCCTACTGGCTGTCGAACCTGGTGTATTTTCCCTCTCTGCTGCTGTTCGTGTCCGGGGTCACGCTGCACCTCGCCGGTCGTTCCTGGTTGCCACTGGCCGAGAGTCCGGTTTACAACGGGCTGTTCTGCCTCGGACTGCTGTGGTCGGTCACGTTTCTGAACATGCTGGGCCTGCGAGCGCGCCAAGTGGCTGCAGAATATCGGCGGCCTGGCCACGATTGCCGTTGGCGCGCAGGTGCTGATTGGCGGCGCCGTCGCGTGGTGGCGCTTTGGCTCGGCAACGCAGCTGCATGCGGCGCAACTGGCGCCGGATTTCGGGTCAGCGCCGACGCTCAATACCTTCGCGATTCTGATCCTGGCCTTCGTGGGCCTCGAACTCGGGCCGATACTCGGTGATGAGATCAGCAATTCCGCGCGCTCCATCCGTCGTGCGATTCTCATCTCCGGAGTGGTGATCACCACTCATCTACGTTGCCGGCACGATCTCGCTCCTGGTGGCCTTGCCGACGGGACCAGATCGGGGTGATCAGCGGCATTCCCGCGGCCATGGAGGCCACGGGCCAGCGCATCGGCATGCCGCATGTTCGGCATGGTCGCCGCCGCACTGCTTGCCCTGACCAGCGCCGGAGGCCTGGGCGCCTGGATCACCGGCACGGCACGGCTCCCGTTCGTGATGGGGCTCGCTCGCTACCTGCCGGGACGCCTGGGGGCGATCCATCCGCGCTACGGTACGCCGCATGTGGCACTGCTGGTGCAGGCCGCGGCGACCTCGGTGGTCCTGCTGGGAGCCATTTCCGGCTCGACGATCCACGAAGCCTACCTGTTGCTGATCGACATGACGGCGGCGCTGAACTGCGCGGTCTGGGTCTATATTTTTGCCGCCCTGCCGGTCCTGCGCTGGCGCGCGGGCGGCGCCGACGAAGGCATTTCCCTGGTCCCTGGCGGGCCGGTAGTCGGCTGCATCGTCGCCGCAGTGGGTGTGACGGCCACGACCTTCGCCACCGTCGTATCGCTGATTCCGCCCGCCGGCAGCGCCCACCCCACGCTGTTTCTCATCAAGGGAGCGGGCGGCTGCATCCTGGTCTTTGCCATCGGAGTGCTGATCTGCCTGCGGGGACGGGCGCGGATCCCCGATGCCAGGGCGGCCGCGCGGGTCGCGGCCGGCCGCTGATTCGGGAGCAAGACCCGGGGTGTACAGCCCCGCGCCCTGGGCTAGAGTTCGCAGCCATGAACGAACCGCAAGCCTTGACGATGACCACGATGAACCGGCGCGACGCGCGTTGGGCCGCCATCACGGCACGCGATGCCTCCCAGGATGGCCGCTTCGTCTACTCGGTGCGCTCGACCGGCGTGTACTGCCGGCCCTCCTGCCCCTCGCGTCGCGCCAGGCCGGAGAATGTGGCCTTCCACGCCAGCTGCGAGGCGGCCGAGGCAGCCGGGTTCCGCGCCTGCAAGCGCTGCAAGCCGCGCCAGGCCTCGCTGGCCGAGGTACGCGCCGCGGCCATGGCGGGCATCTGCCGCTACATCGAGGCGGCGGCCGAACTGCCGGGCCTCGCTGCGCTCGCACGCCAGGCGGGCATGAGCCAGTACCACTTTCACCGGGTGTTCAAGGCCACGGTCGGTGTCAGTCCCAGAGCCTACGCCCTCGCCCACCGCACGCGCCGTGTGCGCGGGGAACTGCGGCGCGCCGGGCACCGTCACCCGGGCGATCCTCGACGCCGGCTTCAATTCCGGCGGGCGGTTTTACGCGACCGCAAATGAGGTGCTCGGCATGACGCCGCGCGCATTCCGCGCTGGCGGCGCCAACACCGAGATCCGCTTTGCCAGCGGCGCCTGCTCGCTGGGCTCGGTGCTGGTCGCGCAGAGCGCCAGGGGCATCTGCGCCATCCTGCTCGGCGATGATCCGGAAGCGCTCCGGCGCGATCTGCAGGAGCGCTTTCCAGCGCGCGAGCTGCTGGGCGGCGACGCGCGCTTCGAGCGCTGCGTGGCCGCCGTGGTGCGTTTTGTCGACGCACCGGCGATCGGCCTCAAGCTGCCGCTCGACGTGCGCGGCACGGTCTTCCAGCAGCGGGTCTGGCAGGCGCTGCGGAAAATTCCGGTCGGCGCCACCACCAGCTACGCCGAAATCGCCCGGCGCATCGGCGCGCCGCAGAGCGGCGCGCGCGGTCGCGCAGGCATGCGCCGCCAATGCCTCGCCGTCGCGATTCCCTGTCATCGCGTGGTACGCAACGATGGTGCGCTTGTCCGGATACCGCTGGGGTATCGAGCGCAAGCGCACACTGCTCGAGCGGGAGCGTACCTGAGGCCAGCTAGAATGGGCGGCATGGCGTACGCGATGCTCCCACCAGCGACCCAGGACATCGGCGACTCACAGCGGTGGGCACGAGCCCGGTGCAACTGCTGGCTGCTGACGCTGGCGCTGGCGAGTGGTGCCGCCTACCCCCGCGCTCCGCTGCACTTCCCGTCGATGCCCCCGCCCCGTGGCACCGATCGCGTCCTGGTCATCGCACCGCACCCGGACGACGAGACGCTGTGCTGCGGCGGCTATCTGCAGCAGGCCGTGGCGGCCGGAGCCGCGGTCGCGCGTGGTGTGGATCACGGCGGGCGACAGTTTCGAGATCGACGCCATCGTCACCGAACGCACGCTGCGCCCGAAAGGCGCCGGGCTGGAGAAACTGGGTGTGCGGCGCATTGCCGAGGCGCACGCGGCGGCGGATCGGCTCGGGGTCGCGCGCGCGCACCAGTACCTGCTTGGATTTCCGGACCGCGACACACAGGCACTGCTGCACAGCCCGTCGGCCGCGGCACGGCGCTCGCGTTATACGGGCGTCAGTGCAGTTCCTTACGCCGGAGGCCCTGCATCCGGGCAGCGCCTACACCGGCGCCGCCCTGCGTGCGAACCTCAAGGAAGTCTTCGATCGGTTCGCACCAACCATCGTGCTGGCCGCGGCGCCGCAGGACCGGCATCCGGATCACGCCGCGAGCGGCGCCCTGGCGCTGGAGCTGATTCGCGATCGGGCGCCCAAGGCCAGGCTGTATTACTGGGTCGTGCACGGCGGTCATCAATGGCCCGCGCCGCGCGGACTGCACCGCGAGCTGCCCCAGCGGCCGCCGCCACGCATGGCAGAGCTCGCGTGGCAGGAGCTGCCGCTGACGGACCAGCAGGTGAACGGGAAACTCGCGGCCCTCGCCGAGCACCGCACACAGCTGCGCGTGATGCGTCGATTTCTCGACGCGTTCGTCAGGAATAGCGAGCTCTACTCGAGCGCACCCTGATCAGGCGCCAGCGCCTCAGGCAGCAATCGGCAGCGGGGCGGGCCGGCCCAGTGCGTAGCCCTGCAGGTAATCGACGCCGATCGCGCGGGCCGCATCGAGCGAGGCTTCGTCCTCGACCTGCTCGGCGATCACCTTGAAATTAAGCGTGCGCGCCAGCTTGATCATCGCCGTGACCATCGCCTGATTGACCGTATCGCGCGCCAGGTTGCGCATGAACGACCCGTCGATCTTCAGGAAATCAACGGCCAGGAGCTTCAGGTTCGAGAACGAACCGAGACCGCTGCCGAAATCGTCGAGCGCGAAGCGGCAGCCCATGCCGTGCAGCACGCCGATGAAGCGGCGCGCGCATTCCAGGTTGGCGATCACCGCGCTCTCGGCAATCTCGAAGCACACCTGGGCTGGACTGGCGCCGGTGGCGTCGAAGCATTCCACCACGAATTCCAGGAATTGCACGTCGGCGAGCGTCTGCCCCGATATGTTGATACCGATGCTGCGATTGGGCGGCAGCGCTATAGCGCCGCGTCCCAACGCATCGAAAGTGGTCTGGACGATCTGCCGGTCGATCAGCCCCATCAGCCGGTAACGTTCCGCGGCCTGCAGGAATTCCGTCGGCGACACCTGCTCGCCGGCATCATTGCGCAGCCGCACCAGCACTTCCATCGCCGGTCCGGCATCGCCGTCACCATAGGCCGCGACGATAGGCTGGCAGTAAAGCTCGAAGCGATGATCCTTGAGCGCGCTCTGCAGCAGCTGGAGCCATTGAATCTCGCCGCTCTGGCGCGCGCGGACCTCATCGCGCGCCGAGTAGACCGTGACATGCCCGCCCTGGCGTTTTGCCTGGTAACAGGCCGAATCGGCGGCGGCGAGCACTTCCTCGATGGTGGCCGTCTCCTTGGATATTTCCACCAGTCCGATGCTGGCGCCGACATTGAAGATGCGATCGCGCCATACGAAGCGGTGCTCGGAGACCCGGCGGCAGACTTCATCGGCAATCTGCCGCGCCTTGTCGAGCGGGCAACCCATCAGCAGCATGCCGAATTCGTCGCCACCCAGGCGCCCGACGGTGTCCGAATCGCGTACTCCGCCGCGCACCAGCTTGGCGATCTCGCGCAGCAGGCTGTCGCCGGCCTGATGGCCGCTGCTGTCGTTGATCACCTTGAAACGGTCCAGATCGAGGTAGCACAGCACGTGATTGGCTTCACCGTGATGCGCGGCCTCGACCGCCTCCTGGAGCCGCCGCTCGAACTCGCGGCGGTTCACCAGACCGGTGAGCGCGTCATGCGCGGCCTGATAGGAAATCTGCCGCGTCAGTCCGCGCGATTCGGTGACATCGTGCAGCAACAGCACCGCACCCGTGACGTCGCCGACTTCGTCGCGCAGCGGCGCCGCGGTCACCTCGACCATGCGCTCGGCGGCGTCCTGGCCCAGCACCAGCGGCCGGCGGCTGAGGTTGACCGGCGTACCCGCCGACAGCGCCTGCTGCACAGGTTCGGCGAACAACTTGCGATCGGCTTCGTTTGCATTGTGCGCCAGCTGTTCGAGGGTCATGTCCCGCGCCGCGTCGGCGGCCACGCCCAGCAGCAACGCAGCGGCCGGGTTCAGGTAGTCGACCCGGCATTTCAGATCGACGGTCACCACGGCGCCGGGCATCGATTCCAGCGCCGCCCGCGTGCGCGAGCGCCCGGCGGCGGGCGCGCCCAATGTGCCCACGGTCTGCGTCGGCAGTACTTCCACGCCCACGATCAGCAGCGCGCGCTGGCCTTCATGATTGACCGGCCAGGCGCTGAGCTCAAGCCGTGACAGCTGGCCCTGGAGGCCGAGCAGGTCGACTTCATAGCGCGCGGCGGCCGCCTCTCCAGCCAGGCGGTGGCGAATGTTCAAAGCGACCAGTTCGGTGTACTCCGGAGGCACCAGGTCCTCGAGCCGCCGCCCGATCAGGTCGGCCGGCTGGGCACCGATCAGCGCCGCGAACTGCGGATTGGCGTACAGGATGCCGCGGCTGGCGTGGATCAGCACGGCTTCATGCAGGCGATCACCGAGCTCGCCCACCGCCGCGGGCGGCGCCGGGAGCGATTCGGGCGCCGCGCTGGCGGCGCGCGTGAGCAGATGGTTGACTACGCTCACCAGCGCCGCGAGTTCGCGCTGATCGGTGGCCAGCTCGACCCGCCCACGAAGCGAGCCGCCGACGGCGATGCGGTGGAGCTGGCGCGCCAATTCATCCAGCGCGGCACGGTGGCGGCGCTGCATCGAATACAGCACCATCAGTGCCATCGCCAGCAACGCAAACAACAGGCAAAATAAAGCCAGAATCGACATGAAGCGCTGCAGTTCCCTCTAGTGGTATCCAGGCGCGCCGCCGCTGCGGAGTGCGCCGGCAATTGATGCCCGCAGCATAGCCCAGCGGGTGGTCGCACCGGAGGGCGAATTCACCATATGATGATCACTTTGTCGCCCCTGGCAGCAGCGGCTTTCGCGCCCACCGCGCGGCGCCCGCGAACCGGCGGCGCAGGCCGCGAATTAAGTTAACCTTGCTATGATTGTGACCACGATGCCAAACGCACCAGCAGAGCGCGAACAGATGATCTCCCAGCAGGTGCGGACCTGGGAGGTGTTCGACACGCGCACGCTCGAGGCGATGCAGACGGTGCCGCGCGAGCCCTTCGTGCCCGCTGCCTGGCGTTCGCTCGCCTACGCGGACTGCGCCTTGCCGCTCGCTGGCGGCAAACACATGCTGACGCCGATGCTGGCGGGCCGCATGCTGCAGTCACTCGGACTCCGCCAGGGCGAACAGGTGCTGGAAATCGGCACCGGCTCGGGCTACCTCTCCGCCTGCCTGGCGGCGCTGGGCGGCGCGCGTGCAATCACTCGAGCTGCATGCCGAGATCGCCGCCGCGGCGCGCGCCAATCTGCACGCAGCGGGCGCCGCACGGCGTCGAGGTCACCACCGCCGATGGCGCCGCACTGATGAGCGAGACCGCCTACGACGCCATCGTGCTCACCGCCTCACTGCCGATCTACGAGCCGCGCTTCGAGCGCGCCCTCAAGTACGGCGGCCGGCTGTTCGTGGTGGTGGGGACCGGTCCGGTCATGCAGGCCCGGCTGGTGCGCCGGCTGGGGCCGGCCGAATTCAGCTCGCGCGTGCTGTTCGAGACCAGCCTCGAGGCGCTGGAGAACGTGCCCGCCCGGTCATTATTCGATTTTTGACCATGCCGGCTGTAACCCAGATCGACCCTGCCGGGTTAAAGGCCATGATGGACGCTCGCCATGAGTTCTGCCTGCTCGACGTGCGCGAACCCTGGGAGGTGGCACAGGCCAGCCTCCCCGGGAGCCTGCGCATCCCGCTGCACGAAATTCCGTCCCGGCTGGAGGAACTTGACGCGACCGCGAAGATCATTGTGATGTGCAGGGTGGGCGGACGCAGCCAGCGGGCGGCAGAGTTTCTGGCGGCGCGCGGCTTTGGCCGGGTGAGCAACCTGCAGGGCGGCATCGAGGCCTGGGCGCGCGAGATCGACCCGAGCCTGGACATCGGCTGAGCTCGCCTCTTGAACTGAAAATTAACGAACCACAAACGGATGTATTGCGCATGAATCGCCACTGGATCATTGCCCTTGCCCTGACCTGCGCCGCCAGCGCGGCCGGCGCCGAAGACCTGCAGACCGTCTACGACCATGCGCTCGTCGGCCGATCCGACCATGCAGCAGGCCGAAGCCCTGCACATGGCCAGCCGCGAGACGCGCACCCAGGCGATACTCAACATGCTGCCGCTCAACGCCAATGCCAGCAAGAACTGGTCAGGCGTCGCCAGCCAGCGGCAGAGCACGCCTGCGCTCGGCAATCTCAACCTGCAGGTCAACCTGTTTTCCTGGGACAGCTGGGTGGCGCTCAAGCAGGCCAGCAGCACCGTGGCCCAGGGCGAGGCCGACTACCAGGCGGCGCCGCGAAGACCTGATCGCCCGGGTCGCGCAGGTGTATTTCGGCGTACTCGGCGCGCAGGACACGCTGGCCGCACAGGAGAGCGCGCTGCGCTCGGTAACGCGCCAGCTCGAACAGGCGGAACGGCGCTATGACGTCGGCCTGATCGCGATCACGGATGTGCAGATCGCGCGCGCCGCGCGCGACAGCGGCGCCGCGGCCGTGATCGCCGCCAAGCGCGCCCAGGCCAGCGCGCGAGGAGCAGCTGCGCGCACTGACCGGCGAGAAATACCGCCAGCTGTCGGACGCCGGGCGATGGCATGCCGCTGCTGGCGCCCGACCCCGCCAGCGAAGACGCCTGGGTCACGACCGCGCTGAGCCAGAACGCGAGCCTGGTGGCCAGCCGCTTGGCGGCCGACATCGCGCACGACGACTACCTCACCGCGATCGGCGGTCACCTGCCGCAGATCAACGCGTCGGCCACACGCTCCTGGGACCTGACCAACTCCAATACGACCAACGTCCCCAATCCGTTGACCGGCTTTGCCACCAACACCAAGGACATCGTCTGGTCGGTCGGCGTGACGGTGCCGCTGTTCAGCGCCGGCGCGACGCAGTCGCGCGTGCGCCAGACCCATTACCTCTGGAACGCCAGCAAGTCCGGCTACGAGCGCAGCCTGCGCCAGACCGAGCAGCTGGCGCGCGACTCCTACCAGGGCGTGATCAGCCAGATCGCGCAGGTCGGCGCGCTCAAGCAGGCGGTGGAGTCGAACCAGATCTCGCTGCAGGCCACCGAGGCGGGCTATGAGGTCGGCACCAAGACCGCGATCGACGTGCTCACGGCCCGCCAGCAGCTGGTGCAGGCGCAGACCAACTACGCCCAGGCGAAGTATGGCTACCTGAACAACATCATCGCGCTGCGCCTGGCGGCCGGAAATCTCGATCGCGCGACGATTGCGCAGATCAACGGCTGGCTGGCGGAGCCGCCCCCCGCACCCACCGAAGGCATGCCTACCGAGCCGGCGCCGGCGGCAGAGCCGGCGGCCGCGCCAGCCGCTCCCTGACGAGCTCGAGCACGCGCTCCATCGCGCCGCGATTGGCCGCAATCGCGTCCTGCGCCGCCGCGCGCCATGCGTGCGCGCGCCGCCTCGTCCCCCAGCAGCGCAATCAGCGCCGCGCCGAGCCCGGCGCCGTCGTGCAACGATTCGCAGCCCACCGCTTGCGCTCAGGAGCACGCGCCACGTCCGGCGCATTGCCCTGCGAGGGACCGGCGAGCGTGGCCACTCCGAGCACGGCCGGCTCGAGCAGGTTGTGGCCGCCGATCGGCGCCAGGCTACCGCCGACGAAGGCCACGTCGGCAGCCGCGTAGAAATTCTCCAGCTCGCCGATAGTGTCGAGCAGCAGCACCGCCGCACTGGCCGCACTGGCCGCACCATCGATGCTGGCGGCCGCGCCGGCGTTCGCCGTACTGTGGCGCCACCAGCGCGAGCCCACTGCGTTCGAGCAGCGCCGCGACCTCGTCAAAGCGCGGACGATGCCGCGGAGCCAGCACCAGCAGGGCATCGGCGCTGGAGCCACGGACGGCATCGTGCGCCACCAGCGCCGCTTGCTCTTCGCCCGCGTGCGTACTGCCGGCCACCCACATCGGCCGCGCCGGCGGCATAGCGGGCGCGCAGCGCCAGCGCCACGCTCACGCACGCCGGGCGCCGGCTGCCGGTCGAACTTGATGTTGCCGCAGACGCGCAGCTGCCCGGCGGCCACGCCCAAGCGCCTCGAAGCGGCGCGGCGTCGGCGGCGGACTGCGCCGCCACCGCCACGGCGCGGCGCAAGGCCGGCTGCAACAGGTTGGCAAATCGCGACCAGCGCGCCGCGCTGCGCGGCGACAGGCGCGCACTCGCGATCAGTACCGGCACGCCGGCCTCTGCGCACTCGGCCAGCAGGTTCGGCCACAGCTCGGTCTCCATGATCACCAGCAATGCGGGACGCAGCCGGCGCAGCGCGCCGCGCTACACACCACGGCAGATCGTAGGGCGCGTAGCACACGGCGACACTGGCGTCGAAGGCGGCGCGGGCCCGCGCGCGTCCCGCAGGCGTAGCGCTCGTCACCGCGACCGGCAGGGCAGGCCACTCACGGCGGAGGGCGGCCACCAGGCTGGCGGCGGCCTGCACCTCCCCGACGGATACCGCATGCACCCACAGGCCCCGCGCCCTCGCCCGGGAGCGCCACTGCGCGGCCAAAGCGTTCGCCCCAGCCGCGCCAGTAATTGCGCTCGCGCAGTCCCCGCCACAGCACCACCAGACTCGCGAACGGCAAGGCCAGCGCAACCAGCAGCGTGTAGAGCCGACGCACGGCTAGGGCCTGTTCACACTTATGGCCGGGAGCTGCTGCAGTTCGATGCCGGCGGCCAGGTAGCTGTCGAGCAGCAGCTGCCAGTCAGCGGCCGTGTAGTGTTCGGCGCCCAGGCCGAAGCTGACCTTCTGCAGCGAGCGCTGGAGCCGAACCAGGTTGGCGTCGCTCCACCAGCCCGGCGCACGCAGCGTGCCGCGGTCGAAATCGATCACCCATACGTCGCTGTCGCCCGGGCCGAGCAGAATATTATGGGCATTGAGATCCGCATGGCAGATCCCGCGCGCATGGAAATGGCGCAGACACCGGCCGATGGCCATCCAGGTGGGCAGCGGCACCGGCCCCGAGCGGATGGCTGCGGCCAGGGAGCGGGCGCCCGGGATGCGCTGCACCAGCAGGTCGGCGCTGTAGCTGCGGCCGGCGCGACGGTACCCTGCGGCGATCGGCATCGGCACCGGGAGCCCCGCGCGCTGCATGTGATAGAGGAGATGCCACTCGCGGAACGAACGCGTGCGCTCGGCGCTGCGCCACCAATAGCGGTCGGGGGAGACGCGCGCCACTGAGGCCGCCGCGGCGGTAATGGCGCAGCACCAGGTTCCGGCCGTCGGCCGCGATCAGCACGGCCGAGCCGCGGCCTTCGGCGATGGCGCTGACCGCGCCGCGTGCCGCCCACCAGGAGGCGTCAAGCCACTCCGGCACCGCATTGCCGGCGCGGGAGCTGTCATATAGCATCGCGCCGCCAGTGAATTCCTGGATGCGGATCTCGGGACCGACGGCCATGAAGTTCAAACGAGACAATGTCCCCCCGGTTCCTGCATGAGTGATGCCGTCGCGCCGCCGCGATCCGTGTGCATCCTGCGCCTCTCGGCCATTGGCGACACGACCCACGTCGTGCCGATCGTCAGGACCATCCAGCACGCCTGGCCCGGCACCGCGATCACCTGGGTAATCGGCCGCGCCGAGGCGCGGCTCCTCAGCCTGCTCCCCGGGGTCGAGTTTATCACCATCGACAAGCGATCCCTGCGTGCCGGTGCGCTGGCGCTCCTGCGCGCACTGCGCGGACGGCAATTCGACGTGCTGCTGCACATGCAATACGCGCTGCGCGCCAGCCTGTATTCGACCCTGATTCGCGCGCCGCTGCGGCTCGGGTTCGATCGCGCCCGCGCGCGCGAGCTGCAATGGCTATTCACCAACCGGCAGATTGCGCCGCGCGGCAACGAACACGTGCTCGACAGCTTGTTCGGGTTCACCGATGCACTCGGGATCCGCGCACGCCGACTCGAGTGGAATTTGCCGGTACCGGCCGCCGCACAGCAGTGGGCGCGGCAGCAGATTCCGGATGGACAGCGCACGCTGATCGTCAGCGCCTGCTCGAGCCGCCGCGCCCGCAATTGGCGCATCGAGCGCTACGCGGCCGTGATCGACCACGCGGTGCGCCGGCACGGGCTGCAGGTGCTGTTGTGCGGCAGCCCCAACGACTACGAACGCAGCATGGGCGCGGCGATCGAGCGCAGCGTCTCCGTGCCAGTGCGCAATATCATCGGCAGCGACACGCTCCCACAGCTCCTGGCGCTGCTCGCCCGCGCGAGCGTGCTGCTGGCGCCCGACTCGGGCCCCGCGCATATGGCCACCATGGTGGGCACGCCGGTGATCGGCATCGGCGCCACCACCCGCAGCGCGCGCAGCGGCCCATACCTGTCGCGCCAATGGTGTGTCGATCGCTACGCCGAAGCGGCGCTGAAATTCCGCGGCCGTCCGGCGAGCGAGCTGCCCTGGAACGCGACCATCGAGGAGCCCGGCGCCATGGACCTGGTGGAGACTGAGGCGGTATGCGCGCGGCTCGATGAACTGCTGGCCTCGGCCCTGTTACGATAGTCCGATGCAAGACATACGCGTGCCGATATCCCCGGGCGAGCTGCTCGACAAGATCACGATCCTGCGTATCAAGTCGGCGCGCATGAGCGACGCGGCGAAGCTCGCCAACGTCCGCCACGAACTGCAATTGCTGGAGCAGACCTGGGCCGCTGCGGTGCCGTCCGGCGTGGATCTCGCTGGCGAAGAGCGCGAGCTGGAGGAAGTGAACGGGCGACTGTGGGACGTCGAAGACCGGCTGCGCGATCAGGAAGCCGAAAAACGCTTCGACGCGGGTTTCATCGAACTGGCGCGCGCGGTGTACTTCAACAACGATGAGCGCGCGGCGATCAAGAAGCGCATCAACACCCGGCTTGGCTCGGCGCTGGTCGAGGAAAAATCGTACCGGCCCTACCTGTAGGGAAGCTCTGCTCAGGCTAGCGCTTGAGCGTGTACTCGGCGCCGCAGTAGCCGCACTTCGCCCAGCCCGTCGGCTCTATGGCCAGGTAGACGCGCGGGTGCGAATTCCACAGCGCCATGGCCCCGCTCGGGCACGAGAGCGGCAGGTCCTTGACGGTGACTTCGTAGTGGTTTTGGGTGTTGGCCGGTTGCGGCGCGCTGGATGCCTTCATGGCGCCATTATACCTCCATTGCCTGCTTCCAGATCGCGCTGACGGCCGCCCGCTCGGCGGCGAATTCGCCCGCCGTCACCGCGGCGTCCAGCCCGGCGATGGCGCGGTGGTGAATGCGCTCCCGGTACTTGCGATAGGCCCCGGTCAGCACGTCAACCGTCGCCTGCGGCACCAGGGCCGCGGACGCCACCGATTCGAGCTCGCGGATGGTATCGGCGTACCAGCCGACCGGCGGGTAGTCAGCCGCCCAGCGCAGGGCCCAGTATTGCGCCAGGAACTCGATGTCGGCGATACCGCCCGGATCCTGCTTGAGATCGATTTCGCCGGGCTTTGCGGCCGACAGCTCCGTGCGCATGCGCGCGCGCATCCGCTGCACTTCCTCGCGCAGCGTGTCGCGGCGCACTGCCTGTTCCAGCACCCGCGCGCGCAGCGCCGTGAAGCGTTCCTGCAGGCCCGCATCGCCGCACACGGCGCGGGCGTGCAACAGCGCCTGATGCTCCCAGGTCCAGGCGTCGCGCCGCTGGTACTCCTCGAAGGCCTCAATGCTGGTAATCAGCATGCCGCCCTTGCCGCTGGGGCGCAGGCGCATGTCCACCTCGTAAAGCCGCCCGGCGGCCGAGTGTACCGTCAGTGTGTGCACCATGCGCTGCACGAAGCGCACGAAGAACACCTGGTTGTCCACACTGCGCGCGCCCTCGGTTTCCTGGCGCTCACCGGTGGAATCGTGCAGGAACACCAGATCGAGATCCGAACTGTAGCTGAGCTCGATGCCGCCGAGCTTGCCGTAGCCGATCGCGCAGATGCGCACTTGCCGCCGCCCAGTCCCGCTGCCGCACATCGGCGTGCCGTACTGCGCGGTGACAAAGTCCCAGCTGATCTTCAGCGTCTGCTCGACAATCAGCTCGGCGATTTCCGTCAGCCGGTCGCTCACCACCATGAGCGGGAGCGAGCGCGACAGGTCGGCCACGGCCACGCGAAACAGCGCCGCGCGCTGGAAGGTGCGCAACTGCGCCACCAGCTCCTCCTCATCGCCCGCCTCGACATCGGCGAGCCGCGCGGCCAATTCACTGGCCAGCTCCGCGCGCGCGGGGATCTGCTCGAACAGGCGCTCATCGATGAGCTCATCGAGCAACAGCGGCCAGGCGGCGATCTGCGTGGTCAGAAAATCCCCGTGCCGCGCCAGTTCGATCAGACGGTGGCGCGCGATGCCGTTCTCGAGCAGCAGCGCAAAATACGCCGAGCGCATGCCGATGGCTTCGATGACGCGCAGCAGCCGGCGCAGCACGGCGAGCGCATCCGCCAGTGGCGCCACTTCCGCGAGCAGCTGCCCGAGGAGCGAGTGCAGGCGCCGCCGCCCTGACTCGTCCAGGCGCCGCAACAAGGTCGAACCCTGCAGGTCCTGCAGCAGTTGCGCCGCGACGCCCGCATCGGCGACGGGAAACCCCAGCTCCGCCAGCCGCGCCGCGAGCACCGCTGGCACACCATCGCCCTCGAACAGGCTCGCGAGCGGTGCGGCCTGCGGTCGCGCAGCGCCGTCGGTCTGCACCAGCGCGGCAAAATGTGCCGCAACGCGCTGGCGGTGCGCAGCGAGCGCGGCGGCCAGCTCGTCCCACGATGCAAAGTTCATCGCCGCGGCAATCCGCGCCTGCGCCAGCGGCTCAGTCGGGAGCGAGTGCGTCTGCTGGTCGCCGTACATCTGCAGCCGGTTCTCCAGCCGCCGCAGGAAATCATAGGCCGCGCCCAGTTCGGCGCTTACCCCGGCCGGCAGCAGCCGCGCGCCATCCAGCCGCGGGAGCGTCTGCAGCAGCGAAGCGCTCTGCAGCCGGCGCTCGCTGCCGCCACGGATCAGCTGGAGCGACTGCACGATGAATTCGATCTCGCGGATGCCGCCGGGTCCGAGCTTGATGTTGTCCTGCAGATCGCGTCGTGCCACTTCGCGCTCGATCAGCGCCTTCATGTCGCGGAGTGCTTCGAACACGCCAAAATCCAGATAGCGGCGGTACACGAACGGCTGCACGCTGGCGCGAAATACGGCCTCGTAAAGTCCGGCACCGGTCACGGCGCGCCCCTTGACCCAGGCGTAGCGCTCCCAGTCCCGCCCCTGGCGCTCCAGGTACTCTTCGAATGCGGCCGTACTGGCGACCAGCGGCCCGCTGGCGCCGAAGGGCCGCAGGCGCATGTCGACCCGGAACACACGCCCCTCGGCGGTCGGCGCGTCGAGATAGCGGATCAGCAGCTGCCCGAGCCGATGGAAGAATTCCTCGTGCGCCAGCGGCCGCGGCCCTTTGGTCTCGCCGTGGGCTGCGAACAGGAAGATCAGGTCGATGTCGGAGGAAAAGTTGAGTTCCTGCCCGCCCAGCTTGCCCATGGCTATCACGATCAGCCGCTGGGCTTCCGCGTCGGCCGCGCCGGCCGCGTCGGGTGCCCCGTGCCGCTCGCCCAGCTGCCGCCAGGCGAATTCCTGCGCGGCGCAGATTGCCGCGTCCGCGGCCTTGCTCAGCTCGAGCAGGGTCTCGGGCAACGTTGCCCAGCCCGCCAGATCGCGCCAGGCAATGCGCGTCAGCTCCGCCTGCCGCCAGCGGCGCAGCCCAGCCATGAACTCCGCTTCATTGCCGAGCAACGGCAAGGGCAGCGCCGCGTCCAGTCGCCGTGATGCCTGACTCAACAGCGACGACAGCAGCTGCTCATCGCGTGCCAGCGCATCGACCACGAAATCACTGGCTGCAAACACCTGCCTGGCCGACTGCAGCAGCTCTGCCGGCGCGTTCTTCAGCAGCATGGCCGTTGCCGGCGCGCGCTCCTCGAGCGAGGTGAATGCGCGCTCCGCGGCTTCGCTTGCCCGTGACATGCGCCGATTCTAATGCCGGGCCACGTCAATGCGTTGCCTGGAGCGCGCAGCTCAGTGGGCAAATGGGCACACGCGCGGCATTGGCTCTGCACATGCGGCGGGCAAAAAAAGAGCCCCGCAAGCGGGGCTCTAAGGTTTTGCGCGGAAACGGGGGGGTCTTGTTCCGCGACATCTGGACGATGCCAGACTTGCGTCCGACATCACCCATATCCCACATAATACGTGATTGAATTGGTTTGTAAAGTGAACTATTTATGAGCTCTTGCAAATCCCGGTGGTCATGGCACTTTAGCCATCATATTCATATAGTTAGAGATCAGGAGTGCGCACAGTCCTGGGCGTTTCGCCCCGCGACAATTGCCGCAATCAGCGCCGGGCCCGGTGAAATCCGCCGGGCTATTTTTCCGCTGCGTAGATTGCGGTACGCGCCGCCGCCGATGAACTCACGCTGCCGCGATACATGCCGGGGCTGTTCAACGCAAACGCGACGCGTCCACGCGCGTCGATCGCGATCAGCCCGCCTTCGCCCCCCAGACTGGCGATATCCTTGATGGTGTTGTTGGCCGCCGCCTGCACGCCTTCACGGTGCCAGGCCATGCGATCGCGCACCTGCCGCGCCGCAGAGCTGCGAATGAAAAATTCTCCAGTGCCCGTGGCCGAAACCGCGCAAAGCTTGTCTTCGGCGTAAGTGCCGGCACCGATGATGGGCGAATCGCCCACGCGTCCCCAACGCTTGCCGGTGAGCCCGCCGGTCGAGGTGGCGGCCGCGAGGTGTCCGGCCCGATCGCGCGCCACCGCGCCCACGGTGCCGTACGCATGCGTGCGATCCAGCAACGAGGTACGCGTGTCGCGCCATTGCAGGTACTGCTGCCAACGCCCTTCGGTGCGAAAGTAGCCTGGGTCCACCTGCTCCAGCCCCTGTTGCAGCGAGTACTCGTCAGCTCCCGGCCCGCTCAGCATCACATGCCTCGAATTCTCCATCACCGCGCGCGCCAGGCTCACCGGATGCTTCGTGCGCGTGACGCTCGCGACCGCGCCCGCCTTGCGCGTGCTGCCATCCATGATGGACGCGTCGAGCTCGTGGTGGCCCCCGGCGGCGAACACCGCGCCCTTGCCGGCATTGAACAGCGGGTCGTCCTCGAGCAAGCGCACCGCCGCCTCGACAGCATCGAGGCTGACGCCGCCGTCGCGCAGTACAGTCGCGCCTGCCTCCAGCGCCCGGCTGAGGCCGGTACGGTAAGCCGCGTCCATTTCAGGGGTCAGCGCGCCGGGCTCAACGACCCCGGCACCGCCATGGATCGCGAGCTGCCAGCTGGCGCTGCCTTGCGCCGGTACGCCGAACGGCGTCATACACAATATTGCGATCATTGCCTTCATCTGGCCGACTCGCACAGGGGCGAGGATCCGCGAATTGTACTCCGCGCCGGTACTAACCGGGGTGCGCCTGCGCTTCCAGCGCACTGCTTGCTTCGAGCCAGGCGGCCTCCAGCTGCGTGTTGAGCCGCAACAGCTCAGCTTGTCGGTCGAGCGCCGCTTGCAAGTGCGCGCGCGCGCCCGGCAGGTAAAGCTCACCAGCCGCCAGCTGCTGTTCGAGCGCAGCGCGTTCCTGCGCCAGCTTCTCGAGCTGCTGTTCGAGTTTCTGGACGGCGCTGCGGAACGGCGCAAGCCGACCGCGTTCAGTCGCTTCTTCCCGTCGCCGCTGGCGGCGCTGGTCGGCGGTCTCCGAGGCGGGAGCGGCGGCGGCGGACCCGCCATGCGCCGGACTGCCTGCGGGCAGCGCGGCGCCGTCGTTGATCGCGCGCAGCGGACCGCCGGTCGCGAGCCACTGCGCGTAGTCGTCCAGGTCCCCATCGAAGGGCACGGCGCGCCCATCGTGGACCACGATCAGTTCGTCGGCGACGGTGTTGAGCAGGTGCCGGTCGTGCGAGACCAGCACCACCGCGCCGGAGAACTCCTGCAGCGCCACCGCCAGCGCCTGGCGCATCTCGAGATCGAGGTGATTGGTCGGCTCATCGAGCAGCAGGAGATTGGGCCGCTGGTAGGCGACCAGCGCCAGCACCAGGCGCGCTTTCTCGCCACCGGAAAATGGCTCGACCGCCTCGAACACGCGCCCGCCGCGGAAACCGAAAGTGGCCAGGTAGTCGCGCAACTCGGCCTCGGTTGCGCGCTTGGCGCGCGCGCCGCCGGTGCGCCGCAAATTCTCGAGCGGCGATTCATCAGCCACCAGCTGCTCGAGGTGATGCTGCGCGAAATAGCCGATGTTGAGGTCGCGCGCCTCGGTGCGCGTGCCACTACGCGCCCTGAGCTCGCCGGCCAGCAGCTTCATGCAGGTCGACTTGCCGGCGCCGTTGCGCCCGAGCAGCGCCAGCCGGTCGCCGGGCATGAGCGTGAATTTGACGTGGCGGAGCAAGGCAACTTCACCGTAGCCTGCGCTCTGATCGTCGATCGCCAGCAGTGGCCGCGGCAATTTGGCCGGCTCGGCGAACGCGAATTCGAACGCGGCCGAATCCACGTGTGCCGGGGCGATGCGCTGCATGCGCTCGAGCGCCTTGAGGCGGCTCTGCGCCTGGCGCGCCTTGGTCGCCTGGGCGCGGAAGCGCTCCACGAACGATTCCATGTGCTTGATCTCGCGCTGCTGGCGCGCGTACAGCGCGGCCTGCACGGACAGTTCGGCAGCGCGCTGCGTCTCGAACGCCGAGTAGTTGCCGCGGTAGGCATGCACCTGCTCGTGTTCGATATTGACGATGCGGTTGCAGATTCGATCGAGAAATTCACGGTCATGGGCGATCAGCAGCAGCGTACCCGGATAGGCACGCAGCCAGGTCTCCAGCCAGAGGATCGCGTCGATGTCGAGGTGGTTGGTGGGCTCGTCGAGCAGCAGCAGATCTGAGCGGCACATGAGCGCGCGGGCGACGTTGATGCGCACCCGCCAGCCGCCCGAAAAAGTGCGGATCGGGCGCTCGTCCTCGGTGTGGTCGAACCCCAGGCCGTGCATGAGCTGCGCGGCGCGCGCCCGTGCATCGTACCCGCCCACTTCCGCGTAGCGCGCGTAGAGCGTGCCCAGCCGCGCACCGTCATCGTGCTCCGTCGCCAGCGCGATCTGCGCCTCGATCGCGCGCAGCTCGGCGTCGCCGTCGAGCACGAATTCGATGGCCGGTTGATCGGTGGCGTTGATCTCCTGCGAGACATGCGCCATCACCAGGTTGCCGGGCATCTCGAAGCTGCCGCCATCGGCGTGCAGCGTGCCGCGCACCAGCTCGAGCAGGGTGGATTTGCCACTGCCGTTCTCGCCGGTAATGCCGATCTTCTCCCCGCGAAACAGGCTGAAGGTGGCGCCGGAGAACAGCAGGCGCGGGCCGCGGCGTACCGCGATGTCGGTGAAGTTCAGCATGGCCCGCCAGTTTGCCACGGAGCGGGCCGGGCGATTACGCCATCATCGCACGGTGCCGGGCACAGCTAGCGCCGCGCCGCGCGGGTCCGGAGTTGTCCGCTTCAGCGCGCTTAGGCGAGCCTGCTCCCCAGGCTGTCGACGACCGAGCCGAGCTTGGCCACCGCGGCCTGGGCGCTCGTTGGGCTGGTGGGCGTACCGTTCGGTACTGCACCATCCGCCGGGCCACGCAGCAGCGAAATGGTGCGCGTCGCGGCCAGCAGCAATTGCAGGCGCAGGTGGGCGCTGGAAACGGCCGTCTGGTCACCGCTCCCGGCCAGAGCGAAATCAAGCATGCGCGAGAGGAAATCCTGCAGCACCGAAGCAATAGTCGGCGCAGGCGCGCCCCCCGCGGCAGGGTCAGCGGGCGCAGGCGCGGGTGCAGTGTCAGCGGTCGCCGGCGCCGCAACTGCGGGAGCTGGCGGGGAGCTGGCGTCCGCCGGCGGCGAGGCCGGAGCCGGCGTGGCCGGGGCAGCCGGAGCAGCTGATACGGACTGCATGACAGCCGCGGCACTAAAGCTCTCCTTGAAGCGCAGCTGCAGCGCCACCGACGCCAGCTGGCTGCTGTCGACGTTCAGTGCTGCGGCGCTGGCGAAGGCCTGCGCGACGTCGCCGGCAAAGAACTGGCTGGCCAGCGCCTCCACCTGCTTGAGCACAGCGCCGATCGCGGCCGCCTCGGCCGGATTGATATCGCCCTGCACATCGATGCTCAGGCGCGCACCGTTAATGGTCGTTACATTGGCCGTGCCGACGGCGCCGCCGTCAGCGGCCGAGCCCGCGGCGAAGCTGGCCGTGGTGGTGCTGCGGGCACGAAGGCTGAGGGTGACGATGTCGCCCTCCGCGGTGCGGATCTGCAGCGTCGCCTTTTCCTTTTGCACCAGTGTGCCCTGCGCGGCGACCGCGCCGCCGGCGCTCAGCCCCGACATCAGCGACTCGAGCCGGCCCTGCAGTGAACTACCGGCGGCATTGACATCGGCCGGAGCCGTTCCCGTTCCGAGCAGAAATTGGGACACGTCATTCAGCGCCTGGAGAATCGTATTGCGCACGGCATCAAGCGCTGCCGCTGAACCATCTCCCGCCTGCACCGCCTGGGCGAGCGCTGAGGTAAAGCTCTGGTCGGCATTTTCTGCCGGAGTGAGCGCGTTCGCCGCTGGGGACGAAGTCGGATTGATCGAAAAGCTGGCGCGCAGGGCGCTGAGGATCTGCGAAACCATGGCCGGCACGGCTGCAATGCCCAGTGCGTCATCGGCTTGGTGCACACCGACGCCGGTCGTGGCCACATCCTGGCTGCCGGTCGCGGCGTTGCGCGCGACCGGCACCGTCGCCGTACCGCTGAGGTTCATCAGGCTGGCAAGGCCGCCGCTGACCGGCGAGGATATCGGGTACATGCGCCGCTCCAGAACAGTTGCTCTGGACAGGCCAACGGCAGGAACCCGGCAATCTTTAGGCTTGGCTCCGTGCGCCCCTGGGGCCCAGCAGGCGCTGGACGAACACAAACAGCACCGGCACGAACAGCACCCCGAAAATCGTGCCTGCGAGCATGCCGCCAAAGATGCCCGTGCCGATGGCGTGTTGCGCGCCAGCCCCGGCGCCGTGAGCCAGCGCCATCGGCAGCACGCCAAAGCCAAAGGCGAGCGAGGTCATGACGATCGGGCGCAGGCGGTCGTGGACAGCGTGCAGCGTGGCCTCGACCAGGCCCATCCCGGCGTCGAGGTTCAACTTGGCGAATTCGACGATCAGGATCGCGTTCTTGCTGGCGAGCCCGATGGTCGTCAGCATGCCCACCTGGAAGTAAATATCACGCTCCAGTCCACGCAATGCGGTTGCAAACACCGCTCCGATTATTCCCAACGGTACGGCCAGCAGGATCGGAATCGGCATCACCCAGCTTTCGTAGAGCGCCGCCAGCGCCAGGAACACGATAATCACGGACATGGTGTAGAGAATCGGTGTTTGCGCGCCGGCGGCGCGCTCCTGGTATGACTGGCCGGTGAACTCCACGCGGTAGCCCGGCGGCAGGTGGCCAGCCGTGTCCTCGACGATTTTCATCGCGTCGCCAGAGGAGACTCCCGGCGCGGCCTGACCATTGATGTTGACCGCGGACACGCCGTTGTAACGCTGCAATTGCGGCGCGCCGAATTCCCAGTGCGCGGTCGTGAACGCCGAAACCGGCACCATTTTGCCGTCGGTGCTGCGCACGTACCAGCGATTGAAGTCCTCGGGATTCATGCGATACGGCGCGTCACCCTGCATGTAGACACGTTTGACGCGGCCACGATCGATGAAATCGTCGATGTAGCGCCCGCCCCAGGCGATCGCCAGCGTCTCGTTCACCTCGTCCATCGTCACGCCAAGCGCGCTGGCGCGCGCCGCGTCGATATCGAGGCGAAATTGCGGCGAATCCTCGGAGCCATTCGGGCGCACGCCGTTGAGACGCTGATCCTGTGAGAGCATTCCGAGCAGCTGGTTGCGCGCGCCAATCAGGGCCTCGTGCCCGTTGCCGGCCTCATCCTTGAGGAAGAAATCGAACCCGGACGAGGTCCCGAGCTCAGTAACGGCGGGCGGCGCGATCGGATACACCAGGCCATCCTGGATCTGGCTGAAGGGGCCCCAGGCGCGGCCGACAATCGCCGCGACGCTCTGATCGGCGCGTGGGCGCAGGTCCCAGTCCTTCAGCAAAATGAAACCAATGCCTGAGTTCTGTCCCGTGCCGCTGAAGCTGAAGCCCTGCACGGTGAACACCGAATCCGCGAGCTGGCTTTCGGCAGCCAGGAAATGATCCTGCACCTGGTCAAGCACCTTGTTGGTGCGCACCGCCGTCGCGCCCACCGGCGTCTGCACGAACACCATCAGCCAGCCCTGGTCCTCGGCCGGCAGGAACGAGGTGGGCAGCCGGATGAACAGCAGGCCCATCAGCGCCGCGAGTCCGCCATAGATAAGCATGTTGCGGCCGGTGCGGCCGAGCATTCGCTCCACCGTGCTGTGGTAACGCTTGTGCGCGCGCTGGTAATTGCGGTTGAAAGATTCGAAGAAGGCTGTCGCCCTGGGCCCGTGCTGTTCCTTGGCCACCGGCCGGAGCAGCGTGGCGCACAGCGCCGGCGTCAGGGTCAGCGCTACGATGACCGAGAGAACCATCGCCGCCACGATCGTCACCGAGAACTGCCGATAGATCACCCCGGTTGAGCCGTCGAGAAAGGCCATCGGAATGAACACCGCGGTGAGCACGGTGCCGATGCCCACCAGCGCCCCGGTGATCTGCCCCATCGACTTACGTGTCGCCTCGATCGGCGACAGCTGCTCCTCGGTCATCAGCCGCTCGACGTTTTCCACCACCACGATGGCATCGTCGACCAGCAGGCCGATCGCCAGCACCACGGCGAACATGGTGAGCATGTTGATCGAAAAGCCCAGCAGCAGCAGCACGGGGAAGGTGCCCAGCAGCACCACTGGCACCGCAATGGTGGGAATCAGCGTAGCGCGCAGGTTCTGCAGGAACACGTACATCACCAGGAACACCAGCAGCACGGCCTCAAGCAGCGTCTTGACCACTTCGTGGATCGACACGCGCACGTAGGGGGTGGTGTCGAAGGGAATGAAATCCCGCAGGCTGCGCGGATATTGCGGGCGCAGCTGCGCCAGGCGCGCCTTGACACGATCGGCGGTAGCCAGCGCATTGGCGCCGGAGGCCAGCTTGACGCCGAAGCCGGTCGACGGGCGCTTGTTGTGCACCACCGAGCTGCTGTATCGGTCGGCGGCGAGCTCGACGCGCGCCACATCACGCAGGCGCAGCACCGCGCCGCTGGCCGAGCCGCGCACGATAATGTTGCCGAATTCCTCCGCGGTATGCAGGCGGCCACGTGCGGTCACGGTGGCGTTGATCTGCTGGTTTGCGACCTGCGGCATGCCGCCGAGCTGCCCGACCGAGAACTGCGCGTTCTGGGCGCGCAGCGCTGCGACCGCATCGCCAGGCGTGAGCGAGTAGGCACGCAGCCGGTCCGGATCCAGCCAGATGCGCATGGCGTAGCCAGCACCGAATTTCTCGATGCCGCCCACGCCCTCGACCCGCGCGATCTCGTCGGCAACATTGTTGGTGGCGAAGTCGGCCATGTCGTTTTCGGACAGCGAGCCGTCTTCGGAATAGAAGCCGATGCCGAGCAGAAAGGAGCTGATGATCTTGTTGACGCTGATGCCCTGCTGCTGGACGATCTGCGGCAGCAGCGGCACCACCGCCTGCAGGCGGTTCTGCACCTGCACCTGCGCGATATCGGGGTTGGTGCCGCTCGCAAACGTGAGCGTAATGTCCAGTGAGCCGTCGGAGTTGCTGCTCGAGGAGGTGTAGATCAGCCCGTCGAGCGCGCTCATGTTCTGTTCGATGATCTGCGTCACCGAGTCTTCGACGGTTTTCGCGGCCGCGCCGGGGTAGGAGGCCGAGATGACGATCGACGGCGGCGCGATGGTCGGATAGGGCGTCAGCGGCAGGCGCCGGATGGCGAGCACGCCGCCGAGCGATACCATGATCGCCAGCACCCAGGCAAAGATCGGGCGGTCGATGAAGAAACGCGACATCTGCGCTCTCCCGCCTACTTCGCGCCCGCTTCCGCGGGCTGCACGACCATGTCAGGCTGAATCTTCTGCAGGCCCTCGACAATCACGCGATCGCCGGGCGCCAGCCCGCCGGCGATGAGCCATTGATCGCCCACCGCGCGCGCCGTCGCCACGTTGCGCAGCTCCACCTTGTTGTCCTTGCCGATCACCATGGCCGTCGCGTTGCCCTTCGGGTCGCGCGTAATGCCACGCTGCGGCGCCAGCAGGCCATTTTCCAGCACGCCTTCGCTGATGGTGGCGTGCACGTACATGCCGGGCAGGAGCAGGCCCTTCGGGTTAGGCACTAACACCCGTAGCAAAAAGCTCCCCGTACCCGGCTCGACCGTGACGTCGCTGAACTGCAGCCGCCCGGGCAACGGATAGGCGCTGCCATCCTCAAGCGCAATGCTCACTTCGCTGTGGCCGCCGCTCTTGCCGCCGGCCGCCAGCTCCTGCTGCAGCTGCAGCCACTCACCGCTCGATTGGGTGAGATCCACGTAGACGGTATCGAGCTGCTGCACCGTGGCCAGCGCCGCGGGCTGATTGGCCACGACCAGCGCACCCTGCGTGACTGCCGACTTGCCGATCCGGCCGCTGATCGGCGCGCTGATATGGGCGTACTCGACATTGATGCGCGCACTGTCGGCAGCCGCCTGCGCGGTGGCCAGGTCGGCCTCGGCGCGATGCAGGGCTGATTGCAGGTTATCGTTGTCCTGCACGCTGATCATGTGCGCCTTGACCAGCTCCGTGCCACGCTCGGCGCTGCGGCGTGCGGTCTCGAGCGCGGTCTCGGCGCTCATGCGCACCGCCTCGGCGCTGCGCTGCGCGACGCGATAGACGGCGTCGTCAAGCTCATAGAGCTGCTGCCCCGCCGCCACCCGGCTGCCTTCCGTAAACAGCACACGCTTGACGATGCCGCCGACCTGTGGCCGCACTTCCGCCACCAGGCGCGCACTCACCAGGCCCGGCAGCTCACGCTGCAGGTCTACCGCAGAGTTCTTGAGGGTCACGACGGTGACGGCCTGCGGCGGCATGCCGCCCTGGCCCGGTCCCCCGCCACCGCCGCAACCGGCCAGCGCAAGGACAACAGTAGTGCACACGGCCGCACGCACTGCGGCTGGATAAGAACTGGATCGCATGGTCGATAACCCCGGAACGGTGGCGGCCTGGGGGCCGCAGGCGACTATGATCCACTGAATCGGCGGGCACGGCAATTGGGGCGGCCCGACCTGCGCCACCGGCGATGCGGACGCCCAGGTGGCGCAGCAGGTACTCGGGCTGGGCCACCATGACGCGAAAGATAAAGGCCCCGGGAGTTGCCTCCCGGGGCCTTCTTGATCGAACCGCAAAGTCTTTCGACCTTACATGTCCATGCCGCCCATGCCGCCCATGCCGCCGCCTGGCATGCCGCCGCCGTGCGCATGTTCCTCGTCCTTCGGAGCCTCGGCGATCATCACCTCGGTCGTCAGCAGCAGCCCGGCCACGGAGGCCGCGTTCTGCAGCGCCAGGCGCGTCACCTTGGTCGGATCCAGGATGCCCTCTTCGAGCATGTCGCCGAACTCGCCCGTGGCGGCGTTGTAGCCGTAGCTGCCCTTGCCCGCCTTCACCTGGTTGAGGATCACGGCGGCGTCTTCGCCGGCGTTTTCCACGATCTGGCGGAGCGGCTCTTCGATGGCGCGCTTGAGGATGGCGATGCCGACCGTCTGGTCCTCATTCGCACCCTCGAGCTTCTCGAGCGACCGTCTGCGCGCGGATCAGCGCCACGCCGCCGCCCGGCACCACGCCTTCCTCGACCGCCGCACGCGTAGCGTGCAGGGCGTCTTCGACGCGGGCCTTCTTTTCCTTCATCTCGATCTCGGTGGCAGCGCCTACCTTGATGACCGCCACGCCACCGGAGAGCTTGGCGACACGCTCCTGGAGCTTCTCCTTGTCGTAGTCGCTGGTGGCTTCCTCGATCTGCTGGCGGACGGATTCCACGCGGGCCTTGATGTCGCTGGCCTTGCCGGCGCCATCGATGACCGTGGTGTTTTCCTTCTCGACCAGCACCTTCTTGGCCTCGCCCAGGTCGTTCAGCGTCGCCTTCTCGAGCGACAGGCCAACCTCATCGGAGATCACCGTGCCGCCGGTCAGCACCGCGATGTCCTGCAGCATCGCCTTGCGGCGATCGCCGAAACCGGGGGCCTTGACCGCCGCGACCTTGAGGATGCCGCGAATGTTGTTGACGACCAGGGTCGCCAGCGCTTCGCCTTCGACGTCCTCGGCGACCACCAGCAGCGGACGGCCGGCTTTCGCCACGCCTTCCAGCACCGGCAGCATCTCGCGGATGTTCGAGATCTTCTTGTCGACCAGCAGGATGTAGGGCTTCTCGAGCTCAGTGCTCTGGCTCGCCTGGTTGTTGATGAAATACGGCGAGAGGTAGCCGCGGTCGAACTGCATGCCCTCGACCACGTCGAGCTCATTGGCCAGACCGGAACCCTCTTCAACCGTGATTACGCCTTCCTTGCCGACTTTCTCCATCGCCTCTGCAATCGTCTTGCCGATGCTGACGTCGGAGTTGGCGGAAATCGTGCCGACCTGCGCGATCGCCTTGGTGTCCTTGCAGGGCTTGGAGAGCTTCTTCAGCTCTTCGATGGCCGCAGTGACGCCCTTGTCGATGCCGCGCTTGATGTCCATCGGGTTGCGGCCCGAGGCCACGGCCTTGAGGCCTTCGCGGATGATCGCCTGCGCGAGCACGGTCGCGGTCGTGGTGCCGTCGCCGGCCTCATCGGAGGTGTTGGAAGCGACTTCCTTCACCATCTGCGCGCCCATGTTCTCGAACTTGTCCTTGAGCTCGATTTCCTTGGCGACCGAGACGCCGTCCTTGGTAATGGTCGGGGCACCGAAGCTCTTGTCGAGCACGGCATTGCGGCCCTTGGGGCCCAGCGTCGCCTTGACGGCGTTCGCCAGGATGTTCACGCCCCGGACCATGCGGGCGCGGGCGTCGTCGCCGAAACGTACTTCTTTTGCTGCCATGTGTGCTTTCCTCTACTTGCCTTCGATGACGGCCATGACGTCTTCTTCACGCATGACCACCAGGTCGTCACCGTCGACTTTCACTTCGGTGCCGCTGTACTTGCCGAACAGGATCTTGTCGCCGACCTTGACGTCGAGCGCGCGGACTTTGCCGTCCTCGAGGATCTTGCCCTTACCCACTGCCATGACCTTGCCCTGCACGGGCTTCTCGGCCGCAGTGTCCGGAATCACGATGCCGCCTGGTGAGGTGCGCTCTTCTTCGAGACGCTTCACGATCACGCGGTCATGAAGAGGACGAATCTTCATGGATCAAACTCCTTAACGTTTGTTTGGAACCAACCGGCTAGCCGGCATCTAATAATTGAACCCATCATGGAGAGTATTAGCACTCTACCTCGGTGGCTGCTAATGATACGGCCGATTTCTCAGGATTCAAGTAGTGAGACTTCAATCACATGACGAAAACCGCCCCCAAGAGCTATGCTGGACGATTCCGGGAACCGGCTTTCAATTCATAACCCATTGATTTATTGAGTTTTAGATTCCATGCAATGCGCCCGTTAAGCCATCGCAACTGTTATCCAGGCTGTTCATCGCGGCCACCCTGGCGTTTTGCAGCTACCCCTCGGCGCTGCCGGCCGCAGATGCACCTGGCAATCTCAGCTCGCTCCTGGAAGCCAGTGCAAAAAGCGACGGCTTTCTGGCCCCCGACGTGGCCTTCCGGCTCGCCGCCACGGCTGCAGGCCCAGATCGAGTGCGGCTGAGCTGGGCGATCGCACCGGGCTATTACCTCTATAAGGCACGCCTGAAATTTGCCACGACCAGCCCCGGATGACGCTGGGCGCGCCCGGAGCTGCCAGCCGGCGACACGAAGAATGACGAGTATTTCGGCAAGCAGGTCGTTTACCACACCGAACTCGTCGCGCATCTGCGGCGTGGCGCGTACCGCCGCGGCGGGCTCCGAACTCGCTTTGGCCGTGACCTACCAGGGCTGCGCCGAAGCAGGCCTGTGTTATCCGCCCATCACGAAGCAGTTCGTGCTGAAGTTCCCCGCCGCAAGTGCGGCGGCTCTGTCGGGCGCTGCGGCCGGCCCGGCCACGGGCATGGGCGGCGGCACGGCTTTCGTTTCCGAACAGGACCGGCTGGCGCGGCTGATCCGCACCGGGAGCATGGCGGCCGATCATTGCTACCTTCTTCGGGCTGGGACTGCTGCTCTCCTTCACGCCCTGCATGCTGCCGATGGTGCCGATCCTCTCCGGCCTGATCGCGGGCCAGGGCGCGAACGTCACTACGGGACGCGCCTTCTCGCTCTCGCTCACCTATGTGCTCGGCATGGCGCTCACCTATACCATCGCGGGCGCGGCATTTGCCGCCGCGGGCCAGCAGGTGCAGGCCGTCTTCCAGCAACCCTGGATCATCGTGCTGTTCGCGGCGCTGTTCATCGCGCTGGCGATGTCGATGTTCGGCCTTTACACGCTGCAGATGCCGGCAGCGATCCAGACGCGGCTCACGGCCAGCAGCAACCGCAGCGCGCCGGCACCTTTGGCGGCGTTGCGGTCATGGGTGCGCTGTCGGCACTGATCGTCACCGCCTGCGTCGCCCCGGCGCTGGTCGGCGCGTTGCTGGTGATCAGCCAGGGTGGCGATGTGCTGCGCGGCGCGGTGGCACTGTTTGCGATGAGCATGGGCATGGGCGCACCGCTGCTGGTCATCGGCACCTCGGCCGGCAAGCTCCTGCCCCGGGCCGGCGCCTGGATGGACACGGTCAAGCAGCTGTTTGGCGCGATGATGCTGGGCGTAGCGGCCTGGATGCTCTCGCGCCTGGTCAGCGATCGAGCCGGCATGCTGCTCTACACCGTACCGCTCCTGGCCGTGGTGGCCGTGTTATGGAGACTCCAGGGAAGCGTAAGCGGCCGCGTATTGGGCCGCGCAATCGCGCTGGGCGCCGGAGTGTACGCGCTGCTGCTGGGCGTCGGCGCCGCGCGCGGCGACACCGATCCGCTGCGCCCGCTCGCCTCTCCGGCTGACGACAGCGCTGCCGAACTGCCGTTCACGCGCGTCGCCAATCTCAGCGAACTCGATCGCGCGGTGCAGCGCCGCGGCCGCCAGCGGCCGCGCGGTGATGCTCGATTTCTATGCCGACTGGTGCGCGTCCTGCAAGGAAATGGAGCGCTACACGTTCTCGAACCCGCAAGTGCACGACGCGCTGACGCACCTGACGCTGCTGCGCGCCGACGTCACGGCCAACAACGCCGATGACCAGGCGCTGCTCAAGCGCTTCGGCATCTTCGGCCCGCCGACCATCGCCTTCTACGGCAGGACGGCCACGAACGCAGTAACTTCCGGGTGGTCGGCTACATGAAAGCCGGTGAGTTCGCGATGGTTCTGGCGCGGGCCACGGCTCCGGGCGGCTGAACCTCGTTGAAAGGCGCCACCCTTGGGCTGATGGCGGCCGCGGCGCTGGCCGGCGCGGCCGTCGGATTCCTGGCCTATCGTCACGAGCTCGCCCCGGCCACCGGCCTCAGGCCCGAGGCACGACCAGAGCGCGACACCGGTCGCGTCAGTGGCCCTGCCGGCGCCGTCGATTCCCGCGCAAGTGCCCGACATTCGCCTGAGCGATCTCGCCGGGCACGCCGCATCCGCTGCGCGAAGGATCCGGTCATCCGCGCCTCTTCAATTTCTGGGCCACCTGGTGCGAGCCCTGCCGGCGCGAGATTCCGCTGCTCAACACGCTGCAGGGCGCCTACCGGGCCGATGGCCTGCAGATTGTCGGCATTGCGGTCGACTTTCGCGATTCGGTGCAAAGTTTTCTCAAGACCACCCAGCTGAAGTACACGCTGCTGGTCGGCGAAGACGACGGGCTGGAGGCTGCGCAGAAATTCGGCATGGAGATGCTGCTGCCTTTCTCTGTGTTTGCCGACGAGCACAACCGGATCGTCGCCGTAAAGGTGGGCGAACTGCACCGTGACGAGGCCGATGCGATTCTTGCGCACATGCGCGCTGCTCAAGGCCGGCAACGAGACACTGGCCGAAGCCCAGGCATCGATTGCCGAGGCCCTGCGGAAGTTGAGCCGGGATAGAGCGAAACAATCTGCAGCAACTTAGCCGTTTTTGTTTCTCTATTGGTTCAATAGGGGTGATCTTGGGTTTCGGCGGATCGCCGCAGATTCGCCGACAATGGATATCAATCTGATCCAGATTGGGCTAAATTCGCCGCAATTAACGATAAGACTCGCCGCGGCACAGCACCCCATGGCCCGACTGTTACTGCTCAACGGCCCGAACCTCAATCTGCTTGGCAGCCGTGAACCGGACACCTATGGCTCGGTAACGCTCGCTGAGATCGAGCAGCGCGCCAAGGCACTGGCCGCCGAGCTCGGCCACGAACTGCGCGCCGCACAGAGCAACGCCGAGCACGTGCTCATCGAAGCTCGTGCAGCAGGCCCCGCGCGACGGCATCGCGTTCCTGATCCTCAATCCGGGCGGCCTGACCCACACCAGCGTGGCGCTGCGCGACGCGCTGCTGGGCGTCAAGCTGCCGTTCATCGAAGTGCACCTGTCCAATACCGCCGCGCGGGAGGAATTCCGCCACCACTCCTATTTCGCCGACATCGCCGTGGGCTCGATCGTGGGCCTCGGCGCCGTGGGCTACGAGCTCGCGGTGCGCGCCGCCGCCGCGCGGCTCGCCGCCTGACTTGCACGCACCCGTACCCTGGAGCCCATCGACCGATGGACATCAGAAAAATAAAGAAGCTGATCGAACTGCTCGAGGAATCGGGCGTCGCCGAGATCGAGATCAGGGAAGGCGAGGAATCGGTGCGCATCGCGCGCCAGGCCCCCGCCGGCTCGTACGCCAACCCGTTGCCGGCGCCGGCCGTGACCCGCTCGCCGGCGGCCGCGGCGCCCACCTCGGCCTCGGCCCGGTCCGCCGCAGCATCCAGGCCGCCGCGGAAGTGCCGGCCGCGGCGCCCACGGCAGGGGCCGGCGAACACATGGTGACCGCGCCGATGGTCGGCACCTTCTATGCGCGCCGTCGCCGGGCGCCAAGCCCTTCGTCGAGATCGGCGATGAAGTGCAGCCCGGCCAGGTGCTGTGCACCATCGAGGCCATGAAGATGATGAACCAGATCGAATCGGAATTTGCCGGCCGCGTGCGCGCCGTGCTGGTCAAGAACGGCGAGCCGGTCGAATTCGGCCAGCCCCTGTTCATCATCGAATAGCAGCGCGTCCTGCATGCTCGACAAGATCGTCATCGCCAACCGCGGCGAAATCGCGCTGCGCATCCTGCGCGCCTGCCGCGAGCTCGGCATCAAGACCGTGGCCGTGCATTCCACCGCCGACGCCAACCTCAAGCACGTGCTGCTGGCCGACGAGTCGGTGTGCATCGGCCCGCCGCCCAGCCGCGACAGCTACCTCAACATGCCGGCCATCATCAGCGCCGCCGAGGTGACCGACTCGGTCGCCATTCATCCCGGCTACGGGTTCCTGTCCGAAAACGCCGATTTCGCCGAGCGCGTCGAGAAGAGCGGCTTCACCTGGATCGGCCCCAAGGCCGAGACCATCCGCCTGATGGGCGACAAGGTCTCGGCGATCAACCTGATGACCAAGGCCGGCGTGCCCTGCGTGCCGGGCTCCGGCGGACCGCTCGGGCGATGACACCAGCGCGAACCTGCGCAACGCGCGCGAAATCGGCTACCCGGTGATCATCAAGGCCTCGGGCGGCGGCGGCGGGCGCGGCATGCGCGTGGTGCACGCCGAGGGCGCGCTGCTCAGCTCGATCGCGGTGACGCGCTCGGAGGCGGCGGCCGCGTTCGGCAACGACCAGGTGTACATGGAGAAATTCCTCGAGCGGCCGCGCCACATCGAGTTCCAGATGATCGGCGACAACTACGGCAACGTGGTGAGCCTGGGCGAGCGCGATTGCTCGATGCAGCGGCGCCACCAGAAGGTCATGGAAGAGGCGCCCGCGCCCGGCATCACCCACAAGCAGCGCGCCAAGATGGGCGCAGCGCTGCGTCGACGCCTGCAGGGCCGTGAATTACCGCGGCGCCGGCACGCTCGAATTCCTGTACCAGGACGGCGAGTTCTACTTCATCGAGATGAACACGCGCATCCAGGTCGAGCACCCGGTGACCGAGCTGGTGACCGGCATCGACCTGGTGAAGCTTCAGCTGCAGATCGCGGCCGGCGAGAAACTGCCGTTCAAGCAGGATGACATCGAGATCCGCGGCCATGCGCTCGAATGCCGGCTCAACGCCGAGGACCCGCGCACCTTCATGCCCTCGCCCGGACCGATCAAGCTGTGGCATCCGCCGGGCGGCCCGGGCGTGCGCGTCGACAGCCACGTCTATTCGGGCTACAGCGTGCCGCCCTACTACGATTCGATGATCGGCAAGCTCATCACGCACGGCGACACGCGCGACACCGCGATCGCGCGCATGCGCAACGCGCTGGCCGAGCTGGTGGTCGAGGGCATCAAGACCAACACGGCACTGCACCAGGAAATCCTCGCGCACTCCGCCTTCCAGACCGGCGGCCTCGACATCCACTACCTCGAGCGGCGCCTCGGGCTGAAGTAGGCCGGGAGCGGCAGGCGTGGATTACCTGGCGCTGAGCTTCGAGCTGCGCGGGCTCGATCCCGGGCGCGCCGAGGCGGCCTGCCTGGCACTCGGCGCGCTGGCGATCACCTTCAGCGACTCGCGCGATGACGCGGTGCTCGAACCCGCGCCCGGTGAAGTGCGGCTGTGGCCCGCCACGCGCCTGCAGGCGCTGTATACCGGCGACGCGGACGCCGCCGGAACTGGTGCGCCGGCTGCGCGAACTGCTGGAGCTGGAGCCCGACCGGGTCGAATCACAGCTGCTGGCCGATCGCGCCTGGGAGCGCGAGTGGCTGCGCGATTTCCACGCGCTGCGCTTCGGCGCTCGCCTGTGGGTGTGCCCGAACCATGAGCAGGTGAACGAGCCCGGTGCCGTCGTGATCAGCTCGATCCGGGCCTCGCCTTCGGCACCGGCACGCATCCGACCACCGCCCTGTGCCTGGAATGGCTCGACGCGCGGCTGCGGCCGGGGATGACGGTCATCGATTACGGCTGCGGCTCGGGCGTGCTCGGCATCGCCGCGGCCTTGCTCGGCGCGGCAAGAGTAGACGCCTTCGACATCGATCCGCAGGCGCTGCTGGCGACGGCGGAAAACGCGGTTGCAAACGGAGTCGGTGCGCGCCTGAGTGCGCACGCTGATCCGACACGCCTCCCCGCGCAGGCCGATCTGTTGGTTGCCAACATCCTGGCGGGACCGTTGTGCGAGCTGGCCGCCGGCTTTGCGGCCCGCCTCGAGCCGCGCGGCTCGATCGTGCTGGCCGGAATCCTCGCCGGGCAGGCGGAAGCCGTGGCGGACGTTTATGCTCCGTGGTTTGATATAGCCCCATGCGGCGCGCGTGCGGGCTGGGTGGCCCTCGCGGGCACCAGGAAGAGCGATGTACACGGTTTGTCCTAAATGCACGTTGACGCTGGCCGTGACGGCGGCCGACCTGCGTGCCGGACAGGGCTACGTACGCTGCGGGCGCTGCGCCAACGTCTTCAATGCGCTTGCTCGCGCTGTCCGAGGAATCGGGCCTGGCGGTTGCCGAGCCGGATCGTTCCACAGGCCCGCCGGCCACGGCGCCGGAGCCGGCTATCGAACGGGCCAGTGCAACCATGTCGCGCCCCGCGCTGACGGACCCCGAGAGCAGCGCGGCGGCGCTGCCGCGCGAGCCGCGGCCAGCGGAGCCGCGCCCGCCCGATCCACGCCCGCCGGCCCCGGCCTTGCGCCTCATCGACAGTCCGCCGCGCCCACCGCCGCCGGCTGCCGTGCCGGACAGTGAAGTGGAAGTAGAGGAATTCCACAGCACCAGCACCTTCGAAACCATCGTGCTCGAAGGCGACACGTTCCTGCAGACCGAGGAGCTGATTCCGCAGGAAGTGCTGGACAGCGAGATCGCCAATGTCTCGCGCCGCGTCGCCGCGGCGCACGACGCGGCCGGAGAGGAGACGGGCGAATACGAGTCGATTGTCACGCCACCGCTCAAGCGACCTGCGGACATTCCGCCCGAACTCGCGGCGCTCCGTGAGGCGACCGGCGAGTTTCGCCACGAAGCCAACCTCACCGCCACCAACATCAATCCGGAACTGTGGCGGCAGGAGGGGCGGCGGCGCTCCAGCTGGCTCATGATCGCCGCGTCGGTGCTGTTGGTCCTGGCGCTGGGTGCGCAGTCTGTATATCACTGGCGCGATGACCTCGCCACCCATGCCGTGTGGTACGGCCCACTGAACCGCCTCGCCCTGCGCCTGGGTGCGCCGCTCCATCCCAACTGGGATCTCGACGCCTACGATGTGCGCCAGCTTGGCGCGGCGGCGGAAGGTGGCGCCGAGCACGCGCTGCGGGTGCGCCTGAGTCTCGCCAATCGCGGCGCACGCGCGCAGGCCCTGCCGCTGCTGCGAGTGACGCTGCTCGATCGCTACGGCAAGGCCTTGAGCCGCGGTGAGTTGCAGCCGGCCCAGTACCTGCCGGAGAGCCTGCGCGGTCAGCTGTTCATCGACCGCGACCAGCGCATCGACACCGAAGTCCGGGTGCAGGACCCCACGCAACAGGCCTCGAGTTTCGAGCTGGATGTCTGCATTGCGGCAGCCGGCGGTGGCCTGCGTTGCGCCGGCGACACAGTGCTGGTCGCAGGAACGCCGTGAACCTCGCCATCGGGCCACATGCACTCGCCGGGAGAGTGCTGTTGGCGCCCATGGCGGGCGTGACCGATGCGCCGTTTCGCGCCCTCTGCAGGCAGTTCGGTGCCGCGCTGGCCTGCGCTGAGATGCTGAGCGCGGACCAGTCGCTGTGGCACACGCCCAAGTCGCGGCGCCGCATGGCCAGGGGCCACCAGAGCGGCGCTGCGGTGGCCGTGCAGCTCGCCGGGAGCGATCCGCAGCAGCTGGCGGCCGCAGCGCGCCGCCAGGCCGATGAGGGCGCGGACATCATCGATCTGAATCTGGGCTGCCCGGCAAAAAAAGTATGCGACCGGCTGTGCGGTTCGGCACTGCTCGCCGATGAAGACCTGGTCGCGCGCATCTTCGACGCGCTGGTGCGCTCGGTCGAGGTGCCGGTCACGGTCAAGATCCGCACCGGGCCCGACCCGGGACGGCGCAATGCCACGCGCATCGCGCTGCTGGCCGAGCGCTCTGGCCTCGCAGCCATCGCGGTGCACGGCCGCACCCGCGCCGAGCGCTTCCAGGGCCAGGCGGAATACGAATCGATCCGCGCGGTGAAGAACGCGGTGCGCATTCCGGTCATTGCCAACGGCGATATCACCACGCCGGCGCAAGCCGCCGCGGTACTCGAGGCGACCGGCGCCGATGGGGTGATGATCGGCCGCGCGGCACTGGGCGCACCATGGATTTTCCGCGATGTCAATTCATTCGTGAATGCAGCGCAAATTGCGCCGCCGCTCTTGCGCACATCGATCGCAGCGATCATCCTTCAACACCTCGAATCCCTGTATGCGTACTACGGCGAGTACACCGGGATCCGGATGGCGCGAAAACACCTGGCCCGTTATTGCGAACAGCGACCCGAAACGCGAGCGGCACGCTCCGGGCTGCTGGCGGCGGAAGATTCCGCGACGCAGTTCGCTCTGGCCCGCCAGGTGTTCGCTGCGGAGACAGGGGCGGCGGCGGATTGCGAAGAACTACAACGATGAACCGAATCGCAGGCAAGGAATTACCGCTACGCAGCCACACCGAGCGCGTGCTCAGTGATTACTTCTCCAATCTCAATGGCCATCGCCCGGCGCGCCTCTACAACCTGGTGCTGCGTGAAGTCGAGGAGCCATTGCTGCGCGCGGTACTTGACTACGCCGAGGGCAACCAGAGCCAGGCGGCGGTGATCCTCGGCATAACCCGCACCACCCTGCGCAAGAAGCTGCGCACCATGGGGCTGGCCGAATAAGACCGGCCATGGCGATCGCCCGCGCACTGCTCTCGGTATCCGACAAACAGGGCCTCGCGGACTTCGCCCGCGCGCTGTCGCAGCGCGGCGTCGAGTTGTTGTCTACGGGCGGCACCGCGCAGGCCCTCCGCAACGCCGGCCTCGCCGTGCGCGAAGTAGCTGATTACACGGGCTTTCCGGAAATCATGGGTGGCCGCGTCAAGACGCTCCACCCGCGCGTGCACGGTGGATTGCTGGCGCGGCGCGGCACTCGACGAGGCGCGTGATGGCCGAGCACGGCATCGGCGCCATCGACCTGCTGGTGGTCAATCTCTACCCCTTCGCCGCCACTATCGCCCGGCCCGACTGCAGCTATGCCGAGGCGATCGAGAATATCGACGTCGGCGGCCCGGCCATGTTGCGCGCTGCGGCAAAGAACCATGCCGACGTCACGGTGGTCGTCGACCCGGCCGACTATGCCACCGTGCTCTCCGAGCTCGCGACCAGCGGCGACACCTCGATCGACACGCGCTCGCGCCTCGCCGCCAAGGCCTATGCGCACACCGCCGCCTACGACACCTGCGTTTCCGATTACCTGCAGCGTGCGCAGCAGCTGCCCATCGAGCGCTTCCCGGAAATTCTGCCGCTGATCTTCGACAAGGTCCAGGAACTGCGTTACGGCGAAAACCCGCACCAGCGCGCCGCGTTTTACCGCGCGAGCGGGACGCGCGGCGCCTCGGTCGGCACGGCGCGGATGCTGCAGGGCAAGGAACTGTCGTTCAACAACATTGCCGATGCCGATGCCGCCATCGAGTGCGTGCGCCAGTTTGCCGAGCCCGCCTGCGTAATCGTCAAGCACGCGAATCCCTGTGGGGTCAGCCATCGGCGCGACACCGTCTATCGCCTACGATCTCGCACATCGTACCGATCCGACCTCGGCCTTCGGCGGCATCATCGCCTTCAACCGCCCGCTCGACGCAGCCACCGCGCAGGCCATCGTCGGCCGGCAGTTTGCCGAAGTGATCGCCGCGCCGACGATCGAGACAGCGGCTGTGCGGGTGCTGGCGGAAAAGCCGGCGATCCGCGTACTCGCATTGGGCGACCTGGCCGCGCTCCACCGGCGATGGCTACGAGCTGCGCAGCGTCAACGGCGGCTTGCTGGTGCAGGACCGCGACACCGCCACGGTCGGCGCGGGCGAACTGCGCGTCGTGACGCGGCGCCGGCCGGACGAGCGCGAGCTCGCCGATCTGCTGTTTGCCTGGCGCGTGGCCAAGTACGTCAAATCCAACGCCATCGTGTTTGCCCGCGGCGGCGCCACCATCGGCGTGGGCGCCGGCCAGATGAGCCGGGTCTATTCGAGCCGCATCGCGGCACTCAAGGCGGCGGATGAAAAACTCGAGCTCGAGGGCGCGGTCATGGCCTCCGATGCCTTTTTTCCGTTTCGCGACGGCATCGACGCCGCCGCGGCCCACGACATCAGCGCGGTCATCCAGCCCGGCGGTTCCAGGCGCGACGATGAAGTGATCGCGGCGGCCGACGAGCATGGCATGGCCATGGTGTACACGGGCATGCGCCACTTCCGTCATCGATGAAAGTCCTGGTCGTCGGCGACGGCGGCCGCGAACACGCGCTGGCCTGGCGCTGTGCCGCCTCCGCAGCCGTGAGCGAAGTGCTGGTGGCGCCCGGCAATGCCGGCACCGCCACCGAGCCGCGGCTGCGCAACGTCGGCGTGGCCGCCAGCGATATCCCGGGACTCGTTGCCCTGGCACGCGCTGAAAATATCGCGCTGACGATCATCGGGCCCGAGACACCGCTGGTGGGCGGGGTGGTCGACGCCTTCCAGGCCGCGGGACTGCGCTGCTTCGGGCCCAGCCGCGCCGCGGCCCAGCTCGAGGGCTCCAAGGCCTTCAGCAAGGAATTCCTGCGCCGCCACCAGATACCCACCGCCGGCTACCGCAGTTTCACGCGCGCCGATTTTGACGCCGCCTGGCTGCGCGCGCAGCGCACGCCCATCGTGGTCAAGGCCAGCGGGCTCGCGGCCGGTAAGGGCGTGGTCATCGCCCACAGCACCGGCGAAGCGCTCGCCGCCGTCGAGGAGATGTTCGCCGGCCGCTTCGGCGCCGCCGGCGACACGGTGGTGGTCGAGGAATTCCTCGCGGGCGAGGAAGCCAGCTTCATCGTCATGGCCGACGGTGTAACGCGCGCTGCCGTTCGCCAGCTCGCAGGACCACAAGCGCGTCGGCGACGGCGACAGCGGGCCCAATACCGGCGGCATGGGCGCGTATTCGCCCGCGCCGGTGGTGACCCCGGCCGTGCACGAGCGCGTCATGCGCGAAGTGATCGGACCCACGCTGGCCGGTCTCGCCTCCGATGGCATGCCGTACACCGGCTTCCTCTATGCCGGCCTGATGATCGATGAGCGCGGCGCGCCGCGGGTGATCGAGTACAACTGCCGCTTTGGCGACCCGGAAGCGCAGGCCGTACTGGTGCGGCTCCGCTCCGACCTGCCGTCACTGTGCATCGCCGCGCTCGAAGGGCGGCTCGCCAGCGAGCGCATTGACTGGGATGAGCGCGCCGCCCTGGGCGTGGTGTTGGCGGCCGGGGGTTACCCCGGCGCGGTGCAGCTGGGGCGCGAGATCAGCGGCCTGGACCGCGCCGCACAGCTCCCAGGCAAGGTATTCCATGCGGGCACCGAGCTGCGCGCCGGGAAAATCGTCACCAGCGGCGGGCGCGTGTTGTGCGCCGTGGGGCTGGGCGCCGCGGTCACGCAGGCGCAGCAGGCCGCCTACGCGCTGGTCGGGTGCATCGGCTTCGAGGGCGTCCAGTACCGGCGAGACATCGGCCACCGGGCGACGGCGCGATCGCGCTGAACACGCGGCTCGCGGGTCATCGCCCGCTACTGCGCAAACCCTTCCAGTACAAGTTTGCCCCGGACCCGGCGGCTGTCTATCAGCTCGTGAGCCCGCTGCAGATTCGACGCGGTAATGCAGCCGAGCGAGGCAGTAAGGGTGCTGCGGAGCGTGCCGGCTTCCACCAGCTGCGCCACACGGCTCAACAGTTCGTGGTGCCTGGCGATGTCCGGAGTCTGAAACAGCGAACGGACAAACATGTACTCCCAATGGAGCGAGACGCTCTTGCGCTTCAGCACTGTGATGTCGGCCGTGTTCGGATCATCTATCAGGGCAAGCTTGCCCTGCGGGGCAATAAGTTCGGCTATCTGCGCGAAGTGGGCATCGGTGCTGGTGGTCGGGAATACGTAGCCGGGTGCGCCGATGCCAAGTCCGGCAACCTGCGCCGCCAACGGGCGGGCATGATCCAGAACGTGGTGCGCGCCCAGGTCCAGGCACCAGCTGCGCGTCTCAGGCCGTGACGCCGTGGCAATCACCGTGAGCTCGGTAAGCTGGCGAGCGAGTTGAATCGTAATCGAGCCGACGCCGCCGCCGCCGCCGATAATCAGCAGCGCATGCGACGCTCCCGGCACCCGCGCGCCATTGACATCCAGCCGGTCGAACAGCGCCTCCCAGGCCGTCGTGGCGGTCAGTGGCAGGGCTGCAGCCTCGGCAAAGCTCAGGGATTTCGGCTTCGGTCCGACTAAGCGTTCGTCTACAACCTGGAATTCGGCGTTGCTGCCGGCGCGATCGAGCGCACCGGCATAGAACACGGCGTCGCCCGGCTTGAACAGCGTGACCGCAGCGCCCACCGACCTGACAACGCCCGCAGCGTCCCATCCGAGCACCTTGTGCATGCCTGGCTGCAACACCGTGTTGCGACGAACCTTGGTATCGACGGGATTTACCGAAATCGCTCTCACCGCCACCAGCAGGTCGTGCGGCCGCGGCTCCGGCATCGGCAGCTCGGCGTCGAGCAACAACGCCGGCTCACCAGCCTGCGAGGCAAACGCATAAACGACAGCGCGCATGGCGAGTCTCCTCGAGTGGCAATTGCTCAACAGCCTAACGCAGTGCGCTTGAAGCGCCGCCGTGCCGGCCACTAGTCGGGCAACCTGTGATCATGGTTGATACCCGTGATCATACTTGATATGATCCGGCGAAATCAGTTGCGGAGCCGACGCCGCCTGCAGTTACTGTGGGGCGCGCAGCCCGCCGCAGCGAAAATCGTGGGGTTCAACGCTACCGATTCCGCATAGCTTATGGCGGTTTCGCTCGAAAGCCGGAGGGCACATGCTGCGGAATCAAATTCTACTTTCATCAATGCTGGCCGGGTCACTGGCACTGACCACTCCGGTGCCGGCGCAAACGCAAAACGCGCCGGCAGCCGGCGAACGGCTGGAGGAAATAGTCGTGACCGCGCAGCGCCGCGAGGAAAAGCTGCAGGACGTGCCCATTTCGATGAGCGCCGTCACGGGCGCGGTGCTCGAGAATCTGGGCGCCAAGAACTTCAATGACTACGCCGCCATGATCCCGAACCTGGCCAACGGTACCGGCGCGGGCGCGGGCGGCAACGGCAATGCGTTCGGCGTCTCCTCGACACGCGCAATCGCAATCCGCGGCGTAGCGGGCAACAATACGACTGGCTTCTACCTCAACGACACGCCCATGCCGATGTCGCTGGACCCACGAGCCGTCGATATCGATCGCATCGAGGTGCTGCGTGGTCCGCAGGGCACGCTGTTCGGCGCCGGATCGATGGGCGGCACGGTGCGCCTGGTGACACACGAGCCCTCGGTCGAGGCGAAATCCGGGAAGGTGGACGTCGAGGCGTCCCACGTCAATCACGGCGGTGCAGGCTACTCCGCTGACGGCATGATGAATATCGCGCTGGTGCCTGGCAGCGTCGGCCTGCGCGTGGACGCGTTCAGCGCGTTCGACCCGGGTCTTTTTACGCGCACCTGGGGCGGCCCGCTCGATCCACGCTCGCCCAGCATAGCCTACCCGCCAGGCGGCGCCCCGGTCGGTCAAAAGGAACACGTCGGCGCCGAGCAGAGCACGGGCCTGACGGTGGCACTCAAGTTCACGCCCGCGGGCGTTCCAGGCTTGAGCATCACGCCGATATTCATGTACCAGCACACCAATACCAACGGCTATCCGCTGGCGGACTATACGCCCGATAATTTCATCCAGACGCGGCCGCTCAACGTCCCTGAGGCCGTCGATGACAAATGGTGGTTCGCAGGCGTCACGCTGAAGCAGGACGTCAAAGTCGGCCGCTTCATTGCCTCGGCAACCTACTTCGACCGCAATGCCTACGATCTGGAAGATACGACGGATGGTCACGCCATCATATTCTGGGGGCTGCCCTACTACGTACCCGCACCGCTGCCGAATACGCTGCTCACGAAGACCTGGACCGGCGAAGCGCGTTATCGAGTCGGCGCTCAAGGGACCGGTGCAGTTCGTACTCGGCGCCTACGACTCGGTGTCGAGACGCGCGTTCCAGGAGTACTACTTCGCCCCGGGGCTTAATGCGGCTTCCGGAGGCACGATCGGCACGGATCTCGAATATACGCAGAACACACCCAACGCGGACCGCCAGCGGGCCGCGTTCATTGACTTCACCTATAAGCCAATCGATGCAATGCAGCTCAGCGCCGGCGTGCGACGGGCCTATCTGGAGCACGAGGGCGCGTACACGGCCGACGGACCGCTCAATGGCGGCACCTCCGGACCCCCGGACACCTACGGTATCCACGGCGAGGACAACACCGCGCCACGCTTCACGGCGAAGTACCAGTTCGCGCCCAACCAGATGCTGTACGCGTCAGCGGCCAAAGGCTTCCGGATCGGCGGGTCCAATTCCAAGCTGCCACCGATCTGCGACGCGGATCTTGCGGCTCTCGGCATCAATAACGGAGATCCGTTCTCATCTGATTCACTGTGGAGCTACGAGCTCGGCTCCAAGAATTCCTGGGCCGGCGATCGCGTGCGCTCGCGGGTGGCGGCCTACCGCATCGATTGGAAAGGCATTCAGCAATCGGTTTACCTGGCCTGCACCTTCAATGTTGTCGCCAACTCAGGCGCCGCGGAGAGCAAAGGCCTGGAATTCGAGATGGACATGGCACTGGTCGATCACCTGACCCTGAACCTCGCTGCCGGCTACGAAGACGCGAAGATCACCGAAGCCACTGTGCAGTCACGCACCGTGGTCGGCCAGCTCCTGACTGGCGTACCTAAGTGGACTGGTGCAGCGACTGCCCAGTATTCGATCCCGCTCAATGGCCGCTCGGCATTCGTCCGCGGGCAGTGGGAATACACCGGCGAAAGACTCAGCTACAACAACGTGGGAACGGCCGGCGGCCCGCGCCGGCTCGACGCGTACGGACTCCTGAACCTCCGCGGCGGCATCACCCAGGGGCCGTGGGAGCTGACGCTGTTCGTCAACAACGTGTTCGACAAGCGCGGGGTGATCGGCGATCTGATTCCGGAAGGCGCGGAACTTCCTGGTCGGCCGAAGTTCTTTGTAGTGCGACCGAGAACAATCGGCGTGCAGTTGCGCAAGGATTTTTAATCGGGCATCGATCTCGCCGGCATCGTCAGCCGCGAGCGGCACCGGCCTTCAGGTGATTTCCAGGATCACCTTGCGACGCGCCGGCTCGCTCAGTTGCGCGCGCGTGGCGCGCGAGAGTCGCCAGAAGCCAATGCCGGCGCCAGCGAACACCAGCAGCAATACCCACTCCACCGGAATTTTTCCAGGGGTTGCCTGGTATTGCTGGTAAAGCGACAAGGCAACCAGGTAGGCGGAAAAGGCAACGCCAAAACGCACCAGCAGGGAGGCGCCGGGCACGCGGTACGAGCCGGCGATAGCGCGCCCACCAGTGCGGAAGCGCAGGACGGCGACCGTCACGATGACGTACATGAGCGCGAACAGCGTTGATGTGACGTTGACTACCGGCAGCAGCACCCCTTTGCCGAGCACGATACCGAGCAGCGTCAGTACCGAAACCACGGCGATAGCGGCGCCCGGAGTGCCGCGGCGCTGATCCAGCACGCCGAGCCGGGGGTGCAGCAGGTAGCTGCGTCCCAGGGCGTAGAGCACGCGCGTGGCGGCGAAAAACAGCGCATTCCATACCGCGATCAGTCCTACCAGCCCGGCGAACAGGACGAGGTTGGCCAAGGCTCGTGACTTGAAGGCTGCCGCAAAGGCTTCGGCCACCGGCAAGTCGAATGACAACAGCCGGTCACGGGGTAACACCATCGACACCGCGACAATGACCAGGCAATAGAACAGCAATGAAACCATCAGGCAAACAACCAGCAGCCCGGCAATCTTTTCGCGGTCGCGACTGTCGCGCAGCTCGCCCAGCGCCTGGGGAATCGTGTTGAAGCCACCAAAGAAATACGGCGTCATGGCGAGTACGCCAAGCACGCCGCCGGCCCCCCAGGCCCAATCCGCGTGAACTATCCAGGGCCGCAGATTGTGCAGCTCGCCGGATGCGATACCAACCAGCACAAAAATGCACGCGGCGACCAGCAGCGCATAGGTGGCCCAATCCTGCAAGCGGGCGGCGGCCTTGGCGCCGAGGAAATTGGCAACCGCAATCAGTATCGTGCCGACCAGCCCGACGAGCAGGTCGCCCGAGTGCAACGGCTCGCCCAGCAGGTTGTACCACACCGGACCGGCTATACCTGGAATGAGTTTATTGACCAGCCAGCCGACCGAGACCGCGAAAAACACGCAATTTATGATGTAGATGAACGCCAGGCAGAGGCCGGCGACATAGGCAGGCCTGATGCCAAAGGTCTCGTAGGCATAGACGATCTCCCCGCCGGCATACGGCAAGGCACCGGAGATCTCCGCGTAACACAGCGCGATCGGAATCATTGCCACGGCGCCAATTACGAAGGCGACCACGGCGCCAGCCGGTCCCGCGCCGGCGATGACCGTGCCCAATACCATGAGCCAGGCAACACCGACGATGGTCCCCACGCCCAGCGTGAACAGCTGGCGCAGCTCGAGGGTCTTGTGCATGGCGCCAGCGCCTTGAGCCGTGGTCATCGCTCGCCCCTGTTGGCCTGCACCCGGACCGGAGTGGATAGCTGGGGCGCTGCTGCCCGCCGGCTCACAGCCGCAGTCAAATGATCACATCAGATTGCTGTGATCACGTCAATGATGCCCGGCGGAGCATCGCTAGCGGGCTCGAAGCTGCAGGCTCTCCCAGTAGCCGGAAATCTTGGTGGTCGCCAGCAGGTCATCGCGCATGGCAGCTTCGGCGGCCGCCGCATCGCGTGACTGAAACGCGCGCAGCAGCCGTTCGTGGTGTTCCAGCGCCACGCGCTTGAACATCCCCGGCTTGCTGGCCAGCAACTCGACAATGCTACCCACCAGCGGCGCCATTTTCAGCCACAGCATCTGGATAACCGAGGTGAGCACAGGATTGTCGGCAATGCGATAGATCTCAAAATGAAACGCCATGTTGAGCGAAGTGTGGGTGCGCGCGTCACTCTTGGAAATGCACTGTTCGATGCCGTTTTGCAGCGCCCGCAGGTGTTCGATCTGTACCAGTGTGATATTGCGCGCGGCGTGGGCCGCGGCCTGCCCTTCGAGTTGCTGGCGCAGACTCAGGATTTGTTCCACCTGCAAGCGGGTCAAGGTGGGAATGCGCGCGGATCGGTTGGGCAGCGCTTCGAATGCGCCTTCCGCCGTCAGCCGGCGCAAGGCCTCGCGCACCGGCATCTCGCTGACCGAGAGTTCCTTGGCGAGGGAGCGGAGCGTCACCACCTCGCCCGGCCGGAAGTGTCCGGCCAGCACGGCTTCCTTCAGAATCTCATAAGCGCGACTGTGGGCCACCTCACCCGGCACCCGCTGGTCGGAGACGAGCATCGGCCAACGCGGTGCGAGCACTGCCTTCCGCGATTTCCTGGCTGATTCCGCTCTCATGAGGTCACCGATGACTGCCGCGGCGCAATGGGCAAGCCACGACTATGCCCGATCCCGCGCACCGTACGCAATGCACAATGCGCGGAACCTCGACCGCCGCTCCGCCAGCGCCGCCGGGCAGCACCAGCTAGCTCACGGGGCGAGCGACCTCGCGCGTCCAGCCGTAGGGATCGGGGGAGCGCCGCTCCTGAATCGCCAGCAACGCCTCGCGCAACTTCGACGCGACCGCATCAATATTCGGTGGCACGTACTCGGTGCCGTCGCGGTCGATCAGTGCACCGATCGGACTGACAATGGCGGCGGTGCCGGAGGCGAATATTTCGCTGCACTCGCCAGTGCCGATCTGGCGCAGCAGCTCGTCGATGGGCAGCGGCCGCTCGTGCGCCTGGTAGCCAAGGCTCCGGGCCAGGGTAAGCAGCGAATCGCGGGTGATGCCGGGCAATATGGCCCCATCGAGCCCAGGCGTGTGCAGCTCGGCGCCGACGACGGCAAACAGGTTCATGCCGGACAGTTCCTGGATATAGCGGTGCTCAGCGGCATCGAGCCACAGAGCGACTGCCTGACCGCGCGCCACTGCGGCGCTCGTGGCCCGCAACGAGGCCGCGTAGTTGGCGGCAGTCTTGGCGGCGCCCAGTCCACCGACGGCAGCGCGCACATCCTGGCGTTCGATGGCGACGCTCATTGGACCTGATGCATAGGCTTCCACTGGATTCGCAATCACCATGAAGCGGAAGCGGTCCGAATTCCTCACCAGGTAGCCCGGTTCGGTGCCAAACAGGAACGGCCGCAGGTATAGCGCCTGACCGGAGCGGGCGGGCACAAACTCACTCAGGGCTCCGGCTACGGCGTCGAGCGCCTGCAGGAACAGCGCCTCGGGGACTGGCGGCATTGCCAGCCGCTCCGCCGAACGCGCCATGCGCCGGCAATTGTCGAGCGGACGAAACAGGTTCGGCCAGGGACGGCCTACGCGGTAGGCCTTGAGGCCCTCGAATACCAGCTCGGCGTAATGCAGCGCACGCGCACCCGGCAACACTTCGATCGCTCCATACGGCAGCAGCTGACCACGCCCCCACGCGCCCGCAGTCCATTCGGCGCTGAACATGACAGGCGCAGCTACCAGACCAAAGCCCAGCTTGGCGGGAACCACGAAGCGTGCCAGTGCTGCGCCGACGCCCGGTGCGATGTCGTAAGCAGCCACGTTATTTCCGCAGGTAGGCGTCAGCGCCGGTCAACCAATCCTGCCGCGGCGGGCAGAACACGTCGACATCGAGGGTGTCCTCCAGCGCCAGCGCGCGATGCGGAAGGTTTGAGGGGATTACCACCAACTCGCCGGCGCGCACGGTAATTTCGTGATCACCTTCAGCACCAAACCAGAAATGCAGGGCGCCGCTGAGAATGTAGGTGATCTGCTCGTTTTCATGCGAGTGCCGAGGCACGTCGTCACCCTTCTTGAAATACACGTGCGCAATCATCATCCGCTCGCTGCTCACGAAGCGCCGCGTAATGGTGCCTTTGAGCGGCTCCAATGGGATTTGCTCCCAGCGATGGTGGATTGCGCGTGCGGCACCGGTATTCTTTAGCATTGCGGTCTACCTCTCGCCAGATGGGTTTGGGTCCATGATGTCAACCTTGGAACGAGTGGCCAGCGCTGGCCCCCGGCCACCAGCTCTACCGGCCCGCCCTGCCACTCGACTGGATCCAGCAGTGCCAGGGCGAGCGTCAGGGGCCACCCCGGCAGCCGCACTCGCGAAGTCAGCTCGCCTACCGTGCGATCCCGGCAGAGCACAACTTCTCGCGCGCCGAAGCCGAGGAGCGGCAGGGTACTGGTAAACGCCGCCAGCACCCGCCCCCTATGCGCAACCGGCGGCGCTTGCATTCGAGCATCGGGCGCGCCGCACCACAAGGACTCGCCAAGCTCGATTTCGCCGGCCAGGCGCGCTGGAGTAGCCTCAAATCCGAACGTCGGTACGCCGCGCCGGATGCGCAGTGCATCCTGCGCAAACTGTCCGCCGATTCTCAGTCCGTAGCCGTCGCCGGTGACCAGCAGGCGGCGCCATAGTTGGACGGCGTCATCGACCGGCGCAATCAGCAGGCTCGAGTCATTCGCCGCGTCATCGCGAACGCGCATTGGCGAGTGGCCTGGGGGCACCATTGCTGCCAACAACGCACGCCGCCCCGGACCAAAAAGCTCGAGCAAGAGATGCTCTGCAGTGACATCGCTGGAGCTGATCACCTCCGGGATCCGGGCGAGACGGCACCACTCCAGCACTCGCGTGTCCTGATCCGGGCTGGCGATGAGCAGCGCCTGCTCCGAATCCAGCGCGATCAGCCGCGCGAGCGCTTCGATTTGCCCATATGCGCCTGCCAGCGCCAGCGTCTGCGCGGTCGGCGCCTCGAGCGGGGGCGGCACCGAAAACCGGCTTCGCCACCATTCGCGCAAGCGCGGACTCGCGAGCATGTGCTTCGCGTCGGCAGAGCGATCGACAACCAGCACTGCCTCGGTAGCGGCGCGGACTTCCGCGGCCACACTTTCAAGCCATGAGTCCGTTGCGCCGCTGGCCGCTATCCAGAGGGGTCGTTCCCAGGCGTTGACCGAGGCGAAGCGCGCGCCCGCGGCCGCGAGTTCGTGGTGGATCGGCGAGAGACGCTGTCCTCGGGCCGTCTGGTAGTCCGCGTCCGGCGCGTGCATCCGGCAGTGGTATCCCGGAATCTCCGTCACCCTGGCGCCCACGTAGGCTGCCGTCGACTGCAGCCCGGAGAAGCGGCGCACATCGAGGGGCGCCACGTCGTTACCGGGCGCGCCCTCCACGATCCACTCGGCCAGGAATTTTCCGGCAGCAGGGGCCAGCGCAATGCCGTTGGAGTTGAACCCGCAGGCGCAATAGAGGCCGCTCAGTCCCGGAACCGGTCCGAGCAGCATCTGCCCGTCCGGGGTAAAGCTCTCCGGGCCGTTGAGCAGCATCTTGATCCCAGCGCTCTGCAGGCAAGGAAATCGCCGCATCGCCGTGGCCATGTAGGGCTCGAACTGCGCCCAGCGCTCGTTCAACAGCGCGAAAGAAAAGTTCTGCGGCAGATCCTGGGTCGAAAGAGCGATCGCGTTATCGTCCAGCGAACCGACCATGATTCCGCCCACCTCTTCCCGGCCATAGAGTTGATCGTCGTAGGACAGGAACAACGGCAGATCGCGCTCGATGCCGAGCGGTTTGGTAATCAGGTACTGATGCTCGAGCGCGTGCAATGGCAGCCGCAGCCCGCAGGATTTCACAATCTCGCCGGACCACAGGCCGGCAGCGACTACGACCACTTCGCAGGCGATCGTCCCCTGCTCGGTGATTACGCCGCTCACGGTATCCCCGGCGGTGGTAATCCCCAGCACGCGGACGTTCTCGAAAATGGCCGCGCCGCGCTGGCGCGCCGCTCGCGCGAACGCCATGACCGCATCGGTCGGGTTGACGCGGGCGTCGCTGGGCACCCAACTGCCGCCGATGAGCTCATCCGTGGCGATAATCGGCAGACGCTCCTTGATCTGCGCGCGGCGTCAGCAATTCGATCTCGATGCCGCGCGCGCGCCCCAGCTCCGGAAACGTCTGCATCAGCTGCCAGCGATCCTCGCGATCCGTGTAATTCACCCGACCGACAGCCCGCCAGCCGATCTCCTGGCCGCTCTCGAGCGCCACACGGGGATAGGCCGCCGCCGCATAGCGCACCATGTCGAAAATAAGCGGGTCGGCCCGGTAGGTCTCCATGTTGCCGGTCGAATGCCAGGTCGTCCCGGAGCTCAGCGCCGCGCGCTCGAGCAGCACCAATTCGGTAAGCCCCAGGCAGGCGAGGTGATAGGCGATGCTGCTGCCGCCGATCCCGCCGCCGATGATCACCACGCGGGCGCTGGCGGGAAGCGGCTTCATTCGGTCACGCTGCTCATGGCGCCACTCGCTCAGGCCGGTACCGGTACGCGACGCACCCAGATGCACCAAACCAGAATTCCCACCAGCGACCACGCGCCGAGCAGGCGCCACTCGAGCGGTATTCCGGGTTGCGTCCAAAATGGCGAGATTAATGCGACCACGGCCATCACGGTGGCGCCGACGCCGCCGAACCAAACCAGCTTCGCACCTCCCGGCACCTGAAAATGCCCGGCCGCGCCCTGCCGGCGCAGTTTGAGAACTGTGGCGCAACACAGCACGTAGGTCAGAGTGAGCACCATGGCAGACATATCGGTGATCGGCTCGATGGCTCCCTTGCCGAAGAAGACCCCCGCGACGTTCAGGGCGCCGATAAACATCAAGGCGGCAGCGGGTGATTGGAATCTTGGGTGCAATCCGGCAAACGCCGCCGGCACAAAGCCCGCCCGCGCCATCGCCACCAACAATCGCGCGGCCATCATGAATATGCCGTTCCACGCCTTCAGCAGCGAAGCCGCGGTGGCGATCAGCAGCAGTACCACGAATATCCGGCCGTGCGGCAGTGCGGCAGCCGCAGCGGCGGTGGGCAACGGCGCACCGACCAGATTCTTCCAGGGCATGATCACGCTTGCCGCCAACACCACCAGGCAATAAAAGACGCCGGCGGCGGCGATGGCACCAATTATCAGAAAGGCGATCGATCGCAGGCTGGTCTTTTCGGAGCGCTCTTCGATGGCTTGCGGAATAGCCTGGAATCCATTGAGTGCGTACGAGCAAAAGGCAAAGATCGCCCCACTTCCCAGCCACCACGGTTGGCCCGTGGTGGTCGTGAACAACGGCGCCATGTTGGCGGCATGCCCGCTGAACAGCAGCGCCGCCAGGATACAGAGCACAACCGCTACGAATCCGTAGGTCACAGTGCTGTGCACCGCCACGGCCAGGCGTGCGCCGCGATAGTTGAGCGCAAAAATGGTCGCTGCGCCGCCTATTCCCACCGCCAGCGTCTGCCAGGAAATGCCCATGCCAAACGCCGAGTAGAGGCGGACCGATTTCCAGCCGGGAAGCGCAATCTCGACAATCCACGCGAAGGCCAGGGCCTCGAAGATTGTCACGCTTAGCAGATAAAGTATGAGGAACCAGCCGACGGTGAAGGCCAGGGCCCGTCCATACGCGCGATAAGCGTAGATGAACTCGCTCCCCGCCTCAGGCAGGCGGGCGGTGAGTTCGGCGTAGCAGGCGCCGATGGCCATGACCACGACCGTGCCGCAGGCAAAGCCGAGCATGGCCCCACCGGGGCCGGCTTTTCCGAGCCAGTCGCCCAGCAGGATCACCCAGGCCGAGCCGATGATCGTGCCAAAACCGAGCGCTAAATATTGGAAATGACCAATATTTCCGCGCAGCAACCTCACCGCTCGGTGGCTCGTGGCAGGTGCTGCCTATGGCGGAGCAGGAACTCGCGTACTGCCTGGACAAAGCCCGCTAGTTCGCTCTCGAGCAGTGGCAATGACAGGTTGATCATGCCGCGTTGCGCCACATAGTAACCCCGCGCCATCATCTCAAGATGAAACAATCGCCGCATGGGCGAGTTGACCGGCTCCACGTCGGCGGGCTGATTGATCGGCCGGTCGTGCCAATGCGTGTTCATCACGCCGCCAAGGCCACTGGCCTGGAAGCCGACCCCGAGCGAACGCCCCAGCGCGTTAAGTTTTTCACGCAGGCTGTCGCCCAGCGCGTTCAAGCGGACGCAGGCGGCGGGCGTGTAAACATCCCGGGCACCGACCAGGCCGGCCGACATGGCCACAATATTGTTGTTGAACGTGCCCGCCTGCATCAGCTCGCCGCCGCTGCGCGTGTCGAGATGACGCATCAATTCACGCGAGCCGCCAAAAGCCCCGAAGGCGAATCCACCGCCCCAGAACTTGCCGAGCGTGGTCAGATCCGGCTTTATGCCGCGCAGCTCCTGCACACCACCGGGACTCATGCGCGAAGTCATCACTTCATCAAAAATGAGGACTACGCCGAGCCGCTGTGTCTCCTCGCGCAACATGGCCAGGAACTCGGCACTGCCGGGAATGACGCCGGCTGAACCCATCACCGGCTCGACCATTACCGCGGCGATTGTCGCGGCGTTGCCGCGCAGCGCGGCGCGCGTTCCATCGATATCATTGTAGGTAGCTTTTACCAGCGAGAAGGGCACGCTGAGCCCAGGATCGGTCGCTCCATAGATCATGAAGCCGCCGTGGTAACAGCCGTTGAAGACCAGCAGGCTGGGGCGCTTGGTCGCATGCCGCGCAAGCAGCGATGCAAACAGGCAGGCTTCGGAGCCCGAATTGCAGAACCGCAGCTGTTCAATCGCGGGTATGCGCGTATTGATGAGTTCCGCGAGTTCCACTTCCCGGGTATTGACGCCGCTCAGCGATACTCCCGACTGCAGGGCATCCTGCACCGCCTGCTGGATCGGCTCACAATTGTGGCCGAAGACGCCGGCCGCGTAGTCACCGACCAGATTCAGATAGTCGTGACCGTCGATGTCGGTGACGTGCGCGCCACTGCCACGCGCTATCGTCAGCGGAAAAGGCGCGTAATACAGCGTTTGCCGCGAATGTCCGGCGGGCAGGATCCGGCAGGCGCGCTGGTGACGCGCCAGACTCAGGGCATTTGCCGCCGCAAACTGGCTCTCGGCAAGTGCCAAGGCAGTGGTGAGTTCAGATGCACCGCTCACGTTCGTGCTCACACTTGTTCCCCTGGCTCTGGGTGACGACATTCCCGGCACTATGGTCGTGGCGGTCACCGCGGACTGGCGGGCAATCCCAGCAGCTGGCGGGTCTGCGCCGGCGTGGCGATCTTGCGATTGAGTTCACCGGCAATCCGCACCACGCGCTTTACCGCTTCGGCGTTGTCGGCGAATTTCCGGCCCCGGCTGTAATAGAGATTGTCTTCGAGCCCGACGCGCGCATGACCGCCCATTGACAGCGCCAGCGTCGTCAGTGGCAGCTGAAATGGACCAATGCCCGAGCACAGCCAAACCGTTTGCTGCGGCAGCTCCCTCAGCAACTGGATGACATTTTCAGGGGTGGGGTAGCTGGCGGTCTGGGACCCCATGACGGTCTGCACCAGATAGGGAGGCGCCACCAGCTGGCGCTCGATGAGATCGCGAATAACCCAGCTGCCGCCCGAGTGATAAGTTTCCATTTCCGGTTTGATGCCGCGTCGCTGCATTTCCGCGGCAAAGTGCTCGACGATGCCGTAGGTGAAGGGGATGCAGGCGTCGATCTCGGTTTCCGGCCGGGGGTGCGGCAGCGGAGCGGCCCTGGCCTTCATCGTAAAGCGGCTCATGTCGGGCGTCAGGTTGAGGGAGGCCACGTCTGGAGCAGCGTCGAGACAAGAAAGACGCTCCTCCATGCTCATCTGCAGATCACCGCCGGTGGTGTTGTTAATGACGATGTCGGGACAGCGGGCGCGAATCTTCCGGTTCACCTCGTGCCATTCATCGGCGCGGCGCGCGCCGCGGGTAAAATCACGTGAGTCACGCGCGTGCACATGCACCATTGACGCCCCGGCTTCATAGGCCGCCTGCACCGAGACCGCTATTTCGTCTGGCGTCTCCGGCAGTTGCTCATGCGTCTCCTTCCCCTGGATACCCCCGTTGCATGCCACGCAAATCATGGCTGGCGGAAAACCAGCACGCGTGCGCTCCATGAACTCGAACGTATCGGCGTAACGCCACGTGAGATCCGACATGGTGGTTTCCGTCATTTTGATAATGTGATCACACCATTAATATGTGATCACGTCAAGCCTGCCCGCCCGGAGGCCGGCCGCGGTTCTTCATATTCGCACGCAGCGCCGCCGTGGCCGTCACATCGGTCAGCATGCTGCCGTCGGCGGACTCGCCCCCAAGCACCACGCCGTAGGTCTCCCGCGCCCGCGCCGCGCTCACCCACCCCTCGCGCACGTCGTGCCTGACGCGCTCCGGATCCCGTTCGAGCGGATCGCCGTAACCACCCCCGCCCGCCTCACGCCCGCAGATCCACTCGCCCGGCTGCAATTCCACCAGGCCAATGGGTGGCAGTGGCGACTCGCTGCCGTCGCGATTGATCTTGGACACGCAGGAAATCTGCCCCGCCCCGCCGCCACGTGCACCGCGCGGCGCGTCCTCGTGCATTTCCGCAAAGTACGCGACCGTCATGCTGTCATGCAGCGGCCCATAGACGATTTCGCCAGCCGGACCACCGCGATAGCGCCCTGGTCCGGCGCTATCGGCGAGCAATCTCAGCGAGCGGATAACCAAGGGGTATTTTTGCTCGATAATTTCGGCGCTATCGACCATTACCGAGGCCGCGGCATCGGGCATGCAGTAGGTAATCCAGCCGTCGCAACCTGGAGCGCCGGGGCCGCCGTTGTTGCCGATCACCAATTGATTAACGTACGGTGCACCGGCGCGCCGTTTATCGTTGCCGGACACGACGCCGAATCCCGCGCCCATGGAGGCGGCGCCTTCGGCCAGGCCGTAACCGTCGCCGAGCATGCTGAAGGCCCTTTGCGTCGCATTGATCAGCCGGTTGGTGAGGTTTGAGGTGGCCATCGAGGTCGAGGCCGGGAAGCGTGGAATGCCGACTGCACAGTTCTCGCGCAGGCGGATGTGAATGCGGCGGAAGCTCCCCTCATTTCGCGGTACCGACGGATCAATGCAGTTGAGTACGCCGATCAGCGCGCCCGCGGTGGCACAGGTTTGCGACAGGTTGACGCCGACCGGCAGGCAATCCATGTTGTCACGCAGATCGACCTCGACAATTCCGGCTTCGGGCTTGACCTCGACTACGACCCTGACGTTGATACCGTTGGGGAGCCCCGGCAGGGCGTCGTGCCGCCCTTGTGCCATCTGCCTGCCCGCCGGCAGCGCGCGAATCGCGTGAATCATTCGCCGCTCTGAATAGTCGAGCCATTCACGCACGAAATCGCCGATGGTCTGCAGGCCATACTTTTCTACCAGCGCCTTCAGCCGCCGTTCGCCGATCCGCGCGGCACCAAGTGAGGCCAGATAGTCTCCGTACCATACCTCCGGAACACGGATACGACGCCGGCACATGCGGATAATGTCGTCCACGTCCTGGTAGTCACGCTGAATGCGCACGCAGGGAAAATTGAGGCCGCCCTCCTGATAGATGTCCTTCGCAAACGGCATGTAGGTCGACGGATCGGAATTGCCGCAATCGGCCTGATGAGCCTTGGCCGCGACAGTAAAGTAGTGCGTGCCGCCTATGAACACAGGAACCAGGATCGTATGGTCCGCCGTGTGGGTATTGCCGAGATACGGATCATTGTGCAAATAGGCATCGCCCGCAGCGAGATCGGCATGAAACTCGCGCATCGATGCGGTCTGGCGCCCTCCGCCAAGCACGTGAATCGGCAGGCCATCAGCCGAAGACAATAACTCGTTGTTGGCCGTGACGATCGAACAGGAAAAATCCTTGGCCGTGTTCAGGATCGCCGAGCGCCCGGTTCGAAACAGGGTATTGGTCATTTCACGCACGATCGAATCAAGCCGATTGGCGAGAATCGCCATCAACACGCCGTCGAGCGCCTGCGGCACGGGTTCCATAATGAGCTGACCTCCCGAAGCAACTGTCGGTCAGACCGACACGGCAACCATATAGTTGTTGAACGGCGTTACACGGGCCGCGCTGCCCGGATACAGGACCAGAGTAGTGGTGGGCTCTACGATTACGGCCGGACCCGGAACCTCGGTGCCCGAAGTGAGTGATTCACCCCGATACACTGGAATTTCCACCGCGCCAACGGCGGAGAAATACGCCGGCCCGATACGCGTCGGAATCGGCGCGCGGCCGGGAGCCAGTGGCAATGGCGCCATCGGCGGCCGATCGAGTTCACCGGTAACGCGGCCCTTCCAATGGATGAACTCAATTTCCTGATTCGCTTCCGAGACCGCAAAGATGGCTTCGTGAATCCTGTGAAACGCCGCCACCACGGCCGTCACTTCGGCCGCCCCCGAAATCTCGGGGCCGGGCAACGCCACCTCGAGTTCCCATACCTGATACAGATAGCGGGCCTCAACAATGAACTCCTGGCGGAACCGCTCGACGCCTCGCGCGCGCAGCTTGTCCTTGAATTTCTCGATCGACGCGTTCAATCCGTGCAACACGCGATTGACACCGGTAAAATCGAAATCACTGGACTGGGTCAGGTGGTTGGCGCCGTATTCGGTCACAATATCCGTGTATTGGGCGCCGCAGGCGCTGAGCGCGCCCGCCATCCGCGGCACCAGCACCTGGCTGCAGCCAAGCTCGCGGGCAATGGGCACGATGTTGAGCCCGGCGGCGCCACCGCCCGCCAGCAGCAGGCTGTCGCGCGGATCAACGCCCTCGTTGATGGTGATTTCCTTTATCGCCGCAACCATGTGTTCACTGGCGACAGTCAGAATTCCGCAGGCCGTGTCCTCAATGGTCTTACCGCACTGCGTTGCGAGGCGGCCAACCGCCGCCTTCGCGGCATCCACATTGAGCCGCATCCGTCCGCCATTGAAATAGTCCGCGTCCAGGTAACCGAGCACCAGAGCAGCGTCGGTGACTGTCGCCGAAGTGCCGCCACGCCCGTAACAAGCCGGCCCAGGATGGGCTCCCGCGCTCTGCGGACCCACGCACAATAGTCCGCCGGGATCAAGCTGCGCGATCGAACCGCCGCCCGAACCGATACTGCGGGCGTCAACCGAGGAAAGCCCGGTGAGATGGCCGATGTAGCGGGCGCCGAGCCAGGTATCGCGGCCGAATACCGGGCGTCCGTCACGGACCAGACTAACGTCAAAACTGGTGCCGCCGGTATCACAGACAATTACGTCGGTGGCGCCAACTTCTGCCGCACCCGTCACTTGTCCGAGGATCGGCGCCAGCGCGGGACCCGAACGAACCATGTGAATGGGCCTGGCAATGACATCGTCGAGGTGCATGACGCCACCGAGAGAGGTTGCCGGCAGAAGTTCGCCCTTGAGCCCGGCTGCTCGCAGGTCGGCTTCCATCCCGCGCAGGTGCCGCTGCATGAGCGGCTTGAGCGATGCATCAATGGCGGCGGAGGAAGCGCGCCGGTATTCCCGCGCGATCGGATTGACCTGATGGGAGAGCGTGTAAGACAGGCCGGGCAGAGCCTCCTCAAGCAGCCGCCCCAGCAGCAACTCGTGCTCCGGGTTGGCAATCGACCACAGCAGGCAGACCGCAACGGCCTCAACCTGCAGTTGCGGCAGGCGCTCGACGATCCGCCGGGCCGCTGCAGCGTCGAACTCCACCAGCACCTTGCCTTCGGCGCTCATGCGCTCGGGGATTTCAAAGGTCAGGCTTCGCGGCACGTACGGTTCCGGATAGTCCTTCGAATAGTCCCAGGGGTTGGTCTTGCCGCCTTCGCGACGCACCAGGGTATCGGCGAAGCCTGCCGTGATCAGCAGCGCGGTGCGCGCCGTCTTGCCTTCGATGATGGCATTGGTGGCGCGGGTGGACCCGTAAATGAACAGCGCCGTGCGTTGCAGCAGTGTGCCAACGGACATGTCCATCGGTGCGGCGGCAACCGCCAACCCTTCCAGTATTCCCTGCGAAATGCGTTCGCGAGTCGTCAGCGCTTTGCCGACACTCAGAATCCCGGTCTCATCCCCGACCACTACATCGGTAAAGGTGCCGCCGGTATCGATGCCGATGCGATATTTCACCGTCGCCGTTTTGCTCACGCAGATCTCCGGGAATGCAGCGGTAGCGGGATCCAGTTGTGGACATCGCGGCTGCGCCGGCCGCCAACACGGGCAGCGGCTTGCACCAGCTTCTGATTTTTGTGATCATACATCCGTCTTATGATCATTTCAATTGCCGGCTCCCGCACGTGACCGCAGGCAAGGCAGCGGGCTGGGATGGTGCCGTCGCAATTGCCGCATGCATCGGCGCCTGCGTGGCGGCTTACGGAGTGTATCTCGGATTGCCGCTGATACTTGGCGCCCTGGCCGATACCTTCCACTTTGACAACCGCCAGATAGGCTGGCTCGGTGGCGTCGAAAATCTCGGTCTGCTGCTGGGATCCATCGTCGCCTCGCGGCGCGCGCCCGCGGCACGCTTTCGCCAGCACATTCTTGTCGGCATGGCGATTGCGGTGAGCGCCGATGGCTTGACGCTGATGCTGGGATCCTTCCCCGCGTTTTGCCTGGTGAGATTCACCGCCGGGCTGGGCGGGGGACTTTGCTATTCGTCAGCCATCGCCACCCTGTCACTGACGCGTCAGGCCAGCAGGAATTTTATGGTGTTCGTGGTCGTACTGGTGCTCGCCAACTCACTCGAGCTGTGGTTGATTCCCGGAATCGTCAGAGGCTGGGGAGTCGCCGGACTCTACATTTCACTCGCGCTGCTGTATGTACCACCGGCACTGCTGATGCGGAAACTCCCCGCGACTATCCGGCGCGCCGATGACCTCGGCAGCACGCCGTCGGTCGAACCGGCGTCACCGATAAGCCAGTTCAGGCGGCTGGCGCTGGTCTGCCTGGCCGCAGTGGTACTGTTCAATGTCGCGGCCAGTGCCTTCTACGCGTTCGCCGAACGGATCGGCCTCAGCGTTGGGCTCGCAGAGACAGCAGTCGCCAAGGTACTGACGCTTGCCAATTTGCTGAGTCTCACCGGTTCGCTGCTCGCCTATGGGCTCAGCCGCAGATGGGGGCAGCATCGACCGCAATTGGCTGCCATTGGAGTCATGATCGGTGTTTACCTCGCCTGGTCGGCCGGCATCACCAGCACCAGTTACACCATCGGCGTGGTGATCTTTTTCGCGGTGTGGTCGATGGCCAGCGTGTACCAGCTGTCCACACTGACCGGCCTGGATCGGGCCGGCAGCTATGTGGCGCTGGTACCGGCCGCACAAGGACTAGGCCAGAGTTTCGGGCCGTTCCTCGCCGGGCTGCTGCTTGGATGGCAACTGCGATTCCCGCAAATGCTGTTATGCATCACTGTATTTGCCGGCGGCTGTTTCGCCGCTTACCTGTATGTTTACCTGAGACTGTGGCAGACCCGTCCCGATCTGGCGAATACCTGACGCTGTCCGTGTCTGGTCGGCGTATCGCGAGCTAGAAACTGGCGCGCACGAACAGCTCCGGCCCATGGGTGCCGAGCTGCATGAAGCCGTTGGGGTTGTTGTTGCTGACCTCGAGCCGCGTCTGCGTGCTCGCATAGCCCAGGCCGAAGGCCAGGTTAGGTCGCCAACGGTACTGCAGGTCACCGTGATAGTCCGCGAGCGAACCCTTTACCGAGCTGACCGTCAGCTTGAAGTACTGGGCGCGCGCTGAAAAGGCGAAGCGGTTGTTGATCAGCCAGGTGCCGTCAAGCGCCACGGTAACGAAGGGACCGGCGCCGCTGAATTTCTCGCTCACCGGCCCGCTGGCCAGCCTTGCCTCTGCGTTAGCCTCCGCCTGCAGCAGGTGCAGTCCAACACCCGCACCGAGTTCGACGCGCGAGCGATGCAGGAAGGCGTAAGTCCAGGTGAGGTCGATCTGCCGCCAGTTGAATTCCGAGTTGACGGTGTCAGTGGGACTGAAGGCATGAGCGCCGTAGACGATCGTCTGCGGCGGATTGGCCGCGCCAGTGCGCGTCAATTCCCACAGGTCGACCCGCAAGCGCCCGCGCTGGCGCAGCCGGAACATGAATTCGGCGCGCGCCTGCCGCACACGCGGGCTCAGTTTGAAATCGTTCTCGAGCGAGAAAGCCGTGCCCGGCGTCAGCGCAGCCGGATCGTCGACGCGCCCGTCCGTGGACGCCGTGCCGAGGAAGGCGCTGGCCCGAAAGGCAAAATGATCGGTGATCGGGCTGGCCGGGTCCGGCGGCGGCGCCTGCTGCGCCTGGGCAGCCGTAGCGGCGGCCAGCACAGCGGCGCAGTAGAGCAAGTGGCGCATGGGGCGGATCCCAGGAAAGATCATTGGCCCCATCATCTGCCAGCACCGGCCGCCGCGCCATAGTCGCCGCCCGGCGACGTTTGAAAATGTGAACCGCTAGGTCATTCGGGGCGCCGCCTTGCCTGCTAGCGCTTCATCGCCTCGAAGAACTCGGCGTTGGTCTTGGTGTCCTTCATCTTGTCGAGCAGGAACTCGATCGCGGCCAGCTCGTCCATCGGATGCAGGAGCTTGCGCAGGATCCACATCTTGGCGAGCTCGGCCTGGTCGGTAATCAGCTCTTCCTTGCGGGTGCCCGAGCGGTTGATGTTCACCGAGGGGAACACGCGCTTCTCGGCGATGCGCCGGTCGAGGTGGATTTCGCTGTTGCCGGTGCCCTTGAATTCCTCGTAGATGACATCGTCCATCTTCGAGCCGGTGTCGATCAGCGCGGTGGCGAGGATGGTGAGCGACCCGCCTTCCTCGATGTTGCGCGCAGCGCCGAAGAAGCGCTTCGGGCGCTGCAGCGCGTTGGCGTCCACGCCGCCGGTCAGCACCTTGCCGGAGCTCGGCACCACGGTGTTGTAGGCGCGCGCCAGGCGCGTGATCGAATCAAGCAGGATCACGACATCCTTCTTGTGCTCGACCAGGCGCTTGGCCTTCTCGATGACCATCTCGGCTACCTGCACGTGCCGTGCCGCGGGCTCGTCGAAAGTCGAGGACACGACTTCGCCCTTGACGGTACGCTGCATCTCGGTGACTTCCTCAGGCCGCTCGTCGATGAGCAGCACGATCAAGTGCACTTCCGGATGGTTCCAGGTGATCGAGGTGGCGATGTTCTGCAGCAGCATGGTCTTGCCGGCCTTGGGCGGCGAGACGATCAGGCCGCGCTGGCCCTTGCCGATCGGCGCCACCAGATCGATGGTGCGCGCGGTCAGATCTTCGGTGCTGCCGTTGCCGCGCTCGAGCTTGAGGCGCTTGGTCGGGTGGAACGGCGTCAGGTTCTCGAACAGCACTTTGTTGCGCGAGCTTTCGGGCGAATCGAAGTTGATCTCACCGACCTTGAGCAGGGCGAAATAGCGCTCGCCATCCTTCGGCGGGCGGATCAGGCCCGAGACGGAGTCGCCGGTACGCAGGTTGAAGCGGCGGATCTGGCTCGGGCTGATGTAGATGTCGTCCGGGCCGGAAAGGTAGGAGCCATCGGCCGAACGGAGGAAGCCGAATCCGTCCTGCAGGATTTCGAGCACGCCGTCGCCGTAGGTATCCTCACCGTTGCGCGCATGCGCCTTGAGGATCGAGAAGATGATGTCCTGTTTGCGGGAACGGGCCAGGCTCTCAAGCCCCATCGACTCCGCCTGCTTGACCAGTTCGTGTATCGGCTTGGCCTTTAGCGCCGTCAGGTTCATCGAATTGCGCGAGGCCGCCAGCTCGGCCGGACTGATTACTTCGGCGTCGTCTGCGCCCAGCGGCTCGAGATCGGGCAGCTGCTCGTCCATGCGGCCGCCGACGTTGCCGCGATTGCCGTCGCGATTGCCGTCGCGGGGGCCGCCGTGACGCGGGCCCTTGTTCGGGCGATTGCGGCCCTGGTTGCCGAGATAACCTCTCACAGGTGCTGGTCCAGGAAAGCGGTGAGCTGCGACTTGGACAGCGCGCCGACCTTCTGCGCCTCGACCGTCCCGTTCTTGAACAGGATCAGGGTCGGGATGCCGCGGATCCCGAACTTCGGCGGCGTCTGCGGGTTCTCGTCGATGTTGAGCTTGGCAATGCGCAGCCGTCCCTGATAATCCGTGGCGATCTCATCGAGGATCGGCGCGATCATCTTGCAGGGGCCGCACCATTCCGCCCAGAAATCCAACAGCACGGGCTGGTCGGACTTGATGACGTCGGCATCGAAGCGGGCGTCCGAGGTATGAACTATGTTTTCGTTACTCACGCGACCTTGGGCCTCCGTTGAGGTGGGTAAACAGGTGTCTTGCGCTGGAACGGGACGCTGCCCGGTACCTGAAGATTGCCTGCGACTGAAAATGGTTTAACGGTTGTTTATGCGCGGCGGGCCAGACAGTGGCACATGACGGCCGCTCAGCGGTTACACTTGTGCCTGAAGGATTAGTTTAGCAGGCGCGCAGAGGAGCCGCCGTTGGCGATATTTTTAGCCCTTTCCGGGTTGCAATGCAAGTGCCGCGACCACCGGAAGCGTCGCCTGCCCCGCCGCCGCCCCCAATTTCGAGGTCTGGTGCACGTTTCATGAGTGATGAGCATTTAAGCACATTGGCGTTCGGCACCCTGCCCCTCAATCCCCTGCTGATGCAGGGCATCGTCGAGGCCGGTTTTAGCTTTTGCACGCCCATCCAGGCGCAGACGCTGCCCGCGGCACTTACCGGTCGGGATATCGCCGGGCAGGCGCAGACCGGCACGGGCAAGACCGCGGCCTTCCTGGTGGCGCTCTACCAATCGCTGCTGGACAAAGCCCGCCGCCGCGGGCCGGGCCGCCACTTCGGTGCGCGCACTGGTGGTCGCCCCGACCCGCGAACTCGCGGTGCAGATCCACAAGGACGCCGTAGAGCTCGGCCGCCATACCGGGCTGCCGCTCGCGGTTGTGTTCGGTGGCACCGATTACGACAAGCAACGCAAGCAGCTCGCCGACGGTGTCGACGTGCTGATCGGCACGCCGGGCCGCATCATCGATTACCTCAAGCAGGGCGTGTATGACCTGCGGCACGCGCAGGTGCTGGTGCTGGACGAAGCCGATCGCATGTTCGATCTGGGCTTCATCGCCGATATCCGCTACATCATGCGGCGGCTCCCGGCGCCGGACCGCCGCCAGTCGATGCTGTTCTCGGCGACGCTCTCGCAGCGCGTGCTCGAGCTGGCCTACGAGCACATGAACAACCCGGAGCTGGTGCGCATCGAGCCGGACAAGGTGACGCTCGATCGCGTCCGACAGGCCATTTACTTTCCATCGATGCGGGAAAAAATCCCGTTGCTGGTGCACCTGCTGCGCGAGACCGAAGCGCACCGCACCATGGTGTTCGTCAACACCAAGCGCATGGCTGAACGGCTGGAAGCCTCGCTGCGGGTCAACGGCTTTCACGCGCAGGCGATCTCCGGCGATGTGCCGCAGCCCAAGCGCCTGCGGTTCCTGCGCCAGTTCCACGAGGGTGAGCTGGCGGTGCTGATCGCCACCGACGTCGCCTCGCGCGGGCTCCATATTCCCGACGTCAGCCACGTGTTCAACTTCGATCTGCCGCAGGACGCCGCCGACTACGTGCACCGCATCGGCCGCACCGCGCGCGCCGGCGCCGCCGGCGACGCCATCAGTTTCGGCTGCGAGGAATATGCCATTTCGCTGCCCGACATCGAGACCTTCATCGGCCACAAGATACCGGTCGAGCGCTACGAGCCGGCCGACCTGCCGAAGCTCCAGGCGGCCCCTTACGTGCCGCGCGATCCCGACGCGCCGCTGCGCCGGCGCAGCGGCGGCGGCTCGCGCCCGGGCGGTCCACGCCGTGGCGGGCCGCCGCGCCGGCGTTGACGGTCGCACCCGGGATCAGGCCGCAACGTAAGCGGCGGCAAAGCGCGCGCGGATGGCGTCGAGCTCCGCCAGCACCGCGCCCGGCAACTCGGGCACCGTGTGGGTCGCAATGATCTGCCGCAGGTCCGCGTCGATGCGCTCGCGCAGCTCCTGATCCGGGAGCGAACTCATGGAAGTGGGCACGTGCGGCCCGAAGTACCGCGTCGGCCACAGCTGCTCGCGGCAATGGCTCGCGGTGTGGTCGAGCGCGAGATAGTTGCCGCGCGGCCCGACTGACCTGGCTTGCGCGAGCGCGAGCGTATCATCATCGATCCGCACGCCCTGCCACAGGCTCCGCAGCAGGCCGGCCAGGTCGTCGCACAGCAGCAGCGAATGCAGCGAATAGCTAATGCCCTCATCGATCGAACCGAGGTAATCACAGGTTGCCGGCCGGCTGTAAAAGGTCTGCATCATGTTCGAGGCCACCTCCCAGACGGAGTCCTGGTTGAAGCGCCGCGCCACCGATTGGCCCCCCACGCCGGTGAACGAGGGGATTCCCAGTTCGCGGCGCACCTGGCACATCAGCATATCGGCGAGCGAAGCCTGCACGAAATTGCCGATGCTGCCGGTGGCCGGTTCCATGAAGCTGACATCTGAGCTGCCGATGATGAACGAGCCGCGGCGGGCGAGCTGGCCCAGTGTCATGCCGGCGAAATCGGTGGCCAGGCTCTGCGCGATGCAACCCGCGACCGTGATCGGCGAGGAGGCGCCGCCGATCGGCAGCGTACCTACGCTGGCCGGGATGCCATGGCGCGCCGCGAGCAATACCTGATCGACGTGGGTCTTCGCATAGTTGAGCGGCAGTGGCGTGATGATCTGCAGAAAATAGGGCTTCGCGGCCAGCGCCTCGCGCCCGCCGCGGATCGCCGCCGCCATCTCGATCACCACTTCGAACGAGGCAGCGTTTTCGCACAGATATTCCAGGGGCTTGACCGTGTTGCGGGCCATGAGCGCGAATTCCGCGATCTCGCCGTGAATATCGGAGTGCGGGATGTCCTTGCAGGCAATGCACACGCCGTCGATGTTCGGCAGCGCGTCGGCGACGCGCGTGATCAGCGCCAGATCCGCAGCAGTGCTTTCGCGCCGCTCGTCGCTGTCGAGATCGTAGACCTTGATGCAGGTCATGCCCGGAAAGAACCAGGTGTGCTGGCAATCGAGCCGGATGCCGTGCTCGCCATTGCGGTCCCACAGTTGCGCCTGCCGTGCGACCGAGGCCAGCGCAGCCTCGACCACCTGGCGCTGGATCCTGACGACGCCGTCGGCGGCGACGTCACAGCCCGCGGCCGCGAACAGCGCCGGGGCCTCGCTGTCAGCGTCGAAGGCCACTCCGGTCTGTTCGAGCAGCGTGAGCGCCGCGTCAATCAGCCGTCGCGCCACCCCGGGGGTGAGCGGATCGTAGGGGAGCGATAGTCCGTGGTGCAGGCCAGGGTCATCGAGACGGGCGGGCGCGGCGCGGGGTTGACGCTTGCGCGGACGAATGGATTCAGCGTGCATGCAACCTCCGCGGCCTTTTCTTTGCCGGCATCACCCCGCAAACTACGCTAGTTGCCCGGCACCGCGCCACTACGGAAACTACGGACGCACCATGAGCGAAACCTCGCGTTATGCCCGGCTGTTCGAGCAGGTGAAAATCGGGCCGGTCACCGCGCCCAACCGTTTTTACCAGGTGCCACACTGCACTGGCATGGGCCATGCCTTGCCGCAGACCCTGGTGGCGATGCGAGCCATGAAGGCCGAAGGCGGTTGGGGCGTGGTCTGCACCGAGTACTGCTCGATACATCCGAGCTCCGATGATCACCCCTATCCGTTTGCGTCGCTGTGGGACGACGGCGATCTGGCCAACCTCGCGGCGATGGCTGACGCGCTCCATGCGCACGGCTCGCTCGCCGGCATCGAGCTGTGGCACGGCGGCAGCTATGTGGCGAATCTGGCCAGCCGCGCGCCCGGCTTCGGCGTCCGCTCCATGCTCTCGCGCACCGATCCGATCCAGTCACAGCGCATGGACCGGCGCGATATCCGCGAGTTCCGCCGCTGGCACCGCGAGGCGGCGCTGCGGGCGAGACAGGCGGGGTTCGACATCATCTACGTCTACCCGAGCCATGGTTACCTGGTGTCGGAGTTCCTCTCGCGCAGCTACAACGAACGCAGCGATGAATACGGCGGCTCGCTCGAGAATCGCATGCGACTGATGCGCGAGTTGCTCGATGAGACCCGCAGCGCGGTCGGCGATCGCTGCGCGATCGCGACGCGCTTCGCCGCCAACGGCCACGGCGCCGAGCACCTGAGCGAAGACGAGGCCCGCGACGTGGTCGCCGCGCTCGGCCAATTGCCGGACCTGTGGGACGTGGTGCTGGCCGACTACGACGAGGAAATGGGTTCCTCGCGCTTCGTGCCCAGCGGCGCGCTCGAAGACCGGGTCGCCTATGTGCGCAAGGCGACGGGCAAGCCCGTGGTCTGCGTCGGCCGCTTCACCTCACCCGATGAAATGCTCGGACAGCTGCGGCGTGGGGTGCTGGATTTCATCGGCGCCGCCCGGCCCTCGATCGCAGATCCGTTCCTGCCGGCCAAGATCCGCGCGGGACGGCTCGAGGACATCCGCGAGTGCATCGGCTGCAACATCTGCTACTCCAATAATTTCCGCGGCTCGGCGCTGCGCTGCACGCAGAACCCGACCATGGGCGAGGAATGGCGCTCGGGCTGGCATCCGGAACGTGTGCCCCCCGGGAGCGGCTCGGTGCTGATCGTGGGCGCCGGTCCGGCCGGACTCGAGGCGGCGCAGACGCTTGGCAAGCGCGGTTACACGGTCACGATCGCGGACGCGGCCGACGCCGCCGGCGGGCGCGTGACGCGCGAGAGCGCACTGCCCGGGCTGGCCGAGTGGGCGCGGGTGCGCGATTACCGGCTTGGCCAGATCAAGCGCCTGCCGAACGTGACGCTGTACCTCGGCAATCGCCTGCTGGCGGCGGAAGTGCGGGAATTCGCGGCCGATCATGTGCTGATCGCCACCGGCGCGCGCTGGCGGCGCGACGGCATCGGGCGTTGGCACGCGCGTGCCATCGCCACGCTAAGTGCCGCGGACGTCTACACCCCGGATGACATCCTGGAAGGACGCCTGCCGCAGGGCGAGGTGCTGGTCTTCGATGACGACCACTACTACATGGGTCCGGTCATCGCGCTAAAACTCGCGCTGGCCGGCGCACGCGTCCGCTACGTCACCACCGAGGGGCGTGCCGGCGCCTGGAGCCAGTACACGCAGGAGCAGGAGCGCACCCAGCGAGCGCTGCTTGAGCACGGCGTCACGATCGAGGTCAACACCACACTCGAGAGCTTTGCCGGCGCGCAGGCCGTGCTGGCGTGCGCGTACACCGGCCAACGCCGCCAGGTGCCGGCGTCGGCGGTGCTGCTGGTGACCTCGCGCGAACCGGACGAGACGCTGTACCGCGCGCTGGTCGGTGAGCGCGAAAGTGAAGCGCCGGGCCTGGCGGTGCAGCGCATCGGTGATTGCCTGCAGCCGGGTTTGATCGCGCACGCCGTGTATTCCGCTCACCGCGCGGCGCGTGAGCTGGGTGGCATCGGGGCGGCGCCGCGGCGTGAGCGTGTGCTGGTCTGACTGGCTGCGCGGCCGCGGCGGCGATGGTGCAGGGGCGGACACGCCAGGCGCTCAGCTGCCGCGGGCCTGGTGCATGGCGTGAATGCCCGCGGCGAGCAATTCCACCAGCGCGTCGACCGCCACGAACTCCTCGTGCCGATGCGCTTCACGCACGCTGTCGGGGCGGCGTATCGCGCGGATCAGGCCGATGCCCGCGGCGCGCGCGGCGTGCAGCACTGCGGCGCTGTCATCCACGAACAGGCTCCGAGCCGGCTCGTAGCGGCTCGAGCACGCGGAGCGCCTGCCAGAAGCGTGCATCCTCCTTGGGCGCGCCGAGGTCGTGCGAGCTGAAGCTCGCGTCGAAATGATCGAGTACGCCGGTGCGCTCATGCTTGATGGCGAGCGCCTGCGGGTGGGCATTGGTCAGCAGCACCAGGCGCTTGCCGCGGGCGCGCGCGGCGGCCAGGAAATCCCGGGCGCCGGGCAGCCAGCGGATGCGATGAGCATCCTGGCGCTTGAGCGCCGCGATGTCGAGTCCGAGTTCCCGGCTCCAGTATTCGGTGCTGTACCAGGGCAGCGTAGCTTCGCAGGCGGCGAAGCGCGGGCGCAGCATGGCCTGCGCCGCGGCCGGCTCCAGGCCGCGCGCTGCGCCCCACACCTGCGGCACCAGCACCTGCCAGAAGTGGTTGTCGAAATCGAGATCGAGCAGCGTGCCGTCCAGATCGAGCAGCACGTGATCGATACCGTTCCAGTGGTGGTCATGCAACGCGGCGGTAGTCATCGGCTCCGCTATGATGGCGTCCATGAATGCGGCCCTGCAACCGTTCGAGCGCATCGACCTGCATGTCGCACAGCAGCTGCTCCGACGGCGTGCTCGGCCCGGCGCGAGCTGGTGGCGCTGGCGGCGACGCGCCAGCTGCAGCTGCTGGCGCTCACCGACCACGACACGATGGCGGGCTGCGAGGCGGCGGCGCGGGCCTGCGGCGCAGTGGACATCGCGTTCCTCTGCGCCAGTGAACTGACCAGCCTGTGGCGTGGCACGCGAGGTGCACATCGTAGGCCTGCGGCTCGACCCGGCCAACGCCGCGCTCGCCTCGCACCTCGGGCGCTGTGCAGGCGCAGCGGCGCGAGCGCATCCGCGCTATCGGCCTGAAGCTCGGCGCACTGCGGCCTGGCGGGCGAAGCCATGGCCGCCGCGGTGCTGGCGCGCCCCGGCACGCCGACGCGACTGCACCTGGCCCGCGAACTGGTGCAGCGCGGCCACGCGGCGGACGAGGACGAGGCCTTCAAGCGCTGGATCTGGCACGCGGCCAGCGTGCGGCAGTGGCCGCCGATTGGCCGACCATAGAAGCCGCCGTCGCGGCGATCGGCGCCGCCGGCGGCATGGCGGTGCTGGCCCACCCGCACCGCTACCAGCTCTCGGCCGGACGCCTCGCGCGAGCTGTGCGGCCAGTTCCGCGACTGCCGGCGGCGCAGGGATCGAAGTCAGCCTGCCTGGCATGGGCCCGGCGGACGCCAGCCGGGCGGCCTCGCTCGCGCGCCGCTTCGACCTGGCGGGCTCATGCGGCTCGGATTTCCACGTGCCCGGCCTCCCGTGGCGCCCGCTGGGACGCTTCGCTAAGCTACCCGAGGGCGTCGTGCCCATTACCGAGCGGCTCGGCCTGGAACCAGTCCGTACTGCGCTCGCGGCGTCACCGGCATCGCTGGCTCCATGAAAGAATCGGGCGACAACGTCGATCGCGAACTGTTCCGCAACATGCAGAAATTGCGGGCGCTGCGCATCGAGCACCGCGACCTCGACGAGGTCATCGCGCGGCTGTCGCTCGACATCCACATCGATGAACTGCAGCTCAAGCGCCTGAAGAAGCGCAAACTCGCACTCAAGGATCAGATCCTGCTGCTCGAGAGCCAGCTCATTCCCGACCTCAACGCCTGATGCAAAATTCCTCGACAATCTGCAGCAACTCTTCCAGACTGCTGACCGGCCAGTGCCGTTGGCGCAGTGCTCGCGATCGTCGCGGTGATCGTGCTCGCGCTGCTCGCCGGTCACGCCGTCCGCAATGCCTGGCAGCGCCGGCCGCCGCCGCGCCGGCCCTGGCAGGCCCTGCTGCTGGAAGGCCTGGTGCGGCTGGTCGCCGGCGCTGTGCGCCGTGCTGCTGCTGCTGGCCGTGCACGCCGTGTTTGCCGGCGCCGATGCTCGACACCGGCGCAGTCGACCTGGCGCTGCAGCTGGCCTCGATCCTGGTGCTGGTGCGGGCCGGGGTGTTCGCAGTCGGCCAGCTGCTCGGGCCGCACTCCTGGCTGCACAGCTGGGAGGCGCAGCTCACCGGCGTTCGTCTGGCTGGCGATCGCCTTCCAGCTGGTCGGCTGGTTCAGCGCATCGAGCAGACGCTCGATGCGATCGACCTGCTGCCGGGCAAGGCGCGAGTTCTCGCTCTGGTCGCTGCTCAAGAGCCTGGTGGTGATCACCGGCTTCGTGCTGGTCGGCAGCCTGATCGCGCGCGCCATCGAGCAGCGCGTGATGAAACTGCGAGAACGTCGCGCATGTCGACGCGCGTCGGCATCGCGAAGTTCAGCCATTTCTTCCTGGTGGGCCTCGGCGCGCTGCTCGGCGTCAACGCCGCCGGCGTCGACCTGACGGCGCTCACGCTGCTCACCGGCGCCATCGGCATCGGCCTGGGCTTCGGCCTGCAGGCGATCACCAGCAATTTCGTCAGCGGCTTCGTGCTGCTGCTCGACAAGTCGATCAAGCCCGGCGATGTCATCAGCTTCACCGGCCTCACCGGCACCAGCACCGAGAATTTCGGCTGGGTGCAGGAGCTGCGCGGCCGCTGCGTCGTGGTGCGCGACCGCGACGGCGTGGAAACGCTGGTGCCCAACCAGAACCTGATCACCAGCACGGTGATCAACTGGAGCTACTCCGACCGCAAGGTGCGGCTGAAGCTGCCGGTGCGCATCAGCTACCGCGACGATCCGGAAGTGGCGCTGCGAGCTGCTGCTGCGGCGCCGTGGAAGGCAATCCGCGCGTGCTGCAGGATCCGGCGCCCGCGCCGCGGCTGATGCAGTTCAGCGACCACGGCATGGACCTGGAGCTGCGCTTCTGGATCGCCGACCCGCAGAACGGCGTCAACAACGTGCGCTCCGAGGTCAACCGGCGCATCTGGCGCCTGTTCCGCGACGGCCGGCATCACCATCCCGGTCGCGCAGCACGAAGTGCGCCTGCTGCACGACCGGCCGCGCGCCGTGAACGCTGCCACTGGATATTCCCGACTGCCGACCTGCAGCTTCAGTTTCGTGCGCGGCACCGGGCCCGGCGGCCAGAACGTCAACAAGGTCGCGACCACCGCGCAGCTGCGCTTCGACCTGGCAGGCACGACGCTGCTCGACGAGCGCGCCAAGGCCCGGCTGCGCGCGCTCGCCGGCCACCGCCTGATCGGCGACGCCGAGATCCTCATCGTCGCGCGCAACTCACCGCACCCAGGAAGGCAACCGGCGCGAGGCGCTGGAGCGGCTCCAGGAGCTGATGGCGCGCGCGCTGCACGTGCCCAAGACACGCCGCGCCACGCGCCCCACGCGCGCTTCCAAGGAGCGGCGCATTGCTGGCAAACTGCACCGGCAGCGCCACAAGCAACTGCGCCGCGCGGTCCGGCACGACGATTGATACACCAGACGCACTGATCACACCAAGGAGGTTCACATGGTTACGATCGACTCACTCTGGCTGCCGATTCTGCTCGCGGCGGTCGCCGTCTTCGCGGTCAGCTCCATCATGCACATGTTCCTCGGCTACCACTGGAACGACCTGCGCTCGCCGGCGCAGCAGGATGCCATGCTCGACGCGCTGCGCGGGCTCAACGTTCAGCCGGGCGACTACGCCATGCCCAAGCCCGATTCGATGAAGCAATGCGCAGCCCGGAATTCAAGGCCAAGATCGAGCGCGGACCGACTGGTGCTGATGACCGTCTCGAACGGCGGCATGGCCATGGGCAAGAGCCTCGGCCAGTGGTTCGTGTACCTGCTGGTGGTGGGCGTTCTGCTGCGCGTACATCGCCGGCCGCGAGCTGTCCACCGGGGCCAGTTACCTGGCGGTGTTCCGCCTGGTCGGCTTCAGCGCCTTCATGGCCTACGCGCTGGCACTGCCGCAGGCCTCGATCTGGTACCGGCGCAACTGGCGCCTGACCTGGTCGCCATGTTCGATGGCCTGGTGTTCGCAATGCTCACCGGCGGCATGTTCGGCTGGCTCTGGCCGCGCTGACGCGCTAGCTGTGCGTCACCTGCAGGATCGAGTGACGGATCTGCTCTGACAGCACGATCTCGGCGTCGCGCGCCACCTCGATCAGCACCTCGTCGAACAGCAGGCGGCTGGCGGCATCGATGCGCAGCACGGTGCGGGTGCGCAGCAGGTTGATGAAGCTGCCGAACAGCGCGCGGTCGAAGAATTCCGGCGAGTTGAAGCCGTACAGCAGCGTCATGCGCTGCGCCATGAGCTGGCAGCGCTCCTCGAGCGCCTTCTGGGTGATCTCGCCGCTCCCGGCGCGAATCAGCAGCGCGATCGCCAGGTAGTAGCGCTCGATGGTCTGCACCGTCGCCTGCGCCAGCAGCGACAGTTCCAGGGCCGCGGTGGAGCTGGGCGCCGGCCGCCGCCAGGTGCCGTCGCCGACGGCTTCCAGCAGGCCGCAGTGCGCCAGCGCCGCCAGCACCTCGTCGACCACTGCGCCGCACCTCATCCTCGCGCCAGCGCAGGAACAGTTCCGCGGCGATGTAGGGATAGATGCGGCTGGCGAAGCGCTGGATGTCGGCCGTGCGCAGCTCGGTGTTGGCGATGAAGCAGCAGGCCATGAGCGAGGGCATGGCCACCAGGTGCAGGACGTTGTTGCGGTAATAGGTGGCCAGCACCGCGTGCTCGGCGCTCATGCGCACGAACTCGCCCGCCCGGTGCGTCTCGCGCGTGATCATCTGCAGGTTGACGCCATAGTCGACGATCGCCGCGGGCGCTCAGGTCCGTGACCGTGACGCGATCGCTGTAGGGCACGGCGCGCAGCACCGCCAGCAGCGTGTCGAGGTGGCGGGTCCAGATCGCCCGCCAGCGTCGTCTGCCGCGGCGTCGCCAGCAGCGCCAGCGCCAGCAGGTTGACCGGCGTCACGCTGGCGGCCGCATTGATGTTGCGCATCATGGCGGCCGAGAGCTCGCCGACCAGCGGCGTCACCCAGCGCGGCCGTTCCTGGGCGTTGCCGGTGTGCGCGCGCCAGTCGGGCGCGTGCCGCTCCAGCAGCCGGTCGAGGAAGATCGGCTCGCCCAGATTGACGTGCACGCGGCCGAAGCGCTCGCGCAGACGATGCAGGCTGCGCAGCAGTCCGAGCACTGTTTCCTTTTCCTTGGGGCGGCCGGACAGCTCGCTGATGTAGGTGGCGCCCTCCCAGATCCGCTCGTAGCCGAAGTACACCGGGATGAACACCACCGGCCGGCGCGGCTGACGCAGGAAGCTGCGCACCGTCATCGCCAGCATGCCGGTCATGGGCGCGAGCAGGCGGCCGCTGCGGCTGCGCCCGCCCTCGATGAAGTACTCGATCGAGTGGCCGCGCGCCATGATGGCGGCCAGGTACTGCGTGAACACCACGGTGTAGAGCGAGTTGCCGCGGAAACTGCGCCGCATGAAGAAGCCGCCGCCCTTGCGCAGGAAACGACCCACCACCGGCAGGTTGAGATTGACGCCCGCGGCGACGTGCGGAATCGCAAAGCCGTGCTGGTAGATCGCGTACGACAGCAGCAGGTAGTCCATGTGGCTGCGGTGGCAGGGCACGTAGACGATTTCGTTGCCGTCGGCCACCTGCCGGAGCGTATCGACATGCCTGAACTCGACGCCGTCGTAGAGGCGATTCCAGACCCGCGTCAGCAGGTGCGACATCGAGCTGACGAAGGCGTGCGAGTAGTTGGCGGCGATCTCGTCGACGCAGTGGCGCGCCTCGAGCAACAGCTCACGCCGGCTGTCGCCTGCTGCGCTCGCGCGCCGCCTGCGCCACCGCCTGGCGCACGGCGCGCGAGCGCAGCACCTCGGCGACGATGGTGCGGCGGTGCGAGAGGTCGGGGCCGATGCGCGCCGCGCGCGAGCGCGCCAGCTGCGAGCGCAGCGCGCGCGCCACGCGGCGCGCCACCGAGGCGGTATCGGCCTCGCCGCCGAGCAGGCTGCGCAGCGACACCGGCTCGCCCAGCTGCACCATCACGTTGCGGCCGTTGACCAGCACGGTGAAGCTGCGGCGCAGCCGGCTGCCGAGCGCCCAGCTCTCGGCGAGGAACAGGCGGATCAGCGAGCGCTCCTTCTGCGGCGCGCGGCCCCAGTAGATGCCCGGCGGGCACCAGCGCGACATCGAGCGCCGGGTCGGCGCGCAGCGCGTCGATCAGCACCGCAAGCTGGGCGGGCACGCGCCGGTCGAGCCGCGTGCGCCACAGACCCACCGGCCGCTCGAGCGCAAAGGCGGCCAGCCCGGCGCTGGCCGGCGCGGCCAGCAGACGGCGGCGCGGACGCGGCAGGCGCGGCGCGGGCGCACAGCGTGCGCAGCACGGCCAGATCGACCGCGCTGCGACGCTCGAGTACGTAGCAGACCGGGATGGCGCTGTCGCGCAGCCGCGTGCCGATGTCGGCGGGCTCGAGGCGCGAGCGCGTCCACAACGCCACCAGCCTGGCCAGGAGCGAATCCATCGGTTCTAGCCTGTGCTGGCCTCGCTGGCCCCTAGCGATACCCGAAGCGCATGTCGATCGCCACCAGAAAGTGCTCGAAGAAATAATTGATGGTCTGCAGCTGGTCGTACATACGGTGATCGGTGTCGAGCAGGTGCAAAGTGGCGCGATACTGCCGGGCGAACTCGACGCTATGCTCGGGCGGCACGATCGTGTCTCGCCAGCCGTGGATGATGGTCGTCGGGCAATCGATCAGGCCGGTGCGCAGCGGGGGCAGGCCCTCCATCAGCAGCGCCGGCGCCAGCAGGAACACGCCGCGCGCATGCAGGAGCGAGGCGGCGGTGACGGCCACGTAGCCGCCGAGGCTCGAGCCGACCAACACCAGTTCTCCCGGCAGCTTCTGGCAATGCGCAACCAGCTTCGTGACCCGCTCGTGGGGCGAGTCGATACCGCGGTAGTCGAGCGAGTCGGCGTGATAGCCCTCGGTGCGGGCAATCTCCGCCAGGCCGGTGAACTTCCGGCGTCCACGGTTCGCTGTCCCGTCCGTGGGAAAATATGACATATCGTTCCGGCACTGCTAGGGCCTTTCCACTCTGGCTTCACGAGTCGAGGGGCGCAATCATACTCTGGCCGCCCGATGCGGCGCGGGCGCGGGCGCGGGCGCGTGGCCGGTCACCGGGTCGGAAGCCAGCTGGCGCAGGATCGCGGTCTCGATTTCCTCGGTGACGCGCGCACCGGAAGTGGCCATGCGATTGATGGTGACCGCGCGCACGCTGCTGCCGCTGCGCTCGTGCGTCACCAGGCAGGACTGGAATTCGCCCGGCCGCCAGGCTGGCGATGCCGAACAGCAGGCAGCAGCGGCCGTGCGCAACCGCCTCCGCCGGATTGAGGCGCGCATCGCAGATCACGTAATAGCGCTCCTCACTGTCGCGGCCGGCGAATGCGCCGGCGGTGGCCAGCCCTTCCAGAAAGGCCTCGACCTGCGCGCGCACGCGTCTGCCATTGCATCGGGGCCGCCGCTGGTGAGCCGCGTCCAGCGCGTGCCCTCGAGCACGCAGGCCTGCAGCCACAACGACAGGCGCCGCGCCGGCAGGTAGCGCGCTTCACCGCGCGCGGCATTCTCGGACAGGAGCGTGCGCGCGCTGCGCACCGTGCCCGCGCCGGGCCGCACGTGGTCAAAACAGTTCACGCCGACCTGGGCGAGGCGCGCGCGCTGCAGTTCATCGAGCAGGAACCGCGGCCGGAGCGGTGCGCGCAGGAGCGGTGTTTCGCCGGCCGCAGCACCCCACGGCGGGCTGGCCTCATCGCCCCGCGCCAGCAGGCCGGCCGCGGCACCGCAGCCCGCGAACATTTCCGTCCGTCCGCGCAGGCGGTCGGGAGCCATCAGCCGCGGGAAATACAGCAGCGGCCTGCTCGCTCTGGAAAGCCCAGTGCGTCGCGCCGGCAATTGCGGCTTCGACGCTGTCCCAGCCCGAGGGCGGGTCGACGATCAGCAGGGCCTGCTGCGCGCGGCACAGGCGCGTCGCCACGTGCAGCGTCGCCATGCCGATGTCCAGGCTGCGCGAGAGCGGCGGCACGCACAGCAGTTCAAAGCGCGGGCCAGCGCACAGCGCGAACAGGCCGGTCCCCGCAGTGGCGTCGCCGATCAGGTCGTAGTCGGTGAGGTCGGTGCCATCGGCGCCGTCGCCGCCGGCGGCGATGTAGCCGGCGACGCCACCGGCAACAGTGGGCAGCGTGCGCGCCGGCCGCTCGGCGGGAACCGGGCCCGCGAGGCACACCAGGCGGGAGCGGGCCAGCATGCGCTCGAGCGAGCGCTCGGCACCCGGCAGCACCGAAACGCGGCGCATGATCTCCTGCGCTTCCACCAGCTCGGAGCCGGGCAACTGGAGCCGCTGCACTACCAGGTTGAACTGGTCGGCATCGGCCGGGCCTATGCCGTCGTAATCGACCGAGGCGCGCAGGTATTCGCGCGTGCCGGGGTGCCGTCCCTGCATCAGCAATACGGTGCTTGCGGCCGGGAGGCGCAGCGTCGGCGCTCGTGCGCCGTTGGCCACGCGAACGATCAGCGCCTGCCGGCCGCCACTCTCGAAATACTGCTCGACCGCATAGCCCAGGGTCGCCGGCTGCCACAGTCCGCCGAATTGACGCTGGAAGTCGGCGAAACTGCTGATCGCGGTCGCCGTATTGAGCGGTCCCTTGAGGGCGCGGCCCACGAAGGCGGTCACGGCGGTCGGCAACCGCTCGATTGGCGCCGGTGCTGGCCCCGGGGGCGATTCAGCCGCTGGGACTGATGGGTGCAACATGGTCTTTGGGAGCGCTCTGCGGCGCAGCCTGGGCCTGGGGCTGCGGTTGGGGTGTGGCCGCCGGGGCGTTCTCAGCTGCGCTTTGGGGCTCGCGCTCGGTTTGCAGCTGCTGGAAGCTCTGCTTGTCGGCGTCCACCTCGTCCGCACCGTCCCAGTTGGCGCCGAACGGAATGCGGTTTTGCACCACCGGTGCCGCGGCCAGCACGGCATCGACCGTGCCGGCCGTGATGCTGACCGGCACGGCAAGGCCACGCGGCGCGTTGGCGATTTGAGTGACCGCGTCCCAGTCAATGCGGGTGCCGGCGGCCTTCAACAGCTTCTCCAGCCGCGGCGACATCGACTTCAGCAATAGTGCTTTCTGTGCCTTGCTCCAGTTACGCGAGTCGTCTTCGAACACCGTGTAAGCCTGCAGATACAGCTGCCCGTTGTGCCAGCCGAACAGAAACGGCTGGTTGACGACCCGCACCTGCGTGCCCAGCGGTACGGCCTGATAAAATTTCACGATGTCTTCCGGATACAGCCGGATGCAGCCGTGGCTCGAGCGCAGGCCGACGCCGTAAGGCTTGTTGGTGCCATGGATCAGGTAGCTGGGCCAGCCGAGCGTGAACTTGTACTTGCCGAGCGGATTGTCTGGTCCCGGAGGGACGACCGCAGGCACAGGATCGTCGTTTTCAGCGTGTTCCTTGCGCACGCCGGCGCTCGGCCGCCAGGTCGGGTTTTCCTCGCGCGAGATGATCTTGGTGACGCCCTCGGGCGTCACCCAGCCGACCTTGCCGACGCCGATCGGGTGCGTATACACGAGTGCCGGCTCATCGGGTTTGTGCTTGGGAAAATAGTAAATGCGCATCGCCGCGAGATTGATGACGATGCCCTCGCGCGGGGCGTTCGGCAGCACGAACTGCGTCGGCACCACAATCTTGCGCCCGGCGCCCGGAATCCACGGATCCACGCCCGGATTGGCGCGTACGATCTCCTCGTAGCCCACGTTGAAGCGGCGCGCAATATCGGGGAGCGTGTCTTCCTTGCCCGCCAAGGTGACCTGCAGTTCGCCGTACACGTCGTCCTTGGGGTCGCTGAGCTCGAACTTGTGCGTGGCCACGGGCAGCGGCAGCACGGGCTCCGGAGGCGGTGCAACGGGTGTGAGCGGGGGCGGAGGCGGCGGCGCTTTCGACCAGGGTGCGCTCAGCAGGGAGCAGCCCGTCAGGCCCAGCGCGCCGAGCACGGCGGCGGCTCGAATCCAGTTCCCATGGCGCTTCATCCAGCTGATTCTAAAGGAGTACGGGCTGATTGGGCAGTTCGTCGCCATCGCCGCCGGCCGCCGGGAAATGACGCGCCATGCGCAGCGCGACACTCCGCACCGCTATGCAACAACCGGCCGCGGCGTCGCCCTGCCGGAAGCGCTCGGCCACTTCGGCGCACAGCGCCGCCCATTCGGCCGCGGGAATATGTGCCGCGATCGCCCGATCGGCCACGATCTCGACGGTCCGGTCGGCCAGCAGCACGTAGATCAGCACGCCATTGTTGTGTGCGGTGTCCCAGACACCCAGCGCCGCAAACAGCTCCAGCGCGCGCGCGCGCGAACCGATGGCGCGCCACAGCTGCGGGAACGACAGCGAGGTCTCGACCACGACGCGGATTTCGCCCGCGTGCGTCAGCTCGGCCGCGCGTACTTCAGCCTCAATCTGCGCCAGCGCCGCCTCGGGCAGGAGGCGTCGCGCCGGCTGAAGGTGCGCGCGCCAGTGGCGCCACATACGCTGCAGCAGCCTCACCATCGACCCGAAGCGCCGCCGCCGCCGAAACCGCCACCACCGCCGCTGAATCCTCCGCCGCCGAACCCGCCGCCAAACCCACCACCGCCGAGCCCGCCGAAGCCTCCGAATCCGCCTCGACCTCCCGAGTTCCAGCCCGGCCCGCGCAGGCCGAAGACCAGCGACAGCAGGAAGCGCCACCAACGCCACGCCAAACGCGGCGTAGCAGGATCTGGCTGAAGACCCAGGCGAGCACGCCCATCAGCCCGCCCGTCGCCGCCGCGCCACCGACGCGCCCCAGCAGCGCGCGCAGGAGCGACGAAGCGACCATGAAGCCGATGAACAGTGCGGGCAGCATCCCGCCAAGATCACGGCCAGCGCATTCCTCTGCCAGCTCGCATCCGGCGGCGGCAGGGCTTCGCCGTCGACGACCTGCATGATCTGGGCGACGCCGGCATTGATAGCCGGCGAAATACTGGCCCTGCCGGAACAGCGGGATCATGGTCTCGTCGATGATGCGGTTTGCGGTCGCGTCGGTGAGCGCGCCCTCGAGGCCGTGGCCCACTTCGATGCGCGTGGCGTGGTCGTCCTTCGCCAGCAGCACCAGCACGCCGTCATCTGGCTTGGCGCGTCCGAGCTTCCAGGCCTCGGCGACGCGGATCGAATACTGCTCGATCGCCTCGGGCTGCGTGCGTGGCGACCACCAGCACGGCGATCTGCGCGCCCTTGCGCGCCTCGAAGGCGCGCGAGGTGCTGTTCGAGGTCGGACTGTTCGCCGGCCGTCAGCGTACCGGTGAGGTCGGTGACCCGCGCCTCGAGCTTCGGCACCGGCAGCAGCGCCTGTGCGGCGAGCGGCGCGACCGCCGCCAGCAGGCACGCGGCCAGCAGTCCGGTCCGCGTCACTATTGCCCGGCGGGCCGCTGGCCGGGGCGGTGGTGCCGCTGAAATCGACGGTCGGCGGCTTGGCGATCGCCGCCTCGTTCTCGACCGCGAAATTCGGCTTGGTCTGGTACTTGAAGATCATCGCCGTGAGGTTGCTCGGGAACGACCGGATCGTGACGTTGTATTCCTGCACGGCCTCGATGTAGCGATTGCGCGCCACGGTGATGCGGTTTTCCGTGCCCTCAAGCTGCGCCTGCAGGTCGCGAAAATTCTGGTCGGACTTGAGCTGTGGGTAATTCTCCGTCACCGCGATCAGGCTCTTGAGCGCCTGCGACAGCTCGCCCTGCGCAGCCTGGAATTTCTTGAAGGCGGCTTCGTCGTTGATCAGTTCGGGCGTCGCCTGGATCGTGCCCACCTTGGCGCGCGCCTCGGTGACACCGAGCAGCACGGTCTGTTCCTGCTGGGCGTATCCCTTGACGGTGTTGACGAGGTTCGGCACCAGGTCGGCACGTCGCTGGTACTGGTTGACCACCTCGGACCAGGCGGCCTTGACCGATTCGTCCTGGGTCTGGATGCGGTTGTAACCGCAGCCGCTGAGCAGCGCCGCCGCCGCAACGCACAACATCAACCGGATCGCATGCATGCCTAAAGCCCTCCGCAAAAACTGATCCTCACGATACCGGCATTGTCTGGCCGGCGCCAACCTGCTTTGCGCCCCGCCGCAGCTCAGCCGAGCGAGCGCAGCGGCCGGCGCGCCAGCAGCGGATCGATCCGCGTCAGCAGCCAGTAGGCGGCGCTGCGAACGCAGCCGCTCCCACCAATGCCGCGCACGCGCCAGGCCGCGGCCGGCACCTCGGCGCTGTGGCTGAGCGCTTCGGCGAACAGCGCGCCGCGCACTGGCGGCCAGCTCCGGCCACTCCAGCCGCAACAGCAGTTCGTAGTTGATGTTGAGGCTGCGCCGGTCGAGATTGCAGGAACCCACGTAGACGGTGTCGTCGATGATGAACAGCTTGGCGTGCAGCACCTGCGGCTGGTATTCGTACAGCCGGGCGCCGCCCGCGAGCATCGTGCCGTACAGGTGTTCGGCCGCGTAGCGCGCCACCGGCACATCGCTCTTGCCGGCGAGCAGCAGATGCACCTGTCCGCCCTCTGCGGCGCAGCGGCGCAACGCGCGGCGCATGCGCGTCGGCGGCAGGAAATAGCCGGCCATGCAGTGCACGGTACGCGCACGCTCCACGTCCATGGCGCAGCACCCGGCTCAGGAGCCCGGCGGCCCAGCCCGGACCGCTGGTCAGGAGCCGCACGGATCCCCCACCGTGGCGGAAGCGCACGCACCGCGGTGCGAAACTCACGGATCGCGCCCGGGTTCATCGGCGCCAGCGCGTACATCGCCTCGAAGCTCGCCGCCAGGGCGGCGGCGACGGGGCCTTCGATCTGCAGCGCCAGGTCGCACCAGCCGTAGGTGATGCCGTCGCCCGCGTATTCCGGACCGATATTATGTCCGCCGACGATGGCGCGTCGCGCGTCGCAGACCAGGAGCTTGCGGTGGTCGCGAAACGCCAGCCGCAGGCGCCGCGCCGGACTGAACACCCGCACCTCGCCGCCGGCGGCCTGCAGCGGCGCAAAGAAGTCCGGCGGCAGGCCCTCGGAGCCGAAGGCGTCGTACAGCACCCGCACGCGCACGCCGCGCGCGCGCGCCGCGAGCAGCGCCCGCAGCAGCGATAGCGCGGGTTCGCCCGGCCGTACCATGTAGGTCTCGAGGCAGACCGTTTCGCTCGCAGCGGCGATCAGCGCCGCCATGCGCTGCGAAGGTGGCCTCGCCGTTGCGGCAGCCAACGGGCGCGATGTCCATCCAGGACGCACTCAGGCGGATCGGTGGGGCTCATGCGCCCACAGCCTGACCAATAAAAAATGCCCCGGCAAGCCGGGGCATTAGAGGAGCGGACTTACAAGAGGGGGAGTAAAGTCCGCCAGGGGATCGGTCAGCTGATCAGTCGAAAATTCGCTTCAGTGCAGGTAGGCCCAATCGAGAATCCTGATCTCCTCCGCATCGAGGTCCATGCTGCCGGCCAGCACCTGCGAGAGCTCGCGCTCCTCGGCTCGCCGGCGCAGCGGGCGTGTCAGTTCCACGATTCCACTCCATTCACCGGCCTGCGCCACGCTGGGCGACTCGGCGATAAAATGGGCGTAATACCTGCTACCCATGGGTCTACGAGCCTACGCCGGGCTTCCGGCTCCAAGCTGTGAGCCGCCGCACAGATAGCGCCCCTCAGGAGGGACGATTGAGCCGCTACCGTCCCCCACCGCCACAAAGTTCGAAGTACATCACACCCGCCGGGGAGCGCCGGTTGCGTGCCGAGCTCGAGACGCTGTGGCGCGTCGAGCGCCCGCGGGTCACGGCGGCGGTCGCTGCCGCCGCCGCCCAGGGTGACCGCTCTGAAAACGCCGACTACATCTACGGCAAACGCCGCCTGCGCGAAATCGATGCGCGCGTCCGGCACCTGCGCAAGCGCCTGGAAGGAATGATCGTGGTCAACGCCCCGCCGAGCGACCCGCGCCGGGTGTACTTTGGCGCCCGCGTGGCTCTGGCAAGGCTCTCGGGCGAAATTCTCAGCTACCGGATAGTAGGTCCCGATGAATTCGACCAGGAACCGGGCGGCATCAGCATGGACGCCCCGCTGGCGCGCGCGTTGCTCGGCAAGGCGCTCGATGACCAGGTAGCGGTGGAACTGGCCAGCGGGACGCAGGCATACACAATAGTAGAGATCGAATATCCGGACACAGACGCTCGCGATGAACAGTGAGCCGGCTGGCTATCGGGGAGCGACCTGATCGTCCCCAGGGGCGAGCGGGCGAGTCGCCGCGGATCGTGCGCGTCAGCTCACCCGCACGTTCTTGAACTGCCACGGATCCGATTTGTCCAGATCCTCCGGGAACAAGCGCTCGCGGTCACTGAGCGGGGTCCAATCGGTGTACTGCCCGACCACCGGCCCCAGGTACGGCAGGCAGATCTCCAGACAGCGCCGGTAGTCCATTTCGTCGGGTTCGACCACGCCGCGATTCGGGTTTTCCATCGCCCACACCATCCCGGCCAGCACCGCGACCGTAACCTGGAGCGTGGTCGCGCTGTTGTGCGGCGCGAGCTTGCGCGCGGCCTCGATCGACAGCTGCGAGCCGTACCAGTAGGCGTTCTTCTTGTGGCCCGCGAGCAACACGCCCAGCTCGTCGATGCCGGTCGTGATGTCGTCCATCATGATGCGCTTGCGGTCCTGCATGAGGTAGTTGCGCCCCGCGAATTCATGCACCGACAGCACCGCGTTGTCCGACGGGTGGTAGGCGTAGTGCACGGACGGGCGGTAGATCTCGGCCGGGTCGTGCGCGCGGTGAGGTAATCGGCGATCGAGATCGCCTCGCCGTGCGTGATCAGGAAGCCGTGGTACGGGCCGGCCAGCGGCGCCCAGCTGCGCACGCGCGTGGCCACGCCGGGCTGCATCAGGTAGATCGCGGCGCCGCCGCCGAAATTCGAAGCGCTTGCCGTCACGCGGGAAATTGCGCTCGTGCGAACCCCAGCCGAGCTCGGCCGGCTGTGAGCCTTCCGACACGAAACCGTCCACCGACCAGGTGTTCACGAACTCGTTCGGTTCCTTCGGGATCGACGACACCTGCGTGTCGCGCTCGGCGACGTGGATGACGCGCACGTCGAGCTTCTGCGCCAGCGCGGCCCAGTCCTCGCGCGTGGCGAGCGAGCCGGTGTCGAGCTTCAGGTCGGCGGCGATGTTGACCAGCGCCTGCTTGACGAAATGCGAGACCAGGCCGGGGTTGGCGCCGTGCGTCAGCACCGCCGTGGGCTGGTGCTGTCCGCTGTTGCGCAGCGCCAGCGCTTCCTCGCGCAACGCGTAGTTGGTGCGCCTGGCGACACGGCGTCGCCGGATCGGTGTAGCCGCCCGGCCAGGGCTCGATGCAGGTGTCGAGGTACATCGCGCCTTTTTCCCAGGCGAAGCGCACCAGCGCCAGGCTCGACACGTCGACGGACAGGTTGAGGATGAAATCGCCGCGGCCGACCAGCGGCTCGAGCGTGCGGCGCAGGTTTTCGCGCGTCAGGCGCTCCTTGATGAACTTGATGCCGTAGCCCGCGGCTTCCTCCTGGCCCTGATCCTCGGCGGTGACGATCGTCATGCGCGCCGCCGGGCAGCCGATGTGCCGCAGGATCAGCGGCAGCACGCCCTGGCCGATGGCGCCGAAGCCCACGAAGATGATGCGGCCCGGAAAGTCGCTGAAATGCAGCTGGTCGGTCATGATGGTTTCCGTAGAGGCGCCCCGGCGCGCTGGCGCGGAGGTTACCAACCGCGCGGCTGCAGCGCCACCGCTCGCGTCGGCGGCTCGCGGCCTCAGGCTGCCGGTTCCTGCGCGGTGTTGGGGACGATCGCAGCGACGCGCTCGAGCCAGCGGCCGAGCGCCGGGTAGTTGATCTCGAGCGGCAGGAAGCGCGCGGCCAGTTCGCGCGCCGCGGGCGTCGCCAGCGCCCGCAGCAGCAGGCGGATGTCCGGATAGATGACCATGTCGGCGGCGGAGAATTTCTCGCCCACGACCCAGTCGGACTGCGCCAGGCGGCGCTCGATGGTGCGCGCCTCGCTCGCCACGCGATGCATGGCCGCGGACATGGCTTCGGCCATGGCCTCGCTCGACGCGCGGCTCGCGGCGGTAGAGGAGCTGGCGGACCATCTGCATCAGGCTCGGCTCGGCGTAGGCCTGGTACTCGCAGATCACCCGCATGATGACGCCGCCCTCCTCCGGGCTGCGGCCGAAGAGTGGCGGCTCCGGATACTTGCGGTCGAGGTAGTAGAGGATGCCGACCGACTCGAACACCACGTAGTCGCCGTCGCGCAGCACCGGCAGCTGGCCGCGCGGATTCATGGCCAGCATCTGCGGCGCCTGGTGCTCCTGCTGGTCGAACTTGAGCAGGTGGCTGCGGTATTCCAGACCCTTGTGCTCGAGCGCCAGCAGCACGCGCCAGCAATAGGCGCTGCCGCTGCCCCAGTAGAGATCGATTGCCATTGGGCCCGGATTGTAGTCCCTTGCAGCCGGGTGGGCAGCACCCGCGAGCCGCCTGAGAATTTGCGTCCACCATTTGCTATGGTGCGCGCCTGATCGGCGCGGCAACCAAGGCGGAGTGACGGATGGCACAGCAGGATACGGCCACGCGCCGTGGCACCGGCGGCTGGAGCGTGGCGGATGCGCTCGAGCTCTACAACGTTCCGGCCTGGGGCTCGGGCTACTTTTCGATCAACGACGCCGGCAACGTCGTGGTGCGCCCGGACGGCACCACGGCGCACGAAATCGACCTGCTCGAAGTCGTGCAGGGCCTGCAGGCGCGCGACCTGGCCGCCCCGGTGGTGGTGCGCTTCTCCGACATCCTGGCGCACCGGCTGCGCCACCTGAACGACGCCTTCGCGCGCGCCATCGCCGAGAGCGAGTACCGCAACCGCTACGCGGCGGTGTTCCCGATCAAGGTCAACCAGCAGCGCCTGGTGGTCGACGAGGTCTACCGCTACGGGCGCGAATTCGGCTTCGGCCTGGAGGTCGGCTCGAAGCCCGAGCTGCTCGCGGTCATGGCGGTCACCGAATCGGCCAGCGACCGGCTGATCGTCTGCAACGGCTTCAAGGACTCGAGCTACATCGAGGCGGTGATCCTCGCCACCAAGCTCGGCCGCACCATCATCCCGGTGGTGGAGAATTTCGACGAGCTGGAGCTGATCCTGCGCCACGCCAAGACCTACGGCGTGCGCCCGCGCATCGGCGTGCGCGTCAAGCTGGCCAGCGAGGGTTCGGGACGCTGGCGCGATTCGGCCGGCGAGAAATCCAAGTTCGGCCTGTTCGTCACCGAGATCATCGAGCTGCTCGCCACGCTCCGCGCGCAGGGCATGGAGGACTGCCTCAAGCTGGTGCACTGCCACCCGGGCAGCCAGCTGCAGGACATCCGCCGCGTCAAGGACGCGATCAACGAGCTGGCGCATGTCTACGCCGAGCTCAAGCTGGCCGGCGCCGGCCTCGAGTACATCGACGTCGGCGGCGGCCTCGGCATCGACTACGACGGCACCAACACCAACTACGCCTCGTCGATGAACTACACGCTCGACGAGTACGCCAACGACGTCGTCTACCGCGTCGCCAGCGTCTGCAACGCGCGCGGCGTCGATCACCCGATGATCGTCAGCGAATCGGGGCGCGCGATCGCCGCCCACCACAGCGTGCTGATCTTCAACACGCTCGGCAGCTCGCGCCTCGATCGCTTCGGGATCGGCCCGGATGAAACCAAGCCGCAGGGCAAGGGCGTGCCGCAGCCGATCCGCGACCTGTACGACGCGCTGCGCACCATCAACGAGCGGCGCCTGGTCGAGTGCTATCACGACGCGCAGACCGCGCGCGATGAGGCGCTGCAGATGTTCAACCTCGGGCTGCTGTCGCTCGAGCAGCGCGGCCTGGTCGAGCGCCTCTACTGGGCCGCCTGCGGGCGCATCCGCGACTGCTGCCGCAAGCTCGATCAGGTGCCCGAGGAGCTCGAAGATCTGGAGGACGTGCTCGCCGACATCTACTTCTGCAACTTCTCGCTGTTCCAGTCGCTGCCGGACAGCTGGGCGATCGACCAGCTGTTCCCGATCATGCCGATCCACCGGCTGCAGGAACGGCCGGCGCGCAATGGCGTGCTGGCCGACATCACCTGCGATTCGGACGGCCGCATCAACCGCTTCGTCAGCCGCCGCGAGACCAAGCGCACGCTGGAGCTGCACGACCTGAAACCGGGCGAGGACTATTACCTCGCCGCGTTCCTCGTCGGCGCCTACCAGGAAACGCTCGGCGACCTGCACAACCTGTTCGGCGACACGCACGTCGTGCACATCAAGCTGCACGAGGAGGGCGGCTGGTGGATCGAGGAAGTGGTCAAGGGCGACACCGCCAACAAGGTGCTCGAGTACATGGAGTACGACGTCGCCGAGCTCGCGCCCGCGCTGGCGCGCGACTGCGAGCGCGCGGTGCGCGAAGGCCGCATGAGCGTGGCGGAGGGCCAGGCCCTGAAGCGCTTCTACGAGCAGGAGCTCGACGGCTACGCCTACCTGGAGCCCTGAAGCGGGCGGGCGGCCGTGCGCCGCGGCGGCGGCCGGGGCATCGTTGTTCCAGACGTCCCTGATCATCAGCCACTTGCCGTCGGCCTTGTGCCAGACCTCGGCGTACTTGCCGGTGCGACGCTGGCGCCGTTCGCACCGGCCACGTGGAAGGTGCCGGAGTGCCAGGCGAGATCGCCCGAGACCCCGCTCGCATCCGTATCGAGCGCGAAGCTGACGCCGGCGCCTTCGAGGCGGCCATGTCGGCGTCAGGTACGCCTTCATCGCCGCGTGCCCGCAGCGGCGGGGCATCGGGCGGCATCATGATCGCGTCGTCGGCGTAGAGCGCGACGATCTTGTCGGCATCGCCCGCATTGTAGGCCTCGACCCAGGCGTTGGTGGCGGCGTGAATCGTGGCCACATCGGCCGCCGTATCGACCGGCGCCGCGTTCTGCGCGCAGCCGGCCAGTGCCAGCAGGCCTGCTGCGGCTATCGCGGCCTGAGTGATTCTGTTCATCGCAGTGCCCCTCTGAATATAAATGTTGTTACCACATGTCCTTGAGCTTCGCGGCCACGTCGATCTTGTCGGCACGCGCTTCGCCGATCAGGCCCTCGCCGCTCTGCTGGCCCTGGAAGGCGCTCTGCTCGCAGCACTTCAGCACCTTGTCGGTGGCAAACCGGCTGCGCGCGCCGTAGACGTGCGCATCGCCATTGCGCGGCTGCTGCGTGAGCGGAAACTTCAGCGGCGCGCACAGGTACAGCTCGTTGCGGGCGCGGGTCATCGCCACGTACAGCAGCCGGCGCTCCTCGTCGATCAGCTCGGCGCGGCCGGTGGAGAATTCGGAGGGAAAGCTGCCGTCGACGACGTTGAGCACGTACACCGTGTCCCACTCCATGCCCTTGGCCGAGTGCACGGTCGAGAGCACGAGGTAGTCCTCGTCGTGGAGCGGTGAGCCCGACAGGTCGCCCGCGGCATTGGGCGGGTCGAGTGCCAGCTCGGTGATGAAGCGTTCGCGCGAGGGAAACTGGCCGGAGAGCTGCTCGAGCTGGTCGAGATCGCCGATGCGCGTGTGCGACTGCTCGTGCATGCGCTCCAGGTGCGGCTGGTACCAGGCGCGCACCAGGCCGACCTGCCCGGGCCAGGCCTTCTGCGGCTCGGCCAGCGTAGCGAGCAGCTTGGCCGAGCTTGGGCAGGTCCTGCAGCGCGGCCGCGGGCTTGCGCACCTCGTCGAGCACGGCGAAGTTGCCGCCGCGCTGCTCGAGCTCGGCGACGATGCGCTGCGCGTTCGCCGGGCCCATGCCCGGCAGCAGCTGCAGCACGCGGAACGCCGCCATGGTGTTGCGCGGGTTGTCGGCCCAGCGCAGCACCGCCAGCATGTCCTTGACGTGCGCGGCCTCGAGGAACTTCAGGCCGCCGTACTTCACGAACGGGATGCTTGCGGCGCAGCAGCTCGACCTCGAGCACGTCGCTGGCGCTGGCGTTGCGGAACAGCACCGCCTGCTTGCGCAGCAGCACGCCGGCCTCGCGGCGCTTGAGCATCTGGCCGCAGACGAATTCGGCCTGCGACTGCAACTCGTCGGTGGTGACGTACTGCGGCCGCCCGCCCTGGCCGCGCACCGCCAGCAGGTGCTTGCGGTGCTGGCGCGGCGCGTCGCTCATCAGCGCATTGGCCACGTCGAGGACCGGCTGCGTGGCGCGGTAGTTCTGCGCCAGCGTGATGATCTCGGCGCGCGGTGGTACGTGATCCGGGAAGCCGAGGATGTTCTCGACCGCCGCGCCGCGAAACGAATAGATCGACTGCGCGTCGTCGCCCACCACGGTGACGCCGGCGCCGTCGGGCTGCAGGCCGCGCAGGATCTCGCCCTGCAGGCGGTTGGTGTCCTGGTATTCATCGACCAGCACGTGATCGAAATTCGAGCCGCACGTGCTGCGCCAGCTTGGGCTCGTTCATCATCGCGTGCCAGTAGATCAGCAGGTCGTCGTAGTCGAGCAGGCCGTAGCGCTGCTTGCGCTCGACGTAGGCGCGGCACAGCTTGGCCAGGTCCTGCTCCCAGCCCAGGCACCAGGTGAACTGCTGCTCGAGCGTGTCGTGCAGGCTCTTCTGCGTGTTGATGCGCCAGGAGTAGATCGCGAGGCAGGTGTCCTTGCGCGGAAAGCGCTGGTACTGCTCGGTGAGACCGAGCTCCTGGCGCAGGCCGTCGAACAGATCGGCCGAGTCGCTCCGATCGATGACCGTGAAGCCGGGCTCGAGATTAAGGTGCCGGCCGTAGTGGCGCAGCAGGCGATTGCCGATCGAGTGAAAGGTGCCGGCCCAGGCCAGGCGCTGCAGCATGGCCTGCGCGCTTGTTGCCGAGCGTATCGTCGAGCGCCTGGCGCAGGATGTCGTGCGCGCGCCGGCGCATCTCGGTCGCGGCGCGGCGCGTGAAGGTGAGCAGCAGGATGCGCGCCGGATCCGACGCCATGCATGGCCAGCCAGGCCACGCGATGCGCGATCGTGCTGGTCTTGCCGGTGCCCGCCCCGGCCACCACCAGCAGCGGGCCCGGCGCGCACGCCCTTGCCGTCGGGCAGCGGCTGGCCAAAGGTCACGGCCCGGCGCTGCGGGGTATTCAGGGCGGCGAGCGGGTCAACGGCGGCCATTGCGCCCAATATATAAGGCCCGGTCAATTGGGGCCACACCCCAGGCCGGCAGAATCCGGCCGCGCTTGCTGGCCGGACCTGTTTTGGTGAACCATGCACGCATGCAAGGCAGTTCGATGGGCGCGTCCGGGGCGCCGGTATCTGCGCGGCCGGGCCGTTGCCGATCTCGATGAAGTCCACGGCAGCTGCACTGGTCGAAAAGCTCCGCACCGTGTTCCGCGGTCGCGTGATCACCGTGAACGTGGAAACCGTGCGGCTGCCGAACGGGCACGTCGACGATCTCGAGATCATCCATCACCCCGGCGGCGCAGCCGTGGTGGCCATCGACGACGAGCAGCGCGTCTGCCTGCTGCGCCAGTATCGTCACGCGATCGGCGGCTGGATCTGGGAACTGCCCGCGGGCAAGCTCGAGCCGGCCGAGCCGCCGCTGGATACAGCGCGCCGGGAGCTGATCGAGGAGGCGGGCGCCGCGGCCGAGGACTGGGTTTCGCTCGGCGATTATGTCAGCTTCGCCCGGTGTTTTTACCGAAACTGTGAGACCTGTTCATGGCCCGCGGGCTGCGCGAGGTCACCATGGCGCACGAGGCGGGCGAACTGATCGAGGTCCACTGGGTCCCATTCAGTGAGGCCTGCCTGCGCGCATTGAACGGCGATATCAGTGACGGCAAGACGGCGCTGGGTCTGCTGCGTGCGCAGGCGCTACTGGCATCGAAACTAAAAACGGATAACGGGAACTCTTAGAGGACTGCCATGGGGCATTACGATTCCACTGCCGACACCGGAAACTTCGAGCTGATGCTCGAGGACCAGGTTACGCCGGCCAAGGCGGGCGGCGGATATAACCCCTATGACACCTTTCCGAACGTGCGCCAGGCTGGCGTCGGCCAGCGGCAGGCGGACTTGCGCCGCCTGTCAGAATGGATCCGCGTCAAGCGACAGGTGACGCAGCTGAAGAAGCCCTGAGGCCGATCTCCGCCGCGCCCCGCCTGACCGGTGCGGCGCCTTGCCTAGGCCAGGCATTCGATGTGCCGCATCTTCATGGCATTGGTCAGGCGATAGAAACGCCGCAACTCCGCTGCAGCGAGCAACTGCGCCCGTGCGCCCGCGGGCGCGAGCACGCGCCCCAGATGAGCGCAGAAGCGCGCCGCGTACTGATTGGCGCAGCGGTAGAGGCCGGTGCGGTCGCCAGCCAGGGCGCGAACTGACCCGCGCACGCTCGAACAGCACGCGGTGCAGCTCTACCGGATAGCGGGTCGGATCCTGCGCGCGCAACAGCTGGACACTGGACACGTACTTGTCCACTTCGGCCTGCAGCTCGAGCTCCAGCAGGCTCACCGGGCGATCGTGCGCGGCGTTCCAGGCCAGATAGACGAAATGGCTCACGCCCTCGAGCGCGGTCCAGTAGTCCGCGAGATTGTCGCCGTTGAGGGTCTCGAGCGGATTTGCGGCGTCCAGGCGCGCGAGTACGGCCGGATCCAGGAACAGGCCCAGCGCCAGCTCGGCACCGTCGTCAGCCACCAGCAGCTGCTCATCACTGCGCGATGCCCGGCATTCCTCCGGCAGCGCGCCGCGATCGGTCAGCACAAACTGCACCACGTCGTGCGCCAGCGGCACGTCGTAGATGCGCTCGAGCATACCCTGGAGCTGACGCAGGACCACGGCCGCCTCAGTGGGAGTGCAACGGCACCGGCGCGGCCGCCACGCCCAGTTGCGACAGCAGCCCGCGCGCGCGCGCGCTGCCGGTGCGCAGCCAGATTTCATAGAGGCGCAGCACGTCGCTCGGCGTATAGGTGCGCGCGCTATCGCTGATCTCGCCGAGCGCGTCGACCAGCGGCTGGAATTTCGCCGCCAGCTCCGCATAGACCTGCGCCAGCACGCGGCGGCGCCCGCGCGCCAGGGCTTCAGCCAGCGCCCCGTAGGCGCGCCCACCCATGGCAATGTGGTAGTCGATATCGACCAGACGGCGCGCGAAGCCATGGGCGAAGAAGCCGGCAATGAACAGGGAGACATCCCCGAGGCGCTGCAGTGCCCGCTCGCGCTCCGCCGGCGTGTTCGCCTCCACGGCGCTGGCAAACAGATTGACCAGCGGCGGCAGCGCGGGCCCACTGGGCACGCCTTCGTAGAGATGCTCGGCGCGCGCGAACAGGGTCAGCATATTGACGACGTACTGTTCGGTCTGGTCCTCGACCGCCACCTGCTGGTGGACCAGCGCGCCGTGCAGGGCGTCGCGGAAATACTCCGCCAGGCTGGTCACGGCCAGAACGCCGCCGCCATCACTGTCTCGTTGCATGTCAGACCTCGCGAACCGCCCGCAACCTGTCTCGAGTGGAGCATGGCCGGCCCGCTTCTGCTGGTTAGATGGGTCACAGTTTTCGGGTAATTCCTGCTAGGTTTGTGACGCAGGAACGCCGCCGCGCTGGCACTCGGCGGGCCCGAGCGCCAAGGAACCCGTCGCGATGCCCAAGCCAATCCTGATCATCGGCAACCGGAATTATTCTTCCTGGTCGCTGCGCACCTGGATGCTGGCGCGCCACCTGGAAGTGGAATTTGAGGAATTGCTGATTCCGCTCGATCAACCCGACAGCAGCGCACGCATCCATGCGCTCAATCCGGCCGGACGCTTGCCTGCGCTCCGTCACGGCGAGCTGCTGGTGTGGGAGTCGCTCGCAATCTGCGAATACCTGTGCGAGCTCGCGGGCCGCGGCCTGCCGGCGCAGGCGGCGGCCCGTGCAAGGGCACGCAGTGTGAGCGCCGAGATGAGCTCCGGCTTTTCGGCCCTGCGCGATCAGTGGCCGATGAACGCGCGCGCAACCGGGCGGCGCACGCCGCCGACGCCCGAGCTGCAGCGCGATGTGGGCCGCGTCGAGTACATCTGGCGCGATTGCCGCGCGCAGGCGGGCCCGGGACCGTGGTTGTTCGGCAACTACACGCTTGCCGATGCCATGTACGCGCCGGTGGTGCTGCGCTTCCGCAGTTACGGCGCAACGGTTTCGCCGGTCACGCGCGAGTACATGGCCACCGTGCTGGCGGACGGGATCATGCAGGAATGGCTGGCGGCCGCGGCAGCCGAACCCTGGACTGCGGCCAGCGAAGCGGTGGGTTTGCGGCCCGGCGGCTAGCGCGGCTGGCGCAGGCCGAAACGGAGCGCCGCGGTGGCGATGAACACCTCGCGCAGGAAGCAGAGTATTGCGCCGATGAAACTCAGCATCGCGGCGATGAACAGCGCGTCGATCGCATAGCTGATGCGAAAGTTGAACGACTCACCCAGGAACAGCACGACTACCACCACCGACACCAGCAGCGCGCAGATGGTGCACAGCGCGATGGCAATGCTCAGCAGGCGCCCACGACGCGCCAGCGTGGCCAGCGGCTGGTGCAGCTCATGCGCGCGCTCGGCCTCGGGCACGTGCGCCGCGCCGCGCTCGAGCTCGCGCGCCCGGTCGACCGCACGCGCCAGCCGATTGGTGAACACCGTCAGCATGATGCCGACGCCCGAGAGCAGGAACACCGGCGCCACGGCCAGCCGGATGACCTCGCCGACGCCCTGCACGGCGGACATTTCGCCGGCGTCGATCATCACGGTGCGCCTCCGATTACGCGCGCCAGGTGGAAGTAGCCATCGCCCGCTGGCGGCACGGGCGCGGCCGGGTCGCCGAACGACAGGGCGTCGCCCTCGAGCCGCCAGCTCTGCGGGCACTGCGCGCTCGTGCCACTGCCAGTGAAGCCCCGCGCGTCCTTCACCCACAGCAGCTCGCACCCGGGGAGCAGGCGCAGGTCACGCAGCAGCAGGGAACGGAACAGCTCCGGGTTGTCGGCGCCGCCGTGCCAGCGCTCCGGCTCATCGAGCGCATAGCTGACGCCGAGGATGCGGGCATCAGCGGCGACATCCAGGGTCCAGATTCGCTCGCTGATCACGCGGCGCGCGTCGTCCGCCTTGGTCTCGCGCACGTAGTACACCGCGTCGCCCACCATGGGCGCGGCCAGCCGCAGTACCATTAGCGCCTGCTCCGGATTGCGGTACTCGCCGGGCAGCTGCCCCGCCAGGGCGGCCAGCTCGGCCCGGCGCAGGTCACCCTGGCTGGTACAGGCGCACAGCGCCAACGTGCCGCCCGCCACCACTGCAGCCAGCTTTCGCCCCAATTGTGCTTCAAGCCGGTGCACGCGGGTCTTCAACCGTAGTCGGTGCGCCAGGCGGCGCGGTAGGTCTGCCCCAGGCGCATGAGGCGGTCGAGCAGCTTCGCGTAACCTACACCGGCGGCCTTGGCGGCGGCGGCGAAATCCTCCTCGCGTTCGATGTTGGGGTTCGGGTTGGCTTCCAGCACGTAGAGCGTGCCATCCGCGCGCAGCCGGAAATCGATCCGCGCATAGCCCGACAGATGCAGTGCCCGGTAGATGCGCCGCGCCAGGCGATCGATACGCGCCAGCACCAGCGGCGGCAGATCGGCCGCCTCGCGGGTGGTGATGCCGTATTTCTTCTGGTAGGCGCGGTCCCACTTCACCTTGCGGGTAGCGATCGCCGGGAGCGACTCCGGCAGCGAGCCGAACTGCATCTCCCACACCGGCAGCCGGGTGAGGCGTTCGTTGCCGATCACGCCCACGTACAGTTCGCGGCCCTCGATGTATTCCTCGACCAGCGCATCGGAGCCGATCTGCTCGTGCATGAACTGCACGCGCTCGCGCAAGTGCGCGGCATCCTCGACCACCGATGCCTGGGCGATGCCGAGCGAGGCGTCCTCGGTGGCCGACTTTACGAACAGCGGGAAACGCAGCCGCCGCGGCACATGAAAGCGCTCAGCGCGCCGGAACACCGCGAATTGCGGGGTGGGAATGCGATGGAAGGCCAGCAGCTGCTTGCACAGCACCTTGTCGCGCGCCAGCAGCAGCCCGCGCGGATTGCAGCCGGTGTAGGGCTGGCGCATCAGCTCCAGAAACGCCACCACGTGCTGGTCGTAGGTGACGATGCCATTGAATTCTTCCAGCAGGTTGAACACCACGTTCGGGTGCCAGTCCATCACCGCGGTGCGCAGCTCGGTGAGCGAATCGAGCACCCCGAGCGCCTGCACCGTGTGGCCCGCCTTGCGGAGCGCGGCGATCACGTCGTATTCGGTGCGCCACTCGGCGATCTCCTTGTCGTTGTAGCCCTCGAGCGAGTCGGGCGGGACCAGGCTCGAGTGCACGACCACCAGGGTGCGCAGCTTTTTCACAGGCGCAACCGCAATTCGTCGCTGGCGATGTAGCCGCGCGCCATGCGCACCAGCGCAGTGCGCATTTTCGGCAGCAGCTCGCGCCGCGAGCCGCGCTGGTACAGGCGCAGGTGTTCGCAGCGCTCAATGGCCAGGCGTACCAGCTGCTGCGCGGCGTAGCGATCGGCACCGGCACGGCGCTCGAGCGTGCTGCGCACGCTCGCCTTCATGCCGCGCAGCAGTGCCGCGGCCGGCAACGCGCCGTTGCGCGCCTGCCCGGCGCCGGCGAATACCTTGCGCAGCAGGCTGTCCGCCAGCGCCCGGTGACGCCGCCGCTCGGCGCGACGCTTGCGCCGGTAGTGCTCGCGCAAAGTCAGCTTGTTGTCTTCCAGCGGCTCGACCAGCACGCGGCCGTCGACCGCGGGTCGGTGGCGGCCGATCTCGGCCACCACCTGGGCCACGTACTCGAGCTTGCGCTTCGCCGGCCACGCGGCATAGCGGCGACGCCAGCCCGAGTGCGGCTGCAGCCAGACCGCAAACGTCTCGGCGAAATCTTCGGTCGGATGCGCCTGCGCATACCACTCGCCCAGATGCTGCACGTGGTGGCGGCTGGCGGGCCGCGCCCGATAGTGCTGCGCATAGCGGCGCGAGGCCGGGCCGAACAGCGCGCGCCAGCGGGCGCGGCGGCGCAGGCGGTAGGCCGAGTCGATCGCGTGCCCGGCTTCATGGCGCAGGATGCGCATCTGCCAGTTGACGTTGCTCCCCTCCACCACGCCGGTCATCTTGCGCTCGAGCCGCGTGAGTCGCGGGTGCGCCAGGTAGAATGGCACGGCGAAGCCGGGCACGCCGTCCGGGGAAAACCACTCGGCGGCCAGCCAGGCGTGTGGGCGAAAGGCGATGCCGCGGGCGGCGAGCTCCCGGTAGAGACGCGTGATGCGTGCCTGTACCGCCGATCCGTGCAGGCGCAGGCGCAGGTCGCAGAGCCGGAGGTTCAGCAGCTGCTCGTCATCGAGGCGGGTCCAGTCCCTGACCTGCTGCTTCATGAGGCCACCGCCTGTTCGCCGATTCGGATCAGCGCGTGGCGCAGCAGGCGGTCGCCGAGTTCAGTGATGAGCTCGGCGTGCGCCAGCGCCTGACGCCAGGCGCGGGGAATCGCGCCGACGCCATAGTGCGCGCCGGCCAGCTGGCCGTAGACGGCGGCAATGACGTCGCTGGCACCGCCCAGGTTGACGGCGCGCAGTGCGCCCGCGCGAAAATTTCCGCTGCCCGCCAGGCACCAGCGCGCCAGGTCGAGCACTGCCAGCGCGCCGCCGTCAGGCGACGGCGGCGTGTAATCCGCCCCATAGCTGCGTGCCGCAATCGCGGCCACCTCGGCGTGCAGGGGCCGCGTGCCGAACAGCTCGGCGCGCGGCGCCAGCACCCGTCCACACGTCTCACCGCGCAGCGCCATGCACAGCATTGCCGCGAGCAGGCGGCAGGCGTCGAGCACCCGCGGGGCGTCGCAGGTGAGATGCGCCGCTTCAGCCGCCCGTGCAACAGCCTCTTGCGGTGCGGCGTACGCATGGAGCACGACCGGAGCGACACGGGAGAGCGGCTCGGGGTCCAGCGCCGCCAGGAGCTGCGCCCCCGGCAGGTGCGGTGCGCGCCCCGGCGGCGGCGCCAGCGCGCGCGCCGTCGCCGCGGTGACACCCAGGCATTGGCCGGTGGCTGACAGATACCCCTGTTGCTGCCAGCGGCGGTAACGCTCCAGCTGGTCGCCCGCATCGAACCCGTCGCATTCCGTGAGGCTTTCGGCCAGGCACAGCGCCATCGCCGTGTCGTCAGTCCATGCGCCGCGCGGCAGGTCGAAGGGACCGCCGCCCAGCAGATCGCCCACGGGCGCGAAACTGCCGGCGCGGCGATATTGCGTCGCCGCCGCCAGCGCGTCGCCTACCGCCAGGCCGTGCATGGTCCCCTGGAAACGCTCGCGCAGCCCGCGCACCGGCGCCAGCTCCTGCTCGGAAATCTCGGCTTCCGCAGGCTCGCTAGCGCCCGCTGGCACCAGGCGCGGTGTCCACTGACGGATGTACTCGGCCTGCTCCGGCGTCTGGGGAATCTCGGGCCACAGCGCTGCGCGCTCGCACTGGCGCGTCCAAAGTTCGTTGAGTTCGTGCAGCGCGCTCGCCCCATCGCGCCCTTGTTCAACCAGGAAACAGCCGGCCACCGTACCGGTGCGGCCGATACCGGCGCGGCAGTGCACATAGACGGCGCCGCCGCCGGCCAGCACCGCGGCAATCTCGTCCTGGATGCGCCGCATCTGCGCTGGCTGGCGCGGCACCCGCTGGTCGCGGATCGAGCGGCGCAGGTAGGCCACCGCCGGCGGCAGCAGGGCATCGTAGGGCGGGCACTCGCCCTCTTCCGTCAGATCGACAAAACAGCTGATACCGGCCGCGATCAGCCGCGTTACTCGCGCGCGCCCGCTATCGCCGAGTTGCGCCTCGCGCCCCGATGGATATTCGCCCGCCAGGAGCCTGCCGGGTACGACCCAGTAGCTGTTGGCAAGCGGTCGCTCCATCACTCGGGTCCGGCCCGCAGCGAGCTGAAATCGAACAGCTCGGTATCGGCGAGGTGCGCCGGCTCGACCTTGCGCAGTGCCGAGAAGATCGACTCGGTGCGCCCCGGGTGCTCGCGCTCCCAGGCACCGAGCATGCCCTTGATGGTCACTCGTTGCAGTTGCTGCTGCGACCCGCACAGGTCGCAGGGAATCAGCGGGAATGCGCGGCCGCGCGCGTAGCGCGCGATGTCGCGCTCGGCGATGTAGGCGAGTGGCCGGATGACCACATGGCGGCCGTCGTCGGAACGGAATTTCGGTGCCATGGCCTTGAGGCGTCCGCCATGGAACAGGTTCAGGAACAAGGTCTCGACGATGTCGTCGCGGTGATGGCCGAGCGCGATCTTGGTGATGCCGTTTTCGCTCGCGTAGCGGTACAGCGCGCCGCGGCGCAGGCGCGAACACAGCGAGCACATGGTGCGGCCTGCCGGGACCAGCCGCGTGACAACGCTGTAGGTGTCCTGCTCGATGATGTGAAACGGCACGCCCAGGGCGCGCAGGTAATCGGGCAGCACCTGCGGTGGAAAGCCCGGCTGCTTCTGGTCGAGGTTGACGGCGATGAGTTCGAACTCGACCGGCGCGCTGCGCTGAAGCGAGAGCAGCAGATCGAGCAGCGTGTAGGAATCCTTGCCGCCCGACAGGCACACCATCACCCGATCGCCCGGCTCGATCATCCGGTAGTCCGCGATCGCCTTGCCGGCCAGCCCGCGGAGCGCCGCGCCGAGCTTGCGCAGGGTCGAGGAATCGCGGACCCGCGGCCGGGCGGCCTCCGCCACGGCAGCGTTCACGCGGCCTCCGCCAGGTACTTGCCTTGCAGATAGCGCAGCAGCGCGTTGGCGCTGAGCGCCTGGCCGCTGGCCTGCTTGATCAGCTCCTTGATCGGGAGCTTGGCACCGAGTCCGTGCATGTTTTCGCGCAACCAGGCGAAGATCGGTGCGAACTCGCCGCGTTCGATGTGGGTATCGACCTCCGGCAACTGCGCGCGCAACGCTTCCCACAGCTGTGCGGCAATCACCAGGCCAAGCGCGTAGGAGGGAAAATAGCCGAACGAACCCAGTGCCCAGTGCATGTCCTGCAGGCACCCGTCCGCGGTGCCGGCCGGGCGGCTGCCGAAGCGCTGCTCCATGCCCGCGTTCCACGCTTCCGGCAGGTCACGCACGGCGAGCTTGCCGGCCAGCAGCTGCTTCTCGATCTCGTAGCGCTGCATGATGTGGAGCGAGTAGCTCATTTCATCGGCGTCGATGCGGATCAGGCCGCGCCGGACCCGCGTCAGCGTGCGCCGCAGGTTTTCGAATTCCCACTCCGGACCGCTGGCCGCGTAGTGCCTGGTAAGGAGCGGCAGCAGGTAACGCAGGAACGGCGTGCTGCGGCCGATGATCATCTCGAGCAGCAGCGACTGGCTTTCCTCCAGCGCCATGCCGCGATCACGCCCGACCGGCTGGTCGCGCCAGCTCGCCGGCATGCCCAGGTCATACATCGCGTGCCCGGTTTCGTGCAGTGCCCCGAGCAGGCCGTTGAAGGGGTCGGCGCCGTCGAAACGCGTGGTGATGCGGATATCGCCGACCACGCCCTCGGTAAACGGGTGCTCACTCTCATCGAGACGGCCCTGGTCGAAGGGAAAGCCGACGGCTTTCATCACTTCGACGGCCAGGCTCCGCTGCTTGGCGGTAGTGAATTTTCCAGTGATCGGCAGCACTTCCTGCTGCTGCTGTTTCTCGAGTGCCTCGCTGATCATGCCGGGGAGCCGCCGCGAGAGCGCCTTGAAAATCGCGTCAATATCCGCAGTACCCACGCCCGGACTGAATTCATTGACGAGCGCGTCGTAGGGCGGGAGGTTGAGCGCCTGGCCCAGCAGCGCCGCCTTGTCCCGCACCAGCAGCAACACCTCCTCGAGGTGCGGTGCGAACAGCGCAAAATTGTTGTCGCGGCGGGCGACCAGCCACTGGCTCTCGGCCAGCGCGGTAACCCGCGCCAGGCGCGAGATCAGCGTGACCGGCGTGGCGATTGCATGATCGCGCTGCCGGCGCATCTCGCGCAGGTTCGCCACCTGCCAGTCCTCGAGACCGCGCACGTCCGCCTGCGCGCGATCGAGCAGACGCGTGACCTTGGGCGTGGTCAGCAGCGCGTGGTATTCGGTCTCGAGCGCGGCTACCTGCTCGCCGCGCACGGCCGCGCTTCCGCGCGGCATCATCACCGCCGCGTCCCAGCGCAGGAGCGACAGCGCGCCACGGAAGGCGTGCAGGCGGCGCCATTCCTGCTCGAGTTGTTGGTAGGGAGTCGCGGACATAGTGAGTTCTAATTATTGGAGCTTCTGGATTCTACCAGTCCGCAGCCCTCTGGGGCGCCCCGCGCGGGTATTTTAGTTATTATAAATCAACGTGTTATAGCAGCCCTTGGCCATCGCACAAGCCGAGCATCCGGCACCAGTGCGGCCAATCGGTGGCCAGCCATGCCACGGCCAGCGACACAGCCAGCAGCGCGATGAGGGTGAGGACTACGGCTATGCGACGCATGGGTGAATCATACGTCAAGTAAACTGGCACTCATGCCGCTGCGCATCTGCTTCCTGACGGCCGAGATGACCCCCTTTGCCAAGGCGGGCGGCCTGGCCGACGTCTCGGGCGCGCTGGTCAAGTACCTGCATGCCGCCGGCCACGACATCCGCCTGTTTCTCCCCGGCCACGCATCGATCAGGCGTGACGGAACTCGAAATCTATCCGGTGGATTTCCTGCAGGATGTCCCGCTGACCATCGGGCCGCGCTCCTACGCGTTCTCGGTGCAGACCGCCCGCGTGCCGGGCACGCAGACCTTTGTCTACTTCATCGACTGCCCGGCCATGTTCGGCGGCCCGGCCATCTACACTGCCGACGCGGACGAATACCGCCGCTACCTGCTGTACACGCACGCCGCCCTGCATAGCTGCCAGCGCATGGGCTTTGCGCCGCAGATTCTCCATTGCAACGACTGGCATACGGCCATCGCGCCGCTGTGGCTGAAATCGATCTACAAGTGGGACCAGCTGTTCGAAGCCACGCGCAGTGTGTTCACGATTCACAATCTCGGCTACCAGGGCATCATCGGCCCCACCGCCGCCGCCGAGGTACTGGGCGGCGCCGGACTCGAACTGCTCCACCAGGAGGATTTGCACGCCGGACGCGTCAATCTGCTGCGCCTTGGCCTGCTCTATGCCGACCTGCTGACGACCGTGAGCCCCAGCTATGCGCGCGAGATCCAGACCTCGGAGTATGGCGCCGGCCTCGACGACACCTTGCGTGCGCGCAGCAGCGCGCTGCTCGGCATCCTCAACGGAGTTGACTACGCCGATTGGGACCCACGCAACGATCGGCACCTGCCGCGCCATTACGGCGCCAACCAACTCGGCGTCAAGGCCGGGCTGAAGGCGGAATTCCTCGCCCGTATGAAATTGCAGGGCGGCGAGCGCCGGCCGCTGATCGGCGTGATCACCCGCCTGACGGCACAGAAAGGCGTCGACCTGCTGTTGGGCGCCCTGCCACCGCTGCTCGCCGCGCGCGATTTCGAGCTGGTGGTGCTGGGCTCGGGCGAGAGCCACTACGAAGCGTTTTTTGCGCGCTTGGCGCAGCAGCATCCCGGCCGGGTCGCCTTCCACCGCGGCTTCAGCGATGAGCTCGCGCACTGGATCGAGGCGGCGAGTGACATGTTCCTGATGCCCTCGCACTATGAGCCCTGCGGCCTCAATCAGATGTACAGCCTGCGTTACGGCACCGTGCCAATCGTGCGCCGCACCGGCGGCCTCGCCGATTCCGTGCAGCACTTCGACGCTGCCAGCGGCACCGGCACCGGCATCGTGTTCAATGACTACAACGAATCGGCCGTGAGTTGGGCGATCAATACCGCGCTCGACCTGTACATGCACAAGGGCGCATGGCGGCGCGTGGTGCAGAACGGCATGGCACAGGATTTCTCCTGGAGCCGCCAGGTCCAGCAATACATCGACGTCTACGAACGCCTGGCGCGATGAGCGGGGGGGAGCGGTGAGCAAGCCCACGATCCTGTGCGCCGGCGAGGCGCTCTGGGACGTGTTGCCGGGAGGCGAGTTCATCGGCGGCGCGCCGTTCAACGTCGCCGGCCACGCCGCCCGCCTCGGCGCCCGCTCACAGCTCGCCGCGCGTCTGGGTCAGGATGCGCGCGGGCGGCGCGCATTCGCGGCCGCGCAGGCACTGGGGATCGACACGAGCCTGATGCAGGCCGATCCGCTGTTGCCGACCGGCGAAGCACGCGCGGTGCTGGACGCCACCGGCAGCGCGCACTACGAATTCCTCAGCCCGGCGGCCTGGGACGCGCTCGAGCTCACGCCGCAACTGCTGGCGGCAGCGGCGCAGTGCGATGCCTTCGTCTTTGGCACGCTCGGCCAGCGCAGCGCGCGTTCGCGCATCGCCATCACGCAGCTGGCGGCGACGGCGCGCTATTGCGTATTCGACCCCAACCTGCGCGCGCCGCACATCAGCCGCGAATGGTGCGAGGCCGGGCTGCGCAGCGCCACGCTCGTCAAGCTCAACGAAGACGAATGCCGCAGTTTCGCGCAGTGGTTTGGCTGCGAGGCGACGGCCGAGGCACTGTGGGCCACGCTGTCTGAGCGCTTCAACATCAGCGCGTTGTGCATCACGCTCGGCGCAGCCGGTTCGCGCCTCAACTGGCAGGGCCGGTGGTACCGACAGGCGGCAATGCCGGCGCAGATTGCCGATACGGTCGGTGCCGGCGACGCGTTCCTGGCGATGCTGGTGTGCGAGCTGCTGGGCGGAGAGGACGCCGCCGCTGCCCTGTACCGCGCTTCACGCCTGGCGGCGCATGTGGCTTCGCAGCCCGGCGCGGTGCCAGACTACGACCCGGAGATCTTCAGGGCCTGAATCGGACCCGGGGCACGGCTCCCAGCTCAGTTCCAGATGGATTTGAGTTCGTAGACTACTGCGGACCGCAACCCCAGGGCTGCGCTGCCCTGCAGGCTGATCGAATCGTACGGGGTCGACGGAAACACCAGCGCGGTGAACACGGTTTCCCCGTCGTTGATAAACACTTCGATGGACGATTGGTCGAGGAAGATCCTGAGCTTGAGCTGAGCGCCGGTTCCCAGCCAGGGCGCGGTCTGCGTAGTGGGGAAATCCTTGCTGAAATCGACGGCGCCCGAGGCGGTCCGGTCCAGCTCAAAGCGGCGCGCCGCCTTGTTGATCCTGAATACCACTTTCTCGCCAAGCGAATTCGCGAACCACAGTTCGCTGCTCGCGGCGCTCAGGGTGTCGAGGTCGAGCTCCAGCTCCAGCAATCCACCGTGGGATCTCGCCGCCCCGGTCAGATCCAGCGGCGCGCTGGTAATCCGCGGACCAAGCACCGCCGCCGTCCTGCGCAGGCTCGTCAGCTCCGCGACCGGGAGCGAGTGGAGCTCGAGACCGCGATCGGTCGGCACGAGCTTCAATTCGCGCGGCAAGGTCATGGCGCTGCGCCAGCGCTCGGTCGGCACCTCCATCGCATACTGCCAGTTGCTCATCCAGCCGATGAATCGCTGGCGCCGATCGCGAGGCGCGGCGCCCGACCAGGTGGAGCCGGCGTAGTCGTCGGTGCCGTAGTCGAGCCAGAGCGGCGCGGTCTGCAGCCGCGCCCGCTGATCGGCGTCAGGCCTGAAGCGGTGTCCGTCGAAGTCGCCGATGAAATACTGCGTGGCCGATCCGCCGTTCGGCCCGCCCTTGCCGATGCTCACCAGCAGCACGTGCTTGCCGCTCGACCTGCCCTCTATCGTCATCGCCATGAGGTCGGGACACTCCCACACACCTGCATGCGAGCCCCATTCGCCGCCAAAATCGCTCTGGTGAGTCCAATGCTTCAGATCGGGCGAAGAGTAGAAGGCGACGTGATCCGCCACCGCGAGCGCCACGATCCATTGGTGTGTCGGCGCATGCCAGTACAGCTTGGGATCGCGGAAATCACGCACACCCGGACTGGTGAGCACCGGATTGAACGCGTACTTGGTCCAGTTGCGGCCGTGGTCGAGACTGTAGGCGAGTCCCTGTGACTGGAATCCCGTGTGGCCAAGGTTTTCGCTCAGGTGATCCTGGTAGGTGAACATCGCGACCATCGCCGGCCTGTTGCGCGTGCCGAAACCGCTGGTGTTGGCCGTGTCCACGACCGCGCTGCCCGAGAAAATCGTGCCGTGGCGGTCGGGAAACAGCGCAATGGGCAGGTTTTTCCAGTGCACCAGATCGCGGCTGAGCGCGTGGCCCCAGTGCATCGGGCCCCACTTGTTGCTGTAGGGATGATATTGGTAGTACAGGTGGTACTCGCCCTGGTCGTAGACCAGGCCGTTGGGATCGTTCATCCACTGCTGTGGCGGTGTGAAGTGAAACTGCGGACGGTACGGCTCATGGTAAAGCTCGGTGGCGCCGGCCAGCACCGTGCCGAGCGCGAGAATCGGCCACAATGGATTCACGGCGGGCTGCTCCTGTTTGAAATGCGGATCTCAGCCCACGGCCAACAACAACACCCCATGCGCTGGCACCTGGGCCTTAAAGCCCGGCTGCAATGGCCCCAGGTCTTTCTGCCGCCACAAGTCACGCACCGCGGCGCCTGCGCCCAGGCCGAGCGCACTGATGTCCAGGGGCAGTTCACGAAACTGTGCGCCGAAATTGAACACTCCGACCGCCTTGCGGCCGTCGGCCAGATTACGTACCCACACCTGCCAGCCGTCCCGATTCACCAACCGCCGCGCGGCGTGGCCGAGCGGATCCTGATCGACCGCGATCACTTCATCGTTGGTCAACAGATTGCGCGTGAAGGCATCGAGATTCGCCAGGTCGTTCCCGAGCAGGAGCGGCGCCGCCAGCAGACTCCACAGGGTGATGTGGCTGTACTGCTCATCGGGCGTGAGGCGCGAAGGATGCAGCGCCCCGCCCCAGCCCACCCGACCCACCACCAGCATGTCCGGGTCATTCCAATGCCCGCTGCGTGCGTACGGCGCCGCCGTGTCCTGCTGCGCGATGATCTCGAGCGCACTTTGCCAGGTGTCTTCGATGTCGCCGCCGGTGCGCCAGGAGTTGCCGCCTACATCGGCGCCCCACTGCCATACGTCCCGTAAACCGTACTGACACAGGCTGTAGACGATGTCGCGCGGCTGTGCGCGCAGTGCCCCGCCCATGATGATGTAGGGACGCTGGTTTTCCTCCAGCGTTTTGGCCGGCGACATCCGTTCCTGGTAGCTGCACAGGTCGTACTTGAGGTAGTCGATACCCCAGCCCGCGTAGCTGGCGGCGTCCTGCAGTTCATGCCCGAGCGAGCCCAGGAACCGCCCGCAGGTCAGCGCCCCGGGCGAAGAGTAAATGCCGAATTTCAGCCCCATCCGGTGCAGGTCGCGCCCGAGCGCCGCCAAATCCGGGAATTTTCCGTTGCTGCGTATCGAGCCGTCGGCGGCGCGCTGTTCGGCCTCCCAGCCATCGTCGATATTGATGTAGCTCCAGCCATGCGCGGCGAGGCCGCTGCTGAGCATGGCCGCGCCGGCCGCGCGAATCCGCTCGGCATTGACGCTGAGGCCGAACACGTTCCAGCTGTTCCAGCCCATCGGTGGCGTCAGCGCCAGCTGCTCGCCGCTGCGGATGTGCAGCGTGGCGTGAGCGGCACCCAGCAGATTGCTCACGGTGATCGACACTTCGTGGTCGCCCGCGCCCGTGACCGCGCCGGTGATGAGGCCGCTGCCCGGGTCCAGCGTCAAGCCCGCCGGCAACCCCACAGCCGCGTACTCCAGCGGCGGCCGTCCGGTGGCGGGCACGCGAAACAGGAACGGCGATCCCGGCCGCGTGCCGACCACGCGTGCGCCATTGATGCGCGGTTGCGGCACTTCCGCGGGCGTCAGCAGGTAGGGCACCACCTGGGTCGCCATGATCGTCTTGCCCGAACTGGCTTCGCGATAGCGCAGCCGCAGTTCAATGCCCTGGCGCTGCGGCGCAGCCACGCTCACCAGCTGCGAACCATTGGCCGGCAGTGACAGCCGCCGGCTGTGCCGGCCCAGGCTGCGGCCCGCCGCGACGTCATAGACCTCGTAACTTAGCATCCCGCTGACTGCCACCGGAAAGGTGTTGGCAATACTCAGGTGGCTGGTCACCTGCTCGCCGCTGAATTCATGGGTCGAATTGCTGGCGTCGAGCTGCACGCCATCGACGATCTCCGCCATGTTGAGATAGGGCAGATCGCGATAGAAGCCGCCGCCGCCTGAGCCGTCATAGACGCGGATCGCAATCACATTGTCGGCGTCCCAGCGCACCAGGCCGCTGGTCAGGTCGACGAAATATTCGCGCAGCGCCTGCCACATCGTGTCGTAGGCCTCGGCATCCCCAGGCAGATGCCCGGTCTGGCCGATCTTCACTCCATTGAGGAAGGTCTCGTCGACGTCATCGATGCTGGACAGATAGATACGCAGCCGCTGCTGCCAGTGCACCGTTGTCCTGAGCGCCGAAGGAATGGTGACGTGGATGCGGTACCAGGACCAGCCGTCGTAGCCCTCGAAACCCTGTTGCTCGTAATTCCTGAGCGTCGACAGGGTCTTCCAGCCGCTGTCGTCGAAGTCGACGCGGCTGCGCGCCGGATCGTCACCGGTGGCGAAGCGCGCTAGCGGCAGACCGATGCGCTCAGGCGCGCCGGCAAGCACAGTGCTCGCGGCACACAGCGTCAACAGCAAAGCGGCAATGATTTTCATATGACCTCAGATTGAAAATGCGGGCGGCAGGCTAAGTCGCACCACTACCGCTGCGGCGCCGGCCGCGCCGAGCAAAAGTGATCCACATATTCGCGATGCCATGGAAGTGTCTGGGCAGCGGTGGCCATCGCGTCGCGCAATTTCCGCAGCCACTCGCGCCCGTCCAGATTTCGGTAACCGAGCAGCGGGTCGGTGCGCTCCGGCCAGTTCCGCTGGCCGATGTGCACGGCCAACCAGCTCGGCGCTCCGAACAGGTCCATATCGTAGGCCAGCAAGCGCCCGTTGCGCCTGAAGTGATCGATCTTATTCTGCAGCGTGTCCGGAATGGGCATATGAGCGCAATAGCGCCACATCTCACTGTCGTCGCGCGTAGTGAGATGGTAGTGGAGTATCAGGAAATCGCGGATCCGCTCGAATTCCGTGATCGCGATGCGGTTGTACTCGTTGATTCCGGCCGGGTCAAAGTCCCGATCGGGGAACAGTGCGAGCAATTTGGCGATGCCGGCGTAGATCAGGTGAATGCTGGTGGATTCCAGCGGCTCCATGAAGCCGCTGGACAGACCGATGGCGATGACATTCTTGTTCCAGAACAGGTTTCGGCGTCCGGTGACAAACCGCAGCAAACGGGGCTCGGCCAGCGCCTCGCCGTCGAGATTGGCCAGCAGGATATCGCGCGCTTCATCGTCAGCCAGGTACTTGCTGCTGTACACATGTCCGTTGCCGGTGCGGTGCTGGAGCGGAATGCGCCATTGCCAGCCGGCGGCGCGCGCGGTCGAACGCGTGAACGGCGTGAACTCCCGCAGCACACAGGGGACGGCCCAGGCGCGATCGCACGGTAGCCAGTGGGTCCAGTCCTGGTAGCCGGTGTTGAGCGTCTCTTCGATCAACAGGCCGCGAAAGCCGGAACAGTCGATGAACAGATCCGCGGCCAGGCTGCGGCCGTCTTCGAGTTCCACGCTTTCGACGCAGCCGCTCTCGCCGTGCTGGCTGACGCGGGCCACTTTGCCCTCCACGCGCGCCACACGGCGCTGTTCGGAATACGCGCGCAGATAGGCGGCATACAAGCCCGCATCGAAGTGATAAGCGTAATCGTAAGTCGACAGGACATTGCGCTGATCCGGCGACGGCGGCGCGAAGCGTCCCGCGGCGGCGGCGGCCCACGCCATGCAGTATTCGTCCAGGCTCGATGCCTGCCCCTGCTCCCTCGCCTGTCGCCAGTACTGGTGTACCTGGACGATATCGAAGGGACGTCCATAGGTGCCGAAGGGGTGAAAATAGCGATCGCCCAGGCGCGCCCAGTCGACGAACTGTATGCCCAGCTTGAACGAACCCCTGGTGTGCCGGAGAAAATCGTTCTCGTCCAGGCCCAGGGTCTGGTTGAACAGCTTGATCGGCGGGATGGTGGCTTCACCGACGCCCACGGTGCCAATCTGTTCGGACTCAACCAGTGTGATCGCGCAGCCCTGCTGCAGGGCGTTGGCGAGCGCCGCTGCCGTCATCCAGCCGGCAGTGCCGCCGCCGACAATGACGATGCTACGGATTCGCCGCTCGCTCGCATTCATGACGCCTGGCTGCTCCGATTCTCAGGCGCTCGCACGTCGAACGCAACGACCAGGCGCTCGCCGTCAGCAAATGGCACGGTAGAATGCCACATCCTCGACGGAAACAGCAGCAGCCGGCCAGCCCTGGGTTCCACCTGCAGGTAGGGCTGCAGCGGGAGCTTGAGTTCCGCTGGCGGCGTGCCAAATTGGATCCAGCCCGCCGGCGGCAATCCCAGCTGCGCCGGCGGCGGCAGTGAGATGTAGAGCGCCGAGCTGATCCAGCCCATCGGATGCGTGTGGCTCACGTTGTACCCTTGAGCCCTAAGCCTGACTGACCAGCTGCCTGAAAAGTACATGCGCCCGCGCAGCGGATCGTCGCGCTCCACTGCGAGCAGCGGGTGCCCGTGCACGGGCGGCGGGAGCTGTTCGACATAGCTCGTTACCGCTGCCTGGATGCGGGCTTTCATGACCCGCAGGGCCGGTTCGTGCCGCAGGAAGAGATTCTGATCCGTCTGCGTGCCGCCCCGGACTGATTGCTCGACAAACGGTGAGCGGGCGGTATGGAGCCGGCGCAGCAGGTTCGCGAGATCGTCGAGTTCGGCGCTGCTGAAGTCCAGTTCGACCACTTGCACGAAAGGTGGCGAGCCGTCCAGCCAATCCGCCCGCGGCGAGCCGCGCAGCCTCCACAGCAGCGAAAGGTAGGGCCAGATGACCGCGGCCGACGGCGTGTCAATGTGACGCGTGGCCGTGGCCTCCGCGGTCTCGAGGTCGCCGGTGCGCAAGCTGTGCCGGATCAAGGCCAGGTCACGTACCAGGTCATGCAGGGATGCCGTTTCGTCGAACAGGCGCGCGGCCTGTGCGGTATCGCCAGATTCGCTGGCGACAAAGATTCGTGCCACCAGCAACTGCGGCTGGCGACCCACAATCAGCTCTGCCTCGTCCACGATGCGGCCGGCCGCTGTCCAGTCGTGAGTCTGCGCTACCGCGCGGAACCAGGCCAGGCGCAGCGCCAGGTTGCGGGGCTGCGCGGCACAGGCCGCCGCGTATGAGTCGGCAAAATCGCTCGCTTCCCCGCCTGTGTATCGCATGGTCGCCAGCAACTTGTGACCTTCGAGCCAGTCGGGGTGATCCTTGAGCGCCGCACGCAGCACACTCTCGGCCGCGTCACGCTGGTCTTCAGCGGCCAGTGCCGACGCGTAGCCGCGCAAGGCATGAAGATCGCCCGGTGCCAGCAGCATGAGATGGCGAAAATGCTCCACCGCCGGGAGTCCCGCGAGATAACGGCTCTGCGCCAGCGCCATTGCGTTCGCCACATCGCGATGGTCGAGCGCCGCGGCCCGGGCGAACGCTGCGGCGGCCTCCGGCTCCAGCTGCTCCTCGTGGCAGGCATAGCCGAGCAGCTTCCAGGCGGCCAGGTTGTTGCCATCCCGGCTGGCGAGTTCGCGCAGCCGGGGGATAGCCCGATCCGCGCGCCCCTCCGCGATGGAACGTCGAGCAAGCTGAAGAAGGTCCTGCGCCACGGCCTACCCATCCCCATCAGGAAGCGCAATGAAAAAGGGGGCAGCGCCTTGCAGCACTGCCCCCGGACTCTACTACATGAATCAGAAGCTCAGCTTGATGGTGCCCATGAACGTGCGGCCCAGAGCCGGAGCGCCACCGATTACCGCCGGAGTCACGGAGCTATCCGAGAGACCGCCATTGCCGCGCAGGTCAAACTTGTTGAACAGGTTGTATCCCTGCACGCCCAGCTCCAGATCCCTGATCGGCCGGTAGCGCAGGAAGCCGCCGAAAGTCATGGAGGCTGGATAGGCCCTGCCGGCGCCATCGATTGCAGATGTCTGCCCGGTGACGTTCAGGCCCGCGGTGGCCAGCTCGGCGAAATCGTAGCCGGACGAGATGGTGAAAGTCAGATCGGGAATGCCATCGGCGCGGGTGAAGGTACTGGAACCGGACCCCGCCTTCCTGGCATTGGAGTAGGTCGCGTCGCCAACCAGCGAGAACCTGCGCAGGGCATACGTTGCATACAGCTCGGCGCCGGTTGAGCGGTACTGTGCGTCGATAATGCAGCCGCCCGCACCGCCGGGGCATTTGGTCGCGGTCAATTCGTAGGTGCTCTGCTTGAAGTCGCCCTTGAGCAGGGTCAGTTCGGCCGTGTAACGGCCGGCGCCCAGGTTGCCGCGACTCTTCACGCCCAACTCGTACTGGTTCACGAAGTCGACCGCAGCCGTCTGGCCCGCGGTATTCAGCGAACCATCCGCGTTGATCTTGCCGCTCACGGTTTGACGATCGCCATTGAACCGCCCGCCGCGTGAGGCGCGGGCGAATACGCTAAGATTGTTGGTCGCCTTGAACAGGCCGCCCAGCGACCAGGTGTTGTAGTTCACGGTGTAGTCGAGATTCTCGCTCGCGCCATTGCTGGTCAGGGTTGGAATCTGGACCACGACGCTGGTGCCATCGGCATTGATGGTATTGACCGCGGTGTTGTACTCGGTGCCTCCCTGGTGAGTCCAGCCGGAGGCGTGGACGCTTTCGTGGCGCACGCTGGCATCGAGATCGAACTTGCCGGTATTGAAATCCAGCGACAGGTACGGCGCGTTGTCGGTGTAGGCCAGATCATAGTCGCGGGCGCAGCAGTTGCCCCAGTTGTTGTTGAACCCGGCAATGCCATTGGCGGTCAGCTTGGCGCCGGCGGCGTTGTACAGATCCAGCATGGCCGGATTGTGGCCGCTCACTTCGCTGTAGCGCTTGTTCGTGTGCCAGTCCATGGCAATGTTCTGATTCATGAAGAACAGGCCGGCACGCGCGTTGAGGCTGCCATTGCTCAGGTCGAACTTGCCCGACAGCCCCAGATCGTCTGCGAAGCTGCCGACATCGCGCATGTTGGTGCGCACGTCGGTGTTGTTGTCGATGTATCGATTCGTGTACAGCTGGCCGGCGTGCGCTCCGTTGGCATATCTGATCGCCGCTACCACCGAGCCGTTCACGCAGGAGCCTACGACACCGTTCGTGCCGTAGGCGGCGCCGCCGGCAGCCACGTAGGCCTTGTAGGCCGGGTCGTCGCCTATGTTGCAGGCGTTATCGCCGGCGAATTGCGCCGGGATGGCATTGGTGTTGACCGACGTGCCCAGATTGAAGAACGGCGCGGAGAACGCCCCGCTCATCTGGGTCCAGCGCAGGTTGTTGTCGACCTTGATGGCATCACTGAATTCGTAGTGCAGCTGGTTGCCGATCGACAGGGCCTTGGTGCTGATGCCATTGGTCTTGACGCGTTCCAGCGCGCCATCCCGGTTCACGATCAGGAAATCCTGATTGAGAATGGAGTAGTTGGATTGATTGCGCCCATCGAAGCCGGGGTAGGGCTGCACGTCGCTGACCGTATTGCCGCTGACGTTGGCCAACGCGGGAGCTCCGGTGTAGTTCGGCTCCTGGGTATCGGCGACCTTGACCAGAAAGCGGATATAGCCCTTGTTATCGGCCAGATCCTTGGTGATGTTGGCCTTGAGCTGCGCGCTCTGGCTGAGGTTGTAGCCCGCATCGAGCGGCCCGCGGCCGTTCTTGACGTAGCCGCCGACGTGGTAATGCACCGTATCGCTGGCGGCGCCGCCGTAGCGGAAGTCCACCCGGTTTTCGTCATAGCCCAGACCCTTGGACAGGGACACGTAGCCGCCGTCCTGCTTGCCCGTCTGGCTGATGTAGTTGATGACGGCGCCGGGCGCTTGCGAGGCAAAGGTAGAGGCAGATCCGCCGCGCACGGATTCAACCCGCTCGACGCTGGCGTCAAAGTGCGTCCAGTAATCGTTGTTGCCGAACTGGATGTCACCGAACAGGACCGTGGGCAGGCCGTCTTCCTGGATCTGCACGAACGGCGATCCGCCGGTGGCAACCGGCAGGCCGCGCACCGCGATGTTGGAGTTACCGCCCGGGCCGGAGGTGCCGGCAACCTGGATGCCGGGAATCAGGCGGAATACTTCCGCTTCCGAACTGGGCTGAAAATTCTTGATCAGCTCTGAGTCCACACTGGTGACTGAGACCGAACTGTTCAACTGGCTCTTGTTTCCGGCTGACGCGGTGACAACGACCTCTTCCAGGTCCGGCGTCTCATTGCTGGCGGCGGCGCTGGTGCCAGTGGCGGCGTCGGCAGGCGCGTTCTGAGCGTAATTCGGTGCGGCCACAGCGAGCGTCGAGGCCGCCAAAATACGCAATAGCAGCGTATCGGAATGAAAATTATTCACGGTGGATCCCCCAATTAAAGATGTAGTCGCGAACCCATATGTGCGGGCGTCGGGGATATTGGAGCAGAGAATGCAATCGATTGCAACAATCGATTGCATTAAGTTTCAGGAGATGTTGCCTGTTGGCAACACATAGGGTCGAGAACGCGCCGCGGGCTGAATCAGGCCAGATCGCGCAGCAGCGCCGCTGCAGTCTCGGGCGTGATATCGCGCTGGGCACCGGCCATCATCTCGTAGCCGACCATGAATTTGCGCACCGTCGCCGAGCGCAGCAGCGGCGGGAAGAAATGCGCGTGCAGATGAAATCCGCCATGCTGACCAGCATCGGTCGGTGATTGATGCCAGCCGCCGGTGTAGGGAAAAGCGCAGGCGAACAACCGGTCGTACAGCGCAGTCAGGCGGCGCAGCAGCTCGGCCAGCGCATCGCGCTGGGCGCTGTTCAACGTGACCAGCGTCGCGGCGTGTGCGCGCGGCAATACCAGGGTTTCATAGGGCCATGTGGCCCAGAACGGCACCAGTGCGGCAAAGTGCTCATTCACCCATACCAGCCGCTCACCCAATTGCAGCTCCTGCTCCAGGTAGCCGCACAGCAGGCAGTGCCCGTACTGCTCGAGATGCGCGCGCTGCGCTGCAGCTTCGCTGGCCAGGATCGGCGGCACGGTTGCATTGGCCCATATCTGTCCATGTGGATGCGGGTTGCTCGCGCCCATCATCGCGCCGCGGTTTTCAAAGATCTGCACCGATGCAATGTCGGCTCGCGCTCCGAGCTCGGCCGTTTGCGACGCCCAGGTGTCGACCACGTCACGCACTTGCGCCTGCGGCAGCTGCGCCAGCGACAGGTCGTGGCGCGGCGAGTAGCAGATCACCCGGCACAGGCCTGCTTCGCTTTCCGCACGGATCAGGGGGCCTCGCTGGTAGCGGCCGGCCGGCGTATCGGCACGGAGCGCCGCGAAATCATTGTCGAACACGAAGGTGCCGGCGTAGGCGGGATTGCGCACACCACCGGCGCGCGCATTACCAGGGCAGAGGTAGCATTCGGGATCGTAGTGCAGCGCTGCCGGGGCCGGCATCGCCTCCACCTGTCCCTGCCAGGGACGTTGCGTGCGATGCGGTGACACCAGTACCCAGTCCCCGCTCAGCGGATTAAGGCGCCGATGCACGTGCGTGGACAGGTCAAACACATCGCCGTTCATGCGCCATCCTCTTGCTGCGCGGCCACTCCATCGCTCGCGCGGCACACGAACACTTGCGGCCGCCGGCCGGTGGCATTGTGATATTGATCGACAATCGCCGCCTCGAGGCGAGCCACCGCGTCAGCGCGCACCAGGCTGACGGTGCAGCCGCCGAAGCCGCCGCCGGTCATGCGCGCGCCGTAGACACCTTCGACACCACGCGCCAGCTCGACCAGCAGGTCCAGCTCCGGGCAGCTCACCTGGTAATCATCGCGCAGACTTGCGTGCGACGCGTACATCAGGGCGCCGAATGCGTCCGCATCGCCAGCCGCGATCGCCGCCGCGGCGGCCTGCACGCGCGCGTTCTCGCCGATGACATGCCGGCAGCGGCGCAGCACCACCGCATCCATGCCCACCGCAAGCCGCTGAAACTGGTCCGGATCAATGTCGCGCAATGCACGGATGCCAACTGCGGTGAGCAGCAAAGTGACGGACGCCCGCTTCGCACTGCGCGCGCCGCTGGTTGTATTCACCACCCGCCAGCGAATGCCGCACCATCGAATTGCAGACCACGAAGCGGGCTTCGACTCCGGCAAAACGCAGCGGGATCTGCCGATGCTCGAGCGAACGGCAGTCGAGCAACAGGGCGTGGCCGGCGCGGCCGTGACAGGCGATGTACTGATCCATGATGCCGCAGCGTGCACCGACGAATTCGTTCTCGGCGCGCTGACACAGCCGGGCGAGCGCCGTCGGGTCGCACACCAGCCCGGCCAGGCGCAGCAGCGCTGCGGCGCAGGCCACCTCGAGGGCCGCCGAGGAGCTCAGGCCCGCACCGGCCGGCACGTCGCTTTGGATCTGCAGGTCTGCCCCGCCAATGGCGTAGCCTGAGTCCTGGAGCGCCCAGGCCACTGCGCGCAGGTACTGGCTCCACCCGCCATCAGGCGCAGCGTGCAGCCGGTCAAGCGAAATATCGATCGGCGGCCCGAAGCCAGCGGAACTCACGCGCAGGACGCGGTCGGCGCGGCCCGTCGCCTGCACCTGTGTGTAGCGATCGATGGCGATCGGCAGCACAAAGCCGTCGTTGTAGTCGGTGTGCTCGCCGATGAGGTTGACGCGGCCAGGCGCGCGTACGATCAGCGGCGTGCGAGCCACAGCATTACGGCGCCGAAGAGGGCCATCGCCATGCCCCACCACAAATTGATATTGACGCCGAGCGAGCGTTCGTAGATCGCTGCGTTGCCCCCGAACAGGCCGAAGCCGACCAGCAGCAGGCCGACGAAGGCGAACATCAGGCCCACGGGTGTGCGGATATCGATCTTCATGCTTGCACCCTCAAAGGAAGACGACGTTAAGCACCAGCGTCAGCGCCAGCACCACGACACCCAGTACCGCCGGGCGCCGCCACCAGGCCTCGGCGTCGCTCTTCAGCCGCTCGGTCAGCGAATAGACCAGGCCGCGCAATTCGGCTTCGGCGCGCGCCCTGGTCACGAGGCTCACCAGGATCGTGACCGCGAAGCAGGTACTCCATGCCCAGATGGCGGTCCAGAAATTCTGCGCCATCTCGCTGGGATAGTGATGTACCAGCGCCAGCCAACCGCCCTTGATGCCGGCGCTCGAGCCTGCCGGCAACGTCATGCCGTGATGGAGCGCGGCGCCCAGCGTGCCGCTGATCAGGCCGATGAAGGCGGCGTGCCCGGTGGTGCGCTTCCAGAACATGCCCAGCAGGAAGGTGGCGAACAAGGGCGCGTTCACGAACGCGAACACCAGCTGCAGCATGTCCATGATGTTGTTGAAGCGCGTCGCGAGATACGCGGCCGCCACCGAGGCCGAAACGCCCGCCACCGTCGCCACGCGGCCAACCCACAGGTAATGCGCGTCGGGCGCGCCCTTCTTTATATAGGCCTGATAGATGTCGTAGGTAAACACGGTGTTGAAGGCCGTGACGTTGCCGGCCATGCCGGCCATGAAGCTGGCGATCAACGCGGTGATGCCCACACCCAGCATGCCTTGCGGGAAATAATGCGAGAGCATCAGCGGCACCGTCATGTCGTAGTTGAGCGTGCCATCGGCCTTGACCGGGAGCGCGAATCCGCCCGCGACTCCGCGCTGGTGCAGCACGATCGCCAGCATGCCCGGCAGGATCACCAGGAACGGGAACATCATCTTCGGGAACGCGGCGATCAGCGGCGCGCGGCGCGCCGCTGACATCGACTCGGAAGCCATGGCGCGCTGGATGGTGAGGAAGTCGGTGCACCAGTAGCCAAACGAGAGCACGAACCCCAGGCCCATCGCCATGCCGAACCACTCGACGCCCATCGGGTTGTCCGCGGGGCTCCCCATGTGCGCCCAGGACTGCGACCAGGCGCCGGCCGCAAAACCGTTGCCGGTGGCAACGTGCTCGAGCCCGGTCCTCAGTCCGGCCCAGCCGCCGACATCGTGCAGTCCCAGCAGGACGAGCGGCAGGAATCCAAACACGATCATGAAGAACTGCAGCACTTCGTTGTAGATCGCCGAGGTCAGCCCGCCCATCGTGATGTACAGCAGCACGATCAGCGCGCACAACCAGATGCTCACATCGAAGCTCCAGCCCAGCAGCAGGTTCAGCAGCAGGCCCATCGCGTACATCGAGATGCCCGATGACAACACCGTCATCAGCGCGAAGGTGATGGCGTTGAGGCCGCGGGTCTTTTCATCGAAACGGAGCTTGAGATACTCGGGCACCGAGCGGGCGCGCGAGCCGTAGTAGAAGGGCATCATGAACACGGCGAGGAACACCATCGCCGGGATCGCGCCGATCCAGTAAAAATGGCTGGTCATGATGCCGTACTTGGCGCCCGAGGCCGCCATGCCCATGACTTCCTGTGCGCCGAGGTTCGCCGAGATGAAGGCGAGCCCCGCCACCCACGCCGGGATCGAGCGGCCGGACTGGAAGAAATCGGTGGTGGTCTTCATGTAGCGGCGCAGCGCGAAGCCGATGCCCAGCACGAAGGCAAAATAGGTGGCCATGATGGCCCAGTCGATCGGTCCCAGCTTCATAAGCGACCCCTGTGCGCGCCCGGTATCGTGCAGGTCCGGGACATCATTCGATTGCAAGGCATGGTACCTAAGGAACCCGTCCCGGTATAGTTACCGCAGATGAATACCAGCGAGATCTTCCTGGTCGCGATCGCGATCATCTTTACTTTTCCCTACCTGGTGTGGAGGGTCGGGCGCACCGAGTACTACGCACCGCTGGTGGTGGTGCAGATCGTGGCCGGCATCCTGCTCGGGCCAGGAGTCCTGGGCGCCGCCTTTCCCCAGTACTACAGCTACGTATTCAATCCGGCCGTCATCCAGGCCCTCAACGGCATCGCCTGGTGGGCGGTCATGCTGTTTGTCTGGCTTGCTGGCATGGAGCTCGACGTCGCCAACGCCTGGGCACATCGGCGTGAAAGCGGCATTACCGCCGGCTTCGCCTTAGGGGCGCCGCTGGCGATGGGTTGCCTGGTGGCGCTGGTCATCAGCGGCTACGCGGGCTGGATCGGACCCCGGGCGCGCCTGTGGCAGTTTGTAGCCGGGCTCGGCATGGCCTGCGCGGTTACCGCCCTGCCGATTCTGGTGCTGTTCATGGAAAAGCTGGAGATTCTGCGCCAGCCCATTGGCCAGCGGATCCTGCGCTACGCCAGTCTGGACGATGTCGCCATCTGGGGCGTGCTGGCGCTGATCCTGATGGACTGGCAGCGGGTGGGCAAGCAAATGGCCTTCCTGCTGTGCTTTGCCCTCGCCGCTTACCTGTTCAGGAAACTGCTGGTCCGCCTGCCGGAGCGCGACCGCTGGTACGTGAGTCTCATCTGGCTTGCGGCCTGCGCCTTCGGCGCCGACTGGTCCGGTCTGCATTTCATGGTGGGCGCATTCCTGTCAGGCGCGGTGATCGACGCCAGCGCCTTCAGCACGCCGCAGCGCGATGCGCTGCGTCACCACGTACTGCTGGTGATCATGCCGGTGTTTTTCCTCAGCACTGGTTTGCGTACCAACTGGAGCGTCGGCGGCGGCGCGGTGCTTCTCGCCGCCGGAGTGCTGCTGGCGGCCGCAGTTGCCGGCAAGCTCCTGGGCACCCACATCGCCGGCCGTTTGCTGAAATGGAAAGCGGGCGAGGCCTCGCTGATCGGCTGGCTGCTGCAGACCAAGGCGCTCATCATGATCATTTTTGCGAATATCCTGCTCGACAAGGCCATCATCACCAGCAACACCTTTACGGCGCTGCTGCTGATGGCGGTGGCCAGCACCATGCTCACGGTGCCGATCGTGACGCCGATGCTGGCGCGGATGAAGAGCGTACTCGTGAGGTCGAGCTAGCATGGATCCAGCACCGATTCCCGGCCCGGTCACTGCCGTGGTCGTTCTGGGCGGAGGCACTGCCGGGTGGATGACCGCCGCGGCGCTGCTGCACCGGCTCGGCCGGCTGGGAGTGAGCGTCACGCTGATCGAATCCTCGCAGATCGGCACCATTGGTGTCGGCGAGGCCACGGTTCCGGCCATCAAGCGCTATTTCGAATCGCTCCAGCTGGATGCCTACGAAATCCTGCGCGCCACCAACGGCACCATCAAGCTCGGCATCGAGTTCGAGGGTTGGCGGCAGGAGGGGCACAGCTTCATCCATCCGTTCGGGCGCTACGGCCTGCAGGCCGGCCCGGTCGCATTTCGCGACATCTGGAACCGGCTGCGCGCTGCCGGCGAATCCGCGCCGCTGGACGATTACTCTCTGGGCACCCAGCTGGCCCGCGCCGGACGGGTTTATTTGCCCCCGCGCGAGCCTCGCGGCGATTTTGAACTCTTCGATTGGGCAATTCATTTCGACGCCGGGCGATTCGCGCAATACCTGCGGACTTTTTGCGAGGCGCGAGGCGTCAGGCGTGTCGATGCGCGCCTGAAGGAAGCCAGGCTCGATCCGGAGAGCGGCCATATCGCACAACTCATACTCGACAGCGGCGAGACCATCGATGGCGAGCTGTTCATCGATTGCTCCGGATTTCATCGCCTGCTCATCGAGGGCGCGTTGCACGCCGGCTTCGAGGACTGGCGTCACTGGCTGATGTGCGACCGCGCCATCGCCCTGCCCTGCGCGCCCGCTGACCCGGTCACGCTCACACCGTATACGCGCTCGCGCGCCCTGAGCGCGGGCTGGGCCTGGCGCATTCCGCTGCAGAATCGCATCGGCAATGGCTATGTGTACAGTTCAGACCATATCTCGGACGACGCGGCGCTAAGCGCCCTGCAGCGCGAGCTGGAAGGCGAGCCACTCGCCAACCCCAATCCAGTCCGCTTCCGTGCGGGTCACGTCAGGCGCTTCTGGATCGGCAACTGCGTGGCCATCGGCCTGTCGGGCGGGTTCCTCGAGCCACTGGAGTCGACCAGCATTTCCCTGATCCAGATGGGCATCGACAAGCTGATTCATTTCTGGCCCGACACCCGCATGACACCCGAGCTCGCGACGGAATACAACCGCCTGTCGGTGCTGGAGTTCGAGCGCATTCGCGATTTCATCATCCTGCACTACTGCGCCAACCGGCGCATAGACGGCGAGCTGTGGCGCTACTGCCGCGAAATGCGGCTGCCCGACAGCTTGGTCCACAAACTGGCGCTGTACCAGGCGCGCGGCCTCATCGTGCAGTTCGAATCAGAGAGTTTCTTCGACCCGAGCTGGGTGTGCATGTACGCCAACTTCGGCATCGAAGCGCGCGGTTGGGATCCGCTTGCGGAGCTGATGCCGATCGAAGAACTAACTGCGGTCACGCGGCGGCTCCGCGCCGACATCGCCGCCCTGGCGCGCGAGGGCTCGCCGCATCGCGAGTTCCTGCGGCTCGCAGGAGCCCTGGCCAGCGCCTGATTCAGGCCGTGGGCGCGAGCGCTGCCGGTGCCTGGCAGTGGCTGGCGATGAACTCTTCGTGCGGCGGCAATTTGCGCACCGCGTCCGCCATCAGGTCGCGGAGACCTTTCAGGTAGTCGGCACGATCTTTTGGCGATACCGCCTCGACGAACGGATGGGCAGCGCGTGGCTTGATGCCCTGGCCCCACATCACCTGCAGCCAGTTGGGCAGCTGGAACAGGTCCTGTGGCGGGCTGTAGATTCCGCCGCTCTCGCGGAACAGCTCGATCCGGTGAGTCAACGAGTCTGGTATCGACATGTGGCGGCAGTAATCCCAGAACGGTTCGCCGACCCGGTTGTTGGCGTGGTAGTGCAGGATGATGAAATCGCGCACGAACTCGTACTCGGCGGCCGATGCCCGGTTGAACTCCTCGCGCCGCCGCGAGTTGTCGCCGCGGTCGGGAAACAACACGATCAGGCGCTGGATGGTCACCTGGATCAGGTGGATTGCGGTCGATTCCAGCGGCTCCAGGAAGCCGCTGGCGAGCCCCATGCAGACCACGTTCCGGTTCCACAACTGACGCCGCCGCCCCGTGGTGAAGCGCAGCGGGCGCGCTGCGGCCAGCGGCCTGGAATCGAGATTCTGGAGCAGCAATTCGTGCGCTCGCTCATCGGTCATGTGAGCCGATGAATACACGTGGCCGTTGCCGGTGCGGTGCTGAAGTGGAATGCGCCATTGCCATCCCGCATCCTGGGCAGTCGAGCGCGTATAAGGAGTCAGGGGGCTGACCCGCTCGCTCGGCACGGCCAGGGCCCGATCGCAGGGCAGCCAGTGGCTCCAGTTCTCGTAGCCGGTGTTGAGCGCCTGCTCGATCAACAGGCCCCCGAATCCGGAGCAGTCGACAAATAGCTCGCCACCGATCTCGCGGCCATCCTTCAGCCGCAAAGTGCGTACCTCGCCGCTGTGCGGTTCGAGCAGCACCTCGATGATCGTGCCTTCCACACGCCGCACGCCCAGCTGTTCGGCGTAGCGCCGCAGGTACGCCGCGTACAGCGAAGCATCGAAATGGAAGGCATAAATCAGGCCGGGAAGCGCGGTGTCCTTGATTTGCGGCAGACGTGCAAAGCGGTTGTGCCTGGCAGCCAGCAGGTTGACGCTGTAGTCCCACAGCGACCCTGCTTGCCCCAGCAGTTGCTCATGCAGCCAGTAGTTGTGGAAGGGAATGTAGGCAAGATCCTTGCCCAGCGTACCGAAGGCATGCATGTAGGCCTGGCCGCGCTCATACCAGTCGACGAACTCGATGCCGAGCTTGAATGATCCCTGCGTGTGGCGCAGGAAGTCATCCTCGTCGAGCCCTAACATCTGGTTAAAAAGGTTGATAGCCGGAATCGTCGCTTCGCCCACGCCGACGATGCCGATTTCAGCCGATTCCACCACCGTCACGGCCAGGCGCGGGCCCATGATCCTGACGATCGCCGCCGCGGCCATCCAGCCGGCCGTGCCCCCGCCGACGATGACTACCGACTTGATCTCCGCTCCAGGCATGCACGCCTCCGCGCACCGAGTATCGGCGAGATGTCAGACAAAAACACCTGCCGGCGGCGAAGCCGGCAGGTGCTGTGCTTCCAGGTCCAGTGCGGACTAGAACTTGTAGGTCGCGGTGAGCGCGTACACGGCGCCGTACTTTTCGTATTTGATCACGTTGTTCGGCGGATCGCCGACGCCATAGAGCACGAACGGCGCGTCGGTCAGGTTGGTACCGGAAAGGTTGACCGACAGCCCCTTGGCCGGACCTGCACCGAACTCGTATCCCACCTGCGCATCGACCAGCGACTCGGACTTGACTTCCTTCTTGTCCAGCGAGTTGTCGAACGCCGGCACCTCGCCCACGAACTCGCCGCGGTAGCGGTTGCTGACGCGCGCTGAAAAGCCGGCTTTCTCGAAGTACAGGGTGCTGTTTATGACTCTGGTCGACAGGCCCGGGACCGGCTCTTCCTGCAATCCGGTCGGGTTCACGGCCGAGCGATTCCAGGCCCCGCTCACGATGATGCCGAAGTTCTGCAGGACCGGAGCGATGATATCGCCCGGCAGCGAAGCCGCCAGCTCGAGACCTTCGATGCTGCCGCCGTGGCCATTGGTCTTGACGGTGCTGATGCCGATGCGATGCGTATTCGCGATCGTGTAGTGACTGTTCGGATCCACCGGCAGCGGAACCCCGGTGAAATCCGTGATCTTGCTGCTGTTGAAGATATAGCTGGTCAGCTGCTTGTAATAGACCGCGGCCGATACGTAACCCTTGCGGCCAAAGTACCGCTCGATCGACAGATCGAACGCGTTCGCCTTCCAGGGCTTGAGCTCCGGGTTGCCGCCGCCGCCCTGCACCCAATAGTAATCGACCCCTTTGACGGTCTTTACGGGAGGCGCACCATTATCATTGGTAACCGTGAGGCTGGCGCCACCTCCCATGTCGTCCATGCGCGGGCGCGCCACCGTCGAGGCTGCCGCAAAGCGCAATTGCACGTCCGGCCGCAGCGCAAAACTCAGGTTCAGGCTCGGCAGCACGTCGGTGTACTTGGCGCCGCGTGCACCGGCGGTATAGATCACGTTGTGCGTGACCGGGTCGATGCCCGACACCAGCACCAGGTCCGCACTCTGGTCCGCATGCTGGGCCTCCACGCCGATATTGCCGGTTACCGGCACGTCGCCGAGGTGGGTATTGATATCGAACTTCACGTACGGAGTGGTGAGCTTTTCGTTCACCGACCAGGTAAAGGTGTAGTCGTTAATGCGGTCGCCGCCGTTGGCCGTGGTATCCACGCGCGCGTCCGTGGTGCTGAAAAATCCGCTCGCCACCAGGCCGATGGCATCGTAGCCGATCAGCCCGTTGGGATTGCCGAAGAACGACGCGCTTGAGATACCGGTGCGAAACGCATCAGGCACCACGGCGTGCGACAGGCCTCCCTTGATCCGCAATTCGGCCTGCATCCAATCCTTGGCTTTCGTGCGCTCGGCGTAGTTGACGCCAAACGACACGTCGCTGAACAGGTTGCTGGAAAGTTTGCGCTCGGCCGCCAGCCTGATCGCCTTGACTTCATCCTTGACGCTCGGCTCCTTGAGGTAGCCGGCCCGCGCCGGGCCACCCCAACCGCCCGGATCGGTCAGAAAATTGGTGGTGTAGTCGCCATAATTCTGCGTGGTCAGGAAATGACTGACGCCGTTGCCATCGGTTGTGAACGAGATCGTCTCGGGCCGCGGCTTGAAATTCGCATCGTTATTGGCGCCGGTACCGGCGGTCGACTCCACGATCACGTCGCGGCGCGTCACCTTGGACCAGCTCAGGTCCGCGTTCGCGCTCCAGTCATCGTTGAATTCGTAGCCGGCGTTCCAGCCCAGCGAATCAAGCTTGGCATGGCGGTCGTTGGCGTAGTTTTCAAGGACCAGAAACGGCACACTCGTAAATGTGCCCGTCTGCATGCGATTATCGACGATCGGGCCCGCGGTCGACAGATTGACTCCCGCCCAACCAATGCCCGCAGCGAGCGGAAATTCCATGCGGCGGATGGTCTGCATTTCCTTGAAGTTCGAATGGTACCCGTCGAATACCATGTGCAGCTTGTCGTTGGGCCGCAATTCGACCACCCCCAGGTATGCCAGGCGCTCGTAGAAGGAGGTCTGGTACGCGTCCTTGTCGCCGGAGACCACTTTCTGGCCCGGCTGGCCTCCGGGTACATCCGCGTAGCCCCACGCTTCACGCGTCTGGGCCTGATATGGCGACTTGTTGAAAGCCACGCCAAACGCCACTCCAACCGTGTTGTCCCTGAACTGATCAATATAAGTCAGGTTCGCGCGATCACCGCTGTCCGGAAGATTGGAGACGTTGGCCTTCTGGCCGTCCTGCTCACGCCGATAGGTGAGGGCGGTCGCCCGCTTCCCAAAAGCCAGTGGATGCACGGTTTCGATATCGGTCGTGCCGGCGATGCCCTGGTAGGACATGCCCGCATCGGGCGTCTTGTAAACCTTTACCTGGCTTACCAGCTCCGAAGGATACTGGTCGAACTCCACCGAGCGATTGTCGTTCGTGGATGCCTGCTCACGCCCATTGAAAGTCGTGACGGTGAAATCGGGACCCAGGCCGCGAATCGACATCGTCTGCGCACGGCCGGCCGTGCGTTGGGCCGCGATGCCCGGGAGGCGCGCAATCGACTCGGCAATGGAGGAGTCGGGCAGCTTGCCGATATCTTCGGCCGAAACGGCCTCGATGATCGACGAACTGCTCTTCTTGGCCGAGATGGCGTCCTCGATACCCTTGCGAATACCGGTGACTACGATTTCCTCGACCGGAGCGGATGGAGCGGCCGCGGCAGCCGCCTGGTCGGCGGTTTGCGCCTGCGCGGCGCCCGTGGCGGCCAACAGCAGGATCGCGCAACCCGTCGCGGTGGAGCTGACGGCGAATACGGAACGGTGGTTGACCGGTTGAGTCGGAAAGCTCGTCTTGAACGTCTTCACCAGGAATTCTCCTTGAATTGCTGCTTTGCACGCCGCGGTCTCCCCTTGGACTCGCGGCCTCCCCCCTCTGGGAGTTTTGTAAATCATTCTCAGGCCCGATCTTAATGACTATCAGTCGCTTGCCAATCCCGCTGCATACGTATTCATGGAACTACCCGCAGCTACTGTTGCTTGCGGAACACGCGCATTTCCCACGCGCCGAGCGCCAGCGCGGGCAAGGTGGCGGATTTGTCGGAGGTAATATCCGCGTAAGCGCCGACCGCGGCCTCGATCACACCGACGAAGGGCTGGGGCGACAGGTTGATCGCGACCACCAGCGTTTCACCGGCTTCGCTGCGGGCAAAGCTGACCACACGACTCTCGTCACTGTTGTGTAACCACTGCACTGCGCCCTCTCGCAGCGCGGCATGCGCCTTGCGCAGGGCGATGAGCTGCTTGAAAGTCCGCGGGAACTGCGGGCGCAGCTCGGCGCTCTGCCAGTACACCGGCAGTTTTTCGAACAGCGCGGGCGCGGCCGACTCGGCGCTGTCGCCCACCTCCACGCCGTTATAGATCAGCGGCACGCCATCGAGCGTGAACATCAGCGCCGCAGCGGCCAGCGCGGCCGGTTCACCGAAGCGGGTAAGTGCGCGGTGCTGGTCGTGGTTATCGGCAAAACGCATGCGCAGTGCGCCGCGCGGATATTTGGCCGTGGCTGCAAGCCAGTCATCGCGCAGCGCCGAAGCCGGTCGGCCATCCTGCAGCACGGCGGCGAGCGTGCTGTAGAACGACCAGGCGTAGTCCACGTCGAAGGCCTTGACCAGCAGCTCGGGCGAATCCGCCTCGGCCAGCATGACGATGTCCGGGTTGATCCTGGTCAGCGCGTCGCGAACCGGCTCCCAGAAATCAGTGGGCACGCCTGCGGCTACATCGCAGCGGAAGCCGTCGAGATCAAATTCCCTGAGCCAGTAGACCAGCATGTCCTGCATATAGCGGCGCAGGCCGGCGTTGTCATAGTTGAGGTCGGCGACGTCGGTCCAGGTCGGTTCGGGCGGAACAATCGCGCCGCTGGCGTCGTGGGTGTACCAGTCAGCGTGCGCCATGAGATTCGAATCCCAGGCGGTGTGATTGGCCACGATGTCGATGATCACCTTGAGATTGCGCCGGTGCGCCTCGCTGACCAGATGACGCAGGTCGTCAGCGGTACCGAGGGCGGGATCAATTCCGTAGTAATCGCGCACCGCATAAGGACTGCCAATAGTGCCCTTGCTCTTGAGTCTGCCGATCGGATGCACCGGCATGAGCCACAGGATATTGACGCCAAGCTCCTGCAGTCGATCGAGCTGTGCCGTCACGCCGGCGAAGTCGCCGCGCGCGGAAAAGGCGCGCGGGTAGATTTCATAGATGACGCCGTCGTGCACCCAGGCCGGACTGCTGCGGGCCGCAACTTGCGAGTAGTCGGGCGCGGCCGGGCCGGCGGCCGCTCCGGATAGCAACGCAAGCGAGCCCAGCGCCGCCCACAGAACCTTCGCCGCGCAGTAAATTTCCCGAGACATTTTCGTTCCCCCGATGTTCCCGGTCACAGCCGTGAACATAGACGCAGCGCCCCGCCAGTCGCGAATGAATACGTATGCGCGCCTGACGGCGCGGCGGCCGCGGCAGGTAAGCTGCCGGACGCATGAATCACCAAACCGGCCTTGAACCCGCGTCTGCGGTTGCGCCCGCGCACCCCTGGTGGCACGGCGCGACGATCTACCAGGTCTATCCGCGCAGCTTTCTCGATACCAACGGTGATGGTGTCGGCGACCTGCCAGGCATTATCAGCCGGCTCGACTACGTCGCCAGCCTCGGCGTCGAGGCCATCTGGATTTCGCCGTTCTTCAAGTCGCCGATGGCCGATTTCGGCTACGACATTGCCGACTATCGCGCGGTCGATCCGGTGTTCGGCACGCTCGCGGATTTCGACCGGCTGCTGGCCAGGGCCCATGCCCTCGGCCTCAGGGTGATGATCGACCAGGTGCTGAGCCACACCTCGGCCGAGCATCCCTGGTTCATCGAGAGCCGGCAGCGATCGGAGCAATCCCCGCGCCGACTGGTACGTGTGGGCCGACCCGCGGCCAGACGGCGGTCCGCCCAACAACTGGCTGTCGATCTTCGGCGGCATCGCCTGGAAGTGGGAGCCGCGCCGTGCGCAGTACTACCTGCACAATTTCCTCGGTTCGCAGCCGGACCTGAATTTCCACCATCCCGAGGTACGGCGCGCCGTGCTCGACGACCTGCCGTTACTGGCTCGAGCGCGGTGTCGATGGCGTGCGGCTCGACGCCATCAACTTCTGCTTCCACGACCAGCAACTGCGCAACAATCCGCCCAAGCCCCTCGCAACAGCGCAGCGGACGCGGCTTCCTGCCGGAGAACCCCTACGCCTACCAATACCACGTGTACAACAACACGCGTCCGGAAAATCTGCCGTTCATCGAGGAGCTGCGAACCCTGATCGATCGATATCCCGGGCACGGTGACGCTCGGCGAGATTTCCTCCGAGGATTCCAGCGCGACCATCGCCGAATACACGCGGCCCGGACGACTGCACATGGGCTACAGCTTCGAACTGCTGAGCAGCGAACATTCGCCGGCGCACATCCGCGCCACGGTCGAAGGCGCGCTGGCGGGATCGCAGCGGGGCTGGCCCTGCTGGTCGATCTCGAATCACGACGTGCAGCGCGTGGTCTCGCGCTGGGGCAGCGCTGATTCTCCGCCGCACCTGGCGACGCAACTCACTGCGCTGGTGTGCTCGCTCCGTGGTGCGTTCTGCATCTACCAGGGCGAGGAACTGGGTTTGCGCGGAGGCCGACGTTCCGTTCGAAGCGCTGCGCGATCCCTACGGCACGGCGTTCTGGCCAACTTTCAAAGGACGCGACGGCTGCCGCACGCCGATGCCCTGGACCAGAGCCCCGCGACGGCGGCTTCACCAACGGCACACCCTGGCTGCCGGTGCCGGCGGAGCAGCGCGCACTGGCGGTCGAAGCGCAGGAGCACGACCCAGCCTCCGCGCTACAGTCCTTTCGCCGCTTGCTGCACTGGCGCAAACAGCACCCGGCCTTGCTGTGGGGCGAGATCGAATTCCTGCTGGCAACCGACGCTGTGCTCGCGTTCACGCGCCGCTACAACGACGAGCGCATCCTGGTGGCCTTTAATCTCTCGGCGCAGGGAGCAATCGCGGATCTGCCGCGCGCGCTTTCAGGCCAGCCGCTGGGTGGACATGGATTGCCGGAAGGAAGGCTCGAGGGTGTGCGGCTGACGATCCCGCCGCACGGCGTGCTGTTCAGCCGCTTGAGTGCTGCCGCCACGACTTCGACCAGCCCGCCGCCGCGAAGCGCTCAATCGTCACGCGCGCATCGCCCCAGGCCTCGCCCGAGGACGAGACCTCATCCAGCGACACGGCGTAGTGGTCGTAATCGATGTGATCCACAACCTGGCCGTCGGCGCCGCGCAGCACGGCGCGCAAGTGCGCGCCACCGCGCGACGACTGATCGCAGCGAATCGAGTGATGGGGTCTGCTGCAGTTGGTGGCGCGTCGGATGCGTCGGCACCGCGTCTTCGATCGACACTTCGATGCGCAGCGGCGCCTCGTCGTTGATCGCTGCGCCCGCGGCCTGAACGCCCGGCTGAGGCTCTGCGTCACGGCCTGTTGCAAGCACCGCACCTTCATCGATCCCGTAGCGATCGTGCAGTGTCGCCTGCAACGGCGCGGCAATCACCACTGGCGAAAGCTTCACGGTTGCCGCGCTGAGCGGCGAGCGCGAGCAGCCATCCGGCCAACGCTGCGGCGGCCAACGCGAGCTTGCTGATGTCAGTGCATGGATGCCATCCTAGCACCGGCCGGCTGCGGCGCTGAAAGTCGGTGAATTCAAGCGGTTAGTACGGTCTACGGCCCTATGGCATGATGACTGAGGGGGGCTTGACTAAGGGTATGCAGGGCAAGCCGACTTCATTCGACATCGCCTACCTGGCTGGCGTCTCGCAGCCGACGGTGTCGCGCGCCCTGCGCGGCAGCCCGATGGTCAGCCTCGAGACGCGCAAGCGCATCGAGGCGATCGCGCAGCAGCTCAACTACAAGGTCGACAAGAACGCCTCGAACCTGCGCTTCCAGCATTCGCACACGCTGGCGCTGCTGCTGTTCGAAGATCCGACGCCCGACGAGTCGCAGATCAACCCGTTCTTCCTGACGATGCTGGGCTCGATCACGCGCGCCTGCGCCAGGCGCGGCTACGACCTGCTGATCTCGTTCCAGCAGATGTCGAGCGACTGGCACAAGGAATACGAGGACAGCCGCAAGGCCGACGGCATCATCCTGCTCGGCTACGGCGACTACCTCGCCTACCAGTCGCGCCTCGAGCAGCTGGTCAGCCAGGGCACGCACTTCGTGCGCTGGGGCGCGGTGCAGGCAGGCCAGCCCGGCCTGTCGGTCGGCTGCGATAATTTCCACGGCGGCTACGACGCCGCGCGCCACCTGCTCGGCCTCGGGCGCAGGCGCCTCGCCTTTCTCGGCGACGCTTCGAATCACTATCCCGGAATTCCTCGAACGCTACCGCGGCTGCACCGAGGCCATCGCCGCGCTGGGCGGCACAGCCGGACCCGGCCGCGCAGGTCGACGCCATCAGCACGGAACAGTCGGGCTTCGAGGCGGCCAACGAACTGCTGGCGCGCGGCGTGCAGTTCGATGCCATCGTCGCGGCCAGCGACCTGATCGCGATCGGCGCCATGCGTGCCCTGCAGGAGTCGGGATATCGATGTGCCGGACCAGGTCTCGGTGGTGGGATTCGATGACATCCCGGCCGCGAGCCTCACCAACCCGCCGCTGACCACGGTGATGCAGGACACGCAGCCGCGCCGGCGAGGTGCTGGTGGAGACGCTGCTGCGCATGGTGCGCGAAGAGCACGCCGAGGGCACGGTGCTGCCGACTAAGCTGGTCGTGCGGCGCTCGTGTGGAGCGGCACCCGCAGCGCCAGCAGGCCGGCGATAAGGAAGCACACGCCGCCGAGCACCAGCACTTCGATCGGCTTGCCACCGAACACCGCCTTGAGCATCGCCCCCAGCACGCTCGCGGCCACCAGCTGCGGAATCACGATGAAGAAATTGAAGATGCCCATGTACAGGCCCATCTTCTGCGCGGGCAGGCTGTCCGACAGCAACGCGTAGGGCAGTGAGAGGATCGAGGCCCAGGCGAAGCCCACGCCGACCATCGACAACAGCAGCCAGTTGGGGTCGCGGATCAAGCGCGATCGAAATGAGACCGATGCCGCCGAGCCAGACGTTGACGAGGTGGCTGCGCTGCAGTCCCCAGCGACGCACCATGAACGGAATCACGATCGCCGCCAGCGCGGCGAAGCCGTTGTAGGCGCCGAACAGCACGCCCACCCAGTTGGCGCCCTCGTTGTAGGCATCCGACTGCCGGATCGCGTGCGAGTGGAAGTGCACCTGCGTGACCGCGGCCGTGGTGTAGAGCCACATCGAGAACAGCGCCAGCCAGGAAAAGAACTGCACCGGCACCAGCCGCCGCATCGTCTGCGGCATGTTTTCCAGGTCGCGCATGATGGTGCCGAACAGGCCGTGACTGCGGAAATGCCGCGTGTGCAAGCAGAGCCACGCCCCACAGCAGGGCGCCGGCGCTCACCAGGTAAAGCTGGCGATCGAGTCCGTACAGCGCCACGCGCCAGCACCGCGGCCAGCCCAGACGTTGCCCAAGCCAGTCCCTTGGCACGTTGCCCCGCACTCGCCGGTACGCTGGTCGGACTCGCGCGCGGACGCGAGCGAATCGCGGAATGAGTGCAGCACCTCGGGCGGATATTCGCGCGTGCGCAGTACCGTCCAGCCGACCGCCGCCAGCAGCACCAGCGCGCCGAGATCGAAGGCATAGCGTACCGTGTCGGGGACCACCGTGACGCCCGCCGCGTCGGTGCCGTGGTTGCTCACGCCCATGCGGGTCAGCCACCAGGGCAGGACGCCCGCCACCACCGCGCCGATGCCGATGAAGAAGCTCTGCATCGCATAGCCGGTCGGGCGCTGCGCCGGCCCGAGCTGGTCGCCGACGAAGGCGCGGAACGGTTCCATCGAAATGTTGATCGAGGCGTCCAGCATCCACAGCAGTCCGGCCGCGATCCACAGCGCGCCCGAGCGCGGCATCGCCAGCAGCGCTACCGACGCCAGGATCGCACCGACCAGAAAATAGGGCCGGCGCCGACCGAGCCACGTCCAGGTGCGATCCGAGCAGTAGCCGATGATCGGCTGCACCAGGAGCCCGGTCAGCGGCGCGGCGATCCACAACGAGGGAATGGCATCGAGACTCGCGCCGAGCGTCTGGAAGATGCGGCTGACGTTGGCGTTTTGCAGCGCGAAGCCGAACTGCAGGCCGAGGAATCCGAAACACATGTTCCAGATCTGCCAGAAAGTCAGCGTCGGGCGCGCGTTGCTGGTCATGGATTTTCCCCGTTATCGAGGGGCCATCCTAACGCTGCAGCGCCGAACTGTCCGTACTGACGTACTCGGGGCCGTTGCCGCCAGCCGACGAGGCTCGCAGGCGCCAACTACCGTCGGCCAGATTGGCCTCGAGCTGCGCGTAGTGTGCGCCCTGGCTCCAGCGCAGTTGCAGACGATCGTCGGGGGTGTCAGCGAGTTCGAAGCGGCCGCCGAAGGCGGGGTGCGAATTGCGCAGGCCGATCAGATCAAGCAATGCCGCCACGACTGGCGTGCGCAGCTGGGCTTCGATTTCGGTGCGGCTATAGTAGTGGCGATTGATGTCGCGGCCGACACCGGTGCGCGCCAGCAGCGCCATATCGTTGCGCCCGGCGAGCAAACCCACGTAGTAAACCTGCGGGATGCCCGGCAGGAAGAACTGGATTGCGCGCGCGAGCAGGTAAGCACCGATCGTCCCGCCCCATCGCGTCGTAAAAAGTGCAGTTGACCTGGTAGAGATCGAGGTTCGAGGCGGCGGCGCCGGTTGCGCGCCGACTCTCGCCACCGCTGCGCTGGTGAATGATCTCCACCAGCCGGTCGAGTTCCGCCGGCGGCACCAGACCCGCGCGACCGGCGCGATCGGCGGCGTCAGCGCCAATATCGATGATGCCGATGCCGTCGTGCGTGTCGAGTACGGTCAAAGCATTATTCGGGCGAATGCGAATCCACTCTTTCAGGCGCCCGGCGGTATGAAAAGCGAAGGCATGCAGCAGGAGCGGCGGCAAGGCGAAGTCGTACACCCAGCCCACGCGCGCGGCGATCTCGATCTGTTTGCGGTAGTAGGAGTGAACTTCGACCAGCACCTCGATACCAAAGGAATTCGCCTGGCGGGCGAACGAGGCGATGAATTCGAAGGTTTCGGGCAGCATGAAGCAGCTTGTTCCAGCCTTCTTGATGGCATAGCCGACAGCGTCGAGCCGCACCATCCGGATTCCATTGGCTGCGAAAGTCTCGAGGATGCGCGTCAGGTACGCCTTTCCCTGCGGGTGATGGACGTCGATGTCTATCTGCTGCGGCGTGAAGGTCGTCCACAATAATTGCCGCTCGCCGCTGGCCAGCCTGACTTCCGTCGCCGGCCGCCCCGGGCGCGGCCGATAGATGGCCGCGAGCTGCGCCTCGGTAGCGCCACCGGGAAACACCGCATCAAGGCTGAGAAACAGGCCGGCGTAGGGCGAGGCTGCACCATGCGCCAGAAAGTCGCGGAACTGCGGCGAGCGCGCCGAGATGTGATTGACGATCACATCGCCCATGACGTCGATGCTGCCGGTGAGTCGCTTGATGTCCTGCCAGGTGCCGAGCCGGAGGTCGACCTGGGTGTGATCGCTCGGGTCGAACCCCGCGTCGGCGCCGTCGATGGGGTCAAAAAACGGCAGCAGGTGCACACCCCCGAACAAGCCGCGCAGCGGCCCGTCGAGGAGCTCATGAAGTTCCGCCAGGCCAGCGCCGCCCAGGCGATCCACGTAGGTGATGAGTTGTACTTGGTTTTTCATGTTTGCGTATGCTGGCCGGTGCCCTATAATGCAATCGATTGCATTTGGCTGTAAAGCCCAAGATGGCCGGGGGAACGATGAACGACTCCAGCGCGGCGCCGGGTGCCCCCAACGAGCGGGTGCTGCGGGCGCTGACCTGCATGATGTTTCTGATGTTCGCAATGACCAGCGACGCCGTCGGCAGCGTGATTCCGAAAGTCATCGCGGAATTTCACCTATCGATGACAGCCGGCGGCACTTTCCAGTACGTGCCCATGACTGCCATAGCGCTGGGGGCCATTCTGCTCGGCTTCCTGGCTGATGGGTTCGGCCGCAAGCGCACTATCATTCTCGGGCTGCTATTTTACGGCCTCAGCTCGTTGTTGTTTGCGTTTGGCAGCCGTTTCGGCTATTTCGTCGCGCTGCTGGCGCTGTCGGGCCTCGGCATCAGCATCTTCAAGATCGGCGCGCTGGCGCTGGTCGGTGACATCTCGCGCTCATCTGAGCAGCACACCTCGACGATGAACCTGATCGAGGGCTTCTTTGGCGTCGGCTCGATCGCCGGACCGGCGATCGTCGCCATGTTGCTGACGCACGGCTTGTCGTGGAAGTGGTTGTATGTAGTCGCCGCCGGAATCTGCGCCGTGCTGGTGTTGATCGCGCTGGTGGTGCGCTACCCCACGGTCACGCACCCGGCCGACGAGCCGGTCAATCTGGCGCGCACCATGCGCATGGTGCGCGACCCGTGCGCAATCGGCTTTTCGATGCTGATCATGCTGTACGTCGCGGTCGAGGTGGCCATCTACGTATGGATGCCCACTTATCTGCAGGGCTACCGCGGCGCACATATCTGGCTGGTCGCCTATGCGCTGACCATTTTCTTCGTGTTGCGCGCGGGCGGCCGGTTTCTCGGCATCTGGCTGCTGCAGCACTTCCACTGGGCCGCGGTGCTCGCGCTGCTGAGCCTCGCCATTTTCGGCTGCTTCGCGGGCAGTCTCGCCGGTGGCGTCGAGGCCGGCGTCGTGCTGCTCCCCTGCTCCGGACTGTTCATGTCGATGATGTACCCGACGCTCAATTCCAAGGGCATCAGCTGCTTCCCGAAATTCGAGCACGGCGCGGTCGCGGGCGTAATCCTGTTCTTCACCGCTGCTGCCGCCGCCGCCGGCCCGCTGGCGATGGCGGCAGTCAGTGACGCCTACGGTGGCCCGCAGTACGGATTTGGCCTCGCCACGGTATTCGCGGCACTGCTGTTCGCCGGACTGGCCTACAACTGGCTGCGTGATCCCGCCGCGCGGCGCTTGCGCTCAGCGGGCATAGCCCGGCCATAACGCCGGCGTGCCTCAGCCGCTTGACTCGCGCACCACGAGTTCGGCGGGCATGGTGGCGGAGGGCGTGTCTTCGCCCTCCATGCGGCGGAACAGCAGGTCGACGAGCATGTGTGCGCCGCGCTGCAGGTCCTGGCGCACCGTGGTCAGCGGTGGGTTCGCGTGCGAGGCGAGCGCGATGTCATCGAAACCGACCACGGCAACGTCGCGCGGCACGGCCAGGCCGGCCGCGGTAATGGCGCGCAGGGCGCTCATGGCGATGACATCGGTGGCGCCGAACACGGCGTCAAAATCCCCGGCATTGCCGATGAACTCGCGCATCGCCTCGTAGGCGGTATCAGCCGTGAGATGCGCGGGCACGATGTGCGGCAGGACACGCGGTCGCGCGGCGCGCTCGTGCGCAATCCGGTAGCCTTCATAGCGCAGCCCCATTTCGGGCACAGCCGGGTCGCCCAGAAACACGATGCGCCGCCGGCCCAGGCCGATCAGGTGCTCCACGGCCGCCAGCGCACCACCCACGTTATCGCTGCCGACCGTGCAGTAGGACTGGCGCGCAAGGTGCCCGCCCCAGACGACCATGGGTTTGTAGACGGCTGCGGCCGCCTCGAGCGCCTGGTGTTCGGTGCTCTGGCCGATGACAATGATGCCATCGCTCTTGTGACTCGCGATCAGCAGCGGCAGCCAGTCGTCCATGGGCGGTACGACCTTTTGCAGAAACATGCCGTAGCCGCGCTGCGTGATGATGTCGGCCAGATGCCCGATCATCTCCATGAAGAACGGATCGGTCAGCGGCTGGCTCGTTTCATGGCCCAGCGGAATGACCACGCTCACGGTTTGCGTGCGCTGCAGCCGCAGGTTGCGCGCGGTGGTGTTGATCACGTAGCCGCGCTCGCGCGCCAGACGGTGGATCTGTTCGCGCTTGGCCGCGGCCACCAGCGGACTCCCGGCCAGCGCGCGGGATACGGTCGACGCCGATACACCTGCCAGGCGGGCGATGTCGGACATTTTTGCGGGCACTTCCCGGCGTTTCTTGTTCATGTACAGTACAACGCCGGTGCGGGACCGATCATTCGTGCGCGCGGCGCATCGCACCGCCCCCTTCGGGCGCGCCACGCCCCACGGAAATTGCAATGGCGAGCGCGTCGGGCGGCTCGCGCCCGAGCAATCGATACAGGCTCGCCAGCTGGTGGCGGAACAGCCGGTCAAAATCGCGCACTGCCTGGTAGGGATTGTAGTCGCCGAACCACCAGAACCAGTCGGAGCTTTCGCACAGCGCCAGTTGCCGCTCGATCGAGTTGCGCTGCTCCGGCGCCAGGCGCTCGTCCGCCAGCACTTCGTCGGCGGCAATTTTGGCCTGCACCAGCAGATCCCAGCCGGCGTTCTTGTCACGATCGCCGATCCACGTCGCGAGCGTGCCGTGCACCCAGCTGCCTGCAACCACGTGCGCCAGCGGCTGGTGCACGGGCTGGCGCGCCAGCACTTCGCTGAGTGTGGTCAACTCCAGTTGCGGATGCGCGGCCAGTGCGGCGTACAGGCCCTTGAGGAAATAATAACCATTGAAGGGGTAGTGCTCCCAGGCATTCTCGCCGTCGAGCGCGACCAGCGCCATCGCGCCGGGCCGGCCCGCTGCCTCGCGTGCCACGCGCTCGAGCTCGCCGACGAAGTGCCGCACGGCGTCATCACCGTGCCACTTTGAATAGGCGAAGCCGATCAGGTCCGAAAGCTCGTCGTGGCGGAAGAACAGGCTGAGCTCGCGCCCCGGCACCTGCCAGGCATGCAGCTCCGGCGCGCTACCCTGCCAGTCGCCCTGGCGCGCATCCGATCGCCCGCAGGCACCCGCGCAGCACGTTGCCGCTGCTTGCAGCCCAGCGCATGCCGTGCTCGCCGACCAATTCCAGCGCGCGCGCGCTGATCGCCCCCTCCGAGGGCCAGCAACCGGCGGGCGGACGCCCAAAAGCGCGCGTGAACACACGCAGCCCTTCCTGCATATGCCAGGCCACCCGCTCCTCGCCGCCGGGATAGTGCTCCGCGTCGGGCAAGGGCGCGCTGGCCACCGATTCACGCGCCGTGCGGAAATCGATCAGCAGCGGCAGGATCGGGTGCCCATAGGGCGACATCGACAGTTCGACCTGGCCGCGCTCCGCCAGTGCGCGGTAGCGCCCGAGCAGTCCGGCCAGCAGCTCACCGATCAGTTCCAGCAACAGGCGCCGATGCGTGGGGGTAAAGTCGCGCTCGCGGTCGCTGAGCGCGGCAACCCGCAGGTCGCTGCGCTTGACGGTCTCGCCCAACCAGGCGATGTGGTACCAAACGCCAATGTCGCGCAGGTACTGGTCCGAGGCGTAAGGCACGGTATCGCGCGTGGCAAACGCCGCGGCCAGCGTCGCCAGCTGCGCGTACACCGGATAACGATTGATCAGATGCACCCGCTCGGCGCGCAGGCAGGCCTGCAGCAGCGCCAGGCGCGCGCCCGGCTCCACCGGGAGCGGTGCCTCGGCCAGCAGCGCGAGCACCGGGTCAGGGAGCGGCTCGCCACTGTGCAGGTGCGCGGTGACGCGCGCGGCCAGCTGTTCGAGCTGCTCGACCAGGATCGGCGCAAAATTCACCACTGCCCGCGCCTGCGGATTGGCCTCCAGGTGCGCGGCCATGTCGGTGTAGTCCTTGATGGCGTGCAGGTAGGTCCACGGCAGGATGTATTCGCCGCTCAGCGGGTCGCGATACTGCGGCTGGTGCATGTGCCAGAGCAGCACCACCGGAAAGCGCGCGCGCTCACTCATGCGTGCGCGAGACTTTTCTGCAACATCTCCGGGGTCACGAGCACCACGCCGCCTTCAGTGACGTGGAAGCGCGCCGCGTCGGCACCGCGCTCGACGCCGATCTGCATGCCGTCGGGCACTTCGCAGCCCTCATCCAGAATCGCCTGCCGGATGGTGCAGCCGGTACCGATCTTGACGTTCGGCAATACCACCGACCGGTAGACACTGGAGCGCTCATCGACGCGCACGTTGGAGAACAGGAGCGACTGGTTGATGACCGCGCCGGAAATGATGCAGGCGCCCGAGACGATCGAGTTGATCGCCATGCCGCGCCGGCCGTCCTCGTCGAGAATGAACTTGGCCGACGGCACGTGCGCCTGGTAGGTCCAGATCGGCCACTCTTCGTCGTACAGATTGAGTTCCGGCGCCACGTGCACGAGCTCGATGTTGGCCTCGTAGTAGGCATCGACAGTACCCACGTCGCGCCAGTAATTCTGTGCCCGGGTCTTCACATCGGTGAACGGATAGGCAAATACCTGCAGCGTCTCGATGGCCGGCGGAATGATGTTACGGCCGAAATCGTGGTTGGAGTCCGCCACCCTGGCATCCTCCATCAGCAGTTTCTCGAGCAACCGGCCGTTGAACACATAAATGCCCATTGAAGCGAGCGCCACATCAGGCCGCCCCGGAATAGGTTCGGGCTCCTGTGGCTTCTCGGCGAAGCGCGTCACCCGGTTCCATTCGGTTACCGAGAGCACGCCAAACTCGCGCGCCTTGTCGCGTGACACTTCGACCACCCCGACGGTGATGTCGGCGCCCTTCTCGACGTGGTAGGCCACCATCGGACCGTAGTCCATCTTGTAGATGTGATCGCCGGCCAGCACCAGCACGTGCTTGGGGCGATGGGCGCGGATCAGGTCGAGATTCTGGTAGACGCAGTCGGCCGTGCCGCGATACCAGTGCTCGCCGATCTGCTGCTGCGCGGGAACGACATCGATGAATTCGCCGAACTCGCCGCGCAGGTAGCTCCAGCCGCGCTGCACGTGCTGGATCAGCGACTGGCCCTTGTACTGGGTCATCAGGAAAATCTGCCGGATGCCCGAGTTCACGCAGTTCGACAGCGGGAAATCGATGATGCGGAACTTGCCGCCGAAGGGCGCGGCGGGCTTGCAGCGGTTCGCGGTCAGGTCGCGCAGCCGCTCGCCGCGCCCGCCCGCCATGATGACGGCGAGGGTGCCGCTGGTGAGCCGACTGACATAGCGACCCGATGAGGTGCGTGGGTTTGGCTTGGCCATTGCAATCGATCTCTGTAGGGGCCCGCGTCGAGTATAGTACGCCGGCCATGCCCAATTGGATCGACGATCTGGCGGAAGACCTGCGTCGTATCGCTGCCGGCACTCATCATGATCCGCACAGCGTCCTGGGTCTGCGCGAGCGCGGCTCGTTCAGTACATTGATTGCCTACTTGCCAGCGGCCCAGTCTGCCAATATCGACGGGCGCATAGACCTGACCCGCCTTCCCGGGACCGACTTTTTCCACTGGCAGGGACCGCGCGGCACCCTGCCCCATCACTACCGACTCTGCTGGCGCGACACCCGAGACGCCGCGCTCGAGCGGGTCGACCCTTATAGCTTCCTGCCCACGATTGGCGCGCCTGACCTGAGCGCCTTCAGCGGCGGCTATGAGGCCCGCGCCTGGCAGTTCCTCGGTGCACAGACCCTGAGCATGGACGGCTTCGACGGTGTCCGCTTTGCGGTCTGGGCGCCCAATGCCGAGCGCGTCAGCGTGGTTGGACCGTTCTGCGATTGGGACGGCCGGCGCCTGCCGATGCGAACTCTCGGCGGCAGCGGGGTGTGGGAGTTGTTCATGCCGGCGCTTCGCGCCGGCGAGCTGTACAAATTCGAGCTCCGGCACCGCCTGAATGGCGCGATCGTGCTCAAGAGCGATCCCTATGGCCGCGCGTCCGAATTCCGGCCCGGCACGGCGTCGATCGTATGCGACAGCCACTACGCCTGGGGCGACGCCGACTGGCTGCAGGCGCGGCGCGAGCGCGACTGGCTGCACGCGCCGATGAGCATCTACGAAGTGCACGCCGGCTCCTGGCGCCAGCATGGCGACGGCCGCTTCTACTCGTACCGCGAACTGGCGGCGGAGCTGCTTCCCTATGTGCGCGCGCAGAATTTCACGCACATCGAGCTGCTCCCGCTCACCGAGCATCCGCTCGACGATTCCTGGGGCTACCAGACCACCGGCTATTTCGCACCCACCAGCCGCCACGGCTCGCCCGATGACCTGCGTTATTTCATCGACCAATGCCACCAGGCCGGCATCGGCGTGCTGCTCGACTGGGTGCCCGCGCACTTTCCGCGCGATGGCCACGGCCTGGCCCAGTTCGACGGCACCGCGCTGTACGAGTACCAGGATCCACGCAAGGCTGAGCACGCGCGACTGGGGCACGCTGATCTTCAATTACGAACGCCACGAGGTGCGCTCGTTCCTGCTCTCGAGCGCCTGCTACTGGCTCGAGGAATTCCACTTCGACGGCCTGCGCGTCGACGCGGTCGCCTCGATGATCTACCTGGATTTCGGCCGCCGCGGCGACTTCGTGCCCAATCGCCACGGCGGCCGCGAAAACCTCGAGGCGATCGAGTTCCTGCGCTCGCTCAATGCGACCACCCACGCGCGCAACCCCGGCACGGTGACCATCGCGGAGGAATCCACCGACTGGCCGCAGGTTTCTCGGCCCACCGACACCGGCGGCCTCGGCTTCAGCATGAAGTGGAACATGGGCTGGATGCACGACACGCTCGACTACTTCAAGGAGGATCCGCTTTACCGCCAGCACCAACACCAGCGACTGAGCTTCGGCATGATGTACGCCTACAGCGAGAACTTCGTGCTGCCCTTCTCGCATGATGAAGTCGTGCACCTCAAGCGCTCGCTCCTCGGCCGCATGCCCGGCGACCGCTGGCAACAGCTGGCCAACCTGCGCGCGCTCTACACCTACATGTGGGCGTTTCCCGGCAAGAAGCTGCTATTCATGGGCGGTGAGTTCGCCCACCCATGGGAATGGAATTTCCGCACCGCCCTGCCCTGGTGGCTGACTGATCACGGCGAGCACGCCGGCGTGCAACGCGCGGTCGCCGATCTCAATCGGCTCTATGTGCAGCACAGTGCGCTGCACCGCTACGAATTCGAACCGCGCGGCTTCAGCTGGCTCGACTGCGACGATGCCAGGCACTCGACGTTGAGCTTCGCGCGCTGGGCCGACGACCAGCACCTGCTGGTCGCGCTCAATTTCACCCCGGTGCCACGCCCCGGCTTCCGCCTCGGTGTGCCGCACAACGGCCGTTACCGCGAGGTGTTCAATTCGGATTCGGGCTACTACGGCGGCGGCAACCTCGGCAACGGCGCCGGAGTGCAGGCCAGCGATAAGCCGTACCAGGGGCAACCGCATTCAATCGTGGTGACGTTGCCGCCGCTCGCGGGCGTGATTTTCGCGCCGGGTTGAGCGCGCGCGAGACCGCGGCGGCAAGCTCATGCGGTGGGCGTGGGTGAATGCATGCCTGGCAGATGTGGTCGGCCGCGCTGCGCGTGCCCTCGCTTCGCGGCTGGCCCGATGGCTTGTTGTGGCGAGGAAGATTTAAACGGAGTACTGCATCGGGCCGGGCGCCGCTCGCTCGGCGGCCTCCGACACATCTGCCAGGCATGCATTCACCCACGCCCGCCGCGGACACATCGCGCGTGTGCAGTCTCGTGTGCACGGCCTGGCGCTGGCACCACCAGAATGTGTCGGAGGGCGCCGAGGCCACGGCGTTGCCGCGCTGCAGTGCTAGTTCGGATTCTCGCGACGACACAACATGCCATAGCGGCAGCCGTGGACGAGGGCACGCGCAGCGCGCCCGACCACATTCTGGTGGTGCCAGCGCCAGGCCGTGCGCTCCTGACTACAATCTCTTGATCAATCCCATCTCAAGTGGGTGCCCCTGCAGCGCATGCTCCGGCCGCACCCGGAACTGAAGCGCGAACTGCCCGGAGGTGGGCGGCGCGGCGTCGAGTTCATACACCTGCGCACCGTCGCCCTCGGTCTCTCCCGTGGGCTTGAGCCGCGCGCGCCACGCGTCGCTCTGCAGATCGGAACCGTAAGAGGATAGGGCCGGCCACTGCGTGCGCATCCGCGGAAGCGTGCGCTGCGCCATGAATTCCACTGCCACATCATCGTTCGTCAGGCCATTGAGGTTTACCGCGACGCGCTGGCGCAGCCGCGCGCCGCTTTGCAGCTCGGCCGCGGGAGGCCCGAGCGCGCGCAAGCTGACTCCGCCCCAGGCCTTGCGCACACGTTGCTTCCAGATCGCCATGGCGCGGGCGCCCGCGTCGTTGTCGCCCGCCAGGAGGGCGTGCTGGCGGGCCGCGCTCTGGTACAGGCCGCGGTCGTAGTCGATGATCATGCGCCGCATGTTAAATTGCGGAATCACCGTCATCATGGCGCGCCGGCAGCGCCGCACCCATTCGGGCGAGTAGCCTTGCGCGCCACGCGCGTAGTACAGCGGCACCACTTCTTCCTCGAGCGTATCGAGCATCAGATCGGCGTCGAGCGCGTCGCGGCGCTCCGCGTCCTGCACCTGCGCGGCCGGGATGCCCCAGCCATTGGTGCCATCCCAGGCTTCCGCCCACCAGCCGTCGAGCACACTGAGATTCAGCCGGCCGTTGATCGCCGCCTTGATGCCCGAGGTGCCGCTCGCCTCGAGCGGTGCGATCGGATTATTGAGCCAGACATCGACGCCCGATACCAGCCAGCGCGCCAGCTCGATGTCGTAGTCCTCGAGGAATACGACGTTGCCGGCAAATTCGCGGCTCAGCATCAGCTGCTTGATCTCGCGCAGCATCTGCTGGCCCGGCTGGTCGGCCGGATGCGCCTTGCCCGCGAACAGGAACAGCACCGGTCGTTCGCTGCCATCGATGAGCTTCGCGAGACGCACGCGGTCTCGCAGCAGGAGTGACGCGCGCTTGTAGGTCGCAAAGCGGCGCGCAAAGCCTAGTGTGAGCACGTCGGGCCGCTGCGGGTCGAGCAAACGGGTGACATGGCGGAGTTCGGCGACGCTCAGGCCCTGCGCCGCGTACTGCCGGCGCATGCGCTCGCGCACGCCGGCGAGCATGCGGGCTTTGACATCCTGTGCGGTCTGCCAGAACTGCTGCTCGGGAATGCGCTCGAGCCCCTGCCAGAACACGGCGTCGTTGAGCCGCTCGCGCCAGTCGGCACCCAGCTCGCGATCGAAAAACCGCGCCCAGCTCTGCGCCAGGAAGGTCGGCACGTGTACGCCATTGGTGACGTAGCCGACCGGGTTTTCCGCCACCGGCACGTCGTTCCAGTGGTCGGCGCACAGCCTGGCCGAAACGCGGCCGTGGATGCGGCTCACGCCGTTGACGCGGCGCGCGCCGGCGAGTGCCAGCCGCGTCATGTTGAAGCCGTTATTGCCCGCAGGGGCACGGCCCAGGGCCACGACCCGATCAAGCGGCAAGCCTGACTCGCGCAGCCAGGCGCCGAAACAGCCGTTGAACAGTTCGTCGACGAACACGTCGTGCCCAGCGGCCACCGGCGTGTGCGTGGTGAATACGCACTGGGGCGCCGCGGCTTCGAGCGCGGCGTCGAAATCGAGGCCGCGCGCGACGCCCTCGCGCAGCAGCTCGAGAATCAGGAACGCGGCATGCCCTTCGTTGATGTGCCAGACCGCGGGCGCCAGACCCAGCGCGCGCAGCACGCGCACGCCACCGATGCCGAGGATCATCTCCTGGCGGATGCGCGCCGAGCTCACCGCCGCCGTACAGCCGGTGGGTGATGTCGCGATCTTCCTGCGATGTTCTCGGGGCAGTTGGTGTCGAGCAGGTATACCGCCACGCGACCGACCTGCGCGCGCCAGACGCGCGCCGTCACTTCGCGCTCGCCGATGCGCACCTTCACGTGCAGCTGCTTGCCGGCGCCATCGTCCACCGGCTCGACCGGCAGGTCGCGCGCGTCCGTGTCGGCGTATTCGGCGTGCTGAACGCCCTCGCCGTCGACGTGCTGGGTGAAGTAGCCCTGGCGATACAGCAGGCCCACCGCGATGAAATTCAGGCGCTCGTCGCTCGCCGCCTTGCAGTAGTCGCCAGCGAGGATCCCAAGGCCCCCGGAGTAGATCGGAAAGCTCTCGTGGAAACCGTATTCGGCGCAGAAATAGGCCACCAGCGGCTGGTCGGCGCGCGGCGCAACCTTGACGTAGTTGTCAAGGTAGTCGACCACCTGCGCGTAGCGCTCTAGATAGATGGAGTCGCTCGCGGCACGCTCCAGCCGCGCCTGGTCCAGGCAGCGCAGCATCAGCCGCGGGTTGCCGTCCACCTGCTCCCACAGCTCGGGGTCGAGGTCCTGGAACAGGGCCCGCGCCGGTCGATGCCAGCTGAAAAACAGGTTGGCCGCGAGTTCAGGCAGGCGGCGCGAGAGGCGCGGGTATGGGCGAGGTGACTTCGAGCAGGTGCATAGGGAGCGGGAGTCTAGCAGCACATTTGAGTGAAATTGGCGCCCTTTCCGGGCGATAATCAGGCGGTGAAAACAATTGCAATGCCCGCCGACTTCGGCTGGCTCGCTGTCTCTTGCCTGGCGTTGGCACTGGTGCCTGGCGCCGGCCGCTAGCCGCGGCTGCACGACCACGGCCGAGAGCCAGACTGCCGGTATGCGAGCACGTGTCGTGCCTGCCCGGCGAGCGCGGCTACCTGCGCGCGAGCCTGCGCGGTGCGATCGAAGCGGATCTCGACTGGCGCGGTGCACCGCTACAGTGCGAAGGCGGCGCGCGACCGGACGGCCGCGGGCATGCGCGTCAGCTTCCTGGGGCCCGCGGACGCGCAGCGGCCATCGGCTGCGCCTCGTGTTCGGCATCGCCGCCGCACCGGGCAGCGCGCGCACCAGCGCGCGGCGGCCACCAACGTCACGGTCATCGTCGAAGGCGAGCAGCGCGTCTACGCCACGCGCGGGGACGAGCGCTGCGCGATCGATGCCATGGTGCAGGAACCGCTGCCCTGGCGAGCCCGGCCAATGCCGCGGCTGCAGCCCGCATGTACCGCGTCGCGGCGCGCGGCTACTGCATCGATCCGGCGACCATGCTCGACGGCAGCGGGCGGCTTCTACATCAACCGCTTCGATTTCGCCGGCGTGGCCCGCTTTGAGGATAATGAGCTGCATGCAGCGACCCGCAACTGATCCGCAGCACGCTCCCGCCGCAGCCGCGCTCGGCTGCCCATGCGCTTGCTGCTGGGCCTGCTGCATGCTGGCGTCCGCCTTCGCCGGCCGCCTGACGGCCGCGGCCGACGATGACTTTCCGCGCTCGACGCTCGAGATCCGCACGTGCGCACGGGCGGCAGATGGTTCAACATCCGCATCGCCGACACCGCGGCCCGGCAGGAACTCGGCCTGATGTTCCAGACGCGCCTGCCGGCCGACGAAGGCATGCTGTTTCCGCAGGCCGCAGCCGCGGATCGTGACCATGTGGATGAAGAACACTTATATACCGCTCGACATGCTGTTCATCGACAGCCACGGCCGCATCGTCTGCCTGCTCGCCAACACCACGCCGCAATCGCTCGAGATCCTGAGCTGCCCAAAGCCGGTCATGGCCGTGCTGGAGATCGGTGGCGGCGAGGCCGCGCGACCGCGGCATCCGCGTGGGCAATCGAGTCAACTACAAGCTGCCGCAGGCCGCAAGCGGCTCGTAAGCCAAGCACGAAGGCGAGGAAATTTGTCGCGTGTCATTTCCAGCGAAGCTGGAGTCGACGGCGCCATGGAATCCATGCAAGACAGCACTCGACGATCCGGCGGCGCTCGTGCCGACGCAGCCGGCGACCGTACCGAGCGTGACCTCGTGGTGGTTCCCGGCGTGTGTGGTCACTGCCACAGGCAGGTAGCGCTCAGACCCGCCAGGGGCCCCGGCGTGTCGCGAGTGAGCCCGCGCCCGCCCGGGTGCGTTGTCAAGTTGCGCCGACGTCGATGCCTCGTCCCGGTCCGATTTCGTTGCTTTCACGCAACAGTACATTGCCCCGGCGGCATGATCGGGTATTATTACGGCACTGGAGGGAGTTACGCTCCATCCAAGGCGGAAGCCTCCTATAGAGGGACGCCGCTTTGATCCTTTTAGTTTGAACTCGGGAGTAACACATGCACATTCGACGTGAAAGCGCCGTCGGTGGCCTTTTCCGCAAGGCAGCCGCTCTGGCGCTGTTGTACGCGTTTGTCGGCGGAAGTTCCGCCGTGTACGCGCAAGCCGTAACCGGTTCGATCTATGGCCAGGCAGGGGCCGACGCCAAGGTTACGATCAAGAACGACAATACAGGACTCACACGCGAAGTCACTGCGGGGAATGACGGCAATTTCAATGTCTCCAGTCTGCCGTCAGGTAACTACAGTGTTACGGCAAACGGGAAGACCTTCCATGCCCGCGTAAATGCCGGCGTTGGTACGGCCGTTCAGTTTTCAGACACGGAACTTGAAGAGGTCGTTGTGTTGGGCACGACCGCCTCGCCGATCGACGTGACGACTGCGCAGGTGTCGACCACGTACTCGGCAGACCAGCTGAACGAGCTGCCCGTGGCCCACGATATTGTCAACGTTGTGTTGCTTGCTCCCGGCACCACCAAAGGTGATTCGGCCTTTGGTAATCTGGCATCGTTCGGTGGTGCCTCGGTGGCGGAGAACGCTTACTACGTCAACGGCTTCAACGTCACGAATCTGTTCAAGAACCTCTCTTACGCCAAGATCCCCTTCCAGGCGATCGGCTCCGAGCAGGTGATCACAGGTAGCGTGGGCCCGGAATACGGCCTCGCGACCGGTGGCGTGGTCAGCCTGCAGACGAAGAAGGGCACGAACGACTGGACCGGCGGCGTTGCCGCGTACTGGGAACCCCAGAACATGCGCGCGCACAGTCCGCAGTCTTACCGGCCCCTGGTCCACTCGCTGTTCAAGGACTATTCGCTCGATGGCCAGGGTTCCTCCACGTACGATGCGTGGGTCGGTGGGCCGATCATTCAGGACAAGCTGTTCGTGTTCGCCGTTGCCGAATACACCCGCAAGACCCTGTTCGAGACCCCTTCCACCACCCCGGTATCGATGGACTATGCCAGTGGCGGCAACAGCATCGATCTGGCCAGCACGCGGCCGTTCGGGCTCGTGAACGTGGACTGGAATATCAACGACCGGCACTCGTTAGAACTGACGGTGATTTCCAACCACCAGACGGATGCCAGCGGCTCCTACGCCTCAGTGATCAATGGGGCTGGCATTGAAACGCCGAACTCGTTCAACGGCACCAGCTACCAGGAAGTCGGTGGCTTGACGCAGATTCTCAAGTACACCGGTGCGTTCACCGACAACTTCTCGTTGTCCGCGGAAGCGGGCAGGCTCAGGAGTTCGCGGGGCTTCCACCAGGTTGCGCCGGACGGCACGCTAATTTCCTACGTCGGCGCGATCGACACATCTCCGCAGCAGGGTTGCCCAGTCGTGACTTACGAGAGCGATTATTCGGATCCGTTCGGAGTCGGCGCGCCATCGTGCTGGATTGATACGCCGATCTCGGCGATCAACGCCGAGGACAAGCGCACCTCCAGCCGACTGGACATGCAGTACAAACTGGATGGCGGCGGCGCGGGCATGCACACCCTCAAGGCCGGCGTGGATATCGACCACTGGTCGACGTTCTACGGTGAAGCGGACTCGGGTGGCGTGAGTTATGACTACACCACTGCGGGAGCGACGGATAATGTTCCTCTCAACACGGATGTGGTCAACCAGGTCTACTTCCGCACGGCTGCGAACGTGAAGGTGGATTCGACCGGCTACTACCTGAAGGATGACTGGCAGCTGAACCCGAAAATGCTGGTACAGGTCGGTGTCCGCATCGATTCGTTCAAGAACAAGAATGGCCAGGACCAGGTTTACGCTGAACAGACGAACATCGTCGAGCCCCGGCTCGGCTTCTCCTACGACGTTAACGGTGACTCGAAGCAGAAGCTCTACGGCAGCTATGGCCTTTACTCCCTGCCAATTGCCCCCACCGCGGCCGTCCGCGGTGCGAGCGAATCGCTCTACTCGCACCAGGATTTCCTGTACACAGGCGTGGACCCCGTCACCGGCGCTCCTGTCCTGGGCGCGCCGACCCAGCCGGTACAGTATTACAACAATGAGAAGCCTGGCGTCGTGCCGAACCCGGCGTCGGTCAGCTCATCGACGTTGGATCCGACCATTCAGGAAGAGATCGTGCTCGGCTACCAGCGCCAGCTCACGCACGACTGGCGGGCAGGCGTGCGGTTTACGTACCGAAACCTGAAGAAGACTACTGACGACTGGTGTGACATCCGGGTGCTGCAGAAAGCAGCGGCAGATCTCGGCCTGACTTTCGATTCTGCGGATATTGGCACGGGCTGCTACATCATCAATCCGGGCTATCCAGTCAACCTGAAGATCGACCTGGACAACAGTGGCGTGCTGCAGAATCTCAATCTGTCGCCTGCGCAGGTCAACATCCAGAAGGCGATTCGCAAGTACCTCGGCGTTGAGTTCACTGCCGAGAAGGCCTGGAGCAACCGCTGGTACTCGCAGTTGTCCTACACCTGGGCGCACAACTACGGCAATGCGGAGGGCCTCGTGGATTCCGATATTCACCAGGCAGATACCGGCACTACGGAGGCCTTTGACTACAACGAGGCCATGATCGGTTCGTACGGCAACCTGCCGAACGATCGGCGCCACACCTTCAAGGCCCTGGGCGCATTCAAGGCCTCGGAAGAGGTGACGCTCTCCGGCGACCTGCTGATCCAGAGCGGGCGCCCGAAAGTCTGCCTGGGCCACAACCCCGTTGACGACACGTTGCCGCCGGAGATCCAGTACGGTACGTACTACTGGTACTGCGACGGCCATGTGGCATCGCGCGGTTCAGCCGGCAACCAGCCGACGCTGTGGAACATCGACCTGGCGTTGACCTACCAGCCAAGCGGCCTGCAGAACCTGAAGCTGCAGTTGAAGGTATTCAACGTGATGAACAGGGCTGCGGTCACCAACAGCTACTGGCGCAGCCAGCTCATCAACGGGGCGCCGCGCTCGTACTTCGGTTCGCCGATGAGCTACCAGGAGCCGCGGTTCATCGCCGTGTCGGCTGACTACGCCTTTGGAGGCAAGTAAGGGTCCGCATTAGGATCCTTCGGACCCTTACAGGTCCAAATCTTAAGGGGTCGCCGGGATCATTTCCGGCGACCCTTTTTCTTTGGTGTGCATGGGGCAGGTTCCGGGATTGCCATCGGGAGACCTTCCAATGAAGCGCCCTATGGTGGATCCTTGAGCTATGCTTCGGGCGACGCGCACCGCGACCTTTGCCATTTCACTGACTCTGCACTGGCCGGGTTTGAGCCAGGCAGCGGAGGAACCCTGCGCAAACACAGTTCTGTCCATTGATGCCGCGTGCACCGCCGGCCCCCAGTACGCCGTACCGACCACGCGGGAGCGCGCGGGAAGAATCGCCGTCCCCGTTCGTGTCAACGGTCAGGGCCCGTTCCGGTTCCTTCTCGATACCGGTGCCAATCGCTCGGCAGTTACCAATCGCGTTGCGCAGACTCTTGGCTTGGTAGTCATCCAGGACGGCGTCATCGTACAAGGGGTCAACGGACGAGTCGTCGCCGGGCTGGTCCATGTGGACTCTCTGAATATCGGTGGCATGACGGCCACGGACTTGCGGCTTCCGGTGCTGGATGGTGAGACCTTTGACGGGCTTGATGGCAGTCTGGGAGCTGACCTGCTTGCCAATCTGCGACTCACCGCGAACTTTGATACCGACACCGTAACCCTGAGTACAAGGCACCCGATACCTGATCCGGTGCACTACGGCGTCGTCAAGACCCGACGCGTATCCAGTTGGCTGGTGCAGGCCGAGGGACGGGCAAGGTCTGCTGGGTTTCAGATGATTCTGGATACCGGAGCCAACAGGACTCTGGGCAACGCGGCTCTATATCGCGCTCTCACGGGTCATCCGCTTTCCTCCTCGCATGCGCTGCACATTGCGGTCAATGACGCTACGCGCACGCACGGCGACGGGCTCGTCGTAAATGTCTCGCCAATCGTGCTTGGAAGCCTGGTCGTGGAGAATTCCACGGTGGCGTTTGGCGACTATCCAGTATTTGAAATCTGGGGTCTCGCCCGCAAACCCGCCCTCCTTCTGGGCATGGACGTGATAGGTCGCCTGAAAGAACTGACGATTGACTACCAGCTGCATACGATAGAAGCGCTGCCACGCTGAATGCTGGGCGAAGTCGAGGACTGGCCGTAAATCGCGGCGTAGAGCACCGCGTCGCCCACACGCTGCAATGTGCGCCGGATGGTTCAGGTACAGGCCGATAGAGCCGATTTGTTCGAGGCTATGACACTCTCGATCCGATAAGGCTGGAGCACGCGCCAATACAACACCCGCGGGCAGTGACATATAAATGCGTCTGTCACGGACGCCGCCACTGCCGATCAGTGATTGTTACGGGCTACTAACCTCTCCCGGGCACCAGCGGCCATGGACGCGGCGCCAACGGCGGCGGTAACGGCGCCAGTGGGCGGCCTTGATTTTTCACGCGCACAGCAATCAGGATGGCGCCGTGGACAAGGTTACGGATGTAGCACAATCGCCCGCCCGGAGCATTGCGCCCTGGTCGCTCATCCTGCTGGTCGGCGGCAGCGGCTGGCTCGTTGTGGCCACCACCGCGATCATGTGGCTGTGGCCCATGAGCGGCAAGATCGTGGAGCACACGCACTATCTGAGCTCACCGGCGCGCGCCTTCCAGCACCTGCTGGTATTCGCTGTCTCGGCACTCGCCTACCGCATCGCATTTTCCGGCCTGCGCCCTGACTACCGTGCACGACCGGTACTGTTCGTCGCCTTTCAGATCGTGCTGGCCGCCGCCGTGGTGCGGCTTGCGCCGTTTGCGGGCGGCATAGCCGCCGGGCTCATCGATCACAGCTATACCGATTTCCACGACACTGTGGATTACTGGCTGCCGTTCAAGCCCGCGTTGCGCAGCATGCTCAATCCGCTGCAGTTCTTCCTGCCGCCATACCTGCTCGGTCTGGCGCTGATTGCGCTGGTACAGGTGGCGCGCGAGTACCACGCCGAGTCGCTGCGCGCGGCGCGACTGTCCGCGGCCTACTCGGAAGCGCGGCTGGCCATGTTGTCGGCGCAGCTGCAGCCGCATTTCCTGTTCAATGCGCTGCATGCCATCATCGAGCTCGTTGATCAGAGCCCAAAGCGCGCGACCGTCATGCTGGCCCGGCTCGGGGATTTCCTGCGCCACGCACTCGAGAGCAGCAAGCAACCGTGGGTATCGGTAGCCACGGAGGTCGCCGGGCTCGAGGCTTACCTGGCTGTTCAGCAGGTCCGTTACAGTGATCGCCTGCAGGTACAGGTGTCAGTCGATCCCGGCGCGGCAACCCTGACCATGCCATCGATGCTGATGCAGCCGCTGGCTGAAAATGCGGTGGAGCACGGCCGCTGCGGACCGTCATCCACGCTCGCAGTCCGCATCATCGTCGGCATCGAAAATCAACGGCTGCGCCTGGCAGTCAGCAACAGTACCCCGACGATGTCGAAGCGCCTGCCACCCGAACGTTACGGCACCGGCCTGAGCAACGTCGAGTCGCGCCTGCAGGCGGCCTATGGAAGCGACGCGTCACTGATGGTGGGGCCCGACCCACAGGGTGGGACCGAAGCAGTACTCAACATCCCGGCGAGACTCGAAGTATGAGCGGCCTGCAGATTGGCACGCTGGTGGTGGACGACGAACCGCTGGCGCGCGAGCGGATCGTACGTCTGCTGGCGCGCGACAGCGATTTTGCCCTGCTTGGCCAGGTCGGATCGGCATCCCAAGCGCTGAAGCTCGATCCGGCCCTGCTGCCCGAACTGGTGCTGCTGGACGTGCGCATGCCGGCCCAGGACGGCTTCCAGTTGCTGCGCCGCTGGTCCGATCGGGGCATCGATCCGTTCGTGATATTCATAACGGCGTTTTCCGACCACGCGGTTCAGGCCTTCGATGTTGCCGCCGTGGACTATGTGCTGAAGCCATTCGACGATGATCGCTTCATGAAGGCCCTGGCGCGGGCGAAATCCATTATCGACGCCGCGCGCGACCAAAGCTCCGGCCCTGCGCAACGTGGGTCCGGTAGCGTGAACGATGGCGCGCCGCTGCAGGCACGCTTTCCGGAGCGGCTGCTGGTCGCGGAGGACGGCCGTGTGACCTTTCTGCCCGCGCACGATATCGAATTCGTCCAGTCGGCCGGCAAGTACGTCAAGGTGTTCGCGCAGGGCCATTGCCACCTGCTGCGCCAGCCCATGCACGAGATCGAGGCGCGCCTCGATCCCAACCAGTTCGTGCGCGTGCATCGCTCCAGCATCGTCAACGTCGAACAGATCGTCGAGATGCACCCGTTGTTCCATGGTGATTTCGAGCTGGTGTTGAAGCGCGGCACGCGGCTGGCGATGAGCCGCCGGTTTCGCAGTCGCTTCGATCGCTTCCTCGTCCATAGCTGAGGCACGGTTCCGCGCAGCGGCCGCGACCGAATGCCGCTTCGCGCAGCGGTGCAAATCCGTAACAGCAATATCTGCAACACCGGTGGGTGAGCCGCTCGCGCGCGGGCTGCGCCGCCTGCGCTGCGCCGTGCTCCGCTGGTGCCTGTTGTGTTGCTAAGACAAAGTTCCCGCCGCTACGGTTCCCCCCAAGATTTCCACTCAAGCAACTTTTCCGGGGGAACTTCATGAGCATATTGCCGCGTCTTGCCTTTAATCCGCCGCGCTGGACTACGCTTGTCGCCGCAGCGTGCACCGTCGGCCTCATCGCCGCATTTGCACCCGCCGGCCTGGCGGCGGCAGCAGACGCCGCGCCAGCAGCGTCGGAATCACTGGAAGAGGTCGTGATCACGGGTTCGCGCATCCTGACGCCGAACTCCCAGAGCACGAGCCCAATACAAGTCGTCACCTCCAAGGAGATCCTGCAGGGCGGCAAGACCGACATGGTCGATCTGCTCAACCAGCTGCCGCAGAATCTGCAGAACGCGTTTACCTCCTTCAGCAATACTTCTTCCGGGTTGAGCACTCCGGGCGGTATTGCCACCGTGGACCTGCGCGGCCTCGGCCCGCAGCGCACGCTGGTACTGGTCAACGGCCGGCGCCTCGGCATCGGCGACCCGAATACCGCCAACCCGAACCCGAGCCCCGACCTCGACCAGATTCCGGTCGGCGCTGGTCGATCGCGTCGAAGTGGTCACGGGCGGCGCCTCGGCGGTCTACGGCTCCGACGCCATGGCCGGCGTCGTCAACTTCATCATGAAGCGGGATTTCGAGGGCATTCAGATCGACGGACAGTTCGGCGAGTACATGCACAGCAACGACAACGGCTACGTGCATGAACGCAGGCCGCTGCCGGAGCCGGCTTTCCGGTGGTGTCCGGCAACGCCACCGACGGGCGCGGCCAGGATTTCAGCATTCTGATGGGCTCGTCGATCGCCGACGGCAAGGGCAACGTCACCGCTTACTTCGGCTACCACACGGCGGATCCGATCCCCAGTTCGGCGCGCGATTTCGGCGGCTGCCAGCTGAACCTGAATGCGGCCAAGGACGGCTTCGTCTGCCATGGCTCTCCGAATTCGAATTTCTTCCAACCCTTTTCGGGCCCCAATTTCGGCAATCCGTTTCGGTGGTGGGCGGCCAGCTGCTCGAGTGGCCACAGGCGAGCCAGGATCCGCCGCCGGCCTTCAACTCGCAGCAATTCATCTACATGTGTCGTGGCGACCAGCGCTACCCGGCGGGGGTCCTCGGTCACATCGATATCAACGAACACCTGAACCCGTACGCCGAATTCGGCTTCATGACCGACAACACCTCAATCAAGGTCGCGCCGTCCGGGCTGTTCCAGCAAAATCCCATCGATCCGACGGGCTTCGGCGATTTCAATGTCAATTGCGGCAATCCGCTGCTGAGCGCGCAGGAGGTCGGAGTCCTGTGCACGCCGGAGCAGATTGCCTACGTGGCCGCCAATCCGGGCCAGGGTTGCATCTTCAACGGCTCCGATTCCCGAACTGCGCGAACGTGAACATCGGCCGCCGCAATATCGAGGGCGCGCAGCGCTTCTCCTACGGACCACACCAACTACCGCATGGTGCTCGGCGCGAAGGGCGAGATCGCGGACGGCTGGAGCTACGACGCCTACGGCCAGTACTACTACACCTCGCTCTTCAACAGGAACGGCGGCTACCTGAGTTTCAGGGCGATCACGAACGCACTGCAGGTCACCACGGATGGTGCCGGCAATCCGGTCTGCATCAGTGGTCCGCCGTGCGTTCCCTGGAACATCTGGAAGCAAGGGGGCGTGACCGATGCACAACTGCAACCCATGTATGGCGACGGCACCTCGGACGGCACCTCCATGGAACGCGCGCTGCACGTGGACCTCACCGGCGACCTCGGTCGGTTTGGCATCCGCTCGCCGGCCGCCGCCGACGGCGTCACGGTCAACTTCGGCGCCGAGCATCGTCGTGACAGCCTCACGTTCACGCCGGACGCGGCCGAGCTTTCCGGCGACCTGTCGGGCTTCGGTGGCGCATCGGTTGCCATAGACAACGGCATTTCCGTCACCGAGGAATTCCTCGAGCTGCATGCGCCGCTGGTACAGGGCAAGGCGGGCATCAAGGACCTGTTGGTCAATGGCGCCTTCCGCCATTCGAATTACAATCTGTCGGGTGGCGTAAACACCTATGAATTCGCGGTGCAATATGCACCGACCGATGATTTTCGCTTCCGCATGGGTTACCAGCACGCCATTCGCGCGCCCAACCCGCTCGAGCTATTTACACCGCAGTCGTACGGCAACATCGGCTCGCCAGGCATTGATCCGTGCGCGCCGACCTTCGATCCGGCAACCAACCTGCTGGTGGCGGCCACGGCATCGCTGGCGGCCTGCGAGCACACCGGTGTTACGCCAGCACAGTACGGCAACGGCGGGGTCGGCGGCGTTTATACCGGCACCATTCACCAGTGCACCGCACTGCAATGCGGCCAGCTGCAGGGTGGCAACATCAACCTCAAGCCGGAAGAAGGCAACACCGTGAGCTTCGGTGTCAGTTTCGCCCCGCGTGCCATGCCGAACCTCACCGGCAGCATCGACTACTATCGCATCGACGAGAAGAACGTCGTCGGCGTGATTCCGGCCGATGTGATTCTGAGCAACTGTCTCGCCACGGGCGACCCGACCTACTGCAGCCTGATCGTTCGCACCTCCAGCGGTTCGGTGACCGGCTCCAGCGTGGCAACGGGCGGATACTTCGTGCAGACGAACCTCAATACCGCCAAAGCCAAGGTTGCCGGCATCGACGTCCAGCTGGCCTACAAGCTCGGCTTGCCGGAGCGCTGGGGTTCGCTGGCGTTCCTGTTCTCCGGCTCGGACATGCTCGCGGCCGAAACGACCTCCTTCGTGGGGGCGCACACCTACGACTGCAAGGGTCTGTACGGCACCACCTGCCAGACCGTCAATCCGAAGTGGCGGCATAACCTGCGTGCCACCTGGGCTACGCCCTGGCAGCTCGAATTTTCGGCCTTGTGGCGCTACATCGGCAGCGTGTCGCTCGACACGAATACCACGGATGCCACGCTCGGCAATGGGAGCTACGACAAGATCGATGCGACCATGAGCGCCGTCAGCTACCTGGATCTATCCGCGAGCTGGGAACTGGCCCACCGCCTGCAGCTGCGCGCCGGCCTGAACAATCTGTTTGACCGGGCGCCGCCGATCGTCTCGTCCAACGTCTCGTCTTCGGGCGCGGCGAATTCCTTCCCCACCTACGATCAGCTCGGGCGGCAGGTGTTCATCGGATTCACGGCGAAATTCTGAGCTTCGGGGCCCTGAGGGGCAGTCCATCCGGGGACTGCCCCTCCGAATTGAACGCGCCTATGATGGAGGTGCGCATTCACCGTTTGAATCGGAGACTCATCATGAAAGTCACTACCGCTCCCATGCGCGCCGCGCTCATCGTGCTGGGCGTGCTGGCGCCCTGGTCCTGGTTCATGCCGGCAACTCCGATCGCTTCGCGGCTGCGGTGGACCATGCGGGGCGGAGCGAGGCCGATCGCAAGCGCGACGCGAACGAGCATCCGGCCGATCTACTGCGATTGACCGGCGTGAAGCGCGGCATGCAGGTCGCGGATTTCCTGGCCGCAGATGGCTACTACAGCGAGCTGCTGGGATACCTGGTGGGCGCGCAGGGCCACGTGCTGATGATCAACAATGGCTCGTTCGACAAATGGTCGGACGGTGACCGGCAGAAGCGGCTGGCTGGCGACCGCCTGCCGAACGTGGAGTACCGGCTGGTCGATCTGGATCACATGAACCTCGCCGCCAGCTCGCTTGATGTCATCGTACTGAGCAAGGTGTATCACGACCTTTATTGGGTCGACACGACCGGCATCTGGCCAAAATTCGACACCAGCGGCGTGCTCGATCGATTGGTCACGCACTCAAGCCCGGCGGCACGCTGTTGCTGATCGATCATTCGGCCAAGACGGGCCACGGCAGCGCGGATGCATCCACATTGCACCGCATCGACGAGGCGTTTGCCCGGCAGGACTTTGGCAAGCGCGGCCTGCGCGTCGTGGCGCACAGCGATGCGCTGCGGCACGCGGACGATCCGCGCGAACAGATTTCTTACCAGCCACCGATGCTGGGAAAGACGGATCGGTTCGTGCTGGTGTTCAGGCCCGACGCCGTCGATCACGATGCCATCGACCGGAAGCTGCTCACCCGGCCGCACACGCAGCACGTCGCCAACTTTTACTTGCTCGACTTCGACATCATGCTCCTGACCGTTGCGAACAACATGCGCGTCGGCGGTGCCAGCGACAGCAATTCGCGAATCGCACGCCCGTACGCTTTCGCGCTCGCAGCTCCATCAGTTGACCGAGCAACACCAGGGCCGTGATCATCGCCGCCGCTTCAAAATACACTTCGACATGATTGTGCTGCTTGAATTCATCCGGAATGATCACAAACCATACCGCCAACGCGCTGTAGAAGAAAGCCGCCCCCGTCCCCAGGCCAATCAACGTGAACATGTTCAGATTCCACATCACAATCGACCGCCACGCCCGCACCCACAACGGCCAACCTGCCCAGCACACCGCCGGAATCGATCGCGCAAATTGCAACCACCGCGATGCCGAGTCGCTGAGCCATTGACTGAGCGGCACACCCCAACCATCGGCAGCATCGCGAGCAGCAACACAGGCACGCCAAACTCCACTGCACCCCCAAAACCGCCGGGTCATGTCGATCAGCTCGCTGTCGTCCTCGGCCTTGACTGG
>CAWERO010000004.1:0-247221 GCA_963811485.1 uncultured Gammaproteobacteria bacterium
ACTTACACTCGATTTGGAGTCCAACCCGGGGAGCCATTCCACTGCTCCAGCCCGTTCCCGGGCGTGTCAGCCGGTGCCGGCGGCACCGACAATGATGCCCGGCCTGCGTTACGGCCGCTCGGCCACGATCTTGCCGTTCTTCTCGATGTAGACCGGTGTCCCGTACATGCGGGCAGTCCTGCGGGCCGCCTTCGCAGCTCGAATTAGTGCCTTCCCAGCAGCGCTGGTAAGGGGCAAGGGCTTGTCACGCTTTACGGCTTTCATGGGGATTTCTTCACCAACACCGGTTTCTCCGCGGAATTGTCATACAACTCCCAGCTGTCCGCCAGCGTTTGGTAGAGGTTTTCGAAATTCGCCAGTCCGCGCGCGAATCGGCGCACGACATCGGCGCGCGGCACGTCATGGCCCCCTTGCGCGACGCGCGTCGCAATCCGCTTGAACGCCAACTGCGGTGAACTAAGCTGCAGGAAGACAATCTCGATGTGATACCCACCGCTTTTCCATTGGCGGAGCCGCTCCACGTAACCCTTGCCACTCAGGGTACTTTCAAATGCGAAGTCGGCCCGGGCTGCCGCGAGGCGGTCCAATTCGGCCAGCACCAGCCTGCCCGCAGCACGGGCCGCCAACGGCGGCCGCAGGGGCGACAAGCCCGCGGCAATCAGGTCAGCGTTCACAAAGTTAAGAACGCCGCGCCCCTGTGGCAGAAATTCGCGAGCGAATGTCGTCTTGCCCGCGCCATTTGGCCCAGCTATGACGATGCAGCGTGGCGTACGCATCTTGCGAATGACCATGCGATGATTCTAGGTCATTCCCTTCCGCCGGGTTTGAACGCCCCTGTGAGGCTCGCGCCGCTGCCTATTCCTACGCGGCTCCAGATGGGTCCTAGGGAGCGCCACCACTGCGCAGCCGGACCCAGGGTACTTTTGGAGGTGGCTGAGGGCGCTTAAAAAGGATCACTTTACGGCTCAGTCACTTGCGTTCGACTTGGAGTCCAACCCGGGGAGCCATCTCCATAATTATCAAAGATATAGATAGTTTTTCTAATCTTTTGTCCCGTTGTGCACTTTGCGGCCCATGAACCATGTGCCGAGTACCTTGGTCGCGCCGACCCGCTCCGTCTTGCCCTCGTCGGCAAGTTTGAGAATGTCCTGGTTAAGGAGGATGAAATCGGCCGACTTGCCCGTCTCGATCGACCCAGCCACTGCGTCCAGATTCAGGTAGCGCGCCCCGTTGATGGTGTAGGCATCAATCACGTCGCGCAGTGAAATGCGCTGCGCTGCGTTCAGCGGCGGCTGACCGGCAAAGGCGCGCGTGACGGCCATCTGCATGTTGATGAATGGTCGTGGATCGCGCGTATCCACCGGGGCGTCTGAGCCTGCAACCAGCGTCGCACCGGCGTCGCGTGTGGATTTGACAGGATAAGCGTTGCGCTCGTAGTAGCCATCAGCGGGGTGCAGGTCATCAGGGCTTGAACCCTTCACGCGGTCGAAGAAGGGTACGACCATCATGTCGTACTCCGGATCGGCGTACGCCCAGGCATAGGTATAGGCGAGATAGAGGTGGTCGCGTCCAATGCGTGCCACGTCTTCCGGGTTGGCAAGCTGTATGTGCGCCAACGCGTCGTGCGTGGCGCTCACGCCATCCGCCTGTCGGGCGGCCTCGATGGCATCCACCGCCGTGCGTACCGCCAAGTCGCCGATGGCATGGATGTGGATATTGAAGCCGGCGAGGTGAAAGCGCCTGGCAAATTCCATGATCACTGCGTGCGAGTGCTGCAGCTGCCCACTGGAGACCTGGCACTGGTCGGGGTGGTAGCCATGCTCCTTCATGAAGGCAGCGACCGTCTCGGGGGCCTCATATTCTGCAGGATGCGCACGCACGCCCTGGCACGGCTCTGATCCGGTGTCCACGTACCCGGCCACCTGGGGATGCCCTTGCGCGTCCTGCGTGAAGATGGGTTGCAGGTACGGCCTGATCGCCCCTACCTCGGGCAGCGTCGGCGGCGTGGCGTACGGGTTGCCCTCCAGTATGCCGTCGGCGAACAGCTTGACGTAGTTCGCCCTGATCAGCGGGTCGTGCGCGAAGCGTTCGCGCACCTGCTTTGCCGTCCCCACCATCCTGTCCCAGTCCGGCTTGCCGTCGGATGTCACAATACTGTCCGGATCGTAATACTGCGCCAGCGTGGCGCGCACCGTCAGGACTTTGCGCCGCTCGGCCTCGGCGTAGAAGTCGATGGCTTCCTTCGGCGCAGCCGCGTCGAGAATGCCGGTGATGCCTGCTTGGTTGAGCAACTGGCTGACTTTCTCGGGCACCTTCATGACGTCCTTCATGTCCAGGTCGAAGAAAGAAGGCGTCGCCATCGGATCGCGGGCGTCCTCGTTGACGTTGCCGTTGGGCCCGCCCAGGGCGTCGACGCCCACCAGCTTGCGCATGGCATGGAAGTCGGCGGCGAGCGTGGCCCGGGAGTAACCCACCACCTTGCCGGCCGCGTTGCGTGCCCGCGCCAGCGAGGCGCTGTTGAAGCCGCCGTGGTGGCCGTCATTGCCGAGCAGCTCGATCAGGACGCTTTTCGACGCACGGTCGAGCGCCGCGCGCACTGTGGGGTGCGCCGCATCCGGCTCGTTGCCGTTGAAGGGATTCCACTGACGTACCACCAGCCACTCGCCGTCCTGCACCTTGTAGCGTTCTATGCAGGCGCGCACGAACTCCGTCAACTGCGCCAGCGTCTTCGCGGCGCTTTGCAGGTCGCAGACGTCGAACTGCACGATCGCCGTGGCATGAATGTGCGAATCGAACAGGCCCGGCAGGATGAGCCGTCCACCCGCATCCTCCACGCGCGTGCCCTTGCCGACGTAGGCCTTCGCGCCGGCATTCGAGCCGACGTAGACGAACTTGCCGCCCCGCACAGCCAGCGCCTCGGCCATCGAGTGGCCGGCGTCCACCGTATAGATGCGCGCGCCGGTCACCACCAGGTCGGCGCGTGGTTCTGTTGCGGCAAACAGGAACCCGGGCAGCAGCGAGAAGGAAGCGACGGCAAATCGGGCGAATGCGGTGGACATGATCAACCTCCAGGTCACTTATTTGCGCCAGGTCATGGTCAGGCCATAGGTGCGGGGCCGCAGCGATACATTCTGCCAATCCTGCGGGTCATAAAACGTGGAATGGGACAGCTCAAGCGCCGGTGCAGCATCCGTCAGGTTGTGCACGAAGAACGACAGGTCATACCCTGCAAAGTGCGAACCCAGGCGCAAGTTCAGCACCCCATACGACGGCACCGGCTTGCGCAGCGGGTCGTAGGAGACCGAATTCGGATCGGTCTCGCCTGTGCGACGCCACTCGGATGTGCGCGTGTAATCCAGGCGGAGGTAGCCACGATGCACGCCACCCAATGCAGCGTGGTACTCACCCGACAGAGACAGCGTGCTCGGCGCACCTGCACCCGGGATGGTGGCGTCCTTGGCGTAGATCACGACCGAGCCGTTGGGCGACGTGGCGTTGGCACTGAATTTCGGGTTGTTGTGCCCGTAGGCGCCACCGAAGTCGAAATGCTCGGAAGCCCGCCATTCGAAGGCCAGGTCAATGCCGTCCGAGGTGGCATCGGCCAGGTTGTCCACGAAGTTGTACGAGCAATTGGGCAGGTCGACGTTGGTCTGGATGTTTTTCCACTTGATGTGATAGACGCTGGCGTCGATAGTCAGGTGGCCGCCCAATAGACGATTCTTCGAGCCCAGCTCGTAGCTCCACAGTGAGTCGGAATCGTAGGTCGTGGGCTGTACGGGGTTGCCGTTGGCGTCCACGTAGCCCTTGTCGACCAGGTCACCTTTGCAGATCGCCGGGGCGCGCAGCGAAGCGCCGGCGGGCCGAAAGCCCTTCGCAGCCGTGAAGTACAGCAGGTTCGCGTCGTTGGGCTGCCAGGAAAGCCCGACCCGGGGCGTGGTGGCCGTCTCGCTCGAGTGCACGGACGAGGTTGGATAGGTCGGCGGCAACTTGCCGTTCGCCCCATAGGTGCACAGGGCCGGGTCGCAGGGGTTGAAGCCGAAGGGTGCGTTGGCGTTGTTCTCCGGGCCGAGGTAAGCGGCGTCGAAATCGAGTGAATTGCGCGCGAAGCGCAGGCCCAGCGTCAGCTTCCATCGGTCGGTGAACTTCCAGTCCGTCTGTGCAAAAGCCGCGAACTGCTGTTCCACGGTCTTCCATCGGCCGAAGAAGGTGACGGCGTTGTCCAGCGGGACGTCCCCAAAGAAATTCTGGAACGCCGAGTGACCGGGACCAAAGGGCACGCCGTCATTAAACGCCACGTAGTCCCAGCCCAGGTCCGGCGGATAGAAGCCGACCCATGGGGCATTGACGATGAAATTCTCGTTGATCGGCTCGCTCGCACTCTGGCGGTTGTGCGAGAAGAACGCACCGACGACCCAATCGAGCACCCCACCGCTCTTCGACTGCAACCGCAGTTCCTGTACGAAGTTGCCTTGCGCGTTGTTGTAGAGGGCCATGGCCTTCCAGCCCAGAGGCGGATACGCGCCCTCGACCTCCAGGTTGCCATCCGACCACAGTGGCGTATAGAACTCGGCATATCCCTTGGTGTAGTCGTACCACTGCACCGACTTGCGGTCGAAGTACGAGGTGCTCGAAAACAATTGCACGTTGCCCAGGTCCCAAGACAGGGAGATGGCCGACAGCGTGAAATGGTCGTCGCCGAACGCGTTGTTCGGCGCGTTCATCGCGTTGAGTGTGTACGTTGTGGGTGTAGTGCCCAGCACGTAGGTCGTACCCGCTGCGCCGACGATATGTGCCTGGCGCGAGTAATCACGCTCGCCCTGATCCGAAGTGGCCAGGTCGTATAGATCGCCCGCGCCGTCATTGAGGTAGCGCTTCTGGTAGTACACCGACGGCGTGATGGTCAGCGCATCGGTGGGTTGCCACTTCAGTGCAGCACGCAGTTGCGTGGTGCGATTCCAGTTGACGTCCTTCGCCACCGTGGCCGTGCGGTCGAATTGCGTCGAGTTCCGGTACTGCGAGCCGGTCGGGTCGAGGATCGAGTAGTTGCCGTCCACGCCATCGATGTAGCCGCCCTCGCGACGCAACGAGGCGCTCAGGCGGAAGCCTAGCCGGTCGGCGATGATCGGGCCACCAATCGCGAAGCCTGCCTCGTAGGTGGGCGAACCATTGGCGAGCGTGGCCACTTCGGCCCGAGCGTACTGGCTGGATTTCTGCAGGCTCGCTTCCGGCGTGATGAAGCGGATGGTGCCGCCCTCGGATCCGGAGCCGAACAAGGTTCCCTGCGGGCCGCGCAGCACTTCGACGCGCTCGATGTCGAACATCTCGGGCAGGGCATTGCCCGCGCCGAATCCCAGATTGCGCACCTGGACCGGCGTATCGTCGATGTACACGCCGGTGGTGCCTGAACCGGCATCCGAGGACACGCCACGGATTGAAATCTGGTTGGCGCCCGTAGCTGATTGATGCGTTAGGTTTAGGCCGGGTGACAGGCGTACCAAATCGTCGAAGGTCTTGACCCCGCGCTCGTCCATCTGCTCGGCGCCAAAGGTGCTGACGCTGATCGCCACCTTCGACAGCGGCTCGGCACGCCGCGTGGCAGTGATGGTGATTTCCTCTATGGCTTTGGACGCGGCCGGCGTGCCACCCACGGTCTGAGCGCGTGCGGGATGAAGCGCTAGGACCGCAACGCCTCCCACGATCGCCACGCCTATGAACCTGCCGATGCGATGAGCCTTGGCGTCAGCCATGATTCCCCCCTCCGCTTTGCGGCAGCGACCCTCCCAGGGTCACGCGCATCCCCTACTGCCTCGATTCTCGCGCGTTGGCGCCCGGAAGGGAAATATGGCCGGGCGCGCTGGGCGCAGAGGGAGCCTCAGCCACCGTTGCACGCCCCAGTATCCACGCTCCAACTTGGACATGGATTGCAATTGAGTGGTAGCCACTTACCTCGAGTGGCCGCATCTGGATAACAATTTCAATTTGTCGACCGACGGCCCAGGGGCCAAAGCGGCCGAGTGGGCGTCCCAGCGCGTGCCAGCGCAGCGTAGTAGTTTGCAGGGTATGTTTGGGGGTACTTCGGCGACCTTACGTGAGATCACTTTGCGGCTCAATCACTTACGCTCGACTTCGAGTCCAACCCGGGGAGCCATATATGTATTGATCACTCAGATAGACTATATATCTGATGTCGCACAGAGACCATTCCGCGCCCCCTGCGCCAACAGCGGAAAACATGGCCGCTGAATTTGCCCGGATTCTTGCCCGCCAACGCGCTGCCTTTGCCGCCAACCCGGTACCGGGCCGTGCCGAACGGGTCGCCGACCTTCGGGCGCTGGAACGGCTGCTGAAGGAAAATCGCGAGGCGCTGGTCCACGCCATCAGCCGAGACTACGGGCAGCGCTCCGAATTCGAGACGCTGTTTGGCGAGTACTGGGTAGCCTTGCAATCAATTGCCACTGCAATCCGGCAGCTGCGCCGCTGGATGCGGCCGCAATCGCGCGCCATAGACCACCTGCTGTACCCCGGAGCAATCAATCGCGTGATTCCGCAGCCGTTAGGGGTTGTCGGTGTGATCGTGCCCTGGAATTTCCCGCTCAACCTGTCGTTCGTTCCGCTGGCGGCCATTCTTGCGGCAGGCAATCGCGCGATGGTGAAGATGTCTGAAAATTCCGGTGCGCTGGCGCAACTGCTGACGGAGCTGAGCCCCAGGTACCTGCCCGAGGAGAAACTCAAATTCTTCAGCGACGGTGGTGGGTGTGGACCGGCATTCTCTGCCCTGCCCTTCGATCATCTGTTGTTCACCGGATCGGGCGCGACCGGTCGGGCAGTCATGTCCAGTGCGGCGCACCACCTGACGCCGGTGACACTGGAGCTCGGCGGAAAATCACCGGCGATAGTTGCAGCGGATTTCCCCATCGGGATTGCCGCGGAACGCATCATCTGGGCCAAACTGTTCAATGCCGGGCAGATCTGCACGACTGTTGATCATGTGTATATTGCGGCGGGGTCCGAAGCGGAATTCACCCGGCATTGCCAACGCCTGGTCGCCGCACGTGTCCCGGATATCAACGGGCCCGACTACACTTCCATTATCGATGCCCGCGCTTACGCTCGCCTCAATGATACGCTACGCGACGCGCAGCAGAAGGGCGCGACGCTGATCAATCTCGCTGCCGGCCAGACGCCGGACGGCGAGCGTCGCAAGTTCCCACCGCACCTGGTGTTGGGAGCCACCGACGACATGATCGTGATGCAACGCGAAATCTTTGGACCGATCCTGCCGATTCTGACCTACCGTGACCGGCAGGCCGTGGTCGACCAGATCAACGCTCGCGACCGGCCGCTCGCAATCTACCCTTTCACGCACGATCGCGAGCTGCTGCAGTTCTACCTGACGCACATCATGTCGGGCGGCGTCTCGGTCAACGATACGCTGCTGCATGTGGTGCAGCACGATCTTCCCTTCGGCGGCGTCGGTGCCAGCGGCATGGGCCATTACCACGGACGCGAGGGCTTCAACACTTTCTCAAAACTGCGTCCGGTGTTTTACCAGGGCCGGTTCTCGATGATTCAGCAGCTGTTTCAGCCGCCTTACTCCGGGCGCCAAATGGAGCTACTCAAATTCCTGATCCGGCACCGCAGCTAGGCTATGCCGGGCTACGACCCGACGAGCTCATTCCAGGCGATCCCGGACTTAGCGGCCAGCCAACGGAACGGTTCGTTGGGCACATAATAGAGACGGTTATTGACGAACGGGTACTGATTCCAGGGCTTGGATCCTCCAGCCTCGAGGTCAGCGATGATTCGGCCAAACAGCGATGTGAGGTTGACGCCATGGCCGCTGTAACCGATGCCGTAAAAGACGTTATTGTGGCGACCGGTTGCGCCGACCGACGGCGATGCATCGAGCGACCAATCAACGACGCCATGCCAGGTGCGCTCAAAAGCAACTGTGGCAAGCGAGGGGTAAAGGCGCGACAGTTCCTGGCGCAGCTGAGTTTCGTGTAAACGGTTGGTGCTGGCGTCGGCACCAGCGCTATTGAACGCGTAGCGCGGAGTGCCTCCGCCGATGTGAATGCGTCGATCGGACGTCAGGCCCAGATAGTAGCCTTCGGTGCGACTGTCGTTGAACGGAATGGGTCGCCGCCAGCCCGTGTGCGCCAGGTCCATTTCGCTGAGCGGAGCCGTGATGGCCACGTACTCCTGTACGGGCAGAATTGAGTTCCTTAGGAAGCCCAGGTCCGGGGTGAAGGCGTTTGTAGCCAGGACCAAGGACCTGGCTCTGATTTCGTGGCCATTGCTTGTCGAGAGGACATGCGTTCGTCCTTCCTCAACGTGTTGCACCACGGTGTTCTCGTAGACGGCAACCCCGGCCGCTTCGGCAGCGCTCTTCCATGCGGAGACCAGTTTCATCGGGTGAACCTGTCCGCAGTTGGGGTCAAAAAAGGCGGCCTCGTATGCCGCGGTCCCGATCGCGCGCTCAATTTGAGGTGACTCCCAATATTCAACCGGGATGCCGATCTGCCGCGCTTGCCTGACGTAATCCTGCGCAGCTTTGCGGTCCTCTGCCGTCCCCAGGACTTGCAAAGCACCCTGGGTCTGCCACTCGCAGTCAATGCCCGTCTGCAGGCCTAGCGCTACCAGAAAAGCAATGTTCTGAACGGTCAGCTCATAGATTCTCTTGTCCAGCAGGGGATCGGCACTGAAAGTCATGTACCGATCGGCTGTCATTGTGAGCACCATGGCTCCATTCCGGCCGGATGCGCCGCTGCCGCAGTGCTGCGCTTCAAGCACTGCAACGCGCTTGTGTGGAGAGGTGCGACGAATAAAAAAGGCAGACGAAAGCCCGGTAAAGCCTCCGCCCACCACCGCAACATCCACATCGAGATCGCTCGTCAACGGTGGAGTTGGTGGCGGCCGGCTCTGCGCCCAATAGCTGTCATTGGGTTCCAGGAGTACGCGCATCTTCCAGATGGCCGGAGAGATCTGATTCAAGGCCGCGAGACTGATGACTGCGCCACCGGCGGCATATGCGGATTGCTGCAGAAAGTCGCGCCGTGACGTGGTTCTGGGCATATCAACTCCAGTGTTCAGCTTGCCAAGGCAAAGTACTCTGATTAAGCGCCAATGGACAAGACCGAGCCCTCCAAGCGAGAGCCGCTCGTGCAGCGCGGTTGGCCATGGCGTAGCATCGCGGTCGCGGTCGCGGTCGCTCGAGAATGTTCCGGAAATGAGGCGGCCAGCAGGAGACGGTATGAACTCCTTGCGTTTGTGGGTGGCGGTATTCGTCCGGCGGCAACATGAATCCGGGCCATGGAAATAGCGTCCGGCTGCGCCCCATCCTGTCAGCGCATGCTGTCGCTATTCGACCAGGCCGTGGCGCGGGCGGAGCCGTTGGTGCTGGCAACGGTGATCCGAACGGGCGGCTCGACCTACTCCAAGGCGGGTGCGCAAATGCTGATCGCGGCTGACGGCGAGAGCGCCGGCCTGCTCTCAGGCGGCTGCCTCGAAGCGGATCTGATGGAGCACGCCCGCGCTGTGCTTACGGTCGGCGCTGCGAAGCGTGTGCATTACGATTCGGGCGCGGTTGAGGATCCCGTGTTTGGTCTGGGTTCGGGGTGCGAGGGCGCCATGGATATCCTGCTGCAGCGCCTCGACGCCGCCAGCGGCTGGCAACCCATGAAACGCCTGACCGCAGCGTGGCGTCGACAGCACAGTGAGGCGTTGCTGCTGGTGGTTCAGTCTGCGGAATCGGTAGTGCCGGCGGGGTCGGGCTTGTTTCTGGGTGACGGCATGAGTTTCGGCATGCCCTCGGCCGCCAATGCAATCCAGGCAGACTTGCAGGGAATTGCCGCTTCGATGCTGCAATCAGGAGGCAGCCGCCTGCTCGGGCGGATCCTGCCTGGTATCGAGCTATTTGCCCTGCAGCAGCCGGCGCCGGCACGAATCCTGGTGTTGGGTGGCGGAGCCGATGCCCAACCCGTAGTGGACTTTGCGGTCGCGCTGGGCTGGCAGGTGACGCTCGTCGATCATCGGAGCTATTACGCGCGCCGCGAACGCTTTCCGGGTGCCGCAGCGGTGCTGGGCGGCGGTCCGGCCGCGCTGGCGCAACTATTGATGGCTACGGTGACGGGTTCCTCGCCCTATGCAGCCGCGATCGTGATGAGCCATCACTTGAGCAGTGACCGGGACTATCTTCAGGAACTGGCGCATACCGAAATCCCGTTCGTGGGATTGCTGGGCCCGCCTGCGCGCCGCGAACGCCTGTTGACTGCGCTCGGCGATAGCGCTGCGCGACTGCGCGGGCGGCTGCGCGCACCGGTGGGCCTTGATCTGGGCGCGGCGAGCCCCGAGGCGATTGCGCTGGCCATTGTGGCTGAGATCCAGGGCACGATGACGGGCCGCGTTCAGATGGGGCCCATGAGTACGCGGCAGCCGGGAGGAACATGACCGCCCCGCCGCTCCACGCCATCGTGCTGGCGGCCGGCGGCGCCACCCGCTTCGGTTCAATCAAGCAGCTGACGCTGTTCGAGGGTAAGCCGCTGGTCTGTCATGCGATCGAGCGCGCTCTGGAATTAGCCGGTTCCTCGACGCTGGTGGTGCTGGGTGCGGCAGCCACGGAAGTATCCGTTGTCCTCGGATCCGGCCCGTTTGGCATCGTGGTCAATGACCACTGGCGGGAAGGCATGGCCAGTTCCATTCGCGCCGGGGTCGAGCGCTTGCCGGCAAGCTGCGCCGGCGCCCTGCTGCTCCTCGGCGACCAGCCGCGCATCACGCGCGCGAGCCTGCGACCGCTGGCGCATGCGTGGCAACGCCAGCCCTCGCGCATCGTCGCTTCGCAATACCTGGGGGTAAGCGGCGCGCCGTGCATTTTTCCACGCTGGTGCTTTGCAGACCTGCTCGCGCTGCGCGCCGACCAGGGGGCCCGCGCGCTGCTCGAGCGCCATGCCGAGCAGGTTGTTTGCATCCCGCATCCCGAGGCCGCCGCCGACGTGGATTGGCCCGGCGATCTCGCTGCCACGCCAGCAGGCACCGCCCTGCAGGCGAGTCTGGCGTTGACGCCGGACGAGGGATAGATTTGATGCCAACGACCGGAGGATAAAATGATTCACCTGAAGGTCAATGGCGTCGAGCACGTTTTCGATGGCGATCCGGACATGCCGCTGCTCTGGTACCTGCGCGACATCGCCGGGTTGACGGGTACGAAGTTCGGTTGCGGCGCGTCGCTGTGCGGCGCCTGCACGGTGCATCAGAACGGCAAGGCGGTCCGCTCGTGCAGCGTGCCCATGAAAGCCGTGGCCGGAGGCGAGGTCACGACCATCGAGGGCGTCGCGCCCAGGCATCCGGTGCAACAGGCCTGGCTGGAGGTGCGCGTACCGCAATGCGGTTACTGCCAGCCGGGCCAGATCATGCAGGCGATTGCGCTGCTGAAAGAAAACAAGGATCCGAGCGACGACGAAATCGATGCCGCCATGTCCGGGAACATTTGCCGGTGCGGAACATACCAGCGCATTCGCGCGGCCATCCACCGCGCGGCGAAGGGGGCAGCATGAGTCTCATCGAGAATGTCAGCCGCCGCGGTTTCATGCAGTCAGCGCTCGCCACCGGCGTGTTCATTCTGGGCGCGCGCCTGGTTCGGGATGCGGCTTGGGCGGCCGACGGTGAAGCGCCAGCTGGCGTCGATCCCAACCTGTGGCTGGTGATCGCCGCCGACGGCACCGTGACCATCGTAGCCCATCGCTCCGAGATGGGTTGCGGCAGCCGCACGGCGCTGCCGATGGTCGTGGCGGAAGAGTTGGATGCCGACTGGCCCAGGGTCAAGATTGCCCAGGCGCTTGGCGATCCGCGCTATGGCGATCAGGATACCGACGGGTCGCATTCGGTCAGCAGCTTCTTCGATCAGATGCGCTACGTGGGCGCGAGCGCGCGCGCCATGTTGATCGCGGCCGCTGCCGAGCAATGGCAGGTCGGCGCGGCGAGTTGCGCGACCGAGCCCCATTTCGTAGTGCACGGGGCCAGTGGCCGCAGGCTCGGCTACGGCGAGTTGGCCGCCCGTGCCAGCGCCATGCCGGTGCCGAATCGGGCAGCCCTCGCGCTGAAGCCGCGTTCGCAATGGCGCTACATTGGCAACGAGCGCAATGCGCTGTTCGACCTGCCCGATATCGTCAATGGCAAGGCGCTGTTTGGCATGGACGCGACGATGCCCGGCATGGTGTTCGCCTCGATCGAGCATCCGCCGGTCCTGGGGCAGAAGGTCAAGCACTTTGACGACGCGGCCGCCCTGGGCGTTCCCGGCGTGCAAAGGACGCTGCTCATCGATACGTTCACGGCGCCGCATAAATTTCAGCCGCTGGGCGGCGTGGCCGTGATTGCCGACAACACCTGGGCGGCCTTCCAGGGCCGCAAGCGTCTGCAGATCGAATGGGGCAGCAGCGCGCATTCAGTCTACAGCTCGGCTCCGTACCGCAAGGAACTCGAGGCGACTTCGCGGCTGCCGGGCAAGGTCGTGCGCAGTGTCGGCGACGTCGACGCCGAGTTCGCCCGTGGTGGAAAGGTCGTCGAAGCCGAGTACTACACGCCACACCTCGCGCACGCGCCGATGGAGCCGCCCGTAGCCGTCGCCGAGTACCGCGACGGCAAGGTGGTCGCGTGGGCCCCGACGCAGAATCCCCAGGCGGTGCAGGAGACCGTGGCGGAGCTGCTGCATATCAGGAAGGAAGACGTGACCTGCCATGTGACCCTGTTGGGGGGCGCCTTCGGCCGAAAGTCGAAGCCGGACCAGGTGGCGGAGGCAGCGGTGCTTTCAAGGCAGCTCGGCAAGCCGGTAAAAGTTGTGTGGAGCCGCGAGGACGATATTCGATTTGATTATTTCCACTCGGTCGCGGCCATGCACATGAAGGCGGCGCTCGGGCCGGACGGCAAGCCCACCGCCTGGCTCCAGCGCAGCGTGTTTCCACCTATTGCATCGACTTTTGATCCTTCGGCTCGCTACGGCGACGACGAGATGGGGCTGGGGTGGAACGACCTGCCGTTCGATATTCCCAACCATCGCGCGGAGAACGGCCCGGCTGATTTTCACGTCCGGATCGGCTGGATGCGCAGCGTCGCGAATATCTACCATGCCTTTGCGATTCATTCCTTTGCCGACGAGCTTGCGGCTGCCGCTGGCCGCGATCCGGTGCAGTATCTGCTCGGCCTCATCGGGCCCGACCGGGTGGTCAAGCTCGACGACAGCGCTGACCCCGAAGCCGGTCGATTCCCGCTTGATACAGCGCGACTGCGGCGCGTGGTAGAGATCGCCGCCGGGAATTCCGGCTGGGCCGGTCGGGCCAGGGGCAAGGGCCATGGTTTTGGGATCGCCGCGCATCGGAGTTTTCGCACCTACGTGGCCACGGTCGTGGAAGTGACAGTGGACGGCAAGGGAGCACTGAGCATCCCCAACGTGTGGACGGCGCTGGACGCCGGCACCATTGTCAGCCCTGACAATGTCAGAAATCAGTTCGAGGGGGCCGCGGTTTTCGGCGCCAGCCTGGCGCTGTACGGCGAGATTACCGCCACCCATGGCGTGATCGATCAGAGCAATTTCCACGACTATCCGGTGGCGCGCCTGCACCAGGCGCCGCGGCATACCCATGTGCACTTAGTAGACAGCAAGGAAGCTCCGGCCGGCGTCGGTGAGCCGGGCGTGCCGCCCTTTGCGCCCGCACTTTGCAATGCAGTATTTGCGGCGACGGGTAAGCGCGTGCGGGAGCTGCCATTGTCGAAGGTGACCAGCATGCTTGCGTAGCTGCGCATTTTCCACAGCCGGGCCCCCACGGCGCTGGCGTACAATCCCCGCCTGGATGGGATCGGCTGCGACAGGAGTTTCCGATGAATGTCTTGCGCACTGGCTTACTTCTGGCCCTGGTTGCCTGCGCGCCGCTGCCGCCGCGCGCGGTGGCGCAGGACCCGCCGATGGTGGCCGTAGAACAGGCCTGGATCAGGACTGCTGCGCAGGGTCAGTTCGAGACCTGGGCATTTGCCACGATCACAAATCGCGGCAAGAGCGACGCCCTGCTCGCGGTGGATTCGCCGGCTGCCGGCAGCGTGGTACTGCGCGCCACGACCATGACCGACGCTGGCCCCAAGATGCGCTCGGTCCTGTCAATCCCGATTCCTGCCCACGGCACGCTGGCCATGTCGGCTGAGGGCTACTACATCGCCTTCATTGAGCCCAAGCACAAGTTCGCCAGCGGCGACACCATTGCGGCGACCTTGAAGTTCGCAAGTGGCGCACGGATCACCGTCGGGTTCCGTGTCAGCGAGGCCGACGGCAACCCCGGCGGCTAATTAAGCACTGGTTTTCCGCGACTGCTGCGGCTGACCGCCGTTAGCTTTCGCGCTCGCACTTGACAATGAATTTCTTGCGGGCCTCTCCGGCCACCTTGGCGACGTCGGCGCGCCGGTTGCATTCCCGCCGCTGGGCCCGAGCCTGCCGGTGCGTCCGCGGTGCCGCGGGCGCTGCTTGCTTTGCGGGTGCGGACGCCGCCGGCGCCGCGACCTCGTCACCTTTGGTTTCGCCAGCCGCGCACGACAGCGATGCGCTGGTCAAGAATGCAGCCATGAGAAAGTGCCTGAGCATTTCCACTCTCCTGTAAACACGTGCCTGATTGTCTCTCCCGGTGGCCCACTCTACCCCGCCGGATCAACGGCCGTGCGGCGAATCGCCCTGCCCGCAGGCTACGGGGTAACGCCGTTCGCTGCCTGATAGTCGGCGCGACTGATCATCAGATAGCGCCGGTTCACCGCCCGATTGACGCCGGCCGGCTGCTGACCCGAAAGGTAGGCATCGTTGGTCTGCTGGATCGCCGAAGCACGAAGCTGCGCCAGGCGGGTCTCGAGGGCATTTCGCGGCTGCTGCATCACGGCCGGCGGTTGAATCAGCGGGCCGCGCGGCGCGCGCGTGGCGCGGGGTGCTACTGCGACCGCGGGGGTTGCAACGGGCGCCTCCTGCTGGGCGGGCGGGGCGCTTTCCGCGACTACCACCGGATCGACCGGTGCCTTGAGCGCGGTGTCGGCCGCCGGGGCCAAGTCCGGTCCCGACAGGAGCTTTTCGCAGTTGTCGCCGGTCTGGTGATTGGTAAACGTCACTGCTCCGTTCGAAGCGGTGCAGGCAAATACCACAGTCTCCGCGCGGGCGAGGCCGGCGGCGCCACACAACGAGGCCGCGGCCAACAGGATTCTGAGCGTGGCATTATTCATGGGACTACTCCAATACAAAACGAACGAGAATACCGGGATTCAAGGCACCGACCAGCGGCTGTCAGCTACCATTGCTCCACCTGCGGCGATATGCGCAATGTAGCCGCCCTTGGATGCGAAACGCTGCCCGGGCCCCAGCCCAAGGCGGGGATACACCGAGGTGCCCTCGCGCTTGTGGAATGAGGTGCCTGCCAGCCGCAACGCCCGCAGGCCGGCGGCTTCCGTTGAATCCGGCATTGTGGCGATGGATCCGTCCGCCAACTGGGAATGGGTGCGCACGTGGCTCTGCGTGCTGCTGTAATACTCCGCTTCGGCCTTGCTCCCCTCGCGGCGGCTGATCATGGTCTCAGCGCGCTCGATCAGGTAGTCGCGGTACAGGTTGTCGAGCATGTCGGTAATCGTGTCGGTGAGAAATGCGAAAGCGAAGTAAACCTCTGATTGCGTGGCCTCGTCGACCATAGGCACATGGCGTTGGTTCATCCAGGCCTTGAAATACGCCAGGTTGGCCGCACGCAGTTCAGGCAATTCGTACGGATAGACAAACCGCGCCGCCGGCTTCCATGCCTGCGGAATTGCGGCAAGATCAGCGCCGCCCAGTTTGGCGGAAAAAAACATTGCGGCGTGCGGAGCCGGAAGGCTATCCAGCAGCGAGACATCGGCAGGTCGCATCCAGAACATAACTGCGTCGTCCGCTGAAAGATCCCCCAGCGCTGTCCGCAGTGCTTTGGCGCTATTGCCTACGAGCGGCAGGTTCCGGACGGTGATCGTCGATGCAGCCAGGGACGCGGCCAGGGCACCGGAGGCGCCACGGCCGACGGTATCGTCGTGAAACACCTGCAACAGGCGCCTTGGCGTCCTCGTCCCGAGTCCGGTCAGGTGGTTGGCAAGCACCTCGGCCTCCAGTGTCACACCACGGTTGAAATAGATGCTGTAGGCCGGTGTTGCCTTGGGAGGCAGATCGACACTGGGAAACCAGCAGGGCACGGCTTGCCGATCGCAGAAGGCATCGATCGGGCCCCAGTCTTCTCCACCCAGACCGGAGACCAGGGCAAACACCGGCTGCCGGGCATAGAATTCATCCAGCTGCTGCGTCCAGGTTTCCGGCGCGCCCTTCAGTTCCCAGACGTCGATGGCCCAGTTGCGCTCAGTGCCGAGCACCAGCTCGGCGGCGGAAGCCATGTGATGGCGCGTTTTTCGGCTTCCCGCAACTGCCGTGCTGCCGTTCTTCTGCGCCACGATCTTGTGCACCATGTCGGTGAACATCGCGCGGCGTTGCGCTGTCACCTCGGGCGTAATGACGGTGGCGAACCGGATCAGAGTAGCGCTGACCCCCGGCGACCAGGTCGCGGACAACTGACGCAGGTAAGCGAGCAGGGATTTCATCTCGCCATCGCGCAGGTTGTAACGTGGCATCAGCACGTGCATGCGGTTTTCGTCGCCACGCATACCACTGCGCATGGCGCGTGCCACTGATTCGTCGGTATAGGGTTGGTGAGCCCGGTTGAAGGCTTTGCCCGAACGCGGATCCATGTTGGCGATCACTTTGTCGCCGGTGCCGAACAGCGCGTTGCCGGTAATCGGCGGCACCTGAATGTCCCCTTCTACCGTACCCATGCCGCTGCGCTTGTGGCAGGCGACGCAGGCGGCCTGGGAGCCGGAGACCACAGCGCTGTCCCAGCGCCTACCCGTCAGCGCGGTGCCGTCCGGCAGCAGGCCCTGTTCATAGATGCGGCGCCCGGCCGCGACATCATCCGCGCCAAGCGCTGCTCCGGTCAGGCACAACCCGAGCAGCGCCAGCAGTCCGGCGCGTGACGCGCTGTGTGCATCACTCTTTGACATCGACCAGTTCCAGGTCGAACAGCAGCAGCTGGTTCGGTCCGATGTCGGCGCCGCTGCCGCGCTCCCCGTAGGCCAGGTTCGAGGGCACCACGAGCTGCCACTTCGCCCCAACAGACATCAATTGCAGGGCCTCCTTCCAGCCCGCAATGGTCTGGGCCGCGACCATCGTGGCCGGCTTGCCCTCCTCCGAGGCGTCAAACTCGAAGCCATCGAGACGCGTGCCGCGGAAGTTCACCATGACGGTGCTGCCGAGCACGGGCTTGCGGCCACTGCCCGGCCTGACCACCCGGTACTGCAGGCCGCTCGGCGTGGTGATCACGCCCGCCTTCCTGCCGTTCTCGGCCAGGAACGAAGCGGCCAGTTCCCGATTGTGTTCACCCGCCGCACGGCGGTTGATGACCATGTTCCTGTGCAGATCCTGCTGCACCCGGCTCATCACAGCGCGCAATTCCTGCTCGCTCATCTGCAGCTTCCCGCCGCCCAACCCATCTTGCAGGCCGCGGATCAGCTGCCCGACATTGATATCGACGTTGTCCTTCTTCAGGGTGCGTCCGGTCTGGGCGCCGATGGCGTAGCTCTCCTGCTCGGTCCGGTCCTTGAAAGCCGACGCCTCGTCCGCCCGGGCGCCCGCCGACATCAGGGCAGCAATCGCCAGCACGGTCCATCGCATCTTCATACGCACACCTGAAAAAAGACGTGGATCTCCATTCTGCCTCGAGCCGGCGCCGGCGCCAGTACATCACTGACGCCGGCGCTTTTCCCCTGGCGTTTACAACGAGGTCGCCGTTGCGCTGTTGGGGCTGGCGGCGGACGAGCCGCCCGCATCAACCGCAACCAGACTGAAGCGGTACTGACCCGCCGAGGGCATGGTCAGCGGCAGCGGCTGCGCCGCCGCGGTCGCCGCGACACCCGTCTGGATCACCGTCACCGCGCCCCAGGCCGCGGCCGCCGTGGCACGGCGCTGGTAGCGGATCGTGTAGGTGATCGTCGCCGTCGCGGTCGCCGGCCTGGCCGGCACGGTCACGGTCAGCCGGTGATTCGCCGCGGTGTTACCCGCAGCCGACACGGTCGGTGCGGCCGGGCGCGGCGGCAGCGTGGTCGCCACCGTCGCGGCCGACTGCGGCGTGGTGCCCGCAGCCGTAGTCACCGTCAGCGTGAAGCTGTAGGCGTTGCCCGCGACCTGCCCGGTCTGCGTGCGTGTCGTTGTCAGGCCGGTCGAGACCACCACGCCGTTGCGATACAGCGTGTAGTTCGTCGCGCCCGCGGCCGCCGGCCAGCTCAGCGTCACGTTGGTCGCCGTGACCGCGCCCAGAACCGGCGCGGCCGGAGGCGCCAGCGGCGTCAGCACATTGACGCTGGCCGAGAACGCGCCGCTGCCACTGGCATTGTTCGCCACGACGCGGAAGTAGTACCGCGTCGAGCCGGACAGGCCCGTCACCGTCGCGTTCGCAGCCGCAGCCGGCGTGGTGCTGCTAAAGGTCGCAAACGTAGCACTGGTGCCGTACTGCACCGTGTAGGTCGCCGCGCCGCGCGCCGGAGCCGCCCAGGACAGTGCCACGCTCGAGTAGGTGACCGCACCGACGGCCGGTGTGCCCGGAGCCCCCGGCAGCGTCACCACGCTGCCCGTGAGCGCCGCGGCGCTCAGGCCAGCCGCGTTGCGCGCCCGGATGCTGAACGCGTAGGTCGTGTTGGTGGTCAGGCCCGTGAGGGTACGGGTCGGCGTGGCCACGTTGACGGCCGCGGCGCCATTCACGCTGACGTCATAGCTGGTCGCACCCGCAGAGGCCGTCCAGCTCGCCGTCACGGTGCTGACCGTCACGTTCGAGAAGACCAGCGCCGTGGGCGCGAGCGGAATGCCCGGGAGCGTCGTTGCATTGACTGCGCCCGAGGGCAGGCCGGTGCCGGTCGCGTTGTTGGCCACCACGCGGAAGGAGTAGAGCACCCCGCCCGCGAGGCCAGTCACCGTACGGGCAGTGCCCGCGGCAGCAGTCGTCGTGACCCAGGTGCCGAACCCGTTGGTGCTGTACTGCACCGAGTAGGTCGTCGCACCTCCGGCAGGCGCTGCCCAGGTCAGGGCCACGCTGTTGGCGGTTCTCGTACCCACCACCGGAGTGCCCGGAGCCGCCGGCAGCGTCAGCTGCGTGCCGATCAGCGCCGATGCGCTCACACCGGACGCATTGCGCGCCAGGATATTGAAGGCGTACGCCGTGTTGCCGGTGAGGCCCGTGAGGGCGCGGGTCAGCGTGGTCACGTTGGTCACCGCGCCACCGTTCACGCTCACGTCATAGCTGGTCGCGCTGGCAGCGGCCGTCCAGCTGGCGGTCACCGTCGTGGCCGTAACGTTGGAGAACACCAGCCCAGTGGGTGCCAGCGGAATGGCCGCGAGTGTCGTCGCCGTGACCGTGGCCGAGGGCAGGCTGCTCCCCGCCGCATTACCGGCCACCACGCGGAGGAAGTAAGGCGTTGACGCAGTCAGGCCGGTTACCGTTGCGGTAGCGCTGGCCGCCGGCTGAGTGATGCTGGTGAACGTCGTGAACGCAATCGTTGTGCTGTACTGGACCGAGTAGGTCGCCGCACCGCCCGTCGAAGCCGCCCAGGTCAGGACCATGCTCGATGGTGTGATCGCACTCACCAGCGGAGTACCCGGAGCGGCCGGCAGTGTCATCTGGCTGCCGGTCAGCGCGGTGGCGCTCACACCCGACGCATTGCGCGCCAGGATGTTGAACGCGTAAGCCGTGTTGCCGGTGAGGCCTGTGAGGGCGTCGATCGGTGAGACCAGATTGGTCACCGCTCCACCGTTCACCGTCACGTCGTAACTGGTCGCGCCGGTCGGGGCCGTCCAGCCGGCCGTCACCGTGGTGGCCGTCACGTTCGAGAACACAAGACCCGTGGGGGCCAGCGGAATCCCGATGAGAGTCGTTGCCTGCACGGCAACTGAGGGCAGGCCGTTGCCCGTGCTGTTGCCGGCAACCACGCGGAAGTAGTAGGTCGTCGACTCAGTCAGGCCCGTAACCGTGGCGCTCGTCGTGGGTGCGGGCTGCGAGAAGCTCGTGGCCGGCGTGAACGCCGCGGTTGTGCTGTACTCGACCAGGTAGCTGGCCGCACCGCCCACCGGAGCCGCCCAGGTCAGGGCGACACTGCTGGCCGTGATCGTGCCTACGACCGGAGTGCCCGATACGTCGGGCAGTGTCAGCGCGTTCACTTGATTCGACGGCGGGCTCGCAACCGCGGCGGCATTGATCGCCACCACCGTGAACGCGTAGCTTGCATTCGAGGCCAGACCGCTCACCACTGCAGTGGTGCCGGTGTAGGCCACGGTGCCCAGCGCGGGCGTGACGTTCACCTGATAGGTGACGCCGGCCGCACCAGCCGGTGCGGTCCAGCTGAGCGACACGCTGTTGAGCGTGATGGCCGTGACCGTCAGCCCGGTCGGGGGACCGGCGAGTGTCAGCGCGGTGACGGCGTTCGACGGCGCGCTCAGGCCACCGCCAGCGACACCGGCGGCCGCGGCGGCCGCGACATTGCTCGCGACCACCGTGAACGAATAGCTCGTGGTCGGGAGCAGTCCGCTCACGACGGCCGCTGCACCGGTGTAGGCCACCGTGCCGGTGAAGGAGCCGCTGGCAGGTACGACCTGCACCACATAGGCGAGGCCCGTGGCGTTGGTCGGAGCCGTCCAGCTCAAGTCAACAGTCGTGCTGGTCACCGCACCGAGCGTGAGTGCGCTGGGCGCCGCCGGCAGCGTCATGCCGGCCGCAGGCGCCGACGGTGCACTGGTGCCCGTCGCATTCACAGCCGCGACCGTGAACGAGTAGCTGGTATTCGCGGCGAGGAGCCCAACGATGTCAGGCGAAGTGGCCGCAATCGGCGCCTGCCCGTTGGTGGACACGAGATAGCTCGTCACCAACTGGGTCGCCGGTGCGGCGGGCCAGTTGACCTGGAGCGAGCTGACCGTGGGGTTGGTCACGGTGACGCCTGTGGGGGCCGCCGGCGGCATCAGTACCGCGACAGCTGGCGACAGCGCCGAATTGACCGCCGCTGCTGCGGCGGTGATTATCGAGTTGGACGGCACGGAATCGCCCGCGGCGGTCACCGCGATGACGCGGTAGGCGTAGTAGCTGGCCCCGGTCGTGACAGGGGCGACCGCCATGATCGTGTAGCTGTAATTGCCGCCCAGCACCGCCGTAGAGTCGACGAAAGGCCCGGGCAGCTGGTTGGCGGCGAGCAGCGCGCCGTCGCGGTACACGGTGAAGCTCGTCCCGCCAGAAGGGAGAGCAGGGAGCGTGAGCGTGACCGAGGTCGCGTTCCAGCTCACGAACACCGGCGCCGCCGGCGTCGGCAGCGCCACACCACCCGAGACTACGGGATCGATGTACGTCGTGGCGTTCGCCGCGGCGTTCACCGGCAAGGTGATCGGGTTGTAGGTGTGCAGGTTGGTCGACAGGGCCGCGTAGGCACCCGTGATTGCGGTACCGTCGGAATTGGCGCGCTCGACGCGGAAGCCAATCTCGTTGTTTGGATTGCCGAGGAACCCGGCCGGATTGGTGATCGGATTGTAGGCCGTCAGTACGGCCGGAATTGGGGTCGGGTCGGTCCAGGCCGCCTGGAGTCCGGTGGGCACCGTATTCACGCTGTTCAGCACCGGCGCTGCCGACACGACTTCCTGGGCCTTGAAGATGAACGGACGCATGAAGTCGTTTTCCTCGTGCCCGAGGATGTGGCAGTGCCAGACGTATTCCGAGAAGTAGTCCACGGCCGCATTGGTGTACGGGGCGGCGGGCGCATTACCCGTGGCCGGGTCAATCTGCGTAATGCCGTGGTTGTCGCTCGGCAACTGGTTCGGCGCCGGCTGGCGGAAGCTGTGCGGCATGCCGAAGGGAGTCGGTGGCGCGGTCTTGGCGCGCACCGCAACGATGAGGTCCTCGAGCGGATGCATCTTGACGGTTTCCTTCCAGCCTACCTCGTCGGCCGGAATCGACTTGATGGTGCCGTCCCAACCCATGCGGTTGATCACCTGCACGTTGATGAAGTGGAAGTGCACGGGATGGGTATCCACGCCGTTGTGCGTGATCTTCCAGAACTGGGTTTCGCCATTGGCGATGGTCTCGGTGGCCGGGTCTACGTAGGCCAGCGGTATGGTCGTCTGGATGGTCACGTTGGTGAACGGCAGTTCGACACCCAGCGTGGCATTCATGCGGCCATAGTCGGTCTCGAACAATTCCTGGATCGCCTTGCTTTCGACGTAGGCGCTGACCGGTTGGCCGATCACCGAAGTCACCAGCCCCGCGCCGGGCGCCTGGCGCATCGCGGTCAATGCTGTGCGGCAGGTCGCGGTCGTGCTGCAAACCGGCGCCGGCGTGTACTTGAACACGTCGGCGGCTGCCGGGAACGTCAGCGCGCTGTATTTGTTCAGGTAAATCGAGCCGGTGTAGATGTGCTCGTATGGAGCGTTCGCGCCAGCGCCGAGCACCGGCGCGTATTCCGGCGTGGGCACCACGGGGAGCGGTTGAGTGGCCTTGTAGGCGGCCAGCATGTCGATGGCCAACTGTCCTGTGGGCGACGCGTCCAGCGGAGCGCCAACCGGGGCGGGATCCACGATGACCTGCATGATCGTGCGGGTATTGGGGCCGTAGCCCGCCACCGTGTTCGGGGCGCCGCCGGCACCGGTCTGATCACCGTCGCCGGTGTAGTAGTCGATGCGCGGATCGCCTGCCGGCACCGGTGCGCCGGAGTCGTTATATAGAATCAGCGTCTTGCCCGCGTAGGCGGAAAAATCGACCATGACATCGGCCCGCTCGGCGGGTCCGAGCCACAGTCCGCGCTCGAGCACGTTCAGCACCGTGACCGAGCGCTTGTTGTATTCATAGTCCATGACCGTGGTCGGAATCACGACCGGCGCCTGGAACAGGCCGCCCTCGTTACCGATGCGGACGATGTCCGGCCCGGTGAGCGTCGGCGCGTAGAGGCCGGTGACTGGATCCAGGGCGAGGCCCGGATCCGGCACGCCGCCCGGGCGGTTGTCCGCCTGGCCCCAGCCGGTGCCCGTCAGTCCGCCCGAACAAGGGAAGGAGTTGTTGTAGTAGGTCACCGCCCCGGGGGCGGAGCTCGGACCGGACTCAGTCCAGCCGGCGAGCTTGACCGTGCCGTTGGGATTGATGTCGCCGACGCGCTGCCCCACCGTCGAACCATCCGGGCAGGCGTAGCTGACGGAAGTCGGGCCATTCGGGCTGTTGAAGGGAATCATCTTGACTTCGGTGTTGAGGGCCGGCGGCCGGGCCGGATCCTGGGCGACCGGCACCTGCGCCGGGTCTGCCACGAGAAAATTCAGATTCAGCAGGCGATCATTGCCGACGCCCAGAATGCGGAAGCGCACGGTCGTGGGCGCGACGTGCAGCACGGGATAGGCCATGCCGTTGACGATGGGCGTATCCATGAAGGCTTCGGGCGTCGTCGACGGATTGCTGTAGCTGCCATCCGGCGTGGCGTAGGTCTGCGGGAACACGGGCCAGAAGAACGAGGCGCCGTCCCAGCGTCCGACCGGATTGGTGGCGTCGGCCGACAGCGGATCCTGGTTGGTCTCGTAGACGTGCGGGAACCACAGGTCGCCCTCCTGGCCCCAATGATTCAGGTCCCACTTGGCATCTTCGGTGGCGATGTCCTTGGGCACGAAGGTCTTGTCCTGGATCACGAGCGGAATTTCCCCACCTGGGGCGTAGCTGTTCAGCGCCCGCTCGCTCAGATCGGTCAGCAGGTAGCCTGACGCCGTGCCGGCGTACACGTTCAGGCGGGTCAGGCCGGTGGCGTGGTCGTGGTAGAACATCAGGCGACCGGACTGTCCGTTCGGCCAGAAGTAGGTCACAGCGCCCGGGCCGGGATTGGGCATGTCGGGCACGTTGTAAGCGATGTCGCCACGCCTGTAATTGGCGTCGACAGCCGAGAGCTCGTCAGCAGCCGGCGCGATCCACTGGTGCGGATGACCGTCGGAAATCCATGGGTTGTCGCCGCCGTGCAGGTGCAGCTCTTCGCGGTTCTCGGTGTACTGCGCAAACGCGGGCACGTGGACGTAGCCCGGCGGAGTCAGGGTTCCATCGGCGTTCGGGATGCCGAGGCTGCCGGCGCAAGCGCTCAGGGTCGGGTCGCCCGGATTGTTGGGGCCCGACAGCACATCGCCACACAGTATGTCGCGACCAACCGGCAATTGCGTCTGGCCATCGCCGCCGCCAAACAGCGTGTGATCAACCGGGATGAACAGGTCGCCATTGCGGCGCCACAGTCCCGTGGCGGGATCCACCGCGCCATGGCCCGCAGGCAGGCCATTGTAGAACTTGACGCGGGTCGGCCGGTCGTGGGTCGCGACGATGGTCGCGCCGAGGTAGTTCGGGTGATCGAATGCGTAGGCAGGCACCTGGACAAAGGTGCCGTCGTTGTTATGGGGGCGGGAAATCAGCACTGGCGTGCCATCGAGATTCAGCAGCGGCACCGCCAGGCTCCCGGCCGGCGCAGTCGCGCCATTGGTCAGAAGTGCATTCGCATCGGTCGCGACCGGATCGATCTGCACGTAACCGCGCAGCGTCGTGGCTTTGGCCAGATCGCTGTGCATGCGTTGCGCGTATTCGACCACCGCGATTTCGTAGTAGTCCGAACCCGGATAGGTGTTCGGGTCGGGTTGGGCGATCGTGATGCCCCCGCCTCCCGGAGCCGCCAGGCCTGGCAGCGCATCGACAAACTTGCGCAAGGCCGTGCCGGTGTCGCGCGCCGCGCCGGTAATCGCATCGACCTGTATGCCTTGCGGGCTGTTCGCGTAATAGGTGCGTACCTTCATGATCGGCAGGCCGGTAGCGGGATCGATCCCGGCGGATGCAGAAATGGCGGGATCTGGCGCGACATTCGTGGTATCGCCCCAGCCTGCGCCAGCGTGTGCGGCCTGGATGAGCACCATTGCCAAAGCAGCAATGATGAGAGTCGAACCAAACGTCAGGCGGAACCCGCTTGGCCTGCCCTTACTGATCGTATTCACTGAGTATCCCCTATATCCCGGTGACCCTTGCGGGTCGAAATCCCGGCCTGCTCGGCCGAGAGACGGTTGATCTGCACAAAATCGAGAGTCAGACATCCATGTCCAATTGAGCTGGGCCGCATCTTCATCAGTGGTGGTCGAACTGTCTGTGGGTGCCGCGCCCCATTGAGTTATGTCGCATGACGATCCTGCGGTCATGCGAGCTCTCCTATTAGAAGAGTGCGGGATCCTGGCTCGCCGAGTTGCGGTGCATGAGGCTCAGCGCGAGCAGTACCTGCACGTCGAGCGCAGACGTTTTGCGAGAAGTGTGAACCCGGTCACTGTCAGATATGCACGCCTAACTGGGCGCTTAAGCATTGTTTAATTGCGCAAACCTAGACTGCTTCAATCACAATTTGTGGGAATGAGTCGCAGTCACGATGAATACGTTACGAGTGTTGTTGATCGATCGTGCGTCGCCGCTCCGCAATGGCCTGGCTCAGCTCATTGCGCGCGAGCCCGCCTTCGAGATGGTCGGTGAAGTCGATACGGTCGCCGATGCAGAGCGCCTCGCCCCATCGCTGTCCCCGGATCTGATCGTCGCCGAGCTGGAATTGTCCGATGACGGCGACACCGCGGGCGTATCACGGTTGCGCGCCGCCTTTGTCAGGGCGCGGGTACTCGCATTCAGTCATCTGGACTCCGCCCGCGATATCCGCGCCGCGCTCAGGCATGGCGCACGTGGATACATCGTCAAGCACGGAACCAAGCTCGCGTTTTTGGCTGGTCTGCGTGCGGTAGCCAGCGGTGAGCGGCATTTGTGCGCGGTAGCAACGGCCCGCCTGCGTGCCAGCCGCCCCACCAATGGCGGTGTCGGCAACCCGGAAACTGCCGCAACCTCACGGCGCGGAATCACCAGCCGCGAGCGAGAGGTGCTCACGATGATTGCATCCGGGCAATGCAACAAGCGGATGGCCGCGAAACTTCAGTTGAGCGTCAAGACCGTTGAAAAGCATCGCGCCAACCTGATGCGCAAGCTCGAGCTGCACAACGTGGCCGATTTGACGCGCTTCGCGCTGCGAAATGATCTGGTGGTGACGCCGGCAGGCAGCATTAACGCCGTTAACGCGGCTGTCCGTTGGGTGCCGCCTGCGGCCACGACAGCGCCCGTGCCAGCCTGCGCCGCCTCCAGCTGTGCATGTCCCCATCGCTACTACCTGGACCGACGCAGGCTTGGGCACCGTCGCATCGGGACCGGCGCCTGTGCTTCGAGTCTTGGAATCCAGGAACGCCGTTCTCCGGCATACGGGCGGCGCGCGGCCGATCATTAGAGCGCGCACCGATGGTACCGCGCTTACGCCTGTGGCGGGTTACGTACACCGCAACCTGGCTTGGTACTATCCACGATAGAAATATCGCTGCTGCGCGCGCACGCTACGGGGTAGCCAGGACTTCCCGCGAAGGATGCACAGTTGCGCAGTTGGGCTGATGCCGCACGGATATTGTTGGTAGATGGCGCCACCGACCAGCGCCAAAGCCTGGCCCAGCTAATTGGCGCCCAGCCGGATTTTGAGTTGATTGGCGAGGCTGCCTCAATCGCCGACGCCGAACGCCTGGCATCATCGATGTCGCCGGAAATGATCGTCGCCGAAGTCGACCTGCCGGACGCTGGTGCCGCCGCCGGGGTCGCCCGGCTGCGAGCCGCATTTCCAAACTCACGCCTGGTCGCGCTCAGCCATCGGGATTCCGCGCGCGAAATCCGCGCCGCCCTCCGGCAGGGTGCGCGCGGCTATATCGTGAAGCGTGGCATGAGCCGTGACCTGGTGGCGGGTCTGCGCGCTGTTGCGAGCGGAAATCGGCACCTCTGCGCGATCGCTACCGCCCGCCTGCGCGCGAGCAAGCCGGGAGATGAGTTTGCAACGGCGTCGACAGCGCGGCGCAAAATGACCAGTCGCGAACGCGAGGTGCTGAGCCTGGTCGCGTCCGGCAAGTGCAACAAGCGCATGGCGTTGGGACTGCATCTGAGCGTGAAGACCGTGGAAAAGCATCGCGCCAACCTGATGCGCAAGCTCGGATTGCACAACGTGGCGGATCTTACCCGCTATGCCCTGAGCAATGGACTGGTGGCCCCAGCGGCCGATCGGCGCGCGGAGCTGTCGGTCAGTCCTGCGGCGTTGCGCTGGATTCCGCCAACGTCTCCAGCCAAGCCGGTGGCCGCCTGTGATGCGGCGGACAGCCTGTGTCCGCACGTCTATTACGTGGACCGTCGCGCCACTGGGCGCCGGCGCGCCAGAGCGCCGGGGTTGGAATCGCCCGGCGGAAATCCGGAGCGGCGCGCCAGGGGCCACGGTCGGCGCGTCGTAGATCCATCGGCCTAGAGTGCCCTCAAGGTAGCGGTTCCCCCCGTGCGGCCTCCAGGATCTGGTACCACTCCTGGCGCCCGAGCCGCACCGCGTAGGCAGCAGCCGCTTCGTAGATTCTGGCGGGATTCTGGCTGCCGATCAGCGCTACGGGTCGCGCAGGATGCGCCATCACCCACGCGTAGGCGACCGCCGTCCGCGGCACGGAGGCGCGGGCGGCGACCCGATCGAGAGCGGCGATAACCGCCGTCGCGCGCAGGTCGCCTGCTGTGCCGGCGGCCAGGCCGAGCCGGCCTTGCGCGAGCGGCGACCAGGCGAGCACCGCGAGACGATGGCGCATGGCCGCATCGAGCACGCCATTTGACAACGGCTCGATGGCGAGGGCCGAGAATTCCGGCTGGCTCGAGGCCAGCGGGAACGGCATGTATTGGCACAGCGCGTCGAGTTGCATGGCCGAATAATTGGACACCCCTGCGGCGCGTATCTTGCCTGCACGCCGCAGGCGCTCCAGCGCCGCCGCCACTTCACTGGGGTGCGTGAGCAGATCGGGCCGGTGAATCTGAAACAGGTCGATGCGGTCGGTCGCCAATCGCTGCAAGGAATTTTCGCAGGCCTGCACCAGGTAGGCGGCACTCGAGTCGTACGGGAGCGGCGGAGTAATGCCGGCCTTGGTCGCAAGCACCATGCGATCACGCAGCGCAGGCGTTGGACGCAATACCTGGCCCAGCAGCCGCTCTGCCCCGCCAAAGCCGTCGGGCGTGCTGTAGCCGTAGATATCGGCCGTGTCAAACAGAGTGCAGCCAATTTCCAGCGCGGCCTCAATGCGACGCCGCGCCGTGGCGGGATCGGCGCCGGCGAAGCGCCACATACCCCAACCCAACGGGGCCACCTCGATGCCGCTGCGCCCCAGGGCGATGCGCGATGCGGCAGTGCAGGTCAAGGGATCAGTTTGATTTTCGGCGGAATTCATCGCTCTGCTCCGAGCCTACCGCAAGCGGCAGGCGGCTGCCATCTCGCGCGTCGCTCTGCTTAACGGGATCAGCGCCGGAACTGGCCCCGGTTCCGGGAACTCGGAGGATCCCCCGAGGTCATTGTATGCTGTGGCCATGAACCTGCGGCAGCGGGTGCTGACATGAAGGCGTTACCCGTTGACCCTGGCCCTGTCCACCCTGATTTACGAATGGCGCCGCTACCTCGCTGCGGTCATTGCGCTCGCGGTGGCGGGTTTGCTGGTGCTGGCGATGACCGGCATGTTCATGGGCATGAGCAAGTCGTTCACTGCTACGGTCGATCGCTCCCCGGCGGAGGTCATGATCCTGCCGCCAGACGCGGACAGCCTGTTCGGCAACGATGCCGGCCAGCCGCGCCGAAATATCCCGGAAATCTACCGGCATTCAGGCGTGCTCGAGGTCGAGGCGCTGAATATCAATTTTGCCTTTTGGTCCAACTTCCCGAAGGACGGGCAGGCTGCCAAGGGCAGCGGCGTGCAGGTCATCATCATCGACCCGGTTCCGGGGGCGGTCACGATGCCCAGCGATTTTAGCGCGGAGCTGATTCAGGCGCTGCAGGAGCCCTTTGCGGTCATCGTTGACCGATCCAGTCTTGGCAAGCTGGGCGTACGGGTTGGAGATCGGGCCAAGATGAACGGCAATTCGGTCTGGGTGCGCGCCACGACCTCCGGTTACCCGTCGATGTTCAATGCCATGGTGTTCGTATCGACCCAGACGGCGAAGTTGCTGCACCTTTCCGATGACGGCCCGCGCGTCGGCGCACTCGTGGTGAAGATCAGGAATCCCGGCCAGGCCCGTCAGGTGGCCGCCGAGTTGAACGTCATGGGCAAGGGTCAGTACAAGGCCTGGTCGCGTGAAGAGCTGTCCAAGGTCAGCCAGAAATCGATGCTCAAGGAAGGCGGCATCGTCGTCATGATCGGCTTTGCGGTGGTGGTCGGTGCCTTCATCGGCATCGTCATCACCTGGCAAACCTTGCAGGGAGCCATACTCGCCAACATCAAGGAGTTTGCCAGCCTGCGCGCGCTCGGTGTCTCGATGGGGAGTCTGCGACTGATCGTCATGGAACTGAGCCTGTGGGTCGGTGTCGCCGGGCTCCTGCTCACCGCGGCGCTCACCGGCCTGGTCTGGCTGCTGGCCAGGGCAACGGGCGTGCCCATGGACTTTCCGCTGTTCATCGATGTCCCGGTCGCGATCACGCTGCTGATCATCGCCATTCTTTCCGGCGCTCTGTCGCTTGGCATACTAAAGAAGAGCCAGCCGGCGGATCTGTTGCGATGAGCGCACTCGCCATTGATGCCCGTGGCCTGAGCAAGGCCTACAAAATAGGCAAGACTCGCCAGCAGGTGCTGAAAAACGTCGACTTCACGGCCTACCACGGCCAGGTGACCATGGTCATGGGCCCCTCGGGCTCGGGCAAATCGACGCTGATCGCCGCGCTGTCCGGGCTGATGAAGCCCGACGAGGGTGAGGTGCTGGCGCTGGGCGAAGACCTGTGGGGCAAGAGCGCGGGCAAGGTCGACCGCTTCCGCCTCGATCATTGTGGGTTCATCTTTCAGGGCTTCAATCTATTTCCATCGCTGGACGCCACTGAGCAGGTGGTGCAGATACTGCGGTACTGCGGCGTCGGTAAGCACGAGGCGCGCGCGCGCGCGACGGCGGTGCTGGAAACGGTCGGCCTCGGCCAGCGCTTGCACCAGCGGCCGGCGGAACTCTCTGGTGGCGAGAAGCAGCGGGTCGCGATCGCGCGCGCACTGGCCAAGTCGCCAGCGCTGATTTTTGCCGATGAGCCCACCTCGGCGCTCGATTCGGTCAATGGCCAGGTCGTGATCAAGCTGCTCCATCAGGCCGCACGGGAGCGGGGCGCGGCGATCATCGTCGTCACGCACGACCCGCGGCTCGAGGCGCATGCGGACCGCATCATCCAGATGGAAGACGGAAAGATACTCAACGACCGGATGATTTCCGATCCCCCGCCGCACTGACGCACAGGCTACACCGGATGCAAACCATGATTCGCCAACGCGCCACCCCGACGATCGCCGCACTGGTGGTGATGGCCCTGTCGCTCGCCGCCTGTCATCCAGGCGCGCCCGGCGGCCAGGCCACCGCTACCGTGCCACCCTCGCCTTACGCGACCATTGCCAACGGCAAGGTGGACATCGAGGGTGGTGTGGTCGAAGTGGCGGCGCGCCGCGCCGGCGTAATCAGGGAAGTATTGGTGCAGGAGGGTGATCGGGTTCGCAAGGGTCAGGTGCTGGCCCGACAGGAGGATGATGATACGCGCTTGGCCGTCAGCAGCGCTGCCGCGGCCGTGGCACAGGCGGAGAGCCAGATCGCCCTGACGCTGGTGAGTATCAGGGCGGCCCAGCGCGAGCACGAGCGGCTCAAGCACCTCGCGGCCACGAATCTGATTTCGCAGCAGCAGCTCGACCAGGCCAGCGACGCCGTGGCCACGGCCCAGGCGCAGCTTGGCATCCAGCAGGCCGCCGTGCAGACAGCGCGCGCGCAGTTGGCGCAGACGGAATACAGCGAAGACCTGACGATCATCCGTGCACCGATGGACGGCAAGATCATCCGCCGCTATGCGAATCCTGGCGCTGGCGCCTCGACCCTCAATGTCTCCGACATGTTTGATCTGGAACCCGCAACGCCCCACATCGTGCGCGCCGAGATTGTCGAGAGCGCCATACCCGACGTGCGCGTCGGCCAGGAAGCGGAAATTACCTCGGAAGACGACCCAACCAAGGCCTCGGTTGGCCGCGTCATCCGCATTGCCGCCACCTTCGGTGCGCGCAAATTGAAATCGGACAGCGCCAACGAGGCCAGCGACGAGCGGGTGGTCGAAGTGGTGGTCTCGGCGGACCATACGCCCTACCTGATCGGTCAGCGCGTTCTGGTCAAATTCATGAAGCCGGGCCAGCGGGCCGGCGTCAAGCGCTGATAATCGCGCTTGCGCCTACACACGTCCGCGCTCGAAGCGCATCAGCAGGCCCGTGGCCACGGTACTCACCAGGCCGACCATCACCAACAGCAGGAATACGGAATGCAGGCCGTAAATCTCCTTCATCCAGCCGATCAAGGGCTCCTGCAATATGGGGCCGAGCGAGCCAAAACCATTGATGACGCCGGCTGCCAGCGCGGCCTGGCGGCGACTGCCGATATCCATGGCGCAGGCGCCGGACAGCAATGCGTCGGGACCCAGCTGGGTGAAGCCAATCAACCCCAGCAGCACCACGAAGATCAACGGCGACGACAGGCCGATGAACCACATGAGGGAGGTGAATGCGAGGCAGCCGCAAGTCATGTAGAAAATGACCGGCGTCCGGCGAGAACCCGGGATGCGATCAGACCAGTAACCAGCGGCGATCACGCCAAGCAGCCCGATCCAGTCGAACGCCGTCGACAAATAGGCGGCGACCGAGGCAGACAATGCGAAGTGCTCACTGAGGATCAGGGCCGACCAGCTGTCCAGCGCATAGCGCAGGAACTTGAAGCCGAAGTAGATCAGGCCCATGGCGACGATCGAACTGACAAAACCTGGCGGCAACGGCGCCTCGCGCAACGCTGGTGCGCCGCGTGCATTGGGTACCACGACGTCGGGCTCCGCCTCGTCTGCCAGAGTCAGGCCGACCGCCTGTGGCCGCTCGCGGGCGAGAAACACGAAGGCGACGGTGATGGCAAATAGCAGGATGCTCGAGCCGAAAAATGACCAGGACAGACCGAGCCAGCCGAGCATGAAGCCAGCCAGGCCTTTGCCCGCGACTGCGCCAAGCTGATAACAGGTACCCCAGATGCCAAACAGCGTGCCGCGCTCAGACCGCCGGGTCCAGTTGGCAAATAATGCGACGTTGTGCGGCCAGCCGGTCGCTTGCGCCAGGCCGTGAATGCCCATGGTGATGCACAGCCACAGGAACACGCTGGCTCGCTGTGAGTCGACGAGAAACCCCAGGAACACATTGCAGGCGGCCGCGATGCTCATGCCATAGAGCAGCACGCGCCGGCTCTCCATGCGCCGGCCCAGCCAGGCGGCGAGGAATTGGCCGAGCATGTAGGCGATGAGATAAATCGTCCAGGGCACGGCGATCTGCTCGTCGTCGAATCCGAACTGGATCTTGAGCGGGTGCTTAACTACCGCGTATACCTTGCGGCACAGGTAAAAGCCCGCATAGGACAGCCAGGTCGCCGTGAACAGCTGCGAGCGATAGCGGCGCAGCAGCGCGGGATTTTCCGTGCTCAAGGGTATGATTCTCCGCTGAGGTCGAGGGTGCCCGACGCGAGCTCGCTCCAGAATGTCGGCGGCAGGCTCTGATAGTCGGTACATCTTGCGCTTGCCAGCATGGTGTTCTCGGGCAACTCGGCGGCGCAACAGGTGATGAACATGGAGCGCATGCCACCAGCGCGCGCGGCGAGCAGGCCCGCCCTGCTGTCTTCGAATATGACCACATCCGCGGGCTCAACGCCGAGCGCCCGCGCTGCGAGCAGAAAGCCCTCCGGGTCAGGCTTGCCGATGCGCACCATTTCACCGCCGATACGGGCCTGCGGAGCAATGTGCTCGCCAATGGCAAGCCTATCGATGAAATAGTCGATCACCGAGCGCGGACTCGAGGAGACGACACCAAGCCGCAAGCCGCTGGCCGCGGCGGCACGTATGGCCTGGGCCGCCCCCGGAATCTCCCTGACTTCGGTGACCGCCGCGTTCCAGTAGGCAAGCATGGCGGCCGCGAGTTCCGCAACGGGCGCTGCGATCGCCGTCTGCGCGCGGATCGTCTCGGCGACGTGCGCCCAGGTGCGGCCATGCGTCTCGGTATGCGGCAGGCTGTAGCCGGCCACGCCGTATTGCGCCGCGACGGCGCTTACCGTCGCGTCCGTGTGCACTTCGGTATTGATGAGCGTGCCGTCGAGATCGAACAGTACAGCCCGCACTGGCCGGGCCGCCAATGCCGAGGCAACTGGTGCCGTCACGGCCGCTCGCCTTCCCAGCGGGACACCACGGCGACGGCGATGCTGTTGCCGATCACATTGGTGGCCGAGCGGCCCATGTCGAGAAAGTGGTCGATGCCGAGCAGCAGCAGCAGGCCGCCCTCGGGAATATTGAATTGCGGCAACGTGGCCGCAATCACCACCAGCGAAGCCCGCGGCACGCCCGCCATCCCCTTGGAGGTCAGCATCAGGATCGCCAGCATCAGGATCTGCTGACCAGCCGACAGGTGAATGCCGTAGGCCTGGGCGATGAACAGGCTGGCGAAGGTACAGTACATCATCGAGCCGTCAAGATTGAAGGAATAGCCGATCGGCAACACGAAGCTCGCAATGCGGTTGCTGCAGCCAAAACGCTCGAGTTGTTCGAGGGTCTTCGGGTAGGCGGCCTCGGAGCTGGCGGTGGAAAACGCCAGCAGCAGCGGATCACGGACGCCACGCACGAGATTCAGCACGCGCCGACCGATGACCAGTCCACCGGCCGAGATCAAGGCAGCCCACAGTATCAGCAGTGCAAGGTAGAACTCGCCCATGAAGACACCGTAGACGCGGATGACGCCCAGTCCCTGCTGGGCCACGGTGGCGGCCAGGGCGCCGAACACGGCGAGCGGCGCAAACAGCATGACGTAGCTCGTGACCTTCAGCATGATATGCGCGACTGCGTCGAGCACATCCACCAGAGCGCGCGCACGTTCGCCCAGAGCGGCAGCAGCCGTACCGAAGAACAGGGCAAAAACGACAATCTGCAGGATTTCATTGCGCGCCATGGCATCCGCGATGCTCACCGGAAAGGTGTGACCGATGAACTCCTTGAGCGTCAGGCCGCCGGCCACAAGCTCGCCGTGGGCGTTGCTGTCCGGCAGGGTAATGTGCATCGCCATGCCTGGTTTGAGCAGGTTGACGAGCACCAGGCCGAGCGTCAGCGACAGCAGGGAGGCACAGAGGAACCAGCCGAGCGCTTTCATTCCCACGCGACCAACCGTACCCAGATCCCCCATCCTGGCAATGCCGGTCACCAGTGTCGCGAACACCAGCGGCGCAATGATCATCTTGATCAGTCGCAGGAAAGTACCGGGGAGCAACTCCGCGGCGGCGGCGAAGCCAGCCGCCCTCAGGGGGAGGAGTTCGAACACAAACAAGCCGACGGCGATGCCGAGCATTAGCCCTGCCAGGATGAACTTTGTCAGGCGTGTGGACTGCAAGGCGTATCCCCTGTTCGGTCGGCGCTCAGGCCGCTCCCGCTCGGGAGCGCGTGAGCTGTTCCAGTGCCATGTCGCGCAGGTCATGCAGCATGGTCATCTCGCTGGCGCTCAGCAGGCGTGGGCGCGTGTCGGCGACACAAAGCGTCCCCAGGCAATCGCCGTTCCCCAGCTGCAGGGGCGCGCCCGCGTAAAATCGGATGCGCGGTCCGTCGACAACCAGTGGGTTGTCGGCAAAGCGATCGTCCAGCAGCGTGTCGGGCACGATCACGTCGGCACGTTGCAGTACGGCGTGCGCGCAGAATGCGACTTCCCGGGGAGTCTCGCTGGCGTCAATGCCGACGCAGGATTTGAACCACTGGCGATCCTGGTCAACCAGGCTGATGAGGGCGATGGGAACATTCAGGGTTGCGGCGGTGATGCGCGTGATCCGGTCGAAGCGTTCCTCTGCCGGCGTATCGAGTACCGCGAGCCGGTGAAGTTCGTCAATGCGCCTGGTCTCGTTCACCGGCAACCGCGCGCGCACCCAACGGCAAGCGAGCCGCAAGGTCCAGAAACGCAGCTTGGTGCGGGCGTAGCTCAGGCTGAAGGGCGCCACCAGCCAATCGGTTAGTGTCCCATCGTGGCTCGCCTGCTGCTCGGGATCGGCGGTCACCAGAACCACGGGCACGCGCAGCGCAGCGTTGCTTTGGCCGGTTTGAATCCGCTGGGCGATTCGCAATCCTTCAACCGTGGGCGGGTCATGCTGAATGAGGGCCAAAGAGTAGCGATCGGCGGCGATCGCATCCGGCGTGGTGCCGCTAAGAAACTCAACCGGTTCTGGCAATCCCTCCAGTCGGATCGCCTCGACCAGCAGCCGCCGTACGCCGCTATCGGCGATGTGCAGCAGCACCGGGCGCCTGAGAGTGGCGGCGTCGACGCTAGTCTTGGCGGCGAACTGCTCGGCGGATGTGGCCAGTGCACCGTTGCCGGTGGCGGCGACATGCAGCACCAGTCCTTCGGCGGCGCCAACTATGTCCAGCGGAGGCTCCTTCCCCGCGGCCTGCTGCCGGAGTTTCTCGACGATTCGATCCACCGCGTCGTCATCGCGCAGCGGATCGTGGTGCGTCAGCGCCACCCGCTTCACGGCCGCCGCCTGGCAAACACGCACCACGTATTCAACGGTGCTGTGGCCCCAGCCAATCTTGGCCGGGTATTCCTGCGCGGTGTATTGCGCATCGTGCACGACCAGATCCGCCCTGGAGAGGAACTCGACATGACGGCTGTCGTGGCCGGTGATCTCGGCGGTGCCGGAGGCCGCGGCCACCACGTTGGGCTCATGATCGCAGCAATAGACCACGGTCGCGCCGTCGGCCTGCAGCTTGTAGCCCAGGGTCAGGGCCGGGTGATTCAGGTACTGAGTAACCACCTGCAGGTCGTCGATGTTGAACGATCCTTCCACGAGGTCGTGGTAGCGAATGGTCGCACCGAATTTCTCGACGCTGATCGGGAAGTAGTTGTGCTCCATCTGCCCGGCCAGCGTCTCGCGAATGCTCTGTAGCAGGCCCTTGGGACCGTAGATGTCCCACTCCCCGCCCGGCTGGAAGAACGGCTCGAAGAACGGGATGCCCTGGATGTGGTCCCAGTGCGTATGGCTGATGAGGATGTGGCCACGCGTGGCCGCATTGTGCTGGCTCACGAGGCGCCGGCCGAGCTCGTGCGCGCCGGTGCCGCAATCTAACACCACGAGAGTGCCCGAGTCGGTCCGCAGCTCGACACAGGAGGTATTGCCGCCATAGCGTACCGTGGACTGGCCCGGCTTGGCGATCGACCCGCGTGTTCCCCAGAATCGGATCTGCATTTGACGCAGCTGCTAACGCCGAACAGCAATGTTCGATGGAGTATACACACTCGGCGCGAAAACATGCGCTTGCGAGCCGCGTCCACAATCATTAGTCTTTCGGCACCGCCCAATACACACCGATGAGGAGCATAAGTGTCCGCAGACATGACGCAGGTTTACATCTGCGATGCCCTGCGCACCCCCATCGGCCGATTTGGTGGTGCTTTGGCGTCGGTGCGGGCCGATGACCTGGGTGCCATCCCCATCCGCGCGCTGATCGCGCGCTACCCCGCACTCGATTGGGCGCGGCTCGATGAGCTGTACCTCGGCTGCGCCAATCAGGCCGGTGAGGATAATCGCAACGTGGCGCGTATGAGCCTGCTGCTGGCGGGCCTCCCGCAGAGCGTGCCGGGTGTCACGATCAACAGGCTATGCGGATCCGGGATGGATGCCGTGGGCACAGCCGCGCGCGCGATTGCCGCGGGCCAGATAGAGCTGGCGTTGGCCGGTGGCGTAGAGTCCATGACGCGCGCGCCGCTGGTGATGGGCAAGTCCGCAAGCGCGTTCGGGCGCGAACAGCGGCTGGAAGACACCACACTGGGCTGGCGCTTCGTCAACCCGGAATTCAGGGCCCGATTTGGTGTCGATACGATGGCCGAAACCGCGGAGAACATCGCAACCGAACGCGGCATCTCCAGGGCGGACCAGGATGCGTTTGCACTGCGGAGCCAGCAGCGCGCTTCCCGGGCACAGTCGCGCGGTTACTTCGGGGCCGAAATCGTGGCGGTGAATATCCCGGGGCGCAAAGGCGGCGACAGCTCGGCAGTCGTGAAAGATGAACACATCCGCGGCGACAGTACGCTGGATTCGCTCGCCCGACTGCCTGCATTGGTGAGCGCGCCGGGCACGGTAACGGCCGGCAATGCTGCCGGGATCAACGACGGCGCCTGCGCCCTGCTGCTGGCGTCGGAGCGGGCCGTGCGGCAACACGGGCTGACGCCCCAGGCGCGCGTGCTGGGCATGGCCACCGCCGGAGTGCCGCCGCGCATCATGGGCATGGGTCCGGTGCCCGCCACGCGTCGCCTGTGCGAGCTGCTGAAACTTCAGCTCGGCGATTTCGACGTGATTGAACTGAATGAGGCCTTTGCAGCGCAGGCGCTGGCCTGCCTGCGTGAACTGGGGTTGCCGGACGATGCCGGACAGGTCAATGCCAACGGCGGGGCGATCGCGCTCGGGCACCCGCTCGGCATGTCGGGCGCACGGCTCGTCATGACGCTGGTGCACCAGTTGCGCGAGACGGGCGGAAAATTGGGCCTGGCCACCATGTGCGTGGGTGTTGGGCAGGGAATCGCAATGGCGGTGGCAGCGCCGTAACAGTCAAAAATCGGTGTGTACGGTGCCCAGCGGCAGGTTCCTCAGGTCGTAGGGAGTGACCTGATAGACGCAGTAATTCAGCCAATTGGCGTACAACAAGCTCGCGTGGCTCCGCCAGCGAACCCGTGGGGGCCGTGACGGGTCATCCTCCTGGTAATAATTCCTGGGCACCTCGACCGGCAGGCCCCTGGCCAGATCGCGCTCGTATTCGGCCTTGAGCGTAAGCGGGTCGTACTCCGAATGACCAGTGACGAAGACATGTCGCCCGTCCTTTGAGCTCACCAGGTACACGCCTGCCTGGTCCGATTCGGCCAGAATGCTGAGCGCCGGCACCCGCTCGATGTCCGCGCGTCGTACTTCCGTATGGCGCGAATGCGGGGCCAGAAACGTGTCGTCGAAGCCGCGCAGGAGCCGTTCGGTTGGCGCCAGCGTGCGGTGTTCGAATACGCCGAACAGCTTGCGCGGCAGCCGGTGCTTCGGAATGCCATACAGGTGATAAAGAGCGGCCTGCGCACCCCAGCAGATATTGAGCGTGGACACCACGTCGGTCGCGGCCCAGTCCATGACGCGCGTCAGTTCGGGCCAATAATCAACAGCCTCGAACTCCAGCTGCTCGATCGGCGCTCCTGTGATGATCAGTCCGTCGAATTTTTCGCCGCGGACCTCATCGAACGAAGTGTAGTGTTTGAGCAGATGATCGGCGCTGGCGTTGCGCGGGTCATGGGTAGCGGTGCGCAGCAGGGTGACGTCCACCTGCAGCGCCGAGTTGCCAATCAGCCGCAGCAATTGTGTCTCGGTGGCAATCTTGGTCGGCATCAGGTTCAGGATCGCCACCCGCATCGGGCGAATATCCTGGTGCGCAGCGCGTTCCTCGCCCATGACGAAGACATTTTCGCTCTCGAGCGTGGCGCGGGCCGGGAGGCTCGCGGGTATCTTAACCGGCATCTGCAGATGTTCCTGAAATTGGTCCGGCGCTCCAGGCGCGGCGTTAGCCGGCCTGGCTGGCCTGCTGTGGATTGGCCAGGCCGGTAATGTTGAACACCGGAGTTGGCTGCGCGATGCCTTTCAGAGCGCGCTCGCCCAGCGCTTCCGCCACCACTGCCCCTTCGAGGCGTGCCAGCGTTTTGCGGTTGGTGAGGATCTGTCCGCCGCGCGCTTCGCTGCACAAACGCGAGGCGAGGTTCGAGACACTGCCGATGCAGGCGTAATCCCAGCGTCCTTCGAAGCCGATGGCGCCGAGCGTCGCATAGCCCTGGGTGATGCCGATTCCCAGATCCAGATCGTACCCGCGCTTGCCCCAGCTCGCGCGCAGCGGCGCAAACTGCTGCTGCATCGACAACGCCATCCGCGCGGCGCTTAGCGGCGGGTTGGCGAGCTGCACCGGATCATTGAAGAATACCATCATGCCGTCACCGGCAAAGCGCTCGAGCGTGCCTTCGTGGGCGAGAATAAGCGGCCCCATGACGCGGTGATATTCGGTGAGCACCGTCATCACCTCCTCAGGCTCCGATTCATCGGTGAAGGCGGTGAAGCCCCGCATGTCGAGAAATGCGACCACGACTTCTCGCCGGTGTGTCTTCAGCAAATCTTCGCCGCCGCTGCCGAGGATTGACTCGACCACAGGCCGTGAAAAAAACCCCTTGAGCTTCCCCAGACGATCGAGCTGCGCCAGTTGTTCCTGCACCCGCTGCTCAAGCGTGTGGTTCCACTCCTCGAGCTGCCCGGCATGCTTGCGCACCTCATCGCGCAGCGCCTTTTTCTCCAGTATGGCCCGCACGCGCGCCCGCAACAGCGTGGGATCAAAGGGCTTGGACAGGTAGTCGTCGGCGCCCAGCTCAATGCAGCGGACCACGCTTTCGGTCTCTTCGATCGCCGAAATCATGACTACCGGTACATCGCGCAGCGCCGGATCCGCCTTCATCTGCTCGAGCACCTGGTAGCCGTTCATCTCCGGCATGGATATGTCCAGCAGCACGAGATCGAAGTCGTGCGCGCGCAGCGCCTCGAGCGCCTGGCGGCCGTCATTGGCGGTCACCAGATTCTGGTAGCCTTCGCGCATCAGCCGTCGCGTCAGCGTGTAGCGGTTATTCTCGTTGTCATCGACCACCAGCAGCGTGGCATCGGCCGGCTTCACAGCGCGCCGCCCCCCGGCAGCACGCAGCGGATCTTTTCGAGCAAACGGGGCAGATCGACCGGCTTGGTGTCGAATTCATCGCAGCCGGCGCTCAGTGCCTTCTCACGGTCGCCGGCCATGGCATTGGCCGTGATCGCAATGACCGGAATGTGCCGCGTCCGCGCCGCGGCCTTGATCTGGCGCGTCGCTTCCCAACCGTCCAATACCGGCAAGCTCAAGTCCATCAGGATCAGGTCGGGAAGCTCGTGGCTGGCGAGCTGCACGCCGGCGGCGCCGTCGCGCGCAATCAGCACCGTATGGCCGCGGCGCTGGAGGCGATTTTCCATTACGTAGATGTTGTCCTCATTGTCTTCGACATACAGGATCTTCACGCCAGGATCTCCCGCACCTTCGCCTGGTGGCCGCGCTCGATTGAGCGCGGCAGCGCGCGGCCCAGCTCGCGCAGCAGCTCACCGAGTTCGGAGGCATTCTTCTGCATCACCCGTTCGACGTCGCCACTCAGGCGGCGGTGCTCCTCGGCGCTCAGGTCCTTGGCTGTTACCACCAGTACGGGAATCTCGTGCCATTCCGGGCGCTGACGCAGGTTTACCAGGAATTCGAAGCCGTCCATCTCCGGCATCATCAGATCAAGCACGATGACGTCGGGCACTCTGGCGGCCACACGCTCGAGCGCATCGCGGCCGTTGCGCGCCTCGGTGACCTCCCACTTTTCCTGCTCCAGTGCCCGCCGGACGCTTTCGCGCATGATTTCGTCATCATCCACCAGCAGCACCTTGCGGGCCGATGCGCCGCAGAGCGCATGCAGCAGGCTGATGAGGCGCTCGCGGTCGACGGGCTTGGTCATGTACTCGGCCGCACCCAGCGAGTAGCCGCGACTACGATTGTCCTCGATGGTCACCAGCACTACCGGAATATCAGAGAGCAGCGGGTCGCCCTTGATGGCCGCCAGCACGGTCCAGCCGTCCAGATCGGGCATGTTGACATCGAGGGTGATGGCCGCCGGCCGCAATTGATGCGCCAGCTCCAATCCCTCCCGGCCACCGGCAGCTGTGCGTACCAGAAATCCCTCCCGCTCCAGATATCGCGCCATCACTTCACGCACGGTCTGGTCGTCGTCGACTACCAGGATCAGCGAACCCTTGACCGGGGCGGCGGAACGCTGCATCGACCGCGCCGGTCGTATCGTCGGCAGCGGTCGCGCGGATTCGATCTGCGCCGGCAGGTGAATGCTGAAAGTCGAACCCTCGCCCAGCTCGCTCGCCACCGTGATGTCGCCACCCATCATCTGGCAAAATCGCCGGCTGATCGCCAGACCCAAGCCCGTGCCGCCGTACTTACGCGTGGTCGAAGAATCCGCCTGCACAAATTCCTGGAATAGTCGCCCCATTTGTTCAGGCGACAGGCCAATACCGGTATCACTCACTGCCAGCGTGATCATGGCCACGCCGGCGGCCGTCGAGCGCGTTACCTCAACGGTCACGCGACCATGCTCGGTAAACTTGTTGGCATTGCTGAGCAGATTCAGCAGTGCCTGGCGGATGCGGGTCTGGTCCGCCTGCATTTCGCCAATATCCGCCGGACAGTGGACGATAAGCTCATTGCCGTTCTTGGCCGCCAGTGGCCCAATGGTGGCAATCGCGTCTTCGACCAGCGGCGCGATGTCAAAGGCCTCGACGTGTATGTCCATCCGGCCCGCTTCGATCTTCGACAGGTCGAGGATGTCGTTGATGAGTTCCAGCAAATGCCGCGCCGCGCGCAGCACGCGCTCCAGGGGTTCGATCTCGTCAGCACGCTTCAGGTCGCGCGCATCCTCGTGCAGCATCTCGGTGACACCGATGATTGCATTGAGCGGGGTGCGCAGCTCGTGCGACATGTTGGCAAGGAATTGCGACTTCAATTTGCTCGCCTCGGCAAGTTGTTCGCTCTTGGTGTGGCTTTCCCTGAACAGGCGCGCGTTTTCGATCGCCAGCACCGATTGCGAGGCCAGCGTCTGCAGCAGCTTGACGATCGAGGGCGCAAATTCACCCGCCTGCTTGCGACGGATGACCAATGCTCCCGTGACGCGCTCGTCGCGCAGCAGCGGGACCGCCACTACGGCGCGAATGCCGTCATGAACCCAGATATTGCGTCGCCCGTAATTGGAATCCTCAATGTCGTTGACCTGGACCGGTTCGCGCTGGGCTGCACAGATGCCAACTGGCCCGTCACCCAGGCCGATGCGCGAGCCGCGCAGCATTTCGATCATTTCATCGCTGACGCCGAAGTTTGCCCGCGGATCAAACACGCCTTCAGCCTCGTCGAACTGGTAGAGCGTGCCGGCGTCAGCCTCGGCCAGGCGCACGGAGCGCGCCACGATGGTGGCGAGCACCGTCTCGAGATCCAGCGATGAGCTCACCGCCTGCCCCACTTCGTTCAACACCTGCAGTTCGCTGACCGAACGGGTCAGTTCGCGCGTGCGCGCTTCGACTTCCGCGGTGCGCTCGGCGACGCGCCGCTCGAGCCAGCGCTGGTCTTCCTCGATCTCCAGTTGCGACTGGCGCAGCTTCTCGCTCATGGCCTGGAGAGAGGCCAGCAGATTGCCCAGGTCGCGCTTGGGTTGCTGAGCGGTTCTGGCTGCCAGGTCACCGGCCGCAATGCGCCGCGCCAGGTCAACGGCGGAGTTGAGCGGTTCAGTGACGCCGATGATCATGCTGTAGATGAACCAGATTGCGATCAGCAGCGTGAACAGTGTGGCGGCCGCAACCACCTCGCTCTGTCGACGCGCGGATTCGATGGATTGCGATATGACGGCGCCGCTGGTCTTCTCGTACCCCTCGTCCATCGCGCGAATCGCCGCGCGCGTGACCTTGATCCGGGCCTGCAGTGCGAGCAGCCGGTCCACCGGCATGGCGACCGCTATCGACCGGCTTAGCGACTGTAGCTCCGCGCCGACGGGGGCAACGCTGGCGTCGCGTTTTGCCAGCCGGACCATGGCGAGCGACGCCTGCCCGAGGGCGTCGACGGCGCGCTGACCGAGGCTGCCCGTGTCCACGGCGTCCGCGGCATGGGTCATGAAGGATTCAAACCCGTCCTTGGTTGCCCGCGACAGGCTGTGGCGCTCGACGATGCTCTCGATCGCGGTTGTACGGCGCAGGTCAGCGACCGTCTGGTAGATCAGCACCAGCGTAATGGGGGCAATGATGATCGCGAACTGCGCCAGAATGCGCAGCTTCAGCAATTTCACTTTGACCATTGCGACCCTGCCCCCCGAAACCTGAACTGCCACTCCGCCCCACTCGCGCGCGGCGCCACTTTACTACGCGCTACACCCTGTTGCGCAGAGCGTCGCGCAGCAATCGCCAAGTGTGCGTCGGGCCAGCCCGTGGCATCAATAACAGTTGTAATAAGACTATGTAAAACAGATAGTTAAGACGCTAAAGCCGGCGCCGATGTCCCGGACCTGATGGGCATCGCCACCCCAGACTAGAGCCAGGCGGATTCAAGTGGAAAGCGACTCAGAATCTCGTGACCCTGGTCCGTGATCAGCACCTGTTGCTCGAGCTTGACGCCCTCGACTCCGCCGACTTCGCCGATGTAGCTCTCGATGCAGACGGTCATGCCTGGCACCAGCACGCCGTCCTGTGCCAGAGGATCGTTCGGATCGGAGCCGATCGCCGGCCATTCATCGACCAGGCCGACTCCGTGCAGCAGGCAGCCGTAGTTCTGATCGACATAGCGCGCCGGTATCTTCCACGCGCGCTGGCGGAATTCGCGGAAAGTGCGCCCCGGTCGCAGCAGGTCGCAGTTGTGGGCCACCTGTTCGGCCGCCAGCGCGTAGAGCCGCCGCTGTGCTGCAGTCGGTGCGCCGGGCCGCAAAGAAAGGTGCGGCTGACGTCGGCGCAGTAACCGTAGGGGCCGATCATGTCGGTGTCGAAGCTGACCAGTTCGCCGGACTCGATGCGGCGATCGGATGATTCCTGGAACCAGGGATTGGTGCGCGGCCCGGAACTGAGCAGCCGGGTTTCAATCCATTCGCCCCCGTGCGCGATATTGGCGTGGTGGAGTTCGGCCCACAGCTCATTCTCCGTAACGCCCGGCCGCAAGGCCTCGCGCATGCGCGACATCGCGATGTCGGCTACCGCCAGCGAGTCGCGCATGCAGTCGATCTCCTCGGGGCACTTGACGGAGCGCGCGAGCTCGAGCAGGCGCTGGCCCTCGACCAGCTCGAAGCCTTCGTCGCGCAGCGCCTCCATGCCATGCACGTCGGTCCGATCTACGGCGAGGCGGTGCGCGCCCGCGCCCATCAGCGTCCGCACCAGCTCACGGATTTCCGCGGCCCAGCGTCGGGCGAGTTACCGCGGCGTGCTCGGCGACATCGAAGAACGCGTGGATCAGTCGCCGGGCGTACCTCGGCGATGGCCGGCAGGTCACGAACATTGGCGATGCAGTTGCGGTTGGCGTATTCGAACAGCACCGCCCGCCCCACGGCTGGCACGACGCAATAGCGTCCCATGTTGTGCAGCATCCACACGGTCATGTTTCGCGAGTCGGTGGCGTAGCGGATATTGATCGGGTTGTACAGCAGGGCCGCCGCGCAGTCGTTGGCGCGCAGCTGCAGCTGCACGCGCTCCAGCCGGTAGGCTCGCAGCGCGGCGAGGTCGACGTGCGGCGCCACGCGACTGGCAGCACCATGGTGAGCCACGTGACCGCTCAGGATCGGATTGCTCGTGAAGCGCGCCCGGTTCCCGTATGATATTCGGCAGATTCCAGTCTAGGGGGTTAGTGTGCTTAGCTTAAGCTGAACCAGCTTCGCTTGCTGATGGCCGTGGCGTTGCTGCGGCCGCTCCGCTGCAGGCACAAGTCGATCGCGCCCAGGTTGATACGGGTCCGGACGTCGCCGAGCCGGGTTCGATCGAGGAGATCGCCAAGGCCACGACCGAAGCGCGCTTCATGTCGCCTTGGGTCAGTTACCTGCCGGCCTCCGCCACGGTGCCCTCGCCGCGGGTGTTTCTGCACCGCATCGCCGGCGCGCCAGGCGAGCTGGTCAACACCGCGACGGCCCAGGCCTACTGCCGGGCTCTGGCCGCTGCCTCGCCGCGGGTGCGCATGTTTACGATTGGCCGCTCTGAGGAGGGACGCGACATCGTCATGCTGGCCATTGCCGACGAACGCGGCATCGCTGACCTGGACAGGCTTCAGGCGGCGACGGCCGCGCTGGCGGACCCGCGCATCACCGACCCGGCGGCCGCCGATCGGCTGATTGCCGACGCGCGCCCGATCTACTACTTCAGAGGCCGGGCTGCATTCAGACGAGACCGGTTCGACCGAGTCGATGCTGGAACTGGCCTACCGGCTGGCGGTTTCCGAACAGCCGATGATCCGGCGGATCCGCGAGAACCTGGTGGTGCTCATCAACCCGGTGTCGAACCCGGACGGCCGCGACAAGCAGGTGGAGTGGTTCTACCGCTATCTCAAGGGCAAGACGGACTACGCCAACACTGCCGCGCCAGGCGCCGCCATACTGGTCGAAATACACTTTCGTGGACATCAACCGTGACGCCCACCAGCTGACGCACGAAACCACCAAGGCTGCGAGCCGCATGTTCTTCGATTGGCATCCGACGGTGGTCCACGATCTGCACGAGAGCATCGCGCTGCTCATGACCTGGAATGGCACCGGTCCCTACAATCCCAACATCGATCCCATCACCTTCAGCGAATTCCTGGAGCTGAGCTTTCACGAAGTGCAGACCATGACCGGATTTGGGATGCCCGGCGTTTGGACCTGGAATTTCGGTGAGTCCTTCTCCGAGCTGTATACCGATTCCGTGGCGATGAACCACAACGCCATCGGCCGCGGTTATGAATCGTTCGGCAATGGCACGGCGGAAACGCTGACCCAGAGCGCGAGCCAGGGACTGTCGGCCCTGGCCCCGAATACCACACCAGAGTGGTATCGCGTGCTGCCGCCGCCAGCGACGCCGTTTCAATGGTCGGCGCGCGACAACATCAATTACATCGAGACCGGTGCGCTCGCGGCGCTCGACGCGGTCGCGGTGCAGGGCAAGTCGTTGCTCGCAAATTTCTACCAGAAGGGTTACCACGCGTGGCGCAAAGGTGTCGAATCCGCTCCCTACGCCATCGTGATTCCGGACGACCAGGGAGATCGCCGGCGGGTCGCGCAACTGGTCAAATTCCTCATGAACCAGCATATCGAGGTGCACCGCGCCACGCTGCCGCTGCGCCTCAAGGAAGGTTCGTTTCCGGCGGGAACCTATGTGGTACGCCTCGACCAACCCTATCGGAACTACGCCGTCGACCTGCTCACGGCGCAAAACTACCCGAAGGGGCAAGGTGACCCGTACGACGATGTTTCGTGGGAATTGCCGGCCCATTACCACCTGAGCGCCGTGCCCATTGCTGATCCCGAAGTGCGCAAGGCACATTTGCAGCTCGAGACTGCAGCGCCGCAGCCGACTGGCACGGTTTCCGGGAGCGGACGGGTGTACCTGCTCAGGGACACCGGACAGGAGTCGCTCCTGGAAGCGCGCTACCGTCTGGCCGCGTTCTCGGTATCGGTTGCCGAGCACGAATTCAGCCTTGGCGGCATCGCCTATCCCGCCGGCTCATGGATCGTGCCGAAGCAGCCCGGACTGGAGGCGGCGCTAAGGGCGACAGCCGCCGAACTGGCGCTCGATTTTTCCGCCGCCAGCGCCGCACCGGTCGTGGCAAGTCATGAGGCAAAGCCGCCGCGGCTTGGGGTCTGGGTGCCGTGGGCCGACACCGATTCGATCGGCTGGGTGCGCTATTCGCTCGATCAGCGGCACATTCCCTACAGTTATGTGCGTGACGAGGACATCCGCGCCGGCCACCTGCTGGAACACTACGACGTACTCCTCTACGGCCACGTTGATCTCGAGCTCGCCGAGCAGATTCACGGCATTCCGAAATCCTGGGGACCGATGGCATTCAGGAAAACTTCGCTGACGCCGAGCCTCGGAACGCCGGCCGGGTCCGACGACATCACCGGCGGCATTGGCTGGGCCGGGCTGGAAGAGATTCAGAATTTTGTTGAGGGTGGAGGCCTGATGGTCACTCTGGGCAGTGGCTCGGTGCTGGCGCTCGAAGCCGGCATCGTGCGCGGAGTGCGCCGCGATGCCGGTGGGCCGCCGCGGAGCGAAGCGGGAACCGGAGCCGCGGCGGCGGCCGCATCCGCGGAGGCCGAGACCCGCACGCCCGGTGCGCATCTGCGTGTGACATTTGCCAGGCCGGATCATCCGATCGCCTACGGATACCCGCGGCGCACCGAAGTCTTTCGCCAGAACTATCCGCTCTATGCCATACCGCGTCGCTGGTTGCAGATGGCCTACTGCCAGAACTGCCTGGATGGTCCCGTCGATCCGAGTGGCGTGGTGCTCGAATGGGGCGACCGCGAGGGCGCTCCCCTGCTGGTCAGCGGCCAGGTGTGGGGGGAGAGCGGCCTGATCGGTCGCCCGGCCATTTTCGATCTGCCCGAGGGCCTGGGGCATGTGGTGGCGTTTAATTTCAATCCGCTGCACCGTGACCTCAATCGCGGCGATCAACGCCTGCTGTGGAATGCGCTGATCAACTGGCAGGCCATATTGAAGGGCACCGCAGAGTCGGCCGCCCCGCAGCCGGCGCACTGATCTGAACGGAGGCTTTGCGCAATGCGCATGTGGAAATTATTGGGCGTGGCCTTGACGGGTCTGCCACTGTGCTTGTGGAACCAGACCAACGCAGCCGACGCCGTTCGTTCGACCCTGCAGGTGGGTTCCCTCACTTTGCGACCATGCGCCACGCCCGGTGCGTGGTGCGGCAATTTCACCAGGCCGATGGATCCACTGGGAGCCGTGCCAGGGCAGCTGCCGATCTATTTTGAGTATTACCCCCACCGCACTGCAGGTCCGGCGCTCGGAACACTGGTCGCCACGGAGGGTGGCCCCGGATATCCGGCCACGCAATCGCGCGCTGACTACCTGGCACTGTTCGGGCCCTTGCGCACGACTCGTGCTGTTCTGATCATGGATAATCGTGGCACTGGCCAATCTGGCGCGGTAAATTGCCCCGAGCTCCAGACGGCGCCGACCTTGACGTTAGCCAACGTTGCTTCGTGCGGTCGCAAGCTGGGCAGGCGGGCGCCGCTCTACAGCACAGCACTGGCGGCCGATGACCTTGCCGCCCTGATCGACGCCCTGGCGGCAGGGCCGGTCGATCTTTACGGTGATTCCTACGGCACATTCTTTGCGCAGGTATTTGCCCTGCGGCATCCCGGCAAGCTGCGCACATTGGTTCTCGACGGTGCCTACCCGCTCGGCGGCAAGGGCTACGCGTGGTACCCGGCCTATGCCCCGGCGATGCGCGACAAGTTCAATCTGGCTTGTGAACGCTCGCCCGCATGCAGCCGCATTCCCGGGAACTCCCTGCAGCACATCGTGCCAGCCCTGCGCATGCTGAGGGAGCAGCCGTTCGCGGCCCAGGCCCGCGATCTGAACGGCAAGCTGAGGCAGTTTTCCGCCAATGCCACTGCAGCTCGCCATCGTTATGTTTGGCAGCGCTCCGGCGCACGCGACAGTGCGCGAAGTGGATGCAGCGGCGCGCGCCTTCAGCGCGGGTGATCGCACTCCGCTGCTGCGTCTCATGGCGGAGACGATGGCTGGCGTCGACTCGCGTGACGCCGCCCAGGCGCCGGAGAATTTCAGCGCTGGCCTGGCGGCAGCGGTCACGTGCCAGGACGCGCCGCAGATCTTTGACATGAAGCTCGCGCCCGACCGGCGTGTGGCCGACCGTGATCGGGCGATCGCGGCACGCCTGGCTGCGGCGCCTGATACCTACGCACCCTTCAGCATCGATGAATACCGCCGCATGCCGCTTGACTACAGCTTCATCGACGAGTGCGTGCAGTGGCCGGCGCCACTGCCGGATCGGTTGGCCGAGCCTCTGGTACCGCCAATGACTCACTATCCGGATGTGCCGACGCTGGTGGTGTCGGGTGACCTCGACAACATGACCCCGGTCGCTGACGGCGCTGCAGCCACGGCAAATTTCCCCAGGGGCCAACAGCTGCTGGTCCGCAATGGTTTCCACGTCAACGCCCTGCCCCGCAGCCGCGCCGCCTGTAGTGCCGGGATCGTGCGCCGGTTCATCGAGACGCAGGGCAACGGTCGAACCAGCCTGCGCACAGTTGACGCCGGAGGTTCGCCTCGCGCCGGCCTTTGCACGGCACATGCGCGAGCTCGAGCCGGCGAGCGCGCTGCATGGGAATGCCGCGAGCAATGCCCAGCTGCAGGCCGTCACCGCCGCGCTGTTGACTCTGGGGGACGCGCTGGTGCGGGCGCCGGAAATTGCGGCGGGCAACGGTGCCGGGCTGCGCGGAGGATCCTTTGCCGTGCGTGAGTCCGCGGGGGTCTATCTGCTGACGCTGAAGGGTCTGCGGTGGACCGAGGATCTGTCAGTATCCGGAATCGCTTCGGCGCCTTACCGGAGCGGTGCGGCGCATGCCAGCTTGAGATTGCTGGGCGATGCGCAGCACAGCGGAGCGCTCGAAGTCGAGTGGCGAGAAGGCGTGCCGCTGGCGCAAGCCACCGTGCACGGCATGCTCGGCGGTAGCATCGTGGCCGCCGCATGCGCGGCGCCGTGATTCGCAAGTCAACGCGGACCAGATATTGAGCCTCCCGGCGCGGCATTCATTGCCTGGCGCGCCTGAATTCGTGCACGGCATAGGCGATCCCCACTGCAATAATGAACGCCAGTGCCGACCAGAGTTCCCTGAACGAAAGAGTTGACAGCATCCAGATGATGATAATGCAGGCAGCGAGCGGGACGACGGGGCCGAACGGCATCGTAAACGGCGTGCCGTCCAGCGCGACCTTGCGCGCGCGCAGCCGCAACACGCCCAGGCAGCAGATCAGGTACAACATCAATGCGCCCGAGCTCGACAGGATCAGCAGCTGCTTGAACGTTCCGGACAGAGCGCAAAGCGGCGCAGAGCGCCGCATAGGTCCCAATGGCCGCGGCCGGCGTGCCAAAACGCGGATGGATTCCGGCCAACCAGCGCGGCAGCTGGCGCTGCTGTGCGAATGCATGCAGTACGCGGGGCGAGGACAGCATGTCGGCGGCCAGGCAGCCGCTGGCGGAAATGGCCACCGCCACGACCAGCAGCCGGCCGCCCCATGCGCCAAACACAAAGTTTGCGGTATCGACGAGCGCCGCCTTGGACTGTGCAAGCGCGGCTCCCATGGTGCCTTGTGCTACCAGTTGCAGTCCCATGTACAGGGTGACAATGATGATCAGGCCGAGCAGGATGCCGCGCGGCACGGTACGCGACGGCTGGATGATTTCACCGCTCATGCTGAGTGCGGCCTCGACGCCGATAAACGCGTAGAAAAGCACGATCGCAGCTTCTGGCCGAGGCTCTTGAAGCGTCGGCGCCGCGGGCCAGGCGAGTTTGGCCGGATCCAGCACGAACAGGCCGCCGATCACCAGCAGTGCGAGCGGCGCAATCTTGATGATGGTAAGCGCGACCGACAGGCGTACGCCGTGGCTGACGCCGCGGATATTAATCAACGCCACGCCGCAGAACAGCACCAGGATGATCGCGACGCGCACCCATGGCGCACGCAAGAGCGGGCAGCACCGAGGCCAGCGTGTCGACCAGGAGATTGACGATCGCGGCATCGGCGACCGAGCCGCTGGCGGTCCATAACAGGGTTCCCGCGATGCCGCCTACGATGGGGCCGAAGGGCACGCTGGCATAGGCGTAGAGACCGCCGGCCCGGCCCACGCGGCTCCCCGCCTCGGCAAAGCACAGGCCCACCAGGCCAAACAGCAGGGCGCACACGAAGTAGGCCAGAATTCCCTGCCGCGCCCAGGATGCCGGCAATGATGGCCGGGAGTCCGAATATGCCAGCTGCGACGGTCAGGTTGACGGTGTTCAACCCAAGGCTCCACACGCCGATGACGCGCTTGAGCGGTGTGCCTGCGGTTTCTGTTTCCATGCGCTGTACACGGCCTCGCGAGTCGGCGCTAGGGGCGCTGCTGTTTCCAGTCGATTGGCGCGATCCGGGGCAGGATGAACACCCAGCCGGCGATGCCGAGCAGATTGATCGCCCCGGCGAGTGCGAAGGCACTGAGGTAAGTGCCAGACCAGCCTATGAGGATGCCGGTAATCGCCGGCGCCACGATGCCCGCCACATTGCCGCAGGTATTCTGGACGCCCACCCAGCGCCCGGTCGCGCCCGGTCCGGCCATGATCTGCGCAATTGCGTAGTAGCCTGGCGAGGACAATCCGGTGACGAATTCGAACACGAACAGGCAGGCTATCAGGCCCTGCGCCGGCAACAGCACCATGCCCGCCATGCAGCCGATGGCCACCACATGGTTGAGCGCCATGGCCGCCTTGTAGATAAAGGTACGGGAATGACCTGCCTCGCACCCAGCGGTCAGTAAACCAGCCCATGGCCAGCGCGCTAAAGGCATTGATCGCGTACGCAGCGCCGGCAGTCGCCGCCATCGTTGTCAGCGGAAAATGCCGCGCGCCTTGACCAGGTACTCGGGCAGCCAGGCCAGGATGAAGTAGAAGTTGTAGTTGCCGGCAAAGTGGCCAAGTGATGCGCCCCACAGCCCGCGCTGCCGCAGAATCAGGCGATCCGCGGGCGCGCTCGCCCCGTTGGGCGATGCTGCCACCGCGGGCTCCGAACCCGCGCGCGACCAGGGCCAGAGCCAGAGCAGCGAGAGGCATCCGAACAACACGAATGACGGACGCCAGCCGAATGCGACTCATCAGGAAGCCGCCGACGATTGTGCCCGATGGCCGGCCCAATCAGGTAGCCGAAGCTGACCACGCCATTGGCAAGTCCCCGTCGGCTCTCCGGCACACTCCCGGCAAGTATCTTTGAGACGCATGGAAACGCCGTACTTTCGCCCAGCCCGAGCAGGAGCCTGAGCAACAGTAGAGTGATCAGTCCGTCGCGAACCCGGTCAATAGCGTGGCCGTGGACCAGATCAGGACACCGGCCGCCAGCACGCGCCGTGCGCCAAATCGCTCGGCCAGCCAGCCGACTGGCATCATCGCCAGTACGTAGGTCAGGAAGAACGCCGAGAGCAGGTAATCCGAACTGCTCGGGACACAGGTGCAGCTCGTCCTGGATCAGCGGCGCCGCCGTGGCCAGATTGCCACGGTCGATGTAGTTGATGCAGAGCGGCCGCCGCCAGCAGCAGGACGATCCGCTTCGGCGACGCTGCTGCCTGCGGCGGAGAGATATTCAGCAAGCGGGGGCCTGCGATCCCGCAAATCATCCGGTTCAGGGCGCCGCAAGCACGTCAAGCAGCGGTTTGGCTGCGCGCGGCACTGCCTGGCTGATAGTCTTCGCCCAGCAGCGCCGCAATGGTCGCGGCAATCTGCGACTGGGTCACGGCCGCTACATGGTGACGTTCGCCGAGCGCCGGCGTGTCGGGTCCGATTACAGCGATCCAGATGTTCTCCGAGCCCTTCTCGTCCACGCCGTGTTCCTTCCACTCCGTGAGCCCATGGCCGCGACCGTGATCGGCGGTGATGATGAAGGTCGTCTTGTCCTTGTACTCTGGCAGCGACTGCATGCGCTTCCACAGCGCCGCCACGGCAGCGTCAAAGCTGTGGGCCGTCTCGAGCACCAGATCGTAGCGGCCGGCGATGCGCCCAGCTGTCGGTGTCGCCGAAGCCGACGAACATCACCCGCGGACGATGCGTCCGCAGGTGATCGAGCACGCTGACGGTCAGAAAGGAATCGTACGGGTCGGTACCTTCCAGGCGGCGTCGTGGTCTGGTACAGATCCTGGAGTAATTTGCCGCGCGGACTGTGGTCGCTCGTGTCCACCAGCGTTGCGCCCGAGCGGATCGGCAGGTGACTGCGGGCGCTCGTTGAAAATATCGTGAAAGGTTTCCCAGGTGCCGAAGATCTCGACCTTGTTCTTGAATGCCGGCTGGCCCGACAGCCACTCGAATACGGTCGGATTGGGATTCGGGTCCGAATTCGTTGCTGTTGATACGCGGGTCGGGTATGCCGGAGGCCATCTCGTTGTAGCCGGGATAGGAAAACGCCAGGCCATTGGCAACCTGAGCCTGGCTGCCCTCGAGCGCATTGCCGAGCAGCTGTCCCTGCCTGGCAACGGTGCCCCAGATAAACGGAAACAGCCGCATTCGCCGCACGTTCGGGTCGTCATCCCAAAATCTGGCGCGGAGTTCCTGCTCGGACATCCAGTTGCCACCGTTCTTGGCGTCGAGCAGAGCGGCTTCTGCCCCGGTGAACATTTCCTCGGGCCGCAGCCCATCGCACACGATCAGCACGACGTTGCGGGTCTTGCCGGCCATGGCTGCCGAAGCAAATGCCAGGCTCAATACAGCCGCCAGCAGCAGGTAGCGCTTATTGCTCATGATGGTCCTAGCTCCTAAGTAAGCCCGAATCAGAACTTCTGGCTGAACGTCAGGCCAATGCTGCGTGGGCGTATCGGCCATACATAAGAAGTTGTGCAGATGGTGGGTGTGCAGGCGCTGTAGCGGCTGGATTGGCCCCGCTTGTCGAAAGCGTTGTCGATGTACAGCTCCGCGGACCAGGTGCCGTGATCCACTCCGCCCGTGAAATCGACACTGGAATACGCCGGCTGGTTGCCCAGCATCTGTGCGTTCGCCACTTCCAGTGCGGAGACCACATCACTCTGACTGACCAGCGCAGCCTGCATGTGAGCGTCGTGTCCGGCCAGTGGGAACTGGTAACGCGCAATCAGGTTGGCCTTGATGCGTGGCGACACCGGCAGGCGCGTGCCCGCGGGCGCGAGTATGTTGTCGGGGGTACCGCAGTTCGCAAACCTGCTCGCCGCGTTGCAGGCATTGGTCTTGAGCTCGGTGTGCAGCCAGGTTGCCGATGCCGACAAGGTCAGGTCGCGGCTCACGGCCCACTGCAGGTCTGACTCAACGCCGCGGATCTCAGCGCGGCCGGCATTGAGGACTTCGGTAATGCCGTTTGCACCGCCAGATGGCGAATTGAGCATCCTTCCACCTTTCGAGGAATACCGCGCCATTGAAGCGCACGCGGCGATCCAGCCAGCTGGTTTTCCAGCCGAGTTCGACATTGGTCAGATAATCGGGCGTGTACGGCGGACGGGAGCGAACGCGATTGACGCCGCCCGGCCGGAAGCCGGTCGACAGCGTGCCGTACACCATTCGCTCGTCGTCGAATTTGTAGGTCAGGTTGACTTTGTGGGTCTCGCCGTGGTCGCTGACTACGCTGTCGATGTTGATGCAAGGGCGCACTGGGTTGCCGGATCGGGCGGGCCGTTGCAGAGGTTTTCACCGCTCGTGCCCGAGGAAGTAGCCGTTATAGGCTTCCTGCCGGTTACCGGACCAGGTCGTAGCTGAAGTGGTGAAGCCGTTGTAGCCGAAGAATATCGTACTTGAATTCGTGTGCTTGAAATAACGCACCCGCTGGGCGTCAGTTTCCGGGTCAGATCGAATGACAATTCGGTGAATGCCGCCTGGTCCTTGTCGACCCGGTCCTGGGAGTTGAGGTAGAACACGCCGGGTTGACCGGTAACTGAATAGGCCGCTGCCAGGTCCTTGATGCGGTATTCGTCGCGGGGATTACTGGTCTGACGCTGCAGGAACAGCCCGGCCACGATGCGGACGCGCCGGTCCTTGGGTGAGGTCAGGCGAAGTTCGTGCGACTGCTTGGTAAAGAAATTGTGAGTGATCGTCGACTGCGCCGGACTGATCAGGTTGCCCTGATTGTTGCGGAAATTGTCGCCGTAGTAAGCTCGCATAGGACGCATAACTGGTCGCCGGGCATATTTGTTTTGGTAATAAGTGTCATAGGAAATACGAGTATTCCGAGTAGTCACTCGTGTAGTCAAAGGTGCGATGCAGGTAGCCGCCGGAGTAGATGACGTCGAAGTCGGCAATCTTGCCCTCGATTGTCAATGCCGCCTGCCACCAGCGATCCTGGCTGCTTTCGGCGAAATAACGCGCGACATTCAGGTCGCCGAGGGCCGGGTCGAAGGCGAACTGGCCGTTCGCCTTGGTCTGCTGAGCCATGGCCGACGGCGTCACGGTCCATCCGTCATTCAGGTCGAATTTAAGCGCCGCGCGTCCGCCGTAGGTATCGACATCGTTGTAGTGATCCTTGACCAGGCCAGCGTTGTTGCGGGCGGAATTCGGCGTGCACACGCCGGTCGGATCATTGAAGCAGGTCGGGTAATGCAGTCCGGCCGGCCCGGCAACATTATTGATGTAGCCCGCGTCGTGCTCGGTGAATCCGACCAGGCGTACCGCGGCCACGGTCACTGAGCGGCACATTGACGAAACCCTCGATCGTGCCGCCGAGCTGTCCGGTGAATCGACTCGGAGGTCAGGGTATACCCGGCCTCAAAACCCCTGGGGTTCGGCTTGTTGGTGATGATGCGTACCGTTCCCGCCATCGAGCTCGAGCCGAACAGGGTACCCTGCGGACCCGAAAGCTGCTCCACTCGCGCCATGTCGTAGATATGCACGTCGAGGTTGTTTGCAATCGTCGTCACCGGCTGCTCGTCGAGATAGAGACCGACCAGCGGCTGCGAGCCGACCTGCAGGCCATCGCCACCATTGGTCACGCCGCGCACGTACAGCTGCGACTGGCCCGGACCGTAACTCTGGCTCGACAGGCTCGGCAGATATTTCAGGTAATCGTCGAACTTCGATACCTGGAGCTCTTCAAGCTTGCGCGAATCGAGCGCCTGGATGCTGACCGGCACATCCTGGAGATTCTCGGCGCGCTTCTGCGCCGTGACGATGATTTCCTCGAGTTGCGGCCCGGCGCCGGCTGGTGCGGGCGGCGTCTGGGCACCCGCGGCGCCCGCCAGTACTGCCGCGACGGCCGAGGCTACCGGCCAGGGCCGGTGCGAGGTGCTAAGCGGTCTTCGGACGGTAACGCGAGGCAGGCTGGCATGGACTGACTTCCGCACAATTTTCCCCCGGTTCGCTGCGAGTAAACCCCGATGCTGTTGTGCAAAATTACCACACCACACCGCTGGCCGGTGATTCATCTGCCGCCCGGGGCCGCGGGTCTGGCCCGCGGCTCACAAGGCGCGTGAAATGACTTCCTTCATGATTTCGTTGGTGCCGCCATAAATTCGTTGCACACGGCTGTCGGCAAACATACGGCAGACCAGGTATTCGTTCATGTAGCCGTAGCCGCCGTGCAGCTGCACGCATTCGTCCAGCATGTTCTGCTGCATGTCCGAGATCCACCACTTGGCCATCGAAGCGGTCACGGTATCGAGCTGGCCGCGGGCAACCCGTGCAATGCAGTCGTCGATAAACGTACGCGCGACGCGCACCAGGGTCGCGGCTTCGGCCAGTTTGAATTTCGTATTCTGAAATTCGAACACCGACTGGCCGAAGGCCTTGCGCTCCCTGGCATAGCGCAGCGTCGCCTCAAGGGCGCCTTCCATGGCGGCCACGCCGCAGACACCAATGATGATCCGTTCGTAGGGCAGATCGCTCATCAGCTGGTACATGCCCCTGCCCTCAACGCATCCCAGCAGGTTCGACACCGGTACGCGCGCGCCATCGAAAAACAGCTCGGCGGTGTCCTGGGCCTGCAGGCCCATTTTGTCGAGCACGCGGCCGACGCGAAAACCCTGCAGGTCCCTGGTCTCGACCATCAGTAGCGACACGCTTTTGGACCCGGGCGCAGTATCGGTCTTCACAACCAGTGCGATGAGACCGGCAAGCGATCCGTTACTGATAAAAATCTTCGAGCCGCTCACGATGTAGTGATCACCGTCACGCACCGCGCGGGTCCGAATGCCCTTCATGTCCGAGCCGGCGCCCGGCTCGGTAATGCCGATAGCGCCGATGAGTTCGCCACTGGCCATGGCCGGCAGAAACCGGCGCTTCTGTTCCTCGGTGCCGTGATTGAGCAGATAATGGGCGGCGATGCTGTGGACGCCCTGGCCAAAACCGCTCAGGCCACGGCGGTTGAGCTCCTCGTAGATGACCGCCTCGTGCCGGAAGTCGCCACCGGCGCCGCCATACTCGGTGGGGATGTCGGTACACAGAAGCCCTTGCTCGCCGGCGCGGCGCCAGATTTCCTTGCCGACATTGTGCTGCGCGCGCCACTGTGCATCGGCCGGCACCATTTCGGCCTCGGCGAATTTCGCCACGGCATCGCGGAGTATCTGCAATTCATCGTCCATCCAGGGCGATCGCAATGCGTCCATACTTCAGGTACCTCAGGAGTTGTGGCCATCTTACTGTGCCCGGATCTTGCGCGCACGATGGCCTTGCGGCCGGGCGTCGTGCGCACCGAATTGTTCAGCGGAAGATCGGCAGTGGGTCAGGAGCCAGCCAGCGGCATGAACAACCCGTACTGGCGACCGAAATACAGCAGCGGCTCGCCCTCATGGGTTCGCGCCGCTTCGACCAGGCCCACGACAATGGCGTGATCGCCGCTCATGAAGACTTCGTTGGTGAGGCATTCGATCTGCGCGAGTGCAGCGGGGACCAGCGGCACGTGCATGACCTGGCCGGTGTCGAACCGCGTCTGTCCGCTGCGCTCGCGCCCCGGTCGGGCAAAGTGCCGCGCGACTTCGGCCTGTCCCGATTCCAGCAGGCTGATGCCGAAACCCCGGCAGGTTACCATCGAGGCGTAGCTTACGGTGTTGCGCTGGATCGCAAACATAACCAGCGGCGGTTCAATCGATAGGGTGACGAAGGAGGAAATGGTCAGAGCGACAATGGCGTCGCTGTCTGGTTCATGGGCAGCAACGACAGATACGGCGCCGGCGGAGGCGCGGCCCAGCTGACGATACAGATCAGCGGAGATTGGCATGCTTAAAGTCCATGGGGCGAACGCGGCACCGGCACGACTGCAGGGCGCAGTTTACCGGGATTGCGTCGGGGAAAAATCGACGAGTTCCGTGCCCTCGCCCACCTGCTCGCCAGCGGCCACCTTGAAGGCCCTGAGCGTACCGTCACTCGGCGCCACGACGGTGTGTTCGATTTTCATCGCCTCGAGCACCAGCAGTGCGGCTCCTTTTGCAACCTCGGCGCCGGCGACCGCGATCAACTCGATGACCCGCCCGGGCATTGGGGAGCGGAGCCCGGCCGGCCCGGCCGTGGCGGCCGCCGTCGATGTCAGGGGATCGATGTGCATGAACACGTCGCGACGGCCGTTCATGAACACATGCTCGCTGCCATCGGCCAGCACCGAGGTGGCCGTGTAGCTCCGGCCATCGAGCGTAAATGTCAGCGCCGTGTCGCCCGCAAGGGTTGCGTTGGCGGTTGCAGCTTGGTCGTCGAGTCTCAGTTCCCACCCATTGACCAGATACTGAACCTGCACGGTCTTCTCCACCTCACCCGCACGCAAGGTCAGTGCGCGTTGCGACCGGCCGCCGAGGCGCCAGCCATCGACCGAACTCCACGGCGAGTCACGCGCGCCGCTGTGTGCGCGCAGCAGCGTGGCCACGGCCCCCGCGAGCCACGCCTCCCGGGGAGGCGGCTGCGCGGCATCAAACAGCAATTCGTGCTGTCGTTCGATCAGTGCGGTATCCAGATCGGCGGCCGCGAACGCAGGCGTGGCCACCAGCCGCCCGAGGAAGGCCACGTTGTTGGCGACACCTACTATCTGGTATGAATCGAGCGCAGTGCGCATCCGCGCGAGGGCACGATCCCGGGTTTCATCCCAGACAATAAGCTTCGCGATCATCGAATCGTAGTAGGGCGTGATCTCATCGCCCGGGCCCACACCCGTATCGATCCGGACGTGCCGCGTAGGCCGCGGCGTTGCCAGATACTGGAGGCGACCGGTAGATGGCAGGAAGCCGCGCTGCGGATCCTCGGCATAAATGCGGGCTTCGAGCGCGTGGCCGCTGATACCTAGCTCATCCTGCGCCAGCGGCAGGGGTTCGCCCGCGGCCACGCGCAGCTGCCATTCCACCAGATCGAGGCCCGTGATCATCTCGGTGACCGGATGTTCGACCTGCAGCCGCGTGTTCATCTCCATGAAGAAGAATTCGCCATCGGGCGCGACGATAAATTCCACCGTGCCCGCACCGACATACCCCACAGCACGGGCCACCGCCACCGCCGCGGTGCCCATGGCCGCACGCCGTGCCGGGGTCATGCCTGGCGCCGGCGCCTCTTCCAGCACCTTCTGATGCCGCCGCTGCACCGAACAGTCGCGCTCGAACAGGTGCAGGCAGTGGCCGTGGCTGTCGGCAAAGATCTGCATTTCGATGTGCCGCGGTCGCAGCAGGTACTTCTCCACCAGCACGCGGTCATCGCCGAAGCTCGCCGCCGCCTCGCGCTTGCAGCTGCTGAGCGCCGCTGCAAACTCCTCGGCCCGGTCGACGCGGCGCATGCCGCGTCCGCCGCCGCCGGCGCTGGCCTTGATGAGCACCGGATAGCCGATGCGCTCTGCCGCATCCTGCAGGTGGTGCGCGTGCTGATTGTCGCCGTGGTAGCCCGGCGTCAACGGCACGCCCGCACGCTCGAGCAATGTCTTGGCGGCGGATTTCGAGCCCATTGCGCGCATGGCGGCAGCGGGCGGTCCCACGAACACGAGCCCGGCCGCCTGGCACTGCTCAGCAAACTCGGGGTTCTCCGACAGAAATCCGTAACCCGGGTGAATGGCTTGCGCACCACTGTGGCGCGCCGCGGCGATGATCGCCTCGCTCCGCAGGTAACTTTCTGCCGGCGTGCGGCCGCCGATGTCCATTGCCTCATCACAGGCGCTGACGTGGCGGGCCCGCGCGTCGGCAGCGGAATGTATGGCAATGGTGTGCAGGCCCATGCGGTGAGCCGTGCGCGCCACACGGCAGGCGATTTCGCCGCGATTGGCGATCAACAGGCGATTGAACTTCGGCACCGGCGCCATCTTACATTCTGAACACGCCGAAGCGCGTGGCTGGAATCGGTGCGTTGAGCGCGGCCGACAGGCCAAGGCCGAGCACGCGGCGCGTGTCGGCCGGATCAACGATGCCGTCGTCCCACAGTCGCGCGGTGGCGTAGTACGGGTGACCCTGGCGGTCGTATTGGGCGCGGATCGGGGCGGTAAAGGCTGCCTCGTCTTCGCTGCTCCAGCTATCGCCCTTGGCTTCGAGCGCGTCGCGCCGCACGCGTGCCAGGACGTTGGCCGCCTGCTCCCCGCCCATCACGCTGATGCGGGCGTTCGGCCACATCCACAGGAACCGCGGTGAATAGGCGCGGCCACACATGCCGTAGTTGCCGGCACCGAAACTGCCGCCGACGATGACCGTCAGTTTGGGTACCTGGGCGCAAGCCACCGCGGTCACCATCTTCGCGCCATGCTTGGCGATGCCTTCGTTTTCGTATTTGCGGCCGACCATGAACCCGGTAATGTTCTGCAGGAACACCAGCGGGATGCGCCGCTGGCAGCACAACTCGATGAAGTGAGTGCCCTTGAGCGCGGACTCCGAAAACAGTATGCCGTTGTTGGCGATGAGGCCGACCGGCATGCCCCAAATGCGCGCAAATCCCGTGACCAGCGTGGTGCCGTAGCGGAGTTTCCATTCGTCGAATTCGCTGCCGTCGACTATGCGCGCGATGATCTCGTGGACATCGAAGGGCTTGCGCGGATCGACGGGCACGACGCCGTAGAGCTCCTCGGCGGCGTAGCGCGGTTCAACCGGCACCGTCAGGCCGAGATCAGCGCGTCGCGGCGCATTGAGTCCCGCCACGATGCGCCGCGCGATGCCCAGGGCATGCGCGTCATTCTCCGCCAGATGGTCGGCCACGCCCGACAGGCGCGTGTGTACGTCGCCGCCACCCAGGTCCTCGACGCTGACCACCTCGCCGGTGGCCGCCTTCACCAGCGGCGGTCCGCCGAGGAAGATCGTGCCCTGGTCGCGCACGATGATCGATTCGTCGCTCATGGCCGGAACATAGGCCCCGCCGGCGGTGCAGCTGCCCATCACCACGGCGATCTGTGGGATCTCGGCGGCCGACATGGTCGCCTGATTGTAGAAAATGCGGCCAAAGTGGTCGCGATCGGGAAAGACCTCGTCCTGGCTCGGCAGGTGCGCGCCGCCCGAATCGATCAGGTACAGGCAGGGCAGGCGGTTCTCGCGGGCGATTTCCTGCGCGCGCAGGTGCTTCTTGACGGTGATCGGATAATAAGTGCCGCCCTTGACGGTGGCGTCGTTGCAGACCACCAGGCATTCGCGCCCGGCAACGCGCCCAATACCGGTGATGAGGCCAGCGCCGGGCGCCTCGCCGTCATAGAGACCGGTGGCGGCGAGCTGCGACAGCTCGAGGAACGGCGTGCCTGGGTCGAGCAGCATCTCCACCCGTTGCCGGGGCAGGAGTTTGTCGCGCGCCACATGGCGGGCCCTGGCGATCTCGCCGCCCCCCGCCGCCGCAATGGCCAAGCGGGTGCGCAGGTCCGTAACCAGCGCTTCCATGGCCAGGCGATTGGCCTGGAATTCCTTGCTGCGGGGGTCCAGGGCTGAGTTGATCGCCGCCATGATGCGCCTTGCTCTAATAGTCCTATTGTCCGATAATAGCACTATCTTTCCGGTTGGGGCAAATCCATGTCCAGCGTCGACGCCTGCGAATTCAACTTCGGCCTGGGCGATACCCTCGATGAAGTCCGTGCCCAGGTGCGCCGGTTCGCGCGGGCGGAAATCGCCCCGCTGGCCGACGAGCTCGACCGCACCAACCTGTTTCCGGCGCAACTGTGGCCAAGGCTCGGTGCGCAGGGCCTGCTTGGCCTCACTGTTCCCGAGCGCTGGGGCGGCGCTAATCTCGGCTATCTCGCCCACATTGTGGCGATGGAGGAGATCTCGCGCGCTTGCGCAGCGGTCGGCCTGTCCTACGGTGCGCACTCGAACCTGTGTGTCAACCAGCTGCGACTCAATGGCAACGACGTGCAGCGTGACCGCTATCTGCCGCGGCTGGTCAGCGGTGAGCACGTCGGCGCGCTTGCCATGTCCGAGGCAGGCGCCGGCTCCGACGTGGTCTCGATGCAACTGCGCGCCGAGCGGCGCGGCTCGGGCTTCGTGCTTACGGGCCGTAAGATGTGGATCACCAATGGGCCCGATGCGGATGTGCTCGTGGTCTACGCGAAGACCAGTCCGGGCGCCGGATCAAAAGGCATCACGGCGTTCATCGTCGAGAAGGAATTTCCCGGCTACTCGACCGCTCAGAAGCTCGACAAGCTCGGCATGCGCGGCTCAAATACCTGTGAGCTGGTGTTCGAACAGTGCCTGGTGCCGGCCGAAAACGTGCTGGGGGAGCTCGATCGCGGCGTCAGAGTTCTGATGAGCGGGCTCGACTACGAACGCGCGGTGCTTGCGGCCGGCCCGCTGGGCATCATGGCCGCGGCGCTTGACCTCGTGCTGCCCTACGTGCACCAACGCAAGCAGTTTGGCGAGCCCATTGGCACGTTTCAACTCATGCAGGCCAAGATTGCCGACCTGTACACGAACCTCAATGCCGCACGCGCCTTTGTCTATGCGGTGGGCCGCGCCTGTGACGCCGGCACCTGCACGCGCCAGGATGCCGCCGGCGCGGTGCTGTTCGCGGCCGAGAAGGCCACTATTGCCGGGCTCGAGGCCATCCAGATACTGGGCGGAAATGGCTACATCAACGATTATCCGGCCGGCCGGCTGCTGCGTGATGCCAAGCTCTATGAGATTGGCGCAGGCACACAGGAGATTCGCCGCCTGCTGATCGGACGCGAGCTCTACCAGAGGACCGCATGAGGGTCGAATTCGAGCCGGTGGAATTCGAGCCCGCCTACCGCAAGGTGGCGGCGGCCCTGCTCGAGCGCATCACCGATCGAACCCTGAGCGCGGGCGATCGCCTGCCGCCCGAAATCGAGCTGGCGCGCCAGTTCGGAGTCAATCGCTCGACGGTGCGTGAGGCGCTGCGCGAACTCGAGTCAGCCGGCATGCTGCGCCGGCACCGCGGATCCAAGCTCATGATGGTGAGTCGCCCCGAGCGTGGTATTGTCGCCGACGGGGTGAGTCGCGCCCTCGCCCTCCACGATGTCAGTATCCGGGATGTCTGGGAGGGCCTGAGCATACTCGAACCGCCGATTGCCGAGGCCGCGGCCCGCAACCGCCGCGCCGCGGACCTGGCGGTCATCGACTCGACGGTCGCGCACGCCATGCCGCGCGGCGCAGATGCCGCGGCGCGCCAGGCTGCTGACTTCTTCCGCCATGTCGGCGAAGCGACGCACAATCGCGTGCTGATGCTCGCGCATGAGCCCCTGTTGCAGCTGCTCGCGCCCTCATTGCGCACGATCATAGACGAGGTGGCCGCGGCCCGCGCGCGCATCGCCTCGGCGCAACGCCGGATACTTGATGCCATTCGCACTGGTAACAGTAGCGAAGCGCGCGCCTGGACCGAAAAACATATCCGCGACTATCGCCGCGGCTTTGACCTGTCCGGGATCGATCTGGCCCATCGCGTGGAGCGCTAGCGGTATTGACCGACCGGGGTAGGCAAACCTAAGCTGCACCCATGCCGACCAGGTCACGAGTGTGTTGAGTATCGAACCTGGGCGCAGCTTCGCGCCGCTCCTGTCATGAAGCGCTATGACGCCATCGTGATCGGGGCCGGGCACAACGGCCTGTGCAATGCGGCGTTTCTCGCCCGCGCCGGACTCGAAGTGCTGGTGCTCGAGTCAAACCCTTACATCGGGGGCGCGACGGTAAGCCGCGAACTGCATCCGCACTGGACCTACTCCAACTGCTCTTACGTGTGCAGCCTGCTGCGGCCGGAAATCTACCGTGCGTTGGAGTTGTCGCGCCACGGTCTGCAGATTGTCCCGTACGGCGGCGGGGTAACTTTCACGCGTGATGGCGACATTCTCGGCAGCTACCTCGACAAGGACGTCAAGCGTCGCGAGATCGCCCGTCACAGCCCGCGCGATGCCGATGCCTACATGCGCTACGGCCGCGACACGATGCGTCAATGCCGGCTGATCCGCTCGCTGCTGATGCGCACGCCCCCCGACCCGAGTTCGCTCCGCTGGCGCGACCTGCGCGAACTGATGCACCTGGGCAAGGAGTTCAGCAAACTGGGTGAAGCCGGCATCTGCGACACGATCCGCTTCTACACGCTGTCGATCGCCGATTATCTGGACGAATATTTCGAGTCCGACGTGGTCAAGGCCACGTTTGCGGGCAGCGGCATTATCGGCACGGCGCTCGGTGTGCAGTCGCCGGGTACGGCCTATATCCTGCTCCACCATTACATGGGCGACGTGGACGGCCAGATGGGTGCCTGGGGTTTTGCCCGCGGTGGCATGGGTGCTGTGGCCAATGCGCTGGCGGCAGCGCTGCAGGCGCATGGCGGAGAGATCCGGGTCGGTGCGCCGGTCGAGCGGATCCTGGTGCGCCGCGGCCGGGCGTGCGGCGTGGCGCTCGCGAACGGGGATGAGTACCAGGCGAACATCGTGGTGTCGAACGTCGACCCCAAACGCACCTTCCTCAAGTTGATGGATCCAGCCGACCTGCGGCCGGAGTTCCTGCAGCGCGCGCACAATTTCAAGATCCGCGGCTCCTCGGGAAAGCTGAATATCGCGCTCGACGGCCTGCCGGAATTTCCGGCGCTCGGAGCCGGCAATCCACTGATCAGCGGCGACATGCATTTCCTTGATTCACTCGAGCGCTATGAGCGCGCGTACGACGACTGGAAGAGTGGCACCTGGTCGAAGGATCCCTACCTGGATCTGCTGATGCCCTCGCTGACTGACCCGACCATGGCGCCGCCGGGCAAGCATATGATGTCGGTGTTCGTGCAGTATGTGCCCCCGAAGATCAATGGACACGAATGGACCGACGCCGATCGCGAGGCATTCAAGCAAACGGTGTTCGACCAGATCGCCCGCTACAGCCCGAATTTCCGCAGCCTGGTGCTGCATGCTGAAGTACGCACGCCGCGTGAGCTGGAGTCCGAAGTCGGCCTGACCGAAGGCAATATCTTCCAGGGCGAGCTGACCTTCGACCAGCTGTTCTTCAACCGCCCCTTCCCCGGCTACGCGCAGTATCGCGGCCCGATACGTGGCGTTTACATGTGCGGTTCAGCGACTCACCCCGGAGGGGGGGTGATGGCTGCGCCGGGCGCCAATGCCGCGCGGGAGATACTCCGCGATCTGCGGCGCAACTCCACCGTGCCCGAGGGGTGGAGCGATGACTGAGCGGTGGCCGGTCATCGTCATTGGCGCCGGTCACAACGGCTTGGTGTGCGCGGCGTACCTGGCGCGCGCCGGGCGCAAGGTGCTGGTGCTGGAGGGAGCGACGCAGGTAGGGGGTGCCGCGGTAACGCGCGAGTTCGCGCCCGGCTTCCGGGTGTCGGCGGTGGCGCATCTGCTGCACCTGCTCGACCCGGTCGTGGAGCGGGAGCTGGCACTGGCGCAGCACGGGCTGGCTTACGCGCGAACCGGACTGCGCACCGTGGCGCTGTCGACCGAGCGGCCGCCGCTCAGCCTGGCGGGCGGTGAGGTGTACGCCGGCGAGGTTTCGAGTGCGGATCGCGCGGCGCTGCGCTCGCATGCCGCCCGCATGCAGAAATTTGCACAGGTGATCGCGCGTCAGCACGGTCGCGTACCCCCGCGGCTCCGCTTCGAGTCCTGGCGTGATGTGCTGCCGGCAGCGGCTGTCGCCCTGGATATACGGCGGCTCGGCCGGCGCGGACATGCAGGAATTCCTGCGCGTGGCGACCATGAATATCTTCGACGTGCTGGAAGAGCAATTTGATCACCCGCAGCTCAAGGCGGCGCTGGCGCTCGACGCAGTCCTGGGGACGCGGCTTGGCCCGCGGTCGGGCAACAGCGTGTACGCCGCGCTTTACCGCCAGAGCGGTTCGGTCAACGGCGCGCAAGGCGCGCTCGCGCTGCCGCGTGGCGGAATGGGAGCAGTGACCGCCGCGCTCGCCGCAGCGGCGCGGAGCGCCGGGGCGGAGATTCGCTGTGGTTCGCCCGTTGCAGAAATCATCGTGAAGGAAGGCCGCGCGGCCGGTGTGCGCCTGCAGCAGGGGCAGGAGTTGATGGCGGACATCGTGGTGTCGAATGCGGACCCGAAAGCCACGCTGCTGCGGCTGCTGGGCGCGCGTCACCTGGAGGCGGAGTTCGCGCGCCGCGTGCATCAGGTGCGCACCACGGGTACCGCCGCGAAGCTCCATCTGGCGCTGAGCGGCCGTCCGCATTTCCTGGGCCTGGCGGCCGAACAACTGGGCGAGCGCCTGGTGATTGCTCCCGATATCGATTATATCGAGCGCGCCTTCAACCCCGCCAAGTATGGCGAGTGCTCCGCCGCAGCCGGTGATGGAAATCACCCTGCCCTCGACCCATGAGGCCAGCCTGGCGCCAGCCGGCAGCCACGTGCTTTCGGCCGTGGTGCAATATGCTCCCTACGATCTCAAGGGCGGCTGGGCGGCCGGCAAGGCGCGCTTCCAGGCCGCCATCATGGCCGTGCTCGAGCGCTATGCGCCAGGGATCGGCGCCCTCGTGCTGCATGCGGAACTGCTGACGCCGGCCGACATCGAGCAGCAGTTCGGAATCAGCGGCGGACACTGGCACCACGGCGAGCTGGCGCTCGATCGCTTCATGATGCTGCGGCCAGTCGTGGGCGGCGCGCACTACGCCATGCCGGTGGACGGACTCTACCTGTGCGGCGCGGGCTGCCATCCCGGCGGCGGCGTCATGGGCAGCGCCGGACGCAACGCGGCGCGCGTAATACTCGGGAGGCGGTGAGCATCATGCTGGCTCGCGATCACTTCCGGCAGACCGTCTGCGAGACGCCGTTTCACCCGCGGACCGCAGCCGCCAACCAGTTGAACCTGTGGCATCGCTGGCGCGATCACACGGTCGCCGACGCCTATATCGATGTCGGCATGGAATACAACGCGATTCGCAACAGCTGTGCGGTGTTCGACCTGTCGCCGATGACCAAGCACCTGATCACCGGTCCGGATGCGCTCGCGTACATGAACCGCCTGGTTACGCGCGATGTGGCAAAGATCAAGCCGGGGCGCGTCGGCTACTGCTTGTGGTGTGATGACGCCGGGCAGGTGATCGACGATGGCACCATTTTCCACCTGCGCGAGGGTGTTTACCGGCTGTGTTCGCAGGAGCGGCAACTCGACTGGCTGTACACATCAGCCCTCGGGTTCGAGGTGCGGATCTGCGAGGAAACCAATGAGGTCGCCGGGCTCGCGTTGCAGGGCCCGACCTCGTGCGCGGTCCTGAAAGCCATGGGGCTCGCGAGCATTGAGACACTGACGCCATTTGGCCTGCGCAGTTACCCGTTTGCGGGCGGCCAACTCGAGGTGTCACGCACCGGCTACACCGGCGACCTGGGATACGAACTGTGGATCGATCCGGCGCGTGCCCTGCAACTCTGGGATGCCTTGTTCGCTGCCGGCCAGCATCACGGCATCCGCGCCATCGGCACGCTGGCGCTGGAGATGAGCCGTGTCGAGGCCGGCTTCATCCAGGCTGGCGTCGACTTCCTGCCCGCCGACCGGGCGGTGCGCGCCGATCGCACACGCTCGCCGTTCGAACTCGACCTGGGGCGCCTGGTCGATTTCAGCAAAGCCAATTTCACCGGCCGCCGAGCGTTGCTCGAGGAGCAGCGCCGCGGCTCGCGCTTTCGGCTGGTCCGTCTCGACGTTGAAGGCAACAAAGCTGCCAAGGACGCCTACATCTACGACGGGCGGCGCCGCAATATTGGCGTCGTCACCTCATCGATGTGGTCGCCGGCCGCCAAGGCCAGCATCGCGCTGGCTTCGGTCACGATGCCGTGGGGCGCGCCAGGCGATGAGCTGTTTGCCGAGATCTACTACCAGAAGGAACTCAGGTGGAACCGGTTCATGGCGCGCTGCCGGGTCGTCGAGGGTGCATTCTTCGATCCACCGCGCCGGCGGCAGACTCCCGCGGCCGACTGCTGATCACAGCGGATTCGCCATGATCACGGGCGTGCAACGATTCTGGGCGGGCGCGGCCGGGCAGAATCCGCCGACCATCGCTCGCGCCCAGGGGCTCCACATCTGGGATCGCGCGGGCAAGCGCTACATCGATGTCACCTCCGGTCCGATCGCCGTCAACATCGGTCACGGCAATGAGCGCGTGTTGGGCGCCATGCGCGAGCAGGCCGAGCGATTCTGCTTTGCCTATCCCAGCAATTTCGAAAGCGAGCGCAGCACGGAACTGAGCCAGCGGCTTGCCCGCCTGGCCGGGCCCGGCCTTGATTGCGCGTTTTATGTGTCGAGCGGCTCCGAGGCCGTGGAGAAATGCCTGCAGTTCGCGCGCCGCGTAGCGCTGGCGCGTGGCGAGGGCGCGCGCTACAAGATGATCAGTCGCAATCCGTCCTATCATGGCAGCACGCGCGCCACGATGGCGCTATCGGCCGACCCGGCCTACGCGCCCTATCTGATCGGCTACCCGCCGGGGCTCCACGTGCCGGCGCCCTCGAGCTACCGGCCGCCGGCCGGCGTGGGAGCGGGGGTGCATGCGCTGCAATGCGCGGAGGCGCTGCGCGCGCGCATCAGTGAAGCCGGCCCCGACTCGGTGCTGGCCTTCATCATGGAGCCGGTGATGGGTTTCTGTGGTGGCGCCGACAGCGCGCCGCCCGAGTACTACCGGCGCGTCCGCGAGATCTGCGACGAATTTGGCGTGCTGCTGATCTACGACGAGATCGTCAGTGGCGCTGGCCGCACTGGCACCTTCCTGGCGGCCGACCGCTGGCCCGCGGCGCGACCCGACCTGGTGGTACTCGCCAAGGGTCTGGGCGGTGGCTACGCTCCGCTGGCCGCGTTCCTGGCGCCCGCGCAGGCTGGTGGATGCGGTGGCCGGCGCCGGTGGATTCCATCGTCGGTCACACCCACAAGGCGCAGCCACTGGCTTGTGCCGTTGGTCTGGCGGTGCTCGACGTGACCGTCGAAGAGCGGCTGATCGAGAAAGCGGCGGAGCTGGGCGAGTACCTGCGCGGCCAGCTGCGAGGGCTCCAGCGCGACAACCCCGTGATCGGCGACGTGCGCGGCCTCGGCATGCTGAACGCCATCGAGATCGTCGCCGATCGCGACAGCAAGCGCATGCTGCCGCGGGAACTGGACGTCATCGGTCGGGTGCAGGCCCTGGCGCGCGAGCAGGGCCTGCTCATCTACGGTCGCCGCACGCACGCCGGGCGCTTTGGCGACTGGATCATGGTCGCGCCGCCACTGATTGCGACGCGCGCGGACGTCGACGAGATCGTCGAGGGTCTGGGCCGCTGCCTGACCCGCTACCAGCAGGAACAGTCGGTCGCGAGCTAGCGCCGCTGCTCGAACACCTTGCGCGCCGCGGCGATCTGATCAAGCGTCATCTGTCGTTCCAGTGCCGTGTTGAAATCCGGATGCACCCGCGCCGCATCGGCCAGGCGGTCGATCCAGGCGATGAAGTAGTCGGCGTCGATGCCGCAGTGCAGTGATTGCTCCCGGGCTGGTCAAGAATACCGGGTTGGTCGTGGCGTAGGGATAGATGTCGAAGATGTCCGGGCTCGACATGCTCGTTCCAGGCACGCAGCAGCAACCAGCCCGGCGCCGTGACGGTGATCTGTTGGTCGAGATCGGCGCTGCGGCGGTCGCCCTTGAGCGGAATTTCGAGCAACACCTTGCCCTGCTGCAGGACCTGCAGATGGTCCATGGGGACGATCGAGCGCATGAAGCCGCTGCAGGTGGACTGTAGCCCCATTGGATGGCAACTCGAGTTCGGATCCTGGCGCCTTGCCGTCGACTTCAAGACCGAGCAACGCACTGTTGGTCGCCATGCTGTGTCCGGCCTTGAGCGCCTGCAGCCAGCGGCCGAGGCGCGTATGACGATCCGCCGCAGTGGCCGCCGCCACCCCACCCGCTCCGTCCTCCACATAGACGCGGTCCAGACCCACCGGACCGTGCATCGAGGCGTAATTCGCCATGGCGTCGGTTCCAGCCGCGGCCGACGGGCGGAACCCGCAGTTGAGCAGCCGGTGCCAGACGGTGGCGCTGGCCTGGTGATCGCTGAACCCGACGACTTCGTAGTAGTCCACCTTGCCCAGCGCCACATCGACCGGCAGTTCGCTGGTCAGCGTGGCGTCGTGCGCCGGATCGGGCGGATCATCGTAGGGATGTACGTACCCGACCAGCGCCGACTGCGCATGGGCCAGGTCCGCAATCGCCGCATTGGTCGGATAGAGGCTCGCCGCCGCGGTGTTCGCGTAGGCCGCGTAACCAGGCAGCAGGAAGTGATCGTTCAGGCCCAGCAGCCCCAGGTGCCCCCAGTAGCTGGTGTGGTACTCCTGGCCGTGCGAGAGCAGCACCGCAGCGCGTCGAGGCGCGGTCGGGTTCGGGCGAGAAGTAGGCGATATCCGGAATGCGCTGTTCCTTGTTGACGACCAGGTCGAATACGACATCCAGATCTTCGGCACTGCGCCTGCGCGACCAGCCGCTGCGGATTGTCGCGGTAGGCGCCGGCGTAGTTCATGTGCACGTGCACGTCCGCGCTGTGCCAGTGCTCGCGCCAGGCCGCCGGCAGGTGCAGCGGTTCGAGTGCGATACGCTCGCTGCGTCGTGGCGCCGGCCTGAATCAGCACTTCGCGTCGGGCGATGAGCGTGGCGAGTCCACGCCAGACGGTGATGCTTCGCTGGTCCCGGCGGCAGCGTCAGGAGTGAGCGGCCCTGGCTGTGGAAATAATGGGTCTCGAAGCGCTGCGCTGCGCGATCGAAGCCATCGTCGCCGCGGCATCCAGGCGTCATCGGGCGCGTAGGCGCGACCGTCGGCCGCCACCACCGAAACGCGCGCCGGCAGATCGGCGCCGTTGCGTACGCGCCGCGTCCGCGATGCGCAGCTGCAAGCTGGCCCATCGGATGCAGGTACTGTCGCTCGCGTATCGCGAGCACCTGCGAGCGCGCGCCCGGCATATCGAGCACGTGGATCTGCGTAATCGCCCGTGCTGTTGCTGAGATAGGCCAGCGCCTCGCCGTCCGCCGACCAGCGCGCGCCGGTGGCGTCTGCGTCGCCGTAGGTCAGCGCCAGCGGATCGCCGTTTCCGGCCGCGGTCGTCAGCCAGATCTGGTGCGAGTTGCGGCCGGCATAGGAGGCATAGGCAATGCGCTTGCCGTCGGGCGACCAGTCGGGCCGCGCTCGCCAGGTGGTTTCTTCCTGCGCGCACCAGGCTGGGTTCGGCATCGCGCTCGAGCGCGCGGCGCCAGATGGAGCCGGTGCCGTAGATGATCTCGGGATTGCCGACGTAGACCAGCTCCTTGCCGTCCGGCGACCAGCTCGGCGACAGCTCATGATCGAAGGCGCTGTAGTAGTAGCGCGGCGTAGTGCTCTTGCGCTCAGGCCAGACCGCCCCGCCCTGCGAGCTGGTTGCCATTGAGCGTGCCCGACGAACACGTGGAAGTGCCCGGTGCCGGCGGTCGACACCCAGGCGATGCGCGTTGCCGTCGGGCGACCAGCGCGGCTCGCAGTTGACGGCGCCGCCGTTGGTGAGCGGCGTCGACTGCGCCGGTGGCCGAGGTCGAGCAGCTGCAGTTCCATCGCGTCGCCGAGATAGCGCATGAAGACGACGTGCGGCCGTCGGGCGACACGTCCGGCTGGTAGTCGTAGCCTGCGCCCGCTCGTCAGTTGCACGGCGGTGTCCGAATCGAGCGCTTGCTTCCACAGGCTCCCCTGCATCGAATAGACGAGCGAGCGGCCGTCCGGCATGAAGGCCAGGCTCCCCGGGCCGCTGGTCAGCTGCGGCAGGTACATCTCGCGGAAATAGTAGTGATGCGGCACGTCGATCTGGCTGAGCACCGCGTGCCGATCCGCCAGCGCCGCGCGCGCACAGCAGCAGTCCGCCCAGCAGCGCCGCAGCGCGCGCCACTCGCGCAGCGCGCGAACGCATCAGCGCAGCTTCGCTCCGCGAGCACTTCGCGGATCGAACGGTGCAGGATGTCCAGCCCTTCATCGAGGAGCGGCGCATCGATCATCAGCGGCGGAATGATGCGCAGGCCGCTGGCGCCGCATTCGAGCAGCAGCAGGCCGTTCTCGAAGGCGCGCGTGACCAGCCGCGTGGCGAATTCCTTCGCCGGCGCCTTGCTGACGCGGTCCTTGACGAACTCGACGCCGATCATCAGCCCCGCGCCGCGCACGTCGCCGATCACCGGGAATTCCTGCGCGAATTTCTGCAGCCGCTCCATGGCGCGCTGCCCCATGACGCGCGCGTTCTCGGCGTAGCCGCCGCTGACGAGCTTGAGCGTCGCCAGCGCCGCCGCGCAGCAGACCGGATTGCCGCCGAAGGTGTTCGCGTGCGAGCCCGGCGGCCATTTCTCCATGATCTTGCGTGCGCCGACCATCATGCCGATCGGCAGTCCCGAGCCCAGGCCCTTGGCCAGCGTGATCATGTCCGGCCGCACGCCCGTCGTGCTGCCAGGCGAACATCTTGCCGGTGCGGCCGATGCCGGCCTGCACCTCATCGAATATCAGGCAGATGCCGTGCTTGTCGCACAGCGCGCGCAGCGCCGGCGAGGAATCCCGGCGGCGGCACGATGTAACCGCCCTCGCCCTGGATCGGTTCGATGAGGATCGCGGCGACTTCAGTTGGCTGGCAGGTTGCGCTCGAACAGCATCTCGATGTACGCGATGCACGGCGCGACCCTGGTCATCGCCGGCGAACAGCGGACGATAGGGATTCGGGTACGGCACGTGCACCACGCCCGGCATCGCCGGAAAATAGCCGCGCTGCTGCGTGTACTTCGAGGCCGTGAAGGCCAGCGAGCCCATGGTGCGGCCATGGAAGCCGCCGAGGAAGCCGATGTAGCGCCCGCGCCCGCTGACCTGGCGCGCGAGTTTCAGCGCCGCTTCGACCGCCTCGGTGCCGGAGTTGGCGAAGAAGCACATCGCCGGCCCGCTCACCGGATCGAGCGCGGCAATCGTCTCGGCCAGTTCGACCTGGCGCCTCGTGCCAGTAGTCGCAGGAGATGTGCAGGAAGCGTTCGGCCGCCGTCTTGATGGCGGCGACCACGTCCGGATGGCTGTGCCCGGTGGAGCACACGGCGATGCCGGAAGCGAAATCGACGAAGCGATTACCGTCGACGTCCCACACTTCGGCGCCGCGGCCGCGCTCCATGACGAAGGGGTAGTCGCGCACGTAGCTCGGCGAGACCACGGCCTTGTCGCGCTCGATGAGCGCACGCGCCTTGGGACCGGGAAGTGGTCTGGCTGTGCTGCGTTGTACGTCGTTCATGTCATTCAACCCGCGTCTGTGATTGTTCGCGCTGATACTGCGCCAGGTAGTAGAAAGATGCGATGCCCTTGCCGGTGTTGCCGGAGCCCTTCCAGCCGCCGAAGGGCTGGTAGCCCGGCCAGGCGCCCGTGGTCGCGCCCTGCGGCCGGTTGGCGTAGGTGACGCCGGCTTCGATGTTGTCGAAGAACCAGTCCACTTCGTCGGCTGCCGCCATAGAAACCGGCGGTCAGGCCCAGCTCGCTGTCATTGGCCAGCGCCATCGCGCGTTCGCGGTCCGGGACCCGCGCCAGCATCGCGATCGGCAGGAACATCTCCTGCCGCCACAGCGGGTGGTCGAGCGGCGCCTCGGCCAGCGTCGGCTCGCAGTAGTATCCGGCGGCGAGCGCGCCTTCGGTCAGCGTGCGGCCGCCGGCGATGATGCGTGCGCCCTCCGAGTGCAGTGCGCGAGCTGTAGCGGCGGTAATTCTCCTGCGCCGCGCCATTGATGACCGGACCCAGCCAGTTCTGCCGCTGGCGTCGGATCGCCGATGCGGATCGCGCGGATGCTGCTCGTCGAGTGCACTGATCAGCGCTTCGGCGGCTCGCTCCTCGACAAAAATGCGCGACAGCGCCGAGCATTTCTGCCCGCCCATGCCGAAGGCCGAGCGCACGATGCCGGCGGCGGCGCGCTCGCAGATCGGCCCGCGCGGTGACGATCACCGCGTTCTTGCCGCCCATCTCGGCGATGCAGGGTCTCGGGCACGGCTGCCAGCCACCATGCGACGTGCGATGCCCATGCCCACCTGGTGCGAGCCGGTGAAGGTGATGCCGGCGATGTCGGGATGCGCGACCAGCGCTGCGCCCGCCTCGGACCCGTTGCCGTTGAGGTAGTTGAAGACGCCTGGCGGCACGCCGGCATCGTGCAGGCAATCGGCCAGCAGGCGGCCGGCCCACGGCGTGTCGGTGGCTCCCTTGAGAACGACCGTGTTGCCGGTGACGAGCGCCGCGGCCACCGGGCCGCCGGCCAGCGCGAATGGAAAATTGAACGGCGCGATGACCGCCCAGGGGCCGTGCGGCTTCATGACCGAGCGGTTGCGGCTGCGGTAACCCTTGACCGGATCATCGGGCAGCGCGTGATCGAAGCCCTGGCGTTCGAAGTCGTCGCAGTAGAGCGCGAAGAAATCGGCCGTCTCCTGCACTTCGCCCAGGGCCTCCATGCGGTTCTTGCCCGACTTCGAGGGCGACGGCGGCGCTGATGTCATAGACGCGCGCCGCAATCAGGCTCGAGACCCGGCGCAAGATCGCGGTGCGCTCGCCGACCGGCAGCCGCCGCCACGCCGGGAAGGCGCGCTTCGCCGCGGCGACGGCCAGTTGCACGTCTGCGGTGCCGGCCTCCGCGAAGCGCCCGAGGTGCATGCCCCGGTCGATCGGGCTGAACTTGTCGCGGCTGGCGGCCGCGGTGCGATTGCTGCCGTCGATATAGAGGCCGTGCTACTGTGGGCGGTGCAGCGCGCAGGCGCGCCAGCGCCGCCTCGAACGCCTGATGGAGCGATTCGGGCGGCTCGAACATGGTCGAATACGTGAGCTTGAACTCCATGCGCACCATTTTGGCACAACTGGAGCCCGTGGAGGCGCGTGTCCGGCGGATCGGCGGCGGAACGCCTGGTTCAGGTCGCCGGAGCGCTGACTGCGTATCGGCCGGAACCGTTGCCGCCGGCGGCACGGCTAGCAGGCGCCGCGGCCGCAGCCTGCGCCCGCCTCGCGCGTGTCGGTGCGCAGCGCGGATTCCTCGGCCTGCTTGGTCATGACGATGATGCTGATGCGCCGGTTGATCGGATTGCGCGGATTCTTCTGGTCGAACAGCACGACCGAAGACAAGCCGACGACGCGCGCGACCTTGTCGGCGTTAAGTCCGCCGGCCTTCGAGCGCGCGGCGCGCGGAGTTGGCGCGATCGGCCGAGAGGTCCCAGTTGGTATAGCCATTCTTGGCCACGTACGGCGTCGTATCGGTGTGCCCGGACAGACTGATGCGATTGGGCACCGAATTGAGGTAGCTGGTGAGCTCGTGCAGAATCGAGACCGTGTAGTCCTTGAGCCGCGAGCTGCCGAGGTCGAACATCGGGCGGTTTTGCGCATCGACGATCTGGATGCGCAGCCCTTCGGGCGTGATATCGAGCAGCAGCTGGTCCTTGAACGGCCGCAGCGTCTTGCTCTTGTCGATGGCCGCGCGCAGGTCCTGCAGGAGCGACAGCAGCTGCTTGCGCTCGGCCTCTGCGGCCAGTCGCTTGGCCTCGTCGACATCCACCGGCTTCGGCAGCGATCCGGCCGACATGCCGGTCTCCTTCTTCAGCGCGGTCTTGGGCGCGTCCATGCCACCGCCCATGTTGATCACGCTGGTGCTGGCGCCGCCCGGACCATTGACGCCTTTGGCGGCCTTGACGGACTGGCCCGCCTCCATGCTCGGGTTCTTGAAGTAGTCGAAGATCGCCGCGCGCTGCTCCTTGTTCACGGAAGATCACCAGCCACATCACCAGGAAGAAGGCCATCATCGCCGTCACGAAGTCCGCGTACGCCACTTTCCAGGCGCCGCCGTGATGACCGCCGTCGCCGCTCTTGCGCCGCTTGACGATGACGATCGGTCGCGTGGCCTTGTCGGTCACGCCGGCGCTGCCTTCTTTCTTGCGGCCCTTGAGGTGGTTCTCGAGGTCCGCGAATGTCGGCCGCACTTCTGCGAACAGGAGCTTGCGCGCAAACTCGATGGCGACCGGCGGCGCGTAGCCGCGCACGCTCGCGACCAGCGCCATCTTCACGACCTCGAAGGCCTTGCCCTCCTCGTGCACCCGATGCTCCATGGCAGCCGCCGTCGGGCCGACGAATCCATAGGACACCAGGATGCCAAGGAAGGTGCCGACCAGGGCCGAGGCGACCTTGTGGCCGATGGTGGCGGTGTCGGCACCCTCGATCGCACCCATGGTGTTGACGATGCCGAGCACGGCGGCGACGATGCCGAAGCCGGGCAAGGCATCGGCCACGCGCATGCACCGCATGCGCAGGCTCGGCCGACTCCTTGTGATGGTTCTCGAGTTCGTATTCGAGCAGCGATTCGAGTTCGTGCGGATCCAGGTTGCCGCCGACCATCAGGCGCAGGCAGTCGGTCGTGAATTCGATGAAGTGATGGTCGCCGAGGATGCGCGGGTACTCGCTGAACAGCTTGCTCTTCTCAGGCGCTTCGAGATCCGCCTCGATCGCCAGCATCCCGGACTTGCGGATCTTCACCAGGATGTCGTAGAGGAGCTTGAGAATGTCGACGTAGTCGGCGCGCCGGTAACGCGGCGCCTTGAGCAAGCGTGATGGCGTTGACGAAAGCGACCTTCACCACCTTGAGCGGATTGCTGATGATGAAGGCACCAAAGGCCGATCCGCAGATGACGAGGATTTCGGTCGGGTGCCACAAGGCCAGCAGTTTGCCGTCCTCGAGCACGAAGCCACCGAGGACCGAGCCGATCACGACCAGGGTGCCAACGATTTGCAGCATGAATGCCAGCAGCCACGAACTTGCGGAAGGTGCAACGCTGGATATCGGCCCGCGGGGCGCGATCTTGACCGCACCATTAAAGTGCAGCGGCGGCGCCGGGCTGCGCCGAAACGTGACTCAGGTCACGTCTTGCATTAGGTCTTGGCCGACGCGCGCCGCTTGCGCGCTGTTACAGGCCGGCGGCGCTTGCCTCGCTTGCGCGCCGTGGCAGCGCCGCCGGCCAGCTCGTGCATCAGCCGCTGGAGGTAGGCGCGAAACGAGTGATTCAACTCATGATGTGCCAACGCAAACTCGACCGTCGCCTGCAGGTAACCGAGCTTGCTGCCGCAGTCGAAGCGCTTGCCGGTGAAGCGATGGGCGTATACGGCTTCCCGTTTCAGGAGCCGGGCAATGCCGTCCGTGAGCTGGATTTCCCCACCGGCGCCTCGTCCTACCTGACGTAGCTCGTCGAAAATGGCGGGCGTCAACACATAGCGGCCGACCACTGCGAGCGTGGACGGGGCGGCGGCGGGCTTTGGTTTCTCGACGATGCTGCGAATCCGGCTGACCGGTGCGTGCGCCGCCTCGACTTCGACGATGCCATATTTCTCGGTATCGCGACGCGGCACCTCTTCCACTCCGAGTACGCTGCCGCGATGGAAGGCATAGCTGGCGGCCATCTGCTTGAGGCAGGGAACCTCCGATTCGATCAGGTCGTCGGCCAGATGGACAAAGAACGGCTCCTGGCCCACCGCCGCCTCGGCGCACAGCACCGCATGTCCGAGACCCAGGGGTGCCGGCTGGCGTATATAGATGCAGGTGGCATACGCTGGCAGCACGCCACGCATCTGCCGCGCCAGGTCGGATTTACCCTGGGACTCAAGCAGTTTTTCGAGTTCCGGGTCGGAATCGAAGTGATCTTCGATTGCTCTCTTGGCTGCACCCGTGATGAATACCAGGCGTTGCGCTCCGGCCGCCAGCGCCTCTTCCACGGCATACTGGATCAACGGCTTGTCGACGACCGGCAGCATTTCCTTGGGGCTGGCCTTGGTCGCCGGCAGAAAGCGGGTGCCGCGTCCGGCCACCGGAAATACGGCTGTCCTGATTTCGGGCTTCATGGCGGCCTCGGTTGCGACGGCAAGGGCACCCATTATAGGGGTCGGAGTCGAATCCGCCCTGCGCGTTAGGCACGCCCGGCGGCCGCATACGCCGGGCGTGGCTGGCTGGCTCGGATCCAGACCGCCATTAACGCTGTGCCGGCAGTTTGGGCGCGATGCGGGAAGTGGCCACCGCAGCCGGGCCCGTGCGGTCGATACGCAGATCAGCCCGGTTGCGGTCGATCAGCTTCTGACTGATGCCCTTGACCTGCGCCAGCTCATCGACGGAGTGAAACACGCCGTGCTTCTGGCGGTACTCGACGATGGCCCTTGCCTTGGTTGCGCCAATGCCCTTGAGTCCCTGCGCCAGCGTGGCGGCATCGGCAGAATTGATATTCACAGGCGCGCACCATACGGTGGCAGCGCCAGCGGCCAGCAAGAATGACAACATGAGTCTGGTGAATTTGTTCATGACGGGCACCTCCAGGAGCAGCGGGTGGAAACACCCGTTCACACTAGGGGGCGATCGTTGCAATCGCGAGCGGTGAAACTGCTGCGTTTGCAGAAGATTGGCCGCGCGGACAACGGGGGCGACTGCAGAGCTAATATGTGCCGGTGCGCCCCCAGCGCCGGGCACCATACAGGACGGTGACTGCCAGCGCCGCGCCGCCAAGTGCGATCCATTCGGCCCACCGCAAGGCGCTCAGGATCAGGAGCATTCCTGCGCCGCCGACCAGTGGAATCAACGGACCGCCGCGTAGTGCAAAGGGCGCCTGGGTGGCACTCTTGTTGGTGCGCTGCAGCTCCCAGGCCGCCGCGCAGCACGCCACATAGACCAGGCACAAGGCGCCGCCTGACACCAACGCCAGGCCGCCAAAGCTGCCCGCGACGGCGAGCAGCCAGGCCAGCAACGCGTGCAGCGCGACAGCTCGCAACGGCGCGCGACGCTTGCTCACCGCAGCCAGTGTTGCCGGGAGGAAACCGTCGCGTGCCAACGCGAACAGCAGGCGGGAGGAACCGAGCAGGTCCCCCAGCAACACGCCGATCAGCGATACGGTTGCTGTCAATACCACCAGGCCACCTGCGCCCGCAACGATGAGCTCCGCGATTGCAGCAAGCGGCGCATTGTTGCCCGCAAGTGCTGCACCCAGCACACCCTGCGCGACCAGCTGCAGGCCCACGTACAGCGTGATGATGACGGCGACGCCCGCCAGCGCCGCCTTCGGCAAAGCGCGGGCCGGATCGCGTACCTCGCCGGAGGGTGCCAGCGCAATCTCGATGCCGGAGTAGGCGAACACGACCAGCACCAGCGAGGTGCCGACCGAGGTCCAGTTCGGAAATGGGTGCACACTAAGATTCTCAACATGCACGTAACGCCAGCCAAAGGCCGCAAGCAGGAGCAACGGCAGCGCTTTGGCCGCGGCAAAGGCCGCGATCGCGGCTGCTCCGATCCTGATCCCGAAGGCGTTGAGACCCACCAGCACGCCATACACGGCGAACAGAAACAGCGCTCGTGGTGCTGGCTGGCCAAGCGACGGGGCCACTTGGGCGAGCTGATCGGCCAGCACCGCCGACATGCTCCCGCTGCCGGTGACGCTCGAGATCCACAGTATCCCGGCAATTGCGATAGCGGGAAATTGACCGAACGCCTCGCCCACGTAGATGTAGGGTCCGCCAGAGGCGGTCACGCGGCTGCCGGCTGCCGCAAAACACAGCGTGATGGGGATGAACAACAGCGCCCCCAGGACGAACGCCAGTGGCGCCGCCGAGCCCATTGCAGCCGCCAACACGCCGGGCAGCGCGAAGATGCTGCCGCCGATGGTAATGTTGATGATCGACGCGGCGATCGCCCAGGAGCCCAATACGCGCAGCAGCGCCGCATCGCCATGCCGCGTCCGCGGATCGGGGTCAGCGCCGGGCACTAGTCGCGGATCGGCCGGTTGGTGCCTTCGTTGACGCGTTCGCGCAGGTCCTTGCCGGGCTTGAAGTGCGGCACGTACTTGCCATCGAGCGCCACCGCTTCGCCGGTCTTCGGGTTCCGCCCCTGGCGCGGCGGCCGGAAATGCAGCGAGAAGCTGCCGAAGCCGCGGATCTCGATGCGATCGCCCTGCGCCAGCGCGTCGCTCATGATCTCGAGCATCTGCTTGAGCGCGAGCTCGACGTCCTTGGCGGGCAGATGCTTCTGCTTGGTCGTGATGATTTCAATCAGTTCAGATTTGGTCATGCCAGGCCCTGCTGTTTCTGGATCGGCACCCGCAACCGGCATCTGCCTGCCGGTCGCGGGTGCCAGGATCGTTACGCTACGGATCAGTCGCGCTCCGGAGAGTTGATCTGTTCCTTGAACAGATCACCCAGGCTGGTGCCCGAGGACGGCTGCTCGGAGCGGTAGTTCTGCACCGCCTCGGCCTCCTCGTGCACTTCCTTGGCCTTGATCGACAGCGAGATCGAGCGGGTCTTGCGGTCGACGCCGACGAACTTCGCTTCGATCTCGTCGCCCACCTTCAGCACCTGGCGCGCGTCCTCGATGCGGTCGCGCCCCAGTTCCGAGGCGCGCAGCTGGCCCTCGATGCCGTTGCCCAGATCGATGATCGCGCCGCGCGCGTCGACTTCGCGCACCGTGCCGCGCACCACGCTGCCCTTCGGGTTGTCGGTGATGTAGCCGGAGAACGGATCCTTGGCCAGCTGCTTGATGCCGAGCGAAATGCGCTCGCGCTCCGGATCGATCGCCAGCACCATCGCCTCGACCTGCTGGCCCTTCTGGTAATTGCGCACGGCTTCTTCGCCGGGCACGTCCCAGGAGATGTCGGACAGGTGCACCAGGCCGTCGATGTTGCCGGCCAGGCCGATGAAGATGCCGAAGTCGGTGATCGACTTGATCTGGCCGCCGACCTTGTCGCCGCGATTGTTGTTCTCGGCGAATTCCTTCCACGGATTGGCCGCGCACTGCTTGAGGCCGAGGGAAATGCGGCGCCGCTCCTCGTCGACGTCCAGCACCATGACCTCGACTTCCTGGCCGGTGTGCACCACCTTGGCCGGATTGACGTTCTTGTTGGTCCAGTCCATCTCCGAGACGTGCACCAGGCCCTCGACGCCGTCCTCGATCTCGACGAAGGCGCCGTAGTCGGCGATGTTGGTGATCTTGCCGAACACCCGCGTGTTGGGCGGATAGCGCCGCGCAATGTTCTCCCACGGATCAGCGCCGAGCTGCTTGAGGCCCAGCGAAACGCGCGAGCGCTCGCGATCGAACTTGAGGATGCGCACGTCGATTTCGTCGCCGACCTTGACCACTTCGGATGGATGCTTGACGCGCTTCCAGGCCATGTCGGTGATGTGCAGCAGCCCGTCGATGCCGCCGAGATCGACGAAGGCGCCGTAGTCGGTGAGGTTCTTGACCGTGCCCTTGACCACCGCGCCTTCCTGCAGGTTGTCCATGAGCGCATTGCGCTCGGCGGAGAATTCCTGCTCGACGACGGCGCGGCGCGAGACCACGACGTTGTTGCGCTTCTGGTCGAGCTTGATGACCTTGAATTCGAGCGGCTTGTTTTCCAGGTACGCGGTGTCGCGCACCGGGCGCACGTCGACCAGCGAGCCAGGCAGGAATGCGCGCACGGTTTCGATGTCGACTGTAAAGCCGCCCTTGACGCGTCCCGAAATGATGCCGGTGACGATCTCGCCTTCGTTGAAGGCCTGCTCGAGCCGCGTCCAGGTGCGGGCGCGCTTGGCTTTCTCGCGCGACAGGCGCGTCTCGCCGGTGCCATCTTCGACGGCGTCGAGCGCCACTTCGATCTGGTCGCCGGCCTTGACCTCGACTTCGCCACGTTCATTCTTGAACTGGTCGAGCGGCACGACCGCTTCGGATTTCAGGCCGACGTTGATGATGCACGACGTCGGGCGTCACTTCGACGACCAGGCCCATCAGGATCATGCCGGGGCGAATATGCTTATTCGCCAGGCTGCTGCTCGAACATCTCGCTGAAACTTTCGCTCATGTTTTCTCTCGCGTGCCTGCTGTTGGGCACGCACTGTTGGCCGCAGGCACGATCCGGCGCCACGCGGGTTCGTTGACGAATGGGCTTGGCTTCCCTGCCTTACCCGCCTGAAATCATCCCTCTTGCCACAATCCGCGCTGCCGCCGAGCCGCCAGACGCGCTCGACCACCTCGGCCACGGTCAGGCCGGTGGAATCGATCGACGACGGCGTCCCCGGCTGGCACCAGCGGCGCGACCGGGCGGGTTGCATCCTGCCGGTCCCGCGCCGCGATCTCGCGCGAAAGGGCGGCAAGGGTAACAGCAGAGTCCTTTCCTTTCAACTGGTTATAGCGCCTGAGGGCCCTTTCTTCGGGCGTGGCGATCAGGAAGATCTTGAGCGGCGCGGTCGGGAAAACGATGGTGCCCATGTCGCGGCCGTCGGCCACCAGCCCCGGGGGCCGGGCAAAGGCCCGCTGGCGGGCCAGGAGCGCCTCGCGGACCTCCGGCCAGGCGGCCACGCGCGAGGCGCCCATGCCGCTCGCCTCGCTGCGGATGCCCTGCGGTGACATCGTTGCCAGCCAGCAGAATCAGCTCCGAGCCGTCGGCACGTACGCCAAAACGGCTGTCCAGGCTGCTGCGCCAGCCGGGCGTGCCCGGCCCGATCATCCGCGGCCAGGCCCTGTCCGAAGCCCCGCGTAGGCCACCAGGCGGTACAGCGCGCCGCTGTCGAGCAGGTGCCAGCCCAGCCGCCCGGCCAGCAGCCGGCTGACCGTGCCCTTGCCCGCCCCGCTCGGCCCGTCGATGGTCACGCACGCGGCGCGCTCATGGCCCGAATGACTCCTCCAGCCGCAGCCCGACGGCGCGCGCCGCCGCGGGAAAACCCGGGAATGAGGTGGCGACGTTGGCCACGTCGTCGATCTCGATCGGGTCGCGTCGCGCGCACGCTGGCCATGGCGAAGGACATCGCGATGCGATGATCGCCGTGGCTGTCGATGCGCCCGCCGCGCAGCGCTCCGCCCTGGATGCGGATGCCGTCGGGCAGCAATTCGCAGTGCACGCCGAGCGCCGTGAGGCCCTCGGCCATCGCCGCCAGGCGATCGCTCTCCTTTACGCGCAGTTCGTCGGCGCCGCGTCACCACCGTCTCGCCCTCGGCGCAGGCCGCGGCGATGAACAGGACCGGCAGCTCGTCGATGGCCAGCGGCACCAGTTCGGGAGGAATGACCGCGCCGCGCAGCGCGCTCGCGTGCACCGTGATGTCGGCCAGCGGTTCCGGGCCGGCGTCGGCGAGCGGCGTGACATGTATGCGTGCACCCATCAGCCGCAGCATGTCGAGCAGTCCGGTGCGTGTCGGGTTGATGCCCACGCCGCGCACGGTCAGGCCATCGGTCGCGCCGAGGCACCCGGCGACGATGAAGAATGCGGCCGAGGAAAAATCACCCGGCACGCGGATGTCCGTGCCGCGCAGGGCTGACCGCCGGCGAGCGCGACCGTGGCGCCCTGCGCGCCGCACGTTGCACGCCGAAGCCGCCGAGCATGCGCTCGGTGTGATCGCGGGTGGGCGCCGGCTCGGTGACGCGGGTGACCCCGCGTGCCTGGAGGCCGGCCAGCAGGATCGCGGATTTGACCTGCGCACTCGCCATCGGCAGCGTGTAGTCGATGCCGTGCAGCGCTCGCGCCGCCGTGCAGCACCACCGGCGGCCGGCCCTCCTGCGTGTCGATGCGCGCGCCCATCAGGCGCAGCGGCTTGGCCACGCGCTCCATCGGCCGCTGCATCAGCGAGGCATCGCCGATCAGCGTGCTGGAAAAATTCTGGCCGCACAGCAGCCCCATGGACAGTCGCATGGCGGTGCCGGCGTTGCCCATGTCGAGCGGCGCAGGCACTCGCGCGCAGCCCGGCGTGGCCCGCGCCGGTGACGATCACCTCATCGCCGCGGGGCTGCGTGATCTGTACGCCCAGCGAGCGCAGCGCGGCCATGGTGGCCAGGCAATCGCCGCTTTCCAGAAAGCCGCTGACGCGGGTCTGGCCGTCGGCAATCCCGCCCAGCATCAGCGCCCGATGCGAAATCGATTTGTCGCCGGGCACGATGAGGGCGCCGCCCACGCGCCTGACCGGCGCAACACGGAAGCCCCGGCAGCGCAGCGGCGTTCATGGCGCGCGCCGCAATTGCCCCAGCAGCGCCAGCAGTCGGTCATTCTGCCCGGGCAGGCCAATGGAAATGCGCAACTGTTCCGCCAGTCCGTAACCCTGCAGCGGGCGCACGATGACTCCGCCGCGCAGCAGTTGCTCGTAGACCTGCGCGGCGCCCGGCCCCACCTCCACCATCAGGAAATTGCCGGCCGATGGCGCGCAGGCCAGGCCCATGGCCTGCAGAGCAGCCGCTACCCGATCACGCTCGGCCACGATGCGGCGCACGGCGTCGGCAACATGCGCCTGGTCGCCGAGCGCGGCGGCGGCGCCCGCCTGCGCCACATTGCTGACATTGAAGGGTGGGCGGTAGCGGTTCAGGGCATCGGCCACTTCGGGGTGCGATACGGCGTACGCCACACGCACGCCGGCCAGAGCCGTAGGCCTTGGAGAATGTGCGCAGCACGACCAGGTTCGGTTGCTCCCGGAGCCACGGCAGGGCGGTGCTGCAACCGCTCAAGGCGGCGAATTCGAGGTAGGCCTCGTCGAGTACGATCAGCGTGTGCGCGGGGGCCGCGTCGATGAACGAGCGCAGCGGGCCAGGATCAAGCCAGGTTCCGGTGGGGTTATTGGGATTGGCGATGAACACGAGCCGGGTGTCGGCGCCGATCGCCGCTGCCATCGCGGCCAGATCGTGCCCATAGGGCATCGCGCTGCCGGCGGGATTGGCGCGCACCTCGATGCAGCGCGCGCCGGTCGCGCGTGTCACCAGCGGGATAGATGGCGAACCCGTATTGCGAGCACACCGCGCTGCATTGCGCGGTCAGGAAGGTCTCCGCCAGCATCAGCAGCAATTCGTTCGAGCCGTTGCCCACGCGTCAGCCATGCAGGTGGCACTGACAGGTGCGCGGCCAGCGCGCGCTTGAGCTCATGGGCGCTGCCGTCCGGATAGAGCCAGACCGAGTCCAGCGCGGCGCGCATGGCCGCGATGGCCGCAGGGCTGGGGCCGTAAGGGTTTTCGTTCGAGGCCAGCTTGACGATGTCGCTCACGCCGTACTCGCGCTCGAGCTCGCTGATCGGCTTGCCTGGCACGTATGGAGACAGGTCGCGTACCGCCGGCGAGGCGAGCCTGCCTGGGTGTGCCGCCGCGTGCCGGTCACGGGCGCTCACGTCACAGGACCGAGCGCGGGTAGGAACCGATGATCCGGAACAGCGAGGCGCGCGACTTCAGGCTCTTGAGGGCGCGCGCCACCGGCGCGTCGCTGGCGTGTCCTTCGATGTCGATGAAAAACACATAGTGCCATTTGCCGCGGCGCGAGGGCCGGGACTCGATGCGGGTCATGCTGATGCGGTTCGCGGCCAGCGGCTCGAGCAGCCGGTGCAACGCGCCGGGCGCCGCGGTGCTGCTGGTCGAAACCAGCAGCGTGGTCTTGTCGCTCCCGCTCGGCTCGAGAATCTTGCGGCCGATGACCAGGAAGCGCGTGGTGTTGTCGGCCCGATCCTCGATTTCGCGAAACAGCAGCCGCAGATTGTAGACCTCGGCGGCGGTATCGCCGGCGATCGCCGCCGTGCCCAGTTCATCGCGCGCGCGGCGCGCGCCCTCGGCATTGCTGCTGACCGCCACGCGCTCGAGTCCGGGCAGATGCTCATCGAGCCAGCCCCGGCACTGGGCCAGGGCCTGCGCGTGCGCGCACACGCGCATCACTTCGGCCAGTGATTCCATCCGACCCATCAGGCAATGATGGATGCGCAGTTCCACCTCGCCGCAGATGTGCAGCGGACTGCTGACCAGCCGATCGAGCGTGTGGGTAACGGTGCCCTCGGCGGAATTCTCCACGGCAACCACGCCAAAATCAGCATTGCCGGCTTCAACTTCGTGAAACACTTCGTCGCTCGTGGCCAGCGCCAGCGCGCGCACCGAGTGGCCAAAATGCTTGTACACGGCCGCCTGGGTGTAAGTGCCCTCGGGCCCGAGAAACGCCACCTTGAGGGGTTCCTGCTGCGCCAGGCAGGCCGACATGATCTCGCGAAACAGCCGCGCGATTTCCTCGTCGCGCAGCGGCCCGCGATTGCGCTCCAGCGCGGCGCGCAGCACCTGCGCCTCGCGCTCCGGGCGGTAGAAATCGACCGTGTGGCCGTCGGCATGCTTGGAGACGCCGACCTGCTGCGCGAGCAGCGCGCGGCGGTTGATCAGGGCCTGCAGCTGCTCATCGAGCGCGTCGATTTCGACCCGCATGGCCGCCAGCGGTATCGCGCCCGCCTTGCCGCCGCCCCGCTTGCTCCGCTTTGCAGCCATGATCGCTCCGAAGCCTTCCTAGATCTGCTCGCGCACGATGCGCGCCGAAAGCACACCCGCGATGCGGCGCAGCCGTTCAACCAACGCGTCATCGACGCCGCCGTCGGTGTCGATCAGCGTGTAGGCGTATTCGCCGCGCGAGCGGTTGAGCAAATCGGCGATATTGACGTTGGCGCTGGCCAGGCAGGTGGAAATCTGGCCGACCATGTTGGGGACGTTGTGGTTGGCAATCCCGAGGCGTGTCTTGCCCGGTACACGCGGCAGCATGGCGTCGGGAAAATTCACGGCGTTGCGGACGTTGCCGTTCTCGAGAAAATCACGCAGAGTTTCCGCCGCCATCGCCGCGCAGTTGTCTTCGGCCTCGCCCGTCGACGCGCCCAGGTGCGGCAGGGTAACGGCGCGCGGATGGAGTTTCAGGGCGTTGCTCGGGAAGTCACAGACATAGGCGTGCAGCCGCGCGCCGTCGAGCGCGGCTAGCACGTCGGCTTCGTTGACAATAGGCGCGCGGGAAAAATTCAGCAGCGCGCCACCCGGGCGCATGAGCTTGAGGCGTGCAGCGTTGACCAGCCCGCGGGTGCGCTCGTTGAGGGGCACGTGCACGGTGACCAGGTCGGAGCGCGCGAACAGATCGTCGAGCGACTGGGCCTGTTGTACCGAGGCGGACAGCTGCCAGGCGCGCTGCACGGTAATTTGCGGGTCGTAGCCCAGCACCTGCATTCCGAGGGCCTGCGCGGTGTTGGCCACCTCGACTCCGATCGCGCCCAGTCCGACCACGCCCAGCGTGCGGCCCGGCAGTTCGAAACCGACGAATTCCTTCTTGCCCTTTTCCACCGCCGCGTCGATCGCCGCGTCTTCTCCCTCGAGCGAGCGTGCAAAATTCCAAGCCTGGCAGATATTGCGCGCGGCGAGGAACAAACCGGCGAGCACCAGCTCCTTAACCGCATTGGCGTTTGCGCCCGGCGCGTTGAACACCGGAATGCCGCGCGCGCTGAGCGCCGCGACCGGAATATTGTTGGTTCCGGCCCCGGCGCGCGCCACCGCCAGGAGCGAGTCGGGTAGCGCGAGCTTGTGCATGTCGGCCGAACGCACCAGCACAGCGTGCGGGTTGACCAGTTCCGCGGCCACCTCGTAGCGATCGCGCGGGAGTTTCTCCAGGCCGCGCGCGCTGATGCTGTTGAGCTTGAGTATCCGGTAGCTCATGGCGGGCTCAGGCGTGCCGCCGGGAGAAGTCGGCCATGAAAGCCACCAGCGCGTCCACCCCCTCGGGCGGCATGGCGTTGTAAAGGCTGGCGCGCATACCGCCGACCGAGCGATGGCCCTCGAGATTGACCAGACCGGCGGCGCGCGCTTCGGCCAGAAAAGTCCGGTCGAGCTCGGGGCGTGCCAGCGTGAAGGGGACGTTCATCCAGGAGCGGCAGGTGCGCGCGACCGGATTGCTGTAGAAACCGGAATCGTCAATGGCCCGGTAGAGTTTCGCGGCCTTGGCCTGGTTCCGACTCGGCCATGCGCGCGAGCCCGCCCTGGCGCTTGAGCCACTTGAACACCAGTCCGGCGAAGTACCAGCCAAAGGTCGGCGGCGTGTTGAGCATCGAGTTGTCGCCCGCCACCAGCTGGTAGTTGAGCACGGTGGGCGTCGTGGCCCGCGCGCGGCCGAGCAGGTCGTCGCGAACGATGACCACGCAGAGGCCGGCGGGACCAATATTTTTCTGCGCGCCGGCGTAGATCAGCCCGAAACGGCTGACTTCGATCGGTCGCGACAGGATGGTCGAGGACATATCGGCGACCAGCGGCACGGCCACCTCGCGGCACGAACGGAAACTCCACGCCGCCGATGGTTTCGTTGGGCGTGTAATGCAGGTACGCCGCGCCGGGCGTCAGGCGCCAGTCCGGCTGGCGCTGGCACGTCGCAGTACTGGCTGGCCGCGGCATCGGCAACGACATTGACCCGACAGTAGCGTTGCGCCTCGCCGGTGGCCTTCTTCGACCAGTGGCCGGTGTTGACGTGAGTCGACGACGCTGTCACTGGTCGGTGAAGTTCAGCGGGATCGCCGCGAACTGCAGGGTTGCGCCGCCCTGCATGAACAGCACCTTGTAATCGGCAGGAATCGACAGTAGCTCGCGCAGGTCCGCTTCAGCCTCGGCAGCGCAGGCTACGAAGGCTTTGCCGCGGTGGCTTACCTCCATGACCGACGAGCCGACGCCGTTCCAGTCGAGCAGCTCGTCGCGGGCCTGCTCCAGCACTTCGCGGGGCAATACGGCGGGGCCAGGGGAAAAATTGTAGACGCGCACGAATTTCCTCAGGACCCGGTTGCGGGTCGGTGTTGCAGCCTGGGAAGCCTCGAGTCTAGCAGAGCGCGGTCTAGTCCGACGCGCCCGGCGGGCTGGTTTCCTCGCCAGGCGGCGCGGCGTCGGAACCGGCCGCATCGCCGGCTTCCTCGCCCTCACCGTTTTCCAGGCCTTCGACTCGCTCGATGCCGGTCAGCCGTTCGCCCTCGGCGAGGCGAATGAGCCGCACGCCCTGCGTATTGCGGCCGACGATTGAAATGTCGCCGACCGGAGTGCGCACCAGCGTGCCGGTCGAACTGACCAGCATCAGCTCGTGCGCGGCCGCGACCTGCAAGGCGGCGACCGTGTTGCCGTTGCGCTCGGTCGTCTGCAGGGCAATGACGCCCTGGCCGCCGCGGTTGTGAGACGGAAAATCATCGAGCGGAGTCAGCTTGCCGTAGCCAAACTCCGAGGCCGTGAGTATGTGGCCATCGCCCAGCGCGATCAGCGCGATCAGCCGCTGGCCGTCGCCCAGGCGCACGCCGCGTACGCCGGCGGCGTCACGACCCATGGGCCGCACTTCCGCTTCGTGGAAGCGGATCGCCTTGCCGCCGCTGGTGCACAGCAGTATCTCGCGCGTGCCGTCGGTGAGCGCCACGCCGACCAGGCGGTCGTCGTCGTTCAGGTCGACGCCGATGATGCCCGAGGCGCGTGGCCGCGAGAACGCCGCCAGCGGCGTTTTCTTGACGGTGCCGAGACTGGTCGCCATGAATACGAAATGCTGCTCGTCGAATTGCTTGACCGGCAGCAGCGCGTTGATCTTTTCACCGTCCTCGAGCGGCAGCAGGTTGACGATCGGCTTGCCACGCGAGCCGCGGCCAGCCTGCGGCAGCTCGAATACGCGCAACCAGTACACCTTGCCGCGGTTGGAAAAGCACAGCAGCGTGTCGTGAGTATGGGCGATGAAGAGTTTCTCGATGAAATCCTCATCGCGCACCGCGGTCGCCGACTTGCCGCGACCGCCGCGGCGCTGCGCCTGGTAGTCGGACACTGGCTGCGCCTTGGCGTAGCCCGCGTGCGAGAGCGTCACCACCACGTCCTGCGGCTCGATCAGGTCTTCGGTGGACAGGTTCAGGTGATCGCGGCTGATCTCGGTGCGGCGCGCGTCGCCGTAGTTGTCGCGGATCTCGACCAGCTCGGCGCGGATGACCGCCGTGAGCCGCGCCGGCAGCGCCAGTATCTCCGACAGGTCGAGCACGCGCTCAAGGAGTTCGCGGTACTCGGCGACGATCTTGTCCTGTTCGAGCCCGGTAAGCCGGTGCAGGCGCATGTCGAGAATGGCCTGGGCCTGCACCTCGCTCAGGCGGTAGCCGCGCGGCGTGAGCCCGATACTCGTCGGCCAGGTCGTCCGGGCGCGTGGCCGTCGGCCCGGCGCGCTCGAGCATCGCCGCCACAGCGCCGGGCTGCCAGTCGCGGGCCATCAGCGCCACGCGCGCCTCGGCCGGCGAGGGCGATGACTTGATCAGCGCAATGATGGCGTCGATGTTGGCGAGCGCCACTGCCAGTCCCTCGAGCACGTGGGCGCGCTCGCGCGCCTTGCGCAGCTCGAATACCGTGCGGCGCGTGACCACCTCGCGGCGATGGCGCAGGAAAGCTTCGAGCAGTTCGCGCAGGCCCATCAGCTTCGGCTGTCCGTCCTGCAGCGCGACCATGTTGATGCCGAACACCGTTTCCATCGGCGTCTGCGCATACAGGTTGTTGAGCACGATCTCGGCCACTTCGCCGCGCTTGAGCTCGACCACGATGCGCATGCCGTCCTTGTCGGACTCGTCGCGCAGCCCATCCTGGGCGATGCCATCGAGCTGCTTCTCGCGCACCAGGTCGGCGATGCGCTCGATCAGCCGGGCCTTGTTCACCTGATAGGGCAATTCGGTGACGACGATCGCCTGGCGGCCGCTCTTGCCGTCGATCTCCTCGATGGTGGCGCGGGCGCGGATCGAGAGGCGTCCGCGTCCGCTCTTGTAGGCCGTGGCGATTTCCTGCGCGCCATTGATGATGCCGCCGGTCGGGAAATCGGGTCCCGGCACGATCTGCATCAGGCCGGCGAGCGTGATCGACGAGTCGTCGAGCAATCGCGAGGCAGGCGGTGACGATTTCCGTCAGGTTGTGCGGCGGGATGTTGGTCGCCATGCCGACCGCGATACCGGAGGAGCCGTTCACCAGCAGGTTCGGCACCCGCGTCGGCATCACCGCGGGCTCGGTCTCCGATTCGTCGTAGTTGGGGACGAAATCGACCGTTTCCTTGTCGATGTCGGCCAGCAGTTCGTGCGCCAGCTTCGACATGCGCACTTCGGTGTAGCGCATCGCCGCCGGGGCGTCGCCGTCGACCGAGCCGAAGTTGCCCTGGCCGTCGACCAGGATGTAGCGCATGGAAAAGTGCTGCGCCATGCGCACGATGGTGTCGTAGACCGCGGTGTCGCCGTGCGGGTGATATTTGCCGATCACGTCGCCGACCACGCGCGCCGACTTCTTGTAGGGCTTGTTGTATTCGTTGCCAAGTTCGCGCATGGCGTGCAGCACACGCCGGTGCACCGGCTTGAGGCCATCGCGCACGTCCGGCAGCGCGCGGCCCACGATCACGCTCATCGCGTAGTCGAGATACGACTGGCGCATCTCGTCTTCGAGGTTGACCGGCAGGATTTCGCGCGCAATTTCCATCGTGAGTAAACCTATGTTTTTAGCCGCGAAAGTCTACCACATTGGGGCTCCCCGGACAGCGCGCGCCACCGGAGCGTTTAGCGCTCGCTATACTGTGCGGATGAGCGCTGCGGCCAATCTCGACACGGCGGAACTGGCGAAATTCGAGTCGGTCGCGCCCCAGTACTGGGATGCGGCGGGCCCGCTTCATACGCTGCACAGCCTGAATCCGGTACGTGCGGGGTTTATCGCCGCGCGCATACCGCTGGGCGGTGCCCGCGTGGTGGACGTGGGCTGCGGTGGCGGGCTGCTCAGCGAATCGCTGGCGCGCCTGGGCGCGCGGGTGACCGGCATCGACCTGTCCGGCGCCATGATTTCAGTCGCGCAGCTCCATGCTGAAGGCCTGGGCCTGCAGCTCGACTACCGGCTGGAGTCGGCGGCGGCGCTGGCCGCGACCGCTCCGGGTAGTTTCGACGTGGTCTGCTGCATGGAGCTGGCCGAGCATGTACCCGATCCCGCGGCGCTGCTCGCTTCACTGGCGCAGCTGCTGCGGCCTGGTGGGTCGCTGTTCATGTCGACCATCAACCGAACTGCGCGCGCATTTCTTGGCGCGATCGTCGCAGCCGAGTACCTGCTGCGGCTGGTGCCGCGCGGCACGCACGAATACGCGCGGCTGATCCGGCCGGCCGAACTGGCGCGTGCGGCGCGCAGTGCCGGCCTCGAGTTGCGTGAGCTCAGTGGCCTGGAGTACAACCCGTTCACACGCCGTGCGCACCTCGGGCCACGCGTGGACATCAACTACCTGGCGCATTTCGTCCGTGCTGCGGGGCCGGCGTGAGTGAGCGTTCGCGCGCGCGCGCAGCGCTGTTCGATCTCGATGGCACGCTGCTCGACACGGCGCCGGATCTGAGCCGCGGCGCTCAACGTGCTGCTGGCAGAGGAGCGGCGCGCAGCCACTCAGCCTGGCCACGGTCCGGCCGCATGTGTCCACCGGCGCGATCGCGGTGGTGCGCACCGGATTCCCCGAGGTCGATGTCAACGCTGCCGCATTCGAAGCGCTGCGGCTGCGCTTTCTCGATCACTATCGCGCCGCGGTAGCGGTACACACGCGCTTGTTCCCGGGCTTCGAGCCGGTACTGAAGACGCTCGAAGCGCACGCCCTGCCCTGGGGCATCATTACCAACAAGGCCGCCTGGCTGACCGAACCGCTGCTCGAGGAGCTGCAGCTGCTCGGGCGCGCAGCCTGCGTGGTGAGCGGCGACACGCTGGCAGTGCGAAAGCCCCATCCGCAGCCGCTGCTGCTGGCCGCTGAGCGGATCGGCGTGCCGCCGGCCGAGTGCGTCTATGTCGGTGATGCGCTGCGCGACGTGCAGGCCGCGCGTGCGGCCGGCATGGTGCCGCTCGGCGCACGCTACGGGTATCTGAATGAGGCAGAGCGCCGGACAGCTGGCCGGTGGCCGGCTGGCTCGATGAGCCGCGGGATCTGCTGCCCTGGCTGCAGATTGGCCGCCGGGGACTCCACTGATGGCAACGGGCGCCGCGCCGCTCGTGATCGGCCTGCTGCTCGGCGCCGCCGGCGCCCTGCTGCTTGCCTGGTGGCTGATGCGCCGCCGCGGGCCAGCACTGCCCGAGGTGGAAGCACGCTTGGGCGACGCTTTGCCGAACTGGCCAACGGCGCGTTGCGCAACAATTCGGACATGTTTCTGAAGCTGGCGCGTGAATCATTCGCGCGCGAACAGGCCGGCGCGCAGGCCGCACTGCGCGAGCGCGAGACGGCGCTCGCGCACCTGGTCGAGCCCATCGCCAAGGCGCTGGAGAAAACGGAGCAACAGTTGCAGGGCATCGAGCGCGAGCGGCGCGATGCCTTCACCAGCCTGCGCACGCAGATCGAACAGCTGACCCTGGGGCAGGGCGCGCTGCAGCGCGAGACCCGCAACCTGGTCGGAGCGCTGCGCCGCCCGGAGGTGCGTGGCCGGTGGGGCGAACTGACGCTCCGCCGCGTGGTCGAGGTGGCGGGCATGTCCGAACACTGCGACTTCACCGAACAAGCCACCGTGGGCGGCACGGAAGGATTGCTCCGTCCGGACCTGATCGTGCGCATGCCCGAGGGGCGCGACCTGGTCGTGGACGCCAAGACGCCGCTCGATGCCTATCTCGATGCCATCGAAGCCAGCACCGATGAGGCGCGGGCCGCGGCGCTGACGCGGCACGCGCAGCAGGTGGAGGCGCGCGTGCGCGAACTCGCCGGCAAGGCTTACTGGAGCCAGTTCAAGAAGAGTCCGGAGTTTGCGGTGCTGTTCCTGCCGGGCGATCAGTTCCTGAGCGCCGCGCTCACCGAGCGCCCCGAGCTGCTCGAAAACGCCATGCGTCAGGGGATCGTCCTGGCAACGCCTTCTACGCTGATCGCGCTGTTCAAGGCCGTCGCCTATGGATGGCGGCAGTCTGTCGTGGCCGAACACGCGGCGCGCATCCTTGATCTGGGCCAGGAGCTGCACCGGCGCCTCGGTACTTTCGTCGGGCATCTCGATCGCGCCGGCCAGCGGCTCAGCAGCGCAGTCGATGCCTACAACAATGCAATAGGCTCGCTCGAGCGCCAGGTGCTGCCGCAGGCACGCAAATTTACCGAGCTGGGCGCCGTGAGCGGCGAATCGCTGCCGGCGATCGAGCCGCTGGACCGGCTGGTAAGAGCCGCGAATCTCCATCCGGATGACCAGCCACCCACTGATTCGCCGGCGCCGCCCTAAGCCATGCTGAACCCGGTTGAAATCCGCGCCTACCAAGCACCCCCCGGCCTGCTGCGTGAGCGTGTGATCGCCATTACCGGTGCCGGCGACGGCATCGGCCGCGCGCTGGCGCTGGCGGCTGCGCGCCATGGCGCGCGGCTGGTGCTGATCGGCCGCAATGTGCGCCGTCTCGAGGCCCTGCACGCGCAGATCGCTCCATTCGAGACTGCGGACACTCAAGCGCAGCAGTCCAGCATCGCGCCGCTCGATCTGGAGAAGGCGCTCGCCAGCGACTACGACTCGCTTGCCGCCGCATTACTGCAACGATACGGGCGACTCGACGGCCTGGTGCACAACGCGGCCCTGCTGGGCACGCTCGCGCCAATCGAGCACGCCGACATGCTGAACTGGTGTCGGGTGCTGCACGTGAACCTGACTGCGGCGTTTGCGCTCACGCAAGTGCTGCTGCCCGCGCTGCGGGCTTCGGCCGATGCCTCGGTGATCTTCACCTCCAGCAGCGTGGGCCGCCGCGGCCGCGCCAACTGGGGTGCCTATGCCGTGTCCAAATTCGGTGTCGAGGGCCTGAGCCAGGTGCTCGCCGACGAGTTGTGCGGAAATTCCGCAGTACGCGTCAATGCAGTCAATCCCGGCCCGACGCGCACGCGCATGCGACGCCAGGCGTTTCCCGGCGAGGATCCGGCGCAGTTGCCGGAACCCGCGGCAATCCTTGCGCCTTACCTGTGGCTGCTGGGACCCGCCAGCCGCGGGGTCACGGGCCAGAGCCTGGATTGTCAGGCGCTGCGACCCCCGACCGGCGGCGGCACCGGGTTGAGGAGCGCGGCGATTTCGTCCGGCGTCAGTTCCCGCCAGCGGCCGCGCGGGAGCGAGCGCTCGAGCGCCAGGCTCCCGAGCCGGATGCGCATCAGGCGGCTGACCGCAACGGCCTGACGTTCCAGCAGCTGGCGCAGGTCGTTGCCGCTCGCGCCCAGCGTATCGATCTGATACCAGTGATTGGTGCCGGCGCCACCCGCCGCGGCGATGCTCAGCACGTTCAGGTTCGTGCCACGATCGAGCAGGCCGGCACTGATGCCGGCCTCCTGCACCGGCGTCAGTTCGCCGCGCACGCGCAGGCTGAATACCACGGTTTGCGCACGCACGGCGCGCTGCAGGCGGCCGGCCAGTTCGCCGTCGGCCGTCAGGAGCTCGAGCCCGCCGTCCACCAGCGGCAGCGGGCTGATGCTCATGAATCGCTGCCCCGCGCGCCGTGGCAGTTGCGCTGCCAGTGATTCCGTGCCGGCGGGATTGGGCAGCAGCGGGATACCGGGCGAGCGATGGCACAACAGCACCGGCCGCTCAGCCGCGACGCGGTTCTGGCGGATCATGCGACCGTCGAGCCGCAACTGGTCGCTGCGAGCTACTTTGTCGCCGAGGCTCGCCGCCCGTCCGTTGATCGACAGGCGTCCGGCCTTGATCCACTGCTCGGCCTCGCGACGCGAGGCCACCCCGAGCCTCGAAAGGACCTTTTGCAGGCGCTCGGGCTCCGGCTCGCGCGCCATGCCGTTCAGTCTTCGGCGGTCGGGCCGGCCGCCACCAGCCCAGGCACGGCTGCGGATAATTCCGGGGAATTGCCCGGTTCGTCCTCAGGGTCACCCGCGTTATCGCTCAGCATGGCCGCGGCCGCAATTTCCTCGGCGGGCTCGGGACCGACTGGCAGCACCAGCTGCGGATTGATTTCGTCGAGCCCACGCAGCTGCGCCAGCGGTGGCAGTTCATCGACACTGCGCAGGCCGAAATAATCGAGGAATTCACGCGTCGTGCCGAGCAGTTCAGGCCGGCCCGGCAGCTCGCGATGGCCGACGACCCGGATCCAGTTGCGCTCGAGCAGGGTGCGGATGATGTCGGGATTAACGGTTACGCCGCGCACTGCTTCGATCTCGGCGCGCGTGATCGGCTGGCGGTAGGCGATCAGCGCCAGCGTTTCCAGCAAGGCACGTGAATAGCGCTGCGGCCGCTCGGGCCACAACCGCGACACCTCGGTGGCGAACTCGCGGCGCACCTGGATGCGCACGCCGCTGGCCGTTTCCTTCAGCTCCAGGCCGCGCGTGGCGTATTCCTGCTCGAGCGCGGCCAGGCAGGCACGGATCGCTGCCGTGCCGGGGCGATCGGTCTCGCCAAACAGCGCCGCGAGCTCATCGAGCCCCAGCGAGCGGCCCGCGGCCAGCAGTCCCGCTTCCACGACGTTCTTGATGTATTGCTCGTTCATGCCCCGCCCTCGGGTTCCGCGTCCGGCACCAATTGCAGTGTACGCACCGGCGCGGTGCGGCGCACGTGGAGCGGTGCCAGAGCTTCGGTCTGTACGATGTCGATGAGCCCTTCCCGCAGCAGTTCGAGTATCGCCACAAAAGTCACCGTGACGCCCATACGGCCTTCCTCCGGGGCGAACAGGCGCACGAAATCGACGAACTCGCCCGCCTCCAGTGCGGCCAGCACATTGCTCATTCGTTCCCGCACCGACAGCGCTTCCCGTTGCACGCGATGGTGCGCGAACATCTGTGAGCGCGTGGCCACCTCGCGGAAGGCCAGCAGCATTTCACGCAACGTAACCTGCGGCAGCACCCGCGCCACCGGCCGATCGCGCAATTCGGCGCTGGCCTGGAACACATCGCGTTCGAGGCGCACCAACTGGTCGACATCGCCCGCAGCCCGCTTGAAGCGCTCGTATTCCTGCAGCCGGCGCACCAGTTCGGCGCGCGGATCATCCTCGCCCTCAGCGGCGCTCGCCGGCCGCGGCAGCAGCATGCGCGACTTGATCTCGGCCAGTGTGGCCGCCATCACCAGGTATTCGCCGGCCAGCTCGAGCTGCAGGTCCTGCATCAGCTCGATGTAGCGCATGTACTGGCGGGTGATCTCGGCGATCGGAATATCGAGAACATCGAGATTCTGGCGGCGGATCAGGTACAGCAGCAGATCGAGCGGGCCCTCGAAGGCCTCGAGGAACACTTCAAGTGCCTGCGGCGGAATGTACAGGTCGCGCGGCATGTGCGTGACCGGCTCCCCATTGACAATGGCGAAGGGCATTTCCGCCTGTTCGGGCGCGAGCCCGGCCAATTGGGGTGGCGGCGGGCTGGAAACCACGATTTTCAGATCCGGCTTGGTCATTCGTTGCGCAGGTGCATGGCCCGGCGCACGTCCTCGAGCGTGTGGCGTGCCGACTCGCGCGCCTTCTCGGCACCTTCGGCCACGAGATTCTTCACCAGGTCGGGGTGATCCTGGTAATCCTTCGCGCGCTCGCGCATCCCGGTGACTTCCGCGACTACTTTTTCGATCAGCGGCTGCTTGCATTCGAGGCAGCCAATGCCAGCGCTGCGGCAGCCCGCGCTCGCCCACTCGCGCGTGGCCTCATCCGAGTAGATGCGATGCAGGTCGAACACGGGGCACTTCGCCGGATCGCCCGGATCCGTGCGCCGGGCCCGCGCCGGGTCGGTCTGCATGCCCTTGAGCTTACGCGCCACACTGTCTGGATCCTCGCGCAGGCCGATGGTGTTGCCGTAGGACTTGGACATCTTTCGCCCGTCGAGCCCAGGCACCCTGGGATTGGCGGTCAGCAACACCTGCGGTTCCGGCAGGATGCTGACGCTGGTGCCTTCAAGGTAGCCCAGGAGCCGCTCGCGGTCGGCCACCGTGATGCGGGTGTTGCCGCTCACCAGATTGCGCGCCCGCTCGAGCGCTGCCGGATCGCCTTTCTCCTGAAACTGCCGGCGCAGTTGGCGGTAGAGGGTAATGTTGCGCCCACCCAGCTCCTTCACCGCACGCTCGGCCTTGGCTTCGAAATCCGGCTCCTGGCCATAAAGGTTATTGAAGCGCCGCGCGACTTCGCGGGTGAATTCCACGTGCGCCGCCTGGTCCTCGCCTACCGGCACGAAGGCGGGTCGGTAGATCAGGATGTCGGCGCTTTGCAGTAGCGGGTAGCCGAGAAACCCGTAGGTGGCCAGGTCCTTCTCGCGCAGCTGCTCCTGCTGGTCCTTGTAGCTGGGCACGCGCTCCAGCCAGCCGAGCGGTGTGATCATGGACAGCAGCAGGTGTAGTTCTGCGTGCTCGGGCACGTGCGATTGCACGAACAGCGTCGCCACGTCCGGATTCAGGCCCGCGGCGAGCCAGTCGACCACCATCTCGCGGATCATCTCCGGCAGGTCGGAGGTGTTGTCATAGCCCGTGGTCAGGGCGTGCCAGTCCGCGACGAAGAAGTAACATTCGTACTGGTACTGCAGGTCGACCCAGTTTCGCAGCGCCCCGTGGTAATTGCCCAGGTGCAACTGGCCGGTCGGGCGCATACCGGACAGTACGCGCCTGGCTTGGGGAGCAGAACTCATCCGTCGGCATTATACGGGCCGCTGCCCTGCCCGTCTCAGGCCCTATTGGGCGCCGAATCCTGGCAGCTGGCCGCGCCCCTGGCGCAGGATGACCGGCGGCGAGACGGCCAGGTCCACGACTGTCGTGGGCTCCAGGCCGCAGTTGCCCGAATCGAGCACGGCGTCGATCTGGTGCTCGAGCCGCTTACGGATCTCATGTCCTTCGGTGAGCGGCACGGCTTCTCCGGGCAGCAGCAGCGTGGAACTCATGATCGGTTCGCCCAGTTCCGCGAGCAGCAGGCGTGGTACCACATGGTCGGGAATGCGGATACCAATGCTGCGCCGCTGCGGATGCTGCAGGCGGCGCGGTGTTTCGCGGGTGGCCGGCAGCAGAAAGGTGAACGGCCCGGGCGTCGCGGCCTTGAGGAGGCGGAATTGCCAGGTGTCAACTCGGGCGTAGCGGGCGATCTCGGCCAGATCGCGGCAGACCAGCGTGAAGTGATGGTGCTTGTCGGCCTGGCGGAGCCGCCTGATGCGCTCGAGGGCCTCCCGGTCACCGATATGGCAGCCCAGGGCATAGCAACTGTCGGTCGGGTAGGCGATCAGGCCCCCGTCGCGCAGGATCTGCACCGCCTGGCGGATGAGTCGAAGCTGCGGATTCTGCGGATGCAATTCGAAATACTGGCTCAAGCAGCTAATATACGCGGCCCATAAGGGCCCCGTGCCCGAAACCGGGAACGCACCCCGAGGAACCGTGACCGGATGCAAGCCGCGCTCAATTTTCTGCCGCTGGCCGCTTTCATGCTGGCCTACCGGCTCCGCGGCATCTACATGGCGACGGCCGTGCTGATGGGGGCCATGCTGCTGCTGGCCCTGGTCGATTACCTGCGCTTCGCGCCGCGTCTCGCCCATGCACGCGTTGAGCACCGTGCTGGTGCTGGTGTTCGGCGGCGCGACGCTGGTATTTCACGATCCGCGGTTTCTGAAGATCAAGCCGACTTTGCTGCTGTGGCTCATGGCGCTTGCCTTTCTCGGCAGCCAGTGGATTGGCAGGACCCCGCTCGTGCAGCGGCTGCTGGAACCGGCGCTCACGCCCGGAGCCACTGTGCCGCGGGAACAATGGTTGCGCGCCAACTGGGTCTGGGTTGGCGCCTACGTGTTGCTCGGCGCGCTGAACCTGTACGTGGCGCAGCACGCGAGCGAGCAGGTCTGGGTCTACTTCAAGGGCTTCGGCCTGACGATCGCACTGATGGCCCTGGCCATGGGCCAGGCCATCTGGCTGCATCGGCGCCAGGCCGGCATCAGCGCGGAATCCGGGCCATGACGCAGGGGTCGGCGCCTGGATCCCGGGTTGAACGAATTCGCGCCGTGGTGCAGGATGCGCTCCATCCCGTTCTGCTTGAGATTCGCGATGACAGTGCGGCGCACGTCGGCCATGCCGGTGGCGGCGGCAAGGGGCACTTTAGACTCGTGATCGTGTCTGAGCTCTTTTCCGGGAAATCGCTCCTGCAGCGACATCGCCTGGTGCATGAGGCGCTGGCGTCGCTGCTGGAGAGCGATATCCACGCATTGGTACTGAGCACCAAGGCGCCTGATGAATTACATTAAGTTTATATTGTAACCCTATGAGAGTTAAAATGAATATTTTTAGAATTATGGCGATAACAGCGCTCGCCCTGTTGGCGGGCTGCGCACCGAAGAGCGATCAGACCAACGGCAATGCGGCCGCAGCAAAGCCGGTCGCCACCGTCAATGGTCGCGCGATCGCCAGCGCGCAGTTCGATTTCTTCGTCAAGACCGTGACGGGCAAGCCGGCAGCCGACCTGACGGTCGAACAGCGCGGGCAGGTGCTGGACACCCTGGTGCGGGCCGAAGTGGTCGCGCAGCAGGCTGAAAAGGACGGGCTGGATAAGCAGGGAGACGCGCCCGCCTCGCTGGCCATGGCGCGCCTGCAGGTTCTGGAGCAGGCGGCCATGGCGAGCTACCTGAAGGACCGCAAGGCGACGGATGCGGAACTCAAGTCCGAATACGACACCCAGGTCGCGGCGATGCCCAAGACCCAGTACAAGGCCCGGCACATTTTGGTGAAGACCAGGGACGAGGCCGAACAGGTCATTGCTGCGCTCAAGAAAGGGGCGAAGTTCGAGAAACTGGCCGCTGAGCAATCGCTGGATGGCTCCAAGACCAATGGTGGCGATCTGGGCTGGTTCAGCCCGACCAATATGGTGCGCCCGTTCGCCGAGGCCGTAGCCGGTCTCAAGAAGGGCGAGACCACGAGCGCGCCCGTGCAGACTGAATTTGGCTGGCATGTCATCCGGCTCGATGACATGCGCGAGACCGCGCCGCCGGCCTTTGACTCCGTCAAGGACCGTCTGGTGCAGATCGTGGAGGGAAAGAAATTCAAGACCTACGGTGACGGCCTGATGAGTGCCGCCAAGGTGGAGAAGACGCCCTGAGTCAGCGAGGCCGCGCTCGGTGGCACGCTGGCTAAGGCAGGCTGGCGTCCAGGAATTGGCGGAACGCGGCCACGGCCGGCGGCGCGGCAGCGTGTGGCACCGCGCGATACCCTGGCGCGGCCAGGCCGCGCTGCGTCGATGCGGCCAGATCCAGATCCAGGCGCAGCGCCTCGCGGCCAATGCGCCCGGCCAGGAGCCGCGCTGCGGTCGCGTCCTGCGCGCCGTCCGCAAACCAATAGTCGAAGCATTGCCAGCGGCTGCGGCCCGGCGCGACGGGTATGACCTGGATGGCGCTGATGCCATCGGGCCGCCACTCAAGCAGGATGTTGGGCCACAGAAAAATGCGCCGCCATCCTGCCCCGTCCCGTGCCTGGGCAGCCGGCCCGAGGCGCAACGTGGTCCCGGCGCTGCCGGCGGCAGGCTGTGCGCGCCAGCGCAGCTGACGCCGGTCGGGATCGGATTCGAGAGCTGGTGCGTCGAAGCTGTGCACCCCGCCGTGTACCGGGTGGGCGCTCAGGCGGTGCAGCAGTAGCTGCTCGACCGCGACTTTCCAGTCGGCGGCGACTTCAAGCTCGGAAAATGTGCCGCTGTCGTTCACGCCGGGCCCGGGCTGCGCGGGGTGCGGCGCGCTCTCGGACAGGTCCGGCGGCAGCGGCACATCGCCCTCGGCTGTGGCGCACACAAACACGAGCCCGGCCGAAGTGGCCTGGTGCACGGCCGCCAGGTTGCCGCTGGCGGCCGGATCGGCGGCCCTGCCGTCCAATGCAAAACAAAGCTGATGCAGGGGACAGGATATGCTTTGCCCCAGCTGGCTGCGCCGCGCCAGCACCAATGCGTGCGGCTGCGGCGGGCAGCTGTTGTCCAACGCCCGCAGGCGCGCGGCGTCGCGCAGCACCAGCACCCGGCCTGTAGCCAGTTCTACGGTCAGGCTATCGCCCGGCGAGCGCAGTTCCGCCTCGTGCCCGGCGAGCTGCCATGCAGCGCCGAACCAGCGCGCCCGCTCCTGCTCGAAGCGCTGTTCCACCGCCAAGCCGTCCCAACCACGTGCGGGCAGGCGGGACGGAAAATGACCAGGAAATACCGAGGCGAGGTAGGCCAGGGCGCGCGCGCGCGCGGCGCTGCGGTCGATGCGCTCCTCGGTCTGGAAGGCAAAGCCCTGCCAGATCATCTCCAGCACGCCAATCAGGCCCAGCGAGATGGCGTCCGGATCCAGGTGCGCCTGCCCACTCTTCTCGATCATGCGCCCGATCAGCTCGAGCACCAGATCGGCGAAGCGGTCGTCCTTCTGGCCGCAGATGTCCTGGTATTCCTGGCGGGCGGTGGCCTCGCCCCAGAATGCATACCAGACCGAGACCTTGCGCGTGCTGGCCACGGCCGCGTCGAGGTACAGATCGACCAGCGTTTGCAGCGCCTGCACCGGCGCATGACGCAGGCTGCCGACCGGCTCGAGCACCAGTTGTTCGAACTCGGTCGACAGGAAGCGGAGCGAGGCGACCAGCATGGCGCCTTTGGACTTGAAGTAGAATCGCACGATGCCGGGCGACAGCTTCGCGATGGCGACCACCTTCGCCACCGTAGTTTGCGACGGTCCGTAGATATGCAGCGCGGAAATGCAGGCGTCGATCAGTCGCTGGCGTTGCCGGCTGGCGGACAGGCGCCGCTGCGGCGTCGCGCCCGGCCGGCGCCGCGGCCGGGAAGCCCGCGCGCTCAAGTAGTGCTTCCGGGGCGGCCCGCCGCCACGACGGCGGGCGAAACCAGCTTGCATTTGGCATAGTCACGCATCAGATGAAAGGCAATTTCCTGGTGAAATACCGGATCGGCAGGCACCGGCGCTGGCTGATCATCGCTCCGCCGTTCCTGTTCCTGCTGGTCTTTTTCCTGATCCCGTTCGGTTTTGCGCTGACGATCAGCTTTGCCCAGACCGCGATCCGCGTGCCGCCGTTCACCGATATCGTGTCGATGGACGCGCATCACCACCTGCATCTGGTGCTGAAGCTGGACAACTACCGCTATCTGCTCACGGACAAAGTCTATGCCCTCTCCTACTTATATTCCCTGAAAACCGCGTTCTTTTCCACGCTCATCTGCCTTCTGATTGGCTATCCGATGGCCTATGCCATCTCGCGCACCTCGCGCAGCACGCAGAGCATCCTGTTGCTGATCATCATCCTGCCGTTCTGGACTTCCTTCCTGCTGCGGGTCTACGCGCTCGAGGGGATCATTCGCGAAAACGGCCTGCTCAACCAGGCGCTGCTGTGGCTGGGTCTGGTCCACCGAGCCGCTGCAGCTCATGCACACGACCAGCGCGGTCTACCTCGGCATCATCTATTCCTACCTGCCGTTCATGGTGCTGCCGCTGTTCGCGACGCTGGAAAAGCTCGACCGCACGCTGCTGGAGGCCTCGGCCGACCTCGGCAGCCCGCCCTGGCGTGCCTTTCTCGACGTTACGCTGCCGCTGTCGATGCCCGGGGTGATCGCCGGCTCGATGCTGGTGTTCATTCCGGCGATCGGCGAGTTCGTCATCCCGACGCTGCTGGGCGGCGCCGACAATCTGATGATCGGGCGCGTGCTGTGGGACGAGTTCTTCGGCAACCGTGACTGGCCGGTCGCCTCCGCGGTCGCGGTCGCATTCCTGGTGCTGCTGGTCGGACCGATCGCCATCTACCAGCACTATCACAGCAAGGAGCTCGAGGCGCACGCGTGAACGAGCGGCCGCCGACCATGCTGATGACGCGTGCTCGCGCATCGGCGTGGCGCTGCTCTACATCCCGATGCTGGTGATGATCGGCTATTCCTTCAACGCCTCGCCGCTGGTCGGCATCTGGGGCGGCTTCTCCACGCACTGGTACCGCGAACTGGTGCACAACGATCAGCTCATTTCCGCTGCCTGGCTGTCGCTGCGCATCGGCTTTGTCGCCGCCACCTCGGCCATGGTGCTGGGCACGCTGGCGGCGATCGCGCTGGTGCGCTTCAGGCGCTTTCGCGGCCGATTGACGCTCACCGCCATGGTCAACGCGCCGCTGGTGATGCCCGAGATCATCACCGGCATCACGCAGCTGCTGCTGCTGATCTCCATGCTGCACCTGTTCGGCTGGCCGCACCGCGGCTTCCTGACCATCGTGCTGGCGCACGTCGACCTTCTGCACCGCCTACGTCACGGTCACGGTGCAATCGCGCCTCGGCACGGCCGATCGTTCGCTGGAGGAAGCGGCCATGGACCTGGGTTCCGGGCCGGTGCGCGCCTTCATCGACACCACGCTGCCGATCATCGCCCCGGCGCTGGCCAGCGGCTGGCTGCTGAGCTTCACGCTCTCGCTCGATGATCTGGTGATCTCGAGCTTCGTCTCGGGGCCGGGCGCCAGCACGCTGCCGATGGTGATCTTCTCGAAAGTGAAGCTGGGCGTGAGCCCGGACATCAACGCGCTCGCCACGCTGATCATCGCCACGGTCGGCGCCGGCGTGCTCATTGCCGGCGTGCTGATGCGGCGCGCCGACCAGCAGCGGCTGCGCGACCTGCAGCTTGCCGCGCAATAGCGGCATGCGCCTGGCGATCGTTACTCGCCGGTCTTGATGCGCGTCCAGATTCGCGTGCGGATCCGCTCCAGGGTGATGCTCGTTTCCACGTTGGGGTAGAGGCGCGCTTCGATCTCGGGCGTCGGGATACAGGATGGGGTCGTTCAAAATGTCCGGCCGGACGTAGGCATTGGCCGCGAGGTTGGCGTTGCCGTAGTAGATTTCATTGGTGATGCCGGCAATGACTTTCGGGTCCATGAGGTAATTGAGGAATGCGTAGGCCGCCTCCGGATGGGGCGCGCCAACGGGAATCAGGAACGAGGACAAGGTCAGATTGGCACCCTCGACGGGCACCGTGAACGCCAGGTGCACTGGCGCCCCGGCAGCGCGCGCGCGCGCCATCACCGTTTCGTAGTCGGCTGACCACGACATTGCGATGCATACCTCCTGGTTGGCGAGCGCGTTCATGTACTCGACCGAATCGAAGGTGCGGACGTAGGGGCGCACCTTGAGCAACAGCCGCTCGGCCGCCTCATAGTCCTCGCGGCGCGTGCTGTTCGGGTCCAGATGCAGGTACTTCAAGGCGAGCTGCAGCACATCCTGCGGCGAGTCGAGGAAAGTCACGCCGCAGTCGGCAAAGCGCGCAATGATCTCCGGCTTGAAGATCATGTCGAGGCTCCCGACCGGTGCGTCGTGCATGCGTGCGCGGATCTGCTCCACGTTGTAGGCGAAACCGTTGATCGCCTGCATGTACGGCACGCCGTAGCGATTGCCCGGGTCGCTGTCCTCCAGGTTGGCCAGGAAGTGCGGATCCAGGTTCTTCCAGTTGGGCAGCTTTGACTTGTCGAGCGGGATGTAAACACCAGCCCTGATCTGGCGGCTCGAGAAGTTCGAAGACACGCTAACCACGTCGTAGCCGGATTCGCCGGCCAGCAGCCGTGCCTCGGCGGTTTCCTCCGCGTCGTAGGTGTCGTACACCACCTTGATGCCGGTGAGTTTCTCGAAGCGCTTGATGGTGCCGGTACCGATGAAGTCGGACCAGTTGTAGATGAACAGGCGCTTGTCCGCCGCCACGGCCTCGCCGCCGGTGGCGGCCAGCAGCAGTGCAAGTATGCCGGCGCGGTACTTCCGCATCATGCAGTCATTATAATGGGTGGCGGGCGCACGCATGCGCTTTGGATTCAGGGGAGACAGTCTTGAGAAAATCGGACGGACGGGACTGGACCGCGGTCAAAGCCCTGCTGGCGTTAGCCGTCGCGTCGCCAGCGGGCGCCGCGCCCGCCGATCTGGTGCTCTCGCATGCCCGCATCTATACCGCCGCCGGGCCTGCGTTGGCCGAGGCCCTGGCTGCAAGCCACGGCCAGATCGTCTACGTGGGCGATGCGGCCGGGGTCAAGAAATATGTGGGGGCGCGCACGCGCCGGGTCGATGCCGGCGGGCGCCTGGTATTGCCGGGGCTCGTCGACTCGCACATCCATCCGATCGACCTGGTAAGCGGCGACGAATGTGACCTGCTGAGCGGACCCCGGTCGCTGCGCCAGATATCGGCGTTTGTCCGTGGCTGCATCGCGCATTTCCGTCCGTCAGCCGGCGGTTGGCTCCGCGTCCAGGGCTGGAGCAACACGTACGGCAACACACCCGATGCACAGTTCCCTACCCTGCGCGTGGCGCTGGACAAGGCTGCGCCCGGGAATCCAATCTACATGATGGGCGACGATGGCCATCACGCCGTCTTCAACAGTGCCGCCATGGCGCTGGCCGTCAACGCCCAGGGCCGCAGGGTCGGGCTCAGCCGGGCCACCCTGGCCAGTGATTTCGCGCGTTATCGCTTGCTGATCAGCGTCGACGCGCAGGGCGAGCCCGATGGCCAGATGAACGAGGAAGCGCAGTACCTCGTCAACCGCGATTACATGAACTACAACGAGCTGCAGATCGCGCTCGAGCATCCTGAGCGGATGCCGCGCGCGCTCAACGCGGCGGGCATCACGGCCGTGCTCGACGCGGCGGCCGCGCCCGAAGCCAATCCCGTCTACGAAAAACTGCTGGCCTCCGGAACACTGACCGCGCACGTCACGCTGGCTCAGTATTTCAACCCGGACTACAACCTTGACGCCGCCGGCCACATCGACTACCCAGGCATGGTGGCGCGTGCGCTGGCGATGCGTGCCCGTTACGCGTCCAATCCGCTGCTGCGCGCTGATTTCGTCAAGCTGTACGCCGATGGCGTGGTCGAGGGCAATCCCTTTGCCACGCCACCGACGCTGGGCAACGCTGCGATGTTGCAGCCCTACCTGCAACCGATGTTCAGCATCGACGCTGCGGGGCATCCGAGCGTGACTGGCTACGTGGATACGGATTCACCGTTGTGCCGCGAAGTGCGCGCGCATCCTGAACAGTATCAGGACGTGGCCGCATTCAGCACGGCCCACGGCTTCTATCCCGGCCAATGTGACCTGTCGATGGGTCAACTCAAGGACGATCGCGAGGTGATCCTCGAGATGGCGCGCCGCATGCACCTGGCCGGGTTCAACCTGCACATCCACGTCATCGGCGATCGCGCCGCCCGCACTGCGCTCGATGCGATCGAAGCCGCGCGTGCCGCGGACGGCAACGGCAGTACGCACGACAGCTTCGCGCACCTGCAGTTCGCGCAGCCGGAAGACGTCGAGCGGCTGGGCCGCGACCACCTGTACGTGGCCTTCACCTTCTGCTGGGCCACCTCGAGCATCGACTATGACATGACGGTCGTGCCCTTCCTGCAGCACATGACCGGCAACAGCGCCGAGAGCCGCATGGTGCCTGGCAGTTATTACTATGAAAACAGCTACCCGGTACGCGCCGTGCGGGATGCAGGCGGCATCGTAGTAGGCGGGTCCGATGCGCCGGTAGGCACACGCGACCCGCAACCCTTCGTCAACATCGCCGTGGCCTTGCTGCGGCACATGAGCGGAGACTTGACGCTCAACCCACAGCAGGCTCTGACGGTGCGCCAGGCGCTCGACGCTTACACGATCGACGGAGCGAGGTTCCTGGGTCGGGAGCGGGAATTTGGCTCACTCGAAGCGGGCAAGTCGGCCGACTTCATCATCGTGGATCGCGACCTGCTGGCGCTCGCCGATTCCGGCCGGGCCGAGCAGATCGCCGGTACGCGCGTACTCGAGACCTGGTTCCGCGGCCGACAGGTCTATCGCGCCAGACAGCGCGGCGGGCGCTGATGGGCAAGGTGCGCTCGCGGCCAGGCCGCGCCGGATGGGGTGCGATCGCCTGCCTGCTCGCTGCCTCGGCCGCGACGGCGGGGCCGCACTCGCGGGCAGCCGTCGCGGCGCTGGTACAGGAGGAAATGGCTGCCCAGTCCATTCCAGGCCTGGCGATCGCGATTATCGAGCACGGTCACGTGCGCATGGCCCGCGGGTTCGGTTACGCCAATGTCGAGCATGCGGTGCCAGTGACGGCCGCGACCGTGTTTCAATCCGGCTCGGTCGGCAAGCAATTCACTGCGGCAGCAGTGATGCTGCTGGTGGAAGAGGGCAAACTCTCGCTCGATGATCCGATCGGCCACTACCTGCCGGAGGCGCCACCCTCCTGGCAGGCCATTCGCATCCGGCACCTGCTGACGCACACTTCCGGCATTGCCGACTACACGACCGAGGCCTTCGATGTGCGCCGCGCCTACACCGAGGCCGAGCTGGTGCGCACGATCTGTGCGCTGCCGCTGGAGTTTCCTGCCGGCGAGCGCTACAGCTACAGCAATTCAGGGTATCTGCTGCTCGGGGCGATCATGGATCGGGTCAGCGGCCGCCACTACAGCGAGTTGCTGCGCGAGCGCGTGTTCCAGCCGCTGGGCATGCATAGCGCACGCCTGATCGATGAAGCGGCGATCGTGATGCACCGGGCCGCCGGCTACCGCCTGCTCGACGGCAAGCTGGCCAACCAGGCCTGGGTGGCCCCGGAGCAGAACACCACCGCCGATGGTTCGCTGTACCTGTCGCTGGCGGACATGATCGCGTGGGACCGCGGCGTGCGCGCCGGGCGGGTGCTGCGTCCGGAGTCCTGGCGGCAGATATTCACCCCGGTGCGACTGAACAGCGGCAACCCCTACCCTTATGGCTTCGGCTGGGAACTGCCCACCGTGAACGGGCAACAGGTCGAATCGCACGATGGCGGCTGGCAGGGATTCTCGGTCCACATATCGCGCTACCTGGGGAGCGATATCAGCATTATCGTTCTGACCAACCTGGCCGAAGGGGATCCGGCGCGCATTGCGCGGCGGGTGGCGGCCACGTTGCGTGATGAACTGCGAGCGCCAGCGAGAGCCGCCAGCGCTGATTCCAGGCCGGATTCGTCGGTTGCGCTCGCGCCGGTCGACTAGGCCAGCGCCGCGGACTCGGCCAGCGCGGCATCGGCCGCCGTTTCTGCCAGATACCATTCGACGAAACGCCGGGCGTAATCCTCCTGCAGTGAATACGGTCCCGGCTCGTAGTAGCGCGAATTCACGCCCTGCTGATTACGCTCGATGATCAGCTTGTCCTCGACGCTGGTCACCTGCCAGAGCCAGCTGAGGCGCTCGGCGTCATAGTCGCGCCCCGCCACCGCGTCGGCGTGCACCAGCCAGATGACCTCCATTTCGGTGCGATCTACGGCGCGGGGAATGAAGCGATAGATCACGCCGTGGTCTGCATAGGCCAGGAAGTCGCTGATCGGACCGATGTCGAAGTAGGTCGAACTGCCGTCGTGTTGCGAAAAGTCGCCCATCAGCGGCGCGACCGGCTGGCCGTCGGGCGATGCCGGTGAGGTGCCCGGCGAGCAGCGCGCTGCGCAGCACGGACACTGATTCCTGCCCCGGCCGCGCCCGCAGGCCATAGCCATCGACGTCTGTCGATCTGGATGCCGAGCGCGCGCTGCGCTCGCTGCGCGGCCTGCTCGAGTTCTGCGTGCTCTGCGCCAGCCGGCCGCGCATAGACGTGGCGGCGCGCGAATTCCGGGTGCGCGGGCTGGCAGTGATAGCACTCCATGTAATTTTCGAGCGCCAGCTTCCAGTTGGCGTGAATCTCGAAGCTGGCCCGATGCGCCACCTTTGCCTTGGCCCAGCCATGGGTGCCGGCGGCGCTGGCGAGCGCGCGCTCCGCATCGTCGAGCGCGGGCGGCGCGGCGGCAAAGCTGACGAAGATGAGCCCCTGCGAGCACCCGCACGTGCAACGGCCTGAGGCCTGCAGTTTCGCGCCGAAACGACGCCGGCATTTCGCGCGCCGCGCGCAGGCGGCCATCGAGCCCGTAGGACCAGGCGTGGTACGGGCAGGTGAAGCCGCCGCCCTGGGCGGTGCCGGAACGCGTCACGCACACGCGTGAGCCCCGGTGACGGCAGACGTTCAGCAGCGCGTGCACGTTGCCGTCGGCGGCGCGACACACGATCACGGATTCGGCGGCCGAGATCCACCAGGAAGAAGTCGCCCGTGTCCGGCAGGCTGCTGACGTGGCCGGCGCAGAACCAGTGCCGCAGCAGCATGCGCTCCATGTCCTGCTCGAAGATCGCCGGATCGGTGTAGAACTCGCGCGGCAGCGAGTAGCCTGCGCGCGGCGCCAAGCGCGGTTGCTGCCAGCACGACCCGTCGCCTCCCCTAGAGGTGCAGCGTGGCGGTCAGGCCGTAGGTGCGCGGCCTGAAGGTGTACTGGTTCTCCTGTTCGTGCGGCGGCCCGGCGGCGGATTGTAGGAGTCGGCCTGCCCCTTCATGTAGTTCGTCACCGTGTGCGAGTCGAACAGGTTGTCGATGAACGCGGAGACATTCCAGCTGCCGAGCGTCACGCCGCCGCGCAGCTGCGCGTACTCGTTCGCGGGCACACGGCGTAGGAGTCGGCGGTTGTACTGTGAAGTGCCCGGGATCCTGCAGGTTGGAGAGCCAGTTGTTGCGGCTCTGGAACTGGTAGTCGAAGCGCACATAGGCCGGGCGGTCGCCGGCCTTGAAGTCGTACTCGGCCCCGAGCGAGCCGGTCCACGGCGCGTTGGTGCCCGGGTTGAGATTGATCGAGGCCTGGCCCGAAATGGCATCGCCGGCGCGCGCCAGCGGCAGGCAGGGAATCCCGGATCCGTGCGGGCAGTCCGGCGAGCGCAGGCTGCTGTCCTTGGTGTAGCGCGCCTCGGTGTAGCCGGTGGCCAGGTCGAACTTCATCGGACCGGCGGCGAATTCGGCCTGCAGGTCGAAGCCCTTCGCCTCGGCGGTGCCGAGGTTGTCGGTGAACTGCAGTCCGCAGCCGCCCGGCACGTACACGTTCTGCTGGATGTCGTTCCAGCGGATGTAATAGACGCTGGTGGCAATGCGGAAGTTGCGGCCGAACGCGTTCTTCGAGCCGACCTCGAAACTCTGCGTCGAATCGGATTTGTAGGTCAGCGGCGCGCCGTTCGGGTAGCCCGTGTTGTCGAGGTCCGTGGTCGCAGTAGTCCGGGCAGCGGCGCGTTGCCGCCGCCGGCGCGGAAGCCCTTGGCGTAGGTGGCGTAGTACAGATTGTTGGCGTCTGCCTGGTAGGCAATGCCGAGCTTGGGCGTATTGGCCGTCTCGCTGCTCGATGCGGTGGCGCCGCCGGGACCGATAGTTCAGCAGGCCGTCGGCGTAGTGATCGAGCGAGAACGAGAGCCGCGCGATGCGCTCGCCGAGCGTGACCCGCAGCTTGATCGGTAATGGCGTAGCTCAATTCGCCGAAGCCGGCGATCTGGCGATCGGTGGTCTTGTTGTTGTTGTAGTAGATGCTGCAGGCCGGCACCAGCGGGCTGGCGTCAACGCCCGTGCCCGGGTGGCCGGGACAGTGGTAGAAATCGCTGATGTAGTTGCCCGGCATCATCGTAGTAGCCAAACCAGTCCTGCGGATTGATCCCGTACAGGTAATCGAAGAACTCGTAGATCTGCTTGTCCTCGAGATTCTCGATGCTGGCTTCCTTCGCCTGCTGCCAGAACGCGCCGACCGTCCAGCGCCAGCGCGAGCTGTCGTCCGTCGACTGCCAGCGCACTTCCTGCGCCCAGCTGCGCTGCTGGTTGGTGATCTTGTTCGGTGTCTGGTAGTTGGCGAAGCCGGCCGGCAGGTGGATGCCGTTGCCGTCGATCAGCGGGTACCAGGAGCAGGGCGGATTCGGTCGCCGACGCGAGCTCGGGCTCCGACAGCGTCGCCAGGACCCGCCGGTGTTCGGATTGCCCGGCCCAGCCGAATGCCTGGTAGTAATTCAGGTCGTAGACCGTGCCCAGGTAGGCGGTCTCTTCGTTGCGCGAGTAGTAAGAGGTGTTCGAGATCACCTGGCTGTGCGCCAGGTTCCACTCGAGCTTGAGCGCCGGCAGGTAGTACTTGTCGGGCACCGGCAGGCGTTCGGGCGAGGCATTGTTGAACTGGCCGGCGCTCGGGTTCGAGTAGGCCGGCCAGAAGGTCGACTCGTCGTGCCGGTTGCTCTTCTGGTAGACGATGCTGGGCGTGATGGTGAAGTTCGCCGTCGGCTGCCAGACGGCAGCGAGCCGCGCCATGTAGGCATCGGCATGATTCGCGTTGCGCTCGGTGACCGACGCGCGTGGTCGGGTCGACACGGTCGATCCAGCCGCCATCATTGCGGTACCAGGCGCTCATGCGCACGCCGAGCGTGCCGTCGATGAGCGCGGTGCCGTGGGCGACGCCCAATTCATAGCTGGGCTGGCCACCGGTGGTGGTCGACAACTCGCTGCGCACGTAGGTGCTCGAGCCGTGGAGCTTCGGCGCCGTGAGGATGTAGCGCACCGTGCCGCCTTCCGAGCCGGCGCCGAACAGCGTGCCCTGCGGGCCGCGCAGCACCTCGACGCGATCCAGGTCGAAGGTCTTCGGCAGCGTGTCGTCGGGATTGAAGCCGACGCTGCGCATCTGGATCGGCGTGTCGTCGATGTAGATGCCGGTCGTGCCGGCGCCGCCGGACGAGGAGATGCCGCGGATCGAGATCGCGTTGGTGATCGAGCTGTCGATGGTCACGCCGGGCGTGAAGCGGGCGATGTCCTGGAAGTCCTTCATGCCGTGCGCGTCCAGGGCTTCCTGGTTGATCGCCGTGACACTGATCGGCACCTTGCTCAGCGCCTCGGAGCGGCGCGTCGCGGTGACCACGATCTTCTTCCAGTTCACCGGCCCCTGCCCTGGCGGCGGTCTGCGCCATGCGCGGGCGCAGCTGCCACCCAGTACGGCGCGAGTGCCGCCACAGCCGCGCCGAGGCCATAGCTGCGGCGTGAGCCGCCGGATCTATGCGCATTCATGATCGACTCCCCCTGCAACTAGGATTGCAGCACGATCGCTGCGTTGGCGTTCCAGCTCACGAAGACTTCGTCGCTCCAGTCGATCGACCACTCCGAAGTGCGCTGTTCGTTCTTGCCCAGCACCGTCAGCATCTTGCCCGTAGGCGTGCGGATCCGGTAGGTCGAGCGGTTGCCCAGGTAGCCGAGCTCGGCGACGACGCCCTTCAGGCGGTTGAGTCGCTCGCCGGTCGGCGGCTCCTTGCTGAGGCGGATCTTCTCCGGCCGCAGCGCCACCCAGACCTGCTGGCCGACGGCTGACCTGCGCCGCGATCGTCGACCAGCAGCTCGGCGCCCGCCTCCGGGCTGTGCACGCGGATCTGACCCGGCTCGACCCCGGTCACGGTGCCTTCGAAGAAATTCGTGGTGCCGATGAAATCGGCGATGAAGCGGCTCTGCGGGAATTCGTAGATCTCGGCCGGCGTGCCCACCTGGATGACCTTGCCGTGGTCCATCACCGCGATGCGGGTGGCGAGCGCCATGGCCTCGTCCTGGTCGTGCGTCACGAAGATGAAGGTGATGCCGACCTTGTACTGGATGTTCATCAGCTCGAACTGCGTCTGCTCGCGCAGCTTCTTGTCGAGCGCGCTCAGCGGCTCGTCGAGCAGCAGCACCTTGGGGCGACGGATCAGCGCGCGCGCCAGCGCCACGCGCTGGCGCTGCCCGCCGGAGAGCTGGTGCGGCTTGCGCTGCGCCAGCGCGCCCAGCTGCACCATGTCGAGCGCCGCCTGGATGCGCTGCGCTGCGCACGGCCGGCTCCAGCGGCATGCGCCGCAGGCCGTAGCCGACGTTGCTCTCGACCGTCATGTGCGGGAACAGCGCGTAGGACTGGAACATCATGTTGACGGGGCGCTGGTGCGGCGGCACCTCGTTCATCACGGCGCCATCGATGGTGATCTGGCCGGCGGTCGGCTGCGTGAAGCCCGCCAGCATGCGCAGCAGCGTGGTCTTGCCGCAGCCCGACGCTCCCACCAGCGCGAACATCTCGCCCTTGAAGATGCTCAGGCTCACGTTGTCGACGGCCGTCACACCAGGATAGGTCTTGCAGACGCCGTCGATGACGACCTGCGGCTGCGCGTCGGGATCGAGCCACGGGCGATCGGCAAGCTGCTTGGGATCGGGCTGGCCCAACTAGAAATCTCCCGGCGGCGTCACGCGCCGTGCGTTCGGGCGCAAAGAAGGGTTTCTCGACCACCTGCGCCCGGCACATGCGCCGTTCCCAGACCAGTTCGCGGCTCAGGTATACCTCCGCCCACATGGTCGTCCCCATCGCAAAGTGCGGCGCTTCGACCATAGCAAGCGCGATGTTGCGTTTGCAAGTTGGCGACCACATCGCCGAGGTGACGCTGCCGATTTCCGCCTGGCCCTTGCGGTCGGCGTACAGCAAGGCGTTCACGGCCGGCTTGTTGCCCGCGATGTCCAGGCCTACGAGCTGCCGCTGCAGTCCCTGGCGCTCTTGATCCAGCAGCGACCGCCGGCCCGTGAAGTGACCCTTGTCGAAATCGACCAGCCAGCCCAGCCCCAGTTCCAGGGGCGAGCGGCTGGTGCCGATGCGCACCGTGCCCTCGGCCGAGATGAAGTCGATATTGGGCATCAGGAACCCGGCCTCGATGCGCGCCATGTTGAGCGCGCGCGAACCGATGGCGCGGATGCCGCGGCTCTGGCCGGCGGCCATCAGCGCATCCCAGAGCTGGTTGGCCTGGAGCGGATCCACCCACAGCTCGTAGCCCAGGTCGCCGGTAAAACCCGTGCGCGAGACCATCAGGCGCATGCCCGCAGCTTCGAAAAAACCGAACTCGAAGGGCTTCAGGCGCTCGACACCCGCCAGGCCCAGTTTCTTCAGCACGGCGCACGAGGTCGGTCCCTGCAGTGCCAGCGCGGCGATCTGTTCGGTGACTTCGCTGACCTGTACGTCGAAGCCGATTGCGGAATCGAGGAACCAATCGAGCTGCCGTTCGGCGGTGCACAGCCGGTACTCGTTCTCGCCCAGCCTGAATACGGTGCCGTCGTCGATGATGTGGCCGGCGTCGTTGCACCAGACGCAGTAGCTGACGCGGTTCACGCGCAGCTTGCTCAGGTCGCGCGTCACCAGCCGATTCAGGTAGCGGCCGGCATCGGGGCCGGCGATGCGGTACTTGACCATCGGCGTGAGGTCATAGACCGAGCAGGCATTGCGGATGGCGAAATATTCCTGGCCGGCATTGGTGAACACATCGACCGTGGTGTAGCCGGCCCACGGGACGAAGCTGTCGACCTGGCTGAGTGCGCGGGCCCGCTCGTGGAATGGCGTTGGCAGCAGCGGCTGCCTGAAGTGCGGAGCCATATCGGCGGTATCGCTCACGTAGCTGCCTCCCCCGCGATGACTTGCCTGGCGGCATTGCGTCCGGCAATGCCCATGACTCCCCCGCCCGGGTGGCAACTGGCGCCGCACAGGTAGAACCCCGGCAGTGGCGTACGATGCTGGGTTGCGCCGGGTACCGGGCGCACGGCATAGAACTGATCGAGCGCCAGGTCCACGTGATGCCAATGTCCGCCGCTGATCCGGAACTCGCGTTCCAGTGTCCGGCGGGGTGAGCAGCTCGTGCTCGCGCACCAGCGCACGCAGCCCGGGTGCGTAGCGGTCGAGCTGGTCGATGAGCTGGCGCGCGAAAATCTCGCGCTGCCCTTCCCAGCCGCCAGCGAGCTGGTACGGCGCATACTGCACGATGGCCGACAGCACGTGCTTGCCGGCAGGCGCCAGGCCCGGATCGCTCAGCGTCGGCAGGGTGATCTCGAGCGCCGGTGCGGCGGAATACTCGCCGTACTTGCTGTGGTTGTAGGCGTGCTCGACATAGTCGAGCGAAGGCGCGATCAGCAGCCGCGCGCCGTGCGCGGCTGCGGGCAGCCCGCTGAACTTCGGCAGCCCGTCGAGCGCCAGGTGGAGCTTCGCCGCCAGGCCGCGCGTGCGCAGATGGTGCACGCGGCGCACGAAGGCCGTGTCGAGGTGCTCGCTGCCGACCAGTCCCAGGAAGGAAGTCCTGCGGGTCAGCGCTGGAAATGACGGCGCCCGCCGCGATCGACTCGCCCGATTGCAGCGTGACGCCGCAGGCACGATCATCGGCGACCGTGACCCGCGCCACTGGCGCGGCCAGGCGGATCTGCGCTCCCGCGGCACGCGCGGCGGCCGCCAGCGCGTCGGCTACGGCGCCGAGCCCACCGACGGGCAGCGCGAGCGCGCGCACGCCGGCCCCATGTTGTGCGGCGAGGCGATACAACAAGGTCATCACCGTACCCGGTGCGCGCGGTCCGAAGTTCGTGCCGAGTACGGCGTCAAACCCCAGCGCGCCCTGCAGGAGCGGTGAGCGGAAGTGTTCCTGCAGCAGGTCGTAGGCATTCATGCCGACGATGCGCAGCAGCTCGCGCATGTCGCGCCTGCCCAGCCGGCGGATCCGCCAACCGAGGCGCATGAGGTTCAGCCGGTCGCTCCAGCGATCGGTGCCGAGCCGCGGCGGCAGCGCTTCCAGCATCGGATTCAGTCACGGCGGCAAAGCGCTGCATCAGCGCCGTGAAGCCGCGCGTAGGCGTCGCGTGTCTTCGCGGCTCGACTGGTCCCTCGATACTGCCAGGGCCGGAGACCGCCGAGCAGCAGCGCGGCGCCGTCCGGCGCGAGTGCGGCCGTCGGGAGCGATTGCGCCGCCCAGCGCAGGCCGTGCTGTCTCCAGCGCCAGTTCCTCGATCAGGCGCTGCCGGCATCTGGTGCAGCAGGTGCGCGCCGGCCGATACGCGGAATCCGGGCGCGAACTCGCGCGTGACGGCTGCTCCGCCCAGGCGTTCCGCCGCTTCGAGCACCAGCACGGAGCGGCCGGCGCGCGCCAGGTAGGCCGCGCAGGCCAGGCCATTGTGACCGCCGCCAATGACGATGCAGTCATAGGCCGCACGTGCGTGTAGCCACGGAGTTCATGTCGCCGCCAGCCGCAGGTCGCGCAGCACGGCGCGCGCGGCGTTTGCGCCCGGCGCTCCCATCACGCCGCCGCCCGGATGCGTGCTCGAGCCGCACAGGTACAAGCCCGCGCAAGCGGCGTGCGGTATTGCGCGTAGCCGGGAATGGGCCGGTTGAACAGCAGTTGATCGAAGGTCAGTTCGCCCTGGAAGATGTTGCCTTCGGTCAGGCCGACTTCGTTCTCGATATCGAAGGGCGTGCGCACCTCGGCGTGCAGGATCAGGCTCTTGAAGTCCGGGCTGTGACGCGCGATCGTGTCGATCACGGTGTCGCCGAAGGCCTTGCGCTTGGCTGCGTCCCAGGGGCCGCTGGCGAGCTGGTAGGGGCAGTACTGCACGAACACCGACATGTAGTGCTTGCCGTCCGGCGCCATGGTCGGATCGATCTGCGACGGAATAAGCATGTCGATGTAGGGGGCGCGCGACCAGCGCGCCGTCCTTCCAGTCGTCGTAGGCGCGCTCCATCATCTCGATGGTGTCGGTCACGTGCATGTCGCCGCGGGTGCTGGGCGAGCCGGCCGGAATGGCCGGGAACGTCGGCAGGCCGTCGAGCGCGATGTTGAGCTTGCCCGAGGAACCGCGGATCTTGAAGTTGCGCACCTGGCGCAGGAAGTCTGCGGGCAGTTCCTTGGCATCGACCGTTTCGAGGAAGGTGCGCTTCACGTCCATGTTGGAGAGCACCAGCCGGGCGTCGATCTCCTCGCCAGTCGGCCAGCGCCACGCCGACGCTGCGGCCGTTGCGCACCAGGATCCGCTCCACCGGGGCGCCGGCCCGGATGGTCCCGCCGCTCGCCTGGAGCGAGGCCGCCAGCGCCTGCGTCACTGCCCCCATGCCGCCGCGCGCGAAGCCCCAGGCGCCGACCGTATCGTCGATGTCGCCCATGTAATGATGCAGCAGCACGTAGGCGGTGCCCGGCGAGCGCGGCCCGAGCGCCGTGCCGATGATCGCGCTGCCGGCCATGTGCGCCTTGACGATCTCGCTTTCGAAGTATTCGTCGAGGAAATCCGCGATGCTCATGGTCCAGAAGCGCAGCGTGTCGTACATGCGCGCCTCGCCGAGGCGGTGGAAGTGCCCGCCCAGGTACAGCAGTTCGCGGATGTCGCGCGGCTTGAACGAAGTCGGGTCCGGCGGCTCGCGCATCAGCAGCGGCTTGATGAACTTGCACTGGCGGATCATGTCGCGCGCGAAACGGTCGTAGGCCTCGGCGTCGCGCTTCGAGTGACGCGCGATTTCGCGGCGCAGCGCGTCGTGGTTGTCGTACAGCGCCAGATGCCCGCCATCGTGCATCATCGTGCAGCCGCCGTCGTAGGGAATGATCTGCAGGCCGTAGCGCGGCAGCTCGAGCGTGCGCATGATCTCGGGCCGCAGCAGGCTGCACACGTACGAGCAGTTCGAGTAGGTGAAGTCCTGGTACAGCTGGCGGCTGACCGCCGCGCCGCCGATGTAGGCATTGCGCTCGAGCACCTGCACCTTGAGCCCGGCGCGCGCCAGATAGCAGGCCGCCACCAGGCCGTTGTGCCCGGCGCCGATGACGATGGCATCGTACTGCTCGCGCTCGCGGGCCATGCGCCGGCTGCCGGACGTTCAGACTGTGCTGCTGCGCGCCGTAAGTGCGTTCGGTCACCTCGCGCGCACCGTTCAGCGTCACGTCGACGGCCTTCTCGAAGGCCGTCAGCGTGTCGGCTAGGCAGGAGTCGTCGTGCGCCGCGCTGATGAACCAGGGTTCGCGCGAATCCGGCTCGCACAGGATCAGCTCGTCGTGCAGCACCCGCGCCATCGCGTCGTAGAAGGAATAGTCGCTGCCCTTCCAGTCGCGATAGTTGCGCGGCGGCTCCTGCGCGAAATACAGGCCGCTCATCGACGGATGGCCGACGAAGCTGTGCGGGATGCCGCGCGCGCCGAGCACCGCGTGCATGCCGGCGCGCAGGCGCGTGCCGTAGTCGGCGATGCGCTCGAGCGCGTCGGTCTCGTCGAGGATCTCCAGGCACTTCTCCGCCGCGGCCATCGACACCGAGTGCGCCGTGTAGGTGCCGCCGTGCGCGACGCCCTTGCCGAGCTTGCGCATGATGTCCTCGCGCCCGGCCAGCACCGAGATCGGATAGCCGTTGGCGACCGCCTTGGCGAAGGTGCACAGGTCGGCCTTGACGCCGTAGAGCTCCTGCACGCCGCCGCGCGCCACGCGGAAGCCGGTCTTCACCTCATCGATGAGCAGCACCGTGCCGTACTTGTCGCACAGGCTGCGCGCCGCGCGCAGGTATTCGGGCTCGGCGGCGATGCCCAGGCAGTTGCCCATGATCGGCTCGATCAGCATGCAGGCGATGCGCCCGGCCGTGCGCTTGAACACGTCCTCGAGCTGGTTGGCATCGTTCGCCTGCACGAAGTGCGCGAAGCCGCGCAGCCCGACCGGAATGCCCTCGCTGTAGGGCTGTATCTGCGGATCGCCGACCTGGCTCCACTTCTCCATCGGCGTGTACCACATGGCCGCGTCGAACAGGCCGTGGTAGCCGCCCTCGAGGATGATGTAGTCGTCCCGGCCGGTGTAGGCGCGCGCCAGGCGCAGGCCCGCCATGACCGCCTCGGTGCCGGAATTGGAAAAGCGCACCAGTTCGGCCGCCGGCACCATCTTGGGGATGCGCTCGGCGACCTGGTATTCGCGCTCGGTCGACAGCGCGAACACGCCGCCGACCTCCATGCCTTCGCGGGCCGCCGCGTCGACGCGCGGATCGGCGTAGCCGAGGATCGCCGGGCCGTAGCCCAGGCGATAGTCGACGTAGACGTTGTCGTCGATGTCGGTGACGCGCGCGCCGCGCCCGTGCTTGACGTAGATCGTGCGGTCTTCGCCCCAGTAGCGGAAATTCGAGGCGACGCCCAGCGGCAGCCGCGTGAGGGCCTTGCTGGAAGTGCGCGTTGCTGTTGGTCAGTTTTCTGGCCATGGCAGCCTCCTTGCAGTCGGGATCGTGCCGAATAACGGCGCGGGCGCGCGAACACCGTCGCCGCCGCGATCCAAGGTTAACTATATGACCATATACAATGACTGTTTGGAAGCCCCGAAAGTTCGAGCAATTCTGCTGATCGCTGGAGCTCTCGCCTGTTTCTGCAGTAGTTACCGTAAGATCATAGCTAACTTATTGTTTTATATGACTATTCTAGTACACACAGTCTGACCTGAGCTGCCGACTTGCCAAGCCTGCGCTCGCCGGCGTAAATTGTACGGCTGTATAATTCTGGTCCCGGAGGGCGCCGATGATGAAGACTTCCACCGCTGCGCTGGAACGGCTCGCGCCCGATCCGGCGCCGCACGCCCTGCCCGGCCTGGGTCTATTCGCACCCGGAAATGACCCGCCTCGAGATCGAGCGCATCCTGCTGCCCAGCTGGCAGATCGTCACGCACGTCAGCGCCCTGAAGAAAAGCGGCGACTTCGCCACGCTCGACATCGGGCCGGAGAGCGTGTTCGTGATCCGCGACCGCGACGGCACGATCCGCGGCTTCCACAACGTCTGCCGGCATCGCGGCGCGCGCCTGGTCGACGGCCAGGGCACCTGCCCCACCTCGGTCACCTGCCCGTATCACGGCTGGTCCTACCGGCACGACGGCTCGCTGCATGGGCATGCCGGTGCGCGAGAGCTTCCCGGAGCTCGATCGCGCCAGAACGGCCTGCGGCCGATCAAGGTCGATGTGGCCTTCGGCTTCGTGTTCGTTGCGCTGACCGGCAATCCGCCGCCCGGTGCGGGAGGTCTGGGGCGAGCTGGGCGATGAACTGGCGCCCTATCGCTTCGAGGAGATGGAGCCGCTCGGCCCGATCACCGTCGAGCACTGGAACGTCGACTGGAAGATCGTGATGGACAACTATCTCGAGTCCTATCACGTGCCCATCGGCCATCCGGGACTCAATCGCATGTTCACGCCCGACTACGAGGACCAGCGCGGCGTGCCCGGCGTGGCGCGCGGCGCCAGCTGGTTCCGCGAGCAGCCCTCGTCGCGCTGGTCGGAGCGCATCTACCAGAAGATGGTCGGCGGGCGTCACGCAGCACCTGCCGGAGCCCAACCGCCGCTGCTGGCGCTTCTACAGCATGCTGCCGAACCTCGGCATCGACGTCATGCCCGACCAGATGGATTTCTTCCAGATCCTGCCCAATGGTCCGGGCAAGTCGATCATCCGCGGCGCCGTGTTTGGCCTGCCCGACAGCGCCGCGAAATGCGCATCGCGCGGTTACCTGAGCGACCGCATCAACCGGCAGACCAACCGCGAGGACACCTGGCTGTGCGAGCGCGTGCAGCGCGGCCTGCAGTCGAGCAGCTACGAGCCCGGGCGGCTCTCGACCCTGGAGCGCTGGATGCTCGAGTTCCACGAGCTGCTGCGCGAGCGCATTCCCGGAAGTGCGGCTGCGCCGACGCCGCCGTCGAGGTTTGCGTAGGGAAAGGTCGGCAAACCCTCGCACGTCGCCGGCGGCAATGCAATGGCTTATTTATTTCGAACTCGATAATATAATTCGCCATGAATCACGAGGTCATGATCACCTGCGCCATCACCGGCGACGACACCAAGGTCACCAAGAGCCCGCACTGCCCGATCACGCCTGAGGGGATCGCGGGCGCCGCGATCGAGGCGGCCAAGGCCGGCGCGGCCATGGTGCACATCCACGTGCGCAATCCCGAGACCGGCGCCTTCAGCATGGAGAGCCGGCACTACCGCGCGGTGGTCAAGCTCATCCGCGAGAGCAAGGTCGACGTGCTCGTCAACCTGACCTGCGGCATGGGCGGCTACATCTATGTCGGCGACAACGGCATGCAGGACACGCCGGCGCCGGGCACCGATTTCGTGTCGCAGGAAGACCGCATGCGGCACATCATCGACCTGTGCCAGGAAGGCCTGTACCGGCCCGACGTCGCCACGCTCGATTGCGGCAGCCTCAATTTCGGCGACAGCAACCGCGCCTACATTTCGACGCCCAACTACCTGCGCAAGGGCGCGGCCATCCTGCGCGACCTCAAGGTGAAGGCCGAGCTGGAGATCTTCGACACCGGCAATCTGTGGTTCGCGCAGCAGATGATCAAGGAAGGCCTGATCCCCGATCCGGCGCTGATCCAGCTGTGCTGCGGCATCCCCTACGGCGTGCCGGCCGACACCGGCCACCTGCTGGCGATGGTGAATGCCCTGCCCGCCGGCTGCGTGTGGACCTCGTTTGGCATCAGCCGCATGCAGATGCCCTGGGTGGCACAGTCGATCCTGCTCGGCGGCAACGTGCGCGTCGGCCTCGAGGACAACCTGTACCTCAGCCGCGGCGTCTACGCGAGCAACGCGCAGCTGGTCGAGAAGGCGCGCACCATCATCGAGGCCATGGGCGCAAAGATCATCACCCCTGCCCAGGCGCGGGAACGACTGAAGATCCACTGAGTTCGACCCAGTGCAGGCGCTGAAGATCTACTCCACCGCGGTGTTACCCGAGTGGATCGACTACAACGGTCACCTGCGCGACGGCTACTACGGCCTGGTGATGAGCCTCGCCTGCGACGCACTCATGGATCACCTGGGGCTCGATGAGCGCTACCGGCGCGAGACCGGATGCACGCTCTTCACGCTCGAGCAGCACCTGCATTACCTGCACGAGGTCAAGCAAGCTGACCAGCTCGAGGTGCGCGTGCGCGTCCTGGCCGCCGACCGCAAGCGCATCCACGCGGCCTTCGATTTCTACTGCGCGCGCTACGCCGATCCCGTGGCCACGGGCGAGCTGATGCTGCTGCACGTGCACCAGGGCGAGACCACCGGCCTCGGCTCCGTTCCCGCGCCGATCATGGCCGCCATCGAGACGCTGATGGCGGCGACCGCCGCAATCGAGCCGCCCGGACCGGGCTCGCGGCGCATCGAATTGCGGGCACGCTAGGTGCCCGCTCCGCCGTCCGCCTCGCCATCCGCGCCGGCTGCCGTGCTCAGCGAAGCGGCCCTCCGCCGCCTGCTGCGTCCGCAGAGCATGGCGCTGATCGGCGGTGGCTGGACCGACGCCGTGGCCGCGGGCAACCAGGCCATCGGCTATCGCGGGCAGATCTGGCGCGTCAATCCCAGCCGCGAATCAACGCGCAGTGCCGCTACTACCCATCCGTCGACGAATTGCCCGGCTCGCCTGACCAGGCCTTCATCGCCGTGCCGCCACGCGAGGCGATCGGAGTGGCGGCGGCGCTCGAGCGGCGCAAGGCCGGCGGCTTCGTCTGCTTCGCCTCGGGCTTTTCCGAACTCGGCACCGGCAACCGGCCACGCGCTGACCGACGCACTGCTGGCAGGCCGCGCCGACCGTGCCCTTCTTCGGACCCAACTGCTACGGCATTGTCAATTTCTTCGATCGCTGCGCGCTGTTGCCAGACCAGGTGGTGGGCCCGCCGCTCGAGCGCGGCGTGGCGCTGATCTGCCAGAGCGGCACGATCGGCCTGACGCTGACCTTCAACGAGCGCTCGGTGCCGATCGGCTACCTGTTCACGGTGGGCAACCAGACGCGACTCGCGGTCGAGGACCTGATCGAGATGCTGTGCGCGGATGAGCGCGTCAGCGCCTTCGGCCTGTACGTCGAGGGCATCAAGGACCTGGAGCGCTTCGCGCAGGCCGCCGAGCGCGCGCGCACCGCCGGCAAGCCCATCGCGCTGGTCAAGGCCGGCCGCACCGAGGCTGCCGCGCGCACGGCGCAGAGCCACACCGGCGCGCTGACCGGCGCGGACGCGGTGTTCGATGCCTTCTGCCGCCAGGCCGGCATCGCGCGTTGCGAGACGCTGGCGAGCCTGTGCGAGACGCTGAAGCTCCTGCACGCCGGCGGGCCGCTGCCGGGCCGGCGCGTGCTGGTCATGGGCTTCTCGGGCGGCGACATGGCGATGACCGCCGATGTGGCGCGCCACGTGGACCTGGAGTTCCCGCCGTTCGACACCGGCCAGACCGCGCGGCTGCGCGAAATTCTCGGCGAGCGCGTGACCATCGCCAATCCCTTCGACGTGCACACCTACACCTGGTTCGACCTGCCGCGCCTGCGTACGCTGTTCGATACCACGCTGGCCTGCGGCTTCGACGCAGTGGCGCTGATGCTCGACTGCCCGCCGGAAACGGCCGACACCACCGCCTTCACCAACGTGATCTCGGAGTTCGTCGCCGCCAGCCAGGCGCCCGGCGCCTCGCGCAGCGCGCTGCTCGCCTCGCTCCCCGAAACGATTATCCCGGCACGTGCGCGCGCAATGCCTGGCGAACGGCGTCGCCCCGCTGCAGGGACAGCGCGAGGCGCTCGAGGCGCTCGACCTGGCCGGCGCGATGGGCGAAGCCTGGTCCGGCGGCAGTTCCGTGCAACTGCGCCGGCCGCCGCGGCGCGCCGCGGGCGCCGCGCATGCTGTCGGAGTTCGAGGCCAAGGCGGCGCTGCAGGCCTTCGGCGTGCCGGTGCCGCGATCGCGCCAGGTGCCCATGGCCGGTGCTGTAGCCGCGGCCGCGGCCATCGGCTTTCCGGTGGTCATGAAGGCAGCCGACCCCGCGCTCGCCCACAAGTCCGATGTCGGCGGCGTGATTCTGAATATTCGCAGCCCGGCCGAAGCCGCCGCGGCTGCCGCCCGGCTGCAGGCGCTCTCGGGCACCGTGCTGGTCGAGGAGATGATCGTCGACGGGGTCGCCGAGATCCTCGTCGGCGTCATCGTCGATCCGCAGTTCGGCCTGACGCTGGTGCTCGGCGCCGGCGGCGTGCTCACCGAACTGCTGCACGAAAGCGTCAGCCTGCTGCCGCCGTTTACGCCAGGCGCGGTGCGTTCGGCGCTCGGGCGGCTGCGCGTGAACCGCTTGCTCGACGGATTCCGCGGCAAGCCGGCCGGCGACATCGCCGCGCTGGTCGATGCAATCCTGGCCGTCAGCCGCTACGCTGAGGCCAACCTCGGACGGCTGGCGGAGCTCGATGTCAATCCGATCATCGTCCGGCCGGCCGGGCCGCGGCGTGGTCGCGGTCGATGCGCTGATAGATCGGAACTGATGGGAATCGGATGAGGAGAACATGTCATGGCTGATGGAATCGTCATCACGCGCACTGGCGCGGTGCTCGAAGTCAGGCTCGATCGGCCGAAGGCGAATGCCATCGATCTGAAGGCCAGCCGCGCCCTGAATGATACGTTCAGGGCGTTTCGCGACGACCCCGAACTGCGCGTGGCGATCGTCACCGGCACCGGCGAGAAATTCTTTTCGGCGGGCTGGGACCTCAAGGCCGCCGCCGGTGGCGAAGCGACCGATTCGGACTGGGGCGTAGGCGGCTTTGCCGGCCTCAACTACCCGCGCAACCTCAACAAGCCGCTCATCGCCGCCGTCAATGGCATTGCCTGCGGCGGCGGCTTCGAGCTGATGCTCGGCACGGACATCATCGTCGTCGAGGAGCATGCGACCTTCGCGCTGCCGGAGATCAACGTGGCGGTGCTGGCCGATGCCGGCACCATCAAGCTGCGGCGGCGCATTCCCTACCACGTGGCGGTGGAATTCCTGCTGACCGGTCGCTGGATGGACGCGGCCGAGGCCAAGCACTGGGGACTGGTCAACCACGTCGTGCCCAAGGGCAAGGCGCTGGCGAAGGCGCGCGAGATTGCGCAACAGCTCGCCGCGGGCCCGCCGCTGCTGTTTCCGGCCATCAAGCAGCTGCTGCGCCACAGCGAGATGGTGGCCGAGCACGAGGCCTTCACGCTGCACGATTCGCTCGACCTGGTGCAGCGCGTGGCGCGCTCCGAGGACCTCAAGGAAGGCGCGCGCGCCTTCGCGGAGAAGCGCACGCCGCGCTGGACCGGCGCTAGCAGCGCGCGCGCGGCGCTAGCCGCCCAGCGGGCGCAGCAGCGCGCGCGAGATGATGTGGCGCTGGATCTCGCTGGTGCCGTCCCAGATGCGCTCGATGCGCGCGTCGCGCCAGATGCGCTCCAGCGGCAGGTCGGCCATCAGGCCCATGCCGCCGTGGATCTGCAGCGCCTCGTCGGCCACCATCGCCAGCATTTCGGTGGCCTTGAGCTTGGCGATGGCGAAATCGGTGTCGGTGGCGATGCCCTTGTCGTGCTTCCAGGCCGCTTCCAGCGTCAGCAGCTCGGCGGCGCGCAGCTCCACCGCCATGTCGGCGAGCTTGAAGCTGATGCCCTGGAACTTGCCGATCGGCTGACCGAACTGCACGCGCTCCACCGCCCATTGCTTGGCGAGCTCGAGCGCGCGCTCGGCGCGACCGAGGCAGCTGGCCGCCACCTGCAGGCGCGTCGCGCCCAGCCAGGTGTTGGCGACCTCGAAGCCCTTGTCGACCTCGCCCAGCACCGCGTCTGCGCTGACGCGGCAGTCGTTGAAATCCAGGATGCAGTTGTTGTAGCCGCGATGCGAGACGTTGCGGTAGCCGGGCAGCACCTCGAAGCCGGGGTGCCCATGTCGATCAGGAAGCGTCGTCATCTTCTTGCGCGGCACGCGCGCGGATTCCTCGACGCCGGTCGCCGCGAACAGGATCACGAAATCCGCGTGGTCGGCATGGCTGATGAAGTGCTTGGTGCCGTTGATGATGAAATCATCGCCGGCGCGCACGGCGGTGGTCTTCATGCCGCGCAGGTCCGAGCCCGCGCCCGGCTCGGTCATCGCCAGGCAGTCGGTGCGCTCGCCGCGCACCGCGGGCAGCAGGTAGCGCTCGCGCTGCGCGCCCTGGCAGGCCAGCAGGATGTTGGACGGCCGCCCGACGCAGCAGTAGTGCAGCGCGTAGTTGGCGCGGCCGAGTTCCTTCTCGTACAGCACCCAGCTGACGGTATCGAGCCCGCCGCCGCCGACTTCGGCGGGCATGTTGGCCGCGTACAAGCCCGGCGTCGATCGCCTTGCGCTTGAGCTCCTCGAGCAGTTCCGGGCGCAGCACGCCGGTGTCCTCGACTTCCTTCTCGTGCGGGTACAGCTCCTGCTCGACGAAGTCGCGCGTGGTCTTGACGATGAGTTCCTGTTCTTCGGTCAGCGAGAAGTCCATGCCGCATTCTCCGTGATTGCCTTGTTGCCCGCGGTTCGCGCCCAGCTCCGCAGCAGCTGCCAGCTGCAGCTCGAGCTGACCGACCTGCGCGCGGGCCGGCCAGTCTCGCGGGCTCGACACGGCACTGGCCGTGATGCCGTTGATGAAGGTGATGACCGAGCGCAGCACCTGCGTACGCAGCGGCGGCCGGCCAGCGCGACTCCGGCCAGTGCTCCGCGCAGGCAGCGCTCGAACAGTTTGCGGTATTCGCGGTGCACCCAGGCGTTGAGCCGCTTGAGGCGCGGGTCGGCCGGCAGCTGCCCCCAGAAGGCGATCCAGAACGCGCACTCGGTGCGCCGCTGCGCGTCGATCGGCAGCGCCTCGGTGAGCACGCCGAGCAGGTCGGCCGCGCGCGGCCGCCGGGCGTCGCGCTGCAGGCGCTGTTCGATGCGGCGCAGGATCAGGCGCAGCGCCGCCAGGATGATCTCCTGCTTGGAGTCGAAGTAATGCGCCACCATGCCGGTGGTGTAGCCGGCGGCGCGGGCAATGTGCGCGACGGTGGCCTGGGTCGAAGCCGCGCTGGGCGACGACCGGCAGGCGACCAGCGCGATCTCGTCGCGCCGCCGGTCGTGATCGACGACTCTTGGGCAAGCGGACCTATGCCTGCGCGCGCGGCTGGCCGATCGCGCGGCCGACCTGCGCCGGCAAGGGCTTCGCGGCCTGCGCGGCGCGGATCCGCTCGAGCTGCGCGCGGACCTGCATCCGGCGGCGCAACGGCCCGCCCCGTGCCGACGCCCACGTGCAGGTGCATCTGCTCGCCGGTGGCCGCCAGCACCTCGTCGCGCGCGCGATGCAGGCTGTGGAACAGCCGCAGCCGCTTGTCGTCCACCTCGAGCACGCGCGTAGTCACGTATACGGCTCGCCTGCCTTGCAGCTCGGCGCGATGCGTCGTGTGGCTTTCCACCGTGTAGTACATGCCGACACGCCGTGCGATAGTCCTCGTCGATGCCGACGCGCCGGCACAGCGCGTCGAGGGCGTCGCCGAACACCTGCTGGTAGCGCGAGTCGGTCATGTGGCCGTTGTAGTCGATCCACTCCGGCCGCACCTGTCCTGCCATCTGCGGCAGAGCCGGCGCACCACCCGTATCGGCCGGTGAGGCGGCCTGCGCCTGATCGGCATACAGGCGCTGTTCGAGCGCGCGCAGCGTGGCACCGGCGCCGATGTTGTACTGGCGCAGCACCTGCTGGATCGCCACCAGGTAGTCGTCGCGCAGCCGCTCGAGCTCGCGGATCGAGCGGCCGCCCGCCTGCTCCTGGGTGCCCTCCACCATCCGGTCGATCAGTGCTTCGGTCAGCTCGGGCGCCTCGAGCTTGGTCCAGGGCCATTTCAGGCAGGGACCGAACTGGTGCAGCATGTGGCGCATGCCGGTCTCACCGCCGGCAAGATGGTAGATCAGGTTGGTGCCCATCGCCGCCCAGCGCAGGCCCGGCCCGTAGATGATGGATTCGTCCAGCTCGCCGGTGGTCGCGACGCCGTCGTTGACCATGTGCAGGATCTCGCGCCAGATCGCCTCCTGCAGTCGGTCGGTAAGGTGGCCGGGGACTTCGCGCCGCACGTGCAGCGCGTGCATGCCGATGTAGGTGTAGAAGCGCCGCGCCGCCTCGATGGTGGCCGGCGCGGTTTGCTTGCCGCCGACCAGCTCCACCAGCGGCAACAGGTAGACCGGATTGAACGGATGGCCGACCAGCAGACGCTCGGGCGCCACCATTTTTTCCTGCAGATCGCTCGGCATCAGGCCGGAGGTGCTCGAGGCGATGATGACGTCCGCGCCCGCCGTGCGGCTGACGTCGGCCAGCACCCGCTGCTTGAGCTCGAGCTGTTCGGGAATGTTTTCCTGGATGAAATCGGCCCGCCGCGCCATCTCGTGCAGGTCGGTGGTAAAGCTCAGCGTGCCCTTGGGCGGGAGCGGCGCCAGCGTCAGCCGCGCCAGCGCCGGCTCGGCGTTGGCGACCGCATCGCGGATCCACTGCTCCATCTGCGGCTTGACGTCCGCGGCGATCACATCGATGCCGAAGTGCATCGCCCGGGCGGCCCAGCCGCCGCCGATGACTCCGGTGCCAAGCAGTCCCAGCGTCCTGACCTGTCTCACGGTGGTGATCCTTGCCGTCTTTATATGTTACGGCCATGATATATTAATTCAGGGCCGGGGCGCGAGCACGGCTTCGAGGCGCGCGGGCACCGCGCGGTCGCGCTCCAGGTGCGGATAACGCAGCCCGCCGTGGTAGTCGAGGCTGATGCTGCGGAAGCGCTCATCGCTCCGCAGCAGCAATTCGATTGGCCCGCTCTGCTGCTCGGCCCGCTTGATGGCGTCACGCAGTCGATCGGCGTCGAAGGCCAGGTCGTTGACCGCCACGAGGCGATCGCCGGCGCTCAGGCCGGCCTTGAAAGCCGGGCTCTGCCAGAGCACGCGTGTCAGGACGCCCTCCTTGCTGGCGCCGAAGCCCAGTGAGTAAATGAAACTGTCCTCTTTGGGTGGCGCCGCCTCCCACGCCTTCCAGGACTCGCTCGGCGTGTCCGAGTACACCAGGCGATAGCCGCTGCGTTGCAAGGATTCCGTGGGCAGTGCCGATCCCAGGCTGGACAGCCTGACGCGGAGAAACCCGGCCCAGTCAAAGGGCTCAACACGGTTCAGTGCCTGGACAATGTCGTCAAACGTGTACAGGACGGGCGTGGCGCGTCCGTCCGCGATGCCAAAGAACTGGCGGGCAAAGTCGTCGAGGGATCGCTGCTCGTGCGAACGCTCGCGAATCAGCGTATCGGCCTCCAGCCAGATCAGTGCGCCTTCGCCGTAGTAGTCCTCGAACCGTGACCAGCTCGGCCACGACATCGGTCGGCGCGGATTGATGATCTCGTCGCTGGTGGTGTCCTGCAGATTTCGCCAGTCCCGGCCACGCCGCTCCTGCAGACTTGCGATGAGCATCGCCAGGGCATCAAGCGTCTGCTGCTGGCTGAGCATGCCCGCGCGGGCGCTAAGCACCAGCCCCCAGTACTGCGTCCCGCCCTCGTACATCCACAGCAGTGAATTGCGCATCGGCACGTTCAGATCGGGAGTCCACAGGTCGGCCGGCCGCCGGAACTTGCCATTCCAGGAGTGGACGAATTCGTGCGCGATGTCGTCACGGCGAGGCAGGTTGCTGTCCCATTCACTGAATTCGTTGGCGGGCAAGCCATACTCGGCCGAACACTGGTGCTCGAGGGTGATGTCGCCGCTCAGGGTGTCGCTGAGCGAGTAAAGAAAATCGTAGTGCGGGTAGTGTTGCGAACCGAACAGCCGTTGCGCCTGCTGCACCAGGTTCCGGTGCAGTGTCACCAGTTCGGGTTTGAGCTCCGTGAGTTCCGGCCGCTCTGCGAATACGTCCAGTTGCACCGCCGGCACCGCACCGTCGCTCAGCGCGTAGCGCTTGAAATAGCGTCCCGCCAGTAGCGGTGAATCGATCAGCGTGTCGACGGTTACCTCCCGAAACGTCGTCACCGGGCCATCGACGCTCGCGACCTCGAGGGCGCTGGCGCTGGTCCAGGCCGGCGGCAAGGTCAGGCGCACATCGACCGGAATGCGCCGCGCAAAGTAGCCTGCGGGATACAGCACTACCGTGTTCCAATCGATCGCCAGCTGATCGTGGGTCACCACTACCGGCCCTACTTCGCTCCGCACCGGCGACAGGTATTGGAACTCCACTTCGATGCTGGCAACGCCCTTGGGAACGGCGACGTGAAAGGCGAATACATTGACGGAGTCCCGGATCCAGTTGAGCGGCATTGCGCCGGCATGCACCTGCAGACCCGCCAGCGCGGCGATCGTGCCCTCCGGCGCATGCGTGCCCGGGAGCCACTGCGGGTACAACAGCACGAGTTCAGCTGCTCCGGTCACCGGAATGCTTTCATGGACGCCGAATACCCGGTGCGCAATGTCCGTGGCGTCCACCGCAAGCTGCACCGTGCCGGGAAAGGCCAGGTCCCGTGGAGCGGGGATCACGGCCACTGGACGCGCTGGCTGCGCCTCCGGCCATTGCGCAGCGCTCAGCTGCGGCGCAGCCAGCACGAATGCGATCGCCATCCAAGTTCGGCTGTTCAAGGCCTTCCCCCGGTGATTTCTGATCCAGCCATCATCACCCGGCTGGCGGGATTTCGTAAAGTCCTGCTCAGTGCAATCCGGGATAGAATCCCAGCGCCCAACCCCGCCAGCAGAGGCCAATCGACGTGACCGATTTTCCCATCGCCAAGGTTCGCAGCCAGTTCCCTGCCCTCGCCAGCCCGGCCGCCTTCCTCGACAACCCGGCCGGCACGCAGGTGCCTGGACGGGTCAGCGTGGCCGTCGCGGCCGCCATGAGCGACGCCGCGAGCAATCTCGGCGGCTACTTCCAGGCCTCGCAGGCCGCGGATGCCATCTACGAACGCGCGCATGGAGCGATGGCGGCGCTGCTGGGTGGCGCGTCCGGCCGTGAAATCGTCATCGGCCAGTCGATGACCGCGCTGACTTTCCAGATGTCACGCTCGCTCGGCCGCAGCTGGCAGGCGGGCGATGAAATCATCGTCACGCAGATGGACCATGAAGGCAACGTCTCGCCCTGGCTGCGGCTCGCTGAAGATCGGGGCCTGACGATCCGCTGGTTGCCATTCAATCTCGACTCCTGGCGCATCGAGCCGGAGGACCTCAAGCCTCTGCTCGGCGATCGCACGCGCCTGCTGGCGCTGAATTACGCCAGCAACCTGACCGGGTCCATCAATCCGGTTGCCGAGTTGACGGCGCTTGCCAAGCAGGCGGGCGCGCTGGTGTATGTCGATGCGGTGCAATTCGTGCCGCACGGCAAGGCGGAGGTGGCGCGCCTGGGCTGCGATTTTCTCGCCTGTTCAGCCTACAAATTCTTTGGCCCGCACCTGGGCGTGCTGTGGGGCCGGGAAGCGCTGCTCGCCGAGACTTACGCTTACGCCGTCCGCTGCGCGCCGCAGGAGCCACCGGGCCGGCACGAAACCGGCACGCCGCAGACCGAATTGCTTGCGGGCCTCGCCGCGGCGGCTGACTACCTGGGGTGGCTCGGCGAACTGACCGGCACCACCGGTTCGCTCGCCGACCGGATTGCCGGCGCCTACGAGGCAGCAACGGGCTACGAAATGGCGCTTGCGCAGCAGCTGATCGAGGAGCTGCTGGCGATACCCGGGGTGAAAGTGCGGGGCATCACCGACCGGCAGCGCCGGGAGTGGCGCGTGCCCACCGTGTCCATCACCCACCCTGCCCATCGAACCGGCGCGCTCGCGCGGGCACTGGCGGCGCAGGGTATCAATGTCTGGTCTGGACACAACTACGCGCTGGAGCTCGCGCGCCGGCTGGGACTGGACGAGCAGGAAGGTGTGCTGCGCATTGGTCTCGCCCACTACAACACGGCTGCGGAAGTGGAACGCATTGTCCGCTCGCTCCACACCCTGCTGGGTTAGCGCCGATCAGCCGGGTAAATCGCCCAGCGGGACAGGCTTCACTTCCACTGCTGGGCTTGCTGCGCAAAGGCTTCGCCTTTGGCGTCGACCACGCAGAATCTCTGGCCCGTCGGCGCTTCCATCACCCACCACGTCTGCACCTGCTGCACACGGCGGGCGCCGAGCAGCTCGAGGCGGCTGACCTCGGCTTCGACATCGTCCGATTCGATATCCAGATGGACGCGGCTCGGGTGCGAGACCGACTGGACTTCGACATGCAAGCGTCCAGCCGGGTCGACCAGCTGCACGTATTTCTCGCCCTCCTGGCCGGGCAGGGCGCGAAGCGCCATGCCGAGTGCGCCGCTCCAGAACTGCGCTGCGGAATCCAGGTCCGGCGTGTTGCAGTCGATGATGAATCCCGCCAGTCGACTTCGATGCATGGCACTCCTCCTTTAGATCCTGACCAGCAATTTCCCCAGGTTCTGGCCCGTGAACAGGCGGCTCAGGGCCACCGGCAGGTTCTCGAAACCATCGACAAGGGTCTGCTCGAAAACGATCTCGCCGCGCTGCACCCAGGGCGCGACTATGGGGCGCATTTCGTCCATGCGATGCACGTAGTCGCGGGCAAGGATGCCCTGGATGGTAGCGCGCTGAAACAGCATGTGCTGCAGCAGGCGCGGCCCCAGATCCGGCTGATCCAGGCCGCCGTCGTACTGGCTGATCGCCCCGCAGATGATAATTCGGGCGCGTCGCCGGATGAGCGGAATCACGGCATCAGTGATCCACCCGCCCACATTGTCAAAGTAGACGTCGACGCCCCCGGCGACCCGCAGCAGCTCGGCGGCCAGCGCCGCCGGCGTCGGCAATGCCCGATAGTCGATGGCCGCATCGAGATTGAGCCGTTCAGTAAGAAAACGGCATTTGTCTGCGCCGCCCGCGATACCGACTACGCTGCAGCCCGCGCGCTGGCCGAATTGAGCGACCAGCGAGCCCACGGCACCGGCCGCGCCCGAGACCACCAGCGTTTCTCCGGGCTTGGGCCGACCGGCTTCCATCAGGCCGAACCAGGCCGTGCGGCCGGGCATGCCGAGCACGCCCAGCGCGGTGGTCACGGGTGCCTCCGCGGGATCGAGTTTGTGCAGCTCATCCGCGTGCGCACGGTGGTAACGTTGCCAGCCCCCGTAGCCCAGCACCCAGTCGCCGGGTGCGAATTTCGCGCTGGCCGACCTCAGCACCTGCCCCACCGTGCCGGCGCGCTGCACGATGCCCAGGGGATGCGGCACGTCGTAGGTATCACGCGCCGCCTGCTGGATGCGCATGTAGGGATCAACGCTGATGTAACGTGTTTCGACTACCACTTCGCTGGCCGCGACCGCGGGATCGAGCGGCGTGGTCCGGAGTTCGTAGTGCTCGACCCCGACGCGGCCCTCGGGACGCCTGGCGTAGATCCATTGCTCGTTGCGCAGAGGCGCAGGTGTCATGTTCCGACTCGATGAGGGGCGATAATTCCGCGATAATACGCCATGGGCGTTGGCGCAGTGGCGGCGTCCTCGCAGTGTGCAGGGGAGTGTCCGAAATGGCCATAGACAGCCTGGCGACCACGGCAAGAATGGTAAGCGGCGAAGGCGCGGAGTGGAATCTGCGCGTCGATCTGGCGGCCGCCTTCAGGCTCGCGGTCGAATTCAACTGGCACGAGTCCGTGGGCAATCACTTCAGCGCCAGCGTATCGGCCGACGGCCGGCAGTTCCTGATGAACCCGCGCTGGAAGCATTTTGCAACCGTCCGCGCCAGCGACCTGCAGTTGCTCGATGCCGATGATGCGCAGACCATGCATAGAGCGAACGCGCCCGATCCCTCCGCCTGGTGCATTCACGGCGCGGTGCATCGGCAGGTGCCCCATGCGCGGGTACTGCTGCACTGTCACCCGCCCTACGCCACGGCACTGGCTGCGCTCAAGGATCCGACACTGCATCCGATCGACCAGAACACGGCGCGATTCCATGGCTTGCTCGCAGTTGATCTCGCCTACGGCGGGCTCGCGGACGATGCAGCCGACGGATCCCGGATCGCCGCCGCGCTGGCCAGGGCGCCGATCCTGCTGATGGGCAATCACGGCATTTCGGTCACCGCGCCGAGCGTTGCCGAGGCCTTTGAACACCTGTATTTTTTTGAGCGGGCAAGCCGCACCTTGATCCTGGCCTATTCCACCGGCAAGCCCCTGAATATCATGTCGGAGGCGATCGCGAGCAAGACTGCACAGGGGTGGCGCGCTTACGGCGATTCGGCCTTTGCGCATTTCGAGCAGCTCAAGTCCATGCTCGACGCGAAAGATGCCTCCTACAGGGATTAACCATGCCGCCGCAGACAAGCCTCGCCGAACGACGCAGTGCGTTCCGGAAACTTCATCAACAAGGCTGCTTTCTGTTGCCCAATCCCTGGGACATTGGTGGCGCGGTCCGCCTCGAGCGTCTGGGGTTCAAGGCGCTCGCCAGCTCCAGTTCGGCCTGCGCCCAGGCCCTGGGGCGGAGCGATTACCAGATTACGCTCGAGGAAGCGCTGGCCGGACTGCGCCTGCTGGTGGGCGCGACCAATCTGCCGGTGAATGCCGATTTCGAGAGTGGCTTTGCGGACGAACCGGCCGGCGTGGCCGAAAACGTGATGCGGGCCGTGGACACCGGTATCGCCGGATTGTCGATCGAGGATCGTCTGGGAGAATCGTTATACGACACCCGTCGCGCCGTAGCGCGGATTGCGGCCGCAAAGCAGGCCATCGCTGCTGCCGGCGCGGAGGTCATGCTGGTCGCCCGCACCGAAGCCTATCTTCAGGGCGAGCCCGATCCCGCGTCGGTCATCGAGCGCTTGCAGCAGTTCGTTGCCGCCGGCGCCGATTGCGTGTATGCACCGGGCATCACGAATATCGGCGCCATCGGCGCTCTGGTGCGCGCGGTCGCGCCGATCCCCGTCAACGTCCTGCTGTTCAAGCCGGACATGAAAGTCGGTGAGCTGGCGGCTGCGGGTGTACGCCGGGTCAGCCTGGGCGGCGCGCTGGCGTCGGCGTCCTGGCGCGGGTTCGAATCCGCCGCGCAGCGCTTTCTGGATCAGGGCACACTGCTGCCGCCCTCCTGAGTTCAGGCTGGGCGCCGCGATTCGGCCACCTAACTTGGGCCCCACGTTCCCCTACGCTCAGCAGCGCTGCGGCGAGCACATGGGTCGATGCGCGTCGCTGTTTCTCCGGATCAGTCTCAGCGTTGTCCTCGAAGTATGAGCCGAGTCATTCAGCTGTAAACGGCGAAGTCGCTCGAATGGCGAGCTATAACAACATTTATTATCAAAGTGTTAGATGTTATATGTAATGTAAATTATTTCTGATGGGAAGCACTGCGCAGGACAATCCTGCGCGCCCCGGCAAATTTTTCGCTAGAGTCCGGCACGGTACGCGACCGCACCGCTGTGTTGGGCTCGCCAACTTATAGGTACATTCCGTGATAGTCGCGTTTTACCTCGGCCTTTACTGTCCGCGCCGAGAGTACGCCTGATGCCGGCATTGCCGGGGGGAACAGCAATGCAATACGGGAAATATCTCGCCAGTGTCAGTATTCGGGCCGCCTTGCTGCTTGCACTGCTGGCGACGCCAGCCCAGGCGGTGCCCAGCTTCGCGCGCCAGACCGGCATGGCCTGCGAAGCCTGCCACACGGTATTCCCGGAACTCACGCACTTCGGGCGCATGTTCAAGCTCAATGCCTACACCACCGACAACCTGAAGCCGGTGCGCGGCATCAGCGCCACCAAGCAGGAGTTGCTGGACCTGAGCGGCCTGCCGCCCATCTCACTCATGGTGCAGGTGTCACAGACCAACGTCGCCAAGGCGATTGCGGATGGCGCCGGCAATTTCTCCCAGAGCGGCACCGTGGCTTTCCCGCAGCAGATCAGCCTGTTCTATGCCGGCAAGATCGCGCCGCGGCTGGGCGCGTTCATCCAGCTGACCTATGGCAATGACAGCGGCACGATTGGCATTGATAACGTCGACCTGCGCTGGGCGGACAACCGCGTGCTGAGCGGCGACAAGAGCCTGGTGTACGGCATCACTGCCAACAATAATCCGACCGTGCAGGACCTTTGGAACAGCACGCCGGCATTCGGCTACCCCTACGCCGCCAGCGACGCTGTGGTTGCGCCCATTGCCGGCACACAAATCGACGGCGCCCTGGGCCAGGACGTGGCAGGCATCAGCCTGTATGCGATGTGGAACGAATCATTGTATGCCGAGCTGGGGACCTATCGGTCTGCCAAGCAGGGAGCGTCCAACGCGCTGACCGGGGGCACCGGGCCGCTGGACGGCACCAACTCGAACGTGATCACGGGCGGTGCGCCCTACTACCGGCTGGCCTATGAGCACCTTTGGGGCCGCAACTCCCTGACGGCCGGACTGTATGGCGCCACCTTCAAGCTGCTGCCCGGCGGCTCGGCGGACGCTCCCGGGAACCTCAACGGCCCGGCGAACGAATTCAAGGATACTGCCGAAGACTTCCAGTACCAGTTTATCGGCGATCAGCATCTGTTCACTTTTTCGGGGACGCACATCAGGGAGAAGATGACTCTCAACGCCAGTTTCGGTGACGGCGCAGGCGCCGACAATCTGCACAACGACCTGACCACCACCCGCGTCTGGGGAAGCTACTTCTACCAGCGCAAGTACGGCGCCACGCTGGGCACCTTCGCGACCACCGGCAGCCTCGACGCCCAGCTCTACGCCGCCGGCGATGCGCCCGGTGTGGTCACCAGCGCCAACAACCTGCCGGACACCAAGGGCTGGATCGCCGAGCTCAGTTACATGCCCTGGCTCAACACGCGGCTTTCATTGCAGGACACGCAGTACACGAAGTTCAACGGCGGCAGCGGCGACTACGACGGTTTCGGCCGTAGCGCCGGGGATAACAATTCGCTCTACCTGCTGGTCTGGTTCAACTACTGAGGCGCATGAACATGATTAAGCCCATTACAGCCGCCAGCGCGCTGCTTGCCCTGTTCATCGCTCAGGCGAGCCTGGCCGCAGACGAGATCTCGGCGGAGACGCGCCTGGCCGCACAGCATGTGGCCGTCATGACCTGCAGCACCTGCCATGGGCCACAGGGTCGCAGCCTCGTGCCCAAGTTCCCGGCTCTGGCCGGTCAACATTCGAAGTACATCGCGGCCCAGCTGCAGGCCTTCAAGGGGCAAACCCGCGGCGATCCCGATGCACTGGGTTATATGTGGGGCATGGCCGCGCCGCTCAGCGATGACATGATCTCCGGGCTGGCCGCTTACTACGGCGCCCAGACTCCGGGCCGTGGAAACCATGGCGACGCCGGGGCGATCGCCCGTGGCGCCGACATCTACGCCAATGGAGTGGCTGCCGATGGCATACCGCCCTGCGTGGTCTGCCATGGACCGGGGGCCGTAGGTACCGAGGACTATCCGCGGCTGGCTGGCCAGCACGCCCAATACCTGCTCAAGCAGCTGCGTTCATTCCAGAACAACATGCGTAACGTGGCCGTAATGCACGGCGTTGCCCAGGGCCTGAAGGCCAACCAGATGCAGGCCGTGGCCGCCTATCTCGAGTCGCTCGGCGGCAGCTGAGATTCCGCCGTCCAGGGCCGGCGGGGAACGCGCAGGATCGGCACCGCGAGCCGGCACGCGATCGAGAAATGCACGGGCCTGAAAACCATCTGGACCACCTTCAGCTAACGCCAGCCTCGGGTTCCAGGCCGCGGTCGGCATCGTCCACCGCCGCCCACTCCTTCTGCATGTCGAGCGAGCGGCAGGCCAGCAGGTAAACGAGCGCGGATACCGGCAGGCCGACCAGCATGGCGAGGTCCGCGCCGCCGAGCTGCTGCGCTATCGGACCCTTGTAGTGGCTGGTGCTGAAGAACGGGATCATGGACGCGAATCCCAGCACGTAGGCCACCAGGCCCCGCCAGCTCCAACGCCCATAAATGCCGCGCGGATTGAAGATCTCCCGCACCGAATAGCGACATTTGCGCACCCAGTAGAAATCAACCAGGTTGATCGCCGTCCACGGCGTGAACAGGTACAGCAGCACGGCCAGCAGTTCGTCGAAGCGATTGGCGAAATTGGGCGACGACATTAAGGCGAGCCCCAGCGACACCACAAAGGCGAGCAGCAACGTGGCGATGCGGCCCGTGACGCCCGGGCGCTGCGGCTTGATGCAGTCGGCGACACTCAGGAGCGTGAGCGAGGCGCCGTAGAAATTCAGTCCGGTGATCGACACCAGGCCAAGGATACCGCCGCCCAGCAACACGGCGCCGAACCAGGGATGCACCAGGTCGGCTGCGGCCTTTACGGCCGCGGCCACGTCGGGGTGCGGACTGACCGCGGCTACCAGCGTGCCGATCAGCATCAGCCAGACGCCGCCAATGAAGGCCCCCAGGTAGGTCCACCAGAACGAGGAAGCCACGCCGACATTGGCGGGCAGGTAGCGGGAATAGTCGCTGACATAGATCGACCAGCTGAGCTGATAGGCTGCTGCCGCGAAGAATTGCACCAGGAACGGGATTCCCTTGAACTCCCCCAATTGCAGCAGTGCGGGGGGCATCGAGATGAACCACACCGCCGACAGGGTGAATACGCCCAGCAGCAGCAGCATGAAATAAGCGAACAGTCGCTGGATCCGGTGAATCCAGTCATAGCCCACGGCCGCCATCGCCACCGAGACTAGCGAAAACCAGAAGATGATTGCGCCGTCGCGAATGGCGCCGGGCCAGAGCAGCACGCGCGTCGCCTGGGCAGCCAGCACGCAATTGAAGGCGTTGTAGCCAATGTAGGCGATCAGGGCGACGACCCACACCAGCAATGCGCCGAGGTAGCCGAACTGCGGGCGCGACTGGATGAGCTGCGGAAGACCCAGCTGCGGTCCCTGCGTGGAATGGAAGGCCATGAAGAAAGTGCCCAGCGCGCAGCCGCCCACCACGGCAATCGTCGTCCATAGCATGGACAGGCCCATTCCCACGCCAATCACGCCCACTGCCAGCGTGGCGAGATTCGCCTCGCCGGAGAACCAGACCGGCCACAAGTCGCGCACGACGCCATGGCGTTCGGCCAGCGGTACGTAGTCGATCGAACGAGCTTCAATCAGTGGTCGATGCGCCACGGACCCCTCCGGAACGATTCACTGCGATTGATAATCTTAGAGGTATCGACCAGTGGCGTCACTGCGAACCCTGGTTGGGCCGCTTCGGGCCGCAGGTAGATTCGCCCCCGCATGCGTCGATCACACTGGCGGAAAGCGCGCCATGGCCTCGATGTCGTTGAGCTCCTGGTCGTTGCGCACGTAGAGGCGGCTCGCGTCACGCCGTGGCTGGAAGTCCCACGGCGTGTACCGGCCGCTGCGCAGCGCGGCATACACGAGCCGGCGACGGCGCTGACTGGCGAGCACCTCGGCGTTCAATTGCGGCAGCGCCCAGCGCCGGGCAACCTCGGTGCGAAAAGCGCTCACCACGGCCGCCTGCTCGGGGCGGCTGGCGAGATTGACAAGCTCCTGCGGGTCCGCTGCCAGGTCGTATAGCTGGTCCGGATCCACCGGCGAGTGCACAAACTTCAGCTGTGCGCGCCGGATCATCACCACGGGGGCAATCGCGCCCTCGGCCAGGTACTCTCCGATCACCTCCGCGGCAGCCTCGCCGCTCCGGCGCTGCCTTGCCCCGGAGTTCAGGAGCCAGGCTATGACCATCGAGCGGCGCGGCGTAGTCCACAGCACGCCCCGGGTTACCGAGTTCGGCGAGTGTCGGCAGGATGTCGAGCAGCGAGGCGGGCTCGCGCACGCGGCGTGGCGAAAATATGCCGGGCGCCGAAACGATGAGCGGGATGCGGCAGGCCGGCTCGAAGAAGCTCATCTTGTACCACAGACCCCGCTCGCCCAGCATGTCACCGTGATCGGCGAGCAGCATGACGATTGTGTTGTCCTCCAGGCACGCGTCGCGCAGCGTCGCCAGCAGTGTGCCCACCTGGTCGTCGACGTACGACACCGCGCCCAGGTAGGCGCGCCGCGCGGCCCGCACCTGCGCCGCAGTGGGCTGCTGCAGGCCGAGGCCGATCACGTGGCGCAGGCGCCGGGAATGCGGGTCGTCGGGCACCGCACCCTGCGTGACAGCAGGCATGGCGATGTCGGCATCCTGGTAGCGATCCCAGCAGGCCTGCGGCACGAGGTAGGGATCGTGCGGATGCGTCAGCGAAACAAGCAGACAGAAGGGCCGCCGGTCACGGCCGCGCGCGATGTCGAACAGTTTCTGTCGCGCGACGTAGACCACTTCGTCGTCGAAATCGATCTGGTTGGTGCGCGTGCATGAACCTGCCTGCGTGACCGAGTCCATGGTGTGATACCAGCCCGGGCGCTCCTCGAAGCGGGTCCAGTCCGGCGTCCAGCCGAAATCGGCCGGATAGATGTCGGTAGTCAGCCGTTCCTCGAAGCCGTGCAGCTGGTCTGGCCCGCAGAAGTGCATCTTGCCGCTGAGTGCGGTCTGGTAGCCGGCACGTCGCAGGTAGTGCGCCAGCGTCGGCGTCTGCGCCGGGAACTCAGCGGCGTTATCGTAGGCGCCGATCCGCGAAGGCAGTTGACCGGCCATGAAAGAATAGCGCGAAGGCGCGCACAGCGGGCTGTTGCAATAAAAGGACTCGAACACCACGCCGCTTGCGGCGAGCGCGTCCAGGTGTGGTGTCTTCGCCTGACCGCCATAGCTGGCCAGCACCGCGGCGGTAAGCTGGTCGGCCATCAGGATCAGGAAGTTGGGTTGCATAAGTGATTCGAACCCTGCCGGTCAGACGCCAGCGCGCAGCGCGGCGATGTGCTCGGGGCCAATGCCACAGCAGCCGCCGATAATTCCTGCACCGCGTTCCACCCAGTCGTGGGCCCAGGCGCGATAGGCCAGCGGTGTCAGGTCGGCGCGAATGTCGCTGAGTCCCACGTTGGCCTCGGCCACCGCCGCATCCACGGGCGGAAAGGCGTTGGCATAAACGCCGATCCGCATACCGGCGGCGGCCGGGCCTGCCGCCTGCAACGTCCGTCGCGCCTCATCGACCGCCGCGCCCATCACCTCGGGCTGACTGCAGTTGAACAGCACCGCCGCTGCACCCAGGCGCAGGGCGGCGCTCACGGCGTCCGCAACCGCTTCGCCGGAGCGTAGGCGCGCCGATGCGCCCGCGCCCGCTCCGTCCTGCAGCGTAAACGAGATCCACAGCGGCTTGACCTGCGCGCTACCCGCCGGGCCAATCAGCTCACGCACCAGTTCGGCCTCCGCAATCCGGGTCAGCGTTTCGGCCAGCCAATGATCAATGTGTGCGCTCAGCGCGTCGATCAGCGTATGCAGGATGGGCCGTGCCACAACCGCATCGAACCACTCGGCGCGATACGATCCACAGGCCGGCGGTAGCGAGCCCGCCACGGCCACCGGCCGCGCCGCGCGATCGGCGACGCCGCGTGCGACCCTGCCCGCAAGATCCGCAAGCGCGCGACCGTCGGCGTCAAAGCGGTCGGCACCGATGTGGTAGGGCACGACCGCATAGGTATTGGTGGTGATGACATCGGCGCCCGCGCCCACATAGGCTTCGTGCGCGCGCGTCACGAACTGCGGCGCCTCCATCAACGCCAGCGCCGACCATTCGGGTTGCCGGAATGGTGCGCCCATGCGGCTGAGTTCGCGGCCCATGCCCCCATCGAGCAAGCGTGATGCGGCTCATGCCTGCAGGTTCATGGCGTCATTCCGGCTGATCCGGCATTTCGCTCCAGGAGTTCGAGGCCTTCGGCATAGTCGCGCTGAAAGCCTTTCCACAATGTGATGCCGGTGGTGCCGGGGCTTTGGGCGCCGAACGACGTGCCCGGCGGTGCCTGCCAGGTGCCCGCCGTAGATTCAGGCACCAGCGCCGTCGAGGTATGCCGCACGGCCCGCATCGTCCTTCACGTAGCGGTCGAGAAAGGCGGTGATCATGTGCAGGTTGATGCCGATGATGCGATCCTTACGCCAAACCGGGTCCTCGAACCAGCTGATATCCCAGGTGTTGCCGCGCATGGTGGGCGGCGCAGGCCCGAGGCCAAGCGCGTGGCCGGCGCCCTTGTAGGTGAGCAGATAGCGCTGCGCACCCGTTGCGGCATCGAGCATGGCGCGCGCACCACTGGCATAGTCCACGGTATGATCGCGGTCGCCGGCAATCAGCAACAGGGGGGCGGTGATGCCAGCCATCCCCGCGTTGGCCCAGGCGCCGACCGAACCGCCCCAGGGCGCAATCGCCACCACCGCCTTGAGGTGCGCTACCAGCGTCGCCGGCTGCAGCTGGCCGCCCGCGGCGTAGGGCAGCAGCGCGCCACCGGGCACCCATTTACAGGGGCCGCCCTGCGGGTCGAGCGCTGCCCCGGCATCGATCAATACGCCATAGCCGCCCATCGAATAGCCGATCAACGCCGTACGCTGCGGATCGACCAGCCCGGTGCTCGCCAGCGAAGCCTGCAGTGAGCGCGCGACGAAAGCGATGTCGAGCGGCCGGCGCAGCAGGATTTCGGGCCCTTCCAGCGCCTCGGTACGCGGCAGGTCGGCGTGACGGATGGCGGCGACGACATAGCCCTTGGAGGCGAGATTCTCGGTCAGCCAACTGAGCGCAGCCGTAGCATTGCTGCGCCCGTGCGACACAATCACCAGCGGGTAGTGGCCGCCATTGGCCCGCGCATTGCGCACGGCGATTCCAGCCACCGTGAAGGCGGCCGGCGGACCTGGCAGTTCCGCCGGCAAGGCTGCCGTTGTAGGTCGCCGGCTTTGCGCCGCCGACCGCGACGGCCGGATACCACAGGTCGACCTTGAGCACCCGATCGCGGTGCGGCGCCACCAGGTCGTCCGCCGTCGCGATCCACGAGCGTGAGCGTGCGCACGCCGACCGCGTAACTGCCGAGTGCTGCGAGTTCGGGCGTGTCGGCGGCGGGGCGGCTGGGCGGCCCGGCGACCTGAGCCCACGACACGGTCGCTGCGGCAACAATCAGCAGCGCGGCGCCGGCGGTGATGTGTATCGGCTTCATTGCTAACTCCTCATGCCGTGTCCGCCAGCAGCATGGCTGCGCCCTTTTCCGCCACCATGGCCGTCGGCCCATTGGTATTGCCGGAGGTCACGGTCGGAAACACCGACGCGTCGATGACGCGCAGGCCCGCGACGCCGTGCACGCGCAGGCGCGCGTCGACGACCGAAGTCGCGGGATCCGGGCCCATCATGCAGGTGCTGACCGGATGAAACACTGTCCCGGCTCGCTCGCGGAAATCCTGCAGCAGTTGCTGCATCGGTAGTCTTCGCCGCGCCCGGCAGCATCTCATGATCGATCAGCGCCGCGAGCGGCCTCGGCCGCCGCGAGGCGTCGCAACAGCCGCGCGCCAATCAGTACATCCTGCAAATCCTGTTCGGTCGACAGGTAGTTGGGGTAGATCGCCGGGCTGCACCAGCGGGTCAGGCGAGCGGATCGCCAGGTGTCCGCGGCTCGTCGGGCGACAGGAATTGAACGACAACAGGAAGCCCGGAAACGGATCGGGGTTCATGAGCCGCCGCGTACGCGTCGCGCGTCTGCGTGTAGCTGGCGGGGTTGAAATACAGCTGCAGGTCGGGCGCGCGCAGTGTCGGGTCGCTGCGGACGAAGCCGCCGCCCTGGTTGACGCTCATCGACAGCGGGCCGCGGCGAGTCAGCAGGTACTGCACGCCCGCCAGCAATTTGCCCCACCAGGGATAGAGACGGTTGTTCAGCGTCGGCACCCGCGAGCGGTAGAAATACGACACGGCCAGATGGTCCTGCAGGTTGCGCCCGACGGCGGGCAGGTCATGGAGCGTCGCAATACCGACACTCTGCAGCAGCGCGCCCGGTCCCAGACCGGAGAGCTGCAGGAGCTGCGGTGAATTGATGCTGCCGGCGCAGAGGATTACGGCCTTGCGCGCGCAGATTGCACGGCTTTTGCCGCTGCGCACGCAGCTGACCCCGCTCGCGCGGCGGCCGGTCAAAATCCACGCGCAGCACCTGGGTGCGCAGCCACAACTCCAGGTTACGCCGCTGCAGGGCCGGGCGCAGGAAGGCCGTCGCGGTGGATTCGCGCCAGCCGCCGCGCGTCGTGATCTGGTAGACGCCCACTCCCTCGGGCTGCGCGCCGTTGAAATCCGGCGTGTAGGAGTAGCCGATCTCAGCGCCGGCCTCGAGGTAGGCGCGCACCAGCGGATGAGCTTGCGCGCGACACGTCGGTGATACGCAGCGGACCGTGCGTAGTGGCCGCCTCCTCGCCCACGCCGCCGCGATCCTCGATGGCGCGGAAATGCGGCAGTACATCGCTCCAGGCCCAGCCCGGGTTGCCCAGATCACGCCAGTCGTCGTAGTCGGCGGGTTGCCCGCGCGCGTGGACCATCGCGTTGATCGAACCCGATCCACCGAGCACCTTGCCACGCGGCCAGTAGCTGCGCACGCCGCCGAGCGCGGGCTCGGGCTCCGCCTCGTACATCCAGTTCACGGCCGGATCGTTGAAGGTGCGCCCGTAGCCGATGGGCACGCGCACCCACACGCGCCGGTCGCTCCCGCCCGCCTCGAGCAGCAACACGCGATCGCGTCCACTCGCCGACAGGCGATCGGCGAGCACGCAGCCTGCGGTGCCGCCGCCGACGATGATGTAATCCACTGCGTCCAGGTGTGATCTGCTCTAGACGATCGGGTGGCCGGCCATCTCGAGGTGCAGTTGCGTGCCCAGGTAGGGATGGCGCAGCGCCACTTCCTCGTTCAGTTCCACGCCCAGGCCAGGCTCACTCGGCGGGATCACGAAACCCTCGCTCCAGCGGATGGGCTTGCGCAGAATCTCGGCATGAAAGCCGTCCCAGCGCTCGATGCCTTCGAGGATCAGGAAATTCGGGCTGCAGGTGGCCAGCTGAATGTTGGCCGCGCCCACTACCGGGCCACAATACAGGTGCGGCGCGATCTGCACGTGGTGTACCTCGGCCATGCCGGCGATTTTTTTCGCCTCGAGGATGCCGCCGACCCGCCCAAGATTCATCTGCAGGATCGCTGCCGCGCCGGCCTGCAGGAGGCGGGCGAAATCGTACTTGGTCGCCAATCGCTCGCCGGTCGCAATCGGAATGCGCGTAGCGCGCGCTACGCGCGCCATCTCTTCTGGTGCGTCGGGCGGCACCGGCTCCTCGAACCACAGCGGGTCGTAGGGCTCGAGTCGGCGTGCAAGGCGGATGGCACCCGCCGCGGTCATCTGGCCATGGGTGCCAAATAGCAGGTCCGCCTTGCCGCCCACCGCCTCGCGCAGCTGGCGCGCAAAGCGCTCGGACAGCTCGAGCGCCGGGAGCGACAGTTGCCGTCCGTCAAAAGCGCTATATGGCCCGACCGGGTCGAACTTGATCGCGGTAAACCCCTGCGCGAGGTACTCGGCCGCGCGGGCGGCCGCCAAATCCGGATCCTGGTAGACATCGGTCTTGTCGCCCGCTCGGGCGTAGATATAAGTGTAGGAGCGCAGCCGCTCATGCACACGGCCGCCCAGCAGCTTGTACACCGGTTGCCCGGCCTCCTTGCCAACGATGTCCCAGCAGGCCATCTCGAGCGCGCTCAGCACGCCCATCAGTGCCAGGTCGGGGTGCTGCGTGAAACCGGCCGAGTACACACGCCGCCACATCGTCTCGATGTCGTGCGGATCCTGGCCGCGCAGGTAGCGCTCGAACACGTCTTCGATCATCTTCACAACCACGTCGGGGTGGAACGGCAGGCAGTACGCCTCGCCGATGCCGCTGACGTTGCCGTTGGTGGTCAGTTTCACGAACACGAAATAACGACCGCCGTAGTGCGGCGGCGGATTTCCGACCACAAAGGTCTTGATGTCCTTGAGGGTCATACGCAGGCCCTTATGTGCTCAAGCCGGTGCTCGCACGGCAATTGCGCTGGCGCGCACCGTCACGGACCACGCGAACATTCGCCGCACTGCATCCGTCGGCTACGAGGTCAGCCCGAAGGGCCGAAACCAATGATGCCTTTGATCTCGAGGAAATCGCCGATACCCCAGTCCGCGTACTCGCGCCCGTTGCCCGACTGCTTATAGCCGCCGAAGGGCGCCATCGTGTCCCAATCGGGATAATTCAGGTGCACCTGCCCGGCGCGCAGCCGGCGCGCGACGGCGCGCGCGTGCTCCAGGCTCCCCGATTGCACGTAGGCGCCGAGCCCGTACACGGTGTCATTGGCGATCGTGATTGCCTGCTGTTCGGAATCGTAGGGAATGATCGACAAGACCGGCCCGAAGATTTCCTCGCGCGCGATCGTCATGTCCGGGCGCACCGGACCAAACACCGTGGGACGCACGTAGTAGCCATGCTGCCAACCCGGCCGGCCGGCCGGGCCCGCCGGTCACCAGCGGCGCGCCCTCGGCGATGCCCGTGGCGATGAGCTTCTGGATCTTGTTGAACTGCGCTTCGCTGACCACGGGCCCGAGCTGGATGCCGGCGGCGCGCGGATCGCCCACCGTGTGGCTCTCCGCCGCTTCCCGCGCGATCGCCAGGGCCGCGTCGAGCTTGTGCGCGGGCACGAGCATGCGCGTCGGCGCATCGCAGGACTGGCCGCTATTGCTGAAGCAGGCCGCGACCCCCTGCGTGACGGCCGCGCGCAGGTCGGCGTCCGGCAGGATGATATTGGCGGACTTGCCGCCGAGTTCCTGCGTGACGCGCTTGACGGTATCGGCGGCGCTCTTGGCGACCATGACTCCGGCCCGGGTGGAGCCGGTAAACGAAACCATGTCGACGTCCGGATGACTCGCCAGGGTCTGGCCAACGGTCGGACCATCGCCGTTCACCAGATTGAACACACCGGGCGGCACGCCCGCGGCATGGACCACTTCCGCAAAGATGATGGCGTCGAGCGGCGCGATTTCGCTCGGCTTCAACACCAGGGTGCAGCCGGCCGCCAGTGCGGGCGCCACCTTGGTGACGATCTGGTTGAGCGGCCAGTTCCACGGCGTGATGAGTCCGACTACGCCGATTGCTTCGCGGACAATGCGCGTGCTGCCGCGCTGCTGTTCGAACTCGAAGGACTCGAGTGCGGCAATGGTGGCCTCGAGGTGCGCCCGGCCCGCCCAGACCTGGGCGTCGCGCGCGAATTGGAGCGGTGCGCCCATCTCGTCGGACACGACCTGGGCGATCTCTTCGGCGCGTTCGTTATACAGCGCCAGTATCTTCTGCAGCAGCCCGACGCGAAAGGCTTTGCTGGTCTGCGAAAACGACGGGAAGGCCGCGCGGGCTGCCGCAATGGCACGCACAGCGTCGGCCGCCGTGCCCATCGATATGGCTGCAAACGCGACTTCGGTCGCGGGGTTTATTACCGCTCTGGTGGCCGGCACCAGCGGGTCGACCCACGCACCATTGATGTAGAAGCGCAGCTGGTTGTTCATCCTTCCATGGTACTTCAATTCCCCGCATGCTCGTAGACAACGTCGATGAGCCGCTGCCCCGCCATCAGCCGTCCAGCAGATAGCCGCGCCGGCAATCACTACTCGCCCCCTGGGGTCTTTGCCCGCGGCCATGGTAGTCGTACACAATGGCAGGCGTGGACAAACCTGAACAAAGCGCTCTCTGGCTTGGGCTCGACACCGGTGGGACATATTCCGACGCCGTGCTGCTCGCGGGCGGGCGAGACGTGATTTCGAGCGCCAAGGCGCTTACCACCCACTGGGATCTGGCCATGGGCCTCGGCGATGCCGTCCGCGAGGTGCTGGGCAAGCTGCCGCCGGGCCGAAATCGCGCTGATGTGCAATTGGTTTCGGTATCGACGACGCTCGCCACCAATGCGGTAGTCGAGAATCGGTTCAGTCCCGTCGCTACTGTGTTGATCGGATTTGATCGACAGATGCTCGCCCGCTCCGGACTGCGATCGAGCGACGCGAGCCCGATTGTGCTGGTGGGCGGCGGGCACGACGCGGCCGGCGAGGAATCCGCTCCACTCGATGAGGCCGCGCTGGTGGCGGCGATACACGACTGCGGTGCACGCGTCGAGGCCTTCGCAGTGGCCGCCTGCTTTTCGGTGCGGAACCCGGAGCACGAATTGCGCGCGCGCGCCCTGATCCGCACGCTGTCGAACAAACCGGTGACTTGCGCGCACCAGCTCAGCTCGAAGCTCGACGCACCGCGCCGGGCGCTCACGGCGACACTCAATGCGCGCCTGACATCGCAGATCCGCCACCTTATCGAGGCGCTGGGCGCCGTGCTCGAGACCGAGCTGATCGACGCGCCGCTGATGATCGTCAAGGGCGACGGGTCGTTGATGAAGGCGGAAATCGCGCTCGAGTACCCCGTCGAGACCGTACTCTCGGGTCCGGCGGCCAGTGTAGTGGGCGCCGGGTTTCTGACCGGCCGTGCCGATTTCCTGGTCGCGGACATGGGCGGCACCACCACGGATTGCGCGGTCGTGGCCGGTGGCCGTCCGGTAATTAGCGCAGAGGGCGCACTGGTCGGCGGCTGGCGAACCATGGTTGAAGCGGTGGATGTGCGCACCGTCGGCCTCGGCGGCGACAGCCAGGTCTCGCTCGACCGTAACGCGCGGCTCCTGGTCGGGCCGCGCAAGGCGCTGCCGCTCAGCCTGCTGGCGCTGCAGGTGCCCGCGGTGCTGGCGGAGCTGCGGGACCTGGCCACCATGCAGCACTTGCCCGACTATGCCACACAGTTCGCGTTCCGCAATGCCGGCCGCGAGGCGCCGCTGCCACTGGCCGGCGCGGAGCTGCGCGTCTGGCAGGCGCTGACGCTTGCGCCACGCCGCGTCTCGCAGCTGGTGCACAGCTCGCCCGGGCGCGAGGCCCTGCGGCGCCTCGCCGATGCCGGCCTGGCCACGCTTGCCGCATTTACGCCGAGCGATGCGATGCACGTGCTGGGCCGCCAACAGGGCTGGAGCGTCGAGGCCGCGACACTTGGTGCCCAGCTGCTCGCCATCGACGAGCGCAACACGCGCGGCGCACGCGAGGCAGCGAGTGCAACAGACTTGTGCGAGCGAGTCGTCGAACGGGTGATCCATGACTCCGCCCGCGTGGTACTCGCCACTGCCCTTGCCCACGATCCGGGCCTCGAGGCGCGCGCGGGGTCGTGGGGATCGCTCGGCGATCGCCTGGTCGAAGAGACTGTGGCCGGCCGGCACTTCTCTGCGCTGTTGCGAGCCGAGATTGGGCTGGCGACGCCGCTGCTCGCCATTGGAGCACCGGTGGAAGGCTACTATCCGGAAGTCGCGCGGCGCCTGGGCGCGCAGCTTGTCATCCCGCCGCACGCTGCGGTGTGCAACGCCATTGGCGCCGTCGCCGGCGTGGTCGCGCAAACGATCGAGGTACTCGTCAACCAGTCGACCTTTGGCATTTTTCGGGTGCACGATACGGCTGGCGGTCGCAATTTCGAGGCACCTGAGGCGGCGATCAAGCACGCGCGCCACGTAGCAAGCGAACAGGCACTGGCTGCCGCGCGTCGGGCCGGGGCGGCGGATCCGCATGTTGAGACCATAGTCATCGAGCGCCGCGCCCACATGGGCACCGACCTGGATTACCTCGCTGAGGCGCTGGTGCGAGCGACGGCGACCGGCCGGCCCTTCGCTGGGCACTTGCACCCAAAGGGATAGTGGCTGGTACCCGCAGCGAGGCTCTTAGGCCGTGAACCGGTCGGGCCGGTAAAGTGCCAGGGTGGGCACTTTGAGCCCGTGCAGCAGCTCGGTGCGCACGTGCTCGGCAAGGATCGGCGCGAGCGTCACGCCGTTGCCACGCTGAATCCGGCAGCAACGGTGACGGCGCCGGTCTCAGGCCCGGAGCCGGGCGTTGTCCGGATCGTACAGCGGTTCGCGTCCCACTACCGCGCGGCGCCGCTCGCCGAGGATCTCGATCTCGAGTTCGGTTCCGGCCACGGCCAGGTCGGTGCGGACGTATGCGAGTGCAATGCTGCACTTCAGCCGATAGCCGTAGCCGCCCGATGTGACCAGGCCCACGACCTCGTTACCCTGGTACACGATCGAGACCGCGGCCGCGTCGGCATCCGTCGCGTCGACGACGAGCGGCACGAAGCGCTCGCGCGGGCCCGCGGCAGACTCGCGCCGCAGCGCCTCCTGGCCGATGAAGCCGCCTGCCTTGTCGAGCTTCACGAAGCGATCGAGCGAGGCCATGAACGGCGTGTACTCGGTGGTCAGGTCCGCCTTCCAGGAGCGGTAGCACTTCTCCAGGCGCAGACTGTCCATCGCGTAAAGCCCGAAGTCGGCCATGCCCAGCTTTGCTCCAGCCTCCTGCAGAAGCTCGTAGACCGACAGCAGGTGCTCGACCGGGATGTGCAGCTCCCAGCCCAACTCTCCCATGTAGTTGACGCGGAGCGCGACCGCCCTGGTATAGGCGATCTCCACAGTGCGCGTAGACAGCCAGGGGAAGCCGGCATTGGAAAGATCGACGGGCGTGAGCTGTGCCAGCAGTTCGCGTGACTTTGGCCCAACCACGATCAGCGTGCCATAGCGCGCCGACAGGTTCTCGATATGTACGGTGCCGTCTGCCGGCAGGTGCTCGCGCAACCAATGTTCGTCGTGCCGCTCCCCCGCGGCGGCGCTGATCAGCCAGTAGCGGTCGGGGGCGAAACCGGTGAGCGTCATCTCGGTGACGATGCCGCCCGATGGCGCGCAGAAATAGTTGAGCGCCGTGCGCCCCGGCCGCGGCACCGTGCCTGCAACCATGTGATCGAGCCAGGTGGCGGCCCCTGCGCCCGCGACCTCGAATTTCGTGAAGCCAGGCAGGTCGAGTACCGCGACGCGCTGCTGCACAGCCGCGCACTCGCGTGCCACCGCCGCGTGCCAGGCCGGGCGCCTGAAAGACAACTCGCGCCCTTCCAGGCCGTCGCCTGGCTGCGGAAAATATACCGCGCGCTCCCAACCGCCACGCGCGCCGAAGCGCGCGCCCTTGTCCTTGAGGCGCTGGTACACGGGCGAGCTCTTGGCCGGGCGACCTGCCGGCCGCTCCTCGGCGGGATAGCCGATGCCGTACTCATGCTGGTAGGTCTCGATCGCCTTGGCCAGCGTGAACTTGTGATTGGCGAATTCCAGGTAGCGGCGCGAATCGAGCGGCCACATGTCCCATTCCGGCTGCCCGCGCGCCACCCACTCGGCAATGCACTTGCCGGCACCGCCCGCCTGCGCGATGCCAAAAGTGAAGGCGCAGCAGTGGTAGAAACCCGGCAGCCCGGGCGCCGGGCCAATCAGCGGGTTGCCATCGGGCGCATACGGAATCGGGCCGTTGATCACCGTCTTGACGCCCACGCTGCTCAGAATCGGGATGCGTGCACAGGCCGCCTCGATGTATTTTTCGAGCCGCCCGGTATCATCGTCGAACAACTGGTTCGCGAATTCATCCGGAATGCCCTGCAACCAGTGCGCCGTGGCCTGCCACTCGTAGGGCCCGAGTATCAGGCCGTGCCGTTCCTGGCGCAGGTAATAGCTGACATCCGGGTCGCGCACCAGCGGGAGACGTGCCGCACCAAGCGCCACGAGTTCCGGTATGTCCTCGGTCACCAGATACTGGTGCGAGAGCGTGACGATCGGCAGGTATTCGCCCACCAGTCGCGGCAACCTCGCCGCCGCGATAGCCCGCGGCGTTGATGACCGATTGCGCCGTGATCGGGCCGCGATTGGTTTCCACGCGCCACTCGCCGGACGGCGTGCGCGCAATGGCGGTGACCCGCGTCTTGCGATGAATCTGCGCGCCCGCGTCGCGCGCGCCCTTGGCCAGCGCCTGCGTCATCTGTGCCGGGTCGATGTCGCCGTCGTAGGGGTCGTAGAGGCCCGCCAGGATGCCGTCGGTCTGCAGGAACGGATGGCGCGCCATCACCTCGGCAGGAGTGAGCATCTGGAACTCGATGCCCTGGGCGCGCGCCTGCGAGACCACGTGCCGGAATTCATCGACCCGGTCTGCCGTGTGCGCCAGGCGCACGCTGCCGGTGACGTGGTAGTTGATCTCGTAGCCAACGCGCGCCGCGAGCTCCGCGTACAGTCGGGTGCTGTGGCGCTGCAGCTTGATCAGGTTCCAGGAAGTCGAGAAGTTCGGGCAGTTGCCGGCAGCGTGCCAGGTGGAGCCGGCCGTCAGCTCATCGCGCTCGAGCAGCACCGCGTCGGTGATGCCCAGCTGGGTTAGATGGTAGAGTGCAGAACACCCGACCGCTCCACCTCCAATAACAACAACTTGGGCGTGACTTCTCATTTATTGGTTTACTTTGTGGACGCAGGCGGCCTTAACTCTTGATGCGTTCATTTCCAGGATCGTACCAAGGCTTGGAACTGTACGCTGGCAGCGTAAGGCTGGCAGGCCACCTCGATTTCCCAGTGCCCGGACTCGAGCCACTCCCTGGTCACGCCGCTCTGGCAACTGACGTAACCCATGCCGATTGAGCGTTTCAGCCGATGACCCCAGGCGCCGGACTTGATCGACCCCACAATGACGCCATCGCGAATGATCGGCTCTTCGTGATACAGCATCGGCGCCTGCGCTGAAGCGTCCTGCAGCATGACCTGCACCAGGCGCTTGCTCGGCATGCCACGCGAGCGCTGCGCCTGCAGCGCTTCCCGCCCGATAAACCCGCCGGGCTTGTCCCAGGCTACGGTAAAGCCCAGGCCTGCTTCGAGCGGCGTGTCTTCATCGCCGATATCGTGGCTCCAGTGTCGATACCCCTTCTCCACCCGGCAGGCTCCCATCGCATGGTAGCCCGCGTGGCGCAATCCGAATTGATCGCCTGCGGCAACGAGCCGCTCATAGACATCGAGGCAGTGTTCGGCAGGGATGTACAGCTCCCAGCCCAGCTCACCCACGTAGGTGATGCGACTGGCGCGCACTCGCGCATAGCCGATTTCGACTTCGCGGGAATAGCCAAACGGGTGCGCCGCATTGGACAGGTCCGTACCTGACAGCAGCTGCAGCAGTTCGCGGCTGTTCGGACCCATGATGCCCAGCATGGCGACGCCCGCGGTGACGTCGGTCACCGTGCAGTGCACGCCGGGCTGATCGGCGAGGCGACGCCTCAGCCAGGCGAGATCGCGCGTCTGGCAGATGGCCGAGGTCACGACCATGAATTCCTGTTCGGCGAGCCGCGTGATAGTGAGGTCGGCCTCGATCCCGCCGCGATCATTGAGCCATTGCGTGTAGACGATGCGGCCGGGTGCGACGTCGATATTGGCGGCGGAAAGGTGATTGAGCATGGTGCAGGCATCCGCACCCTGCACCAGGAATTTTGCAAAGCAGGTCTGGTCGAACAGCGCCACGTGATCGCGCACTGCGCGGCATTCGGCGGCGCAGGCATCGAACCAGTTTTGCCGGCCATAGGAATATTCATACTGTGGCCTGGACCCCGGCGCGGCAAACCAGTTGGGCCGCTCCCAGCCGGCCGTCTCGCCCATGCAGGCGCCGGCGGCAATCAGCCGATCGTGGAGCGGAGTGCGGCGCGCGCCGCGCGCGCTCTGGTACTGGTAGTACGGCCAGTGCATCGCGTACAGCAGACCGAGCGTCTCGACGGTGCGATCGTGCAGGTAACGGCGATTGGCCTGGAACGGCGCGATTCGGCGGATGTCGACGTCGGCCAGGTCCATCGGGGGGCGGCGGTCGAGAATCCATTGTGCGACCACCTTGCCCGCGCCGCCGCTGGCCGCGATGCCTACCGAGTTGAAGCCGGTGGCCACGAACAGATCGCGCACTTCCGGCGTCTCACCGATGTAATAGCGGTCGTCCGGCGTGAAGCTCTCGGGGCCGTTGAAGAACAGCTGGATGCCGGCGTCGCCGAGCGCCGGCACGCGCCTCACCGCGGCGCTCAGTATCGGTTCGAAGTGCTCGTAGTCTTCGGGCAGGGTCTCGAAGCTGAAATCCTCCGGGATCCCCTTCATGCCCCAGGGCTTGGCCACCGGCTCGAAGCAGCCCACCAGCAGCTTGCCGGCGTCTTCCTTGTAGTAGGCGCATTCGTCCTGCACGCGCAGCACCGGCAGATTTCCCGGCATGCCTTTCATGGGCTCGGTGACGATGTAGAAATGCTCGGCGGCATGGAGCGGCACCGCCACGCCGCACTCGCGGCCCAGGGCGTGCGACCACATGCCGGCGCACAGCACGACCGTGTCGGCGGCGATAAAGCCGCTCGTCTACCTCCACGCCAATTGCCCTGCCCCGCTCGATGCGCACTTTCCGGACCGGTGTGTTTTCGAAGATCCTGGCGCCGCGCAGCTTGGCGCCCCTGGCCAGCGCCTGCGTGGTATCGATCGGGTTGGTCTGACCGTCCTTGCGCAGGAAAATGCCGCCGACCAGGTCCTCGACCATCAGTAGCGGCCAGCGCTCCTTGATTTCACCGCAGGTGAGCACATCGATTTCGAGCCCGAAGGTCTTGCCCATCGACGCACCGCGCTTCAGCTCCTCGAAGCGCGCCGGTGTCTTGGCCACGCTGATCGAGCCGTTCTGCTTGAAGCCGGTGGCTTGCCCGGTCTCGGCTTCGAGCGAGTGGTAGAGATCGGCGGTGTATTTGGCCAGTTCGGTCAGGTTGCGCGTGGCGCGCAGCTGTCCGACCAGCCCCGCCGCGTGCCAGGTGGTGCCGGAGGTCAGGCGACTGCGCTCGAGCAGCACCACGTCGTTCACGCCGATCTTGGTCAGGTGATAGGCGATCGAACAGCCGGCGATTCCGCCGCCGATGATGATGACGCTGGCGCGATCCGGGAGCGACATGCGCGGGCGCTAACTCTTGGGCCGCATGCCCTCGCGCGGCAGCCGCACCGGAAAGCGGCGGCGGATCTCCGTGTCGATGGCCTCGGGCACGTGGCTGGGGAAATGCGTGGCCAGGATCTCCGCCACTCTCCGGGAGGCCCGCTCGGTGATATTGGTCGAGCCCTGCTCGATCCACTCGTTCGGACTGCGCCGATCGCCCACGCCGGGGTAGAGGTATTCGGTCTGCATCAGCTGCAGGGTCTGGCCACTGCCGAGGAAATGACCGGGCCCGTTCAGGCAGACGTCCTTGATGGTTTCGAACGACAACCGTTCCTCGTTGACCTCAATACCCTTGATGGTGCGCTGCGCGGCGCCGATGATGTCGTTATCGATGATCAGGCTCTCGAGCGAATAGCCCAGCAGGCTCGCGTGCATGCCCGCGGACTCGTAAATCATATTGACACCGGAATTGCCGACCAGCGCGTGATTCAGCGCCTTTTCCGCACCCGACTGGCCGTCGGGGATCTTCGAGTCGGTCATACCGGACGCCGTGCCGCCGGTCAACTGATAGTGGTTGGCCATCTGGCCCGCCGCCGCCGACAGCAGCGCCTGTTCCGGACTTCCGCCCGACATGGCGCCGGTGCGCAGATCGGAAACAAAGCACCAGGTGCCGAAGATCGCCGGGTGGCCTGGCTTGATCGCATTCACATAAACGAGCCCGGCAAGCACCTCGGCTACCTCCTGCGCGAGCGCGCCGGCCAGCGCCGCGGGCGCCGTGGCGCCCGCCTGCCCCGCCGACAGCAGCAACACCGGCATGCCGCCGCGCACCGCGACTTCAAGACAGCGGCAGGCGTCGGTCGCGAATTTCATCGGCGGCACGACGAAGCAGTTTGATTGGCTGACGAAAGGACGCTCACGCCATTGCTTCTCGCCGCCGGCAATCAGGTGCAGCATTTCGAGTGACGCGGTGAGCTGCTCGGGTTGCACCCAGCTGCTGCCCACGTGCTTGGGCGTGCTCATGACCGAGGCGTAGCAGGTGTTGAAATCCATCTCGAACGGGTCCGGAATGTCGCGCGGCACGACCGCGCGCTGGAAGAAATGGATATGATCCATGACATCGACGATGCGGCCGATGTCGTAGAGGTCCTGGATTGTCGAGTGGCGATAGTTGCCGTTGACATCGACCATGTTGACGGCGGCGCCGGCAGTGCCGAAATAGGCCCGCTTGCCCCACGGCTCCAGATCATGCTTCGGATCCTGACCGTGCAGCACGAAGTTGCGTGCAGCCTTGGCGAGCGTGTCTTCCACCAGCGATTGCGGATACAACAGGCGTCCTTGCGGGCTCAGGGTGCAGCCCGCCCGGGTCATGATCTCGACGCCAGACTCGGTGGCGTCCGCCAGACCCACTTCGGACAGCAGCCGCAGCGCCGTCTGGTGGATCTGCTGCACGTCGCCGTCGCTCAGCGGCCGGTAGCGGCCGCTTTGCATGCCTGGCTTCACCGGGCGCAGGTGATCGGGCAGCGGCCCCGATCGCTCGGCGCGGCGGGCGTCGCGCCCGGAAGGACGCCGGGCTACAATCGGTGCATCGGTCACGCAATTACTCCTTGCTCGAGCCTCCGGGATTATCGCATGAACAGGCTGGTCAGTTTTACGCAGATGAAGGCAGGCACGCGCGAGGATTATCTGCTCCTCGACCGCTCCGAACGCGACTTTGCGCTGCAGCTCCCCGGGCGCGTGCTGGAGGCGCTGCGCGACCTGGATCATTCAGTCGAGGGATACCCCGTGACTCGCCTGGAGCACAGTTTGCAGACCGCCACCCGCGCGCGTCTTGACGGCGCCGATGAGGAACTGGTGCTGGCGGCGCTCATTCATGACATGGGGGACCTGCTCGCTCCCTACAATCATGCCGCGCTTGCTGCCGCCGTCATCCGTCCCTACGTGCGCGAGGAAGTCACCTGGATCGTTGAGCAGCACGGGCTGTTCCAGACCTACTATTACGCGCATCACCTGGGCGGTGACCGCCACGCGCGCGAACGATTGCGCACGCACCGCTGGTACGAGCCTTGCGCCCGGTTCTGCGAGCACTACGACCAGGCCTCGTTCGACCCGGCTTATCCGAGCCAACCGCTGGCCGCGTTCGAGCCATTGGTGCGCGAGGTGTTCGGGCGCCGGCCGCACGATCCGCGCTACACGGCCGCCGCTTGAAAGCGCTCCTCTCACACAGCAGGTGGCGCTGGTGTCTGGCCGGCTTGGTGCTGGCGAGCCTGGCACCCGCGGCAAGCCCGCCGCGGGTGCCCCCGATCCGCCACGTGTTCATCGTGGTGCTCGAGAATCAGGCCTATGAGAGCAGTTTCGGCCCTGCCTCACCGGCACGGTACCTGAAATCCCTGCGCGGGCTCGGGGCCGCAGTCCCCAACTACTACGGCACCAGCCACATGAGCCTGGGCAACTACCTGACCCTGATCAGTGGTCAGGCTGCGAATCCCGCCACGAATTTTGATTGCGAGGTGTTTGCGGATTTTGTCAGCTCCGGTACGACGCCCGACGGCCAGGCAATTGGCAAGGGCTGTGTTTATCCGGCGAATATCCGCACCGTGGTGAACCAGCTTGAAGACGCAAAGCTGAGCTGGAAGGCCTACATGGAAGACATGGGTAACATGCCGGCGCGGGAAGCGGCCAGCTGCGCTCACCCACCGATCGGCGCTACCGACAATACTGGCGCCGCCGCCGTCGGCGATCAGTACGCCACGCGTCACAATCCCTTCGTCTATTTCCATGCCATCATTGACTCGCCCCGGTGCGCGCAGAGAGTCGTCAACCTGAAACAACTGGCCGACGACCTGCGCTTTGCGAATACCACGCCGAATTACCTGTTCATCACGCCCAATCTCTGCCATGACGGGCATGACGGCGGTGGCAGCGAGCGCTGTGTCAATGGTGAGCCGGGTGGACTCGTATCGGTGGACGACTTCCTGCGTCAATGGGTGCCGCGGATCCTGGGGTCGGCGGCATTCAGGCGCGACGGCCTGCTCATCATTACCTTTGACGAAGCCGATATCGCCGACGACTACGACGCCGCCGGCAGTGTGGTGGCTGCGGCCGATGGCGGCGCTGCGGCCGCCTGCTGCAACGAGCTGCCAGGTCCGAATATTCCGCCGTATCGGGCCGGTGGGCCGGCCGCAACGCCAGGGCTGAACGGGCCGGGTCTCGTGGGACCTGGCGGCGGGCGCATCGGAGCCGTCATGCTCTCGCCCTTCATCAGGCCCGGTACCGTCAGTGCCAACGCCTACAATCATTACTCGCTGCTGCGCAGCGTCGAGGATATCTTCGGCCTCGCTCATCTGGGCTACGCGGCACAACCGGGCCTGCGTAGCTTCGGCGCGGATATCTACACCAACGCGCCGCGCAAATAGTTCGGGCAGACTAAATCGAGGCAGCGGTGGTCGGGTCTGGCGACGCCTTGGGAACGGCCATGCCGTGCCGGTGGAGAATTTTGCGCAACAGGTCCGGGCGATCGCTGATCATGCCGTCGACGCCCATGGCCAGGATTCGCTCCATTTCCACCGGTTCATTCACCGTCCATGGCACCACCACCAGTCCCAGCGCATGTGCCTCGGCGACCTGGGGCGGACTCAGGTCGAGATAATTCGGGGACCACGTGCCCGCACCGCTCGCCTTGGCCAGCCTGGGGACCGAGCCATTGAAGTCGCGGGCATCGAGACCCCCCAGCCAGGGTGACGGACCGGAGCGGCCGAACTGCACGGTATCATCATCTCCCTGCTGGTCGGTCAATGCGCCGATCGCAATCTCCGGCGCCAGGCGGTGCACGGCCTCGAGCACGCGCCAGTCGAAGCACTGAATGGTGGTGCGCGCCGCCATTCCTGCCCGCGCCACATCGTGCAACAGTGCGCGGGTGAACGGCTCGGGCGCCATGCTCCACGCCGGCTGCAGTGGAAATACCTTCATCTCGATGTTGAAGCGCACCGCGCGATCGCCAAGCGCTGTGACCAGTGCAAACAGCTCGGCCAGGCGCGGGATGCGCTCGCCGTCGAGAGGTTCCTGCGACGGGTGTGAGTTTGCGTATGCGCTGCCCGGGCGCAGGCGGCCTACGTCGTACTGCGCCAGCTGTGCGTAGTCGAGGCCAAAGATCAGCGGTCCTGCCTGAGCGAGGAATCGGCCCTGTGCATCGCGGGTGTGGTCGGGATTGAGTTCCGGATCGTGACTGATCACGACTATGCCATCGCGCGTGATGGCACAGTCCAGCTCGAACGTCGTGACTCCCACCGGCGCGCGCGCGCGAAGCCGCCCAGCGTATTCTCCGGCCACAGTCCGCGCGCGCCGCGATGCCCCTGAAGATCGAATGTCGCGCCTGTCATTCACTACGGTCCATTACAACTCCGCCTGCCTCCAGCTGCTCGCGCAGTCCGGCCAGTTGTGTCGCGTAGCGCCGCCACTCGCTAACCGCCGAGGCGTAGATGGGCTGGCGCACCTGGTGAGCGCTCGCCGTGGTGCTCGCCGCCGGATTGAGATGAAAATCGAGGCAGGCGTCTTCCCATTCGAGACCGCAGTAATCCAGCAGGCGCCGCGTCTCGCCCCGCTGGTCCGCCACCAGCCGCTCGTATGATAGATCCAGGATGTCACCCGGCATGCTACGCCGCCAATGATTCATCAGTTTGTAGTATGCAAGGTAATAGCGCGCGAGCTCGTCGAGGTCGTAAGAGAATCCGTATCCCTCGTTGAACAGCGTCTTGTAGATTCCGTAGCAGGCGGCCATCGGATGGCGCGCCACGTGTACTATGCGGGCGTTCGGCAGCGCACGACGGATCAGTCCGCAGTACAGGTAGTTGAGCGGCATCTTGTCGATGAAGCGTGGCTTGTCGCCAATTACCGGACGGCAGCGCGCCAGGTAGTCGCGCCCGAGCGCCGCAAAATCGAATTGTGCCGCCAGGCGATACAACTGGCGGAGCTCCGGACTTTCCTGCCCGCTGGCAGCGCGCGCGGCGGCGGCGACGGCATAGGTCAGGTGACCAAGCTCACCGGCCGCGTGCACCTGTGAATGGCTCGAGAGGATCCGCTCTACCAGCGTCGAGCCTGCGCGCGGCAAGCCGACGATGAAGATCGGCGCAGCGGAGGCAGCCCCGGGCGTGGGCCGTTCCGGCCCCGCTGGAAAGGCCTCGATCAGCCATTCGACGATGTTGATGTCTGCCGACAGGTCAAACGAGACCTGGCTGCGCTTCAGGCCTGAGCCGGTCTGCAGGTGAGCCCACGATTCCTCGCAGCGGCCGAGGTCGGCGCATTCCTTGGCGAGCGCATACTGCAGCTGGATCTGTCCGTTGCTGTCGGCGCCGGCCCGTTCGAGCGCCTGGCGCAGGTTCTCGAGGTGATTGCTGTGCGCGCTTTGGCGGCGGAGGTTGGAGCGGTTGAGGTATGCCTCGTACAGTCTCGGATCCAGCTCCAGCAGCCGCTCATAATCGGCCTCGGCTTTCTCGAGCTGCCCCAGAAAACGGTGTACCACGGCGCGGGCGTACAGGGCGCGTGCGCTGGCGGGCGCCAGCGCGCACACCTGATTGCAGATTGCCAGCGCCCGGCGATGTTCGCCCACGACAGTGTAGAAACCCGCCAAAGCGTCCAATGCGGCCGCATTTCCCTGCGCAGCGCGTAGCGCTGCCTGCGCCGCTGCCAGTGCCTCGGGCCGGCGGCGCAGACCATCAAGGCACTGCGCCCGTCGCAACAATGCAGCGGGGTCGTCCGGTGTGGCAGCTACGGCGCGTTCCGCCAGCTGCAGGGCGCGCTCCGGCTCCTGCAGTTGCTGCGCAATCAGGCTGGCCATCAGCCAGCCCGGGCCGAAGCCACGATGCGTCGTCGTCAATTGTCGGCAGCGGGAATCCGCCTCACGCCACGCGCGCGCTCCCATCAGCTGCACCACCTCCCGATACCTGGAGTCGGCGTCGCTGGTCATCGGCGGGTGGGGGGCCGCACCCGGCATGCCACGCGGCATGCCGGGTTGCGGTTGTTGCGATCGGCGCTGCGCCTCAGAACTGCGCGAATACCGATATGAAGAACTGACGGAGCGATCCCACCTGCAAGGTGGCCGAATCGCCGGCGTTCTTGAAGCCGTTCGAGCCCACCGTCGCCACGTACTGCTTGTCGGTCAGGTTATACACGTTGCCCTGCACGGTCAGCTTCTTGGCGAAGCCCAGATCCGACCAATGGTAGCCGGCACTCAGGTTGACCAGCGTATAGGCCGGTACCTGCTGGTCGTTCGTATAAGTGTAGAAGCGCGAACCAGTGTAGTCGACCGCCAGCTTGGCAAAAACGCGGCTGTTGTCGTAACCCAGTTCCGACTTCACCATCTCCTTGGGCGAATCGACAATCGTCTTGCCACCCGTATACGTGGTATCGGTGACCGGATTGCCGTTGGTGTCGACCGAGTGCGCCACGACGTCATCCTGGTAGGTCGAGTCGTTGTAGCTGAGCGAGTTGTACCAGTTCCAGTCGGGCGCCATACGCCAGGCCAGGCCCACTTCCGCACCCTTGGTCCGCACGTCGCCGACGTTCTGCACGATGGTCTGGTTGCCGGCAATGCCGCTTCCCACCGTCTGGACCAGCAACCGATCCTTGAAGTCGACGAAATAGACCGTCGCCGTGGCAAAAAGCTGCGGGGTGTTGTAGCGCCAGCCGAACTCGAAGGTGGTCGAAGTCTCGGGATTCAACCCGGTGGCCTCCAGCACCTTCAGACCGGCCGCGCTCGCGGAGAACACGCCGGCCGTAGCCGAGTTGGCAAAGGCGCGCATGTTGCGGGTGACGTCACCGAAGAGTTCGGATGGGCCGCCCAGCTTGTAGTTGAAACCCACCTGCGGCAGGAAACTCTTCTTCGCTTCGATCGATCCGCACACCGGCGTACCGCCGCCGGTCACCACACTGCAATCGGTCACCGGGGTATTCTCGATGACCTGCTCAACCGCCTCGTTCTTTACATCCAGCGACTTGAAGCCGTATGTCACCTTCAGGGCGTCGTTCACTTCCCAGGTGTCCTGCAGGTAGAACATCGTGGTCTTGGTGTTGAATGCAAACTGCCACTTGGTGCGGTACGGATCCTTCATGAACTCCAGCGAATCGCGCTGCGGCGCCGAGCGGTGCAGCCCGTAGTAACGCCGTGCCTGGTCGAAGTCGTTCTTCTCGTACCAGATGCCGCCCTCGACCTTGTGCGCCCCCGCGGTCCATGCCAGGCCCGAGGTGATGCCGTTGCGATCGATCGAATACTCGGTGGTGCGCACGGCAATCGAGGCGATGTCGCTGATCGTGCCACCGAACCCGTCGGGCGCGCCGACCGGCGCGCTCTGCCCGGGCGCGAACCACACGCCTTCGCCCTTGTTCTTGTGCAGATACACCGTGGTATTCCAGCTGGCGCTGGCCGACACCGGCAGGTTCAGCGCTGCGCCGGCCAGCGTGTCCTTGCGCAACCCGGAGGCATTGAAATACGACTCGCCTCCGGTCACGAACGGCGCCGGGAACGGGCCGCCCGCGTTGTAGTTGTCCGAAACGGCCAACGCGGTCTGCCAGTTGGCCGAGTTGACGCCGACGGGGCCGGAGAGGTTGTCCCAGTTGTAGCCCAGCCTGCTGATCTGTGCCAGCGACACGTCCTGGTAATCGTTCTCGGCGCGGTCGGAATGGTCATAGAACGCTGAAAGCTGGCCCTCGCCGATCGGCTGAACGATCTTGACGTTGATCTGTTCCTGCTTCTGCTTGCCCTCGCCACGCCACTTTTCGGAATCCTGTTTGGTGTAGCTGAGGTAGGCGCGGGTTCCCGCCGTCCCCATCTCACCGGTATCCAGGCGCGCGAAGCCGCGCTTGGTGGAATTGGCCCCGGCGGTCAGTTGGACGTCGGCGCCGAAGGTCTTGGCCGGATCCCTTGAATAGAAGGCAATGGTGCCACCCAGGTTGCTGCTGGATGAGGTGCCCAGAGAGCCGGCACCCTGCGAGAGCACGGTATTTCCGATGTTTTCCGACGATATCGCGCGGCTGATGTGCAGGCCGTTATGGTTGCCATAGCTCATATCGCCCAGCGGGATGCCATCGAGCGTGAAGCCCATCTGGTTCTGCGAGAAGCCGCGCACCGAGATGCGCGTTGACCATTCATAGGCGCCGAACGGATCCGAAGACTGAAAGCTCACGCCCGGGAGCTTGTCGAGCACCTTGATCGCACTGGTCCCTGGGACCGCCGTGGCGATGTCGATCGCCGTCAGTTCCGAGACCTGGCGCACTTCGCCCACGCCGAATACGGTGATTTCCTCGAGCGCGCCGCTCGGCGGTGGCTCGGCGGCCTGGGCACGAGAAGCCGCCAGCACAGCGGCGACCGCCAGGGCGATGGTTCGGGACATCTGCGGCTGGGACAGTGTGGATTTGGTGCTCATATCGGCTTCGGCTCCTGGAATATTTCGGGTGTGAACGAGGCTCAAGCCCCGTTGTTGCATTTATCAGTCAACTATTGGCATTTGGCAGCGCCCATGCTGCCCGATCATTGTAACGGATTTGTGAAAATGGCCCCTGGCGACAGTGCTTGCGGGCTATTGCCCTGTTATCTGAATGAAACTATCCTCGCTTGGAGGCGCGCTTGTCAATGCACATCTTTCCGGCGGCGACCCGTTGCCTGGGTGCAACATTAGTGCTGGCAAGGTGCTGATGACCGTTATTTGTCCGCCGGTTTCGGGCGGCTTAAGACTTCGACCCAACGGATGCGGGGAGATTCGATGAAACGGCTGATCATTGCTCTCACCGCCGTCGGCTTCGTTGTTGCCTCTGGCGCCGATGCCGACGATTCCAGCAAGCTGCGCATCATCACCTGGGCCGATTACGTCCCGGCGGAAGTCATAGCGCAGTTCAAGCAGGAAACGGGCATCCAGGTCGTAGTCGCCCTATCGAACAACGAGGAGATGATCTCGAAGCTGCGGGCCACCGGCGGAGCGGGTTTCGATCTCGCGCAGCCCTCGCAGGACCGCATCGTGAGCGCGCAGCAGGAGTTCCGCATCTACCGGCCCATCGACCTCGGCAAAGTGAAGGTCGCCCAGTTCATGCCGGATCTGCTCGAGACCGTCAAGAGGAACGCGACCCTCGATGGCAAGCTCTACGCCCTGCCGTACGTGTGGGGGGCCGAGGGGCTGCTGGTCAATTCCAGGCACGCGAAGATCAGCGACTACACGGACCTGTGCAAGCCGGAACTCAAGGGCAAGACTTCGGTCCGGTTGCGCCGTCCCACGCTGATGGCCTTTGCGCTCGCCTCGGGCACGAATCCGTTCGCACTCTATAGCGACACCAAGGCCTACACGGCGCTGATGGAAAAGGTTGGCCGCACCCTGATCGCCTGCAAGGCCAATTTCCGCTTCTTCTACGACAACAAGGATCAGCTGCTCAACGGCGTTCGCTCGGGAGAAATAGTCGCCTCGATGATGTGGGATTCAGGCGGCTGGAAGCTCAACCGCGAAAACCCGGACATCAAGTTCATCAACCCGAAATCCGGCGCCATCGCCTGGCTCGACACCTTCGCGCTCCCGGCGCGCGGCCGCAACGAGGCCGGCGCTTATGCCTGGATCAACTTCACCATGCGACCCGAGGTCGCCGCCAGGATCGCGAAGTCGATTGGCAATTTCACCGCCTCGAAAGGCGCCGAGCAGCTGATGGACCCGAAATTCAAAGCCCAGTTCGCCGAGAGCTTTCCGGACGGCTTCAGGAACATCAAGTGGTATCCGGCCATTCCACCCGGCCTCGAGGAAATCGAGGGCCGGATACTGGATCGAATCAAGGCGGCCAATTGACCGTGCCGGCGACCTCCGCCGCGGGCGCGGTGCCCGATCTGGAAGCGCGCGCCGTGGTCAAGTGCTTTGCCGAGCATGTCGCGGTCAATGCGGTGTCTTTCACCGTGGCGCGCGGCAGTTTTTTCTCGATCCTCGGCCCTTCGGGCTGCGGCAAAACGACGTTGCTGCGCATGATCGCCGGATTCACTGCAGCCGACGAGGGTGAAATCCAGATCGGTGGCCGCAACATGACCGGTGTCGCACCGAACCGCCGACCGGTCAACATGGTATTTCAGCACCTGGCGCTGTTCCCGATGATGTCGGTCGGCGAAAATGTCGCCTTCGGACTCGCCCGCCGCGGCGTGGCACGCGCCGAACGCAGCCGCAAGGCCGAAGCGATGCTCGAGCGCGTGGGTCTTGGCGGCTCTGGCCACAAACGGGTCGACGAACTGTCTGGCGGGCAGCGCCAGCGCGTCGCCATCGCCCGGAGCCTGGTGCTCGAGCCCACCCTGCTGTTGCTCGATGAGCCGCTGGGTGCCCTTGACCTTAAGTTGCGCGAACACATGAAGATTGAGCTCAAGCAACTGCAGTCTGCTTTCGGTACCACATTCGTTTATATCACCCATGACCAATCGGAAGCGCTGGTGCTCTCCGACCACGTCGGCGTCATGAACCGCGGCCGCTTTGAGCAGCTCGGCACTCCGCAGGAGCTCTACTACGCTCCCGCCACGCCCTTCGTCGCGGCCTTTGTCGGTGCCAACAACCGCATTCCCGGCCGGGCCGCAGCGCTGCAGGGCGAGCTGGTCGAAGTCACCACGCCGGAAGGGTGGACGATCAGGGCCCGCCGCAACGGCACCGTCACGGCCGGCGCCTCGGTCGAGGCCTTTGTGCGGCCCGAGGCGGCGAGCATCGGCCGCACCGCCGGAGAACTCGCGGTGCCCGCGAACCAGCCGGTGCACGGCGGCACGGTCGAGAGCCTGCTGTTCGATGGCGCCAATTCAGCCGTGCTGATTCGGGAGAACGCCAGCCGGTTCGAATTCCGAATCGCCCTGCCTCAGACCGGACGCTACGCCGACCTCAAGGTCGGCGAGCGCATCGCATTCAGCTTCGATCCCGAACGTGCCGTCTGCTTTGCCGCGCCGAATCCCCATGCTTGATGCCGCCGCCGGCAAGGCCTGGCACAGGCGACTGATGCTGGGATTGCTGCTGGCGCCCGCGCTAATCTGGCTGTTTGCGCTCATCGTCCTGCCGCATCTCGACCTGGCGCTGCTGTCATTGCGCGAATCGGTCGCGCCACGCGAATATGTGCCGAGCCTGGCCCAGTACCGCACGTTTTTCAACGAACCCGTCTACTGGCACGTGTTCGCCCGCACCGCCACCATGTCGGCGATCGCCACGTTGCTGACACTCCTGATCGCCTTCCCGGTCGCGTGGACGATTGCCAAGCTGGCGCGCGGCCGGATGGGCGCGCTGCTGTTCGTCGTGTGCCTGATTCCCTTCTGGGTGAGCGAGACGGTGCGGACTTTGGGGTGGATGATCCTGCTGCGCGAGTCGGGCGTGTTGCCGGCACTGCTTGCGCATCTGGGACTCACCAACGGCCCGGTGGAACTGCTCTACCACGACGCGACGATACTCGTGGGACTGGTGTACACCTCATTGCTCTTCATGGTGGTGCCGCTGGTCGGGAGCCTCGAGAGCCTGGACAATTCGCTGATCGAGGCTGCCTACGACCTCGGCAGCAGCGGCTTTGCCATCCTGCGCAAGATCGTCATACCGCACGCCGCGCCCGGCATCACCGCGGGCTGCATCGTCGTGTTCATGCTGACGCTCGGGAATTATCTGACCCCGACGTTGCTGGGCGGCAAGAACTCGCAGTGGTTCACCGAACAGATCTACACGCAATTCATTACACGCTTCAACTGGGAACAGGGCGCCGCGTTTGGCTTCCTGCTGCTGGCGCTGTCGACGGCCATGGTGTGGTTCGGCCTGAAGCTCAGTGGCCAGCGCTTCAGCGACGTGATGCGCCGCACGTGATTCCCTCGCTCCCCAGGCCGGCTTGGCTACGTGCCACAACCGCCGCGTTTCTCATCGGCTTTCTGCTATTCCTGTTCCTGCCGCTGGTGATCGTGGCGGTATTCGCCTTCAACAACGCCGATTACCCGGCGCCGCCCTGGCATGGTTTCACGCTCGACTGGTTCCTCGGCAATGAGGCCGCCGGCCGCGTCGGTTTGTTCAGGGATGACGATCTGCTCGAGAGCATCTGGACCAGCTTCGTGGTCGCGAGCTGGGTCACTGTGCTGTCGGTCGCCGTGGGCACGGCCAACGCCTTCCTGATGGAGCGCGGGAAATTTCCCGGCAAGGGCGCGTTGTCGATGCTGATGCTGGTGCCGCTGGTGATTCCCGGCGTGATCCTCGGCATTTCAATCCTGGCGTTCGCCAGCCGCGTGGCCGATTTCGCCAGCGATACCTTCGGCTGGGAGCTCGATTTCCTGCGGCCCGGCCTGCCGCTGGTGGTGCTCGGCCAGTTCTCATACATCGTCGCCATTGCGACGCTAACCATCAGCGCACGCCTCAAGCGTTTCGACCGAACCCTGGAAGACGCAGCACTGAACCTGGGCGCCTCGCGCCCGGCGGTGCTCCGCACAATCACCCTGCCCTACCTGCGCCCGGCGCTGATCGGATCAGCGGCGATCGCGTTTCTGATGTCGTTCGAGAATTTCAACACCACCCTGATGCTGGTCGGGGCGGATTCCCCGCTGACCATCATGATGTACGGGCGGATGCGCGAGGGGGCCACTCCGGTGCTCAATGCCGTGAGCCTGTTCCTGATGGTCGCATCGGCCCTGCTGGCGTTGACGCTGATGCGCCGAGGCAGCCGCCAGGATGGCTGACCGGTCCGCTTGTAGGGCTGCGCCGTCGCCGCCAGGGTGCCGTTAGTTGTCCGGCACGCTGGTCCTGATCAATCTGTCGGGGTACGTGGGTCTGCTCCTGTGGGGCACTCACATGATCAGCACCGGTGTGCAGCGCGGCTTTGGCACCAGCCTGCGACGCGCCCTGGAGCGCAATCTCGGTGATCGTTGGCGCGCGTTCTTCACGGGCCTCGGCATAACCGCGCTGCTCCAGAGCAGCACCGCCGTGGGGTTGATGGCCACCTCATTCACGGCGGCCGGTGTGATAGCGCTGGCGCCGGCCCTCGCCGTGATGCTCGGCGCCAACGTCGGCACGGCCCTGGTGGCGCAGGTCCTCTCCTTCAACGTGGCCGCCATAGCTCCACCGCTGGTGTTGTGCGGGGTGCTGACCTTCCGCTGGTCGGGCGAGCAGCCGCGTGCGCAATATCGGCCGGGCGGTCATCGGCCTGGGCCTGATGCTGATGGCGCTGTCCGGCTTGCAGCATACGCTCGGACCGGTTGAGAACACGCCACTGCTGCGCTCCTTTGTGCAGTCGCTGGCGGCGGACCCGCTGCTGGCCGTAGTACTGGCAGCACTCCTGACCTGGGGGTGCCATTCGAGCGTCGCCATGGTGCTGGTGGTGGGTTCGCTGGCGGCTAGCCACGTCATCGGCGCCACAGAAACACTGGCGCTGGTGTTGGGCGCCAATGTCGGCGGAGCGCTGCCCGCCCTGATGCACACTTCAACGCCCGAAGCGCGCCGCCTGCCGCTGGGCAATCTGCTGGTACGCCTGATTGGCGTGCTGCTGATGCTGCCGTGGCTCAAGCCGGTCACCGAATTCATGGTGCGGTTCATTCCGGGCGAAGCGCGCCTGGCGGTCAACTTCCACCTGCTGTTCAACATGGTCCTCGCGGCCATATTCCTGTTCGCCGTCAAGCGCACGCGCCCGCTTGCTGCTGTCCTGGCTGCCCGACCCGCCGCGTCCGGCCGATCCGGGCCGACCCCTGTACCTCGAACGCGCGGCCGTCGACGCGGCCAGCGTTGCACTGGCGAATGCGGCGCGTGAGACCCTGCGCATGTCGGATCTGGCCGGCGCCATGCTGCAAAGCACACTCGAGCTGTTGCGCTCCGGCGACCCCGCGCAGGCCGCCGGCATCACCGCCAACGACAAGGCGACGCGCCAGCTGGGCAGCGCAATACGCAGCTACCTGGTCGCGATCGGCGGCGAGCAGACGCTCGATGACCGGCGCGAGGGCGACAAGGGGCAGGAAATCCTCGCCGCGGTCATCAACTTCGAGCACATCGCGGATATCGTTGCCAACAGCCTGGCGGACTTCGCCGTCAAGGAGATCAGGCGCGGCCAGCTGCTGACCAGGAGGAAATCGCGATCGTCACGTCGCATGCAGGCGGAGCTGGTCGAGAGCCACAAGCTCGCGTTGGCTGTGTTCCTGCGCGGCGACCCGGCGGCAGCGCAGCGAACTGCTCGGTCGCAAGCGCCAGTTTCTGCAGATGGAAGCCGACGCCACGGCGCTCAGCGTGCGCCTGCTGCGCGAAGCGGCTTTTACCGCGGACCTGACGCTGGCTCCGATTCGGTCGGCACTCGCGGCGGAGGAAAGCGGCCTGCTGCTACGGATCGTCCGCGACCTGCGGCGTGTGCATTCGCATCTCGCCAGTTTCGCCTATCCGGTCCTGCGCCAGTCCCGCATTGCACCGACATCGGCCGCGGACTCCGCCTCCCGCCAGTAATCTCGGCCCAGCTTCCACGCCTTGTTGCTGACGTTTTTGCGCAAGCGATTGTCGCAAATGGAGTGCCGCTTCGCCCGACAGTGGCTAGACTTAGCCGCAAGAGGATCCTCATCATGAAGTCCCATGCTCGAGTCGTGGTCATTGGCGGCGGCGTCGTCGGTGTCAGTACGCTCTACCACCTGACCAAGAAAGGCTGGTCGGACGTGGTCCTGCTGGAGCGCTCGGAGCTGACCGCGGGTTCCACCTGGCATGCGGCGGGACTCCTGCCGCTGTTCAACATGAGTTACACCGTCGGGCAGCTGCACAAGTACTCGGTGGACCTGTACAAGCGCCTGCAGGCCGAAACGGGCCAGGACGTGAGCTTCCATGTCACTGGAAACCTGCGCCTGGCGACCAGTTCGCGGCGCATGGATGAGTACTACAAGTATTGCGGCACCGCCAACACCATCGGCGTGCCCTTCGAGGTCATCACGCCCGAGCAGGTCGCGAAGCTCTGGCCACTGATCAACCTTGGGGATGGTAAGGACACCGCGAAGATCATCGGCGCGCTTTACCATCCAGATGACGGGCATATCGCGCCGGCCGACCTGACGATGGCATTGCGCAAAGGTGCCCGCGCCGCGGGCGCCGAGATCAATGAGCGCACGGAAGTCACCGCTGTCGCGCGCACGCCCTCGGGCGAGTGGCGGGTCACCACCAACAAGGGCGACATACTCGCCGAACACGTGGTCTGCGCCACTGGCAACTACGCGCGCCAGACCGGACGCATGTTCGGTCTCAACGTGCCAGCGGTCCCGGTCGAGCACCAGTACATCATCTTCGAAGAGTCGCCGAAGCTGAAAGCCTACCGCAATGGCGGTGGCCGTGAACTGGCGGTGCTGCGTGAGTCCGATCAGTCCTACTACCTGCGCGAGGAGCGCATGGGCTGGATACTCGGGCCGTACGAACGCGGTGCGCCGGCGCGTTTCGCCGATGGCGTGCCTGACTGGTTTGGCAAGAGTCTGTTCGAGGGCGACATCGATCGCCTCGCCCCGCATGTCGAGGCCGCGGTGCGTCGCGTGCCGGCACTGGACAATTGCGGCATCAAGGACATCATCAACGGCCCCATTTCGTATACGCCGGACGGAAGCCCGCTGGTCGGACCTGCCTGGAACCACCGTAACCTGTGGCTCAACGAAGGTCACAGCTTCGGCGTCACGGCGGCAGGCGGCTCAGGCTGGCAGCTGGCGGAGTGGATTGTCGAGGGTGAACCCGGCATCGACATGCTGGCCACCGATCCGCGCCGATTCGGACCCTACACTTCCAAGCGCTATGTGGTGAAGAAAAACGAGGAGACCTACCAGGAAGTCTTCACCATTCATTTCCCGGACGAGGAGCGACCCGCCGCGCGGCCTGCCAAGACCAGCCCGGTATACGGCCGGTTGGACAGCCTGGGCGCGGTGTGGGGGCAACGATACGGCTGGGAGCGCGCTAACTGGTTCGCGCCCGCAGGCGTCGAGCGCAAGGACAAGTGGAGTTTCCGGCGCTCCAACTATTTCGAGCATGTCGGCCATGAATGTCTACGCATGCGCAATCAGGTCGGCGTCATCGACCTGACCCCTTTCACCAAGCATGTAGTCAGTGGCCCGGGCGCGGAAGGCTGGCTCGATTTGCTGGTGGCGAACAAGGTGCCGGTCAAGCCCGGGCGCATTGCACTGTGCCACGCGCTGACGCCGCGCGGCGGCATCCGCTCCGAGTTCACCATCACGCGCTTACCCGATGGCACTTTCTATGTGGTGAGCGCCGGTGCGGCCGAGCGCTACGACGCCGACTACCTGCGCAAGCGCCTGCCGGCGGACGGTTCGGTGCAGCTGCGCAACATCACCAGTGCACGCGGCTGCTTCGTAGTCGCCGGGCCGCGCTCGCGCGAAGTGCTGGCGAAACTCATCGATGCACCGCTCGATAACGCGGCCTTTCCGTGGTTGTCCAGCCAGGTGCTGGAAGTCGGCTTGGCGGTTGACGTCTATACGTTGCGTGTCAATTTCGTCGGCTCGCTCGGCTGGGAGCTGCATTTCCCGATCGAGTATGCGCATCACCTGTTCGACGCGCTGTTTGACGCCGGTGCGGAACACGGCATCGGCATGGCGGGGATGCGCGCGATGGAATCCATGCGCCTGGAGAAGTCATATCGCATGTGGGGTAGCGACATGACCCGCGATTACACCCCGTTTGAGACCGGCCTCGAGCGCTTTGTGCGCTTGAACAAGGGAGAATTCATCGGCCGCGAGGCGCTGCTGAAGCAGCAGGCCGCGGGCGTGCCTAATCAATTCGTCACCCTCAACGTGCAGGGTGTTTCCGATGCCGACCCGCTCGGCAATGAGCCGCTGTTCGACCAGAGTGGCACCATGGTGGGTAGGGCCACGGCCGGCGGCTACGGACACGCAATCAAGCAGAGCATCGCGATCGGCTACGTCAAGCCAGCGTATTGCGCACTTGGGACCGAGTTGCAGATCGAGATCCTGGGCAAGCGTCACGCTGCCACGGTGGTGCGCGAGTCGCCCTACGACCCGGACAACGTCCAGTTGCGCAGCTAGGTTGCGCGGATGACACGCAGGTTTTCGGGCTGGTCGCTGCTGCTGGGCGGGCTGTCGCGCCAACGCCGCTGGCCCGAACAATGGCGCGCCGCGGCACCCAAGAGCGGTTACGACGCCATTATCATCGGCGGCGGCGGACATGGCCTGGGGGCCGCCTACTATCTGGCGAAGGAACATGGCATCCGCAACGTCGCGGTGCTGGAAAAGGGTTGGATCGGCGGTGGCAATACCGGGCGCAATACCACGATCATCCGTTCCAATTACCTGTTCGCCGAGAGTTCGGCGCTGTACGACCATTCGGTAAAGCTCTGGGAGACGCTGTCCCAGGAACTGAATTACAACATCATGTATTCACCTCGCGGTGTGCTGATGCTCGCGCATAGCGTGCACGACGAGCAGGTGTTCAAGCGCCACATACATGCCAATTACGCCAATGGCGTCGACAATGAGTGGCTGGACCCCGCGCAGGCAAAGGCATTCTGCCCACCGCTCAATATCAGCGGCGACCTGCGCTACCCGGTGCTGGGCGGTGCATTGCAGCGGCGCGGCGGGACCGCGCGCCACGATGCGGTCGCGTGGGGCTATGCACGAGCGGCCAACGCGCTCGGCGTCGATATCATCGAGAACTGCGAAGTCACCGGCCTCCGGCGCGACGCCAATGGCGGGATTTGCGGCGTGGCGACCACCCGCGGCGTGATCGAGAGCCGCCGCATTGGTGTGTCCGCAGCCGGACACAGTACCGTGGTGCTGCAGATGGCCGGCGTCCGTTTGCCGCTCGAGAGTTTTCCGCTCCAGGCGCTGGTCTCCGAGCCGGTCAAGCCCATCATGCCCTGCGTCGTGATGTCGAACACCATTCACGCTTACGTGAGCCAGTCCGACAAGGGAGAACTGGTGATCGGTGCCAGCACCGATGCCTACACTTCTTATACCCAGCGCGGCGCGCTGCACGTGAGCCTGCACACGCTCGAGGCGATCTGCGAGCTGTTCCCGGCGTTTCGCCGCCTGCGAATGCTGCGCAATTGGGGCGGCATCGTTGATGTCACGCCCGACCGCTCCCCGATCATCGCAAAAACGCCCGTTGCTGGCCTGTACGTGAACTGCGGTTGGGGCACGGGCGGATTCAAGGCCACCCCGGGCGCCGGACACCTGCTCGCATGGACGATGGCACACGATGCGCCGCACACGCTCAATGCGGCCTTTACCATCGAGCGTTTCCGCGATGGCACGCTGATCGACGAGGCTGCCGCCGCTGCGGTATCGCACTGACATGCTGCTCATCCCCTGTCCGTATTGCGGAGCGCGCCCGGAACTGGAATTCAGCTACGGCGGACAGGCGCATGTTGCGCGGCCCACGGCGGCTTCGAACCCGAGTCCCGCGGACTGGAACGCCTTCCAGTACGAGCGGGTCAACAGCAAGGGCGAGCACGCCGAGCGCTGGCGGCACACGCACGGCTGCGCACGATTCTTCAACCTGATTCGCGACACCACCACCGATGAGATCGTGCGCAGCTACCGGAGCGGCGAGTGTTGAGCGGCAAGTGGCGCGCTGCGAACGGCGGAAGCGACCTTGATCGGTCGCAGCCGGTCCGCTTCGAGTTCGATGGCCGCTCCTACCAGGGATTGCAGGGCGACACGCTCGCATCAGCCCTGCTGGCCAACGGCGTCCACCTCGTTGGCCGTTCGTTCAAATACCACCGCCCGCGCGGCATTCTGGCCGCCGGCCCTGAGGACCCGAACGCCCTGGTCACCGTGCGGCGCGACGCGGCGCGCTCGACACCCAACCTGAATGCCGCACAGGTCGAGATTTATCAGGGCCTGGTCGCGTGCAGCCAGAACCGCTGGCCCTCGCTTCGATTTGACGTCGGCCGGATAAACGACCTGCTGTCGCGGTTCATACCATCTGGGTTCTACTACAAGACGTTTATGTGGCCTCGCCAGGCCTGGCATCGCTTCTACGAGCCACGGATCCGCGCGGCCGCGGGCCTCGGGGTAGCTTCGACCGAGCCGGACCCGGACTGCTACGCCCAACGATTCGGTCACTGTGAGGTGCTGGTGGTAGGCGCTGGCCCTGCAGGCATCGCCGCGGCGCTTAGCGCAGCCCGTAGCGGCGCACGGATCATGCTCTGCGATGAACAGGCCCATCCCGGCGGGTCGTTGCGCTCCGGCGCCAGCGCCCGAATCGATGGCATGGAGGCTGGCGCGTGGCTGCGCGAATCTCTGCGCGAGCTGAACGCGAGCCGCAACGTCACGCTGCTGACACGCACTACGGCCTTCGCCTACCTGCCGCACAACATGGTTGCCCTGAGCGAGCGCCTGACCGATCACCTGGCCTCACCGCCGACCGCGAAGCCACGCGAGCGCCTTTGGCAGGTGCGTGCCGGACAAGTGATTCTCGCCACCGGTGCGATCGAGCGGCCGTTGGTATTTCCGGGCAACGATCGTCCCGGAGTAATGCTGGCCGGCTCCGCGTGCGCATTTCTGCACCGGTACGGTGTCGTACCGGGCGCACGCCTGGCAATCCTGACGGCGCACGATGATGCCTACCGCAGCGCACTCGATCTTCACATGGCGGGCGCCCAGGTCGCTGTGCTGGCGGATCTGCGCGCGCAGGCCACCGGGCCGCTGGTCGAGGCAGTCCGCCGCACGGGCATTGAGATTCGGACCAGCACGACTGCGGTTGGAACGCGGGGGAGTCTGCGCGTCACTGCGGTAGGCCTTGCTGGCATCGAGGCGAACGGCGCCGCAGCGGGCGCAACCGACTGGGTTGACTGCGACGCCCTGCTGATGTCGGGCGGCTACACACCCAGTGTGCATCTGCACTCGCAGGCGCGCGGCGAGCTGCGCTGGGACGACGGCAGCCAAACGTTTGTCCCAGGCGCGGCAGCGAAAGGTTGCCACTCCGCGGGCGCCTGCAATGGCCTCGTGGGCGCGGAACTGAAGTCAGTTTTCGAACAGGGCCTGGCCGCGGCCGCGGCTGCGCTGCGCGACAGCGGCTTTCCCGTCCAGCCCCGCCCGATTGTCGTAAGCGAGGATTCGAGCGCCGCGGGCGGCTGGCTCGGCTCTCTGCCCCAACCGGCAGGTTCGTCTGCCGGTAAGGCCTTCGTGGACTGGCAGAACGACGTCACCGCCGCCGATCTCGCGCTGGCCGTTCGCGAGGGCTTTCGCTCGATCGAGCACATCAAGCGCTATACCACCACCGGCATGGCGACAGACCAGGGCAAGACTTCAAATCTCAATGCCCTGGCGATCGCGGCGCAGCAACTCGGGCGCCCGATTCCGCAAGTCGGTCTCACCACGTTCCGCATGCCCTACCTCCCAGTCGGCTTTGGCGGGCTTGCCGGCTACGCCCGCGGCGAGTTGTTCGCGCCCGTGCGCAGGACGCCGATGCATGAGTGGGCGGCGGCTCGAGGTGCGGTATTCGAACCCGTGTCGCTCTGGCAGCGCGCCCGCTATTTCCCGCAGGCGGGTGAAGACATGCACCAGGCGGTGGCGCGCGAGTGCAGGAGCGTGCGGCGTACCTGCGGCCTGTTTGACGCATCTACACTGGGAAAGATCGAAGTTGCCGGGCCAGACGCGGTTGAATTCATGAACCGCATGTACGTCAACAATTGGAGTTCGCTGGCCGTCGGACGCTGCCGCTACGGGATCCTGCTGCGCGACGATGGCTTCGTGTTCGATGACGGTGTGGTGGCACGCACGGCCACCGATCGCCTGCACGTCACCACCACCACGGGCGGCGCACCGCGCGTGCTGGCGTTGATGGAGGATTACCTGCAGACCGAGTGGCCGGATCTGAAGGTGTGGCTCACCTCGACCACGGAACAATGGGCAGTTATCGCCCTGCAGGGTCCGCAGGCGCGCGCCGTGCTCGAGCCCCTGGTCGAGCAGGCAGACCTGTCGGCCGCGGCGCTGCCGCACATGGCCATGGTGCGCGGCCTCGTGTGCGGCGTGCCAGCGATGATCTTCCGCGTCAGCTTCACCGGCGAGCTTGGCTACGAGATCAATGTGCCGGCCGACTACGGTGCGGACGTGTGGCGAGCCATCTGGGAGTCCGGACAGGCGCATGGCATCTGCGCCTATGGCACCGAAACCATGCACGTGCTGCGCGCGGAAAAGGGCTACGTTATCGTCGGCCAGGATACCGATGGCACTATGACGCCCGACGACGCTGGACTCGGCTGGGCCGTCGGCAAGAGCAAGACAGAATTTGTCGGCATGGTCTCGCTCCGCAAGAGCGCGCTGATGGATCCCAACCGAAAGCAACTGGTCGGCCTGTTGACCGTGGACCCAGGGCAAGTGCTCGAGGAAGGCAGCCAGATTGTGGCCGAACCCGGTCAGCGGCCGCCGATGAAGGTGATCGGCCACGTGACCTCGTCATATTTCAGCTCGACGCTCGGGCGCTCCATCGCCCTGGCCGTGATCAGCGCCGGTCGCACGCGCATCGGCGCGACGCTGCACGTGCCCACGCCGCGCGCTGAGAGTGCAGTGACGGTGACGCAGCCAGTCTTTTACGATCCCAGTGGGGAGCGCCTCAATGGCTGAGCGGGCCATGCGACGGCCAATTGTCATGCCGCCGGGTGTCGGTTGGCGCATTGCGGCGCCGCTGGCGCGCTTCGTGCTGCGCGTTGACCCTGGAGCCGCGCTCGCGCACCGGGCGCGCAGCCAGCCAGTCGCCACTACCGCCTGCCGCTCGAGCCAGCTCGGAGTGTGGAGCGCGCTGTGGCTGGGGCCGGACGAGCAGCTGCTGATCGGACCCGATGGCGCCGGCCCCGCATTCGCCGCGGATATCGCCAATGCACTGCAGGGCGTGGCGCATTCGCTCGTGGATGTGAGTCATCGCCAGGGTGCTATCGAGGTCTGGGGACCCGGCGCGGCGGCGATGATCAATGCCGGCTGCCCGCTCGATCTCGGACGCGGCGCTGCGCCCGAGGGTTTTTGCAGCCGCACCGTATTCGGAAAATCCGAGATCGTCCTGTGGCGGCGGGCCGATGACAGGTTTCAGCTCGAAGTGTGGCGCTCTTTTCTGCCGTACGTGGCGAATTTGCTGGCGCTCGCGGGGGCGGAGTAAAGTGCGGAGCGCCCGCCGATCCTGCGCACGCGGCCTGCCGCTGCGTTGCGGGTTGACTTGCATCAGGTGCACCGATTAGCGAAGATTCGACGGCGGTCAGGTAATGTCGCCTGATGGCTAAAGCCATAAGATCCCGGGGGCCCAAGTGAATACCAAGCTTTCCTGTGCCATTGCAGCCATTCTCAGCGGCACCTCGATTGGTGCCACGACTGCCGCAAGGGCCGCCGACGCCGCAGATACGCCAGCCAACGGATCGCTGGAAGAGGTCATAGTCACGGCGCAGCGGCGCAGCGAGAGCATGCAGAAGGTTCCGATTTCGATGCAGGCCTTCACGGCGCAGACGCTGCAGCAACTGAACATCGCAACCTTTGACGACTACATCAAGTTCCTGCCGAACCTCTCGAGCGCGAACAACGGTCCGGGACAGAACGAGGTGTTCATGCGCGGTCTCAGCGCCGGCGCCCAGGCCAGCCAGGGCAGCGGCTCGACCGGCGTGTACCCGAACGTGGCCATCTACCTGGATAACCAGTCCGGCCAGCTGCCGAACCGCAATCTGGACATTTACGCGATCGACCTCAAGCGCATCGAGGTGCTCGAGGGCCCGCAGGGCACGTTGTTCGGTTCAGGCGCCGAAGCGGGCGCTATCCGCTACATCACCAACGAGCCGAAGCTGGGCGTCACCGAGGGCAGTGTCGAAGCCACCGCCGGCACCACGGCGCATGGTGATCCGAACAGCAAGGTCACGGCGATCGTGAACCTGCCACTCGGCGAGCGCTTCGCCGTGCGCGCAGCTGGCTTCTACGACCGTCGTGGCGGCTACATCGACAACGTGCCGGCAACTTTTACCCGCAAAGACAGCGATGTTGGCATCCATTACGCCCAGTACGCGACCGCGTGCGACGTGGGCACGCCGGTAGCCGGCGCCTGCCCGGGCGGTTCGAACCCGACCGCGTACGGGGTGCCGCCCGGCAGCCCGGTGCTGAGCAATGGTGCGATCGCAGCCAGAGCCATTAACCCGACCACCTACAGCGGGATCCGCGCCGAGGCGCTCTTCAGGTTCAACGATGACTGGGATCTGCTCATCAGCGAGATGTATCAGAAGCTGGAAACCAAGGGCGTGTTCTATCAGCAGCCGAATGCCTCGGACGGCGCCGCCCTGAATCCGCTCGAGGTGACCATCTTCAACAATGCCTATGATCATGACCAGTTCAACAATCTGGCCTGGACTTTGAACGGCAAGTTTGGTGACTTGAAGGCCGTGTACACCGGCGGCTATCTTGAGCGGCGTGTCGAGCAGGTCGGCGACTACACCAACTACGCGCGCGGCTACTACGCCGACTACTATCAGTGCTTCGGGCCCATCGCCTCTGACACCACGCTCACCCCGACCTGCTTTTCACCCAGCGCGACCTGGTTTTCGGCCGAACGCAACGAGCACATGCAGCATGAATTCCGGCTCAGCACGCCGGATGACTGGCGCGTGCGCGCGATTGGCGGCGTCTACGTCGAGGACAACAAACTCTTCGACCGCACCGACTGGCGGTACAAGAACGTGCCATCGTGCAGCGCCACGCTGACCACCGGCTGCTTTGCGGATATTGGCACTTTCCCCAACACCAGCGTGGAGAATCCGGGCCTGCAGACGCCCCACAGCTCGTTTTATCAGGACACGCGGCGCGAGACCAAGCAGACGGCCTTGTTCGCATCCATGGATATTGACCTGATTCCGAGCACCCTGACGCTTACGCTCGGCACACGGCACTTCCGTTTTGAAAACTCATCGGCGGGAAGTGTCCTATCAAGCTTCTACTGCTTTGAAGGCGTGCCAACGGCCGAGGGCTGCCACGATACCACCGGCCCCTGGTCCTACAACCTCGACCAGCAGAATCTCAGGGGGAGCGAGTCGGGCTTCAAGAGCCGTGGCAACCTGACCTGGCATGTCACGCCCAATGCCATGCTTTATTACACCTATTCGCAGGGCTTCCGACCCGGCGGCTTCAACCAGAACGGCGTGCATCAATATGCCTACGATCGCGACGGCAACCTGCAGTTCCATCCGCCCAAGGCCTACGAGTCTGACAAGCTGACCAATAACGAAATCGGCTGGAAGACCGAGTTCCTTGATCATCGTCTGCAGTGGAACGGCGCCGTTTACCGGGAGAATTGGGACAACGTGCAGGTTGCCTTCTTCAACCCGGGCCTGACCGGCAACATCTTCTTCGACACCAATGGGCAGAACTTCGTCATCAAGGGTATCGAGACTTCGGTCGTGGCACGCGTTACCGATGGGCTGACGGTGCAGGGTGCCGCGTCGTGGAATAGCAGCGAGCAAACCAATTCACCAGTGCTGATCGTCAACGTGCCAGCGAGTGCAAACTACGGCAAGCCGCTGAAGGAATACTGTTCGCAAGATGCCAACGGCAAATATACCGTGTGCACTGATCTTAAGAATCCGTTTGGCCCGCAGGGCTCTCCGAGTGCCAATGCGCCGCCAATCCAGTACAGCCTCAGGGCGCGCTACGAGTGGACCCTCGCCGGCCTGCACGCCTTCGCACAAGGCAGTGTCGCGCATACCGGTCATTCCTATACCCAGGCGGGCGCAAACCCGAGCATTGCTCAGGCAGGTCTTACCACATCCCGGCTGCGCTTCGAACTACCGGCCTATTCAACCTTCGATGCCTCGATCGGGGTCGCAAGGGACAACTGGAATGCGCTGCTGTATGCGGAAAACCTCGGCAACTCGCATGCCAGCACCTTTACCAGCTTCGATCAGTTCGTGATCGAGGAGACGCCGCTGCGACCGCGCGTCATAGGGCTGACGGTCGGCTACAAGTTCTGAGTGCCGGCGCTCGAAGCTGAGCTTTCACGTATCCAGGCGCTGATCGAGAGCGGCGCCTGTCAATCTGCGCTGGCGGCGGCCGAAGCGCTCGCCGCCAGCGCGCCCGACCATCGCGACGTGCTGTACTCGATCGCGGTCAGCCAGCGATTCCTGCGGCAGGAGCCGACGGCGCTGGCTACCTTGCAAAGGCTGCAATTGCTCCATCCGGATTTCAGCCGCGCCTACCAGGAGGCCGGCTATTGTCGCGCCGGGATGCGGGACGGTCCCGGCGCAATCGAAGCCTTACTGAAGGCGGTGAACCGGAATCCGGCACTGAGTGGCAGCTGGGCCATGCTGCAGCGGCTGTACACGATGGCCGGCGACCAGGCGGCCGCTGGGGTCGCGGGCGAACACGTCGCGCTGCTGGCGAAGCTGCCGCCCGAGGTGGTTACCGCCACCAGCATGTTTGCGGATCACGAGCTGGAGCCGGCCGAAAGGCTGATCCGCGCCTACCTGTTGAAGCACGGCAACCATGTCGAGGCCATGCGGCTGCTCGCACGTATCGGCATGGAGCAAGGCGTGCTGGATGACGCCGAAACGCTGCTGCGCGCGGTGCTGCAGCTCGAGCCTGATTACCGCGCCGCGCGCTTTGACTTCGCCACCGTGCTGCTGCGCCGACACCGACACCAGGGAGCCATCGACGAGCTGCAAAAGCTTTGCCAGGCCGAACCTGGGAACCGCACTTACGCCACCAACCTGGCGACTGCCTACGCCGGGCTCGGCCGCCACGAACAGGCGCTGCTGAGCTACCGGGAGACACAGCGCTCGGGCCCCGCCAGTGCGGATCTGCAGCTGTCCATCGGGCACTGCCTCAAGACACTGGGTGATTTGCCGGCGGCAATCCTGGCCTACCAGGAGGCGGCGCGCATTCGCACCGACTTTGGCGACGCCTATTGGAGTCTCGCCAATCTCAAGACCTACCGCTTCAACGACGGGGAAATAGCGCGCATGCGCCTCGCGCTCGCGGCAACCGGCACCTCGTCGGTCGATCGTTGTCATCTCAGCTTTGCGCTGGGCAAGGCGATGGAGGATCGCGAATGCTGGGCCGAGTCATTCGAATTCTATCGACAGGGAAACCATATCAAGAAGACCGGCTCGCGCTACCGCCCGGAGGTGCTGGAGCGCAACGTAGCGCAGCAGATCAGGGTCTGTACGGCGGACCTGCTGCGGCGCCATGCTGGCTCCGGGTGTGCAGAGGCCACGCCCATCTTCATCGTCGGGCTGCCGCGCTCGGGCTCGACGCTCATCGAACAGATTCTGGCCGCCCACTCCGCCGTCGAAGGAACCATGGAGCTTGCGGACATACCGCGCATGGTGCAATCGCTCCAGGGCCGGGAATCGGACCAGCACGCCGGCCGCTATCCCGACGTGCTCGCAAGCCTGCCGGCCGCCGAACTGCGCCGCCTGGGCGAGCAATACCTCAACGATACTAGGACCTACCGCTCCAGCGACAAGCCGCACTTCATTGACAAGATGCCCAACAACTTCCGCCACCTTGGCCTGATCAGCCTGATACTTCCAAATGCACGCATCATCGATGCGCGCCGCGAACCGATGGCCTGCTGCTTTAGCAATTTCAAGCAGCTGTATGCCGAGGGCCAGGAGTTCACCTATTCCCTGCAGGACATCGCCGGCTACTACCGGCAGTACGTGAAGCTCATGCGACACTGGGACGAGGTATTGCCGCGCGCGGTGCTGCGCGTCAATCACGAGGAGCTGGTTGCCGGCCTGGAGACCCAGGTGCGGCGCATGCTAGAATTCCTGTCGCTTGATTTCGAACCGCAATGCCTGGATTTTCACCGCAGCGCGCGCAGCGTGCGGACGGCCAGCTCCGAGCAGGTGCGCAGGCCCATCAATGCCGAAGGCATCGACCAATGGCGCCATTTCGAGCCCTGGCTGGGGCCCTTGAGGGAAGCATTGGGATCGCTCTGAGCGACCCGCGTTGCAAGAGGCATGCGCATGAACAAGAACACGGATGTCACTCGGGCCGATAGCGGCATGGAGCATTTCGGTTACCGGGAATCGCTCGATCGCGGCATCGGCAAGTTCGGCAGCTTTGCCGCCGGAGTCAGTTATATCTCGATCCTCACCGGTACTTTCCAGCTGTTCTATTTCGGCTACAGCACCGCTGGGCCGGCTTACCTCTGGTCCTGGCCAATGGTGCTCATCGGCCAGCTCGCGGTCGCGCTGTGCTTCATGGAGCTCGCCGCCAAGTACCCCGTTGCGGGCTCGGTCTACAACTGGTCCAAGCAACTGGGCAGCAGGATTGTCGGCTGGAGCGCCGGATGGCTGATGCTAACCGCGTCCATCGTGACGCTGTCCGCCGTAGTGCTGGCGCTGCAACTGAACCTGCCGCGGTTATGGAGCGGGTTCCAGCTCGTCGGCAACGGCATGGGTGCCTACGACTTCGCCACCAACGCGGTGATCCTCGGTACCGCTCTGATCATCTTCACGACGGTCGTCAATGCGCTCGGCGTGCGGTTGATGGCGATGATCAACAGCGCCGGCGTGTTCATTGAATTGATCGCCGCCTGCCTCATCGCAATCATCCTGGCGCTTCACGCTACGCGCGGCCCCGCGGTATTCTTCTCGACCGGCGGCTACGGCGCCGGTATGAGCGGCGGCTTTGTTGGTGCGTTCCTGGTGGCCTCGCTGGCCTCGGGGTACGTCATGTACGGGTTCGATACCGCAAGTTCGCTTGGCGAAGAGACGGTCGAGCCGCGGCGCACCGCTCCCAAGGCGATACTGCGGGCCATTCTCGCATCGTTCGTGATCGGCGGCGCAATCCTGGTGTTCGCCGTCATGGCGGCGCCTGATTTGAAGGATCCAATGATCGCCAGCAGCAACGGCGGCCTGCAGTATATCGTCGAGCAGGTGATGTGGGGTCCATTGGGCAAGATATTCCTGGGGTGCATCGTGATTGCGGTGACCGTGTGCTCACTCGCCGTGCACACCGCCGCGATCCGCCTGACCTTTGCGATGGCGCGCGACAATGCGTTGCCCTTCGGTGAGAAGCTCGCTCACGTCAATCCCGGCACCCAGACGCCAATTGCCCCTGCCATCGTCATTGGCGTGATTGCCGCGCTGATCCTGGTGGTCAATATCGGGCAGCCGAAAATCTTCACGGTACTGACCTCGATTGCCGTCATCATGATTTACCTCGCCTACCTGATGGTGACGGGCCCCATGCTGAAGCAGCGCCTGCAGGGGAACTGGCCCCCGGCGAATCTCGCGGCGGAGGGCTATTTCACCATGGGCAGGTGGGGATTGGCGGTCAACATCGTCGCCGTACTATGGGGCGCCGGGATGGCGCTCAATCTGGCCTGGCCGCGCGAAGCCGTGTACGGCACACCCTGGTACAACACCTGGGGTGCGTTCGCGTACACGGCCGTGATCATGGGGACAGGCCTGCTCTGGTACGGATTCAAGGGCCGTCGTCACATTGGCACGCTGGCCTCCCACGCAGTCGGCAGCGCGAATGCGGGCGGGAGCGGCGGCGCTGGTCAGGCAGGCAGCGCCTAGCGCTGCCGACGTTCCCAGTCGCTGGCCTGGAAGATGGCGGCCTGAGACGGCTCGAGCGGCTTGCGGCCCAGAATCGCATCCGCCAACTTTTCGGCAATCATGATCGTCGGTGCATTGAGGTTGCCGGTGGTGATGGTCGGCATGATCGAGGAATCGACGACCCGCAACCGATCGACACCGACCACGCGGCCCTGCGGATCAACTACCGAGCGTGGATCATCGGCCGCGCCCATGCGGCAACTGCAGGACGGGTGATAGGCGGTCTCGACGTGGCGGCGGATAAAATCGTCGATCTGGGCGTCGGTCTGCACCTCGCCGCCGGGCTGGATCTCGCGGCCCCGATAGCGATCAAAGGCCGGTTGCGCGAATACCTCGCGCGTCAGACGCACGCAGGCACGCATTTCCTCCCAATCTTCAGCTTGGCTCATGTAGTTGAAGCAGATGCGCGGATGATCTTCGATGCGCGGAGTGCGCAGGCGCACCCAGCCGCGGCTTTGCGAGCGCATCGGCCCGATGTGTGCCTGGAAACCATGTTCCTTGGCGAGCGATGAACCGTCGTAACTCACGGCCATCGGCAGGAAATGGTATTGCAGGTTAGCGTAACGAATGCCGGCGCGGCTGCGGATGAAGCCACCGGTCTCGAAGTGATTGCTGGCGCCGAGCCCATCGTGCCGCAGCAGCCAGCGCAGGCCAATGCGGAAGCGGCTCAGGGGATTGAGCGCTGAGTACAGGGTTATGGGTTCCTTGCAGGCAACCTGAAAATAGAATTCCAGGTGATCCTGCAAGTTCTCACCCACCGGCGGCAGCGCGTGCACCACGGGAATGCCCTGACGCCGCCAGTTCCTCGGGCGGGCCGATACCGGAAATCTTCAACAGGTGTGGCGAGCCGATTGACCCGGCGCAGAGAATCACCTCGCGCCGGGCCTTCACGCTGCGCTCCTGCCCGCCCAAGCGATAACGGGCGCCTGAGGCCGACGCACCATCGAACTCGATGCGGGTCACCATGGCGCGCGCGCGCACCGTCAGATTGGTTCGGCGCATCGCGGGTCGCAGGTAGGCGTTGGAGGTGCTGCTGCGGCGGCCGCCGCCTACAGTCATGTCAAGCCGGCCGAAACCTTCCTGCTGGCCTCCGTTAAGGTCGGCGGAACTCAGGTACCCCGCCTGTTCGCCCGCCTTCAGCCAGGCAGCGTGCAACGGATTGTCGAGCGTGCCGTAAGAGGTCTGCAGCTTGCCGGAATCTCCGCGGTACTCGTTGCCGCCTTCCGCGCGTCGCTCCGCGCGCTTGAAATACGGCAGGACTTCGCTGTAGCTCCAACCCGTTGCGCCTTCATCGCGCCAGCGCTCAAAATCCATCGGATTGCCGCGCACGTACACCATGCCATTGATCGACGAGGAACCGCCGAGCACCTTGCCGCGCGTGGTTACGATACGCCGGCCACCCAGCTGCGGCTCGGGTTCACTCTGGAAGCCCCAGATGTAGCGCGGCATGTTCATCGGAATGGACAACGCAGTGGGCATCTGGATGTAGATCGAGCGGTCGGAGCCGCCGTACTCGAGCACCAGTACGCTATTGCGTCCGTCTTCGCTGAGGCGGTCGGCCAGCACGCAGCCGGCCGATCCGGCCCCGATGATGACGTAGTCGAATTCGTCCACCTGTCCCCCTAGTACGGCGAGTCGATGTTGCACATCGCGACGTACACGCTCTTCAGCGTCGTGTAATGCTCGATCGCCGCGCGACCGTTCTCACGCCCCACCCCAGAGCGCTTCATGCCGCCGAACGGCAGTTCAACCGGAGTAATGTTGTAGTGATTGATCCAGCAGGTGCCCGCCTGGAGCCGCGCGATCACGCGATGAGCGCGGGTCAGGTCGCGCGTGAACACCGCCGCCGACAGGCCGAACTCCGTGGCATTGGCCCGCTGCAAGACCTCTTCCTCGTCATCGAATTCGAGCACCGTCATGACCGGTCCGAAGATCTCCTCCCGCACGATACCCATGTCATCATCGCAGCGATCAAATACAGTTGGCGCGACGAACCAGCCCTGGCCGAGCGCGCCCTGGGTTACGCGCTGGCCCCCGACCAGTACCCGTGCGCCGGCCTTGCGCCCCTGCTCGATATATGCGAGCACCTTGTTCATGTGCAGTTCGGAAATCAGCGCACCAACCTGCGTCGCCGGGTCGAGCGGGTCGCCGATCTTCAGCGCGCGTACCCGCGGCAGCAACCGCGCGAGGAATTCCCTGGCAATCGAGCGCTGCACGAACACGCGCGTGCCGTTCGAACAGACTTCGCCGGCCGAATAGAAATTGCCGAGCAGCGCACCGGACACGGCATTGTCGAGGTCGGCATCGGCAAACACGAGGATGGGTGACTTGCCGCCGAGTTCGAGCGTCACCTGCTTGAGCGTGAGCGCCGCGTCGCTCATCACGGACTGCCCCGTGGGCACGGAGCCGGTGAGCGAGACCTTGCGAATCTGCGGGTGGCGCGTGAGCAGCCGGCCGGTTTCGGCCGGCCCCTGCAGCACCTGGAACAGCCCCTTTGGCAGGCCCGCGGCCGTATACACGTCCTGCAATTTCATCGCTGTCAGCGGCGTGAGATCCGCGGGCTTGAACAGCATCGCGTTGCCACAGGCCAGCGCAGGTGCGGATTTCCAGCAGGCGATCTGCAACGGGTAATTCCAGGCACCGATGCCAGCCACCACGCCCAGCGGCTCACGCCGCGTATAGCCGAAGGCGGCCGTACCAAGATCCAGGTGCTCACCTGCGATGGTCGGTGCGAGGCCCGCAAAATACTCGAGGCAATCGGCTCCAGAGACCACATCCACCACGCGGGTTTCCTGGATAGGCTTGCCCGTGTCACGGGTCTCGAGCTCGGCCAGTTCGTCATTGCGCTTGCGCAGCAGGTCCGCCGCTCGCCGCAGCACCCGCCCGCGTTCGGTGCCGCTCAGTGCCGCCCATGCTGGCTGGGCTGACTGCGCGGCGCGTACCGCCGCATCGACCTCGGCGGAGCCATCGACTGGCAGCTTCGCCAGTAACGCGCCGGTGGCGGGATTGTAGGTGCTGAACCGAGTTGCCGAGATCCGGCTCGGTGCAGGCGCCTGCGCCACGCGCCGCACGCCCCGCCTTGGTGATTTCTTCAAGCTGCTGTCTTCCTGGTCAGGTTCGGCTTAGCTGGGCGCGGCACAGGATCAACCCGCGTTCGATCTGTGTCAGAATCCGATCATGCCGACCTGAAGAAGCGCAGGTCAAGAGCGGAGCGCGAATGAAGCCCATTCCCATCAATCCGGCCCGGAGCAGGATCTGCACACTGCTGACGGGTGTGCTGCTTAGCGCGGCATCGTGCCCCGGCAGCGCCCAGACTGGCGCCGCCCCCTCCACAACCGAGCCCGCCAGCTGCCGATCGGTGCGACTGTCGGATGTCGGCTGGACCGACGTCACCTCGACCACGGCCGTGTTTGCCAGCCTGCTGCGCCTGCTGGGCTACCAGCCGCAAATCACAGTACTGTCGGTGCCGGTGACTTTCGCCTCGATGAAGAACCGGGACATCGATGTGTTTCTCGGCAACTGGATGCCGGCGCAGGATGGCGACCGCAGGCCATACGTGCAGGACGGCTCGGTCGAGGTCATTCGCTCCAACCTGGTCAACGCGAAATACACGCTCGCGGTGCCCGCCTTCGCCTTCGCAGCCGGACTGCATGACTTCGCCGATATCGGTCGCTTTGGTGCGCAGCTCAATCACACCATCTACGGCATCGAACCTGGAAACGACGGCAACAGGCACATCCTGCAGATCATTCGCCAGAACACCTTTGGTCTCGGTGATTTCAAGCTGATCGAGTCCAGCGAGCAGGGCATGCTCTCGGAAGTGGAGCGGGCGGTTCGCGAGCAACGCCCGATCGTGTTCCTCGGCTGGGATCCCCACCCGATGAACATGCGCTTTGACATGCGCTACCTCACCGGCGGGGATGCCACGTTCGGGCCGAACTACGGTGCCGCGACCATCTACACGACCGCACGCGCTGGTTACATTGCCCAATGCCCGAATCTCGGCAGGCTCCTGAAGAACCTCCAGTTCACGCTGCGCGGCGAGAGCGAGATGATGAATGCGATCCTCAACCTGCACCAGCAACCCGATGTGGCCGCGGCTGCCTGGCTACGCGGCCACGGAGCGCAGGTTGCAGCGTGGCTTGAGGGCGTGCGCACTTTCGACGGCCGACCGGCATTGTTGGCGATGCAGGGCACCACGGGCCCTGCTCCAGGCCACCGCTTCGAGGGCTGGATCACGGCACACAAGATTCCGTTGGGCGAGACCATGGCGGTGGCCATTGAATACATCAAGGCACATGGCATGGGCTTCTTCAACGCCGTGGCTGCCGGGATCCGCGGCAGCGTCAATGGCGTGACCGCCGCGCTGGTCGCCATCCCCGCGGCGATTCTGGTCCTCGCTTTTGCAGCGCTGGCCTGGCTGCTGCGCCGCTCGCTGAAGCTCGCATTGTTCGTCGCGGCCGCATTGCTGTTCATCATGAACCAGGGCTATTGGCTGGCGACTCTTGAAACCCTGTCGCTGGTGCTGGTAGCGGCGATCCTTTCGACTCTGATCGGCGTGCCGATCGGCATCGCAGCGGCACATCGGCCGCGCTTGTTCCAGCTGTTGCGCCCGATACTCGATCTCATGCAGACGCTCCCAACCTTCGTTTACCTGATACCGACGCTGGTGCTGTTTGGCCTGGGCGTCGTGCCGGGCCTCATCTCGACGATTATCTTTGCGCTGCCCGCGCCGATTCGCCTCACGCATCTGGGTATATCTTCGGTGCCGCAATCGCTGCGTGAGGCCGGCGCGGCCTTCGGCGCCACCCCGATGCAATTGTTGTGGAAAGTCGAACTGCCCAGCGCCGCACCGACCATCGTTGCAGGCGTTACCCAATGCATCATGCTGAGCCTCTCGATGGTTGTCATCGCTGCGTTGGTGGGTGCGGGAGGACTGGGCGTACCGGTGGTGCGCGCCCTCAACACGGTGCAGGTGGGTATGGGGTTCGAAGCTGGGTTTGCGATCGTGCTGCTGGCAATCATCCTCGACCGCATGAGCCGCCCGGCTGAGAAGGGACGCCCATGACGCACGGCGCGGTCGAGTTTCAGCACGTCGATATCCTGTTCACGCGCGAACCGGGCCGTAAGGGCCGTGGCGCACTGCGCCAGGCGCTGGAAGCTCTCGACGCGGGCGGCACGCGTGCGCAAATTGCTGAGCAGTACGGCGTCGTGGTCGGCGTGGCGGATGCGAGCCTGCGTGTCGAGAGCGGCCACATCTGCGTACTGATGGGACTATCGGGCTCGGGCAAGTCCACGCTGCTGCGGGCCGCGAATGGGCTGAACGCCGTCACGCGCGGTCGCGTACTGGTGCGCGACGGCGATGGCACGGCCGATGTGGCCACCTGCACGCCAGGCAAGTTGCGACAGCTGCGGCGCGAGCGCATCGCGATGGTGTTCCAGCAATTCGGCTTGCTGCCGTGGCGCACCGTGCGCGACAACGTTGGTTTCGGACTGGAGCTGCGCGGCGAACCGGCGGTCCGCCGTGCGCAGATCGTGGACGAGAAACTGGAACTGGTCGGTCTGTCGCAGTGGGCGGGGCGCTACGTCAGCGAATTGTCCGGCGGCATGCAGCAACGCGTCGGCCTGGCGCGCGCCTTTGCCACCGATGCCGACATCCTGCTGATGGACGAACCCTTTTCGGCACTCGATCCGCTGATCCGCACCAAACTGCAGGATGAGCTGCTGGCGCTACAGGCGCGGGTCAAGAAGACCATTCTGTTCGTCAGCCACGACCTCGACGAGGCGCTGCGACTGGGCAACCAGATATCGGTGCTCGAGGGCGGGCGTATCCTGCAGACCGGCAGCGTGCAGGACATCGTGCTACGCCCTGCGCATCCCGCGGGTCGCGGAATTCGTGCAGCACATGAACCCGCTGCAGGTTCTGACCGGCAACATGATCATGCGTGCGCGCGGCGACATGAACCCCGCCGTGGCGGGTGCGACGCACGGCATCCGGATCGATGTTGCGGGCCGCTACGTGGTCAGGCTCGACGCTGCTGGCCGGCCGGAAAGCGCCCAGGTTGAGGGGCGGCCGCTACCCCTCATCGCGCTGGCGGCGACGGAGGGCCAAACCGTAACGCCCGGCATGCGCATTGCGCCCGCCGCCGCGCCCCTGCAGCAACTGGTGGAGCTGTGCGCGCACAGCGGGCACCCGGTGCTGCTGCAGCAGGACGGGCAGCTGTGCGGCGCCTGCGGGGAAGCGGAGATCCTGCGTGCCCTGGCCGGATCGTTCGGTGCCACCGTGGTCCCCACCGCGACCTGATGACGCCGCCGCACAAGTCAGTGCCGCAATCGGATCAGCCGGGGGTCTGAGCGACTACCATACTGGGCCACCATGGACGAGCCCAGCAATCCCGGTTCGAAGGGCCGCCGCCCCAGCGGACGCGACGCCAAGCGCGCGGCACGCACCGCCCGCGCCCATACATTTCGTCCCGTACATCACGCGGAAGATTCCCTGCTACGAAGTGGTGGGGAGCGATGGCCTCGAACTGCTCGAACACAATGCCGATACGATCCTGCAGGAGATCGGCATCGACTTCCGCGACGATGACGAGGCGCTGGCATTGTTCAAGGCCGCAGGCGCCGACGTGCAGGGCGAACGGGTGCGTTTCCCGCGCGGCATGTGCCGCAAGCTGGTGCAGGCCACGGCGCCGCGCGAATTCACCCAGTACGCGCGCAATCCGGCTCACAACGTGGTGATCGGCGGCCCGCAACACGGTGCTGGCTCCCGCCTACGGATCACCTTTCATCCGCAACCTCGACGAAGGACGGCGCTACGCCCGCATCGAGGATTTCCGCAATTTCGTCAAACTGGCGTACCTGGCGACGGGACTGCACCATTCAGGCGGCACGATCTGCGAGCCGGTCGATCTGCCGGTCAACAAGCGGCACTTCGACATGGTCTACAGCCACATGAAGTACAGCGACAAACCCTTCATGGGTTCGGTCACGCACCCGGAGCGGGCACGCGACACGATCGAGATGGCGAAGATCCTGTTCGGCGAGGACGCGACCGACCCGGCCACCGGCCGCATGCGCACCGTGACCATCAGCCTGATCAATGCCAATTCGCCGCTGACTTTCGATGCCACGATGCTGGGCGCGCTCAAGGAATACGCGCGCGCCAATCAGGCAACAATCGTTACCCCCTTCATCCTGGCCGGGGCCATGTCACCGGTGACCGTCGCAGGCACCGTGGCGCAGACGCTGGCGGAAGCGCTGGCGGGCATGGCGCTCACGCAACTCATCAACCCGGGCGCACCGGTGGTGCTGGGGAGCTTTGCCTCGTCGCTGTCGATGCAATCGGGCGCGCCGACGTTTGGCACGCCCGAACCGGCGCTGGTGCTGTACACGATGGCCGCGCTGGCCCGACGCCTGGGCGTGCCGTTCCGCTCCGGTGGCGGCCTGTGCGGATCAAAGATCGCCGACGCCCAGGCGGCGTTCGAATCGGCCAACACGCTGCTGCCGACCTGCCTGGCGGGCGTCAACTTCGTGCTGCACACCGCCGGCTGGCTCGAAGGCGGCCTCTCGATGGGCTACGAGAAATTCGTCATGGACGCCGACCAGGCGGGCATGATGCACACGCTGCTGGCCGGTGTCGACCTGTCGGACAATGGCCAGGCGCTCGACGCGGTGCGCGAGGTCGGGCCCGGCAAGCACTTCCTCGGCTGCGCGCACACCCAGGCCAACTTCGAGACCGCTTTCTACCGCTCGCCGCTCGCCGACAACAACAGCTACGAGCAGTGGGAAGCGGAAGGCGCCAGCGACATGAACAAGCGCGCCAATGCGTTGTGGAAAAAGCAGCTGGCGGAGTACGAGGCGCCAGCGCTCGATCCGGCGATCGATGAGGCGCTGCTCGACTACATGAACCGGCGCAAGGCTTCGTTCGCCGACTCGAACATCTGATTCGAAGATGTCAGGACGGCCAGTCGCCGGGCGACTGCGGCGCGGCATCGTTGATCGAGTAGTAGTCCGACTTGTCGGCCGCGAAGATGTGGCGCGCTAGCGCGAGCCCGGTGGGGACATCGACGGTGCCCGCCATGATGCTGGTCACGGTCCGCTCCCGGCGCGGTCAGTCGCCAGAAAAGATTGCCGCCGCAACGGCTGCAGAAGCCACGCTCGGCCGTAGCGGATGAGCGATACCAACGCAGCGTTGCCGACTCGCAGCAACATCCAGATCCCCGCAAAGCGCCTGCGTCGCCGCGACGAAATGCCCGCTGCTCCTGCGGCACTGGCTGCAATGGCAGGCTATGACATCGCGCAAAGGCCCACGGATTTCATAGCGCACGCCGCCACACAGGCACCCGCCGCGAGCGCGGACCGCGTCGCGGCTATCGCCCACGGCGCTCACCGGCGCGGTACGGCCGGTCGGCGGCCCCTGGGCCGGGCGCCGTCGCCCTGTTCGGCTGCGATCGGCGCCGGAATGGTGACCACCTCGCGCAGCCGCGCAAACGGCGCAGTCTTGTGCGGTATCGCCATGGCTTCGACGAAGTGCTGCTGGAAGCGCGGCTCGATCGCGGTCTCGATCTTCTCCACGCGGCGCACCAGCCGCTCGATCTCGGTGCGGGCCTCGTTGTCCAGCAGCGCGATGCGCGCACCGGCGCCGGCGGCATTGCCGGCGGAGGTGACCTGCGCGAGATCGCAGTCCGGGATCATGCCGAGCACCATGGCGTACTTCACGTCGATGTGCGCACCGAAGGCGCCGGCCAGGCGGATGCGATCCACCTGCTCGACGCCCAGGTGCTCCATCAGCAGCTTGATGCCGGCGTACAGGGCCGCCTTCGCCAGCTGGATCGCGCGCACGTCGTTCTGCGAGATCTGCAAGGTGGTGGCGCGCCCCGGTGCAGCACATAGGAGAACGTGCGGCCGCTGGCCACGACCCGTTCGCTGCGGGCCGCCAGCGAGCCCACCACCACGCCGTCCTGGCTGATGATGCCGGCCAGGTACATTTCGGCAATCACCTCGATGATGCCCGAGCCGCAGATGCCGGTGATGCCGGTCGCGACAGTCGCCTCGTCGAAGCCGGGCTCGTTCGACCAGAGGTCCGAACCGATGATCTTGAAGCGCGGTTCGAGCGTCACCGGATCGATGCGCACGCGCTCGATCGCGCCCGGCGCGGCGCGCTGTCCGCCGCTGATCTGCGCGCCCTCGAAGGCCGGACCAGTCGGACTCGAGCAGGCGAGCAGCCGGTCCTTGTTGCCGAGCACGATCTCGGCGTTGGTGCCGACGTCAACCAGCAGCGTGAGTTCGCGTGCGCAGGTCCGGGCGTTCGGCCAGGATCACACCCGCTGTATCGGCCCCCACGTGCCCGGCGATGCACGGCAGCACGTAGATGCGCGCGTTCGGGTTCAGCTTCAGGTCGAGTTGCGAGGCCTTGACGGTGACCGACCCATCGGTGCACAGCGCAAACGGTGCGCCGCCCAGCTCCACCGGATCGATGCCAAGCAGCAGGTGATGCATGATCGGATTGCCGACGATCGCCGCCTCGAGTATTTCCCCGCCCGTGACTCCGGCTTGCTGCGCCACCTGCGCGATCAGCTCATTGAGCGCCACGCGCACCGCCGCGGTCATCTGTTGCGCGCCTTCGGGATTCATCATCGAGTAGGACACGCGGCTCATCAGGTCTTCGCCGAAACGGATCTGCGGATTCATCGCGCCACTGGTCGCGAGCACATTGCCGGTGAGCAGGTCGCACAGGTGCATGGCGATGGTGGTCGAACCGATGTCCACGGCCAGCCCATAGGCGCGCTCGTGCAATCCCGGCCAAACGGCGATGATGCTCGTGCGCGCGTGCACGGCGACCGTGACCGCCCACTTTCCCCGGCGCAGCGTCGGTTGCAGTGTTTGCAGGAGCGATAGGTCGCAGTTCAGGTCCTTCAGTTGCCACTCGCGCTCGAGCGCAATGCACAGGCGCTGCAGGTCGCTGGCGGGATTGTGCATGTCTGGTTCGACCACCTCCACGTAGTGGAGGCTGACCACCGGGTTGAGGGTGATTTCACGCTCGTCGGCGGCCTTGCGGATCACCTGCCGGTGCACCTGGCTGCTTGCCGGCACGTCGATCACCAGGTCACCAAGGATCAGTGGCCTGGCACGACAGTCGCCGGTCAGCGGGCATGGGGCGACGCCGTCCGAAATTGGTCTCCGTGAGCGTGACGGCGAGAGATGGTCGCGCTGCGACTTCACGCCGTGCTTGGCGAAGTCGCCCTCCATCACGGTGACCTGGCAACGCCCGCACATCGCCCGGCCGCCGCAGACCGAATCGACGTCCACGCCCAATGCGCGCGCAGCCGTCAGCACCGGCGTGCCCAGCGGAAAGCGTCCGCGCCGGCCGGAAGGGGTAAAGACGATCAGTGCGTCGTCGTCGCCATGCCTCAGCCTACGGCGCCGCGATGCCCGCCTTCGCGCCGGCCGCGCCCCGCGCCCTCGGGTCCGGCGCGCCGGCGGCCGGCGGCCAGGCGTCGGCGCGTCACGGTACTTGCGGATCCAGCGCGCGCAGTTCGGATCGTTCCCCATCATGACGTCGGCGCCCATGCAGGCCTGCATGACCTCCGCGTGCAGCGGGTTGGTGATCGCGGAGGTCAGTCCGGCGCCGATCGCCATCGTCAGGAAGGCGGAATTGATGCCATTACGGTTTGGCAGGCCGAAGCTGACGTTCGAGGCGCCGCAGGTGGAATTGACCTTCAGTTCGGTGCGCAGGCGCTGCAGCAGGTGCATGACCTGGCTGCCCGGCCGAGTTGATGGCGCCGATCGGCATCACCAGCGGATCGACGATGACGTCGCAGGCCGGGATGCCGTAGTCGGCCGCCCGTTCGACGATCTTCTTGGCGATCGCGAAGCGCACGTTCGGATCCTCGGAAATGCCGGTCTCGTCATTCGAGATGGCCACGACGGCCGCACCGTATTTCTTCACCAGCGGCAGCACCGATTCGAGGCGCTCTTCTTCGCCGGTCACGGAATTGACCAGCGCCTTGCCCTTGTACACCGCCAGTCCGGCCTCGAGCGCCGCCACGATCGACGAATCGATCGAGAGCGGCACGTCGGTGATGCTCTGCACCAGCTGGATCGCGCGCGCCAGGATCGCCGGCTCGTCGGCCAGCGGAATGCCGGCATTGACATCGAGCATCTGCGCCCCAGCCGCCACCTGCGCGCGCGCGTCGGCCTCGACGCGGGTGAAATCGCCCGACCGCCATCTCGGCGGCGAGGATCTTGCGGCCGGTGGGATTGATACGCTCGCCGATCATCACGAACGGATGATCGAAACCGATGATCACCTCGCGAGTGGCCGAACTAATCACCGTTTCAGTCATGGAGCGACCCTCTGTTCTGGATTGGAAATATCACGCCCGGATACCAGGGCACGCGATCGCCAAGCACGCCGGAGCGCTCGACGATTTCACGAACGGACTGTTCCTGGCGGTACGCCATGATGTGCACACCACTGACGCCGCGGACTTCACGCAGCTGTTGGATCAGTTCCACGCACAGCTGTGCGGCCTTCCTGCCCGGCGTTGGGCCCCGCATCGGCCAGCCGCTTGATCACCGCGTCCGGAATGTGCAGTCCGGGCACGTTATTGCGCATCCATTCGGCGGTGGCAGCGGCGCGCAGCGGACCGACGCCGACCAGGACGAACACTTGTTCCAGCAGGCCGAGGTCTTCAAGGCGCCGCATGAATTCGCGCAGCACCGGCAGGTCGTAGCAATACTGCGTCTGGATGAACTGAGCACCCGCGGCGACCTTCTTCGCTACGCGCTGCGCGCGGAATTCCACCGGCGCCGCGAACGGATTGGCGGCCGCGCCGAGGAATACCCGCGGCGCGTAACTGATCTTGCGGCCGCTGAGAAACCGATGCTCGTCGCGCAGCGTGCGCGCGGTCTCCAGCAGCGTAACCGCGTCCAGGTCGAACACCGGCTTGGCCTGCGGATGATCGCCGGCCTGCACGCCATCGCCGCTCAGGCACAGCACGTTGCACACGCCCATGGCTGCGCCGCCGAGGATATCGCCCTGGATCGCGATACGGTTGCGGTCGCGGCAGGAGATCTGCATCACCGGTGCGTAACCGACGCGCGTCAGCAGCGCGCAAACCGCAAGACTGCCCATGTGGCAATGTGCGCCGCTCCCGTCGGTCGCGTTGATCGCGTCAACGCAGCCATCGAATATTTTCGCCCGATCGTAGACTTCCTGCGGATCGGCGGAATCCGGCGGCGCGAGTTCCGTCGTTACCGCGAATTGTCCGGCACGCAGCACACGCTCGAGGCGGCCGGGCGAGGTATGACCGGGCAGGATCGGCAGCGGATAGCCCGGAACCGGCTCGTCGTCGAATTTCATGAAGGCGGCGCCGTCTTTTCCCGCACCACGCGCAGCCACGAGGAGCGGCCCTGCAGCCGCCGGTCGACCGCGTGCTGCACGGAGCTGAGCGAGTGCTGCCCGCCCGGAATCTTCGTGGCGCCCGCGTAGGCCTCGACCCAGACGCAGCGCATCTGCGGCTTGACTTCACAGTTCCCGTTGGCGCGCACACCACCGCAGGGGCCGTTGCGCAGCTGCTTGGGGCAATTCATCGGACAGGACATGCCGGTTGCGCTCAGCACGCACTGGCCACACATCTGGCAGTCGAACAGCGCGCCCTTGAAGACGCGCTCGAGCGCCGCCATGGGACGCTCGACGCGTTGGTAACCGATGGCACGCCACAATGGATTGGCCCCCACCAGCACTGCTTCCAGGCCGCGATAGAAGGCATTGAGGCCCCGTGCGTGACGCACGGACCAGCGCCGCAGCCCGTACATCAGGGCTGCCCCTCAGCCGCGGGTTGAAGGCCGGATTCGAGCCCGTGGGAACGGATCAGGCGCTCCAGATCTTCGTCGGTGTAACGGCTCTCGAGCCGATCGGCCTCTGCCTTGGCCTCGGCCGCAAGGTCAGCCGACACCGGGCGCGGCTCGCTGCGCTTCCAGTCGGCCAGATACGCGGCGGAGCCGCCCTTCCCGGCACGCATCGCCGCGCGATCCACGGCCTCCTGAAAGCGATGCGTCAACTGCACCTTGGCGGTTTCGCGCCCCTGCTTCACGATGACCTGCGCCGGAATGTCGCGCCAGGAAATGATGATCAGCGAGGCCATGCGGGCCACCCGATGCGCCGCTCCGCGCCTTGCTCCGCCACCCGGCGCAGGCTGGTGGCAAGTTCGCCGTAGCCGGTATTGTGGACGCTAAACTCGAGTCCAAGGCGAACCGCAATGGCACGGGCCTGCGCGACATCGCTCTGCGCCTGATCCTGCACCAGGTAGATCGACGCGCCGGTAGTTGCGGAAGTACTCGCCGATCAATTCCGGGTGCCGGTCGATCCCCAGCGTCTGCACCACCAGGCGCTCAAAATGCCGCACCAGGAAATCGGTCAGGTAGAAGGTGCCGGGCTCCTGCTCGCAGAGTTCACTAAAACGCTGAGCCGTGGCGTAAAACTCGTAGCAATGCGCGCCCGGAAGCCGTTCGATGCCTTCAGAGCGCAGCAGCGCGTCGAGACGCCCGCCGGTGCCGCAGTCGGCATAGGCGACGAAAATCCTCGTGTAACGCGCGCGCGCTGCCGCGATGGCCTCGCGCACCCGGCGGGAATCTGCTCCGGATGATTGTGCAACTCCGGCGGCAGGCAGTGGACATCAAGCGCCTCCCAGCCATTGATGCGTCGCAGGGCCGCGATTTCGTGCGCAAGCGCCCCGCAGGCTATGACCAGCGCGCCGGATCGCATTGCGTCCACGAGCGCGGGACTCCCCTGGCGTCAGTGCGCCCGCGCGGCGTTGCGGCGCGCGAGCAACAGCGATTTGGCGGTCTCCACGGCGATGGCGGCGTCGCGGCAGTAGGCATCGGCGCCGACCGCCTTGCCGAATTCCTCATTGAGCGGCGCGCCACCGACCAGCACGATGTAATCGTTGCGGATGCCCTTCTCCTTCAGCGTGTCGATGACCACCTTCATGTACGGCATGGTCGTGGTCAGCAACGCGGACATGCCCAGGATGTCCGGCTTGTGCTCCTCGAGCGCGGCCAGGAATTTTTCCACCGCGTTGTTGATGCCGAGGTTGATGACTTCGAAGCCGGCGCCTTCGAGCATCATGGACACCAGGTTCTTGCCGATGTCGTGAATATCGCCCTTGACGGTGCCGATGACCACCTTGCCGATCGGCTCGACCCCGGTCTCGGCCAGCAGCGGGCGCAGGATTTCCATGCCGCCCTTCATCGCATTGGCGGCGAGCAGCACCTCGGGCACAAACAGGATTCCGTCGCGGAAATCGATGCCGACGATGCGCATGCCCTCGACCAGGGCGTCGTTGAGCACTTTCTCCGGGCTCCAGCCACGCTTGAGGTAGATGTGCGTGGCCTGCTCGACCTCGGCCTTCAGGCCGTTATACAGATCGTCGTGAACCTGCTCGGCAAGTTCCTCGTCGTTCAAGGTGTTAAGGTCGAATTCGCCTTCTGCTGCATCGCTCATAATCGGTCTCCCGCAAGCTGCATGAATGGTATGTGGCAGGTGCCCCGGGGGCTGGTCGCATAGCGACCGGCGCATGCCTGCAGGCGACACGCCTAGCGGCGAGCGGCGGAATTGCCCGCCCGATCACACCATGCGCTCAGCCCAGTTCACCGCGCATCGGCCCGCGTGCCAGGGCACGCGCCGCGGCATGGGTGTGGCGGATCTGCCGCTCGGCGCTGGGCGGACAGCCGAACTGGCGCCGATAGCACTTCGAGAAGTGCGGTGGGGACTGGAATCCACAGGCAGTCGTGATGTCCATGATCGGCATTGCCGTCTGCAGCAGCAACTCGCGCGCGCGCCGCAGGCGCATCTGCAGGTAATACTTCTTCGGTACGCAGTCCAGGTGGCGCTTGAACAGCCGTTCGATCTGCCGGCGCGACAGGCCGGTCGCGCGGGCAATCGCATCGAGCGCCATGGGCTTCTCGATGTGCTCCTCCATCAGCTGCGCCACCTTGATCAGCCCTTCATGGCTCGCGCCGAGTTGGGCCCGCAGCGGCACGAACTGCTGGTCCCGGTCGTTCCGCGCGCGATCGACGATGAACTGCTCGGCGATCAGCTGGGCTACGCGATTGCCAAGCTTCCCCTTGACCAGATGCAGCATCAGGTCGAGCGGTGCGATGCCGCCCGAGGCGGTGTAGCGGTCACGATCTATCGTGAACACCTGGTTGCTGAGCATCACGCGCGGGAACTCCTCGCGCAGGGCCGAGAGATTCTCCCAATGGATAGTCGCGCGGTAGGTGTCGAGGAGGCCCGCGCGCGCGAGCGCATAGCCGCCGGTGCACAGGGCGCCAATGCCCACGCGCCGGTCGGCGAAGCGGCGCAGCGCGCGCAGCAGCGGCTGGTGTGACGCCGTCGCGTACGTCGACGCCTCCGCAGACGAACAGGATCTCAACCCGGCTGAGGCTCTCGAGCGTGCGGGTGGGCGACAGCGACAGTCCGTTGCTCGCCATCACCGGCGCGCCGTCCAGGCTGACGATGGACCACTCGTAGGCCAGGTGGCCGCTGATGCTGTTGGCCATGCGCAGCGGGTCGACCGCGTTCGAGAGCGCGATCATCGAGTATTGCGGCAAGGTCAGGAATGCAAAATGACTCTTGCGAAGTATCGGATCCGATTCCACGGTTTCCACCGGCGGTTTAGACGCCTCGGCCTGTCGGATTACGACGGTATTCTTGTCTAAAAACGACCAAGATGCAATCATACCGGCAGATGGCCCGGCGGCGCCCTTTTGCATACGGCGCACAAACCGTCATTATTCGCGCCAGCTTAGAGATTTCAGGCTCCGGAGGAGCGACGCGGAATGCCGAGCAAGATTCCCGATGGCGAGACGCGTGGCTGGATCGTGCCGATCGGCGGCGCCGAGAACAAGGAAAACGACCGCCACATCCTCGAGCGCTTCGTCCGGGTCTCCGGCGGCGAGGCCGCCAACATCGTGGTGATTCCCACCGCGAGCCGCATGCACGAGACCGGGCCGCGCTACGAGAAGCTGTTCGCCGAGCTTGGTGCCTCGCAGGTGGCCACCATGGACTTCGATACGCGCCGCGATTGCCAGGAAGCCGGCCGCCTGCGCCGGCTCGAGGAAGCGACCGGAATCTTCTTTACCGGCGGCAATCAGCTGCGGCTGACGACGCTCCTGGGCGGCACGCCGGTGGCCAAGCTCATCCGGGTGCGCAATGCACAGCGGTGTTGCGGTCGGCGGCACCAGCGCCGGCGCCAGCATTCTCAGCGAGCATATGATCGCCTTCGGCGACGAGGGCTCGGCGGTGATCTCGGGCAGCGTGCGGCTTGCCCCTGGCCTCGGTCTCACCAATCGCTTCATCATCGACCAGCACTTCCGGCAGCGCGACCGCCTTGGGCGCCTCATCACGGCGCTGGCCTACAACCCGTTCGCGGTTGGCATCGGCCTCGATGAAGATACTGGCGCCTTTATCGGCCCCGACGAGACGATTGAAGTCGAAGGAAGCGGCGGCGTGACGGTCGTGGACGGTTCCGAAGTGACCTACTCCTCGATCGGCGAAGTCGCCGAGGGGCAGCCGGTGTGCATGCTGGGGCTGCGCGTACACATCCTCACCGCCGGCGCGACCTTCAATCTGCACACGCGCCAGGCCGCCGCCGTCGGGCTGGGCCAGAAGAAGGAATAATCAACGATCATGCGTATCCTCGATCGTTCGGTCTACGTCGGTCCCTCGCTGTATGCGCACTTTCCGGTCATCCGCCTGGACCTCGATCTGGGCGAGCTGGAGGCCTGGCCAACCGGTCGACTGGGCGATAGCTTTGTCAACGCGCTGACGCAGACCCTTCCGGGCCTGGCCGAACACGGCTGCTCCTACAACGAGCCCGGCGGCTTCTTCCGCCGCATGCGCGAAGATGGCGGCACCTGGCTTGGCCATGTGCTCGAGCACGTTGCGATCGAATTGCAGAACATGGCCGGCGAGGAAGTCACCTTTGGCAAGACGCGCGGCGCCGGGTCGCCGGGCGTCTACACAGTGGTGTACGAATACGAGCAGCGCGATGAGGGCATCGCCGCGGGCGAACTCGGGCTCCGGCTCCTGTGCTCGCTGCTGCCGGAGGCACTCCGCCCGGCCGGCTCGGTACCCGAGGGCTGGAGCTGGCCCGCGGCCCGCGATGAATTCATCCGTTTTGCACAGCGTCGCGCGCTCGGACCCTCGACCGCATCGCTGGTGCGCGCCGCCAAGGACAAGGGCATTCCCTGGCTGCGACTGAACGATCAGTCGCTGGTGCAGCTCGGTCACGGCAAGTACCAGCAGCGTATCCAGGCCACGGTGACCGGCCGCACGCCTCACATCGCGGTCGAGCTCGCCAGCGACAAGGAAGAAACGAACAAGATCCTTGCCACGCTGGGCCTGCCGGTGCCGCGGCAGGAGATGGTGCAGACCGAGGCCCAGGCGGTCCGGGCTGCACAGCGCATCGGCTTTCCGGTGGTCACCAAACCCTACAACGGCAATCACGGGCGTGGCATCTCGATCCGCCTCAGCAGCGATGCCGAAGTCGCGCAAGGCTTCCTCGCGGCGCGCGAACACGCGCGCTCGGTGATCGTCGAGACCTTCCTCGAAGGCGACGATCACCGGCTGCTGGTGGTGAACGGCGAGCTGGTTGCGGCCACGCGTCGCACGCCTGGTCATGTGGTAGGAGACGGGACACACACTGTCACGCAGCTCATCGAGATCGTCAACCAGGACCCGCGCCGCGGTGTCGGTCACGAGAAAGTCCTGACGCGCCTCGAGCTCGACGCGCAGGCGCAGTCGATGCTGGCGCGCGCCGGTCTGGCAGCCGATGCCGTGCCCGCGCCCGGCCAGCTGGTGTTCCTGCGCTCGACCGCCAACCTGTCTACCGGTGGCACCGCCACCGACGTTACCGATGTCATCCACCCGGATAACCGCGAGATGGCCGAACGCGCGGTGCGCGCCATCGGCCTGGACGTGGGCGGCGTGGATTTCCTTTCAAAGAACATCACCGAGAGCTACCGCAAGATCGGCGGCGGCATCTGCGAGGTGAATGCCGCGCCGGGCTTCCGCATGCACGTGGCGCCGAGTGAAGGCACGCCGCGGGACGTCGCTGCGCCGGTGATCGACATGTTGTTTCCGCCAGGCGCGGCCTCGCGCGTGCCAATTGCAGCGGTTACCGGCACCAACGGCAAGACCACCACGGCGCGCATGCTGGCGCACATCACCAAGATGAGCGGCTTTACCCCCGGCCTGACCACCACCGACGGCGTCTATATCAACGGCCAGCGAACCGTGCATGGCGACATGACCGGTCCGGTTTCGGCGCGCATGGTACTGGCCGATCCACAGATCGACATCGCCGTGCTCGAGACCGCGCGCGGCGGCCTGCTGCGCGCCGGCATGGGCGTGAACGAGATCAACGTAGGCGCGGTGCTCAACGTGCAGGCCGACCATCTTGGCCTCAAGGGCATCGACACGCTCGAACAGCTGGCCGAGGTCAAGCGCGTGGTGGTCGAAGTGGCCACCGACTGTGCGGTACTGAACGCTGACGATCCGCTGGTGCTGAAGATGGCGGCTTATACGGAGGCCAAGCACATCTGCTACGTCACCATCAACCCGCAGCACACGCTGGTACGCGCACATATCCGTGCCGGCGGGAGAGCCTGTGCGCTCGAGGAAGGCGTAAACGGACAGATGATCGCGCTCTACGATCGAGGTGGCCACATCCCGCTGCTGTGGACCCACCTGATACCCGCCACGCTGGAGGGCCGGGCAACGCACAACGTGCAAAACGCCATGTTCGCCGCCGCCATGGCCTTCTCTCTGGGCATCAAGCTCGATGCAATTCGCCAGGGCCTGCGCACCTTTGATTCGACCTTCTTCCAGGCGCCCGGACGCATGAATGTGTTCAACGAACATCCGTTCAAGGTGCTGTTCGATTACGGCCACAATGCGCATGCGGTGGCGGCGATGGCTGACCTGGCGCAGCGACTCGAGGTGAGCGGCAGGCGCATCGTGGTGCTGGCCGGTCCCGGCGACCGGCGCGACGAGGACCTGGTGGCCATCGCCCAGGCGGTCGCCGGGCGCTTTGACCATTACATCTGCCGCCGCGATGACAACCTGCGCGAGCGCACGCCGGACGAGGTCCCACGCATCATGGCGCAAGCGCTGCAGGCTGCGGGCGTGCCGGCCGATAAGATCTCCGTCATTCCCGACGAAGGGGAAGCCATCGAGGCCGCCTTGCGCATGGGCGCAACCGGCGACCTGTTGCTGATTTTCGCCGATGCCCTGGTGCGCTCCTGGAAGCAGATTACCAAGTTCAAACCCGTGGGCTCTGCTCCCGCACGGGCCGCCGCGGAGCTCGCTCCGGCGCTGGGCGAAGAGGCTGCCCCGCAGGCCGTGCCCGCGCCCAGGCGCGCCGAAGCCAGTGCGCCCGCCTTCAGCCTCGACGGACTGATCCGCGATGAGCGCGGCGTCCGGCTCGCGCCGGAGACCGAAGACTGAGCCGCGCCCGTGTTGCCGTTCGATGACTCGCGGCGCCTCACCGGCGCCAACCTGTTTTTTGCCGGCACCGGCGCCGTGCTCGAAGTCGTCGGCGTTCCGATCGATGAGGCGCTGCTTGGCGGTTGGCGCGAGCGCGTCGGGCGCGCCCGCGCGCAGCTTGGCTGGTCTGAAGCCGAGAGCGTAGCGCGCGTGCACCAGGGCGGCGCCTCGCTGGCGATCACTGCCCCGTTCGACCTGTTGTTCCTGGCCACCGAAATCAACGAGTGGGGACTGTGCGCGACGCTTGAGGAGCGCGCACCATCGCGTTGGAGCGCTCTCGCCGGCGCCATGCACGCGGCTGCGCTGGCCGATGCGGACGATCCGGATACCGTGCTGCCGCCGGTGCTGGAGGAGTTCGCCGCGCAGGCGCGCTTTGCGCGCCTCGCGGAGCGCGAGTCCCGCCCTCGCCAGCGCGCGCTGGTCGCCGCGGCGGCGGCCCGTGCGCTTCCGCACCAGCTCGATGAGAGCGAGCTGACGCTCGGCGCGGGCAGCGGCGGCCGCAGCTTTCCGCTCGAGGCCTTGCCGGAGCCCAGCGCGGTGCCCTGGGATCAATTGCACGATATCCCAACGGCGCTGGTTACCGGGTCCAACGGCAAGACGACCACGGTGCGGCTCCTGGCCGCCTGCGCCCGCGCCCATGGTTGGCGGACTGGACTGAACTGCACCGACGGTGTGTACCTCGACGGCGAAATGCTGGTGAGCGGGGACTACTCCGGTCCGGCGGGCACGCGGCGCGTGCTGCGCGAGCCGCGTGCCGAGGCGGCCATACTCGAGACGGCACGAGGCGGGATCCTGCGACGGGGCATTGCGGTCTCGCACGCGCATGTCGCGATCGTCACCAACGTCAGCACCGATCACTTCGGCGAGTACGGCATCCACGATCTTGCCGCCCTGGCGGACGTCAAGCTGACGGTCGCCGCGGCCGTGATGCGCGACGGGCTGCTGGTGCTGAATGCCGACGACGCACTGCTGCGCGCCAAGTCGCAGCAGCTGGTAGGCCGCTTCGGCGCCTGCCCGCCGCTGGCTTGGTTTGCGCTGGACGCCGACCTGCCGGCGCTGCGCAGGTACCGTGAGCAGGGAGCACCGGGGTGCGGTGCGCGCGGCGGGCGGCTGGTGCTCGATTATGACGGCGCCAGCCACGATCTCGGGTCGATCGCCGCGATGCCGCTGGCCATCGGCGGGATTGCCTCGTACAACGTCGCCAATCTGGCAGCCGCGGCGCTTGCAGCTGCAGCGCTCGGTATCCCGCCCGCCACGATTGCCGCAACCTGCGCGCGCTTCGGCGCCGAACTCAACGACAACCCCGGCCGCATGATGCGTTTCGAGCTCGGCGGCGTGCAGGTGCTGATGGACTACGCGCACAACGCGGACGGACTGCGCGGCTTCCTGACGGTCGCCACGCAGCTGCGCGGCCGCGCTGGACGCCTGGCCGTGCTGCTCGGCCATGCGGGCAACCGTCTGGACGCCGATATCGAGGAGGTTGCCCGCGTGGTCGCCGGTTTCCATCCTGAACTCGTCGTGGTCAAGGAGATCGCAACCCACCTGCGCGGCCGGGCGCCGGGCGAGATTCCGCGCCTCATTCGTGCCACCCTGCTGGGCGCGGGGACGCCGGAAGCTGCGATCAATATGCACCACAGCGAGCTCGAAGCCGCACGCTGTGCGCTCGACTGGGCGCGTCCCGGCGACGTGATCGGCCTATTGGTGCATTCGCCGGCGGGACGGGCCGCGGTGCTGCAATTGCTGGAGGCCCGCTCAGGCCGGTAGCGCGGTCTCGATCCCAGCGGCGGCGCTCAACCGGCCGGCCGTTCGCCCCGCAGCAATTGCCCCAACCCGGACTCGTCCAGCACAACCACGCCCAGCTTCCGGGCGCGCGCCAGCTTGGACCCCGCCGCCTCGCCGGCCACCAGGTAAGTCGTACGCTTCGAAACCGCGGATCCGAGCTTCGCACCCAGCGCCTGCAGCGCGGCGCTCGCCTGCTCGCGCGTCATTGACCCGAGCGTACCGGTCAGGACCACGGTGATTCCGTCCAGCGCACCAGCCGTGCTGGCGGCGGGCGCAGCTTCAGGCCAGCGCAGTCCCGCGTCGATCAGGCGCTCGATGATCGTGCTATTGGCCGGCGCGGCGAAGAACGCCTGCACCTGCGCCGCAATCACCGGGCCGACGTCCGGCACCTCCAGTATCTGCTCGACGCTCGCACTGCGCAGCGCAGCGAGCGTGCCAAAATGCGCCGCCAGTGCCGCGGCAGTCGCTTCGCCCACGTCCCGGATGCCCAGCGCATGCAGGAACCGCGGCAGCGTGGTCTGCTTGCTGTGCTCCAGCGCCGCCAGGACGTTCGCCGCGGACTTCTCGCCCATGCGATCGAGCTCCGCAAGCTGCGCCAGGCTCAAGACGTAAAGATCGGCCGGGGTCGCAATCATGGCGCGATCGACCAGTTGCTCGATTAGTTTGTCTCCCAGCCCTTCGATGTCGAGCGCCCGGCGACCGGCGAAATGTCGCAGCGCCTCCTTGCGCTGGGCGGCGCAGACGAAGCCGCCCGTGCAGCGCGCCGCCACTTCGCCCGCGACCCGCGCCACCGGCGAGCCGCAGACCGGGCAATGGGCAGGAAGCTCGATGCGCCGTGCATCCGCCGGGCGCCGTTCCGGCAGCGAACGCACCAATTCCGGAATGACATCGCCGGCGCGGCGGATTATCACCGTATCGCCCAGCCGCAGATCCTTGCGCTCGATCTCGTCCATGTTGTGCAGCGTCGCATTGGTGACCGTGGCACCGCCGACCATCACGGGCTCGAGCCGCGCCACCGGCGTCAGCACGCCGGTCCGTCCCACCTGGAAATCCACTTCGCGCAATATCGTGAGCGCTTCGTCGGCTGGAAACTTATGGGCGATTGCCCAGCGCGGCGCCCGGCTGACCTGCCCCAGCGCCTGCTGATCCGCCCGCTGGTTGACCTTGTAGACGACGCCGTCGATCTGGTACGCGAGGGTGTCGCGGCGCGCGGCGAGCGCGCGATAATACGCAAGACACGCGCCCACCCCGTTGAGCACGCGGACCTCGGGGTTGGTGCACAGGCCCCAGGCAGCAAATTGCGCCAGCAGCTGTGCCTGCGTTAGCGGTTCCCCGGAGCCACGCCAGGTGCCGGCAGCGTAGAAAAATGCCGCCAGCGGCCGCCGTGCAGTCACCGCCGGATCGAGTTGGCGCAAGGCGCCCGCGGCCGCGTTGCGCGGATTGACGAACAGCTTTTCACCCGCCGCCGCGGCCGCGGCGTTGAGCCGGCGGAAGCCCGCGTACGGCATGAACACCTCACCGCGCACCTCGAGTTCCGCGGGCGCGGCGCCGCTCAGGCGCAGGGGAATTGAGCGTATCGTGCGCACATTGGCGGTCACGTCCTCGCCGGTAGTGCCGTCGCCGCGCGTCGCGGCACGGGTCATGACACCGTCCTGGTAACGGATCGAGACGGCCAGGCCGTCAAGCTTGGGTTCGGCGAAATATTCAACTTCGGTGTCGCGAGCCAGCCGCTCACGCACGCGCCGGTCGAAATCGATGACATCCGCGTCATCAAAGGCGTTGTCGAGCGAGAGCATCGACACGCCGTGCACGGCCGCGGCGAAGGCCGCACCCGCCACACCGCTGACGCGCTGCGTGGGTGAGTCGGCGCTCACCAGTTCCGGATGCGCAGCTTCGAGTGCGCGCAGTTCGTGCATCAGCCGGTCGTACTCGCCATCCGGCACTTGCGGATCGTCCAACACGTAGTAACGATAATCATGCTGCGCCAGCAGTGCGCGCAGCGCTGCGACCCGCGCCACCGGCTGGTTCAATCCCTCGGCTCCGTCGGCGCAGCTGCCTGGCCCAAGGCGCCGAGGATCCTGCGCCGCCACTCACCACTCTCGGCCGCACTCAACGGCGCCCCGGTGTCATCCTGAACGCGGCCCGCGACGCGCCCGGCGAGTTCGAGCGCGGCCTGCCCCAGGCGCTGCAGCGCCGGCTCGGCGTGCAGCGGCCCCGGCAGCACCGCAAAAATGTTGACGCCCGGATAATTCTGGAAGTCCATGGTGGCCGGATCAAGCATGCCCGGACGCACCAGGCTCGCCGCGCTCAGGATCACGCGCCCGTCGTCGCCCGGCAGATGGAAAATGCCAAACGGCCCGTGGCGGAATCCGCCGGCCGCCAGACCCAGGCGCAATAGGCGGCCTGCGAGTCGATCCGGGCCCGTCGGCATGACTCGCAGCGTGACGATGCGGCGGGATTTCTCCTCCGGCCAGTCGACCAGCAGTGGCGGCGGCTCCGCCAGGGGCGCTGCCGCTTCGCTCACGATGACCGGCGGCGGACCGCGCGTTTCGCGCTCATTCCCTGCGCTGGCGCCAGCGACGGCAGCACTGCCGATGGTAGGCTCCGTTCGCTCCGCGCGGGGCGCACCGCCTTCCGCGCTGCGCTGCGGCCGGCGGCGCTCCAACCAGATCAGGCTGCCCAACAACAGCAAGCCGGCCAGCAGCAGAATTGGGCGCAGCCAGAACACAATCGCTCAGACCGCCGCAAGGCGCACGGCCGCGTCGACGTCGACCGACACCAGGCGCGACACACCCGGCTCGTTCATGGTCACGCCCAGCAGCTGCGAAGCCATCTCCATGGTGGTCTTGTTGTGCGTGATGAAGATGAACTGCACGCGGCTGGACATCTCACGGACGATGTCGCAGAAGCGCTCGACGTTGTATTCGTCCAGCGGCGCGTCGACTTCGTCGAGCAGGCAGAACGGCGCCGGATTCAGATCGAAGATTGAGAACACCAATGCCACGGCGGTGAGCGCCTTCTCGCCGCCCGAGAGCTGTGAAATCGTACTGTTGCGCTTTCCCGGCGGGCGCGCCATCACCGCAACCCCGGCTGCCAGCGGATCGTCGCCCACCAGCTCGAGATAGGCATGCCCACCGCCGAACAGGCGCGGGAATTTCTCCTTGAGCCCGGCATTGACGCGGTTGAACGTATCTTCAAAGCGCGCCCGCGTCTCCTTGTCCATGCGCTTCATCGCGTCTTCGAGCGTAGTCAGCGCATCATTCACGTCGGCGTACTGGCGATCGAGGTAGGATTTGCGCTCGGACTGCTGTTGCAACTCCTCGATCGCCGCGAGATTGACCGGCCCGAGGCGCTCGATGTCGGCACGCACCTCCTCGAGGCGCGTTTCCCAGTCGGCCACGAGCGCATCGGCGGCCAGCGCCGCAGTAATATCCGCCAGGTCAAAGCGAGTCTCGGCAAATTGTTCCGCCAGCGACTCATGGCGCACGCGCGATTCCTGCGCCTGCATGCGCGCATTGTCCATCTCCTGCCGGGCAGCGACCACGCGCTGTTCAGCGCCGAGGCGCCGCTGCTCGAGCGCGCGTAGCTCACGATCGGCATCCTCGAGCGCCTGACGTGCGTTGCCCAGGTCGGCTTCCACTTCGAGCCGGCGGTCGAGCGTCGAGTGGAGCCGCGCCTGCAACTCATGGATTGGCGCGTCACCATCGGCCAACTCGGCGTTCAGGCTCTCGTGCCGCTGCACCAGCTGTGCGCGCTGTTCGATCAGGCGCGCGGCAGTGGTGAGCATCGATGCGAGCGTCGAGCGGCGGCTCTCGTGCCGGATGAGCGCGTCACGCAGTTGCAGCTGCGCGGCCTGCGCCGTAACGCGCGCAGCAGCGGTGCGTTCGCGATGCCGCTCGCGCTCGTCGGTCAGGAACGGCAGCTGGGCATCGAGCCGCTGCAGCTCAGCCAGCGCCGCGGCATGCGCCGCGCGGGCCTGGGCCAGGCCGGCGCGCGCTCGTGCCAGCTCCGAGTCGACTTCATTGCGATCGCCTTCGAGCCGGAGACGGCGCAACTGCGCCTCATCAAGACGCGCCTGCATGGCGCCCAGTTGCGCGCGCAGCTCACCGTGCTCGCGGTGCGTGGCCTGAATCTGCGCCTGCGCTTCATCGCGCGCGCGTTCGGTGTCCTGTGCCTGCGTACGCTGGGCTTCCAGCGCGGCTTCGGCGGTCTGCACTTCCGCCGCAGCCTCATCACAGTCACCGCCCAGCGACTTGAGACGCTGGGCACGCTCCAGCACCCCGGCATGCGGATCGCCACCGCGGCGCAGGCGCAGCCAGTCGCGTCCGAGCCATTCGCCCGCCGGCGTAACCAGGGACTCACCGGGCTGCAGGCGACGCCGCTCGCGCAACGCCTGTGCCAGGGTGTCGCAGGTGTGGACCCTGCCCAGCATGGTGAGCGCGGCCTCCGGGCCGCGCGCCCGCGCCGCCAGCGTACCGGCTCGTCCCGCGCCGCCGGCGCCGGCGGTCTCGAGGAACGACAAAGTGCCCTGTTCGAGCCGCTGCAGTTCGTCCGCCAGCTGGTCAAGGTCGCCGACGCACACCGCCTCCAGGTAGTCGCCCATTACCGTTTCGACCGCGTGCTCCCAGCCGGAATCGACGGTCAGCGCGGCCGCGACGCGCGTCGGCACACCGCGCCCGGAACGAGCGCCAAAACCATCGAGCCACGCCGCCGCCGAAGGATCCTTTTCACCCAATGCAGCCTGCTGCAGTGCTTCGAGCGACATGAATTCGGCCCGCGCGCGATCACGGCGCGTGCGCAACTCCTCGAGCCGCAGTTCGCTCTCCCGCTGCTGGCCGCGCTGCCCATGAGCTTCGGCAAGCAACGCGCTGAGGCGCGCCTCCAGCGCCAGGGCACGCTGCCCGGCAGTGCCTTCGCGCTGCAGGAGTGCATCAAGGGCCGGATCGGATTGCTGACGGCCGACGGATTCATGTTCAAGTGTCAGGCGATCGGCCTGCCCTTGAAGGCGCAGCAGCTGGCCATCAAGCTGTTCGATCCGCGCCGCCTCCACCCCGCTTCCCTGGCGCGCCGCGCCGAGCTCGCGGTTGAAGGCCTCCCAGCGCTCCTGCCAGGCCGCGAACTGCGCCTCGGCCGCGGCGAGAGACTCGGTGCCAGCCTGCTCGGCGGCGTGGAGCGTCGCCAGTTCCGGGGCCAGCTGCGCGATCTCGGCCTGCAGCTGGGCCACGCGCTCCTGGTCCGTGATGATCTGCCCGCCCACTTCAACCAGCGTGCTGGCGGTCTGGGCCAGATCCTGACGCTGGCGATGGCGCAATTCGCTGGTGTAGCGGATGTTCTCTTCGGTGCGCGTCACTTCTGCGCCCAGCTCGTAGAATCGCGCCTGCACCACACCCAGCGCCGCGCCCAGCTCGGCGTGGAACTCACGCTGCTTTTCGAGACCGGCCTCACAGGAGCGCTGCTCAGCCAGCTCCTGCTGCATGACCAGTTCAGCCGCACGCGTGGCGGCATCCTGCACCGCCGTGCCGCCATCGAGCTCACGCATGCGCAGCGCCAGCAGTTCGGCGGTGAGCGTGCGTTCGCGGCTGCGCAATTCCTGGTAGCGGCGCGCCGAGGCCGCCTGCCGCTGCAGGTGACGGATCTGCTTTTCGACCTCGTCACGCAGGTCCTGGACACGGGCGAGATTTTCGCGGGTATCGGCGATCCGCCCCTCGGTTTCGCGGCGGCGCTCCTTATACAGGGATATTCCGGCCGCCTCCTCGATGAAAGCGCGCATGTCGTCCGCGCGGGCCTCGATGACACGCGAGATCATGCCCTGTTCAATGATCGCGTAGCTGCGCGAGCCCAGGCCGGTGCCGAGGAACAGCTGGGTAATGTCCTTGCGCCGGCAACGGCCACCGTTGATGAAATAGCTCGAGCTCCCGTCGCGTGCGACCACGCGCTTGAGCGAGACCTCGGCATAGCTCGCATAGGCGCCACCGATCTTGCCATCGGCGTTGTCGAACACGAGTTCGACCGAGGCGGTACCGATGGCCTGGCGCGAGCTGGAGCCATTGAATATGACATCCGCCATCGATTCGCCGCGCAGGTGCCGCGCCGACAATTCACCCATTACCCAGCGGACCGCGTCGATGACGTTCGACTTGCCGCAGCCGTTCGGGCCCACCACGCCGGTCAGGTTGCTCGGCAATTGCACCGTGGTCGGATCGACGAAGGATTTGAACCCTGCGAGTCGGATCTTGCTCAGTCGCATCAGATATTCCGTTAGCCCATGGGGGTGCGGCAGCCCGCACCGGTAGTGTAGATTATCCCCCAAACATGTCCACGCAGCCCGCCACCCGCCTCGAGACCTTTCCCAACCCGGCCCCGGAGCGGGACTACACCATCCGCATGACCATGCCGGAATTCACCTGCCTGTGTCCGCGCACCGGGCAGCCCGATTTCGCCACGCTGGAGCTCGAATACGTGGCCGACCAGCTGTGCGTCGAGCTCAAGTCGCTCAAGCTCTATATATGGTCGTTCCGAGATCGCGGCGCCTTTCACGAGGCCGTGACTAACGAGATCCTGGCGAAACTCGCCGGCGCACTCCAGCCCCGATTCATGCGCCTGACGGCGCGGTTCAACGTCCGCGGTGGCATCACCACCAGCGTGGTGGCCGAGCACCGCGACCCGAACTGGGCGCCACCCGTCCCGATCACCCTACCCTGACGGGTCAAATCCGGGCGCCAAAGTGGCTGGCAGCGCGCCCCTGGGGCCCGCACTGTACAGCGCAGTAGCCCCCGGTATAATCGCGCGCTCGAAAATTCCAAGTACCCCTGATTCCGCCCGCCAGGAGCGCGAGATGGCCAGCAAAAAGCCTGCGTCCAAAGTTCGGAAAGCCGCCAAGGCGCCTGCCCGCACCGCTGCGCGCAAGACGGCCGCACACCGGGCTGAACCCCGCAAGGCGCCGGCGTCCATGCACCGCGCAGCCGCCCGCCCTGCAGCCCGCCCGGCGGCGCGTGCCGCAGCACGCCCCGCCGCGCGCGCCGTGGTGACGCGGCCGAGCGCCAAGGCCACGACGGCGGCGCCTGAGCGCCCAGGCAAGGCCAACGGGCCGGTGCGCACATCCGCCGGGCCGGCTCGCACTCCGCCGCTCCCTGTCATCACGACTGTGCGTACCGGGGTACGCGCGGCGGGCGATGCCGATGATGGCGATGGCGCTGATCCCAGCAGCCTGCTGGCGGGGCCGCGCAACGTCAAGCCCTACGTAGCCCGCCGCGGCGAGCAGTACATGGGCAAGCAGCAACTCGGGCCATTTCCAGCAGATTCTGACCAGCTGGAAGCACGATCTGATGATGGAAGTAGACCGCACCGTGACCCACATGAAGGACGAGGCGGCCAATTTCCCCGACCCGAACGATCGCGCGACCCAGGAAGAGGAATTCAGCCTCGAGCTGCGCACCCGCGACCGCGAACGCAAGCTCATCCGCAAGATTGACGACGCGCTCAAGCGCGTCGAGGACGGGAGCTACGGTTACTGCCTCGAGACGGGCGAGGAGATCGGCATCAAGCGGCTCGAGGCGCGCCCGGTCGCTACCCTGAGCCTGGAGGCGCAGGAGCGCCGCGAACGCCGCGAGCGCCAGTACGGTGACCGCGACGACCGTTATCGTGGACTGATCGGGCGCTACGCGAGGCCGGGACGGGCCGTTTTGCGCCCTCGCCGACCGGCGCACTGCATCTGGGGTCGCTCGCGACCGCCACCGCCAGCTTTCTTGACGCCCGCCAGCACGGTAGCCGGTGGCTGCTGCGCATGGAAGATCTCGACCGACCCCGCGAAGTCCCTGGTGCCGCCGACGCGATCCTGCGTGACGCTCGACCAGCTTGGCTTCTGGCTGGGACGGCCCGGTGGTCTACCAGAGCCGACGCCTGGCTCTGTACCAGGAAGCCATCGAGCGGCTCGCTGCCCGCGGCCTGGCCTACTCCTGCAGTTGCACGCGACGTGACCTGGGGGCGAGCGATGACGCCGGTGGCTACCCTGGCACCTGCCGCGGCGGGCCGCAGCGAAGTGGAGCCATGGCTACGCGGCTTCGCACCGACTTGAGCCCGGTGGCACCCTTCACGGACCGCCTGCAGGGCCTCGTCGATGTCGATTCGTCGGCACTGGGCGACCCGATCATCCGTCGCCGCGACGGCCTCTATGCCTACCAGCTGGCCGTGGTCGTCGACGACGCGGACCAGGGTGTCACGGACGTGGTGCGCGGCGCAGACCTTCTTCCAAGCAGCGGCTGGCAGCGATCTTTACTACGGGCGCTGGCGCTGCCCGAGCCCCGCTATGCTCACTTGCCGCTGGTCTGCGAGAGCGACGGCTCCAAGCTCTCCAAGTCAAGGCGTGCGGTCGCTCCTACGGGCGCCAGCGGCTCGGAACTGCTATGGCGGGTGCTGGCGCTGCTGCACCAGGACCCGCCGCCCGCCCTGGCCCGGGCGCCCCTGCCCGAGTTGTGGGGCTGGGCGATCGGCCACTGGCGCCTGGCTGCCCTGCGCGGTGTAGCAAGGCTGCCGGCCGATTGATAAGGTAGGGACTCTTGCCGGGAGGTGTGCGATGAGCGAGCCGCGCCTGATCAAGAAATACCCAAATCGGCGCCTGTACGACACCGAGCTCAGTCGCTACATCACGATTGAGGACGTGCGGGCGCTGATCGCCAACCGTATCCGGCCACGCATCGTCGAACAGCGGAGCGGTGCGGATATCACCCGCAGCGTGTTGCTGCAGGTCGTGGCCGAGCTGGAACTGGGCGCATCATCCCGCCTCAGCGAGGCCTTTCTCACCGAGCTGATACGCAGCTACGACCTGACACCCGCCGCGGCGACCGCGGCTTCGCTGGAAGCGAGCCTGCGGGTCCCGAACTAAGCTGGGCCGACGTCGCGCATCGACAGGCGCACACGTCCCTGCCGGTCGACCTCCAGCACCTTGACGTGGATGACATCGCCCTCGCGCAGCTTGTCGGCGACGCGCTCGACGCGCTCCTCCGAGATCTGCGAGATATGCACCAGGCCATCGCGTCCCGGCAAAATCGTGACGAAGGCGCCGAAATCCATCAGCTTGGCGACTTTGCCTTCGTAGATGCGGCCGACTTCAACATCGGCGGTGATGAGCTCGACCCGACGCTGGGCCTCGCGGCCCGCGGTGCCGATCACTGAGGCGATCTTGACCGTACCGTCGTTTTCGATATCGATCGTGGTGCCCGTTTCTTCGGTGATCTGGCGGATCACCGCGCCACCCTTGCCGATGACGTCGCGGATTTTTTCCGGGTCGATCTTCATGATGATGATCGACGGCGCCCACTCGGACATCTTGTCGCGCGTGCGTGCTGAGCACCTTGGCCATCTCAGCCGAGGATATGCAGGCGGCCATCGCGCGCCTGCGCCAGCGCGACGCGCATGATCTCGGGCGTGATGCCCTCGACCTTGATATCCATCTGCAGCGCGGTGATGCCTTCGCGCGAACCGGCCACCTTGAAATCCATGTCGCCGAGGTGATCTTCGTCGCCGAGGATGTCGGTCAGCACCTGGAAGCGGCTCCCTTCGAGCACCAGGCCCATGGCCACGCCCGCTACCGGCGCCTTGACCGGCACGCCAGCGTCCATCAGCGCCAGACTCGTGCCGCACACGCTGGCCATGGAGCTCGAACCGTTCGATTCAAAAATTTCCGACACCACGCGGATGACATACGGGAATGCCGCCATGTCGGGCATCATGGCGTTGATGCCGCGGCGCGCCAGGTTGCCGTGGCCGATTTCGCGGCGCTTCGGGGCTCCCCATCATGCCAGTCTCGCCGACCGAGAACGGCGGGAAGTTGTAGTGCAGCATGAATCGCTCGCGGCGATCGCCTTCGAGCGCGTCGATGATCTGCGCGTCACGCGTCGTGCCCAGCGTCGTCGTGACCAGCGCCTGCGTCTCGCCGCGCGTGAATAGCGCGGAACCATGCGTGCGGGGCAGCACGCCGACCTTGACGGTGATCGGCCGCACGGTCTTCATGTCGCGCCCGTCGATGCGCGGCTTGCCATCGAGAATGCGGTCGCGGACGATCTTGCTTTCGAGCCGGAATAATTCATCGCCGATCTGATCGGCCTTGAATTGCGGGGCATCGCCGGTGGCCAGCGCCGCGACGAGCTCGGCCTTGATTTCCTTGAGGCGCGCCTGACGCTGCTGCTTCTCGGTCATGCAGGTAGGCCGCGTTCAGCGACGCCAGCGCCTTGCCGCTGACGGCCTGCTCGAGTGCCGTGTCTTTCGCTTCCGCGGGCGAGGCCCAGCGGGGCTTGCCGGCTTCGGCAGTCAGTTCATTGATCGCCTTGATGGCGACCTGCATCTGCTGGTGGCCGTAGACCACTGCGCCGAGCATGATGTCTTCCGACAGGCCCGAGGCTTCCGATTCCACCATCAGCACGGCGTGCGCAGTGCCGGCGACGACGAGGTCGAGCTGCGAGGCCGCGAGGTCGGTGCGATTCGGGTTCAGTTCGTACTGGCCGTTGCGATAACTCGACGCGGGCGCCGCCGATCGGTCCCTTGAAGGGTACGCCCGACAGGCACAGCGCGGCCGAGGCGCCGAGCATCGAGGGCACGTCCGCGAGGATTTCCGGATCGAGCGACAGCACCGTCGCGACGACCTGGATGTCGTTGAGGAAACCATCCGGGAACAGCGGCCGTATCGGCCGGTCGATCAGGCGCGAGGTGAGCGTCTCGCGCTCGGTAGGACGTCCTTCGCGGCGGAAAAAGCCGCCCGGGATCTTGCCCGCGGCGTAGGTCTTTTCCTGGTAATTGACGGTGAGCGGGAAGAAATCACGACCGGGACGCGGCTGCGCCTCGGCGCAGGCGGTGACCAGCACGACGGTGTCGCCCATGGTCACGAGCACGGCGCCGTTGGCCTGACGCGCCAGCTCGCCGGTTTCGATGGTTACGTTATGGGGCCCGAATGCAAAAGATTTTTTGAAGACAGTCACGCTTCAACCCTCGGAATTCTGAATGGAGTAAAGGAAGTGGAGCGCGGCGCGCACTGCGCACCGCAGGCGCCGCGCTAGCGGCGCAGGCCAAGGCGCTCGACCACCTGCTGGTAGCTCGCGGGCTTGGTGGCCTTGAGGTAATCCAGGAGCTTGCGCCGCTGGTTCACCATGCGCACGAGGCCGCGACGCGAGGAGTGATCTGCCTTGTGGGTGCGTGAAGTGTTCGCTCAGGCCGTTGATGCGCTCCGAGAGCAGCGCAACCTGGACTTCAGGCGAGCCGGTATCCTTGGGATCCCGGCGATATTGGGCGAGCACGTCGCCCTTCTTTTCCGTGGACAAAGCCATTACGCGAAAACCCTCTGGTTCCGATATGTGACCCGTATTTTGAAGCCGCGCATTGTAGCGGGAGCGTTCCCAACCCTCAAGCGGAACAGTCAGTTACGGACCTGCGCGATGGCCGTCGCAAACAGCCGCGTGGGCGTGACCGAGCCGCCCGCCAGCGCCCGTGCCCAGCCCCAGGAACCGCCCGGAAGGCGTCATAAAGCCGCAACTCACCCAAGGGAACCCCAGGGGCCGCGATCGCCTGGCCATAGGAAATGGCCGCGACTGGCTGGCCGACAGGCGTCAGGGCCGGCAGGTGAGCCAACGGCCAGGTCGGCGTCCAGCAGCGGCGGCGCGCCCGCCATAGCCTCGAGCTGCTCCAGCGTGTGCATCGGCTCATCCCGGAACGGCTCGACAAAATCGCGCCGCAGCGCGATCACGTGCGGCACAGCTCCCCAGTCGCACGCCCAGCTGCTCCACCAGCGTCCGGATGTAGGTGCCCTTTGAGCACTCGACCCGCAATCGCACCGTATCGGCCGTGAAATCCAGCAACTCGAGCACCAGGATCTCGATCTCGCGCGGCGCGCGCTCGACGCTCAGGCCCGCTCGCGCCAGCTTGTAGAGCGGCTGCCCGTCGCGCTTGAGCGCTGAATACATCGGCGGAACCTGCTGCTGGCGGCCGCGCTGGCTCGCCAGCGCCGCGGCAATCGCCACGCCGATCCAGAACCGGCACCGGACAGCGCTCGATGACCTGGCCCTCGGCATCGCCGGTGGCGGTGCGCTCGCCGACCCGCATGGACACCGTGTAGCCCTTGGCGCCGGCCAGCAGCGCGCCGGCTAGCTTGGTGGCCTCGCCGATGCAGATCGGCAGCATGCCGGTCGCCAGCGGGTCCAGACTCCCGGTGTGCCCGGCTTTCGGCCGCCCGAGCAGGTGGCGGACGCGCTGCAGGGCGGCGTTCGAGGTCAATCCGAGGGGTTTGTCGAGCAGCAGGATCCCGCACAGCGCGGGCGTGTCAGGGCTCATCGCCGGGCACCGCGCCGGACCCCGCCCTGGCGGCGCCGGCGTCTTCCAGCGCCTTGTCCGTGGCCACCGCCGTGTTGATCAGTTGGGTGAGCGATTGCGCCTGTTCGAGCGCCGTGTCGAGCTGGAATTCGAGCCGCGGCGCATGCCGGAGCCCGAGCTGGCGCGCCACCTCGCCACGCAGGAATCCGGCCGCGCTGTGCAGCCCGGCCAGCATGCTCGTCGGCGTTGCGGTCCTGGCCGAAGGGCAGGAACCACACGCGCGCCGCGCTCAGGTCTTCGAGCAGCGAAACCGCGGTGATCGTCAGGTTGCCGACGCGCGGATCCTTCACCGCGCGCGGCACCAGCGCCGCGAGCGTGCGCTGCATCTGCGCCTCGATCCGCTGGTGACGCGAGTTGTGCTGCGGCATTTGCTTGCGCCCGTGGCCGGGCTACTGGATCGTACGGATGATTTCAGTGCGCGAATAGCACTCGATCTGGTCGTTGGCCCGCACGTCCTGGTAGTTCTTCACGCCAATGCCGCATTCGGTGCCGGCGCGCACTTCGCCCACATCGTCCTTGAAGCGCCGGAGCGATTCGAGCGCGCCCTCGAAGATCACCACGTTGTCGCGCAGCACGCGGATCGGATTGTTGCGCTTCACCGCACCCTCGGTCACCAGGCACCCCGCCACCACGCCGAACTTGCTCGAGCGGAACACATCGCGCACCTGGGCGACGCCGACGATGGTCTCCTTGATCTCGGGCGCCAGCAGGCCGCTCATCAGCTGCTTCACGTCATCGATGGCTTCGTAGATGATGCTGTAGTAGCGGATTTCGACGCCGGTTTCCTTGACCGCCTCGCGCGCGCCACTGTCGGCGCGGACGTTGAAGCCGATGACGCGGGCCTTGGAAGCGGCGGCGAGTTGCACGTCGGAAGCGGTGATGCCGCCGACGCCGCTGGCGATGATGCGTACCGCCACTTCGTCGGTCGAGAGCTTGTTGAGCGCATCGCGCAGCGCTTCGGCGCTGCCCTGCACGTCGGTCTTGATGAGCACGGCGACCTGGCCGACCTTGGCCTCGCCGAGGGTCGAGAACACGTCCTCACTGCGCGCGCCCTGCTTGGCGAGCTTGACATCGCGCGTCTTGCCGAGCCGATGCAGCGCGACTTCGCGCGCGCGCCGCTCGTTCTCCACCACCAGCAGCTCGTCGCCGGCGTTGGGCGCGCCTGAAAGCCCCAGCACCACGACCGGCACCGACGGCGGCGCCTCCTCGACCGGCTTGCCCGCCTCGTCGAACATCGCGCGCACGCGACCGAATTCACTGCCCGCCAAAATGTAGTCGCCGCGTTTCAGCGTACCCTTCTTGACGAGCGCCGTGACGACCGCGCCGCGGCCCTTTCTCCATGCTGGCCTCGACCACGAAGGCCATCGCCGGACCGCCACGTGGCGCCTTGAGCTCCAGCACCTCGGCCTGCAGCAGGATCGCCTCGAGCAGCTGGTCGACGCCGGCGCCGGTGCGCGCCGAGACGTTGACGAACATGTTCTGGCCGCCCCATTCCTCGGGGATGACTTCCTGCTTGGCCAGCTCGTTGCGCACCTTCTCCGGATCGGCGTCCGGCTTGTCGACCTTGGTGACCGCGACCACCATCGGCACGCCTGCCGCGCGCGCATGCTGGATGGCCTCGATGGTCTGCGGCATGACGCCGTCGTCGGCCGCGACCACCAGCACCACGACGTCGGTGACCTTGGCGCCGCGGGCGCGCATCGCGGTGAAGGCCGCGTGGCCCGGGGTATCGAGGAACGTGATCATGCCGCGCGGCGTCTGCACGTGATAGGCGCCGACGTGCTGCGTGATGCCGCCCGCCTCGCCCGAGGCGACCTTGGTGCGGCGGATGAAATCGAGGAGCGAGGTCTTGCCGTGATCGACGTGGCCCATGACCGTGACCACCGGTGCACGGGTCTCGAGCTGCGCTCGTCCGCATCCAGGCCCTGCAGGTCGGCCTCGATCTGCTCTTCCTTGACGGCGGTGGCGCTGTGGCCCAGTTCCTCGGCCACCAGGATCGCCGTGTCCTGGTCGATGGCCTGGTTGATGGTCGCCATCACGCCCATGTTCATCAGCACCTTGATGACTTCGGTGGCCTTGATCGCGAGCTTCTGCGCCAGGTCGGCGACCGTGATGGTCTCGCCGATCGCCACATCGCGCTTGACCGGCGCGGTCGGCTTCTCGAAGCCGTGGCGCTGCTCGGCATCGGCCGGCGCAGTGCGCGCCTTGAGCCGCTTCTTCTTCTTGTGCCGCGCGCTGACGTCGCCGGCAATGTGCAATTCCTGGCGGCCGCCAAATTTCGGGCGGGCTTCTTCTGCCGCCTTCGGCTTCGGCTTTTCGCGCGCCGGCGCGTGGGCCGGCCGCGCCGGCTCTTCGCGGCGCGGCTCGGCGCCACCACGCCGCGCCCGCTCGCTTCTTCCTGGGCCCGCAGCTCTGCCTGGCGGCGCGCCTCTTCCTGCGCGCGGACCCGGGCCTGTTCTTCCTCGATCAGCCGGCGATTCGCCGACTCCAGCGATTCGCGCTCGCGCCGCTCGGCCTCGGCCTTCGCGATCGACGGCCTGCTGGGCCGCTTCGACCTCGCGTCGTTGCGCGTCGACCTGCTCCTGCGCGGCGCGGTTCTGTTCCTCGATGCACGTCGCGCTTGACGTAGGTGCGCTTGACGCGCACTTCGACATTGACCGTGCGTGCGCGCCCCTGCGTGCTGGCCAGCTTCAGCTCGCTCTGCGTCTTGCGCTTGAGCGTGATGCGCGCCGGCGCCGAGCCTTCCGCGGCCGCGCCGCTGCCGTGGCTGCGGCGCAGGTGCGTCAGCAGCTCGAGCTTGGCGTCCTCGCTGATCAGGCCGTCGGCGCCCGAGACGGCGATGCCGGCCTGGTCGAGCTGCGCCAGCAGCTTGTCGACCGGCACCTTCAGCGCCTCGGCGAATTGACTGACCGTGACCTCAGCCATGGTTCTGGGCCCCGAACAGCGGCGCGCGCGCCTTCATGATCAGGCTCCCGGCCTCTTCGGCCGACAGGCCTTCGATGTCCGCCAGGTCGTCGACCGCCTGGTCGGCCAGGTCCTCGCGCGAACGCACGCCGCGCCGCGCCAGCGCCAGCGCCAGATCCGGACTCATGCCCTCGAGCGTCAGCAGGTCCTCGGTCGGCATCGCCGCGTCCAGCGATTCCTCGCTGGCGATCGCCTGCGTCAGCAGCACGTCGCGCGCGCGGTTGCGCAGTTCCTTGATGATGTCCTCGTCGAATTCCTCGATGCCCGCCAGCTCGGCGGCCGGCACGTAGGCCACTTCCTCGATGGTCGAGAAGCCTTCCTGCACCAGGATGCTGGCGACGTTCTCGTCGACGTCGAGCTGCTTCATGAACACGGCGATCAGCGCCTTCGACTCGGTTTCGCTCTTGGTCTCGGCGTCCGACTCGGTCATGACGTTGAGTTCCCAGCCGGTCAGCTGGCTGGCGAGGCGGATGTTCTGGCCGCCGCGGCCGATGGCCTGCGACAGCTTGTCCTCGGCCACGGCGATGTCCATGCCGTGCTTCTCCTCGTCGACGACGATCGACTGCACTTCGGCCGGCGACATCGCGTTGATGACGAACTGCGCCGGATTCTCGTCGTAGGGAATGATGTCGACGCGCTCGCCGGCGATCTCGTTGGAGACCGCCTGCACGCGCGAGCCGCGCATGCCGACGCAGGCGCCGACCGGATCGATGCGCGGATCGTTGCTCTTGACGGCGATCTTGGCGCGAATGCCCGGATCGCGGGCCGCGGCCGAGGATCTGGATCAGGCCCTGGCCGACTTCCGGCACTTCGAGCTTGAACAGCTCGATCAGGAATTCCGGCGCGGTGCGCGTCAGGAACAGCTGCGGGCCGCGCGGCTCGGCGCGCACTTCCTTGCAGGAAGGCCTTGACGCGGTCCTGCGGCTTGAGCTGCTCGCGCACGATCATGTCGCTGCGCGGCACGAAGCCCTCGGCGTTGCTGCCGAGATCGACGTAGATGCCGTTGCGGTCGATGCGCTTGACCACGCCGCTGACCAGCGTGCCGACGCGATCCTGTGTACTGCTCGACCACCTGCGCGCGCTCGGCCTCGCGCACTTTCTGCACGATGACCTGCTTGGCCTGCTGCGCGGCGATGCGGCCGAAGGCCGCCGATTCCATCGGCTGCTCGACGTAGCCGCCGACTCTGCACGTTCTTGTCGATGTCGAGCCCGTCCTCGAGCCGCAGCTCGGCCTCCGGGTTCTCGATCTCGCGCGAATCGTCGGCGAACACTTTCCAGCGGCGAAAGGTCTCGTACTCGCCGGTCTTGCGGTCGATCGCGACGCGCACGTCCCACAGCTCGCTGTGCTTGCGGCGCGCCGCAGCCGCGAGCGCGGCTTCGAGCGCCTCGAAGATGATTTCCTTGTCGACGCCCTTCTCGTTCGAGACGGCGTCGACCACCAGGAGGATTTCCTTGTTCATCGCTTTCTACCTTTACTCGCGGTGTCCGGCCACTCCGGAACCAGCCGCGCGCGGAATATGTCCGCGTAACGCCAACGGCACCTGCGCGCCATCCACTGTCAATTCAATGCCGGTCGCGCCCACCTGCGCCAACCGGCCCGTATAGCGCCGCCGCCCGTCGCGCGGCGCCGCCAGCTCAAGCTCCACCCGCGCACCCGCAAAGCGCGCAAAATGCGCCGGCGTGCGCAGCACCCGGTCGAGGCCCGGCGTCGACACTTCGAGCCGGTAGGCCGTCGGTATCGGATCGTGCACGTCGAGCAGCGCCGAGATCTCGCGGCTCACCCGCTCGCAGTCCTCGATGCCTACGCCCTCCGGCCGGTCGATGTACACCCGCAGCATTCCCGCGCCACGGCCCGCCGACAGCTCCAGCTCGACGAGCTCGTAGCCCAGGTTCGCCGAGCAGCGGCTCCACGAGCCCGATCAGCTTCTCGCGCAGACCGCCGCCATGACATACCCCGGCCGCCCAGCCAACCCAAAGCCAAAAAAAAGGGCCAGCGGCCCACCAAAACGCAAAAAGCCCCAAGTGGGGCTTTCAAATCAAGCTCTAGGCCGCACCATCTGCGACTGCACGGAACCGCCTCACCAGACCGCTCCGGCCACCGGGGGCGGATTCTAGTGCTTTGGACCCCCGGAATTCAACTCTGATCGCTCCCGACCGGCCCAAGGCCCGCTGCGCACGCCATCCGCGCAGCTTGCTAACCGGCGTTGCGGCTGGTGATAAACCAGGTACTCGACGGTGCCCAAACGCCGCGCTCGCGCACGTAGCGCGACAGCGTGTGGCGGAGCGCCGTGACCACCTGCGGCTTCAGCCGCTCGCCCTCCTCGCCCGCGAGCCGGATGATCTCGCCGGCCGGCCCCAGCGCCATCGCGAACTCAATTGCATCCTCGAGATCGCGTCCGATGCAGATATCGGTGTCGAAGCGCTCGAAACGGATGGCGTCGAACCCGGCCGCCTTGAGCATCGAGCTGACCATGTCGGGGCCCGCCATCGAGAACGGACCAGGACCGCAGTGCACCTGGTTGGTCTCCTCGTGAGATACCACCGGGACGATGCCGCGCACGCACAGTTCCGCATCGTGCAGCCAGGGATTGTCCTCGCGCTTGCGCCATACGATCTGGGTGAACACGCCGCCGGGCTTGAGCGCTTTGCGGATGTTGCGCAGCGCGGCGCCCGGCATCATGAAGAACATGGTGCCGAAGCGAGCGAAGGCGTGATCGTAGGGGCCGCGCAGATCGTCACATTGCGAATCGGCACAAAAGAATGACGCGTTGCCGATGCCAGCCACGCGCGCATCCTGTTCGGCCATGGCGATGAATTTGGCGGCGCAGTCGGTGCCGACCGCGGCGCCCTGCGGACCCACTTCGCCGGCGATGCGCACGGTGCTGTCACCGAACCCGCAACCGACGTCGAGCACGCGCGCACCGCGCGGGAACAGCTGACGCGACAGCACCTCATCGCTATGTCCGGCCAGCCCCGCGATCAGCAGATGCTTGAAGCGCAGGAACTTGTCGAACAGCACGGTATTCCACGCTTCGATGACAATGTCGTTGTCGTCCACGGACGGCTCCAGCGGCTGCGGGCTAGCTTAGCACGGCGTTTCGGCTGGAATTGCCGCGCGCTCTGGCCCATGCTGGCGCGATGGTGACTCGGTCCGCTGGCCCCGCTTCCGCCCTGAGCGCGATCGCGGCACTCTGGTTCGCAACGGCGCTGCCCGCGCAGGCGGCGGTAACGGTGTTCGTCGGCCCCACACCCATCCCTGCTGGCGACGCGCGGGCCGCCGGCGATATCACCGTGGTCAATGAGCACCTGGCCTTTGCGCTGGCGGTGCACTCGAACGTGCCCTACGGCGTGCCGCGCGGTGCCCTGGTTGACCTGGCGCCGGTGAGCCACGGGAAGATCGGCCGCGATCGGGTGGTATTCGCCGATTTCATTCCGGACAACTGGTCGGCCTGGCCTAACACCTACACCAAGGTCGAGATCACCGAGCGTGGGCCGCAGCAGGTGGTGATCCGCAGCGCCCGGGACTGGGGCGCGGTGACGGTCACCACCGTTTACACCCTGCGGGCCCTTGCCGACCACGTCGAGATCCAGACCACCATGACCAACGGCGGTAGCGCGTCGCTGCCGGATTTGCTGTCAGGACTGACACTGTGGCCGAACAGCGGCTACCGCCTGGGTGTTCCCGGTCTGGAAGGGGTGGAACACGGCAGCGCCGCAGCCGCACTCTCGGATCGGACCGTGGCTTATGACGCGGATTGGATGATCGCACTGCATGCGCCCTTTCTCACCGACATCGCGCACGGCTCGCTCGACCTGTATCGCCGCCACAGCCTGGCACCGGGCGAGAGCCGCCAGTTTGCGGGTTGGCTCCAGGTTGGGGCGAGTGGCGATCTGGCGCCGGTGGTGGCGGCGGAAATTACCCGCCGGAATCTGCCCGCGGGAACAATTCGCGGCCGGGTAAGCGGGCGCGACGGCCGGCCTATCGCACAGCCTGTGGTCGTGGTCGAAAAATCCGGCAAGCCTTATGCCTGGACACTGGGCGTCGATGGGCGCTACGAGCTGCGGCTTCCGGTCGGCGACTACTCGATCTACGCCACGGCCCGCAACCATTCACAGACGATGAAAGTGCCGCTGTCGGTCATCGACGACCGGATCCAGAAGTGCGACTTTCGTGGCCTGGCGGGGCCGGGCCGCATCCGCTTCGAAATCACGGATGCCGCCAGCGGCAAACCGCTCGACGCCCGCATTGCCATTGTCGAAGGGCAGCAGCCACTGGTTGAGTTCCTCGGGCGAAAGGCCTTTTTTACGCAACTGCAGCCGCAAGGCAGCCTGGAGCTGAACATTGCATCGGGCCGTTACACTTTTGCGGTGACAGCCGGAGGCGGATTCACCACCCGGCCGGGGCAGCTGCAACTCGAGGTTGCGCCCGGCCGGACACGAACCGCAGCGGTTGCATTGACGCGGCTGTTCGACCCGGCCGCGCGCGGCTGGTACGCCGCGGACCTGCACCACCACGCCGATCAGGCCGAGGCTGTCACGCCCCCCACCGATCTCGCACGCTCGCAGCTCGCGGCCGGACTAGACCTGCTGTTTGTCAGCGATCACGACTCGCTGGCCAATCTTCCTGCGTTGCGGGCAATCGGGCTGCGCCGCAACGTGCCGTTCATTCCAGGCGTGGAGCTGTCGCCGTCCTGGGGTCATTTCAACGCTTATCCGATCGATCCTGGAAAGACGCTGTCCATCGACACCAGCAAAGCCAGGGTCGACGAGATCTTCGCGCAGGCGCGACGACTCGGTGCCAGCATTGTCCAGGTTAATCATCCGCTCATTGCCTACGGATACTTCACCAGCCTGGCCGCTGGCGTTGCCCCGGGCGGATTCAATCCCGCGTTCGATCTGGTGGAGATCAACGCCACCGAATCCGCAACCGACGAGGCCGTGTTCCGGCGCATGTGGGAATTCTGGAACGCCGGTCACCGCTATTACCTCGCTGGCGGATCCGATACCCACGACGTCTGGAACGTGCTCTCCGGCCGCATCCGCAGCTACGCCCACGTCGATGGCGCGCTGACGGCCGCCGCGTATCTCGCGGCGCTGCGCTCGGGTCACGCCTATGTGAGCTACGGCCCGCTGATCTACCCGGCTATCGATTTTGGAGACACGCTCACGGTCCGGCCGGGAGTACCGTTCGATCTGCACTTTGACCTGGAGTCCGTTAGTGGTCTCACGCGGGTGGAACTCATCGGCGGTGGAGTGAGCGTGGCCCACCAGAGCTTCGAGGGCAGGCCGATCCGGACTCACGTGGAATTCGAACCCCGCACCGCGCACTCCACCTGGTATGCATTGATCGTTGAGGACTCGCAGGGCCGCAAGGCCTACACGGATCCGATCTGGATTGATGCCGTGGCGAAATCCGCGCTGGCTTCCGCACGGGATTGACCGGCCAGGTCGGCAACCCCAGCCGTAATGAAATCCAGAGGCGCGTTGTGCAACCATGAGTCATGGATTTGCGCCAACCGCTGGCCCCCGACCATAACCCCACATTTACGCAGCGATGCGCCCGGGCCGCGTTGAAATTATCGGGCTGGCGCGGCGTGCTGGTGCCGCCGCCGGCAGCCAAGGGAATCATCATCGTCTACCCGCACACGTCGAACTGGGACTTCGTCCTCGGCGTGCTGTTCAAGACCAGCGTGGCACTGCCGGTCCGCTGGTTGGGCAAGCACACACTGTTTCGCTGGCCAGTGCGGCGGTTCCTGCAGCGCATCGGCGGCATTGCGATCCGGCGCGACCAGCAATCGGGGTTCGTGTCCAGTCTGCTCGCGGAGTTCGCCAGGAAAGAGTGGATGTGGCTTGCGTTGACTCCGGAGGGGACCCGTGCCAAGACTGACTACTGGAAATCGGGCTTCTACCGGATAGCCCTCGCGGGAAACTTGCCAGTCGGCCTGGGATTTATTGACTACGCGACGCGCACGATCGGGATCGACACCTATCTGAGTCTGAGCGGAGATGTGGCACGGGATTTCGAGCGCATCCGCGCCTTCTACGCCGGCAAGCGCGGCCGCCGGCCGCAAAAGCAAGGCACGATCCGGCTGCGGCCGTGACACCGGCCGGATCCGGCTGCTCACATCGGAATGCTGCTCAGGGCTTGAAGCGCGCGTACACGTTGCGAAGGATGATCATGATCGCGGCGCCCGCCGTGACCACACCGATGCTGCCCACGATGTTGGCCAGGTAACTGCCGACAGCCGGAATGCTGCCGAGCTTGTCACCCAGATAAGCCAATGCCAGCGCCGATACAATCACCCTTACGTGGTCCGGGGCGTCGATCGACAGTCCAATGAACAGACCGAGGATCACCAAAATCGCCGCCACGTTGGGCACGGCGACGAAGGCGCCCACGGCCGCCAGGGCCAGGGCGATCAGGCCAACAATTTTCTGTAATTTCATGTCGTTACCCCTTTAAGCTATTCTTATAGTTTAGGTCAGAACCCGTGCGGATTACGGTGCACGGCGGACTATACATCGCCCGCCGGGCCCCGGAACGGGGTAGTAGCGAAAAGCGAAAGTCACTACACCGACAATGCGTCTACCATAAGGCCTGGGAAAGACCCCTGCTCCCCTGGCTTCGTAGCGCGGCATGAACATCAAAGCATCCAATGACACCGCCGATTGAGGCTGCCACGGCGACCCTGCCGAGCACGGCCAACCCTGCGCCGCGAACATTGGTCGTTCCTCACTATCTCCAGAAGTTGTACTGGTGGGCCTACGTTCACCCAAAAGCGGTGCACCTGTTCGAACGCAAGTGGCTGGTCAACCTGATCCTGTTCGGCAACTATGCCCGCCTGCGTGATGCGGCACTGGCAGAACTGGGCGGGAGCGTGCATGGCAGCACGTTGCAGGTCGCCTGTGTCTACGGGAATCTGACCCCGCGGCTCCAGCAGCGTCTTGGGCCTGGCGCGCGCCTGGAAATTCTCGATATCCTGCCGATCCAGCTTGGAAACCTGAGCCGCAAACTCCCACCGGATGAACGCGTGACCTTGGCTCACGGCGACTCATCATCGCTCCCGTATGCAGACGCGTCCTACGATCAGGTACTGCTGTTCTTCCTGCTGCACGAGCAACCGCAGGCGGTACGAACGGCGACGCTGGGCGAGGCGCTCCGGGTGGTGAAGCCCGGGGGCAAGATCGTCATCGTGGACTACCACCGGCCCGCACCGCTCCACCCGCTGCGTCTGTTGATGAAGGCCGTGTTCAGTAAGCTCGAGCCCTACGCGATGGACCTGTGGACGAATCCTATCGAGGCGTTCGTGCAGGGGCCGGTGCGGCCGGCGTCGATCGCCAAGCAGACCTACTTCGGTGGGCTCTACCAGAAACTGGTATTGGTGCGCTAGCGCGATACCGGTCATGGACATCGCAGAGGTTGACATCGCAATTGTCGGCGCCGGAGGCGCCGGGCTGCGAGCCGCAATCGCCGTCGCCGAATCTGATCCCACCCTCAGTGTAGCGCTGGTTTCCAAGGTATACCCGATGCGCAGCCACACGGTGGCGGCCGAGGGCGGTGCCGCGGCAGTCACCCAGGCGCACGACACCCTCGAGGACCACTTTCACGACACCGTGGCCGGAGGCGACTGGCTGTGCGAGCAGGACGTGGTCGAGTACTTCGTTGCCCACGCACGCGAAGAGATGGTGCAGATGGAGCACTGGGGGTGCCCGTGGAGCCGTAGGCCTGACGGCCACGCCAATGTGCGCGCCTTTGGCGGTATGAAGATCGAACGTACCTGGTTCGCGGCCGATCGGACTGGGTTCCACATGCTGCACACGCTGTTCCAGACCTCGATCAAGTTTCCCTCAATCCGCCGCTTCGACGAGCACTTCTGCCTCGAGCTGATCGTCGATGCCGGCCGCGTGCAGGGGCTCCTCACGATCGGGATTGCCAGCGGCGAATTCCGGCTCATTCGGGCCAAGGCGGTCATCATCGCCACCGGGGGCGCAGGCCGCGTGTTCCGCCAGAATACCAATGGCGGCATCGTCACCGGCGATGGCATGGCGCTGGCCTACCGGCACGGCGTGCCGCTGCGCGACATGGAGTTCGTGCAGTATCACCCCACCTGCATGCCGGGCACGGGGCTGCTGTTTACCGAGGCCTGCCGCGGCGAGGGCGGATTTCTCGTGAACCGCTCCGGCTACCGCTACCTGCAGGACTACGGCCTGGGCCCGGCCGAATCTGCGCCGCGCAACAAGGCGATGGAGCTTGGACCCCGCGACCGCCTGAGCCAGGCCTTCTGGCACGAGCAGCGTCAGGGTCGCACGATCCACGGACCACACGGCGAGGTCGTACACCTCGATCTGCGTCACCTCGGTGAACGCAAGCTTCGCGAACGCCTGCCGCAAATCTACGAGCTGGCCGTGCAATACCTCGGGGTCGATCCGGCCAGGACGCCGATCCCGGTGCTGCCCGCCGTCCACTACACGATGGGCGGCATCAGCGCAGATGGCCGCACGGCCGCCCCGCTCCCGGGTTTGTATTCGGTGGGTGAATGCTCGAGCGTCGGTATCCACGGCGCCAATCGCCTTGGATCGAATTCACTGTCGGAACTGTTGGTGTTCGGCAAGGTGGCGGGCAGCGAAGCCGCCGCCTATGCGACCAGGGTTGCGCACGGCGGCATGGCGATCGCACTCGAGCTGGCCGCCGCAGCGCGCAACCGGGCACTCGCCGTCGGCGCGCACGCCAACGGCGGCGAGCGCATCGCCACGCTCCGGCGCGAGCTGGCACAAAGCATGGAGGACGGCTGCGGCATCTATCGCACAGCGGCCTCGATGCAGCGAACTTGCGACCAACTCGCCCAATTGCGGGAGCGGTACCAGCGAGTACAGATCGACGATCACTCCCGGGTCTGGAATACCGAATGGCTCCTCGCCATCGAGCTCGGGTTCATGCTCGAGGTGGCGCAGGCCATCGTGCATTCGGCCCTCCGGCGACGCGAGTCCCGCGGCTCGCACCAGCGGCTCGACGGCTACGAGCAGCGCGACGACAGCAACTATCTCAAGCACACGCTGGCGTTCCATGGCGGCGACGGCCCACCCCGTATCGCCTATGAGCCGGTGACGATCACCCGTTCGCCCCCCGGCACGCGCGTCTATGGCGCCGCCGCAGAGCAGGCGGAAACCGAACGCCAGGCCCGGGAGAGCAACCATGGTTGAGCCCGGCGTCATCGAAATCATGGTGCTGCGCTACCACCCGGAGCGCGATGCCGAGCCGGCCTGGCAGAGCTACAGCGTCCCGTACACGGATGACATGTCCGTGTTGCAGGGGCTCCAGCACATCAAGGACGAGATCGATGGCACCTTGGGTTTCCGCTGGTCCTGCCGCATGGCGATCTGCGGCAGCTGCGGGATGATGGTCAATGGCCGGCCGCGCCTGTCCTGCCAGACATTCCTGCGCGACCTGCGGCCCGGCCCGGTGCGCATCGAGGCCCTGGCGCACCTGCCGATCGAGCGCGATCTCATCGTCAGCGTAGACGATTTCGTCGACAAGCTCGAGGCAATCAAGCCTTATCTGATCGCGAAGGAGCCACGCTCGCTCGACCTGGGCGAATACCCGCAAACGCCCGGGGAGCTGCAGCAATTCGAGCAGTACAGCGCCTGCATCAATTGCCTGCTGTGCTACGCCGCCTGCCCGGAGTACGGCCTGAACCGCGACTTCCTCGGCCCCGGAGTGCTGACGCTCCTGCACCGCTACAACGCCGATTCACGCGACGGTGGCCGCGCTCAGCGCCTGCCTGCGCTCAATGCCGAAGAGGGCGTGTGGAGCTGCATGGCCGTTGGGTACTGCTCGGAAGTGTGCCCCAAGCAGGTGGACCCGGCCAACGCCGTTAACCAGAACAAACTGACGAGCGCCAAGGACTATTTCTTGAGGTTCTTGCTGCCGCGCGGACACTCGCCATGAGTCGCGACGCGGCCCTCGGACGACCATACATCCGCCCGATGCACGGCTGGTGGCGACGTAATCCCTATTTCGTGCGCTATATGCTGCGCGAGGCTACCGCGGTGGCGGTGCTGGCCTATGCCATCGTGCTGAGCTGCGGAGTGGTACGCCTGGCCCAGGGCGAGGCCGCATGGAACGGCTGGCTTGCTGCGCTGCGAACTTCCTGGGCGATTGTGCTGCATGTGGTACTCCTGGCAGCGATGAGCGTGCATGCCTACAGCTGGTTCGCGATCATGCCTAAGACCATGCCGATGATCTTCATCGGCGACAGGCGGTTGAGGGCCGCGACGATCACGCGGACCGGCTGGCTGGCGACGGCGCTGGCCTCGATCACGCTATTTGCGCTCGCCCGTTGGTGGCAACCGTGAGGCGCTCCCACGCGCCGCTCTTCTGGCTGCCGTTCGCCGCCGGGGGCATGGTCGCAGCCTTGTCGGGCCCGGCGCTGGTATTCATCACAGGCATCGCCGTGCCACTGGGTTGGACGCTGTCCCCGGACCTCCTGAGCTACCCGCACGTGCTTTCCCTGGCGCGCAACGGATGGGCCAGGGGGCTCGTGTTCATGCTCATTGCGCTGTACGCATGGCATGCAATGCACCGGATCTTCCACAGCCTGCACGATCTCGGCTTCCGCACTGGCGCCACCGCGAAACTCGTTTGCTACGGACTCGCCTCGGCGATCACCATCATCAGCGCGACCGCCCTGCTCTCGATCGCCTCCTGAGTGCGGTTACGGCACTCGCTGCCGTGCCCTGGATCATCGGGCTAGCTACGGCAGCACAAACGAACACACCCGCATCGTTGCGGGTGTGCTCGCGTTGCAACCAGTGCTGATTACTGGCGCATTGCCAATTGAGCGCCCGATCCTGCCTCACCACGATCGTGCGCGCGGGCGGCGACCATTTGCGCCGTCAGCCGGCGAAGCTCGACCACTTCGGCTCGCAGTGCGCTCACATCCGAGAGCTGGGCTCTCATCGAATGCAGCTGCTGGCGCAGCTCTCCTACCTGAGCCTCGGCTCGCTGGTGTTCACGCTGCAACTCGTTGAGAAGCAGCGGAGTCAATGTCTGGTAGGCCACGGTCTCGGGCTGGCCCTGCTCGTTGTACACCACCAGCTCGGGCATCACCTGCGCCACCTCTTCGGCGATCAACCCGTACTGCTCGGGCTTCTGGCCCTTGTCGTCCGGCCGCTTGTATCGGAATGTTACCGGCCGGAGCTTCAACAGCCGCTCGCTCATATCGCCCATCGAGTGGATATCTTCCTTGTAGCGGCGCGAGGAGGCCACCACCCCGAGCTGCCCGGTCGCAGTGACGACCACGTTCACCCCGCCGGTCACGTTAACCCCGCGCACACCGGCCAGGTATGCGGCCTTCTGCGTTCCCTGAACGCCGATGCGGATAATCCCAACCTCGGCCGCCACGCCGCGGTTGCCGATGTCGATGTTGTTGCTACCGGTGGTCAGGTTGAAGCCGGCGAACTGGCCCAGCGCGATGTTGCTCCCACCGCTGGTATTGGCATAGAGAGCGTAGTAGCCCGCGGCCGTGTTGTACGAACCGGTGGTGTTGTGTGACAGAGCGTAGTAACCGGCTGCGTTGTTACTGATGCCAGTGGTGTTGAGATTCAACGCCGCGAACCCTACCGCGCTATTGTAGTTGCCGGTGGTATTCGTATACAGCGCGGCGTATCCCACCGCATCATTGCGAGCGCCGGTGGTGTTTCCTCTCAGGGCACCGTAGCCGAGCGCGTCGTTGTAGTTACCCGTGGTATTCGCGTACAGCGCGGAACTGCCGACCGCATTGTTGCGAATGCCAATGGTATTGCTGTACAGCGAGTTGAATCCAGCAGCGGTGTTGTAGCTACCGGTAGTGTTCAGGTTGAGTGCAACGCCACCCGTGGCCGTGTTGTAGCTGCCGGAGACGTTGGTACCGAGAGCGCCGGCGCCACTGGCGCTATTGCCGATCCCGGTCGTGTTCGAAGTAAGTGAGTCATTCCCCACCGCAGTGTTGTTGCTGCCGGTCGTGTTCGCGTGCAGCGAGTAGTAGCCAGCGGCCGTATTGGCGTTGCCCGTCAAGTTTGAAAAAAGCGCACTGCTGCCGTCGGCGGTATTGTGGCTTCCCGTCGGCGGCGTCATGACTCCGGAAGTATTGGCGGATAGCGCCTGAAACCCCGTCGCAGTGTTGTCGCTGCCGCTACCCCAGTGCATGGCGTCTGACCCGACCGCCGTATTGCGGCTGCCCGTCGTGCTGATCTGGTTGTGATAGCCAATCGCCGTATTGTCGTTCCCGCTGGCGTTGTCGTAGAGCGTGTCGACGCCATCGCCCGTGTTGTTACTGCCATCCAGGTTGTGGCGCAATGCGTAGGTGCCCGTGGCCGTGTTCTGGCTGCCGATCGTCGTGTCACCCAGCGCCTCGATGCCAAAGCCGGTGAGGTAACTGCCCATGGTCACGTTGATGCCCGCCCCGGTGCCGTTGAACCAGTTGGTCTGCGCCTGCGCAGATCCGATGCAAACCGCCATGAGCAGCACCAGCAGCGCGGTCCGATCGTTGCGTCGAGGTCTGATAATCATGTGGGCGATCCTTGTGGTTGCTTCAGGTTGAACTGTGAGGAGCGCTGCCCGCCGAACATGGTGAATGCGCGGCCAGCAATGCCCTGTAGTTGCCCTGGTTCCGGCGATCAAATCCATTGGCTGAAAATGGTAGCGGGGGCAGGATTTGAACCTGCGACCTTCGGGTTATGAGCCCGACGAGCTGCCAGACTGCTCCACCCCGCACCAGAAGGGCCGCGCATTCTACACCAACCCCGCCGAATAAGAAGCCACCCCTCAACCCCCGAACCTAAGGGGTTGCGGGTGATCTAGACCCGATCCTGGCGCGCGACCGGCAGCCGGTCGCGCCCCCCTACCCGATCAGACTCGTGCACAGCGCCAGCAGCACGTTGGGCATTACCCCCAACCCCGCCACCGCCAGGGCATTGAGCGCCAGCGCCCCCCGGGTCAGCGGCTGGCGCGCGATGGGAGTCTGCTCTCGGCCCGCGTCGAAATACATGAACCAGATGACGCGCAGGTAGTAATAGGCGCCCACCACCGAAGCGAGCACCGCGAGCATGGCGAGCCAGACATGCTGGGTGTGCAGGAGCGACTGGATGATCCACAGCTTGGCCCAGAAGCCGGCAAATGGCGGCACACCGGCGGTCGAGAACATCAGCGCCAGCATCAGCAGCGCCAGCAGCGGGTCGCGCGCACCGAGGCCCTTGAAGTCATCGAGCTCGTCGGCTTCGCCATCACTTCGTGCGGCCAACAGCACGACGCCGAAGGAACCAAGCGTCGTCAGTACATAGATCAGCGTGTAGGCCAGCGCGGCGCGATACCCGCTGGCATCGGTGGTGATGAAGCCCAGCAGGATGAAGCCGACATTGGCGATTGCCGAGTAGGCCAGCATGCGGCGCATACTCGTTTGTGCGATGGCGATGAAATTGCCCGCCAGGATCGACAGTACCGCGAGCGCGGTGAGGATCTGCACCCAAAGCGCCGGGTCGGCGCCCAGGCCGTAGACCAGGAGCCGTGTGACCAGGGCGAACGAAGCCAGTTTGGGCGCAGTGGAGATCAGCAGCGCGACACTCACCGGCGCACCGCTGTACACGTCAGGGACCCACATGTGGAAAGGCGCCGCGCCGAACTTGAAGGCGACCGCGACCACGATAAAGGTCACCGCGATCACGAAGCCGGCACCGTGCGCGGCGCCTAGCGTGGCCAGCTTGTCGAGGTTCAGCGTGCCGGTCAGTCCGTACAGCATCGACATGCCGTAGAGCAGCGTGCCGGAGGCGATGGCGCCCAGCACGAAATACTTGATCGCCGCCTCGGCAGCGATCCCGGAATCGCGATCGAAGGCCACCAGCGCGTACAGCGACAGCGACAGCAGCTCGATCCCCAGGTACACGGTGAGCAGGCTGTTCGCGGAGACCAGCACGCATATTCCCAGCAGCGCCGTCAGCGACAGCACCTGATACTCTCCTCCCGGAATCGCGCGCCGCTCCAGGTAGGCCTGCGAGTAGAACAGCGCCAGGCCAATGCTGAGGAACGCGGCCAGCTTGAGAAAGACACCGAGCCGGTCGGCGACGTACAGCCCGTCGAACAGCACGGTACGTTCCTGCACCGCCCCCACCGTGACCGTAAGCCAGGCGCACACCGCCAGCGCGGCGAGCGTCAGGAGCGGCGTCAGATAACGGCGGGTGGTGCCCGCGAACACATCGGTGAGCAGCACCACGCAGATGGCGAGGCCGAGCGAGATCTCGGCCATCGCGGGCCGGACCGAAGCAAGCGTCATGGCGGGTTCATGCATGATTAGCTCACCGGAATCTTGCTGACGGTGAGCTGCTGCAGCAGGTGCTGCACGCTCGCTTCCATCGTCTGTACCAGCGGCGCCGGCCACAGACCCAGCGCCAGCACCGCGAGCGCCAGGATGGCCAGCGCCAGGAACTCACGTCCGTTCAGGTCCTTCATGGCCGCGACCTGCGCATTGGCCACGGGGCCGAAGATCACACGCTTGACCAGCCACAGCGTGTAAGCGGCGCCGAGCACCAGGGTCGTGGCGGCGAAGAAGGCGTACCAGACGTTGGCCTTGAAGGCGGCGAGGATCACCAGGAACTCGCCCACGAAGCCGGAAGTGCCGGGCAGGCCCGAGTTCGCCAGCGCAAACAGCACCATGAGGGCGCCGAACTTCGGCATCACGTTGATTACGCCGCCGTAAGCGCTGATCTCGCGGCTGTGCAGGCGGTCGTACATCACCCCGATGCACAGGAACAGCGCGCCGGAGATTAGTCCGTGCGAGACCATCTGCACCATGGCGCCGTCGAGACCGTTGACGGCACCCGACAGTGCGCCGGTCGAACTCTGAATATCGAAGGCCAGGAACGCGCCGAGCGTGACGAAACCCATGTGCGCGACCGAGGAATAGGCGATGAGCTTTTTCATGTCGCTCTGCATCAGCGCCACGAACCCGATGTAGACCACCGCGATGAGTGACAGGGCGATGACCAGCCAGTCGAGCTCGCGACTGGCATCGGGCGTGATGGGCAAGCTGAAGCGCAGCAGTCCGTATCCGCCCATCTTCAGCATGATCGCCGCCAGGATCACCGAGCCGCCGGTGGGCGCCTCGACGTGCGCATCCGGCAGCCAGGTGTGCACGGGCCACATCGGCACCTTGACCGCGAAGGCCGCCAGGAAGGCCAGGAAGATCCAGCGTTGCTCAGTCAGGGTGAGCGGGAGCGACTGAAACCCGGCGATGGTGTAGTCGCCGGCCTTCAGGTACAGGTAGATCAGCGCCACCAGCATCAGCACCGAACCGAGGAAGGTGTACAGGAAGAACTTGAGCGTCGCGTAAACGCGCCTGGGGCCGCCCCAGATGCCGATGATCAGGAACATCGGGATCAGCATCGCCTCCCAGAAGAAGTAGAACAGGAGCGAGTCGAGCGCGCAGAACACGCCGATCATCAGGCCCTCGAGGATCAGGAACGCCGCGTAGTACTGCGCCGGGCGCTTCTCGATCACGCTCCAGCCGGTGATGATCACGGGCACCGTCATGAAGGCCGTCAGCACGATCAGCGGCAGGGAAATGCCATCGATCCCGAGGTAGTAGTCGGCGTGGAGCTGGGGGATCCAGCTCAACCGCTCCAGGTACTGGAAGCTCGCCGTGGTGGCATCGAACCCCTGCCACAGCGGCAGACACAGCGCAAAGCTTGCCAGTGCCACCAGCAGCGCGAACCAGCGCGCAATGCGCGCGTTCGCATCGCCAATGGCGAGTGTGGCCAGGCCACCGCCGACTGGCAGCCAGATCAGCAGCGAGAGTATGTCTGTGCCGTGCATCATGGGTACGCCACTACGCCCGCACCAGGAGCCAACCGAGGATCAGCACCAGGCTGACGATCATCCAGAACGCATACGAATACAGGAACCCGCTCTGGATGAGGCGTACCCGGCCCGCGATCCAGCCCACGGCGCCGGCCGAGCCGTTGACGACGACGCCATCGATAACGGCCTGATCGCCCCCACGCCACAGCGCGAGGCCGAGTCCGCGGCTCGCGCGGGCCAGTACGTTCTCGTTGAACCAGTCGAAGTAGTACTTGTTGACCAGCAGGCGGTAGAACCAGTCGAAGCGCTCCTGGATTGCGGTGGCCTGCTCGGGGCGGCGCAGCACGAAGTGCCAGGCGCTGTAAACGCCCGCCGCCGCCAGCCACAACGGCAGACTCAGCACCGCCTGGGCCGCAAACGCCAGGGCGCCATGGAACTCGCGGCCAATCTCGCCCACGACATCGTTGGATTCCAGCACGCGGATGGAATCGCCGAAGTAACCGCCGAACAACACCGGCTGGATGGTGAAATAGCCGATCAGCAGTGAGGGGATGGCCAGCGCCACCAGCGGCGCCTTCATGTCCCAGCCGACGTCATGGAAATGCTGTTCGGCATGATGGTCAAGGCGCGAGGGCCCGTGAAAGGTCATGAAGATCAGGCGGAAGGTATAGAAGGCCGTGACGAATACGCCCGCCGTAACGCAAACATAGGCATAGCCCGCACCCCAACGGTGCGAAGCATGCACCGCTTCAATCAGCGCGTCCTTGGAATAAAAGCCGGAGAAGAACGGCGTGCCGATCAGCGCCAGCGCGCCGATCAGGCTGGTCCAGTAGGTCACCGGCATGCGGTGGCGGAGCCCGCCCATCTTGCGCATGTCCTGCTCATGGTGCATGGCGATAATCACAGCGCCCGCCGCCAGAAACAGCAGCGCCTTGAAGAAGGCGTGGGTCATCAGGTGAAAAATCGCGACGCTGTAGGCCGAAGCGCCCAGCGCCACGGTCATGTAGCCCAGTTGCGAGAGCGTGGAATAGGCCACCACGCGCTTGATGTCGTTGTTGACGATGCCGAGGAACCCCATGAACAGCGCCGTGGTGGCGCCGATCACCAGTACGAAAGACAGCGCGGTCTGCGACTGCTCAAATAGCGGCGACATGCGCGCCACCATGAAGATGCCGGCAGTCACCATCGTGGCCGCGTGGATCAGCGCCGAGATGGGTGTCGGGCCTTCCATCGAATCGGGCAACCACACATGCAGGGGCACCTGCGCCGACTTGCCCATCGCACCGACGAACAGGCAGATGCAGATCACGGTCATCGCGGGCCACCCGGCCGCGGTGCCCGCCACGTGCAGCGTGTGGGTAGCGATCTCGGGGGCCTGGTTGAAGACCACCTGGTAATCCAGCGAGCCGGTGTAATAGAGCACTCCGGCGATGCCCAGCAGGAAGCCGAAGTCGCCCACCCGGTTGACGAGGAAAGCCTTGAAGTTGGCGAAGATGGCGCTCGGCCGCGTGTACCAGAAGCCGATCAGCAGGTAGGAGACCACGCCAACCGCTTCCCAGCCGAAGAACAGCTGCAGGAAGTTGTTCGACATCACCAGCATCAGCATCGCGAAGGTGAACAGTGCGATATAGGCGAAGAAGCGCTGAAACCCGTCGTCGTCGTGCATGTAGCCGACGGTGTAGACGTGTACGCAAAGCGATACGAAGGAAACCACGACCATCATCAGGGCCGAGAGCCGATCGATCAGGAAGCCGACCTGCATGTTCACGCCGTCGCTCAGCAGCCAGGTATAGACGGCAGCGTTGTAATTCGCGCTGCCGTGCAGCAGCGCGTTCAGGACCTGGAGCGAGAGCACACAGGCGCCAGCCACGCCGGCTATGGCGATGAGAGCCGAAGCCATCCGACCGATCAGGCGGCCGCCGAGTCCAGTGATAATCGCCGCGGCGAGCGGCAGCATGGGAATCGCGAGCAGGAGATTCGGGTTCATGTTCAGCCGCGCAGGGTGTTCAGGTCTTCGACGTTGATGCTGCGGCGTTCCCGGAACAGCACTACCAGGATTGCCAGGCCAATCGCCGATTCCGCGGCCGCCACCGTGAGTATAAAGAACACGAAAATCTGGCCGTCGATCAGGCCCAGGAAGCGCGAAAAGGCCACGAAATTGAAATTGGCCGAGAGCAGCAGCAGCTCGATGCACATCAACAGCAACAGCACGTTGCGGCGGTTGATGAAGATACCGGCCACTGACAGGGCGAACAGCACGGCGGACAGCGTCAGCATGTGTCCGAGGGTAATCATGACCGCGGCTCCGCCTTCATTTTGACGATTCGTACCCGATCTTCGGCGCGCACCGCCACTTGTGCGGAAATATTCTGCTGCTTGAGCCCCCGGCGCCGGCGCAGCGTCAGGGAAATCGCCGCGATGATCGCCACCAGCAGCAGCACGGCCGCCAGCTCCACTGCGTAGGCATAGCGCGTGAACAGCGCTGTGCCCAGCTCGGTGGCATTACTGTAGTCGGCCGGGAGCGACACCGCGCCGCGCGTGACATCGAGCCCCAGGCGACGCTGGATGATCACGCCCACAATTTCCGCGATCACAGTCGCGGTGACCAGCCAGCCCAGCCAGGCGTAACGCGTGAAGCCGCGCTTGAGCTCTTCAATGTTGATGTCGAGCATCATGACCACGAACAGGAACAGCACCATCACGGCGCCGACGTAGACCAGCACCAGCACGATGGCGAGGAACTCGGCCTCGATCAGCAGCCACAGCACCGCGCTGGTCAGGAAGCACAGCACCAGGCTCAGCGCGGCGTGCACCGGATTGCGCGAGGTGATGACGCCGACGCCCGCGGCCACCAGGATGGTGGCGAAGGTGTAAAACAGCACGGCTACCAGCATGAGTAATCCCTTGCCTCTGCGCCTAGCGGTAGCGCGCGTCGGCCGCCTTGTCGGCGTTGATCATGGCTTCATAGCGCTCGCCCACCGCCAGCAGCTTGTCCTTGGTCATGATGTTCTCACCCCGGTGCTCCATGTGATATTCATGGATGCGCGTCTCGACGATGGCGTCCACGGGGCAGGCCTCCTCGCAGAAGCCGCAGTAAATGCACTTGAATAAGTCAATATCGTAGCGGGTCGTGCGCCGCGTGCCGTCCGGCGCGACATCGGAATCTATGGTGATGGCGAGCGCCGGACATACCGCCTCGCACAGCTTGCAGGCGATGCAGCGCTCTTCTCCGTTCGGATATCGGCGCAGCGCATGAAGTCCGCGGAACCGAACCGATTGCGGCGTCTTCTCCTCCGGATAGTTGATGGTGATCTTGCGCCGAAACAAGCTGCGCGCCGTGACCGACAGGCCCTTGAGCATTTCCCAAAGCGTGAAGGTCTTGATGGTGCTGGCGATGCACATCGTGCTTGCCTCAGGCGCGCCACGGACCGACGTGGAACCACGCCAGTACTCCTTCGACCGCAATCCAGACGATGGTGATTGGAATCAGGACCTTCCAGCCCAGGCGCATGATCTGGTCGTAGCGGTAACGCGGAAAGGTGGCGCGCAGCCACAGAAACACGCACAGCAGCAGGAATATCTTCAGCGCCAGCCAGTGCGTGCCGTCGCCGAGCGCGAGCCCCAGCAGCGGCAGATGGCGGATGGCGCTGTCGACCGGCAGATGGCCATCCAGGGGACTGAGCCACCCGCCCAGGAAGAAAATCGAGGTCAGCGCCGCGATCAGGATCATGTTGGCGTATTCGGCCAGGAAGAACAGCGCAAAACCCATGCCGGAATATTCGACGTGGAAGCCCGCGACGATCTCGGACTCGCCCTCGGCGACGTCAAAGGGCGCGCGGTTGGTCTCGGCCACACCCGAGATGAAGTAGACCATGAACAGCGGAAACAGCCAGAACCAGTTCCAGGCAAACCGGCGCGCCGCGCTGCTGCTCGACGATCATGCCGAGGTTCAGGCTCCCCGCGGCCATCAGCACGCCGACCAGGGCAAAGCCCATGGCGATTTCGTAGGCGACGATCTGCGCGGCCGAGCGCATGGCGCCGAGGAACGCGTACTTGGAATTCGACGCCCAGCCCGCCGAGAATCACGCCGTAGACGCCCACCGAGGTGAGCGAGAGCACGTACAGGAGCCCGGCGTCGACGTTGGCGATCGCAAATCGCGGCGCGATCGGAATCACCGCCCAGGCGGCAAACGCCGGAATCAGCGTAATCGCGGGCGCCAGGCGGAACAACACCTTGTTGGAACGCGCCGGCGTGATGATTTCCTTGATCAGGAGCTTCACCACATCGGCAAACGGCTGGCCGATGTACTCGGTATGCGGAATGCCGAACAGCCGCACGCGGTTCGGGCCGCGCCGCAACTGCATCCAGCCGATGAGTTTGCGTTCCCACAAGCGTGAGATAGGCCACGCAGACAATCAGCACCATCGTCAACGCCAGGATGAACACCGTCGAATGGACGAAGCCCGGCAGTCCCAGCCACAGCGCGATCAGCCAGTGTGACAGTTCGGTCACGAAGGGTATTCCGTGGGGCGAGCCTGCCCGGCGCGCGTTTGCTGCAGTGACGGCGCGCGCCGCAGCAGCGGATCAACCTGGTACATCGGCACGTCGCGCAGGTTTTCGACTACGCCCGCAGTGCCGGGCGCGAACCGGCTTTCATAACCCAGGCGCGGCGCCTGATCGACTGCGGTCCGCAGTTCATCGCGCACCATTTCCGACGACTGGTAATCGAACCCCGGCAGGTCGAGCAGGTTGCCCAGGACCCGCAGGATCTTCCAGGCCGGCCGCGCTTCGCCCGGCGCATGCGCTGCGCCCGCGAAACTCTGCCAGCGACCCTCGAGACTCACGTAGCTGCCCGAAGTCTCGGCAAAGGCTGCCGCCGGTAGCAGCACGTGCGCCACCTGGAGCATGGCCGGCGAAGCATAGGCAGTGATTGCACCGACGAAGCGCGCGCGTTGCAGCGTACCCAGGGCATTGGGTTGCACGCCGTCCGCCCAGGGCTCGGAGCCCAGCAGCAGGTATCCGGCCAGCGGCTCCTCGAGCATTTGCCGGGCGTTGCGGCCGTAGCTCGAACGCACGGTGCCTGCATGGAGCCGATGCGGTATGCAACCGGCCAGATAGGCCCCGACCCCGTTGGCACCCTCGAGCAGTTCACCCAGCGTGGCGCCGGTGACCCGCGCCAGCTCGCGCGCCAGCACGCGCAACTCCGCGTAGGCCGAGTGACGGAGCGCGAGTGCGCCCAGCCAGATCGCCCGCCGTTCCCCGGTAAGTGAGGCGGCAATGGCGCGGTGCGATTCCTTCACCTGTGCGCCCGCCAGCAGTTGCCGCCAGCGCTGCCGGCGGCGTTGTCGGCGTCCCGGCCGCATCGAGTGCCGCACGCAACACAGCAGCCAGCTCGCGCAGCATCTGCGCGGGATTGGCAACCAGGGTGGTCGCGACCGGAAACAGGTATTCAAAGCGCTGCGGGTTCAGCAGGCTCACCGCCGCACCACGCCGCGCCGCCTTGCGCACCCGATGGGCGAGCAGCGGCAGCTCGGCGCGCAGATTCGACCCTACTATGAAGAGTCCATCCAGCCCTTCGACATCCGCGATGGGCACTCCGAGACCGGGTACCCCCGCGTCGCTCGCCCTGGTCACGGAAGTCGCGCTGCCGCAGGCGGTGGTCGATATTCGCGCTGCCCAGCCCCTGTGCAAGGCGAGCGAGCAGGTAGAGTTCTTCGAGCGTGCCCGACGGATGCGCCAGCATGCCGATGCCGCCTGCATCTCCCGCTGCGCTGCTTGCGCGCAGTCCGCTCACCATCGCGTTGAGCGCCGTGTCCCAGTCGGTATCCTGCCACTGGCCATTGCTGGCGCGAATGCGCGGTGTGGTGAGCCGCTCGGCGCTGACCAGTCCTTCATAGCCGTAGCGATCGCGATCGGCGATCCAGGTCTCGTTTATTTCCTCGCAGGGCTGCGGCACGACCCGCATCAGTTTGCCGCGCAGCACGTGACCGTACAGCCGGGTGCCAAAGCCATCATGCGGCGACACCAGCGGATGCTGGGTCATTTCCCAGGCGCGGGCGTGGAAGCGGAAGGGCTTGCTGTTCAACGCGCCGACCGGGCACAGATCGATGATGTTGCCCGACAGCTCGTGATCAACGCTGTGCTCGATGAAGGTGCCGATCTGCATGTTCTCGCCGCGGCCGGTAGTGCCCAGCTCCTGGATGCCGGCTATCTCCTGGCCGAAGCGCACACAGCGCGTGCAGTGGATGCAGCGGGTCATGTCGGTGGACACCAGCGGACCGAGGCTGAGGTCCTTCACCACGCGCTTGCGTTCCTGGTAACGGGAGATGTCGCGCCCGAAGCCGACGGCGAGATCCTGCAGCTCGCACTCGCCACCCTGGTCGCAGATCGGGCAATCGAGCGGGTGATTGATGAGCAGGAATTCCATCGTGGCTTTCTGCGCCGCGATTGCCTTGGGCGAACGCGTGAAGATCTTCATGCCCTCGGCCACTGGCGTGGCGCAGGCCGGCAGGGGTTTGGGCGCCTTCTCGACCTCGACCAGGCACATGCGGCAATTGGCGGCGATCGGGAGCTTGTCGTGGTAGCAGAAACGCGGAATATAGGCGCCGTTCGCGTCGGTGACGCGGATAATCATTTCGCCCTTCGGTGCCTTGACGGCGACGCCGTTCACCTCGACGTTGACGAACTCGGCACTCATGCCGCCACCTGCGTGCCGCGCGGCGCGTCAGGCGCCACGATGCTGCGGCCGCCGTGATCGACCATGAACTCGAACTCGTGCCGATAGTGCTTCAGAAAGCTCTGCACCGGCCAGGCCGCCGCGTCGCCGAGCGCACAGATCGTATGACCCTCGATGCGATTGGCCACATCGAGCAGGAGCCCGAGGTGCTCGCGCGTGCCCTGCCCTGCGAGGACACGCCGCAGTGTGCGATTCAGCCAACCCGTGCCTTCCCGACATGGCGTGCATTGGCCACAGGACTCCGACATGTAGAAGCGCGACAGGCGCTCGAGCGTACGCACCATGCAGGTGGTGTCGTCCATGACGATCACGGCCGCCGAACCGACGCTGGAGCCGGCGGCCTTGAGCGAGTCGTAGTCCATGTTGGCCTTCATCATGATCTCGCCCGGCACCACCGGCACGGAAGAGCCGCCCGGAATGACCGCCTTGAGGTGGCGTGCCTTCCAGATGCCGCCGGCCAGCTCGAGCAGATCCGCGAACGGCACGCCGAGCGGCAGCTCGAAATTGCCCGGGTTATTGACATGGCCCGATACCGAAAAGATATTCGTGCCGCCCGAATTCTGCGGCCCGAGCTCCGCAAACCACTGCGGACCCCGGCGCATGATCGTCGGCACCGAGGCAAAGCTCTGGCAGTTGTTGATGGTGGTGGGCGCACCGTACAGGCCAAATGCAGCCGGGAACGGCGGCTTGAAGCGCGGCTTCCCCTGCTTGCCCTCGAGCGAATCAAGCAACGCAGTCTCTTCGCCGCAGATATATGCGCCGGCGCCGACGAAGGTGTGCAGATCGAAATCGACGCCCGAACCCATGATGTTGCGGCCGAGCAGGCCGGCGGCATAGGCTTCCTTGACGGCCGCCTCGAAGCGCGGCACCGGTTCGCCGAGGAACTCACCGCGAATATAGTTGTAGCCGACTGTGGCGTTCATCGCGTAGCCGCCGATCGCCATGCCCTCGATCAGCGCGTGCGGGTTGTAGCGCAGGATGTCGCGGTCGTGGCAGGTGCCGGGCTCACTCTCATCCGAATTGCAGACCACGTATTTCTGCATCGGGGCATTGCGCGGCATGAAGCTCCACTTGACGCCCATCGGAAAGCCGGCGCCACCGCGGCCGCGCAGGCCCGAGGCCTTGACCGCGTCGATGATCTGCTCGCGCGGGGTCTTGTCGGCCAGCATCTTCTTCCAGGCGTCGTAACCGCCGATGCTGGTGTAGGTCGCGAGCGTCCACGGGCGTTCGAGCTTGATGGACTCGAGGCACACCAGGTTCCGCTTGTCGTCCCATGCACCCATGCGCGCTCCCCAGCTCCTATTTCAGCTCGTCGAGAATGCGGTCGATCTTCTCGGCCGTCAGATTCTCGTGGTAGGCGTGATCGACCATCATCATCGGCGCACCGGTGCACGCGGCCAGGCACTCCTCTTCCTGCTTGAGGAAGATGCGCCCGTCGGCGGTGCTCTCGCCGACCTTTATTCCCAAGCCGCTGCTCCACGTGCGCCAGCAGATCTTCGCCGCCGCGCAGCATGCAGGAGATATTGGTGCAGACGCTGACGTGGTGCCGGCCACAGGGATGAGTCTCGAACATCGAGTAGAAGCTCGCCACTTCGTACACCTGGATCGGCGGCAGCTGCAGATAGGCGGCGACCGCATCCATGAGCGGAGCGGTCAGGTGACCCTGGTTTTGCTCCTGCGCGGCACGCAGCGCCGCGATCACCGCCGAGCGCTGGCGCCCGGGCGGGAAACGGGCGACCCAGCGGTCGATTTCCGCGCGCGTATGCGCGGACAGCGCGCCCGGATGGCTGGCTGGTGTTCCATTACCGTTGGCGGTGCTCATCAGCGATCGATCTCCCCGAACACGATGTCCTGCGTGCCGATGACGGCGACCACGTCAGCCAGCATGTGGCCAGTGACCATCTCGCTGAGCGCGGACAGGTGGACGAATCCGGGGGCGCGGCACTTGAGTCGGTAGGGCTTGTTTGCGCCGTCCGACACCAGGTAGACGCCAAACTCCCCCTTCGGCGCCTCAATCGCGGCGTAAGTCTCGCCCGCGGGCACGCAGTAACCTTCGGTCATGAATTTGAAATGATGATACACCACGGCGGCCGCGTCGCCGGGTTATCCCGCCGGCACGATCATCGGCAACCCGGCGCTCACGACCGCGCCGACCGCCACCGTCCCCAATCCGCTCTACATCCCGGGCATCCAGTTTGGCATCACGGGCAGCGCCCGGACGACCGTCTTCACCAACCAGGGCCAGATTCTCTACATCTCGCCGGTCACCGGCACCCCGTTCACCACGCTCGTCGCCCCGTACACCGCCTACAACGCCCCGGCGGCCGGGGCGCGCACGCCGGCGCAGTGGCTGGTGGCCGATCGCCGGCTGACGTCCTCGCTCGGGCCGGCCGCCCCCGCCGGTTACGGCGGCTGGATCCAGCCCTCGACGACCAACAAGGCGATCTACGATTACGAGACGGTCAACCTGCTGCAGATGAACTACGGCAACTACGACGGCCGGACGGGCAACATCGAGCTCCAGCAGGAAATCCTGCCCAACCTCAACTTTTCCGCGGGCGTGTTCCGCCAGAAGCTCGCCGCGGTGGAGAACTACACGGTCTCCAACGCCAACGCGATCACGACGATCTACGTCGACACCAACCAGAAGAACATCGACGGCACGATGAACACCCATTTCGGCAATCCGTTCCTCGCGGACATCTCGCCCGACACGTTCAAGACCCCGGAGCGAAACAACAACTACCGGGGCATGCTCGCCTACGACGTGGACTTCACGAAGTGGAGCGGCCTCGCCCACTACCTGGGCCGCCACCGCCTGGTGGGCCTCTACAGCGGGCAGGACGCCGTGCGGGAGACGTTCCGGTACCGCTACACCTTCGACGGGGGCGACCTTCGCTACCAGGCGAATCCCGCCACCGCCGGCGCCATCATCGCCAACTCCGGCATCACCCGGGTGTTTTATGTCGGCAACAACGACCACGGCACGGTCAACTACGCCCCCGGACTCATGGGCCAGCCCGGCTACGGCGGACCGGACACCGGCACGGTCAACACCTACAACTGGACGACCGCCGCCTGGGAGACGTCGCCGCTGCACATGAGCCAGCAGTTGTTCTACGCCGGCAAGTACGGCACGGAGCAAAAGGTCATCGAGGGCACCAGCGTCGCCCTGACGAGCTACTTCTGGGATGATCGCATCATCGCGACGATGGGCGTGCGCAACGACGAATACCGGGCGCGCACCACCGACACGACCAACAAGACCACCGCGCTGCTCTATACCAATGGCATCGCGAACAACCCGGATTGGACCAAGTCCGCCCTGACCGACTGGTTCCGGCTCTCGGGCAAGACCCGGACCACCGGCGTCGTCGTCAAGGCGCTGCGCTGGCGCGGATGGCGAGCTGATGTTCCACTACAACAAGTCGGGCAACTTCAACCCGCCGGCGGGCATCCCGGTCGATTTCTTCGGCGTGCCGCTGCCGAAGTCCACGGGCCAGGGCAAGGACTACGGCGTGGGCGTGTCGATGTTCGACAACAAGCTCGTGGCGCGGCTGAACTGGTTCGAGAGCAGCAATGTCAACGCGCTCGCCACCGCCGCCGGCACGGCGATCGGCCGCGTCTCGCGCGTGGACACCAGCAGCTTCCGCTCGTGGGCGGAGTTCGTGGTGCGCATCCGGAACGGCCAGGATCCGACGCTCCCGAACTTCACCGGCGCCTCGGCCAGCCCGCTGACCCAGCAGATGAAGAACGACATCGCGACGCTCATGCAGGCGCCGTCGTACGACAACTGGCCGCCGGCCGGCATCAACGGCACGCAGACCAACCTGTCGAAGGGCACGGAGCTGCAGCTCATCTACAACCCGCAGCGCAATTGGAACATCAAGTTCACCGCGGCCAAGGTCAAGGCGGTCTACCAGGACGTCGCCCCGCAGATCGACGCCTGGCTGGGGACGGCTTCGACGCCCGGTTCCCGCTTGAACGTCTGGACGACGGCGGCCGCGCCCGACATGCCGGCCCTCGTCACCCTGTCCAGCGGCACCCCGGTGTCGCTGCGCAACTTCTGGACCGGCTACGGCTTCAATTCGGACGTGCTGCTGAGCAACGCCACCAGCAGCAACCCCAGCTGGACCAGTCCCCAGGGATTCTATGACGCCGCGGTGGCGACGGAAATCAACGTGGCCAAGGCGCTCCAGGGCAAGACGGTGCCGAACGACCGCGAGTGGACCAGCAGCCTGATTTCCAACTACGCGTTCCAGGAAGGCCTCCTCAAGGGACTTCTCGGTGGGCGGCGGCCTGCGCTGGGCTGACAAGGCCATCGCGGGTTTCTACGGCGATCCGACCAAGAAGGATTCGCTGGGCCTGATCGTCGCCCCGGACCTGAACCGGCCGATCTACGTCAAGGCGGAGTATCACCTCGATCTCTGGGTCTCGTACACGATGAAGGTCTACCACGACAAATCGACGATGAAGATCCAGCTGAATGTCCGCGACGCCACGGAGAGCGGCCGGCTCGAGCCGGTCGCGTACAATCTGGACGGGTCGGCCTATGCGTACCGCATCATCGATCCCCGCCAATTCTACCTGTCCACGTCGCTCTGATTTCTGACCGGGCCCGCCGGTCCTCCGTGCATGGGGCCGGCGACCCGTTTCGGGGTGCGGTTCATTCGTTCCCCCGCCCAACCGGCGGGGGAACTTTTTTGGCGGGACGGCGGGTGGATCGGCTGGCGGCAATCGACAACAAGCTGCACCCATGGGCTCGTTGTAGGCGGGGTGCCCTCACCCCGCATCGGCCTCTCGCGGGGTGAGGGCACCCCGCCTACAACTCTGATGAAACGGATTCATGCGGGCACGTCCCTGTGCCCGCATGGAAGAAGCTGATCCATTGAACGTGCCCCCGCCCGACGGCAAAATTCTCAATCGCTCCTGCACCGCCAACTCAGTTTAAGCGCTCTCTC
>CAWERO010000005.1:0-79297 GCA_963811485.1 uncultured Gammaproteobacteria bacterium
AGCTTTGAGGATAATGAGCTGCATGCAGCCTCCAGAAAATAGATCGCGCAGCGCTTCCTGGCGCAGCCGCGCTCGCCTGCCCATGCGCTTGCTGCCGGGCCTGCTCGTGCTGGCGTCTGCTTTTGGCAGTAGCCTGGCGGCCGCGGCCGACGAGGACTTTCCGCGCTCGACGCTCGAGATCCGCACTGCGCACGGGGGACAAAGGTTCAACATCCGCATCGCCGACACCGAGGCCCGGCAGGAACTGGGGCTGATGTTCCAGACCCGCCTGCCGGCCGACGAAGGCATGCTGTTCCCGCAGGCGCGGCCGCGGATCGTGACCATGTGGATGAAGAACACTTATATACCGCTCGACATGCTGTTCATCGACAGCCACGGCCGCATCGTCTGCCTGCTCGCCATGACCAGGCCGCAATCGCTCGAAATACTGAGCTGCCCCAAGCCGGTCAAGGCCGTGCTGGAGATCGGCGGTGGCGAGGCCGCAGACCGCGGCATACGCGTGGGCGACCGGGTGGTTCACGAACTGTTCAAACCCTGAGGGTCATTGCCCCGCAGGGGTACATGTGATTAGACTCGGCGTACAAGAATCCGGGGTGGCGGCGCATCAGCCCGGCACCCGTAAATTTAAGAGGGCCAGATTCACATGGCCCGCACAGGGAGCGCAAATGACTAGCGAAAACATCAAGGTACGGCGTGCCGTCATGCTGGCATTGGCGGCGGCCGCGGGTGGCAACGCCATGGCGGTGCTGGCCGCGGATGCGACCGCCCCGCTTGAAGAGATCGTCGTTACCGGGTCGCGCGTCCACCAGGACCAGTACTCGAGTTCGGCACCGGTGGACGTGGTGTCGCCCGAGGAGCAGATCGCGCGTGGCGTGACGGATATTGCCAGCGCCCTGCAGACCACGACGGTGGCTTCGGGTTCACCGCAGGTCACCGCCGCCAGTTCGACCGCGTTCGTGCAGAACGGCGGCATTGGCTCGGAAACCCTCTCGTTGCGCGGCCTGGGCGCCAACCGCACCCTGGTGCTGCTGAACGGCCGCCGGGCCGGCCCGGCCGGCACACGTGGCGGCGTTTCTTCGTTCGACCTGAACGTGCTGCCGCTGGGCGCGGTCGAGCGCATCGACATCCTGAAGGATGGCGCGTCTTCGATCTACGGTTCCGATGCCATCGCCGGCGTGGTCAACATCATCACCAAGAAGGGCAACGGCGGGACGCTCGAAGCATTCGCATCCCGCCCCACCAAGGAGGGTGGCGAGGAATCGCGCGTCAGCGCCACCTATGGCCGCGCCTTCGAACGCGGCAACGCGCGCATCACGCTTGACTGGTACAAGGAATCCGCACTCGCCAAGGGCCAGCGCGACTACTTCAAGTGCGGCGAGCAGTACATCTTCGACCCGGCGACCGGCGCACGCACCGATGCCATGGATCCACGTACCGGCAAGCCGCACTGCTCACGATCTGCTGTGGGGCCAGGTGTGGCTGTACGACTACGCGGAGTTCTACGGCAACGGCAGGACCAACATCCCGCACGCCGGCGCCAGGCTCGCGCAATACGATTACCAGGGCAATCTCGGCCAGTACATCCCGGGCTACGCTCCCGACCCGAACCCGCCTTATGGCCTCGGCACGCCAGCCGGATGGTTCCCGGTCAGCTACGACAAGACTTCCGACGGCCTCGCCAATGCCGAATCGCCGATACACGACCGGACCTACCTGATCCCGAAAGTCGAACGCACCACGGTATACGCCGACGGCGACCTGAAACTGGGCGATTCGGTGACGGCCTATGGCGAGGTGCTGCTGAACCGGCGCAAGACCACGGTCCACGACTATCGCCAGTTCTGGACCTACATGTACAACTCCAATTTCAGCCCCTGCGCGACTTTCTGCGCAGATCCCGTATCCCGCGGGCGGGCAATCCGCTGCCACCGGCTGGACCGGCGCCAACTGGCTCAGCCCGACGCCGATCACCGACCACAACAATTCCTTCATTGACGTGAAGTACCGGCGCTTCGTGGTCGGACTCCGTGGCGACATCGGGCAAGTCCTGGAACTGGGATATTTCCTTCCAGCACAGCCATTCGGACGGCGATTACACCAGCGACCAGATCTACAACGACGCGATCGCGGACCAGTATTTTGCGTCGGGAGTCCTGCGTCGGCACGGTGACTTCCGTGCGCGGCGTGCCGTGCCAGGACGTGCCGTGGCTCGATCCGCAGTTCCTGGCGGGCAACATTTCGCCCGGACATGCAGCAATACCTGTTCGGCGTCGAAACCGGCAACACCAGCTACACGCAGTGGACCGTGGAGGGCTACGCGACCGGCCCGTTGGCGCAGCTGCCCGCCGGCAAGCTGAACGCGGCGCTCGGCGTGCAGTATCAGTACGACTCCATCAACGACACGCCGGGCGCAATCACGCTGGCTGGCAACGCCTGGGGCACTTCGACCGCCGGCATCACCAAGGGCGACGACAAGACCAAGGCGGTGTTTGGCGAACTCGTGGTGCCGCTTGCTGCACAACCTGCCCGCGGTGAAGGATCTGACGCTGAACGGCTCGCTGCGCCACACGAACGTCGCCTCGTACGGCGGCGACACCACCTACAAGCTGGGCCTGGCCTGGCAGATCGCGCCCTCGTTCAAGGTGCGATTGAACCAGAGCACCTCGTTCCGTTCGCCGGCACTGTTCGAGCTTTACCTGGCCGACCAGACTTCGTTCCTGTCGCAATCGAGAATCGATCCGTGCGTCCTGTGGGGTGACGCGCTGGCTGCGGGCACGATCAACCAGCGCATTGCCGACAACTGCGCCGCGGACGGCCTGGCGACGAACTATCCCGGTGGCAACATCACCGCGACGATCCATTCACAGGGCGGCTTCGGCATGCTGAAGGCCGAGACCTCGCGCTCGAAGACCGCCGGCTTCGTGTGGAGACCCTTGTTCGCCGACATCAGCCTGTCGGTCGACTACTTCGACATCCGCGTCAACAACGAGGTCACGCAGCTCGGCGGCCAGCAGATCGTGCGCGGCTGCTACAACTCGCTGAGCTTCCCGACCGATCCGCTGTGCAACCTGTTCCATCGCGACCCGCAGCTCCAGAACAACATCGTCACGGTCGAGGACGATTACATCAACATCGCCAACCAGCAGAACCGCGGCTACGACATCGAGCTGACGCTACAGCCGACACCTGGGTCCGGGCAAACTGACGATCAGCACCCAGCACACGATCCAGGTGCACGACTCCTCGGCGCTGTTCACCGGCGTGGTGACGGATACCAACGGACAGTTCGGCGACCCGAAGCATGTGGGCAACCTGAACCTGACCTACGAGACCGGCCCCTGGGAGTTCTACTACGGCGCCGAGTACGTCGGGCCAGTGTCGAACGAGAAGCACTTCGGCGGCGACACCACGACCTATCGCGGCTCGACCGTGCGCGTGGTGATCAAGGCCGACGCGGTCATCTACCATGCGATCTCGGCCACGCGCGAGTTCAAGGATGCCGGCCTCAAGGCCACGCTCGGCGTCGCCAACCTGACGGACAAGCATCCGCCGCAGGTGACGACGCTGAACCTCGGCGAGCTGGATACGCAGGGCAACTCGGCGTTCTACTCGCAGTACGACTGGATCGGCCGCCGCTTCTTCCTCAACCTGAAGAAAGCCTTCTGAGTGGCGCAGGTACTGGCGAAGGGCGATAACCTCAACGAGCTGAACCAGAAATTTGTCCAGGCGCCGCTGGCGGAGCCGGCGTTCCTGAACAGCGTGCCCAAGTGCGGCACGCACCTGCTGCGCAACATCATGCGCATGTTCGTGCCGGTGGCGCAGCAGTACCACCGCGCGTTCATTCAATTGCCACTGTTGCGCCAGCACCCGGAGGCCTTCGCGCGCAACCCGCCGTTCCTGAGCTGGGGGCACCTGCTGTTCACCGACGACTCGGCCATGGCGCTGGAGCACGTGCACCACGTGGTGCTGGTGCGCGACCCCTACGACTGGGTGCTGGCGCGGGCGCGATTTTTCCTGTCAGACACCTTCAAGGGGCCGGTCGATCACCTCAAGACCGGACGCGCCTCGGTCGAGGAAGTGCTCAACATGATGATCCTCGGCATCCACGACAAGGTGCCGCATATGCAGGAAATCTTCCTGCACAACGCCGTGGGGTGGCTGGGCACCAAGGCGCGGGTGGTGCACTACGAGGAACTGGTGCAGCATCTCGCCCAGCTCGATAGCGCCGCGGCCGAGAATTACTTTCCGCGAATTGCTGCAGGCCTGCGGCATCAGCACGCTGCCTGGCGACTGGCGCGAGCGCGTCACCATCGGCTCCGATCGCAAGCAGAGCGGGACGGCGCGCGAAAACCTCAGCAAGATTGCCATGGCCGTGCCCGCCGAGCTGCCGGCGATGCAGCGACGCCTGGTCGACCTGACCGCGCCGGGACTAAGGGAAATTTTGGGTTATCACTCACCCTAGCGGCTGAGCTATTGAGCGTCGCGCATCCGCGTTCGTGTATTTCTATAAGACAAAACAATAGGTTATTCGTGGAGTCCCCCCACGCCAGGTGGCGAGCCGCTTTCGCTTGGATCGGCCACCTTGCCGCAAACCTGTATCTTTTGCGCTACAACCGATCGGGCACGGTAAGCCAAATTGCCGCTAAACCAATGATTTAGCATACCTCGTGGCTTGCAGTCCGCTTGTTTCGATGTTGCTTAGTTCTCTGGCTTGCGTCTACACTTCGGCCACAACGGCGCAATCGGACTGCATCGTCCAGCAGGGCGCAGCATGTCCGGTGCGCGGTGGCAGTGGGCCACGAGGGTGACCCGATGGCTGGATAATAATTTCCTGCACTGGGATTGTTCATTTGTGAATTGCGTGTACACGAGACTTCGCGCCTGTGGCGCCGACGCTATCGCGGGCGTGGTGAACGTCATTGATGGCGCCATTGGCACCTCACCGGCGGACTACCGTGGCTACTCGCAGTCCACCAACGCTTTAAATTTGTAATTGGGAGAATAGAGTTATGCGTACTAGTTCGCACATCGCCGCGTGCTGCGCGGTCCTGTTGGGCGCAACGCTGGGCACTGTGGCCCCTGCCGCCTACGCTCAAACGCCCTCGGCCACGGCCGACACGGGCTTGGAAGAGGTGGTCATTACCGGATCACGCATCCGGCGTACCGACAGCGAAACGCCGAGCCCCGTGCAGATCATTTCTGCCGCGGACCTGAAGCAGTCGAGCTTTACTACTGTGTCGCAAGTCTTGCAGAACATGACCTCCAACGGGCAGGGAACGCTGAGCAACGCGTTTCCAGGCGCATTTGCCGGCAGTGCTACCGGCGTATCGCTGCGCGGCCTCAACACTTCGGCAACGCTGGTCATGATCGACGGCCACCGGATGGCCCCGTTCCCGCTCTCGGACGATGGTCAGCGCTCATTCGTGGACGTTTCGAGCATTCCGTTTGATGTGGTGGAACGCATCGAGGTGCTTAAGGATGGCGCGTCGGCAGCCTATGGATCCGACGCCATGGCCGGCGTGGTCAACATCATCCTCAAGAATCAATTCGTGGGCACGGCGCTATCCGCCGAAGGTGGCACATCGGCCGAGGGCGGCGGCACGATCGCGCACGCTTCCGGCACCTATGGGTTGGGTGACTTCGCATCGGATGGCTATAACGCCTACCTCAGCGTGGAATTCCGCCATCAGGGCAATATCCGGCAGAACCAACGCCAGGGCGATGGCCTATGGTCAAGCCTTGATCAGACTTCGATCGGCGGCAATAACCAGACACCGGGCATGGTCGTTGGACCCATTGCTGGACCAACTCCGCCAACTTATGGCACCGTGTATCTGCAGGATGCCGGAACGTTCAGCGCGGCCACGAGCTATTTCTACCCTAGCCCGATAGCACCCAATGCCGCGTACGACGGCTCCTGCACCTATGCGACGATGCAGACAGGCGGCTGCGCGTTCACCAATCCATTCGCGGAAATTCAACCGAAGACGTCGAATTTCAACATCATCGGCAGCGTCAAGAAGAAGCTGAGCGACGCGTGGACGCTCGACCTCAAGGCCTCGTTATTTAACAGTAAGGGCGAGCAATACAACGCCGGCTCTATTGCAAACGGACTCGCCACATTCCCACGCAGCTTCGTGCCGCTCGTTGCCGTTTCGGCGGGGGTCGTTCCACACCTCGTGGGCACAACCATTCCCGCCGTTACGGTTCCAGCGAACTACCCCGGGAATCCGTTCGGCGTGCCCGTTCGAGTGCGCGGCGTAAATCTGGACGCGCCAGTGCCCCATTACGAGTTCGACAACAATTCCTACCGTTTTGTCGCGGACCTGAGCGGCAAGGCCGGTGCCTGGAGCCTCGATACGTCAATAGGCTACACCCGGGTGGATACCACCAAGGGCCAGTTCGGCGCAGCCAACGTGCCCGCGTTCAATGCGGCCATCAATCGGGCCACTGACCCGTACCTGATCACCGGCGGCAACACCGCCGCGGATAACGCGGCGGTCTATCCGACGGCCACGGCGAAGAACCAGTCGACGCTCGAATTCTTCGAGTTCAACGCCACACGCTCACTGATGACCCTGGCCGGCGGTGATCTGGGAGTCAGCGCCGGCGCCCAATACATCAAGCGCAAGCTCGACGCCAAGGCGCCCGACCTGGTTGCACAGGGCATCATCGCTGGCAATAACGCCTATGTCCTGGGCGACCAGGCGATCTCCTCGGCCTACGCCGAGTTCGCCGCTCCGGTAACCAAGATGTTCGAGATCGACGGCCACGTGCGCTTCGACCACTTCGACAATTCCGACAGTTCAACGACACCTTCGGTCGGCTTGAAGTTCAAGCCGGTCGAACAGTTCGCTCTTCGCGGCACTTACGGCAAGGGCTTCCGTGCGCCGAATCCCGCCGAGAATGGCGATGCGGGTCAGGCCTACTCGGCAGGCACCGGCGCCGATCCGATCCTGTGCCCGGGCGGCGACCCAGATGTCGCGGGCCATGTCATTTCGCAGTGCAACTTCAACGTCGTGTACCTCAATTCGGCGAACAAAGATCTGAAGCCGGAAAAGTCCACGTCCATCACGGTCGGTGCCGTGTTCGAACCGGTCAAGGCGTGGAGCTCGACCCTCGACTACTACTCGGTGGAAATCAAGAACCAGATCGTGGCTGGTACCGGCGACATTAACCAGGCCGTGCGCGGTGATCCCATCCTGCAGGACTGCTCCGACGGCGCGGGCGGCTCGGTACCTTGCACCCCGTCGGTGGGACCGATCCTCTATATTCCCGTCAAGTTCGTAAACGCCAATTCGACCAAGGTCACGGGGTTTGAATTCGACACCCGCTACACCTTCGGGCTGGGCTCATGGGCGAAGTTGACGACCGAGCTGGACTGGTCGCATTTGACAAGCTACAAGTTCGTATCGGGCGGGGTCGAGTATGAACTGGCGGGCACGCACGGGCCCGCGGTGATCGGCGGAAACACCGGCAATCCGAAGGATCGGGTGCAAGGCACCTTGACGCTGGACAAGGGCGCACTGCAGGTGCGGGCGACATTGAACTGGATCAGCAATTTTGCTCTGACTGATCCGTCAGGATCGAATTCCGGTACGCCAATTCTGAACTGCCTCGATGGCGTCCAGTATGGCGGCTACTTCGCCGCCTTCTTTCCGGGAGTCAGCGATACGCCGACCGACCCCAAGGACTGCAAGGTCCGGGCATTCCTCGATACTGACCTGTCCGCGCGATACACAGTCAGTGATCGCCTGTCCATCCATGGATCCATCACCAATCTATTCAATCAGCGGCCGCCGCTTGACCTGAACACCTACGGTGGCGGCAACCTGCCATACAATCCGTCCATGCATCAGGCGGGCGCGGTGGGCCGGTTCTTCAGTGTCGGCGCGACGGTGACGTTGAACTGATCGGACCAGAAAGAGGATCAAACCTCAAAGCCACAGGTGGGTACCACCTGTGGCTTTTTTTTGGCCGAGAAAATCGGTGCGGCGCGGTAGCACAAGTCGTGCGCCGCGAGGTTCTGATCCGGGAGACGATCCGGGTACCCAGCCAGATGTGGCAAAGATGGTTTGGGGCTATGATTCGAATGTTCGGCGCCGCAGCAGGAGGCGAATCATGACTGTCCACATCAAGCCCGTTCGCGCCACGTTCATCGCGCTGTGCGCGCTGACCGCCTGCACTCTGGCGCAAGCTGGTGACGCGGATCGTTTTGCTGCAGCGGTGAGTCATCCCGGCCGCAGCGCGGCCGACCTCAGCCGCGACGCCGGCGAACACCCGTCGAAACTGCTGCGCCTGGCCGGCATCCGGAGCGGCATGCAGGTCGCGGATTTCCTGGCGGGCGACGGCTATTACAGCGAACTGCTCGGGTACCTGGTCGGCCCCGCCGGCCACGTGCTGATGATCAACAATGGCTCGTTCGACAAATGGTCGGACGGTGACCGGCAGAAGCGGCTGGCTGGCGACCGCCTGCCGAACGTGGAGTACCGGCTGGTCGATCTGGATCACATGAACCTCGCCGCCAGCTCGCTTGATGTCATCGTGCTGAGCAAGGTGTATCACGACCTTTATTGGGTCGACACGACCGGCATCTGGCCAAATTTCGACACCAGCGGCGTGCTCGATCAATTGGTCGCTGCGCTCAAGCCCGGCGGCATGCTGCTGCTGATCGATCATTCGGCCAAGACGGGCCACGGCAGCGCGGATGCATCCACCTTGCACCGCATCGACGAGGCGTTTGCCCGGCAGGACTTTGGCAAGCGCGGCCTGCGCGTCGTGGCGCACAGCGATGCGCTGCGGCGCGCGGACGATCCGCGCGAACAGATTTCTTACCAGCCACCGATGCTGGGAAAGACGGATCGGTTCGTGCTGGTGTTCAGGAAGCAGCGAACGGGGCATTGACGGCGTTCACCGCTCCGCGGGCAACGCAATGCTCCAGATGGCCGGGCGTGTTGCATCGGGCGGGCTGGCGATGTGCCCGTCGTCGGCCACGCGATCCCAACCGCTGTTGCTGATGAACTCGAAGCGCTCACCGTGCACGACCCCGTGAGTCGGATCCCCTAGCCCGGGTGCGCGCGCCAGGGCGACCTTCCAGCTCACGATCCGCGTCAGCGCGGCGTTCAGGCGCAGCAGCAGGAGCCGTTCGGGCACCGTGCCATTCTGGATGGCGATCAGGGTACGGCCGCGCAGGTACAGGCCATCGATTCCGTACAGCGCCAGCTCGGGCGGATGCGGCAGCCAGCCGACGGAATCGCGCCGGTGCAGGTCGATCATGGCGATGCCGCGGCCGTAGTCGGGGATCAGGAGCCGCGACCCGTCCGGTAATGGCGCGGGCGTCTGGGGCGACAGGAGCGAGCCGGGCCGCACCAGCATTTCAAGCTGCGCGTCGTCTTCAGGCCCGATGCGGAAAACCCCGCCGCCGGCGCCGTCGGCTATGAACACTTCGCCGTGCACGCCCAGGGCCATGTCGCCAAAGGCATGGGGCTGTCCATCGTCCAGCCGGTAGCGCCGTTCTATGCGGCGGCGGCCGAGACTGGCGCGCAGGATGGCCGAATGTCCCGCCTCGACGCTGCGGAACGGGGGTGAAACCGCGCCGGCGCTCGTGCCCATCCACAACCGGTCGCGCCCCGCGTCGAGGGTCAAGGCATAGATTCCCCAGGCGTTCAGCTCGGCAGCCGGGAACGCCGTGCTCCACTTGCCATTGGCGCCAAGCTTCAACACTTTGCCGGCGTGCACGCTACTGACGTAGCGCGCGCCATCGCGCGCATCCAGCGCCAGGTCTTCGGCGATCAGGTCGGGCTCGGGCAGCGAGGACAATTCGGCATGGGTCCCGACCGGCGCCAGCCCGGCACGATAGCGCCGTTCGATCGCGGCAAAACCCGCTGCGGTGCGCACGGATTGCAGTGCACTCTCTGCAGCCGGATCACCCAGATCGAGTTGTGAGCGGGCGTAGAGCTCGAGGTACGGGAGCGCCCTGGCCTGCTCGCCCAAGCCGGCCTCGATTTTGGCCAGCTTGTAAATTATATCGGTGCGCGAATCGAGCAATGTGCTGAGTCGCAACAGCGCCGTGCGGCATGGGGGCGAGGCAAGGGGTTTGCACGCCTGCGCCGCGGCCGCGCGCGCGCGCGGATACTCGGCCACCCAGGATGGGCCCGCGCTGGCCACCACACCAGCCGCACCAGCCGCACCAGCCGCGACGGCGCCAAGCAGCAGCAGTCCCGCAGTCACGCTCACTGGCGCTGTTTGAGCAGCTGCTCCGTAGAGCGGGCGTACGTCGGGGCTGGCAGCGGCCCCAGGACACGTTCACAGGCCGCGCCGAGCGCGAGCAATTGGGAGTCCGACCAGGCCGGGCCGATGAGCGAGAGCCCGACCGGCATGCCCTTGACCAGCCCCATCGGCACCGTCAGGTGCGGGTAGCCGGCAATCGCTGGAAGATTGCCGGGACCCGAGCCATTGATCGCGTCGCCGTTGACCGGATCGATCGGCATTGCCGGCCCTTCGGTGTAGGCGATCAGGGCCTGTAGCTGGTGCTCGGCGAAGATCTTGTCCAGACCGTCACGACCGGCGATCCGCCGGCTCTCGGCGAGCGCGCGCAGATAGGCCGGATCCTGCAGCCCGGCCGTAGCCTGGGCCCGCTCGAACAGTTCCTGGCCGAACAGCGGCATTTCACGCTCGGCGCGCGCCCGGTTGAAGGCAATCACGTCGGCCAGCGTGCGCGCCGTCACGGCCGGGGGCGTAGTGGCCAGGTAGGTGTCCAGGTCGGCCTTGAGCTCGGTGAGCAATACGGCCAGCTCCAGCTCGCCAAGCTTGTCGCTGTCCGCAGGCGCCTCCACGTCGACGATGATCGCCCCTGCTGCGCTCAGGCGCCTCACGGTGGCTGCAAACAGCGCCTGCACGCCGGAAAGCGCATTGGTGGGCGCCAGCACGCCGATGCGTGCGCCCGCGAGACTCGCCGCTCCCACAAAGCTCGCGGCATCGGGCCGGTGTCCATCGGCCTCGCGCGTCGCCTCATCGAGCGGATCGGCGCCCGCCATGATGCCGAGCAGGAGCGCGGCATCGGCAACCGTATGCGCAATGGGTCCCGGCGTATCCTGGCTGTGCGAGATGGGCACGACGTAGGTGCGCGGCACGAGGCCGACCGTGGGCTTGATGCCGACCAGCCCGTTCATCGATGCCGGGCAGGTGATCGAGCCGTCCGTCTCGGTGCCAATCGCCGCCGCAGCCAGGCTCGCCGCCACGGCCGCCCCGCTCCCTGAGCTCGACCCGCAGGGGCTGCGATCGAGCGCGTACGGGTTGCGCGTCTGGCCTCCGATCGCGCTCCAGCCGCTCACCGAACTGGTCGAGCGGATGTTGGCCCATTCAGACAGGTTGGTCTTGCCGAGAATCACCGCGCCGGCAGCGCGCAGGCGCGCCACCAGCGGCGCATCGCGCTCGCTGCGATTGGCCACCAACGCGAGCGAGCCGGCAGTGGTTGCAATCGGGTCGGCAGTCTCGATGTTGTCCTTGATCAGCAGCGGAATGCCGTGCAGCGGACCGCGCAGGTGCCCGGCCGCACGCTCGCGATCGAGCGCGCGCGCCTGCGCGCGCGCTTGCGGGTTGATGGCGAGCACGCTGTGCAGCGTCGGCCCGGTACGGTCCAGCCGGGCGATGCGCGCCAGGTAGCCATCGACGAGTTGGAGCGAGCTCACTCGGCCCTGCGCCTGGGCGCTGGCCAGGGCGGCGATGTCCTTGCCGGCGACATCGAACGGCGCCGCGGCCTTGGCCGCGTAACAGCGGCCGGCCAGGCCGAACAGTGCGGCGTAAAGCAGCGCCATCAGGGGAGCGGCGCACTGGCGCCCGGATTTTCGTGCTTTCATGTTTGGAGCCCGGATCAGCGTTATGACAAATAACACACTCCGCCATTCTAGCCCAAGCCCCGCATCCGGTAGCGGCGCGGGCGCGACATCGCTCACATCAACCGTTGCTCCTGGCACATCCCAGTAGTAGGGTTCGCACAAAGCCGCCCCGGCTCTCGTGCCAACGAAGCGGGCCGAGGGGTGCGCAAAGAATGAACACTAATTGGGGAGTACTCATGATGCGAACCGCATTCGGATTGGCTATTGCTGCCGTGGTACTGGCGATGAGCGGGCTGGACAGCTACGCGGCCGGATCAATCCATGCCCGAAACCCTGAGGCGATCAGGCAGCTCGAGACCGAAAGGAGCGGCACCCGTGTAGACCTGAGTCCTGCCACAGGCACGGCGCGCTTCGTGCTGCTGCCGCAGGCTTCGGCCGCGACGACCGGCATCATGCTGTCCAGAACCGCGGCGGCGCCCACGGCGAATGCCAGCGTGCAGGCCATGAAGGACAGCGCGGCGTCATTCATCAACCGGCATGCGCAGGCATTCGGGCTCGCCACCGGAACTTCGGAGCTGCGCCTGCGCAAGACGGAGACCGACCAGCTGGGTAAGACGCACCTCACCTATACGCAGGAATACGCAGGACTGCCGGTGTTCGGAGCGGTCCTCAGGGCGCATCTGGACGCCGACGGCCAGGTGGCGGCGATCACGGGCACGATGGTGCCTGACATCGCCGTCTCGGCCGCACCGTCCCGTAGCGCGGCGCAAGCGGGCAAGGCGGCATTGAAGTTTGTCGGCGCCAGCAAAACGGGTACGGCGCTTGCGGTGCGCAGCAGCCGACTGATGATCTTCCGCTCCGGACTCGCCAAGGGTGTGCCGGGTGAAAATCACCTCGCCTACGAGGTGGAGGTCGGCAATGGCACCAACGTGCGTGAATTTGCCTATGTCGATGCCCACAGCGGCAAGGTCATCGATCAGATCACGGGCACCCCCGACGCCCTGAACCGACGTGCTTACGACGGGCAGAACCTGCCGACTGTCCCGCCCGATTACCCCGGCAACCCCTTCTGGATCGAAGGCCAGGCTTTCCCGACCGGCAATGCCGAGGCCGACAACATGATTGTCTCCTCGCAGGAAACCTATGACCTGTACCGCCTTGGCTTTGGGCGCGACTCCTTCGACGGCGCAGGCGCCACGATGGATTCAATCTTCGATCGGGGCTATGCCTGTCCCAATGCGTCCTGGAATGGAACGTTCATTTCCTTCTGCCCGGGCATGACCACCGACGATGTCACCGGCCACGAGTGGAGTCATGCCTACACGCAGTACACCGATGGCCTGATCTACCAGTGGCAGCCGGGTGCTCTCAACGAAGCCAATTCCGATATTTTCGGCGAGACCATCGATCGCCTCAACGGGCGCGGCACCGATACGCCGAACGAAACGCGCACGGCAGACAGCTGTTCTGTATTCGGCGGCACCCCGCCGCCGACGCTGTCCATCACGGGCGGCACGGCAGCCGGCAGCTACTTCAGCAGGGCTTCTGTCAATGAACCCGCACGGCCGTTTACGCTCGGGCCGACGCCGATGGCGCTGGCCACCCCGGCCGGTGCCTGTACAGCGGTCAGCGGCGTCAGCGGCAGCATTGCCGTCATCGACTGGACGCTCAATGCAGCGGGCGGGAACGAGTGCGGCTCCGGAGCCCGCTCGGCCAATGCGCTGGCCGCGGGCGCGACCGGCATCATTTTTGTGGCTCCTCCAGCCGGCCTGCTCAACCTGGGCGCGAGCCCGGCCATCGGCAGCGTCGAGGTTTCGAACGCCGACGGTGCCACCATCAAATCCGGGCTGCCTGCCAGCGCGACGATCACCCTCGGCGTCGGCACGGATAATTCGGTGCGTTGGCTCATTGGCGAGGACGACACCGCGGTCGGGCTGACCGGTGCACTGCGCGACATGTGGACCCCGGCGTGTTTCGGCAATCCTGGCAAGGTTTCGGCCCCAGAGTATTCCTGCAGTGACACCGACAACGGCGGTGTACATAACAATTCCGGTGTCGACAACCACGCCTACGCGTTGCTGACCGACGGCGGCAGCTACAACGGCCAGACCATCAACGGCATCGGCCTGACCAAAGCCGCCCATATCTACTTCCGTGCCAAGACGAACTACCAGGGGCCGGCGACGGACTTCGCCGACCACGCCGACGCGCTGGAGCGATCCTGCGCCGACCTGGTGGGCGTCAATCTGACCTCGCTCACCACCGGGGCGGCTTCTGGCGAAGTGATCTCGGCTGCCGATTGTGCCGAGCTCGCCAAGACCTTGCTGGCGGTCGAGATGCGCACGCCGCCGAGTCAGTGCGGCTTCCAGCCCATCCTGGCGAAGAGCCCGCCGCCGCTATGTCCGGCCGCCAGCGGTCGGTTCCGCAGCATCTATCAGAACAACTTTGACGACGACGATGCGCAGGAGCATGCGGCAACGCGCTGGACGGTCAGCCATGAAGGGACGGTCGACTTTACGCGCCGTGACTGGAAGATTGTCCGTGGCCTGCCCGACGGCCGGCGCGGCCGGGCCTTCTTTGGCGCCGATCCGAATATCGGAACCTGCGGACCGGGAGGCGATGAGAGCGCCGTCCTGCACCTGTACAGCCCGCGGATTTCGCTGCCAGCCTCCATGACTTCACTCAAGATGGCATTCACTCACTGGCTGGCGACCGAGCCGGGTTGGGACGGCGGCAACCTCAAGATCAGCGTCAACGGCAAGCCCTGGCAGCTCGTCGCGGCCGCCGACTACGTATACAACCCGTATAACGCGTCGCTGTTCACTGCAGCACAGGGCAACAGCGATCCGCTGGCTGGCGAGCAGGCCTTTACCGGGACGGACGGTGGCTCGGTGTCGGGCAGCTGGGGTCGCTCGATCATCAACCTCGCACCGTACGCGAAGCCGCGGGACACGATCCGGCTGCGTTTCGATATCGGCAATGACGGCTGCGGCGGAAATGTCGGCTGGTACGTCGACGACGTCGTTCTCTACCAGTGCCGCTAGCCGGCCGCTAAGATCCGGGGCGCCCATGGGGGCGCCCCTTTTTTTTAGGCCCGGCAGCCGGGTCGGCTAGCGCGCCCGGTCCACTTCGGGAATGCCGCGCGTTACCGTGAGCGTCGCAACATAATCTGCAGTCGCAATGGCGTGCCCGGACATCCGCAACGGATCGAGCGCCAGCAGACGGACGCCATAGTCTCCGGCGACGGCGGCGCCAGGCTGGCGCGCGGCCGTATGCAGCACCAGGGCCTGGCTCGACCCGCCCGTGTGGCGCAGCCACACCTGAACTACGGCATCTCCTTCCCACACACAGACCTCGCCCTTGCCGCAGCGTGAATCGGCACTGACCGCCTCGAAGCCGATCTCCAGTGATTCGCCGGCAATCACCGTCGAGCGGCCGATTCGCAACTGGAACGGCTCGTTCAGCGCAGGCCCGCTTGCATTTCCGGACTGCGCAGCGCAGCCCACGGAAAGCAGCAGGACGGCCACCAGCAGCAGACTGTGAGGTTCAGGGCGGGCGCCGTAGTGCCCGGACTTCGGCGTGTTCATGCACCCCAGTCTAAGTCAGGGCGCGGCCCCAGTCGAAATCTCCAGTTGACACGGAGAACTCTGTGTGACAGAGTACTCTCCAGAATACAAGGAGCGGGTCAACCATGAACATCAGCCGGGAAGAAGCCTCGAGCAGCCTGAAGGAAATCGGCGCGGTGCAGCAGCGCAGTGAGACGCTGCAGAATTACCGGCAGTTCGCGCCGCACATGATTCTTTGGGGCGTCATCTGGCTGGTCGCCAACGGTCTGTGCGATTTCCACCCTGAGCAGGCCGGCCGGATCTGGCCGCTGCTGTCCATTGTGGGCGCGGTCACGAGTCTCACGCTGGGTGCGCGGGCCAGGGCGCGCCGCGCCAGCGCCGCCGGACCCCTGGCGATGGCGGCCGCCCGCGATCATGGCTGGCGCTGCGCGCTGAGCGGCGTGGTGCTGTTCGCATTCTTCGCAGCAAGCTTCGCCGTGCTGCCGCCGCACTCCGGCCTGCAGGCAACTGCCTTCATTTCGCTGTTCTTCATGTTCGTCTACATGTTGTACGGCACCTGGGTGGGATTGCGCGTGTTCTTCATCGGCCTGCTAACCGCCGTCGCGGTCCTGTACGGATACTTCTTCCTCGCCGCACACCAGTTTCTGTGGTTGGGCGTGTGCGGCGGCGGCGCGCTGATCGTGGGCGGCTTGTGGGTCAGGAAGGCCTGAGGCACATCCATGAACGCGCCAAATGAAATCATCCACCAGTCCATGCGGCTCAAGATCATGTCGGCGCTCAGCGCGCTGCGTCCGGGCGCAAAGCTGGAATTCCAGGAACTCAAGGCGCTGCTTGGCGCCACCGACGGCAACCTCGGCACGCATCTGGCAACGCTCGAGAGCGCCGGCTACATTACGGTCGAGAAGGATTTTGTCGGCAAGAAGCCGCGCACCCGCGCCACGATCACCCGCGCCGGCCGGCGCGCCTTCGAACAGCACGTGGAGTATCTGCGCGACGTCATCGCCGGCGCCGATGGCGGCAGCGCCGCGGCGCCATGAAAAGATGCCCCGGCGCCTGTGGGCGCCGGGGCATCGGTGTTGCGGTCGGTTGCCGCCCCTGGCTCAGGCCCAACCTATGGCGTGACCGTACAGGCGTGATTCAAATTGTTGTACTCGGGCTGGGCGGCGTATTGATGCTCGCCCATCACGACCAGCGACGGACCGAACCCGTAGTCGCCGTAGAAGGCGCACTCGTCGCCAATTTCCTCACCGAAGGCGCCACCGTTATCCCAGTTCCACCAGCCGTTGCCGTCTGGGTCGGTAATCGCCTCGAATACCTCGTGTGACAACACGTTGTTGGTCGAATCGATCAGCGAGCCATTGGGTGAACCCGGATCCACCGCGCAGCCGGGCAGATTCTGGAACGGCTCGACCGAATACACGACATGGCCCACGTCGGTGAAATCAGCACTGCCGTGATAAGCGCAGAAGTACCAGGACGCATAGTTATCGGGCGAGTAGCAGACCGAGAAGCTTGCATCGAAGCACTCATCGACGCCCGGCGGGAGATGCACGTTATACATGTGGCCGTAGCCGCTCTGGCCGCTGCTGGCCGCCGCGGCGTGCACAATTGCCAGCATGTCGTCGTCGGTGAACGGCTGCGCGCGCGGCGTGGCGATCGCGGCCCGGTAGGACTGGCCGACGCCGTAGCGACCGTTCGAGTTCAGACCGGTGTACTGGTCGGTGACGTGAATGAACCTGCTCCTGCCCAGATCGCGCAGGAACCGGTCCGGATTGCCCCAGCAGCTGGCCACGGAAGGACAGCCGCTCGATGGGAACAGATAGATCGAGTGCTGCTGCGTTGCCTGCAGTGTCGGCCCACCGAAGTTGTGCAGGTCGCCCATATAGCGCGGACCCGAGGTGACTCCGCCACCTGAACTCTCGCGGGCTGCCGCGTAGGCGCTTGCCTGCCCATCGGAAAGGCCCTCGAGGTGCGGCCTGCGGACTGCCGAAGGCGCCCATATTGACCGCCATGGCGCGCCGATGGGTAGTGGCGGCCTTCTTGACGGCCGCACGATCTGCTGCGCTAACCTTAATCGTTACTGACGCAGTCTGCGCGCTGGCGATCGTCACGCCACAGATCGCCACGACACATGCCAGTGCGCCTGCCGAAAGTGCAGGCGCGCATTTGAGTTTGAAGCTCATCGCTTGGGTCCCCTCAGTTTATTTGATTAAGCAGTCTTGTCCGACCGCCTTAGCAGGCGACGCCTGACAATGCGCATGAAACTATCGCACCACGCGAAGGAGTACAAGTTGCTCAGTGGGCCAAAGCGCCGGGCGTCAATTCCGAAACCTGGCTCGGCTCAGATGAAGGATTATTGTCAAACGCGGGCGCCGGCGATGCTTGATTGCCCCAGCGCAACCGCCGCGCAGTCTTACTCAGTGACAGCCGTCCCCGTCTTTACCGCATCCGCACGGGCCCGCGGCAGCCTTGGCGCCGCCGGGCGCGGCGGCGGCGCTGCCAGGCCGCCGCCGCCAGCGGCGCGGGCCCAGCGCGCGCGCGGCATACGCCGCTGCGGCTATGACGATCAACGTGACGATGAGTTGCTGCCACATGGCTCAAGTCCCGAGCGCGAACGCAGTCGCAATCTGGTAAGTGGCGAAGGACGCCGCGTAGGCCATGGCGAACAGGTACCCGGCCATGATCAGCGGGTAGCGCCAGGAATTGGTCTCGCGGCGCACGGTCGCCAGCGTCGACAGGCATTGCGGCGCAAAAACATACCAGGCCAGTAGCGAAAGCGCCGTGGGCAGGCTCCAGCTTGCGGCCAGCATCGGCCGCAGCGCCGCATCGACGTGCTCGGCGCTGCCCGAGAGCGCGTACACGGTCCCGAGCGCGCCGACCGCCACTTCGCGCGCCGCGAGCCCGGGGACCAGCGCCACGCAGATCTGCCAGTTGAACCCGAGCGGCGCAAATATGGTGTGCAGGGCGTGCCCCAGCATGCCGGCAAAACTGTACTGGATCGCCGGTTCCGTGGCGCCCGCCGGGGCGCCCGGGAAACTGGCCAGGAACCACAACACGATCATCAGCGAGAGAATGATGGTGCCGACCCGCGTGACGAAGATCAGCGTGCGCTCGTACAGTCCCAGCGCGAGATTGCGCAGGTTGGGCCAGTGATACTCCGGCAATTCGAGCATCAGCGGATGGTAGCCGGCGCGCAGCGTCACGCGCTTCATCACGAAGGCCACCAGCACGGCGCCGAGCACACCGACCACGTACAGCCCGAACAGCACCAGGCCGCGCAGTGAAAACCAGCCGATCGAACGCTCCTTGATGAACGCGCCGATGATCAGCGCGTACACCGGGAGCCGCGCCGAGCAGGTCATCAGCGGCGCCAGCAGGATGGTGGCGATCCGATCGCGCAGGTTTGGAATGGTGCGCGTCGCCATGATCCCCGGAATCGCGCAGGCATAGGAAGACAGCAACGGAATGAACGAGCGGCCCGAGAGCCCGATGCTGCCCATCAGGCGATCGAGCAGGAAGGCCGCGCGCGGCAGGTAACCGCTGTCCTCGAGCAGCAGGATGAAGAAGAACAGGATCAGGATCTGCGGCAGGAAAACCAGCACGCTCCCAGCGCCCTTGATCACACCATCCACCAGCAGGCTTTGCAGCGCTCCGGCGGGCATCGCGTGCGCCACCGCCCTTCCCAGTGCGCTCATACCGGTGTTGATCCAGTCCATCGGCACCGCCGCCCAGCTGAATACCGCCTGGAACACGGCGAACAGCAGCACCGCGAGCAGCACCGGCCCGGCGATGGGGTTCATCACCACGGCGTCGAGGCGCGCGAGCGCGCGGGCGCGGAGCGGCTCGAGGTAGTCGGCGGCCTGCAGGATCCGCCGCGCCTCGCGCTGCGTGGCCTCGATCTCGGCAGACGTCTGGATCGGAACCACCGGCGGAGCATTCAGCGGCGATGCCGCGGCCAGTTGCAGTGCGATGCCCAGGCCTTCGGCGCGGACGCGCTGCGCGGCGGCCCGCTCCACCGCCAGCGAGGCGCTGAGCGCGTCGATCGCCGCGACCAGGTCACGTGCCCCCGCCGGGTGCACGGCGACCGTCTCGACGACCGGCACGCCCAGTTCTGATTCCAGGCGGGTGCGGTTGAGCTTGTAACCGCGCTCACTGGCCAGGTCGCTCATGTTCAGCGCCACGATGACCGGCCGCCCCACACGCGCGAGCTCGAGCACCAGGCGCAGCGAGAGGCGCAGGTTGGTTGCATCGACCACGCAGACGATGAGATCGGGAGCGGGCTCGCCGCTGAGCCTGCCGATGATGGCGTCGCGCGTGATGGCCTCGTCCAGCGTCGCCGGCACCAGGCTGTAGGTGCCCGGCAGGTCGATCAGCTGGTAATGGCGTGCCTGCGTGGGACCCGGGAAGCGGCCTTCCTTGCGCTCTACGGTGACACCCGGATAGTTCGCGACCTTCTGCCGGCTCCCGGTCAGCCGGTTGAAAAGCGCGGTCTTGCCGCAGTTGGGTACGCCCACGAGCGCCACGCGAAAGCTCGAGGCGGCGGCGGAACGGGCCTCGCTGGCTTGTGCATTCATGGCGAATCGACCCGCACCAGCACCGCGCGGGCCTCGCGGCGGCGTAAGGCGAACACGGTCGAACCCACGCGCACGGCCATCGGGTCACCGCCGGGCCAGACTTCCTCGATGATCTGAATGGTCTCGCCCGGCACGAAGCCAATTTCAATCAGCCGCCGGCCGATGGTCGCGCCCGCCTCATCGCCGACCAGACCGGCATCCCCCTCCGTCACTGCGACGACAACGCCCCTCATCCCCTTGCGCAGGTGGGCCAGGGGCACGGTCGGGACGCTCAGCCTTGCCTCGACTCGGGAATCCATGACATCCTAGATGTTAATGAGAATGACTCGCATCTAAAGCATAGTGCATTGGGAGCCCGGAATCCAGCCTGGAAACACGATCTGCCGCCCGGAATTTCCACTTCAATGGGGTTCACAATCCGTTCAGGCCCAAGGGCATAGATTTAGGCCTGCCCCGTACCGCAACCCGCTGGGAGACCCGTCATGACCAACCGTCTACGCGCCTTGATGCCCGCCCTGGCCGCCCTGGTGACCCTGGCGATGGAGCCGTGGCCAGCCAGCGCCGATCCGCCCTCCTGGGCCCCGGCCAACGGCGCCAGGGAGCAGGACGAGGATCGTGGGGACGAACGCCGCAATGGCCACCGCGATGAGCAACGGGACGATCGCCCTGAATTCGGGAGACACCGGCACCATGAAGGCCGGCATGGTTATCACGGCTATGGCGGCGACGACTGGGATGACGACTACGGCGTCGTGCGCCGCGGTCGTTGTGACACGGATGCGGTGCTGGGCGTGGCCGGAGCGGTGACTGGCGCCATCATCGGCAACCGCACGGCCGCTCCGCGCAATCGCGGCATCGCCACGGTGTTCGGCGCCATAGCCGGCGGCATCATCGGCAGCGCGGTCGGCGACGCCATCGATGACAGCGATCGGGCCTGCCTGGGTCACTCGCTCGAACTGGGGCGCATCGGGCGCCCGGTGATGTGGCGCAATCCGCGCAGCCATGTGCTCTGGCGGGTGGTGCCGATTCGTGATGTTTCACCAGATTGTCGCGAATTCGAACTGCGCCGCGACTACGACGGCCACTACGGACGTGAACGTGTCGTCGCCTGCCGGCGCGACCGGGGCGATTGGGAATTTCGCGGTCGCTAGCAGTCGGCGCTCGGGGTCTCGACCTGCACGAAACCCGCGGGCAGGATCTCGCGCGCGAGTATGGCCGCGACCGTAGCCGCGTCGTGTACACCCGCGGCTGCGGCGAGCGCCGCCGCAGCGTCGGCGCCGGCGTATGCAGCCGCCAGGAACTGTGCCGAAGCTGCACTGATCGGCCGCACCCGGACGCCTGCCGACGTGCGCCACAGCGCGTAACGATGGTCGCCGGAATTCAAGTCGATGGCAGCCAGTGCCGCCGCATCCTCCGCCATGATGGCATCGCGCAATCCCCCGACCGGAAAGCGCGCGCGGTGCAGGAGGAGTGGCGCGAGGAAGCGCAGGCGCGATCCACCCTCCAACTGCAGCACGGGCCCGGCTGCTTCGGTCGCGGCACACTGCCGGGCAAGCGCGGCGAACTGCCAATCGAATCGCGCCAGTTCGCCGAGGTAAGGGAGATTCTCGGTGCCGGGAAAACCGGCCAGGAAGGCCGCGAAGCCGGCGCCGTATAAATCCAGTTGGGGCTCGCTCGGCGGTGCCGCACGGGCGTATTCGACCGCCATGCGGTCAAAGAAGGCTTCGCCCACCAGCCTGTCCACGGCGGTAAAACTCAGCCGCAGCGCATTGCTGAGCGCACCGAGCACGGTGTTGCGATGGACCCGCAGCCCCACGGCACCCGTGTGGGCACCCGTGAACAGCGACTCCGGCAACTCCTGCCCGGCGGCATCGGCGGCGAGAAGCGCTGCCGCCATCCGCGCCTGGAGCGATTCGAGCGCTGACCTCAGACGGCGCGCGCATAGGAAGCTTCCTGTGCGGCGTCCAGCCGCGACTGCGCCCGCGCGGCTTCCGCCTGCAGCACGCCAAACGCGGGCAGGCGCGTATCCCATTCGAGCAACGTCGGTCGCGGCCCGAAGTGCGCCAGTGCCTGCTCGTACAGCGACCATACGGCCGCACATACCTGATCGCCGTGGTCGTCGATGCGCAATTCATCACCGTTCGCCGTCTGCACGATGGCATGTCCGGCCAGGTGGATCTCGCTGACCATCGAAGCGTCGAGCGCCCGGCACCAGTCCGCGAGCACCGCGGCCGGCTCGAGCCGCTGATTGCTGGCGCTGACGTAGATATTGTTGACGTCGAAAAGAACCCCGCAGCCGCTGCGCTGCGCGACGGCGGCCAGAAATTCGGCTTCCGGGATCGCGGAGGCGGCAAAGCGCAGATAAGTGGAGGGGTTTTCCACCAGCATCTTCCGGCCCAGGGCCTCCTGCACCTGTTCCACGTTGCGACAGACGACGTCGCAGGGCCTCATCGGTGTACGGGAGCGGCAACAGGTCGGGCAGAAACTGGCTGCCCGCCACGCTCCATGACAGGTGATCGGAAACCAGCGCGGGCTCGAGCCGCTCCACCAGCCGGTGCAGGCGTCCGATGTGCACTTTGTCGCTCCCCTGGGCGGAACCCAGCGACAGGCCAACGGCGTGCAGGGAAAGTGGGTAGTCGGCCCGTATCAGTTCGAGCTCGGCGAGCGAGTGCTGATCGGCCATGTAGTTCTCTGGGTGCACCTCGAGCCAGGCGGCTGCGGGGCGCTCGGCCAGCACCAGCGCATGGTGCGGGAGCCGCAACCCGATCCCGGCCTGCGCCGGGATCGGGTCCGCTGACGGACTGCGCCGCATCAGCTCTTGGTGGTGCTGCCGCCCGCGAGCTTCGCGCACACGCCGGCCGGCAGAGCGACCCAGGACGCCTTGTCCATGTCCTTGCTCGACTGCCCGGCGCACGCGTGGCCAGCAGCCGCGCAGTCGTTCTTGCCTGCCTTGGCCACGCCATAGCAATGCTCCATGGCGGGCTTGTCCATCGCCTTCTGGTCATCGGCAAACGCCGCGCTGCTGGCGACCGCCATGGCGGCGGCGCCAAACAGGGCGGACAGGGTGATCGTCTTGATGGATGTCGCTGACATGTGTGTTACTCCGAATGTTGCGTTGTTGATTGTGCGGGCGCCGCACGATTCTGGATCCCAGCTCGAAGCGGCTACCCCCTTAATCGTTGCGCGCGACCAAAGGTTACAACATCATCGCCGCCATGGCTCCCCTATCCCGCTCCGAGCAACAGGAGGCGCTCTGGGCGCGGCTGATGCGCGCGGCCCAGGCTGGCGACACCCGCTGCTACGAGCAGCTGCTGCGCGCGGTGACGCCCTTTATCAGGAATCTGACACGGCGCTATTGCCGCGATGCGGACCTGGCCGAGGACGTGGTCCAGGATGTGCTGCTCACGGTTCATCGGATCCGCCATACCTGGGATCCACAGCGACCGTTCAGCCCCTGGCTGGCGGCCATCGCAGCCCGCCGCGGAATTGACCGCATCCGGCGCGTCTCGCGCATCGCCCGGCACGAAGTCAGTGACGAGGGAGCGGTTGAAACCTTTGCCGCTCCTGCGGCGAACAACGAATCAGGAGCTGTACGCGCGGCCGAGGCGATCGAGCCACTCCTGGCGGCGCTGCCGGAACGGCAGCGCCAGGCACTGGAAGCGGTAAAGCTGCGCGGCCTGTCCGTGGCGCAGGCGGCCCTTGAGTCGGGCCAGTCGGTCGGGGCGCTGAAGGTCAACGTGCATCGCGCGGTCAGGGCGCTGCGCAAGCTCGTGGGCACGGCCGACGCGGAAGATGACGAGTGACGTGAAGATTCCATGAAACAGCACAGTACCGAACAGCTCATCGATGCCCTGGCGCGGGGCCTTGCTCCCGTGCGCCCATTGCGGCCACCGGCTACGCGCGCGCTGCTATGGCTGGCCGCGGCAATGCTGGTCATCGGCGCCGCCGTGCTGCGCTTTGCGAATCTCGCCGCCTTTGCCGCACGCAGCGCCGAGCCGCGCCTGGCGCTGGAATGCGCGGCAACGCTGCTGACCGCGGTCACCGCGATCATCGCCGCCTTCCACCTGAGCATTCCCGACGGCAGCAGCCGGTGGCGCCATGCACCGTTGCTGCCGCTGGCGCTGTGGATCGCGACCAGCGGCCTGGGCTGCCTGCGCTATGGCATCGGCCTCGGCCCCGCCGGCGACCGCCTGGGCGAGAGTGGCCAATGTTTCATGTTCATCGTCGCGGTGAGCATTCCGCTGGCGGTGACCTTGTCCGCCGTGTTGCGCCGCGCCCGGCCTCTCGATCCGCTGCCGGTGGCACTCACGGCCGCTCTCGGCGTCGCGGCGCTGGCAGCGTTCGTGCTGCAGTTCTTCCATCACTTCGACACCACGGTGATCGACCTCGCCGTGCACCTGGCCGCCGTCGGCGCGGTGCTGGGCGTGGCAGCCATCGCGCGCCGGGCGCTCGCATGAGGCGCGCGATGGCGCAAATCCGCTGCAGCGCCCTACCAGGCTGCGAGCCAGTGCTGGCCGTGAAACAATCCGCGCGGATCGTGCCAGTAAGCGACGCTGGCCATGAACAGGAATACCAGTAGCGCGGCGAGGAATGCGGCCACCCGCGCCGCCCGGGTGCGCGCACCCGCAACGCGTAGCTGCCCAGCACGACGTAGACCACCAGCAGCAATACCTTGACGGTCAGCCAGGCCTGCACGAACGGGTACTGGTGCAGGATGGTCATCAGCATCAGCGCCGCGGTCAGCAGGCAGGTGTCGACGGTGTAGGCGAGCCAGCGCAGCGCCAGATTATTCACGCCGGGGACGCGCGGCCAGCGCCATGAGGCCCCGCAGCGTGAACAGGCCGCCGGAGCAGCACACGCAGATCACGTGCGCCAGCCGGATCTGCAGATAGAATTCGCTCATTCAGCGCGGCGCACCCACAATCGCAGCACGAACCACGACAGGATCAGCGCGCCGACTGCGAAGATCGTGTCCCCGGGCACGCGCATCCACACCAGCAGGTGCATGATGTCGCGGCCCATGAATTCGGCCGAGCGGGCATACCAGTAGCCATTCTCGAGCGCGGCCTGCAGCTGCAGCACGCCCATCGGGAGCAACGCCAGCAGGGCCATCAGCGTCAAGCCGATGTTGAGCGCCCAGAAGGCGCTGCGCAGCAGCTCCTGGTTCCACACCGCGGCAGGCCGCAGCCCGCGCAGGCAGAACAGCATCAGGCCGATGCCCAGCATGCCGTAGACGCCAAATAGTGCCGTGTGGCCGTGCAGCGGGGTGAGATTCAGGCCCTGCATGTAGTAGAGCGCCATCGGCGTGTTGATGAGGAAGCCAAACAGTCCGGCGCCCACCAGGTTCCAGAACGACACGGCCAGGAAGAACATGACCGGCCAGCGATAGCGTGCCATCCAGGGCACCGCACGGCTGTGCGACCAGGTTTCGTGCGCCTCCATGCCAATCAGCGCCAGCGGCACCACTTCGAGCGCCGAGAACGAGGCGCCGAGCGCCAGCACCGAGGTGGGGGTACCGGCCCAATAGAGATGATGAAACGTACCCAGTACGCCCCCGGCCATGAACACAACGGTGGCAAACAGGACGTTGGCAGTAGCGGAAGCCGCGCGCACCAGCCCCAGCTTCACGAAGATGAAGCTGATCACGGCCACCGCAAACACCTCGAAAAACCCCTCCACCCACAGGTGCACGACCCACCAGCGCCAGTACTCGACTACGGACAGATGGCTGTTCTCGCCCCACATCAGCCCGGCGCCGTACAGCAATCCGATGGCAACCGTCGACAGAAACATCAGGCCGACGATCGAAGCCATATCATCCTTGCGGCGGAGCGCGGGCCACAGCGCACGTCCGACCAGCGTCAGCCAGATGAGCAGCCCGACGAACAGGAACAGCTGCCAGAAGCGGCCGATGTCGGTGTACTCCCAGCCCTGGTGACCGAACCAGAAGTTGTACTTGAGGCCCAGCTTCTGCATCACCGCCGCCCACTGCCCGGCGAAGGCGCCGACGACGATGACCAGCAGGCAGACGAACAGCACGTTGACGCCCAGGCGCTGGAATTTCGGCTCGTGGCCGGAGATCGCCGGAGCGATGTACAGGCCGGTGCCCAGCCAGGCGGTGGCGATCCACAGCACGGCCAGTTCCGTGTGCCAGCTACGGGTCAGTGAATAGGGCAGGAATTGCGACAGCGAAAATCCGTAGAAGTCGCGCTCCACCTGGTAATGGGCGGTCACCGCGCCCAGCACGATTTGCGTCAGGAACAGCGCGAGCACGATCCAGAAATACTTCGCGGTCGCGCGCATCGAGGGCGTAAGCAGCAGTGCAGCCAGCGGATCCGCGGCCGGCGGGGTCACCGCTGGTTCCTTGCGATGGTAGGCCGCGTAATGCCATGCCAGCAACCCGATGCCGGCGATCATGAACAGCACGCTGAACACCGTCCACAGGAAAGTACTCGCGACCGGCGTGTTGCCCACCAGCGGATCGTAGGGCCAGTTGCTGGTGTAGCTCTTGGCATCACCCGGTCGCGTGGTAACCGCCGCCCATGCGGTCCAGAAGAAAAACCCGCTCATGGCATGGCGGTGTTCGGCGGTATCGACTGTGCCCTCGCGCATGGCGTAAGTGACGCGCAGCGCGGCGCTGGCCGGATCGCTGCCGAATACACTTTCGTAGTGCGCGGCCACGATCGTCGATGGCGCGCGCCCGGTCTGCGGAGACCAGCAGGGTGCGGTCTTCGCTCCGATATTGGTTGCGCCGCATTTCCTCCCGCAGGCGCACGTTCAGTGCCTCGCGCTCTGCCGCCGCAAGTTGCGCGTAGTCCACGCCGTGGTCGCGCTGCGCCCAGATGTCCAGCAGCGCCAGCGCTTCACGATGCAGCCAGTCGGCGCTCCAATCCGGCGCCACCAGCGCGCCGTGGCCCCAGATCGAGCCCAATTGCTGGCCGCCGATGCTCTGCCACACGCGCCGCCCCAGCTCCATGTCGGCTCGCGTGTACATGACCTGACCGCTGGCAGCGACCACTCGGTCCGGCATCGGTGGCGCCTTGAGATACAGCTCCCGCCCCATGGCAAGCAAAATGGCAAATGCCACCGCCAGCAGCAGCCCCAGTCCAATCCATAAGCGGCGCGTCGTATTCATGTGATTTCTCCGCAAACTTTCCAGCCGGACCCTAAGATGGCTGGCACCGGGGTAACATACGTAACATCCACAGCATCGGACCGACGCTTGACCCAGATCAATTTCTCCGACGTTGTCGCCGCGGCCGAGACCATCGCCGGTGTCGCGCGGCGCACGCCGGTGCTGACTTCCAGGCAGGTTGATGAGCGGGTCGGCGCGCAGGTGTACTTCAAGTGCGAGAATTTCCAGCGCGCTGGCGCCTTCAAGTTCAGGGGCGCCTACAACGCACTGAGCCGCTTCAGCGATGCGCAGCTGCCCCACGGCGCGGTCGCGTACTCATCCGGCAATCACGCGCAAGCGGTGGCGCTCGCGGCGCAGCTGCTCGGCATGCCCGCCGCCATCGTCATGCCAGGCGACGCCCCGCCGGGCAAGCTCGCCGCCACACGCGCTTATGGCGCCGAAGTCATTCTCTACGACCGGTTGAATGAGGATCGCGATGCAATCGCCCGGCGCCTGGTGGCGGAGCGCGGCGCGACGCTGGTGCCTCCCTTCGACCACGCCGATGTCATCGCCGGGCAGGGCACGGTCGCCAAGGAGCTGTTCGAGGAAGTCGGACCACTCGACTACCTGTTCGTGTCCGTTGCCGGCGGGGGCCTGATCGCCGGCTGCGCGCTCGCCGCCGCGGCACTCTCGCCGGGCTGCAAGGTGATCGGCGTTGAACCGCAGGCGGGCAACGATGCGCAGCAGTCACTGCGGAGCGGTGCAATCGTGCGCATTGCCGTGCCACAGACCATAGCCGACGGGGCACAGACCCAGGCGGTCGGGGAGCTCACCTTTCCCATCATGCAGCGGCTGGTCGCCGACATCGTCACGGTCAGCGATGAGCAGTTGCGCGCGCAGATGCGCTTTTTCGCCGAACGCATGAAGATTGTGGTCGAGCCCACCGGTTGCCTGGCCGCGGCGGCCCTGATGAACCGGATTGTCGATACCGTGGGCCAGCGTGTCGGCGTGGTGGTCAGCGGCGGCAACGTCGACCCGACGCAACTCGCATCCTGAGCGGCGCGGCGCGGCCGCGTCAGCCCAGCAGCGGGTCGTCCTTGGGGAGCTGGTGGGCGTACCAGGCGGCCAGGCGGTGGCGAATCGATTTCTCGCTCACCTGTTCCTCCGGCATCGGCTGGAGCTTCTGGTCGTGCACCAGCAGGCGATAGACGTATAACGCCTTTTCGCTGGCCGAGTCGGTGGGCTCGAACACCACCGCGCCGCGCTTTTCCGCATACGCGATACCCACCGCCAGTGCCGCCTTGTAGAGTTCGGCCTCGTGCTTGAGTTTCTTCATATGCCTCATTGAGCTGGTGCGATCCCGGGCGCATGATGTTCGCCATGAGCCGGGCATTCGTCAAGGAATCAGATCAGGACAGTGAGACGCTCCCGGAGCGTGCCATCAGTCCGCACCCGAATCTGGTCACCGCGCGCGGCCTGTCGCTGCTCGAGTCCCAGGTCCGCGAGCTCGAAGCCGCACGCAGCGCCGCGCGCGCCGCCGCCGATGCGCCCGCCCTGGCGCGCATCGCACGCGATCTGCGCTATTTCCAGGCCCGGCGTGACAGCGCCAAGCTGGTGACACCAGCGGCGGGCGCGCAGCAGGTGCGCTTCGGCGTACGCGCGGCGCTGCGCCTGGCCGGCGGCACCGAGCGCGCGTTCCGGATCGTGGGCGAAGACGAGGCGGATCCGAAAGCGGGCCTGATCAGCTTCGTATCACCGCTGGCCAAGGCGCTGATGGGCAAAGGCATCGGCGAGCAGCTGCCGTTCGGCGCGCTGACCGCGGAGATTATCGCCCTCGACAGCTAAGCGGCGACCGGAATCGTCCGGCCGAGCATCTTCTCGATGGCGCGCAGCCGCTCGCGTTCGTCGCGGCTCACCAGCGACACGGCTTCGCCCGCCCGCCCCGCACGGCCGGTACGGCCGATACGGTGCACGTAATCCTCCGGCACGTGCGGCAGCTCGAAGTTCACCACGTGCGGGAGCTCCTCGATATCGAGGCCGCGCGCGGCGATGTCGGTCGCGACCAGCACCTGGATCCTGCCCTGCTTGAAGTCGTCCAGCGCGCGCGTGCGCGCGCCCTGCGACTTGTTGCCGTGGATCGCGGCGCAGCGCAGGCCGTCGCGCCCGAGGCGCTCGGCCAGGCGGTTGGCGCCGTGCTTGGTGCGGGTGAACACCAGACTCTGGCGGCCGCCGCCGTCATTGAGGATGCGCGTCAGCAGCGGGTGCTTGTTGGCGCTGTCGACGTGGTACACGCGGTGATCGATCAGCTCCACCGGCGTGTTGCGCGGCGCGATGTCGATGCTGTGCGGGTCGCGCAGGATGCCGCGCGCCAGCTCGCGGATCTCGGTGGAAAAGGTCGCCGAGAACAACAGGTTCTGCCGCTGCTTCGGCAGCGCGGCAAGCAAGCGGCGAATCGGGCGGATGAAACCCATGTCGAGCATGCGATCGGCCTCGTCGAGCACCAGCACCTCGATGCGCGAGAGGTCGACGAGCTTGAGCTGCAGGTGATCGAGCAGGCGCCCGGGCGTCGCGACGATGATATCCACGCCTTCGGCGAGCGCCTTGACCTGCGGCTTCGGGCCGACGCCGCCGAAAATCAGCACGCCGCGCTGCTGGAGATGACGGCCGAGATCCTGAAAGGATTCGGCCACCTGTGCCGCCAGTTCGCGGGTCGGCACCAGGATTAGCGCACGCGGGGCGCGGGGGCCGCGCGGCGCGCTCTGGGCGGCGTCCAGCCGGTGCAGGATAGGCAGCGCAAACGCAGCCGTCTTGCCGGTGCCGGTCTGCGCCGCGCCCTGCAGATCGTGACCGGCGAGCACGACGGGAATGGCGCGCGCCTGGATGGGCGTGGGAACCGTATAGCCGGCTTCACCGACGGCGCGCAGCAGCGCGGGATGCAAATTGAACGTTTCAAAAGACAAAGCAATACTCCATGGGTCGCCCGGAGCGCGATTAAAGCGCTGTCGGTACAGGCAACAAATCAATGTTGGAAAGATCCTGCGCCAGTCAGACGGCGCTTGGGCCGCCTGGCGTAGAAGGTTTGCAGGAGGGGCAGATTGGTCCCGATCGGGACGCAGTAGAACCTCAGCACATGGGACCGACGCCCATGTATTCGACAAACTCGGCGCGGAGTCTACAGCAATCGGCTCGGCGGAGCGAGCGGCACTTCACAGAATGCCTAAGCGGGCACCGGTGTGCACCACTGTGCGCGGGTGCGCGCGGGTGCTTGTCAGGGCGGCGGCAGGAATTTCGCCGCCGTCTTGGCGCGAATTTCCCCGAGCGTCACGCCAGGAGCCATTTCCAGCAGCTGGAACGGCGAGCGGCGATCGGGCCGGGCGAAGATCGCCAGGTCGGTGATCAGTTTGTCGACCACGTTGGCGCCGGTCAGCGGCAGTTCGCAGCGCGGCTTGAATTTCGCCGCGCCGTCCTTCGAGTTGTGCTCCATCACGACCACGACGCGCTTGACGCCGGCGACCAGGTCCATCGCGCCGCCCATGCCCTTGACCATCTTGCCCGGGATCATCCAGTTGGCGAGATCGCCGTTCTCGCCGACTTCCATGGCGCCGAGTATCGACAGGTCGATGTGGCCGCCGCGGATCATGCCGAAACTGTCGGCCGAGGAAAAATACGAGGAACTGGGCAGCTCGGTGATGGTTTGCTTGCCGGCGTTGATCAGGTCGGGATCTTCTTCGCCCTCGTACGGGAACGGACCCATGCCCAGCATGCCATTCTCGGACTGCAGCACGACCCGCATGCCCGCCGGAATGTAATTGGCGACCAGCGTCGGGATGCCGATGCCCAGGTTGACGTAGAAGCCGTCGCGCAGCTCCTGCGCACCGCGCGCGGCGATTTCGTCGCGTGTCCAGGCCATCAGGAAGCTCCTGCCGCCGGGCGCTTGCGCACGGTGCGATTCTCGATCGTCTTGAGGTAGCCGGTGCCCTGGATAATGCGTTGGACGAAAATGCCGGGCGTGTGGATCTGGTCTGGATCCAGGCTGCCGGTCGCCACGAGCTGTTCGACTTCGGCCACCGTCACGCGCCCGGCGGTGGCCATCATGGGATTGAAATTGCGCGCGGTCTTGCGATAGACGAGGTTGCCTTCGCTGTCGCCACGCCAGGCCTTGACCAGCGACAGGTCCGCGACCAGGCCAGTCTCGAGCACGTAGGTATCGCCGTCGACGACCCGCTGCTCCTTGCCTTCGGCCACCAGCGTGCCGGCGCCGGTACGCGTATAAAAGCCCCAGATGCCGGCGCCGCCGGCGCGGATCCGCTCGGACATCGTCCCCTGCGGATTGAACTCGAGCTCGAGTTCTCCGGCCAGATACTGGCGCTCGAATTCCTTGTTCTCACCCACGTAAGAGGAAATCATCTTGCGGATCTGCCGGGTCTTGAGCAGCGAGCCGAGCCCGAAATTGTCGACCCCCGCGTTGTTCGACACCACGGTCAGGCCTTTGACGCCTGAATCACGCAGCGCAAGGATCAGGTTTTCCGGAATCCCGCACAGGCCAAAGCCCCCGGACATCACCGTGATGCCGTCGCGCACCACGCCGGCCAGCGCCGCACGGGCGTCGGCATAAACTTTCGGTCCGGCGGGCAAGCTCATGGTCTGATTATGGCATCAGGGCTGCTGGCAGGCCAAGGTTCCGCTGCGACCGGGAACCGTACCGGCGCGCACGGCGCACGCGGGCAGTGCGGCGATATCGAGCGTGCCGCACAGCGTCGCCATCGATACGAGCTGGTGGCCCTGCGCAAGCCATCCGCCGATGAGCCGGGACAGAACCGGGAGCAGTTTCATGCCCTCGAGTTCCGCGTGCAGCGTGAACACTTGCGAGGCCCCCGCCGGCGCGCGGGTGCGATCGAGCAACGATGCATGCACGTTTTCCGGGGTAACGTTGTCGAGTCCGATCAGTTCATCGAGCGTCGGCAAAGTGGTGGGGAGCTGCGGCACACGGCCACGGCGGCCGTCGATCAGCGGCACGAACGGCCCGGTGCCGCGTGTATCGGAGGCATAGGCGAAGCCGAGTTGCTCCTCGAGCGCCAGCGCAGTGTCGTTCATCTGCCAGCCGGCTGCGCCGTGCACGCGCGGCGCAGCGGCGAACACGGCCTCGAAGCGCTCGACCGCCAGGCGCATCTGCCGCTCGGTCCAACCGGCGCCGCGGCGGGCCACGAAATCCTGCCAGGCGACATGATCGTAGCAATGCACGCCGACCTCAAATCCGGCGTCGCGTACTGCGCGCATCTGCGCGCCGGCGCGAGTGCCGATATCGGGCCCGGGCAGCAGCGTGCCATACATCAGGGTGCGCCATCCGTAGTGCTCGAGCACGGAAGTGCGCGAGACCTTGCCGATGAAACCTTTGCGGAACACGCGGCGAATGGCGCGTCCGGTATTGTCCGGTCCCAGGCTAAACAGAAACGTCGCGCCGGCACCCGCCTGGTGCAGAACGCGCACCAGCGAGGGCACGCCCTCGCGCGTGCCGCGCAGCGTATCGACGTCGATCTTGAGGGCGATCTGCAAGGCCCGGCAACCGGAATTAGTCCAGCAGGTGCGCAGCCAGCGGCAGCTGCCCGCGATACGCCTCGAAGATCTGCTGCAGCGCCTCGCGCATGGTGACGCGCGGCTCCCAGCCGAGCTCGGCGCGCGTGTTGTCGATCTTGGGCACGCGATTGGCCACGTCCTGGTAGCCCTTGCCGTAGTAGGCGCCGGCCGTGGTATCGATCAACTTCACTTTGGTGGCGTTGCGCGCGTACTCAGGATACTCCGCCGACATCTTCAGCAGCATCTCGGCCAGCTCGCGCACCGAGTAGTTGTTGTTCGGGTTGCCGACGTTGAAGATCTTGCGGGTCGCGCAACCGCCCTGGTTCGCGATGATCTTCATCAGCGCGTCAATGCCGTCGCTGATGCCGGTGAAGCAGCGCTTCTGGCTGCCGCCGTCGACCAGCTTGATCGGCTCGCCACGGACGATGTGGCCGAGGAACTGTGTGATCACACGCGAGCTGCCCTCCTTGGCCGAGTGCAGGTTGTCGAGGCCGGCGCCGATCCAGTTGAAGGGCCGGAACAGCGTGTAATCGAGCTTGCCTTCCGAACCATAGGCGTAGATCACGCGGTCCATGAGCTGCTTGGAGCAGGCATAGATCCAGCGCTGTTTTTCGATCGGTCCGTAGACGAGTTCGGAACTGGCCGGGTCGAACTCGCCGTCCCGGCACATGCCGTAGACTTCCGAGGTCGATGGAAACAGCACGCGCTTGCCGTAGCGCACGCACTGGCGAATGATCGGCAGGTTGGCTTCGAAATCCAGTTCGAACACGCGCAGTGGTTCGCGCACGTAGGTCGCGGGCGTGGCGATCGCCACCAGCGGCAGCACCACGTCGCACTTGCGGATGTGGTATTCGATCCACTCCTTGTTGATCGTGATGTCGCCCTCGAAGAACTTCATGCGCTTGTTGGACAGCAGCGGTTCGATGCGCTCGGAGTTCATGTCCATGCCGAACACGCTCCAGTCCGTATCCTTGAGGATACGCGCCGAGAGGTGATGGCCGATGAAGCCATTCACGCCGAGGATCAGTACTTTGGTGCTCATGGTATTTCTTCCGCTCAATTCCCTTGACTCATTGCCGGCCGTCCCCAAGCGCCAGCGCCGCTGCGCCGTAGCGCGCGTGAAACGCCGCCGCATCGCGCACCTGTCGGTCGAATTCGAACTCCAGCAGGCGCAGGGCGCCATCGTGGCACAGGGCCCGCACTTCGCCGTCGACCCAGCGCAACTCGCTGGAGGTGGCACAAGGACCAGCCGTCGGGAGCGATCGCAGGATCCGCAGCGGCTTGCCGCCCGCCGTCGTGAACGCGCCCGGGTACGGTGGCGCCACCGCGCGGACGAGATTGTGCACGGCGGCAACCCCCAGGCGCCAGTCTATCGCGCCGTCGGCGCGCGTGCGGCGCCCGAAGTAGCTGGCCCCGGCCAATGCCTGTGGCCGCAGCACGGCCGTGCCTGCCACCAGCCGCGGCCAGGCGCGATGCAGGGTGATTTCCGCAGCCACAGACACTTTGCGGAACACTTCGACCGCCGTGTCGTCCGGCAGGATGGGCACCGCCTCGGCGTCGACGATGGCGCCGGCATCCGCCCTGGCCGTCATGACGTGCAGCGTGGCGCCGGTCTCGCGCTCGCCATTCAGGACCGCCCAATTGACCGGCACCCGGCCGCGATACTTCGGCAGCAACGAGCCGTGCATATTGAAGGCGCCGCGTGGTGCGGCGGCGAGCAGTTCCGCGCCCAGCATGTGGCGATAATAGAAGGAGAACAGAAAGTCCGGTTGCGCCGCGCGCACCTGCGCAAGTACTTCGGGCGTATTGGGGTCGGCAGGCGTGACTACCGGCAGGCCATGCCAGCGCGCGTGGCGCGCGACACTGTCGAACCAGATCTGCTCATCGGCGGCGTCCTGGTGGGTGACCACCAGCGGCACCGAGACGCCCTGCCCCAACAGCACCCGCAGGCAGCGCACACCCACGTCGTGGTAGGCAAAGACGACCGCGCGGGTCACGGCGGATCTTGCTGCCGCTCGAGCACCGCGCCGACGATGTAGCGTGGACGGCGGCGAACTTCCTCATAGATGCGGCCGATGTATTCGCCGAGCAGGCCCAGCCCGAACAGCGTGACGCCGATCAGCAGAAAGACGATGGCGAACAGCGTGAACAGGCCCTGCTCTGCCGGGTCGGCGCCGTAAATGAGGCGGCGCACGACCAGTGCAGCGCCAAACAGCACCGACAACACTGAGACGGCGAAGCCAAAGGCCGAGAACAATTGCATCGGCACCGTGGAAAAGCCGGTCATCAGGTCGAAATTCAGCTTGATCAGCTGGTACATGGAGTATTTCGACTCGCCCGCGCTGCGGTCCTCGTGACGCACGCTGATCTCGGTGGGGCTGCTGGCAAAGGTGAAGGCCAGCGCCGGCACGAAGGTATTGTTCTCCGTGCACTGGTTGATCGCGTCGATAATCGCCCGTGCATAGCCGCGAAACATGCAGCCGTGATCGCTGATGTGGATCTGCGTGGTGCGCTCGCGCAGCGCATTGATGAAGCGCGAGGCCCAGCGGCGCCAGGCGACGTCCTGGCGCTGCTGGCGGATGGTGCCGACGTAGTCATGCCCGGCGTCGAGTTCGGCGAGCACGCGCGGAATCTCTTCGGGAGGATTCTGCAGGTCGGCATCGAGCGTGATCAGATACCGGCCGCGCGCATAGGCGAAGCCGGCGAGGATGGCGCGATGCTGGCCGAAATTCGCCGCAAACAGCACCACGCGCGTGACGTCCGGGCGCGCCTCGTACTGTTCGCGCAGCAAGGCCGCGGATCGGTCGCCGCTCCCGTCGTTGACGAAAATGATCTCGTAGCTGCGCCCAATTGCGTCCAGCACCGGATACAGGCGCTGATAGAGCGCCGCCAGCACCGCCTCTTCGTTATAGACCGGAATGACCACGGAAATCTCCGGCGCCGCGCCGCTCATGAGCGCGTGCTCCCGGTTGCGCTGCGGGCCGCGGCCGGCACGCCGGCTGCGATGGCAGCGCCCAGCGCCGGCGCCATGGCCGCGAGCACGCGATCGACGTCTTCGTCCGCCATGGCCGGGAACAGCGGCAGGCTCACGGTGCTGCGGCCGATGCGCTCCGCATGCGGAAAGTCGCCTGGGCGGTAGCCCAGCTTGCGAAACAGCGTGAACAGGTGCATGGCCGGGTAGTGGACACCGACACCTATGCCGGCCTCGCGCATGCGGCTGATGAACACCGTGCGCAGCGCATTTTCCGGCAACAGCACCTGGAACATATGCCAGTTGCACTGCGCATAATCCTCGAGCGGCAATTCGCAGCCGAGCAGGCGGTCGAAACGCGCGAAATAGCGGCGCGCCAGCTCGCGCCGGCGGGCGGTAAAGGCCGCGAGATGCGGGAGTTGCCCGAGGCCGATGCAGGCGGCGAGATCCGTGAGATTGTGCTTGCCGCCGGCAAGCGTGACGTCCATCCCGTCCCAGCTCTCGCTGCGCTTCTCCGCTCCCTGCAGGCGCCACAGTTCGCAGCGCCGCGCCTCGTCTTCGTCATTCAGGACCAGGCAGCCGCCTTCGGCGGTGGTGATGTTCTTGTTGGCGTGGAAACTGATCGAGACCAGATCGCCCGTGCTACCGATGATACGGCCGGCCCAGTTGGCGCCCATCGATTGCGCGGCGTCCTCGATGACTCGCAGCCGGTGGGCGCCGGCCAGCGCGTACAGGCGGTCGCGATCCACCGGGAGTCCGGCCAGGTCGACCGGCAGGATGGCGCGCGTGCGCGGCGTGATGGCGGCCTCGATGCGAGCGAGATCGATATTGCGGGTGCGCGGATCACAGTCGACGAACACCGGGCGTGCACCCGCCCGCAGTACGACATTGGCGGTGGCGACCCACGACAGCGGTGTGGTGATGACTTCGTCGCCGGCGCCCACGCCGGCCAGGGCAAGGGCGATTTCCATGCCGCCGGTCGCGGAGCTCAGCGCCCGCACCGGCCGGCCGCCAAACAGCGCCGATAGCTGCGCCTCGAATTCCCGCAGCTTCGCTCCGCTGGTGATCCAGCCCGAGCGCAGCACCTCGCCGACCGCGGCGATCGTCGCTTCGTCGATCGCCGGTCGGGTAAAAGGCAGGAAGTCGCTGCTCGCCATGAATCCCCCGCTGCCGCGCGCCTAGCCGCCGGCGGAGCTGCGCGCCACCAGCCATACACCGACCAGGATGATGCCGATGCCCGCCAGGCGCGCGCCGCTCAGGTTTTCATCGAACAGCCACCAGGCCGCCAGCGCGTTGACCACATAGCCCACCGACAGCATCGGATAGGCGACGCTGACCTCGACGCGCGCCAGCGCCAGGATCCAGACCACGACGCTGAGCGCATAGCAGCCGAGCCCGGCAATGATGGGCACGTTGAACACCAGCTTTCCGGCGATGGCCAGGGCGTTGCCGGCGCGCAATTCCACGTTCGCCAGCGAGCCCGCGCCGGCCTTCAGCAGCAGCTGGGCGATCGCGTTGAGCAGGACGCCCGTAAGCACCAGCGCGAGTTGTGGACCTTTCATTGCCGGACTACCGCAACCAGGGTAGGCGCAGTGTATATCACGCGCATCGGCAGTCCCATCCGCTGCAGCTGCGCGTAGCTTTCGGCGCGGATCAGCGCCAGCGCGTCGGTGTCGGTACGCCAGCGGGACGCGAACGAGTCCAGGTCCGGGATCCACCTCCCGGGCTGCTGGTTCAGGCCGAAATCGAGCTCGCCACGATAGCCGCTCAGAGTGCAGGTACGGCGCAGATAGAAAGGAATCGACTGCTCATAGTCATCCACACAGTAAAAAGCAGTGGCGGGATGAAGTTGCGTCGCCGCCGCGGCGATCAGCGCAGTCAGTTCGCGCTGTCGCGGGAACTGGTCGGCCGCCGGAAGCATGATGCTCATCAGTGCGAAAACACTGAATGCGGCCAATCCCGTCGCCGGCAGCGGGCCTCGCCGCACCGCCAGCCAGGCCGCCGCGCCGCCCAGCAGCCCCGCCAGCAGCATGCCCGCGGCAATCGCCGGCACTGCCGGTCCGCGCGGCAATTCAAGCCCCGCCACCAGGGCAGGCGATCGCCACAGCCACAGGGCCGAGGCGCCCATCAACAGCCAGGCCGCAGCCGAGATCGCGAGCTTGCGCTGCAGCCGCCGCCGCTCGAGCGAGGCGATGCATGGCCCGGCGAGCAGGCTCAGCGCCGGGAACAGCGGCAGGATGTAGGGAATCAATTTCGACTGCGACAGGCTGAAGAACGTGAAACTAAATATGACCCAGACCGCGAGCAGCAGTGTCGCGCCGTCGCCGGCGCGGATATCGCGCCGGCTGCGCTGCGCGATGGCCGGAAGGAGCGGCGCCCACGGCATGAAGCCGAGCAGCAGCACCGGGATAAAGAACCAGTCCGGTTCATAGCGCATGGTGTACGCGCGTCAGGAAGCGAGTGAACTGTTCGTGCACGAAGAAGAACTGCGCAAAGCCGGGATTGCGCTGTTCGACCAGCCATACCCAGGGGCCGGCGAGCAGCAGCAGTGCCGCGGCCGTCCACCAGGGCCGGGCGCGCAACCACAGGCTCCAGTCGCGGCGTATCAGCATGTACAGCACAGCCACCGCCGCCGGAATCAGGATGCCGACCAGTCCCTTGGACAGGAATGCGAGCGCCACACCCAACGCCAGCAGCGCCGCGCCCAGGCGCGCCTCGCTGCGCGCGATGCCGGGACGCACCAGCAGCAACAGGCCAACGAGCGCCAGTTCCAGCGTTACTGTCAGGCCCATGTCGAGCGTCGAGATGCGCGTCAGCCCCAGATAAAGGAGCGAGCCGGCCTGCACCAATGCCGCGAGTGCGCCCGCCATGGCGCCGTACAGCCGCGTGCCGATCCAGCCAGTGAGCAGCAGCCCCAGGAACCCGCTCAATGCTACCCACAGTCGGGCAGTCCACTCGTGCTGACCGAACACCTGGTAGGCAGTGGCCGTGGCCCAGTATTGGAGCGGCGGCTTCTCGAAATATTTCAGCTCGTTGAGGTGCGGTGTCACCCAGTCGCCGCTGGCGAGCATTTCGCGGGGGATTTCCGCGTAGCGGCCTTCGTCCGGATTGAACAGCCGGTACGATTGCAGAGGCAGGAACCAGAGTGCCATCGCCCCCAGCAGCGCCGCGGTCCACAGCCTTTGCCTCATCTGGCACATCTTACCTGCGCGGGCTTTACCGCGCCTTAGGCAGGAATCAGACTCGCGGCCGGGCGCGCTGCAGCGGGTGCGCCAGCGGGGGTCGCAGGATATATTGGCGCCGGCCCGCGCCTGGCGCGCAAGGGATCGGAGCACAAGGGTATGCGTTACGCAAAGCTGGCCAGTTCGATATGCGTGGGTATGGCGGGATTCGCGCTGGGTACCGGCGCGGCTGGCGCCGGCGCGCCCTTTGCGACGGTGCCCGCCCCGGGCTTCTACCGGATGATGCTGGGTAATTTCGAGATCACCGCACTCAGCGATGGCACGCTTGCATTGCCGCACCAGGCCTTACTCATGCACGTCAGCGCAGCAGATTTGCAGCGGGCACTGCAGCGTTCATTTGCGCAGGACCCGGTGACGACGTCCGTCAACGGCTTCCTGATCAATACCGGCACGCAGCTGGTGCTGGTCGACACTGGCACTGGCGCAGCGGCGGACCCGGCCAACGGCAGGCTGCTTTCAAACCTGAAGGCTTCCGGGTATCTGCCGGAGCAGGTGGACGAGATTTACATCACGCATATGCACGGTGACCACATCGGCGGTTTGCTGGCGGGCGAGCAGGCTGCGTTTCCGAACGCCATCGTGCGCGCCGATGCGCGCGAAGCCGCCTACTGGCTGAGCCAGGAGAACCTGGCGGCCGCCGCGCCGGACAATCGCGACAGTTTCCAGCAGGCGATGGCCGCATTCAAACCATACCTCGCCGCCGGCCGGTTCAAGACCTTTGCTGGCGACACCCAACTCGTCCCAGGCATCGCCGCCCTGGCGTGCTACGGTCATACGCCCGGCCACGCCTGCTTCGTGATCGAGAGCCGCGGTGAAAAGCTGCTGCTGTGGGGTGACCTGATGCACTCGGCCGCCGTTCAGTTCGCCGACCCCGCGGTGACGATACGCTTTGACTCAGACCCGGCAGCCGCAGCTGCGCAGCGCCGCAAAGCGTTTGCCGACGCCGCCCGGCACCGCTATTGGGTCGGCGCGGCGCACCTGCCGTTCCCGGGCATCGGTCACCTCGGCACCGAGGGTAAGGGCTATCGCTGGGTGCCGGTGGGGCCCTGACAGGGCGCATGCGGGCTTAGTTTCCGAACAGCGCCTTGAGCTTGTCCTGCAGTTTGTCCTGCAGCCGCTGCTTGAGCTCGTCCTTTTTCTTCTCTATTTCCTTCTGCACCCGTGCCTTGACCAGGGCAGTCACATCGGGCCGGACTTTCAGCGCACCGAATGTGCCCGTGACCACCACCGGCACCGTGATAGCCGCTCAAGTCGCCGGCGCCGGCGGCCTCGCCCGCAGTGCCCGGTATCTTCAACACCGTGGCATCGAGATGGTAATCGACGGTCCCGGACGCAATGTCGGCCGTGCCATGGCCCCGCACCTGCAGGTACTGGAGCGCCGCCAGCAGATCGTCGCTGGCAAGCACGCCGTTGGTGATGCGGCCGGTGGCCGCAAGCGCGGTAAACGCCGTGCGCTCTGGACCGGTGCGCGCCGGAATCGGCTCCTGCTTCAGCAAGGCGCGGGCGCGGCGGATCTCGTACCAGAGGTCCGCGCCTTCGAAGGCGCCGTGGTCAACATGAAATTCCAGGCTGCCGGTGAGCGTGCGCAATAACGCTGCGGAATCGGCGCCGCTGGCGCTCGCCTTGATCGAGCCGTTGCCGCGGCCGGAGACGCGCCTGGTCTCGAACATATCCTGGAACAGCGGTGCAAAATCCACGCCGCTGACATGCTCGTCGAAGCTGACGCGCGGCAACTTGCCTGAAGCGTCGATGCCGATATCACCGTGATACTGCCCGCCGTACATCTGCGCTTCCGAGGGAAACACGCGCACGCGGCCGCCGCCGGCGTTCACGCCGACATGCAGGTTGTGGTACTGGATGCCGGCAAACACCGCCTCGCCGACGCTGAGCGAGCCGTGCATGTTCAGGCTCCGGATCAACTCGACCGGGATCGGCGTCGGCGCGGCTGGCGACGGCTGTGCCGCCCCGGCAGCCGGCGCGGCGGCTGCCGGCGCGAGATACCGGTCGGCGTTGACGCGATCGAGCTTGAGGTCGAACGCGAGTGCATTCGTGCCCAGATCGCTGATGCCCGCGCGCCCGGTGGCGGTGGTGTCATCGAGCCGCAGGCGCAGGCCCGATAGCATCAACGCCTTGCTGCTCGCCGCAACCGTAGCACTGCAGGCAAACGTGCCGAACACGGCATGGTCGCGGGTGATGGGCAGCTCGACGTCAAGTTGTTGCAGAATGTGCGTAGCGGCACGGCGGCCAGCTGCAGCGGGCCGGTGAAGCTCGGTGCGTCCAGGATCTTCGTGCCGGCCAGCGCTCCGGTCAGTTCCGCGCCGGCGACCCGCAGCCACCATGCCCGGCAGCTGGAGCGTCTGCGACTTGAGGTCGGCATCGGCGCTGGCAAAATTCAGTTCGAGCGGCAGTCCGGCGGCGGGGAAGCCCGCGCCGCGAAGCTGCAGCTTGAGCACGGGCGCCGCGAGCTGATAGCGGCTGGCGTCCACGTCGAGCGTGGCACGAGCGCGCAGGCTGAAGGTCACTTCCAGCGTCTTGCTCTGCTGCACGATTCCCGCCAGTTGCAGATCGAACGGGCTGACCCGAGACTGAGCGCACCGGTCTCCAGGTTCAGGCCGCGCACGGCCAGGTCGCTGCCGCCATGACGGTCGACATAGCGCAGTGCGCCATTGACGATGCGCACGCTCGCGACCGTGAACTCGGGCGCGCCACTGCCTGCGGGCGTCGGGGTCTCACTGCCATTGGCGTTGCCCAGGTCGGACCAGTTGTCGCGGCCCGTGGCATCGACGGCCAGGCGAATCGTCGGCGCATCGAGCGTGACCGCGCCGATCTCGAGCTCGCGATGCAGGAGTGGCAGCAGCTTTACGCCAAGCCGCGCATGCTCGAATTCCACCATCGGCTCGGCGCCGAACCCGGCGGCGTTGCCCAGCGTCGCCCGCCCTACTTCGATGGCGACCCAAGGGTAGAGCTTGCAGCTGCAGTTCGCCCGGCAGGCTGAATTCACGCCCGGTCTGCTCACGCACCAGCTGCTCGAGCTCGCGCTTGTGGGCGTTCGGATCGAAGAACACCAGCACGTATGCAAGCACTGCCGCCAGCAGCAGCAGCAGACCACCCAATCCGTACAGGGCGTAGCGGACTATTCGCATCGCACGGCCCGCCTAGACCGGCCGATGAAGTCGCCCTTGGAAAGATCCAGGCCGTTGTGCCGCAGGATGGCGTACGCCGTGGTGTAGTGAAAAAAGAAATTCGGCAGCGCGTAGCCGGTGAGATACGCCAGTCCCTTGAATGACAGCTCGCGCGGGCCGGCCTTGATGTTGATCTGCCGGTCCTCCGAGCCGTCGATCTGCGCCGCTTGAGCGTGGCGACGAACTGCGCGCGTCTTGGCGATGCGCGCCTGGAAATCGGCAAAGCTGGCTTCGTTGTCCTCGTATTTTGGCGGCTCCAGGCCCGCGAGCCGGGCACAGGTGCCCTTGGCGAAATCACAGGCGATCTGCACCTGGCGGGTCAGCGCGAACATGTCCGGCGCCAGCCGGGCATGGCCAGCACCGTCTGCTCGATCTTGCGCGCCTCGGCCCAGGTGGCGGCCTTGGCCAGGATCGCGGCGAGATTGCCCAGCATTTTGTCGAATACGGGGGCTGAAGCCTGGTACATGGAAATGGTCATGGCAACTCCTCGGAGATTTTCGGACCGCAGACCATAGAATAGCTCAATGGAGATCTTCAAGGAGTTCCGCATCGAGGCAGCGCACCGCCTGCCGCGAGGTGCCACGCGGAGCACAAGTGCGCGCGGCTGCACGGCCATTCCTTCCTCATCGGCGTGTACGTCGAGGGCGAGGTGCAGGCCAAGGCCGGCTGGGTGCGGGATTTCGCCGACCTCAGCGCCGCCATGCGCGACGGTGCACGACGAGCTCGACCATCGCTACCTGAACGACATTGCCGGCCTCGAGAATCCGACCAGCGAAATGCTCGCGCTGTGGGTGTGGCGACGGCTCCAACCTCGCCTGCCCGGGACTGTCGCGCATCGTCATACACGAGACCTGCACCAGTGGTTGCGAATACCGCGGAACCTGAGGCGCCCGCAACCACGCGGCCGGTGGCGCGACGGCTGGCGCCGCTCGCCGCACTGGCGCCGTTCGTGCGCCCGCACCGTGGGCTGATACTGCTGGCGTTGCTGGCGTTGGCTGTGGCCGCTGGCGCATCGCTCCTGCTGCCGGTGGCCGCCCGCCAGGTCATCGATCACGGCTTCAATGCCGGCCAGGCCGCGCACATTGGCCGCTATTTCCTCGGCCTGCTCGCAGTCACGGTGGTGATGGGCCTCGCCTCGGCGAGCCGCTATTACCTGGTCACCTGGATCGGCGAGCGCGTGGTCGCCGACGTGCGCAACCGGGTGTTCAGCCACGTGCTGTCGCTGTCGAGCGAATTCTTCGAGCGCGTGCGCACCGGCGAATTGCTCTCGCGGCTCACCGCCGACACCACGCTGGTGCAGACCGTGGTCGGATCGTCCGCTTCGTTCGCACTGCGCAGCCTGGTCATGGCGCATCGGCGCCCTGGTGATGATGGCGGTGACCAGCCCGAAGCTCACGGCCCTGGCATTTCTGAGCGTACCGCTGGTGCTGGTGGCCATCATTCTCATGGGCCGGCGCGTGCGCGGCCTGTCGCGCGCGGCGCAGGATCGCATCGCCGAGACGTCGGCGCTCGCCAGCGAAGTGCTCAACGCCATCCCCACGGTGCAGGCCTATACGCATGAGCCGGTCGACCGAGTGCGGTTCGACGGCGCCACCGAACTGGCGTTTGCGACCGGGATACGCCGCACCCGCTTCCGCGCCGCGATGACCGCCGCCGTGTTCACGCTGATCGGCGCCAGCATAGTCGGCGTGTTGTGGGTCGGCGCCATCGACGTACTGGCCGGCACGCATGAGCGGCGGGCAGCTCAGCCAGTTCGTGCTGTACGCGGTGATCCTGGCCAGTTCAGTCGGCGCGCTCAGCGAGCTGTGGGGCGAGGTACAGCGGGCCGCGGGCGCCACTGAGCGCCTGATGGAAATTCTCGCCACGGAGCCGGTGGTGTGCGCGCCCGCCACGCCGGCCCGGCTGGCCAATGCCGGTGCAGGGGCGGCTGGAATTCTGCGCGGTGCGCTTCAGCTATCCAACCCGCCCCGATCATGCGGCGCTGGCGGATTTCAACCTGCTGGTTGCGCCGGGCGAGGCCGTGGCGCTGGTCGGGCCTTCGGGCGCCGGCAAGTCCACCGTGTTCCAGCTGCTGCTGCGCTTCTTCGATCCGGGCGCGGGCCGCATCCTGCTCGATGGTGTCGATATCGCCGCGGCTCGATCCCGGCGCAGTTGCGCGCGCAGATCGCCGTGGTCGCGCAGGAGCCGGTGATCTTCGCCGGCACCATCGCCGACAACATCCGCTATGGCCGCCCCGACGCCAGTGACGCGAGCTGCGCGCCGCGGCGGAGGCGGCGGCGGCCGATGAATTCGTGCGACAGGTTGCCGCAAGGCTACGAGACCAGCGTCGGCGAGCGCGGCGTCACGCTGTCGGGCGGCCAGCGCCAGCGCCTGGCGATCGCGCGCGCCATGCTGCGCGACGCGCCGGTGCTGCTGCTCGATGAGGCCACCAGCGCGCTCGATGCCGAAAACGAAAGGCTGGTGCAGCAAGGGCTTGCCAATCTGATGGCCGGCCGCGGCGATCGCGCCCGCACCACGCTGGTCATCGCGCATCGCCTGGCGACCATCCAGCGCCTGCGACGCATCGTGGTGATGGACCAGGGCCGCATCGTGGCGCAGGGCAGCCACGCCGAGCTCATCCAGGGCGAAGGCCTGTACGCGCGGCTCGCCGCCCTGCAGTTTCAACCGGCGACTTGACAGCGCCGCACCCGGCGCGGATTCTTTACCGCTTATGGCCAGCACCCTGTGGATCGGCACCCGCAAGGGGGTGTTCGCATTGCGCCCCGACGCGCGGCGCCGCGCCTGGCGGCTCGCCGGCCCGCAATTTCTCGGTCATATCATTCACCATGTGGTCCAGGATCCGCGCGAGCCGCGGCGCCTTGCGCTGGCCGCGAAGACCGGGCACCTGGGACCTACGGTCTACACCTCGAATGATCGCGGCCGCAGCTGGCAGGAAGCAGCCGCGCCGCCCGCCTTCCGCAAAGCGGGCACAGGTGAAGCGCCACGCGCCGTCGAGCGGGTGTTCTGGCTTACACCCGGCCACGCCCGCGAGCCTGGCGTTTGGTACGCCGGCACCTCACCCGCCGGGCTGTTTCGCTCGAACGACCATGGCCAGCATTGGGAGCCCGTCGCCGGCTTCAACGATCACCCAATGTTTCCGAAATGGGCGAGCGGACAGCGGACGCCGGACGGTGAACTGCTGCATTCGATAGCTGTTGATCCGCGCGACGCGCGGCACCTGTACCTGGCGATCTCGATCGGCGGCGTATTTGAATCCACCGATCGCGGCGCCGACTGGGCGCCGCTCAACGCAGGTGTCGCGGCCGATTACCAGCCCGATCCCGACATTGCCTACGGGCATGACCCGCATTGCCTCATCCAGCACCCGCTCCGGCCGGACCGGCTCTATCAGCAGAATCACTGCGGCAGCTATCGGCTCGATCGGCCGGCCCGGCGCTGGGTGCGCATTGGCGAACAAATGCCCAAACGCATTGGCGACATCGGTTTTCCGATCGTCGCGCATCCGCGCGATGCAGACACAGTCTGGGTCATGCCGATGGATGGCTCGAAAGTGTGGCCACGAACCGCGCTGGGCGGACAGCCCGCGGTTTATGTCAGCCGCAATGCGGGCCGGAGCTGGCAGCGCCAGGATCGCGGATTGCCGCGCGCACAGGCCTGGTTTACCGTGCTGCGCCAGGCTATGTGCGCCGACGGCGCCGCGCGCCTGGGCCTGTACTTTGGCACTACGCAGGGTGAGGTCTGGGCAAGCACCGATGAGGGCGGCTCCTGGCGCTGCATCGCGCGCCACCTGCCCGAGATCTATTCCGTCACGCACGCTGCCTGACCGCGAGTGCACGTGAATACCGTCCGGATTCCTTCGCCGTTGCGTGACTACACCGGCGGCGCGACCCAGGTGAGCGCGCGCGGCGCGACTATCGCGGCATTGCTGGGTGAGCTCGAGCGCACGCATCCCGGAATGCGCTTTCGCATGATCGACGAGCAGGAGCGGATCCGCCCGCACATCCGCATTTTCATCAACCAGCGCGAAGTGCAGTCCCTCGGCGAGGCGCTGGTGGCGGGTGACGAAGTGCACCTGATCTGCGCCCTGAGCGGCGGCTAGGCCGCACCATGGACCTCAGCGCGTCCGAACGCGAACGTTACAGCCGCCACCTGCTGCTGCCCGAAATTGGCATCGCCGGCCAGCAGCGGCTCAAGGCGGCACGCGTGCTGGTCGTCGGTGCCGGCGGGCTCGGCTCGCCGGCGAGCCTGTACCTCGCAGCCGCCGGAATCGGCACGCTCGGCATCATCGATCACGATCGCGTCGATCTGTCGAACCTGCAGCGCCAGCTGCTGTTTGACACCGCGAGCGTCGGCGCCGGCAAGGCACTGGCCGCACAGGCGCGGCTGCGCGCGCTCAACCCGGAGATCACGGTGGTCGCACATGAGTGCGAACTGAAGCGCGGGCAACGCGCTCGAACTGCTGCGCCAGTACGAATGCGTGGTCGACGGGAGTGATCGCCTCGCCACGCGCTACCTGGTGAACGACGCGTGCGTACTGCTGCGCGCGGCCGCTGGTGTCGGCGGCGATCCATCGCTTCGAAGGCCAGGCGATGACTTATCTGCCCGACCAGGGACCGTGCTACCGCTGCCTGTTTCCGCATTCAGCGGCGGGCGTGGCGCCCAACTGCGCCGAGGCCGGCGTTCTGGGCGTGCTGCCGGGCGTGCTCGGCGCGCTGCAGGCCACCGAAGTGATCAAGGTCATCCTCGGGATCGGCGCACCGCTGGTCGGTCGCCTCATGACCTATGACGCGCTCGCCATGGAGTGGCATCAATTCCGCTTCGGGCGCCGCAGCGACTGCGCGGTGTGCGGGGCCGAGCCCTCGATCAGGACGCCGGCCGACAGCGAGGCCGCCGGCCGCGGCGAGCCGGCGGGCCCCTGGCCGCGCGTCAAGCCGCTCGAGCTGCAGCAGCTACTGGCGGCCGGCAACGGCCCACGGGCCCGCGCACCGCTCCTGGTCGATGTGCGCGAGCGACACGAGTTTGCCGTGGGCCACGTGGCTGGATCGGTCAATATTCCGCTGGGTGACCTGTCTGCCCGGATCGGTGAATTGCCGCCGGAATCGCCGGTCATATTCCTCTGCCGTAGCGGCAGCCGGAGCCGCGCCGCCTGTGAGCTTGCCGCCGGCGGCGGTGTCCGGTCGGTCGCCGATCTCGAGGGCGGAGTTGCTTGCCTGGGCCGCGGCCATCGACCCATCCATTAAAGTCGCGTAATTTGCACGCGCGCGTGCCTCTGAACGGCGGCGCCTGCCGCGATAATTGCGCGTCTTGACCGCGGAGCCCACTGCATGAGGACGGTTCGGATTCTTTGCCTGGCCGTGCTGGCCGCCACCACCACGATTAGCGGGGGCTGCGGCTCGTCGGGCGAGCACGGTGCCACCGGGGCACCGCCAGAAGTGGGCGTCGTGGTCGTACAGCCGCAGCGCTCCGAAATCGCCACGCAACTGCCCGGGTCGCACCTTGGCGTACCGGATTGCCCAGGTGCGCCCGCAGGTCGAGCGGCATCATCAGGCGTCGCCTGTTCACGGAAGGGGCGCTGGTCGAGGCCGGACAGGCGCTCTATCAGCTGGATCCGGCCACCTATCAGGCGGCCTACGATAGCGCCGCGGCGCAGGTAGCGAGCGCCGATGCCAATGCGCTCACGGTGCGCCAGAAATATGAACGCTACCAGAAGCTCGCAGCCACGGGCGACGTCAGCCAGCAGGATCGGGACGACATCACGGCAAGCCTGCGCCAGGCAGAGGCGCAGCAGGCGGTCGCGCGCGCGGCACAGGAAGCCGCGCGCATCAATCTGGGCTATACGCGCATCGTCGCGCCCATCGCCGGACGCATCAGCACGTCCGCGTTCACGGAAGGCGCGCTGGTGACTGCCAACCAGGGCAGCGCACTGACCACGGTGCAGCAATACGCACCAATGTATGTCGACCTGACACAGCCCGCGGCCGAGGTGCTGCGGCTGCGGCGGCAATTCAGCGCCGGTGCGCTGGCGCGGGCCGATGCAAACAGCACCAGCGTGCGCTTGCTGCTCGAAGATGGCACGCGGTACGCGGAACCGGGACGGCTGGAATTCACCGGCGTCACGGAGAGCGAGAGCACCGGCACGATCACGCTGCGCGCCGTGTTCCCGAATGCACGAGGGTGCCCTGTTGCCGGGCATGTACGTGCGCGCGCTACTGACGCTCGGCGTCGCCCAGTCCGCACTGCTGGTACCCGAGCAGGCCGTCAGCCGCAACGCCGCGCGGCGACGCCATCGGTGCTGGTGGTCGACGCCGGCGAATCACGTGGAGCTGCGCGCGCTGCAGGTGGAAGCTGCCGCCGACAACCAGTGGCGCGTGCTGTGCCGGCCTCACGCTCGGCGAGCGTATCATCGTGCAGGGCCAGCAGAAGGTGCGGCCCGGTGAGGTCGTCAGGCCGATCGAGGTCGATCTCGCCCGCTGCCGCGCGGCTGAGAGCCGGCAACGATGGCGCGCTTCTTCATCGACCGGCCCATCTTTGCCTGGGTCATCGCCATCGTCATCATGCTGGCCGGCGCGCTGTCGATCCGCCGGCTCGCGATCGAGCAGTACCCGAACATCGCGCCGACCACGGTGTCGATCAACGCCAGCTACCCGGGCGCTTCGGCGCGCGCGCTCGAGGATTCCGTCACGCAGGTCATCGAGCAGTCGCATGACCGGCATCGATCACCTGGTGTACATGTCCTCGACCAGCAACTTCGCAGGGCAGCGCCAACATTTCGCTGACCTTCGAGGCCGGCACCAATGCCGACATCGCGCAGGTGCAGGTGCAGAACAAACTGCAGCAGGCTGTGCGCCGGCTGCCCACAGGCGGTGCAGGCGCAGGGCGTGACGGTCAACAAGTCAACGGCCGGATTTCTCACCGTGACGGCGTTCTATTCGCCGGACGGCTCGATGTCGCGCGCCGACATCGGCGACTACATCGCGTCGCACGCTGCTCGATCCGATCAGCCGCGTCGACGGCGTCGGCACCGTGCAGATGTTCGGCTCGGGCTATGCGATGCGCATCTGGCTCGATCCCTACAAGCTCAGCCAGTTCAGACTGATTCCGGCCGACATCACCGCCGCGATCAACGGCGCAGAACACGCAGGTGGCGGCCGGACAGCTCGGCAGCCAGCCGGTGGTCGATGGCCAGCAGCTCAATGCCCTGGTCACGGCGCAGGGCAAGCTGACCACGCCGCAGCAGTTCCGCGACATCGTGCTGCGCGTCAACAGCGACGGCTCCGCGGTGCATCTGGGCGATGTGGCGCGGGTCGAACTCGGCGCCGAGAGCTACGACGTATCCACGCGCATCAATGGCCAGCCCTCGGTCGCCGTCGGCGTGGCGCTCGCCTCGGGCGCCAACGCTTTGCAGACCGCCGACGCGGTCAAGGCGCGGATCGCGGACCTGTCGCGGTACTTTCCGCCGGGACTCGCCTACCGCCTGGCGTTCGACAGCGCCAGGTTCGTGCGCATCTCGATCTTCGAAGTGGTCAAGACGCTGTTCGAGGCGGTGGCGCTGGTGGTGCTGATCATGTTCCTGTTCCTGCAGAACGTGCGCGCCACGCTGATTCCGGCCATCGCCGTGCCGGTGGTGCTGCTCGGCACCTTCGGCGTGCTCGCCGCGCTCGGGTATTCGATCAATACGCTCACCATGTTCGGCATGGTCCTCGCCATTGGCCTGCTGGTCGACGACGCGATCGTGGTGGTGGAAAACGTCGAGCGCATCATGCGCGAAGAAGCAGCTGGACGCGCGCGAGGCCACGCGCCGCTCGATGGACCAGATCACCGGCGCGCTGCTCGGCATCGCCCTGGTGCTGTCGGCGGTGCTGCTGCCGATGGCGCTGTTCGGCGGTTCGACCGGCGTGATCTACCGGCAGTTCTCGGTGACCATGGTCGCGGCGATGATCCTTTCGGTGCTGGTGGCGCTGACGCTGACGCCAGCGTTGTGCGCCACCCTGCTGCGGCCTGCGGACGTGGCCGGTCCGCACGGCACAGGCGTGCTGGCGCGGCTCGAGCGCCAGTTCGAGCATCTGAGCGAGCGCTACCAGTTGCTTGTGCGCCGGCTGCTGCCGCACACGCGGCGCGCCATGTTCGTGTTCGCTGGGGCTGGTCGGCCTGCTGGCGCTGTTGTTCGCCACGCTGCCGACGGCGTTCCTGCCGGAGGAAGACCAGGGCGTACTCATGGCTATCATGAAGCTGCCGGCGGGCGCGAGCCTGCAGCGCACCATCGACGCGCAGGAGCAGCTCGAGGCCGCGCTGCGCTCGGACACCGGCTCGGTGAGCGCGGTGTTTTCGATCGCCGGACGGAGCTTCAGCGGCAATGGCCAGAATACCGGCATGTCCTTCGTGCTGCTGCGCGATTGGAGCGAGCGCACGGGCGGCGTCCCAGTCCGCCGCTGCGACTGCGGCGCGAGCCAACCAGGCTGCCAACGAAGCATCCGCGATGCGAACACCGTGGTCATGTCGCCGCCGCTGATCCGCGGTCTCGGCACCTCCAATGGCTTTGACCTGGAATTGAAGGACGTCGCCGGTGTGGGCCGCGAGGTGCTGGCGGGCGCGCGTGATCAGCTGCTCGAACTGGCCGCGCAGGACCACCGACTGGCCCGGTGCGCATCAACGGCCTCGCCGACCAGCCGGAGTTCCACCTGAACGTGGACCAGGTGAAGGCCAGCGCGCTGGGACTGTCGATCGCCAACATCAATGACACGATCTCGAGCGCGATCGGTGGCAACTACGTCAACGACTTCATCGACCGCGGGCGCGTCAAGAAGGTATACATCCAGGCCGACGCACCCTACCGCATGCAGCCGGGCGATCTCGATCGCTGGTTCGTGCGCAATGGCAATGGCGAGATGGTGCCGTTGGCCGCATTTGCGACTGGCGCATGGACGCTCAGCGCGCCCAGCCTCGAGCGCTACAACGGCAACTCCGCGATTGAAATAGTCGGCGAGCCCGCGCCCGGCGTCAGCAGTGGCACCGCACTGCAGGCGGTCGAAGCCATCATGACCAGGCTCCCGGCCGGAATCGGCTACGAATGGTCGGGACTCTCCTACCAGGAGAAGCTTTCCGGCTCGCAGGCCCCGGCCTTGTACGCCATCTCGATCGTGTTCGTGTTCCTTTGCCTCGCGGCGCTGTATGAAAGCTGGTCATTGCCGCTTTCGGTGATCCTGGTCGTGCCGCTGGGCGTGATCGGCGCGCTGCTGGCCGCCTGGGCTCGCGGGCTGGCCAACGATGTGTATTTCCAGGTCGGCCTGCTGACCACGGTTGGCCTGTCGGCCAAGAACGCAATCCTGATCGTGGAATTCGCCAGGACGCTGCACGAAGGCGGCATGGAGCTGGGCGCGGCGATCCTGCAGACCGTGCGCATCCGCCTGCGACCGATCCTCATGACTTCGCTGGCCTTCATGCTGGGCGTGCTGCCGCTGGTGCTGAGCAGCGGGGCGGGCGCCGCGGGCCGAATCGCGATCGGCACGGGAGTGTTCGGCGGCATGCTCGCAGCTACGGTGCTGGGCCTGTTCTTTGCGCCGCTGCTGTTCGTGTCCGTGCAGCGCCTGAAAGTGGCTCGCAGCGCCGCCGCCCCAGCCGCGGATTGAGCGCTTCCGGGATCAGAGTCCGACGCGGGCCAGCGCGTCGGCAATGCCGCGCAGCCGCGCAGCCAGCGACGGGTGCCCCGCCTCGAAGCGCACCGCCAGCGCCTCCAGGCGCGGCGCATGCCCGGTGTCGCCAGAACCGCCGCCGGCACGATCGAGGTCGGCTGCGATCTCCTGCAGCAAGCGGCGCGATTCGTCGTCCAGGCGCGGCGCGGCCTGCAATTCGCTGTGCAGGCGTGCGAGTGCTTCGTGCAGGCTCTGCTTGCTCATGGCCGCCATGATAGCCGATTGCCGGCACCCATCAGAACAGCTCCAGGGATTGTGCCGCGGGCGGCGCGCGTGCCGCGGCGGCGTGCACCAGGCCGCCAACCCGCACACCCAGCAGGCGGAGCCGGCGATCGAGCGGGGCGCGCTTCAGGCACTGGCCCGCGGTGCGGCGGATCACCGTGGCGTCGGCGGTGTGATACTCGAGCGTCTGCGCGCGCGTTACCGAGCGGAAATTGTCGTAGCGCAATTTGACGCCGATGGTGCGCCCGGCATAGCCGTGCCGGGCAAGATCGGCCGCCAACCGCTCGCATAGCGAAGTGAACACCGCGCTCAGCTCGGGCCGGTCGCGCACCGCGTGCAGATCGTGTTCAAAGGTCGTTTCGCAGCTCATCGACACCGGCTCGCTGCTGGTGCTGAGCTCGCGCGCATCGCGCCCCCAGGACACCTGGTGCAGCCAGTGTCCGTGATGACGGCCGAACTGCTCGATCAGCCAGCCGGGCTCGCAGCGCGCCAGTTCGCCGATGGTGCGCACGCCGAGCTGTTCAAGACGTGCGCTGGCCTTCGGTCCCACGCCATTGATCTTGCGGCACGGCAGCGGCCAGACGCGCGATCGGCGAGATCGGACTCATGCAGCACGGTGATGCCATTGGGCTTGTCGAATTCGCTGGCGAGCTTCGCCAGCAACTTGTTCGGCGCCACGCCGATCGAGCAACTGAGGCCGGTGGCTTCATGAATGGCCCGCTGAATGCGCAGCGCGAGCGGCCGTCCGCCCTGCGCCGCGCCGCCGGCCACCGCATCAAAGTCGACGTACACTTCGTCAATGCCGCGATCTTCGACGCGCGGCGCGATCGCGGCGATCGCCGCTTTGAACAAGCGCGAGTAGCGCCGGTACTCATCGAAATCCGCCGGCAGCAGCACGGCCTGCGGGCACACTCGGGCCGCCTGCATCAGCCCCATGCCCGAGTGCACGCCAAATTCACGCGCCGCGTAGGTGGCCGTGGTCACGACGCCGCGCCCCTGGTAATCGGTAAGCCGTGCAAACTCGGTGGCATTGGCTTCCCCGCCACCGCGCCGGCGGCCGCCGATAACGACCGGCTGGCCCCGCAGCTGCGGGTAGCGGAGCAACTCGACCGACGCGTAGAACGCGTCCATGTCCAGATGTGCGATGCGCCGCGCGGGCGCAGCCTTCGAGTCGCTCATGCGGTCCGGCTGACCGTGCCAAAACCGGCGGTACAGCGGACGCGTGCCGAGGTTGTGCACCAGCTCCGCTGGTTGATCGACGTTCCAGATGGCCAGGTCGCACCACTTGCCCGGCTCGATCGTGCCGCAGGTGGCATGCAGCCCGAGCGCCCGTGCCGCCGAGCGAGTTACGCCCACCAGGCATTCTTCGGTGGTCAGTCCGAATTCCACCGCGGCCAGGTTCATGGCCGTAAGCACCGATGTCAGTGGCGAAGTACCTGGGTTGCAATCCGTCGCTACCGCCATCGCCACGCCGGCGCGGCGCAGGGATTCGACCGGCGGGCGTTGCTGCTCGCGCAGGAAGTAGTACGCGCCGGGCAGCAGCACGGCCACGGTGCCGGCGCCGGCCAGCGCCGCGACGCCATCGTCATCGCGTGTACTCGAGATGGTCGGCCGAGAGCGCGTCATGTTGCGCCGCCAGGGCAGCGCCCTGCATGTTGGAGAGCTGGTCGGCATGGAGTTTCAGTTGCAGGCCGTGCGCGCGCGCCACTTCGAAGGCACGCGCTACCTGGGCCGGAGTAAAGGCAACGCTCTCGCAGTAGGCGTCGAAGGCGTCGGCGAGAGCGCTGGCCGCCACCGCGGGAATCAGCTCGGTGCACAGTCGCTCGAGGTAGTCCGCGCTGCGGCTCGCGTACTCTGGTGGCACCGCATGCGCTCCCAGGTAGGTCGTCGCAACCGACAGCGCGCGGGCCGCGCCGATGGCGCGCGCGGCCTGCAGCATGCGCAGCTCGGTGTCGAGATCAAGTCCATAGCCGGATTTGATCTCGAGCGTCGTCACGCCCTCGCCCAGCATCGCATCAACGCGCGGCAACGCGGCATCGACCAGCTGCGTCAACGTCGCCGCGCGCGTCGCTTTGACCGTGGAGAGAATCCCACCGCCCGAGCGGGCGATGCTCTGGTAGCTCTCACCGGCCAGCCGGCGCTCAATCTCCGTGGCACGATTGCCGGCGTGCACGATGTGCGTGTGGCAATCGATGAGCCCTGGCGTCACCAGCCGGCCGCCGGCGTCCAGCAATCCGCGCCTGCGGATACCTTCGCTGCAGCTCGGGCAGTGGGCCCACCGCCGTGATGCGACCTTGCTGTTCGGCAATGGCTGCGGCGACGATCGGAGCGGCGACGCCGGTCCAGACCCGGCCGTTGGCGATGATCCGGGTGGCTGCAGTCGCGGGCATGGGTGCGAGATTACCTGCCTCGCTCCGTCGGCGCCATGCGGGTGCTAACATGCCGCAGATGCAGCAGGGAACGGGCACGGCACCGCCGCAGTCACCTACGCCAACCTGTGGCTCGAGGGCCGCTGGCTCCGCAATGCCACGGTCAGAATCGACGCGGACGGCCAGGTCGCGGATGTGACGCAAAGCCCGGCTCCGGCCGCAGCCCCGATCCCCGGCCTTACCGTACCGGGCCTGGTCGACGCGCATTGCCACGCCTTCCAGCGCGCGCTCGGCGCCTGGACGCAGCGCGCTGCGGGCGCGCGCGACGACTTCTGGAGCTGGCGCGAGACCATGTATTCGCTGGCCGGCCTGCTCGACGGCGCCGACCTCGAAGCAATCACGGCGCGTTGTTACCTGGAACTGCTGCGCGGCGGCTACACTTCGGTCGCCGAGTTTCTCTACCTGCACCGACTCGGCGATCGGCAAACACTGGATGCCGACCAGGCCGTGGCTGCAGCCGCCCGCCGCACCGGGATGGGCCTCACGCTCCTGCCGACCCTTTATCAGCATGCTGATTTCGGCGGCGCGCCGCCCAATGCCGGGCAGGCCCCGTTTGTCCGCGACACCGCGCGGTTCCTGGAAGACTGGCAGGAGCTGCGCCGGCGCTACCCCGCCGGTGGCGACGTGGCACTGGGTGTGGCGTTCCACAGCCTGCGCGCCGTAGACATCGACACGATCGGCCGCGTGTATCACTCTCTCCACGGTGACCCGCAGTGCCGCTGCATCCACATTCACGTGGCCGAACAACCTGCCGAGGTCGCGGCCTGCCTGCGCCAACACGGCGCGACACCCGTGGCGCTGTTGGCCGCGCGCGGCCTGCTTTCGCCGCAGTGGGCGCTGGTACATGCGACGCATGCCACCGAAGCGGAACTGAATCAGCTGCGGACGGCGCAGGCCACGCTGGTGATGTGCCCGACCACCGAGGCGGATCTCGGCGATGGCTGTCCGCCGCTCAACGCCTTTCTGGACGCCGGCGGGCAGATGGCCATCGGGTCCGACAGCAACATCGGCCGCAACGCGCTCGATGAACTCCGGCAGCTCGAATGGTCGCAACGCCTGGCGCGTGGCCGGCGCAATGTACTCAGCAGCGCGAGCAGCCCGGCGGTGGCGGACCGGTTGTACCGGACTGCGCTGCAGGGCGGACGCCGGGCGATCGGCGCCACTGCGCGCGCCGACTTCGTCACCTATCAGGCCGGCCAGGGTGACTGGGAGCTGCAAGCGAGCGAAGATTACCTGAGCGCGCTGGTGTTCGACGCCGCGGCACCCCGTGCACAGCAGGTGCTGATCGGCGGCCGCTGGATCATCCGCGACGGCGGGCATGCTGAACAGGCGCAGATCGAAGCACGTTACCGCGAGACGCTGCTGCGGCTGCAGACACAGATCCGGACTGGAAGGGGCCATGACTAAAGAAAAGGAAAACGTCCGCGTCATCCGTGCGCCGCGTGGCAATACCCTGAGCGCGCGTTCCTGGCTGACGGAAGCACCGCTGCGCATGCTGATGAACAATCTCGACCCGGAAGTCGCCGAGCGTCCCGCCGACCTCGTGGTCTACGGTGGCATCGGCCGGGCCGCGCGCAACTGGGCCTGCTACGACGCCATCATCGACGCACTGCGCAAGCTTGGCGACGACGAAACGCTGCTGGTGCAGTCCGGCAAGCCCGCCGGCGTATTCCGCACGCACGCCGACGCACCGCGCGTGCTGATCGCCAATTCGAACCTGGTGCCCCACTGGGCCACCTGGGAACACTTCAACGAGCTCGATCGCCGCGGACTGATGATGTACGGCCAGATGACGGCGGGTTCGTGGATCTACATCGGCTCGCAGGGCATCGTCCAGGGCACCTACGAAACCTTCGTGGAAATGGGGCGGCGGCACTTCGGGGGAAATCTGGCCGGACGCTGGATCCTGACCGCCGGGCTCGGCGGCATGGGCGGCGCACAGCCGCTCGCGGCCACCATGGCGGGAGCCTCGATGCTTGCGATCGAATGCCGCCAGTCGAGCATCGACATGCGGCTTCGGACCCGCTACCTCGACCGCCAGGCCGCCACGCTCGATGCGGCACTGGCGATGCTCGCCGCCGTGAAATTGAGCGGCGAGGCTGTGTCGATCGGCCTGTGCGCCAATGCCGCTGAAGTGCTGCCGGAGTTGCTGAAGCGCGGCATCCGCCCCGACGCCGTGACCGACCAGACTTCGGCGCACGACCCGGTGCACGGCTATCTGCCGGCGGGTTGGACGGTGCCGCAGTGGGAATCCCTCCAGGCCAGCGACCCGGCACGGGTCAGCGCGGCGGCCAGTGACTCCATGGCCGTGCATGTGCGCGCGATGCTGGAGTTCAGGCGCATGGGCATTCCCACTTTCGACTACGGCAACAACATCCGCCAGGTCGCTCTCGGCCAGGGTGTGAAGGACGCCTTCGACATCCCCGGCTTCGTGCCGGAGTACGTGCGGCCGCTGTTCTGCCGGGGCATCGGCCCATTCCGCTGGGTAGCGCTTTCCGGCGATCCCGCCGACATCGCCCGCACCGACGCCAAAGTGCGCGAGCTGATCCCCGCTGATCCACACCTGCATCGCTGGCTCGACCTGGCCGCGAAGCGCATCCAGTTTCAGGGATTGCCAGCACGCATTTGCTGGGTGGGCTTGGGCGACCGGCACAGGTTGGGTCTGGCCTTCAACGCAATGGTGGCTTCCGGCGAGCTCTCTGCGCCGATCGTCATCGGTCGCGATCATCTCGACTCAGGCTCAGTCGCGAGCCCGAACCGCGAGACCGAAGCGATGCTCGACGGGTCGGACGCCGTATCCGATTGGCCGCTGCTCAACGCGTTGCTCAACACCGCGAGCGGCGCGACCTGGGTGTCGATCCATCACGGCGGCGGCGTGGGCATGGGCTACTCGCAACACGCGGGCGTCGTAATCGTGTGCGACGGCACGCCGGCCGCGGCGCGCCGCATTGAGCGCGTGCTGTGGAACGACCCGGCCACCGGCGTGATGCGGCACGCGGACGCCGGCTACGATATCGCCCTGCAGTGCGCGCGCGAGCACGCGCTGAACCTGCCGATGCTCACCGGCAAGGCCGCCCGATGAGCGCGCGGCGTGCTGGTAAAGCAGCGCTGCGCCCCGGCGCCCTGACGCTCGATGCGCTGCGCGTCGCACATGGCACGCCAGTGGCAGTAGATCTGTCGCGCGCCGACCTCGCGCGTGTGCGGCGCTCGCGCGCCGTCATCGAAGGCCTCATCCAGCGTGGCGAGACCGCCTACGGAGTGAACACCGGTTTCGGTTCGCTCGCGAGCAAGCGCATTTCTGCCGCCGACCTCGCGCAGCTCCAGCACAACCTGGTGCTGTCGCATTCAGCCGGCACCGGCGCGCCGCTCAGCGACGAGGTCGTGCGGTTGGTGCTGGTGCTGAAGATCGCGAGTCTCGCCCAGGGCTATTCCGGTGTGCGGACGCAGACGCTGCGCGCGCTGCAGGAGCTGTTGCGCGCCGAAGTCTATCCACTGATTCCCGGCCAGGGGTCGGTCGGCGCCTCGGGTGATCTCGCGCCGCTGGCGCACATGTCGGCGGTGCTGCTGGGCGTGGGCGAGGTGCGCCACCGTGGCCGCATCCTCGATGCCCGACGAGGGCTGAAAATCGCCGGACTGCGACCCCTGCGGCTGGCGGCCAAGGAGGGGCTGGCGCTGCTCAACGGCACGCAGGTATCAACGGCGCTGGCACTGGCCGGGTTGTTCGCCATCGAGAACGTGTTCGCCGCGGCGCTGCTCACCGGCGCCATGACGGTCGATGCCATGAAAGGCAGCGACGCCCCCTTCGATGCGCGCATTCACGCGGTGCGCCGCCAACCGGGCCAAATCGAGGTCGCCGCACAGCTGCGTTCGCTGCTGCGCGGCAGTCGCGTCCGCGCTTCGCATATCGATTGCGACCGCGTGCAGGATCCATATTCCCTGCGCTGCCAGCCGCAGGTCATGGGCGCCTGCCTCGATCTGCTGCGTACCGCTGGCGCTACGCTGTTGCGCGAGGCCAATGCCGTCACCGACAACCCGCTGGTGTTCGCGCGCGAGGATATCGTGCTGTCGGGCGGAAATTTCCACGCCGAGCCCGTGGCCTTTGCGGCCGACCAGCTGGCGCTCGCCATTGCGGAAGTGGGTTCACTTGCCGAACGGCGCATTGCGCTGCTCGTCGATACCAAGATGAGTGGGCTGCCGGCCTACCTGGTGGCCAACAGTGGCGTGAATTCCGGCTTTATGGTCGCGCAAGTCACGGCCGCGGCGCTGGCCTCGGAGAACAAGTCACTCGCGCACCCTGCCAGCGTCGACACGATTCCGACCTCGGCCAACCAGGAAGACCACGTGTCAATGGCGACCTACGCGGCGCGACGCCTGCTTGCGATGGCGGACAACGCGGCCGGCATCGTCGCCATCGAACTGCTGGCCGCGGCGCAGGGATTGGATTTCCACCGCCCGCTGCGAAGTTCAACGGCGCTCGAAGCCGTGCGCGTGCTGTTGCGTCGGCGGGTCCCAACGCTGAAGGTGGATCGCTACTTCGCGCCCGACATCGCGGCGGCGCGCGCGCTCATTGTCGGCGGCGCCCTGCGTGAGCATGTCTCAGCGCGGCTGTTTGCCCGCTAGCGGCAGCCGGCGGATGCTGCCGTGAGCCCATCGGTTCTGAGTTTTCCGACGCATACGCTGGTGCCGGGCACCTCGCCGCTGGTCATCAGCGTGCCGCACGCCGGCACGGGGTTACCGCCGGAACTTGCCTCGCAACTGACTCCGCTGGCGCTCACCGTGCCGGACACCGACTGGCACGTTGGCGAGCTTTACGGCTTCGCTGCGGCGCTGGGTACGACCGTGATCGTAGCCAGGCAATCGCGCTATCTGATCGACCTGAACCGCCCACCTGATGACGCGGCGCTGTACACTGCAGCGCCGCAAACCGGCTTGTGCCCGGCACTGAGCTTTGCAGGCGAGCCACTGTATCTCGATGGTCGGGCCGCGGTGCCAGCGGCTGAAGCAGCCCGGCGGCGCACACTGTACTGGCAACCCTATCACGCTGAGCTGCGGGCGCAGCTCAATGCGGCGCGGGCGAAGCACGGCTATGCCCTGCTGCTGGACGCTCATTCGATTCGCAGCGTCGTCCCGCGCCTGTTCGAGGGCCGACTGCCGGATATCAACATCGGCACCAACGACGGGCGCTCATGTTCGCCGCGGCTCACCGAGGCGTTGCGCGCGCGGCTCGAAGCCATGCCGCGCTGGTCACATGTGGTCGACGGTCGCTTCAAGGGAGGGCACATCACCCGTCACTATGGACAGCCCGCACAAGGCGTCCATGCGCTGCAGATCGAGCTCGCCCAGTGCAGCTACATGGATGAGGCTGAAGGCGCTTACCACGCTGCACGTGCCGCACCGCTGCAGGAGCTGCTGCAGGCTTTGCTGAAAGCGCTGCTGGCGCTGTCGCTCAAGGTGGTATGAGCGCGGATCACAACGTGCAGTCCCTGACCGAGGCCGAGCAGCGCGTGCGCAACGCACTGGCCGCCGCACCCGAAGCGGCGCGACTGCACGATGACCTCGGGACGATACTTGCGCGACAGGGCCGCCACCAGGAAGCTATTGCGGCGTTCGAGCGCGCGTTGAGTCTAGACCCCAGGCTGCCTCACACGCGCAGGCGCCTGGCGGATGCGTTGGCGGCCAGCGGGCGCGGACAGGACGCGGACCAGTTGTACGCCGAGTACTTCGCCCAGGATCAAGACCGGCAGGCGATCGCCAACGGCGCCGAGCAGCTCAAGGCGGGGCGCAAGCTCGAAGCCGTTGCCGCGTTCGAAGCGGTACTGCGCCGCAACCCGGATCACATCGATGCGCTCCGGATGCTGGCACTCGCGCTGGCGGGCGACCCGGCGTCGGTGGACGACGCCGAGGCGCTACTGAGCAAGGTGACCACGCTGGCGCCTGACTACACGGCGGCGTGGATCAACCTGGGCGCCCTGTGCATCGAGCAGAAAAAATGGGTCAAGGGCGTGGAGAGCTTTCGCACCGCCACGCGCCTGGCGCCAATGAATGCGGCGGCATGGTTCGGACTGGCAAATGCGCTGGCACACGCGACCTACCCCGAAGAAAGCGTCGTCGCCTATCGCCGGGCGGTGGAACTGGACCCGGGCGATGCCTACGCGCAGATGGGCCTGGCGCACGTGTTAAAAGCGGTGGGCAAGCAGAACGAGGCGATCGCCGCCTATCGGGCGGCGATCAGGCTACGCCCGGAATTTGGCGAAACTTACTGGAGCCTGGCCAATCTCAAGACTTTTCGCTTTCTGCCTGAGGAAGTGGTGGCCATGCAGCAGCAAGCGGACCGCGAGGACCTCCCGCCATCCACCAGTGTTCATTTCTGCTTTGCACTCGGAAAGGCCTTTGAGGATGCGGCGGATTACGAGACGGCATGGCACTGGTACCACACCGGCAACCAACGCCAACGGCCGCTGGTGTCGCACGATCCGCTGGTGATGGAAGAGCGGCATGAAGCGATCATGGCCACGTTCACGGCCGAATTCCTGCGCTCGCACGAGGGACACGGGTTCGAGGCGGCGGATCCGATCTTCATCGTCGGCCTGCATCGATCCGGGTCGACGTTGATCGAGCAGATCCTGGCGTCGCATTCGCAGGTGGAGGGCACCGCGGAATTGCCGAACCTGGGACAGGTTGCCGCCGCCGTCGGTCGCTACCGCACCGACAACGTGGCCTTTCCGGAGGCGGCGCGCGACCTGCGTCCCAAGGACTGGCGGGCCTACGGCCAGCAATACATCGAGGAGACGCGCCGCCATCGGCTGACGGCCCGACCCCGCTTCACCGACAAGTTGCCAAATAACTTTCCACTGATCGGATTCCTGCACCTGATCCTGCCGAACGCCCGCATCATCAACGCCTGCCGGCACCCGCTCGACAGCCTGCTCGGCAATTACAAGCAGCTCTATGGCGGCGGCCCGGACTACAGCTACGACATGGAAGACCTCGCCGACTACTACCGTCAGTACCATCGCCTCATGCAGCATTGGCAGCAGGCGCTGCCAGGCAAGGTGCTGACGGTCCATTACGAGGATACCGTGCTGGACCTGGAATCGCAGGTGCGGCGCATCCTCGAGCATTGCGGTCTGCCGTTCGAGGAATCATGCCTGCATTTCTACCGCAACGAACGCGCCGTGAAGACAGCGAGCTCCGAGCAGGTGCGGCGGCCGATCTACACCGAAGCGCTGGGCACCTGGCGCCGCTACGACACGCACCTCGAACTGTGGAAGAGCGAGCTCGCCGACATCATCGCCGCGCTCCCGGAGCGCGTACGAAATGCCGGGCAACAGCCGGCTAGCTCAGTCGAAAGGCCAGACCGCAAGCCCGTGGATCGCGTTGCGGATGTCACGGGTCAGGTTGACCGACAGCAGCATCTCGTTCGCTTTCAGGTCGTAGATCGTGACGGTGGACGGCGATGAGCCGCCGGCGACGATCGTGTCGGACAGCAGGCACAGGCCCCGGGCGAATCCCTGGCGGGCGATGCCGCTCGTATCGGCGTCGCGAAACGTCAGCGTCTCGGGGTCGTAGGTCGGCACCTTCATGATGCGATCTTCGCGATCGTCGCGCCCTGAATAGCGCAGTGTGCCGGCCTCGGTGTCGTTGAACAGCACGCCGTCGCGAAACGGCCGCGCGTTGTGCGTGCCGGGCGGCAGCTCTACCGACATCTGCACGCGCTTGCCGTTGAACAGCAGCATGCCGCCGGTGTGCAGGCCGCTGAGGTACATGCCGGTGTCGTCGGCATGCACGCTGTTGATGTGCAGCTTGTTCAGCGGCAGCGGGCCCTTTTCGCCCAGCGGATCGAAGCGTGAAAAGTGAAACCGGTACTTCTGCATCTGGACGTGCATGGCCCAGTCGAAGGCCTTGCGATCGAGATTGAAGCCGAGAATGCTGTCGAACCCGGTCGAGGTCAGGAACAGCTCGCGGCCGTGGACGCAGATCTCGTGGCAGTGGCGCAGGTACGGGCTGCGCCAGGACGCGATGCGGCGGAAATCCGGCGTGTAGGCGAACAGCTCGTCGCTCGAGGCCATGTAGACGAGCTCGCCGTCGAAGGCGATGCCGCGCAGGCCACGGTCCCAGCCGCGGCCCTGCCAGTCGATGTCGACAGTGTTCCAGTCGATTGTCTGCACGACCTCGCGCGAGCTGCAGGTCGATCAGGTAGACGCCACCGTGACTCTCGCCCTTGTGGCTGCCGCGCACGACCGACGAGGCCACGAGTCGGCTGACGACCAAATGCTCAGCTCCGCCGGTGAGCCCTCCGGCGCCCGCTTAGAAGCTCTTGCGTATGGTCAGGCCGATGTTCTGCGGCCGGAAGCGCGCCTGCATATTGTAGTAGCGCGGGTCACCGAAGATGGCGGCGTAGTCCTCCTCGCCGTTGGATACCCAGTTCGAGCCGGACGAGTTCCAGATGTTGTCCACCGTCAGCGTAAGCTCCGTCTTGCTCGGCAGGTTGAGGCCCACCAGCAGCTTGCCGAAATCCCAGGGCAGCACGCGACCGTGCAAGGTGTGTTCCACCGCGCGCCGCAGGCTCTGGTACTCATAGGACTGATGGCTGTATTCAAACCTCGCCCACAGCTCGCCCTGCATCGGCTTCCACTGGAAGTTGTACTCGACCCCCAGGCTGGACTTGAACTGCGGGGCGCCGACCATCGGCGTGCCGGCGGGGATCGGATCGCGGTCCGGATTCGGATAGCGGACTGCCTCGGTCAGCTTAGGGTCTGCCGCCGTCAGGTTCAGGTCAAAGGACAAGCCGCGCGTCGCGCGCGCGGCCATGCTCAGTTCGACGCCCTTGGATTCGGCCGCACCGCCATTGATGGTGCCGTGCACCCACCATGGTTCGCCGCCCGCATGCTTGCTCTCGAGCTGGATGTCCTTCCATTTCATCAGGAATACCGAGACGTTCAACGTGAGGCGCCGGTCGAGCCACTGGCTCTTGATGGCCGACCTCGTAGTTGAGCAGCTTGTCGGGCTTGTACTGCAGCGGCACCGCGCCCGTATTGGCGGCACGCAGGCTGTTCGTGCCGCCGAGCCGATAGCCCTGGCTGATACAGCGAGGTAGAGCATGCCGTCCGGACTGTACTTGTACTGCGTGCCCAGCTTGAACAGCGTGGCGCTGTCATTGCCGATTCCTTTCATTGTCGCCGGGATCATTGACCGGTATGCCCTGCGGCAATTCGTAGTTCTGATTCAGGCTGCGGTTGTACTTGAACCAGCGGCCACCGGCCGTCACCGTCCAGGGTTCGGTCAGCTTGTAGCTGATCTCGCCGAAGGCCGCCGTCTGCCTGACGACACGATCGAAATTGTTGACGTATTCAATGTTCGTGGGCGCGAGGCACAGCCGCCGGTGCCGCAGGCCATGTCGTTGGCGGCGATGTACGCGTTGGTGTTCGTGAACTGCGGATTCTCGATGCCGTAGAACCAGTTGTCGTGCACGCGCTCGAAGAACAGGCCGCCGATCCACTGCAACCGGCTCGTGCCCGTGGAAGTCAGGCGCAGCTCTTGCGAGAATCGGTATTGCCACTGGTCGTTGAACACGGTGCTGGTCGTGAACGACCCATCGCTGGCGAGGCGTGTATCGTAGATGGGGTAATAGGCGGCTCGTGTACTTGGACTTGTATTGTTCGTAGGTCATGTTGTCGCATTCGTAGGTCATGTGCCGCTGGAAGTAGGCGCTCGCGGACTTGAGTTCCGCGAAGCCGAGGTCGGCAGTCACGGTTACCGCCGACTGCCACCAGTTGTCGTGGCGTGACTGCTCGACGAAGCGCGTGATCTTCGCATCGCCCAGGTAGGGGTCGCTGAGCCAGTCGCCGTGGCTCTCGTCGTTCTGTGTCGTCACGTTGAACAGCACGTCGACACGGTCGCTCGACTTTCCACAGCGCGGCGAGCCGGCCACCACTCAACTTCTCTTCGTGATGTTCGCATTTGCCCGAGCCACGTTTGCGTTGGTCACGCCGCGGACAGGGTCGTCCCCACGACGTTGTCGATCCAGCCGCCGTTGTCGGCGTAGAAGGCAACGATGCGCGTCGAGAGCTTGTCGTCAAGCAGCGGAATGTTGAGATGACCGTCGGCTTCATAGCTGCCGGCGCCGCCCTTGGTCGAAGCACCGGATAGGCTGTATTGCCCGGAAAAGCCCTTGAAATCAGGCTTGTTGGTGATGATGCGCAATACGCCGGTTTCGGCCGAAGACCCGAACAGCGTGCCCTGCGGACCTGGCAGCGCCTCGACGCGATCGATGTCCACCAGGTACGGACTGACCTGCGTCGCGTTGGTGGTCAGCGGCTGGTCGTCCAGGTAGACACCCGCCTGGGCATCGCTGTAGAAATCTTCGGTGTCGGTGGCGACGCCCCGGAACACGATGTCGTTACGGCCTGGCTCGAGCTGCGCAAGCGTCACGCTCGGCAGGCCTTCAGGTAGTCGCCCATCTCCTTGAAGCCGGACTTCTCGATCTGCGCGGTGCCGATGACCGAGATGCTCTGCGGCACGTTCTGGACGTTCTCCTTGCGCAGGGTCGCCGTGACGACGATTTCCTCAAGGGTAAGGTCGTTCTTCGCCTGCTGGGCATGGGCCTGCGGGGCCGCGTACAGCGCGGCGGAGATCGCCGCGGCCAGCATGGAGTAATTGTTCTTGGGCGCTACCGGCATGCCATTCCCCCCTTCGCAATCTGGCGGCAATAGCAATAGTAGGCGTTCTCATTCGCTTTGAGTAGTGGCCGGCCGTGCCACCCGCCGTTCAGGCTTTCCCGACCGGGGGGGTGGGTTCCTTGTCGGCCGGCACGTAGTCGAAGATGAAGTGGATGCGATCAGTCGTGCCCTTGTTGGCCACGCTGTGCATCAGTTTGTTGTTGATCTCGTAGACCTGCCCGACCTCCAGCTTGAACGGGCGGCCATCGACGGTGAAGCGTACGCGCGGATTGGTGGTGATGGGCACGTGGATCCGGTGGCCGCAACCGAAGGATGGATGCGCGTCGCAGTGCGGATCGATTTTACCGCCAGCCAGCAGCTTGGCCGCCATGGCGCGGATGATGCGCCCGCCCGGTGGATACCAGCGGTCGATGATCGAATCCATGAGCGGCACCGCCACGGGGGCAAGGCGCTCCCAGCCGGGCTGCCTGACCACCTCGATGCGCGGCCAGGGATCGACTTCGGCAAACAGCAATACGATGGATTGCGTCAGCCGATGCACCTCGTATTCTTTTTGCCGGTGTACTTGCTCGTTCCAGGCCGCGTCATCCTGCACGGCGATGGCCGTCGCCAGCGGCGCGACGTCAATCTGCGCCATGACAGAGCACGCGGGATGCGATATCCATTAGATGGCTGCTAGCGACGGCTCATGGCGCACGAATTATCCGTGCCGCGCCAGGAAAATCAAACCGCCGCCCCCCGGAATTGCCGCCGACGGCGGCCGGCCGGGCGGCACAGGCGCGTACCCCCCAGTTGAATACGTATGCATCACTGTCGGTCGTGCCGGGCGCGAAGCTAGAATGCCCTCTGACGGCCGATTAATCACCAACAATCCGGCCGTAATCGCCGCCCCGAACCGCAGCCAAATGTGCCGATCTGAATGACGCGCTTCCCACGTGCCAGCGGGGTTCTCCTGCACATCACTTCATTGCCCGGCCCGCACGGATCGGGTGATTTCGGCCCTGGGGCCTATCACTTCGTCGACTGGCTGGTCGCGGCCGGCCAGAGCATGTGGCAGATCCTGCCGCTTGGCGGCATCGGGCCTGGCAATTCCCCGTACATGAGCAGTTCGGCATTCGCCGGCAATGTGCTGATGATTGATCTGGGCGATCTGGCGCAACTCGGGTGGCTGGGAGCTACGGAATTGCAGCCAGACCCACGCTTCGCGCTGCGCCCGCTCGACTTCAGCGCCGTGGTGCCGTTCCGCCTCGAACGACTGGCGCTCGCCGCCAGACGCTTCGCCGACGCGGCGGGCATACAGCAGCGCGCCGAGTTCGGCGATTTCTGCGCCCGCAACGCGAGTTGGCTTGATGACTATGCCCTGTTCATGTCCCTGGCCGAACGCCACACCGGGCGCGACTGGTGTGACTGGGAGGCGCCCCTGGCACGGCGCGAGCCACGCGCCCTCAAGGCCGCCGCTGTCGAACATGCCGAGCGGATCAAATTCTGGAAATTCTGCCAATGGCGCTTTTTCAGCCAGTTTGCCCGCCTGCGCCACTACGCCAACACGCGTGGCATCAGTATTGTCGGCGACGCCCCGATTTTCATCGCGCACCAGAGCGCTGAAGCCTGGTCGCGGCCGGACCTGTTCGAGTTCGATGAGCACGGCCGGCCCAGCGTCGTCGCCGGCGTGCCGCCCGACTATTTCAGCGCAACCGGCCAGCGCTGGGGAAATCCGCTCTACCGATGGGGTGCGCACGCCCGCGAGGGTTTTGCCTGGTGGATCGAGCGCATACGGCGCAGCTTTGAACTGGTCGATATCCTGCGCATCGACCACTTCCGCGGCTTCGCCGCGCATTGGGAAATTCCGGCCAGCGAACCCACCGCGATTCGCGGTCGGTGGGTCAGCGCTCCCGGTGAGGCGTTGTTTGCAGCGATCAGCGCGGCTCTCGGGCCGCTGCCGATCATCGCCGAGGATCTGGGCGTGATCACGCCCGACGTGGTGGCGTTGCGCCGCAAGTACCAGTTGCCTGGCATGTGCATTCTGCAGTTCGCCTGGGGTGAAGGCGGCGAGAAGCGCTTCTTGCCGCACAGCCACGAGCGCGACTCCGTGGTCTACACCGGCACGCATGACAACGACACGAGCCTGGGTTGGTGGAATACGGCGAGCGAGGCTGAGCGTCATCACCTGCGCGAGTACCTGGCAACGGATGGAGTTATGGCCAACTGGGATCTGATTCGCGCGGCTTACGCCAGCGTGGCCAATGGCATCGTGCTGCCGATGCAGGACCTCCTCGACCTGGGCAACGAACATCGCATGAACTTTCCGGGCAAGAGCGAGGGTAACTGGACCTGGCGCTTCCAGTGGCCGGACGTCGCCCCCGCCCTGGCGGCGCGACTGCAGCGAATGTGCCGGATCTACCAGCGCGATCTGACCGCCCGGCGGCGCGAGGAAAATCCGCAGCAGCTCTAGTCCGCCAGACAGCGCGTCGCTATTTCCACAAGTCCCGCATTGCGCTGAATTTGGCCCGGGCGGGCAGTTTTTCGTCCGAGATGGCCTCGAGCATGTCCGACAGGCGCTTGGATTTGAGGATCGTGTAGTAGGTGACTGCGCTCGTGAGCACGAGCACCACCAGGAAATAGCCGACCTTCGCCGGCAACGGCAATTCCGCCAGCGACAACAGATTCATGCCGAGAAACCCCGTGACCACGGTGCCGATCAGCCCAAAGGTGGTCACGACCGTCAGGCGCACGACGGTATTCGCCTGCCGACGCAGCGTGTCGCCCTCCAGGTATTCGCTCATATCCTCGATCTCTTCCCGGGTTTCAACGTACAGGCGATCAGTGCCGAGGAAATCCGCGGTCATCCGGAACAGTTCCTTGGCCTGCGGCTGGTCCGATACTTCGTGAAACCAGTAGCGATGAGTGAAGCGCAGGAAGATTTCCAGCAGCTGGCGAATGGTGCGCTTGAACTGCTTGACCGAGGCCGCATCCTTGATGTCGAGCCGGTTGAGCGCATCGGCCATGCGATCGGAGAGCATCAGCAGCGCGGCTTTGTGAAAGTGCGGAATCAGGAACAGCAGGAAATACTGGTGGCGGAACTGGCCCAGCAGCCCGCCGTCACGGTCGATGAAGAATCGCTCGCCGGCACTCCCTACCATGGCAAAGGCGTGACCGCAGGACATGAAGCGTGTGCCGGGGTTGCCACTGCGTTGCTCGTCCCAGAACTCATCGAAGCAATAGCGATTCTCGAAATCGCGGATGTAGTGTGCGGAATACGGGAGTGAATCAGATGGACCGGCCGCCGTGACCAGCGCCAGGCGCACGAAATCCGCGCGGGTCAGGGTGCGCACGTCGTCCATCGCCAGGTAGGTCAGCAGCGGCATGCGGCTGTATTCGATCTGGCGGTAGCGGATCAGTCCTTTCTCGTCGGAGTGGTCCGGCACCAGGGGCTTGAGCAGGAATTCCCAGTGTGCAGCGAAGCGTGGCGCGCGGTGACGGCCGACATAGGACAGGTACTGGTCGCGCTGCTCGTAGTTGGAAGCGGCCAGCACCCGGCCGTCGGCAGCCAGCCACTCGGCGCGCTCCAGACAATGACCGCCCTGGCCATTCTCCTTCCAATAGTTGGGGTAGGCGCGGCCGAAGCGGTAAATCGTGTCCTGTACCCGGCCCAGGCCGATGTCGGTCGCGGAGATTTCGACCACGAGAATTGCCACGTCGATGTCATAGAAGAAACACAGATCGACGTGCACGACGTCGAATGAAATGGGTTCGGCGAGGCCCGGGTAGGTCATACGCACCCGGGCCACATCGCTCCGTCGAAACACCCGGATGGGCGATTCGATCGAGCCGGCGCACACCCGCGCCCTTGGCATCGCCGTAGAGAAAGCGGCGGACATACGGCAGGAAGGTCACGAATTCGCTGTAGTGCCGCAGCTGGAAATCGCCGGGGGCACAGCCGAATTCATTGCGCGCCTCACCCCAGGGATTGTCGGCGCCGGCGCGCTCCAGCAACTCCCAGTGCTCCTGGATCTGCGCCCCTTCGCGGATCGGCACGAGCTGCAGCGGCCAGAGCAGGATCTGCCGAAATTGCCGGACGAGTTTGCTGTCGTCGACTGGATGGATGGGCATGGCCTTCGTCCCCCGTAATGCACTGCCGCTCCACTCCCCACGCGCACGGCCGTCGGGCCGCCGTCGGGGCCTAGTGAGGAATCGGCAGCTCTACCACCTTGGGAACATAGATATCCATATTCGCGATCATTTTCCCGAGCTGCCTGGAATTGCAGGCATAAGTAATCAACAACGTGTCCCCAGTGCTGAATTCATTATGCTCCTTGGCCGCATAGCAGAAGGTGTCGGCGTCATAGCCTGCAGCGGTCGCATACTTGATCTGGTCGGAGAATAGCCGCTCCTGGTCATCCACGCGGATTTTCAACTGAACATACCGGTTGTCTGGGCATATTAATCACTCACGTGCAGATCTTGCCAACCCCTATTCCGGGCACATCACGGCACAGCTCGTGCGCAGGGCATGATGGGGCTAGCGAAGAAGACCGGGCTTACTCGCGAAGGCCTCTACAAAGCGCTCTCGAAGGATGGAAATCCGAGTCTTGGCACCGCGCTGAAGGTAATCAATGCTCTCGGCATGAAGTTGACGCCGCAGGTGGCATAGGCCATTCAGGTCTGCTGGCCACCGCTTCCTGCGCCACCTGCCGGCGCGCGATCCGGCTGTGGCATCCTTGCGTCGATGTACACGTTTCGAACCCGTGGTCGACGGTGGTGGCTCGGAGCAATCGCCACGGCGCTGGTCGCAGGCCTGGCCGCGCTGTTGCTGAGATCCATGCTCGAGCACGCGGTGCGTGCGCGGATCGAGTCCGCGGCCGTGCGCCATGGCATGGTGGCCCGAATCGGGCGGGTACACGTCGGCATCTGGCCGTTGCTGCGGCTGGAAGGATTCGATCTCGACCTTGGGTCTGGAGTGCGACTCCATGCCGACATGATCGCGGCCACGTGGCCCGGCCGCCTGCGACTTGCAGTTCACGCCGCCACGCTCTCGGGCCCAGCAGGGGTCAGGGTCAGCTCGCTGGCCAGTGCCTGGAACATGACGGGCATTCTCGACAAGGACCTCCGGCTCACGCTGGTGGAGCCACAAGCCGGCCTCGCCATCCGCAAGCTGGCCGATCCGGTGGGCAGCGCGTGGAGCCTCGAGGCACGTGGGCTCGACGTTGACCGCCTGCTCGATGTGCGGCGCGATGGCCACCCGCTGCTCGATGGTGGAATCGCGGACGGCCGCGTGGATCTTCAGGCCAGCACCGATGCGCTCCGCTTCCACGTGGACATGAGCTCGCGCGGCGCGCGCCTGGGAGCGCTGGCGGGTAACGCCGCCGATGAACCGCAGCTCGGTGATCCGACGGACGTGACCGTACGGTTCGACGGCGCCTGGCGGGGACCTAAGGGCACGATCGAGATCCCCGAGATCCACGCGACGGTGGCCGGTGCGGCCCTGTCGGGTTCGCTCGCGCTGCGCGATCTCGACACCGATCCGACTATCGATCTCGCACTTGGCGCGCGGCTGGACTTCGCGCAACTGCTGGGCACATCGGGGCTCGCGGTGCCCGAAGGCTTAGGAATGACGCCCGGCGGCAGCCATGACCTCGGCTCCGCCACGATCGACGTGCGGGTACGCGGGCGCCCGTCGGACCCTGCCTCACTCTCGGTGAGCCAGAAGATCAACCTCAGGCCGCCGCGCCAGATGCCGCCCGCGATCGCGCGCCTGCGCGGCGATTTCACTTTCAGTCCCGATGACGGCCCCGGGCCGCACCACCCCATCGACGTCTCGAGCGCATCCCCCGACTTCATCGCCCTGCGTGACGTTCCGCCACTGTTCGTGCGCACTCTGCTGCTGGCCGAAGACACCGGCTTCTACGGGCATCGCGGCATCGACCTGCGCGAACTACCCACGGCGCTGCTCACCAACTGGTCGCGCGGCGGCGCCGCACGCGGCGCATCGACGATCACCCAGCAGCTGGCCAAGAACCTGTTCCTGTCGCGCGACAAGCAGCTCGGACGCAAGCTCCAGGAACTGGCCATCACGTTCCTGCTCGAGTCGGCGCTCGGCAAGGATCGCATCCTCGAGATCTACCTGAACATCATCGAATGGGGACCGGACCTGCGTGGCCTGCGGCCCGCGGCCCGCAGCTATTTCGGTCGCGAACCGAAGGGCCTGACGCCGGCCGAGATGGCCTTCCTGGTCGAGATCATCCCCGCGCCGATCAAGTACCAGAGTTCATTCGCGCACGGCACGCCGGGGCCTGGGCTGCGCTCGCTGATCGACGAGCTACTGGCAAAGCTCCGGTCGGTGGATGCGATCAGCGAGGAGGAATATCGGCGCGCGCTCGGCGAACCCATCGTCGTCGCCGGCGGCAGGCCGCCCGGATGATCGGCGGCGAAATGGAATTAGCGGCGGGAGGGATCGACTTACGGGTCAACCCGCAAGCACCTCTTGCAGTCTGTCCGCGGCCTCGCGCCCGAATCGACGAGTGACGGTGCGCAGCAGATCGAGATCAATAGGACCTGGGGCCGCCCGATAGGCCGACCGAGCGTCGAGGATGTCCTGCGGGCCGCCTGCATAACACTTCATCGCAATGAAATCCTCGCGCCCAACAATGCGGAGCTTCTCGTCGCGGAAAGTGATCTCCAGAGTCCTGGCGAGGGATCTTCGGATCCATGTTGCGAAGACCGCCCAGGAGCTCAACGTGATTCCCGAAATTATCACTCAGGACGAGCATCCCCGAAACGGGGTCGTCTGCCTCTGCGGTACGGAGCTCGGTGCCAAGACCCTCTTGCTTGAATTTCCTTTCAAGCTTCGCCAGACGGCCAGCTTTAACAAAAAGTAACGCATCGGCGCCCATGGACGCGCGTACAACTCCAAGCACTGAGAGCGCGAAGGCGCCGATAATCGCGTAATCGACTTTCTCGCGTCGCAGAATCCCGACGACATCGAGAAGCAGGAGGGCAGACTGCCCGCCTTTATCTGTTCTCATCACCTTGGAGACGCATGAGACAAGGCCCGCGTTTGAGCGGCGCGACCGGTCTCACGCAGCTCGTTCACCAGCTGATTGTGCTCGAGAAAAGCTTCGACTCTCTGCGCAGGGGTTAGCTCCCGGAGGGATTTATTCAGCGAGACATGCATATGCACCGCGATCTTCGACGGAAACGTCCGACCCGAAGCAGGCTGGCCGTCAGCAACGTAAACCCCAGCTTCCTGCGGAATGAGTCCAGTCTGAAGCGTAAGGCGCAATCCAGCGCGTACTGCAATCCGCAGCAGCAGCTCTAGCGAAAGATCGGAAGTGCGTCCGTTGACGATTTTGCTGAGGGTGGGCTGTGGCAGGTCCAGCTGTTTTGCAGCGGCTAGCTGACTGATGCCGAGCCGCTCCGCATATCGTGCAATTTGAAGCGCGACGTCACTGCGCAAGGCATGCACTGTTTCGAAGTCGGGTGGCATCGGGTGGGCTCGCGTTTATAGTGAATCTATTATAATGGGTTGCCGACCTACATACAATCATATAAATCAATGACTTATTAACAACATGCCCTACTCCCATTCGGGACTGCGTGGGGATGTCAGCGTGGTTTCAGCATCATCGTGTGCTCGGTTCTGCCCGGCAGGAATGGCGTCGGCTCGCCCTTCACCCATGCCTCGTGTCCGGCGCCCCAGAACGGCGAGAGCGGATTGCCGCTTTGCCCGCCGGGCATGTGGATGATGCCTTCTTCCTCATGGCCTGGCGCTACCACCATGCGCTCCGATGCGCCGAAGTCGGAACTGGCGACGCGCGGCATGTTGTCATCGCCGGGTAGCGGGTCGCTGGGCATGCACAGCAGTGACCTGACAAAGCCGGGCAGGGCTCTGGCGAGCGGATGGCAGATGGCCGCGGTATTGCGCTCGCCCCAGCTGCGATCCGGCATTGGCCCAATTTTTGTCAATGCCGCTTCCACTGACTGCGCCGCGTCGAGAAACAGCGCATCCCAGCTGTCATATTTTCGCGGCAGCAGATGCTGCGGACGCTGCGAAACCAGTTGCCAGGCGACACCCTCGATCTGTGACAGATCCGGCGTCACAAAATCCTTGCCCAGCTTCGCAATCGCGGGCGCCAGCAGGCCGAGCTTGATTCGCTCGACGACTGCCACGCGCCAGTCATGAACCAGCCGATAGCTCACCGAGTTGACAGCAGCGTGATCCTGCCAACTGCGCGTCGCGGATTCGAAAGCCATCCAGGTGGGTTCCCTCGAGCCCAGCGCTTGCGCGCGCAGCAATTCCCACCAGCGCCGCAGGAAGACCGCACGGTCATCCAGCTGGATCGCCATCAGATCGCGTTCAGTGAATTGTTGCCGGGCAAACAATGCATTGCGAATCTGCAGGGCGCGGGCGCCGACGTCGTAACCGGCGTCACCGACCATCTTCAGTGCGTCGCCGCTAAGTGTGCGCGCATTGGCGGTCCACAGTCGATCGCTCACGGGATCCAGGATCGAAGGGTTTTCGCTCGCTGCCCGCCAGCCCTGCCACTCGCATCCCGCCAGTGGATCTACCGGCGCCTGGATATCGCAATCACCCAGGCGGTTCGGCATCTGCCCGGTAAGTCGCCAGGCAATGCGGCCAGAGGCATCAGCGATCATCATGTTCTGAGCCGGCATGCCGATGTCGCCCGCGCGCCTGAGGGCGTCGTCGATGTTCGCCGCAGCAGCCATCCCGGCCAGATTAAGATTGATGGAATTGGCCTGGTGCGCGGCCCAGCGCAGTGCCAGGGAAGTGGTGGCATTCAATTCACTGGTGACCGGCCCCCAGATCGTTTCTGTGATCGCGAAATCGACAGCCGGCCCGTCCTTGACCAGGATCTTCTCGTGCACGATGTCAATGGCGCGCTCGCCCTGCGCGCTGCGATAGCGCGAGTGCGCGGTGTCAGTCCACTCGACCCGGTAAAAATCCGACCAATCGCCGTAGGAATTGGTGAATCCCCAGGCCACGTGCCGATTGCTGCCGACAATGACAGCGGGAATCCCCGGCAGCGTAAAACCGCTGACGTCGACCTTGCCAGCGGGAGCGGCGGCATCGTCATAGAGCAGGCGCGCGCGAAACCAGATATTCGGTGCACGCAGGGTCAGGTGCATGTCGTTGGCGACGATGGCCCGGTGATCGTGGGTCAGTACGCCGGCGACGGCGAAATTGTTGCTGCCCGGGGCCGCGGGTTCGGCAGCATCGCTCGCGGTATCAAGCACGGGCATCGGCAACTTGCGCAGGTCGAGCCGGTCGGCGCCGGGGAGTGCGACGTTGCCCCGGGCCGGACCGAGCAGCGGTGCGTCCCACTCGGTGCCCTCGGAATTGATGATCTGGTACAGGGCATCGGGAACCGCCTGACGAATTTTCCACAGCTCCAGCTCACGCAAGTTGGCGTCGTCCTGCAGCTCGAAGAACATCGCATAGCCGGCCAGCACGCAATCGACCGGCAGCCAGGCTCTCGGTTGCACACCCAACAACAGGTAAGGCCAAGGTCGCGAGCGCAGGTGGGTCAGCCCGGCGTTGACGCCTTCCGCGTACGCGCTCAATACGGGCATCTTCGCGCCAGCCACCGTCTGCAGGTTTTGCTCGACGAGTGTGCGCAGTCGATGCACGCGAATTGATTTGTCCTTGGCCAGCGCAATGGCGCCGAACATCTCGGACAGCTCCCCGGCGGCCGAGCGGCGCAGCAGATCCATCTCGAAAAAGCGCTCCTGGCCATGGACGTAGCCCAGCGCCCGGGCGGCATCGATTTCGTTGGCGGCATGGATGGTGACCACGCCGAGCGAATCGCGTTCGATGCTGGTCGGCGCGCTCAGACCTGGAATCGAGACTTCGCCGTCCAGCTGTGCCAGGCTGCCACGCACTGCCCACCAGCCGGAGAATGCGGCTATAGCCAACAGCAATAGCAGCAGGCAGGAAAGGCGCAGTAACAGGCCCATAGGTTTAGTCATGGCCAGCTCCAATCGATCCGCCCCAATCGTCGCATTGCGCCGGGGCGGCGTCGAGTTTCAACAGTGACGGCTTCGGCACTCGCGGCTGTGGATTCGGTGGCTATCCCCAACATGCTTTAATTTGGCTATTCCGCGACGGTGGCAGGTGCGACCATTGTCGTTGCCGCCACAGCGACGCGTTAGACCATTCAGTCACGCCCACAGGCGGGGCGACAGCGGCATTCCGGAATGGACCCTTATGTGCTTTCGGGCACATAGGTTACAGAGTATTCCGGGCACATAGCTGACACTTTCCGGCATTTGCGGGAGACGCAGATGCCGTGGCAGGAGTGTCGCAAAGTGGACGAACGACTGCGGTTTGTGGCTCGTTTGCTCGATGGGGAGAGGATGGCTGGGCTGTGCCGGGAGTTCGATATCTCCCGCCAGACGGGCTACAAGATCTTCTCCCGGTACAAGGACTGTGGCCTGGAAGGCCTGACGGATCGCTCCCGACGACCCTATCGGCAAGCCAACCGCCTGCCCTTCCAGATCGAGTCCCTGATCGTGCAGCTCAGGAGGGAGCACCCCAGCTGGGGTGCTCCCAAGATCCGCGAGAAGATCAAGCGCCGGCACCTGGGTGTGGCGCTGCCGGCCATCAGCACCGTGCATGCGGTACTCGATCGCCATGGCCTGGTGACCCGCGGCCGCCAGCGCAACCACTTCAGGGCCGAGGGCACGGGCTTATCCACGCCCAACCATCCGAACGATCTGTGGTGCGCCGATTACAAGGGCGAGTTCATGCTCGCCGATCGCCGCTACTGCTATCCGCTTGACCATCACCGACTTCGCCAGCCGCTACCTGCTGTGCTGCGAAGCCTTGGAGACTACCAAGGAGATCTACGCTTTTACCGTCTTTGAAAGGGTCTTTAAGGACTTCGGCCTGCCCACGCGCGATCCGCAGCGACAACGGCGTGCCCTTCGCCAGCAACAGGGCCTTCTTCGGCTTGAGCAAACTCTCGGTCTGGTGGCTGCGCCTCGGGATCGGCATCGAGCGCATCAAGCCGGGCAACCCGCAGCAGAACGGCCGGCACGAGCGCATGCACCTGACCCTGAAGAAGGAAGCCACCAAGCCGCCGGGCAAAAACTTCCTGCAGCAGCAGGCCAAGTTCGATCACCTTCATCCGCGATTACAACCAGGAGCGCCCGCATCAGGCGCTCAACATGCGCTACCCGGCAGAGCTGTACTCGCCCTCACCACGACCCTACACCGGCCTGCCAGAGCTCGAATACCCCTTCCACGATCGCACCGTCACCGTCACCCAATGCGGGCGCCTGTGCTTCGGCACTCGCAAGATCAACCTGAGCGCGGTCTTCGCCGGTCAGAACGTCGGCGTCAGGGAAGTCGCTGACCACATCTGGTTGATCAGCTTCATGCACTACGACCTGGGCTTCTTCGACGACCAATGCAATCGCGTCGAATGTGCCCCAAATCCCTTCAGTGCTAAAGTGTCAACCATGTCTCCGGTATAAAACGTCAGCTATCTGACCAGAATGGACCTTACGAAGATGGTGGCCAGGGGTGGAATTGAACCACCGACACGCGGATTTTCAATCCGCGGCTGGAAGCAAGGCAAGGGCTTGATTTGCCGCGCCCTCTTTCGCCTATCCTGTGCAATATTGCGATCACTTGGCTGCTTGTAGAGAGCTAATTTACTTGGATACGGTCACTTGATATTCCACACACTTGAAGTGGAGCAATTAATAACTTCCGTATCGAACGGCGCCACTCTTCATATCAATGGTGTGGAACTGACAGAGATGATCGTCGGACGTGATTTGTAAGGCTCACATTCGAATTGAGCGTTTCAGCGATGACTGGAAATATTTCACAGTGCCCAAGATATTTCACACTCGGGGTTTGGCAGGCGCTCGCAAATTACTGAATTGATGGTGGCCAGGGGTGGAATTGAACCACCGACACGCGGATTTTCAGCCCGGGGCCTTAATCGCTCTAACAAGTTGACAAACAAACGGATCGCCCGCGGACTTTGTGGAATACTCTTAGCACTTGCGATGAGATAAGGCACTGATTTGGTTGAATACGGCTGAGTAATATTCCACGCCGTCCGGTGCCTGCGACTATTGTTGCACTGGGCTTGTAGTCCACGAGCTGAATCCAGGCTTAGCGATAGAGAGAGCCTATTTGGATATTGAAATGGATTCGACGCCAATGAAAACTCTGAATCTTGAGGAAGCGGCCGCTTTTCTCCACATGAATGCGGAAGAGCTGCGCGCGCGTACGAAACGCGGCGCAATCCCCGGCGCCAAAATTGGTCGCCGCTGGGTGTTCCTAGAAAGTGATCTTGCCGAGTTCATTCGCTCCAACTATCGTGCCAAACAACCAAGCATTTCACGGACACCTCAGCGACACACCGCCTCTAAGTCGGACGGATCTATCTTTGCCCCACGAAGGCCGTCACCCAGTCTGTCGAAGGAATACGAAGGATTGCTCTGGCCAGCATCAAGGAACGTTCGAAGGCATCACAATGCCAGCGCAGATCATAAGCGCGCGATTAATTCGACAGGCGCGACACGGCAGCGTAAGAGATTGCCAACGTAGGATCGCTTGAGCCGTTGCAGGACTTGCTGTCGTAAAATGCAAACATGTTTGTACGAACATGATCACTTTCAGCGCTTGCCACTAGTCACACAAACGTGCCTGCTGCGAGGCCGTCATGTCCGTTCCTCAATGACGCGAGGCTTGCCACCCTCCAGTGTCACCGCAAACGCAACCACACGGCCCCGGACTGCCGCAGGGACCAAGTTGGCGTGCGTGACTGTGGACGCGATATTGACGAATATACCAAGAGGATAATTAAGTACCTGGATCATTGCCGCTAGGCTCTCGAAGTCCCCAGCGGCTTCGGCCGTGGTTGCGTTCAACTTCAACTCAACAACGGCACGGTTGCCCTCCGTGCGTCCTGCGTGGCGAGTCGGGTCGAATGGCTCGTGAATGATGATGTCCGGGCGAACAGTTAGGCCGTGGTCCCGCTGTCGCTTCTGGTATTCCTGCTCAACGATTTCGTGATCAACCAGATGAAGCCGCCGCGACACATGCACGAGCAGCTGACCCTGAAATCCGCGCTCCGTTTCAAAGTACCGTGGTGCCGTGATCGCCGTGAGCGAGTCCCTGATACATTCAATTATTTGAGAGGTTGATGACATTTCCTGCTACTCGCGCGATTGCGAGACCGGAACATGGACATAGACCCGATCGGGCGAGATCTCTTCGAACTGCAATCCGAATCCGCACATCGCGCGAAACCAGATTCGCTCGAGTTCCGCCAGATCCGCCGTCGAGGTCCAAGATGTGCGAGATTGAAACAAACGATTCAGCTCCGCACTGGACCCGGTGAACGCGCCTTCAAGACCTGTGGTCTGCAACGCGTCCCGCAGCTGAGCGACCCGAGGAGCGGACAGACCTCGGGCTGCATAGCGGCCCAGAACGTATCCCATCGATTGCGCGACGAACGAAACCTTGCGCCCTGCCAGCGGCGCCAGCAAACTCATGTCGTGCGAGAAGCGGTACGCAAGGATCGCTTCCTCGATCTCGTGCGTGGCGTCACGGATGGCGCCCGTCAGCATGTCTTCCTCGCCGGTCAGGTATGCGTCCGCGAGCGGACCGTCCGATACCCGATTGGCGTAGTACTCGCTCCAGAGAGACTCGGCCATGGGAAAGAACACCTGTCTCACCCCTGCAGGCGTTCCTTGAGCCACTCGTTATTCCACAATCGGCTCTTGCGCTGAAAATCGTCAACGTGACACAGCTCGTGTCGCAAGGTACTCACACTCACATCTCTGTGAGCCGTCTCCTGCGACAAGAGTCCTCGCGGCCAGGCCGGCATCTGCGATAAGTTCACAACCATCTGGCGCGTGAACAAGCATTGCGACCGAGAACCCACCTGGCTCACGAGTCGGCACGAGGTCGCGACCGGCGCGGACAGATGCGTCACGCAGACCCTGCTCATAGTCCGCATGGAACACAATGGATTTCAGCGAGCTGAAGTCGAGCAAGGGGGACTCACGGCGAAGCAGTACGGCTTGGAGCAGAACGTGGAACGAGACCTGCTCCGCGTCATTCTGAGAGCCATTCCACTGAAAGGAGATGCCGCAGCGGAACGGTGGATTCGCGAGAAGCTCCTGCTGGAGCTCCAAGGTGAATGCCTCGAGCTCCTGATCCGAGCAATATGGTGGA
>CAWERO010000006.1:0-895872 GCA_963811485.1 uncultured Gammaproteobacteria bacterium
ACTGATCAATGAAATGCTTTCGGTCGCGTTCACACAGATACCCTCAAACTTACCCTCCCAGTTATCGCTCTGGGCTGACGTGCGATAGAACGCCGTGGAGCCGCATGGGAATTGGAGGATCCCGGGTTCACGGCTTTCGGGAAGCCCGTCAGGCGGCGAGTGGCCCGGTCATCCAAGTGGGCAGAATACTGACTCAAGAGCAGCCATATGGCCGCGCGTAACCCGCGCTGGTTGCTAACCCGCCAAGCATCCGCGACCATTTGATTCTGGTCGTGTTGATTGTCCAATTGCCTGGCGCCAGGTCTCCATTGTGGTCACTAGCATTGTGAGGTTTGGCGGGTGGCCAGCTTGGCGGAGAGCACACATGAATATTTGCCATCAAAACTTTCGAACACTTGACTTACTGCTGTTCGTCTGCGTGTTCCCTTGGTCCACTCTGGGTGAGGCTGCGCACAACGCGATGCCGGTTGTTGCGACGGAAAGTCCGGCCCAGCGTGTTGATCGCGTAGCTGACGAATACCTGGCTGCCGTGCTCGACAAGCAGCCGGAACAAGCATACTTCGTCGGCCTCGCGCCTCCCCGCCATGACGGTCTGACTGATATCTCACCGGTGGCGATCGGGGTCTGGCAGCGACGCGAAGATGCGTGGCTCGCGGCGATCTCTGGTATCGATGAGGGTGCGCTCGATGGCACGCCCGAGTGGACTACGCTGGCCAATCTGCGCGAGCAGCTTGAGTCCTCGATTGGACTGCGGATATGTCACCAAGAGTGGTGGGCAGGCGTCAACCAGATGGGAGCGTGGCATACGTCCCTCGCGACGATTGCCGAGCTGCAGCCCGTCATCACCGCGGAGGACCGCCGACAGGCGCTACGCCGCTGGGAGCACGTGCCACAATACATTCGGCAAGAGATCGCAAATCTACGAACCGGTCTCAAGAACGGCTATAGCACGCCCCGCACAGTCGCCGAGCGCATGCTGAAGCAGATCGACGGACTCGCCGACGCACCACTCCAGGATCACCCCTATGCGAGCCCGGCGAGGCGGGGCACCGATGCGGACTTTAGCCGTGCGTACTACGAGATTCTTCGCACCGGTGTAGTCCCCGCCCTACGCGAGTATCGCCGCTTCCTGTTGGCTGAGTACGTTCCGGCAGCCAGGCACACGTTGGCTATCACAGCTCTCCCGCATGGCTCCGAGTGCTATGTAGCCCTATTGCGTGCAAACACCACTCTTAAGCGCGCGCCGCAGGAGGTTTTTGATGTCGGCTCACGAGTCGTGGAACGGCAGACCGAAGAGGTACGATCCGTCGGTCGGGAGGTCTTTGGCATCGACGACTTCGCAGCGATCGTGGAACGCGCCAAGAACCTGCCGGACGGGCACTACGCGAGTGGCCAGGAGCTTCTCGAGGCCTCGCGCGAGATGGTAGGCCGGGCGCAGCACGTACTGGGTCCGTTGTTCGGGCAACTGCCGACTCAGGCCGTGATTGTCGAGCCGATTCCACCCTATGAGGATAACGGCGGCGCTAGCTCGCACTATGAGGAGCCCAGCGCCAGCGGGCGGCCAGGAATCTTCCGCATTTCACTGGCCCACGCCACGACGTCGACACGCGGCGATGCGGAGATCACGGCTTTTCACGAGACATGGCCGGGCCATCACTTGCAGTTGGCGTATGCACAACGCCTCAAGGCCGTGCATCCGGTGTCCCGGCTGCTGGAAAATTCAGGATTCAATGAGGGTTGGGCTCGCTACGCCGAGGCGTTGGCGGAAGAGGCCGGCTTGTACCGTACGGCCAGCGCGAAGATCCTCCGGCGCACCTGGCCGGCGCGCGGTATGGTTGTCGATCCGGGCCTTCATGCACTCGGGTGGACACGTGAGCAAGTCGTTGCGTTCGTCGAAGCTTCTGGCCGTTTCCCCGGTTCTGAAGCGGAAGACCTAGTGGATCGCATTGCAGCGATACCCGGCCAGCTAGCCGCTTACGATTCTGGTGCTCAGGTGTTCTTTGAACTGCGCGGTCTTGCGGAAACGACGCTGGGACCGCGGTTTAGCCTCCCGGAGTTTCACGATGCGCTGCTCGAAAATGGCAGCATTCCGCTGCCGATGCTCCGGGCGCATATTCGGCGGTGGATCGAATCGCGGGGGGCGGCACACTAGTTCAAGACACGCAGCGCCAGGTTGGCGCCGGCCCGACCAAGAGCCGACGTTCGCGACCGCTCGGGGTCGGACCGCGGCTCAAACTGGCGCAAGGTGTTTCATTCAATATCGTATGCAAGATGAATAATTAAAAGAAATTTGTAACTTATTGATTTAACTGGCTCCCCGGGTTGGACTCCAAGTCGAGCGCAAGTACTTGGCCCATAAAACGATCTCCACGAGGTTCGCAAAGTTACCCCCAAAGATACCCTTGAACCCAATGCGCTGTGCCGACACGGTCTGACGCGCGCTGAGACCGCGTGAACCAGCGGGCAATGCGCAACTGCTGAAGCGAAGCGAGCCGCCTCAACTTGTTCCCATTTTGGGAACGTGCTAACGTCCATCGATGCGAGTCATTGCCCGGCGCACGTTGCGCGAGTTCGTGGCGTCTCGATCCGGGCACAAGGATCGCGGCGCATTGAAGGCTGCTCTTGACGCTTGGTTTCATGAAGTTCAACGGGCGCGATGGCGCAATAGCGCTGAGGTCAGGAATCGCTATGCAACCGCAAGCATCGTGTCGGCCGATCGCGTCGTGATTAACATCAAGGGCAACTCGTATCGACTGGTTGTGGCAATTGATTATGAGAAAGGCATCGTGTGGATCAAGTGGCTCGGTACGCACCAGGATTACGATGTGATCGATGTTACGGAGGTAAATCATGGTAACTGAGGTCAAACCCATTCGCACCGCGGCCGACCATCGAGCGGCCCTGGCTGAGGTTGAACGGCTGTGGGGCACCAAGAGCGGTACCCCAGAGGGGGATCGACTGGATGTACTGGCGACCCTGATCGACGCATATGAAACGCAGCACGAGCCGATTGACCGACCCGATCCCATCGAAGCCATCCGTTTTCGCATGGAACAGCAGGGTTTGACCCGCAAGGACCTGGAACCGTTGCTCGGTACGCGTACGCGAGTGTCGGAAGTCCTCAATCGAAAGCGCGCGTTGTCGATCGCAATGATTCGGAGGGTTCACGCCGAGCTCGGCATTGCCGCTGAAGTGTTGATACGAGCGCCGCGCCGAACCGGCGCCGCTGGCTCCGGAAGCCGTTCCCGCGGCTAGTGGCTCTGTGCACACACGCGTCGCATTGTGGTCCGCTCGCGCTCGGATTGCCGTCATCGCGCGAGTGGCGGCCGCGCCCACACTTGATACGATCAGTTCGAATCGATGAGCCAGTCTCCAGGGGATTTGAGCGGCACCGACAACGGCGCATTCACCGTCGGTGACCTGCGTGTCGATGTCGGGCAGCAGCGCGTCACACGTGCGGGCATCGAACTCACCCTGCCAAACCTATCGTTTCAACTGCTCGTAGCACTCATTCGCGGTGCGCCAAACGTGCTTACCCACGACATGCTGATAGCGCGCGTGTGGCCTGGACTAGTCGTGAGCCCGGAAACCGTGAACAAGCGGGTCAACCTCCTGCGCGAAGCGCTAGGGGATGACGCGAAGGAACCCCGCTATGTCTCGGGAGTGCGAAGCCGCGGTTACCGGCTGGTGGCCGACGTCACTCGCGTCGAACGCGTGGCGACCCCGCTCGAGGCACCACAGCTCAACGTCGAAGCCGCCTCATCGCTCGTCGACTTGTCGGTGCGACTCGCGGCCACGCGCGACGCTAACACTGTGTACACGCAGTCAAACCCGAGGCGATGGCTCGGACTTTCGGCGGTCGCTGCGGTGGCGCTGCTGATCGGCATTGTTGTGCACACTTTCAACAGGGATCACAGCTCGAGCGCCGCACTTCCGCTCGGCGGTTCGCAAGGTGCCAACTCACCCATTGGCATGCGTGCGAGGACGGTAGCCGTCATGCCATTCGAAAACATCAGCGCGGACGCCCCCGATTCCTACCTGGCACGCGGTCTACCAGAGATGATTCTCAACCGCCTGTCTCGGGTCACCGGACTTGCTGTGATAGCGCGCAATTCCTCGTTCGCGCTGGACGCAACTCGCATCGATTCCCAGGAGATTGGCCGGCGACTCAATAGCGGCTATTTGGTCAACGGCAGCGTGCAACGCAACGCCGATCGGTTGCGCGTAGCCGTGCAGCTCGTCGATACCAATGCGGGCACACTGATTTGGTCTGCCACATTCGATCGGACGCTGAGCGATATTTTTGCCGTTGAAGACGAGATTGCCGATCAGGTGACTGGCGCGCTCTCGGCGCGACTCGGCGGACTCGGTCCCAGCCCGGCCGCTCAAGTACGCACCAGCAATATTGAAGCCTACCTCGCGTACCTGAAGGGCCGCGCGCTGCTGGGCCGGCTTTCGGTGACCGAATCGGAGTCCGCGGTGCCATATTTTGAGAGAGCCATAGCCCTGGATCCGACTTTCGCGGCGGCCTACGCCTCACTCTACGATGCCCGCCTGCAGGCGGCTCATCTGCGGGCCGAGGATCTGGCGCCGATCCGGAAACGCTTCCGGCCGTTGATCGATCGGGCTTTGGCGATCGATCCTAATTCGGGCGCCGCCTATTTCGCCCGGGCCATGTGGGCGCATGCGCCGTTTGAGGCGCGCAACGCCGACTTTCGCCGGGGTATCGCGCTCGATCCCAGCAATGGCCGCGGCCTTACAGCCTACGCCGAATTCCTGGACCACGAAGACTTTGGGTGGGTGCAAGCGGGCGGCCAGAGTGACAATTACCCGGTGCAGCGCGAAGAAGCCAAGCGCATCCTGCAGCGCGCCCTGCAAATCGATCCGATGTCGCCGGGTGCTCACTTCGACGTTGCCACGGGTGGCCTCGACGAAGGCGGCGCAGCCACGCTCGAGCAAAAGATGCAGTCCGTGCTGGAGCTCGATCCGGAATTCGTTCCTGCGCTATTCCAGGTTGCCAAGTATCGATGGGCGTTCCACGGCAAGCTGGCCGACGCGGTAAATATTCTGGAGCACGCAATCGCGCTCGACCCGCGCAATCCCGAGCCGCGCAGACTGGCGATGGGCGTGTACCTGGATCTCGGCGACGAGCAGGCGGCGCGCGCGGTAGTCGCTGCACTGCCGAAAGACGCGCACGACCCGACCATGTTCATATATGCGGGTGACTGGCGTGCGGCAGGGCGTGCTGCCTACGAGTCAGGATCGGGCGACGATTGTGACAGTGGACCAGCAAACAGGGCAGTGCGCGACTACGCGCTGACAACCGGTGAGCTCAGCCGGGCGATTGCGTTCATCAAGGCGACCCCCTACTACGAAGGCGATCTAGCAGCGCATCTGGGCGTGTGCAATATCGAGACAGCCATCATGCTGTCGCAGCTACTGGAAGCGCAAGGCCACGCATCCGACGCCCAAGGTCTGCGGCGCGCTGCCGTGTCATGGCTCAACGCAAACGGCGCGAAATACGCGGTCGGTTCGCACGGTCTCGCTGAAGCTCTTGTGCTGGATGGTCGCACAGATGAGGCGCTCGACACCCTGGCGAACGATTTCCGCGCTGGGGATTACGGGTGGTGGTGGTACGTACTCAAATACGATCCCGTGTGGCAGCCCATGCACGGTGACCGGCGATTTCAAGCCATCGCGAACGACGTGCAGCGCTATGTCGATGGGCAGCGCAAGGAACTCGAAGACTTGCGACGTCGCGGCGTTGTGCCTGATGCGCAGAGACTCAATCATTCCGCGCCGATTTCAGCCAGTAAATGAAAGGTGTTGCCATCGGCGCACGAACAGCCACACTTAGTTTGTGCGTGAGCCTCATGTGCGCCGGCCTGGCGTGCGCCGAAGAGGCGGTCGATCTCGAAGAAGTCGTCGTGACCGGTAGTCACCTTCACGGCGTAAAAGCCGCTGGTTCCAAGCCGACCGTCATCGATCGCGCGCAGATCGATGCCAGCGGCTACGCGCGGATCGAGGATGTGCTGGCGACCGTGACCCAGAACTCCAATCGTACCAATGCCGCCACTCGCGATGGAGATGAGGTCAACAACTACGATAACCGTGGCGCCGAAGTGCAACTGCGCGGTCTGGGGCTCGGCACCACCTTGACGCTGGTGAACGGCCTGCGCCAGGGAGCCAGTGGGTATCAGGGTTCGTTCATTGATATTTCAAGCATTCCGGCCTCGGCTGTCGAGCGCATCGAGATTCTGCCCGAGGGTTCCTCCGCGCTATATGGGTCAGACGCCATCGGCGGCGTCGTGAATATCATCCTCCGCAAGAACTTCGCAGGCTTCGAAGCGCGCGTGCGTGGATCAACTGCAGGCGGCGATGCCACCGAGCGGACCCTCGCCGGGCTCTGGGGCTACGCCGGGTCGGACGGGCACGTGCTGTTCGGCTTTCAATATGACGACAGCCGTGCCCTGGCATGCAACTCAAGGGCCTATTGCGCCGCCAATGGTGATTTTCGGCGCTTTGGCGGCAGCGACCGACGCGGTGTCGGCGGCAATCCGGGCACTATCCTCGATCCTGTCACCCGGGAACCGATAGCAGCCATCCCGCGCGGCCAGGATGGGTCGAATCTCACGGTCTCGCAGCTGATTCCGGGCGCTGTTAATTACACCAACGCTGTCATTGACAACGACATCCTGCCCCAGCAGAACATGCGCAGCGCCTTTTTGAGTGCCACCTATACCTTGTCGAGCCACTGGGACATTTCAGTCGACGGCCGCTACTCATCGCGCGCCTTTGAGTCCACGTTGCCACAACTGGCCGACAACTTTTACGTGCCAGCCGGAAATGCCTTCAATCATCTTGGCGGCCCGGTACGGGTGGCCTACGATTTCACCGCGGACGTCGGGCCAGTTGTCGACAACGGTCGGACTGACACCTCATCCATATCGCTGGGCATCAAGGGCGCGCTGCCCCGAGGATGGCAGCTGCACCTCTCCACCGCCTTTTCGGAATCGAGCACGCATTTTCTACAGTATAACAACCTCAACATCGATGCCATTGACGCCGCACTCGGCAGCGCCGACCCTGCCACCGCGCTCAACCTCTTTGGCGATGGTTCGCACAGTCCTCCCGCGGTGCTCGCGGCGTTGCGATATCGAAGCGTCCCTTTGGCCTATCCGGACAAATTCATCACCACCATGGCGAGTGTCATCGCCGATGGGCCGCTGTTCAATGGACCTGCGGGCGCGATCCGCCTTGCTGCTGGTGGCGACTTCCGCCGCGAGCATTCCCTGGGTTTCAACATTGGGTTGAACCCCGAGAACCGGGGCAGAGACGTTGCCGCCGCGTTCGCAGAACTCGCGGTGCCGCTCGTGGCTTCCCAGGCGGGCTCTACCGCGGACCGCCTGGCCCTGTCGCTTGCTGGTCGGTATGACCGCTACAGCGATGTTGGCAGTACGTTCAATTCCAAGGTGGGCGTGAGCTGGCGGCCGCTCCGCACCTTTGGGCTGCGCGGCAACTGGGGCACATCATTCCGGGCGCCACCGTTCGGTTGGTCGAGTCCCAGCCTGGTGGGAGATGGCGAAGTCGTTTTGGTCAATGATCCGACCTCGCCCAGCGGGAAATCACTCGCACTTGCGCTATTCGGTCCAAACAAGGATCTGCGGCCGGAGACGTCCACGGCCTGGTCTGTCGGCGCGGACCTCGCGCCGCCGGCTGCACCGAACCTATCGCTGTCCGTGACCTACTTCAGCATCGACTACAAGGGAAAAGTCCGCAATGCAGGTCCGAGGGTAGCGGACTTTCTCAGCTTTGAGGCGCAACTCGCCTCGTTGATCACGCGCAATCCGACGCAGGCGCAACTCGACGCCGCCTGCAAAGAAGTCAGGAGATTTTACGGTACCGGCAATTGCAGCGATCCGATCACTGTCATTCTCGATGGCCGGTTCCTGAATCTGGCCCGCATCAACACACGCGGCGCGGATGTCGCTCTGGACTACGCCATCGACACCGCAAGAGGCAAGTGGGCGTTCGGTCTGAATGGCACCTATACCTACATCCTGAGCCAGCAAATCACGCCCACGTCACTGGTTTACGACGTCGTCAACACGGTCGGCAACCCTATGCAGCTGCGTTGGGCCACGCACCTGTCTTGGTCGCTCAAAGGCTGGAACATCCTGACGACTGTCAACCGCAGCAGCGCCTACCAAGATCCGGGCTCCGTGCCGGCGCGCAGCGTTGATTCGTGGACAACGGTCGATCTCAATGTTGGCTACCGCCTCGACGGTGGGCAGGGATGGTTCGCCAATACGCAGTGTAATTTCGGCGTCAACAACCTCTTCGATCAAGCTCCTCCCTTCGTCGATCAATTCGACTCGTACGCTGGCGCCCTGGGCTACGACGCTGCCAACGCCTCGCTCCTGGGACGACAGGTCAGCCTGCAAGTCGTGAAACACCTGGGACGATGACCTAAGGGCTCGGCGCTTACTCCAGGCATCGGGACCGGCGTTTCGGCCGCTTTCCCCCATTCTTCCTGCATTCCGGACGAAACCTTCCTGGAAGGTTCATGCATGCGCCACGCGCTTCGGCGACAACTATCGCCAGTTTCTACGGTCCGGGTGCGCTGCCGTGAATCACATTGAACGTTCATCCAAACGACACGTGGTGCTCTGCCTGATGGGCACTCTGTTACTTGCTGGTTGCGGAGGTGGCGGCAGTGACTCGGGCCTGCCACCACCACCACCACCACCACCCACACAGGTCGTTGTCGATCCATCCCCGCCCTATGCGGGCGTGTTGACCAATCCCTACGGCTACTATTTCAATGCGAGCGGCGGCGCGCCACCGTTCACGTTTGCTATAAGCTCTGGCGCCTTGCCGGGCGGACTCACGCTCGCCGCGGACGGCACACTTTCGGGCACGCCAACCGCCGTCGGCACATTCCCTTTTACCGTCACGGCGACCGACAGCGCGCAGCCAGCTGCGACGGGCTGGCGGCAATTCACTATCACGATCGATACGCCCGCACCGGTCTTGATCGATTCGGGTCAAACGCCGCCCGCGGGTGTACACGGCACGCCGTATGGCTTCGCGTTCACCGCCACGGGGGGTTATTTGCCGCTCGGCTGGACGGTCACGGCCGGCATTTTGCCACCGGGCCTCGCGCTCAATCCGGACGGTTCGGTCAGCGGTACACCGACGGCCGCCAGTTCAACGCCGTTCGCATTTACGGTCACTGTCACCGACAACAGCACGCCGGCCCCGGTAACGAACTCGGTTGCTTACACCATTGCAATCAGCGAACCGGTGGCGCCAACAATCGTCAACACGCCGCCGCCCACAGCGACAGTGGGTTCGCCGTACAGCTTCCGATTTTTGGCACTCGACGGACTCGCTCCGCTCGTCTGGACCCCGCCGACCGCGCCGATGGGAGGCCTGGCCGTCGGCCTTGACGGCATACTGAATGGAACACCGTCAACGGCAGGCATCTTCCCCATCACGCTCACGGTCACGGACGAACTGAATCAGAGTTCGCCAGCCACGCCCTTCACGGTTCGCATCGCAATGGCCCGGCCTGCGGCAACGTTCATGCCCACTAGGCCGCTTGACCTTTTCCCGCACCGCGCATACGGCAACACTGCTGCTCGACGGGCGCGTATTGATAGCCGGCGGCGGGCAACTGATCGCGGAGTTGTATGACCCGACGAGTCAGACGTTTACCTTGACTGGCACAATGGCGTTCTCGCTGGACGCGCGCAGCGCCACGCTGCTCGCCAATTCGACGTTGCCGAACTATGGCAAGGTCCTGATGGCTGGCGGCGGTAACCCGACCGCGGAGCTCTACGATCCGATGGCCGGCACGTTCACGGCGACCGGAAGCATGCTTGCCTCGCATCTGGGGCAGACCGCCACACTGTTGCAGAACGGCCAGGTACTCATCGCCGGAGGTGAAACGGCCAGTGCGGAGCTCTTCAACCCGTCCACTGGTGTGTTCACGGCGACCAGCGACATGACGATCTCGCGGACCGGGCATACCGCGACGCTGCTACCTGACGGGCGCGTGTTGATCGCCGGAGGCGTGCAGGACATCGTCCTGGGCACAGTGCCCATTCCCGCGGGTCCTGGGGTCCCTTCCGCAGAACTCTACGATCCCGTGAGTGGCACATTCACCTCGACCGGCAGCATGAGCGAGGGACGCGCTGGCCATGCAGCGACGTTGCTGGTCGACGGTACCGTCCTGGTCACCGGAACAGACAACACGGCCGAGCTATTCAGCCCCAGAACCGGAACCTTCTCGGTGCTTGATGCACTGTTAACGTCCCTATGTGGAACCACGGCGACACTGCGTAACGACAGCACTGTCCTCGTCGCGGGCGGCCGCGTCTGCAGCGGTCGTGCACGGACGTCGCGCGCCACGGCGGAGCTATTCGCTCCCGAGAGTGGGGGCTTCGTGGCGACGGGCTCGCTCCTTACAGCACGGGACGGACATACGGCGACACCGCTGGTCGATGGCACCGTACTCATTACGGGCGGAACCAGTCACGCACGAACGTGCCACCCTGGGGGCCCTTGTTCCGGCTCAGACGTCGTGCTGTCTTCGGCTGAACTGTTCAAGTAGCGCATCGACGGCAAGCGTCGCGAGAACTCTCAATCAATAACACGACGTCTTTCTGGCCACAATGTGAGGGTTTTGCCATGAACACCAGGTCAACTCGGTCGGTCCGAACGATGATTTTCTGTGGCATCGCATGTTGTGCCGCTACACCACACTCCAGTCATGCACAGGTGGTTGAGACGGCGGCCTCATCGTCGACGACCGTCTACGTCGACTGTGCTGCGACTTCTCGAGGCAACGGCAGTGCGGCGCGCCCCTATTGGCGTATCACCGACGCCCTCGAAAAGGCGCGAGCGCTGCGGCGCAGGAGCCCCCAACCCATCACCATCCGCGTCGCTACTGGCACCTGCAGCGGCAACTTCGAGGCTCAGCCGGCGGATCAGACCACGCGACCGCCGGAGCTGCTGCCGCTGGTTCTCAATGTGCCTGATCTGACGCTCCACGGTGCGGGGGTCATGGAATACGCCAACGGCTATCCCGTGGCTGCACGTGCCGGCACCGCGACGACTTTGACCGTGGACACCGTGCCTCTGGGCGATCTTCCCAATACGGTGATTTATGTCGGGCCAACCACGGACGGAGGTCGGGCCGACGGCACAGTCATAGAAGGTTTAGTGATCGACAACGCGTTCAATGCGTGGTTCGGAATTGACATCAGCCGGACGCAGCGACTCACCCTTCGCAGCAATGTGGTGACAGATACTTGGCTCGGCGCCATCAACGGCTCCGAGTGCAGCGGCCGAATCGTTGGCAATGTTGTGCACGGCGGCTCGCCGGGGCTGCTGTTCGCCGGCGGCACATCTGAAAACCCTTCAAAGCTATTCATCAGCGGCAACAGCGCCACCAATAACACCGAAGGCGTGGGAGTTTTTGGCGACTCTGGGGTCACCGACCAGCTTGATATGGGGGCGAACCCACTCGAACCATTGCCATACCCAATCAATCCTACGGCCAGCCAGATGGGCAACCATATTGACGTGGATCTTGAGGGCAACGACGTCTCCAACAACTACTTCGGCCTGGACTTCACGATACTAGGCGGCGGCAAGTACCCGTACGCCCAGACTGGCTATATCAGCGCCAACGTCCACGAGAACCGATTCATCGACAATGCTGGCTACCCGTTCCTTCTCGATGAGGGTTTTGTCTACAGGGGCACCAGCAGCTTCTGGACGGACCCGAACCCCGATCCCACGGACTTCCCCAAAGGGTATCTGGCGTTTCTTGCCGCGCCTTTCATCACCCACGGCCCCTTCAACGGACCGTACAGCGGAATCGTGAATGCGCGCTTTGAAGGCAATCTCTGGAGCAATCCGACCATCGCGCCAATCGCACCGGCCATGCTGACTTTCTCCAACGCCGATGCCTACGATGTGGCGACCGGAGCACCTGACCCCAGCCTCGTCCCTGAGTATGCGTACATGCGCAACTCGCGCCTGAACATTATCGATGAGGACGGCCTTTTGAGCCAACCGGGAGTCATCCGCGAAGATCTCCGGCTCTATGATCCGTTCGACGGCGCTGCATTGCTCAATCAAACGCGCATTCGTCACTAGCTCTTTAGGTTCCCGAGCCATTCAGTCAATCAGGAGACCTTGCAATGACATCATCACTGTATCGGTCAGCCCGGCTCGCATCCGCGGGAGTGGTATTAATTGCGCTCACCGCCTGCGGCGGAGGTGGCGGAGACGCAGGCGTCGTCGTGCCCCCGCCGGCCGGCTGCGTGAGCACCGCTACCGTCGTGTGCACCCAATATGGCGCGCTCCAGGGCGCGGTTGAAGGGGGCTACCGTGCCTTCCGCGGGATTCCCTTCGCGGCAGCGCCCGTTGGAGATTTGCGCTGGCGCCCGCCAGTGGCTCCGACAAGCTGGCAGGGTGTGCGCAATGCAACCCAGTTCGGCAATAAGTGCCCGCAATCCGACGGCAACGGCGGAACGATCGGGGACGAAGACTGCCTCACGCTGAACGTCTACGCGGTCAATCCGCCTGCCAGTGCGAAGCAGCCCGTGATCGTGATCATTCACGGCGGCGGAAACGTGGCGGGCAGTGCGCAGAATGCGCCGTGGAATGACGTATCACTGCTTGCGGGCCGCGGCGCGATTGTGGTGACCGTGCAATACCGCCTGGGGCTGCTCGGCTGGCTCGTGAACCCCTTGCTCACGGCAGAGTCGCCGCAAGCCACATCCGGAAACTACACCCTGATGGACCTGATCGCGGCCCTGCAATGGGTGCATGACAACATCGCCGAGTTCGGCGGTGATCCGGCCAGAGTGATGATCGTCGGCCATTCCGCCGGGTCGCTGAATGTGGAGGCGCTGCTGGCGTCTCCCGCGGCTGAGGGGCTTTTCTCGGCTGCCGTCATGGAGAGCGGATTGCTCAGGGGCGGCCTGATCGGTACCACTATAGACACCGCATATCGCTGGTATGCGGACGTGCCCAGCGCCGTCGGCTGCGACACCGCCGCGGATGTGCTGGCCTGCCTGCGCGCGACGCCGGCGAGCACGCTGGTGCAAAGCGGGCCCAACAGGGCCGACACCGGCTGGGTCAACGTCGATCCGGTCGTCCTGCCTGAAGACCCCGCCACCAAGCTGAAGCGGCTCGGCTCACCGGTACCCCTGATCATTGGCTCCAACGGTGACGAAGAGGCCTATGACAACACCGTATTCGCCCCCGCCCTGGATGCCAGCGGCTACGCCAACGCCATCCACGCGCAATTTGACGCTCTCGCGCCCGGCGCGGGCGACACGATGCTCTCGCTGTATCCGGCGAGCGACTTCACCAACCCCAATTACGCGCTCGACAACGTGGAAACGGATTTTTGGGTGACCCGCGATACCCGCAATTTCGCGCGTTATGTGAGCGGCGCCCAACGTGCCCCTGTTTGGCGATATCTGTTTACGCATGTCTACGAGAATGCGGCGCCGCAAGACGCCCCTCTCATGCAGGCGCGCGCGTTCCACGGGGCGGAAACCTTCTTTGTTACCGGGAATTTCCAGTCCCTGGGTACGAGCGTCACCTACGTGCCGAGCAGCGCCGAGCTCGCACTCTCGAACGCCATGATGGACTACTGGGTGGCGCTCGCTACGAGTGGTGATCCAAACGGATCAGGCGCGGTGCCGTGGCTTCCATACGATGCTGCCAGCGAAAACATTCAGCTGCTCGATGACAACATCACGACTCTGGCCGGAGGCTACAGAAACGCCCAGTGCGATTTCATGACGACGCTCATTACCAGAGGTTTCTAGAGCGCGAAAGAACTGTTCCGTAACCGCGAAATCGAGGGTGTCAGTTTCCGAAGACAGAACTTACATTAGATCACAATTATATGTGTCTGATAAACAAGGACATGGCTCCCCGGGTTGGACTCGAACCAACGACCTGCGGATTAACAGTCCGACGCTCTACCAACTGAGCTACCGGGGAATGGCGGCGAATTCTCGGGGCAGAACCCCGAGTCCGTCAAGGACGGCAGCAGCATTTTGGCATCAGCCGCTGAGCGCCTTGCGCATGCGCTCCACGGCCTTTTCGAGCATCTCGCGGCTGCAGGCGAAAGACAGGCGCATATGTCCGGGCGCGCCGAACCCTGCGCCCGGGACGACCGCGACGCCTACGGTATTAATAAGATGCTCGGCAAAGGCGTTGTCGTCCTTGAGCCCCAGCTTTGCCGTCGCCTTGCTGACATCGGCAAATGCGTAGAACGCGCCGCTGGCGGGACGGCATGAAATGCCGGGCAGGGTATTGAGCGCAGCGACTATGTAGTCGTGCCGCTCCTTGAACGCGCGATTCATGGTGGCAACGCATCCCTGATCGCCGTTGAGCGCGGCGATGGCTGCCTTCTGGCTCATGCTGGCGGCGTTCGAGGTCGATTGGCCCTGGATCGTGGCCATCGCGGTGACGAGCTCTTTCGGTCCGCCACAATAGCCGATGCGCCAGCCGGTCATTGCGTAGGCTTTCGAGCAGCCGTTGATCGTGACGGTACGATCGTAGAGCTCCGGCACCACGGTCACCAGGCTCGTGAACGGCTCGTTTCCCCAGTAGATCTTTTCGTACATGTCATCGGTGCCGATGACGATGCGCGGGTGCTTCAGCAGCACATCGCCCAGCGCGCGCCATTCCGCGGCAGTGTAGGCGGCGCCGGTCGGGTTACTGGGGCTGTTGATAAGCAACAGGCGGGTCCGCGGCGTGATCGCCGCAGCCAGCTGCTGCGCGGTGATCTTGTAACCTTGCTCGGGCCCGGCAAAGGGCGTGACCGGCACGCCGTCGGCGAGCAGCGCCATGTCCGGATATGAAACCCAGTAGGGCGCCGGGATGATCACTTCATCGCCCGGATCGAGCACGGCCATGCAAAGGTTGAAGATGGTCTGCTTGGCGCCCGAAGACACGATGATCTGGCTGCGTTCGTACCGAATGCCGTTGTCGCGCTGGAACTTGGCGATGATCGCGTCCTTGAGCTCGGGAATGCCGTCGACATTGGTGTAGCGGGTGAAGCCACTATTGATGGCCTGCACACCTGCTGCGCTGATGTGCGCGGGCGTGTCGAAATCGGGCTCGCCGGCACCGAGTCCGATAACGTCCTTGCCCTCGGACTTCAGGCGGGCGGCGAGGGCGGTCACGGCGAGCGTAGGCGAGGGCTTGACGCGCAGGGCGCGTTTGGAGACGGCTGGGGCCACGGGAATCCTCATCGGGTCATGAAGGAGGCGGGGAACCCCGCTATATTAGCGGACGACCCGTGGAAACTCGACCCTTCGAACTCGTATCCAGCTACCAGCCGGCGGGCGACCAGCCGCAGGCGATTGCGCGCCTGGTCGAAGGCCTGGAAGCAGGCCTGGCGCACCAGACGCTGCTGGGTGTAACTGGATCGGGCAAGACTTACACCATCGCCAACGTCATCGCCAGGGTGCAGCGTCCTACCTTGGTGCTTGCGCATAACAAGACGCTGGCGGCGCAGCTGTACGGCGAACTGCGCGACCATTTCCCGCGCAACGCGGTTGAATATTTCGTCTCCTACTATGACTACTACCAGCCGGAGGCCTACGTGCCTTCGAGCGATACCTACATAGCCAAGGACGCCTCGACCAATGAGCACATCGAGCAGATGCGGCTCTCGGCCACCAAGGCGCTGCTCGAGCGGAGCGACGCGATCATCGTCGCGACGGTGTCGTGCATCTATGGCCTCGGCGATCCGCAGGCGTATCTCGCCATGGTGCTGCACCTGGTGCGCGGCGAGCGGATCGACCAGCGCAAATTGCTGCGCCGGCTCGCCGAGATGCAGTACACGCGCAACGACATCGATCTGCAGCCCGGCACCTTTCGGGTGCGCGGCGACATCATCGACATCTTCCCGGCCGAGTCGGCGCGCGATGCGGTGCGGGTCGAACTGTTCGATGACACAATCGAGAACCTCGCGCTGCTCGATCCCCTGCTCGGCAAGGTGCTCGCGCGAGTGCCGCGCTACACGGTGTACCCGGGCACGCACTACGTCACGCCGCGCGACCGGCTGGTCAACGCGCTCGAACTGATCCGCGAGGAAATGCGCGAGCGCCTGAAGGTCCTGTACGACAACAGCAAACTGGTCGAGGCCCAGCGCCTCGAGCAGCGCACGCAGTTCGACCTGGAGATGATCCGTGAGGTGGGTTACTGCCCGGGGATCGAAAACTACTCGCGCTATCTGTCGGGGCGCGAGCTTGGCGAACCGCCACCGTGCCTGTTCGACTACCTGCCGCCCAATGCGTTGCTGGTGGTCGACGAGAGCCATCAGTCGGTGCCGCAACTCGGGGCAATGTTCCGGGGCGATCGCTCGCGCAAGGAAACACTGGTCGAATACGGCTTCCGCTTGCCCTCGGCGCTCGACAACCGGCCGCTGAAATTCGAGGAGTGGGAGCGGCTCGCGCCGCAGATGATCTTCGTCTCCGCCACGCCAGGCCCATATGAATACGCCCACATGGGGCAGCTGGTCGAACAGGTGGTGCGTCCCACCGGGCTCCTCGACCCGGAGGTGGAAGTGCGGCCGGCGACTTCGCAGATCGACGATGTGCTGGCCGAGATTCACCACTGCGTGACAGCGGACGAGCGCGTGCTGATCACCACGCTCACCAAACGCATGGCCGAGGACCTGACCGAATACCTCGCCGAGCACAAGATCCGCGTGCGCTACCTGCATGCCGACATCGAGACCGTCGAGAGGGTGGAGATCATCCGCGACCTGAGACTGGGGAAATTCGACGTGCTGGTGGGCATCAACCTGCTACGCGAAGGGCTCGACATGCCCGAGGTCGCGCTGGTGGCGATACTCGATGCCGACAAGGAAGGTTTCCTGCGCTCGGCCGGTTCGCTCATCCAGACTATGGGTCGCGCCGCGCGCAATCTCCACGGACGGGTCATTTTATACGCGGATCGCGTCACCGCCTCGATGCACAAGGCGATGGATGAGACGCGCCGGCGGCGCGAGCGACAGGCGCAATACAACACCGAGCATGGCATCACACCGCTCAGCATCGTCAAGCCGGTGACTGACGTCATGGAAGGCGCCCGTTCCGCGCCCGCGCCCAGCAATCGCGGCCGGGGCGCCGGCCGGCCGGTGCCCGTCGCCGTGCCGCGTAACCTCGCGGAAGCCGCTGGTGAAATTCACCGGCTCGAGGAGCTCATGTACCATCATGCGCGCAACCTCGAATTTGAACAGGCTGCTTCGGTTCGTGATCAGATCGAGGGGCTGCGGGCACTCGAGCTCGAACTGGGCGGTGGCCCCTTGGTCCCACAGTCCGTGCGCAAGGGCTGAAAACCTAGGTAAATCCGCGCTTTAGCTTGCCAGCGACACGGGCCTCCGGTATCGTTCCGCACCCTGCAACAGGCGCGTAGCTCAGTGGTAGAGCATCACCTTGACATGGTGGTGGTCGCTGGTTCGATCCCAGTCGCGCCTACCATTTCCATCTAGGGAGACTCCGTGCCCGTCATCACGCTGCCCGATGGTGCCCAGCGAAGTTTCGACCGAGCGGTCACCGTGGCCGAAGTTGCCGCGAGTATCGGTGCGGGCCTGGCGCGCGCGGCGCTCGGCGGCAAGGTCAACGGCAAACTGGTCGACACCAGCTACACCATCGAACGCGATGCGACGCTGGCGATCGTGACCGAGCGCGACCCCGAAGGGCTCGAGATCATCCGCCACTCAACCGCGCACCTGCTGGCTCAAGCCGTGAAGCAGCTGTTCCCGCAAGCGCAGGTCACGATCGGACCGGTGATCGAGGACGGCTTTTTTTACGATTTCGCCTATTCGCGGCCCTTCACCACCGAGGATCTCACTGCGATCGAAGCGCGCATGATGGAACTCGCGCAGGCCGATCAGCCGGTGTCGCGGCGCGAGATGGCGCGCGATGCGGCGGTGGAATATTTCCGTGGCATCGGCGAACAATACAAAGCCGAAATCATCGCCAGCATTCCGGCCAGTGAGGCGATCAGCCTGTACGGGCAGGGCGAGTGGGTGGATCTGTGCCGCGGCCCGCACGTGCCTTCCACTGGCAAGCTCAAGGCCTTCAAGCTGATGAAGGTGGCCGGCGCCTACTGGCGCGGCGATTCGCGCAACGAGATGCTGCAGCGGATCTACGGCACGGCCTGGCCTACTCAGCAGCAACTTGCAGCGTATCTGCTTCGCCTGGAGGAAGCCGAAAAGCGCGACCACCGCAAGATAGGCCGCGAGCTCGACCTGTTCCACATGCAGGAAGAAGCGCCGGGCGCTGTGTTCTGGCACCCGAAGGGCTGGCGCATCTTCCAGCGGCTGATCAGCTACATGCGGGATAAGCAGGACGCCGCGGGCTTCCAGGAAGTCAACGGCCCCGAGTTGATGGACCGGAGCCTGTGGATCGCCAGCGGCCACTGGGAACAGTTCGGCGAGAATATGTATACGACGCAGACGCCGGACGAGCGCGTCTACGCCATCAAACCCATGAACTGCCCGGGTCACGTGCAGATTTTCAGGCAGGGGATTCGCAGCTATCGGGACCTGCCAATTCGCCTGGCCGAATTCGGCAAAGTGCACCGCTACGAACCCTCGGGCGCGCTGCACGGCCTGATGCGCGTGCGCGCCTTCACCCAGGACGACGCGCACATCTTCATCGCCCCGGAACAGATCACCGCGGAATCCGTCGCCGTAACCCAGCTGATCCTCAGCATTTACCGCGATTTCGGCTTCGATGACGTACGCATCAAGTTTTCCGATCGCCCGCCCAAGCGGGTCGGCGAGGACACGGTCTGGGACCAGGCGGAATCCGCGCTCAAGCAGGCCGCCGATGCCGCGGGCATCGAGTACACACTGAACCCGGGCGAGGGCGCGTTTTACGGGCCGAAGCTGGAATTCGTGCTGCGCGACGCCATCGGCCGCGACTGGCAGTGCGGCACGCTGCAGGTGGACCTGAATATGCCCCGGCGCCTGGGTGCGCACTACATTGACGAGCACAGCCAGAAGCAGATTCCGGTGATGCTGCACCGCGCGATCTTCGGGTCACTCGAGCGATTTTTCGGCATTTTGCTCGAACACCACGCCGGCAAGCTTCCGGCCTGGCTGTCCCCGGTGCACGCCGTGGCCCTGAGCATTACCGACCGCCAGCACGAATACATCGTCAAAGTTGCAGATTTGTTGAAAAAACAAGGGCTTCTGGTCGATACCGACTTGCGCAACGAAAAGGTCGGCTTTAAGATTCGCGAACACACGCTGCAACGCGTTCCTTACCTGTTGGTCGCAGGGGACAAGGAAGTCGCGGCGAACATGTTATCTGTGCGCTCCCGCAGCGGAAAAGACCTGGGCACCATGAGCCCGCAGACGTTCGTTGAGCGGCTGCGGCAGGAGCTCGAAAGCCGCGGGCGCCACACCTTGGAGGAATGACGTATAGCCATTGCAACGAAGCGCATCCGGCGCAATGAAGAGATTACCTCGCCGTCGGTGCGGGTGATCGCGGCGGATGGGGCCCAAGCGGGAGTAATGACCAGGTTTGACGCGCTACAGCTAGCGCTCGCCGCCCAGCTTGATCTGGTTGAAGTCTCGCCCACGGCGGAACCGCCGGTGGTGCGGGTGATGGACTTCGGCAAGTTCCTGTTCGAGCAGAACAAGAAGGCCCACTCTGCCAAGCGCAAGCAAAAGCAGCAGCAGGTCAAGGAAGTGAAGTTTCGTCCGGGGACGGAAGAGGCGGATTACCAGGTCAAACTGCGTAATCTGACCCGCTTCCTGTCCGAGGGTGATAAGGCCAAGGTAACCCTGAGGTTCCGCGGCCGTGAGATGGTGCACCAGGATATCGGCCGCAAACTGCTGGATCGGGTACAAACTGATCTGGCCGCAGCCGCCATCGTCGAGCAGTTTCCGATGATGGAAGGCCGGCAGATGGTCATGGTGTTTTCACCAAAAAAGAAGTGAATTGCGCAGCGGCGTCCACCAGGCGCCGCGACCGCGGTTCCGCAGGCAAGCGGGCGGCCAACAGCCGCCTTGCGAACCATAGCTATATTAAGTGGAGAGTAGTTCATGCCTAAGTTGAAAACCAACAAGGCGGCGTCCAAGCGTTTTCGAAAAACGGCGAGCGGGTTCAAATCCTATTCGTCGGGTCGCCGCCATAACCTCGGTCACAAAGACTCCAAGCGCAAGCGTCATGCGCGTTCCGGAGGCAGCAGCCTGATTGACAAGAGCGACGTCGGTCGCATCACGCAGCTGTTGCCGAATCATTAACCCGGACAATTAAAGGAGTCGAACCATGGCACGAGTCAAACGTGGCGTGACGGCCGGGCGCCGTCACAAGAAGGTCCTGGGCAAAGCCAAGGGCTATTACAACGCGCGGCGCAAGATTTACCGCACCGCCAAGCAGGCCGTCATCAAGGCCGGCCAGTATGCCTACCGCGACCGGCGCGCCAAGAAGCGCGATTTCCGGGCGCTGTGGATCACGCGCATCAACGCGGCGGCCCGCATCCACGAGCTGTCCTACAGCCGCCTGATCGCTGGTCTGCGGGTAGCGGGCATCGAGATCGATCGCAAGCTCCTCGCGGATCTGGCGATCCACGACGCGAACGCCTTCGGCGTGATTGCCGAGCAGGCCAAGGCAGCACTGGCGGCGTAGACGCCCGTGTCAGAACCGGCCCTTGCACGTTCCGGTCGGAAGTGGCTCGCGCAGATTGAAAACTGCGCGAGCCTTGCGGCTTTCGAGGAATTGCGGGTCACTGACTCGGCAGAAAGAGCGAACTTACCGAGGCGCTCCAGTCGCTTTCGCCAGCTGGCGGGCGCGCATCGCGCTGCAGTCGGCGCGCACTACAACAACACAAAAAAGCGAGCTGCAGATTGCGATTGAAGCCCGTCGCGGACAACTCGAACTAGGCGGCCGTTTCTGACCAACTGGAGTCGGGGCGAATCGATGTCACGCTGCCCGGGCGCGGCGAGCACACCGGTGGCATACACCCGATTACGCGCCTGCGGCTGCGCATCGAGGAGCTGTTCCGCAACGCCGGCTACGATGTCATCGCAGGGCCCGAAGTGGAAGACGAGTTCCACAATTTCGAGGCGCTGAACATTCCGGCCGACCATCCGGCGCGGGCCATGCACGACACCTTTTATCTCGACAACGGCCTGCTGCTGCGCACGCACACTTCGCCGGTGCAGATCCGCGCCATGCTGAGCCGCAAGCCACCGCTGGCGCTGATCGCGCCCGGGCGCGTGTACCGGTGCGATTCGGATGTCAGCCACTCGCCGATGTTTCACCAGGTCGAAGGGCTGCTGGTCGATGCCGACGTCAGCTTTGCGAATCTCAAGTCAGTGCTGCACCAGTTCATGGAGTCACTGTTCGAGCGGACACTCGTCGATGCGGCTGCGCCCTTCGTATTTCCCGTTCACCGAGCCCTCGGCGGAAGTCGACATTTCCTGCGTGCTGTGCAACGGGCAGGGGTGCCGCGTCTGCAAGCAGACCGGCTGGCTCGAGGTCGCCGGCTGCGGCATGGTGCATCCGAACGTGTTCAAGGCCTGCGGCATCGACGCCGAGCGCTATACCGGCTTCGCCTTCGGCTTCGGTATCGAGCGCCTGGCGATGCTGCGCTATGGCGTGAACGACCTGCGGCTGTTCTACGACAACGACCTGCGCTTTCTGGCGCAGTTCGCGCGCGGTTGGTTAACCCATGAAACTGCCCATTTCATGGCTGCGCGCGTGGGTCAGATGTGCCCTGGAGCGATCGCGAACTTGCCGATCGCCTGACGATGCTGGGTTTCGAGGTGGAATCGCTAGCCTCCGTGGCGCCGCCCTTCAGCGGCGTCGTGGTCGCTGAAATACGCAGCGCCAAACCGCACCCACAGGCCGACAAACTGCGCGTCTGCCAGGTGTCGGCGGGTGGCCCGGAGCTGCAGATCGTCTGCGGCGCAGCCAACGCCCGCGCCGGATTGCGTACCGCACTGGCCACGGTCGGTGCGCAGCTGCCGGGTGAATTGACCATAGGCGCCGCAAAGCTACGCGGCGTGGACTCGCAGGGCATGCTGTGCTCGGCGCGCGAGCTGGGCCTGCCCGAGGCGGGCGAGGGCATCATCGAACTGCCGGCCGACGCACCGCTGGGCGCGTCGCTGCGCGATTACCTGCGGCTCGATGAGTCGCTGCTTGAGATCGGCGTCACGCCCAACCGCGGCGATGCGATGTCGGTGCTCGGCATTGCGCGTGAGCTGGCGGCGGCGAGCGGCACTAACGCTCCGCAGCGCACCCGATACAGCGATGCCGGCCGTGGCTGCCGCCAGCCAGCGAGCGCTTTCCCGGTGCGGCTCGAGCGCCTGGCGCCGGCTGCGCGCGCTTCGCCAGCCGCGTGATTCGCGGCGTCGACAATCGCCGCCCGGTGCCGCGTGGCTGCGCGAGCGGCTCGAGCGCTCAGGGCTCCGATCGATCAACCCGCTGGTCGATGTCACGAACTACGTGCTGCTGGAATTCGGCCAGCCGATGCACGCCTATGACCTGGGCACGGCTCAAGTCAGGCTTGCAGGCACGCCGCGCCACGCCGGGCGAAAAACTCAAGCTCCTGGAAGGAAGCGAAGTAACGCTCGACGCCGACGTACTGGTGATCGCCGACGACAGCGGCCCGGTCGGAATGGCGGCATCATGGGCTCCGCGGCCAGCGCCATTTCCGCCGACACCACCGATCGTGCTGCTCGAGGCGGCCTGGTTCGATCCGCGCCGTGATCGCCGGACGAGGCCGCCGCTACGGTCTGCTCACCGATGCCAGTCAGCGTTTTGAACGCGGCGTCGATCCGGCCGGGCAGGAGCGGGCGATCGAGCGCGCCACAGCCCTGATCTGCGCGATCGCCGGCGGCAAGCGCCGGGCCGGCCTGCCTCGAAGAGTTACCGGACGAAGTGCCAGTGCGGAAAGCTGTGGAACTGCGCGCTACGCAGGTCACACGGCTCCTCGGCAGTCGCCGTGCCCGCGGCGGAAGTGCAGTCACCGCCTGCGCGCATTCGGCATGAGCGTGGAAGATGCCGCGGCCGGACAGCGTGGCGGGTTACGCCGCCGTCCTGGCGCTTCGATATCGCCATCGAAGCGGACCTGATCGAGGAACTCGCGCGCTGTGGCGGGCTCGATGCGATTCCCGAGCCGTGCCCGCCGGCGCGCGAGTCATCGCCGGCAGCAGCGAGGCGCGCAGCAGCGAAGCGCAGCGTTTTACGGTTGCTCGCCGCGCGCGGCTACAGCGAAGCCATGACTTTCGGGTTTACCGATCCGGAACTGCAAGGCCGAGATATGTGGCGAGATCGAAGCCCTGACGCTCCGCAATCCCATCGCCAGCAATCTCGCCGTGATGCGCGCTTCGTTGTGGCCGGGATTGCTGATTGCGGCCGGCGAGAACCTGCGGCGCCAGCGTGAGCGGGTACGGCTGTTTGAGATTGCGACGCAATTTCACCGCCGTGCTGACGGCCAGATTCGCGAGCAGCGGATGATCGCCGGCATTGTCGCGGGGTCCCGCCTGCCAGAGCAGTGGGGCAATGCGCGCGAACCGGCCGATTTCCATGATCTCAAGGGCGACGTCACGGCGCTGCTGGCGCTGACCGGCCGGACCGCGGTAGATCACTACGACCCCGGCACGTCGCTTCCCTGCCTGCATCCGGGACGCAGCGCGCAGATCGTGCGCGATGGCACCGTAATCGGCCAACTTGGCGAACTTCACCCCGCGCTGATCCAGGTGCTCGACTTTACATATGCGCCGCTGCTGTTCGAACTGGACTATCAGGCGGTAACCACCAGTGCCCCGGTGCGGTTTGCTCCGGTATCGAGCTACCCGCAGATCCGGCGCGATATTTCTTTCACCGTGGCTGCCGACGAGACTTTTGGGCGCATTGCCGAACGTGTTAGTGTTGCCGCCTCCGCCCGGCTGCGCGAACTCATACTATTCGACATCTACCAGGGAAAGGGTGTAGAAATAGGTCGAAAAAGTGTAGCCTTGGGGTTGATTTTGCAGGATTTATCTCGCACTCTTACAGACGCCGACGCCGACGGGGTAGTCGCCGCAGTGTGCGCGGAATTGCGCTCGAGCTTGGACGCAAGAATAAGAGAATAGGACGATGGCTCTCACCAAAGCAGAAATGGCCGAAGCACTGTTCAACCAGCTCGGCTTGAACAAGCGTGAGGCGCGCGAACTCGTCGATCTGTTTTTCGAGGAGGTGCGCGGCGCGCTCGCTACCGGCGAACAGGTTAAGCTCTCGGGCTTCGGCAATTTCGACCTGCGCGACAAGAACCAGCGCCCGGGCCGTAATCCGAAGACTGGCGAAGAGATTCCGATCAGCGCGCGACGCGTTGTCACTTTCCGGCCTGGGCAAAAGCTCAAGGCGCGGGTCGAGGCCTATGCTGGAAGCAAAGAACAATAACGAACTACCGGCCATTCCCGGTAAACGTTATTTCACCATCGGCGAGGTCAGCGAACTGTGCGGCGTGAAGCCGCACGTGCTGCGTTACTGGGAACAGGAATTTCCCCAGCTTAAGCCGGTGAAGCGCCGGGGCAATCGCCGCTACTACCAACGCCAGGACGTGATCGTCATCCGCCAGATCCGCAGCCTGTTGTACGAGCAGGGATTCACCATTGGCGGCGCGCGCAATAAGCTCGGGGGCGATGAAGCGCGCACCGATATCAGCCAGAGCCAGCAGATCGTGCGCCAGGTTCGCCTCGAGCTCGAAGAAGTGCTGCGGATCCTGCGCCGCTGACCTATGATCCACGGCTACGGTCGGGGCGTAGCGCAGCCTGGTAGCGCACTTGCATGGGGTGCAAGGGGTCGGAGGTTCAAATCCTCTCGCCCCGACCAACTTTAAATTCAGGGGGTAGATCGTGAATACTCTTTATCGGGTGGCGTTCATCGCCGCTGCAACGCTCAGCGTGATGGCTGCATCGGCCCAGGAAGCGGCCCAGGAACCGGGTCAGCTCGAAGAAATCATCGTCACGGCGGCGAAGCGCTCACAAACGCTGCTCGACGTGCCGATTGCGGTCAGCGTGACCTCGGCGGAGACGATCGCCGCCACGCACATCAACGACATCCTCGACCTGCAGTCGATCGTGCCCTCATTGCGGGTCTCGCAACTCCAGACCTCGACACAGACCAATTTCATCATCCGTGGCTTCGGCAACGGCGCCAACAATCCGGGCATCGAATCCTCGGTGGGCGTGTTCGTCGATGGTGTGTATCGTTCCCGCTCGGCCTCGCAGATCGGCGATCTGGTCGATGTGGAGCGCATCGAAGTGCTGCGCGGCCCGCAGAGCACGCTGTTCGGACAGAACGCGTCCGCAGGCGTGGTGAGCGTGATCACCCGCAAACCCTCGTTCACCACCACCGGGATGCTGGAGGCGAGCCTCGGCAACTACAGCGCGCAGCAGCTGCGTGGCCGAATCTCCGGTCCGCTCAGTGATCGCGTGGCCTTCAGCCTGTCGGGCAACTGGAACAAGCGCGACGGTTACTTCAAGAACCTGGCCAATGGGCACGACCTCAACGATCGCAATCGCTGGGACGCGCGCGGCCAGCTGCTGTTCAATGCCACCGCAAATCTCTCGTTTCGCCTGATCGCCGACACCGGCCGCATCGACGAAGTGTGCTGCGGCGTCGTGAACCTGCTGAATGGCCCCACCGGGGCGCTCATCGGCGCGGTGGGCGGCCAGATCTACACCGGCGACCCCTTCGACCGGCGCGCGTACTTCAACAAGGATCCGGGCAACGTCGTCGATAACGACGGCGTCTCGCTGCATGTCGATTGGAAGAATGGCAACTGGGCGCTGACCTCGATCACCGCCCATCGCAACCAAAAAGCCACCTTCGATTACGACTCGGATTTCACCAGCGCCGACCTGGTGCCCACCAACCGCAACGAGCAGCGCCTCGAGACCTTCACGCAGGAACTGCGCCTCGCCTTCGACAACAATGGTCCGGTGACGGGCCTGCTGGGCGGCTACTACTTCAACGAAAAGGTTCGCTACGACGACACGATCGCCTGGGGCAGCGGGTTCCGGCCGTACGCCACCGGCCTGATTGCGGCGCAAACCGGCAGCCTGACCGTACTCAACGACCTGGAAACCGCGCTGGGCATACCCGCAGGCGCGTTCTTTGCGGCGGGAACAGGCAGCACCGTCAATACGCGCCAGGACAGCAAGTCCTTTACCCTGTTTGGCACCACCGACTGGAAGATGAGCGATCGCCTGACACTGACGACGGGCCTGGCCTACACGAAGAACGACAAGACCGTGTCGATCGCCCAGACCAACACCGATGTGTTCTCGTCCCTCAATCTGGTCCAGATCGGATTTGGCGGCGCCTTTGCCGCCCTTACGGGCGGCCTGCTGCCCACGCCGGCGAATATTTTCGCCAACCCGGTAGCGGCGGCCACGGCGGATTTCCTCAGCGTAACGCCGTGCTCGGCCACGAACCCGCCGCCGGGATGCAACTCGGCGTTGGCGCTCTACCCGCTGCAGTTCCTTTATCCGGTGGTGCCGTTCGCGAATGCGCCCTCGAACGACAGCAAGACGACCTACACCGTCCGGGTGGCGTACGAGTTCAGCGACCGGCTCAAGGGTTACGCCGGCGTTTCGACCGGATTCAAGGCCAGTTCCTGGAACCTGTCGCGCGACACGCGCCCGTTCGAACCGGCGACGGGCGACCGCTCGCCGCTCGGCAATTTCGCGAATCCCTATTATGGCCGCTACGGCACGCGCTATGCGGGGCCCGAGGAATCGACGGTCTACGAGATCGGACTCAAGGGCCACTGGCAAACCGCCTCGGTGGACATTGCGCTGTTCGATCAGGAGATCAAGGCCTTCCAGTCGAACATCTTTACCGGCACGGGCTTCTCGCTTGCCAACGCCGGCAAGCAATCGGCCAAGGGCATCGAGATCGATGCGCTGTGCGCCGCGACCTCGCGCTGGGATTTCACTTTCGCCGGCACGTTCATGGACCCGAAGTACGACTCGTTCGCCGGTGCCTCGGGAGTCAGCGGGCCGACGGATCTGAGCGGCACCCGGCCGCCTGGCATCGCGACGACGAGTTTCGTGCTGGGCGCGTCCTACAAGTGGACGCTCGGGCACTACAACGGGTTCGCCCGCGCGGACTACGACTATCAGGGCGAGGTGCCCGTGGTCGAGAACGTCCCGGCCAGCGTCGCTTCGCGCAAGGTCAGCACGGTGAACGCGAGCGTCGGCGTTTCGCGGGACGGGTGGGACGTGCTGGTGTGGGCGCGTAACCTCACCGACGACAACTACCTGATCAGCGCCTTCCCCTCGGTCGCGCAGTCAGGCAGCTACTCGGGTTACCCGAACCAGCCCCGGACACTGGGGGTCACGGCGCGCAAGAGTTTCTGAGCGGCCCGCTGGCCTGTTCCGGCGCTGCATGAGCGGCGGGCAATGGCATGCCTTTCCTTGACTTAGGCGTGCCACGCCCTACAATTCCGGCCTTCCTGAAGGTGCGGGAATAGCTCAGTTGGTAGAGCGCAACCTTGCCAAGGTTGAGGTCGCGAGTTCGAGCCTCGTTTCCCGCTCCAATCACTCTATATGAAGGCTAGGTGGCAGAGTGGTCATGCAGCGGCCTGCAAAGCCGTGTACGCCGGTTCGATTCCGACCCTAGCCTCCAGCCCGTCCCGCCAGCGTGACCATCGGCACGAGTAGCCACGGTGCGTAGCGGCCGCATGGGCCCCGCGTGCTTCGTGTTTGCCGTCGCCGGGACGGCTCATGTCGCGGCCGCGGAGACGGCCATCCGGTTTCTGCGGTCATTCTCTCGCCATGACATCGTCGTCGTGCAGGCGCGCGCCACGCGGCGCGCGCGCCACTCACGGGTGATCGAGGTGGACGTGCCGCCGGAACTGGACGATCATCAGGCGAGCATCTATATCAAGACCAGCCTGCCCAGGCTCCTGGGCGAGCAGGCCACGCGCTACTGCTATCTGGACAGCGACGTCATTGCTGTGGGGGAGGGCGTCGATGACATTTTTGACTGCCTCTCTGGCCCGGTCGCATTCGCTCACGACCACGCCGATGTCGACGCCTTCAGCCGCTGGGCCGTGAAGTGCGGCTGCGATGTACATTGCCCGCACCTGCGCGAGGCGCTGCGCGCCAGCTTCGGCATCGACGGCATCGCACCCGGCTGGCGACTGTGGAACGGTGGCGTGTTCGTGTTTGATTCCAGCTCCGACTCCTTCCTGGAGCTGTGGCATTCGATGTGCCTGCGCATCATGAAGGAGGCGGGCTGGAATACCCGTGATCAGGGGGCCCTGGCTGGGGCGGCGTGGCGCCTTGGCCTGCAGGACCTGGCGCCGCTCCCCGCGCGCTTCAATACCATCGTCGACTGCATGCGGGGTGTGGCGCCGCCCGACCGGCCGCTCCTCCCGCCCGAGCGCTCGTTCGTACGCCGTGACTACCGGCTCGGCCAGGCGGATTCACCGCAGTTCCTGCATTTCATCAACCACGGCGTCGGCCGGCGCGGCTGGCCGAACTGGGATGAGGCTGCGGCGCTGCTGGCCACGCGGGAAGGCGCGCAGTGAAAGCGCCGGCCCCAATCGCCGGGCAGGGCGTGATCCACGGGCTTTGGATCGGCACGCAGCTGTCGCGCCTGGAGCTGCTCACGCTCCATTCCTTCGTGCGCTTCGGACATCCGTTCCAGCTGTGGCTGTACGACGAACTGGAAACCCCGCTGCCTGACGGAGTGACGGTGCGTGATGCCAGCGAGATCCTGCCACGCTCGAGAATCTTCAAGACCCGCCAGCTGGACCCCGAAACGGGAGTCGGCAAGGATGCGTATCCGCCGTTTTCGGATCTGTTCCGCTACAAGCTGCTCTATGAGCAGGGCGGCACCTGGGTCGACATGGACGTCACCTGCCTGCAGCCTTTCGACTTTGCCGGCGACTATCTGTTCCGCTCCCACCGCGTCGGCGTCATCGGCAACATCCTGAAGTGCCCCAAGGGAAGCGAATTGATGCGCGCCACATTCGAAGAGGTGGACGCGATCGCCGGCGAGCAGCTTGCGTGGCTGACCCCCACGCGCATCCTCAACAAGCATATCGAGCGCCTCGAGCTGGGCGGCTACACCCGTCGCCAGATCTGGAACGAGGACGATTGGCTCGGCGCCATCAGGCCCTTCTACGAGGAGTCGCGGCCGATACCGCCGCGCTGGGTCGCGATTCACTGGGTCAATGAATTCCTGCGCACGCTGCGGGCGAGCGGGGGCAACTACCGGGGTCGCAGGGTGGTCGAGGAGATTCCCGACAAGGATGCGCCGCGGCCGGGCTCGACGCTGCACGAACTGTATCGCTACTACGGGTTGATCGATCCCTGGGCATCGCCGGCGCTGGCATCGCGGTCCGGCGCGCTGCCTGAAAGTCCGCCGGCGCCTGTATCCCGAAACCTGCCACGCACTGACGGCCCGCGCCCGCTCGGACTGAACATCTACGCCCCGAGTCTGGTGCGCGGTGGCGCCGAGCGGATCATTACCGAGACGGCCGACGGCCTGCGCCTGCGCAAGGAGGTCGATGTGCTGGTGGCGGTGGACAAGCGCTCGCTCCAGCAGTACGTACCGAAAATCGGCGCGCAGCAGCGGCTCATCTACCTTGGCGATGAAAAGGGCGGCGATGCCCTGCGGCGCCTGGCGCTGGAAGTGCTGGGCAGCCGGAACTCCGTGCTGTACACGCACCTGATCGGCGCGCAGACGCTCACGCGGCTGTGGCGGCTGGGCGTGCGCACGATACCGGTCGTGCACAATTCCGTGCCGGGTTGGCTCGATCCGCCCTCTGCCTACGACAACAAGGCCGTGCCATTCGTGGTGGCGTGTTCCGACAGCGTTGCAGAACAGCTGCGCGCGAGCGGCTGCCAGCGGCCGGTCGTGACGCTGCGCCATGAGCTGCAGCGCTGGTTCAGCGCCGAGGAACTCGCCCGTGGCCGTGAGCAGGTCCGCGACCAGTACGGCATCGACGACGCCACCGTGCTGGTCGGCATGGTCGGACAGTTCAAGGCGCAGAAGGCCTACACACGCGCCATCCGCGTGTTGGCCAGGCTCCGCGAGGTCTGCCGTGCGAAGCTGGTGATCCTCGGCGGCTGGGACCACAGCTATGGGACCGGTCGCGCTGCGCACGAGGCGGCCTGCAGGCTGGCGCTCGAGCTGGGCGTGATCAACGATGTGGTTATGCCGGGCAACATCGAAGCGGTGGGCCCCCAGTACGGTGCGTTTGACGTCTTCCTCAATACCAGCGTCTACGAGGGCCTGAGTATTTCGCTACTCGAGGCGATCAACGCCGGCTGTCCGGTCGTGAGCGCGGACGTCGGCGGCAATCGCGAAGTGCTGCCGGAGTCGGCTGTGCTGGTAACCGACCCGGCGGATGCCGACGAGTACGTGGCCGGGATCCTGGCGCAGCTCGCGGGCGCGCAGCGCTCACAGCGCCTGCTGCCGGCAGCGCCCGCCGACCGGGATTTCGTGCCGCGCCTGTGGGCGCTGCTGGCCCGGTACGGTGTGGGCTCGAGCGCACCGCCCGCCGGCGAACCGCGCGGCACGCTGTTCATTACGGCCAACCTGCACATCGGCGGCCCGGCCAAGTCCATCGTCACGCTGCTGTCCGCCCTGGCAAGCGACTCGCCGAGCCACCTGTGCGTGCTGGGCGGCATATCGGTGCAGGCGTTCGTGCGGGAGCTGGCTGCGGCCCAGGTGCCGATTCTCCCGCTGGCGGATACGGCCGACCTGCTCGATCGCGTGACCCGCGTGCTGCACTGGATCGACCATTTAAACGTTCGCCACGTCTGCTTCTGGAACGTGCCGCCGGAATTCAAACTGGCGCTTGCCAAGATCCTCCACACGCGCACGATTTCAATCATCGATGTCAGTCCCGGCCCCATGCTATTCGACGAACTGGCGGCCGCCGCCGCGTTTCAGCGCCGCGTCTGCCTCAGCGCGCGCCAGTACCTGGAGCGCCTGGATTGCTTTGTCGCGCTGTACCGGGAAGGCACCCCGGAAACTTCGATCATCGGGGCGCGCTCCCGCACCACCCGCATCATTCCCAGGAGTGTCGCGGCGGCGCCCCGCTTCGTACCGCTCCCGCCGCCGCAGGCCATGCTGCCCCGGCATTTCGATCCCGCATACGCCGTCGGTACCTGCTGCCGTCTGGTGCCCGACAAGCGGGTGGAATTTCTCCTCGAGATGATCGAGATCCTGCGCCGGAGCGAGCCGCGCTCGACCCTGACGATCGTCGGCGGGCCGGACATCGCCAGCATGGAGTACGCCGAAGGGCTGCACCGGCAGGTTCGGGAGCAGGCGCTGGAGCATGTCCGGCTGGTCGGGCGCGCCGAGGACGTCAACCCGTTCCTGGCCCGATTCAAGGTATTCGTGATGGTCTCCGACCGCCAGGGCTGCCCCAATGCCTCGCTCGAGGCCATGGCCATGCGACTGCCGGTGATAGCCAATCCGTCCGGCGGAACGGCCGAACAAATTGTCGATGGCGTCACCGGATTTTTGGTGGACACCCCCGCGCAGATGGCGGCGCGGGTGGCTGAGCTGCTCGGCAGCCCGGAGCGGCGGCGCGCCATGGGCGAAGCGGCGCTGGCGCGAGTTCGCGCGCACTTTGGCGTGGAGCAAATGGCGAGCGCGTTCCGCCAGATACTGGAGTGAATCGCGAGTACCATAGGACCGCAGACGGACGGATCCGCGGCGGAAGCCGTGCTTGAATCGAGGGGTAGGCATGAACAGAATCGTCGTCGAGCTGCCGCATGAGCGGAACCAGTGCGGCACGCTGCGCCTGCAGTCCGGCGATGGCGGACTGATCGCCGGACCATTTCCGGTCGCGGCACGAGGCAGCGACTCACTCGCCCGGGCGCACGACAATCCGCAGCGCAACCCCCTGCTGCGCTACGGTGACACGCCGCTGGGTGGGTATCGCGTGCGCCAGCTCCTGCCCAGCGGGTTGGGCACGCCGTACGATGCAGCGCAATTCGGCCCCTGGGGCGTACTGCTCATCGAACCGGTGTCGGGTGAAGCGGCGCTGGCGGAGGCGAACGGGCGAACCTGCCTGTTCATCGCCGCGGGCTCACCCGGCGCGACCGGTCAGTTGCGCTCCGGCAGCGGCAACCTGCGGCTGTCCAACGCACATCTGCGCCAATTGCTGAATGCTTTGGGCGCCCAGCACGAGATTGCATGTGAGGTGCGGGCCGGTGATGCCACGGCTGGCGGTGCGGCCGTGCTCGCGGATGACGCCTGCGTCGAGCATGACCCTCCTGTGCATGCCGGTGCGTATGGCGCGCATGGCCAAACGCCGCCCAGTTTGTCCCGGCGCGAGGCCCTGCGCGTGGGTGCCGGGGCCGGCGGCATGCTGGCGCTAAGCCTGTCGGTTTCATTCATCGCGCTGGACGGAGCGGCACATGCCGCGGATGCCGGAATGGTGAGAGTGGCCTATAACGAAGAGCCGCCCGAGCCAGAGCCCGCACCCGAACCCGAGCCCGCACCCGAACCCGAGCCCGCACCCGAACCAGCTCCCGAGCCAGCTCCCGAACCAGCACCTGAGCCAGAACCCGAGCCAGCTCCCGAGCCAGAACCCGAGGCTGCTCCCGAGACCGCCGCAGGCCGAACCGGAATCCCCGCCCGAACAGCAACCCGCTACTGAACCGCCATCGGAGGCCGAATCTCCGAACGAAGATCTCAAGGACGCGCCCGCCGATGTACCCGCCGCGCCGGACGCGCAGCCGCAGGAAGCACCCGGTCACCTGGAGCCATTTCAGCAGGGCGGGCCGCCGCAGGAATCGCCCCCGGCCAATCAACAGGGCGCGCTGCCTGCCGATAGCGCACTCCAACAGCTCCGGAACGCGCCCGCTGAGGGCACCGACCGATTGTTCCAGGGCGGCCAGGGCGGCACCAGCAATGCCGTGCCCGAAGGCGGTGCGGTGGTCAGCGAACCTCCGCGCCCCGCGGCGGTGCAACCAACTGAATCACCGGAACAGCGCGCCGCCCTGATCCAGGACGCCGATTACCAACGCTTCCAGGCGCAGCGGAGCGAGGCACTGCAGGCGCAGACCCAGGCAGCGGCCAGGGAGCAGGAGATCAAGCAGCGCCTGGAGACAACCACCGATTCCGGGGCAACGGGACAGCTCCAAGTGGATTTGGCCAAGGCGCGTCAGGACGAATTCAACGCCCGCAATGCCGCAGCGGCCGCGGAATTGAACGCCGCAGAGCGCAAGAAGGTCGTGACCAAGGGCGCGCCTGTGATCGTGCCCCGTGCGGAGCCACCGGTGCCCGGCAAATGAACGCGCGCGGCCAGCTGGTGCTCGCCTGCCTGCTTGCGGCTTGCAGTGCGATGGCACAGGCCGGCGATTGCCCGGAAGGCTACCGTCAGGTCGGCGAGCAGCGGGAAGAAACCGCCACCGAAATCATCGTGCACCCGCTGTGTGCGCCGGTTGAGGCGGCGTCGAGCAATGCGATCAGGCAGCAGTTCTGCAAGGCCGCGGATTTCATCCGCAAGGACCAGGAAGGCTTGCGCGCGCTCGATTTCAAGACGGACAGCGAACAATTCGAGCGCTACGCAGAGGCCTCGCGCGAACAGAAAGCCGCGGTACAGAAAAAGGTGATCGACGGCCTGCTGGACCAGTCCCTGGAGGTCGCGCAGAAGGGTGTGGAGGCCGCCAAGTCCCTGAATCCGGTGTCCGTAAACGACGCCATCGGGAAGCTGAAGGCAGCCGGATTTACCAACAAGCGCTTGCTTGGCGCGATGCGCAAGGTCGCCAGCACCCAGGGCAAGCCCGCGATGGCCGAGAGCTATAAGTTCTTCGTGGATACGGCCAAGTCTTCCAAGGAAGCCTACGACACCGATGCGGACATGGCCAAGGAGCCCGATTCCGCACAGCTGCGCTTCCTGCTCGGCGCACTCAAGATCATGCAGAAGAATCCGGAGCTCGGGGTGGTAGTCATGACCGCCGAGTTTGGCGAGAGTGCGGCCTACCTCGGCTTCCTCAATAGCGCGGTCGCCGAGCAGGCGGATCTTACCGACGACAAACTATACAACGAGAGCCGCCTGGCCACGCAGCTGCGCCAGCACGTCGCCGCCAAAAAGCAGGCGAGGGCCGATTGGGTCAAGGCCGGCAACGCCGGAGAGCCCGACTGCACGGCGGCCCCGCCGATCGCCACCGCCATGGCAGCCGCTCGGCCCCTGTCTTGAGCGGGGCCTAGCGCGCGCGTGGACGCCGCGGCACGGGCCCGCTACGACCAGACGCGGAATTTTTCCGGCAAGGCAGTGCGTGCGCTGTGCTACGCGCCCTTCGCCTCGCTCTATTTCGACGTGCAGGGCCGGGTGCGGGTGTGCTGCCATAATCACGCCTTTCCGGCTGGCCGCATCGGCGAGCAATCGATCGACGAGATCTGGCGTGGCGCGCGCATTGAAGTGCTGCGCCGGGCGCTGCTCGCCGGGGATTTCGCCCCGGGCTGCGATTTCTGTCAGTTCCAGACCGCCGAAGGGAGCTTCGCCAACGCCGGCATGCGCCGCTTCGATGCCTTCGAGGTCCCTGGGGCCGCGCCGCTGTGGCCGCAGCAGCTGGAATTCTCGATCAGCAATTCCTGCAATCTCGAATGCGTCATGTGCCGCGGCGACTGGTCAAGCGCCATCCGCGCCCGCCGCGAACACAAACCACCCCTGCCGCGCCTGTACGGGGACGACTTCCTGGAAGCGCTGCGCAAATATCTTCCGCACCTCAAGCGCATGAAGTTCCTCGGCGGTGAGCCGTTCCTTATTGCCGAGTACTATCGGCTGTGGGACACGATGATCGCGGAGCGGCAGCTGGTCCCCTGTCATGTGACCACCAACGGCACGCAGTACAACGCCAGGATCGAGCGCGTGCTGGAGCACATTCCCATGAGCTTCGCCGTCTCGATGGACGGCGCGACGCGGCAGACCGTCGAGGCTATCCGCGTTGGGGCCGACTACGACGAGTTGATGGCCAACGCACGCCTGTTTCGCGATTATGCCCGCGCACGCCGCACCGGGTTCTCGCTGACCTATTGCCTGATGCGGCTGAATTGGCGGGAATTCGGGGCTTATTGCCGCCTGGGCGACGAGTGGGACTGTACGGTCACCGTCAACACGGTGGTGAGCCCAGCTGAGTTTGGCCTTTATAACTTGCCCACGGCCGAGCTGGGCACGGTGCTCGCGGAGCTGGAGCAGCAGGCGCCTGCATTCGACGCGCAGCTGGTGCGCAACCGTGCCGTCTGGTTCGGCGAACTCGAGCGCATCCGCCTCAAGGTTGCCGCGGCCGGACGGGCGGGCGCGGCGCCGTGCTAGAATCGGCAGCTGGCCTCCGGCACCGTTTGCGGACGTGGCGAAACTGGTATACGCAGCAGACTTTGACAGGAGTGCCCGGGGGGAAACCCACGGTGCAGAACCGCCCAAACTCGGGGAACGCTACCGATTCCGATCCAGGCCAATCCCGAGCCAAGCCCCGCGAGGGGAAGGTGTAGAGACTAGACGGGCGGCGCCTAAAGCCAATGCAAGGAGGCCAGGGCGAAGGGATAGTCCAGACCACGAACGTTCGCGATCGGCGCGGGCGGCGGCGAAAGCCGAAGTGGCAGGAAAATCTGCTTCCTTGAAAAGGGAGTGTGGGTTCGAGTCCCGCCGTCCGCACCATTATGAATCTGCTCTCGGCTCATAACCTGCACCTCTGGCGCGGCGATCTTCACGTGCTGCGCGGTCTGAGCTTCACCCTGGAAGCGGGGCGCTGCCTGCAGGTCACTGGAGTCAACGGCTCCGGCAAGTCCACGCTGTTGCGTGCGCTCGCAGGCCTGCTGCCACTGGAGTCGGGCACGGTGAGCTGGCGTGGGCTCGACACTCACGAGGATCATTTCAGCTTTCACAGCGAGCTCGCCTGGCTCAGCCATGGCAACGCACTCAAGGGAGACTTGTCAGCGCCCGAAAACCTGCACTTCTCGGCCGGCCTCCGCCGCGCATTCGGCCAGGCCGAGATCGACACGGCGCTCAGCCGCGTCGGCTTCCCGCACAGTGACGGCCGGCTGGCACGCCAGATGTCCGCGGGCCAGCAGCGGCGGGTGGCATTGGCGCGGGTGCTGCTGCTCGACTGTGCACTGTGGATGCTCGATGAACCCACCTCGAACCTCGACACCCGCGGACAGGACATATTCAGCCAGATACTGGCCGCGCACCTCGAGCGCGGCGGGCTGGCTGTGATCGCCACGCACCAGGCGCTGGCGCTTCCAGCCGCCCGGCTGCAGGGTCTCGAACTAACATGAACCGACCCGCTCCAATACCCGTATCGCCCGCGCGTGCGGGCTGGCTGCTGGTACAGCGTGACCTGCGCCTGGGACTGCGCCGGCCGGGCGAATGGCTGCAGCCGCTGGTATTTTTCCTGGTTGTCACCACGCTGTTTCCACTGGCGACGGACCCGCAGCTGTCGCGCCTCAGAGACATCGCACCGGGTGCTTTATGGGTGGCGGCATTGTTATCCTCACTGCTGGCACTGGAGTTGCTGTTCCGCGAAGATGGCCAGGACGGGTCGCTCGAACAATTGGCCGTCTCGGGTCTGCCGCTGTCGTGGCTGCTGCTCGCCAAGACCTGCGTGCACTGGCTGCTGACCGGCCTGCCGCTGGTACTGGCAGCGCCGCTGGTGGCGACGGCCCTGGGCGCGCCATACCGCGCGATTGCGGGGATACTGGCTGCGCTCCTGCTGGGCAGCGTTGCTCTGAGCCTGATCGGCGCCGTGGGCGCGGGGCTCACTTTGGGGCTGCGCCGCGGCGGCGTGCTGCTGGCGCTGCTGGTGCTGCCGCTGGCGGTTCCGGTGCTGATATTCGGGGCGCGCGCCACGGCTCTGGCGATCGCGCTCGAGCCGATGGCGGCGCCGATGTATTTGTTGGGAGCGATCGCTGTGCTGAGCGCCACGCTGGCGCCGCTCGCCGCTGCGGCCGCCGTGCGCATCAGTCTTGAGTAACGTGCCTGGAGTAGGAATGGACTGGACCTGGTTTCACCGTCTCGGCTCGCCGCCGCATTTTTACCGGATCGCCGGCAAGATGATCCCGTGGTTTGCCTGGCTGGCGGCCATCACGGCCGCCACCGGCCTGATCGGCAGCCTGGGTCTCGCGCCAGCCGATTACCAGCAGGGCGAAGGGTATCGCATCATCTTCGTGCACGTGCCGGCCGCGGTGTTGTCGACCATGGCTTATTCCGTCATGGCCACTGCCGCGGGGGTCGGACTGATCTGGCGCATGAACGTAGCGCACGCCGTCGCCGCCAGCTGCGCGGCGGTCGGCGCCTGGTTCACTTTCGTGGCGCTCGCCACCGGGAGCCTGTGGGGCCGGCCGATGTGGGGCACCTACTGGGAATGGGACCCGCGCCTGACTTCCGAGCTGGTGCTGCTGTTCCTGTACCTGGGCTATATGGGGCTGCGCGGTGCGATCGATGACACCTCGCGCGCTGATCGCGCCAGCGCGGTGCTGGCCCTGGTCGGCGTCATCAACCTGCCCATCATCCATTACTCGGTGGATTGGTGGAACTCATTGCACCAGGGACACACGCTGCTGAAATTCGGCAAGGCGTCCATGCCGCCGAGCATGCTGGTGCCGTTGCTGCTGATGATGGCGGCGTTCACCTTTTATTTTGCGGTAATCCTGCTGGTGCGCGCGCGCGGCGAAGTGTTGCGACGTGAGCGAAATGCCCGCTGGATCAGCGAAGCCATTGGAGGCTAGACCATGATGCATTGGCTGAACATGGGTGGTTACTGGGCGTTTGTCTGGCCCTCCTACCTGCTGACGCTGCTCGCCATCGTGCTGAACATTCACCTCGCGCGCCGCAGCCTGCGGCTCGCAAAAGCCGAAGCGCGCCGCCGCGCGCAGGCGCAGCGGAGCGAGCCATGACTCCGCGGCAGCGGCGCATGACCCTGGTGGCCGTGATCGTGGTGGGCGTCAGCCTCGCTGGCGCGCTGGCGCTGCGAGCGTTTCGCGAGAACGTGATGTTCTATTTTGATCCCACCAAGGTAGCGGCCGGCCAGGTCAAGCAAGGCCAGCGCTTCCGGCTCGGCGGCATGGTGGTGAAGGGCAGCGTACAGCGGCGTCCCGGCTCGCTCGATGTGAAGTTCGTGGTCACCGATTTCGCGCACACCGTGCCAGTCAGTTATTCGAATGTGCTGCCGGATCTGTTCAAGGAAGGCGCGGGCGTCGTGGCGCTGGGCCGGCTCGATGTGCATGGCACTTTTGTGGCGGACGAAGTGCTGGCCAAACACGACGAGAAATACATGCCGCCCGAATTGGCCCGCTCCCTGAAACAGGGGCAGGCGGCCGCGACGGCTGCCGCGGAGGCGACACACTGATGCTCATCGAGATCGGACATTTCGCGATGATCCTGGCGCTGGCGCTGACCGCCTGCCAGGCCTTTTTCGGTCTGGCAGGCGCGCAACTGAACCGCGAACGCTGGCTCGCGGTGGTGCCCTCGGCGGTAGCAGGGCAGTTCATCTTCCTCTGCCTCGGCACCTTTGCGCTGGTGCACGCCTTTGTCGTCAACGATTTTTCGGTGAAATACGTCGCCGAACATTCCAACTCGGCGCTGCCCCTGTTCTATAGGATCGCCGCACTTTGGGGCGCACATGAAGGCTCACTGCTGCTGTGGATCTTCGTGCTGGGCCTGTGGACGATCGCGGTAGCGCTGCGCTCCGGCCACCTGCCGCGTACCTACGCCGCGCGCGTCGTGGGCGTGCTCGGCGTGGTTAATTTCGGGTTTCTACTGTTCCTGTTGTCCACGTCAAATCCCTTCGAGCGGCTGATCCCCGCCGCGCTGGACGGGAACGACCTCAATCCCCTGCTGCAGGATTTTGCGATGGCGATCCACCCGCCGATTCTCTACGCGGGTTACGTGGGCATGAGCGTCAGCTTTGCCTTCGCCTGCGCGGCGATGCTGGAAGGCCGGACCGATCATGCCTGGGCGCGCTGGCAGCGGCCGTGGACCATCATGGCCTGGTCGTTCCTCAGCTGCGGCATCGCGCTCGGCAGCTGGTGGGCGTACTACGAACTCGGCTGGGGCGGCTGGTGGTTCTGGGATCCGGTCGAGAATGCTTCGTTCATGCCCTGGTTGGTAGGCACCGCGCTCATCCATTCACTCGCGGTGACGGACAAGCGCGGCCTGTTCAAGAGCTGGACGCTGCTGCTGTCGGTCACGGTGTTCTCGCTGAGTCTGCTCGGCACCTTCCTGGTGCGCTCCGGCGTGCTGGTCTCGGTTCATTCGTTTGCCGCCGACCCGGCGCGCGGCATCTTTATCCTCTCGTTCCTGATCCTGATGATTGGCGGCGCGCTCGCCCTGTATGCCTGGCGCGCGCCCTCGCTCGGCTCGTCGGTGGGTTTCGAGATGGTGTCGCGTGAATCGTTCCTGCTGTTCAATAACATCCTGCTGGTAGTGGCCGCGGCGGTGGTTTTCGGCGGCACGCTCGCGCCCTTGATTGCCGACACGCTTCACCTGGGCACCTTGTCGGTGGGTCCACCGTACTTCAATCCGAGTTTCCTCGTGCCCATGCTGCCGCTGGTGATGCTGCTGTCGATCGGCATGCACGCACGCTGGCGGCGCGGCGCCCTGGGTGAATCGAAGCGTCGCATTCTCGGCGCACTGGCTGGCGCTGTGCTGATTGGCCTTGCAATCACATTCGGTATCTATGGCGGCCGGCATGTCCTCACGCCGGTTGGCGCGGTGGTGGGCTTCTGGATCATCTTCTCGTCGCTGATTGATCCCATCAACCGGCTGCGCACCCGGGCAAGCCTGCCGGCCAGCCAGATCGGCATGACCATCGCGCACATCGGCCTGGGGCTGTTCGTGCTCGGCATCACTTTCGTCAAGTCCTACACCATCGAGACCGATGTGGCGCTGGCACGTGGTGAATCCAAGCAGGTGGGCGAATATGTGTTCCGGTTCAATGGCGGCGAAACGATTCAGGGCCCCAATTTCGATGGCTTCCGCGGCCATGTGACGGCGTCGCGCAATGGCAAGGTGGTCGCGGAGCTGGCGCCGGAAAAGCGCCACTATTTCGTGCAGGGATCGGTGATGACCGAGGCGGCGATCGACGCCAAATGGAACCGCGATCTGCTGGCCGCGCTGGGCGAAGATGTGGGCGCCGATGCATGGAGCCTGCGGCTCCAGTACCGACCGATGATCCGCTTCATCTGGATGGGCGCGGCGATCATGGCGCTCGGCGGCATTACGACGCTGTTTGACCGCCGCTACAAGGTGGCGCAGCCCGCGGCCGCCGCGTCGACAGCGCTGGCGGGCGGCACAGGAGCGGTGACACCATGAAGAGATTTCTGCTGCCGCTCGGTGTGTTTGCGGTGCTGGTAATCGTGCTGGCCTTCGGCATCTACAACGCACCCAGGAATGGCTCCAAAGAGATCGTCTCACCGCTCCTGGGCAAAGCGGCGCCAGAATTCACGCTCCCAAAGCTGCTCGAGGCTGGGGAGCGGTACGAGGGCAAGTCGCTCGTCGGTGGCTGGCATCTGGTCAACGTGTGGGGCACCTGGTGCGGCGAGTGCCGTGCCGAGCACGCAACGCTCCTGCAGATCAAGGGCGAGGGCAGGGTGCCGATTGTCGGCATCGACTGGAAGGACGAGGACGCCGCAGCCACCGCCTGGCTTTCGCAACTGGGTAACCCTTACGAAACGGTAGTCGCTGATCGCGACGGCCGGGTCGCCATCGACTGGGGCGTGTACGGCGCGCCGGAGAGTTTCCTGGTCGATCCGCAGGGCGTCGTGATCGAGAAGCAGACGGGCCCCATGACCATGGAAGACTGGCAGCAGAAATTCCTGCCGCATGTCACCGCCAATCCGCACGGCAACGCGAAGGCGGGCGCATGAACGTCAGGGCACTACTGGCCATCGCAGCCCTGGGCTGGAGCGCGCTGGCCTTCGCCGTCGACAACACGCCGCCGCTTGCGGATCCGCTCATGCAGCAGCGCTACATCGGGCTCATTAATGAGTTCCGCTGCATGCAGTGCCAGAACGAAGCGCTGGCCGATTCCAACGTGAGTCTCGCCGCGGACCTGCGCCTCGAGATACACGACCTGCTGCTGCAGGGCAAGAGCGACGAGGAGGTCCGTGATTACCTGGTCGCGCGTTACGGGGAATTCATCCTGTTCCGTCCGCGCATGAGCCTGCGCAATGCCTGGCTGTGGGCCGCGCCGGGCCTCATGCTGCTGGGCGGGATCGGCATCGCCCTTCGCGTCATGCGCCGGCGTGCCCAACTGCCGATCAGCGACGACGACAGCGTCGATACCACCACGGGCGCATGAGTGAATTCGTTATCTGGGCGGCCCTGTGCGCCGCCGCCGCGGCCTTGTGTGTCGCCGTACCTCTGCTTCGCCCGCGTCCCGACGGCGCGCCTCGACAACTGCTGCTGGGAACCTCGGCCGGCTTATTGGTCGCGCTGACTGCTGCGTCACTTTACCCGCACTGGAGCAACTGGTCCTGGCGCGCGCCGCCGCCGGCCGCCAGCGACTCCGTCGCCACGTTGCTGGCCGCCACACAGGAGCGGCCCGAGGACGTGCAAGCCTGGCTGGATCTGGGTCGCGCGTACCTGCGCATTACACAGTGGCCGCTGGCGCGCCGCAGCTTTCAGCACGCCAATTCATTGAGTCAGGGCGGCAATGCGACCGCGCTCAGCGGCCTGGGTGAGACCCTCGTGTTCGAGAGCGGCGGCACTGAGTCCGCCGCTGCCGAGGAGCTGTTCAACCGCGCGCTGCAGCTGGACCCGCGCTCCCCGCAGGCCCTGTTCTATACCGGCGTGGCGCTGCTGAACGCCGGCAAGCTGCCCGACGCCCGCGCGCGCTTTGCCGCCTTGCGCGAGCTCGGACCGCCACCGCAGGTCATGGATGCACTCGACAAGCAGATCGCCGCCATCGACGTGCAGCTCGCCCAGCTCAAACCAGACCCTGCCACGGCCCTGCACCTGCGGGTTACCGTCGCCGCGGCGCTCGCGGACCAGGTCCCGGCAGGCGCAATTCTGTTTGTGTTCGTACGCGCGCCCCAGGGCGGTCCACCGCTGGCGGTCAAGCGCCTGCGCCCTGATTTTCCCCAGCGCGTCGAGCTATCCGCGGCAGACGCCGTGATGGCGGGCAATCAGGTCAAGCCCGGGCAGCGTGTCGAAGTGATGGCACGGATCTCCGCGAGCGGCACACCTACGGCAAGTGGCGGCGACTTCATTGGAGTGATCGCAGCCGTTGCCGGCGCCGGAGCTGTGCGCGAACTGAAGATCAATCGGCGAGAGGGCGGCCCTTGACGGCAGGGACTGCCGCTTCCCGCGTATCCTATTCATCTAATTTAACATAATATACATTATGCGAACTCGAGTCGCCAATGAGGTCGCCGGGTCTCGTCGACCCTCAAAGCTCTTGCGCCATAGCGTTTAGCGCCGTGACCGTACGCCAGTTGCGGGCCGTTGCGTCTACGCCCATGAATCGTTCGACTCGCGACCTGAGCTTCGACTCGGCGAAGCCATCGGGCGTGTGCAGGTAAAGGAACCTGCCTTGCAGCGCGAAGGCTTCCCGGCCGCTCGCCAGGCGGCTCAGGGCGTCAAGATCGGGAGACTTGGGCACTCGCGCGAGAAAGTACAGGTGGAGCGACTTCGGATTCTCCACCGCCGCCGCAAACGGATTGCGGGCGACGGCACTCGCAAGTTCGGCCGCACTGCGGACCAGCACTCTCGGGGCGAAACCGCGCGATCGGGAAATCGCGGCAGCTATGCGCGTAGGGAGCCTGCTTGCAAGGCTCCGTGGACTCCTGAAAACAACGTTGCCAGAGGCGATGTAGGTGCGGGCACCCTCGCAACCTTCGCGTTCAAACAGGGCGATGAGATTGTGCATCGGGAGCACGTGCTTCCCGACGACATTGACACCGCGAAGCAATGCGACCCACGTTGACATGGGGGAACGCTACCACTCTTGTTCATGGTGGCCTACTGTATGGACCGCTCGCTTGCGCTCTGCTATATCTCGTCTCCGTGAGACGCGCATACCGCATCTGTTTGTCGCTGCTGCCCGCCCTGGCAGGCTGCGCCGCGGCGCCCCCTGCGGTGCCCCCGCAACCCCTCGCGCAGGCTGCGCCCGCGACAGTAGCCGCCGAGGTTCCACCGGCACCTGCCGTGGCGCTACCGGCAGCTCCTGAGGCGCCGGTGCCGGATGCCGTTGCGGCGCCCCCGACCCAGCCCGTCGCTCCGGTGCCGGATGCAAAGGTGCCGACTCCGGCTTCCCTCAAGGCCAAGCCGCCGGTCGCAGTGAGGCCGCCTGCCCCCACGCCGCCGCCAGCAGCCCGAGTTGCCGCCAAGCCTGCCCTGGCCTTGCCGCCGGCGGTTCCGGCACTGGACCTGAGTGCGCTTGAGCGAAGATTGCGCGACACGCGCGCCATTGGTTTGTTTACCAAACTGTCACTCAAGAACCAGGTCGACGATCTCCTGGATGTATTTCGTGCGCACCATCGCGGCGCCAGCGACCCGCCGCTGGCAAGCCTGCGCCAGCGCTACGATCTGCTGATGCTCAAGGTTCTGACGCTCCTGCAAGACGGCGATCCGCCGCTGGCGACGGCGATCAGCGCTTCGCGTGAGGCCATCTGGGGCCTGCTGAACGATCCTGCCAAGCTCACGGCCATTTGACCACGGACCACGCAAGTTACGGATGCACTATATGAACAAACCGCACTCTTCGACATTCGCATTGACCCTTGTTGCTGCCGCGCTGGGCGGCGCACCAGTCCTGGCCGACGACTCGTTCAGCAAGGACCTGATGGCCACCATTGCGCTGCAGGGGCAACCCTGCGATCAGGTGGTGGACGCCAAGCGCAACGCCGACAGCGACTACGTGGCCACCTGCAAGGACGGCCATCGCTACCATGTGTACGTCAACGCGAAAGGCCGCGTGGTGGTCGAAAAGATCTGAGCGGCGGCTAGAATCCGGCCGGGCGTTCGTGCACCACGCCCAGCGCCTGCTCGAGCGCGATGCCCGCTTGCCCCAGTAGACCTTCGTCGAACAACCGGCCGATCAGCGTAATGCCGTGCGGCACGCGCCGCGGCGGATTGAAAGTCGGCAAGGGGCGCGCCGGATCGGGAGCCCAGTCACTGCGCGCTTCCGACACCTGCACGAACCCGGCGCGCATCGTCAATGACGGATGACCGGTCGCATTGGTGATCGTGAGCTGCTCATCGCGGAGCGAGGGCACCAGCAGCAGGTCAACCTGACGGAAGATGCGCGCCATCTCCAGCGCCACCTTGCGCCGCAACCGGTCGGCCTGGACGAAGTCCACGGCGGAGAGAAACCGTGCCTGGCGAAACAGGTTGGGCCAGGCGTCATTGACCTGCATCTTGAGCTGGTCGAGTCCGTGGCTCAGCGTGAGTTCTTCGAACGCGGCCGCGCCCTCGGCAAACAGGGTGGTCAGCATTGAATCATAGGGCCAGTCGGGCAGTGTCACTTCAACCAGTTCCATGTTCAGCTTCTTCATCACCTCCATGGCGGCGCGATCGATCGGCGTTGCCGGACTTGCGTTCATCCAGTTCGCGAGGTAACCGACCCTGAGCCCCGCCACGGGCGCCGCCGCGTCGAAATCGAGCTGGCTGGTAACACTCGAAGCATCGCCTGCGTCGGCGCCGTTGATGGCCTGCAACACGATCATCGCGTCCTCGACCGAGCGCGTCATCGGCCCGAGCTTGTCGAGCGACCAGCACAATGTCATGGCGCCGGTGCGCGCCACCCGCCCGAAGGTCGGGCGCAAGCCCGTGACCCCGCAGCGCATCGCAGGACTGACGATGCTGCCACCGGTCTCGCTCCCGATCGAAAACGCAACCAGCCCGGCCGCAGTCGCGGCGCCCGGCCCGGCGCTCGAGCCGGATGCACCCTCCTCCGTCAGCCACGGATTCATGGTCTGGCCCCCAAACCAGATGTCATTCAGCGCCAGAGCGCCGAGTGACAGCTTGGCGATGAGCACCGCGCCCGCCTCGTCCAGGCGGCGCACCACCGCGGAATCAGCGGATGGAATGCGGTTGCGGAATATCTCGGCGCCATAGGTGGTGGGAATGTCCTTAGTGTCGAGCAGATCCTTCACGCCATAGGGAATGCCGTGCAGCGGACCACGGTAGTGGCCAGCGGCGATCTCGGCGTCGGCCTGCGCCGCGCGCTGCAGCGCGTGCTCGCGCGTCACGGTAATGACCGCGCGCAGCTTCGCGTCGAAGCGCGCGATGCGCTGCAGGTAGATCTGCGTCAGCTGCGACGAGCTGAGTTGCCGCGAGGCCAGCCAGCGCGACAGCGCCGTCACGGGCGCGAAAGCGATCGCATCGTCCGTATCGGGCAGCGGTGAATGGGCGTCGGGCGTGCGCAGGAAACGCCCCTGCGCAGGGGCCGGCGGCAGCGCCCCCATGAGCGGATTCCACAGCAGCGCCGGCAGATCCGCCGGCCCAATCGCCAGCATGCGCGGGCCCGTACGGCGCTCGAGGTAGGGTGCGAGATCGTTCCGCCAGCTCGCAGCAGCCTGCGCGCGCTCGGCATCGTTCATCGTCACCTGCATCAGCTTCTCCGCCTCCGCGAAGGTGCCCGGCGTCACTGCCGGTCCCTGCCCGGCTCCGACGCCGAAAACCGGCGGCGCACCCGGTGGCGCGGCCGCTGGCGGCGAAACTGCGATCGGCGGATCGCCAGCGCTGGCCCGGCCACTGCAGGCCACGGCCGCGGTCAACAGGCCGATAGGCGCGCGGGAAAGAAACTGACGTCGGGTGTTCATGACAGAATTCCAAGTCTGGGACTAGGGCAGTCGCGGCACGCAGCGGCAGCATAACGCACGATCGCGATGACCAGGCTGCGCACCCACGCCGGCACCCGAATGTGGCTTTTTCACAACGATGTTGTTCTTAAGTCTGAAATCGCACCATAATAGTACTCTGGCGCCTAGATCATGAATGCAACAAGCGCCAGCCGATATTTCTGATTCAAGGGGGAGAGGCGATGAACATCAGCAAGCACACCCGTGGCTTCCAGTTGGCTGCGATTTCCGCAGTGCTCGCTTGGAGCGCGCAGGCGCAACAGGCCGCGGCACCCGCGAAGGGCGCCGGACTCGAGGAGGTCGTGGTCACGGCCACGAAGCGCGAGACCTCGCTCCACGATGTGCCGTTCTCGGTCGCCGCACAGACGGCCGATCAGATCCGCGCCAGCGGCGCCGGCAATGTCGTCGAGCTGGCCCGCAACGTGGCCGGCTTGACGATTACCGATCTGGGCCCGGTCAAAGCCAGATCGCGATCCGCGGCGTCAGCGCCGGCCAGGTGATTCGCGACCAGCCCGGTGTGAAGCCGCAGGTCGGCGTGTACCTGGATGAATCGCCGATTTCGGTCGCCCTGTTCACGCCGGACCTCGACCTCTTCGACCTGGATCGCTTCGAGGTGCTGCGCGGCCCGCAGGGCACGCTGTTCGGCTCCGGGTCGATCGCCGGTACGCTGCGTTACATCACCGCGCAGCCGAAGCTGGGCGTCCAGGAAGGCTCGGCCGAACTGGGTGCTTCGACGGTCGGCAACGGCGGCACGGGTGGCGACATCAAGGGCGCGATCAACCTGCCGACCTCCAACACCACCGCCCTGCGCCTGGTGGGCTACCACGACGAACTGCCGGGCTTCATCACGGCCTACGGCCCGAACGGCAGCGTCGAAAAAGGCGCCAACAGCGGCAAGAAGGACGGCGTGCGCGCCGCCTTCACCTGGAAGCCGAACGACGTGCTGACGGTCACGCCGCGCCTGGTCTACCAGAAGCTCACGACGGACGGCTATCCGCGCATCGACGTGTACAACATCCTCGGCAATCCGTACACGACCACGGAACCGGCCATCAACCTGGGCGAGCGCGGCCAGTACCGGCAGTTCCGCGAGGGCATCGATGACGACTTCAAGCTCGGCGACCTCAAGCTCGCGGTCGACGCGGGCGTGGCCACGCTGACCTCGATCACCTCGTACACCGACCGCAAGATCACGGTGCTGCGCGATGCCAGCCAGCTCACCGGCAGCGTGACCTACCAGTTCGGCGGCACTTCGGCCGACGTGCGCACGAACTCGCCGCTGTATGACCGCCATCATCTCAAGGCGCTCAGCCAGGAACTGCGCCTGGCCTCGAACGGCAACGGATGCCCTGCAGTGGCTGGGTGGCCTTTACTTCGAGCACCTCAAGCGCGACTACGGCCAGGACCTGCCGACGCCTGGGTACGACGCCATCGTCGAACGCGCTCACCGGTAACAATCCGGCGTACACAAGCGCCGCGAACGGCGCACCGCCCGATACGCCCTTCTTCTCCGACCTGCACTACAACTTCACGCAGTACGCGGCCTTCGGAGAACTGAACTACAAGTTCAGCAACAACACTTCGCTGACCGCCGGTGCGCGCTGGTTCCGCTTTCGACGAGGACCGCACGCTGTATTTCGGCGGCCTGTTCTCGGCACCGTCGGGCCCGACTCCGATCCCGGGGTCGACCTCGTCCAATGGATTGGCGCCGCGCGCGATCCTGTCGTTCGAGCCCTCCGACGACATCAAGATCAACGTCGAGGCCTCGCGCGGCTTCCGCCTGGGTGGCATCAACGACCCGTTGAACGCGCCGCTGTGCACGGCGGGCGATCTCGCCAGCTTCGGCGGGCACCCGGACTGGAAGGACGAATGGGCCTGGAACTACGAGGTCGGCGCCAAGATGCGCTTCAACGACCGCCGCGTGAGCTTCAACGTCGCGGCCTTCTACTCCGACATCAAGGACCTGCAGGTTCCGGCCGATGCCGGCAGCTGCTCCTCGCGCGTAGTCTTCAATGTGCCCAAGGCACGCAGCGAAGGCATCGAGGCCGAGCTGTTCGCCCGCGCCGAACGAGAACTGGGACTTCGGCATCTCGGCCACCTACGCCGATGCCAAGCTGCAGTCGTCGGTGCTCGACAATGCCGGCAACCCCATCGCCGGCATGGTCTCGGGCGCGCGCATGCCGACCGCACCGAAGCTCCAGGCCGTGGCCAGCATCGGCTTTACGCTGCCGACGGCGTTCGCCAACAAGTGGGATTTCTACTCCAACGTGGTCGGCCAGTACGTCGGTGACTCCTACACGCAGATCGGCGACGAGGTTGCGGGCTTTGGCACCGTGGATGGCGGAGCCTTCTTCCACTTCGGCAACCCGACGGTCAACGGCTTCACCTTTGACCCGAAGCTGCCCTCGTACCAGATCGTCAACCTGCGCGCAGGCATTCGCGCCGCCGGCTGGGACGTCGGCGCCTACGTCAACAACGTGACGGACGAGATCGCCTATCTGTCGGTCGACCGCGAGCGCGGCCGCCGGGCCCGCGTCGGCTTCCTGACCAATCAGCCGCGAACCTTCGGGGTGTCGATTCAGAGGAAGTTCTGAGCCGATCACCGCGCTACTTGGCCTGACGAGGCATGGGCCGCGCCTCTTCCGGGGCGCGGCCCTTTTTCTGCTAGCGTAGGGAGCAGGAGTCCCGAGCTTGCAGCAAGCTTCCACGCAACCATAGTTCCTGGTCTTCGGCGACCGCCTTCTACATCAGCGCCGTCGGCGCCTCGGTGGGTCTCGGCAGTATCTGGCGCTTTCCGTACCTGGCCGGCACCAGCGGCGGCGGCGCGTTCATTTTCATATTCGTGCTTGCGCTGCTGCTGATCGCCGTGCCCTTGCTGGTTGCGGAATTCGCCATCGGCCGTCAGGCGCAGTGCAATGCGCCGCGAGCGGCAGGGGTCGTGGCCGTGCAGTCTGGTCTGTCGCGACGTTGGCGCGCGATCGGCGTGCTGGGGAGCGTGGCCGCGTTCTGGATCGCGTCCTACTACACGGTCATTGCGGGCTGGGTGCTCGCCTACGCCTGGAAATGCGCGCGCGGCCAGCTCGATCACCAGAGCCACGCGGCCGTCGCCGCGCTCCGCCAGTCCTTCCTCGCCGATCCTGGGCAGATGGCTGCATGGCACCTGGCCTTTCTTGCCTGCGTGGCGCTGGTTTCGGCGCGCGGCGTAAACCGTGGCATCGAGCTCGCCAACCGGATCCGCGCGCCGGCGCTGCTGATCCTGCTGTGCATCCTCGTGGCCTACGCGCTCGCAGTAGGCGACGTGCGCCATGGACTCGATTTCGCCTTTGGCCTGCACTGGTCGCAGGTGACGCCGCAGGTCGTGCTGGCCGCAATCGGCCAGGCTTTCTTCGCCACGGGCGTCGGCATGGCGATGATGATCGCCTATGGACAATATGTATCCACCGGCACCTCGCTGCTGCGCTCGGCGCTGATCGTCGCGGGCTCGATCCTGCTGGTGTCGTTGCTCGCCTCGCTGCTGGTATTCCCGCTCGTGTTCCGCTATGGCATGAATCCTGCGCAGGGCATCACGCTGGTGTTCGATGTGCTGCCGACGGTGTTTGCGGAAATGCCAGGCGGACGTCTGCTCGGCACGCTGTTCTTCGTGCTGTTGGTGTTCGCAGCCTTCACGCCGACGATCGCGATCCTCGAGCCGATTATTGCCTGGCTGGTCGAACGCTGGCGCATGCCCCGCGCTTTCGCGGTGTTCACGACGGCTGCGGCCGCCTGGCTCCTGGGCCTCGCATCGATGCTGTCATTCAATTTGTGGTCGCACCGATATCCGCTTGATTTTCTCGGACGCTTTTCCGGCAAAACGGTATTCGACATCAGCGACGACATTGCTTCGAACATGCTGTTGCCGGTGGGCGCTCTGCTCACCAGTGTGTTCATCGGCTGGCTGGTCGCGCGTCCACTCGTGACCGCGCAGCTGGCCGAGAGCGGCCCGCGCGCGCGTACGCTGTGTATCGCCTTGCTGCGCTACCTGTGCCCGGTTGCGATCGCGGTCGTGCTGGTGACAGCGCTGCTTTAGCCTGTTTCAGCGCCGCAGCCACGCGCTCACCGCGGCAACTTCGGCGAGCACATCGAACAGCCCGCGCTGCGTGCGATCGGCGAATCCTTCGTCGATGCACTGTGCCAGCAGCGTGACGAACGGGTCGTAGAAGTGCAGCACGTTGACCACTGCAATGGGATGCCCGAGGAAGCCCAGCCGCTTCATCGTCAGTGCTTCGAGCAATTCGTCCAGCGTGCCGGTACCGCCCGGCAGCGCGATGATGGCATCGCTCCGCGCGAACATGCGCAACTTCCTCGAGGCCAGATCGTCGGTGATCTCGAGATCGGTCAGGCGCTGGTGCGGGTCGCTCGCTGGAGATCAGCTGCCTGGGCACCACGCCCGTGACATGACCGCCGCCCGCGAGCGCGGCATCGGCGAGCGCGCCCATGCAACCCGAACTGCTGCCACCGTAGACGATTTCACTTCCACCGGCCGCGAGCAGTTCGCCCAGCGCCGCGGCGGCAGCCGCAAACCCGGGCGCCGCGCCAGCGGCGGCACCGCACAACACACAGACGCGACGCGGATTCATTTGCCGTCAATCATCGCAGATCTTGCTATTCTCGGCGAACGGGAGAGACTTGCCGAATTGAACGTCACGCCACTCAACCTGCAGCGCTGGATCGCCGAGCACGCGCACCTGCTGCGCCCGCCCGTGTGCAACCAGCAGATCTGGGAGGGCACGGATTTCATCGTGCAGGTGGTCGGCGGACCCAACCGGCGGCTCGATTTCCACGACGACCCCTACGAGGAATTCTTCTACCAGCTGCGCGGCAACATCAGTCTGCGCACGATGGTGAACGGCACGCCGGGCGAGCTGCATCTGCAGGAAGGTGACGTGACGCTGATCCCGCCGCACTTCCGGCATTCACCGCAGCGTCCCGAACCTGGCAGCATCGGCCTGGTCGTCGAACGGCAACGGCCGGCCGGGCATGCTGGATGGCTTCGAGTGGTATTGCCTGAACTGCCACGCGCTCGTGCACCGCGTGGAAGTACAGCTCACCAGCATCGTGAATGACCTGCCGCCGTTGTTCGAGCGCTTCTACGCCGACGAGGCACTGCGGCGCTGCAGGAGCCTGCGGCAGCGCTCATCCCGGGCGCGTTGCCGGCTCGACTACTCGTCGAATCGCAGGTGCTTGACGCTCTTGCCGTGGCGCCGGATCAGGCGCAGCGCCTCGATGCCGATCTGCACGTGACGCTCGACGAACACGTCGGTCACGCGGCGGTCCGAGGCCTCGGTCTTCACGCCCTCGGGCACCATCGGCTGGTCGCTCACCAGCAGCAGCGCGCCCGGTCGGGATCGAATTGGCGAAGCCGGCGGCGAAGATCGTCGCCGTTTCCATGTCGATGGCCATCGAGCGCGTCTTGCGCAGGTAGGCCTTGAACTCGTCGTCGTGCTCCCAGACGCGGCGATTGGTCGTGTAGACCGTGCCGGTCCAGTAGTCGCAGGCCAGGTCGCGGATGATGGTCGAGATCGCGCGCTGCAGGCTGAAGGCCGGGAGCGCGGGCACTTCGGGCAGCAGGTAGTCGTTCGAGGTGCCCTCGCCGCGAATCGCGGCGATCGGCAGCACCAGGTCGCCGATCTGGTTCTTGCGCTTCAGGCCGCCGCACTTGCCGAGGAACAGCACGGCTTTCGGCGCCACCGCCGAGAGCAGGTCCATCACCGTGGCGGCGTTGGCGCTGCCCATGCCGATGTTGATCATGGTGATGCCATCGCCGGTGGCATTGGGCATCGAGCGATCCGCCCGACGATCGGCGCATTCGACGAGGCGCGAGAACACCTCCAGGTAGTTGCCGAAGTTCGTGAGCAGCACGTATGGGCCGAAATCGCCCAGCGCCGTGCCGGTGTAGCGCGGCAGCCAGTTGTCGACGATTTCCTTCTTGCTCTTCATGGCTTCAGACCTGCTCGAGCGCCTGGCGCAGGTCTTCGATCAGGTCCTGCGCGTCCTCGATGCCGACCGAGAGGCGGATCATCGACTCCGAAATGCCGAGGCGCTGCCGCACCTCCGCCGGCACACCCGAATGGGTCATCGCGGCCGGGTGGCTCGCGAGGCTTTCCGTGCCGCCGAGGCTCACCGCGAGCTTGATCACGCTCAGCGCGTCGAGGCAGCGGAACGCCGCCGCCTCGCCTCCCTGCACCTCGAACGAAAACGTCGAGCCGGCGGCGCTGCACTGGCGGTCGAAGACCGCGCGGCGCGTATCGCCGGGCTCGAGCAGGCCCAGGTAGTTGACCGAACTCACCTTCGGGTGCGTCGCCAGGAACTCGGCCACGCGTGCGGGCATTGGCGCTGGCGCGCTCCATGCGCAGCTGCAGCGTCTCCATCGAGCGCAGCAGCATCCACGACGAGTTGGGGTCGAGCTGCGTGCCGATCGCGCCGCGCAGCAGCCGGATCGGCAGCACGTGCTCGCGGCTGCCGGATACGCCGCCGGCGACCAGGTCGGAATGGCCGCCGACGTACTTGGTCAGCGAGTAGATGTTGAGGTCGGCGCCGCACTTGAGCGGCTGCTGGTAGACGCGGACCGAGCATGGTGTTGTCGGTGACCACCAGCGGCCGATGGCCCTGGCGGCGCCCGATTTCGTCGGCGGTGTCCGCCATCAGCGCCAGATCGACCAGCGCGTTGGTCGGGATTGGCCGGCGTCTCGGTCATGATCAGGCCAATCGCGGCCGAGCTCCATCGCCCTGCTCGACCGCCGCATCCACGTCCGCCTTCGAGAGCCCGTCGGTGAAGCCGACGCTGCGGATGCCGTAAGTTCGGCAGCGCCTTCGCGATCAGCGTCTCGGTGCCGCCGTAGAGCGGCTGGCTGAACAGCAGCACGTCCCCGGCCTTCAGGTAGGCGAGCAGCGTGGTCGCGATCGCCGCCATGCCGGAGGCGAACACCGCCGCGGATTCGGCCTCGTCCCACAGCGCCAGGCGATCTTCGAGCACTTCGAGATTCGGATTGTTGAAGCGCGAGTAGACCAGGCCGCCGCGCGCGCCGTCGGGCAGGGGCTTGCGGCCCGGAGGTGTAGTCGAAGAAATCCTTGCCGTCCTGCGCGGTGCGGAATACGAAGGTCGAGGTCAGGAACACCGGCGGCTTGAGCGCGCCCTCCGACAGGTGCGGGTCGTAGCCGAAGCCCATCATCTGCGTGACGGGCGAGAGCGTCCGCTTGCCGACCTTGCGTTTGTGATATGTGTCAGCCATCAATCACCCTCCGCGCGCGGCGCGCGGCCGCTAGTGTGAGGCTATCCGCGCTCCGCTGTCAGCTTTCCTGCGGTGCGCGACGAAGCGCATCGGCAGCAGCAGCAGCACGCCGACCAGCATGACGACGACGCCGGTGATGGCGCCGACCTTGACGTGCGCCAGGCTGCTGTAGAGCACGTAGACGCTGCCCAGCACGAACGCCAGCGGCAACAGCGGGTAGAACGGCGCGTGATACGGGCGTCGCACGCCGCGGATAGCGCCGCCGCAGGATGAAGAACGCGCCGCCGCTCAGCGTCAGGAAGAACCAGTAGACGGGCGAGAGGTAGTCCACCATCGTGGCAAAGCCCTGGCGCGTATAGGCGCCGAAACCGACCAGCAGCAGCGCCACCGCGCCGATCGCCAGGATGGCCAGCCGGCGGCGTGCCGCGCACCACGTGCCAGCGCCCGAGACCGCTGCAGCGTCACCGTGTCGCGCGCCGCGGCGTAGGTGGTGCGCGCGCCCGGCGATCAGCAGCGCGTTCAGCACGGTGATCGAAGTCAAGCGCAACGACCGTGACGATCAGCAGCTGCCCCGGCCTGCCGAACGCGCGCAGCATCAGCTCCGCGGCCGGCGCATCGGTGACCGACAGTCCCGGCGAGCCCGAGGCCGCGCAACAGCGCCCAGTTGACCACCAGGTACAGCACGGTCACCGTCGCTCATGCCCAGCAGCAGCGCGCGCTTGATGCCACGCTCGCCATCGCGCATCTCCGCCGACAGCGTCGCGGCATCGCTCCAGCCGCCATAGGCGAGGAAAATGAACACCAGCGCGGTACCCAGGTGCGTCACTGGCGCCGCGCCCGGCAGATAGGCGGCATGCGCCGGCGGCACGCCCTGGCAAGCTGATCACAGCGCCGGCGGCACCGACACTGACGAGGCCGAACAGCACCACGCTCATCAGCGCCACCTGGGTATGGATGCCGAAGCGTATGCCCGCCAGGTTGACGCCGACCAGCAGCACGACGATCAGCGCGGCAAAGATCGGCGCTGCCGTGCGCACCCAGGTGGATCACCTGCCCCAGGTAGTCGCCGAACACAAAGGCGAGCATCGCCATCGAGCCGGTATGGATCACTGCGAAGCGCGACCACGCAAACAGGAACCCGAGGCGCGGCCCGTAGGCCTTGTAGAGAAAGTAATAGTCGCCGCCGGCGTCGGGAAAGGCCGCGGCCATCTCCGCAAAACACAGCGCACCGGCCAGCGACATGGCGCCGCCGAAGGCCCAGGCCAGCAGCAGCGCGCCGCTGCTCGAGACATTGGCCGCGGCCATCGGCGTGGTGGAGAATATCCCGGCGCCGATCACCATGCCCACGCAGACCGACACGGCATGCCACACCGACAGCTGGCGGCTGCGGCTTACGGCATGCATAACATCATTCATTATTCAGCACCACAGTTCAGTTGCACGAATCAGGCTCAATTTATAGCATAGGGGCAGCACTGTCCCCGGCGTGGCGCATTAGAACATCCAGCTATCCGGACAGTTAGGGCAAGACCAGATCGAGGGAGTGACAGACCATGAGATCGTATCATTGCGGCCGCCGTACTTATTGCCCTGCCGGCCTTTGCTGCAGGCGCGCCCACCGCGCCGCCGACCGGGCCAGCGGCCAATGACACGCTCGATGAAATCATCGTCACCGGCACACGCGTCAAGGGACGCACCGTACTCGATTCACCGGTGCCGGTCGACGTGCTCACGGCGCGCGAGTCGGCGCGGACCGGCGCGGTGGCCGGCGAACTCGGCCAGGCGCTGCAGTCGCTGGCGCCGTCGTTCAATTTTCCGCGCCAGTCCAATTCGGGCGGCGCCGATCACGTGCGCGCGGCGCAGCTGCGCGGCATGAGCCCGGACCAGGTACTGGTGCTCGTTAACGGCAAGCGGCGACATACCTCCGCCATCGTCAATCTCGAAGCCAAGATCGGCAAAGGCACGACGCCGGTCGATTTCAATTCCATTCCGCTCAATGCCATCAAGCGTATCGAGGTGCTGCGCGATGGCGCGGGCGCTCAGTACGGATCGGACGCCATCGCCGGCGTGATCAACGTCATCCTCGACGACAGCGCGAGCGGGGGCGAAGCCAGCCTCAGCTACGGCCAGAACCGCACTTCCTTCGAGCCCACCGGACAGTCGCTGCGCGATGGCGGCACGACGGTCGCGCAGCTGAAGCACGGTTTTGCGCTCGGCGGCGGCTTCCTCGACGTCGGCGCCGAGTTCCGCCATCGCGGCAGCACCAATCGCGCCGGCTTCGACGGCGGTGGCTTCTTCATTTCCGACAGCGAGACGCCGGCAAACGATGCTACGCTCGGGCAGCGCAACTTCGCACCCGGCGATGGCGACGCCAAGGACAAGGACCTCTGGTACAACGCTGCGCGCTGCCACTGGCGAGCGGCGCCGAGTTTTATTCCTTCGCGACCTATGATCATCGCGATTCGCTGGGTGCGGCCTTCTTCCGCTACCCCGACAGCTCCGGCAACCAGATTGCGGTCTACCCGAACGGTTATCGCCCGCAGACCACCGGCGTCAACAAGGATCTGTCGATCATCGGCGGCTTGAGCGGCACGGCATCCGCCTGGTCCTGGGACAGCAGCCTGACCTTCGGCGAGAACGCGTTCGACTATGGCCTGCAGCATTCACTCAATGCCTCACTGGGCACCGACCAGCCCGACCCGCTTCAAGATCGGCGATTTCAAGTTTGATCAGCTGACGCTCGATGCTCGACGCCACGCGCCAGATCGATGCGGCCTGGCGCAGCCGACAGACCTGGCCGTCGGCGCCGAATACCGCCACGAGAAATACCAGACCGGCGCCGGCGATCCGGCCTCCTACGCCGCCGGACCTTTCACGGACAAGTAGCGCCGGCGCACAGGCTGGACCGGGACTGAACGCCTGCCGACGCGGCCAATACCTCGCGCAATGTCGGCAGCGTGTACGCCGATCTGTCGCTACACCCGCTGAGCGAGTTGCTGGTCGATGTGGCCGGACGCCTCGAGCACTACAGTGATTTCGGCAACGCCGTCGCCGGCAAGCTCAGCGGCATCTACAAGATCACGCCCGCCTTCGCGCTGCGCGGCGCCGTGTCCAACAGTTTCCGCGCCCCCTCGCTCAGCCAGGTTTCCTACAAGCTGACCTCCACGAGTTTTGGCGATGGCGGTGCGCTGGCGCACGTGCTCACGCTGCCCGTGTCCAGCCCCATTGCCCGCGCGCTCGGCGCCCAGGACCTGCAAGCGCCGAGAAATCGGTCAACTGGAGCGGTGGTTTCACCTTGGCCGGGGCCGAGCACTTCAGCCTGACCGTCGATTATTTCCACATCAGAGTCAAGGACCGCATCACCATCTCGGAGCGGCTGCAGAGCACCGAGCTGAGCGCTCTGATCCAGACGCAGTTCGGGCTTGCCGGCGTCGAGGCGTCAACTTCTTCACCAACGCCGTGGACACGCAGACCGAGGGCGTGGATCTCGTCGCCAACTTTCGCGCCGCCCTCGCCGGGGGCACCTTCAGGCTGACCGGCGCGTACTCTTATGCGAAAGACACGGATCAACGGCGTCAAGGCCACGCCGGCGCAGCTGGCCGCGCTCAACGTCACGACCGCGCTGGTCGGGGTCGAGGAGCGCAACACGCTCGGAGGATGCGGCGCCCAAGAACAAGGCCATCCTGACGGCGGAGTGGAGCGATCCGCGCTGGTCGCTGCTCGGGCGGGTGACGCGCTACGGGAGCGCCACGCGGGTGTTCGATTTCGGCGGCGGCTTCGAGCCCACGCAGACCTACTCGGCCAAGTCGCAGCTCGACCTGGAAGCCGAATGCAAAATCACCTCGCAGCTGTCGCGTGGCCCTCGGCGCCGACAACGTGCTCGATGTGTACCCGGACCTGTCGAGCGACGACATCAACTACATCGGCAATTTTCCGTACGACGTACTCTCGCCGATCGGCATGAACGGCGCGTTCTACTATGTGCGGGCGGGAGTGACTTTCTGAGGCCGGGCTGCGGATCCGCGCCGCGGCAACTAGGGATCGCGGTGCTTGCCACGTCTGGCGCCGCGTTTCACCCTCGAGCGTTTCGAGCCAGGAATTCACATCGGCTTCACCGATGGTGTCGGTGACGTCGCGCTCCGCCAGGTGATCGAGTGTCGCCTGGTGGCGACGGCGTCGCTTTTCGATGACAAACCGACCGAAGGCTGCACGCCACCAGGGCACGCGATGCAGGCGCGCGGCAACCAGCTCGTTGTTGGTCCCCTGGCTCATCGACACGTTCAGACTGGACTAGGTCCCGGTAAGTTCCGTGCGCAGAGTATCTGCAGCGGGACCCGGTCAGGACATAGGTGATTTTACAGTAAGCGCTCAAGCTAATGAAACGATCGACCAGCCACAGCTCGTAGCTGATCAGCAGCGCGTACAGAAAGGCCGTGCCGACCAGGATCGGTCCGGCGAGCAGGCGGCCGAAGATCGGCACGCGTGTCAGCGATCACGAGCACCGTCACGGCCGAGGCGGTGAGCGCGAGCTTCAGGAAGGCAAAGCTGCGTCCGCCGCCGATCACGAATGGCGCCATGAGCGGATTGATTTCGATCGCGCCGTGCTGGACCAGCACCAGCGTCAGGAAAGTGTCGGCCATCGACAGCAGCAGCACGATGAGCGCGGCGGCAAACCACTGTGGCGCATGCCAGTCTACGAATCCGGGGCGCAGCGTTTCGTCGCGCCGTGGATTGCGGCGGCGCGCGTGCCAGCCGCCGGCAACCACGCGCGCGCGGTGTTGCGAGCGGCGCTCGCCGGCTCTGCGCCGCTCGACGATTCCAGGGCCTTGGCTCGTCAGTCGCCGTCACGCCGCGGGTCAGCCGGTGGCGGCGAGGCGTGGCTCCGCGTCCGACGGCGTTCTCGCCGTAGTGCGGATCGACGATCTGGCGCTCGACGCGCAGCTCGCGCTGCGCGTCGATGGCCTGCAGCGGCGCCGGCGCGCTGGTGCCGATACCCCTGCATGAAATCGACGCCCAGCGCCTGCAGCAGCGCCTGGGATTTCTCGCACTCGACGTTCTTGGCCACCACGTGGACGCCGGCGACGCGCGCGGCCTGCGCGATCGCGGCCACGCGCGCCTGATGGCCGCGATCGTTCACCAGGTCGTGAGTGAGTTGCGGGTCGAGCTTCACCAGCCGCACGCCCGGCTGCATCAGCAGATCGATGCCGGTGTCGCTGAGGACGAAATTGTCGATCACCACGCCCGCACCCGCCTGCTCGAGCTGCGCGGCCAGGTGCGCGAAGTACTGCGGCTCGCGCCGGCAGAATTCGTACTGCGCTTCGAAGGCGATCAGGCCGCGCGGCAGTTGCGCCTTCTCCAGGCACAGCCGCACGAAATTCAGGAAATTGCTGTCACTGAGCGAGCCGGTGGTCAGATTGACCGAGAACTGCGCCGGCTCGCCCGACCAGATCTCCGAACGCTGCGCGAGCCAGACCAGCAATTCGCCCACCACGCGCCGGTCGAGCACCGCACCGAGGCCCAGCGCTTCGGCGCCGCTCGATCAGCTCCTGCGGCGCGGCATCCGAGACCGGGTGTCCGGCGGCGCGCATCAGTATCTCATAGCGCCGGATGCGTGCTCCGGCCTGGATCGGCGTCAGGTGCTGCGCGTGCAGCTCCATGTCGAAGGCGCGGAGCTTTTCCAGGTAACGATCGGCCTCGGCATCATCGACCCGCGGACCGCGCTCGAGCAACGAGACCATATGCGGCGCCTTCAACTCGGCGGTGCTCGAGGCCGAACCGCCAGATGCCGGGCCCTGCGCGCCGCAGCCCAGCGTCGCGCCCCACTCGCGCACGGCGCGCACCACGGGGATCGGCAGATCAGGCGCAGCGGTGCCCTTGCCACGCAACCAGCGGTCATCGACCACCAGCATCACGAAGCCGAGGAAGGGCTGGAACTCGTCCTCTGCACGCAGCAACAGCGCGGTGCGGTCGCGCTGCAGCGGATGATTGACGCGCGCCGGCGCGCCCTTGCCGACGAAACTTTCGAGCGCAACGCGGATCGCCTCGCGCTCGGCCGGCCCCAGCACCTCGCCCTGCTGCCAGTAGATATTGCCGGCGGCATCGTGCAGCGAAACCCATTTGGCCCACAGCAAGCGGAAGCGAGGCGACGATGCGCTGCCCACAGGTGCTGGCCTGCATGGGCGGGCGCGGGGTTTTCAGCGAAATCGGGGCCGCGGGCAGGGACATAAGTCAGGAAATTAGCGCGCCGCGCGGCGTACGGTCTGTGACCCGGGTCGCCAGTTCGCAAAGCCGCGCGCAGGAATGGCAAGGAGAACCCTGCTAGAGCGGCTCGAAACGGTTCAATTCCAGGTTCTTGCGCACCCGGTCGGCCGGAAACACCGTGCCGTTGGCGACCACGTAGACGCCGGCTGAACATAATTGGACGGCGCCGAATGCCAGCCCGAGGTTGAAGGCGGCGTCGCTGTCGCTGAAGCGACCGGGCTGCAGTGCGCCGGTCAGCACGATGGTCTTGCCGCCAATCCCGATCAGCGCCCCGGCCGTTGCCACCATGGTGTCGGTGCCGTGGGTGATGAGGATCCGCGCCGCGCCGCACGCCTCGACCGCAGCGCGGATCGCCTGCCCGGTCCGCGTCGGTCATTTCCAGGCTGTCCTTGCGCAGCAGCTCGGTGATTGTCGGGCATCTCGCCCAGGCGCGCATGCACCAGCAGCTCGCGCACCATCGGCGAGCCGACGTGGTAATCACCCTTGGCGTCGAAGTACACCTTGTCGATGGTGCCGCCGGTGGTGAAGATCGCGATCTGCATGGCGCCTAGATTGTAAGCCGTTGCCAGGCCCGCGAGCGCCAGCGCGCCCACAGCGCGGGACCGACCAGCATGGTGTAGATGACGACGCTGAACCAGCCACCACGCGCGCCCCAGCCCCATTGCGGCAGGAAATCTCACCCAGCCCTGGCCGGGCGCAAAGCTCAGCATGTGCGCCAGCGGCACGAACACCAGCCAGGAGACAGCAATGACCAGCGCTGGCCGGCACCATCGCGTCGCCGGCGCCGCGCAAGCACAGGCCGCTCGCCAGGTTCAGGCCATCGAAGAATTGATAGGCCGCGGCGATCCACAGCAGCTGCGAGCCGAGCGGCGATGACCGCGACCGTCGCCGGACCAGGCGACGCCGATGAACAGTGGCAGCAGCCAGGGGCCGGCCAGCGCCAGCAGCAGGCCCATCCCGCCCATGTACAGCGCGGTCATCAGGATCACGCGATTCCCGAGCAGGTAGGCCCAGCCGCGATCGCCGGCGCCGATCGCCTGCCCCACCAGGGTCGTGCCGGCCAGCGCAATGCCGACGCCGGGCAGGTAGGCGATCGCCGTCATGATCATGACGATCTGCGAGGCCGCGCCCTCCACTTCGCCGAGCTTCACCTGCATGATCTGGAACAACGAGAAGCCGATCAGGTCCGCGGCCATCAGCAGGCCCATCGGAAAGCCGATGCGCAGCTGCGCCCAGATGCGCCGCAGGTTCGGCGTCCAGGTCAGGTGCGTGCGGTAGCCGCGCCGGTAGTGGCCGCGCAGGAACGCCGTCATCGCGATCGCCAGCCCACAGGCCTGCGCCACCATCGTGGCGAGACCGGAGCCGGCCACGCCCAGGTGCAGATGGAAAATGAAGATCTCGTTGAAGAGCGCGTTGGCCACCGCCATCACCGCGGTGACCAGCAGCGTGACGCGTGGGCGGCCGATGCCGTTGAAGAACCCCAGCAGCGCCCAGACGCCGGCCCCAAAGCAGGAACCACCGACGCGCGGCAGCCAGAAGGCCGCAGGCCAGATCGACGATAGGCGGCGGCAGCCCGAAAGGGCGCGAGCATGACGCGGATCGACAGTCCCACGGCCAGGAACAGCGGCGTGGACAGCAGCAAGGCCCACAGCGCGATCCAGACCGCCTGCGCGGCCCGCGCCTGCCGCCGCGCGCCGTGCGCCTGCGCCACTACGGTCTGCACCGCCATGCCCACGCCCGACAGCACCAGCAGCACGACGATGCGCCAGCCAGTGCACCGCGCTGACCGCGGCCAGCGCCTGCGTGGAGATGCGCCCGATGAACCAGACGTCGGTGAGGTTCAGCACCAGCTGCACGGCGCTGTTGGCGATCAGCGGCATGGCCAGCAGCGACGATGGCGCGCTGATCGACGTGCGCAACGCCGGCCGCGTCGAAGCGCCGCGCCGGCACCCGATCGGCAGCAACCGGCAACGGATCATTGCGCGACTGCGCTTTCCGCCGATTGCTCGATGACGCCCGCGTAGCGGGCGATCAGGTCCTCGATGTTGTCGTCGGTGCTGCGACAGCCGTTCATCAAGCTGCTCGATGATGTCCGCTTCCGGACTGGCGCAAGGGGCGCGATCCGCCAGCTCTTCGCCCGCCACGCGCAGCAGGCTCACCACGCGCACCGCGCCGAGCGCGGCGAAGGCGTGCCGCGCCTCGTCCAGGCTGTGGCGCACGTTCGGGCTGCAAGTGCTCCTGCAGCGTGCCGTGCGCGGCGGCCGCCCAGAATTCCACCACCGTCAGCAGGGTCTGCTCTTCGGCCGACAGGATTGCCGTCGACGCTGGCGTCGCGCTTCCGGCCCAGCGCTTCGAGCACGAAGCTGGTGATCGGATAGATTCCGCGCCAGGTCTCGACCATGTTCCGACTCTACCTCACCCTGAATCGCCAACGATATCAGCCGGCTACCAGGCTCCAAGCATTAATCCCTCAGTCTGTACGTTACATAAAGCATGAGAAAAAATCCATAGCACGCTGTTTCAAAATGAGTTAGCGCGAAATCAGGCTCGGCCCGGCTGCCAGAGAATGCAAAAGAGATGCGTTGATAAGTGCAGGCGTCACGCGATATGCTCGCGCTACAGCCCTGATATACAAGCCTTTGGATATTAAGAACATTTAAGGCATCACCTGAAGTTGCACACCCAACGGCGCTGCTTCGGACCCGCTGAGCCTTAAGGACGGACCCTTGAACAACGCATTCGTCGACCAACTCGAAGCTGCGGTCATTGCTCTGGCCGGACACGGTGCACTCAAGGACCGACTGAGCGCCGCCTACTGCGATCACCTCGAACGACATCGACGTACAGGATCTGCCGCTGGAAACGCAGCAGGATTTTGCGGAACTCTCGCAATGCACTGCATGCCGCGCGCGCGCTGCCTGGCGACAACGTGGTGCGCGCTTCGGTGCGCAAGTTTTCAAACGAGGAAGCGCAGCGCTACGCCGCACTGATCGTGCGCCTCTATGGTCTGGAAATGCAGAACCAGAGCTCGACGCAGCGCTCGACCGGCGCGCATTGGCAGCACGCCACGCAACAACGCACCGCTGGCCGCGCTGCTGGCGCTCGAGGGCGGCGGTCTGCAGCGGCGCCCGCAGCAAGCACGCCAGCAATTCCTGAGCATCACTCGATCTTGAACTCGATCGTGTCCCAGCGCGTCGTGTCTTCGTGGCGCGCCTGCAGCCGGATCGCATCCACCAACGCCCGCTCGTCCCAGCTGGTGCGCGCAGTCAGCCAGGCCGGCCACGTCGCGCGGCAGCGCCACCTCACGGCCAAAGCCCGGCAGCAAGATGACCGGCTTGTCGCTGGCCTTGGCATAGTGGAGCTGGAAAACCAGCAGATCGCGGTTCACGGCATGCAGGCTCGGCTAGCGCCACCACCACTTCCGCGGGGCTGATCTGCCGGCGCAGTTCCTCGCGCAGGCCCTCGACCGATTTGTCGACCGGATGCTGATCCGGACTGCTGCAATTGCGATAATAGAAATTGCGGGCGCTTTCGAGGAACTCGAACACCCGCAGGTAGTCGTCATTTTGTTCCCAGGTGTGGGTGACGAATACCCGTATCGGATCGCGCTGGGACATGGCTTTAAGTGTACTGTGCCACCCGAAGCTTGCCTACTCTGGAAAGGGATAGCGTTGCGACTGCTCGTCTACAACATCCGCTACGCCACCGGCACCGGCCCGGCGTTTCACCTGCCGGTGCCCGGCGCCGGGTACCTGCGCAGCAGCCGCAGGGTTCTCGAGCAGATTACCCAGTTCATCCGCAATGAAAATCCTGACCTGGTGGGCCTGGTAGAGGTCGACACCGGCTCGATACGCACCGGCATGGTCAACCAGGCCGAGTACATCGCCGACTCGATCGGCCACTACACCGCCTATGAGTGCAAGTACGGTTCGGGCTCCATCAACCACCTGGTGCCGATCGTGCGCAAGCAGTCGAACGCGCTGCTGGCGGCGCCGAGTGTCACCGGTGAGCGCTTCCACTATTTCGACACCGGCATCAAGCGTCTGATCATCGAGCTCGAGCTCGACGAGGTCTGCGTGTTCCTCGTGCACCTGTCGCTGAAGTACCGCCACCGCCAGTACCAGCTGCGCACGCTCCACGATTTGATCGCCGGGGCCACCAAGCCGGTGATCGTCGCCGGCGACTTCAACACGTTCTGGGGTACGCACGAGATCTACCTGTTCATGCGCGCCTCGGGCCTGCGCAGTGCCAATACGCTGGGCCTGCCTTCGTATCCGGCGCGCGTCGCCGCGCGTGGAGCTCGACTTCATCCTGGTCAGCGCCGGCATCGAGGTCACGGGCTTCCGCATTCCGGAAGTGCGCTATTCGGACCATCGTCCGCTGATCTGTGATTTTGAAATTCCCAAACGCTGAAGGGCTGCATATGAACGACACCAACGCCTGGCGGCTGGAACGCGATAGCGGCGGCATCGCTACCCTGACCATTGATCGCCCGGGAGCCAGCGCCAACACGCTCGGCCAGCCGGTGCTGCTCGAACTCGAGGCGCGCCTGGCGGAGCTGGCTGCCGCGCCCCCGGCCGGACTGATCGTCCGCTCGGGCAAGACTTCCGGATTCATCGCGGGCGCCGACATCCGCGAGTTCACCACACTGCGCACGGCCGACGAGGCAGCGGCGCACATTCGCGTGGGCCAGCGCGTGTTCGCGAAGCTCGAGGCGCTCCCCTGCCCGACGGTCGCGGCCATGGCCGGTTTCGCGCTGGGCGGCGGCCTGGAGCTGGCCCTGGCCTGCCGCTACCGCATTGGCGTCAACGACGGCGCGCCTGGCGCTGGGTTTCCCGGAGGTGCAGCTGGGCATCCACCCCGGATTCGGCGGCACGGTACGGGCGGTGCGCCTGATCGGCGCCCGCGCCGCGCTGGAGCTGATGCTCACTGGCAAACCGGTGCGGGCCGAGCGTGCACTGGCGGTGGGACTTGTCGACCGCCTGGTCGCAGCGTCTGAGCTGGATGGCGCGGCACGTGCGATCCTGCTGCAGCGGCCGGCGCCGCGACGCCCGCCGTTGCTCGATCGCCTGCTCAATCTGCCGCTCGTGCGCCCGTTCATGCGCGCTTCGCTCGAAGCGCGGGTCGCGCGCCAGGCGCGCCGCGAGCACTATCCGGCGCCCTACGCCATCATCGACCTGTGGGTACGCTATGGTGCCCGCGGCCATGACGCGTACGAGGCCGAGGCGCTGTCGATCGCGCGACTGTTCACCAGCGACGCCGCGCGCGGCCTGGTGCGGATGTTCCTGCTGCAGGACCGGCTCAAGGCGCTCGGCGGCAAATCAGCAGTGCCGCTCAAGCGCGTGCACGTCATCGGCGCCGGCGTCATGGGCGGCGACATCGCGGCCTGGTGTGCGCTGCGCGGACTCGAGGTCACGCTCCAGGATCGCGAATTGAAATTCATCGATCCCGCGCTGCAGCGGGCGGCGACGCTGTTTGGCAAGCGGATCCGCGATCCCGCCGATCGTGCGGCGGCACAAACGCAGGCTTCGCGCTGACGTAGCCGGGGACGGAGTGCCGCTCGCCGACGTGCTGATCGAGGCCATCTTCGAGGATCTGGACGCCAAGCGGGCGCTGTACGCGCAAGCTGAGCCGCGCCTCGCCGCGGGCGCGGTGCTGTGCAGCAACACTTCGAGCATTACGCTCGAGCGCCTCGCGGCGCAGCTGGCCGATCCCGGTCGCCTGGTGGGCCTGCATTTCTTCAATCCGGTCGCGCAGATGCCGCTCATCGAGGTGATCCATTCGGCGCAGACACGGCCGGAGCCGCTCGCCGCCGCCATGGCCTTTGCACGCCGGCTCGACAAGCTCCCGCTCCCCTGCCGCAGCGGCCCGGGGTTCCTGGTCAACCGCGTGCTGTTCCCCTATCTGCACGAAGCACTGTACGCGGCGGGCGAAGGCGTGCCGCTGGCGCTGATCGATCGCGTCGCGGTGGAGTTCGGCATGCCGATGGGGCCGATCGAACTCTCCGACGTGGTCGGCCTGGACGTCGCGCTCCATGTGGGCGAAATCATCACCCGTGAACTCGGGCGCGAGATGCCGCCGTACGCGGCGCGCCTGCGTGAGCTGGTCACGGCGCGCAAACTCGGTCGCAAGAGCGGCCAGGGCTTTTACGCCTGGCAGGACGGCAAGGCGGTGCGCGAACCCATCACCGCCGGCGCGAACGCGGACCTGAGCGATCGGCTGATTCTCGCGCTGCTCAACGAATGCGCAGCCTGCCTGCGCGAACAGGTGGTGGCCGATGCCGACCTGCTCGACGCCGGCGTGGTGTTCGGCACCGGCTTTGCGCCGTTCCGCGGCGGGCCGCTGAATTATGCCCGCACGCGCGGTGTGGCCGCAGTGGTCGCACGCCTGCAGGAACTTGAGCAGCGTTATGGCACGCGCTTTCATCCGGATGCAGGCTGGTCGGCCCTCACCTGATCCGCGCGTCACAGTGAGGGCGAAATATGCTGTGCTAACATCGGCCGGACCGCTGTTACGCAGGTGCGCGCATGAGTGAGGGCCGATCCGCCAACGTGGCACTGCTGCGCAAGCTGTCGCCGCTGGACGGCATGAAGAATGAAAATCTCGCAGCCCTTGCCCGCAAGGTCACGATCAGCGAACTCGCCGCCAACCGCAACCTGTTCAAGGAAGGTGACACCGAGCGGCGCACCTACTGGCTGATCGCCGGCATGGTGGAGTTGCGCGAAGGCGAGCGTACCGTGGCCATGATCCGCGGCGGCACGCCCGAGGCAAGGAATCCGCTCTCGCCCAAGCTCCCGCGCCGGCTCACCGCCCGGGCCGTCGACAGTATCGAATACCTGTCGGTCGACTCCGAGCTGCTCGACATGATGATCACCTGGGACCAGACCGGCACCTACGAAGTCGGTGAACTGCAGGCGCACTTCGGCGGCGGCGCCAGCGATGACTGGATGACCACGCTCCTGCAGACCAAGGCCTTCCACCGCATTCCGCCGGCCAACATCCAGGCGATCTTCATGCGCATGCAGCGCGTCGCCTGCCGTACGGGCGAAGTGATCATTCAGCAGGGGACCGAGGGCGATTACTTCTACGCCATCGTCAGCGGCAAGTGCGTGGTGACGCGCGAGACGCCGCTCAATCGCGAGGGCATCCGTCTGGCCGAGCTATCGGTGGGCGACACTTTCGGCGAAGAAGCGCTGATATCCGAGGCCAAGCGCAACGCCACCATCACCATGCTGACCGATGGCGTGCTGATGCGGCTGTCCAAGCAGGATTTCCGCGAGCTCATGAACGAGCCGCTGCAGCAGTGGCTCACCTACCCCGAGGCCCGCGCCATCATCCAGCGCGGCGGCAAGCTGGCTCGACGTGCGCCTGCCCTCGGAATACCAGAATCTCGCCATCGAGGGCGCGCTGAACATTCCGCTGTATTTCATCCGCCTGAAGCTGGCGACGCTCGATCGCGCCACGCCCTATGTGGTGTACTGCGATACCGGCCGGCGCAGCGCGGCCGGCGCGTTCATACTGCTCGAGCGCGGATTCGACGCCTACGTGCTGCGCGGCGGGCTGTCGAGCGCCGAACCCGAGCTGCGCCGTCCGGGCTAGGTTCGGGGCGCGCCGCCGCGCCGTCACATGGTGTGCGTGGCTTTGTCGCCCGAGAGCGCACCGGCCAGGTAATTCTCGATCTTGTGGCGGGTCTGACCGCGATCCTGTTCGCTGAACTGCACGCCGATGCCGGCGGTGCGCTTGCCCTGCGCGCCTTTGGGCGTCACCCAGATGACGCGGCCGGCGACCGGGAGCTTCTCGTCCTCGCCCATCAGGTTCAGCAGCATGAACACCTCATCACCGATGCGGTAGTTGCTGTTGGTCGGGATGAACAGGCCACCGTTGGTGATGAAGGGCATGTAGGCCAGATACAGCGCGCTCTTGTCCTTGATCGTCAGCGTCAGCAAGCCGGGCTTGGCGGCGGCGGGGCGCGCCAGATCGGCGCGCGGCAGGGTCTCGCTGCGCCCGGTGGGTTCGGTGCTCCTGGCGTGGTTGTCTTTTGCCATCAGGTCTCAGCTCTTGCCCGCCGCACGCAGCTGCCAGAGCAACTGCTCCACGGCGAGCGATTTGTTGATCGTCGTCGTCGCCAGCCGCCGGAGCTCGTACAGAGCGTCCATGAGCCGGATCAGACCCCGTATATTCATAGAGTAATTTGCCTGCTGGCAAGTGCGCGCCAGTGTGCAATTCTGTCAAACACCCGGACCGCTCAAGCAGGGCCGCGATGCGGCGTGTGACCCAGTTCTCAGCACACAGGAGCCGCAGCTCGAAGCCATCGCGCTGCGCCCAGCGCTCGGCCGCCGGCGCGATCTCGATGGCGCCGGCCAGTGCGCCCTCGAGCTGGGCCTCGGTTTCATCGCGGAGCGAGCGCAACAAGGCCGGATCGGCCTCGAGCGCCCGCAGCGGGGCATTGCCCAACACGTCCAGCGCCGCTTCCCAGTCGCCCTCGCCGCGGCGCTCACGCAACCAGGCCGCGCAGGCCTCAGGCGGGGGTGCCTGGACGCGCAAGCGCTGGCAGCGGCTCAGCACGGTCGCCGGCAGGCGCGCGCTCACCAGCGCCACCAGCACGATCAGCACGCCCGGCCGCGGTTCCTCCAGCGTTTTCAGCAGCGCGTTGGCTGAGCTGGGAGTGAGCATGTCGGCCGGATTGACAATCGCCACGCTCGCGCCAGTGCCGTGGCTGGAGAGCGCCAGCGTGTCGTTGAGGGCGCGAATCTGCTCGACCTTGATCTGGATCGATTCCTCCTCCGGAACCACGAACCACAGGTCCGGATGCGAACGCGAAGCGACGTGCCGGCAGTCACGGCAGCGCCCGCAGGGAGCCTGTGCTTCCGTGCACAGCGCCGTCTGGGCCGCCAGCAGCGCCAGTTCCCCGCCGCCAGCGCCCGGTGAATCGTGGATCAGCAGGGCATGCGGGAGCCGCCCTTGCGCGCGCGCGCGCTGCAAGCGCAGCCACCTGCGGCGCCAGCCAGAAGAGGTCCAGACCCGAAGGGCGCGGCACCGTGGCGCTCACGCGGGCGAGCTCGGCAGGAGATCTGCGAGCGCGGCGAGCGAAGCGGCCACGAGCTGCGGCTCCGCCAGCTGGCCATCGATCACACGGATGCGCTGCGGTTCCAGCGCCGCTCGCGCCAGGTAGGCCGCGCGTACCCGCTCGAAGAACGCTCGCTCCTCCGACTCGAAGCGGTCGGGCGCAGCGGCGCGCGCGCGCGCGCGCGCAAGCCCGGTTGCCACCGGCAGATCGAGCAGCAGGGTCCGCGCCGGCCACAGATCGGCGTGCACCGCACCGGCCAGCTGGTCGAGCAGCGCCACGCTGACTCCACGGCCCCCGCCCTGATAGGCATAACTCGCGTCGCTAAAGCGGTCGCAGATCACCCACCGGCCCGCGTCCAGGGCCGGGCGAATGGCGTTGTCGAGGTGCACGGCGCGCGCGGCAAACATCAACAGCGTCTCGGCAAGCGGATTCATCACTTCGCCGCCACGCCGCAGCAGCAGCTCGCGCACGGATTCCGCCAGCGGCGTGCCGCCGGGCTCGCGTGTCAGCAGCACAGGCAGGCCGCGGCGCGCCAGCTCGATCTCGAGCGCGCGCGCCACCGTCGATTTCCCCGCGCCCTCGATGCCCTCGAGGGTGATGAACCGGCCGGCGCTCATTTCGACCTTCCGGTGACGGCACGGTCGGGGGTTGCGTGGGTACGCCGCAGGAATTGGCGCAGCGCTGCGCTGTGTTCGGCATAGCTGGCCGAGAAGTGGTGACTACCGTCGCCCTTGCCGGTGGCTACGAAATACAGCGAGTCGGTGGCGAGCGGATGGAGCACGGCGTGAATCGACGCACCCCCGGGCAGCGCGATCGGGGTTGGCGGGAGCCCGTAGCGCGTATAGCTATTGTAGGGACCATCCGCTTCCAGGTCGCGCCGCCGCAGGTTTCCGTCGTAGCGCGCGCCCAGACCATAGATGACGGTCGGGTCAGACTGCAATCGCATGCCGATGCGCAGGCGATTGATGAAGACCGCGGCGACCTTGGCGCGTTCGTCCTCGCGGGCGGTTTCCTTCTCGACGATCGAAGCGAGAATCAGCGCAGTATCTGCGCTGTCAAGCGGCAACCCGGGTGCACGTGCCAGCCATTCCTGTTGCAGGCGCACGCTCATGCTGGCTATGGCGAGCTCATAGATCCGCCGGTCGGCGGTGCCCGCCGCGAAACGGTAGGTATCCGGGTAGAACCGCCCCTCAGCCGCCACGCCGGGCCGGCCCAGCGCGCTCATCACGGCGCCGTCATCGAGTTCGCGCCACTCGTGCGCGAGATCGGCGCTGGCGTTCAATGCCGACCTCATTTGAGCAAAAGTCCAGCCCTCGACGATCGTGAGCTGCGAGAGCACGACCTGTCCGGCATTGATCTGGCCGGAGGATCGTACGCGCGCTGGCCCCCTCCGCCAGCTCATAGATGCCGGCCTGGGCGTTGAGGTGCTGGCCGTGCAGTCGCAGATACCACTCGACCATGCGCGGCCGCCGCACGGCCTGGGCCTTGGCCAGCTCGGCCAGCACGCTGCGCACGCTCGCTCCGGTGTGCACCTGCACGCGTGTCCCGGCAGCCGCCCGCGAAGGCTCATCCATGCTGGCGCCGAGCTGTTGCAACAGCACCAGCGCCGCCGCCACCAGCGCCAGCGCCATGCCCGCCAACACTTTCCAGGCGCCACTACGGCGTTTCATCGATCAGCTCCTGCAAGCGAGCGCCGCGCTGGTCCACTTCGAGCCTGCGGCCTTCATACCAGTGTACGGGCTGGACGCCCAGACGAACATTGGTCACGAAAATTCCGGTGGCCAGGGCGAGCTGCTGCACCGACAACGGCGCGAGCCGCACCGCGATGCCGAGGCGCGGCGCCCCCGACAAGACCAGCGAACGCATGACGCCCGCGACACCGCAGTCATCCAGCGGCGGAGTCAGCAGTTCGGCGCCCTGCCAGATGAACAGATTGCTCATGCTGCCGCAGACCACTTCGCCCCGGTTGGAACACATCACCACCTCGTTCAGGCCGATTTCCGCGGCCGCGCGCTGCGCCAGCACCTGTTCGAGGCGGTTGAGGTGCTTGAGCCCTGCCAGCAGCGAATTGCTGCCCAATGGCACCGGTGAAAGGCCGACGCGGAATTCCGGCGCGGCCACCGCCGGCCACGGATAGGCTGAAACGATGCGCGTCGGGCGCTCGTCACCCCTGGGCCGATAGCCGCGCACCACGGACTCGCCGCGGGTAACGATGATCTTGACCAGGGCGCGCGGCATGGTGCCCGCCAGCGATTGCGCTTCCGCCTGCAGCAGCCCGTCTGCGGGCGGCTCGATGCCGAGCCGCTCGCACCCGGCCCTGAGCCTCGCCAGGTGCCGATCGAGCCAACGGATTCTCCCCTGCTCGCAACGGAGCGTTTCGAACAGGCCGTCGCCGTAGTGCAGGCCGCGATCCTGCGTCGACACGCTCCCGGCCGGCACGCCATTCACCAACACCTGCGGCGTCGGGCTCATGCGCCGGCCCCGAACGCGCGCAGCATGCCCTGCGCCTTGGTGCGGGTCTCGGCCAGCTCGCGCTGCCAGTGGGAATCGGCGACGATCCCTGCGCCGGCCCGGAACCGCAGCTCTGTGCCTGCCAGCGTCGCGGTGCGGATCAGAATATTGAAATCCATGTCACCGTCGAGGTTGAGGTAGCCGATCGAGCCGGTATACGCGCCGCGCGGCTCGCCCTCGAGCTCGCCGATGATCTGCATGCAACGGTACTTGGGACAGCCGGTGATGGTGCCGCCCGGAAACACCGCACGCAAAATGGCGCCGGGCGTGACCCCGGCACGCAGCAGACCTCGCACGTTCGACACGATGTGGTGCAGGTGCGGGTAACTCTCGGTCACCATGAACTCGTTCACTTCCACGCTGCCGGGACGGCAGATGCGGCCCAGGTCGTTCCGTTCCAGGTCAATGAGCATCACGTGCTCGGCACGCTCCTTGGCATTGGCGAGCAGCTCCTGCCGCTCGGTCGCATCGCTCCCCGCCGTGCCGCGACGCGCGCGTGTTCCCGCTATCGGCCGGGTCTCGACGCACGGTCCGGTTACGCGCACCAGCCGTTCGGGTGAGGAGCTGAGCACGGTCACATCCGGAAGCGAGGCATAGACGGCGAACGGCGCCGGATTCGCCCGCCGCAGGCTCTCATACAACTCACCCGGCGCAGCTCGCTCCGCCAACTGCACGCGCCAGCCGCGCGACAGGTTGGCCTGGTAGATATCGCCGTTGGCAATGTAATCCTGCGCCCGCCGCACCGCCTGGCCGAAAATGGCGGCATCCTGCTCGAACACCGCGCCGGCCGGGCGCGGGCGTGGCGCTCGCCCCTGCGGCGCCCGCCCGCGCCGGCAAGCTCTCCAGCGCGGCCAACGCGCGCTCAACGTCGGCGCCGATGGCAGCGCAGTCCGCCTCGGCAACCAGGTGACAGCGCTGCGCGTCATGGTCGTACACCAGCGCCGCCGGCACCCGCAGGGCGAGTGCGCAGACCGCGTCATCGGGCAAGCGGGGCAGAGCCAGTCCCGGCTCGATGTGGGCAGCCAGCTCGTATCCCAGGTAAATCACCCAGCCGCCGCGAAACGGCAGAGCACATCTGGCGATCGCGGACGTCCCCAGCCCGGGCTGCGCCAGCTCCCGTTGCGCGGCACACCACTCATCCAGGGCGCCCAGGAAATCCGGGCTGCGCAACACCACGCCATGGCACTCGAGCCGGCCATCGCCACGCAGCAGGAGCGAGGCTTGCGGCATGGCCGACAGCACCGAATAGCGGCCGAGCGCGCCGACCGCGGTGCTGTCGAACAAGACCGGGTACCGTTCGGGGTGCCGCACGGCGAGCGCGCGCAGTTGCGCGGGCGTGGCCTGCACTTCGCGCACCTGCAGGCTGCGCGTGTTCATGGCATCGGCGCCGGAGCGTCAGCCCGGCAGGCGGCGCAGCACCAAGGTGCCGTTGGTGCCGCCGAACCCGAAGGAATTGGAGACCGCGACGTCGATGTGCATGGCGCGCGCGGTGTTCGGCACGAAATCCAGATCGCAATCCGGATCGGGTGTTTCATAGTTGGTGGTCGGCGGCGCCACCTGGTCACGCAGCGCGAGCACGCAGAAGATCGCCTCGACCACGCCTGCCGCACCCAGCAGATGCCCGGTCATCGACTTGGTGGAACTGACCGCGAGCCTGGCGGCATGCGCGCCGAAAGTAGCCTTGATTGCCGCGGTCTCGGCCTTGTCGCCGAGCGGCGTGGAGGTGGCGTGCGCGTTCAGGTACTGCACTTCGCCCGCATCGAGCCCGGCGTCGCGCAGCGCATTGCTCATGGCCAGGCGCGCCCCGGCGCCGTCTTCGGGGGGCGCGGTAATGTGGTAGGCGTCGCCGCTCATGCCAAAGCCTACCAGCTCGCCATAGATGCGCGCGCCACGGCGGCGCGCATGATCGTACTCCTCGAGCACCATCGCACCACCACCGTCGCTGAGCACGAAGCCGTCGCGATCCCGGTCCCACGGACGACTGGCCGTGGCGGGCGAATCGTTGCGCACCGACAGAGCTTTCGCCTGGGAAAAGCCGCCAATCGCGGTCGGCGTGGTGCCCATCTCCGCCCCGCCGGACACCACCAGGTCGGCATCGCCGTACTGGATGGCGCGCATGGCCAGTCCCACCGCGTGGGTGGATGTGGTGCAGGCGGTGACCACGCCCAGGTTCGGGCCGCGCAGGCCATAGCGGATCGAGAGGTGCCCGGCGAGCATGTTGATGATTGAGCCGGGAATGTAAAATGGCGAGATGCGGCGCACGCCGCCGGCCAGATAGGCGTCGTGCTCCGATTCGATGGTGCTGAGGCCACCGATGCCGGCTCCCATGACGACACCGCACCGATCGCGGTCGAGTTTCTCGAAATCCACTCCTGCGTCGGTGACTGCCTGCACGCCGGCCGCAATGCCGTAATGCATGAACGGATCCATGCGGCGCGCTTCCTTGGGCGGCAGGTAGGCATTGAGATCGAAGTCGCGCACTGCTCCGCCGAAGCGCACCGGGAAGGTGCTGGCGTCGAAGCGCGTGATCGGGCCGATGCCGCTCTCGCCGCGCAGGATTGCGGCCCAGGCATCCGCCACGGTACTGCCCAGCGGACAGACGAGTCCGAGGCCTGTGACGACGACGCGGCGTTTGCTCAACTGAAAAAACCCGAGCGGCTGGCGGCTGGCTCAGGCCTTGTTGCGGCGCTCGTTGATGTAGTCGATCGCCTGCTGGACCGTGGTGATTTTTTCCGCGTCTTCGTCCGGGATCTCAATTTCGAATTCTTCCTCCAGGGCCATGACCAGCTCGACCGTGTCGAGCGAATCGGCGCCGAGGTCGTCAACGAAGGAGGCAGCGCTCGTGACCTGTTCGGCCTTGACGCCCAGTTGTTCGGCAACGATCGCCTTTACTTGTTGTTCAACGTTGCTCATCTGTGTTCTCACCCTCTGTTCGATTGACGGCGGCGTATTGTAGGGGAACACCCAGTCCACCGCCACCTGCCCGTTTTGCGAGTACTTGATTTCTCTGGTGATTTGTCGTTGCTGGGAGGCACCCGGCAGCGCCTGCCTAGCCCAGGTACATGCCGCCGTTCACATGCAGGGTCTGGCCGGTAAGGTATGCCCCGCCGTTTCCGGCGAGAAAAATCACGGTGTTAGCCACGTCCTCGACCGTGCCAAAGCGCCCCAGCGGGATCTGCTCCTGGTAGGCGGTGCGCTGTTGTTCCGGCAACGAGCGGGTCATGTCGGTCTCGATAAAGCCGGGCGCCACGGCATTCACCGTGACGTTGCGCGAGCCCAATTCCCGCGCCAGCGAGCGGGTAAAGCCGATCAGGCCGGCCTTGGCCGCCGCGTAATTGGCCTGTCCCGGATTGCCGATCGCGCCGATCACCGAGCTGATGTTGATGATGCGGCCGCGCCGCTCCTTGAGCATGCGCTTCAGGCATAGCTTGGTGAGGCGGAACACCGCCGAAAGGTTGACGTCGATGGCCTGATCCCAGTCTTCGTTCTTCATCCGCAGCATCAGCCCGTCGCGCGTCAGGCCCGCATTGTTCACCAGGATGGTCGGCAAGCCCTCGTGCGCGCCGAGATCGTCGGTCAGCGCCTCCGCCGCGGTGCGATCGGCCGCGTTGTACTGCGCGCCGCGCCCGTTGAGGCCCCGCTGCTGGAACCAGGCGGTGATCGCGGCCGCGCCCTCGGCGGTGGTGGCCGTGCCCACCACCGCCGCGCCGGTGCCCGCGAGCGCCGCGGCGATAGCCTGGCCGATGCCGCGTGATGCGCCGGTGACCAGTGCGACGTCCGTGCTTGTCATCATGATGCACTCCGGGCGGCCGCGAGGGCCGTGAGCAACGAGGCCTGGTCTTCAATCGCCAGGCAGGTGATTTCGGGGCGGCGCTCGATGCGGCGATTGAGTGCGGTGAGCACCTTGCCCGGCCCGCATTCCACCAATACTCTTGCACCGCGCGCGGTCAGGGCCAGTACGGTTGCGCTCCAGCGCACCGCGCTCGACAGTTGTCTGTCGAGCAGTTCACGTATCCGCCCGGGCTCGCGATAGGCAAGCGCGTCCACCGCGCTGACATATTCGATCCGCGGCTCGACGATCGCCAGCTCCGCGAGCCGCTCGCGCAATTGCGCGGCGGCGCCGCGCATGAGCGAGGAATGGGCCGGCACGCTCACCGGCAAGAGCACCGCGCGCTTGGCGCCGCGCGCCCGCGCTGCCGCGATCGCGCGTTCCACCGCGGACGCCTGGCCGGCGATGACGACCTGCCCCGGGGCGTTGTAGTTGACCGCTTCCACCACCTCGCCCTGCGCCGCATCCGCGCAGGCTCCTTCGGCCGCCGCGTCGTCAAGGCCCAGGATCGCCGCCATCGCCCCGCCACCGGCCGGCACTGCGGCCTGCATGTAACGGCCGCGGTCGCGCACCAGAGTCACGGCGGCGGCGAATTCCAGTGCGCCCGCGCACACCAGGGCCGTGAACTCGCCGAGGCTGTGCCCGGCGACCATTCCGGGCGCGGGTCCGCCCTGCTCGTGCCAGACCCGCCAGGTGGCGACGCCGGCCGCCAGCATGGCCGGCTGCGTGCATTCGGTGCGGTTGATCTGTTCGGCCGGCCCCGCGGAAACGAGCTGCCACAAGTCGTACCCCAGTGCTCCCGAAGCTTCCGCAAAGGTGTGTTGCACGACGGGGTGTAGCGCGGCCAGCTCCGCGAGCATGCCGACCGACTGCGAACCCTGACCCGGAAACACGCACGCGAATGACATGGGGCGACCCTGGAAACAATCCGCCTGGAGTTGAAATCGCCGCGGATTATAGCGGCTTGCGCGCCAGCGCCAATGCCGCCACGGCCACGAGCCCGCCGGCGGCGCCGTAGAGGTGCGCCACGGTTACCACCGGAAACCCGGCAACCACCAGGCTCGCACCGCTCCGCTGCTCCAGCGCCAGCTTGAGCGCGAGGATCCCCAGCATGATCCAGCCCGCACGTTGCCCGCGCGCGGCGAGCACCGCTGCGCCGGCGGCCCACACTCCGTGCAGCAGGCCTGAAATGCCCAGGTACCATTGCACGCCCGGTTCGGCCCACCACAGGCCGGCGTCAATGGCTGATGTAGCGCAGACCGTGACCAGCAGCCAGGCGCGCGGCGGCAGTTCACGGGCGTACAAGGCCCATAGCAGCACCAGGCCAGCGACGTCGGGCAGCAGGTGACGCGGGCCCAGATGCACCCAATGGCCGCTCAGCAGCCGCCACCATTCGCCGCGCGCGATGGCGCCGCGCTCGTAGCGCAGCGCTTCGCTCCAGCTCTCACCACCGCAGGCCAGCGCGCCCAGCAGCGCGAGGCAGGCCAGCAGCACCAGGCGCATGCCCCCCTCGCCGGTGAGCGGCGTCGACCAGGGGCGGCGCGGCATCACGGCGGCACTCGACGGTCATTTGCTATCATCGATAGCTCGCATGCTACCGCCTCAGGCGGCCTGGAAGCACCATGAACCCGCACGGTACCGCAGTTCAATCGCCTCGTGTCCGGACGCGCACCTGCACGCACCACCCGCAGCTCGGCTTCACCCTGATCGAAATCATGGTCGTGGTCATCATCATCGGGCTGCTGGCCGCGGTGGTCGTGCCGCAGTTCCTGGGCCGCGTCGACGACGCGCGCGTGGCGAAGGCCAAGCAGGACATCCAGGCGATGCAGACCGCGCTCACCATGTACAAGCTCGACAACTACGTCTACCCGACGACCGAGATGGGCCTCAAGGCGCTGGTGCAGAAGCCCGATGCCGCGCTGGCCCGGAACTGGCGCCCGGGAGGCTACCTGCAGCACCTCAATAAAGACCCGTGGAAGAGCGATTACCAGTACGTGGAACCCGGTACCCACGGCGGCGAATACGATCTCTACTCGCTCGGCGCCGATGGCCAGCCGGGGGGCGAGGACTACAAGGCCGACATCGGCAACTGGAACCTGGACCAATAGTTGCGCCACGCCCGGAGCAGCTGCGCGGGGTTCACGCTGATTGAACTGCTGGTGGTGGTGGTCATCATCGGCGTGGTGATCGGCGCGACGCTGCTGTCGCTCGGCGGCCGCGGGCGGGACAGCCAGCTCGAACAGGAACGTGACCGGCTGGCGGCGCTGATCGAATACGTGCGTGAACGCGCGGCACTGCAGACGGTCGAATACGGCCTGCGGTGCGAACAGGGCGGGTTCCGTTTTGTCATGTATGACACGCGTATGGCACGCTGGCTCGAAGACCCGCTGGATGACGCCTTGCGTTCGCGCACGCTCCCTGCCGGCCTCGAGCTCGCGCTCAGCGTGGAAGATCGCCCGATCGTGCTGCCACGGCGCGCCGACCCCGCCAGAGGCGATGCGGTCGCCGACCTGACCCCGCAAGTCATGCTCTATTCGAGCGGTGAGTTGACGCAATTCAAACTGACGCTGACCCGCAGCAGTGCCGGCCGCGCCACGATCCTGACGGGCACGCCTGCGGGCAAGATCGAAGCGAGTGCCATCGTGGAGCAGCCGAGGTGACGCGCGGGCGGGGATTTACCCTGGTCGAAGTACTGGTGGCGCTGGTGATCGTCGCCCTGGGGATGGGCGCGGCGCTCAAGGCCCTCAGTTCCGCGGCCGACAGCACCGCCCGGCTGCGCGAAAAGACTTTTGCGGAATGGGTGGGATTCAATCAATTGTCCACCGCACGACTCACTGCCGGGGTACCCGCGGCGGGCAAGCTGGAGGACGATGTGGAGCTGGCTGGCTTTCGCTGGCACTGGCAGCAGACCATAGAAGACGCAGACGTGCCCGGGCTCAAGCGCATCACCATTCGGGTACGGCACGCCGACGAAGGCGGCACTCCGGACGGAGCGAAGGAGGGCAACTGGCTGGCGACCGTGGTCGGCTTTCGCGGCGATGCTTTGCAGTCGCCCCAAAGCGAGCTCAGCGGCTGGGACGACGCCGGCCATCCGCAGCCGCCCCCCAACCCGGCGCCCTAAGCGTGTGCACCCGCGTCAGCCGTGGCTTCACGCTCGTTGAGCTGCTGGTCGCCGTGCTCATTACTTCCATTCTGTTCGCGATGGGGTATGGCGGCCTGTCGCAAACGCTCACCAGCCGCAAGGAAGTCGAGGAACACGCGGCACGTCTGAGCGCGCTGCAGCAGGCCTTTCGCGTCATCGAGCAGGACATCCAGCTCATGCAGCCACGCCCGCTGCGCGATCCGCTCGGCAACAGCTACCTCAATGCGCTGGTGGCCGATCAGAACGCGCTTAGCACGGGCGGCGCCGCCACAACGACCGGCACCATGACCACGCCATCGGGCATGGTCCAGCTGAGCTTCACCCGCGGCGGCTGGGCCAATCCGGCCGGACTCCCGCGCAGCGAACTGCAGCGCGTCAGCTACCTGGTGCGCGAGGGCAAACTGCTGCGGCAGAACGTGCCCATACTCGATGCCACGGCTGCGACCGCGTTCGAGGAGCGCGAGCTGCTCGACCAGGTGGAGATATTGAGCTTGCGGTTCATGGACGAATCGCTGGCCTGGTACGACCTGTGGCCGACGCCGGGGATCCAGCGACAATCTCCGACCGTGCAGATGCGTGCGCGGCCCGTGGCGGTGGAGGTCACGCTCAAGCTCAAGGACTTTGGCCTCGTGACGCGCATCATCGAGGTCGCCGGATGAGCACGCGCCAGCGCGGCATCGCGATGCTGACCGCCATCATTCTGGTGGCGATCGCGGCGATCGTCGCCACGTCGATCGCCTGGCAGAGCCAGCTTTCGGCGCGGCGCGGGCATCGCCGTGTTCACGGTGGCGCAGAGCCTGGCGCTGGCCGAAGGCGCCGAGGCGCTGGCCGCGTACGCGCTCAGGACCAACCGGCAGGACAATCCGCTGATCGACGCGCCCAATCAGGATTGGGCCAGGCCCTACGGCCCGGTGGAAATCGACGCCGGCGCCACGCTGGAAGCCTCGCTCGAGGACCAGAGCGGGAAATTCAATCTCAACAGTGTCGTGATGGCGGCTGCGAGCGCCGGCACGCCACCGCCGCCCGGGGACCAGCCCGGCCCGCTCGCCACACCGCTGGTCGAGGACCACGATGCCGCCGACCAGTTCGAGGCGCTGCTGGCCGTTTTGAATATCGATACCGGCTACGCCGCGCGCCTGGTCGACTGGATCGATACCGATGATCAGCCCACCTTTCCGGGCGGCGCCGAAGACAGCTACTACCTGGCGCAGCAGCCCCCGCACCGCACGCCGAATCTGCCGCTGACCAGCATCTCCGAATTGCTGGCCATGGGGATGGACCGCGCCAGCTATGAAAGGCTGGCGCCGTTCGTGACCGCGCTGCCGCCCGATACACGCCTCAACATCTGCACGGCGCCGGGGGAAGTGCTGGACGCCATTTCCGGCTCACGCAGTTACGGACTCGACGCGAAGGCGCTCGCGGCGCAGCGGCAGCAATTCAGCTGCTACCCGGGCAAGGCCGCATTCCTCAGCGGCGTTTCGTCCAACCGGCGCAGTTATGTGCCGAACCACATCGACACCAAGTCGAGCTATTTCCGCCTGCGCACCTGGATCACTATTGGCACCACGCGGTTCACCTTGTACAGTCTGATCAGACAGGATTCGAGTGGGCAGATCCGCCCCATCCTCAGAACCTTCGGCACGGAATAAGCATGGCGGAATGGCTCGTAGTGCGCATGCCACGCGGCGCCGATGCAGCGGCAAGCTGGCTGGTCGCCGATAGCGCCGGCCGGCCGCTCGCCGCCGTGCAAAGCGGCCCGCTCGGGGCGGCCGGCGCCGCAGCCAGCGGGCGGCAGGTGGCGATAGTGGTCCATGCCGCCGAGGTGCTGTGCCTCGAGGTCGAATTGCCGGCGCGCGCCGCGGCGCGCGCCGCGCAGCTGGTGCCATTCGCGCTCGAGGAGCAGCTGGCCGGCGACATCGAGGCACAGCATTTTGCGATCAGGCCGGCTGCCAGCGCCGGCCGGACTGAAGTTGCCATCGTGGCGCGCGCGCTGCTCGATGACTGGCTGGCGCAGCTGGCGGCGGCCGGCATCAAGCCCGCTCTGCTGTGCAGCGAAGCCGCGCTGCTGCCGCGCATCCCTGGTCACACGGTGGCACTGCTGGAAGGCGACACCTTATTGCTGCTTGGCGATGCCGATCCGGCCCCGCTGGTGCTGTCGGCACCGCCCGGCGGTTTTGCGGCGGCCATCAACATAGCGCACGGTGGGGGGGCTGCAAGCGGTAGCGGCATGCTGCTGCACACCAGTGCCGCCGACTGGCAGAGCCGCTCGGGCGAAATCGAAGCAGCGCGAGCGCTGCTCGGGAGTCTCAAGGTGCAGCTGCTCGGTTCCGGCGCCCTGCCCTGGCTCGCGGCCCAGATCCAGGACGCGGCGCCCATCAACCTGCTGCAGGGCGTCTACGCGCCGCGCAGTTCGCTGGGCGCAGGCTGGAGGCGCTGGCGTGCGGCCGCAACGCTGGCCGGTGCGCTGCTCGTGCTGCACGCCGGCTCGCAGCTCTACTCGCTGGCGCATCTGGGCCGCACCGAGCGCGAACTGGACCACGCCATAGCGGCGCTGGTCGGGCCGCAATTCGCGGGCGGGAGCGAATCGATCCGCCCGCGCATCGAATCGCTCCTGCGCGAATCGCAGCTGCCCGGCGGACCGTCCGGTTTCCTGCCGGCACTGCAGGTCCTGGCGCAAGCCATCAGCGCTGCGCCGGATGCGCGCGTCCAGTCGCTGAGTTTTCATGACGGCGCCGTACAGCTCAAGGTCCGCGCCAGCAACGCGCACAGCATCGATCACATAAATCAATTGCTGCGGGCCTCGGGTTGGCAGGCCGAGCTGGTTTCCGGCGGCGCGGCCGGGGATGCCTTCGAGGGCAATATCCAGCTGCACGGCGGCGCCTCGTGAATAAGCGGCTCATGGCCTGGTTCAACGCTCTGGCACAGCGCGAGCAGCGGGCCGTGCTCGCCGGCGCGGCGCTGGGCCTGCTGCTGCTCCTGCTCGCGGCGTGGCTGCCGGTCGAACGCCGAGTCGCCCGCCTCGAGGCGCGGGTGCAGACCAAACAGGCAGACCTGGCCTGGCTGCAGTCGGCGGCTCCGCTGCTCGGCGCGCTGCAAAGCACGTCAAGCGCAACGGAGGACGAATCCCTGGTGGCGCTGGCCGATCGCGTGGCGCGCGAAACCGGCATTGCCCGCTCGCTCAGCTCGCAGCCCGGGGGCGAGGGCACCTTGAATGTGCGGCTCGAGCAGGTCGCATTCGATTCGCTCCTCAACTGGACGGGCGAACTGGTCCTGCGCCACGGTGTACGAGTCACTACCGCGAGCCTGGACGCTTCCGCCAGCGCCGGCATGGTCAGCGCCACTCTGGTACTGCGCTCGACCTGACCCCCGTGCCCACGCGCACTCTGATCCTCACTGCGGTGGCGCTGTTTGCGCTCACGGTACTGCTGCGGGCACCGGCCAGCTGGCTGCTCGGCGTTGTGCCATCCGGCGTCGAATGCCAGTCGCCATCGGGTTCATTGTGGCGAGGACAGTGCGACCGGCTGCAGTTTCCCGCCGGCTCACTGACCGAGGTGAGCTGGACGCTGCACCCCTGGCCGCTGCTGCGCGGCCACGCCGATCTGGATCTGCGCAGCGCCGATCCCCGCGCTCCAGGCAAAGTGCGTGTTTCCTTCGGTATCGGCGCACGATTCGCCCTGCAGGATCTGCGCGCCGATGTGCCGATCGATGCCGGATTCCTGCCACTGTTTCCGGCTGCCTGGAGTGGGCACCTGCAGCTCGCCATGGACTCGCTCGAATTCAGGGCCGGGCGGCTGCTCTCGATACACGGCAGCGCGACGGCGCAGTCGCTGGCCCAGAGGAACCCGCCCATGCCCTTTGGTAGTTTCGAGCTGCGCTTCGCGCCGCCCGCCGACGCTGCGGCCGATGCTCCCATCACCGGCGTATTGCGCGACCTGGGCGGGCCGCTTGCGGTCAGCGGCACGCTGACCATCCGCAACGGCAACGAATATGAGTTGGCGGGTTTCGCCCAGGCGCGGGCCGTTGCCAGCGCCGAATTGGCCCGGGCGGTGGAGTTCCTGGGCCCCGGCGATGAGCAGGGTCGGCGCCCGTTTACGCTGGGTGGATCGTTCTAGCGCCGCTGCAGTCGACCTCGCGAAATATCCCCAGCAGCGGAAAGTACAGCGCAGCCCGCACGGCGCCGGCGGACTGCGCACCCACCAGGTCCACGTAGCGCAACAACTGCGGGCGGTAGCGCAATTCCTCCTGCGCGAGAAATCCCTCCAGATCGCCCCCTTCATGGATGCTGGTCTTGTAATCGATCACCCAGCGGCTGCCGTCCGGGTCGACCAGCAGCCGGTCAATGATGACGCTCACGATCCGTCCTTCGTAGCGGCCGGTCAGGCGCAGCTCGCTGTGCGCCTGTGAGTGCGTGGAACCCAGCAGCCAGCGGCCGCGCGTATCGGTCAGCGTGGCCGAGAGCGCGGCCTGGATGCGCTCAGCCGCCGCCGGACGTTCCGCTGCCTCGACACCGAGCTCCGCCAACCACCCCGCATAGTCCGCCGCCGCCGTATCAGGCACCAGCGGCAACGACGGCAGGAGCGACAGCCGCTGGAGTTCCGCATGCACGATCGTGCCGATGGCTCGCGCCGCCATGCCCACCCACAGGTACTCCGGCTCCGCCATGCCTTGGCGGAGCGACAGGGCAAGCCGTTCGACACTGACGGGCGCATGGAGCAAGCGTGGTGACCAGTCAGCCCCCAGGCGCCAGAGCGTGGATGGCGCCGACTCCTGTGCCGGATTGGTCGCGGGATCAGCTGCAACCGTGGCGTTGGCCGCGGCATGGAACGCCGCACTCACGCCAGGCCAAAGCAAACCCAGTGCCGTATCGGCGCGCGGCGCCAGTTCCCCGGCGCGATTGACCGGCACCATCCCGAACCAGTGCAGCTCGCGCCGCGCGCGCGTCGCAGCCACGTACAGGAGCCGTGCGCGCTCGAGCCGCGCGCGGGCGCGACGCAGGCCCTGGATATAGCTCGCCAGCGAGCGCTCGCCGCGCGCGCCGGCGGTGCTGATCGGTGCCAGCAACAGCTCCGACTCGCTTGCCGTTCCCGGCAGTTCGAGCCAGTTGAGGAGCGGCTCACGATCACTGCGCTGCGCCCGGCCGATGCCAGGCACGATCACGAGGTCCCACTCGAGACCCTTGGCGCCGTGCATGGTGAGGATTTCCACCGCGTCGCCCGCGGACGCCGGCGCCGCATACAGTTCGGCAGCGAATTCGTCGAAGGCATCGCCCGCCAGCGTCTCGGCCGCCGGCTCCGCTGCCAGCGCCTGGATGAATTCCTGTGCGTCGAGCAGATCGCGCTGTTCGCCACAGGCGGCCGGTCCGCCGAGGCGCAGCCAGGCGCGATCGACCCGCTGCCACAACGGCAATGCGCGTTCCTCGCCCAGCAATGCCGGACCCAGTGCCGCGCGGACTCGCGCCAGGCGCGCCCCCGCGTCGGCATCGAGGAGCTGCACTCGCCCCTGCTCGCCGATCAGGTCCCAGATCGCCCCGCTCTCCCCCTCACACAACTGCTGCAGCTGCGCGAGCGACAGTCCGCAGCAGGGTGCGTGGAGCAGCGCCAGCCAGGCGTTGCGGTCGCCCAGGTGCACGATGGCGCGGGCAAGCGCACCCAGGTCGCGCGCCACGGCACGCTCGCGCAGCGCTTCGATCCGCACGCCGCGCACCGCGATGCCGGCGGCCTGCAGGGCCGCGGCGATCGGCCTTGCGTGATGTCGCGCGCTGACCAGCACCGCGATCTTCAGGGCCGGCTCGCGCGCGCGGCGCTCGCGCACCAGGGCGACGATTTCCCCGGCCTCGGACTCCGGGCCCGCGGCCATCAGCGCGTGCACGTGGACGCCCCCGCTCAGCGCCGTTCTCGCGGCCAGCGAGGGCAGGTAGCGGATGGCGGCGAGGCGCGGATCGTCCTCGGCCGGGAACATCGCGCCGCAGTGGTGATTGACCCATTCGATCAGCGCCGGCGCGGAGCGGAAATTGCAACGCAGCTGGAGCGATGTGAGCGTCAGCGCGCCGACGCCCTGCGCGCGCGCGCGCAGGAACAGCCCAACCTCGGCTTCGCGAAACTGGTAGATCGACTGCATCGGATCGCCTACCGCGAACAGGGTGCGGCCATCGCCCGGCTCCCAGCCCGCCGTGAGCGCGCGCAGCAATTCGAACTGATCAAGAGAGGTATCCTGAAATTCGTCGACCAGCACGTGGTGAATCGCGCTGCCGCAGCGCAAGGCCAGATCGGTCGGCTGACCCTGTTCGGTCAGCCCAGCGCGCGCCGCTGCAGCTACGGCCGCGAAATCGACGCGCCCCTGGGCCGCGAACTCGAGCTGCAGTTCGGCCGCAGCGTGCCGCAGCAGCAGCGAGAGCGCCGCCAGTGCTGCGGATTCCTCCGGCGCGATCAGCACGTCCGGGAGCGACAGCAGCTCGTTGACCGTGGCCAGCATCCCGGCGTTCCCGGCAAGCCCGGCCACCCACTCGCCGATGGCGCGCTTCTCGAGCTGGTGTTCTGGCAGGAATCCGTTATTGCGATTCCACTGCCTGCGCCACTCGCCTTCGCCCGTGACCGCGAGCGCGCACATGACTCGCCAGCGCGGCAGGTCCCCGGGCTCGGCGCGCAGCGCGCCGGCGGCGAACGGCACCTGCAGCGTGCGCGCGGCGTGCGCGGCCAGCGCGGTGCCGCGTTCGAGCAGCGCTGCGGGCCATCGGGCCAGCGCGACTCCTAACCGCCCGGCAATCACCGCCCTGAGGCTGGAGGCGACGCGGGCTTCCAGCTGCGAGCCATCGCCCGCCGCGTCGCTCGCCAGCACCCGCGGCAACCAGTGGGCGCGCTGTGCCAGCATCAGGATCAACAGTTCCTCCAGGCGCGACCAATCGTTGTCGACCCGCGCGAACAGCAGCTGCGCCGGAACCACCAGCTCGGCGTCGAGCAGCGCGCGCTCCAGCACGCGCCGCGCCGCGGCGGCATGCAACGGGCGCGCGTTCGGCGCCACTTCGGGCCGCAGTCCGCTCCGGGTCGCGATCGGCAGCTGCCCGCACAGGCTCTGGCAGAAGGCGTCGATGGTCATGACGCGCAGCCGCGCCGGCGTTTGCAGCAGCCCCCAGCCCAGTGCCTGGTCACGCTGCCAGGCCGCCGCTGCATGCGGCGCTTCGAGTTCCCGTCCCGCCGCTCCCACGGCGGCGCAATGCAGGGCCTCGAGCACCCGATTGCGCATTTCCGCGGCAGCCTTGCGGGTGAAGGTGATCGCCAGCACTTCCTCTGGCGCCGCGACCGTCGCGAGCAGCGCGAGCAGCCGGCAGGTCAGCACCGTGGTCTTGCCCGAGCCGGCCGGTGCCTGCAGCAGGAAGGAAGCAGCGCGTATCGAGTGCGGCGGCGCGCGCGCGCGCGTCGGCCTGCAACGCCGCCGCTTCATCCGTTGCCACCGCGCCCTGCTCAGGCTTCATCGGCAACCTCGGCGTCCGGGCTGGGTTGGTGCTGCCGCGAAGGATCGATGCGGCACAGCGCCGACAAGTGGCAGATCCGGCAGGCGCCGCCCTGCGGGTCGACGGTCGCTACGCCCTTGACGAACTGTCGCACCAGGGCGTCGATCACCGTGCGCCAGTGCGCCAGCAGATCCGGCCACAGCATGGCCGGGCCGCGCTCCCTGGCCAGCGCAGGCAGCAGGGCGCCTGCCGCCACTGCGCCCCGCCAGCGGATCGCATCGGCATTGAGGTGCACCGCGGCTACGCCGGCGACTTCGCCCGCCGCCAGCAAGGCGTAAACCAGCAGTTGGGGTTGCCGCGGACGATCCGCCAGCGGATGGAAAGCCTCGGCGGCACCGCTCTTGTAATCGATGACCAGCACGCGGCCGTCCTCCAGGCGATCGACCCGGTCCATGCGCACGCGCACCGGCGTGCCGCCCAGATCGCGCTCCAGGGGTTGTTCCAGTTGCGCAATGGCAAACTCGGCCACCCCGGTGCGCTGCTGCTCCTGCTGCAGCAGCGCGCCGATCAGATGCCTAAGACGCTGCAACTCGTTTTGCGCCAGCGGCAGCTGCCAGCGGTTGCGCGCGCGCGGCCAGCCGCTCGCGCAGCGCGCGCTCGCCCGCCGCCTGCACCAGCGCCCTGAGCTCTCGAGCGTCGGCCGCCATGGTGCGGAGCGAACGTGAATCACGCAGCTGCGCCCACACCAGCTGCAGCGCGCGATGCAGCAGCTGGCCGCGCTCGAACCGATCGAGTCCCGGGACTGGATCGCGCACCCGCGCGGCTCGCAACCGCAGCTCGGCCACGGCGCGAAACGGACACAGCGACTGCAGCTGGAGCGAGCGCGTGCCACCGGGCAGAGTCTGGTCCGCGTGCCAGGCGAGCGCCCCGTCGCCGGGGCGCGGCTCGCGGCCAGCCTGGTCGCGGATCGCAGCGAGCAGAGGATCCACGAGCGCTGCGGGCGCCGCCGGTAGATCTGCCCCGCTGCGGGGCGGCGCCATCAGGCTGCTGGGCTGCAGCACGACCTCACCGTCGGCTTCCGGCCAGCTCAGCACCAGCTGGCCAGCGCAGCGGCGCCACGCACTCATAGCCTGCTGCGCACAGACGAGCTGGCCCTGCGGGCTCGCGGCTGGAATTGCGGCTGCGCGCTGCACCGCAAAGGGCACAAACGGATCCGGACGTGGCGGCACCGGCCAGAGCCCGGCGACCATGCCAGCCACCCAGATGCCCTGGTAGTTCACCACGGGATCTTCGAGGCTATCGGTCAGTGTGACCGGCACATCATCACTGGCGGAATCGAAAGCCGTGCGCTGCGCCATGGCACACAGCAGGTCCACGGCCGCGGCTTGCTCCAGCGGCGCGGCGCCAGCGCCGATCACAGCCAGTTCACCGAGCAGCGCCCGCATGCGCTCGCACTGCTGCTGCTCGTCGCTGCCGAGCGGCGCCGGGCCGGGCCAGCCCCCCGCCTCGAGCTGCTCGGCGAAGCGCCGTGCCCAGGCCGCCGGGCCCGCGCGCAACCCGCGTGGCGGCGACAGGGCCGGCGCCGCGGCATCCAGGGCCGCGGCCAGCGGCTCGCCACCCGCCCCGCTGCGCCGTGCAAGCTCTCCAAGTTGCCTGAAGTTCGCCGCATGCACATTGCGTTCGCGCAGCTCCAGCTCGAGCGCCGCGCGTTGCGCCTGTGTACCCCAGCTGATGTATGCGGACCGCAGCAGCGCGGCGAGTTCCCCGAATCCGAGCGACCCGCCGCACAGGCGCAGCAACGCCAGCGCCGCGCTGACCATCGGGTACTCGGCCAGGCTTCGTCCTCCCTCGATGGCGTAGGGCAGTTCGCCGGGCGCGCCGAGCAGCGCACTGCCGCACAACTCGTGCTCGAAAGCCAGCACGGCCGCGGCACGCCGCTGGGCCAGCTGTGGAACCACCACCAGCAATCGCGCCGCGGGATTGAGCTGCAACTGCTCACGGCACCAGCGAGCCGCGCGCCGCAGCTCGTCGGTGGGGCTGGCGCAGGCCACAGCCGGGCTCGCCGCTGCCGCGGAGGCAGGCGCATCCGGCACGGTGAGGACAGCGCCCAGCTCCTGCAGGCGCGAGCGCAGGGCCGCGCCGAATGAGCCGCAGCCGGCAAACAGCAGCGGCCCCTGCTGCGCCAACCCATCGCGCAGGATCAGCGGCCAGTCGCTCGCGGAGCAGGCCTGCAGCTCCGCGCAGCGCCGCGCGAAAAATTGCCGCGCCCGTTCCAGCACGGCCGACTCCGATGTCGGCGACGCCTGGCCACCGCAGGCCCCAGTCGCGGATCAGCGCAGCGGATTGCCGCAGTGGATCGGCGAGGCTGGCCGGCTGCAGCACACCGCTCCCCTCGCAGGCCGCAACAGCGGCCTCGCGCCACAGCAGCCACTCCTCGGCAGCACCCAGGCGGCGGCGCCCCCGCAGCGGGCCGTGGCGGGCCCGCGAAGCCTGGCGCTCGAGCCAGGCCGGGAAAGGCAGCACATCGCAGGACGCCCAGCTGCGGGTCCCGGCGAGCAGCTTCGCGCGCGTGTGTGCCAGACGCACCGCAACCGCACGTTGCCGGTTGGGGACCACGACCGTGCCACCCGCTTCAATGACAGAAAATAGACTATCTATATCGTTATAACTATCAATATGTTACTGGCTATTCTCAATTCTCTACTTGAAACGATCGCCGGCGTTCACGACCCGGCCGCTGGCTGCGACTTCCGGCTGAGCCGCCATGGCGGCCAGCTGCTCCTCGATGCGGGCGAACACCACGCGCAAGGTCGCCGCGTCCGGGAGCGAGGTGATGCGGAAATGATTCCGATACGGCACGTTGAAGCTCACGCCGGGGGCGACCAGCACGTGCCTGTGCTCGAGCAGTTCGAGCGCGAACTGCTGGTCGTCGAACTGCGGAAGCTGCGCGCGGTCCACTCCCACGAAGGCGTACATCGCACCCATCGGCGGCGCCAGCTGCAGGTAACGGCTCGCAGCCGCCAGGTCGACGATCGCCCGGCGCGACTCGAACAGGCGTCCGCCCGGCGCGACCAGTTCGCGAATGCTCTGATACCCACCGAGCGCGGTCTGCACCGCCCATTGCGCCGGCACGTTGGCGCACAGCCGCAGCGAACTGAGCAGTTCCAGCGCCGCAAGGTAGTCCGCGGCGCTCGCGGTGCGCCCGGAAAAAACTGCCCAGCCCACGCGGTACCCGCAGGCACGATAGACCTTCGACAGCCCGGACAGCGTCGCGCACAGCGTGTCGTGCACCAGCGTCGCCATCGGCACGAACTCAGCGCCCGCGTAGACCATCTGGTCGTAGATCTCGTCGCTGAAGACCACCAGCCGATGGCGCTCGGCGATGCGCGCCAAGCGCCTCGAGCGTGGCGCGCGGATAAACCGCACCGGTCGGATTGTTCGGATTGATGACCACCAGCGCACGCGTGCGGGGCGTGATCAGTGCCTCGACTTCGGCGGGATCCGGCAGGAACCCAGCCTCCGGCCGGCAGGGATAGTGCACGGCGCGCCCACGGTTGAGATTCACGGCCGCGGTCCACAGCGGGTAGTCAGGGCTCGGCACCAGCACTTCATCGCCGTCATTGAGCAGCGCGCGCAGCACCAGGTCGATCAGCTCGCTGACGCCGTTGCCGATGAAGACTTCCTCGGCGCTCACGCCGCTGACGCCGCGCGCCTGCTGCTGCATGACCACGGCCTCGCGCGCCGGAAAGATGCCCTTCTGGTGGCAGTAGGCCTCGGCCTCGGGCAGGTTCTCGATCATCGCCAGCCGCATGGTCTCGGGCGTGCGGAACCCGAACAGGCCCGGATTGCCGATGTTCAGCGAGATGATTTCATAGCCCTGCCGCTGCAGCTCGTGTGCGCGGCGGGCAAGGCGTCCGCGAATCTCGTAGCGGACGTTGTGCAGGGAATCGCTGGGCGCGATAGCCGGGTCGTTCAGAGTTGCCCCAGCACGTAGTCGGCGGCGGAGACCTTGAATTCGCCCGGCCCCTCGACCAGTACCTGGGTCGCCACGCCGTTGTCGACCACCAGTGCGAAACGCTGACCACGCATGCCCAGGCCCGCGCCACGCACGTCCAGTTCCAGCCCCAGCGCCCGCGCGTAATCACCGTTGCCGTCGGCCAGCATCAGCACGCTGCCGTCGGCGCCGGCGCTCTTGCCCCAGGCATTCATCACGAACACGTCGTTGACCGCCATGCAGGCAATGGTATCGATGCCCTTGGCACGCAGTGCTGCGGTCTGCTCGATGAAACCGGGCAGGTGTTTCGCGCTGCAGGTGGGTGTGAACGCGCCGGGCACCGAGAACAGCACCACACGCTTGCCGTCGAACAGCGCGCCGTGGCCAGGTCTTGCGGGCCGCCTTCGCCCATGACCTTGAATTTGCCCGCAGGCATCCGCTCGCCAGCCTTGATGGTCAATGCACGGTTCCTTATGAGCGGGCTTCGAGCGCCCAGAGTTTGGCCAGGCGCGCGAACTTCGGGTCGTTGGTCGCCCGGTTGAAGGCGCGCACAGCCTCAGCTTTGTTCTTGTTGCGCTCGTTGGCGATGCCCAGCAGCAGGTAGGATTCGTCGGGAAACTTCAGGTTGCCCTTGGCAATGCCAGCACTGATGGCGGCGAGCGCCTTGTCCGGCTGCCCGTAGCCCAGGTACGCAGCGCCAACCTGCACCAGGCCGTCGCCCGCAGTCGCCGCAGCCGCCGCCATTTCCTCCTTCGGCAGGGAAAGACGATCTTCGGCGGCGGAACGTCGGACCTTGTCCAGCAGGCGCTGGTTGCGCTCCTTCTCGTGCGGGTCGGTGTACAAATTCTTCGCGAACGCCTGCTCGAGCGCCACCTGGGCTTCGCCGGGGTTCCCCTGGTCAACGGCAATCTGCGCCATTTCAGTGAATTCCTCGCCGCGTTTGAGGATGCCAACCTGCGACATCAGGCGGTAGGTCATGAGCTTGAGGCGATCGTCGTTGGTCTTGTCCTGGCGGATGCCGACCATCGCATTGGCCCAGTAGTCCGGCTTCGGATAATGCAGAATCAGCTTCTCGATTGCGCGCGCAGCGGCGGCGTCGTCCCTGGTCTTGATCGCGCAACTCCAGATGAGGTTCAGGCTCTTCTCCGCCGGCTTGCGGCCCGCCTGCTCGTCGCGGGCGACGATCGCCTCCATGCCGGCCAGCGCTTCCTTGTATTTATTGGTCAGGTAGTACGCCTGCGCGATGATCAGCGGCGTGTCAGTGCTCAGGTCGCCGGCCGCGAGCGCCCGCTGACCGTACTGTATCGCCTTGTCGTAGTCCTTCTGCTGATAGTCGATGCTCATCAGCGTCCGCAGCAGCTGCGGCTTCATGGTCGAGGCCAGGTAGGGCGAATCGATGATGGCCTCGATCGAATTGGCGGTCTCGGTGTAGTTGCTCTGGGCAGCGAAGGCCGGCATCTGCATGTAATGAATGACGTAGTCGTCATACGCGGTGCGCGGCGTGATGGCCGCCGCTTCGCGCGTCTTGGCGAGCACCTCGGCGTAGTTCTTCGCCTGCAGCGCATCGTTGGCGGCCTTCAGGGTCTTGGCCACGGCGCGGCTCACCTGTGGCTCGTCGGCGCGCGACACGCTGCTCATGAACGCGAAACCCAGGAGCAATGCGACAGTCAGTGCAACGCGACTCATTCTCGACCTCTGGCTAGTTAAGAATTCTGATTGGCGATTGCGCCAAGGTTCCCGCGACGGCCGTGGTCAACCTGAATTGCCCAGGCTATACAAGCAATTACTCTGAGAACTCGGTCGTATTGACGAAACCGATCTTCCTCATGCGAATTGCGCTGCGCGAGGCCAGCACCTTGGCCGTGGTCTCGTAGTGCGAGCGCTTGTCGGGACGCAGGTGGATCTCGGGCTGGGGATCCTTGCGGCTCTCGGTGCGGAAGTAGCCTTCCAACTGGTTCAGATCGACCTTGTTGCCATCCCAGTAGATCGTGTCGTCGAAATCGACATCGAGATTGATGACCTCGGGCAGCACCGGCGGCGGCGGCTGATCAGTCGGCGGCGGCATGTCGAGCTTCACCGCGTGCGTCTGGATCGGCAGCGACATGATCAGCGTCACGATCAGCACCAGCATGACGTCGATCAGCGGCGTCATGTTCATCTCGCACATCACGCCTGACTTGTCGCTTCCCGACACTCATTGACATGACTACTGACTCCGCCTGCTAAGACTGCCCGAACTGCTACCGGCACACGGCTAGCGGCCAAGGGTACGTCGGGCTCGGTGATGAATCCCACCTTGGTCAGGCCGCCGCGCTGGATGGCGTACAGCGTACGGCCGATCGCCTCGTAGCGCACCTGCGCGTCACCGCGAATGTGCACCTCAGGTTGCGGCACCTTGACGGCCTCGACCACCACATACTTGATGAGGGTATCGCGATCGGGCACCAGGCGGCCGTTCCACCAGATCTGGCCGTGAGTTGTCCACCGAGATGGTGATGTTTTCCGGCTTGGTCTTGGTCGGCGATGTTCGCGACCTTCGGCAACTTGCACCGGCACCGTCTTGGTGATGATCGGAATCGTGATCAGGAAGATGATCAGCAACACCAGCATGATGTCGACCAGCGGCGTGGTGTTGATTTCCGACATCACCGTCGGCTCGTCTTCGGTCGACTGGACGTTCATTGACATGGCGTTGCTACCTTGTTCATCTCATCCCTGTTACTTGCGGGGCGCAGCCGCAGCGCCGGCATCGCCAACGCGAGCGCCGCCCACCAGGTAGGCGTGCAGGTCGCCGGAGAAGTTGCGCAGGCTGTCCTGCAGTCCCTTGTTACGGCGCAGCAGCCAGTTGTAGCCCAGCACCGCGGGCACCGCGACGAACAGGCCGAGGGCGGTCATGATCAGCGCCTCGCCCACCGGGCCGGCCACCTTGTCGATGCTCGCCTGACCGGCGACGCCGATGGCGATCAGCGCGTTCAGGATGCCCATGACCGTGCCGAACAGGCCGACGAATGGCGCCGTCGAACCGACCGTGGCAAGGAACGACAGGCCATTGGTCAGGTTGCCGCTTACTTCGTCGGTGGCGCGCTGCAGCGCCATGGTGATCCACTCGTGCAGATCGATGCGATCGGTGAGGCGCCCTTCATGGTGCGAGGCGGCTCGCAGGCCGTCTTCGGCGATGAAGCGGAAGTCGTTGCCCTTCGGGAGTCGCTCAACTCCTTCCTTGATGGAATCGGCCGTCCAGAAGCTTTTCTCGACGATCTTCGACGACTTCTTCAGGGCCCGCTGGTCCCACACCTTGGTGAAGATGATGAACCATGAGCCGAGCGACATGATGATCAGTACGATCAGCGTGCCACGAGACACAATATTGCCGTTCACCCACAGGGGGATAAGACCATAGACTCTGTTCAGTGGCGGCGACGGGGGTATCCATGTTTAATCCTCTTGCTAATCCGGCCTGCAGACCGTGTTAAATAAAAAACGATTGGTTGCGCGCAGCAAGGCTGCGCCTACTGGGAATCCTTCGGTTTGAACGTCACTTTGTAGTCCTTATACGATCTTGCGGGCTTGCCCTCGACCGTGCCGGCCTTGAAGCGTCCGGCAGCCATGCACTTGCCTGCTGCTTCATCCAATGCCGGGTAGCCCGAACTGCTGACCAGCTCCACCTTGCCGTCGATCTTGTTGTTCACACCTATCGCAGACCCGGACAATCGCTGAGCCGGAATGACCCTGCCTGCAGCTCCTGCGGCGGGAAATAGTCCTCGCCGCAATCGGGCTGCTGCACGGTCTTGATCGAGGTCGAGGCGATGATCGCCACCGGACGCGGCGGGGGCGGCGCCTTGGTGACGACGACCGCGGGCATGTCGATCGGCATGTTTACATTGATGATCGGTATTGGCACCGAAGGGGGCGGTGGGCGCTCCATCTCAGGCTTTGGCGGCGGCGGCGGCAGTTCCTTGGCCTCGTCGGGCTTGATGAGCGTGGTTTCCAGGATCTGGTACGCCTTGCTTCGCCAGGGTCTGGCCAAACCCGGTGATGAAGGCCCAGCCGATTACGGCATGCACGGCGATGATCGCGGCAAAGGCAATCATGCGGCGCTGGTTGTAACTGCTGTCGTGGTAGCGCGATGTCATAATTTGGATTCGCTCAGCCCTGCATTATTAGTCGTCGCAGTTGACCTCGAGGCAACGAGCACGTGCAGCACGCGCGCCTCAGGTTTTGCGACTTTAGCTGCAACTTCCAGTCGTTACAACCTTCTTCTTCGAGTCTATCGTCAGTAACCACGGTCAGGCAATCCGGTTCAAACTTTACAGATCGGTGACGGCGCCCAATGATGCACTGCTTACGGCGCGGGCGTACTTGGCGAGCACGCCGCGGGTAGCGTACGGCTTGCGGGCCGTTAATTTCCGCGCGCGGCGCAGCAATTCCGCCGCCGGCAAATCAACGTCGATGCGCCGGCGGGCGGCGTCGATGATGATCCGATCCCCGCTCCGCAACAGTGCGATCGGCCCGCCCACCGCGGCCTCGGGCGACACGTGCCCTACCACGAAGCCGTGGCTGCCGCCGGAGAAGCGGCCGTCGGTGATCAGCGCGACCACGCTCGCCGAGGCCCCGGCCGACGATCGCGCCGGTGGGACTCAGCATTTCGCGCATGCCGGGCCCTCCCTTCGGTCCCTCGTAGCGAATCACGACGACGTCGCCGGCCCGCACCCGGCCAGCGAGGATCGCCTGGGTGGCGCGCTCCTCGCCGTCGTAGACGCGCGCTCGGCCCTCGAAGCTCACCCCTTCCTTGCCGGTGATCTTGGCCACCGCGCCCTCGGGCGCCAGCGTCCCGTACAGCATGACGATGTGGCTGTCTTTCTTGATGGGATTCGAGAGCGGCCGGATGATGTCCTGCCCGGCCGGGTATGGGGCCACCGCCGCCAGGTTTTGCGCCACGCTGCGCCCGGTCACCGTGAGGCAATCGCCGTGCAGGAGGCCGGCGTCAAGCAGCATCTTCATCAGCGGCTGGATGCCGCCCACGGCGATGAGCTCCGACATCGCATAGCGCCCGCTCGGGCGCAGATCGGCCAGCAGCGGAATGCGCCGTCCCACGCGCGTGAAATCATCCAGTTTCAGCTTCACGCGCGCCGCCTGCGCGATCGCCAGAAGGTGCAGCACCACGTTGGTCGAGCCGCCGAGCGCAATGCTCACCGCAATCGCATTTTCGAACGCCTTGCGGGTCAGGATATCCGCGGGCCGGATCCCCGCGCGCAGCAGCGCCACCACCGCCTCCCCGGCCTGCCGGCAATCCGCCCGCTTGGACTCGCCGACCGCCTCCTGGGCTGAACTCCCCGGGAGACTCAGGCCCAGCGCCTCGATCGCCGAGGCCATGGTGTTGGCGGTGTACATGCCGCCGCAGCTCCCGGCTCCCGGAATGGCGGTGCGTTCGACCTCGGCCACCTGTGCATCGTTGATCGTGCCGGCGGCGCGCGCTCCCACCGCCTCGAACACCGAGACGATGTCGCGCCGCTGCGCGCCCAGGCGGATCGTGCCGCCGTAGACGAACACGGCCGGCCGGTTCAGGCGCGCGATGGCCATCGCGCAGCCGGGCATGTTCTTGTCGCAGCCGCCGATGGCGACGATGCCGTCAAAGCCCTCTGCGCCGACCACCGTTTCGATGGAATCGGCAATCACCTCGCGCGACACCAGCGAATAGCGCATGCCAGGGGACCCCATGGAGATGCCATCGGAGACCGTGATCGTGTTGAACGGCACGCTCTTGCCCCCCGCGGCATCGGCGCCGGCGCCGGCCTCGCGCGCCAGCTCGTCGATGTGCATATTGCAGGGCGTCAGGTTCGACCAGGTCGAGGCGATGCCGATCTGCGGTTTGCCGAAATCGGCGTCCTTGAATCCCACCGCACGCAGCATGGCGCGCGCCGGGGTCTGCTTGAGGCCATCGACAACCTGACTTGAATACTTTCTAATATCAATAGATTGTGGTGTTTTCTTCATTTAATTTCTTGAGTAGTTCTCGCGTACCATGCCGCGCATTCTTACAAAGCCTAAGGCACCAGCCGTAACCAGACCCAGGGGCAGCAGGAGTGATACGGCCCCTGACCCGGGCCAACTCCATTCCAACGCTTCGTAGCAGGCCATGCCTAAAGGCGGTGCAATCAATCCGCGCACACCCGTCAGCGTCACGTGCACGCCCATGTAATGCTGCGCGCGCCCCGGCGAGGCAAAATCATTATGGCCCAGATTCCAGCCGAGGTTGGCGCCCGCATAACTGATGCCGATGAGCACGGCGCCGGGCCACAGGAGCCCGTTGATCCGGAACATGACGCCCAGCGTAAGAAGTGCGATCGCCGCGACCAGCGCCCAGCACTGGCGCGAGCGGTACTCGATGATGTGACCGCGATCAAAGAGCCGCGCCCACGCTGGCAGGAACAACGGCATGAGCAGCAGCGGCACCACGGTCAGCAGCAGGATCTGGGTCAGGCTCGCCAGGTGCAGGCGGTCGCTGAACAGCACGACCAGCTGCGCGGTCATCATGAGGTTCCCGCAGCCGTACAGGCTCATCCAGAACATGTAGCGGCGGAACGGCTCGTCCTCGCGCAGGATCTGGCGAAACATCGCCAGACTGAACGCTCCGGCCGCGGCGCCCGTTTCGGCTTCCGCGGCCAGCAGCTGGTATTCGCGCCGAACCCGCACCGCGCGGTAGCGGAGCGAGGCCAGCAGTCCGCACAGCGCAGCGAACAGGTACAGCCAGCGGGCCGCGCGCGCGTGCCGGTCGAGCACCCAGCCCGCGACCAGAGCGACCACCGCAATGCCGAGCGAACTGGCCATGACAATGCGGCTGGTGACGCGCGCCATCACGTGCCGCGGGTAGTTGGCACTCCACACTGCGGCCCGCACCGTGAGGATGCCGGCCCACAGCACACGCGCGATGATGACCACCACCAGTGTGAGCGCCAGGCCGCCGGCCGCAATCGGCGCCAGCGCCACCAGGCCCACGGCGATTGCGAACGCCGCCTGCAGGCTGGCCAGCACGCCGATCCGGGCGCGGCCGTACGCCAGGTTGGCCCACGCGAAACTGGAGATATTGGCGAGCGCCGGCGCGCCGCTGACGATCGCCACGGCAAGATTCACCCAGTGGGGCGGCACGAGTCCCGCATAGCCCTTCTTGACCAGCACCGCCACGGTGCCGCCCTCGACCAGGCCGCAGCCGATCCCGAGCAGCGCCCAAGGCCACATCTCGCGGGCGTACATCGCCTCCACGACCGGACTCGGGCTGTCGCCCTGCTCAGCCAAATTTCGTGCGGATCAGCGCGTACAGCGCGCGCAGTCCCTGCGCCTCGGCGCCCTGCGGGCGGCCGGGCCGATCTTTTGGATTCCAGGCATACAGGTCGAGGTGCAGCCACTCCGGCGTTGCGGTCACGAAACGCTTGAGGAACAGCGCCGCGATGATGGCTCCGGCAAAGGGACCGGCGGACACGTTGTTGAGATCGGCCACGCGGCTTGCCAGCTCTTCGTCATAGCCGGACCACAGCGGCATCGGCCAGAGCGGGTCGCACACGGCCTCGCCCGCGGCGCGCGCCGCTTCGCCCAGCGCCGGCAGGCTCGCGAACAGCGCGGGCAGGTCGGGGCCGAGCGCCGTGCGTGCCGCGCCGGTCAGCGTCGCCATGTCGATCAGCAGCTCCGGCCGCTCGGCATCCGCGTCGGCCAGCGCGTCGGCGAGCACCAGGCGCCCCTCGGCGTCGGTGTTGCCGATCTCCACCGTGAGCCCCTTGCGCGAAGTCCATACGTCGCCCGGGCGGAAAGCCGCGCCACTGACACTGTTCTCGACCGCAGGTATGAGTAGCCGCAGCTGCACCGGCGCGTTCATCGCCAGCAGGAGCCGCGCCAGCCCGAGCGCGCAGGCCGCGCCGCCCATGTCCTTCTTCATGAGCAGCATGCCCGCTGAGGGCTTCAGGTCCAGGCCGCCGCTGTCGAAGCAAACACCCTTGCCGACCAGCGTCACCCGCGGCGCACCCGGGCGCGGCCAGCGGCAATCGATCAGCCGCGGCGCGCGCTCGCTCCCCTGCCCGACGGCCGCGATCAGCGGATACTCGCGCCGCAGCGCTTCGCCCTCGCAAATGCTGCATTGCCCGCCGAACTCGCGGGCCAGAGCGGCGGCGGCGGCGGCCAGCTCGGCGGGGCCGAGCTCGTTGGCGGGCGTGTTGACCAGATCGCGCGCCCAGCCGATAGCGCGCGCGGCGGCCTCGGCGTAGGCCGCGTCGGCCCCCTCGGGCGCGAGCAGGTACGCCGCAGGCGCGGGCTTGGGCTGGCTGCGGAAGCGGTTGTAGCGATAACTACCCAGCAGCCAGCCCAGTGCGAACTGCGTTGCGGTCTCGGCCGGCAGCGGCAGCCGCCAGCGCATAGCGGCCGGCCGGGAGGCGCTCGGCACAGGCCGCGCCATCCCACATCGAAAGCTGCGCCGCTGCCGGCGAGCGTGCCGAGGCCGGCTACCGCCGCGGCCACGATCCCGCCGCGGGCCCGGGCACGGTCAGCACGCGGGCGCGTTCGGCCTGGAATCCGTGGCTGCTCAGCCAGGCGCGCGCCAGCGGGGTCAAACCCCGCCAGCCAGGCCGGGCAGACCGGATTCGCGTGACCAGCCAGAGCGGAATGGCGTCCTTGCCGTCGGCGCGATCGAGCAGCATGGCGGCTAGCTTAACCAATTGCGTTGACAAGTACTTGATGCCGTGGTGTTATTCGATGGTCTCAAGAGGATTGCCAGTCACATGCAGCCGTCGGTCATTCTGCTCGCCTGTAAAGCTGCTGCTGCTGCGGAGCAGTCAGTGCGGGTGCTGCATGTTGAGCTAAGGTCCGAAGGACGCAACAACACCAGAACCCCGCACCGGCCGCCGATGCGGGGTTTTTTTTAGCTTGAGACGTTGGGAGAGTTTTGTCATGAAGCTGTTTGGCGCAGAAAGACGTGGACAAGAAGGCGCTGAAGGGCGCACGCATCGCCGTGCTCGGCTACGGCAGCCAGGGCCGCGCGCACGCGCTCAATCTCAAGGACAGCGGCTTCAAGGTCGTGGTCGGCGTGCGCAAGGGCGGCGCGAGCTGGAAGAACGCCAAGCGCGACGGCCTCAAGGTCGCGGAACCGATCGATGCCGTGGCGGATGCCGATCTGGTGGCGATGCTGGTGCCCGACATGGCGCAGAAGGCACTTGTATCAGGCCATCAAGGCAAAACTGGCCAGGCACGCCACGCTGCTGTTCGCGCACGGCTTCAACGTGCACTTCAAGCAGATCAAGCCGCGCAAGGATCTCGACGTGGTGCTGATCGCGCCCAAGGGCCCCGGCGGCCTGGTGCGCCGCCAGTACCAGCAGGGCTACGGCGTGCCCTGCCTGATCGCGGTGGCGCAGGACGCGACCGGCAAGGCCCACAAGCGCGCCCTCGCCTACGCGCACGGCATCGGCGGCACGCGCGGCGGCGTGCTCGAAACGACGTTCGCCGAGGAGACCGAGACCGATCTGTTCGGCGAGCAGGCCGTGCTGTGCGGCGGCGCCACCGAGCTGGTGGTCAAGGGCTTCGAGACGCTGGTGGAAGCCGGCTACCAGCCCGAAGTCGCCTACTACGAGTGCCTGCACGAGCTGAAGCTGATCGTCGACCTGCTGCACGAAGGGCGGCATCACCAAGATGCACAAGTACATCAGCGACACGGCCAAGTTCGGCGACCTGACGCGCGGTCCGCGCGTGGTCAACGAGCGCACGCACAACGAAATGCGCCGCATCCTCAAGGAGATCCAGAGCGGCAAGTTCGCGCGCGAATGGATCCGCGAGAGCGAGGCCGGCGGCAAGAACTACCAGCGCATGCTGAAGGCCGACCTGAACCAGCCGATCGAGAAAGTCGGCGCCAAGCTGCGCGCGCGCATGCCTTGGCTACAGGCGACGCGCTAGTCACCAGATACACCGGAGGCCGCCATGGCGCCGATCCCGATCGAGTGCTGATTTTCGACACCACCCTGCGCGACGGCGAGCAGTCGCCCGGCTGCAGCATGACGCAGCCGGAAAAGCTGCGGGTGGCGCGGGCGCTGGCGGACCTGGGCGTCGACGTCATCGAGGCGGGCTTTCCCGCCGCCTCGCGCGGCGACTTCGAAGTCGGTCAACGCCGTGGCGCGCGAGGTGCAGGGGCCGATCATCGCCGGGCTGGCGCGCTGCACGCGCGCCGACATCGAGCGGCCGCGAAGGCGCTCAAGCCCGCGCCGCGGCACCGCCTGCACGTGTTCCTCGCCACCAGCGCGATCCACCGCCAGTACAAGCTCAACATGGCGCAGGACGAGATCGTGCGCAGCGCCGTCGAAGGCGTGAAGATCGCGCGCGAGTTCTGCGACGACGTGGAGTTCTCGCCCGAAGACGCCTCGCGCACCGAACTCGATTTCCTCGCGCGCGTGGTCGCGGCGGCCATCGAGGCCGGCGCCACCACCATCAACATTCCGGACACGGTCGGCTACACGGTGCCGGACGAATTCGGCGAGCTGTTCCGCTACCTGCGCCAGAACGTGCCGGGCATCGACAAGGTGCGGCTGTCGGTGCACTGCCACGACGATCTGGGCATGGCGGTCGCCAACAGCCTGACGGCCGTGGTCGCGGGCGCGCGCCAGATCGAGTGCACCATCAACGGCATCGGCGAGCGCGCCGGCAACTGCTCGCTCGAAGAAGTGGTGATGGCGCTGGCGCACGCGCTCGCAGTTCTTCAACCTGCGCACCGGCATCCAGACCAACCGCCTCTATCCGGTCAGCCGCCTGCTCTCCAGCATCACCGGCCAGCCGATCCCGCGCAACAAGGCGATCATCGGCGAGAACGCCTTCGCGCACGAATCGGGCATCCACCAGCACGGCATGCTCAAGAACGCGCAGACCTACGAGATCATGCGCCCCGAGGACGTGGGCCTCTCGCGCAGCAACCTGGTGCTCGGCAAGCACAGCGGCCGCCACGCCTTCCGCGAGCGCGTGCAGGAACTGGGCTTCGAGCTCGACGAGCTGGAGCTCAACCGCGTGTTCGAGGAGTTCAAGGCGCTGGCCGACCGCAAGAAGGAGCTGTTCGACGGCGACATCGAGGCGCTGGTGCTGCGCGCGGAAGGCTCGGCGCACGGCCCCTGGTCGCTGGCGCAGCTCGAGGTCAGCTCGCAGCTCGGCGCTGCGGCCACCGCGACCGTCAAGCTGCAGCACGCCGATGGCCGCAGCCCGTCTGCCAAGGCCAGCGGCGACGGCCCGGTCGACGCCGCCTACAAGGCGATCGAGCAGGCCACCGGCCTGGTCGTCAAGGTGCGCAAGTTCGAAGTGCACGCGGTCACCGTCGGCGAGGACGCGCAGGGCGAAACCGTGGTCTACGTCGACTACAATGAGCCGCAGCTATCGCGGCTCGAGCGTCTCGACCGACATCATCGAGGCGAGCTGCAAGGCGCTGCTCGAGGTCGTCAACCGCATCGAGCAGTCGCAACAGGGCGGCGCGCGCCTCGCGGCGCGTGAAGCGGCCGCGACGGCCAGCCAAGACCGCCGTGTAACGTTGCAGCACAATGTCGAGGAACGCCATGCCCATCCCAGCGACTCCCTACATCTGGTTCAACGGCAAGCTCGTGCCCTGGGAAAAAGCCACGGTGCACGTGCTGGCGCACGCCCTGCACTACGGCTCCTCGGTGTTCGAGGGCATCCGCGCCTACGCCACGCCGCAGGGCGTCGCCATCTTCCGGCTGCGCGATCACACGCGGCGCCTGTTCGATTCGGCCAAGATCTATCGCATCCAGATTCCGTTCCAGCCCGAGCAGATCGACGCCGCCTGCCGCGAGGCGATCGCGGCCAACGAGCTCAGCCAAGGGCGCCTACCTGCGGCCGATCGCGTTCCGCGGCTACGGCGAGATGGGCGTGGTGCCGAAGATCGATCCGCCGGTCGACGTGGCGATCGCGGCCTGGGAATGGGGCAAGTACCTCGGCACCGAGGGCGAGAGCAGAAGGCGTCGATGTGTGCGTTTCCTCGTGGCAGCGCGTGGCGCCCAACACGCTGCCGGCGATGGCCAAGGCCGGCGGCAATTATCTGTCCAGCCAGCTGATCAGCATGGAGGCCAAGCGCCTCGGCTTCGCCGAAGGCATCGGCCTGTCGACCGACGGCACGGTCAGCGAGGGCGGCGGCGAGAACCTGTTCGTGGTCAAGGACGGCGTGCTGATGACGCCCGCGCTCGCGCATTCGGTGCTCGGCGGCATCACGCGCGACACCGTCATGCGCCTGGCGCGCGAGCTCGGGCTCGAAGTGCGCGAGTGCGCGATGCCGCGCGAGTTGCTGTATCATCGCCGACGAACTGTTCTTCACCGGCACCGCGGTCGAAGTGACGCCGATCCGCTCGGTCGATCGCATCACGGTCGGCACCGGCAAGCGCGGCCCGGTCACCGAGCGCATCCAGCAGGCCTTCTTCGGCCTGTTCGACGGCCGCACCGCCGACAAGTGGGGCTGGCTCGACTACGTCGACATGCAGGCCAAGCCGCGCGTGGCCGCCAGCCGGCTGACGTCTCGCGCATGAAGACGATGTTCCAGAAGATCTGGGAGCGGCACGAGGTCGTCCCGGAGACGGCCGATACGCCCGCGGTGCTGTACATCGACCTGCACCTGGTGCACGAGGTCACGACGCCGCAGGCCTTCACGATGCTGCGCGAGCAGGAGCTGCAGGTGCGCCGCCCCGACCTCACGCTCGCCACCATGGATCATTCGACGCCGACGCGCACCGAGCAGGTGTTCGGCGGCGCGCCGATCACGGTGGAATCGGCCGCGCAGCAGATCGCCGAGCTGGAGAAGAACTGCGCGCAGTTCGGCATCGAGCTGTTCGACCTGCGCGACCACGCTGCGCGGCATCGTCCACATCATCGGGCCGGAGCTGGGCCTGACGCAGCCGGGCAAGACCGTGGTCTGCGGCGACAGCCATACCAGCACGCACGGCGCCTTCGGCGCCCTCGCCTTCGGCATCGGCACCACCGAGGTGGCGCACGTGCTGGCGACGCAATGCCTGCTGCAGCGGCGCGCCACGGACCTTCGCGATCAATGTCGATGGCGCTCTGCCCGCCGGCGTCACGGCCAAGGACCTGATCCTCGCGATCATCGGCAAGATCGGCGTCGGCGGCGGCACCGGCCACGTGCTGGAATACCGCGGCAGCGCGGTGCGCGCGCTCAGCATGGAGCAGCGCATGACGGTGTGCAACATGTCGATCGAAGCCGGCGCGCGCGCCGGCATGATCGCGCCCGATGAGACAACCTTCGAATATCTCGCCGGCCGCCCGCGCGCGCCGCGCGGCGCCGCCTGGGAAGATGCGCGTCGCCGCCTGGCGCACGCTGCGCGAGCGATGCCGGGCGCCGCCTTCGATCGCGAGCTCAGCGCTCGATGGCTCGACGCTCGAACCGATGATCACCTACGGCACGCATCCTGGCATGTTGATCCCGATCAGTGGCGACGATTCCGGCGTCGAACTGAACGATCCGGTGTTCGGCAAGGCGCTCGCGTACATGGGCTTCGAGGCCGGCGCGCCGATCCGCGACCAGCCGGTCAACGTCGTGTTCGTCGGCAGCTGCACCAACGGCCGGCTCTCCGACCTGCGCGACGCGGCGCAGCGTGCTGCGCGGCCACAAGGTGGCGCGCGGCGTGCAGCTGCTGGTGGTGCCGGGCTCGCAGCAGGTCAAGGCCGGCGGCCGAAGCCGAGGGGCTGCGACCGGGTGTTCATCGACGCCGGCGGCGAGTGGCGCGAATCGGGCTGCTCGATGTGCATCGGCATGAACGGCGACAACGTCGGCGCCGGACAGGTGTCGGTCAGCACCAGCAACCGCAATTTCGAGGGCCGCCAGGGCCGCGGCGCGCGCACGCTGCTGGCCAGCCCGCTCACCGCCGCGGCGAGCGCGATGCGCGGCCGCGTCACCGATCCGCGCGAACTCCTCAACGGATAAGCGGCCATGGAACCCATCCGGCAGATTTCGCTCGCGCACCGCCGTGCTGCCGTACGACCAACATCGACACCGACCAGATCATTCCGGCACGGTTCCTGCGCACCACGGTGCGCGCCGGGCTCGGCAAGCAGCTGTTCGCCGACTGGCGCTACGCCGCCGACGGCACGCCGCGCGCCGATTTCGTGCTCAACCAGGCCGCTGCCGCGGGCTGCCAGGTGCTCGTGGCCGGGCGCAACTTCGGCTGCGGCTCCTCGCGCGAGCACGCGCCCTGGGCGCTGCTCGACTACGGCTTCCGCGCCGTGATCAGCACCGAGATCGCCGACATCTTCCGCAGCAACTCGCTCAAGAACGGCCTGTTGCCGATCGTCGTCGACGAGGCCAGCGCCGCCTGGCTGCTGGCGAACCCCGGCGTCGAAGTGCTCATCGACCTCGAAGGCGAGCCGTGTCGTGCTGCCCGACGGCCGCGAGGTGACCTTCCAGATCGAGCGCTTCGCGCGCTACTGCCTGCTCAATGGCGTCGACGAGCTCGGCTATCTGCGCGCGCAGGAGCCCGCGATCACACGCTTCGAGCGGCGCGCGCGCATGAAGGCACGCATCGCGGTCATCGCCGGCGACGGCATCGGCCCCGAGGTCACGGCCGAAGCCGCGCGGGTACTGCGGGCGGTCGCCGCGCGCTTCGGCCACGAGTTCGAGCTCCTCGACGCGCCATTCGGCGGCGTCGCCATCGACCTGCACGGCGATCCGCTGCCCGCCCGCCACGCTCGAGCTGTGCCTCGGCGCCGATGCCGTGCTGCTCGGCGCGATCGGCGGTCCGAAGTGGTCGGCGCCGCAGCTCAAGGTGCGGCCCGAGCAGGGCCTGCTGCGGCTGCGCAAGGAACTGGGCGTGTACGCCAACCTGCGCCCGGTTTCGCTGCATCCGGCACTGCGCGACGCCTCGACGCTCAAGAGCGAGGTGCTCGACGGCGTCGACCTGGTGTTCGTGCGCGAACTCACCGGCGGCATCTATTTCGGCGCCAAGACCCGCAGCGCCGACTGCGGCCAGCGACCTGTGCAGCTATTCGGTGGCCGAGGTCGAGCGCGTCGTGCGCGTCGCCGCGCGCCTGGCCATGGGCCGGCGGCGCAAGCTCATCTCGATCGACAAGGCCAACGTGCTCGAGACCTCGCGCCTGTGGCGCGAGGTGACCGAACGCGTGGTGCGCAGCGAGTTTCCCGGGCTGCAGCTCGAGCACATGCTGGTCGATGCCGCCGCCATGCACCTGATCCGCCGCCCGCGCGACTTCGACGTGGCGGTCACCGAGAACCTGTTCGGCGACATCCTGACCGACGAGGCCTCGATGCTGGCCGGATCGCTCGGCCTGCTGCCCTCGGCCTCGCTCGGCGATGGCCAGCGCGGACTGTACGAGCCGATCCACGGCTCGGCGCCCGACATCGCCGGCCGGGGCATCGCCAACCCGATCGGCGCGCATCCTCAGCGCCGCGCTGCTGCTGCGGCATTCGCTGCGGCTGGAGGCGCGAAGCGGCCGCGGTGGAAGGCGGCCGTCGCCGCGGCGATCGCCGCCGGCCTGCGCACCGCGGATATCGCCGCGCCGGGCGCGCGCTCGGCCTCGACGCGCGAGTGCGGCGCCGCGGTCCTTGCCCGTCTCAATTGATAACGATCGACTGATTGCAGGAGTGCACATGATCAAGTACGTCATCGTGCTGCTGGCGGGCGCCATCGCCGGCGCCTTCGCCGGCAACAGCCATTGCCCATCGCCTCGCCGAGCCCCACCAGCATCCGCGCGCGGTGATGACGCTGCTTGGCTTCCACCGCGATCGCCTGGATGCGGCATCCAGGCGGGCCAATGCGCGACGGTCGAGGCCGAACGGGCCCGCATCACATCGCTCCAGCAGGAAATCGCGCTCGCCTTCCCGCTCACCTACAAGCAGGAAGCCGATTTCCGCAAGAATCACGGAGGCGCTGGGCACCGCACTGCAGGCTCCGGCCCGCGCAAGCGGCGAGCGCCGGCGCCGGCAGCTGCCCGGAAGCCGCGGCGCAGTTCAAGAAGATCACCGACGTCTGCGACGACTGCCACAAGGTCTACGACCCGGCCTGAGCGCGCATTATCGTCCAGGAAAGCGGTACCAGCATTGAGTTTGCACGCACGGCCTAGGACGGCTTCAGGGTCGCGATGGCTTCGCGCGGGCAGATCGTCGAGACCCGCGCCGCCTGCGGCCAGGTGGGCAGCGATCTGCCGGCGCATGCGCGGATCCCAGAAGCGCTGGATGTGCCCGGCGATGCCGGCGACCGCATCCGCGCGGCTGCGGCTCAGCGGCGAAGAAATGACCGATGTCATTGGCCATCTGCACCAGCCGTTCCGCGCTCACTGACGGGACCCGGACCTGGCGCGGCCGTGATGCCAGCCTGGCCGAGCAGCGAGTCTGCCGCTGGTTGAACTCCTGGTAGCGCTGCTGCCAGGCGGAGGGTTGCGACACCCGCGTCACCTGCACCGCCGTGACCTTGTATTCGGGGCAGTTGGTGGCCCAGTCCGAATTCTCGGTGGTGATCACGTTGGCGCCCGATTCCGGAAAATGAAAGGTCGTGTAGACCACGCCCGGCTGCACCCGGGTTGTGACGCTGCGCGCGCAGCACGGTTTCGCCGGCGCGGCTCTGCACGCCGACCCAGTCGCCCTCCTTCACGCCGCGCTCATCGGCGTCGTGCGGGTGGATCTCGAGCCGGTCCTCATCGTGCCAGGCGACGTTTTCGGTGCGGCGCGTCTGCGCGCCGACGTTGTACTGCGAGAGGATGCGCCCGGTGGTCAGGATCAGCGGGAAGCGCGCGTTGACCTTTTCCGTCGTCGCCACGTACTCCGTCACCATGAACTTGCCCTTGCCGCGCACGAAGCTGCCGACGTGCATGAAGGGCGTGCCCTCGGGGTGCTCGTTCGTTGCAGGGCCACTGGATGCTGCCGAGCTCGTCGAGCTTGGCGAAGCTCACGCCGGCGAAGGTCGGCGTCAGCGCAGCGATCTCATCCATGATCTCGCGCGGATGGGTGTAGTTCATCGGCAGGCCCAGCGCATTGGCCAGCAGCTGGGTGATCTCCCAGTCCGCGTAGCCGGACTTCGAGCGCATCACCTTGCGGACCGGCGAGATGCGGCGCTCGGCGTTGGTGAAGGTGCCGTCCTTCTCGAGGAACGACGAGCCAGGCAGGAACACGTGGGCAAATTTCGCCGACTCATTCAGGAACAGGTCCTGGACAATGATGCACTCCATCGAGGTCAGTGCAGCCGTTACGTGTTGCGTATTTGGATCGGACTGCGCGATGTCCTCGCCCTGGATGTACAGGCCCTTGAACTCGCCATCGAGCGCGGCCTCGAACATGTTCGGGATGCGCAGGCCTGGTTCGCTGAGCAAGTTCACGTGCCATTGCCGCTCGAACAGTTCGCGCGCGGCGGTCTTCCGATACATGGCGGTAGCCCGGGAACTCGTGCGGGAACGAACCCATGTCGCAGGATCCCTGCACGTTGTTCTGGCCGCGCAGCGGGTTGACGCCCACGCCGGAGCGCCCGACGTTGCCGGTGGCCATCGCCAGGTTGGCGATGCCCATGACCATGGTCGAGCCCTGGCTGTGTTCGGTCACGCCGAGGCCGTAGTAGATCGCGCCGTTGCGCGCCGTGGCGTAGAGGCGCGCCGCCTGGCGCACCAGCTCCGGCGGGCACGCCGGTGACCGCCTCCATCGCCTCGGGCGAATTGCGATCGTCGCCGACGAAGTGCCGCCATTTCTCGAAGGATTCGACCTCGCAGCGCTCGCGCACGAAGTCTTCCTTCACCAGCCCTTCGCGCACCACCACGTGCGCGATGCTGTTGATCAGCGCCACGTTGGTGCCCGGGCGCAGCGCCAGGTGCTGCGCCGCCTCGATGTGCGGCGTGCGCACCAGGTCGATCTGCCGCGGGTCGGCGACGATCAGCTGCGCGCCCTGGCGCAGGCGCCGCTTCATCTGCGAGGCGAACACCGGGTGGGCGTCGGTCGGATTGGCGCCGATCACCATGATGACGTCGCTGTCCATCACCGAATCGAAGGTCTGCGTGCCGGCCGATTCGCCCAGCGTGGTCTTGAGGCCGTAGCCGGTGGGCGAATGGCAGACGCGCGCGCAGGTGTCGACGTTGTTGTTGCCGAAGCCGGCGCGCACGAGCTTCTGCACCAGGAAGGTCTCCTCGTTGGTGCAGCGGCTCGAGGTGATGCCACCAATGCTGTCGCGGCCGTACTTCACCTGCAGGCGGCGCATTTCGGCGGCCGCGTGCGCGATCGCCTCCTCCCAGCTCACTTCGCGCCAGGGATCGGCGATGGTGGCGCGGATCATCGGCTTGGTGATGCGGTCGGGATGCGTGGCATAGCCAATGGCAAAGCGCCCCTTGACGCAGCTGTGCCCGTGATTGGCGTGGCCGTCCTTGTTCGGCACCATGCGGATCACTTCTTCGCCGCGCATTTCGGCGCGGAACGAGCAGCCCACGCCGCAGTAGGCGCAGGTGGTCACCACGCTGCGCTCGGCCTGTCCCTGTTCGATCAGCGACTTTTCGGACAGCGTAGCGGTCGGGCAGGCCTGTACGCAGGCACCACAGGAAACACACTCCGAATCGAGGAATGATTCGCCCTGGCTGGCCGAGACGACAGAATCGAAGCCACGCCCGGCTATGGTCAGAGCCAGCGTGCCCTGCTGTTCATCGCAGGCGCGTACGCAGCGCGAGCAGACGATGCACTTGCTGGCATCGAAAGTGAAATAGGGATTGGATTCATCCTTGGGCGCGTCCAGATGATTGGCGCCCGAGTAGCCGTAGCGCACTTCGCGCAAGCCGACCGCGCCGGCCATGTCCTGCAGTTCGCAGTGGCCGTTGGCCGGGCAGGTCAGGCAGTCGAGCGGATGATCCGAAATATACAGTTCCATTACGCCGCGCCGGAGTTTCGCCAGCTCGCCATTTTGCGTCGTGACCTTCATGCCCTGCGTGACCGGCGTGGTGCACGAAGCCGGGTAACCCTTCATGCCCTCGATCTGCACCAGGCACAGGCGGCAGGAGCCAAAGGCCTCGAGCTGATCGGTGGCGCACAGCTTCGGGATCTTCAGCTCTGCGAGCGCCGCGGCGCGCATCACCGATGTGCCCGCAGGCACGGTGACCTCGCAACCGTCGATCAGCAGGGTGACCCGCACTTCCGACACGCGCGCCGGAGTACCCAGATCGTCTTCGGCAATGGATTGCATAGCTCAACTTCCAGCTGCAACGGCAGCCATGGGTTTGGTGAAATCTTCGGAAAAATATTCGAGCGCGGACATCACCGGGAGTGGCGTGAGGCCGCCGAGCGCGCACAACGAACCGTGCGTCAGGGTATTGCACAGGTCCCGCAGCAAGGCTTCCTGCAAGGCGGGCCGGTCGCCCGCGCGCAACCGATCAAGCACCTCGACACCGCGCGTAGATCCGATGCGGCAGGGCGTGCACTTGCCGCACGATTCGAGGGCGCAGAATTCCAGCGCATAGCGGGCCTGCGCCGCCATGTCGACCGTGTCGTCAAAAACGACGATGCCGCCGTGGCCCAGCATGCCGCCGCCGTTGGTGAAGGCTTCGTAGTCAAGCGGTGTGTCAAACTTCGATTCCGGCCAGTAGGCGCCGAGCGGACCACCAACCTGCACCGCCCGGATCGGCCGCCCGGTGCGGGTGCCGCCGCCGTACTCATGCAGGAGCGTACGCAGAGTTACGCCAAAGGCGCATTCCACCAGGCCGCCGCGCTTGATGTTGCCGGCCAGTTGCAACGGCAGGGTGCCCCGCGACCGTCCCATGCCGAAATCGCGATAGTAGTCCGCGCCACGCTGCAACACGATCGGTACGCTGGCAAAGGTGATGACGTTGTTGATCACGGTGGGACAGCCGAACAGTCCCTTGATCGCCGGAACCGGCGGTTTGAACCGCACCTGGCCCCGCCTGCCCTCGAGCGATTCAAGCAGCGAAGTTTCTTCACCGCAGATGTAGGCGCCTGCGCCCAGCGCACCTCCAGGTCAAATGCCCGCCCGGAACCCGCGACGTCGGCGCCGAGGAATCCCGCCGCACGGGCCGCGGCAATGGCCGCGTTCAGCGTCGCCTGCGCGTGCGGATACTCGCAGCGCAGATAGATGTAGCCCTGGGTCGCGCCGATGGCGAGACCGGCGATGGTCATGCCCTCGATCAGGCAGTAACGGGTCGCCTTCCATGAGCAGCCGGTCGGAGTAGGTGCCGGAATCGCCCTCGTCCGCGTTGCAGACGATGTATTTCTGCGGGCCCGGCGTGTCGAGCACCGTGCGCCACTTGATGCCGGTGGGAAAGGCCGCGCCGCCGCGGCCGCGCAGGCCGGAATCCGTCACCGCCTGCACGATAGCGGCGGGCGCCATTGCCACGGCCGCCCTGAGCCCGGCGTAGCCACCGTGGGCCTGGAAGTCATCGAGGCTTAACGGGTCGATCACGCCGAGTCGCGCCGTGGTCAATCGCTCCTGCTGGTGCAGATAGGGAATCGACTCCACTGGCCCCAGGCACAGCGGGTGTGACTTGCCCTCGAGGAAGCCGGCGTCCATGAGACTGGCGACATCACCTGCCCGCACCGGCCCGTAGGCCACGCGGCCCCTGGCTGTCTGGACCTCGAGGAGCGGTTCGAGCCAGAACGCGCCGCGCGAACCATTGCGCACAATGCGCACCTCCCGCCTGGCGCGCGTGGCTTCCGCCACCATCGCTCGTGCCACGGCCTCGGCACCCAGGGCCAGAGCCGTCGCCTCGCGCGGAATGTAGATCGTGGTGTTCATGTCACTTGGCGACCAGCTGGTCGAACTGCGCCGGCGTAACGCAAGCGTGCAGTTCCTTGTCGATCATCAGCGAGGGTCCGCAGGCGCAGTTGCCCAGGCAGTAGACCGGCTCGAGCGTAAAGCGGCCGTCGGCGCTCGTGCCATGGAAATCGACGCCCAGCTTCTGCTTCGCATGCGCCTCGAGCGCTACGGCGCCGACCGCCTGGCAGGCTTCGGCGCGGCACAGGTAGATGACCTGCCGGCCCGGCTTGGCCTGGCGGAAATAATGGTAGAAAGCTCAGCACGCCGTGGACTTCGGCCCGCGACAGATTGAGCTCGAAGGCGAGCAGCGGCACCACGCCGCGGCGGCACCCACCCGAGCCGCTCCTGCACCCCGTGCAGGACCGGCAGCAGCGCCCCTTGCAGCAAGCGGCTTTCCTTGACCGCTGCCAGCACGGCATCGCGTTCGGTGGGCGCCAGATCCGAGCCGGGCTCGACGCGCACTGGAATCGCGACCGGGCGTCGCGCGCTCACGCCAGCTCCCCGCAATAGACGGTAAAGCGCGGCGGACGCGCCCAGCCGACGAGTGTCATGCCGGCCTCGGTGGCGAGCTTCAAGGCCAGCGTAGTAGGCGCGGAAATCGCCGCCACCAGTGAGCAGCCCACTTCCGCCGCCTTGTGCACGACTTCATACGAGGCGCGGGAAGTGACCAGCAGCGTATGCGGCACGCCGCCCGCACGCATCACCGCACCCACCGACTTGTCGATGGCGTTGTGGCGCCCCACGTCCTCGCGCACGGTGAATGCGCCGTCGCTGGTGAGCAGCGCCGCGGCATGCACCGCGCCGCTGGCATCATTGTAAGGCTGGAGCGTCGCCAGGCGTTCCATGCCCGCCTGCAGCGCCGCCGCATCGACCTTCGGACCCCCCGCAGCGACATGGCGCACGGGACGGATCGCCGCTTCCAGGGTCGAGGTGCCGCACAGCCCGCAGCCGGTGCGGCCGGTCAGATTGCGCTCACGGGTTTCCAGCAGGGCGAATCGCACTTCAGGGATCCGCATCATCAGCGCGACGCCGTGCGGCGTCCATGTCTGCTCGAGCAGCGTAAGCTCATCCGGCCTCCTGACTATGCCCTCGGTCAAGGCAAACCCCAGGCCGAAATCCTCCAGGTCTGCGGGTGTTGCCATCATAACCGCGTGCGGCAGGCCATTGAAGTGCATGGCCACGGGGATCTCGACGGCCAGTGTCTCGGTTATGCCCTGTAGCGCGGCGCCGTCCATGCGCCGCGCCGCCACGACCGCGGTTGGAGTGACCATAATGTCGGTCATCTAGTAAACGACGACAGTGCGGATTGACTCGCCCCGGGTCATCAGCTCGAAGCCTTCGTTGATGCGCTCGAGCGGCAGTGTGTGCGTGATCAGGTCGTCGATGTTGATCTTCCGCTCCATGTACCAATCGACGATCTTCGGCACGTCGGTGCGGCCGCGCGCGCCGCCGAACGCGGTGCCTCGCCAGACCCGGCCCGTGACCAGCTGGAACGGGCGCGTGGCAATCTCCTGGCCGGCCGCCGCGACGCCAATGATGATGCTCTGCCCCCAGCCGCGATGGCAGCACTCGAGCGCCTGGCGCATCACCTGCGTGTTGCCGATGCACTCGAAGCTGTAGTCGGCGCCGCCCTTGGTGAGTTCGACCAGATGCGCAACCAGGTCGCCCTGCACGTCTTTCGGGTTGACGAAGTGCGTCAGCCCAAACTTGCGCGCCAGTTTCTCGCGCGCCGGGTTGGTGTCGACGCCGATGATCATGTCGGCGCCGGCCAGCCGCGCGCCCTGCACCACATTGAGTCCGATGCCGCCGAGTCCAAATACGACTACATTCGCACCCGGCTCCACCTTCGCAGTAAAGATTACCGCGCCAATCCCGGTGGTCACACCGCACCCGATGTAGCAGGCCTTGTCGAAGGGCGCGTCCTCGCGGATCTTCGCCACTGCGATTTCCGGCAGCACCGTGTAATTCGCAAACGTGGAGCAACCCATGTAGTGATAAAGCGGCTTGCCCTGGAACGAAAAGCGGCTCGCCCCGTCCGGCATCAGCCCCTTGCCCTGCGTGGCGCGGATCGCGGTGCACAGGTTGGTCTTGCGCGAAGTGCAGCTCTTGCACTCACGGCATTCGGGCGTATAGAGAGGAATGACATGGTCGCCCTTCTTCAGCGGTGCGCACGCCCGGGCCGACATCGACGACGATGCCCGCGCCCTCGTGGCCCAGGATCGAGGGGAACAGCCCCTCGGGATCGGCGCCCGAAAGCGTGTACTTGTCGGTGTGGCAGATGCCGGTGGCCTTGACTTCGATCAGTACCTCGCCGTACTTCGGCCCCTCGAGCTGCACGGTTTCAATGGCCAGCGGCTTGCCCGCTGCAAACGCCACTGCGGCACGCACGTCCATGCGCCGTGCTTAACCTCGCGCCCGCGGCCTTGGCCAAATGCGTCGCAATGAAATCCATCAGCGGCGGCGACAGGCAATCGTAGGGTTCGAGGCCGAGCGACTTGAGGCGGGCGCGCACCGCGCCCATCTGCGCCGGATCGGCGCCCGACTCGATGATCGAGGACACGAACGCGGCAAATTCCGGGCGCCGACCAGCCCGCTCTGCGGCGACAGTTCCGTGTGGATGAAATCGAGCCCGTAGAACGGATGCTTGGTGTTTTCGATCCGCCCGTACATGTGCACGCCGCAGCCCTTGCAGGCATGGCGCTGGATGGTCGCGGCGGCGTCGACGACGGCGAGCTTGTCGGCATTCTTCGTGACGCTGACTTTGTCGCGGGCGCCACGGCCACGACCGAAAACAGCGCGCCCTTGGGCTTCCAGCACTTGCTGCAGCCACAGGCGTGGTTGTGCGCCGACTGCGACTTGACCGCGACCTCGACCGGGTTCTGCGCTGCACTTGCACACCAGGGTGCCGCCGGCGAAATCCTTGGCCGTGGGCTTGATGCCATTGTCGACGGAAGGATGAATAGAGACTGCGGCCATGGGACCCCCTCGATAGATGGAGCTAACCCACGGATTTTAGAGGCGATTGACCCCGAAAGGCCAGAAGCATCAGGCCGCCGGCGCGCGCCAGCGCCGCCGCCAGGTCGCCGCGCAGGTCGTCCAGGCTCTCGATGCCGACCGACAGGCGCAGCAGGCCATCGGTCAGGCCGGCCGCGCGGCGCGAAGGCTCGTCCATCGCCGCGTGCGTCATGGTCACCGGATGGGCAACCAGGCTCTCGACGCCGCCGAGCGATTCCGCCAGCGTAAAGCAGCGCAGCCCCGCCACGAAGCGCTTGACCGCCGGGATGCCGCCCTTGCAGCTCGAATGACACGATCGCGCCGAAACCCTGCTGCTGGCGCGCCGCGAGCTGCGTGGCCCGGCGTGCGCGGGCAAGCCCGGATACCACACGCGGCTGACCGCCGGGTGCTGCGCCGAGGAATTCCGCCAGGCCCTGCGCATTGCGGCCGTGCACGGCCAGGCGCGCGTGGAGCGTGCGCAGGCCGCGCAGCGTCAGGTAGCTGTCGAACGGCGAGCCGGTCAGGCCCAGGCGTGTTCGCCCACCAGGCCAGGCGCTCGTGCAGTTCGGCCGGTCTTGGCCACCACCGCTCCGCCGACGACGTCGCTGTGGCCGTTGATGTACTTGGTGGTCGAGTGCACGACGATGTCCGCCCCGAGGCGGAGCGGTTGCTGCCAGGCGGGCGACAGAAAGGTGTTGTCGACGGCCACCAGCGCCCCGGCCTGGTGCGCCTGCGCGGCCACCGCGGCGATGTCGGTGATGCGCAGCAGCGGATTGCTCGGTGTCTCGATCCACACCAGCGCCGCGGGCTTCGCCAGCGCGGCGCGCACGCGCCGCGGCGTCGCCGAAGTCGACGAAATCGACCAGCGAATTCGCCGCGCCGCTGCCATTCCTCGAACAAGCGGTAGCTGCCGCCGTAGCAGTCGTGCTGCGCGACGATGCGGGCGCCAACATTGAAGAGGTGCCCGACCAGGGTGATCGCGCCCATGCCGGAGCCGGTGATGACCGCCGCCGGCGCCCCCTTCCAGGTCGGCCAGCGCGGCGCCCAGCAGGTCGCGGGTCGGGTTGCCCGAGCGCGAATAGTCGTAGGCGCGCTTGTCGTCGTAGCCGCGGAACGCGTAGGTGGTGCTGAGGTGGATCGGCGGCACGACCGCGCCGGTCGACAGGTCGCTGGCCGAGGCCGGCGCGCACCGCGCGGGTCTGGCTGGCCGCGGGCCTTGTCGGTGCTGGATGTCACGCGCTTCTCCGTGAATTCGGGCCGCGAGTCTAGGGGTCGGGCCGCGCGCAGCGTCAAGCCAGCGGCCCCGGCCCGGACCCGCGCCGGGTGCTTGCCCGGCAGCTCCGCCGTAGTGTAGTGTATTAACGCGTTAATACACTAGGACGAGCATGAAATCCCACAAGAACATCACCGACCGGCAGGAATCGCTGGCCGAGCAGCGCCTCGCCGAGGCGCTGCTGACGCTGCGCACGCGTCGGCGAGTGCCGCGCCTTCCTGCGCGACCTGTGCACGCCGGCCGAGCTGCAGGCCATGGCCGATCGCTGGGCGGTGGTGCGCGACCTGGGGCGCGGCCTGCCCTATCGCGAGATCCACGGCCGCACCGGCGTCAGCGTCACCACCATCGGCCGCGTGGCGCGCTACCTCGCGCAGGGCAACGGCGGCTACGCGCTGGCGGCCCGGCGCCTCGGCGCGGAGCCGCGCATGGATAAGGACGCCGCGCCTCAAGCTCGCCGTGCAGAAGACCGGCCGGCTCACCGATCCCTCGCTCGACCTGCTGGCACGCTGCGGGCTCAAGCTCGCGCGCGGCAAGGACCAGCTGGTCGGGCTTCGGCGAGAACCTGCCGCTCGACGTGCTGTTCGTGCGCGACGATGACATCCCCGACCTGGTGCAGGAGGACGTGTGCGATCTGGGTCTGGTCGGCCTGAACGTGCTCGAGGAGCGGCGCCTGGAGCTCGCGGCGCGCGGCGCGGTGGCCCGCTTCGAGAAGCTGCGCGACCTCGATTTCGGCCGCTGCCGCCTGTCGATCGCCGCACCCAGCGAGGCTGCGCTTCGACGGCGCCGAGACCCTGCGCGGCAAGCGCATCGCCACCACCTATCCGTACATGCTCGCGCGCTACCTGCGCGCGATGGACATCAGCGCCGAGATCGTCACGCTCTCGGGCGCGGTGGAGATCGCGCCGCGCCTGGGGCGCGCCGACCTGATCTGCGATCTGGTGTCCACCGGCTCGACGCTGCAGGCCAATCACCTGCGCGAGGTGCAGACGGTCGCCGAGAGCCACGCGGTGCTGATCCGCACGCCGGTGCCACTGCCGCCGTTCAAGGCGACTGGGTCGCGCGGCTGCTGTTGCGCATCGACGGCGTCGAGCAGGTCAAGGAAAGCAAGTACATCATGCTGCACGCGCCGCGCTCCGCGCTGCCGGCGATCCGCAAGCTGCTGCCCGGGAGCGAATCGCCGACCGATCATTCCGCTCGAGGGCTCTCCGGACCGGGTCGTGGTGCACGCGGTGTGCCGCGAGAACGTGTTCTGGGAAACGCTCGAGAGCCTCAAGCAGGCCGGCGCCAGCGCCGTGCTGGTGCTGCCGGTCGAGAAGATGCTGGCCTGAGACGCATGCAGATCCTCGACTGGCAAGCGCCTGGACGAGCCGGCGCGGCGCGCGGCGCTGGCGCGACCCGCCGGCCGGCAGCAGCGATGCGAGGTGGTCGGCAGCAGGCGCGCGCGATCATCGCCGCCGTGCGGCGCGACGGCGACGCGGCGCTGCGCGCCTGCACGCGCGACATTCGACGGCGTCGAACTGGCTGCGCTGCAGGTGGACGCGGCGGAATTCGCCGCCGGCGCGCGCCGCGCTGCGCACCGGCGGCGCATAGCCGCGCTCGCGCACGGCCATCGACAATGTGCAGCGCCTTCCACCGCGCGCAGCTGCCCGCGCGACGCTCGCCTCGAGACCCAGCCCGGCGTGCGTTGCGAGCGCCTGTGGCGCCCGCTTCGCGCGGTCGGCCTGTACGTGCCGGCCGGCTCCGCGCCGCTCCCTTCGACCGCGATCATGCTGGCGGTGCCGGCGCGACTCGCCGGCTGCCCGCAGCGGGTGCTGTGCACGCCGGCGCGCCGCGACGGCCGCGCCGATCCGGGCGTGCTGGTCGCGGCGCAACTGTGCGGCATCGACACAGTCTTCAAGGTCGGCGGCGCGCAGGCGATCGCGGCGATGGCCTATGGCACCGCAACCATCCCCAAGGTCGACAAGATCTTCGGACCCGGCAACCGCTGGGTGACGGCGGCCAAGCAGCTGGTCGCCGCCGACGCCGACGGCGCGGCGCTCGACCTGCCGGCCGGCCCGTCGGAAGTGCTGGTGATCGCCGATGAGGCGGCCGATGCGGACTTCGTCGCCGCGGACCTGCTGGCGCAGGCCGAACACGACGCGCACGCGCAGGCGCTGCTGCTGACGACCTCCGCCGCGCTGGCCGCGGCGCGTGGCCGCGCCGCCTGCGCGCAGCGCGCTCCCGCCCTGTCGCGCCAGCGCGATCCTCGCCGCGTCGCTGGCAGCCGTGCGGCTGATCGTCGTGCCGGACCTGGCCACCGCGATCCGCATCGCCGAGCAGTACGCACCCGAGCACCTGATCCTCCAGACACGCGCGCCGCGCGCACTGCTGGGCGCGATCAGCACCGCCGGCTCGGTGTTCCTGGGCGCCTGGTCGCCGGAGACGCTGGGGGACTACTGCTCCGGCACCAACCACGTGCTGCCGACCTATGGCCATGCGCGCGCCTACAGCGGTCTGTCGGTCAGCGACTTCATGCGCAGCATGACGCGTGCAGGAACTCAGCAGCCGACGGCCTGCGCGGCTCTCGGCCCGGTGGCCGTCACGCTGGCGCGGCTCGAGGGCCTGGATGCGCACGCCGCGGCCGTGAAGTGCGGCTCGCCGCGCTCGGCGGCGAGGCGCATGCGCATGAGCTGGGTCACCGAGCTCGCACGCCCGGAGATCCTCGCGTTGCAGCCCTACCAGCACGCCGTCGTGGGAGCCGGGCCTGGTGCGCCTGCACGCCAACGAACTGCCGTGGCGCGCCGCTGCGGATGCGAGCGAGGCCGGCCTGAACCGCTATCCCGAGCCGCACCCGCTCGCGCTTGCCGCCCGGCTGGCGCAGCTCTACGGGTGGACGGCCGAATGCGGCGCTCGCCTGCCGCGGCAGCGACGAGGCCATCGACCTGCTGACGCGGTGCTACCGCATGCGGGCGCGACGCGGTCGCTGATCACGCCCGCCCACCTTCGGCATGTACGCGCGTCAGCGCGCGCATCCAGGGCGCGGCGCGTGATCGAAGTGCCGCTGCGTCGCGAGGCCGGGCTACAGCCTCGACCTGCCCGCGCTGCTCGCCGCGCTGACGCCGGCGGTGAAGCTGGTGTTCCTGTGCTCACCCAACAATCCGACCGGCAACCGCGACCGATCACGCGGTCGTGCTCGAGCTGGCCGCGCGCTCGCCGGCCGCGCGCTGCTGGTCGTCGACGAGGCCTACGTGGAATTTTCGACAGCGCCGTCGCTGGCCGCGGCACTGGCCGCACAACCCGGGCTGGTGGTGCTGCGCACGCTTTCCAAGGCCCACGGTCTGGCCGGCGCACGCTGCGGCGCGCTGCTCGCCCACCCGGCAGGTGATCGCGCTGCTGCGGCGCGTGATCCAGCCCTACGCCGTGACGCAGCTGACCATCGAAGCCGTGTCTCGCGCGCTCGCGCCCGCGGCACTGGCCGCGACGCGCGCGCGCGTGGCGGCGGTGGTCGCGAGCGGGCACGCGCTGGCCGCCGCGCTCGCCGGGCACCGCTCGCGTGCGCCATGTCTGGCCGAGCGCCGCGAATTTCCTGCTGGTCGAGTTCAGCGATCCGGGCGCGGCGCTGGAGCGGCTCCGCGCCGCCGGCCTGCTGGTGCGCGACCTGCGCCGCACGCCGACCCTGGAGCATGCGCTGCGGATCAGCATCGGCACGCCGGAGCAGAACGATCGCCTGCTGTCCTGCCTGCCCTGAGCGTTACCATGAATGATGCCGCTGCCCACACTGTTCATCGATCGCGACGGCACGCTGGTCGAGGAACCCGCCGACGAGCAGGTCGACGCGCTCGACAAGATCCGCTTCATGCCCGGCGTGTTCGCCGCGCTCAGCGCGCTGCAGCGGCGCCGGCTACCGCCTGGTCATGGTCACCAACCAGGACGGCCTGGGCACGGCCGCATTTCCCGCGCGCCGACTTCGAGCGTTGCCAGGATTTCATCCTGCGCACGCTTCGCCTCCCAGGGCATCCGCTTCGATGCGATCTGCATCTGTCCGCACCGCGCCGCCGACGGCTGCGACTGCCGCAAGCCGCAGACCGGCCTGCTGCGCGACTGGCTCGGCGCGCACGCGTTCGATCCGGCGCGCAGCGCCGTGATCGGCGATCGCGACACCGACCTGCAGCTCGCCGCCAATCTCGGCGTGCGCGGCCTGCGCGTGCGTCACCCGCGCCGCCGCCGGCGAGCGCTGGCCCGCCGTGGTGCGCGAGCTGCTCGCGCGCCGCGCCCGGGTCGAGCGCCGCACGCGCGAGACGGCGATCACGGTCGAGGTCGAGCTCGATGACCCGCGCCGACACGCGCATCAGCACCGGCCTCGGCTTCTTCGATCACATGCTCGAGCAGCTGGCCAGGCACGGCGGCTTCGGACTGCGCCTGCGACTGCCAGGGCGACCTGCACATCGACGAGCACCACACGGTCGAGGACTGCGCGCTGGCGCTGGGCGAGGCGCTGCGCCAGGCGCTCGGCGACAAGAGCGGCATCGGCCGCTACGGCTTTCTGCTGGCGATGGACGAGGCCGAGGCGCAGGTGGCGATCGACCTGTCCGGCCGCGCCTACTTCGGCTTCGAAGGCAGTTTCGGCCGCGCGCAGGTCGGCGCACTGCCGACCGAACTGGTGCCGCATTTCTTCCGCTCGCTGGCGACGCGCTCGGCTGCGCGCTGCACCTCAAGGTGCGTGGCGAGAACACGCATCACATGATCGAGGCCTGCTTCAAGGGCGTGGGGCGCGCACTGCGCCCGGCGCTGCGGCGCGAGGGCGACGAACTGCCGAGCACCAAGGGCGTGCTGTGAGCGACGCCGACGTCGTCATCGTCGACAGCGGCGGCGCCAACCTCGCCTCGCTCCGCTTCGCGCTCGAGCGCCTGGGCGCCCGCAGCCTGGTCAGCGCCGACCCCGAGGTTGTGGCGGCCGCCCCGCGCGTGCTGCTGCCAGGCGTCGGCGCGGCGGCCGATGCCATGGCGCGCCTGCGCGCCGCGGGCCTGCTCGAGACGATCCGCGACGCTGACACAACCGCTGCTCGGCATCTGCCTCGGCATGCAGCTGCTGTTCGAGCGCTCGGAAGAAGGCGACGACGCCGGGCCTGGCGCTGCTCGCCGGCACCGTGCGGCGGATTCCGCGCTGCGACCGGGCGACCCGTGCCGCACATGGGCTGGAACACCTGCCGCCCGCTGCAGCCCGGATCCGCTGCTGGCCGGCATCAGCGCCGGCGACTACTTCTATTTCGTGCACAGCTACGCCGCGCCGGTCACGGCGGCCACCAGCGCCACCGGTCGAGTACGGCGCGGACGCTGGCGGCGGTGGTAGGCCGCGGAAATTTCCACGGCGTGCAGTTCCATCCCGAGCGCTCCGGCCCCGCCGGCGCGCGCGTGCTGCGCAATTTCCTGGAGCTGCTGATGCTGCTGATCCCGTCCATCGACCTGCGCGGCGGGCACTGCGTGCGCCTGCGGCAAGGCGACTTTCGCCGCCGAGACCCGCTACGCGCTCGACCCCCTGCAGCTGCTGCAGCGCTATCGCCAGCTGGGCGCGCCCTGGCTGCACCTCGTCGATCTCGACGGCGCGCGCGACGGGCTGGCCGGCAACCGCGCGATGCTCGCCGCGCTCGCGGCCGAACCGGGCGGTGGCGCTGCAGGTGGGCGGCGGCGTGCGCACGCCGCGCGAGCGGTGGCCGGACTGCTGGCGCTCGGCGTGGCGCGCGTGGTGATCGGCAGCGCCGCGGTCGAGGCGGCCGGACGAGGTCGCGCGCTGGCTGCGAGGACTTCGGACCCGAGCGGATCTGCCTCGCCTTCGACGTGCGCCTCGACGCGGGCGGCGTGCCGCTGCTGCGCACCCGCGGCTGGCGGCAGAGCACGGCCATGGTCGCTGTGGGACGGCGTCGAGCGCTTTCTCCGATGCCGGACTTCGCGCACGTGCTGTGCACCGACATCGAACGCGACGGCGCGCTCGCCGGCCCGAACATCGACGCTGTATCGCGACGCGGCGGCGCGCTACCCGCAGCTGCGTGGCAGGCCTCCGGGCGGCGTCGCCGGCATCGACGACCTGCGCGCGCTCGCCGCCGCGGGCGCGGCGGCCGCGATCAGCGGCACGGCCCTGCTCGAGGATCGCCTGCCGCGGGAGGAGTTGCAGCCATTCTTGCCCGACGCATAATTCCCTGCCTCGACGTGCGCGACGGCCAGGTGGTCAAGGGCGTGCGCTTTCGCGATCACCGCGTGGTCGGCGACATCCTCGAGCTCGCGCGCCGCTATCGCGACGCCGGCGCCGACGAGCTGGTGTTCTACGACATCACGGCCAGCCCCGAGGGCCGCTCGGTCGACCGCGCCTGGGTAAGCGCGCGTGGCGCGCGTGCTCGACATTCCCTTCTGCGTGGCCGGCGGCATCCGCTCGCGTGGCCGAGGCCGAGGCGGTGCTGGCGGCCGGCGCGGAGAAGATCTCGGTGAATTCACCGGCCCTGCGAGCGTCCGCAGCTGATCGACGAACTCGCGCGGCGCTTCGGCGCGCAGTGCGTGGTGGTCGGCATCGACAGCCTGGCGGCCGCCGGCGGCTATCGCGTGCAGCCAGTACACCGGCGATGCGGCGCGCGCGCGCGACAGCGGGCGCGGCGACGCTCGACTGGGTGCGCGAAGTGCAGCAGCGCGGCGCCGGCGAGATCGTCCTCAACTGCATGGCCGCCGACGGCGTGCGCGACGGCTACGACATCGACGCAGCTGCGCGCCGTGCGCGCAATGCTGCGACGTGCCGCTGGTCGCCTCCGGCGGCGCCGGGCAACGCCGCACACTTCGCCGCCGTATTCAACGCTGCCGGCGTCGACGCGGCGCTGGCCGCCAGCGTGTTTCACTCCGGCGAGCTCGACTATCGCCAGCGCTCAAGACTTTCCTGCGCGCGCAGGGCATCGAGGTGCGGCCATGACACTGCAGGCTGCCGACCTCGAGGAGCTCGCCTGGGACAAGCAGGACGGTCTGCTGCCCGCGATCGTGCAGCACGCCACCAGCGGCGCGGTGCTGATGCTGGCCTACATGAATCGCGAGGCGCTGCGCGCCACGCTCGAGCGCGGACGCGCGGTGTTCTACAGCCGCTCGCGCCAGCAGCTGTGGGAAAAGGGCGAGACTTCCGGCCACACGCTGCGCGTGATCGGCGATCCGCCGCGACTGCGACGGCGACACGCTGCTGGTGACGGCGCTGCCCGCCGGCCCCGCCTGCCATCGCGGGCACGGCGACCTGCTTCGGCGACGAAGCCGCTCAGCGCCGCCGAGCAGCTCGCCTTCCTGGCGGAGCTCGAAGCACATCATTGACGCGCGCATCGCCGGCAGCCCGGAGGGCAGCTACACCGCGCAGCTCCACGCCCAGGGCATGCGCCGCATGGCGCAGAAGGTCGGCGAGGAAGGCCTGGAGGTGGCGCTCGCCGCGGTCGGCGAAACGGACGAACGGCTGATCGGCGAGTCGGCCGACCTGCTGTTCCACCTGCTGGTGCTGCTGCGCAGCCCGCGGCACTCGGCATGCGCGGACCTGGTCGACCGAGCTGCGCGCCCGCCACGCCGAGCCGCAGCCGCTGCGAGCACCGTAAGGCGCCCTAATTCTGTCAACTCAAGGCCGCGCCGTGATTCGCCGTTAACCGCGGGGCATGGAATCCGCGCTGCCCAGAATCGACATCCGCCGAGGCGCAGCGCGGCGCGCTGCCGGCGCTGCGCGCCCTGCTTTGGATGGCGCGTGGCCGGCGGCCTCGCCAGCCTGTGCGCAGCGGATTCTCGTGCGCCTGCTGCAGGTCACCGCCAAGGTCAGTGCCCGTCGCCCGCCTCGAACAGCCGCGCCGCCGGCCCCAGCTGCTGATCACCGCAGCGATCTGGCGCGCGGCTATGTCGATACGCCGCAGCCGTTGCGGTTGCGCGTCTACAGCAACAGCCGGGCGGGATTCGCGCTGGAAGTGTCGAGCCAGAGTCCGTGGTTCACGGCCGTGGCGCATCGAGGGTCTCGACACTCACGTCATCGCTCGGCGCCGAGGGCGGCACGATCGTGCAGCGCTGGCAGGGCGTGCCGTCACGCGCGCTGCGAGCTGCGCGTGCGCTTCAGACTCGCGCCGGGCCTGCTGCCGGGCCTGTACGCCTGGCCGCTGCAGCTGCGCGCCCGCCCGCTATAGCGCGGCCAGCTCCGGCCGTCAGTAGGTGATCGTCACCACGATCGTGTCGGCGTAGCTGCCGGCGGCCACGTCCTGCGCCGGCCGGAATTCGCCCATAGATGGTGCCAGTGGCCGTCTGCGTCGGTGTGCCGGCGTCAGGTTCAGGTGTCGCGCCGCCGGTTCGCGAGCCGCCGGTGCCATTGCCGCGGATCTGCGTGTAGGCCGCATCGTAGAACAGATTGTAGTTGAGCGTGTTGGCGCCCGAGAGCATGCGTGCGCAAGGCATAGCTGCCGCTGGCGCCCGGTGCTGTAGCTGGACACGAGCGTTGACGGTGGTCGCGCCGCCGCTGAGCAACGTGCAGCTCACCTGTCACCTGTGCCGTTGGCGTAGGTGGGCGTGGCGCTCAGCGGATTGTAGACGCCGAATGCCGGGCCGGTGGCCGCGACCGAGCAGCTCACGGCTGCGCCGGCGATTACCGGCAGCAGCGAGCCGCAGCCGCGCGAGCCAGCGAGCAGTGCGCTGACGGCGCCGCATCATGGCTGCCGCTCCACGCTCAGGCAGGCGAGCACAGCTCACCGTGCCCATGTCCGGCAGCGGATCGTCGCGTGGCGGCGGCATCGAGGCGGAAGCTGCAGCGTGCGCCATCCCACTGCGCAGTGCCGGCAGTGCCGTGGTCGAAACCGGTTACGTAGGTCACTCCGTCATAGGTTACCGGAAAATTCGCGCCCATGAAGCGCACGATGGCGCCAGCCGGCACCGGCGTACCGTCGCGCGTGACCAGCCGGAAGATGCCGCCGCGCACGCGCTCGACCGGGAAATGTCACCACCACGCCGCTCCGGTAGCGCGGCGTCACCAGTCAGCGTGCGTGCGCCGATGCGGTGTCGAGCGGCAGTTCCACCGGCTCGATGTTGACGCGATTGGCTTCGTACGGGCAGCAGATCCGGCAGCAGCGCGCGGCCGCTGCGATTCGTGTACGCGACCAGCTGATGGTCGAGGTACACGGGCACGCCCGGGAGTCCTGCGAGCGTCCACCACGCGCAAAGCTCCCGGTGCACCTGCCGCGCGGCGCGCACCTCGCCGCCCAGCAGCGTGGCCGCGCCGCTCCAGAAGACGCTCGCGCCGCTGACGCCGTGGTTGCGCGCCGCCTGCAGCTGCAGATCGCCGGCGCTGCCATTGCTCGCGCAGTTCGCCGTCGTAGTTGCCGCGGCTCGAACCGCCCAGGCGCCAGCCCTGTCCGGGACCGCGCGGCGGATTCTCGATGTAGGTCGCGTACAGCTCGTCGTCCGGTGCGCCCGGCCCGCTGCCGCTGTTGGCCGTGAACACGGCGGCGCGCCGCTCGCGCCAGCGCGAGCGTAAAGGTCGAGGAAGACACTGCGGCCGACGGCGCCGCCCTGGCTGCTGCGCGTCGCCGTCAGGTTCAGGGCGCCACGATCGCCGAGGCTGCGGCTGTAGCTGAGGCTGGCGGTCTGGTTCGGTCGGCAGGCTCGAGAATTTCTGGCGCACGACAATGGCGGCCAGCGAACCCCAGCGCTGCAGGTTCAGCACCGAGCTGCGCCAGGTCGCGCCGGCGGAACTGGAGCGCGGCAACTTCCGCGGATGAGATCTGACGGTAGCCGTCGCTCGCCACGGCAGTGCTGAGTGCAAGGTTGAACCGCGCGTCCCTGCCGCTCCAAGCCCACGCCATACAGCGCCCCCGAGCGCCCGGACCGCCGCCGGCCGCCACGGTGAAATTGATCACCGCCAGATGGCCCAGCGCGACGGCGCCGGCCAGGCGCCGCCGCATGCGCCTGCTGCTCGAGGATATTCGGCGTGCGCTTCCAGCGTGAACGTGTCGCTGATGCCGCGCCGGTAGCTGCCGCTGCGCCAGCAGCGGCCCGTAGTGCGCGCTCGCGCTGGTGTAGTCGCGGCGCACCTTGCCGAGGTCCACTCTCGTATTGGCTCAGTCCCGCGGCCAGCAGCTGCAGGCTGGAGTAGAACGGCTGCGTCACCTGCTGTTCGCGGCCGAGCGCGTCGCGCACCACGACGCTCACCTGGCCGGCGCCGGTGACGGCCGGCAGCTGGTCGATGACGAACGGACCGGGCGGCAGCGTCGCGCTCGAGACTTTCTGGTTGTTCACGTAGACATCGACGCGTCGAGGGCACGAGCGCGGTGCCGGCAGCGCGCAGCAGCGGCGCCGTCAGCAGGTCGGGGCGCAGCGAGAAATCCCGGCCCCAGCCCAGGCCGGCAAAGCGCACCGCGCTACCCCAGGTGCCGCCGTCGCTGATCGCATCGCCGAGAGTCGCCCGCTCGATGCGCGCTGGGAAGTCCATGGTAAAGGTCGTGTCGAGCCGCACGGTTTCCGTGTGTCCGCCCAGCGAGCGCACCACGCCCGAATTGAGCAACACGCCAGGCGCGGCGAAGACGCCGAGTTCCGCATAGGCGCCGGTCAGATTTTCGCCCGCAACGCGTTGCGCCGAGAGCTGGTAGTTCAGGAACGCGCCCGGACTCGCGCCGGTCAGCGCCGGCGCCGCCTGGCGCTGGGCACGGAGCCGCGTCGCCACGAATGCAGCCGCGCGGAGCGCTCACCTCGATGCTCTGGGCTGATTCATTGACAGTGACCTTCATGCCGGACACCGCCGCGAGCGGCAGGTACCGCCGGCCCTGGTGCACGAATCCCGCGCCCGGCGGCGTGAGCAGGCGCAGGCGCGGAAAATCAGCGGCGTCGAGCCACAGCGCGCCAGTCGCATCGCGCAGCACGATCAGTGTCTCGCCCTCCGCCTGGCGTTCACGGTGACGTTCATGACCGCTTCGCGGTAGCCAGCATCGAGCGGCGGCGGTACGCTTTGCGCGGTTACGCTGGCACAGCCCAGCAGCCACAGCGCCCAGACCAGGTTATACCGGCGCAGCGAAGACTTCGGATCGGGACCACATCGCACCGCGCCCCGCTTAGGGGTTCGCGGTCGCGACATCGGCCTGGAATTCCCCCTGGTCACTCGAGCCATGCACGCTGATGGCGGCAGCGTGGGCGATGCCAGCCGGTGGCGTCGATCTTCCAGCTTACGCTGTTGCCGGGCAACACATAGCGGGTCACCGGGCCGCGCCACGCTCTGCTCCGAGCCCGCGATGTGCAGGCTGAAATCACTCACCTGCAGGTGTGACTGCCCTGCGTTGGCGGCACTCACCTCCAGTTTGCCGTCCTCCCGCCAGGTGGCGTGCCAATTCAGCGCAGCCGCGCCCGCCACGGTGCTCGCCACGAATACCGGGATGCTCAGCTGCAGCGCCACGCGCAGGCCGGTGAAATTCCTCTCCGGGGGTTGCGGCACTTCGGCCAGCAGCAGGCGGTAATCGAGCTCGCGCGCCGCGTCGGGCTCGCGTCGCAGCGCGACCCGCACGATCTGTTCGCCATTCGGCGGCAAGCTGAAGATGGGTGGCGTGGCGAGCAGGTCATGGGTCGCGCTGTAGGTTTCCTTGCCTTCCGGCTGGGTCCAGTTCAGCGTCGATACCTGGATCAGGAGCGGCGCTGCATCGTCGTTGTGCACGGTGATCACTGCGGTGCGCTGTGCGCCCTGCAGCTCGAGCCGCACTGGCGCGATGCTGAAGGTGCCGGCGGCGGCCGTTGCGGCCGCCGCGAGCATCAGCAAGCACGCGCTGACGGTACCGGCCGGCGCCGGCCGCTTGTCGGGACTGGGACTCAATGGTTCGCTACCGACCGCAGGTCAGTAGGTAATCGTGACGTTGATCGTATCGGCGTAGGCGCCGGTCGACACCGCCTGGTTGGCAGCATTGTCCGGCAGGCTGCCAAATACCGTGACCGCGATCGCGCTCGCCAGTCCCGTGCCCGTGCCCGGCATCGTGTTGCCGGTGGTGCCGTCGCCGAACACGTGGCCAGTGCGGCGGTCGTGTACAGGTTGTACTGCAGCGTGTCGGTGCCGTTGCTCATCAGGCGCTGCGTGATCGTGCCGCCCGTGGTCGAGCCGCCATTCAGCGCAACGCTGAAAGTCGTGCCCTTGGTGCACTTGACGTTGACTGTCGTGTTGGCCGTCAGCGCGCCGGCGGCCGGCGTGTAGTTGCCGAAGCCGAGCGGATTGGCGCCGACCGAACAGGTCTTCAGCACCGTGGCCGAGACCCCGAAGGTCGTGCTGGCGGTGAGGGCACCGGCGGTACCCGCAACCGCCAGGGCCGCGACAGCCATCGTTGCAGTCAGAATCTTGCGCATGAGCACTCCTTGAGAGATAAGCGGCGGATCCGTGACGGACCCGCTCTGGAGTGGATTTTTGCGATAACCGGCGTTATCGACGTGACGCGGTTCTCAGTTGGCGCAAGCGAGGCTCAAGTCCGGCGTCAATCTGCCGACGCAACCGCACTTTTACTACAGCACCAGTTCGACCGCCGGCGCGCGCAGGTTGTAGTTCGAGCTCATGGACGCGGCCGTAGGCGCCGGCATTGGCGATCAGCAGCACGTCGCCTTCCAGCGTCGGCGGCAGCAGGCGGTCGTGCCCGAGCACGTCGGCCGACTCGCAGATCGGGCCGACGACGTTGACGAGCTCGGTGGCCGGCTCATCGAGGCGCGTCAGGTTGACGATCTCATGCCAGGCGCCGTACAGCGCCGGGCGGATCAGCGAATTCATGCCGGTGGCGACGCCGACGTAGCGCATGTCGCCCTTGGACTTGGTCTGCGTGACGCGCGCCAGCAGCACGCCGGCCGCGGCGACCAGGTAGCGGCCCGGCTCCAGCCACAGCTCGATCGCCGCGGACTGCGCGCGCACCGCGCCCAGCGCGCAGTCGAGCTTCGCCAGGTCGAGCGCGGCCTGTTCACGCCGCTCCGGCACGCCGAGGCCGCCGCCGATGTTGATGATCGCGCACGTGCCGGGAAACGCCGCGCCGCGCGCACCAGCGATCTGCGCCGTCTCGGTCCAGTTGTCGACGTCGAACACGCCGCTGCCGGTGTGCGCATGCAGCCCGATGATGCGGCACCCCGCGGCCGCGGCCAGTTGCGACAGCAGCTCGCAGTTCGGACAGCGGCACGCCGAACTTGGAATGCACGCCGGCGGTGCGCACGTGGTGGTGATGGCCGCGGCCCGTGCCGGTGTCGACGCGCACCAGCACTTCGCGGTCGCGGAACAGCTCCGGCCAGGCCTGCAGCACGTACAGGTTGTCGATCGTCAGCGTTCACGCCGCGCCCGAGCGCCCAGGCGTACTCCGCGCGCGGCGCGAAATTGGGCGTGAACAGCATGTCGCTGCGGCTCGATGCCCGGGACCGACGCGAACACGTGCTCGAGTTCGCCGCGCGACACGCACTCGAGGCCGAGCCCGGCGGCCGCGCAGCGATGCGCAGCAGTTCGGCGTGCGGGTTGGCCTTCATCGCGTAGAACACGCGGCCGAACGACTTGCAGCGCGCGCAGCTCGCGCGCCGCGCTGCGCGACCACGCTGCGCGTCATACACATAGGCGCAATCGTGGCCGGCGGCGACGCGCAGCAGCTCGGCGCGCCGCGCGTCACCACCAGGGCTGCGGGCGGCCGCACTCGCGTCGCGTGACGCCGATAGAGCTCGTGCCCAGGTCGGACCGAGCACCGGTCGCCCGGCACCGGCCGGATCAGCAGCTCGTGCAGCTCCTGCACCAGCCGGTCGCCCTGCTCCTCGTCGACCACGAAGGTGAAGTTCAGGTCATTGGCGGCCTGGCTCACCATGTAGATGCGCTGCTCGGCGAACAACTCGAAGGCGTCGCCGAGCTGGTGCAGGATGCCGCGGATGTTGCGCCCGACCAGGCTCACCGAGGCGCAGGGCCCGATCACCTGCACGCGGCACAGCTGCCGAAGATCGGCCGACCAGCGCGTCGAGCGCCGCCTGTTCGAGCGTGTTGGCCGGCGGATCGAGCGACACGGTGACGTTGGTCTCGGAGGTCGAGACCAGGTCGACCGACATGCCGTGGCGCTTGAAGATCTGGAAGGCATCGGCGAGGAAGCCGACCTCGTGCCACATGCCCGGGCTGTCGAGCGACACCAGCGTGATGCCCTTCTTGATGCACACCGCCTTGACCTGCGCGGCGCCGTCGCCGCCGCTGGCGCTGATGTGCGTGCCCTCGAGCTGCGGCGTCTGCGTCGCGTAGACCCACAGCGGAATCTGCGCACTGCCTGACCGGCAGGATGCAGCGCGGATGCAGCACCTTGGCGCCGCTGCTGGCGATCTCCTGCGCCTCGTCGTAGTGCAGCGCGCGCAGCAGCCGCGCCGCCGGCGTGGAGCGCGGATTGGCGCTGAACATGCCGGGCACGTCGGTCCAGATTTCCAGGCGCAGCGCGCGCAGCTTGGCGGCGAAATAGGCGCCGGAGGTGTCCGAGCCGCCGCGGCCGAGCAGCACGGTGTCGCCCGCCGCGTCGCTGGCGATGAAGCCCTGCGTGAGCACCACCGGCGCCAGCGTCGCCGAGGCGCGCGCTGCAGCGCCGCGTCGGCGCGAAATCGCAGGTCGCCGACAGGTAGTTGCGCGCGCCGCGGCGCATGCGCGCGCGGCCCGGCCTGCAGTCCCGTGCGCGCATCCCACCAGCTGCAGCCGATGCCCTGCGCGCGCAGGAAGCGCGCGCCGATCTCGGTGGCCATCAGCTCGCCGCTGGCCATGACGCGCGCGCGCGTGCGATCGCTGACCGCGCCGCGGCGCGGCCACGTCGGCGAGCATCTGGCGCAGCTCGGCGAAGTAGCCGCTCGAAGCTGCGCGCTGAGCCGCCAACGCCCAGCTCGGCGGCGAGCTGCCGGTGGCGCTCCTCGATGCGCGGCCAGCACCGGCTCGTGCGCGCCGGCCAGCGCCGCAGCGAGCAGCTTCTCCAGGCTGTCGGTGATGCCGCTGACGGCCGAATGCACGATCAGCACGCGCGCACCGGCCGCGCGGCGCGCGCGCACGACGGCGGCGATGTTGCGCCAGTTGGCCAGCGTGGAAACGCTGGTGCCGCCGAACTTCAGCACGATCCATTCAGCCGCCGCGCCTGCGCTCATCGCTTACCTGGGAAATAATGGGTGACTGGAAACCGACAGCTGCGGCGCAATGCTCCGCGCCACCGCGCGACCCGGCTATTCTTCGTCGAAAAGTTCGCGCAGGTCTTTCTCGAGCTTGCGGTCGGCGAGCACTTCTTCGAGCTTGCTCCAGGCGGCCTTGCCCTTCTTGCCCTGGGTGCGCACGCGCTTGTCCACGCGCGCCAGCAGACCGTCGTAATCGGTGCTGTCTTCGGCTTCGGCGACGAATTCTTCGTCGATGTCGAAATTTTCGCTATCGCGCTCGGACATGGCGTTTCTTGAAAATATTCTTCAGGATCAGCTGGTTAAGCAAGAAATCGGGTCTCACGGGGACGGCGAACTATAGCTGATTTGCGGCCGCTATTCAACTCCGACCCAAAAACCGCAAAAAGGTGCCGTCAGGGGGAGGCCGGCACCGGGGGCACCGCGGGCGCCGGGGGTACCTGGGCCGCTGGAGCTTCCGGTGCTTCCGGAGCGCGTCCGGTGCTTCCGCCTCCAGCCCGACCGTGGCGAGCACGCCGTCGGCCCGCGCCAGCACCTCGCGGGCATAGTCCCAGTGGATGGCCACCGTGCTCTCGCCCACCGCCTCGCGCAGCAGCTCGGAGAATTTCTCCACGTCCGGCTCGTAGCTCTGTCCCTCGGCATCGACCGGCGGATGGGCCTCGAGCAGCAGTTCGCCCTCGACCCAGGCCACCTTCACCGGCTCGTTGACGATGCGCACCCTGGTGCCCACCGGAACCAGTTCGAACAGCGCCTCGATGTCCTCCGGATACATGCGGATGCAGCCGTGCGTCACCGCCAGCCCGACGGCGATCGGATTGTTGGTGCCGTGGATGAGGTAGGTGCCCTTGCCGGCGGCCAGCCGCAGCGCGCGGTCGCCGAGCGGATTGTCCGGACCTGGCGGCACCCGCGCGGGCAGCGATGTCGCCGTCCCTGGCATGCTCCGCGCGCACCGATTCGGTCGGAAACCACCAGGGGTCCTTCTGCTTGGCGATCACCCGCGTTTCGCCCAGCGGCGTGCGCCAGTCCATCTTGCCGATGCTGACCGGATAGCTGATCACCTGCTGCGGCTGGTGGCGCCTGGGCTTCGGGTAGTAGTAGAGGCGGTGCTCGGCGATGTTGACGACGATGCCCTCGTGCGGGCCCGGCGGCAGGATGTGCCGCCCCGGGATGAACACGGTCTGGTCGGCACCCGGAATCCAGGGATCGAGCTGCGGGTTGACGCGGATCAGCTCTTCGGAACCCAGGCTGTAGTGGCGCGCCAGGTCGTAGAGCGTGTCTTCGTAGACCGTCTGGACGCGCTGATCCTCACCGAACACGCGCTGTGCGGGGTCGGTCAGCTCGTAAACCGTCGCCGCGCAAGGTCCGCTGGCTGCCGCCAGCAGCAGTGCAATATAAATTTTTGTTTTAAGCATTGTTTTGACAGGGAAACCGTAGCCGCAAGCCCAGGGCCTGTTCGCACTCTATACGTCGATGCGTTGCTGCTCAAAATGCTTTCAGACAAGGCGCGAGGCGCGCCGCGTGGTTATTCCACGTCAGCGCCGAGCAACGCCGTATGAAAGCATTTTGAGCGCAACCCTCCGGGGCCGGCCCGGTTTTGGGCAGGGCGGCGTTGCTCCTTCCTCATGTACATCAAGTACATATCGGTCGTCGCGCCTTGCCCTGCCCAAAACCGGGCACGGCCGCATCGACGTATAGAGTGCGAACAGGCCCTACACGGACAATCTGCCGGCTTTAAATCGATACCAGACAAATGTATGGTATCGGCCATGAATGCCGCTACCCTCGAGCCCAGCCCCCGCCAGCGAGAACTGCTGGAACTGATCGAGCAATACTTAAGCCGTCACGGCCGGCCGCCGACCCGCGCCGATCTCGCCAGCGCCATGGGGCTGCGCAATCGCCAGGGGATCGACCAGCACCTGCGCGCGCTCGCGCTCAAGGGACTCATCGCACTCGAACCCGGCGTCGCCCGCAACATCCGCCTGCTGCAGCCCGCGTTCGCACTGACGCGCGCTCTGGCGCTCTACGGCCGGGTGGCGGCGGGCGTGCCGACGCTGGCGCAGGACAACGTCGAGGATGAACTGCTGCTCGATCCCGCGCTGTTCCGTCCGCGCGCCGATTTCCTGCTGCGCGTGCATGGCCAGAGCATGCTCGAGGCCGACATCCACGATCGCGACATCCTCGCGATCCACCGCACCGCGCAGGTCAGCAACGGCCAGATCGTCGTCGCGCGCCTGGGCGATGAAGCCACCGTCAAGTATTACCGCCGCAAGGGTCACCTGCTGCGGCTCGAGCCCGCGAACGCCGCCTTCCGGCCGATCGAAGTCGATCTGCGCCACCAGCACTGCGTGATCGAGGGCCTGGTCGTTGGGCTCGTGCGCAGCGGCATGCTCCAGACACGCAAGTCATGACGGGACGGACGCTGCACAGGCTGGACGAGGAGGCGTTCCCCATTTTTCGTCGCTCCCCGATACTCGCTTTGGAAAAAGGGGAACGCCTCCCCATCCAGCCTGTACGGCCTCTGTCGCGGGATGAGTTGCGGGCGCGGCTGGAGCGCATGAGTCGGGGTGGTCAGGCCAACGATCATGCGCAGGCGGTAACGCTGCCCACGGGGTTTGCCGAGCTGGATGCGGTGCTGCCCGGTGGCGGGTGGCCGGTGGGTGCGATCACCGAGCTGATGCCCGAAACGCAGGGGATCGGCGAGTTGTCGCTGCTCATGCCCTCGCTCGCGCGCCTCAGCCGCGCGGGCCGCTACCTCGCGTGGATTGCGCCACCCTGCCTGCCCTACCCGCCGGCGCTGGCGCGGCACGGCCTCGTGCTCGACCGGTTGCTGCTCGTGCAGGCGCGCGATGCGCGTTCAGTGCTGTGGGCCGCCGAGCAGGTGCTGCGCTGCCCCGCCATCGGCGCGGTGCTCGCCTGGCCTGCCTCGCTCGATGACCGGCGCGTGCGCCGGCTCCAGCTCGCGGCCGAAGCCGGCGGCAGCTGCGGCCTGATCTACCGGCCGCCGGCCGCGGCGCAGCAGCCCTCGCCCGCAGCGCTGCGGCTGCGGCTCAGAGCCTTCGATGGCGGGCTGCAGGTCGCAATCCACAAAGCCCGTGGCGGACGCACGCATGCTCTGGTTGTGCATCCTGTTGCCGCGCTTTGCGCTTGAGGCGGCGCCCGGTGGCGCGCTCGAGACCCTGGCGCTGTGGGCGCTGCAATGGAGCAGTCAGGTCACCTACCGCGCCGGGAGCGATGATGCGCAATGCATCGCCGCTGCGCAGGGCGCCGCACTCTGGCTCGAGATCGGTGCGAGCCGCGCTCTGTTCGGCGATCACACGCTCCTGCGCGCGCGCCTTGCCGGCGAACTCACGACGCTCGGTTACAGCTGGCGACTCGGTATCGCACCCACGCCGCAGGGCGCGACCATCCTGGCGCGCGCTGGCCTCGACACCGTCGCCGTAACGCACGCCCAGCTGCGGCGGCAGCTCGAATCGCTCCCGCTCCCGTTGCTCTCGCTCACCGACGGGCAGCTCGCCGCACTTCACGGCGTTGGCCTGCGGCGCATCGGTGAATTGCTCTCACTCCCCGCCGCAGCGATCGCGCAGCGCTTTGGCCCCGACCGCCTGCCTCTACCTGGAGCGGCTGCGCGGCGCAGCGCGCGAACCACAGCGCTGCGTGCGCTCGCCGGCGCGCTTTGCCAGCCGCTGCGAATTCTCCGGCGCCATCACCGACACCACGGCGCTGCTGTTTCCGCTGCAGCGGCTCCTGGCCGGACTCCAGGGTTACCTACGCTCGCTCGATCGCGCCGTGCAGCGCTACACCCTGTGCCTCGAGCACCACCGTGCCGCCGCGACGCGCCTGACGATCGGCCTCGCCCGACCCGGCCGCGACGCAGCACAGCTGCTGGCGCTGGCCCGCGAGCGCCTGGCCGTAACCGCGCTGGCCGCACCCGTGCTCGGGCTGGGCGTCGAAGCCGATGAGCTGTTGCAGCCGCTGGTGCTGCAGAGCGATCTCTTTACACACGCGGCCCAACAGGCCGAGCAGCTCCAGCGTTCACTCGACCGGCTCGCCGCGCGCCTCGGCCAGGCCGCGGTGCAATCGCTGGCCAGCGCCGCCGATCACCGCCCTGAACGCGCCTGGCGCCTGCGGCGCCGCGCAAGTGGTCGCGCCGACCGCGTGCCCGCACCCCTCATCAGCGCCTGACCGTCCCTGCTGGCTGCTGCCGGAACCGCGCCGCATCGACAGGCCGCGGGAACTTCTCGCCGGCCCTGAGCGCATCGAGAGCGGCTGGTGGGACGGTGCCGATGTCGCGCGTGACTACTACCTGGCGCGCGGCGAACAGGGCGCGCAGCTGTGGGTGTACAACGACCTGCGCAGTGGCGCGTGGCATGTGCACGGCATATGGGCATGACGGGCGGCGCACGAACTCTTGCCGCCACACGGGCACGCACGCGAGCCCAAATGGTCTTGCCGGGTGCGGTCGGCCGCGCTTCAGCCGGGCGGCGCGTGCGCCGCCCGGCTGGCGAGCCTTGCCCTCGCGGGCGCGACTGCACATGAAGGCAATGCGAGCGCCCAGCGCATCGCAGCGTCGCGCATCGCTCGGGCTGCGGCGGCCTCCGACGCACCCGGCAAGACCATTTGGACTCGCGCGCATGCACACACGGCAGTGTCAATTCGCGCACCACCCGGGCGGTGCACTGCGCGTGGCGCATGCCACCGCGATGGCCATGGTGTCACCGTGGGCGTGGTCGCGGTCGGGTGTGAGCGTCGCCGGAACGTGTCGGAGGGTGCCGAAGCGCGGGCCAGCCGCGCGCCGGTACGACGCAGTGATGTACCACTGGTCCACTGGCGCCGCGCGCGGCGGACCGCGCGAGGTTCGCCGCTGCGCGCGCGGTTCTTCACTCCGGCTAATCCACTCTCCCGCAGCGGCGCACCCGACCACGTTCCGGCGACGCTCACACCCGACCGCAACCGCAACCGTGGCGGCGCCATGACCGACTACGCCGAACTCCACTGCGTCAGCAACTTCAGCTTCCTGCGCGGCGCCTCGCACCCGGCCGAACTGGTGACGCGCGCGCATGAGCTGGGCTACCGCGCGCTGGCGCTGACCGATGAGTGCTCGATGGCCGGCGTGGTACGGGCCTACGAAGCGGCGCGCGCCTTGCCCGCAGAAAGCAGCCTGCAGCTGATCGTCGGCGCCGAGTTCCACTGCCGCGACGGGCTGCAGCTGGTGCTGCTGGCGCCCGAGCAACGCGCCTACGCGCAGATCTGCCAGCTTATCACCCGTGCGCGACGGCGTGCCGCGAAGGGCAGCTACGAGCTCGCGTCAGCGGACCTGGAATGCGGGCTCGACGCCTGCCTCGCGCTCTGGCTCCCGCCCGCAACAGGCGCGGTGACGGACGCTGATACGCTGGCCCAGGGCCGGTGCTTGCGCGATCGTTTTGCAGAGCGCGCCTGGCTGGCGGTGGAACTGCACCGCGGCGCCGGCGATCGCGCCCGCCTGGCGCGCTGCCTGGAGCTGGCGGCGCAATGCGCCCTGCCCGCGACGGCGGCCGGCGATGTGCACATGCACCGGCGCAGCCGCCGGCGGCTCCAGGACCTGCTGAGCGCGATCCGTCATGGCTGCACGCTCGGGACGGCGGGCGAACGCTTGTTCCCCAACGGTGAGCGGCACTTGCGGCCGCTCGCGACGCTCGCGCGCCTCTACCCGCCCGAACTGCTGGCCGCGAGCGTCGCCATTGCCGAGCGCTGCCGCTTCAATCTCGGCCAGCTGCACTACGAATATCCCGCCGAACTGGTGCCCGCCGGGAGGAGCGCTGGCGAGCACCTGCGTGCGCTCACCGCCGCCGGCGCGCGCGCGCGCTGGCCCGCGGGCGCGCCAGCGGCGGTCACCGCACTCCTGGAAAAGGAGCTGCTGCTGATCGGCGAGTTGCGCTACGAGCATTTCTTTCTCACCGTGCACGATGTGGTCGCCTACGCGCGCGCGCGCGGCATTCTCTGCCAGGGGCGCGGATCGGCGGCCAACTCCGCCGTCTGCTACGCGCTCGGCATCACCGAGGTCGACCCGGCGCGGATGAACCTGCTGGTCGAGCGCTTCATCAGCCGCGAGCGGCGCGAACCGCCGGACATCGACGTCGACTTCGAGCACGAGCGGCGCGAGGAAGTGATCCAGTACATCTACGCCAAGTACGGGCGCGAGCGCACCGCGCTCGCTGCCACCGTCATCACCTATCGCTCGCGCAGCGCGCGGCGCGACGTCGGGCGTGCGCTGGGTCCGCTGCCGGAAACGGCCTCTGCCATGCAGCGTGCCGCGCATGCGGGGCTCGCGGCGCAACTGGTCGGCGAGCTGCGCGGTTTCCCGCGCCATCTGTCGCAGCATGTCGGCGGCTTCGTGATCTCGGGCCAGCCGCTCCACCAGCTGGTGCCGATCGAGAACGCCGCGATGCCCGATCGCACCGTGATCCAGTGGGACAAGGACGACCTCGAGACCCTCGGCCTGCTCAAGGTCGACGTACTGGCGCTCGGCATGCTCACTGCGGTCCGCAAGGCGCTCGAACTGTGCCACGCGCATCGTGGCTGGCCGCAGCGCGTACAGGACATTCCCGCCGAGGACCGCGCCACCTACGACATGATCTGCCGCGGCGAGACCGTCGGCGTGTTCCAGATCGAATCGCGCGCCCAGATGAGCATGCTGCCCCGGCTCCGTCCGCGCTGCTTCTACGACCTGGTGATCGAGGTGGCGATCATCCGCCCCGGCCCGATCCAGGGCGGCATGGTGCATCCCTACCTGCGGCGCCGCGCGGATCCGGCCGCCGTCAGCTATCCGAGCCCGGCGCTCGCGCAAGTGCTGCGGCGTACGCTCGGCGTGCCGATCTTCCAGGAACAGGTGATGCAGATCGCGGTCGCCGCGGCCAACTTCAGCGCCGGCGAAGCCGATCAGCTGCGCCGTTCGATGGCGGCGTGGAAGCGCCGTGGCGGCCTCGAGCCATTCCGCGAGCGACTCCTCTGCGGCATGGCGGCCAACGGCTACAGCGAGGAATTCGCCATCGGCATCTACAAGCAGATCCTGGGCTTCGGCGAATACGGTTTCCCGGAGTCGCACGCCGCCTCGTTCGCGCTGCTCACCTATGTTTCCTGCTGGCTCAAGTGCCACCAGCCGGCCGCGTTCATCGCCGCGCTGCTCAACAGCCAGCCGATGGGGTTCTACCAGCCGGCGCAGCTGGTGCAGGAAGCACGGCGCAGCGGCGTCGCCATCCTGCCGCCCGACGTGTTGCGGAGCGATTGGGATTGCACGCTGGAAGCCGGCGCCGGCGGCGCACTCGCCATCCGCATCGGGTTGCGCCTGGTGCGAGGGCTCCCGCGCGCCGACGCCGCACGCCTCGGCGCCGCGCGCGAGCTCGCGCCGTTCCAGAGCATCGCCGGGCTGGCGCAGCGTGCGGCACTGTCCCGGCGCTCCATGCAACTGCTGGCGGGCGCGGGAGCGCTGCGTTCCCTGAGCGAGCACCGGCACGAGGCGCTGTGGCTGGCGCTCGGCGCCGAACCGCCGCCGGGAACGCTACCGCTCGCGGCGGCGGCCGAGCCGACGGTGAGTTTGCCGCGGCCGGACGCCGCTGGGGAAATCATGGCGGATTATCGCGGTCTGTCGCTGAGCACCACACACCATCCGCTGTCGCTCCTGCGTGAGCGGTTACGCGCGCTGGGATTCAGCAGCAACCTGGAACTGCGCGCCCGGCCGGATGGAGCGCCGGTGCGCGTGGGCGGCCTGGTCACGCATCTGCAGCAACCCGGCACGGCCTCAGGCGTGGTGTTTCTCTCGCTCGAAGATGAGACCGGTATCGTCAACGTGATCCTGTGGCCGCAGGTATTCGCGGCGCAGCGCGCGCCGGCGCTGGCGGCGAGCCTGCTGGAAGTGCGCGGCACGCTGCAGAATCAGCACGGGGTCGCGCACGTGGTGGCCCGCGCGCTGCACGACCGCTCGCATTGGCTCACCGGCATGTCGCGCCGCTCGCGCGACTTTCACTAGCGCCTGCCGGCGCTATGCGCTCAGCGCCCTGCGGAGCGATTCCAGTTCGGTCGCCGAATCGACCAGCAGGCTGGCGCACCCGGCCTTGAGGCCCAGGCGCTGCATCGGCATCGAGTCGTCGAGCAACCCCTGCAGCAACTCGGGGTTTTCGCCATGGCTCAGCAGCAGGTCGGCCGCCGCCAGCACGTCGGCCAGATCAGCCGTGCTACGCGGGTCGCTGTCCACGGTCGGCCAGTCGCGCACCGCGGCCACGATCTCGGGCGCCATCTTCCAGCTCTCCAGCAACGCCTGGGCGATGCTCGCGTGCCAGTCGCGCACCAGGCCGTGGAAACCAGCTTCATCCTCGAGCAACTCGGGGTGCCGGCTGGTCTGCGTCAACAGGTAGAGCTTGCCGATTCCGGACAGGATGCCCGCCAGCATCGCGGTATCCGGGCGGCACTTGCCGGTGGCGCGCGCCACCACGTAGCTCATGGCCGCGCGCGACACGCTCTCGCGCCACAGCGCCGCCATGGGCTTTTCGATAGCCCGGTATTCGCCCGCCTGCCGGATCTGCACCATGGCGAACGCCGCGGCGGTCGTGCGCAGCGCGTCAAACCCCAGCAGCACGATTGCGGTGCGCAGGTCCGAGATCTTGCGGCCACTCGGATTCAGCGCGGAGCTGCCGGCGAGCGTGGTCACGCGCGCGGCCAGCACCGGCTCGGCACCCAGCACGCGCACCAGGCGATCGGCGTCGGTGTCGTCGTCGGCCAGGAGTTTTTGCAGGCGGATGGCCACCTGCGGGTAACTCGGGAGCGAGACCGTGCCCGCGGACAGCGCCGCGGCCAGTTCCCGCACGAGATTGAACGCGGCGGTGTCAACCGAAGCGGCCGGTGCAGTCTTGCCAGTCTGTGAAGGCGTCATAACCGCGTGTATCGGCGCTCCGGCCACCGACTTGAGCGGCTGGAAAGCCGGCCGCCCGCCTAGCGCTGATCGCGCAGGTAGGGCAGCGCGGCGCGCAGGTAGAAGACCATGGAGACCAGGGTCAGCGCAGCGGCCAGAACTGTGAGCCACTGCCCAAACTGGTACATGGGCAGGCCCAGCAGGTCATGCCGGTAGAGCAGCATGCTCACGCCCACCATCTGCAGGATGGTCTTGTACTTGCCGAGCGCGGACACCGCCACCTTGGTGCGGTGGCCGAGCTCCGCCATCCACTCGCGCAGCGCCGAGACGGCAATCTCGCGCCCGATGATCACCACCGCCGCCAGCACGATCACCAGCCGTGGATCACGGCTGACGATCAGCACCAGCGCCACCGTGACGATCAGCTTGTCGGCGACCGGATCGAGAAACGCGCCGAGCGAGGTGGTCTGCCCGAGGCGGCGCGCCAGGTAGCCGTCGAGCGTATCGGTGATGGCCGCCGCACCAAACAGCAGCCCGGCTGCGACATCGGCGATGCCCGCGGGGTTCTCCCGTCCCATGACGAACAGCACGATGATCAGCGGTATCGCCAGGATCCGCAGCCACGTCAGGACAATTGGCAGGTTCCAGACCATCACGCCCCCGGGTGCAGGTGATCATAAAGCGTCCGGGCCAGCGCTGTCCCGACTCCCGGCGCTTGCTCGAGATCAGCGACCCCGGCGCGCAGCACGCCCGGCAGGCCCCCGAAATGCACCAGCAGTGCGCGGCGTCGCGCCGGACCGAGCCCTGGCACGGTCTCGAGTATCGATTCCTGGAAGCGGCGCGCGCGCCGCCGGCGATGCCCGGTGATGGCAAAGCGGTGGGCTTCATCGCGCACCCGCTGCAGCAGGTGCAGCACCGGGCTGTCCGGCGGCACGGTGCGCGCCACCGGATCATCGCTCAGGTGCAGCCGCTCCTGCCCCGGCCGCCGGTCGGCTCCCTTGGAAATGGCAAGCAGCGTCAGGCCCTGGCATTGCGCCCGCGCCAGTCCCAGCGCCGCAGCGCGCAACTGCCCCGCACCGCCGTCGATCAGCAGCAGATCCGGCCGCGGCAGATCGCCCGCGACGATGCGGGCGCCGTGCCGGGCCAGCGCCTGTTCGAGCGCCGCGTAATCGTCGCCCGGCGCCACGCCTTCGATGTTGTAGCGCCGGTAGGCACGTTTGAGCGCGCCCTCCGGGCCGAACACGACGCAGCCGGCAACGGTGCCCTCACCGCCGGTATGGCTGATATCGAAGCAATCGATGCGCTCGGGTACGCGCGGCAGCGCCAGCGTTTCGGCCAGCCACTGCAGCGCGCGCGCCACCGAATCGCGGCGGTTGGCGCGCATGCGCAACGCCTCGCGCACGTTCTCCTCCGCCAGCTCCAGCCAGCGGCCCGGCAGCCCGCGTCCGCCCAGGCGCAGCTGGACCGCATGGCCCGCGACCGCCACCAGCGCCTCTGCCACCGACGGGTGATCCGGTAACTCCTGGTTGATCACGATCTCGGCCGGCACTGTCTGGCGCGTGTAGTGCAGCAGCAGGAATTCGGCCAGTGTATCGGCCGGTTCGCCCACGGCCGCGGGAAAGAAGTTCGTGGTTCCCAGGCTCCGCCCCTCGCGCACCGTCAGCAGCGTGAGCGCGTACTGGCCCGGTTCGCCTGCCAGCGCAATGATGTCGATGTCGCGCGTGCGCGGCGCATTGGCAATCTGCTGGGTTTGCAGCTCGGTCAGGCCTGCCAGCTGGTCGCGCAGCCGCGCAGCCTCCTCGAAGCGCAGCGCCTCGGCGGCGCTGGCCATGCGCGCGCGCAACTGCTGGTGCAGCGGCTCGCTGGCGCCCTCGAGCACGCGCAGCGCCGCATCCAGATCCTGGCGGTAGTCGGCGACGCTGATCAGGCCCACGCAGGGTGCCGAGCAGCGGCCAATCTGGTGTTGCAGGCACGGCCGGTTGCGGTGTGCGAAGAATCCGTCGCGGCAATTGCGGATGCGGAACACCTTCTGCAGCTGGTGCAGCACCTGCTTGACGACCTGCGGATTCGGAAACGGGCCGAACAGACGGCCGGCGGGGCGACGCAGGCCGCGCCAGAACTGCAGGCGCGGGAAATCGTGATCAGGCGCGCACAGCAGGTACGGGAACGACTTGTCGTCCCGCAGGATGACGTTGTAGCGCGGCCGGTGCGCCTTGATCAGGTTGCACTCGAGCAGCAGCGCGTCGGTCTCCGAGCCTACCACGGTGACCTCTATGCGCCCCACGCGCTTCAGCATGGCGGCAACCTTTGGGGACTGAAGGCGCGAGCTGAAGTAGCTGCCGACCCGGTCACGGAGCCGCGCCGCCTTGCCGACGTAAATCAGCTCACCGGCGGAGTCGTACATGCGATAGACGCCCGGCCGGTACGGCAGGGTGGCAACGAAGTGTTGCGGGTCAAAGGCTGGCGAAGACTCGGGCACTCACGTGCGCTGCTTGCTGCGCTCGGCGATCAGCATCGCCAGTTCGAGCGCCTGCTCGTAGTTCAGCCGCGGATCGACTTGCGAGCGGTAGGCCCGCTGCAGGTCGGCGTCGGTGAGACCGCGGGCCCCGCCGGTGCACTCGGTGACGTCTTCACCCGTGAGCTCGATGTGCGCGCCGCCCAGCAGCGAGCCCAGCTCGCGGTGAATCCGGAACGACAAGTCGAGCTCCTTGAGGATATTCTCGAAGCGCCGGGTCTTGATGCCGGCGTTGGTGGTCTCGGTGTTGCCGTGCATCGGGTCACAGCACCACAGCACGGTGGCGCCGGTCCGGCGTACCGCCTCAATGACCCGCGGCAGGTGCTGCTCGATGTCCTTGACGCCGAAGCGGTGAATCAGCGTGAGGCGTCCGGGCTGGTTGTGCGGATTGAGTATCGCCACCAGTTCCTGCAGCCATTCGTCGCTCATGGCAGCGCCGACCTTGACGCCGATCGGATTGGCGATGCCGCGAAAGTATTCGACGTGCGCGCCGTCAACCTGCGCAGTGCGCATGCCGATCCAGGGCATGTGCGTCGAGAGGTTGTACCAGCGCTCCTGGCGCGCGATGTAGCGCGTCTGCGCCTGCTCGTACAGCAGGTGCAGGCCCTCGTGGCTGGCGAAGAACTCGACCCGGTTGGCGTCGCCCACCTTCTGGCCGGTGAGCGATTCGAAGAAATCGAGCGCGTCGCCGATCGAATCGACGATGCGCTGGTACGCGTCGCGCAACTGCGCGTGGCGCACGAAACCGAGATCCCAGTATTCCGGGTGATGCAGGTCGGCGAAGCCGCCGTCGACCAGCGCGCGCACGAAATTCAGCGTCAGCGCCGCGCGCTCGTAGCCGCGCAGTAGCAACTGCGGGTCGGGCCGGCGCGCCGCCGCGGTGAATTCCGGGTGGTTGACCAGGTCGCCGCGGTAGGCCGGGAGCGACACGCCCTCGCGCGTCTCGGTATCGGCCGAGCGCGGCTTGGCGTACTGCCCGGCAAAGCGCCCAACCCGCACCACCGGCCGCTTCATCGCCTGCAGCAACACCAGGCTCATCTGCAGCAGCACCTTGAGCTGCTTGGCGATGCGGTCGGACTCGCAGTCGGCAAAGCTCTCGGCGCAATCGCCGCCCTGCAGCAGGAAGGCTTCACCGCGCTGCGCCGCGGCCAGCCGCAGGCGCAGATTCTCGATTTCCCACGACACCACGATCGGCGGGAGTCTGCGACAGGTCGGCAACCGCGCGCTCGAGCTCGCCGCTGTCGTCGTAGCTCGGCTGCTGCTGTGCCTTGCGTGTCTGCCAGCTGGTCGGCTGCCAGGATATGGTATCGGTCGATCTCATCGTGCGGATGTTAACACGGCGGATCCGAGCGCCCGGCCGGGCAAGGCTATTTCCAGGCTGGCGCCATGCAGGGATGGCGATTCGCCGATCACCAGCTCGCCACCATATAGACGCCACCGTATCGGCGACCATCGCCAGTCCCAAACCGTGTCCGTCCTGGTGCTCGTCGGCGCGTACCCCACGACCGGTGACACGGTCCCGGTCGGCGGGCGCGATGCCCGGACCGTCATCCTCGACCCGTATCACCAGGCTGCGCGCCGGCGCCCGGGCCGGATCAAGCCGGGCCTGCACGCGCACCCTGCCGCGGCACCACTTGCAGGCGTTGTCGACCAGGTTGCCGAGCAGCTCCGTGATATCGCCGGCGTCGCCGACGAAACCCGCGTCCGGCGCGACGTCGGCGTCGATGGTCAGGTCCTTGCGGGCGTGCACCTTGCACATCGCGATGCGCAAATCCGCGACCAGCGGCGCCACTGGCACGGCGGGCTGCCCGAGCGTGGCGCCGCCGCTGGTGGCCGCGCGCTGCAGCTGGTGATCGACGATCTTCGCGATGCGGTCGATCTCGCGATCGAGTGTGGCGTGCGATCCGGCGCCGCCGGCAAGCGCGGCGCGCATGACGCGCGAGCGGTGTCTTGAGGCTGTGCGCCAGGTTGCCGAGCGTGTCGCGATAACGGCTGATCCGCGCGACGCTCGGAGGCGAGCAGCGCATTGAGGGAGCGGGCCACGCCGGCCAGCTCGCGCGGAAACCCGCCGCCCAGCTGGCTGCGCCGGCCGCTTTCCACCTCGGCGATCTCCTGTTCCAGTCGCCGCACCGGGCGCAGCACCCGTCGCAGCAGTCCGCCCAGCACCGCGAGCAGCAGCAGCGTCAGCCCGCCAAACCAGGCGACCAGCTGCCGCCGGAATCGCTCCAGGCGCGCTCGCTGCCCGGCGAGGTCTTCGGCGACGCTGAACACCAGGTCTGGCGTTATTGCCCGGGGCGTAGTCCCATTCCAGGCCGCGGTTGAGAATGCCAAGTTCCGTGCCATCAGCGAGCGTGGCCTGGAAAAATGCCGTCTTGCCTGCGGCGACGGGCGCGCCGAAGTCGAGCGGCAAGTCCCGCCATCGACGGCGAACTCCACAGCACGCGCCCGCGCGCCGTGCGCACCACGGCGTACTGGCCCGAATGCGGGCGCGCTCAGGCGCGACTCAGGATCGAGCCAGGCGCAGCTCCATCCGTCCCGCGTCGGTGAGCTCCGCGGCGCTGACCAGCGCGATCACTTCCTGGTCCAGCCGTTCACGCAACGCCTGCAGTGCCGAGTCGCGGAACACACCATCGAGCACCAGGATCGTCAGCCCAAATGACAGCACCAGCGGCACCGACACAGCGACGACCAGCTGAGGCTGACGGAAGGGATGCGGACCATGCGCGGCTCGAAACGCCGGCCGCTACGCGGCGGGGACGCTGCGCGCCAGCGTGATGCGATAGCCGCGGCCGCGCAGGGTTTCGATCGGCTTGATCTGGTCCTCGGGATCGAGCTTGCGGCGCAGCCGCGCGATCAGCACTTCGATCACGTTGCTGTCGCGCTCGAAGTCCTGCTCGTAGAGCTTCTCGGTCAGCTCGGTCTTCGAAATCACTTCACCGGCATGCAGCATCAGGTGCTCGAGCAGCCGGTATTCGAAGCTGGTGAGCTCGACCGGTGCGCCGTTCACGGCCACCGCCTGCGCGCGCGTGTCGAGCGCGACCGGCCCGCAAGTGCAGGAGCGGCGTCGACCAGCCGCTCGAACGGCGCAGCAACGCGCCCAGCCGCGCCTGCAATTCCGCGAAGTGAAATGGCTTGGCGACATAGTCGTCGGCGCCGGCGCTCAGGCCTTCGACCTTGTCCTGCCAGCGATCGCGCGCCGTGAGCACCAGCACGCCATAGCTCTTGCCGGCCGCGCGCAGGCGCCGGATGAGCTCGAGGCCCGGCAATTTCGGCAGCCCCAGGTCGATGATCGCCACATCGATCGGATACTCGAGGGCCGCGTACAGGCCCTCTTCGCCGTCGGCCGCGGCATCGACCGCGTGACCGGCGGCGCTCAGATCATGCTTGAGTGAATCACGCAGCGCGGTCTCGTCTTCGACCACCAGGATCCGCATCAGGCCCCCGCCAGTACCTGCCCGGACGCCGCGTCGACCACGATGTTCCAGACGCGCTGCTCCGACAGGAGCCGCAGTTCCAGCGCGGCACGGCCATTGACCGTGGTTTCGGTGATGCGCACCACGCGGGCGTTGAAGCGCTTCTGCACCGCGTCGATGACACGATCCCGGCTCGCCTCATCGCCGCCCGCCAGGGCGCGCGCCGGCGCCAGCTCAGCGGCTGCGGCCAACGCAGGCGCCGCACACGTGCCGGCCGAAGCCGCGAGCAAGCCGACAGCGCAACCAAGGACTCGCAGGCTCGCTGTCATGTTCGCTCCCGGAATGCCGCCGCCGCACCGGGGAACCCCGGGCGGCGGGCGGCTCATATTAGTATCCCTCGGGGCTCACCGTCACGCGCACCCGCAAGCGCTCGCCCGGATCGTAGGGCAACTCGCTCTGGTAATTCCGCTCGTGGTAGCGGTAGCTCACGCGATAACCGTCGAGCCGCTGCTCGATCCGCTCGCCGTAACGCGTTACGCAGCGCTCGCTGTCCACCGGGCGTACTTCGCGCTCGCCCAGCTCACCGTCATCTGCGCCGTCGGCCCGGCGCTGCGCGGCATCGTGGCCGATCGCGCTGCCGATCACCGCGCCGGCCACCGTGCCTACGCCGCGCTCGCTACCGTGCCCGAACTGGTGTCCGATCACGGCACCGATCAGGCCGCCGAGAATCATGCCGCCCGCCGCCGGGCGCTCCGGCCCGTACGCCCGGCGCGACCGGCACGTAACGCGTCTCGGACACGCATTCCTGCCTCGGCACGCTGATGCGCACCGCGCGGTAGCGCGGCTCGACATGAGTCACGCGCGCGTAGTCGTAGTCGGAAGCCAGTGCGTCGCCGGGGCGGTCGTCCTGCCAGGGCGCATCCGCATCAGCCAGCACCGGCCCGCTGAGCACCAGGGTGGCGGCCAATCCCGACATGGTCGATTTGCTGAACATAAGCGGCTCCTTTCTAAGGCCCATGGGCCATGTGCCCATGGCTCGGAATACTACCGGCGCGCGCCTGAACGACCCCTGAATCCGCCGCCGGCCGCCGGCCCGCTCATTCGGCCGCTTTGACCGCTCGCCACAGTTCTTCCCAGCGCTCCGCGTCCAGCTCACCGCTCACCCAGCCACGCGCGGCAATCAACGCCTCCATGGCGGCGAAGCGGCGCTCGAACTTGCGGTTGGCGGCGCGCAATGCGCCTTCCGGATCGACATTCAGGAGCCGCGCCCAGTTGGCGACGGCGAACAGCGTGTCACCCAGCTCCTCTTCGATGGCGGCGCCATCGCCCTGGCTCACCGCGAACTCCGTCTCGCGCAGTTCCTCGGCAATCTTAGGCCGCACCGCTCGCTCGTCGCACCAGTCAAAGCCGACAGCGCGCAGCGCGGCGCGCCAGCTTGGCCGCGCGCGCCAGGGCCGGCAGCGCCATGCGCCACGCCGGCCAGCGCGCCCGTGCACACCGGCCGCTGCGCGTTCGGCAGCCTTGGCGGAATCCCAGGCCTGTGCGAGGTCGGGTCGCCATCGCCCGCTGCGGCATGGCGCGAACACGTGCGGATGGCGGCGCACCAGCTTGTCGTGAATGCCAGCGGCCACGTCCGCGAAGTCGAACCAGCCGCGCTCCTGCGCGAGCTGCGCGTGAAACACCACCTGGAACAGCAGGTCGCCCAGCTCGTCGCGAATCCGCGCCGGATCATCGGCGGCGATCGCGTCCGCCACTTCGTAGGCCTCCTCGATGGTGTGCGGCGCGATGCTGGCGAAGTCTGCGCGCGGTCCCAGGGACAGCCGCGCGCCGGATCGCGCAGCCGGCGCATCAACGCCAGCAGCGCCTCGAGTTGTTGCGCCGGCTCGCTCACGGTTGCCCGCCGCAGTGCCGCGTGCAACACCTGGAGCATGCCCGCGGTCGCGCCCCAGACCACGCGTCCTTCATAGGTCAGATCATTGCAGCGTCACTTCGACGCCACGCAGCACGCGGCGCACCGGGACGGAAATTTCCGGCGTCCAGCGAGGAACTCGAGCGGCATCTCGAACACCTCGGCCACTTCCGCGCTCGTCGATCTGCAGGGTGAACTCGGGGCGCACGCAGCGCCACCACCGGCGTGATGCGAAAGCCCGTCAGCACGATCTGGTCGGGCAGGAAACCGAGCGGCTCGATGAAGCGGCTCGTCGATGCCGATCTCCTCGCGCGTTTCGCGCAGCGCCGCCGCCACCACGTCCGCGTCGTCGCGTCTCGATGCCGCCGCCCGGAAAACTGATCTGGCCGGCATGGTTGCGCAGGTGCCCGGCGCGTGCCGTCAGCAGCAGCGACGGGGCCTGCGGCCGATCGATGATCGGCACCAGCACCGCCGCCGCGCGTGGCGCCTTCGGCATGCGCCGCGCGCGGCGCCGGGGACGCGTCGGACATCGGCTGGCCGGCCATCTGCCAGTGAGCCGGATCGTGGTCGGGCGCCGTGGCCAGTGAGCGGCGCAGTCGCTCCAGCCAGTCTGCGGGCAATGATCATGCTGCCGCTGACTAGCCGCCGCCGCTGCTGCCGCCCTTGATGCCGCCCTTGGCGAGCTCCGCGGGATCGAGCAGCCTGCGCGAGTTCAGCCGGCGGCAGGTCGGTCATGGCTGCCGCCACTTCGCGGATGGGCTTGCCCTCGGCGTAGGCGCGCTTGGCGATCGCCGCGCCCTTCTCGTAGCCGATGACCGGATTGAGCGCGGTCACCAGGATCGGATTGCGCTCGAGCGCCTCGGCCAGCCGCGCCCGATTCACGGTGAAGCCGGCGATCGCGCTGTCGGCCAGCAGCCGCGCAACGTTCGCCAGCAGTCGGAGGCTCTCGAGCAGGTTCCAGGCGATCAGCGGCAGCATGACGTTGAGCTGGAAATTACCGGACTGGCCGGCCACGGTGATGGCGGCGTCGTTGCCGATCACCTCGGCGGCGACCATGGCCACGGCTTCGGGAATCACCGGATTGACCTTGCCCGGCATGATGCTGCTGCCGGGCTGCAGCGCCGGCAGCGCGATCTCGCCCGAGGCCCGGCCAGCGGCCCGCTGTTCATCCAGCGCAGATCGTTGGCGATCTTCATCAGGCTGACGGCGATCACCTTGAGCTGGCCGGACAGTTCGACCGCGGTGTCCTGCGCCGACAGCGATTCGAAGTAATTGCGGCTCGGCAGGAAGGCGATGCCGGTGAGCCGCGCCAGCGCGCTGGCAGAAAGCGGCGCCAAAGCGCGGATCGGCATTGATGCCGGTGCCGACCGCGGTGCCGCCCTGCGCCAGGCACAGCAGCCGCGGCTCGACCGCGCGCACCCGCGCCGCGCCGTTCTCGATCTGCGTGCGCCAGCCCGACAGCTCCTGCGCGAGCGTGACCGGCATCGCATCCATCAGATGCGTGCGCCCGGTCTTGACGATGCCGGCACTGTCCGCCTCGCGGGCCGCGATCACCGCGGCCAGGTGCTCGAGCGCCGGCAGGAGCGACTCGCGCGCCAGCAACGCCGCGCTGACGTGGATCGCGGTCGGGATCGCATCGTTGCTGCTCTGGCCCATGTTGACGTGATCGTTGGGATGCACGCCGGGCGCGCTCCGCGCTGCCAGGTGCGCGATCACCTCGTTGGCGTTCATGTTGCTGCTGGTGCCCGAGCCGGTCTGGAACACGTCGATCGGGAACTGCGCAGTCGTGCGCGCCGGCGGCCACCTCCGCGGCCGCGGCGCCGATCGCGGCTGGCGAAGCGCGGCTCGAGCAGCCCGAGTCCGGCGTTGGCCTGCGCCGCGGCCTGCTTGATCAGCGCCAGTGCGCGGATGAAGGCGCGCGGCAAGGCGCGGCCGCTGACGGGAAAGTTGTTGACGGCGCGCTGTGTCTGGGCGCCCCAGAGCGCGTCGGCGGGCACCTTGAGCTCGCCCATGCTGTCGCGTTCCAGCCTAAATCCCTTTGAACTCATGACTACCCCGGCTCCGGTGATCCGCCCGCCGCGCTGCGCAACGCGCTACAATCGGGATTCTAACTAATCCTCGCACGTCGCCTGCTGCATGGACCAAACCCGCCTGCTGGCCATTTCACCCGTCGACGGACGTTACGCCGCCGCGGCCGAGCCGCTGCGCGCACTGTTTTGCGAGGCCGGGCTGATCCGCGAGCGCATTCGCGTCGAGGCGCTGTGGCTGCTGGAGCTGGCCGCCGCGGTGCCGCAACTGCGCCGGCGCGGCGCTGCCGCGCGCCGGTCGCCGCGCGCGCCGCCGCACTGGCGCGCGATCCGGGTCCGCTGGCCGCGGCGCGCGGTCAAGGACATCGAGGCGCGCATCAAGCACGACGTCAAGGCGGTGGAGTATTTCGTGCGCGCAGGAACTGGCCGCGGCGGGGCGCCGCCCCGGCCACGCTCGAGCTGGTGCATTTTGGCTGCACTTCCGAGGACATCAACAATCTCAGCTACGCGCGGCTCCTGTCCCAGGCGCGCGCGCAGGTGCTGCTGCCGGAGCTGGCGCAGCTCATCGGCATGCTGCGCGGCTTTGCGCGCGAGCACGCGCGCGTCGCCGATGCTGGCGCGCACCCACGGGCAGAGCGCCAGCCCGACCACGCTCGGCAAGGAATACGCCAATGTCGCCGCGCGCCTGCAGCGCGCACAGCCGCGGCTGCGCGGTGGCAATCCTGGGCAAGTGGAACGGCGCGGTCGGCAATTTCAATGCGCATCAGGCCGCAGTGCCCGACGCCGACTGGCGCGCCATCGGTGCCCGCTTCGTCGCCGCCCAGGGACTCGAGCTGGAATGCCTACACGACGCAGATCGAGCCGCACGACTGGATCGGCGAGTACGCGGATGCCTGCGCCGCGGTCAACGTCATGCTGATCGACCTGTGCCGCGACATCTGGGGCTACATTTCACTCGGCTATCTGCGCCAGCGCGCCGTCAGCCGGCGAAGTCGGCTCCTCGACCATGCCGCACAAGATCAATCCGATCGACTTCGAAAATGCCGAAGGGCAATCTGGGCCTCGCCAACGCGCTGTGGCGGCATTTTGCCGACAAGCTGCCGCTCTCGCGCTGGCAGCGCGACCTCACCGATTCCACCGTGCTGCGCAATGTCGGCGTCGCCCACGCACACACACTGATCGCCTGGCGCGCGCTGCAGGCGGGTCTTCGGCAAGCTCAGTCCCGACGCCGAGCGCTGCGCGCGCGATCTCGACCAGTCCTGGGAAGTGCTGGGCGAGGCCATCCAGACCGTGCTGCGCGCCCACGGCGTGCCCGATGGCTACGAACTGCTCAAGGACTACACGCGTGGCGCCACGATCGACGCGGCGTCGCTGCGCGAGTTCGTCGCCGCTCTGCCGCTGCCGGCGGCCGCGCGCACGCGCCTCGCCGCGCTCCGGCCGGCCGACTACCTCGGCCTGGCGGTCGAACTGACCCTCGACCTGCCGGGCTAGGCGCCGCGGCCCCGGCTGCGGGGCCCGGGATTCCGGGCCGATCTGCGGCCTCCGTCACAGTGCGGTCGCCACGGAGCGTGACCCGATCGACTCGTCCGCGACCGCCCGCTTCATACCATGCCAATGCCGATCCCGCGTGAATCAAGGCAAACGGCGTGGCCAAGTCCGAACAAGCACCGCTCCACCACCGAAGCATGGCTCGAGAGCCTTGCGGCCGCCGAGCGGCCGCTGCAACCGGTGATCCTGGCGCTGCCGATGCCGGCGGCCGATGAACTGCAGGTGCTGACCAGCGTGGCCGACGTGCGCCAGACCACCGCCGCGGTAATCGCCACCGGGCAGCGCCTGATCTCGATCTTCACGCCCGACCTGGAGCCGCAGCTGTACGACGACCCGAAGGTGATCGAGGTCATCAAGCGCTTCGTGCTCAGCCACAGCTTTGCCAAAGTGCGCGTGCTGCTGCGCGATCACATGCGCCACACCGGCTCGGGCAGCCGCTTCATGTCGATGGCGCGGCGCCTCACCAGTTACCTCGAGCTGCGCATCCTGGTGCCGCAGTTTCATCACCTGACCGCCTCGTACTGCATCTCGGACGACCGCGGCATCGTCTACCGGATGCGCGCCGATCGCTGGGACGGCATCGCCGCCGTTAACAGCCCGCCGGTCGCGCGCCAGTACCTGCAGGAATTCGACGCCGCCTGGCTGGCGAGCCACGACCAGCATCATCGTCGCGCTGCCCGCATGCAGTAGCGGCCAGGCCGCGCGCTGTTGCTCCCGCCCGTATACTCGGCGCCATGAGCTGGAAGCCGGATATTACGGTCGCCGCGATCGTCGAAGCCGACGGCCGTTTCCTGATCGTCGAGGAACAGATCCGGGCTCAGCGGGTCTACAACCAACCCGCCGGGCGCGTCGAGGAGCGTGAATCGCTGCTCGCGGCGGTGGCGCGGGAGACTCTCGAGGAGACTGCCTGGCACTTCGAGCCCGAATGGCTCCTCGGTGTCTACCCCTGGCGCTCCACCACCAGCACCAGCAGCTCACTGCGCTTTGCTTTCATCGGTCGCGTGCATGGCCACGAGCCGCGGCGGGCGCTCGACGCACCCATCGTCGCCGCGCACTGGCTGCGGCGTGACGAGCTGCTGGCGCCGGCGCTCATCCTGCGCACGCCGCTGGTACTGCGTTGCATCGACGACTACCTGGCGGGCCGGCGGCTGCCGCTGACCGCAATCAACGATCCGTCGCCATGACCACGGGCGCAGCCAGCGGAACTCGCGTCGTAGTCGGCATGTCCGGCGGTGTCGACTCGGCCGTGGCCGCCCTGCGCCTGCTCGAATCGGGCCATGAAGTGCATGGGCTGTACATGAGCAACTGGGACGACGAGGATCGCTATTGCAGCAATGCGCAGGATTACCAGGATGCCCGCGCCACGGCGCGCGAACTCGGCATCTTGCTGCACCGTGTCAGCTTCGAGTCCGAGTACCGGCAGCAGGTGTTTGCGCCGTTTTTAGCGGAGTACCAGCGCGGGCGCACGCCCAACCCCGATGTACTGTGCAATCGCGAGATCAAGTTCGGCGTCTGCCTTGACTACGCGCGGCGCCTGGGCGCCGCCCACTTCGCCACCGGCCACTACGCGCGGCTCGAAGCGGGCAACAATGGACCCGCTCTGCTGCGCGGCACCGATGCGGCGAAAGACCAGTCCTATTTCTTGTGCCGGGTCGAGCGCGCTCAGTTTGCGCAGGTGCTGTTTCCGGTCGGCGCGCTGACCAAGACAGGAAGTACGCGCGCTGGCGCAGCGCGCCGGGCTGCCGGTGTTCAACAAGCCCGACAGCACCGGCATCTGTTTCATCGGCGAGCGGCCGTTCACCGAATTCCTGGCGGCCTACCTGCCGCAGTCACCGGGTCCGATCGAGACCAGCGACGGCCAGCGGCTCGGCACGCATCGCGGCCTGCCCTTCTACACTCTCGGGCAACGCGGCGGCCTGGAGATCGGTGGTGTTCGCGGCGGGACCGGCGACCCGTGGTACGTCGCGCGCAAGGATGCGGAGCGCAACGCGCTGATCGTGGTGGCGGCGCGCGATCGCGCCGCTTCGACCAGCGCGGCCCTGCGCACCGGCGTTGTCAAGCTGGCTGGACGAGCGGCCGGCCGCTCCGTTCGCCGCGGGCATCAAACTTCGCTATCGCCAGAGCGATCAGCCGGCCCGCGTCACCCCGCAGACGGACGGCACTGCCCGGATCGATTTCGACCTTCCACAGTGGGCGGTGACCCCGGGCCAGATTGCCGCGATTTATCTCGGCGAGCGCTGCCTGGGGGGCGGCGTGATCGAAGAGTCTCTATAATGTTTATCCTGCTTCGGCCGATGGCGATGCATGGCTCCCTGATGGAGGCGATATGACCGACAGTTTCAAGGCGCGCTCGACTCTCACAGTCGCGGGACTGGACTACGAGATCCACAACCTGGCGGCGCTGGGCGCCGCACGCATGGCGCGACTCCCCTATGCGCTGAAGATCCTGCTCGAGAACCTGCTGCGCTTTGAGGACGGCGTCAACGTCACGCGCGCCGATATTGAGGCGATCATCAACTGGGATTCGAAGGCGCAACCGGCGCATGAAATTTCCTTCACGCCCGCGCGCGTGATCATGCAGGACTTCACCGGTGTGCCCTGCGTGGTCGACCTGGCCGCGATGCGCGAAGCGATCACCCGCCTCGGCGGCGACGCCGACAAGGTCAACCCGCTGGCGCCGGCCGAGCTGGTCATCGACCATTCCGTGCAGGTGGATGAATACGGCACCGCGCAGTCGCTGGCCAACAACAACCGCATCGAGTTCGAGCGCAACGGCGAACGCTACGCCTTCCTGCGCTGGGGCCAGAGCGCGTTCCGCAATTTCAAGGTCGTGCCGCCAAACACCGGCATCGTGCACCAGGTGAACCTCGAGTTCCTCGGCCGCGTGGTCTTCGACAACGAAACCGCGGCGAAGCGCCAGGCCTATCCGGACACGGTCGTCGGCACCGATTCGCACACCACGATGATCAACGGCCTGGGGGTGCTGGGCTGGGGCGTGGGCGGCATCGAGGCCGAGGCGGCCATGCTGGGGCAGCCCGTCACGATGCTGATACCGCAAGTCATAGGCTTCCGGCTTCAACGGCAGCCTCAATCCCGGCGCCACCGCCACCGACCTGGTGCTCACCGTGACCGAAATGCTGCGCCAGCACGGCGTGGTCGACAAGTTCGTCGAATTCTTCGGCGACGGGCTGGCGAACCTGCCGCTCGCCGACCGCGCCACGATCGGCAACATGTCGCCCGAATTCGGCAGCACCTGCGCGCTGTTCCCGATCGACGAGGAGACCATCCGCTACCTGCGGCTTTCCGGCCGCCCGCCCGAGCAGATCGCGCTGGTCGAAGCCTATGCGAAGACCACCGGACTGTGGCGCGTCAATGGCGCGCCGGCCGCGGACTACACAGCGGTGCTCGAGCTCGACCTCGCCAGCGTCGAGCCCAGTCTCGCCGGCCCGAGCCGCCCGCAGGATCGCGTGCCGCTGCGCGTCGCCAAGAGCACTTATCAGGCGCACCACCAGAAGATGGCCGGGGAGCGGGCCAGGAAGAACCCGGCCGCAAGCGGCAAGGCGCCGGCCACCGTGGACGGCAGGACCTTTGAAGTAAGCGACGGCGCGGTGCTGATCGCGGCCATCACCAGCTGCACCAACACCTCGAATCCCTACGTGCTGATCGCCGCCGGCCTGCTGGCGCGCAACGCCCGCCGCCTCGGCATCACTGCAAAGCCCTGGGTGAAGACCAGCCTGGCACCCGGTTCGCGCGTGGTCACCGATTACCTGCGCAGTGCCCGGCTGCTCGATGAGCTGGCCGGCATCGGCTTCAATCTGGTCGGCTACGGCTGCACCACCTGCATCGGCAACTCCGGCCCGCTGAAGCCGGAAATCTCCGCGGCGATCAAGGCCGGGGACGTGATCGGCTGCGCCGTGCTCTCGGGCAACCGCAACTTCGACGGGCGCGTACACCCGGAAGTGAAAATGAACTTCCTGGCTTCGCCGCCGCTGGTGGTGGCCTACGCGCTGGCCGGTTCGCTCAATGTCGATCTCAACAACGAGCCACTGGGTACCGATGAGCGCCGGCAAGCCGGTCTACCTGCGCGATGTCTGGCCCGCGCCCCGGGAGATCGCCGACTGCGTGCAGCAGAACATCACTTCCGAGATGTTCCGCCGCAGCTACGCCGGCGTGTTCGACGGCGACGAACGCTGGCAGTCGATCAAGGTACCGGCCGGCAAGGTGTACGCCTGGGACGGCAAGTCCACCTACGTGAAGAATCCGCCCTACTTCGACGGCATGACGATGGCGCCGGACGCGGTCGGCGAGATTCGCGGCGCCCGCGCCCTGGCGCTGCTCGGCGATTCGGTCACCACCGATCACATTTCGCCGGCCGGCAACATCGCGCAAGGCGAGCCCGGCGGCAAAGTACCTGATGGCGCAGGGCGTGCAGCCGGCCGATTTCAACCAGTACGGCGCGCGGCGCGGCAACCACGAAGTCATGATGCGCGGCACCTTCGCCAACATCCGCCTGCGCAATCTCCTGCTTGCCCGGCACCGAGGGCGGCATCACCGTGCACGTGCCGAGCGGCGAGCAGCTGAGCATCTTCGACGCCGCCATGCGTTACAAGGCCGAGCAGACTCCGCTGATCATTCTCGCCGGCAAGGAATACGGCACGCGGCTCATCGCGCGACTGGGCCGCCAAGGGCACGATGCTGCTGGGCGTGCGCGCGGTGATCGCCGAGAGCTTCGAGCGCATCCATCGCTCCAATCTGATCGGCATGGGCGTGCTGCCGCTCCAGTTCAACGACGGCGCAGAGCGCGCAATCACTCGGCCTGAGCGGCAAGGAAACTTTCGAGATCCAGGGTCTCGAGCAAGGCAACGCCCGGACCGTGACCGTGGTCGCGACGCCCGCGACCGGCGCGCCGATGCGCTTCGCGGCGCGCGTGCGCATCGATACGCCGAAGGAGCGCGAGTACTTCCAGCACGGCGGCATCCTGCACTACGTGCTGCGCCAGCTCGCGGTGACCGGCAAGGCGGCCTGAAGCGGGAGCGCGGGCTGGTGGCAGAAAGCACGCTCGCGATCTTCGACCTCGACGGCACGATCACGCGCCACGACACGCTGTGGCCGTTCATTCGCGGCTTCGTCCGGCGGCACCCGCAGCGCTGGTGGCGCCTGCTGCTGTGCCTGGCGCCGCTGCCGCGCTATTTTCTTGTCGCGCCGCGACCGCGGTGTGCTCAAGGGAGCGCTCATCCGCGCGACTCTCGGCGGGGTGGCGCGCGCGCCGCTGGCGCAATGGGCCCGCGCCTTTACGCTGCGCCTGCTGCGCACCGGTCTGTACGCCGAGGCGCTCACCTGCATCGCCGCGCACCGGCGCGCGCAGGCGCACCTGGTGCTGCTGTCCGCCAGCCCCGATCTGTACGTGCCGCTGATCGCCGCCGCGCTCGGCTTCGATGAGTGCGTGTGCACCGAAGTGCGCTGGCACGCGGACGGAACGCTCGAGGGCACACTGGCCTCGGCCAACCGACGCGGCGCGGAAAAAACCCGCTGCGTGATGGAACTGCTGGCGGAACGGCAACCGCTCCTCAGCCACGCCTACGGCAACAGTGCGGCGGATCTCGACCATCTCCGGCTGGTGAGCGCCGGTTGCTACGTCAATGGTCCAGCCCGCGATCTCGCCGACCTGCCTTCGGTACGGGTCGTACGCTGGTCGACCCACGCGCCGGCCGAGGTAACCAGCCTGTAACCTTTGGCTTTCCAAAGCGATATAACTTGTGCGCCAACCCCGCCGACGCTGTCCGGACGAGCCGATTCCAATGCCTGAGTCCCGATTGACAAAGATCCGCCCCTCCGAAATCACCGCGGAGCGGTTCTTCCACATGCGCCGCGACCTGCTGGCCGGTGCGCTGGGCCTGGCGGCCGCCGCGGCCTTGCCAAAGGCCGGCGCCGCTGCGCTGGCGCCCATGCCCGGCGCGGCACTGCGCTACACCCGCAATGCGAGTTACGCCGCAGCGGGCAAGGCCAACAGCTATGAAGAAATCACCGGCTACAACAACTACTACGAATTCGGCATCGACAAGAGCGACCCGGCCGCCAACGCCGGCTCGCTGCGCACGCGGCCCTGGAGCGTCACCATCGCCGGCGAGGCGGAGGTCACGGGAATTTTTCAGCTCGAGGACATTCTCAGGCCACACCCGCTCGAGGAACGCATCTACCGGCATCGATGCGTCGAAGCCTGGTCGATGGTCATCCCCTGGGTGGGATTCCCGCTGGCGAACCTGCTGAAGCGCTTCCGGCCCACCTCGCGCGCCCGCTTCGTCGAGTTCACGACGCTCCTTGATCCGAAGCAGATGCCGGGCCAGCGGCGCGGGCTGCTGGACTGGCCGTACGTCGAGGGCCTGCGGATCGATGAGGCCATGAATCCGCTGGCACTGATGGTGGTCGGCGTGTACGGACGCGAACTACCGAACCAGAACGGTGCACCGCTGCGTGTGCACCTGCCATGGAAGTATGGCTTCAAGAGTGGCAAATCCATCGTCAGGATCCGCTTTACCGAAAGGCAGCCGGCCAACACCTGGGCGGTTTCGGCTCCCGGCGAATACGGCTTCTATGCCAACGTGAATCCCGCGGTCGATCACCCGCGCTGGAGCCAGGCGAGCGAGCGCCGGATCGGCGCCGATTTATTCGCGCCGCGGATTCCGACCCTGATGTACAACGGCTACGCTGAACAGGTCGCGGGCATGTACCGGGGCCTCGATCTGCGCCGCTATTTCTAGAGCGGTGACCCGCCGTGGCCAGCGCCATCGATCGCCGTTACCGGCTCATCTACAAGCCTGCGCTGTTCCTCGCCTGCCTGTTACCGCTCGCGTGGGTCGTGGCGGGCCTGTTGCACCTGCCGGTGCCGGTGCCGGGTCTCGGGGCCGATCCCGTGCGCCGCATGCTCGGCATCTTCGGGCACAGCGCGCTGAACCTCCTGCTGGTCACGCTCAGCGTCTCGCCGCTTCGTGCGCTGAGCGGCAATGCTCATCTGCTGCGGTTGCGCCGGATGCTGGGGCTGTTCACATTCAGCTACGCGCTGCTGCACTTCCTGACCTACGTCGGGCCGTTCCAGGGCTTCGCCTCGAGCGCCATCGTCAAGGATCTGGTCAAGCGGCCCTACATCACCCTCGGCTTCGCGGCGCTCCTGATGCTGCTCGCGCTCGCAATCACCTCGACCAATGGCTCGATGCGCCGCCTTGGGCGCCGCTGGCACAGACTGCACCGGCTGGTCTACCCGATCGCTGTGCTCGGCGTGTGGCACTACTGGTGGCAGGTGAAGAAAGACATCCGTGAGCCCCTGATCTACGCCGCCCTGGCGGCCGCACTGCTGGGCTGGCGCTGGTGGCGGCGCCGCGCCGCTACATCGAGTTTCGTGCTTCCCACAACTCCGGGAACAATCTGAGGCGCAGCGCCTTCGCCAGATAGGACACGCCCGCGGTACCGCCGGTGCCGGGCTTGTAGCCGATGATGCGCTCGACGGTCTTCATGTGCTGGAAGCGCCACAGCTGGAAGCGATGGTCGACATCGACCAGGTGTTCAGCCAGTTCGTACAGATCCCAATCCTTCTCGGCGTTGAGATAGACACTCAGCCACGCCGCGGTCACCTGCTTGCTGGCTTCGTAGGGTTGCGTGAAATCGCGCTGCAACGCCGCGGGTGACAGCTCGCGGCCGCGTCGCGAGAGGAGCCGCAGCACCTCGTCGTACAGGCTCGGCGAGCGCAGTGTCCGCTCGAGTTCGGCGTAGGCCAGCGGATCGCGCTGGTGCACCTTGATCATGTCGGCGTTCTTGTTGCCCAACAGGAACTCGATCAGGCGGTATTGGAGCGACTGGAAGCCCGATGAGCGGCCGAGTGCGTTGCGGAACGCCGAATAGTCGAACGGCGTCATGGTCGACAGCACATCCCACACCGCCAGCAACTGCCCCTGCACGTGATCGATGCGACTGAACATCTTGAATGAGGCATCCAGGTCGTCGCGGCGCACGCAATCGATCACCGCTCCCAGCTCGTGGCGCAGCAGACGCATCCACAGCTCGGACACCTGGTGCACGATGATGAACAGCATTTCGTTGTGCTCAGCGGTCAGCGGGCGCTGCGCCGCGAGCAACAGATCGAGCTGCAGGTACTGCCCATAGGACTGGGAATCGCCAAGATTCCAGTGCACGGTTTCATCGCGCAGATCGACGCTGCCGACATGCTCACCGGGCGGTTGCGGGTTGCTCAAGTTCCTGCTCCTGTGTAGATCAACGCTCAGGCCCGCAGGGCCCGCAGCACCCAGCCGGGCACCTGGCTCCAGCCGCGCGTCAGTTCGCCATCAAGCGCTTGCCAGTGCGGCTCGTAGCGCTGCACCAGTTCCCAGAACTGCCGCGAGTGATTCAGGTGCGTGAGGTGGGCGAGTTCATGCGCCAGCAGATAGCGCACCACGGCCGGGCGGTGAAACAGCAGGCAGCTGTTCAGGCTGATCGTGCCGCGCGCCGAACAGCTCCCCCAGCGCGTGCGCTGGCGGCGGATCTGCAGGCGCTGGTAGCGGATGCCCAGCTCGGCCGCGAGCGTGCGCAGCTGTGGCGCCAGGATCGCCTCGGCACGGGAATTCAGCCAGGCGAGCAGCGCGGCACACATCAGGCCCGTCTCCACTCCGCTCCGGAGCTCGAGCACTCCGCCCGCCGCGCCCGCCGGCCGCACCCGCAGCAGCGGCGCCCCGCGCGGCGAATGAGCCACGGCGCCCGTCGCTGCCGTGCAACACTGCCAGAACTCTCCGCCGGCGCGCAGCTCGATCTGCTGCGGGGGAAAGGCCGCGTCCACTCGAGGCGCACGGCGTCGGTGCCGCTCGATCCAGTCGCGGTGCCGTTCGACGAAAATGGCGACCTGGTGTGCAGCGGCGCCCGCCGGCACGACGATCTCCACCGTGCCGTCGCGGAATACCCGCACTCCAAGCCGGCGCGCGCGCCGGCTCCGCCGCACACGCCAATCTGCGTTCGATGGCGTCTTCGTTCCAGAGCGGCAGCTGCTGCAGGGCTGCAGTGTTCATACTGGCGGCCATGATAACAGGGGTGCACGCCGCACCGTGCTGTGTACACTGACGCGCCCATGGAACTGATCGACATCGGCATCAATCTCGCGCACGAGAATTTCGAGCCGGACCGCGACGCGGTCATCGAGCGCTCGCGCGCCGCAGGCGTGGCGCAGCTCATCGTGACCGGCGCGACGCTGGCTTCGAGCGCCGCGGCGCTCGAGCTGTCGCGCGCGCACCCCGGGCGGCTGTACGCCACCGCGGGCGTCCATCCGCACCATGCCGGCGAACTGAACCGCGGCGAACTGCCCCGGCTCCGCGCCTGCTGGCGCAGCCCGGAATCGTGGCGGCGGGGGAATGCGGGCTGGACTACTACCGTGACTACTCCCCGCGCGCCGCGCAGCGCGCGGCCTTCGACCTGCAACTGCAGCTCGCGGCCGAATCGGGCAAGCCGCTGTTCCTGCACCAGCGCGACGCCCACCTCGATTTCAGCGCCGCGTTGCGCGCCTACGCCGGCGTGCTGCGCGGCGTGGCTCACTGCTTCACGGGCGGTGAAGCGGAATTGGCCGCCTACCTGGAGCTTGGGCTGCATATCGGCATCACCGGTTGGATCTGCGATGAGCGGCGCGGCCAACTCCTGCAGACGCTGGTGAGCCGCATCCCGGCCGGGCGGCTGCTGCTCGAAACCGACGGCCCCTACCTGCTGCCGCGCGATCTGCAAGCCGCGCCCGCCGTCACGGCGCAATGAACCGCGGTTCCTGGCGCACATCGCCGCCACCGTCGCACGGCTCCGCGGCGAATCGCTCGAGCACTGCGCGGCGCACACGACGGCGGCCGCCCGGCGCCTGTTCGCGCTGGCGGGCGCCGGCTAGATCGCGGACTTCGGCGCCCGCAGGCTGCTGGGATAACAGGCCGCGGCCAGCCGCGCCCAGTCGCTGCGCCATGATTCGGGTAGCGCGCCCGATTGCTCACGCTCGGCCGGCGGGAACTCGGCGGCCATCGAGCCGAGCATGAGCGTGAAGCGCGGCAGACCCTTTGGAAAGCGGGCGCGCGGCGCGAACACCACGCGGCCTTCGACCGGCAGCTCCGCGAGCAGCGCGCGCACCACCGCGATGCGATCGTAGAGTCCGGTCTGCGGATTGGCGAAGGTATAGCGCTGGTCGCGATGCATGACGGTCCATTCCGTCATCTGATCGCCGCCGAAGATATTGCCGGCGATGTCGCGCATGTCGATGACGATGCAGCCGCGCGCCGTCAGCAGCAGGAAATCGACGTGCAGCGCGCCGCCCTGGCCATCCGGCACCAGCACGTCGCGCAGGTGCTCGAAGGCTCCGCCGGTGACCGTCGCCAGCAGCGCGGCGCGCGCGCGGCGACGCCGATACCAGCGCCACAGGACCAACAGCAGCGCGATCAGCGCGATCGCGCCCACGGCATGCTGGCCACCGAGCGCGGATCGAGGCTCCGCAGAGTGTCGGCGAGCTGTTGTGGATCAATCACGCGTTGCTGTCCTTCTAGCGCGGCGCGGAGCGAATGCCAGTGTAGCGTCAATTTCCGTGTAATGGGCCGGCCGCCGGAACAACCGCTCCAGGGTCTCCGGCACCGGCACCGGCCGGCCCACCAGCGGTTCGACGATCTCGCGGAACTTGGCCGGGTGCGCGGTGGCCACCAGCACCCAGCTGCGCCCCTGGCGCCGTGCCGGCTCGAGCCGCGCCCAGGCCTCAGCCGCGGTGGCCGTGTGCGGGCACCACAGCGCGCCGTAGCGCTCATGGTCGGCGCGGATGCGCGCCCGGATCGCGCGTCGTCGACCGACACGGCGCTGAGCGCGAGACCGCAGCGCGCGCGGCATCCGGATACAGCGCCGTCAGGCGCTCGAGATTGCTCGGATTGCCGACGTCCATCGCCGAGGCCAGCGTCGCGACGCTGGCGCGGATCCGCAGCACGCCCTCGGCCAGGTAGTCGGGTACGGTGCGATTGGCGTTGTGCGCGAGCACGATCTCGGCGATCGGCGCACCCAGCCGCCGCGCCCAAACGCAGGCCGTGGCATTGCCGAGATTGCCGCTCGGGATGATGAACGAGGCCGGTGCGCCGGTGCGCGCCCGCAGCCGCAGGCTGGTGGCGGCGTAGTACACCGCCTGCGGCAGCAGGCGCCCGAGGTTGATGCTGTTGGCCGAGGACAGGTCCCAGCGCTCCGCGCATCGTGGCTCGACGAAAGCCTGCTTCACCAGCCGCTGGCAGTCATCAAAGGTGCCGCGCACCGCGAGGCTCAGCACGTTGTCGCCCCAGCAGCTGAGCTGCTGCTGCTGCGTCGGCGATACCTGCCCTTGCGGAAACAGCACCACGACTTCGATGCCGGCTGCGGCGATGGAAGGCCGCGGCCACGGCGCCGCCGGTGTCGCCCGAGGTCGCCACCAGTATCTTCAGCGGCCGCGCCGCGCCGCGCCGCAGCCGCGTGAGAGCGGCGGCCAGAAAGCGCGCGCCGAAGTCCTTGAACGCCGCGGTCGGCCCGTGAAACAGCTCGAGCACGCCGAGCCGTTCCCCATCAAGCGGCACCAGCGGCGCCGGGAAATTGAAGGCCTCGGCCGCGATCGCCGGCATCTCCGCGGCCAGCGAATCACCGCTGGCAAAGGGCGCGAGGAACGCGCGGCCTGCTGCGCCAGCGGCTCACCCGCCCGCACGCCAGCGGCTGCGGCGGCCGGCCACTCGAGCGGCACGTACAGCCCGCCGCCGGCCGCCAGCCCGCGTGCCAGTGCCGCGCTGAAGCCGACCCGGTGCTGCGCGTCGCGCGTGCTGACGAACTGCATCACGCCACCACGCGCGCGCCGACCGGCTCCAGCGGCGTGGTCCAGTGGTCGCTCGCGAGGCCATGGTGCGAGAACTCCACCACCATCGCCTCGCGCACCGCCAGCGCATGGCTCTCGAGGCACCAGGCGAACATCGTGGGCCCGGCGCCGGAGATCGAGCAGCCGAGCGCGCCGGCCGACATCGCCGCGCGCCGCACCGCCGCGAAACCCGGGATCAGCGCCGCGCGCTGCGGCTCGATCACCACGTCCTCGAAGGATTCGCGCAGCATGTCCAGGTCATTGGTGTAGCAGCCGGAGATGAAGCCGGCGAGATTCGCGGTCTGCCAGACGAAATCCTTCATCGGCACGCTGCTGCTGAGGATGGCGCGCGCCTCGCGCGTCGACAGGAACATGTGCGGGTGCACGACCACCGCGCGGACCGAGGCGGGCACCGGGATCTGCTTGACGCGCGGCTGGTCGATGCCCACCGTCAGCACCAGGCCGCCGAACAGCGAGGGCGCGATGTTGTCGACGTGCAGCGAGCCGCTCGCCACCTGCTCGCCCTGCATCGCGAATTTCAGCAGCTGCAGCTGGCTGCACGGGCTCGGGCAGCAGGGCGTTCGCCGCCACCACCGCCGCCACCGCCGAGGCCGCCGAACCGCCCGAGGCCCGAGGCCAGCGGGATGCCCTTGTCCAGTTCCAGTTCGAGGCCGAAGGGCAAGGCCAAGCGCCTCGCGCATCGCCTGCAGCGCGCGGCCCGCCGTGTTCCTCGCCGCCTCCAGCGGCAGGTCGGCGACCACGCCGCGAATCGCCGCGATGCGCACGCCCGCTTGCTCCGTGCGCCGCACCGTGGCGCGATCACCGATCGCGCCGACCGAAAATCCGAGGATGTCGAAGCCGATCGCGACATTGCCGACCGAGGCCGGCGCGAAGGCGCTGGCCGATTCCCGCCGCGCTGGCGCCGCGCTCATAGCCGCGCTCCCAGGAAGGTCGCCAGCCGCAGCAGATCGGCGAACACGCCGCCCGCCGTGACCGCCGGACCCGCTCCTGGACCTTGAACGATCAACGGGTTGTCGCAGTAACGTGACGTTGAATAGCGCACGACGTTGTCGGTCAGCGCAATGTTGGCAAAGGCGTGCTTCGCGTCGAGCTCCACCAGGCCGACGGTGGCCTCGCCCGCCGCGGTGAGGCGCCCGACGTAGCGCAGCACGTGCCCGCGCGCGCTGCGCCGCAGCGTAGCGCTGCGCCATCTGCTGCGTCGTAGCGCGGCAGCTGCGCGAGGAACTCCTCGCTGCTGCCAGCCGGCGAGATCGCCCGGCACCAGGCTCTCGACGCGCACGTCACCGAGCTCGAGCTTCAGGCCCATCTCGCGCCCCAGGATGATGAGCTTGCGCGCCACATCGGTGCCCGACAGGTCATCGCGCGGATCCGGCTCGGTGTAGCCGCGCTGCTTGGCGTCGCGCACGATCGCCGAGAACGGCGTCGTGCCGTCGTAGACGTTGAACAGGTAGGCGAGCGTGCCGGAGAAGATGCCCTCGATGCTGGCGATGTCGTCGCCGGTCTCGCGCAGGTCGCGCAGCGTCTGGATCACCGGCAGGCCCGCGCCGACCGTCGCCTCGTACAGGTAGTGCGCGCCACTCGCGCGCCGCGCCGCCTGGAGCGATTCGTAGTAGGCCAGCGCGCCGCTGTTGGCCTTCTTGTTCGGCGTGATGACGTGCACACCCGCGCCAGCCAGTCGTGGTAGCGCTTCGCCACCGCCTGGCTGGCGCTGCAGTCGATGATCACGGTGTGCGGCAGATGATCGACCTTCAGGTGCGCGAGGAAGCGCGCGTAGTCCGCGCTCACCGCGCCCTGCGCGAGCTCCTCGCGCCAGCGCTCGAGCGCGAGGCTTTGCCCGGCCAGCTTCATGGTCTTCGAGCTCATGATGCCGCGCACGCGCAGATCGATGTTGAACTGCCGCGCCAGGCGTTCGCGCTGGCTGGCGAGCTGATCGAGCAGCACCTTGCCCACGGTGCCCGGTCCGATGACGCCGATCGACAGCGTGTGCGGCGACAGATAGAAGCCGGCGTGCACCGCACGCAGCGCGCGCGTCGCCTGGCTGCCGTCGACCACCACCGAGATGTTGCGCTCCGAGGCGCCCTGCGCGATCGCGCGCACGTTGACGTTGGCGGCGCCGAGCGCGTTGAACACCTTGCCGGCGACGCCCGGCATGCCGGCCATGCCGTCGCCGACCACCGCGAGGATCGCCAGCTCGCCGGTGACATCGACGCTCTGGATCTGGCCGTCGGCGAGCTCGCGCGCGAAGGCGCGCTCCAGCACCTGTGTGGCGCGCGCCGCCTGCGCGGCCGGAATCGCGCAGCAGATCGAATGCTCGGAGCTGCCCTGCGAGATCAGGATGACCGAGATGTCCTCCTCGCGCAGCGCGCCGAACAGGCGGTGCGCCGTGCCGGGCACGCCGATCATGCCGGCGCCCTCGAGGTTCACCAGCGCGACGTTCTCGATGCTGGTGATGCCCTTGACCGGCTGCTCGGAGCGCGGCTGCGCGCAGATCAGCGTGCCGGGCTTTTCCGGCGCGAAGGTGTTGCGGATCCAGATCGGAATATCGCGACCGATGGCCGGCGCCATGGTCTGCGGATGGATCACCTTGGCGCCGAAATACGCCAGCTCCATCGCCTCGTTGTAGGAGAGCGAACTGATGATCTGCGCGTCCGGCACGCGGCGCGGATCGGCCGAGAGCACGCCGTCGACGTCGGTCCAGATCTGGATCTCGCTCGCCGCCAGCAGCGCGCCGAAGATCGATGCCGAGAAGTCGCTGCCGTTGCGCCCGAGCGTGGTCTGGATGCCCGCCGGATCGCTGGCGATGTAGCCGGTGATGACCAGCGTCGCGGCGTCCGGCTGCAGCAGCGCGCGCAGCCGTTCCGTGGAGACCTGCCACTGGATGGCCGGGCCCAGCGGCCCCCACTCGGCCACCACGCAGGCGCGCGCGTCGATCCACTGCAGGCCCGCGCGCCGGCCGCGCTGCGCCAGGTAGCGCCAGAACAGCCGCGTCGACCAGATTTCGCCGTACCCCGACACCTTGTCGCGCACGTGCTGGCCCGCGGTGCGCATGACCTGCGTGGTGCGCAGCACGCCGTCCAGATCGGCGGCATCGCGATCGAATTCGGCCAGGTACTCGCCGCCACGGCGCGGCGGCAGCAGTGCCGAGGCGATGTCGTCGTGGCGCTGGCGCAGCGCTGCGAGCTGCGCCCGCCAGCCCTCGTCCTGCTGTTCGGCCAGCAGCACCAGCTGCAGCAGGGCGTCGGTCACGCCCCGGCAGGCCGACAGCACGACGGCCAGGCGCTGGCCCGGCTGCGATTCGACAATCGTGGCGACGCGGGCGAAGCACTCCGCATCCGCGACGCTCGAGCCACCAAATTTGTGGACCACCCAGGAACTGGGACTCGGGAGAACTCATGGCCTGGGCACTTGTGGCAGCTAACGGCGCAGCACTTTAAGGCTCGTCCGCCGTCCCCGCAAGCAGGTCCTGGGGACTAGTCGAGCCGCTTGCGGAAGCGCACCGCGGCGAGCGCGATGGCCAGCACGAGGAACACGGCCAGTTTCACCACCGGCTGCCAGAGCGCGCCCAGCGTGGCGCCGCGCAGGATCACGCCGCGCAGGATCTCGACGAAGTGCGTCAGCGGCAGCGCCTGCGCGAGGTATTGCACCACCGGCGGGCTGCCTTCGAACGGGAACGCAAAACCGGACAGCAGGATCGAGGGGAGCAGGGTGAAGAACCCGAGCTGCATGGCCTGGAACTGCGTGGCGGCGATCGTCGAGATCACCAGCCCCAGCCCCAGTGTAGCGGCAATGAACAGCCCCGCGCCCAGGTACAGATCGAGCAGGCTGCCGTTGATCGGCACGTCGAACAGCAGCACGCCCGCAAGCAGCACCAGCGTGGTCTGGATCAGCCCCACGCCGATGTACGGCAGGAGCTTGCCGACCATCAGCTCGATCGAGCGCACCGGCGTGGTGATCAGCAGCTCGAGGTTGCCGCGCTCGCGCTCGCGCACCAGCGCGATGGCCGTGAAGATCACCATCGTCATGCTGAGGATCACGCCGATCAGCGCCGGCACCACCTGCACCGCGGTGCGCCGCTCCGGATTGAATTCCGTCAGCACCTCGATCGCCGGCGTCGCCCGCCGCACCAGTCCCGCGCGCCCCGGGAGCGGTGCTTCGGTGATGGCGCGCACCGCGGTGTCGACGCCAGGGCGCGTGCCATCGACGATCACCTGCGCCACCGGCCGCGTGGCGTCGATCCGCCGCCGCTCGAAATCAGGCGGGATGTACAGTCCGGCGTGCACTGCGCCGCTGACGATCAGCTGCCGCAGTTCATCGGCCCCGGCGGGCGGGCGACGAAATCGACCACCTGGCTCGAGGCGACGTCGGCGATCAGCGCACGCGAAGCCTGCGTGTTGGCCAGGTCGACCACGCCGGCGCGGATGTGGCGCACGTCGTAGTTGATGCCGTAGCCGAAGATCATCATCTGCAGCAGCGGGATGCCGACCACCATGGCGAGCGTCAGCCGGTCGCGCGACATCTGCCGCAGCTCCTTGACGGCGATGGCGCGCGCGCGGCGAAGCGACGCGGGCAGCATCTACTGGCCGCTCCCGCTGCGCGGCAGGGTCGCGCCGACGAACACGTCTTCGAGGCTGGCCTCGGCGCGTCGCACCACGCGCCTTCACTCCGCGCTCGGCCAGCAGACCGCTGGACGCGCGCCACCGCATCCGGCACTTCCGGCGCCAGCAGCGCATGGAGCCGCAGGCCGAGCTGCGCCAGCGAGCGGAGTGATTCGAGGCCGTGGAGCGCGCCGCGCGCCGCCACGGTGTCGTCGGTCTCGATCTCGATCACCTGCAGCGGCAGGTCCGCCATCAGCTGCTGCGGCGCGCCGTTGGCGACGATGCGGCCGCGATCGAGGATCGCCAGCGCGTGGCAGCGCTCGGCCTCGTCCATGTAGTGGGTCGAGACCAGGATGGTCGTACCCTGCGCCGTGAGCGCGAACAGGCTTTCCCAGAAGTCGCGGCGACTCTGCGGATCGACGGCGCTGGTGGGCTCGTCGAGCATCAGCAGCTGTGGCTCGTGCAGCGTGGCCGCCGCGAGCGCCAGACGCTGCTTCTGTCCGCCGCTGAGCGTGCCGGCGGGCCGCTGCAGGAATTCCGCCGAGCCGGTACTCGACCACGGCAGCGGCGATGCGCCGGGCCGCGTGTGCCGGCGCCAGCGTGTAGATGCTGGCCATGAACTCCAGGTTCTCGCGCCCGCTCAGGTCTTCCCACAGCGAGAAGCGCTGCGTCATGTAGCCGATCAGCGTGCGGAGCGACTCGGCCTGCTGCGGGATATCGAGGCCCAGCACCCGGATCGTACCGCTGGTCGGCCTGATCAGGCCGCACAGCATGCGGATCGTGGTCGACTTGCCCGAGCCATTCGGCCCGAGAAATCCGTAGATGCGCCCGCGCGGAATCGACAGCTCGGCGTGATCGACCGCGACGAGCTGGCCGAAGCGGCGCGTCAGGCCGTGCGCCTCGATCGCCGCATTGGCCGTGCTCACGGCGCTGCGTCCAGCAACACCTCGACCGGCACGCCCGCCGGCAAATCGCGCGCCGCGGGCTCGGGCAGGTCGATCTCGGCCAGAAACGCCAGCCGGCTCCGGTCGCGCTGCGTGAGCGCGAAGTACGGCGTGAAGCTCGCCTCGCCCGCAATGTAGCGCAGCGTGCCGGTGAAGGAATGCGCGACGCCGTCCACATGCACCTGCAGCGCCTGCCCCGCCCGGAGCGCAGCGCGCTGGGGCTCGGGTATGTACACGCGCGCGTAGGGCATGCCGCCCGCCAGCATGATCACGACCGGCGCGCCCGCCATCGGCCGCTCGCCGAGGCGGTACGGGAGCGCCTCGATGAGGCCATCGACCGGCGCCACGAGCCTGAGGCGCCCGAGCAGCACATCCTGCTGCCGCAGGAGCGACTCGGCGGAGCGGAGCGCGGCGCGGGCCTGCTCGAGCTGCTCGCTGCGCGTGCCCTGCAGCAGCAGGTCGAGACCCGCCTGCGCGGAGCGGAGCGCCGCCGCGCTGCTGTCGCGCAGCTGCAGCTGCTGGTCGACCTGTGACTGCGCCACCAGGCCCCGCCCGACGAGCTCCGCCAGGCGCTGGTATTCCCTCGCGCTCTGCTCGCTCTGCGCGGTGGCCGAGGCGACCTGCGCGCGCGCCTGGGCGATTTCGCCTGCGCGTGCGCCGTGCGTCAGCTCATCGAGACGGTGCCGCAGCTGGCTCGCCTGCGCCGCGACGCTGGCGCGATTCGCGGCCAGCGAACCCCCGTCGAGCTCGGCCACCACTTCACCCTGGCGGACGGCCTGGCCTTCGCGGACCGGCATCGCAACGATCTGCTCGGCGGCCGTCGCCGCGATCTCGAAGCGATGGCGCTCCAGGGTGCCGACCGCCGGGACCCGCTGGTCCCGGCTGCAGGCGGCCAGAGCGGTGACCACGCCGCAGGCCAAACATGCTCGGAGCACGAGTTGCACCATAGGCGCATCTTAACGCAGCGCATCTGCGTGCACATCGCTCTGCATGACGAGGCTGGCGCGGGCCACGATCGGCGCGCGCCCCGCCTCCAGGCAACGCTGGTGACGCGGATCAGAATCCAGCCAGGCCATTGCGGCGGCCACCGCCGGCCCGGCCAGAGGCACCACCAGCGGCTGGCAATGCGTCACCTGAATCGTCAACACGTTGGCGGCCTGTACGGCGGGCGGACGAAACTCGATCGAGTCGTTGGGGATCACGCGCCGCCCGCCGCGCACCAGCCCAAACCGATCCAGTTCGGCGCGAGTGGGATTCAACACCACGAACGCATCGAGCGATTCGACATCGGCGAGCGCCGCACCGTAGGCGACCGCCACGGCGTCGGCCTGGACCACGCCATTGCGGCTGGCGCGCACGTACAGCGGCACCAGCGCCCGCGCCAGCTCACGCTGCATCGCTCCGGGATCGGCGCCCCGTACCGCGCCCTGGCGGGCCGCGAGGAAGGTGGCCAGGTTCAAGGTGTTCTTGGCCACCAGAAGCGCCGCCACCTGCACGATGCCCAGCACCATGGGCAACACGGCCAGCACCAGCGTCAACGCGAATTCGATCAGCGTAGCGCCGCGCGCCCCCGCCCTCGCGCCCGCCATTCGTCAACACTGCGCGCATAGGCCGAGAATGTCGCCGCGGCGCAGCGCCAGCTGCGCGGTGACGCCAGGGGGAAATTCCCACACACTGGCGGCGCCGCGCTGTCCAGCCCAGCGCCGCGTGCGCAGCGGCGCCACGATGCGGACGATCATTCCGTCGTGATCGCAGAACACAACATCAAGCGGGGCGGCGGGCCACAGCGTATGGACCGCGCTGCATGGGCGCAACAGCCACACCCGCCCCCGCTCCCCTTTCCCCGCTGCCAGCTGGCCCAGGGCGCGGCTCAGGAATGTATCGCAGCGGGTGACGCACCAGGCGGCGGCAGCGCCGTTGACCGAGAGCCGCTCCATGGGCTTCCCTCAGGGACTCCAGAACAGACGCACCGCGATCGGAAAGCCGATCACGATGAAGGTGCATGGAAAGATGCACAGCACCAGCGGCGCCAGCATCTTGACCGGGGCTTCCATCGCCCGCTTTTCGGCGCGCGCGAATCGCTCCTGCGTGCCGCGCAGAGCCTGCGCCCGCATCACTGGCGCCAGACTGACGCCCGTGGCTTCCGCCTGCACGATGGCGGCCACGGCTGCACTGAGCGAGGGAACAAGCAAGCGTCGCTCGAGTCTGCGCAGCGCCTCGGCCCGCGTGCGCCCGGCGCGCATTTCCTGTAGCGCGCGCTCCAGGGCGGCGCGCAGCACGGCCCGGCGGCGAGCGCGCGACGCTAAGCTGCAGCGTCGCGCCAAAGGCGCAGCCTGATTCCAGACCGAGCGTCAGCAGGTCCAGGATGCCCGGCAGGTCCCGCGCGACGGCATGCTGCCGTTTCGACGATGCGATCGCGCAGGCCGATGCAGGGCATCGCAACTCCGGCGGCAGCGGCCATCGCGACCTGTGCGAGCAGTGCAAACCCGGCGGCACCGGATAGCAATAGGCAGCTGCCGGCGCCGGCGCTCGCGCACACCAACAGCAGGCAGAGCCATTGGTCGACTCCGCAGTGATCCCGTCCAGATCAGCGCGCTCCAGGGCGGTGCGCGCGGCTTCCAGCCATCGCGCGGGGATGCGTGCCGCACTAGCGGTGGCCCACAGCATCACCAGGGCCGACAGCGCGATCACGCCGATCGCAAGTCCGACACTGAGCAGCGGCTCCATGGCCACTCAGACCTCGATGCGCACGAGCCGGCGCAGCAGCAGCGTGCCGCTGATCTCCAGCACCGCGAGCACCAGCAGTGCCGCCCAGCCCTGTGGCGTCGTGTACATCAGCCGCATGGCCTGTGGCTCCATGCGCGTCATCACCACCAGCAGCGCCAGCGGCAGCAGGCCGACGATGCGCGCCTGCAGGCGCCCCTGCGCCGTGAGCGCGGCGATCTTGCCTTCGATGACCTGCTTTTCGCGCAGCGTCTGGCTCAGGCGCGCCGAGCACTTCGGACAGATTGCCGCCCAGCTGGCGCGCCACGCCGACCGCGGTGACGAACAACGCGGTCTCGGGACCGCCGATGCGCCGCTGCAGATCCTCGAGAGCTTCATCGAGCGTGGCGCCCAGGCGGTGCCTGCGAATGACCAGAGCGCAGTTCCTGCACGATCGGCGGCGGTTGGTGCCGGGCGAGGTGCTGGATCGCCGGGAGCAGAGCCAGCCCCGAGCGCAGTGACGCCGCCAGCAGCTCGAGGCAGTCGGGCAGCTGATGAAGCAGGCGGCGGCGACGGCGCCGCTGCCACCAGCGGGACCCGGCGGCGGGCACCAGCAGTGTCAGTGCACCGGCCACACTGCCGACCAGGCCGCTGCGTGCAAGGATTGTCACGCTGATGGACACCACCACGACGAGGACTGCGAGCAGGATGGCAAATTGACGCGAATCGACAAACAGAAAAGCCTCCGGCAGCTCCCGCTCGACCGTGGCGTGCCGCGACTCGCGCAGGCGCGCCGCCCAGGCACGGACGGCAGCCAGCACAGCGGGTGCGGCCAGGCACACCGTCACGGCCACGGCCACCGCGCTCAAGGCGAGATACATGGCGCGCCACTTCCCGAGCGCTGATCGAAGAACAGGGCCGTGTCGCTGAGCATGCCGGTGGCGTGCAGCCGCTCGTAGCAGGCCGGGATCTGCCCGCATGCCTGGTGTGACCCGGCGGCATCACAGCGGAACAGCTCCTGCGTCTGCACCACGCCACTGTCGCAGCCAACGATCTCGACAATGCTGATCACTGCGCCGCCGGCCCCCGGCGCAGCGCGCCTGGTGCACGACCAGGTCCAGCGCGCCGGCGATCTGTGCGCGGATCGCCGCCGAGCGGCAGATCCATGCCGGCCATCAGCGCCATGACCTCGAGTCGCGACGAGCAGATCGCGCGCGCGAATTGGCGTGCGCGGTGGTAAGCGAACCCTCGTGTCCCGAGTTCATGGCCTGCAGCATGTCGAGGGCCTCGCCGCCGCGGCATTCACCGACGATGATGCGGTCGGGGCGCATGCGCAGCGCATTGCGCACCAGGTCGCGGATGGTTACTTCGCCCTGCCCTTCGAGATTGCGCGGGCGCGCCTCGAGCGTCACGACATGTTCGTGGTGCAGCGCCAGCTCCGCGGCGTCCTCGATGGTGACGATGCGCTCGCGGGCGGGTATGAGCCCGGCGATGGCATTGAGCAGCGTCGTCTTGCCGGCGCCCGTGCCGCCTGAAACTATGATGTTCAGGCGCGCCCGCACCGCAGCGGCGAGGAATTGCGCCATCGCTTCGCTCAGCGCGCCACGCTCTACCAGCGCAGCGAGATCCAGTCGTTGCCTGGAAAATCGCCGGATCGTGACGCACGGCCCGCCGATGGCCAGCGGCGGCAGCACCACGTTGACACGCGACCCGTCCGGGCAGGCGCGCATCCACCATGGGCGATGCCTCGTCGACGCGCCGTCCGGCGCCCGCGACGATCCGGTCGATCACGCTGCGGAGCGACTGCTCGCTGCTGAAGAGCGCCGGACTCGCCTCGATGCGCCCCGCTGCGTTCGACGAACACGGCCACCGGGCCATTGATCATGATCTCGCTGATGCCCGGATCGGCCAGCAGTCGCTCGAGCGGACCATAGCCGAGGGCTTCGTCGACCACGGTGCGGATCAGCTCTTCGGTATCGGACGTCCGGGCGGCAGCTCGCGACGCGCCACATTCCGGCGCACCACACGCGCCGCCAGCTCGCGCAGCGGCGCATCGGCGAGGCGCGTGACATCGGTGCGGCGCAGGTCGAGCTCGGCGCGCAGCTCTTCCTGGATCTGGCGAGCCAGCGCCAGATCACTCCCAGCGGCGGCGTTCACGGCGTGCCCGGTCCGCGCAGCTCGCGATCGGCGCGCTCGAGCTGCTGCAGTCCCGGGTCGGCTGCGGCGCCCGCCGCCGGGCGCGCGGCCACGATCCGCGGGGTGATGAACACGACCAGCTCCGAATCCTGCAGCTGGCGGCGGTGCGACTGGAACAGCGGCGCGATTCCCGGTACGGCGCCCAGCAGCGGCAGGCCATGCCGGTCATTGCTGCTGGAGCGATTCGACCAGCCCGGCGATGACGATGGTTTCGCCGCTCGCGCACGTTGACCTCGGTGTTCGAGTGGCGCTTGAGGATGCCGGGCACGCCCAGCACCTGCACACTGCGATCGATGTCGCTGACCTCGGTCTCGACGCGTGCGTAGACATTGCCGGCATCGTCGGCCACCGGCTTGACGTCGAGGATCACGCCGTACTCGCGGTACTGCACGTTGGGCGTGCCCTGGCCATTGGTGACCGGCACGGGCAGCTCGCCGCCGGCGACGAAATGCGCCTCACCGCCGCTGCGGCAGCTCAGCGTCGGCTCGGCGACGATGCGCGCTTCGCCGCGCTGGCGCAGCAGATCGATGGTCGAGCTGAGCGTCGCTGACCATTCCAGGTAGCCGTGTCGCCCCGGATCGCCCGCTGAATTCACCATGGGCCGCCGGACCCTGCAGCACGTTGTCCCAGCGTATGCCGAGGCTGCTCATCGCCGAGTGGCGCACTTCGAGAATGCTGACCTGCAGGTGAATCATCGCGTCCCAGCCGACGCGGTCGATGAAATCGAAGACCCGGCCGGGATAGGCCTTGACGATCGCGGCGGCACGCTCGCGATCGCCGTCACTGACGCGATGCCCCTCGAGCACGATGCGATCGCCGGCCAGGCGGGCGGTGATCTGGTGCGTGCCCTCGAGCAGCCGCTGCACCTGCGCGTACAGCGCCTCGCCGTTGAACTCGAGCACGTTGACGACATAGCGCCGGTGACCGCCGTCGCGCGTCCAGACGTGAATCGCGCTCACACCGGCGGCTTCACCGAGAACCAGCAGTTTGTTGCCCTCTACCTGTACGACGGAGATGACGCGGCCGTTGCCGACCGCCACCCGCTGCGCCGCGACCTCGAGCACGCGCGTGTCGCCGCTGAAGATCTCCAGGCGTTGCGTAGGCGTGGTGTCCGCCGGCGCCGGCCGCGACACTACGGCCAGCAGCGCGGCGGCACACAAGGCGAGCAGACCGGATCGGCGCAGGCCACTCATGGTTTCGCCCCCAGCCCGCCGATGATGAAGTGGACGCGGGACACGGCCACCGCAGCGCGATGGCGGGCTGCGCTGCCGAACAGGTTCAGCTCGCTGACCGAGGCGAGCGAGGCCGGCTCCGCGTCTCCGGCCGGGCGCAGGAGCACCGCCAGTTCGCCCACGCGCTGCGCCAGCAGCACGCGCTCGGCGTCCTCGGGACGCAGGTGCAGCGTCACGGTCGAGTAGGCGGCACCGACGCCCGCGGTGCCCTCCTCGCCAGCCGCATCAGCGCTGAGGTGGCGCTGCAGTTGCTGGCCGGTGGCGACCACGCGCACCGCCTGCAGGAGCGGCCGCACGCTCGCCGCCCCAGCTCCGTTCTCGCCCGCGTGCGTCACCAGCAACAGATCGACGAAATCGCCGGGGGAGATGAGTCCCGCCGCGGCGCTGCTCTCGTCCACCGGGATGGTCAGGGCGCGCAACCCCGCACCCACGAGTGCGGATAGTTCGAGCGCAGCGGGGTCCGACAGCGAAGAGGCCGTGACGGTCTCGCCGCTCCTGAGCAAGCGGGTGACCTTGCGGCCCAGCGCGCCCGGGGCGTCGCTGGCATTCAGTGCGTCGCCGGCCAGGAACCGCTCAGGCACGGCACGGCGCGCCAGCATCCCGGCCGAGAGCGTGGCGCCGGAGGGCACAGTCGTGGCCGCCACCAGCACCTCGCGCGTCGCGTAATGCCCGGCCAGGCGTTGCCGCGTCACGGCCGCCTGGGTGCTCAGGTAGCGATGCGCCAGCAGGAAGGCACAGCCGCCCATCGCCAGGGCCGCAATGACGAGCAGGACATTTCGATCGAGCAGCCATGATTGCCACCTCATGCGAGCACTCCATTTCCGGTCAGCACAATGAGACGAGAAAACTGAAGGTGGCGTAGCTGTCGCGAACGGCATTGGCCAAGGCACCCGCCACTGAACGGCCGTCGAACAGCGGCACGAACAGCGCCAGCACCACGGTGAGCAGGCCGATCAGGTACTCGACCAGGGCCTGTCCGTGCTGCGAGCAACCTCGCCTCATGGCCCGGCCTTCATGGCCTGGTGCTCGATCAGCACCAGCGCACTGCCGCGCGACATCGGCACCGCGATCGCGCGGATCGCGATTGAGCCGCGCTGGAATTCAGTCACGTTGCCGCCGGCTAGCGCGGCGCCGGCCCAGCCCAGGGCCCGTGCGCCGATTTGTAAGCGCGCGAGCGCGGTGGTGGGCGACACGGGCAACACGACGGTGAACTGCGTGACCGAGTCGCCCTGCTCCAGCGACTGCACGACATTCACCACCCGGGCGCCTGAGGGAAGCGGCAAGTGGGGAACCGGCCGTGCGGCCATGGGTGCGAGGGGGTCGAATTCGGACAGGTAGCCAAAGCTCCCGCTCCCGCTGCCGGTTTCGTGCAGTTGCACAGTCTGCAGCAGACCGCCCGAGCGATGCGTGAGCAGCAGCCAGTCGCCCTCGCGCCGGCAGGCGGCGGGCAATTCCATGCGGACGGCGCGGCGCCATTGCCGCTCGAGTACCTCGCAGGCCTGTAGCGGTGCGAGGTCGGACGATATGGCCCGGCTGAGGACGGCCGCCCCGTTCAATTGCAGAACTTGCGCGCTGGATGCCACGCTAAAGCCAGGCGGCAACTGAGCGTACGCACGCGCGGCACCGACCCCGCTCAGGCCAGGGAGCATCAGCGCAAGGATGGTCGCGATCCGGCTCAGCATGGGGGCGTCCAGGACGTCACGGGCCCTGCGTCGCGATCGATCAGCACACTGACTCGATCGGCCGGCACACGTTCGGGATCGATGTAGCCGAGGCAAAATTGGCGAAACGCCGGCTCAATGATGGAAAGCAGCCCGCTACCCAGCGCGGTCAATGCGTGCAGCGAATGCGCGGCATGGGTAAACACCAGGCTCCCGGCGCGGCGGGCGACCTGGCCCGGCCCGAAGCTGCCCCAGCCGTCTCCAAGCAGCGCGTAACTGCCGTGCAGTTCGATGGGAATTGCCGCGAAGGGTTCCGGCAGCTCCGCAGGGCGCGAAAGCGCTACCGTGAGCTCAGCGTGCGAAAGGCCACTGTCGCGCAGGTCGAAGCCCGGCACCGTGCGCGCGACTGCTGTGAACGGCGCCAGCAGCGCGCGCGTGGCCTGGCCCGCGAGAGCGGGCGTAGCGCTGCGCGCATAGCGCACCCCGAAGCGCTCTGCCACCGGTTGGTCGCTGCCGGAGACGGCCGGGAACAACGCCGCACGCGTCGCCTCGATGCCCGGACGCGAGGCGCCTGCCCCCAGCCAGGCACTCTCGAACGCCAGTCGACGCGCGCCCTCGATGGTCGCGAGCTGCAGCTCGTGGTAACGACCGATGAGCGGCAGCCCCGCGAGCAGCGTGACCAGCACGCCCATGGCCAGCGCAAATTCCGCCAGCGCCTGCCCGCGGCAGTTCACGGCAGCACCAGGTAGGGATCGGCGGCGCCACCGCGGGCCGCGGCCGCAGTGAGCCGCTGCGCGTGTGTCACCGGCGCAAGCCGCGCCTGCCAGTACGGATTGAAAAGGCTCGCCAGTTCGGCGCGACGATCCATGCGACCGACCGGCCGCTGAAACACCACCTGCGCCGCGGCCAGGGCATAGGCAGCGCCGGAGTGGTAAGCCGGCAGTACGGGCTTGGGGTCCTCGCCGGGAACCACGGTGGCCGCGCCGCCCAGCGCCACATCGCTGGTCGCGATCGTGCCGCCTGGCTGGCGCAGCTCGAGGTCAAAGCGGAGCGGTGCTGACTTGCTGACGGCGCCCGATCCGCACGTCGCGATAGGCCGGAAGGCCGGCGTAACTGCCCCTTGCCGCCAGCTCACGGGCCGCGTAGCGGGAGCTGCGCGGATTGTCGCGGTAGCTGCCGCCATGCTCACCGCGGCCGCCTTCGGCGCGGCGGCGATTCTCGGCGGCTTGCCAGGCCAGGGGTTGTTCGCGCGTGCCGAAACAATACCGACACCTGCAGCGCCAGCGTATCCATGCCGCGCCAGGCGTCGTAGCCGATCAGATCGGTGCCGCCGCGCTTGTGCAGCGAGGCGAGCGGCGGCAGGCCCAAGCGTCCAGCCACGCTCGCGCGTGAAGCCATCGCGCGAGTCCATGACCACCTCGCGCAACCGCGCCCGCTCCTCGCCAGTGCGCTCGTGGCCCCTCGGTCAATGCATGCCAGCGCGCGGCGTTGAGCGGCGCGAATTCCCGGCCGACACCCGCCACGCCCACTTCCGGCACATTGGCCAGTGCGACGTCGCGCGCCAGGTTTCCGGCCAGCGCGGCGGTCTGCGCGTCGGCAAGATATTCGCGCGCGCGACAAGCACATCGACATTCCAGTGGCTGGCGGCGGATTCCAGCAGCGGCAGAGCGCGCTGCAGTCCCCGATCGATCGCACCCCACGCTTGCGACAGCGCATGGCAGCGGCGCCCCGAGCGGGCGGAACCACCGAGGCGATGGTGGAACTGCGCTGCAGCAGCTGGTTCATGTAGCCCGACCAGGAACGGAGCGACACCAGCTGCGCGATCGCAACCTCGTTGGCGACGATGGCGCGGTTCATGTAGGCCTGGAAATTGAGCGCCCGCGCCTCCGCCAGCGCCGCGCTGTACGCCGCCGCGTCGGCTGCGCCAAGCAGGCGCACTTTGGCGGCCACGATCTGCCCGGAGTTGAACACGAACAGCAGGCTCCCGAGGAGCGCCGCGAGCAGCATGAGCAGGAGCGCGAGCACCTGGCCGCGCTCGCGCCCGGCCCCGCGTCCGCGGCTGCGGGAGCGGCCAGCGGCGGCCTAGCGAGGCTGGTCATAGTTGTCCAGCTTCAGATCGCGCTGCGCCTGCAGCCTGGGCTTCATTGGCCGCGGTGTTGGCGACCGTGCGCGCAGTGCTCGCGCTCTTGCCGGCCAGCGCCTGCGCCGTGACGGCCATCTGCCCGCGCACCGTCTTGCCGAAAGCCGTGTACACGCCGATGGCCGCGACCGCGATCAGCGCCACGATGATGATGTATTCGGTCATGCCCTGGCCGCGTAGCACACTTCTTGCGCTCATGGTTCACCTCGTGCTGGCGTGGATGAATCGCTGGCGCCATTGCACTCGGTCCGGTCCTGGTGGTCATGCCGGAAATGGCGTGCGATCGCGCCGATATGCGCAAGCGGTGGCAGGGCAAGAGCCGGTTCACGCCGGCCTTGCCCGCAAATAGTCCCGGCGTCTTGCCGGTTGCGGAACTAACAGGCTAACGTGCGCTCTGAATCGGAGTCCCCAGGGGTCAAGAATGTCGCACCGCGCTCGCCATCAAGCGCTCGTATCCGGGATGCTGTGCGTCCTCGCCGGCGCCTGCGTGAGCGCCGTGGCGGCGCCCTGGCGCAGTTACGCGCCGGCGAGGCGCCGACTGACCGCATCATCGTCCGCTGGCGCGACACCGGTGTGAGCGCCATCCAGATCACAGGCACTGAAGCCCGCGCCGCGCGCCTGAGCCAGTCCACCGGCGTAGCGCTGCGGGCGGTGCGTCAAATCCGCGACCGGCTCGATGTCGTGCGCCTCGATGCACCGCTCGCGGGCGCCGCCATGCGCCGGGTGGTGGCCCGCTTGAACAGCGACCTGGCGGTGAAATACGCGGAACCGGACGCGGCCCGCTACGCCCTCGGCTTCCCGGCCGGCCCGCCAGACGATCCACATTTTGTCGCCGGCAGCGATGCCAATGGCGATTGGCTGGGCCAGTGGTACCTGAAAGACCCGAGCGTCACGGCGCCCGCCGCGATTGGCGCCACGACCGCCTGGCGCACGGCGAGCGGCGCACCCTTCATCATCGCCGTGCTCGACAGCGGCGTTGACTACAAGCACCCGGACCTGGGACTGCACGGGGACGGTAAAGGCGGCAAGCTGCTGCCCGGGCGCGATTTCGTCTGCAACGATTCGAGCGCGAATTGCACCAGCGCGGCCACGGGCTATACCTACGTCATCGCCAACGACGGCAACGGCTGGGATATCGACGCCACCGACCCGGGCGACTGGCTTACGGCGGCCCAGGTCGCGCCCGGCGGGCTGTGCCCTGGCCACGGCGAAGGCCCAAGCAAGGATCAGGCGGTCAGCAGCACCTGGCACGGCACACGCGTCGCGGGCATTGCCGCGGCCATCACCAACAACGGCCAGGGCATCGCTGGCGTCGCGCCGGGCGCCTACATCCTGCCGATGCGCGTGCTCGGCAAGTGCCAGGGCTACATGTCGGACATTGTCGCCGGCATGTACTGGGCAGCCGGATTGACGACTTCGACGGCCAGCGGCCTGGCGGCCAACCCCTATCCCGCGCAGGTGCTGAATCTCAGCCTCGGCGGCAGCGACCCCTGCACCCAGACCGAACAGGATGCGGTGACCGCCATCATCCAGGATGGGCACCTGATCGTGGCGGCGGCGGGGAATGACGGCGGGCCCGGTGCTGGCGCCCGCCAACTGCGCCGGCGTGCTATCGGTGGCGGGCCTGCGCCATGTGGGCACGAAGGTGGGCTACAGCAACGTCAGCAGCACGGCTGCGGCCATCACCATCGCGGCGCCGGCGGGCAATTGCGTCAATCTGAATGTCGACCACCCCTGGACCCTGCCCTGCCTGTATTCGATCGAAACCACCAGTAATGACGGCTTGACGACGCCCCGCAAACCCCGTTCTACACCTACGCCAAGATGGCGCCCGCCTACAGCGGCAACCTACTGAATGAGGGCACGGTCGGCACCAGCTTCGCCGCGCCCATCGTCGCCGGCGTCGCCGCGCTGATGATCGAGGCCAATCCGTAACCTGACCGCCAACCAGCTCATCGCGCGCATGCAGGCCTCGCGCGACGCCGTTTCCGGCGCCGGCCACGCGCGCCGGCCGGCGGCGTCTGCCACGTCGCGACACTGGCCAAGGATTCAAAGGGCGCCTACACCGACGTCCAGGATCAGGAATGCCAGTGCACCACGGCCACCTGCGGCGCCGGCATGCTCAATGCCGCCGGGCGCACTGGCCCAGGCGCTCTACCCGCTCGCGAGCATGACGACCTCGACCGACAAGGCTTCGCTGGGCGAAAACGTGACGCTCGATGGCAGCGGCAGCCGGGCGGCCAAGGTTCTCACATCGCCAGCTACCAGTGGAAGGCCGACCCGGACGTGGCCATCGCCAACGCCACCAGCGCCGTGGCCACGCTGGTGTTTCCCGCCCTGCGCCCGCTCACGGTGACGCTGACGGTGACCGACAGCGCCGGGCCGCCAGGACACGGTCAGCAAGACCATCAATTCGGTGGCCCTGAGCGTGGGCGGCGGCGGGGGCGCGATCGGCCCTGCGGGCCTGCTGATCCTGGCCGCAGGCGCGTGGTCACCGGGTTCCGGCGACGCCGGGCCACGAGTCGCCGCTATGCTATGCGGCTGGCCAACCCGCCTTCGCTGACCCCTAAGCCCCTGATTGAAATCTAGGAGAGTCGATTTGAGCCTGATCGTACCTGCGCCCGCCCGGCGCCGCCTGGTCGCAGCCTGGATGGGCGCGACCGTCGCACTACTCCTTGCGGCCTGCAGCGGCGGCAGCAACAGGTCGGCGAGCACGCCCCCGGTCGGCACCACCGCCGGTGTGGTCCTGACCAGCTCCACCAACACAACCCAGGTCCAGCAGGGCGGCTCGCTGGTGCTCACGGCCACGGTGAGCAAGGACCCGACCAATCAGGGCGTCACCTGGACCCTGACGGGCGTGGGCGCGCTCTCGAATACGACCACCAAGTCGGTGACCTACACGGCCCCGGCCACCGGCGTTACCGGCATCACGACGCCGTCGATCAAGGCCACGTCGGCCGCCGATACGACCCAGACCGCGACCGCGACGCTGGTGGTTCTCGGCACGCCGGTGATCAACAAGCCCATTCTGTTCCCCGCCAACGTCGGCAGCCCCTATGGGGCCGGCCTGTCGGTGTCCGGCGGACTTACGCCCTTTGTCTGGGCGCTCGACACCGGCACTTTGCCGCCCGGCCTGACGCTGGGCACCACCTCGACCACCGCGGTTACCTCGATCAGCGGCACGCCGACCGCGACCGGCACGTACACCTTCCGCGTCAAGGTCACCGACCAGCAATACGCCAGCCAAGGTGGCCACGGTTGATCTGACGGTGATCGTCAATCCCACCGCGGCCTGCCTGCTCAACGGACAATACGCCCTGCTCTATTCCGGATTCGTAGAGCAACCAGATGACCGTCGGAGCGGCCAGCATCACGGTCAGCCACGGCCGGCACCCTGTCCGGCTACCACGACTTCATCTCGAGCGGTGCCGCGGTTTCCGAGCCGGTGACCGGCACCTGCTCCACCCGGGTCAGTAACAACGGCACGCTGACGCTCACCGGCGCCGCGAATTCGCCCCTGTACGACTACGCGGTGACCACCTCCCTTGCGCGACGGCCGCATCCAGCTGCAAAACGGCGCGGATTCGCAGTCGGGCACCGGATTTTTCCTCAAGCAGGATCCGGCCGCTTTCCTACAGTCTGCGCTGGCGGGCAGCTTCGCCTTCGGCACGCTCGGCGTGCAGACCGACGGCGCCCGCATGGGGCTGGCCGGCGCGCTCACGCTTGATGTAGGCGGGCTGGTCACCGACGGCCACGCAGACTCTAATGGCGCCAGTGCGCTCACGGACGCGGCGCTGGCCGGGAACCTGGGCGCCCCCGATGCCAATGGCCGCGGCACCCTCACGCTCACCGCAACCGCAAGCCGGCGGCAACCAGACCTTCCACTTCGCCTACTACATCGTCAATGCGGACCGGCTGCTGCTGGTCAGCACCGATACAGCTCCGCGACTGGCCGGCTACATGACGCGCCAGTCCGGGGCGTTCAGCAACACTTCACTCGCGAGCCCTGGGATCCTCAGCCTGTGGGGCGCGGCCGCGGTCGCCGCACCGAAGTCGGTCCTGGCGCTGGGCCGCCTGTCCGGCGCGAATGCGGCCAATGGCACGCTCACTGTGAAGCTCGACACGGCCGACCAGCTGAGCGTTGCCCTGGAGAAGCCCTTTGCCGGCGCCGACTACGCGGTACGCGCGGCCGACGGCCGGGCAACGCTTCAGTTTCGTCAGCGGCACGGCCACCCGCCAGTTTGCGCTCTATCTCGACGGCGTCGCCAACGGCTACGTGATCGAACACGGGAGCGCCGTGGGGAGTGCGGGGTTCCTCGAGGCCCAGACGGCGGGCCCGTTCACCAGCTCGGTGCCCGGTTTCTTCGTGAGCGGCACGCAGTTCCCGCAGGACGCAGCACCGCTGGTGCTGCTGCCGTCGGTGAATCTCGCCGACGGCAACCTCTCGGCCGGCAGCGCCACCGGCTTCTATGCCATCGACGCGACCACGGGACGCGGACTGGGCAGTGAAAATGTCTCCGGGAGCGGCAGCGCGCTGTTCGTGTTCTACGTCGTGAACCCGAACAAGGTCGTCACATTCCGTACGGCGGCGCTGAACCGGAGCGCGGTCATGGACTGGCTGGGCGCCAACTAGGAGCGCACGCGCAGCAGGATCTTGCCCACGTGCCGACCGCTCTCCATCAGGCGATGCGCCTCGGCCGCCTCGGCCAGCGGAAAGGTGGCATGCACGTGCACGTGCACGCGCCCCGCCTCGCAGGCGGGCCAGACTTCCCGTCGCAGCGCATCCCGAATCGCGGTCTTTTCGGCCACCGTGCGCGGCCGCATCGTTGAACCGGTGATCACCAGCCGATTGCGCATCACGGCGTTGAAATCCACCTCGGCCCGCGCTCCGCGCTGCAGGGCGATCAGCACCAACCGCCCATCCCGCCGCAGCACGCTCAGGTTCCTGGGGACGTAGTCGCCACCCACCATGTCGAGCACCAGGTCCACACCCTCCCCGGCGCTGAGCTCGCGCACCCGCGCCACGAAATCCTCGTTCCGGTAGTTGATGGCCGCGCTCGCGCCGAATTCGCGGCAGAAGCGCGCTTTCTCCTCATCGCCGACCGTAACGATGCACTGCGCGCCGCGCAGCTTCACCAGCTCAATGGCCGCGAGACCGATGCCGCTCGACCCACCGTGCACCAGCACGCGCTGCCCGCTGCGGAGCCCCCCGATGTCGACCAGGTTGGCCCACACCGTGAACCAGGTTTCGCACAGACCCGACGCCTGCTCGAGCGTCCAGCCCGCCGGAATCGGCAACGCCTGGCCCGCCGGCGTGACGCAGTACTCCGCGTAGCCGCCGCCCGGCGTCAGCGCGCACACCGCATCGCCCACCCGCCATCCCTCGACGCCCGCACCCATCGCCGCCACCTGCCCGGACACCTCGAGCCCCAGGATCGGCGAGGCGTCGGGAGGCGGCGCGTACTTGCCCATGCGCTGGAGCAGGTCAGGTCGATTGACCCCCGCGTGATCCACCGCGATCAGCAGCTCGCCCGCGCCCGCAACGGGCACCGGTCCCTCGATCAGGCGCATTGAATCCGCGCCCGGGTCCGGTCCAAAGGCGATGTGCTGCATGGTGGCGCCTGGAGTCATGGCGCCCGATTCTAGCGAGAGTGCGGGCAGCCCGGTCTGGAAAATCTTCGCCGGCAGGATTAGAGTCCCATCGCCCGGTATTTGTTCTTTCCAGCCCAACGAGGCAGGCATGAATCGCAAACCCGCGCACTACGGCTGGATACCCGACCTGCCCGACCAGCGCGACCATCTATACGCCGCACCGCCGCCCATCCTCGATCGCCTCCCGCCGCGGGTCGACCTGCGACCGCACTGCCCACCGGTATTCGACCAGGGGACGCTCGGCAGCTGCACCGCCAACGCCATCGGCAATGCCTACCGCTTCGACCTGCTCAAGCAGCGCGGCTCCGAGCAGTTTCGTGCCCTCGCGCCTGTTCATCTATTACAACGAACGCCTCATCGAAGGCACCGTCAACACCGATGCCGGCGCCATGCTGCGCGATGGCATCAAGACGCTCGCCGGGCAGGGCGTATGCAGCGACGCGACCTGGCCCTACCAGCTCGAGCGTTTCGCGGACAAACCACCTGCCCTCGCCTACCGCGAGGCATTGAGCCACCAGGCGCTCAGCTACCAACGCCTCGCGCAGGACGCCGGGCAGATGAAGGGATGCCTCGCCAGCGGCTACCCTTTCGTGTTCGGGTTTTCAGTGTATGAAAGCTTCGAGTCCCCAGAGGTCGCCCGCACCGGCCAGATGACCATGCCAGGGCCCGGCGAACGCATGATCGGCGGCCATGCGGTGCTCGCGGTCGGGTACGACGATGAACGGCAACAATTCATCGTCATGAATTCCTGGTCGATGAAATGGGGCGAGCTGGGGTTTTTCTACATGCCCTACGCCTATCTCAGCACGCCGCAACTGGCGCGCGATCTGTGGACAGTGAGGACGGTGGAGGGATAGATCAGCACTGGCACGCAGCCCGGCCGCTCCGGCACATATCCATTTGCCGTCTGTAGGGAATAACAGCACTATGCGAGCCACTGCTGTCCGGAGCCCGCCATGATTGCTGCTCGATTCATGCTCGTATACCCCATGTTCGCCATGGTGGCCCTGACCGCGACGGTCATGGTCATGCTGTTTCGGCGCCGCGTGCGCGCGGTGAAGGAGCGCCTGATTACGACCGCCTATTACCGCATCTACCAGGATCAAGGGGTACCGGAGCCCGAGAGCGCGGCCAAGGCCGCGCGGCATTTCAGCAACCTGTTTGAGGCGCCGACGCTGTTCTACGTGGCCTGCCTGGCCGCGATGGTCACGCAGCAGGTCAACGTCTTACTGGTGATTCTCGCCTGGTGCTATGTCGGAGCGCGGATCGCGCATGCCTCTATACACCTGGGCCCCAATAAACTGCGCTGGCGCATCCGCGCCTATTTCTGGGGCTGGCTGGTGCTGGCGGCGATGTGGATTGATCTGGTGGTCGCAGTGGCGCTGCAATCGCGCGGGTCGACTCTGCCCGGCTGACGAACCCGCTAACCCGTCGAGTCAGTGTGCGACCCGATCTCGGCCCGCGCATCGCTCGCACCGATGTCGGGCAGGATGCGGTGCAGCCACTGCGGCTGATACACCAGCCGCACCCATGCGATTCCGGTCAGGATCAGCAATACCAGGGATACGGCGTCGGGAACCTGCAACAGGCTGAGCGCCACACCCATGCCGATCAACGCTACGTTGACCAGGCCAAGCACCAGCAGAATATCGCGGACGCTGAAGCCCGCCCCGAGCAGGACATGATGAAAGTGCTCGCGATCGGCCATCATGGGAGATCGACCACGCGAGATGCGGCGAATGACGGTCCAGAAGATCTCGAACAGCGGCAGGCCGACGACCCAAAGTACGGTCACCGGATGCACGGCGCCCGGCACATTGCTCTGGCTCGTCCGGATGCAAAGCCACGCGACCAGTGCCCCCAGCAAGGTGCTGCCCGCATCACCCATGAAACAGCGCATACCGCGCACGTAGGGCGCCGGCACGTTGAAGACCAGAAAGCCACATATTGCCGCGCATATCAAACCGCTGGTGGCAATGTCCTGGGCGCTGCCACCATGCAGCCACGCGAGCAAGGCGAGGCCCGATACGCCGGCCAGCGCGGTGCCACCGGCCAGGCCGTCCATGCCATCGAGCATGTTGAAGGCGTTTACGGCCATCGTGATCAGTAGCACGGTGAATACCAGTGTCACGAACCCGTGCAGCGTAATAATTCCCGTTCCGAACGGGTCGCCGAGGTGGGTCACCAGGGCGCCGGTGCCGGCAATCAGCGCAACGGCGGCCACCACATGCACCACCAGCCGCATCCAGCGCGAAAGCTCGAATCGATCATCGAGCAGCCCGATGACCACCAGGATCGCCGATACCCCAACCAGCGAAGCCGTGGCATAAACGAAGGGATCCATGAACCCGAGCCCCGCGACCAGCCCCAGGAACATGGCCAGCCCGCCAATGAGCGGCACGTCACCATCGTGGGTCTTGCGGCCGCCGGGCCGGTCGACCAGATCGATGGTCTTCGCAAGCGGCCGCAAAGCGAGGATTGCCAGCAGTGTTACGCAAAAACCAATTGCAGCAGCTGCCAGGACGTTCATCCCGACTCCCCAGTGATTCTTAGTGTCGGGTCAGTCGCGGGCCGCATCTTACCTTACCAGACCTAAACTTAGCCATTACTTTGGCTAACAATCCGCACCCATTCAGAAACGCAAATCCCCGTATCGTGGGCATTTTATACCAAGACTCGTCGGCGTAAAGATCAAGCTGGCATCGCCGGCTTGCCGCAGGAACCTTTAGTAGATTTCCATTGAAAACTAATGGCGCCGCCGCAATTCCCGTAGCACCGCCAGCGGCCTGCGGGTCGCGGCGGAGAGCCGCGATAGCAACCCACCTACGCGCGACCGCAACGAACCCTCATCGAAGCGCCTAAAGAACTGTACCACCGGCTGTGGAAAGACCGACCGGCTCCAAGGGACGGAAATGAATTCGGGCTCGGACACCAAGCCGGTACTCGGATCGATGACCATCAGAGTACCGTCGTATCCGAAAAAATATCTATACCCCACATTGACGCCAATATCGTCGAGTTTGAGCTGCGCAATTCGCCCACCATTCACCGCCGTATCCACAAAGACCAGGTTGCAGTGAGTAACAGCAACCAGACCATAACCGCTCGAATGCGCGAATTCCCAGATCGACCGCGCAGAATTCCCGCGATTTTTTCCAGCAGGATTTACGTATCGCACGTCAAACGGGATGGACGGGTTGAATTCGATTACGACTACTTTGGGACGAGTTGTGGTGAGCGATTTCCAAATTTCTAGATCGTCTGAATCGATGTCAATTGACAATAGATCCAGGTCGACTCCTGCTGGCAGGTGGCGCGCAAGTATGCTTCCAATACCATTGTCGCCGCGCACCGTCACGTAAGCGCATACCAGGGCCATACCCGGACGAGTAATATTTCTCTGTAGGTCCAGGAATCGATCCGGATCGCCCTCGATGTAACATCCCATCCAACCGCGCTCGTACAAGGCAAACGTATTGGACAAATGCCGGCCATCCCAGGCGCCAAACTCACAAAAATAGCCTGAGTCAATGCCAAGTTGCGAAAACAGAGTGAGGAGAATTCCGCCCTCGCCGTACTGACTGTGATTCTCCTGGCAAAGGCCGCTCTGACCAATCAATCTTAATTCCGACATCCGCCCTCCAGTAGTCACGCTCTGCCGGTCAAAGCCGATATCAATTCGTACGACTCATCTGCTTGAGATAGTCGCACTGATTCTTGTCAGTCATTACCTAGGAACTATGCAGCGCGCAGCCTCAAATTACAGCAAATTCCCGCGCCTGTCAGCACGAGACCAGCTCCCCGCGCCTTTGTATCTGCTCCAACCTTAGTGTACTGTTGATTTCTGTTACTCGCGCAATCGTGGCGCCTTCGATAATGCGAATCTGTCGCTTAGTAAGTCTTGCCTTGGCCCGCCACGCCCAATATCCGGTCACTGCGCTTGCTGCGACTTCAGGAAGTGGACTTGGCCTATTGAATTCAGGCGCCCTGCAATGCAAAGCACGGGACATCTCGGCTCGCCAGCAGTATGCCTTGCGAATCAATACGGCGCGCACTTCAGGCCCGGCGCTCCAGTTGCACGCGAACTGTTTAACTGCCGTGTACCTTAGCGCATCCTGATGAAAATCCTCCACTATGGTTTGCAGCGGAGCGGCACCAATCTGCTTGAATCTCTATTGAAGGCGAACTACCGAGTCAAACTTCTAAATAGCAACCGGACCCGTAGTTCCCCGCTGCAAAAGCATTTTCGACTTTATGATCGAAAGGATCTCGTTCCGGAGCCGCGTTATCACAATAATATCTACGTCGTGAATTTCTCCACCTTTGAAGCCCTGTTCGAGTCCCACCGTCCTACTATGTGGTTATTTCGAAGGATCCCTACAGCTGGTACTTGAGCTATCAGGAATGGGCGAAGCGCTGTCACTGGCCCGCGGTTTCCCATAGCTATATTGAGGAATACAACTGCTTCTATATGGGAAGTTCCTGGAACTGGCAAGTGAAACCGACAAGATTCTATTCGTCCGTTATGTTGATCTGCTCGCCGACAATCGGGTGACAATGGACAAACTGGCCGAACGGATGCAACTGAAGCGCCGATCCATTGCCCGATTCCTTGCCACAATGCCCGGCCGCGCGGCGCAGTCTGCGCGATTTTCCGATGAGCGTAGACACTACTACCTGCACGAGGGTTATATGACCGCCTATGCACCGGCCAAATTGCACGAATTAAATCGGCTGCTCGATAGCACCGTCATTGACAGGCTCGGCTATGCGCGGAAGTAGCGTCGGCTCATTTGCGCGGATTCGTGATCGAGAGCTAACCCGCGGAACCGTCCGGCGATTTCCGAACTCCAAAGCACCGCGGGCATTCTCTTGCAAATATCGCATGCGGACCAAGCAATGACATTCGACAAGTCTCGAATAGCCAGCACGCCCTTCCTGGGACGGTTACTGCTTGGGGGCCTACCGAGCCAGGAAAGTGTCGTCATATCTGGCAACCCCGATTGCGAACGCAGCACGCTGGCTGGTGCTTTCGAGGGAAATCTCAAATTTTACCTATGACCTAACGCCGCTCAATTGCCGGGTCTTGGCAGCATTTATAGGGCACGTCGCGAGCATCCCATATGATCAGGCATTTTCCTATGTATGCGAGCCGGCTTCCGACCAGGAGACTCATTGACCACGTTCGTACCACAACAATGAACAGCGACCGCGCGTTTCTAGCGGATCGATCGATCCGCTTTGGACGTCGACTCGGTTGGTATGCACTTGCGCGTGCCCTGAAGCCACGAATAATTATCGAATCCGGTGTGGACAAAGGACTGGGTGCGTGCCTCCTGGCGGCCGCCTTGCGCCGCAATGCCCGTGATGGTGATTGCGGGCACTACTTTGGAACCGATATAAATCCGCATGCAGGATATCTTCTTAGTGGTCCCTATGCTGAGTTCGGAACGCTGCTGTATGGCGACTCAGTGGCGACCTTGCGGACGTTCAATAGCAATATCGACATCTTTATCAATGACAGCGATCACTCTCCGGAATATGAGGCGCTGGAATATCTGGCCATCAAAGATAAGTTGTCAGAACAAGCGATCATCTTAGGGGACAACGCCCATTGCACGGACAAGCTACTGGAATTTTCCGTACGCGAGTGCCGCCAATTCCTCTACTTTCAAGAGCGGCCCTCGGGTCACTGGTATCCAGGTGGTGGCATCGGCATCTCGTTCCGAGCAGGCATGCGCGGTTGCTGAAAGGCAATGGTCCACGTGGGCGATCTCCTTAAGGGCGTCGTGCCTTCTGATGGCAACCCCAAAGCGACGCAACTCCTTACTCGGCCCTGCTTACGCAGGCTCGTTGATCGTCCCGATCAGGGCAAGTATTGTCATGGATTGCAATGTGGGTCGGCACGGTAGATTTCCCGGAGCGCGAAATATCAGAAACGGACTGAGCGACCCAGTGCCTGCGAAACCGACAATGGTGTTTCCGGTGACAGTATGCCCTGCTGCCTGACGCACATAGATTGCCGGAATTGCGAGACCGGTTGCCTAATTGGTAATTACGTTGTTTATGATAGAGGTGTCCGGCGCACCTGAAATTATGGCTCCGTATCCGGTACGTTCTCAACTTGGATCACAGTCCCTATTGATGGGTCCGCCAATCCCGTGCCTAGGCCCAGATATGTCAGGTGATTCCCACTCACAACATTCCCATTGGACGGCATGACAAGGGATTTTGCGGCAGTGGATCCTGACACCGCGATCAAGACACCGAATCCGTGATTGAATTGTTAATGAACTGGTTGCCGCTACCACCGCGAATATAAGTAGCATTTCCGCCTCGAAGATGAAATAGGTTCGCATTCAATACCGTATTATTTGCGAAGCGATTAGAGTTGCCGCCGTTTACGTCCAGGCCGGACCTCCCCACATCTCATAGTCGTTTTCCTCAATGGAATTGTGATCCGGCGCCAAATCGATGAACGCCTCAATATCTGGCAACGCCGACATCCAGGCTGATTCCTTCAGCACCACAAAATCGCGCATGGCATCGTCGCCGATGCGACCTCCTTGTGAATCCACCGCGCGTGGCTGCAGGAGAATCCCCGCCTCTGGGTGCATGGTATGCTGCTTCACCTTCCATGCCACATTTATCCCTAAATCGCGGACACCTGTAGAGCATGTTCTTGGCAATCACGGCGTGATCCGCAAAATTAACGACGATGCCGGGAGTGCCTCGGACGGCTCAGGTCGTGAATCTTCAGTCCGTGTTATTATCGGCTCGAGCCCGCAGGACTGTCTCGGCAGTTGACGATCCCGCAGATCCGGAACACACAATAGCCCAATGAGATGGTACCTCGCCGATGCCGGGCTCGTGGTTGAATAGGATCAAACTCTGACGTCATCGGCCTGCATTACCAGCGGCGGCGCCTTTGGTTGATTAGGCGGAACTAATAATGTTGAAAATGAGGTAGCTGTGCTGGAAAAGACTAGCTTTGACTGCTGGCAGCTCCCAGAATGCGCTGGCATGTCCGCACGGTAATATTCTCGCTCTGCGGCCAGGTGCCCGCGGGAATGACCACGGTCCCGGCCCCGCCCCGCAGCCCACGTGGGGAGCGAAACAGCGCCACGTTTAGGTTGCCAGCAAACAAGGCCTTGTCCAAAGTAACTGTTCTGCTCGATGCATCACAAACCTGGTCGCCGGCGGAAACGTCGCCACTGTGGCCGGCGATGAAACCCAACGCTACTATGAACACTTGTTTGACAACGAGGTTTGCGTGCATGCGGGTGAGCTCCGGGAGTCTCAAGAAGAGCGCTTTCAGGTAAAGTATTAGTGCCCCGCCCGCATATTACAATTAAATTGGCGTTACCATTCCCGTACGCCCAGTGCTTGAAGCATTAATTCGCCTAAGCAGCTTTTCGGAAGCAACTATGATGCGGTGCCCCGACTTGAGCCACGTCTGGCCGCTGACGACAACATATGCGTCCGGGGAAGTCGATTTGGACCTGCCCTGATTGTGGGTCCTGCATCAAGACGCAGGTTTCCTGGCCGAAAGCGAGCTGGCCGCAATTTATGCAGACGCTTACAGCGACTCAAGTGTTGCGGCGAGAAGCACCAACCAGGAATCGAACCCGCTCGAGCCACCGGACCCATCTGCGATGCTCCTAACAAGCCTAACGCGACTCCGGCACCTCGGGTCTTGGACTTTGGGGCCGGAACGGGAAGCTTTGTAGAAGTCATGAGGAAGCCGCCGGAATGCAGGCGGATGGTCTTGAGTACTCACCAGAGGCGAGACGTTACTGCAAGCGCGAACGCGGTTTTGAGATCGAGTCCGATATCCAGACTTTCCCCTCTGGCCAATATGATGTCGTAACTATGATTGAGGTAATCGAGAGTATCTGATATTCATCGGACGCTTTCAGATTCGCACACTTCTAAAGCCCGGAGGCGTATTGCTTGTCACGACACGAATCGCCTCGGATTGCGGGCACGGCTTGAACGCGGAAACTGGCGTGAGGCCAGAAAGCGATTTCACCTTTTCCTGTTTAGCTGGAAGAGTTTGAACCATCACCTAACCGTATGCGGCTTTAGGTTCGTCCGGCGCATCGATGCTCCCGCCGATTCCGATAGCAAATTGGTAAAGCGCCTATACACGACAGTCACGCATGCCATCTCAGGCATTTTCTAATCGCCGATTGCCTGCGCCAGGATCGATCACTCGGAGATCGGAATCGGCATGCTTGAGCGGCCGCTAGCAACCAGATGAGCACCAAACGACGCCTGGTGGTCGCGGTCGTGGCGCGAACGTAAAGCAATTTGGGTACGTACTTTATCAGCGACTGCATGCACGGTTGCTGCATGACGATATTGATCTCAAACTCGTCATGATAGCGCGCCTGGTAGGCTGGAGGCCACCAAGCAAGACAGTTGTGAGTCGCCGACTTCGCTGGGTAAGCGTGTGCGGCGAATATATTGCTGCCGCGATCGCATGCTTCTGCAGTCCGCCGCTCCAGGATCTCGCGCGCGCTGACCTGGGAATTGTGGTTCAGGCAAACGGGTACCTGTTGGTAATTATCCGCTACTGCTGTTGGCAGCGCTTGGACGATCGGGTTCGCCGCTGACCGCATTACTTGTATTGACAATGCTATCGACACCGACGCCTTTCGAATGGCGGTGCAGGCAGTATCGCCAGAAGCGCTGGCAGAAATCCGCGCCGCTTCCGCCTTACCTCGAGCGATGTGGTGGGACTGTACTACGCGGTTCACTATATGCGGAAAAGAACCTCGCAATGCTCATCGCAGCTGCAGACATCTTGAGTCGCCAGCGGCCCGCATTTCGACTGTTGATAGTCGGCGCGGGCCCGGATGGCAGTGGCTGGCGAAAGCAGCAGAATCGCGCAGCTACCTGCGCCTTGCCGGCGCGCTATTTGGCGACGACAAGGCCATCAGCTTTCGACTCGCGACGGTACGACGGAAATCCCGGCCTGGTTGGACTCGGCATTCTCGACGCCTTTGCGGCTGGTCTGCCATTCATAACGACTCAGGCGGCGCGCCATAGTCCAGAAATAGAATACCTGGAAGCGGGCAATAACGGACTGATAATTGACGGAGACGCGGAGCAGTTTTTGCTGCGGCCGCGAAGTCGTTGCTGATGATGAACCCCGCCGCAATGCGCTAAGTGCCGGTGCTCCGGCAAGCTACCGCGAGTCGCTTTACCATAGATAACATGGTTGGCAAGATCGCACTAGGCATCGACGCATGTCTGACCTTCGATGGCACGCCTCAGCAATGATTGTCTATTCATGCGAATACTAATCGCGCACAATTTTTACAGGTCCCGCGGCCCGTCAGGCGAAAACAATGCGGTCGCCGTAGAACTGGATTTGCTTCGTCAATCCGGCCACGACGTTGAATTGTACAGAAGAGATAGTGACGATCTGCTGGCCTCGGGTATCGCCGGCCTAGTGCGGGGTGGCCTGAGTGTGCCCTGGAATCCATCCGCTGCCGCGGATCTTGGTTCGACAGGTAAGGCGCTTTAGGCCGGATGTCGTACATGCGCACAGTACCGATTTCTCCGGCTGTCTTTTCGGCTCTTCGTGGTCGCACGGCACGCGTACTTACCCTGCACAACTACAGGCTGTTCTGCGCGCAAGGGCTATTTACGCGCAATGGAACAATCTGCACCAGGTGTCTGGATCTTTCGTCGTGCGCGCCTGGTCTTTTGCATGGCTGTTATCGAGATAGTCGCATTGCGACACTGCCACTTAGCATTGGCATTTTCGCGCATAAATGGCTGGGCACTTGGACCAATGAAGTCGAAGCCTTCATAGCGCTAACTCAATATCAGCGGGACCTGTTTGTGCGCGGCGGGCTTCCAAGCAACAAACTTCACGTTAAGCCGAATTTCTTCGCACTGGATGAAATTGAAAGTCGTGGCACGAACGTACTAACGAGGTAGTGTTTGTAGGCAGGATTGCCGCCGAAAAGGGCGTACGCACATTGGTCGAAGCCTGGGACAAGCTGGGGGAGCTGCTGCGCCTGAATTATTGGTGATGGGCCCGAACCGCCCAGGTGCAGCAGGCACGGCGTGCCGGCCTGCAAAATGTCCGCTTTCTTGGTTCACTGGACCATGCGCAGACAATTGCCGAGATTTCCAATGCCCGGCTATTGGTTATACCCTCCGTTGGCATGGAAGGCCTGCCGATGGTTATACCAGAAAGGTTTCGGTTTCCCCGGAACCGCCGTCGTAGCCGCGGATTCAGGCCCCTTGCCATACATTGTCGAGCAAGATGTCAATGGCGCACGTGTTGACGGCTGGCTGCGCGACTTCGCTTCGCAATGTGCTGACGGCGCTCTGGCGTGAGCCAAGTAGGCTTCAAGGACTGGCTAACGGAGCGCTCGAATCCTATCGTAGAACTTTTACCGCCGCCAACTCTGACCGCCTCGAGCAGATTTATGAGGCCGCCATTGCTGGTCGCGTCCACCACAATGCCGGACGACGTTGAAGAGATTCCGTCGCGGTGATCAACCTGACAATGCTTCTCCAAGTGCGTGTATTTGATCGGCGGCTCCGCGAGCTTGGTGCGTGGCAGTCGCGGGCATGACGACATCCCTGCCACTGAAACGCCTGACTGCCCCGCTGCTCGGGTCTAGAATTGATGTTGCTACTGCCGCTGAGGCTTTAGGCCGCATTGCTACATGGGCGGAGACGCGGGAATCTCGGTATGTGTGTTTCTGCAATGTGCATGCATTGGTTACTGCAAGCGGGAACCACGAGGTGCTGTCCGCCATCAATGGCGCTGACATGACATTGCCAGATGGCGCCCCGATTGCGTGGGCGATGCGCAATTTGGGTTACGCTCAGCAGTATCGAATTAGTGGGCCGGACACGATGTGGGAGCTGGTGCCGGCACGCGCAATCGCGCGGAATATCTATATACCTGTATGGCGGAAGCAACGCAACCCTGGACCTGCTGCGCCAGCGCCTGCAGTCGGCCTTTCAGAACTTGCTCATCGCCGGCACCTTTTCCCCGCCGTTTCGCCCACCTACGGAGCCAGAGATCGCAGAATGTGTGGGACGCATTAATTCCTCCGGCGCGGGTTTGGTGTTTGTGGGTCTCGGATGCCCAAAGCAGGAGCTTTGGATGGCGGCGCAGCGCGTGGCAGGAGGCGAACCTCTGATTGCAGTTGCGCGGCGTTCGATTACCATGCAGGCGTGAGGCGCGGGCCCCAGAATGGATGCGTGGCGCCGCCTTGGAGTGGCTGCACCGTCTTGCCACAGAGCCTCGCCGACTTTGGCGACGTTACTTAATTACCAACACGATCTTCATCGTGCGGGTGGCGGTGCCACTGCTGGGGGAGGCGTTTGTGCGCAGGCTATTCGGGAGCGGCTCAATTGAACATCCGCGGCGGTCAAAAGCAATGCAGGAGCCAGGTGAAGCCTTCCCATACAGGCCTCCGGACCAGGACTTGCGTGATCGATACGCGCACTTATTTGAATTGACGAGCCCACTCAAGCCGCGCTTGGCAAAGGTCTGCTTTGACAAGACCACCGCCCTTGTCCTGTTGACAATAGCTACGCCTATTCTTGCGCTACTCAAGGTTGCCTACGTAATTGAAGGATTACTCGTCCCCGAGAAACAAGGGCCCGCTGTTCTTCCATTACAACGCGGTAAGCGAGGGCAGAGTATTTCCCAAGTACAAGCTACGACTTATAAAGTGCAAATACATTGATCATGCTGCAGCCAAGCGCGGCGATTGGGTCGCCTATTCGGCGGAATGGACGAGCATACGCGCACAATAGTTGGAAGCTTTGTAAAGAAATTCTACCTCTATGAGCTCCCGCAATTCTATAACGTGCTAGTCGGGGACATGAGCGTAGTCGGCCCGCGGCCGTTGGCAGTATCGCATTACAATCGCGATCTGGCGCAGGGCAATATCTCTCGCATGCTGATTCGCGGGGGCCTGCTGGGAATGGGCCATGTAATGAAAGGCACGCCAGAAATGGGCAACCCGATGTACGAATATGAATACATCAATCAATACATGCAGCGCCCATGGTATGGGCTCCTGGCCCTGGATCTTTGGATAATTGGTCGCGGAGCAATTCTGATCACCCGTGGCGGCGGTCATTGAATTGAACTAACGCTGCGCTTTGATCAGTTGATCAGCGGTGTTCGTGGGCACTCGTAAAAGTGTGGCCGAGCGCGCAAAGCCAGAACTTGACGTAGGGCTTCAACCAATGAAGCACCCACATTCGTCCGCCGTATCTGATCGAGAATGTCCACCAGGCTCGAAATGGAAAGCATTTTGGACCTGTCAACAGCGCCCATCTAGAGCCCAATTCAGACTCGCGATCAGCCCACGGTCTTCTGCCATTGTTAGTGCTGCACTCACCAACATACCCTGGCGCAACCAGGAGCGCGCATCCTGCCTTGCAAGCGCGAAATCCGTAATCAAGGTCACCCATGTTATGAGTAAAGCGCGCATCGAGATTCCCGACCATCGATGCCGCCCGCCTGGAAATCAACACGCAATTGCCATTGAACGTGTCGCATTGCAATGCCACTTCGGGATCGTACACTCTTTTTAAGTTGAGTCGGCGCCTGCCCGGCCGTGTCACCAGGCCGCCGTACGAAGCGCGCCCCAATTCCGGGTCACACGTCGTGCCGACCACGATGATTGGGTCATTCGCCGCTTCGCTTGCATGAAACCACGTGTTCAGCAACGTTGCCAGCGCACCCGGATAAAGTACCACGTCGTCGTTGAGCCAAAGGTAGAACTCCAGGTCCAATGTGAAAGCCTGCGCAAATGCTTTGCGCATACGTGTAGCATTGACGACAGACTCGCCCCTCCCGCCAATTATCTTATCCAGCAATCGCTGCCGCACAACGTCAGCCAGCGTAAAGCGACGCCTTTCAGCCACGCGCAGCAATGCGTCCAATCATGCCCAAATCGCGAGCCCTACAAGACCCAGGTTTAGCAATGCACTCAGATGCGAGTTGTGCAGCTGTCCCAGTGCCGAATTAATGCCCGACTCTCTCCCTATCGCATCGCCAACGACAAACCCGTGACCCAGAACCGGCGCACCAGGAAACGCCTCAAGAAACGCATAGCGCCACACCTCGAATCGACCTGTACCATTGTCAATTGCTGCGACCGACTAAAATGCAGAACGGCGCCAGGGATCGTCTGGAAGCAAGGCGAACAGCCATGCCAAAGCGACCGCTGCGATCACTGGAATTGCCACCCGCATTCGCCCCGGCATCCACAGGAACACCAGTAGTGCACAAGCAAAGCAGAGCCCGAGATACGTAGTCAGACCTGTCTCTGCAATCACAACAATAATGGTAAGTGCCTTGTATCCCCGCGACAACCACGGCAGCTCGCTGAGCCCAGCAAGGAACAATACCGGCAGAAACGGCGTCGCCGCATGCACATTGTGCAATCCTCCAATGCTGAGACCTTCGACCGGAATCACCCACACTACATATGCGAGGTAGGACGCCCATCTGCAGCGACATGCAACACAGAAATGCGATGCGGTAGCGAATTACTTGCAGACCATCAATTGCCATCGCCACGACCACCAAGAAGACAGCACATTGCGATGCCTTGAATAGCGTCAAGAGCGGTGCCTCGGACCAGAGTGCACTTAACATGGCCATCGCGTAATAGCAGACCAGCCAACACATCGGCGACCTGAACAAAACTCGGCGCGACGTGCCCAGGGCTCTTCTGGGAGAGACGATCACACTTACACCTATGATGAACGTGGCAACTATCTGAAATATCGCGTACGCATCGAGGTCGGTTAAGTCTCGTATCTCACCGGTCGCATCTCGCTGTGCAGAAGCAGGCGGTCCAGGGCCAGATACAATAGCAGGCCAATTCGTTGCGACCACCCTGGAAGCCGCCAATACAGTCCAACCGCTAGCCAGAGCTTTCGGGCCGCTCCAGCCATCGATTCCATTACCAGGAATTTCACCGCACCCATTGGACCCGTGTCACTCCCGACTCTGCCTTGGTATGCAAACGTTGACCTTGATATATCCGGTGCCCAATGTGGCACTTCGCAAATTACCAGCACCGTGCCGGAGGCGAGTCGCCAGTTGTTCGGGCCAAGGCCAGCGCCAGCAAGTTGGTCGACACAGCTCGCTGCTCGTTGGCCAAGCCCCCACTCCAACGGGAATGGTCAGCAACAAAGCAATTGCAACGTAACAACGAACATCCAATTGGAGTGCATGAACGGCGCGCGCACCAATTGCCGCCAGCACCAGACACAATGCGCACAGGGCCATTAAGTGGCGACTCTCCCTCGGAAGGAGGTCACGCACGTCCAATTTGTACTCTCGACAGAATGCAACTGCCACGACGCCGCTTCCAACAGTCAGCGCCAGTGCTGCCCCGATGATCACACCATTGCCTCCAATTATTGCGCCCAACACACATCCGGCCACCACATTCAGTATCCCAATAACGAACTGACTGATAACTGGCCATATGGTATTCCCGAGCGCGAGATAGAGAAAATACGCCGGCGCCACCATTGTATTTGCCACCCAGCCAAGCAGGCTCCACTGGGCAATAAACAGAAAACTGCCTTCGAACCTCCCTAGCCACAAATACAGAATGATTGGCAGATAAATCGATATCAGCGTGTAATAAGGTTGGCCCTGTACACCAGCAATCAGTAAGCCCAAGTATATGTTTGCCGCCTGAGTCCCATTGACGGCGCTGCTAGCAACATACGCAACCAACGACTGATAGCCCACGACCACGAATGACCGCAGCTGCATTATCGATCTGTTGGCCGAATTCATAGTAGCCGGTTAGCGCAAGGCCACCGAAATACAGCGACCAGACCTTTCACAGCCGGATCAAACAACATCTGACCGATCGTCGCCAGTTGAATTCCAGCACCATAGCGCATCAACTCAAGCCAGCGTCGTCGCATCGACAGCCAGGAAGTCAGCGACTGCTCTAGCTGAATCGCGAGAGCTGGAGCCACCTTTAGCAGCAGAACAACGCCCGATTGGAGAAGCTGCGCGAAGGCAATGCCACGCAAACCCATCCATGGTACGAACACATAGGCCGCCGCGAGTTGTACCAGCGAACCGGAAACCGTGATTAGTGCGCGAATATCCGTACGCTGACAACCGTCCAGGGCTGACAGGGTAAGCACACCCTGCATTGAAATCCAAAGTGACAGGATTGAGATTGGCAGAAGCGTGATCGCCTTGGCCAATGGCACTCGAGGTCGAATCAGGTGGCCGAGAGCACGGGACAGCAACGGATACAAGACAATGCACAGAATTCCGACAAGTACGCCGACGGTCGCCAGTCCCAGCCCAACCACACCGGCCGCACTCTTGCGGTCACCGCGGGCAAGGTCATTTGCCACAAACTTTATTATACCTGCGCCTACGCCAAGGTCTCCGACCGCCCAGCGGCCGTTGTCGCCAGTACGAGCGACCAGATGCCAATCTCACTGATTGACAGGCGACTCGCTAAGAAGCGGTATAATTCAAAGACAATTAACGCGGAAACTAATGCCTGAACCACCGAAGACACTGAGTTGCGTGCCAGTCGCCTGGAGCTCATGCGGTCGGCTTCCGCAGTATCGCCAGCATATGGTCGCGAGCCGTTGGCCACATTGGTGGATGATTCCGTGACCTGATGTCGCTCGCCGTCCCGACGCCGGCAGCCCGCAAACCTTTAATCAGCGCCGGGGCCGCGGCAAACGCCAGATTTGCCGGCCGGGTCACGGAGCAGTCGCACAGGGCCACCGATCGACCTTCGGTATGGGTCAATTGGTCGATCTGCCAGCCACACGTTTCTTGCATTCGCCCTCAGCCAGTCGGGCGTGAGAAACGAGATGTGTTCCGCGCAGATGCAGTATCGGCTTTGTGGGCCGTGCAGCCGTCGAGGCCAGGACTTGGCGTGCCCAGTAGCCACGATAAGAATGCCAAGTGGTTGAAGTGCAGCCCTGCAATCCCTCAAGAACACTTCAGGGTCGAATACATGCTCAATCACATCGAACGCGGTAATTACCCCGAATCGGTTCGGCTGACACGCCAGATCGGAAAAACCTGTCCTACTATTTCAATTCCCATCGCACTTGCGCGCGCCCTGCTCGCCATTGATACTCCAGCCAAATTTACGCCACAACTTTCCAAGTCCTTGCAGAAAGCGCCCATCAAAGCATCCGACATCCAGGATCTCTGTTGGACAACGCGTCGCCAATTCCGCGTACGCCAGTTGCCAGTCGCGACGTTCAGCGGCATCGGTTCGCCACGCCTCGTCACCAATGCGCCGATACAGATCATCGAGTGATGCCTTACTCAGATGTGGGTACTTAAAGAGCAACTTGCACTTGGGGCATTCCCAGAGCGACCCCACCGGGCAATAGCCGGTCGATCAATGCACCACCAAACATCGAGGTATCCGGTATCGGTCCCAGCAATTCGGCAGGGCATTGCCCGCAGCTTGGGCACTCCGGCATTTCCGCACTCATGTCGCCTGACGCCTGCTACCGCGAAAATACGGCGTCTAGATAGATCACTTGACCGCCTTCACCATGCACCTGATTCAGATTTCCCTTATACCTGAACCCCGCAGCATCCAAAAACTGGTAAATGTCACGAAAGGAACTCTGCGCCACATAAAGCTCTTCCAGGCACACCTCGATTATGCACGCATCAATCTTGCGCATTGCCGTCGCCGCGCCCCGCAAGACCTGCATCTCCGAGCCCTGCACGTCGAGCTTCAACAGCATCGGCACCTTGGGCTTGGGTGTGACTTCATCAAGCACACTATCCAGGGAACGCAGGTCTACGAGTACAGACTCATGGCGTGCCGTCTGCGGATAGATGGCCACTGACAGGTCAGTGCGATGCAGTAATGATGAAGATGGCGAATGATCGGCGTGACAGAAGAATGGCATTCGCCTATTGCAGTCACCCAGTGCCACGTTGAACGTACGCACCGTTTCCGTTCGCGTGGCCCATCCTGCAAGCTCACCGAATGGCCCAGGTAGAGGCTCAAAGCAAAGCATTTTTACCAATCCGGGAAAGTGAATGCGAGCCCGCCGTGCAAACTGTCCTGTATTCGCGCCGACGTCGATAATCGACCCGAATCCCGTGTTGCAAGGCCAAGCAGCCGGGCTTCCGGATTTTGCCGCTGACGGATGACATGCAATCCAAAGGCGTTAAATAGGCGCCGCGGCACGGCTAGGTGTCATGCGTGTTACCCTTTAGAAGGACTTGATTGCATGTGGCGTTGGCAATCGATCAAACTGAGCTTGTCGCTGGCGCCATGCGCTGGCGCAAACGCTGGTACCGCTACACCCAGACCGGCGACTATGCCCAAAAAGAAGCCGGCAACAATCAACACAATGGGCTGAGGCCTGGCGTAATTCTTCAGATCAGAGGGTTCAGCTGGATCCACCACATCGAACGCGTCGTTGGGACGGGAGTTGCGCCAGCATCTTCTGATTCAGTTGCGACTGAATCAGGGTATTTATGGCCTCTGTAGACCGACGGACTCGGCAGTTGGCAACCGATCGTGTAGAAACCGCAGGCTGTCGTCCGCCTGCATTGCGGCCAGCTCACGCGAAGCCCTATTGACGCGCGCAACCAAATCGTTCACCACGAGGCTGCTATGACCGGATCCTTCCAACTCACCGTAGACGAAATTAGTCCGGTTTTCCTATCCTGCAACACTGCAAGAACTCGCTTGTAAAAGTAGCCGTAGCCATCCTGAAGACTTGGGTGATCACCATCTTTGGGTCGCTTCCACGAACCACTTGCCGCATCCCAGGCCTTTGGAAATAGTATCGGCAGCAGATTGTGATCGCTTATGAATTGCTCCAGGAAATGGCGCGACTGCACCAACGCCAAAGCGGCATCGGTGGAGTGATCTGCTCCGCCAAGGTCCAAACCAACCATTCCCGCGAGAGAGCTGTATTGACTGACAAGCGACTGCAGTCCACCGGACATGCTCTGCCGATCGACAGGCGCGAGTGTCACAATTGCGTCGTACGATTTCGGCCATATGATGGCGATGCCTACGCCAGCCAGAAGGCCGAAGCAAGTGCAAATTACCACCAATTTCCAGTGCAGACGCAGCGCTTCGATCACTGGCGCCAGACCTTTTGGCGGAGTTTCGTTCTCTAGGCCGCTAATAATTAGCGCCTGTATGGATTGGCCTCTCGTAGGCACCGGCGCCGTTCCATCGGTATTCTGATCGCTCTTATTCACGGCTTAGGCCCGCTAACTATAGTAATGGTTGGAGCGAATTCCACCCAGACTTAACGGCACTTCAAGACTGAGTGGATCTTGCCAATTGGTGCGGCGATTGTGCAGCATGCTACGTGTCATAGCGAATGCACCGCGGCTGCCGCGATCGCCGTGTTGTAGAGAATCTGCGTGATCGACTGCCACATGGGCAGCGCCGGCAGCCGCTCGGTGTCGAGCGGCACGACGATGGCATCGCCCGGATGAATCTCCGCCCCGCTCGAGCCGATCAGCCAGTGGCGCTGGTTGGCGACCACGCTGCCGTCGGCGCGCACCACGTAGATCTTGCTGCGGTCAGCCTGGCGGCTGGCCCCGCCGCTCTGTTCGATGTAGTCATCGCGGGAGAGATCAGGCTGATAAAGATGTGAGGATGCGCTCTGCACCTCGCCCAGCACCATGACATCCTGGCGGCGCTTGGGCACGATGAGCTGGTCGCCGCTGCGCATGACAATATCCTCGGCACTGCCGGGCGAAGTCTGGATCGATGCCTTGAGGTCAATCACCAGGCGTCCCACCGCCTTGGTGGACTGCAACTGCGCCAGCAGTGACTGCCCGACGCTGTAAGCGGCAGTGGCGCCGCTCTGGCTGGCGCGGGCGGCCATCAGCGAGATCGAGGCGATGTCGCTTTGCATGCGATCAGCAAGCCGATCGAGCTGCTCTTGTTCGCGCAGGCGCAGTTCCTCGCGCGTGAACACGCTCCCCTCGGGAAAGGCGAGTTCGGTAAGACCGCCGGCACGCTCGATCACCGAGCGCAGGGTTTCGTTGCGCTTGATGGTGTAGGTGCCCGGGAACCGCACTTCGCCCATCAGCGTGACCTGGTCCTGTTCGGTCCAGCCCGAGATTTCCTTGATGGAAAGCTGATCGAAGGGCTTGAGCTCGACATTGGCCTCCGGGTCGCCCCGCGCCACGGCGCCAAGATCAATGGGCACGATTACCGTGCGGCGTTGCGCCCCGTTTTCGACGGTGTAGCGTGCCAGCTCGGCATGGCCGCCATAGGCGGAAGACTCGAGATTACCGCCAGCGCGAATCAGGTCACTGACGCGCATGCCGGCCTCGAGCGGGTAGTCGCCGGGCACCTTTACCTTGCCATCGACATGCACGACCTCGGTCGGTTGTGCGAGATTGCCCTGCAGCGTCAGCTCCTGCATGAGCGGCTCGATGATGCGGTCGCGCCCGGTCTGCAGATCGAATACGGTCAGCGTATCGCGCGGCTGCAGCACCACATTGGCGCTCGAGGCCGGATCGCGGAGCGCGGCGGCCAGGTCTGCGGACAGCACGGTGATGCGCCGGCCGGGCGTGACGATGCGCCGGATCAGCACGTAGCCCTGATCGGCATTGGGCTTGAGTTCGTCGATGCTGGCGATGACATCGGTAAGCTTTAGTCCCTCGTGCCAGGCGTAGCTGCCCGGGCGGTATACGTAGCCCTGCAGCAGAATTCCCGAATCGAGCGTGGGTTTGAGCCGAGCGACACGCAGGGCATCGCCATTGCCGACGAGCTGCGCGCTGCGCCGCCGGGGCGCCCGGAGCCACGTCGATGACGACACGCTGGCGCGCTGTGCGTTCACGTGCACCAGCGAAGCGCTGCCCGTGTCAGCCTCAGGCGTCATGCCGCCCGCCATGGCGATGAGGCTGGCGGCACTGGTGGGGCCCTTGAGTTCGTAGATCGCTGGTCGCTGCACTTCGCCATCGGCCGACGCCGTCGGGCCCACCGCCGGAATCATCACCACATCGCCGGGTTGGAGCTTGAACGTCGTTGGACGAATCGCCGCGCATCAGCAGATCGTACAGGTCGAACTCGCGCACCAGCTGCGCCCGCGCGCCGCACCTGGATATGACGGAGCGAGCCCTGCGGCTTGACGCCGCCGGCGGCGAACAGCGCCGTGGTGACCGTGGCCAGGCCGGTGACCGAGTAGGAACCCGGGTACATCGCCTCGCCGAGCACGAACACGCTGATGGTCCGAGTCTCGCCCATCGACACGCCGGCGCGCACGCCGATCATCTGCTTTTCTACACGGGACTCCAGCTCGCGCTTGACGGCACTATAACGCTTGCCGCCCACGCTGATCGGGCCCAGCTGCGGAAAATTGACGCGGCCATCGCGGGCGACAGTGAGCTCCAGTGAGAAATTCTGGTTGCCGTAGAGCTGCACCTCGAGCACATCGCCGGGCCCCACGACGTAGTCGCGCGGCCACCGGCGCCGCGCTATCCGGGCTCATGCCCTGTTGCCCGTTCATGAACAGGTCATAGCCGTAGGGTTGCAGCGCCGCTGTGCCGTGCCTGAGCACCGGCAGGCGGATGATGCGGATCTCGAAATTCTGCAGCGCCGGCTCGGCCGCGACCCGGCGCGTCGCCTCGGCTTCACTCAGGCCACCGAGCTCAATGTCTCGAAACCCAGGAAGTTGCAGCACCCCGTCGCGATCGAGCTTGTAGGGATTGTGGCCGCGCAGGACTTTGAGCAGATCGCGCTCAGCCGCCTGCTGCGCGTCAGCGGCATTGCCCGGGCCAGAATTGCCGGAAGTGCAGATTGGTCTGGTTCGCATTGAACTGGCGGGGTGAAGCTGTTGATGGTGACGCCGTTCGCAGGCGCCGCCTGAGTGACGCTCAGTGCGCCAGGTCACCGGGACGTTGCTCCCCGCTGCAGCAGCCGGCCCTCTGCCGATCTGGGCCGCGTTCGCGGCCGTCATATGCTTGCGGCGACAGCGTCTGTCCACCGTTGAGGAGCTGCCATGGCGGTGGCGTTGAGCTCGCGCGCGTATACATCCGCGGCCTGCTGGGCCACGGTCTTCTCGCCCGGCAGGTTGATATCGAGCAGCACGGAATCTTCCGGCCCGAACACCGGTATCATCCCTGGCGCCTGGGCCTGGTTGGTTCCCGTACCTGCAGTGGAGTTCGGCTGCCCGTTTGCACCCGTGTTGTTCCGGGACTGCTGAGGACCGTTCGGTGCGCCCTGTGTGCCCGAGCCGGTTCCCGATTGCCCGGTGACCCGTTGCAGGATGGCCTGCTGCTGGTCCGGCGATAGCCCGCCAAGCGCCTGCATCGCGCCTGCCAGGCCCGACTGCTGGGCCAGGGCGACGAGACTGGCGCCGGCAAGCAGTGCTGCCAGGCCGGTGGCCAGAAAACGGGCGAATCGCCTGGGATTTCGGGGCCACGGGCAACTGGGGCACGATGCAGGACCTTAGGTATCTGGGCAAGGCCGTGGATTGTACCGATGTTGGACCGGAAGCGGCAGGTTGACGGCCGCCCGGCCCGTCAGGCGCTTTCAGCGGCGCGCGCGGGCGACGAAATCCAGGGCGCCACGGAGCGAGCTGGAAACCTCACCGGCACTGTCCGGCTGCTGCGACCAGCGGTACGATCGCTTCGCACAGTTTTTTGCCCAGTTCCACGCCCCACTGATCGAAGGCGTTGATCCCCCACACCACGCTCTGCACGAACACCTTGTGCTCGTAGAGCGCGATCAGTTTGCCCAGGGTCGCCGGGTCGAGGCGCGGGAACATGATCAGCGTCACGGGGCGGCTGCCCGGATGCACCTTGTGGGGCAGGAGCTCGGCGATGCGCGCCGCGCTCAGGCCCTGCGCGCAGTTCGGCCTCGACCTGCTCGCTGCCCGAAGGCAAAGGCTTCGGCCTGCGCGAGACAATTGGCGATGGCCAGGTCCTGCTGCGGCTGGCTGGCGCAGGAGGAATTCACGGGCAGCAGGAAATCGAGCGCGGCGCGCGCACTGCCCTGGTGGAGCAGCTGGAAGAACGAATGCTGGGCATTGTTCCCGGGCTCGCCCCAGATCACCGGGCAGGTCGGGACGGGAACCGCGCTGCCGTCGAGCCGCACAGTCTTGCCGTTGCTTTCCATCTCGAGCTGCTGCAGGTAGGCGCTGAAGCGGGAGAGGCGCTGATCGTAGGGCAGCACCGCCAGGGTCGGCAGGCCCAGGAAATCGACGTTCCACACGCCCAGCATCGCGGCCAGCACCGGCAGGTTCTGCACGCCCAGGGCGCGCTCTGGAAATGCCGGTCCATCTCGGCGGCACCGCCGAGGAAGTCGCTCGAAGTGCTGCGCCGCCCATGGCGATGGCGATCGACACGCCGATCGACGACCAGATCGAGTAGCGCCCGCCGACCCAGTCCCACATGGCGAAGCGGTAGTCGGGATGCACGCCGAACTCGTCCATCGCCTGCGCGTTGACCGACACCGCCGCAAAATGCGCGGGCACCGCCGCCTCGCCCAATTTCGATCGCAGCCAGGCACGCGCCGCCAGCGCGTTGCTGCGGGTCTCGAGCGTGGTGAAGGTCTTCGAGCAGATGATGAACAACGTGCGCGCCGGGTCGGCACCCGCCAGCAGGTCGGCCAGCTGGCAACCATCGACGTTCGAGACGAAGGCAACGCGCGGCCCCGTACCGGCAAACTGTCGCAGCGCCTCGACCGCCATGGCGGGACCCAGATCGGACCCGCCGATGCCGATGTTGATCACCAGCGAGAAGGGCTGATCGGAACTCGAGTACACCGCTGCCACTGCGCACAGCCTCGGCGAAAGCCGAGCATGCGCTCGCGCTCGGAGCGCACCAGCGCGTCGATATCCTCGCCGCCGACAACCGGAGCGGCGCTCGCGCCGGCGCACGCCGCAGCGCCGTGTGCAGCACCGCCCTGCCCTCGGTGATGTTGATGGCATCGCCCCGGAACATGGCCGCGATCCGCTCGCGCAAGTTCAGCTGCTCGGCGAGCGCTGCGAACACCTGCACCAGCTCGGGCGTGACACGCTGTCGGGAATAGTCGAACAGGAGCCCCGCCGCCTGCAGCGAGCAGTGCGCAAAGCGCTGCGGATCAGCGGCGAACAGCTCGCCAGTAGAGCGCGCCAGCGCCGCGGGAGCCGCCGCGGCGAGCTGCGCCCACGCGGGGCAGTCCGGTCCGGAAATTACCTTGGGTGGCAAGGGCGACACCTCTATGGATAAGGCGAAATGAGCTGGACTGTCGGGAAGTAGCGCCGATAGCGCCGCATATCGCGCGTCAGCAGCGGCCATTTCATCACGGCGGCGTGCGCGCCGATGAAGAAATCCGGCAACACGCCCGGCTTTGCCCCGCGCTTGCGCCGGTACCCCAGGAACGCCTTGCCCGCAAGAAACAGCGCCTCGGGCGGCACCGGCTCTACTGCGATCGCCGCCTCGGCGATCACGCCCTCCAGGTCCTCGATGCGAGCAAATGCGATGGATAGCTCGGCATAGATCACGGGATTGATGGCCAACCGGTCGGTCAGGCGCGCGCTCTCCAGTTGCTGCTGCGACCATTCGGCCCAGCGCGGATCGTCCTGGAGGACGTCCAGCAGGACGTTCGTGTCGACCAGGACCATGGCCCTTAGCGACCGCGTGTGAGCGCCATGATCTCCTCGGTCTTCATGCGCACAGTGGCGCGGCCGCGCAGCCTGGCAAAGGTCCCGGGGCGCGCGCCGCTGGGTCGCCGACCCGCCGCCCGCACCACTACCTCACCGCTCGGCAGGCGCTCGAAGGTCACGCCGGCGCGAGGCTTGAGACCGAGGTAGTCGCGAACCGCTTTGGGCACGGTCACCTGGCCCTTGCTGGTTAGGTTCGTCGCCATTTAGTGTTACCTAATACCCTAAGGTAATACTTTAGCGCAAACGCACGCCGTTGTCACGAACCGCCGCGGCCGCCCCCGGCTAGCGGTAATACCCGCGATACCAGTCGACGAAATTGCGCACGCCCACCTCGATTGGAGTGGCAGGCTGGTAGCCCACCGCGTTGACCAGTTCCGTGACGTCGGCGCAGGTGTCGGGCACGTCGCCGGGCTGGAGCGGCTTCATCACGCGCACCGCCTTGCGCCCCAGGCACTGCTCGAGCAACTCGATGTAGCGCAGCAGCTCGATGGGCCGGTTGCTGCCGATGTTGTAGATGCGATAGGGCGCGCGGCTGGTGGCCGGGTCGGGCGCGGCGCTGTTCCACGCCGGGTTGGCGGTGGCGGTGTGATCGGTGGCGCGCACCACGCCTTCGACGATGTCTTCGACGTAGGTGAAATCGCGCTGGTGATGGCCGTTGTTGTACACCTCGATCGGCCTGCCCTCGAGGATCGCGCGGGTAAACAGGAACAGCGCCATGTCGGGCCGCCCCCAGGGGCCGTAGACGGTAAAGAACCGCAGCCCGGTGGTCGGAAGGCCGTAAAGCCCCGAGTAGCTGTGCGCCATGAGTTCGGTCGAGCGCTTGGTCGCGGCGTAGAACGAGAGCGGGTGCGAAGCGGGTTCGTGCTCCGAGTACGGCATCCGAGTGCTCGCGCCGTAGACTGAGCTGGTGGAGGCGTAAACCAGGTGCTGCACGGCGTTGTGGCGGCAGCCCTCAAGCACGTTGAGCGTACCGATCACATTGCTGGCGACGTAGCTGTGCGGGTCCTTGAGCGAGTGACGCACTCCGGCCTGCGCGCCCAGGTGCACCACGCGCTCGAAATGCTCGCGCGCGAACAGCGCGGCCATGCCCGACTGGTCGGCGAGATCGAGCTTCAGGAAGCGAAATCCGCGCTGTGCCTGGAGCCGCGCCAGGCGCGCCTCCTTGAGCCTCACGTCGTAGTAATCATTGAGATTGTCGAGCCCGACCACCTCGTCGCCGCGCGCCAGGAACCGCTGCGCCGTGAACGAGCCGATGAAGCCAGCGGCGCCTGTGACCAGCAGCTTCACGGAGTGCGCCAGAGGCACCTGCCCTGGCTTTCCTGCTGCAGCAGATCCTGCAACTGCTCGTGAGCGGCACGCTCTTCGGGATTCGCGGCCACGACGCTGAGCGCGAGATCGGTGCCGGCCATGGGCGAGTCGGCCGCGGCACGGCGGGCCGCCTCGCGGCGCGGCGCCGCCTCGAGCGCCAGCGCGCTCTGTCCGCCGCTCATCGCCAGGTACACATCGGCGAGGATCTGCGCGTCGAGCAGCGCGCCGTGCAGTTCGCGGTGCGAATTGTCGATGCCGTAGCGCTTGCAAAGCGCATCGAGATTATTGCGCTGCCCGGGATGCATCTCGCGCGCCATCGCGAGCGTGTCAAGCACGCTGCAGAGGGTGCCGATACGCAGCGGCGGGTCGGCGGCAAGGCGGGCAAGCTCGGCGTCGAGAAAGCCGACATCGAAGCTGGCGTTGTGGATGACCAGCTCGGCGCCAGCGATGAAGCGGGTGAACTCGGCGGCGATCTCGGCGAAGCGCGGCTTGTCCGCCAGGTCGGCAAGGCCGAGGCCGTGCACGGCGCGCGCGCCCTCGTCCACCTCGCGTTCGGGATTGAGATAGTGGTGAAAATGGCGGCCGCTCGCGCGCCGATTGAGCAGCTCGACGCAGCCGATCTCGATGATGCGGTGGCCGCGCGCGGCCTCCAGGCCCGTGGTCTCGGTATCGAGGACGATTTGTCGCATGGCGGCTAGTCTAGACCAAGCAGTGCGTCGATCGCCGCGTTGGCGAGTTGATCGCAACGCTCGTTGCCCGGCACACCCGAATGTCCCTTCACCCAGTGCCATTCGAGATCGTGGCTGGCGGCCAGCTCATCGAGTTGTTGCCACAGGTCCTGGTTCTTGACCGGCGCGCGGGCGGCCGTGCGCCAGCCGCGCGCCTTCCAGCCCTCGAGCCACTCGGTGATCCCCAGCCGTACGTACTGCGAATCGGTGTAGATGCGCGCCCGCACGCGCCGCTTGAGGGCGCGCAGTGCGTTGATGACCGCCAGCAGCTCCATGCGGTTGTTGGTGGTGGCGGTCTCGGCGCCCGAGAGCTCGCGTTCGTGCCCGCCGCTCATGAGCAGGGCCGCCCAGCCGCCGGGGCCAGGATTGCCGCGGCAGGCGCCATCCGTGTAGATCACGATCAGGTCTTCCGGCTCGCTCATGTGGAGGGGTTGACCAGGCCGCCCAGCAGCCGCGCACGTTCACGCCGGCGCAGGCGGAGCGGTGTGGGCGCGTAGACGCGCTTGCGCGCTTTGAGCAGGTACGCCGCCGGCCGGCAGCGGGTTGAACAGGCCCCGGCGCAGCATGCCGAGCCCCGATTGCCGCGGGTCGCCGGCCGGCTCGGCCGGCGCGACGTACAGGTAGCGCCGCGCCGCCGTCACCTCATAGCCAAGGAGCGCGAGCCAATCGCGCAGGCGCCATTCGGAGATCAGGCGGCTGAAGCCCGGCGGATAGCCGACGCGGCTCGCCGCGGCCCGCAGCCCCCACAGGCTCCAGGGACGGAACCCGAGGATAATCAGTTGCCCCTCGCCCAGCAGCACGCGGTCGGCCTCGCGGAGTATGGCCGCCGGGTCCGGCTCGATCTCGAGGCAGTGTGGCAGCAGCACCGCATCGATCGAGCCGCTCGCGATGGGGAGGCCCGCGGGACTGGCCAGGATGTCGGGCCGTCCGCCACCGGCCTCGGCCGCAGCGATCACCGTCTGGCGGCGGACACGGCTGGACTTGAGCAGCTCGCGATCCGGCCCCCAGCACCCGAGCTGGAGCATTTCGAGGCCGAATACGTCATCGCAAACCTCGGCCAGGAGCTGGGTCTCGGCCGTGACTACGGCGCGTCCCAGCGTACCCATCTGCCACGTTGCCAGTGCCGGGGAATATCGGGCCATGAACTCTCAAAGACTGTGATTAGCCACCCAAAATGGTAGCAATTATGTGAACTTACAGGTTAAATAGGACTGCCGGGTCACGCTAGGATCTGGCACCCATACCGTAACATGTTATCGGCCCGGCACTGGGATGGAACAAATTTGGTAATGCCGATTCGGCCCGCAAGCCTTGCCATTCCCGCTGTCCTGACCCTGCTCCTGCTCGGGGGCTGCGCCCATCAGGCGCCGTCCCGGCAGCTCGCGGCGCCGGTCGCGGTGCTGGCGCCAGCGGCTGTGTCTGCTCCTGGGGCGAATCCTCCGCCAACCACGCCCGCTACGGATGGTGCAAGCGCTCCGGCGGCGGCCGACGACGTCGTCCAGACGATCGACCCGCCGCAGATCGCGGACCATTCCTTCGTCTCGCCCTTGCCGCCCGACCTGTTCGTGCGGCTGCGCGGCGGCTTCCAGCTCGAGGACGTGGACGAGGGACAGGTCGACCGCGAACTCAACTGGTACGCCAACCACCCGGACTATCTGGAGCGGGTCTGGGGCCGCGCCGAACACTACATGCATTTTATCGTCGGGCAGCTCAATGCACGCTCGATGCCGCTGGAGCTGGCACTGCTGCCGGTGGTCGAAAGCGCCTTCGAGCCCTACGCCTACTCACGCGCACGCGCGGCGGGGCTGTGGCAGTTCATCCCCGGGACCGGGTCGACCTACGGCTTGAAGCAGGACTGGTGGTACGACGGCCGGCGCGACGTGGTGGCCTCGACCCGCGCGGCCCTTGATTACCTGCAGTCGCTCCATGATGCCTTCAGCGGCGACTGGCTGCTGGCGATCGCCGCCTACAACTGCGGCGAAGGCAACGTCGAGCGCGCGGTGAACCGGAACCTGCGCCTCGGCAAGCCGATTGATTTCTGGCACCTGAAGCTCCCGACCGAGACCCGCGCCTACGTGCCCAAGCTCCTGGCGATGCGCCGCATCGTGGCGGATCCGGCCGCCTACGGCCTGGAATTCAGTCAGATCGATGACGCGCCGTATTTCACCCAGGTCAACACCGGTGGCCAGATCGACCTGCAGGTCGTGGCCGAGATCGCAGGTCTCAGCAAGGACGATCTGTACGAGCTCAATCCCGCCTTTCACCGCTGGGCCACCGACCCGACCGGTCCCTACAACCTGCTGGTGCCCACTGAAGTCGCCGATGGACTGGAGCAGACGCTGCTCAGCCTGACGCCCGAGCAGCGCATGCGCGTGGCGGGCTACGAGGTGCGCCGGGAGGACACCATCATCGGCATCGCCCGCCAGTACGCGACGACGCCGGAACTGCTCCGTCACCTCAATAACCTGGCGAACAACGAGAAGCTGGTCGTCGGCAGCACGCTGATGGTGCCCTCCACCGCGATCCTGCTGCCCGAGAAGGCGATGCGCGCCGCGGCGCTGTTCGATCGGCCCGGGCGCCCTGGCGGGCGGCGCCTTGCGCACCGCGGCCTGCACGTGGTGCGGCGTGGCGACACGCTGTTCGCCATCGCCCATCGCCTCGGCACCGATGTGCACACGCTTGCCCGCCTGAACAACATGGACATCAACGACCCGATCCGCGCCGGCCAGCGCCTGGTGGTCTCGAGCCGCGCACCGCGCGCCGCCGCCACCGCCACCGGCCTGCATGGCAACCCCAGCCAGGCCGGGAACGGTCGCCAGATCACCTACGTCGTCCGCCGCGGCGATACGCTGTACGGCATCGCACGCCTCCTGCAGGTGACGGTGCGCGAGCTGCTCGGCTGGAACGGCATGGATAGCGGCAATGCGATTCGCCCGGGCCAGAAGCTGGTGGCGTTCGTCAGCTCACGCGGTTGAATCTGAACACCATTGAGGAGAGTTGAAGCATGGGGATGCTTGCGGGCAAACGCGCCCTGATCGTAGGCGTGGCCACCGACCGTTCGATCGCCTGGGGCATCGCGCAGGCAATGCATGCGCAGGGCGCTGAACTCGCGTTCAGCTACGCCAATGAGCGCTTCCGCGAACGGGTCGAACCGCTCGCTGCCAGCATCGGCTCGAAGATCCTGATGCCCCTCGACGTTACGCTTGACGAGCAGATTGACGCCACCGCCGCGCGGCTCAGCAAGGACTGGGGCCAGCTCGACATCCTGGTGCACGCCGTGGCCTTTGCGCCCCGCGAGGCGATCGACGGCAGTTTCGTAGCCAACACCACCCGCGAGGCCTTTCGCATCGCCCACGATATATCGAGCTACAGCTTTACCGCGCTGGCCCGCGCCACCGCCCCGCTGATGGCCGGCCGGAACGGCGCCATGTTGACCCTCTCGTACCTGGGCGCCGTGCGCTCGATACCCAATTACAACGTCATGGGACTGGCCAAGGCCAGCCTCGAGGCCAACGTACGTTTCCTGGCCGCGGACCTCGGCCCTACCGGCATCCGCGTCAACGGCATTTCCGCAGGCCCCATCAAGACGCTCTCGGGTGCCGGCGTCGGCGGCTTTCGCAAGATGCTCAATTACGTCGCCAGGGTGGCGCCGATGCGCCGCAACGTCACCCTCGAGGATGTCGGCAACGCCGCCGCCTTCCTGTGTTCCGACATGGCGGCAGGCATTACCGGCGAGATCACTTACGTGGACAGCGGCTTCAGTACGGTGGGGATGAATTTCACCGATGAGGCGGGCGAATAAGAAACAGCCATTCAGTTATTCAGCGCCCCTGCCGCCACCCACGCCCGCACCTCGTCAATCTGCGTGACCGTGAGATACGGTCCGCCGAAGGGCATGCGGCCCGTTCCCGCCGCAATTCCGACCCCCTCGAGCTTGCGCACCAGGTAGCTGTTGTCCGGGTCGAAGGGTTTGATGCGCTTCAAGCTCGCATCCTGCAGGCTGGTCACGTTGACGATGCTGGCGTACGAGTGCCCATCGGTCAGATTCTGGACGCCGGGGAGCACCGTACCGCTGCCGGTGTGGCACGCCGCCGAGCAGATGGGCGTGAAGAAATCGGCCTGCAGTTTCGCCAGTGTCACCGCGAGCTGACCGCGCAATTCGCCGCCGGCATGCGCGCCGGAAAACACGTTGCCATACCAGAGTCCGTTGGTGAAATCCGTCGCCTGGGCGGCCGTGAGCGTGATCGCTTCGTTGAGCCAATGATTGGGGTCGCCGGCATCAACGGCGAGCGTCGCCAGGTGGGTGCCGGCGACGCTCGAGCTGCCAGTCGCGAGCTCGGCGCCCGTGGCGCTGAGGCCGGCGACGTTGACGTGCGCAGCGGCCATGAGCCCGGCACTGTCAACCGTCACCGCAATTTGACCGCTCGCCGCACTCACGACCGACGGCACCTCCGCCGCCCCGCTCAGGGAGGCAAACTTGATCGTGATGCCGGGCGGGAGCAACTGCGCGCGCAGCTCGCCATTGGGGTCAGCCGCCGAGCGCACCAGCAGGTAGAACTTGCCGGCGGCCAGGTCGGTGAGCTGCGGCGCGCTGAGGGTCGTGGCAGCAGGCACGTCCCACTGATGGGCGTTGCCAGCGTTTTGGGTCAGCGTGACCGCGGCGACACTGACTGCACCGGCGTAGGCATCGCCGAGCTCGACGCCCGTTGGCGTCACGCCGCTGAGCGTGACAGTGCCGCTGGCCGCGCCGCTGATCTTGTTGACCGTGATGGTGCCGCTCCCGCTGGCGCTCGTCACCGGCGCCGGAAACAATTGATCGGCCGCCAGCGTCAGCGCGAAGCTGCCGTTGTTGCTGATCGTGAGAGTCACCGCCGCGGAGGTGGTGGTCTGCGCGGCGGAATCGGTCACTATGGCGGTAATCTGATGCGTGCCATCGGTCACGGTGGTGGAATCCCAGCTATAAGCATAAGGAGACGTGGTATCGGCCGTGCCGACCGCCGTGCCATCGACACGAAACTGTACGCTGTCCACCATGTAGGTGCCCGCAGCCGCGGCAGTCGCAGTCAGGGTCACGGTACCGCTGAGGGTGCCCGCGGCGTTGGTGATGCTCACCGTCGGCGTACAACTGCTGTACGCACCACAGCCCCCGCCGCCGCCGCCCCCCACCGCCGTAGCCACCGCCACCGCATGCGGCCAGGAGCGACGCGCACAAGGCCGGGAGAGTTCCTGACAAGGGACGGCGAATTTCCGTGGAGTTCATATGCTGCATCCCTTCGCGTGAAATTTCCTACCGCGAGTAGGTGCCAACTCGGCTCACACAGGTTCATGGAGCTCGCCTGCCGGCGCCTCACCGAGGCGGGAAGGTTGTATACAATCGCTCCGCCATGCCTTGTTCGAATTGCCGGGTGCTCACATTATTGCTGGCCGCGATCATTGCGGCTGGCGCGAGCGTCGCGGCGCGCGCTGGAGTGGGCGGCTCACTCAGTCTGACCAGCGAATACGTGCTGCGCGGTGTGTCGCAAAGCGATGGTCGCAGCGCCCTTCAGGGCGACGCACATTGGAATTTCCCGGTTGGCTGGTCGGCCGGCGCCTGGGCCTCGCAGGTGCGATTCGCGCCCGGCCGCGTGAGCAATGAATTCGCGGCTTACCTGCAATGGCAGCGGGCGATCAGCGGCGATTTTGACCTGGGCGCAACGCTGACGCAGTACCGCTATCCGCACGATCCACGCCCGATCGGCTACAACTACGACGAAATCGGCCTGTCGCTTGCCTGGCGCGACCAGATATACGTGGCCGCGACCTGGACACCCAGCCTGAACCTGTACTCCCCCAGCGACGGGTTGGCGAGCCATCGTGAGGTGTACACCTTCGAGTCCAGCTGGCATCGCACCCTGGGCCCACGGCTGGACCTGACCGTGGGGGCGGGGTTTTACGATCCGCAAGGCGTGGACTACGCCTCATATGCCTACGGCAATGCCACCCTGGGCTGGCATTATGGTCACTGGCGCGCGAATCTGAGCTCAATTTGGGTGCAAGATGCCTCACATCGGCGCTATACCGCCGGCCCGTCCGGCGGGCCGCTGGCCGCCACGGTGGCCTGGGCTTTCTAGCGGGAAATTGAACCGGCGGGACCCGGTCGGGCACCTACCGGTAACCATCGGAAATTTGTAGTGCACTGAATGGCGGTACCGCTCAACCAACAGCAGCAGGCTCGCGACGACAGCGACCGCCGCCTGCTTGATCGCGCGTGGCCGCGGGCGATCGCGAGGCCTTTCGCGAGCTGTACATCGTCTACCACCGGCGCCTGGCGCGCTTCCTGACGCGCCTGACACGCCACTACGAAATCGCCGAGGAGATCATCAACGACACGCTGTGGGTGGTGTGGCGCAAGGCGGGCGATTTCCGCGGCGACTCGCGCGTGTCGACCTGGATCATGGGCATCGCCTACCGGCGCGCGCTCAAGACACTGCGCGGGTCGCAGCCACCCGCTCGTGCGACACCATGCCGCTCGAGAACGAACCGCTGGTGGCGCCGGACGAACTGGGTGCAGCCGAGACCAGCGAGTGGATACTCCTTGCCATGCAGCAGCTGCCCGGCCGAGCAGCGGCTGGCGCTGGAGTTCGCCTACGGCTATGGCCATTCCTGCGAGGAGATCGCCTTGATCATGAACTGCCCCGTGAATACGGTTAAGACGCGCCTGTTTCACGCGCGCGCGAAGCTGCGCGCCCTGCTGCCCAGCCTGGCCGGCGTGCACCCCGAAACATGAAAGTACGAATGAACACACATACACAGGCCCAGGAGCTGCTGCCCTGGCTGGTCAATGGCCGCATTGCCGCCGACGATGCCAACTGGCTCAATGACCACCTGGCGGCCTGCGCCGCCTGTCGTGACGAGCTGGTGGTACAGCAGCGCATCCGCGCAGCGATTGCCCGCGAGCCCACGGTGGAGTTCGCGCCGCAGGCCGCGTTCAACCGACTGTGGAAGCGCATCGAAGCCGATGCGCATGAGCCCTCGGCCGCCGCTTTGGAGGCCCTGCCCGCAGCGGCGGGCGCTGCGCCTGAGACCCGGCGGCCGCGAGCGACGCGCGATGCCACGCGCCCGTGGGTGCGAGCCGCGCTGAGCGCGCAGGCCGCGGTCATCTTGATCTTGTGCGGCGTGCTCTGGCAGCGGCCACCGGCGCCCGCCTATCGCACCGTGACCGACTCGCCGCCCGGCCGGCTCGTTGCCGGCCCGGTGGTCAAGGCGATCTTCGCTGATCAGGTACGGCTCGGCGACGTCAAGGAAATCCTGGCGGCAAGCGGCTTCGTGGTGGCCTCGGGCCCGAGCGAAGCGGGCGTGTACACACTGGTGGCGCGCGACACGCACGCCCAGGCCATTTCATCCGCGGCACTGGCGCGACTGCGCACCGATCCGCGCGTACGCTTCGCCGAGGTCGGCGCCCAATAGCCGGCGCGACCAGCCATCGCATGAACTTCATTCGCCTGGCCGCAGCGTTCCCGCTGCTTGTGCTCGCCGGCTGCGCCACCACGCCCGGCCGAGGTGCTGCCGACGCCGGCGCCCTGGCGCAGGCCTCACGCTCCGACGCAAGCAACTTCATCGTGGTCGCGGTCGCCAACGAACCGGGCCCGGCGGCGATCCACCCGGGCAGCACCGCGCGCGACTACAGCGATGCCGCCGCCTACCTGGTCAGCGACGGCGCACGCCGCGCCATGCGCGCGCTGGGGAACGACTATCACCTGCAGCCGGTTGCGGCCTGGCCCATCAACCTGCTGCATCTCCAGTGCGCGGTATTTGCATTGCCAGCCGGCCTCACGCGCGCGGCGATGCTGGCGCGGCTCCAGGGCGACGCCCGCGTGGCGCTGGCGGAACCCCTGCAGGAATACAGCGTGCGCACCGCGCAGGTCGACCCGTACGCGGGGGTGCAATCAGGGAACGAGCGCATGGACATCAGCCAGGCTCACCGCATGTCGCGCGGCCGCGGCGTGCGCATCGCGCTCATCGACACGGGCCTCGCCAGCGATCATCCGGACCTGCAGGGCCGCGTCGACGTGCAGCGCAACTTTGTCGATACCGACGCGCGGCGATTCCAGCTCGACCGGCATGGCACCGCGATCGCGGGCGTGATCGCGGCCAATGCCGACAACGGCGTCGGCATTGCCGGCGTCGCACCGGAAGCGCAGCTGCTGGCGCTCAAGGCCTGCTGGCAGCTGCAGGAAGGACAGCGATGCTGCGCGCTGCAACTCATTCACGCTGGCGCAGGCGCTGGCCAGCGCCGTCGAACTCAGGGCGAAGATCATCAACCTGAGCCTCAGCGGACCGCCTGATCCGCTGCTGTCCGCACTGGCGGAGCGGGCCATGCGCGCGGGCATCATCATCGTCGGCCCGCGAGGGCGATGGCCCCTCGTTCCCCGGGAGCATGCGCAACGTGCTGGGCGTCGCACGCAGCGAAGACCAGTCCGTCAGCGACGGCGTGCTGCAGGCGCCCGGTCGCGAAGTGCTGACGCTCGCGCCCGGCGGCCGCTACGATTTTTCCTCCGGCAGCTCGATCTCCACCGGCGAGATCACCGGCGTCACGGCGCTGCTGCTGGCGCGCGAGTCCGGGCTCGATGTCCGCCGGGTGCACACCCTGTTGAGCGAGTCGACTGATACGGTGACGACGGCCGCCGGGCCGGCGCGTGCGGTCAATGCCTGCCGGGCGCTGGCGACGTTGACCGAACACGCACGACTGTCGCTAGCGGCAGCAAGCGACTGCCGCGCTCGTCAGTTCAAAATCGCCGGATTGCGCCGCACTTTCGCGCGCCGCTGCATCTCGGCCAGGTAGGCCTGCAGATCCGCCTCGCTGTGGCGCTGCTCAAACGCGGCCATCAGCTGCTGGTCGTTGGCTGCATTGGCGCCGGGCGCTCCCGGTCTGACCGACAGTACTTCCAGCAGCGCAGCGCCGCCCTCGTCCATGGCGATCGCCTGGTAGACCGGCTTGCCGGGCGCCACGCCAACCGCTGCAAACGCGGCGTCGCGGACCTGCGCCGGCGGCTGCGGGTCGCCACGGCCCATGAGGGCCGCCGGCAGTCACCGTCAGCTTTCAGCTCCTTGGCAACCGCATCGAAGCTGGCGCCCGCGATGAGCTGCTTGCGCGCCGACTCGGCCGCCGCGCGCGCCGCCTTGGTGCCCTCTTCCCGGGCCACCACGGCGTTGATGTCCGCGCGCACTTCGGCCAGCGCACGCGCCTTGGGCGCATGGTGCTCGAGCATCTTGACGATCACCAGGCGGTCATCGGCCAGCGCCACCGGTCCGCCGATGCGCTGGTCCTTGAGCACGGTATCGCTGAACACGATGCTGCTGAGCTCGGCGTTTACGCCCAGCACGCCGCCGCCGCCGCGCGTGTATTCCGGCACTTCGCCCAGCGTCAGCCCGAATTCCTGCGCCAGCGGCATCGAGATCGGACGCCACTGGTGGTCTCGATTCTTCTGCTGCAGCCGCTCCTGCCGGTCGCCAAACACGTCCGAGGCGCGATCGCGGCGGTAGTCGCCCTCGATCTGGGCGCGGGAGTCGGCCAGGGTCCTGGCACGCTCGGGCTGCACCTCATCGAGCCGGATGATGTGATAGCCAAACTGGGTCTTGATCGGCTCGCTGATCTCACCGGCCTTCATGGCGAACAGCTGGTCGGAGAACGGCTTGCACGTACGCGCCGCGCAGGGCCCAGCCCAGATCGCCGCCTTGCCGGGCGGAACCCGGGTCCTGTGAATATTTCTTCGCCAGCGCCGAAAAATCGCCGCCGGCGCGCACTTCCTTGAGCACCGACTGCGCCCTGGCGAGCGCGGCCGCATCGGCGGCCGGATCCTTGCCACCGCCGTTGGTGATCAGTATGTGGCGGGCACGGCGCTTCTCCGGCTCGACGTAGCGGCTCTGGTTCTGCTGGTACCAGGCCTGCGAGATCGGCGGGATTGACCGCAATTGCCGCCGCTACCGCATCGAGCCGCAATTCGGCGTACTGGAGCCGCACCGACTCCTTGCTGAGATAATCGTCGGGGTGCGCGTCGTACCAGGCCTTGGCCTGCGCGTCGCTCACCTTGACCGCCGCCGCGTAGCCGGCCACCGGCAGCAGCGCGTAGCGCACCTCGCGCTGCTCGTTTTCGAGCGCGAAGGCGCGCTGCAGCTCCGACTGGGTCAGGAAATCGCCGATGCGCAGGCTCCGCTCCAGCTGGCTGATCTGGAGCGAATTGCGCAGCCGGTTTTCGTAGGCGAGGGGGGTGAGGCCGATCTGCGCCAGCACGCCTTTGGCGGCCAGCTCGTCGAACTTGCCTTCCACCTGGAAAGCAGTCTCGCTCTTGTAGGCGTTGATCACCGCATCATCGTCGACCCGGAAACCGCGCTCGGTGGCGCGTTGGCGCATGAGCGTCTCACGCGTGAACTGATCGAGCAGCTGGTTCTGCAGCTGGGTGCGCACGGCCGGCGGAATGTCGGTCTTGAGCTGCTGCTGGACCTGCGACTGGCGTTCCTGCCAGGCCTGCTGCAGCGTGGCAGTCGGAACTTCCTCGCCGTTGACCTTGAGACCGTACTTGGGCGTGCCGAAGGTCAGATCGACGACCCCGTAGGTGCCCCACAACGCAAACACCAGGATCAGCAATCCCAGGATCAGGAAAGCCAGCCAACGCTGGCCCTTGAGAGTGTCACCGATGTTTTGCAGCATATTTTATTAGTGGCGGAGCGGACGGGACTCGAACCCGCGACCCCCGGCGTGACAGGCCGGTATTCTAACCAACTGAACTACCGCTCCACTGTGATTGGAGTGTTGAGGGGGTCGAAGCTAACCCACTTAACACTCTGATTAACAACAAGTATCTGACTTGAATGCAGGCCAGATACCCCCAAAACAACCTCTGGAATTGACCGGCTGCAGATCACTGACCCACGGCGGCGGCGCAGTTTAACGCAACTTCCGCGGAAGTCTATCCACGAGGGGCGGCCCAAAGCCTTCGAGGGATGGTGGGTGCTGAGGGGATCGAACCCCCGACATTCGCCGTGTAAAGGCGACGCTCTACCAGCTGAGCTAAGCACCCATTAGGCGCAGTATAGGCGCCCGCCAGCCTAGTGCGCCTGCACGGCCTTGGGAACGCGTCCCTTGCCGCGGCGCTTGCCACCGACGGGCGGGGTAGCATCGGGAGCGACAACCTGCACGCGCGGCGCCGGGCGCGCCGTCAGCGCGATCTCGAGCACTTCGTCGATCCAGCGTACCGGGCGGATGTCGAGCTTGCCCTTGATGTTGTCGGGGATCTCGACCAGATCCTTGCGGTTCTCCTCCGGAATCATCACCAGGGCGATGCCGCCGCGCTGGGCCGCCAGGAGCTTTTCCTTCAGTCCGCCGATCGGCAGCACTTCGCCGCGCAGCGTGATCTCGCCGGTCATGGCGACATCGGAGCGCACCGGGATGCGCGTCAGCGCCGAGACCAGCGCGGTGCACATGCCGATACCGGCGCTTGGACCGTCCTTGGGCGTGGCGCCCTCGGGCATGTGCAGATGCACGTCGTTCTTCTGGTAGAAATCGGGTTCGAGCCCGAGCACGTCGGCGCGTGAGCGCACCACCGACATCGCCGCCTGGATGGATTCCTGCATCACTTCGCCCAGCTGCCCGGTGTGCTGGAGCTTGCCCTTGCCCGGGACCACGGCGGCTTCGATCGTCAGCAGCTCGCCGCCGACTTCCGTCCAGGCGAGGCCGGTGACCTGGCCGACGCGATTCTGGTCTTCGGCCTTGCCGTAGCGGTGGCGGCGCACGCCCAGGAACTTGTCGAGGTTGCGCGGCGTGACCGCCACGCTGTGTCCCTGCTCCTTGTCCAGCAGCAGCTGTTTGACCGCCTTGCGGCTGATCTTGGCCACTTCGCGCTCGAGGTTGCGCACGCCGGCTTCGCGCGTGTAGTAGCGCACGATGTCGAGTAGCGCCGGATCCGAGATCTTGAGCTCGCCGGCCTTGAGCCCGTTCTGCTTGATCTGCTTGGGCACCAGGTAGCGGCGCCCGATGTTGAGCTTTTCGTCTTCGGTGTAGCCGGGCAGCCGGATCACTTCCATGCGATCGAGGAGCGGCGCCGGGATATTCATCGAATTCGCGGTGCACACGAACATCACCTCGGACAGGTCGAAATCGACCTCGAGGTAATGGTCGGAGAAACTCCCGTTCTGCTCCGGATCGAGCACTTCGAGCAGCGCCGATGAAGGGTCGCCGCGGAAATCCATCGCCATCTTGTCGACTTCATCGAGCAGGAACAGCGGGTTGTGCACGCCGGCCTTGGCCATGTTCTGCACGATCTTGCCGGGCATCGAGCCGATGTAGGTGCGGCGGTGGCCGCGGATCTCGGCCTCGTCGCGCACGCCGCCCAGGCTCATGCGCACGAACTTGCGGTTGGTGGCGCGCGCCATGCTCTGCCCGAGCGAGGTCTTGCCGACGCCCGGCGGACCCACCAGGCACAGGATCGGGCCCTTGATCTTCTCGACCCGCTGCAGCACCGCCAGGTACTCGACGATGCGCTCCTTGACCTTGTCCAGCCCATAGTGGTCCACGTCCAGGACCTTCTGCGCGTTGGCGATGTCCTTGTGCAAGCGCGTGCGCTTCTTCCACGGCACCTTGACCAGCCAGTCGACGTAGTTGCGCACCACGGTGGCTTCGGCCGACATCGGCGACATCATCTTGAGCTTGTTGATCTCGGCGGTGGCCTTGTCGCGCGCCTCCTTGCTCATGCCGGCCTTGGCGACCTTCTGCTCGAGCTCGCCGATCTCGTTGGTGCCGTCCTCCATGTCGCCGAGTTCTTTCTGGATGGCCTTCATCTGCTCATTCAGGTAGTACTCGCGCTGGCTCTTTTCCATCTGCGACTTGACGCGGCCACGGATGCGCTTCTCGATCTGCAGCACGTCCATCTCGCCCTCGATGGCGACCAGCACGTGCTCGAGGCGCTTGCGCACGTCGAGGATTTCCAGCACCTTCTGCTTTTCGGAGAGCTTGAGCGCCATGTGCGCCGCGACCGTGTCGGCCAGGCGCCCGGGCTGCTCGATGCCGGCCAGCGCGGTCAGCACTTCGGGCGGCACCTTCTTGTTGAGCTTGACGTACTGCTCGAACTGCGAGACCACCGAGCGCAGCGAGCACGTCCATTTCGCGCTCGTCGTACTGGTCGGAATCCTGCTCGACCGCGATGACCGCGGCATAGTAATTGGCCGGCGTGTCACCGCTCGCGCCGGTTACGCCGAGGCCGATCTGCAGCACGCGGGCGCGATCGACGCCCTCGACCAGCACCTTGACGGTGCCGTCCGGGAGCTTGAGCAGCTGCAGGATGGTCGCGACGGTGCCAAAGCCGTGCAGGTCCTCGAGCTTCGGATCGTCGACGTCCGCCTGCTTCTGCGCCACCAGCATGATGCGCTTGTCGGCGCGCATGGCCGCGTCCAGGGCCTGGATCGACTTCTCGCGGCCCACGAACAGCGGGATCACCATGTGCGGGTAGACGACCACGTCGCGCAGCGGCAGGACGGGGATGCGCTGGGCGGGGACGAGCGAGGTGGATTCGGGTTCCTGGTTCACGGGTGATCCTTACAATCGAGCACGGCACCGGGGTAGGCGCGGCGCCTGTTCAAGGCAATTGGGGCAGTCCCCGGGGATTTCAACGGCGGCTCGATGCGGTAACTGTAGCGCTCAGGCGTGACCAATGCCGCCTGCCCGGCGCGGCTCCTCGACCGGCGCCAGACGCCCCTCTTCGGTGCGATAGACGACGTAGGGCTTGGTCGTGCCCTCGATCACCGCCTCGTCGACCACCACCTTGGCGACGTTGCGGAGCGAGGGCAGCTCGTACATCGTGTCGAGCAGCACGTTCTCGAGGATGGTGCGCAGGCCGCGGGCGCCGGTCTTGCGCTGCATGGCGCGGCGCGCCACGGCGCGCAGCGCCTCGTCGCGGAACTCGAGCTCCGAGCCTTCCATGTCGAAGAGCTTGCGGTACTGCTTGGTGAGCGCGTTGCGCGGCTCGGTGAGAATGGTCATCAGCGCGGCTTCATCCAGCTCATCGAGCGTCGCCACGACCGGCAGGCGGCCGACGAACTCCGGGATCAGGCCGAACTTGATCAGGTCCTCGGGCTCGACTTCGTGGAACAGGTCGGAGCCGTGCGGCTTCTGGTTGGCGCTGCGCACTTCGGAGGTGAAGCCGATGCCGCTCTTCTGGGTGCGATTGAGGATGACCTTCTCGAGACCGGCGAAGGCGCCGCCGCAGATGAACAGGATGTTCGAGGTGTCGACCTGCAGGAATTCCTGCTGCGGATGCTTGCGGCCGCCCTGCGGCGGCACCGAGGCGATCGTGCCCTCGATCAGCTTCAGCAGCGCCTGCTGCACGCCCTCGCCCGACACGTCGCGCGTGATCGAGGGGTTGTCGCTCTTGCGCGAGATCTTGTCGATTTCGTCGATGTAGACGATGCCGGTCTGGGCCTTCTCGACGTCGTAATCGCACTTCTGCAGCAGCTTCTGGATGATGTTCTCGACGTCCTCGCCGACATAGCCCGCTTCGGTAAGGGTCGTCGCATCCGCGATGGTGAAGGGTACGTTCAGCAGCCGGGCCAGCGTCTCGGCCAGCAGCGTCTTGCCGCAGCCGGTCGGACCGATCAGCAGGATGTTGCTCTTGGCGAGCTCGACGTCATCCTTGGCCTTGGTGGCGCCGCGGGTCTGCAGCCGCTTGTAGTGGTTGTAGACGGCCACGGACAGCACCTTCTTGGCGCGCTCCTGCCCGATGACGTAGTCATCGAGCACCTTCTTGATTTCGTGGGGCTTGGGGAGCTTGTCGCGGGCCTTGTCGGCCCGGTCCTCGAGCTCTTCGCGGATTATGTCATTACACAGCTCGACGCATTCGTCGCAGACGAACACCGAGGGACCGGCGATGAGCTTGCGCACCTCGTGCTGGCTCTTGCCGCAAAAGGAGCAGTACAGCAGCTTGCCATCGTCCGTCCGGCTTCGGGGGTCGTCGCTCACTTAAGCGCACCTCGAGCCCTTGGACAGGCTGCAGGGGCGGAAAATCCGCCCTTCCGGATCTTTATATAACACGCCCAATCTGGTCGACGCAAAGAACTGCGTTCCATCTAAGGCCTTGTTATGCCTGATCTTTACGATCACGCAGGCCTTTCGGGGCTGGGGGCCGGCGGGGCGCCCTCGCGCTTTTCGAGCACCCGGTCGATCATGCCGTAGGCCACGGCGGCCTCGGCGTTCATGAAATTGTCGCGGTCGCTGTCGGCCTTGATGCGCTCGATCGACTGCTTCGTGTGCCTGGCCAGGATGCGGTTCAACCGCTCCTTGGTGTCCATGACCTCGCGGGCCTGGATGTCGATATCGCTGGCCTGGCCGCGGAACCCGCCCGAAGGCTGGTGGATCATGATCTTGGAATTGGGCAGCGAGTGACGCTTGCCGGCCGTGCCGCCCGCCAGCAGCACCGCACCCATGGAGGCGGCCAGGCCGACGCAGATCGTGCTGACATCGGGCTTGATGAACTGCATGGTGTCGTAGATCGCCAGGCCCGCGCTGACCGAGCCGCCCGGGGAATTGATGTACAGCGCGATGTCCTTGTCCGGGTTGTCGGACTCGAGGAACAGGAGCTGCGCCACGACCAGGTTGGCCATGTGGTCTTCGACCTCGCCGACGACGAAGATCACGCGCTCCTTGAGCAGGCGGGAATAGATGTCGTAGGAACGCTCGCCGCGCGCCGTCTGTTCGACGACGATCGGCACCAGGCCCAGGGCACGCTCATTCATCGGCTGTCATCCTCTGATTGAGACGGATCTTTTGCCCGGCCGAAACCGGTCAGATCGGCAAAACTGGCCGGTATATCGACCACCTGGACGCGCGACTGAACCCAGTCGAGTACCTGATCTTCAAGGACTGCCGACTCGAGCTGCGCCATCGCGTCGCGGCTCTGCAGGTACTGCCGCCGCACGCTGTCGGGATCGGGGTACGAGGCGGCCACTGCGCTGAGCCGCTGCTCGACACGGCTCCGGTCGATCCGGATGCCGTTGATGCGCACGATCTCGCCGATGATCAGCCCGAGCGCAACGCGTTTGCGTGCCGGCGCCTCGTAGGGCTCGCGCGGCGGGAGCTGCTCGATTTTCTGGATGCCCATGCGGCGCAGCATCTGCACCTGCAGGTCGCGCACCTGCTCGTCGATGAGCACGCGGGGCAGCTCGAGCGGATTGTGCTTGTAGAGGGCTTCGAGCAGCTGTTCGCGCACGCGTTGCTGCGCAGTGTCGGCGACTTCGCGCTCCATGGTGGAGCGCACCTGAGCGCGGAACTCCTCGAGCCCGCCTTCGGCCAGGCCAAAACCGCGGATAAAAGCCTCGTCAAGCTCGGGGAGGCTCTGCGCCTCGACCTGCTTCACCTGCACGGCAAACACCGCGTCCTTGCCCGCCACGGCCTTGGCGCCGTAGTCGTCCGGGAAGCGCGCGGGCACGGTCTTTTCCTCGCCCGCGCCCATGCCGCACAAGGCCGCATCGAGCTCGGCGAGGATCGTGCCGGCACCCAACACCACATGCAGGTCTTCGCCCTTGCCGCCGGGAAACACCTCGCCGTCGATCCTGCCTTCAAACGCGATCGTCACGCGGTCTGATTGCGCGGCCGGGCGATCAACGGCGGCAAATATGGGCTTCTGCCTGCGCATGCTCTCGAGCATGGCGTCGACGTCCGCCTCGCTGACCGTGGCGGCCGGGCGATCGACCGACACGCCCTCCAGGGGCTGCAGCACGATTTCCGGCAGCACTTCGAACACCGCCGCGTAGCGCAGCTCGGCGCCGGGCGCCACCTGCAGCGGTTCGATGCGCGGATCGCCAGCCGGACGAAGCTTGGTCTGGGCCACGGCCTCGGCAAAGCTCTTCTGCATCAGGTCGGTGACCGCTTCCGAGTGCACCTGGCCGCCGTACTGCTTGCGCACCACGGCAAAGGGCACCTTGCCCGGACGGAAGCCTTTGAGGCGCGCGGTGCGCGCCAGGTCCTTGAGCTGCTGGTCCACGCGGCTGGCGACGAGCTCGCCCGGCACCGTCACTTCGAGGCGACGCTCCAGGCCATTGGTCGAAACGAGAGAAACCTGCATGTGATGATCGTTCCCGAATAAATATGCTGGTGCGAAAGAAGAGACTCGAACTCTTACGGGTTGCCCCACTGGCTCCTAAGGCCAGCGCGTCTACCAGTTCCGCCACTTTCGCCCCGGAGGGCCTGCCGAAGGCCGGCGAGCCTGGCCAGCCAGCGATTATATGGTGGGCCGTGAAGGAGTCGAACCTTCGACCAAGAGATTAAGAGTCTCCTGCTCTACCAACTGAGCTAACGGCCCATTCAGAAAATGGGGTGGACGACGGGATTCGAACCCGCGACAGCCGGAATCACAATCCGGGACTCTACCAGCTGAGCTACGTCCACCATCGATGTCGTCTACACGCCGAACCGGTTGGCGCGCCCGGCAGGACTCGAACCTGCGACCCCCGGCTTAGAAGGCCGGTGCTCTATCCGACTGAGCTACGGGCGCCCGGTATTTCTGAAATGGTCGGGGCAGCAGGATTTGAACCTGCGACCCTCTGCTCCCAAAGCAGATGCGCTACCAGACTGCGCTATGCCCCGATCGGATACCTGACCGCGCTCGCCCCGGATTCTAACCCACTCCCTGCGGGCCGGGCATCATACGGAACCACTACTCATGCGACAATAGCGCAATTCCAACTCCGGGTAGGGTTCATGAGCGCGAAAATCATCGATGGCAAGGCTTTGGCCGAGAAAATCAAGGCGGAAATCCGCGTGGCGACGGACGCACTGGCGGCAGCCGGCAAGCGACGGCCGGGACTGGCGGTGATCATGGTCGGCGACTCGGCCGCCTCGCAGGTCTATGTGCGCAACAAGCGCCGCTCCTGCGAGCAGGCGGGCATCGTCTCCAGCGCCCATGACCTGCCCGCGAGCACCAGCGAGCACGAGCTGCTGGAGCTCATCGCCCTGCTCAATGGCGACTCGGCGATCGATGGAATCCTGGTGCAACTGCCGTTGCCCAAGCAGATCCGCACCCGTCCGGTGATCGATGCGATCGATCCGGCCAAGGACGTGGACGGTTTCCATCCCTACAACCTGGGCCGGCTCGCGCAGCGCGAGCCCACGCTGCGCTCCTGCACGCCTTACGGAGTGATGCGGCTGGTGGAGAGCATCGGCGCCAGGATCGCGGGCATGGAAGCCGTGGTGGTCGGCGCTTCGAATATCGTCGGCCGGCCGATGCTGCTGGAATTGGTGCTGGCCGGCGCCACCACCACCATCTGCCATAGCCGCACTCGCGATCTTGCGAGCGTGGTCGCGCGCGCCGACCTGGTGGTCGCAGCCGTCGGACAGCCTAATATGGTACGCGGCGAATGGATCAAGCCCGGCGCCATCGTCATCGATGTGGGCATCAATCGGCTCGCTGACGGCACCCTGGTCGGCGATGTGGAATACGGGCCGGCCGCGGCGCGGGCGGGCTGGATTACCCCGGTCCCCGGCGGCGTTGGGCCGATGACGGTCGCGATGTTGATGCAGAACACGCTCGAGGCCTGTCAGCGGCGCTAGCGTTCGGCGCCGGGGTACGGGGTCAGAAACGGTGGCTCAGGTACACCGATTCGCCCGTTATCGAATAGAAAGCATTGGGCCACAGGATCACGGCTTCGCCCGCGATCTTGTTGCGCACCATGTGATCCCCGATGCGGGCATCGAGGCCTAGGTCCCATCCCTTGCAGATCTCGCGCCACTGAATGCCGGCACCGCCATACCAGCCATAGGCTGGCGTCGGTCCGTCATAGCGGCCGACGCCCATGAACAGGCTCGCCGCCAGGTTCGGACCGAAGCGATGCCGGTAGTCGAGGGCGCGCAGCGCGGCAAACAGCCGGCCGCGAACATTGTCGAACTCGATGCGCGTGCCCAGATCATTGTGGCGATCGAAGGCACGGCGCACGCCGAGCCCCAGGTGCACGCTGCCCTGCGGCGTCTTGACCGCCGGCACCTTGCCCGCGTCCTGCTCAAAGTCGAGATGACTGCTGAACATCCCCACATCGACGAAACCCTCGACCTTGCGACGCGCTGCCGCGCGCATGACCGGGTCGCCGGCTTGCTGCTCGGCCGACTCGTCCTCGCCTGCGCGGCCGGAAGGCGCGGCGGCGGATCGCCCGGTGTAGTCCGCGTAGGCCGCCAGGCGCCCGAAACGCTCGCCGTATTCATCGCGCCCGCCATCAAGCCTGGTGCCCACCTGCCACGAGTGCCAGGGACGCGACAGCGTCAGGGTCAGCTCATGGCCACGCTGGTAATGAACGCCGCTGTACGGGGCGTTCAGCACGGTGCGGTACTGCAGATCGAGCTGCTGCCCGCCGCGGCGGTCCCACACCAACTCGAACGCGTGGCTCTGCGCACCCACTCCGTCGCCCTGCCGCCGAAACGCGGCGCCCCAGTTGCCGAGCACGGTGCCGAAATTCGCCATGCCATCCCGGTAGATGTGGTGCACGTACCAGTTACTTTGCCATTCCGAGAATTCGTACCGGAGCTGCAGGTTCGGGCGAATCTGCGGCAGGTAGAAGCCGGCGGCAATCGCGCTGCTGCCGAAGCGGGTGTTCTCGGCATGAAAGGTGTCTTCGGCGGAATACTCGATGTACAGCGACATGGGCATGCGCAGCGGCAGCGCCAGGCTGCTCGAGACCGCAAACTGCTGGTTGCCGAACTCCTGGTCGGTGTTGAGCTGCGTGGTGGTGTTTTCGTAGCGTGTGGTATTGCTGAAGGCGCGCCACAGCCCGCGCCAGGAATGCGGCCGCGCACCGCCGCCGAACTGCATCAGTCGGCTCGCACCCAGTGACCAACCCGGCGCCGGTTCGATGTCGAGGTGAAATCCGAACAGCTCCGGGTAACCGGCGGTGTAGGCTTTCTGGTACGCGATGCGGCTGGAGTAGGACATGCGCGCCAGGAACAGCTCATAGTGCAGGTTGGCGCGCGTCAGCGGCTGCACATTGGAGAGCGTGGCCGAGGGCATGGTGGGCGCTTCCGTGCTGATGAGCATCGCGCCCAGACGCAGCGGGGACCACCAGTGATCGCGATAGCCCAGATCCAGCTGCGCCCGATCTCCACCCAGGCTCACCATCGTGCCGGTGGGCGTGAAGCGGCCTGCGTAGGCGACGCCACCCACACTGAGGAGCGCATGTTCGCCAAAGCGCGCGAGGCCGCTCGCGTCGGCCTCCCACGCCGTGTCCATCGGTGCGCCATGGCGATCGGGCTGCGGCAGGGAATTGCGCCCGGTGGCGGCGATCTCGGCATGCGCGCCGGTCACGGCGGCAGCAGCCAGGTACGGCGCGAGACCGCGGCGCACTTGCCGGCACAGCACCCTGTCGTACGCGCATGCCGCGGGGAGCGCTTCGAGCACGGTGGCGACCCGCAGCGGGCGGGTCATCACCGGTACTCCGGCCAGCACCAGCAGCCGCTCGACACGCGACTCCAGTACGGGCGCGAGATCAAGCGGCAGGTATGGGCTTACGCCGGCCGCGGCGCGGCCGGTTGCCAGCAGGACCAGCAGCGTCAGCGACCGGGCGCGCAGCGCATGGCGCGCACCTGAAGTTGGAAAGTCGCGGGAGTTCATGCGCGCATGATATCGCACCATCCGCGAGACTGCGGCGCGGACCGGGCTGTTACAATGCCGCCGGACATGCTCAAGATCTGTTATGCGGAGGAACGGGACAAGGATTTCATTCGCTGGACCGGAAATCTTCTGCGCCCTTTCCTGGCCGACGGGCGCGTTCGCGTGGTGCGCCAGGGCAACCATCCGGATCTCATGCTGGCCAGCATCTGGCGCCGTCACAAATTTCCGCGCAACCTGCCCGTGGTGCTGGTGACCAACGAGAACTGGCTGGTATTCCCGCCGCACTTTGCCCTGCGCCGTTACCGGGCGGTCCTTGGCGTCACTCCGCCGCCCGCTTACCTGTGGGGCGATGGCCCGCCCGGGCCCTTGCCGTTCATCCAATATCCGTACGAGACGGTACACTTTGACCTGCCGATCGAGGAGCTGTACGCGTTCAGGGCACAACGGCTGCAAGCGCCGAAAAGCCGCTTCTGCTGTTTCGTGGTTTCCAATACCGTGGGTGAACTGGCGCAGCACCGCCAGGAAGTTTTTCAGCAGATCCATGCCTGCAAGCCGGTCGATTCCGCCGGAGCCATCCTCAACAACACCGGCTACCGCGCGCCGCGCGGCGCGGCATTTCTCGACTGGATTGGTCAATACCGTTTCATGATCTGCCTCGAGAACAGCAACGCGCCCGGATACGTCACGGAGAAAGCCCTCCAGGCCTGGCTGGCCGGCACCATCCCGATCTACGATGGCGGTGGCCTCGGGATTTTCAACCGCGACGCCATTGTCGATGCTTCCATGGCGGACTACCTTGCGCAGTTGCAGCAGCTGGACAGCGATCCGCAGGAGTACGCCCGACGCCAGCGCCAGGAACTCTACCCGCTGCGTCCGTCGCTGCAGACCTTCGCGGCCCGCTTCGCCGAACTGCTGCTTGCCTAGCGGCCTCGGCGCGTGGCCACCATGAGCTCGACCCTGTTTTTTGACCCGGTGTGCCGGAATCCATACGACACGCGCACGCTGCAGGAGCAGGCGACCGGCGGGACGGAAGCAAGCGTCACGCGCATTGCCGACGCGCTCGGCGCCTTCGTCGTGCAGCACAATCGGACCGAACCCCGCGGCGCATATCGCCCGCCTGGCCGTATTGCCGGCATCGAGCAGGTGGTGGTGGTGCGCGAGTCACGCGCGCTGCGTGAGTTGCGGGAAGTTTATCCACATGCCCGCTATTATCTGTGGGTGCACGATCAGCTCAATCCAGGCTCCAAGCGCGCCCGGCGCCTCGCATCGACCGTGCCGCTGCTGCGCGAGCTCGCCGTGACGCTCGTGTGCGTATCAGATAGCCATCGTCGCCAGGTCGAGGCCACGTTGCGTTCGATCGGCGCCGGCGATCGCGTCAAGGCGCTCACTATTTACAATCCGGTCGACGACCGCCTGGTGCCCGACGGGCGGCCGATCGACGATCGCAAGCTCGTGTTCTATTCCTCGCCCAACAAAGGCCTGGCCTATGCGCTCGACGTGTTCCGGGCGCTGCGCCGGCGCGTGCCAGGCCTGACGCTTAAGGTAGGGAATCCGGCCTACAAGGCCGGCGCTACCGCTGGTGGCGAGGGCGTGGAATATCTGGGTCCACAGCCGCAGGCGCGCATCCACGAGGAGGTGCGCAGCGCGCTGTGCACGTTCGCGCCCAACTTCGTGCTGCCCGAGACCTTTGGCCTGGTGTATGCCGAGTCGAAGGCGCTGGGCACGCCGGTGCTGACGCACGATTGCGGTGCCGCCGCGGAAGTGCTCGGCGATCAGCGCCAGGTGCTGCCGGTGTTGCCCGGGTATCGTGCCTACGAGACGGCCGTGCGCGCACTGCCGATCCGCTGGCGCCGCGGGCCGGCGCGGCTGGCCGATCGGCTCGGCCTGTTCGAGGCCTACAGCGAGCGCATCGCCGAATGGCGCGAAGGCGGCCGGCCCCGCGTCGGGCCCGATCCGCGCTTCGGACTCGCAGTGGTCGCCGGTGAGTGGCGCAAACTGCTGCAGGGCCAGCGTCTCGAAACGGCACGCGCGCCTTGACTGCCCGTGTTTCCATTGTCATTCCCACCTACAATCGGGCAACGCTCGTGGCGCGGGCCATCGACAGCGCGCTGGCGCAGACGGTGCCGGTCGAGGTTATCGTCTGCGATCACGGCAGCACGGACCACACCAGCGCAGTCGCCGCGAGCTACGGCAGCAGGATCCGCTACCTCCGCCGGGATCAAGACCGGGGACCGATCGTGTGCTGGCGGGATGGCGTGGAGCACGCGAGCGGCGAGCTGGTCCACTTCACTTTCGATGATGACTGGATCGACCCGACCTTTGTCGCCCGTACGGAGCCCTTGCTGCGGGAGGACACGGCCTTCGTGTATACGCGCACCCGGATACACGAGCCGGGCAACGCCGCCACCAAAGTGCTGTTGTGCCACCCTCCCGGCGCACAGCCGGTGTCGAAGATCGTTCAATTCCTGCTGCGCGAGAAGCTGACGATCAGCCCGGGCTGCGCGCTGTTTCGCCGCCGCGACGTGCTCAAGAACCTGCTGCCGGAAATTCCCGGCGCGCACGGCGTGTTCGGCCGGAATTCCGGAGTGGGCGAGGATTTGCTGCTGTTCCTGCTGGCGACCCTCGACTACCCGCGCTATGCCCATCTGCCCGAGGCCCTGGCGCATTTCCTGGTCCATCCCTCGAGCATCACCATCAACGCGGGCAACAACGGCCGGATGGGCGAGCTGGTCAGAGCCTATGATGTGGCCAAGAACCACTACCTGCAGCAGCGCGGCAGCTCGGCTGCAGCCCGTGGCATCGCCGGCTGGTTCGCGAAGACGCGCTGGAAACTGGCCAGTCGCGGCGTCGGTTAGCGGGGTTAATCGATCGCCCGCGCGTCGCCGCCCGCCTGTTCCGCCTCGATCATCCCGCGCACCACCTGCGGCATCGCCCATTGCGGCCGCCAGCCGAGCACCGCCGCCGCCTTGCCCGCGTCGCCGCAGCTGTAGGCAATATCGGCAGGACGCATCAGTGCGGGCGAACTGTCCGTGTGATCGCGCCAGTTGAGCCCGAGTTGTGCGAAGGCCGCATCGGCGAACTGCGCCAGCGAATATCCCTGGCCCGTGGCGATGACGTAGTCGCCGGCCCGCCCCTGCTGCAGCATCAACCACATCGCCTCGACGTATTCGGGCGCCCAGCCCCAGTCGCGGTGAATTTCCAGATTGCCGAGCGTCAGCCGCTCGCGGCTCCCGCCCGCGATGGCGCAGGCCGTGGCGATGATCTTGCGCGTCACGAAGCGGCGCGAGCGGAGCGGAGATTCGTGGTTGAACAGTATGCCGGTGCTGGCGTGCAAACCGTAGGCTTCCCGGTAATTAGCCACCAGCCAATGGGCGGTGGCCTTGGCGACCGCATAGGGGCTGCGCGGTCGGAATGGCGTGTCCTCGCTCGCGCAGCCACCGCCCGTGTCGCCGTAGCACTCGCCCGAACCCGCACTGTACAACCGCATGGGCTTGCCCAGAAACCGCATGGCTTCGAGCAGATTGAGCGTGCCCATCGAAATGCTCTCGAGCGTTTCCACCGGTTGCTCGAATGACAGCCCCACCGAGCTCTGGCCGGCAAGATTGTAGATTTCGTCGGGAGCAACCTTCGAGAGCACCTGCAGCACGCTGCGGAAATCATTGCTCGCCATCGAGTACGCGACCACCCGGGCGGCGATTCCGAGCCGCTCGAGGTTGCTGAAACTGCGCACCTCGGCGTCGCGCGAAGTACCGCAGACCTCGTAGCCGCGCTCGAGCAGGAACCGCGCCAGGTAGGCGCCGTCCTGTCCTGACACACCGCAGATGAGGGCGCGCATGAGCCGCGGACTACCCGCGCCTCCAGATCGTGCGCCCGCCCGGCTGATCCTCGAGCTGCACCCCGGCGGCGGCGAGTTCGGCGCGAATGCGATCTGCGGCGGCAAAATCGCGCGCGCCGCGGGCCGCCAGGCGTGCTTCGATCTGGCGTTCGATCGTCGCTTCGTCGGGCAGCGCCGCGGCAGCGCGCTGCCCGTCGAACACGCCGGCTTGCATCCGGAACCATCCTTCCGGATCGACCTGCAGCACGCCCAGCACGCCGCCGAGCCGGCGCAATTGGGCGGCCAGTCCCGTCGCCAGGACGGTGTCGCCCGCGGCGCGCGCCGAATTGATCTCGCGCGCCAGTTCCTGCAATACCGCGAAGGCTTCGGGCGTGTTGAAATCATCGTCCAGCACCGCCTCAAATCGCGCGCTGGCCGCATCGGCCGCGGCAGCCGCCACGCCGCCCGCCGCGCCGGTGGGCGCGGACAAGCCGCGCAACGCGGTGTAGAGACGGGTCAGGGATGCGTCCGCCTGCTCGAGCTGTACGGTCGCGAAATTGATGGGTCCGCGATAATGGCTCCCGAGCAGGAAGGCGCGCATCACTTCGGGATGGCGCAGCTGCGGCAGTACTTCCCGCAGGGTGAAGAAGTTGCCCAGTGACTTGGACATCTTGACGCTGTCGACATTGACGAAGCCGTTGTGCATCCACAGGTTCGCAAACGCGGCGCCCGCGCCGCAGGACTGCGCGATCTCGTTTTCGTGATGCGGGAATTTCAGGTCCATGCCGCCGCCGTGGATGTCGAAGTGGTCGCCGAGCAGCGCCACTGACATGGCCGAGCACTCGATATGCCAGCCCGGGCGCCCCACGCCCCATGGCGAAGCCCACTGCGGCTCGCCGGCCTTGGCGCGTTTCCACAGCACGAAATCGAGCGGATCGCGCTTGCTGCCGTCGACATCAACACGCGCGCCGGCGCGCAGGTCCTCGAGGCGCTTGCCCGACAGGCGCCCGTAGCCTGGAAAGCGGGCGACGGCGTAGCACACGTCGCCGTCCGCGGCGACATAGGCCAGTTCGCGCTGCAGGAGCCTTTCAATCAGGGCGATGATGCCCGGCACATGCCCGGTCGCGCGCGGCTCATGGTCCGGGCGCTCGCAACCCAGCGCCGCGCAGTCTTCGTCCATCGCCGTGATGAAGCGCGCGGTCAGAGCGCCGATCTCCTCGCCGTTCAGCGCCGCACGCTGGATGATCTTGTCATCGATGTCGGTGATGTTGCGGACATAGTTGACCTGGTAGCCGCGATGGCGCAGGTAACGGCGCACCAGGTCGAACACCACCAGGAAGCGCGCGTGCCCGACATGGCAATAGTCGTACACCGTCACGCCGCAGACGTACATGCCCACCTTGCCGGGCCGGATCGGCGCCAGGGCTTCTTTGGCGCCGGTCAGTGAATTGTGGATCTTCAGCAGCTGGCACGCCCGGCGCGAATGCGCTCACTGGGCCCAGGCCGCGAGCCGCTCGCGCACCAGGGCGGGCGGCATGGCCTTCAGCAACGGCGCCAGCTCCGGACCATGGAGCCGCCCGGTCAGCGCGGCACGGATCGGGGCGAAGAAGGCCGCGCCCTTGCGCCCGCTCGCCGCTCGCAGCGCCCCCAGCTCGGCCGTGTCGGTGACCGCCGCCGCGGTGCTGCGAAAGAACTCGGCGCCGGCTCCTGCCGCGGCGGCCCGTGCATCGGGCTCCCAGTTCAGCTCGCCGCCAAATACCACCGGCAGCCAGGCGGCGACATCGCCGGCCGCAACGATATTCGGCAGCAAGGCGGCCACCGCCGCTGCGCGCTGCGCCGCGCTCACCGCGCCGGGCAGGAAGGGCGCGAGCCAGTCCTGCGCCGCTTCGGCACTGAGCGATCGCGCCCACAACCCCTGCCAGTGGCGCAGCTGCACCGGGTCGAAATGCGCGCTCGCGCGCTGTAGCTGGCGCAGCTCGAAGTGCGCCGCCATGCCCTCGAGCGTCAGGCTGCCGTGCTCGGCGCTGAAGTGACCCAGCCTGAACAGCTGATTGCAGATCGCCAGTGCGACCATAGCCCGCCTCGCGCAGTTCGCGCACCGACTGTGCGCCATTGCGCTTGGCCAGCGGTGCGCCATCGGCACCGGTCAGGAGCGGCAGATGCCCGTAGCGCGGCGCGCGCAGGCCCAACGCTTCGAGCACCAGCAGCTGGCGCGGTGTGTTCGCCAGGTGATCCTCGCCGCGCAGCAGATGCGTGACCTGCATCAGGGAATCATCGACCGCGTTGGCGAAGAAGAATGCCGGCGTGCCGTCCTCGCGCCGCATCACGAAATCGCCCAGATGCACGCAATCGACCTGCTGGGCGCCATGCACCAGATCCTCGAACTGGAGCTGTCGGCCGGGCGGAATGCGAAAGCGCAGCGTGGCAGGCGCGCCCGCGGCCAGGCGTGCCCGGCGCGCGCCGGCGTCGAGCAGCGCACAGGTACCGGCGTAACGCGGCGGGCGGCCCGCCGCCAGTTGCGCGCGGCGGCTGAGCTCGAGCTCCGCACTGCTGCAGAAGCAAGGATAGGCCCGCTCCTGCGCTTCGAGCCGCGCCAGGAGCGGCGCGTAGATCCCACCCCGCTCCGACTGGCGGTAGGGGCCGCTGGCTCCGCCGCTACCCGGGCCCTCGTCCCACTCGAGACCAAGCCAGCGCAGGTCGTGCTGGAGGCCAGACACATGCGCCTCGGTAGTTCGCGTGGCGTCCGTATCCTCGATGCGCAACAGGAATCGCCCGCCCAGCCGCCGCGCCAGCAGCAGGTTGAACAGCGCCGTGCGCACGTTGCCCAGGTGCAGCTCGCCCGTGGGGCTCGGGGCAAAACGGGTTACGACGGCGGCGGCGTTCATCTCTACAATGGTACGGTACCAGGCGGCCGGCGCGCACGGTCTGCGTGGAATATGCATGGGAGCGTTCTTGAGAGACCCTGCACGGTGAGCACGCTGTTCGTGTCCGACCTGCACCTCGACGCCGCCTTGCCGGCGGCGATCGATGCAGTTCGAGGCCTTCCTGCAGGGGCCGGCGCGCGTCGCCGAGGCGCTTTACATCCTCGGCGACCTGTTCGAGAGCTGGGTGGGCGACGACGATGACGACCCCGAGCGAGCGCGGGTCTGCGCCGCATTGCGCGCACTCGGCGGCGCCGGCGTCGCCATGCTACGCCTGCCACGGCAATCGCGATTTCCTGCTGGCGGCCGGATTCGAGCAGCGCAGCGGCTGCCGCATCATCGCTGACCCGACCATCATCGATCTGTACGGCGAGCGGGTGCTGCTCACGCACGGCGATGCATTGTGCACCGGCGACCACGCCTACCAACGGCTTGCGCAGCGTGGTGCGCACCGCAGCCTGGCAGCGCCGCTTCCTGCGCCTGTCGCTCGCCCGCGCGGCGTCAGCTGGCCGACGCCGCACGCGCCGGGAGCCGCGCGCACACCGGCATGGCAGCCTCCGACATCATGGATGCCAGCGAAGCAGCGGTCGTCGCGGTACTACGCGCGGCAGGCGTGCGCACGCTGATCCACGGCCACACGCATCGCCCCGGAGTGCATGAGTTCCCGCTGGAGGGGGCGGCCGCGCACCGCTACGTGCTCGGCGCCTGGTACGAACAGGGCAGCTACCTGCGTTGCGATCGCGCCGGCTATGAACTGGTGACGCTGCCGCGCCCGGCATGAGCTGCGGCCGGCGGGCCGGAGTGAAAGCGCAGCTGCGATGTCGTCGCTTTGGATCAGCCCGGTCTCGACCTGCAGCAGTTCCGCCAGCCGCCCGTGCCAATCGGCCGCAGCGGCGGCGCTCGCAAGCTCCAGGTACAGGCCGGCATGGCGCGCTTCGGCACGCTCGAGGTCGGCATAGAACTCGGCCAGGGGTGAGTGCAGGCGCCCGGCGAGCAGCCGGAAGCGTTCGCAGGAGCGCGCCTCGATGATCGCGCCGGCCAGCAGCAGGTCGAGCCGGCGGCGCGGTTCGTGCGTGTAGAGCGCGGCGCGCAGCCCAGCTGCATAGCGGCCGGGCTGCAGGCGCCGGAACGGCACCGCGAGCCGCTCCATCATGCGCGTCACCTGCTCGAAGTGCCGCAGCTCCTCGCGCGCCAGGCGCGCCAGCGCCAGGTTCTGCGCGCGTATTCCGGGTAGGCGAAGATCAGCGCCAGCGCGGTCGAGGCGGCCTTCTTCTCGCAGTAGGCGTGATCGAGCAGCAGCTCCTGCCAGTGCTCGCAGGCCGCGTCCACCCATCGCGGCGGCGTCGGCATGAGGAGCGCGGCAAGACTCACGCCTCGGGCGCCTCCGCGAGCCAGCGCTCGCGCGCGCCGTCAATCGCCGCGGCGGTCGCGGCGGCGTCGGCGTAGCGGTCGTCGGGTTCCTTGGCGAGCAGCCGATCCAGGAGCGGCTGCAGCAGCGCGAGCCGCGGCTCGAGCCGCGGGATCGGCGTGTTGCGGTGCATGTACAGCACGGTCATCGGATTATCGGCCCGGTAGGGCTTCTCGCCGCGTGAGCATCTCGAAGAGCACCACGCCGAGGCTGTAGAGATCGCTCCGCGCGTCGAGGCGCTGGCCGTGACCCTGCTCCGGGCTCATGTAGTGAGGCGTGCCGAAGATCAGGCCCTTGTCGGTCAGGTCCATCTGCAGCGCGGCCTGCTTGGCCATGCCGAAATCGATCAACGCCAGCTGCTCGGCCGTGCGCAGCATCACGTTGCCGGGCTTGAGGTCGCGGTGCAGGATGCCGGCGTCGTGGATCGCGCCCAGCACGTCGGCGAGCTGCGCGGCGTACTTGAGCGACTCGGCCGGCGACAGCCCGGCCTTCATGCGCCGGCGCAGGTCGCCGAGCGGAAAATATTCCATCGCCAGGTAAGCGTGGTCATCGGCGATGCCCAGCTCGTGCAGGTGCACGATATTGGGATGGCGGATGCGCTCGGCGATCTCGTATTCCTGCAGGAAGCGCTCGAATGACTGGTCTATGCCGGAGTCATCGCGCTGCGAGGGCGTCACCTTGAGCACCACCAGCCCCTCGGCCTTCTCGCTCTCGGCGATGTACAGGTGCGAGACCGAGCCGCGCGCGAGCAGCCGCGCGCGTCGGTAGCCCGGTATGTGCGCATCGCCGAAGCGGTGCGATTCGCGCGCGGCATCGGACACACGCCACTCGGCCATCGCCAGCCGGTGGCGGTGACTGGCCCGCTCGATCGCATCGAGCAGCGCCGCGTGCGCGAATCGCTGCTTGCAGATGACCGCGAACGCGCCCCAGCCCTGGGCCGCCTCACGCTCACGCACGTCATCCTGATCGAGCATGAAGATGACCGGCGCAAAGCCGGCGCGATTGCCAAGATCGCGGAGCCATTCCATGCCGTCGCCCCCGGGCCACGACTGACACAGCAGCACGGCGTCGAACCCCTGCGCCAGGAACTCTGCCGGAATCAGGCCGCGCTCAACGGGCGGATACGCGACCACTTCCACGGCCGGCCAACGGCAGCTGGCATGATGGCGTATCAGCGCCTGGATCCGCGGTTCCTGTTCAATCGCCAGCAGGCGCATGCCATTTCAACCCAAGGATCAGAAATTGCGGCTTGATGGCGCCACCGCCCGCGCCGGCGGACACATTGACCAGGTCGCCGGCGCTTGCGAGCAGCTCGCTGCAGTTACCCAGGCGCGCCTCGGTTTCCGGATCGTAGCCCGCGACCGTCATGCGCGCACAGGACTCGGCATCGACGAGCGCACCGCAGTCCCCGCCGCGCTCGTCCACGGCCGCGGCCAGCACCAGGAGCGCGTCACGCCCGGCCAGCAGCCCGGCAGCGGCGGCGGCAAACTGCAATGGCGGTTGTTCACGCAAATCGGGCCAGGCCGCGTACCACGCCTGCATGCCGCCCTGTCCCATTTCCAGGGCATGCGCCACCCGCACCGCCGCGACCGCCGGCGCATCGGCCAGCAAGCCGCGCCAGTGCAGCACCATGCCCCGCTCGGCCGCGGCGGCTGCCAGGATCTGCGGCCAGTTGTTCATGTCGGGCGCGGCCGCGGCGGCGCTGAAGCTCTGCAGCAGCAGCGCGCGCGCGCGCTGCATGGCGCCCGCTGTCACTAGCCGCCGCTGACGACCCGGAGCGAGCCATGCGTGCCTGCACGGCGCCGGGTCCGCGCGGCATCCGAACGATCGCGCTGCAGCTGCGAAAGATATTCCGGCGTCACATCGCCGGTGACGTATTCGCCCGAGAAGCAGGAGGTGTCGAATTCGCTGATCTTGGCGTTGTCGTGCTGGCAGGCGGCCACCAGGTCGGCCAGATCCTGGTACACGAGCCAGTCTGCGCCGATCAACCGTGCGACTTCCTCCTCGCTCCGTCCCGCAGCCACGAGTTCGCTGGCGGCCGGCATGTCGATGCCATAGACATTCGGGTAACGCACCGGCGGCGCCGCGGAGGCGAAATAGACCTTGCGCGCGCCTGCCTCGCGGGCCAGCTCGATGATCTGCGCCGAGGTCGTGCCGCGCACGATCGAATCGTCGACCAGCAGCACGTTCTTGCCGCGGAATTCGAGGTCGATGGCGTTGAGTTTCCGGCGCACCGACTTTTCGCGCAATTCCTGCCCGGGCATGATGAAGGTGCGGCCGATGTAGCGATTCTTGTTGAAGCCCTCGCGATACTTGATGCGGAGCTTTTGCGCCATCTGCAGCGCGCTGGTGCGGCTGGTGTCCGGAATCGGAATGACCACGTCGATATCGTGATCGGGATGGACGCGCCGGATCTTGTCCGCGAGCCGCTCGCCCATGCGCATGCGCGCGCGGTAAACCGAGATGTTGTCGATGATCGAATCGGGGCGCGCGAAGTACACGTATTCGAAGATGCAGGGGGTGTGGCGCACCGTCGCCACGCACTGCTGTGCATGCAGCCGGCCCTGCTCGTCGATGAACACGGCTTCGCCGGGCGCCACGTCGCGCACCAGCTTGAACGACAGCATGTCGAGCGCGACATTTTCCGAGGCCAGCATGTATTCGGTGCCGCGCGCCGTGCGCCGCTCGCCCAGCACCAGCGGACGGATGCCGTTGGGGTCGCGGAAGCCGAGCACGCCGTGGCCGATGACCATGACCACGACGGCGTAACCGCCGCGGCAGCGGCGGTAGACCGCGCTGGTGGCCGCGAAGATATCGGCGGGCATCACCCGCGGCGTGCCGACGCGCTGCAGCTCGGAGGCCAGCACGTTCAGCAGCACTTCGGAGTCGGATTCGCTGTTGAGATGCCGGCGCTCTTCGCGCGTCAGCACGTCGGCCAGCTCGGCGGCGTTGGTGAGGTTGCCGTTGTGCGCGAGGCAGATGCCGTAGGGCGCATTGACGTAGAATGGCTGTGCCTCGGAGGCGCTGTCGCAGCCAGCGGTCGGGTAGCGCACATGGCCGATGCCGGCATTGCCGCGCAGCTCCAGCATGTGGTGCTGCTGGAACACATCGCGCACCAGGCCGGCGCCCTTGCGCACGCACAGCTCGCCGGCATCAGCGGTCATGATCCCCGCTGAATCCTGGCCGCGGTGCTGCAGCACGGTGAGCGCGTCATAGATGCGCTGGTTGACTGGACCGGTACCAACGATTCCGACGATGCCACACATGGGTGCGCGTACCTCCGGTGTCGCCTAGACTCAAGCCGTCATCTGCGAGGCGCGAATCTTACGCTCTCCCACCAATCCCCGCAGCACATTACCCGCCTGCTCGGCATACGGCACCAGGGTCGAATTGCGGTACCACGGCTCCTCGTGCAATCGCAGCGCGTGGCAGGTCATCGCCAGCACGCCCATCAGCACGGCACCGCGCAGCAGACCGAACACCAGGCCCAGGAACCGATCCACGCCGGTGAACATCGACAAGCGCATGAAATGCGTGACGACGGCGCCGATGCCGGCACCGACCAGCAGCACGCAGATGAAGATGATGGCGCGGGCGGCCCAGGGCCGCACCGCCCCGTCGCGCAGCGCGCCACCCAGGTGTGGCTCGAGCGTGGCGCCAAACGTCCAGGCCAGCCACACGGCCGCGATCCAGAAGAGCAGCGAAATGACTTCGCGCAGCAGCCCGCGAACCAGTCCCACGACGCATGAGGCCGCCAGCAACATGATGATGGCGTAATCTGTCCAATTCATATGCGACCTGTCCCGGGTTGCGTCCGCTCTGTGCCCGGGCGAATTCTACCAGTCCTGCGCACGCCGATGCCCTGCACAGGTCTCAAGGCGTGACGTTGATGATGGGTTTGAGGCCCCGGGACTGCATTTTCTGCTTCAGCGCCAGCGCCGCCGAGCGATCAGGGCCGGGAGCGCTGCGCACCCGATAGAGCCCGCGGCCGTCCGGACCCGCCACCTCGACCGCGAAGCCCTTGGCGCGCACCTGCTTCACCATGCGTTCGGCAAAGTCGCGGCGCGCGAACGAGCCCACCTGTACGGTCCACCCCGCGACTGCTGCGCTGGCCTGTGCAACCGGCGCCGGGGCCGCGTGCGCAGGCGCCGGTGCTTCAGGCACCGTGGCGCCCGACGCCTGGGCTGGCGCAGCCGCATCAATGCCCGCCGCTGCGGCCGGCCTCACGGGCATCGCCGGCATCGCGGTCATGGCCGGCGGCTGCGCCGCGGGTGAATCGCGCAAATCAATCGTATAGCTGCGGAGCGGCGGACCCTCGAGGCTGTTGCCGCTGCGGTCGATTCCGGCCACCGGGCGGCCGCGGAACATTTCCGGCACCAGCAGCACGACCACCACCACCAGGATCGCCGCGCCGGTAAGCCGTTCTTTGAGATGATCCTGCAAGTCGCCGCGCCCTCACCGCAGTGTGGCGTTCAGTATAGCCGACGCGCCTGCAACGCTGGCCCCACCGTGTGGAACGAACCACAGACCAGGATGCGATCGCCCGCACCGGCCAGCTGTTCGGCGCGGGCCACCGCGGCCGCGACGTCGCCGGCGATTTCGGCCTGGCCGCGCACCGTCCCGATGCGGCGGCGCAATTCCTCGCTCGTGAGCGAACGCGGTCCGGGCAGCGCGCACAGCAGCCAGTGATCGACCAGCGAATCGAGCTGCGCCGCAACCGCCCTCACGTTCTTGTCGGCCAGCACGCCGAACACGGCCAGGGTGCGGCCGCGCACCGGCCGCGCGTGCAACTCCCCGGCCAGCACCGCCGCCGCCGCTTCGTTGTGCGCGACATCGAAAACCCATTCGATCGTACCCGGCACGAACTGCAGCCGACCGGGCAGCTGCACCGAGCGGAGCGCCACGGCGATGGCCGCGTGTGATGGCACCCGCGGCGCCAGCACGACCTGCAGCGCCGCCACCGCGACCGCTGCATTGCGATACTGGATGGCTCCCGACAAGGCGGGCGCCGGGAGCCGCGTGAACTCCAGGCCCGCGCCGTGCAGATCCCAGCTGCCATCGCCGTGCACCCGCCAATTAAAATCGACGCCCGCCACGCGCGCCTGGCAGCCCAGCGCGCTCACCGCGGCCGTCACGGTCGCCGGCAGCTGCGCATGGCCGAGAATCACGGGCTGGCCAGGGCGGAAGATGCCCGCCTTCTCCGTGCCGATCAGAATCCAGGGTGTCGCCCAGCCAGTCGCAATGATCCAACCCGACCGAACACAACACGGCGACGTCGGCGTCGACCAGATTGGTCGCATCGAGCCGGCCGCCGAGCCCGACTTCCAGCACGGTCAGCTCGACGGCCGCGGCGCGAAACAGCAGCAGCGCCGCCAGCGTGTTGAATTCGAAATAGGTCAGCGATTCACGGCCGCGCGCCGCTTCGATCTGCTCAAACACCGTGCACAGTTCGGCTTCAGCCACTTCGTCGCCATCGATGCGGATACGCTCCGGGTAGCGCAGCAGGTGCGGCGAGGTGAATAGCCCGACCCGCACCCCGTGCGCGCGGCCCATGGCCGCCAGCAGCGTGGCGGTCGACCCTTTGCCGTTGGTGCCGCCCGACGATGGCGCTGCGGCCGCGCGGCGGCAGCAGCGCGAGACGGTCCGCGACCACCCGCACGCGCTCGAGACCGAGGTCAATGGCCTGCGGGTGGAGGTCTTGCTGGTATGCCAGCCATTCGGCCAGCGTGCGCCCGCCAGGCATGGGAGGCCATCAGCCGGTGGCGAGTGCCGGACGCTGCTGCAACAGCCGCAGCAGCGCAGCCAGCCGGTCGCGCATGTCGCGCCGGTCGATGATCAGGTCGAGCGCGCCGTGCTCGAGCAGGAATTCGCTGCGCTGGAATCCCTCGGGCAGGGTCTCGCGCACGGTCTGCTGGATTACGCGCGGACCTGCGAAACCGATCAGGGCGCGCGGTTCGGCCACGTTGAGATCACCCAGCATCGCCAGGCTCGCCGACACGCCGCCGGTGGTCGGATCGGTCATCACCGAAATGAACGGCAGCCCGGCGCGCGACAGCCGCGCCAGCGCGGCACTGGTCTTGGCCATCTGCATGAGCGACAGCAGCGCCTCCTGCATGCGCGCGCCGCCGGTCGCCGAGAAACACACCAGGCCGCAGCGTGCGCTCGACGCAGTGGTCCACGGAGCGGCGGAAGCGTTCACCTACGACCGAACCCATCGAGCCGCCGAGGAACTGGAATTCAAAGGCGCAGGCCACGACCGGCTCGCCGTGCAGCGTTCCGGCCAGCGCAATCAGCGCGTCGCGCTCGCCGGTCGCCTTCTGCGCCTGCGCCAGGCGGTCCTTGTAGCGCTTGCTGTCCTTGAACTTGAGCGGATCCTCGGGCTGCACCCGCGCGCCGATCTCCTGCTGCCCTTCCGGATCGAGGAATGACAGCAGGCGCGCGCGCGCGCCGATGCGCATGTGGTGCGTGCACTTGGGGCAGACGTTGAGGTTGCGCTCCAGCTCGGCGCGATAGAGCACGCCGTCGCAGGCCGGACACTTGATCCACAGCCCCTCGGGCACCGAACGCGAGCGGCGCTCGGTCTTGATCCGCGAGGGAACGATCTTTTCAAACCAAGACATTCAGGCCCCGGCGGCTTCGAGAGCGTCGATCATAGCGGAATCGCGCGGCAGGCCGAACTCCGGCGGGTAGTCCACCTGCCAGAGGTACAGGCCGTGCGCGGCAACCGTGGCCTCGCCCGTGCTGCGTCGCCGCGATTCGAGCTGCTCGCGCGCCCGACCCGCCGGCGCGTCACCCAGGCCAACGGCCAGGAGCGTGCCGACGATATTGCGCACCATGTGGTGCAGGAAGGCGTTGGCGGTCACCTCGATGCAGATCCAGGCGTCGCGGCGGCGCACGCTGAGTGATTCGATCCGCCGCACGGGCGATTGCGCCTGGCATTCGGCGGCGCGAAAGGCGCTGAAGTCGTGCTCCCCGACCAGGTCTAGCGCCGCGGCCTGCATCGCGGCGGCATCCAGCGGCCGGTACACCACCAGGGCGCGGCCCGCGGCCAGCGACGAACGGCGTGGGCTGGTTGAGCAGCACATAGCGGTAGGAGCGGCGCAGGGCGCCAAAGCGCGCATGAAAGTGTTCCGGAACGGGCTGCACCCACAGCAGGTTGACTGCCGCCGGCAACGCGCTGTTAACGCCCAGCAGCCAGGCGCGAGCGGAGCGTTCAGCATCGGTGTCGAAATGCGCGATCTGGGCGCGGGCATGCACGCCCGCGTCGGTGCGCCCGGCACAGGTCAGCTCAACGGGGCTGTCGGCAACGCGGCCGAGGGCCGCTTCGACCGTTTCCTGGACCGAGTTGGCGTGCGGCTGGCGCTGCCAGCCGTGGAAAGCAGCGCCGTCGTATTCAATGCCTATCGCGATGCGGACCATGGCCCGCCGCCAGGGCCCGCCCGCCTCACCCGGGGAGCGAGTCGATCAGCCGCCGTGCCTCGGTCTTCTGTGAGGCCGAGCCCTCTGCCAGCACTTCCTCGAGGATGCTGCGCGCACCTTCCGGATCACCCATGTCCATGTATGCGCGTGCCAGGTCGAGCTTGGTGCCCACTTCGCTCATGGTCGCCGGCTCCGCATCGCTCACCAGCGGATCGCCCACCAGCCGCTGCGTGGCCGCGAAGGCCGCTTCGGTCGCCGGCGTGCTTTGGCCGACATCCAGATCGAGCTTGGCGCCCGGATCGCTGGTGGCCTCGAGCCCGTCGAGGTCCAGGTCAACGACGCTGTCAGGGCCGCCCTTTAGCGCCTCGACCTGCGTGGTACCGCCACCGCTCGCATCGCTGCCCGGTATGACCGCCGTCACCAGCTCGGTGGGCGTCTCGCTGTCGGCGCTCATCGCCGGCAGCACGGCCGAGAAATCCTTGTCGGTGAACAACCAGGTGCCGCTGGCTCCCGAGCCCTGAACCGGCACTTCCGCGGTGTCGGGCGTCGCGGCCTGGGCCCCCGCCCTGGCGAACAGTTCGCGCGTGTCATCATCGAGCGCCGTCAGCATCGTCGGGCCAGCGCTGCCGCCACCGGCCGCATCGTGTTGACCCGTGTCGCCCGCGGCGACATCGAGACCGAGGTCATCGATCGCGAGCTCGGCGGTCTGCTCGGCGCCACTGATGCGATGACGTGCACTGGCTTCGAGCTTCTGGCGGATGGTGGGAGTATCCATGCCCGCCGGCTGCAGGTTTTCCACCGTCGGCGCGTCGTGGCCCGCTTCACCCACATCAAGGGTCACGGTATGCGACTGCGGCATCTCGCGGGTCGAGCCGGTATCGTCACCGCCCCGGGCCGGATCGTCGAGTACGAAATCGACGCCGGTGTCGCCCATCGCGCGCATCTGGCCCGTGGCACCGGTATCGCCCAGCGCCGCGCCCAGATCGAGGTCGACCGCATCGGCGGGTGTGTCGGTCGAGATCGAGGGCTCGCCGAGCAGGTCGAAGTCGACGCGATTCTGGCCGCCTTCGAGGTTCAGGTCGACGCCACCGCTGACCGCGCCTGGCAGGGCGCCGGGTGCGGCAAACAACGCATCTTCGGGCGCGATCTGCCGGCCCATGATGACGACTTTCTCCCATTCGCCACCGGCCGCCTGGTCGCGGCTTGTCGACAGCTCGCGCGCGAGCTGCAGGAACTGATCCTTGTTGCCCCAGACGAAATACACTTCGAGGAGCTTCAGCTTCAGATCGCGCCGCTGCGGCTCGCGCGCAATCGCGATGCGCACCAGGTCGGCGGCCTGGTCGTACAGACCATAGGCCATGTGGAAGTCCGCCTCCGCCAGCGGATCTCCCTGGTCGAGGGCGACGGCGACTTCGCCGGAAACGTTGTCGTCGACCGCAACCGGCGCCGCCTGCATCGCCGCCAGGTCGCCGTCACTGATGCGCGGCGCCTGATGGGACCCCGACTCCTCGACGACGAACGAAGATTCCTTGCTCGCCAGTGCCCGCATCGGCTGGGTTTCCGCCGGACGCAGGACTGAGCGCGCGGCGGCCTCAAACGGCGGGCTCGAGAGTCGATCGAGCGTGCGGCCAAACGCCTGCTCCTGGCGTGAGCGCAGGAAGCGCCAGGCGAACAGGCCCGCGGCTGCCGCGACCAGCGCGCCCAGCGGCAGGTACCAGTTTTCCAGCAGCCAGTCGAGAATCGAGCCACCTTGTTTGGTGGCGCCTGCAGGCTGCGCGGTTACGGGTTTCGCCGGCTTGGCACTTGGAGCCGGCGCTGCGGCGCCGGCGCCGGCGCCGCGTTGGTCGGCGCTGCGGCCGGCTTTGGCCCTTCCCTGAGGACTTCCTGCGGCGATTTCGCGGGCGCGACGGGCGCAGTGGGCGCTGTCTTCCCCTGGCCCATCTGTTTCTGCAGGTTCGCCAGCTCTGAGCTCTTGAGATCGAGCAGGCGCTTGGATTCGGTCAGCTGCGCCTGCAGGGTCGTCACGCGCTGTTGCAGCGCCGCCGTCTCACCGGCGCCCGAGGGACTGCCTGCAGGACCGCGTTCCAGTCTCGGTGGGCGGCACCAGGTGCAATTGCTCCCGGGTGCCGTGGGAGCCAGCCCAGGCGTGATACTGGGTACTGACTTCGGCATTGGCTTCGCCCGGCCCGATCGCCGCTACGGTGGCCGCATCCGGCAACTGGAGCGATGCGCCGGAATGCAACTCATTCATGTTGCCTTCGAAGGCCGACGGATTGGCGTGGAACAGCGCCACCAGCGCGCGCTCGCGCTGCGAATTCGGATAGTTATGCGCGGCGATGCCGCGACAACGTATCGCCGCGCTGCACGAGATAGTTGCTACTCACCGGCCCCGGCGCTGCAGCTGGGACCGGCGCTGCTTCCACTGCTGTGGCCGGCGCGGCTTCATTTGATCCGGGGGTTGATTCGGGCGCCGTTGCGGGCACCGGAGCGGGACCTTCAACCGTGCCGGAGTGCGCCTGCGGCGCGAGCTCGGGTGCGGCAACGGCAGCCGCCGCGCTGGCCTTGTCGCCGGTGAACACCGGCGGATCAAGCAGCACGGTGTATTCGCGCACCAGCCGGCCGCGCGCCCAGTTGGCCTCGATCAGCAGCGTCGCAAAGGGTTCGGTGACCACGTCGCGCGATCGCACCTGCAGCACGTCGCGCCCGTCCCGGCTCTGGCCGGGCATCAGCGTCACGGAATCGAGATACGCGGGGTAGTCGAGCCCGTAGCGGGAAAAGCTCTCGCGGCTCGCGAGCGCGACCTTGAGGCCGGCCAGTTCTTCAGGCGTGGCGCTCAGGTCGATGTCCGCGTCGAGCGGCGCATTCAGGGCCGATTTGAGGTGAATATCCCCCAGATCCCAGCGCCATCGCACCAGCAGGCATCAGGGCCGCCAGAGCCAGCACTCGTACGACATAACGCAAGGACATCAGATCTCCCAGTGGGCCTTATGGAGCGGCTACTCCATTAGAAAACAGCCAGTTGCGCCGCTTTCCTTGGCCCGGTGGCTATTTGCCCGGCAATATAACTTATAAATACTCCCGGACCAAAATCTCCGCGATCTGGACTGCGTTGGTGGCTGCGCCTTTGCGGATATTGTCGCCCACGACCCATAGGTTAAGACCGCGCTCATGGGTCATATCCTCGCGAATGCGCCCGACATATACCGTGTCGTGGTTCGCTGCTTCGGTAACTGCCGTGGGGTAGCCGCCCGGCTTGCGCTCGTCCATCACCTGCACGCCGGGCGCACGCGCCAGCAGCGCGCGCGCGTCGGCCGCGGAAATCTTCCGCCGCGTCTCGATGTGCAGCGCCTCCGAATGCCCGTAGAACACCGGCACGCGCACCGCCGTGGCATTCACGCTGATCGCCTCGTCGCCGAAGATCTTGCGGGTCTCCCAGTGCATCTTCATTTCTTCCTTGGTGTAGCCGTTGTCCATGAACTTGTCGATCTGCGGGATGCAATTGAAGGCGATCTGCCGCGGCAGGACCTTCGCTTCGACCGGCCGGCCATTGAGCAGCTGCGCGGTCTGCTCGCCGAGCTCCTCGACCGCCTTACGCCCGGCGCCGGACACCGACTGGTAGGTGGCGACGTTGATGCGCTCGATGCCCACCGCGTCGTGGATCGGCTTGAGCGCCACCACCATCTGGATGGTCGAGCAGTTCGGATTGGCGATGATGCCGCGGTTCTTGTACTGCGCGATCGCCGCGGCGTTCACTTCGGGCACCACCAGCGGAATGTCCGCCTGGTAGCGGAAGTGCGAGGTGTTGTCGATGACGACGCAACCCGCGGCGGCGGCCTTCGGCGCATACAGCGCCGACACGTCGCCGCCCGCGGAAAACAGGCCGAGCTGCGCGCGCCTGAAATCAAAGGTGGCCGCATCGATCACCGCTACCGCGCGACCATTGAATTGCACCCTCTTGCCGAGCGAGCGTTCACTCGCGAGCGGGAACAGCTCCTGCACCGGAAACTTGCGCTCCGCGAGCACCGTCAGCAGCATTTCGCCCACCAGGCCGGTGGCGCCCAGCACCGCAACATTCCACGCCTTGCTCATCGCTTGTTGCGCCTCACCGCCGCTGCTTTTCGATATCCGGCGCGCCCGCGCACCACGTCCGCGTTCTGCGCACGGTGGCGCAGGTAGTGATCCATCAGCACGATCGCCAGCATCGCCTCGGCAATCGGCGTGGCGCGCAGTCCCACGCAGGGATCGTGCCGCCCGGTGGTGACGATTTCGACCGCATTGCCCTGGCGATCGATGCTGCGGCCCGGCACCTGGATGCTCGAGGTCGGCTTGAAGGAGACGTGCACCAGCAGCGCCTGACCGGTGGATATGCCGCCGAGGATGCCGCCGGCGTTATTGCTGAGAAAACCGCTCGGCGTCAGTTCATCGCGATGCTCGCTGCCGCGCTGCGCGACGGCGGCCACGCCGGCGCCGATTTCCACCGCCTTGACCGCGTTGATGCCCATCATGGCGTGGGCGATGTCGGCATCGAGCCGATCGAACACCGGCTCGCCAAGGCCCGGCGGCAGGCCCGCCGCGCATACCGTGACGCGCGCGCCGACCGAGTCGCCGGCGCTGCGCAGTTCCCACAGGAGCTTCTCGAGCTCGGGCACGCGCGCCGGATCGGGGCAGAAGAACGGATTCTCGTAGGCGGCCTGTGGCTGCAGCGGATCGAGCCGCAGGGCGCCGATCTGGCTGAGATAGCCGCTGATGCGCACCTGCAGCCGCTCGGCCAGGTACTTGCGCGCAATGGCGCCGGCCGCAACGCGCATGACGGTCTCGCGCGCCGAGGAGCGGCCGCCGCCGCGATGATCGCGATGCCCGTACTTGTGCGCGTAGGTGTAGTCGGCGTGCCCCGGGCGGAAGCGGTCGGCGAGCTTGTCGTAGTCACGCGAACGCGCGTCGGTGTTTTCGACCAGCACACCGATCGGCGTGCCGGTGGTCCGGCCCTGCGTAGACGCCCGAAAGGATCCTCACCTGGTCGCGCTTCGCGGCGCTGGCTGACAAAATGCGAGGTGCCGCTGCGCCGTCGGTCGACGTCGCGCTGCAGGTCGGCCTCGGCCAGCTCGAGCCCGGGCGGACAGCCATCGACGATGCAGCCGAGCGCTGGCCCGTGGCTCTCGCCGAAGGTCGTCACCGTGAACAGCCTGCCAATCGTGTTGCCCGACATCAGTCCCGCTTCCGTCCGCCAGCCGCCAGCTGCTCGCGCGTGAGCAGGAACACGCCGCCGCCGCCGCGCGCGAATTCCAGCCAGGTGAACGGCAGGCGCGGGAAGCTGCGTGCGCACCCGCGCCTCGCTGTTGCCGACCTCGACGACCAGGATGCCACCGGGCCGCAGGAATCGTGGCGCGTCGCGCAGTATCACGCGCACCGAATCAAGCCCGTCACGACCCGGCCGCCAGCGCCAGCGGCCGGCTCGTGCCGGTACTCGGGCGGGAGCGTGGCCAGCTCCGCCCGCCCCACGTAGGGCGGATTGCTGACAATAATATCGTAAGCCTCCGACTCCAGGGCGCTGAAGTGATCGGATTTGACCGCCCGCACGCGCCGGACCAGTCGATGCCGGCGGATATTCAACCGAGCTACCGCGAGTGCCGCGTCCGAAATATCCAGCGCGTCCACCCGCGCGTGCGGCAGTGCCCGGGCGCAGGCGATGGCGATGCACCCGGAGCCGGTGCCAACGTCCGCCACGCGGCGGACCCGCGCGGGGTCGATCCAGGGCGCGAAGGCGCGCTCGATCAGTTCGGCCAGCGGCGAGCGCGGGATCAGCACCCGCTCATCGACGTACATCTCGAGACCCGCGAACCAGCAGCGCCGCGTCAGGTAGACAACGGGCACGCGCTCGCCCATCCGCCGGGCGACGAGCCGGCGCAGCAGCGCAAGCTGTGGGCGCGTGCCGCCCCGGCGGAGCCGCGCCGCCGTGGGCCGCGCGGGAAGTCGCGAGTGCATGCCAGACCAGCGCCGCCGCGTCGTCGCGTGCGTTGTCGGTGCCGTGGCCGTAATGGAGCCGTGCGCGCTGCAGCCTACGCGTCACGCGCCGGATCAGGTCCGCGACCGGAACCGGCCGCGCCGGTGCGCGCCGCGGCGTATGTGATAATCGAGCCATGAAAATGCGGCGCCTGTTGCCTCTGCTGCTGATCGGTCTGGCCGGTGCGCTCGCCGGCCTGTACGCGGCGCACATGCTGACACAAAGGAGCATCACGCTGCAGGGCGGTACCTGGCTGCCGCAGGCGCGCGCGCTGGAGCCGTTCGCACTCACCGCGACCGACGGCCGTCCGTTCGGCACCGAAGCGCTGCACGGGCACCCGACACTGTTGTACTTCGGCTTCAGCTCCTGCCCGGATGTCTGTCCGGCCACGCTCGCCGACACTGCGCGAGCTGCAGGCGCGCCCGCCGCTCGCCCAGCTGCAGGTGCTGTTCGTTACCGTCGACCCCGAGCACGACACCCCTGCCGTGCTGAGCCGGTACCTGGCAGCTTTCAACCCCGATTTCATCGGACTGCGCGCCGCGCCTGGAGCCCTCGCACCGTTGCTGCGGAACCTGAGCGCCTACCTCACGGCGCGCCCGGCACCGGGCGCCCAGGGGAGCTTTGATCATTCCTCGACGCTCTATCTGCTCGATTCCCGCGCTCGCCTGGCGGCCGTGTTCACACCGCCGTTCAGCGCCGCGGCCATGCGCGCAGACCTGCAAGCGCTGGCGCAGGCGGGGATGCTGTGAGCGCAGCAGCGGCTGCGGGCGGCAGGTGGTTTGCGCTACTCCAATACCTGCTGCCGCAGCTCCTGCTGTCGCGCCTGATCGGCCGCCTGGCGCGCGCGCGCGCCGCCTGGATACGCCGGCCGCTGATCGCCGCCTTCATGCGCGGGTACCGCCCGGAGCTCGGCGAGGCCGCTGAGCCCGATCCGCAGGGGTATGCGAGTTTCAATGCCTTTTTTACCCGCGCGCTGCGTGCGGGTAGTCGACCGCCCTCGCCCGCGGCGCTGGCGATCGACAGCCCGGTCGACGGCCGCATCAGCGCGCTCGGCACGAGCGCGCAGGGACAGCTGTTGCAGGCCAAGGGCCAGTACTACTCGCTGCGCTCGCTCCTGGCGGGCGATGAAGCCCTCGCCGCCCGCCTCGAGGGCGGCCTGTTCATGACGATCTACCTGGCGCCTTTCAATTACCACCGCATCCACATGGCGCTGGAGGGCACCCTGAAAGGGGCCCGCTACGTGCCCGGCCGACTGTTCAGCGTCAACGACGCGACCGCGCGCCACGTTCCCGGCTTGTTCGCGCGCAACGAGCGCGTGATCCTGGAGTTCGCCGGCGAGCATGGAACGCATGCGCTGGTGATGGTGGGCGCGCTGTTCGTCGGCAGCATGGGCACGGTCTGGCACGGCGACATCGCCCCACGGCGCCAGCGCGGCGCCGTCGCGCTGCCGGTGCCCGCTGCACCCGGCGCGGCCCGCCTGCCGCGCGGCGCGGAACTCGGGCGCTTCAACATGGGATCGACGGTGATCCTGCTGCTGCCGCCGGGCGCGGGCCACTGGCAGGCCGGGCTGAGCGCGGGATCCCGACTGCGCGTCGGGCAGGCGCTGGGCACGCTGGACACCGGCGGCGGAGCCGGCGCCAGCGCGGCCAGAGCGTGAACGAAGCCACGCGTGAGTGGCGGCCCGGCGCCAGCCTCGAGCGGCTCCGCCGCCGCGCCGCCATGCTGGCCGAGGTGCGCGACTTCTTCGCCGGGCGCGGTGTGCTCGAAGTCGACACCCCGCAGCTGGTGAATTTCGCGGTCACCGACCTCAACCTCCATTCGGCTGAAGTGCGCTGGCCGGGCAGCCGCGACCGACCGCGCTACCTGCACACCTCGCCCGAATACGCGATGAAGCGGCTGCTCGCGGCGGGGAGCGGCTGACATCTACCAGATGTGCCATGTGTTTCGCGGCGCGGAACAGGGCGCGCTGCATAACAGCGAGTTCATGATCATCGAGTGGTACCGGTGCGGCTGGGCGCTCGCGGCGCTCATGGCCGAAGTTGACGCCCTGCTGCGCCGGCTGCTCGGCGCGGCGGCGGGAAGCGCCGGCGCAGCGACTGAGCTATGAACAGGTCTTCATGGACACGCTGGGCTGCAATCCGCTGCGCGACACGGACCAGGCCCTGGCCGATTGCGCCCGCGGGGCCGGGTTCGACGATGCACTGGTGCGCAGCTGCGCGCGCGATGAACTGCTTGACCTGCTGATGGGCGCGCGCATCGGCCCGCAGCTGGGGCGAGATGGCCCGGTGTTCGTGCACCGCTATCCGGTCAGCCAGGCAGCGCTGGCGCGCGTGGATCCGGCCGACGCGCGCGTCGCACTGCGCTTCGAGCTTTACCTGCATGGCGTCGAACTCGCCAACGGCTACGAGGAACTGGCCGACGCCGCCGAGCAGCGCGCAGCGCTTCGCCGCCGATCAGCGCGCCCGCGCCGCGCGCAAGCAGGTGGTTCCGGCGTCGGACGAATTCCTGCTCGCGGCGCTGGCAGCTGGCTTGCCCGCCTGCGCCGGAGTGGCACTCGGGTTCGACCGGCTGCTGATGATCGCGTGTGGCGCCGGGCGAATCGAGGAAGTGCTCGCATTCACGAGCGAGCGCGCCTGAACGATTTTCCTAGGGGCGAGTGGCGAGGTAACGATCAACCGCCTCATTCAGCCTGGCCTTCAAGGCAACCTTGAAGCGGGCCGCCTCCATGCCGCGCGCCAGTTGCGGTGACAGTTCTTCCGGCAGGTGTGCCTTAAGCCAGGCTTCGAGCTGCTCCAGCGGCAGCGAATTCCAGAAGGCCCCCGGCATGTACTGGGCCAGGTAGAGCGGTCCGTAGGGCTGGTACGGCGCCAGCAGCGCGTCCACATGTGCGCTGAAAGTGGTCCAGGCGAGCTCCGGGTGCTCCTTCTGGAGGTCCACTATCAGGCCCGAACGGAGTGCGTCAGCCTGCGGCGGAATCTCACTCGAGAGCGCGATGTCGGCAGCGCTGCGGGCAAGCCGCGCGTCGCGGACGTTCATCAGCGCCGAATAATAGCGCCGCAGCTCGGCCTCATTGGCGGCGGCCTTGGCCACGGCGTGCAGTTGATCAAAAGTGGCTTCATCGGCATAGCGCGCCACGATGGTCAGCACGATGCTCTGGTCATCCGCGCCGATTGCGCCTCGATCCTTGAGAAAGGCGGCAAAGCGCCGGCGCGCCTCCTCGATCGTCGCCGTATCACCCCAGGCGCCAAGATCAGCGATCACGGTGCGGCGCAAGCTCTGGATGCCCGGGGTCTCCTCGGGGTTCGCATTCCAGCCCAGGCGAGCGGCCACGGGCCCGAGGATCGAGCGGGCGTATGCGGCGTAGGCGTCGTGATTGGGCGCGCCGCGCTCGTTGTATTCCATGACGCCCAGCGCCGCGACGATCTGGCTCCAGGCGCGCTCGTTCAGGTCGCCGTTCATGGCCGTAGCCAGCGCCAGGTAACTGGGCAGGGGCTGCACACCGGTCTCGACCAGCGCCCATTGGTCATCCAGCAGGGCGATGCGGTCGCCGACAGGAAGCCGCGCAAAGTCCCGCGTGTTGGCCTGCAGCGTGTCGTCGTCGTAGGCGGCGCGATAGTAGCCGACCGCGCCGGCATTGACGCTCAGCGGCTCATGGCAGGATCCGGCCGCGGCCTGCTGCCCATCGCGCGTGAGCAATACCGGCTGCACCGCGCCATCCACGCCGGAGCGGATCAGCAGCGGCACCTGCCAATGCGAGTCGCCGGCCGGATCCTGCCCCTGCAGCAGGAAACGCCGCTGCGCGAAGCTGATGGTGCGCGAGCCATCGCTCGCGCAGCGGGCGGTGACAGTGACCAGCGGGAAGCCCGGTTGCTGCGTCCAGCTGGTGGCGATCCCGGCTACGTCGCGGTTGCTGGCCGCGCCCAGCGCGTTCCACAAGTCGGCCGTGCTCGCGTTGGAGTAGGCCCGGGCCTTGATCAGATTGCGGACGCCCGCGCGAAACACATCGGGCCCCAGGTTGGATTCGAGCATGCGCAAGACCGCCTGGCCCTTGTCGTAGGTGATCTGCGGATCAAAGGCCGAGACCGCCTCCAGTTCATTGGTCACGTGCTGCTCGATCGCGTGCGCGCCCACGCGCGCATCAGCCGCCATCGCATTTTCCTTGCTTAAATCCTGTCCCTCCCACCAGTGCCAGGCGGGATTGCGCCGATCGGTTTCCGCCGCCGCGCGCCACGAGGCGAAACTCTCGTTGAGCCAGATGTCATCCCACCAACCCATGGTGACGAGATCGCCATGCCACTGGTGGGCCATTTCGTGCGCCTGAACGCTGTAGATTTCCTGGCGGTCGGCCAGCGTGCTGGACGGCGTGACCAGCAGCAGCTGGTCGTTGTAGGAAATCGATCCCCAATCCTCCATCGCGCCCTGGAAACCGCCGGGAACGGCGATGGAATCGAGCTTGGGCAGGGGAAAGGGAATTCCAAAGTAGTCGTTGTAATCAGCGAGGATCTGGCGCGCGTTCGCAAGCGCGGTGGCGCCGTATTGCTCCTGGCCACGCACCGCCCAGACGCCCAGTCGGGTGGCGCCGCTGTGGCCGGATATTCCGGCCAGGTCACCGGCTGACAAATGCACCAGGTAGCTGGGCATGCTCGGCGTACGTTCAAAGCGGACCGTAGTCAGCTGGCCGCGACGCACCCGCCCGGCGACCGGCATGTTCGAGATCGCCACCCAGTTCGCCGGCACGACCACTGACAACTGGAAGGTGGCGCGGAATGCGGGTTCGTCCCAGCACGGAAACATGCGCCGCGCCTCGGTGGCCTCGAATTGCGTGGACAGCAACACGCCTTGCCCGCCGCCGGGCTTGAGGTACGGCTGCGCGAACAGCCCCACCGGCGTGGTCTCGATCTTGCCGTCGTAGGCAAAGGTCAGCGTGTGGCGCCCGCCAGGTGCCGGCGCCGCCAGCGTCACGGTGCTCAGCTGCTGCTCGTCGCTGGAAACTACGGTCTTGACGGGTACGCCATCGAGTCGCACCTGGTGGAGGGTCTGGTGGAGCGAATTGAAAACGATGGTCGAAGTGGCGGCCGCAAAATCCAGGCTCACCGCTTCGGTGCCGCGCAGTGTGTGGGACGCTGCGTCCGGGGTCACCCGAATCGTGTAGGCCCGGGGCACGACGTTCTTCGGCAACCGGCCGGGGGTCGTTGCCAGCGAAAATGGCACCGCCGCGAGTGCTGGCTCAGCCAGCACCAGCAGCACCGCGGCAGAGGCGGCGGCGATGCAGCGCCAGGACCTTAATTTCGTCATGTCGACTGACTCCTGACCCGGATTACGCAGCTGCACTCAGCTCTTGGCGCGCGATACATACTCGCCGGTGCGGGTATCGACGCGGATCACCTCGCCTTCATTGAGAAACAGCGGCACCCGCACCACGGCGCCGGTCTCCAGTTTGGCCGACTTCTGGCCGCCCGTGGCGGTGTCGCCGCGCAGGCCCGGATCGGTCTCGATGATCTTCAGCTCTACGTGCGCCGGCGGGGTCACCACCAGCGGCACGTTGTTCCAGAGCGTGACGGTGCAGTTCATGCCGTCCTTGAGCCACACGGCGTTGTCACCGACCACCGCCTTGTCGGTGGCGTACTGCTCGAAATTCTCCGGAATCATGAAGTGCCAGAAATTGCCGTCGTTGTAGAGGTACTGCATTTCGGCGTCCATGACGTCGGCGGCTTCGAGCGACTCACCCGAGCGGAAGGTGCGCTCGATGGTGCGGCCGTTCTTGAGATTGCGCACCTTGATGCGGTTGAAGGCCTGCCCCTTGCCCGGCTTGACGAATTCGTTGTCGACGATCGCGTACGGGTCGCCTTCCAGGATGACTTTCATGCCCGCACGGATTTCGCTGGTCGTATAACTCGACATTTCAGACCTCGTCAGTGGGTCCCATGGACCGAGAAGTCGGGCCATTCAGAGGGGCGCGTATGATAACGGCATCACTGTTTGGCTGCCACCGGCCCCACTACCCATGCCCGCCTGGGTATCAGGGCAAACCGCGGCCTGGCGCACGGTGCCGGCGGGGCTTAGTGCTAGAATTTTCCATATTCGCCGTGGCGCATCTGGCTGCCCGGCCATGGAGCCCTTTTGAGCGATACCACGGCCGTACCCGTGCTGGTGCAAAGCGTCTCGCGCGACTCCGTGGAGACGCTCAACAGCCTGCTGCGCAACAGCGGCATGGCCGCGCATTGCACCTGGATACCCGACGCCCAGGATGTGCCGGACGCGCTCGAGCAGCTCAACCCGGAACTGCTGGTGCTGTTTGCGCCCACCCCGGAACAGCTGGCGGCGATTGCGGCGGTGCGCGATCAGATGGCCGCGGGCGTGCCGCTCATCGTGATCCGCGAAAGCGCGGACCATACGGTCACCGGCGCGGACATGGCGCGCGGCGCGCGCGATACGGTGTCGATCGCCAGCCCCGAGCACGTCCAGGCCGTCATCCACCGGGAATTGCGCGCCTTCCGCATGGAGCGCACGCTCACCAACACCTTGCGCACCGCGCAGGATTACCGCCGGCAACTGGAAACGGTCCTGCACCGCTCCAATGACGCGATCGCCCAGGTGCAGGAAGGCATTGTGGTGCAGGTCAACGCTTCGTGGCTCGAGCTGTTCGGCTACGCCGACGCCAGCGCGCTGGCCGGCCAGCCGGTCATGGATCTGTTTGACGGCGAAACCCAGGCGCCGCTGAAAGGCGCGCTGTCGGCCTGTCTGCAGGGTCGATGGAGCGATCACCTGCTGAAGGCCGGCGCCGTGCTTGCCGATGGTTCCGGCGTCGCCCTCGAGCTGGTGCTGGCGGCGGGCGAATTCGAGAGCGAGCCCTGCGTCCAGCTGATCGTGCCTGCGCACAAGCGCGATGATCGGCAGCTCGCCACCGAGCTCGCCGATGCCGTCTGTCGCGACCCGACCACGGGCCTGTGGCTGCGCCAGCACCTGCTGCGGCTGTGCACGGAGCGGCTGACCAACCCACCCTCGGGCGGCGTGCGCTGCCTGGCGCTGCTGCGCCCGGACAAGTTCCCGGAACTCGCGAAGGAAATCGGCGACCACCGCCACCGAGGGATTCCTGACGCTGTACGCCGCGCAGGTACGCGCGATGCTGGGTCCGAACGACATTGCGGGCCACTTCGGCGCGGCCAGCCTGCTGCTGCTGCTCGAACGTGGTAACACGCGCGATGCCGAGGCCTGGAGCGAGAGCCTGGTCGAACGGATCGCCAAACATGCCTTCACGGTCGGCGAGCGCACGTTGCGCGTCACCTCGTCGGCTGGCCTGGCACTGCTGAGCAGCGCAGACCAGAACCTCGACGCGGGCATCGCGGTGGCGCTGGCCGGGGTGCAACGCTGCGCGGAGCGAGGCGGCAGCCAGGTGTACGTCAACGAGCGCGTCGACCAGGACACACGCGTACTGGCCTATGACCAGGTCTGGGTCAAGCACATCAGGGCGGCGCTGGCCGAAAACCGCTTTCACCTGGTGCAGCAGCCGATTGCCAGCCTGAGCGGTAGCGCCCAGAAGATTTTCGATGTCGCGGTGCGCATGCTCGACACGCAGGCACGCGAAGTGCTGCCGTCGGAATTCCTCCCGGCTGCGGAACGGAACGACCTGATGCGCAACATCGACCGCTGGGTGCTGCGAGCCGCGCTGGAGGTCATCGCCAAGCGGCAACCCGACCAGATGTTCGTGCGGCTGTCGCGCGACAGCGTGCTCGATACCACGCTGGCAGAGTGGCTCGAGGGCGAACTCAAGTCGACCGAGGCCGACCCGCAGCGCCTGTGCGTGCAGGTCACCGAAGCGGTCGCCGAGCGGCACCTGCCGCAGGCGCAGGTGTTGCTTGGCGAACTGCGTAAGCGCCGTATCAAGCTCGCGGTCGAGCATTTTGGCGCCGGGCGCGATTCCCACGGCCTGCTCGCCGCCCTGCCGGTAGACTTCCTGAAGATTGACGGCTCGCTGATGCAGGGCCTGGCGGCCAACCCGGAATTGCAGCAGCGGGTGCGCGCCATCGTCGAGGGCGCGAGCAAGCGCGCGATCCAGACCGTGGCCGAGCGGATCGAGGACGCCAATACGATGGCCGTCGTCTGGCAGCTCGGCGTGCAGTACATCCAGGGCTACCTGGTGCACGCTCCCGAAGAGGTCGTACTCAAGTCGTGAGCTCGCCGCGCCGACGCCCGCGCGCCGCGTCAGGCCTGCTGACGGCAGGGGCAGCGGCGGCCGTGCTGCTCGCGCTCTGCGCCTGCGGCCCTGAGCCATCCGCCCGGATTGCGCAACGCGCGATGCACGTCGGCACGCGCCTGGCGGCAGCGCAAAGGCTGGCGCGCGCTGTCGACGCGGGCGGGATGCGCAGCATCGACCCGTCGATTTCCACTGATGTGCCGGCCGCGCACGTGCTCGACGACCTGTTTGAAGGGCTGACACGCCTGCGCCAGGACGGCGAACCCGGGCCCGGCGTCGCCGAGCGCTGGGAAACCAGCGCCGACGGCCGCATCTGGACCTTTCACCTGCGCGCGGCGCGCTGGTCGAACGGCGAGCCGATCCGGGCGGCGGATTTCGTCTATGCGTGGCGGCGCACGGTCGACCCGCACACTGCCTCGGACTATGCAGAGGCGCTGGCGCCGGTGCGCAATGCGCTGGCGATCAGCGAGGGACGACTCGATGTCACGGCGCTCGGCATCTCCGCGCCCGACGAGCGCACGGTGCGCGTCGAGCTGAACGCACCCATCCCGTTCCTGCTGAGCCTGCTGACCAAGTCCTATACCTATCCGCAGTACCAGCCCGCGATCCGCGCCCACGGCGACGACTGGGTCCGCCCGGAATTCATGGTGAGCAATGGCGCGTTCCGCCTGCAGGAGTACCTCATCGGCGGCCGCGTGACGCTGGTGAAGAATCCGCGCTACTGGGACGCCGCGCAGGTGCAGCTGCAGCAGGTGGTGTACCTGCCGCTCGATCGCGCTGCGCAGACCGAGCGCTTCTTCGCCGGCGACCTGGCGTTCACCGATTCGTTTTCGGCCGAACAGACCGCCTGGCTGCGCGCGCGCCTGGGCGACCAGGTGGTCAGCGCGCCCTACCTTGGAAATTTCGTGCTGGGGATAAACGTCACGCGCGCCCCGTTCGCGGGCAACCGCGCGCTGCGCATGGCCCTGACGCTCGGGGTCGATCGCGAAACTCTGGTGCGGTACGTGCGCCAGGGCCTGTACCAGCCGGCCTTTACGCCTACCCCGCCGCTGCCCGGCTATGCCGCGCCGGTACCGGGCTGGGCGCGGCTCCCGGAAGCCGACCGGCATGCGCTGGCGCGCCGCTACTACGCGCAAGCCGGCTATTCGGATCGCCGCCCACTGCGCATCGATTTGCACTATCCCACCGATTCGGACAATCGGCGCACCTACGAGGCCGTGGCCGCGATGTGGCGCGCCAACCTGGGCGCCGAAGTGCAAACCTACAACGAGGAGTTCCGCGTGCAGCTCAATGAGCGCCACCTAAAGCAGCTTGAACTGTTCCACTACGCCTGGATCGGCGACTACCCCGATCCGCTCACGTTCCTGCAGCTGTTCCAGACCGGCTTCGGCTATAACGACGGCGGCTATTCGAACCCGCGTTACGACGCACTGCTGGCCGCGGCCGGCAACGAGGCCGACGGGGCGCGGCGGCTCGCGCAACTGGCGCAGGCCGAATCGATTCTGAACCAGGACGTGGCCTGCATCCCACTCTACTATTACGCGACCCGGCATCTGATCAAGTCCTATGTGCGCGGCTGGACCAGCAATATCCAGGACCGGAATCTGTCGCAATACATGTACCTGCTCGAGCATCAGGCGAACTAGGGTGACGCGCTTCCTGCTGCGCCGACTGCTCACCGCACTGCCCACTTTGCTGGTGATCGCCACGCTCGCCTTCCTGCTTCTGCACCTCACGCCCGGCGGCCCTTTCGACTCCGACAAAGTGCTGGTGCCGCAGATCCAGCGCGCCATCGAGGCGCGCTATCACCTGGACGAGCCGGTGTGGCGCCAATACCTGCGCTACCTGGGCGAGCTGGCGCACGGTGATTTCGGGCCTTCATTCCAGTACCGCAACACTTCGGTCAACGAGCTTATTGCCCAGGGCCTGCCCATCGACGCCGCCATTGGCGGCGCTGCCATGCTGATCGCGCTGCTCGCTGGGCGGCGGCATTGGCCTGCTGGCGGCGACCCGCCCGGGAGGCTGGCGCGACCAGTTGCCGATGGGCCTGGCGATGCTCGGCATCTCGGTGCCGGTGTTCGTCACCGCGCCGCTCCTGATACTGGTATTCGCGATGCGGCTGCACTGGTTGCCCGCCGGCGATTGGGTCGCGGGCTCGTGGCGCCACCTGCTGCTGCCCGCGCTCGCGCTGTCCCTGCCGTACACCGCATACATCGCGCGCATCGTTCGCGCGGCCGCAATCGACGCGCTCGGTCAACCGTGGATACGCACGGCGCGGGCCAAGGGCCTGCCCACGCGCGCCGTGTTGTTGCGGCACGCACTGCGCCCGACGCTGGTGCCGCTGCTGTCGTTTCTGGGTCCGGCGCTCGCCGGCGTATTGACCGGCTCGATCGTCATCGAACAGGTGTTCGGACTGCCCGGCATCGGCCGCTCCTTCGTCACTGGCGCGCTCAACCGCGATTACACGCTGGTGACCGGCATCACGGTGCTCTACGGCGCGTTGATCATCGGCTTCAATCTGCTCGTAGACCTGTGCTACGCGTGGCTGGACCCGCGCCTTCGGGTCCGCACATGAACCGCAGCGGCGAGCAGGGTGAATTGTGGCGCCAGAGCGTGCGGCGCCTGTGCGCGCGGCGCAGCACGGTGCTCGCCGCCGCCCTCCTGGGCCTGATCGTCGCCGCGGCCGTGCTGGTGCCGTGGCTGTCCCCCTACGACTACGCGACGCCGGCCTGGACGCGGATTTTCCTGGGGCCGACGCTGCGGGGCGGACAGCTGTTCGGCACCGACAGCCTCGGACGCGACCTGCTGGTGCGCGTGATGTGGGGTTGCCGCGTGTCGCTGCTGGTCGGCATCGCGGCCAGCCTGATCAGCGTCGTGATCGGCGTGCTGTGGGGCGCGGTGGCGGGCTTCGTGGGCGGTCGCCTTGACGGCTTGGCCATGCGCACGGTCGATGTGCTTTATTCCGTGCCATTCATTCCCTTCGTTATCGTGCTCGAGGTGCTGTTCGGGCGGAACTTTCTCCTGGTGTTCATCGCCATTGGCGCAGTCTCCTGGCTCGACCTGGCGCGCATCGTGCGCGGCCAGACGCTGAGCATCCGCGCGCAGGAATACATCGCCGCGGCGCGCACGCTCGGCGTGCGCACGCCCGCCATGATCTGGCGCCATGTACTGCCCAATCTCATCGGCCTGGTGGCTGTTTACGCCACGCTGACGATCCCCGGCATCATCCTGTTTGAAGCGCTGCTGAGCTTCCTCGGACTCGGCGTGCACGCGCCGCTCGCCTCGCTCGGTTCGCTGGTGGCCGAAGGTGCGAACGAGATGCAGGCCAATCCGCACCTGCTGGTGTTCCCGGCGGCGTTCCTGGCGACGATCATCATCTGCCTCAACCGGCTGGGCGATGCGCTGCGCGATGCGCTCGACCCGCGCCAGGACGGCCAGCATGGCTGAGGCCGGCGGCGCCCTGCTGCAATTGCGCTCGCTCACCGTCCGCTACGGCAGCGCGGCGCAGCAAGTACGCGCCGTGGACCAGCTGGATCTCGATCTCGCACCGCACGAATTCCTCGGCATAGTGGGCGAGTCGGGCTCCGGCAAGACTCAGCTATTGCTCGCCTTGCTGGGCCTCAACGGCCCGGCGGCGTGCCTCAGCGGGAGCGTGCGCTACCGCGGCGAAGAGCTGCTGGGCGCCGCGCCCTCGCGCCTCGCGGCGCTGCGCGGCCGGCGTATCGCCATGGTCTTTCAGGAGCCGATGAGTTCGCTCAATCCATATCTGACCATCGCCACGCAGCTCACCGAAGGCGCGCGGCACCACTTGCGGCTGGGGCGCCGGGCCGCGCGCTCGCGCGCCGCCGCACTGCTCGCGACGGTGCAGATCGACGCTCCGGACGAGCGGCTCCGCCAGTATCCGCACCAGCTCTCGGGAGGCATGCGCCAGCGCGTCATGATTGCCATGGCGCTGATGTGCGAACCGGAGTTACTCCTGCTCGATGAACCGACCACCGCACTCGACGTCACCGTGCAGGCCCAGGTGCTCGAGCTGCTGCGCACGGTGCGTGCACAGACCGGCGTAGCCATCATGTTCGTGACCCATGATCTCGGCGCGCTCGCCTCCGTGGCCGGGCGGGTCGCCGTTATGTATGCCGGCCGTCTGGTCGAGCAGGCCAGCGCGCCAGAGCTGTACGCAGCACCCCGCCACCCCTACAGCGCTGGGCTGCTGCGCTCGCTCCCGCGCCTGGACCTGCCGGTACCGGCGCGGCTCCCGTCAATCCCCGGCCAACCGCCTGACCTGGCGAAGCTCGCGCCGGGCTGCGCCTTTGCGCCCCGCTGCCCGCTGGTACACGAACGCTGCAGCCAGCGCCCGGAATTGCGCGCCTTGCCAGGGGGGCGCGCTGTCGCCTGTCACTTCGAGGGCACGGCAGACCAACTCGCCGCGGCATGGACATGAGCGAGAGCTCCGGCGCAGCGTTGCTGCTCGAGGTGCGCGATCTGCGCGTCCGCTACGAGGAGGGCGCGGATCCAGCGGCGCAGCGGCGCGCCGCTGCCGTGGGCGGGGTCAGCTTCACGTTGGCGGCGGGTGACAGCCTCGGCCTGGTGGGCGAATCCGGCAGCGGAAAATCCAGCATTGCCCGCGCGCTGCTGCGACTGATTCCTGCCACCGGCACCGTGCTGTTCCAGGGGCACGATCTGCTCCAGCTGCGCGGCGAGCAATTGCGCGCGGCGCGCGAACATATCCAGATCGTATTTCAGGACCCGCTCGGTGCGCTTGACCCGCGGATGAACGTGGCCCAACTGGTGGCCGAGCCGCTGCTGGAATTCCGGCCCGCAGCACAAAGGCAGCACCGGGAATGGGTCACGCAGATGCTGGCGCGCGTGGGCATCGGCAGCGAACTGCTCGGGTATTTCCCGCACCAACTCTCGGGCGGACAGGCGCAGCGCGTCGGGCTGGCGCGCGCGCTGATCCTGCGACCGCGGCTCCTGGTCTGCGACGAACCGGTGGCCGCCCTCGATGTGTCGATCCGCTCGCAGATCGCCAACCTGCTGCGCGACCTGCGCGACGAACTCGGGCTCTCACTGCTGTTCATCGCCCACGATCTGGCCACGGTGCGCTTCCTGTGCGAGCGGGTGCTGGTGATTTACCGCGGGCAGGCAATGGAAATGGCGGCCCGCGACGCCCTCTATGGCAACCCGCGGCACCCTTACACGCAAGCGTTGCTGGCTGCGAATCCGGTCCCTGATCCCGGGCGCGCCGCCCCGCAGGCGCCAGCGCCTGCCGCCATGCCTGCGCCGGAGGGTGCTCACGGCGGTTGCGTGTTCCTGCGATCGCTGCCCGCTGGCGGTGCTGCGCTGCACCCATGAGGCGCCAGCACTGCGCAGCGTGGGCGCAAGCCTCGTAAGCTGTCATCGCGCCGGCGAATAGCGCGTCCGCGTAATGCGAGCGACCATGGCTGCGAAGCGTTAACATCGCGCGCTGGCAGGTTGCGGCAACGCCGGGAACCGGCCTGCAACGAAACCTATTTTAGGAGCTAGACCGCAATGACCACTCTAAAGATCAAGACCGTTGGCTTGCTGGCGGCCGCGGCCGTGCTGATGCTGGGCGCCTGCGCCAACCAGATGGAGCCGGCACAGAATGCACTGGCCGGAATCGACAGCGCGATCAGCGCTGCGGCCCCGGGTGCCGGCAAGTACGTCCCCGATCAGCTCGCTGCCGTGCAGAAGAAGGTGGCCGAGCTTAAGGCCGCATTCGACCAAAAGGACTACGCCGCGGTACTCGCCGGGGCGCCGGCGGTGCTGAGCGATGCCCAGGGCCTGCTCGGCTCCGCCATGCTCAAGAAAGACGAGGTCGTCAAGACGATGAGCGCCCAATGGCCCGCGATGGCCACTGCCGTGCCTGCGCTCGTCGCTTCCGTTACCAGCCGCGTCGCGGCGCTCGGCAAGAGCAAGCACCTGCCGGCAGGGGTGGACCTGGCCGCCGCCAAGACCGGCATTGCCGATGCAGCCTCGCTTTGGAGCAAGGCACAGGCTGCATTCGCAGCGGGCAACATCGAGGAAGCCGTCAACACGGCGAATGAGGTGAATGCCAAGGCCGAAGCGGCCGCCGCGGCGATCAAGATGAAGCTCCCGAATCCGCCTCCGGCCGCAAAATAGCCCAGGCCGGTGTGCCAATCGTGCGGGGGCTGGCTACGGCCAGCCTCCGTTTCTCCGCTGCGATCGACGGGTGGTGGGTATGAATGGCGGAAGAATCGCAGCTCTGGCGATGGCCTCAATGCTGGCCCTGAGCACACTGGCCGCGTGTGGCTGGGGCGACAGCAAAAGCTCGCAGACATCGACGCTGAATCTCGGACTCACCGACTCAGTCATCACTGGCGCGACCAAGGTGTGGATCCAGTTCACCGGCGTCGAAGTCAAACCGGTGAGCGGCAATGCCGTGGCCTTCGATTTTTCACCAGCCAAGGGCTTCGATCTGCTCAGCTTGAGCGGCGGCCAGAGCGCCGCATTGCTTGACGCCGCGAGCGTGCCGGCCGGGCAGTACGCGTGGGTGCGGTTGATCGTGGATCCGACGCCCGGAGCTTCCTACATCATCGACGCCACCGGGCAACACAATCTGACCATCCCGAGCGGCGCCGAGACCGGCCTCAAGCTCATCCAGGGCTTTACCATGCCGCAGGGCGGAGTCGCCAGTTTCACCATCGACCTGGTATTGAGCCGATCAATCATCGCCTCGCCCGGACAAGCGAGCGACTACATTTTCAAACCGGTATTGCGCCTGGTCGACAACTCGCAGGTGGGTACGATTTCCGGCACCTTCCAGCCCACCACGCTGGCGGCCCAGTCGAATTGCGGCTTACATGCGCCGGTGGTCTATGCGTACGAGGGCAGCGCGGTCGTACCCGATGATATCTATGTGCCCGCATCGGGCGCAGCGCCGGCGGTCCAGCCGCTGGTGACCGCCACGGCGGCACTCGACCAGAGCAGTACATATGCCTATTCGATCGCCTTCATGCCGGCGGGCACCTATACGCTGGCGTACACCTGCGACGCCGACGATCCGGCGATCCACGAGACAGCGCTGCTGCCCAGCACGCTCAGCTTTGCCACCTATCCCCAGGACCTCAGCGTCGTGGCAGCCACGACCACGACCGCCGATTTCTAGCCGGGGTCAAACGCCTCGATGCGCTCCACGCTACGCCAGCCGCGCGGCAACACCGCGCCGCGCTGCGCGCGCTCGCCCTGGTAGTGCCTGAGGTCGGCGGCGCTCAGCGTCATCTGCCGCTCTCCTGAATACACACGCAACGATTGGCCGGCGCCCGCAACGGCCACCGCGATCATCATTTCCGCGCGCGACTCGGCCTTCTTGCCCGGTATGCCGAACAGCTTGTTGCCCTTGCCGCGCGGCAGTTCGGGCACCTCGCTGAGCGGAAATACCAGCAGCCGCCCTTCGCTGTTCACGGCGGCCACCCGCGCCTCGGTCGCTGGCACCGGCACCGGCGGCAGCACCATCGCGCCCTCGCTCACATTGATGACCGCCTTGCCGGCGCGATTGCGCGAGTGCAGTTCTGCCAGCCGCACGGTAAACCCGAACCCGGCATCGGTCGCGAGCAGCCACAGATCCGCCGGCTCGCCGATCAGCACGCCGGCAAACCGCGCCCCGTCCGGAGGGTCGAGCCGGCCCGACAGCGGCTCACCTGTGCCACGGGCCGAGGGCAGGCTGTGCGCCGGCAGGCTGTAGGCGCGGCCGGTGGTGTCGATGAACAGCGCCGCCTGGGTGCTGCGCCCGCGCGCCGCGGCCTGAAATGCGTCGCCCGTCTTGTAGGTGAGCGAGCGCGGATCGATATCATGACCCTTGGCGGCGCGCACCCAACCGCCGGTCGAAAGTACGATCGTCACCGGCTCGTTGGCCAGCAGGTCACTCGCCTCGATCGCCTGCGCCGCCGCGCGCTCGACGATGCGCGTGCGCCGCTCGTCACCGTACTCTTCGGCGTCGCTGACGATCTCGGCGCGGATCAGGCGGGTCAGCTTCGCCTTGCTGGCGAGCAGCGTTTCCAGCTCCTTGCGCTCGGCCGCCAGCCGCTCCTGCTCGTCGCGGATCTTCATTTCCTCGAGCTTGGCCAGGTGGCGCAGCTTGGTCTCGAGGATCGCCTCGGCCTGTTCTTCGGAGAGCTTGAAGCGCTTGATCAGCACCGGCTTGGGCTCTTCCTCGCGGCGAATGATGCGGATCACTTCGTCGAGATTGAGGTAGGCGATCAGCATGCCATCGAGGATGTGCAGCCGGCGCGACACCTTGTCGAGCCGGAACTCGAGCCGGCGGCGCACGGTGCGGCGGCGGAATTCCAGCCACTCGGTCAGCAGCGCCTTGAGCCCCATCACGCGCGGGCGCCCGTCGAGGGCGATGACGTTGATGTTGACGCGGTAGCTGCGCTCCAGATCGGTGGTCGCGAACAGGTGCGCCATCAGCTGCTCGATGTCGACGCGGTTGGAGCGCGGCTCGATCACCAGGCGGGTCGCGTTCTCGTGATCCGACTCGTCGCGGATGTCCTCGACCATCGGCAGCTTCTTCTCGCGCATCTGCTGCGCGATCTGCTCCTGCACGCGGCTCCCCGATACCTGGTAGGGCAGCTGCGTGATGACGATGTGCCCGGTTTCCTTCTCCTGTTCCCACACCGCGCGCGCCCGATAGCTGCCGGTGCCCTTCTCGTAGAACTCGACCAGCTCGTCGCGACTGGAGATGATCTCGGCGCCGGTCGGCAGGTCCGGACCCTTGACGTGCTTGAGCAGGGCGCGCGTGGTGGCGTCCGGCTCATCGAGCAGGTGCACGCAGGCCGCGGCCACCTCGCGCAGGTTGTGCGGCGGAATGTCGGTGGCCATGCCCACCGCGATGCCCGAGGCGCCGTTGAGCAGCAGATTCGGCAGCCGCGCCGGCAGCAGCAGCGGCTCCTCCATCGTGCCGTCGAAGTTCGGACCCCAGTCGACCGTGCCCTCGGTCAGCTCATCGAGCAGCAGATCGGCGTAGCGCGTCAGCCGCGACTCGGTGTAGCGCATGGCCGCGAACGACTTCGGATCGTCGGCCGAACCCCAGTTGCCCTGCCCGTCGACCAGCGGATAGCGGTAGGAAAAATCCTGCGCCATGTGCACCATGGCTTCGTAGCAGGCGGAATCGCCGTGCGGATGGAACTTGCCGATCACATCGCCCACGGTGCGCGCCGACTTCTTGTGCTTCGCCGCCGCCGACAGACTCAGCTCGCTCATCGCATAGACGATGCGCCGCTGCACCGGCTTCAGGCCGTCGCCGAGCGCCGGCAGCGCGCGATCGAGGATCACGTACATCGAATAGTCGAGGTAGGCCTTCTCGGTGAAGGTGCCGAGCGGGCGCTGTTCGACGCCTTCGAAGTTGAGTTCCTGCGTCTTCATGCGCGCGGCGTCGCCGAAGACATGAGCCACGCGTGTCCGGCGCAATGCAAGCTGGACTCGCGTCGCTCCCCGATACTCGCTTTGGCTCGCCCAGCTTGAATATCACCGGATAGCCGCACGCCCGCCATGGACGGCGCGCCCGGAGCCCCCATGCCGATGGCGTTCACGGCACGATCTCCGCCAAGTTGCCGCTCTGCTCCAGCCACTCGCGCCGATCACCCGCGCGCTTCTTCGCCAGCAGCATGTCCATCAGCTTGTCGGTGTTGTCCTTCGCCTCGATCGTGAGCTGCACCAGGCGCCGGGTCAGCGGATCGATGGTCGATTCGCGCAGCTGCGCGGGGTTCATCTCGCCCAGGCCCTTGAAGCGCGTGACCACGGGCTTCGCCCGCGAATGCTCGGCCGCCAGGCGCTTGAGCACGGCGTCGCGTTCGTCGTTGTCGAGCGCGTAGAGCACCTGCTTGCCGGCATCGATGCGGTACAGCGGCGGCATCGCCACGTAGACGTGTCCGTTGGTCACCAGCGGCCGGAAGTGCCGCAGGAACAGCGCGCACAGCAGCGTCGCGATGTGCAGCCCGTCGGAATCGGCGTCCGCCAGGATGCAGATCTTGTGATAGCGCAGCGCCGAGAGGTCGGCCGAGCCCGGATCGACGCCGATCGCGATGCTGATGTCGTGCACTTCCTGCGAACTGCCGATCTCGCCGGGCTCGAGCTCCCAGGTATTCAGGATCTTGCCGCGCAGCGGCATGATCGCCTGGAAATCCTTGGCGCGCGCCTGCTTGGCCGAGCCGCCGGCGGAATCGCCCTCGACCAGGAACAGCTCCGAGCGCGCCGGATCCTGACAGGTGCAGTCGGCGAGCTTGCCCGGCAGCGCGGGACCGTTGACGGCGCGCTTGCGGGTGATGCGCTGTGCGGCGCGCAGCCGCTCCTGCGCGTTGGCGATCGCGAACTGCGCGATGCCCTCGCCCGCGTCCGGGTGCTGGTTGAGCCACAGGCCGCAGGCATCGCGCGCGTGGGTCTCGACCAGCGCCGCCGCCTCGCGCGAGCTGAGTTTCTCCTTGGTCTGCCCCGCGAACTGCGGATCCCTGATCTTGATCGACAGCACGTAGCAAGCGCGGTCCCAGACATCCTCGGCGGTGAGCTTGATGCCGCGCGGCAGCAGATTGCGGAACTCGCAGAACTCGCGCACCGCATCGACGATACCCGATCGCAGGCCGTTGACGTGCGTGCCGCCCGCCACGGTGGGAATCAGGTTGACGTAGCTCTCGGCGATCAGGTGCGGCGCGTCGCTCGACCAGGCGAGCGCCCACTCGACCACGTCCTGCAGGGAGGCGTGGCGGCCGGTGATCGGTTCGAGCGGCAGGCGCTCGCTCTGTTCGAGTTGCTCGGTGAGGTATTCACCCAGATGCCCGGTGTAGAACCATTCGTCTTTCTCGCCCGTTGCTTCATTCGTGAAGGTGAGCCGCAGGCCCGCACACAGCACCGCCTTGGCCTTGAGCACGCGCTTGAGTTCCGGCACCGCAAAGCGATCGGTGTCGAAGAACTTCGGATCCGGCCAGAAGCGCACGGTGGTGCCCGTGTTGCGCGCGCCGACGGTGCCGACCACCTCGAGCTTCGAGGAGATGCGTCCATCCTTGAAGGCGATGTTGTATTCCTTGCCGCCGCGCCGCACCCAGCACTCCAGGTGCCTGGAGAGCGCGTTCACCACCGAAACGCCCACGCCGTGCAGGCCACCAGCGAAACTGTAGGTCTTGTCGGTGAATTTTCCACCGGCGTGCAGGCGCGTGAGGATCAGCTCGACGCCGCTGACCTTTTCCTGTGGGTGGATGTCGACCGGCATGCCGCGGCCGTCGTCGGTCACCTCGAGCGAGCCGTCCTTGTAGAGCGTGACGTCGATCTGCTTGCAGTGGCCGGCGATGGCCTCATCGACGCTGTTGTCGACCACTTCATGGGCGAGGTGGTTGGGCCGGGTGGTGTCGGTGTACATGCCCGGGCGGCGGCGCACGGGATCCAGACCCGAGAGGACTTCAATGTCCGACGCGGTATAGGTCTGTGCCATCACGCGCATTCTAACAAGAAAACGGCCGTCTACGGCGCGTCGCTCCCGGACATCGGCCCTCGCTCAGTCGAGGTCCGCGAGCAACGCAGCCCGGAGTGCCGCCGGCACCGGATCCACCGTGTGGCTATAGGCGCCGAGGTCTATGCCCGCGGCGAGCGCAGCGCCGGCGCGGAACGCCGCGATCATCTGCGCCGACAGTTCAAAGCGCAGGAAATGCACAGCCGAGGTCTTCTCATCGTTGCTGCGCTCGAGGTCCTCGTCGGCGATGGCGTAGACTGGATCGTAACTGGCGACGCGCAGCCAGCAGCGCGCTTCGATGCCGCGCAGCTGCGCCAGCCGCAGCGCGCGCTCGGCCGCGTCTGGATATTCGATCAGCAGCGTCGCCTTGAGGTTGCTGCCGTCCGGTATCAGCGGGTTGTAGGCCGCCAGTTCCTCGTCGATGCCCGCGGGCTCGAAGATGCGCTCCGCGCGCAGCATTTCCTGCACCTGGTAGCGCACGGTGTCGCGATCCTCGAAACTCCAGGTGCAGTGCGGCCCGACCTGCAGCCGCCGCAGCGCGCGATAGCCGATCATGCGCGCGCGAATTTCGGCGCGCGCACGCGCGTATTGTTCGAGCGGCATCAGGTCGGCCGCGGTCAGTGGCCGTGGCATTTCAGATACCGTAGGCGATGCGCAGGAGTTTCAGCGGCGGCGTGGGCTGGCGCTCCCGCTCCGCCAGGCCGCTTTCGATCTGGTGGCCCGCCATCGGGCAATCGCTCGAGTAGTAGTCGGCTGTCGCTGCTCGCCACTTTCTGGACCACCGGCCGCGCGATCTTCATCGACGCCGCGCGGAATTCGCTCTTGACCGCATAGCTGCCGTCGTGCCCGGAGCAGCGCTCGATGACCTCGACGGTCGTGTCGGGCACCAGCCTCAGCACGTCGCGGGTCTTGAGGCCGATGTTCTGCACGCGCAGGTGGCAGGGCACGTGGTAGCTCACCTTGCCGAGCCGCGCCTTGAAATCGGTGCGCAGCAGCCCGGCCTTGTGGCGCAGCATCAGGTATTCGAACGGATCGAAGATGCGCGCCCGCACGCGCTGCACGGCCGCATCTTCCGGGAACATCAGCGGCAGTTCCTGCTTGAACATCAGCACGCAGGAGGGGATCGGCGCGACGATGTCGTAGCCCTGCTCGACCAGCCGCAGGAGCTGTGGAATATTCTCTTCCTTGAGCCGGGCGACCGCGTCGAGGTCGCCGAGCTCGAGCTTGGGCATGCCACAGCAACGCTCGCGCTCGGCAAGCGTCAGCTCGATGCCGTTGTGGGCGAATACCGCGGCCAGGTCGGTCGCCAGCTCCGGTTCGTTGCGGTTGCCGTAGCAGGTGGTGAACAGCACCACGCGACCGGTGGTCTCCGGCGTCGCCAGCGGCGGCGCTTGCGGCGCGGGCATGTGCCTGGTGAGGCGCGCGCGCGCGCTGCTCGAGTGGTATTCAGGGAGCGGCGCCTCGGGGTGCACGTGCAGCACCTTGTCCAGGAGCTTGCGGCCAAGCGGGCTGGAATTCACCGCGTTGACGAGCTGCGCCACCACCGGAATGCCGGCCAGGCGCCCGACGGTATCGGTCGAGGTCAGCATGCGGTCGCGGAACGAGGTCTCGCCCTTGCGGGACTTCACCGCCTTGGCGCGCAGCATCAGGTGCGGAAAATCCAGGTTCCACGGGTGCGGCGGCACGTACGGACACTTGGTCATGTAGCACATGTCACACAGGTAACAGTGGTCCACGACTTTCCAGTAGACGCGCTTGTCGACGCCATCGAGCTCGCCGGATGGCGCCGCGTCGATGGCGTCGAACAAGGTCGGAAATGCCTGGCACAGGCTGAAGCAGCGACGACAACCGTGGCAGATGTCGAACACGCGCTCGAGTTCCTGCTCGAGCGCGTGTTCGTCGTGGAACGACGGATCGCGCCAGTTCAGCGGGTGACGGGTCGGGGCCTCGAGATTGCCTTCGCCGCTCACCGTCCGCTTACAGCGTGTCGAGCGCTTTCTGGAAGCGATTGGCGTGCGAGCGCTCGGCCTTGGCCAGCGTCTCGAACCAGTCGGCGATTTCCGCGAAGCCCTCGGTGCGCGCGGCCTTGGCCATGCCCGGATACATGTCGGAGTATTCGTGCGTCTCGCCGGCGATGGCCGACTTCAGGTTGGCCTTGGTTTCGCCGATCGGCAGGCCCGTGGCCGGGTCGCCCACCGCCTCGAGGTACTCGAGGTGGCCGTGGGCGTGGCCGGTCTCGCCTTCGGCGGTCGAACGGAACACGGCCGAGACGTCGTTGTAGCCCTCGACATCGGCCTTGGCTGCGAAATACAGGTAGCGGCGATTGGCCTGCGATTCGCCGGCAAATGCGGCCTTCAGGTTCTCTTCGGTCTTGGTACCCTTGAGATTCATGGTCTGCTCCTCACCCCTGCGGTAATTTAGACTAAGTCTAAGCAAACCCAACTTTACGATTAACGGGTGCGGTCCGTCAACCGCGTTGACCCCTGCGCGGTACGCTAATAGGGTCAAAGATCGGAAATCACCTAGCGAGGATCGCCGTGTCACGCAAACCCAAGGAAGCCGGATTCGAGGGCACGCTTGCCGAGCTCGAGGAGCTGGTCGCGCGCATGGAAGCAGGAAATCTTCCCCTGGACGAGGCGCTGCGCAGCTTTCGAGCGCGGCGTGCAACTGACCCGCGAATGCCAGGCGGCGCTGCAGGCAGCGCAGCAGCGGGTGCAGGTGCTGACGCAGCGCGCCGCGGGCGCCGCACTCGAGGATTTTGCGCCCGCCGGGGCCGACGGCGACTTGCGTGCCCGAACCCTAGGGCCGACTTGAGCAACCGTGAATTCCAGCAGCGCGTGCACGCGGCCCAGGAGCGCGTGGAACTGGCGCTGGCCAGGGCCCTGGGCGCGACCGACCAGGCCGCGCCGCGGCTGCACGAGGCCATGCGCTACAGCGTGCTCGGTGGCGGGAAACGCCTGCGCCCGCTGCTGGTCTACATCACCGGTGAGGCGCTCGGCGCTGCCGCAGCGGATCTCGACGCTCCGGCGACCGCGGTGGAGCTGATCCATGCCTACAGCCTGATCCACGACGACCTGCCGGCCATGGACGATGACGACCTGCGCCGCGGTCTGCCGACATGCCACCGCGCATTTGACGAAGGTACCGCGATACTGGCGGGCGACGCGCTGCAGGCGCTGGCATTCTCGGTGCTCGCCGCACAGTCCACGGGTCTGGCCGACGATACGCGGGTGCGCATGCTGACCGTGCTCGCCGACGCCATCGGCCTTGGCGGCATGGCGGGCGGGCAGGCCATCGATCTCGACGCAGCCGGCCGCCCGAGCGACCCAGCCCACATCGAACGGATGCACCGGCGCAAGACCGGCGCCCTGATTCGCGCCAGCGTGGAGCTCGGCGCGCTCGCGGCAGCGGGGATCGACGAAGCCGCGCGCGCCGCCTTGCGCGTATACGGCGACGAAATTGGCCTGGCGTTCCAGATCCAGGATGACATTCTGGACGTCACCGGCGATACGGCGGTGCTCGGCAAGCGCGCCGGCGCGGATGCGGCGCACGGCAAGCCCAACTACCCGACCGTCTTCGGCCTGGAGCGCGCCAGGCGAGCTGGCACGCGAGCACCGCGATCTCGCGCTCACCGCGCTGGCCGGGCTGGGGGACGCAGCCGGGACTGCTGCGCGCGCTCGCGTATTACGTCGTGGACCGCGTGCAGTAGACTGTGAACTCATGACTACGCCGAAAGCGCCACCGGGACTGCTGCACTCGATCGCCTCGCCGGCTGACCTGCGCGCGCTGCCGGAGCAGCGTCTCAACGACCTGGCCGCGGAGCTGCGCACATTCCTGATCCAGACCGTCAGCACGCGCGGCGGTCACTTTGCCGCCGGGCTGGGCACGGTCGAACTGACCATCGCCCTGCACTACGTCTTCAACACGCCGCACGACCGGCTGGTCTGGGACGTCGGGCACCAGGCCTACCCGCACAAGGTGCTGACCGGCCGACGCGAACGGCTGCACACCATCAAGCAGCACGGTGGCCTGGCGCCGTTCCCGAATCGCGCCGAGAGCGAGTACGACACCTTCGGCGTCGGCCATTCGAGTACCTCGATCAGTGCCGCACTCGGCATGGCGCTCGCCTCCGCGGCTCAGGGCCAAAAGCGGCGCGTCGTGGCGGTGATCGGCGACGGCGCGCTCAGCGCCGGCATGGCCTTCGAGGCGCTTAATCACGCCGGAAGCCTGCCGGCCGACCTGCTGGTGATCCTCAACGACAACGACATGTCGATCTCGGAAAATGTCGGCGCCATGTCGAAGTACCTGGCGCGCGTGCTGTCCGGGCGTTTCTACGCACACCTGCGCGAAGGCGGCAAACGCGTGCTGCGGCGCATGCCGCATATCCGCGAGTTCGCACGCCGCTCCGAAGAACACGTCAAGGGCATGTGGCTCCCGGGGACGGTGTTCGAGGAAATGGGCTTCAACTACCTCGGTCCCGTCGACGGCCACGACCTGCCGGGCCTGGTGCGGACGCTCCGCAACCTGCGCGACCTGCGCGGCCCGCAGTTCCTGCACGTCGTGACGCAGAAGGGCAAGGGTTACGCGCCGGCCGAAGCCGACCCGATCACCTGGCACGGCCCGGGACCCTTTGATCCGCTGACCGGCCAGTTCCTCAAGGCCAAGATTACCGGACCCTCGTATTCCCAGGTGTTTGGCGACTGGCTGTGCGACATGGCCGAACGTAGACCCCAAGGTGGTGGCCATCACGCCGGCGATGCGCGAGGGCTCTGGCCTGGTGGAATATTCCCAGCCGCTTCCCCGCGCGCTATTTCGACGTCGCCATCGCCGAACAACACGCGGTCACGTTCGCGGCGGGTCTGGCCTGCGAGGGCATGAAGCCCGTGGTCGCCATCTACTCCACCTTCCTGCAGCGCGGCTATGACCAGCTGATCCACGACGTGGCACTGCAGAATCTCCCGGTGGTATTCGCGCTCGACCGCGCGGGAGTAGTCGGCGGCGACGGCGCCACGCACAACGGGAGCTTCGACTACAGCTTCCTGCGCTGCATTCCGAACCTGCTGATCATGGCGCCGGCGGACGAGAATGAGTGCCGCCAGATGCTGTTTACGGCCACCGGCTCCGGCGTACCCGCCGTCGTGCGCTACCCGCGCGGCCAGGGTCCTGGCGTGGCAATCGAAGCCCGCATGACCGCCCTGCCCCTGGGCCGTGCGCAACTGCGCCGGCGCGGCCACGGCGGGCTGCTGCTGCTGTCATTCGGCACCATGCTGGAGGCGGCACTGGCCGCGGGCGAGCGGCTCGATGCCACCGTGGTGAATATGCGCTTCGTGAAGCCGCTGGACGAGGCGCTGCTGCGCGAGCTGGTGCCGCAGCACGTCGCCTGGGTGACGCTCGAGGAAAACACCGTCGCCGGCGGCGCCGGCAGCGCCGTGGCCGAGCTGCTCGACGCCGCAGGCTTGGGTTGCCCGCGCCTGTCCATCGGTCTGCCCGACCAGTTCATCGAACACGGCAGCAGGGAACAGTGTCTGGCCGATGCCGGCCTGGACACTGCCGCGGTCATCGCCGCCATCGAGCGCTGGTGGCTGCCGCGCGCGCGCGCCTTGAATACCGGCCGCGCCGCCACCAGAATGACCGCTGCGGCCCATTCCGGGCCGGCCTGAGTGCGAAGGCAAGGGTGACGCATGGATATCGCCGTGGCTGAACGCGAGCGCAGCAAGGTTGCTGTCGAAGATGTGCAGAGCCGGGCCGACACCCGTCACCTCGCCATCGACCGGGTCGGCATCAAGGACATTCGCCATCCGGTCCGCGTCAAGGACCGCTCCGCCGGCGAGCAGCACACCGTGGCGACCTTCAACATGTACGTGAACCTGCCGCACAACTTCAAGGGCACGCACATGTCGCGCTTTGTCGAGGTGCTGCATCACGCGCGCGAGATCTCGGTCGATTCCTTCCGCACCATGCTGGTGGAGATGACCGAGCGCCTCGACGCCGACGCCGGGCACATCGAGATGACCTTCCCGTACTTCGTCAGCAAGCGGCGCCGATCTCTGGCGTCGAGAGCCTGATGGACTACCAGGCCGCGCTGATCGGCGAGTGCTGCCACGGCGAGACCACCATGTGGGTGCGCGTCGTGGTCCCGGTCACGAGCCTGTGTCCCTGCTCGAAGAAGATCTCGGAACGCGGCGCGCACAACCAGCGCTCGCACGTGACCATTAAAGCGCGACTCCACGAGCACATGTGGATCGAGGAACTGATCGACGTGGCGGAAGTCGGAGGCCTCGTGCGAGCTGTACGGCATCCTCAAGCGCCCGGACGAGAAATACGTGACCGAACGCGCCTATGACAATCCGAAGTTCGTCGAGGACATGGTGCGCGATGTGGCGCTGCGCCTCGACGCAGAGCCGCGCATCGGCGCCTACGTGATCGAAAGCGAGAATTTCGAGTCGATTCACAATCACTCGGCGTACGCGCTGATCGAACGCGACAAGCACAAGAGCGGTTGAGCCGAGACGGGCCGGCTGTCACCCGGTCGTTTCTGGCGCTCCTGGCGGCGCCTGGATCAGGAAACGCCCAAAGCGGCGTTTCCTGCCATCCCCTCGCGCGAACGGGCGCCGACGCTCCATTAGCTCAGCGCCAGATTCAGGCGGACCACGGGTCGGCGCCTGCGTCCGCGCTCGGTGCGCCGCAAGTCGCGCCAGAAACGACCGGGCAGACAACCGACGCACCTCGATTCAGCCACTGTGCCGAACCCTCTCGCATTCGATCAATGTGCGAGCACCCGGGGCTGGCGGTACCAGCCGCGGTGGGCGGCGTGCTTGTGGGTGCAGGTTGCGCCACGATTTGCGGCGCGCTGAGCGCGGCCGTCGGCGGCGGCCAGTGCGGCAATTCATTTTCGGGAACATTATGTGGCCCGGCCGCCAGGCCGCGCGAAGGAACGGCAGCAATTGCCTTCCGGGCAATTGCCGACCCGCGCGCCGCCATGAGTGGCGCGAGCTGCGCCGGCAAGCGCGCCGCCAGCACTCAGCTGACGCGAAACTCCACGCCCTGCAGCCGCCCGATCAGCGCCCGCAGGAACACGCGGTTGAAGCGCAGCTGGCACGAAGCCGACACCTGCTCGAGCAGGGTCGAACTCACCTTGATCACCGTGACCTCGCCGGCGGCGCGAATGGTCGCGTTGCGCTTGGCGCCCTGCACGTAGCTGGTCTCGCCGAAGCATTCGCCGGTTGACAGCAGACCGACCGACGCCCCGTTGCGCTCAACCGAGCAGTTGCCGCTGACCAGGATGTAGAAGCGGTCGTCCATTTCGCCTTCCTTGACGATTTCCTCGCCGCTGGCGTAGTCCTGCCAGTGGCTGGCGCGCATCACCTCGACGATCTCGGCATGCGAGAACTCGTGGAAGAATTTCAGCCGACGCAGCAAGCCGAACTGCTCCTGCTGGTTCATGCTCGAATTCTGCTGGCGCAACTGCTGATGCACGCGGGTGAGTTCGGCGGCGAGATCCAGGCCGGTCTTCTGGCGGCGCGCCGGGTCTTTCTGCATGGCGGTGGCGACCACCACCTCGAGGTCCTCGGGCACGTTGGTGCGCAGCGTGTGGATCGGCGGCGGCGTCGCGTAGACGATCTGGTGCAGGAGCTTGGCCAGGTTGCCGGCGCGGAACGGGCGCGTGCCGGTCAGCAGCTCGTACATCACGGCGCCGAGCGAATACAGGTCGGAGGCGTGCGTCAGCTCCAGGCTCTGCACCTGCTCGGGCGACATGTAGCTCGGTGACCCGGCGATGCCCTCGATGCGCGAGATATCGGAGTCGGCGACCAGGGCAATGCCGAAATCAATGATGCGCACGTCGCTGTCCTGCGTGAGCATGATGTTGGAGGGCTTGATATCGCGGTGGATCACGCCGCGTGAGTGCGCATAGTGCAGCGCCTTGGCGCACTTGAACATGAGCTCGACCACGTCGTCGACGCGCAGCAGGTTGTCGGGGCGGCAGTAGGCGGCCAGCGTGCGCGCGCCGTGCACGTGCTCGGTGACGATGTAGCAGTGTCCGCTTTCCTCGCCGGCGTCGTAGATCGGCAGGATGTTCGGATGGTGCAGCATGCCCACCATGTGAGCCTCGGACAGGAACATCTTGCGGGTGACGCGGGCGCGTTCGTCGTCGCCGGCGATGTCCATCGTGTAGACCTTGATGGCCACGTCGCGACCGTAGTAAGGGTCATGCGAGAGGTACACGGTGCCGGTGCTGCCGCGCCCGACCTCGTTGATGATGACGTACTTGCCGATGCGCTCGGGAATGGCCCGCAATTTGGGACTGGGTGCTGCTGACACTGCCATCTTGAGATTAGTCCGGATATGGCGCCTGCGGGTGCGGATCCGAGGATACGGAGGCCCCCGCGGGTGGTCTGTGACCTGCATCGCAACCCCCGGGGGCTGCCCCGATAGGCGGTAGTCTTAAGGTCCGAAATGACCGAACGGCGCAGGCGAGAACTGCATCACGGTGCCACCGCGCCGGAGCTCCAGGCCGGCTTCAACTCGCATGTGCCCACAGCGGGTCAGTCTGACCGCGCTGGCGGCAGCCAGGGCGTGCAGGGCCGCCGCGCGGCCGGGTGGAGCGGTAAAGCACAACTCGTAGTCTTCGCCGCCGGCCAGTGCCTGCTGCCAGGCCTGCTCGCCGGCGATCGCCTGCAGGGCCTCGGACAAAGGCAGGGACCCGAGCTCGAGCTCAGCGCCGCAACCGCTGGCCGCGGCGAGCCGCGCCAGATCGGCCAGCAGCCCATCAGAAAGGTCGATGCAGGCCGTTGCCACGCCACGCAGGGACGCGCCCAGCGCGACGCGCGGCGTGGGAAATTCAAAGCGCTCGCGCAGCCATCGGGTGCGCGGATTTGCGCTTTCAGCGCCTGCTGTCGACCGGCCCTGGGCCGCATCTCCGAGCGTCCCGCTCACCCAGACATCCTCTCCAGGCCGGGCGCCGCTGCGGCGCAGTGCCGAACCCTGCGACAGTTGGCCGCTGAGCTGCACCGTGATCGTCAACGGCCCGCGACTGAGATTCCCTCCTACCAGCGCCACCTCGTGCTCGCGCGCCAGCAACCCGAAGCCGGTCGCGAATTCACCGAGCCACTCCTCGTCGATTCCTGGCAGGGTCAATGACAACAGCGCCCACGCGGGCGTCGCGCCCATGGCCGCGAGATCGCTCAGATTAACCGCCAGCGCGCGATGGCCGAGCGAACGCGGTGGGCTGCCGGGCAGGAAATGCACCTGCTCGACCAGCGCGTCGGTAGTCTGCACCAGTTCGCAGCCGGAGCGCGGCCGCAGCAGCGCGGCATCGTCGCCGATTCCAAGCGCGACGTCGGTGCGCACGGCGCCCAGATGGCGAAAGTACCGCTCGATGAGCGCGGTTTCGTCCACCGGCCCCTCAGCGCTCGTCGGTCCGCCAGGCTCGTGCCGCGCGGTCGAGCACACCGTTGACGAACTTGTGGCCGTCGGTGGCGCCAAAGCGCCGCGCCAGGCCGACCGCTTCGTCGATGACCACGCGGAACGGCACCTGCTTGTGATGCTGCAGCTCGACACTGGCAATCAGCAGCACCGCATGCTCGACCGGGTCGAGCGCGGCGGCCGCGCGCGCCAGGAACGGGGCCAGCGCCACATCCAGCGTCTCGTGATCGTCGATGGCCTGGCGCACCAGGGTGCGGAAATATTCGCCGTCGGCGCGCGCCATGTCCGCGTCGAGGGCGAATTCACTCACCAGGTCCTGCCAGGGCGCGACGTTGAGCTGCCAGCGATAAAGCGCCTGCACGGCCAGGCGCCGCGCCAGGGCCCGCGCCGCCGTCTGCGGGTTGAAGTTGCCAGCCATATTCGCGACGCTGCTCAGAAGCGGCGCAGCAGCTGCGCCATGGCCAGTGCCGTATGCAGCGCCTCCGCGCCCTTGTTCTGCGCGCCGGGCGCCGCACGCTCCTGGGCCTGGGCAAGGTTTTCCGTGGTCAGCACGCCAAAGGCGACCGGCACGCCTGTGGCGAGCATCACCTGCTGGAGTCCGCGTGCGCATTCCCCGGCCACGAAATCAAAGTGCGCGGTGTCGCCGCGGATCACGCAGCCCAGGGCCACTACCGCGTCGCACTTGCCCGCGTTGGCGAGCGCCTGTGCCGCCAGCGGCAGCTCGAAGGCGCCGGGCACCCGTTCGACCCGGAGCGATTCTGCCTCGCCACCTGCGGCCCGCCACGCCGCGCGCGCGCCGGCGACGAGCTGGTCGACCAGTGCTTCGTTGTAGCGCGCGGCCACCACGGCGACGCGCAGGCCTGCGGCGCTCAGCGTCGCCGGATCAGCAGCTGTACCCATGAGGCAAGTATATCGCTAGCCGGCGTCGTCGATGTAGCCGACGATCTCGAGGCCGAAGGCCGCCAGGCCGTGCACATGCTTGGGGGCGGACAGCACCTGCATGCGGCGCACGCCGAGATCCTGCAGAATCTGCGCGCCCACGCCGATGGTGCGCAGCACGGTGCCACTTTGCGCGCGGCCGCGATCCTGCCGCTCATCGGTACCGGCCGGCACGCGCACGGCATCGGCCAGCTCACGCGGCGATTCGCCCTGGCGCAGGATCACAACCACGCCACAGGGAGCGGCCGCGATGCGCGCCAGCGCGGCCTGCAAGGTCCAGGCGCCACTTCCATCCTGTACGCCGAGCACGTCACGCAGCGTGTCGACCAGGTGCACGCGCACGATGGGTGTGGCCGCGGCGTCGATCGTACCGCGCACCAGCGCCAGGTGCACATCGCGGTTGACGTGATCTTCGTAGGCGTAGAGACGGAATTCGCCGTGCCCGGTGGCAACAGCTTGCTCCGCAATGCGCTCCACCGAGCGTTCGTTGCGCAGCCGGTAGCGAATCAGGTCGGCGATGCTGCCGATCTTGAGCTGGTGGGTACGGGCAAATTCCTCCAGCTGCGGGCGGCGCGCCATGGTGCCGTCCTCATTCATGATCTCGACGATCACCGCCGCCGGCTCGAGGCCTGCGAGCCGCGCCAGGTCGCACCCCGCCTCGGTGTGCCCAGCGCGCGTCAGCACGCCGCCGGGTTGCGCCATGATCGGGAACACGTGGCCCGGCTGGCGCAGGTCTTCGGCGCGCGCCTCGGTGCGCACCGCGGTGCGCACCGTGTGCGCGCGGTCATAGGCCGAGATGCCGGTGGTCACACCTTCGGCCGCTTCGATCGAGAGCGTGAAATTGGTGCGCTGCTCGCGATTGGTCTCGGTCACCATCAGCGGCAGGCGCAGCTGCGCGCAGCGCTCGGGCGTCAAGGTCAGGCAGATCAGGCCGCGGCCGAAACGCGCCATGAAGTTGATGTCGGCGGCGCTCACCAGCCCGGCCGCCATCAGCAGGTCGCCTTCGTTTTCGCGGTCCTCGTCATCCATGACCACGACCATGCGGCCGGCGCGCAGTTCAGCGAGGATTTCTTCGGTGCTGTTCAGTTCCATGCGGTTCCCGGTTCTAGGTTGTTGCCAGCAGACGCTCGGCGTAGCGCGCCATCACGTCGATTTCCAGATTCGCCGCCGCACCTGGCCGTAACTCGCCGAGTGTGGTCACGCTCAGCGTGTGCGGGATGAGGTTGACACCGAACTCCGCGCCCGCGACCTCGTTGACCGTCAGGCTCACGCCGTCGAGCGTCACGGACCCCTTGCGGGCGAGGTAGCGCTCCAGGCTGGCGGGAACGCGAAAGCGCAGCCGCTGCGAACGGGCGTCGCCACTTCGCTCGAGCAGTTCAGCGCGCCCGTCGACGTGGCCCGACACCAGGTGGCCGCCGAGCGCATCGCCGGCGCGCAGTGCCGGCTCGAGGTTGATCCGTTCGCCGGCGCGCCATTGACCGATCGTCGTGTGCTGCAGGGTCTCGCGGGAAACATCCGCGATGAACCCGCGCGCCGTGCACTCGGCCACCGTCAGGCACACGCCGGCCGCCGCGACGCTGTCGCCCAGTTGCATGCGCGCGCGATCGATGGCGGGTGCGTCCACCGTCAGGCGCACGTCACCCCCGAGCGGCGCGGTCGCGCTGATGGTACCGATCGAGTGAATGATGCCGGTAAACATGGGTGCTGTTATGGCCCGCAGCGGGCAATGATGCGCAGATCATCGCCGATCCGCTCCACCGACTGAAACCTGAGGCTGAACCGGTCGTCGAGCCGCTGCAACATCGGCAGCTGCGCCAGCGGCTGCGCCTGCGGGCCCAACAGGCAGGGCGCCAGGTAGAGCACCAGCTCGTCGACCAGGCGCGCAGCCAGCAGCGCGCCCGCCAGGCGCGGCCCAGCCTCGACCCAGACCTCATTGGCCTCCAGCGCGGCCAGCCGCGCGAGCGCCGCCGCCAGCTCAACGCCGCCACCCGCCGCCGCCGGCACGGTCTCGACGCGCACGCCACGCTGCGCCAGCGCATCGCGGTTGGCCGAAGCGGTCGTCGCGGTGAAGATCAGCGCCGCACCGGGCAGGTTGAACATGCGCACGGTCGGCGGCACCCGCAGAGCGCTGTCGAGCACCACACGGAGCGGCTGCCGGCTCGCGCCCTCGAGGCGCACGTTGAGCTGTGGGTCATCCGCGACCACGGTGCCGGAGCCCGTGAGCACTGCGGAACTGCGCGCCCGGTAGCGCTGCACGTCGGCGCGCGACTCGTTGCCGGTGATCCAGCGACTCTCGCCGCTGGCGAGTGCCGTGCGACCATCGAGGCTGGCGGCAATCTTGAGCCGCACCCAGGGCCGGCCGCGTTCGTGCCGGCTGAAAAAACCGACATTGAGTGCGCGAGCCTCCGCCGCCAGCAGCCCGCCGTCCACGCCGATGCCTGCTGCGCGCAACTGCGCGGCGCCCGCACGCATAAGCGGATTCGGATCTTCAGCAGCGTAGACAACGCGCGCCACGCCGGCGGCGATCAGTGCCGTCGTACATGGTGGCGTACGTCCCTGCGCGGCGCAGGGTTCGAGCGAGACATAGGCGGTTGCGCCGCGGGCTGCCGCGCCTGCTGCCTGGAGCGCGCGCAGCTCGGCGTGCCCGGCGCCGGCGCGTTCGTGCCAGCCCTCGCCCACCACGGCTCCAGCCCGCACCAGCACGCAACCCACGCGCGGATTCGGATCGCAAGTGTTCAGGCCGAGCGCCGCCAGTCCCAGCGCGTGGCGCATGTGCTGTTCGTCGGCGCTGCTCCACTCGTCCATCACTTTCCCTTGCTCGTTTCGTCCCCATCGCCCGGCAGGAGCGGCAGCTGCTCGCGCTCTGCGGCGCGCTTGGGCGTACGCCGGCGTTGCCTGCGCAGGCCGTCGATCGTCTCGCGAAATGCCTCGACGTCCTGGAAGCTGCGGTACACCGAGGCGTAGCGCACGTAGGCCACCTCATCGAGGTGCCGCAATTCCTCCATCACCAGCTCGCCCACCTGGCGCGAGGGCACTTCACGCTCGCCGAGCACGCGCAGTCTGTGACAGATGCGGGCCACGGCGTCCAGGATCGCTTCGCTCCCGACCGGGCGCTTCTCCAGCGCCTTGACCATGCCGGCCGTCAGCTTGGCCTCGTCGAAGGGCTCGCGGCTGCCGTCGCTCTTGATGACCCGCGGCAACAGCAGCTCCGCGGCCTCGAAGGTCGTGAAGCGCTCGCCGCAATCGAGGCATTCGCGCCGCCGGCGGATCTGCCGGCCGTCGCCCGCCAGCCGTGAATCCGTCACGCGGGTGTCGGCGTGATTGCAGAACGGGCAATGCACGCGTAGCGCAGCCTCGCGCCGGCTACGCGCGATAAACCGGGAACCGCCCGCACAGCTCCAGCACCTCGCCGCGCACCCGCTCCACCACCGGCGCCGCGCCTTCGGCTTCGACCACCTCGACAATCCAGTCGGCAATGCGGCGCATCTCCACTTCGCGGAAGCCGCGGGTAGTGGAAGCCGCAGTGCCGATGCGCAGGCCGCTGGCGATCGAAGGTGGCCGCGGGTCGTTGGGCACCGCGTTCTTGTTGACGGTGATGTTGGCGCGCCCGAGCGCCGCGTCGGCGTCCTTGCCGGTGAAGTTGCGCGAGCCGAGATCCACCAGGAACAGGTGATTGTCGGTGCCACCCGATACGATGTTCAATCCGCGCGCCATCAGCGCCGCGCTCATGGCGCGCGCGTTGGCGACCACCTGCAGCTGGTAGGCGCGGAACTCCGGCTGCAGGGCTTCGAGGAGCGCCACTGCCTTGGCCGCGATAACATGCATCAGCGGCCCGCCCTGCGTACCCGGGAACACCATCGAATTGAGCTTCTTGGTGATGGCCTCGTTGGCGCGCGCCAGGATCAAGCCACCGCGCGGGCCGCGCAGCGTCTTGTGAGTGGTGGTGGTGACCACGTCCGCGATCGGCACCGGATTCGGATACTGCCCGGCCGCGACCAGGCCCGCGACGTGCGCCATGTCGACGAACAACAGCGCACCCACTCCATCGGCGATGGCGCGCAGGCGCGCGAAATCGAGAATGCGCGAATAGGCGGAGAAACCAGCGACCAGCAGCTTCGGCCGGTGTTCGCGCGCCAGCCGCTCGACCTGCGCATAGTCGACCAGACCGGTGCTGGCCTCGACGCCGTACTGCACGGCATTGAAGAACTTGCCGGAGAAATTCACCTTCGCGCCGTGTGTCAGGTGGCCGCCATGATCCAGGCTCATGCCCAGGATGGTGTCGCCCGGAGCGAGCAGCGCGAGATACACCGCGGCATTGGCCTGCGAGCCCGAATGCGGCTGCACGTTGGCGTAGTCGGCGCCGAACAGCTTGCGCGCACGATCGATAGCCAGCTGCTCGGCAATATCGACGTACTCGCAGCCGCCGTAGTAACGCTTGCCCGGATACCCTTCCGCGTACTTGTTGGTCAGCACCGAGCCTTGCGCGGCGAGCACGCGCGGACTGGTGTAGTTTTCGGAGGCGATCAGCTCGATGTGCTCTTCCTGGCGGCGGCGCTCATCCTCGATGGCGGCGTGCAGCTGCGGATCGAAGTCGGCGATGTTCATGCTGGCGGAATACATGCGCGTAGAGTCCTAGCCGGGGAAAAGGAGCGAAATTGTAACCGAAGACGGAGCGCTCACTGTTCCAGGAGCGCCTCCAACACACCCGTCCACGCCTGCGCGAGATTGCCGCGATCGTAGCCGCCGCCGCCGAGCGCCAGCAACCCGACCGTGGCCCAACCGATCGGCCAGCGCGCACAGGTCGCGGGCGGCGCGAGCGTGGACGGCGGGCGTAAAGCGCAGGTTGGTCAGCGGGTCGCCGGCGACGCTGTCGGCGCCGCACTGCAGGATCAGGAATTCGGGCTCGTAGCGCGCCACATGCGCCAGCATCAACGGCCAGACCTGTTCGGAATTGCAGCGTCCCCGGAGCCGGCCGGCAGCGGCATGTTGAGCTTGGTGCCGATGGCCGCGCCGCGGCCAGTTTCGGCCTCCGCTGCCGGTGCCGGGATAGAGCGTTTCGCCGCTCTCGTGCAGTCGGCAAAGATGACACCCGGATCATCCTCGAAGGCGTAGTACACGCCGTCGCCGTGGTGCGCGTCGATGTCGACGTAGGCCGATGCACTTGAGGCCGTGACGGCGGCGCAGCGCTTCGATGACGACGCCGCAGTCGTTGAACACGCAGAAGCCGGCGGCGCGATCGCGCGCGGCGTGATGGAGTCCGGCGATCGGCACAAAGGCGCGCCGCCGCGGGCCCGCCATGATCCATTCGGCGGCCTGCAGGCTCCCGCCGACCACACAGGCCGCGAGCCTCGTAGACGCCGCGAAAGCTGGGCGTGTCGCCGCCATCGAGGTAGCCGCCACCCTGCTCGGAGCTGTGCTGCACGAACTCGACGTATTCGGGCGTGTGGAACAGCAGCAGGTCCTCGACGCTGGCCTGCGCCGGCTCGAGCATGCGTGACCCGCGCAGCCGAGCTTGCGCTGGTCGAACTCGCGCAGGAAGGCGCCGTGACGGTCGGGACCGAAGGGATGCCCGCCCGGAAATCCGTAGCGCGCCTGCCGCTCGCCCATGGCCACAGCCGTTTGCGAATCCTTTCTGAATCAAGAGCTCACCCGTTATACCTGCGGCGCAGCCTACCATAAGCCCGCGACCACCTGAGTGGCCGCGCCCCCGTGGCATCGGGCGCGGGCCTCAACGATAATGCGCGCCCTTCCCACCGACCGGACGACTTGCTGAAGAACCATGGCGCAATACATCTACACGATGAACCGGGTGTCCAAGATCGTGCCGCCGAAGCGGACGATTCTCCGCGACATCAGCCTGTCTTTTTTCCCCGGCGCCAAGATCGGCGTGCTCGGCCTGAACGGCTCGGGCAAGTCCACGCTGCTGCGGATCATGGCCGGCATCGACACCAGCATCGACGGCGAGGCGCGAGCGCAGTCCGGGCATCCGGTCGGATTCCTGCACGCAGGAGCCGGGGCTCGATGCCAGCAAGGACGTGCGCGGCAACGTCATGGAAGGCGTTGGCGAGACCTTCAGGCTGCTGCAGCGCTTCAACGCCATCAGCGAAGCGTTCGCCGAACCGATGGACGACGAGCAGATGAACAAGCTGCTCGAGGAGCAGTCGAGACTCCAGGACGCGATCGACGCCGCCGGCGGCTGGGAACTCGAGCGCAAGCTCGAGATCGCCGCCGACGCGCTGCGGCTCCCGCCGTGGGAGGCGAACATCGACCAGCTCTCCGGCGGCGAGAAGCGCCGCGTGGCCTTGTGCCGCCTGCTGCTGTCGCAGCCCGACATGCTGCTGCTGGACGAGCCGACCAACCACCTGGACGCCGAGTCGGTGGCCTGGCTGGAACGATACCTCGAGGAATACCCGAGCACCGTCATCGCCGTCACGCACGACCGTTACTTCCTCGACAACGTCGCGCAGTGGATCCTCGAGCTCGACCGCGGCCACGGCATTCCCTACCAGGGCAATTACTCTTCCTGGCTCGAGCAGAAAGGACAGCGCCTGGCGCTCGAGGAGCGCGAGCAGGATGCGCTGCGCAAGACCCTGGCGCGCGAGCTCGAATGGGTGCGCACCAACCCAAAGGCCCGCCAGGCCAAGAGCAAGGCGCGCCTGGCCCGCTACGAGGAACTGGCCTCGAAGGAATTCCAGGAGCGCAACGAGACCAACGAGATCTACATCCCGCCCGGGCCGCGCCTCGGCGATGTGGTGATCGAGGTGAAGAACCTGAGCAAGGGCTACGGCGACAAGCTGCTGATCGACAAACTGTCGTTCAGCCTGCCGCCGGGCGGCATCGTCGGCATCATCGGCCCGAACGGCGCCGGCAAGACCACACTGTTCCGCATGCTCACCGGCGTCGAGAAGCCCGACAGCGGCGAGATCCGCCTCGGCGCCACCGTGAAGCTGGCCTACGTCGACCAGTCGCGCCAGACGCTCGATGACAAGAAATCGGTGTGGGCGGAGATTTCCGGCGGCCAGGACCTCATCAAGGTCGACAACTACGAGACGCCCTCGCGCGCCTACGTCGGCCGCTTCAATTTCAAGGGCACGCAGCAGCAGCAACTGATCGGCGAGCTCTCCGGCGGCGAGCGCAACCGCGTGCACCTGGCCAAGGTGCTGCAAGTACCGGCGGCAACGTGCTGCTGCTCGACGAGCCGACCAACGACCTGGACGTGGAAACGCTGCGCGCGCTGGAAGAGGCGCTGCTGAATTTCCCGGGCTGCGCCGTGGTGATCTCGCACGATCGCTGGTTCCTCGACCGCATCGCCACGCATATCCTCGCCTTCGAGGGCAACTCAGAGGTGGTCTGGTTCGAGGGCAACTACCAGGACTACACGGCCGACCTGCGCCGCCGCAAGGGCGATGACGCCGACCAGCCGCACCGGGTGAAATACAAACGGCTGACCGGCTAGGGGCCGAGCCGAGCGGGATTATGTAACTGCCCGCCGCCGCGGGGAAAATAGCCGATAGCGCCACGGCGGCATTGGGCTACACTGAGGGCCACCGCGGCGCCCGCCCAGGGGATTTTTCAGACCGCGCGGGGTAAAACAGGGCGCATATGTCTACTCATATCGATGCCGGTGGCCGGCTGCATCACGATCAGGAAGCCAATCTGGCGCTGACCTGCCCGCATTGCCAGGTGCTTTCGCACATCACTCCGATTGCCGTGCCGAGCTTCGACGAGCTGGTCTCGCACCGGCCCAAACATGTCGGCGTGGTCTACCGCTGCGATTCCTGCAACGCGCCGATCTTCCTGCGCTTTCCGGTCAAGATGTACGGCAACAACCGCGTCGAGCTCGGCGCGCAGTTCAGCGAGGTGGAACGGCCGCGCGAGAAATTCGGCTTTACCTACCTGCCGGAAGAGGTCGAGGTGCTGTTTCGCGAGGCCCTCGCCTGCTACTCGAACGCCAGCTACAACGCCTTCGCCAGCATGTGCCGGCGCACGATGCAGGCCGCGTTCGTCGACCTCGGCGAGGCCGGCAAGCTGCGCGTGTTCGACCAGCTCAACGACGTGCGCGCGATGGCGGATCTGGACAGCCCGACCTTCATCGACGTCAAGCGCGTGATCTTCGGGAGCGACAACGATCCGCACCCGAGCCTGCCGCTGCTCGACGACCAGCTGGCCGGCGTGCTGCTCGAAGTCACCAAAGACCTGCTCTACCAGGTGTACGTGCGCAAGGGCCGGCTGCAGCAGGCCATGATGATGCGGCGCTTCTTCGCCGACGAATCGATTCGCAAGCTCGCCCCGCCGAAGAACACGCAGTCGGGCTGAAGCGCGCAGCCCTTCAGGGCGGATTGTTGGCTTGCAGGAAGGCCACCACGGCATCCAGTGCCTGCAAGCGCGTGGCGCTGTGCGAGAGCCAGTGATCTTCCTGTTTCAGATCCACGGTAGTGACATTCTTGTGCGCACGCCGTAGTGCATCCGCCATGAGTCGCGATTGTTCGTACTTCACGACCGTGTCGTCGCGGCCATGGATGAGCAGTACCGGGGCGGTGATGGCCTCGACATGTTCGATCGGCGAGACCTCAAGGAGCCCTGCATCCGCGGGCGAGGTAACGCCAAACCAGCGCTGGAAATACTGCTCGCCGGAATTGTTGCGGATGACCGTTCCCTTGATTTCCTGCATCAGCCGGCGCAAGTCCGCAATGCCGGCGATCGACACTGCGCAACGGTATAGATCGGGCTGGAACGCGGCTCCGGCCAGTGCGGCATAGCCCCCGTAGCTGGCGCCGACAATGCACACGCGCTTGAGATCGATCAGGCCCTGCCCGGCGAGATAGCGCACACCGTCGGACACATCGGTCTGCATCTTGCGGCCCCACTGGCCGTAACCCGCCGCAACATGCGCACGGGTTACGGTGGAGCCGCGGAAATTCGGCCGCAATACGGCATAGCCCTGCGCTGCAAGCGCCTGGGACAGCCAGTCGAAATCGCCCGTGTCGCGTGCTTCGGGTCCACCATGCGGCAGTACCACCAGCGGCAGGTTCCTGGCCTCGCGGCCGTGCGGCAAAGTCAGATAGCCGGGAATGTTCAGGCCGTCGCCCGCCGCATAACTGATCGGGCGCACTTCGGCGATACTCGTCAACCCCTTGTAAGCCGGACCCAATCCCGAGACTTTGCCGGTATCCAGGTTCACCAGGACGTACAGCAAGCCCGCGGTCGGGGTCTGCAGCAGCACGATCATCTTGCGCTGATCGTCGCTCCATGAGATCAGGTGCGGATTCATGGCCGCCAGGGCCTTGTAGGCCGTCGCCCAGCCCTGCTCCGTCTGCGGATTGAAGAACCGATATTGGGGATGATCGTCGCCGCTTACGGCACCGATAATGCGGTCCGAGCGTCGATCGAGCAGCACCTCGCGGTACTGCTCTGCATCGGGTTCGAGCCCGCTCGCCGAACCGTCCTCGAGCGACAGCCGGCGCCAGTGCTGCGGCTCGTCCTGCTCGGAATAAACCCACACGCTGCTGCCGTCCGGCCCGACGCCCTCGAGCAGAGGGTAGTCGAGCGCCGACTCGCCCTTCAAGACTTCGCGCGTACCCGTCGCGGTGCGCAGCTTGATCGACCAGCGCTGCGACAGCTCGGAATGTGTCTCCGTGGCCACCACTCGGGCGGCCTCATCGAGCAGCCAGATGCTCGGCCCCACATCGCCCGTATCAACGACTCCGGCATGGCTGGAGCCGAGATTTATCCTGAACAAGGTTGGCAGATACCATGTTCTTCTTTCCGATGGCAGGGCGGTCAATGAATCACCGCGCACGTACACCGTGGTCTCGCCCCCGATGCGCCGGGCGCGCGGCTCTCCGGTGATATAGCCGAAGACATGCGCCGACTGCGACATGCCAAAGTTGCGGTCCATCAGGTCCAGGATCTTTCCGGTTGCCACCTCGCAGGAGTAGAGCTGAGTCAATTCCTCCGGTTCGATCGCCCAGCCCGGCACGAGCTTGGTGGCCGAGGCCTCGATCAGCAGCTGCTCATCGTCCGCCCAGCTGATGCGCCGCAATTTCTGCTCGCCCGATCGTACCGCCGCTACCTGGTGCAGGTCAGCGACCGCGGAGACGATCACGGCTTCTTCATCTTTGGCAATGCCAGTACTGAACGCGAAGCGGGTGCCGTCGGGGGAAAGCGCCACGTGGTCCATGAATGGCAGCTGCCCGTATACCGCGAGCGGCGCCTGGTCCGCTACCAGCGGCGGCGGCCACGAACTCGCTGCCAGACCAAAGATCGCCCATAGTCCCAGTCCCAGTCGCAGTCGCAGTCGCAGTCGCAGTGGTGACAATGCATTCATCTGGAATTCCCCTCAATCGCTCCGCGCAAAAATGCCCCCGACCGGCCTGCTCAAGGGCAGCAGGCATTGGCAGCTTCAGAGCAGGGTACGCAGCGCCTCACTGCAATGCACGGCCCCCGTTCCTGCCAATACCTGGATCGCGCCGCTCGAGGTGATCGCGACTCCGCGACTGGCGAGGGCGGTGAGCGCACCACGGTCGACCTTTTCCATACGAGCTACGCTCACCAGAACCCGTCCGGCAGCAGCTTCGACCAGCGTGATATTGGCTGCGCCGCCAAGTGCCGCAAGCAGTGCGGTTGGGGAGATGCCCGTCGCTTCCACGACCGCCGCCGCAGTAACCGCCAACGCGGCCGGTGCCGGCCCAGGGCGCAGGAACTGGCGAATTTCTCCCGCGACCTGATCGGCAATCGGACCCAGCACGACCTGCACCGCGGTCGGCGCCGGACGCACCACACCCATGGCGCCGAGGCGCGTGAGGGCCGCAGCGTCGACGCGCTGCGCCATCGACCACGGTAAGCCGCAGCCGCGTCGTGCAGGCATCGACAGAGGTCAGATTCGCGGCGCCGCCGAGCGCCGCAACGAGACCCGCCGCGCGGCGCCCGCTGCCGCCAGCGGGCCCGCGCCGGCATTGTCGCCGGCCACATCGGCAGGCTCGCGCCCAGGCGTCGCCAGGTTGAAGCGCACGATGCCGTAGCGGAACAACGTGTAGTAGAGCGCGAAATAGCCGACGCCGATCGGCAACAGCCACAGCGGCCGGGTCGCGAGCGAGAAGTTCAGCACGTAGTCGAACAGGCCGGCCGAAAAGCTGAAGCCCAGGTGCACGCCGAGCGCGTGCATGATCACCATCGCCAGTACCCGTGAGCAGCGCGTGCACGGCGTAGAGCACCGGCGCCAGGAACATGAACGTGAATTCGATCGGCTCGGTCACGCCGGTCAGGAACGAGGTCAGTGCGATCGACAGCAGCAGACCGCCGACCGCGCGGCGCCGCTCGGGCCGCGCGGCGCGGTACATCGCCAGGCAGGCGCCCGGCAGTCCGAACATCATCACCGGGAAGAACCCGCTCATGAACGCACCGGCCGCGGGATCGCCGGCAAAGAAGCGCTTCAGATCACCGGTCACGCCGTGGTAGTCGCCCAGCAGGAACCAGGCGATGTTGTTGAGGATGTGGTGCAGCCCGGTGACGATCAGCACGCGATTGAGCGCGCCGTAGGCGAACAGGCCGAGCGAGCCGGCGCCGACCACCGCATGGCTGAGGCTGTCCATGCCGCGCGCGAGCAGCGGCCAGCCGAAGCCAAAGGCGACGCGCCACCACCACGCCAAAGCAACCGGTGGCGATCGGCACGAAGCGCCGGCCGCCGAAGAACGCCAGGTAGCTCGGGCAGCTTGATCTCGCTGAAGCGGTTGTAGGCAAAGCCGGCGATCAGCCCGGAGAGCACACCGACCGGCATGCTGAGCTTCGCGAGCTGCTGGCTGCGCCACGCGCTCGGCGGCGAGGTCGGCCGCCGGCTCCCTCAGGCCCGCGGTGACGGATGGCCGGCACGGCCAGCAGCACCTCGGCGCCGTGCGTGGCCACGAGAAACCCCACCAGGCTGGCGAGCCCGCCGCGCCGTGGTTCTCGCGCGCGAAGCCCACGGCCACGCCGACCGCGAACACCAGGCCGAGGTTGGAGAAGATCGCATCGCCCGCCGCCGCGAGCACCGGGATGCCCAGCAGATCGGGCTGGCCCGAGGCGCAGCAGCAGCCCCGCCACCGGCAGCACCGCGATCGGCAGCATCAGCGCGCGGCCGAGTCGTTGCAGTCCTTCCACCGTCCTAGGCATTGCGCTCACTCCATGCGCGCACCAGCGCGCGCACCGCAGCAGCGCTCGTCCAGTTTGAGCGCCCGCTGCGCGAGCTCGGCGCAGGCGCCGAGCGCCAGGCTGCGCAGCAGGCTCTTGATGCGCGGAATCTGCGCCGGCACCACCGAGAGCTCGCGCACGCCCAGACCGATCAGCACCGGCACGGCCGCGGGATCCGAAGCCAGGCCGCCGCACACGCCGACTTCGATGCTCGCGCACCGCGCCGGCCTGCGCCGCGCTGTCGATGAGCTGCAGCACGGCCGGATGCAGGCCGTCGAGCCGCGACGGCCAGCGTCGGATGCAGGCGATCCATCGCCAGCGTGTACTGCGACAGGTCGTTGCTGCCGATCGACAGGAAGTCGACTTCGGCCGCGAGCTGCTCGGCGAGCAGCGCCGATGCAGGCGTCTCGATCATGATGCCCAGCTGCGGTGCGGGCAGCGCCAGTTCCGCGGCGATGTCCGCCAGCTGCGCGCGCACCGCACGCACTTCGTCGAGCTCGGTGACCATCGGCAGCAGCACGCGGCACTGGCCGGCGGGCGCCACGCGCACGATCGCCCGCAGCTGCGTCGTCGAGCAGCTCCGGGTGCGCCAGGCTGGTGCGCAGGCCGCGCAGTCCGAGCGCCGGGTTCTCCTCGTGCGGCAGCGGCAAATAGGCGATCGGCTTGTCGCCGCCCGCATCGAGCGTGCGTATCGTCAGCGGTACGGCCGGCGAGTGCGCCCGCGATAGCCTGGTATTCGCCAAGTTGCTCGACTTCAGTCAGGCGCCTGCTGGCGATCGAGGAACAGAAACTCGGTGCGCAGCAGGCCGCAGCCCTCCGCACCCGCGCGCACGGCGGGCGCGGCTTCCGCGGCCGCGCCGAGATTGCAGTAGACGTGAATCACGGTGCCATCGCGCAGCATCGCGGGCCGTTGCGCCGAGGCTGCATCCAGTGCACGGGCGCGCAGCCGCTCGCCAATCTCAGTCTCGATGCGCGTCCGCTCCGCAGCCGGCGGATCCACAAGCAGGAAGCCCTCCTCGGCATCGAGCACCAGCGGCGTACCCGCGGCGATCGCCAGCACCGAGGGGCCGGCGGCCACCAGCGTCGGTACGCCCATCGATGCGGCGAGGATCGCCACGTGCGAGGTCGCGCCCCCTTCGGCCATGCACAGGCCCGCCAGGCGCGTGGCATCAAGCGCCAGCAACTGCGAGGGGAGAAGTTCTGCGGCGAGCACGATCGCGCGCTCGGGCAACGCGGTGTCGGCGCCAGGGGGGGCGCCATTGAGCACGCGCAGCACCTGGCGTTTCAATATCGAGCAAGTCCGCGCGCCGCTCGGCCATGCGCGGATCATCGAGCGCCGCCAGAATTGCGGCCGCATTCCGCAACACGGTTCGCCATGCGGCGCCGGCACTCGCACCGGCGGCAAGCTGCGCCAGGGCCTCGCGCAACAGCTGCGGGTCCGCGAGCAGCGCCATGTGCGCCTCGAGTACGCCGCGCCGCGCGCCCTGCCCCGCGCGCCGCGAGCTGCTGCAGGAATGCGCTGACGGCATCGAGGGCCGCGACCAGGCGCACGCTTTCCGCGGCCGGGTCACCTCGCACCTCGCCAACGGGTACATCCGCGCCGAGGAGCGGCGCAGCGACGCCGACGGCGAAGCCGCGGACCGCGACGATGGCGGCCAGCCGCGCTCCCGGCGCGGGTGCGGTCGGCGCCGGGCAAGGCATCGCGGGTGTTGCCGGCCGCAGCGCACGCACAGGTTCCACCACGGTCTCCAACAGCGCCCGCGAGCGCGGCCAACGCCGCCGCCGCCTCGGGGCCGCTCACGGCGGCCGTGACGATTTCGCCGCGCTCTACGCCGAGCGCCATCATCGCCACGGTGCTGCGCGCGTCGGCCTCGCGGCCGCGCGCACTTAGCACGATCTCGGCCTTCAGGTTGGCCAGCGCGGCCGCCACACGTGCCGCAGGTCGGGCGTGCAGCCCGTGATCGAAGGGCACGCGGAAGCGCTGCAGCGCCGCGGGCGCCGCGTGCGAGCGCGCCCGACCCCAGCGCTTGCGCGGCTGGCTGGACTGCATACAGAAAGTCGCCCACAGCGACGCGCGCACCGCTGTGCCGACGAACGATGCGGCCCGCCTGCGGGCCCGTGAGCAGCACGGGGGTAATGGCGCTGGGCGCACGACGCACGATCTGCGTCCAGATCAAAATCGAGCAAGGCCTGGCCTGCCCGCACCAGCTCGCCGTCGCGCACGCGCAGGCTGAACCCGGCCCCCGCCAGCCGCACGGTGTCGATGCCGACGTGCAGCAGCACCTCGCCTGCCCGCGAGCGCAGCGTCAAGCGCGTGCCTGGCCTCGCCCATCAGCACCACCACGCCGTCGCAGGGCGCATGGAGCGACTCACCGGTCGGATCGATCGCCACGCCGTCGCCGGCCATCGCGCCGGCGAACACCGGATCGGGCACCTCGGCGAGCGGCAGCACCCAGCCGGCAAGCGGCGCGAGAAGTTCGATCATGTTATCGCTGCTGGCGGCGCGGCTCATGGCGCGATCAGAGCTTGATGTAGATGCGCCGGCGGTCCATGGCGTAGGCCACGCACCAGCAGCACAGCATGTAGGCCAGCGCGTACAGCAGCGCGCCATTCTTGACTCCGGCCCAGGGCCGGAACGCAGGCTTCGTACAGCCACTCAAACAGCCGTGCGGTTGCCGACGCTACGCCAGGCCCATGGTTGCGTTGCCGACTTCGCTCAGCAGGTAGATGAACAGCGTGTTGCGGCCCAGCACCTCGAAGAAATAGCGTCCAGCCGCGGCTGCCGCGCAGGTCGATCACGTAGACGAGCAGTGCGAGCACATACAGATCGATGCCGATCGTGCACAGCGCGTAGGAGCTGGTCCAGAGTTTCTTGCTGATCGGCAACACACCGTTCCAGAACAGCGCGACGGCGATGCACAGGCCGCCGGCCAGCAGCAGCCGCGTCAGCGTCTCGTAGTTGCGGCCGCGCTCACGCAGGCCCGTCCGGCGAGGTAACCCGGCCAGCACGTTGACGATCGCCGGCAGCGTACTGAGGATCCCCTCCGGATCGAAGGCGATGCCTTCGCCGTTGATACAGGTGCGCCTCGCCCAGCAACAGCGCGATCGAGCCTGAGCGCGGCATTGCCGGCTCAGCGTGTAGTCGCCGAAGGCGTACAGCAGCTGCCCAGTAGCCGAGCAACGCGGCGACGCTGTAAACATTGCGGCCGCGCGTCCGCCGTAGCGCAATGCAGGAGCAGCGCCGCCGCGCCGTAGCGTCAGGGCGATGCGCTGCAGGACGCCCGGAGATGCGCGTCTGCGCCAGCGGCCGCAGCGACAGGTGCCCGTCGGCGTCGAAGCTGGAAGAACGGAAACCAGTACAGCAGGTAGCCGCACAGGAAGATCAGCGCCGTGCGCGTCAGGATCTTGCGCAGCACGGCCGCATCGCCGAGCTGCTGGTACTTGTCGAAATTGACGGCTGAGCGACGCGCCCACCACGAACAGGAAACTCGGGAACACCAGGTCGGTCAGCGTCAGCCCGAACCACGGCGCGTGCGCGAGCTGTCCGTAGACGACGCTGTCGCTGACCGACATGTTGACGACGATCATCAGCGCCAGCGTGAGCCCGCGCAGCACGTCGATCGCGACAATGCGTTGCGCCGGCACGCCGTCGCTCATGTTCGGCCCAGTCTGGATTGCGCTGCCGCTCCCCGCCGACCAGTGTCAGCGGGGAGCGGAGGCGCAATTTCGGCCACCGTCATCAGAACTTGTAATTCAGGCCAAACATATACTGTCGACCATACGTGTTGTGGTCGCCCGGGTACAGCAGGTTCGGGGTATTGCCGGGACCGTCGCCGGACACGGTCATCCTGGTGCGGGCCGATTCATCGGTAAGGTTTCCGACCTGCAGCAGCACGGACAGGCCCTCAAATCTGCCGGCATCGAAGCCGTAGCCAATCTCGAAATCAATTATGGATTCCGGCTCAATCGTTGAATAGGACGTCAGGCCATGGATGTCCCGCACCGCCGCCAGGTAGCGTGAGCGATAGCGATGCGCAAGGCGCGTCTCGAAGCCATGCTTTTCGTAGTAGATCACCATGCTGGAGACCTTGCCGGACAGGCCCTCGAGCGGGTTGTCGGGATTGTTGTCCTGGTGCATGTTGCTGGTGGTAATCGACTGGCTCGCCGTGAGGCCCAGCCCAGCTAACTTTGGCAGCAGCAGGCCTAGATCCATTGCGAAGCTCAATTCGGTTCCCTGGACGCGGCCGCCGTTGCCGTTTACGGGAGCGTACAGGAAGCCATCATAGCCGTGCGGCGCCACATAGCCTGGCGATTTTGGATCGATCGGATCGGGATAGCCGGCAAAGTTGTATTTGATCCTGCCGTCGTAGACCGTCGATTCCAGTTGCTTGCGAAATACTGCGAAGCCAACGTAGCTGCGGTGCCCGAAGTACTTCTCCACCGACAGGTCGTAGTCGCGGGCGCGCCAGGGTTCGAGCAAGGGGTTCCCGCCGGTGCCTGCCCAGGCAAATGGCGGTTTGAGTTGCCGGTCGAGGCCGTCCACTCCGGCGCGCATGAGTTCCATCTCGGGGCGCGCCAGTACCCTTGCGACGCCCAGGCGCAGCAGCGTGTCGTGCGGCAGCGTGCCGATCAGGTTCAGGCTCGGCAGCACATCGGTGTACGAAGTGCTGGCACTTACCGCAGTGTAAGCCGCCGCAGCCGTCGAATAGGCGAAGCCACTGCCAGTCTGGCTGGCGTGCACCACCTGCACGCCCAGGTTGCCGCGTAGCGGAATGCCCCAGTGGGCCGCGATGCCGAGCTTGGAGAAGAAAGTGCTGACCTTCTCGTCCACGCCCCACGACTGACCGGGCTTGATCGATGTGACTTCTTCGGTGGTCATCATTCCCGAATTGATAATGCCGCGCACATTTACGCTGATCGAGGCCGGAATGCCGATCGGGCTCAAATCCGCCGCCGGCAGCAGATACTGGGCTGGAATGGCGTCCGACTGGCCAGCCGCCAGGTGATACAAGAACAAGCGGTGGCTGTAGTCCTTGCTGCGCTGGGTGTGATTTATGCCCGCCTCAAAGCTGTTGAAGACGCCCCAGCTCAACGACCGATTCGCCGATAGCCGCAGGCCCTTCAGGTCGTCGATCACCTTGAAGACGCGTTCGGCTGCGTGGTAGCCCCAGACATCGGCCAGGTGATGCAGCTTCGGATCGCTGACGTCGATGGTCGGCGTGAAGGTCGAAATGCCGTCACCAAGATTGATGCTGAAGTTCGTGAACCCCACCGGAACGTTTGGCCGCATATCCAGTTCCGAGGTGGTCTCGTCGCGATTGATCTTCGAGTAATTGAAGTCGGCCACGGTCGTCCAGTTGCCCAGCTGCAGCTCGTTGCGCCAACCGAGCGCGTAGACGTCATCCTTGCGGCTGTTGTCGCGGTTGGTATGGCGAAAATCGACATTGCTGGCGGCGCCGCCGGTGAGCACCTTGTCGCCGTAATAGTTGGTGTAGGTCGCTCCCGTGTAGATCAGCGGCAGGCCCGTGTTCCAGGCCGTCCACGAATCGAGCACGCTGGTGAATTCACGCGCCGCGTACTTGCGGTTGAAGCGCGAGTAGTACGCATCGACGATGCTGTGGAAATTGTCGTTCGGCTTGAATTCCAGCACGCCCATCAGGCCGTCGCGAACCAATGAAGATGACACGACCGAGCTCTGAAAACCCTGCAGGGCCACGGCGTCGTGGGCCAGGCCCGCGATATTGCAGTCGGGAATATACGGATCCGACGCATTGGCGCACCAGTCGGGCGGGAACTCCGACGGATTGGCCCACCACCAGGCGCCGAAATTGCGCTGCTTTTCCGGGCTGTTGAGGCGCGCATACCCGAGCGCCAGGCCGATCTTCCGGTCGGCAAACTGATCGACGTACGAGGCACTGATGCGATACCCCTTGTCACTGACGCCCGGAATGGTCTCGGCGTAGGAGCTGCGTTCCGCGCGCGCATTCAGGTTGCCGCGGCGACTTTTGAAATCGAGTGGCCGGACGGTGGTCATGTTGATCGTGCCCGACAGGCCCTGCGCACCGAGCGCTGCGTCCGGAGTCTTGTAGACCGTCACGCCGTTGACCAGTTCGGCCGGGAACTGATCGAACTCGACCGAGCGACCATTGCTGGTGCTTACCACCTCGCGACCGTTGAGCAGAGTCACCGCGTATTTGGGGGCCAGGCCGCGGATCGACAGCGCCTGCGAGGAGCCTTCGACCCGTTGCGCGGCCACACCCGGCAGGCGGGCGATGGACTCGGCAATGCTGGCATCGGGCAGTTTGCCCAGATCCTCGGCCGCCACTACCTCGACGATCGAGTCGGCGCTCTTCTTCTGCGCTACGGAACTCTCAACACTGCGGGCGATGGTTCCGGTAACGACAATGGTTTCGAGCTGCTGGTCGGTAGCCTGCTGCGCGCGCACCGCGCCCGGAGTCAGCAACACAGCCGACAGCACGGCGAGTATTGAGCGCATCAGTATGGCCGGACGCATCGACTCGTGCGCATGGCGCGCACTTACACTGAGTTTGATCACGATTACTCCCTCTACGATCAGCTGGTCAGTTGAATCAATTAAGCTGTGCCGAGCGACTCTTGCGTTCGTCCCGGCTGAAGGCGGCCACCCGGACGGTTCCGGATGCGGAAATCGGCCCGGTCACCGAGCGGGCTGGAACCGGTGGGCTCACTGCCGTCGACCGTGTAGCGCAGGCTGAAGCCTGGAAGCTGCTCATTGGCGAGCACGGCGCCGTTGACACGCGCTAGCCCCGGCGGCGGGATGCGGTAGCTGGATCCCCGGATACTCGGCGTCCAGCCGTGGCAGCACCTGGAGCCCAAGCTGAGCTGACGAAGGTCGACCATGCTGCGGCATGGAGCGGCGCAGCGTGCGCCTGATCGACTTGCTGCGCCCAGGCCGGGTCGGGGGCCCAGGCGCGCTCGGCCAGCGCCAGGAGCCGGGGCATTAGCATGTAGTCCATCCGCGCCGGATCACGCACCGTCTCGGTGAATAACGTGCCTTCGATGCCGCGGATGTGCCGCCGCCCCGCTTCCGTCAGCGCATCCCTGCCCGCCAGATGCGTCGGGTCATCCGGCGCCACGCGGACATCATCGAGGGGAACGTAGTCAAATACCGTATCGAGATCGACGTAGCCCGCCCAGTCCTGGCCGGGCTCATCCGGGCTTGGGTAGGGCGCCAGGTCGAAATACAGCCGCGATGCCGGCGTCAACACGGTGTCGTAGCCGGCGTTTGCCAGGCGATCGGCCATATCCTCGGCGCCATCGATGTTGCGCCAGACGTAGACGGTGAATCCGCGCTTCGTGAAGCGCGGGTTCGGGAGCATCTGCTCCTTGCCATCGACCATGACCGCGCGCACACCCAGTTCTTCCCAGCCCGAGGCGTACAGGCCGTGCCGCCGCAGCAGCCGATCGACGCGCGTGTAGAAGTACTCCCAGACATCTGCGCTGCTCTTGAGCTGCGCGCGCTGCATCAGCGCCTGGCAGGCGGGTGATTTCTCCCAGGCGCCGGCGGCCAATTCATCGCCGCCGACATGAATCGTGTGCAGCGGCACGCCTGCGGCCTTGTGCATCCTGACCAGTTCTGCCACCACATGTTCGATGAACGCGTAGGTCGAGGGCAGGCCGGGATTCATGACATCATCGGTGTAGAGCTGCGGCGACTGGTAGACGGAAGCGTCGTGCGGATCGCTCAACAGAAAGTGCTCGGCGTCCGCCCTGCCGGCCGCCGCGAGCCGCCGGCCGCGCGCCACCATTGAAATGACGGCGGCACGCGCGTGCCCGGGCATCTCGATTTCAGGAATCACTTCGATGTGCCGCGCCGCGGCGTAGCGCAGAATCTCGATGTAGTCGGCGCGCCGGTAGTAGCCGCTGCCGTAAGGGTCGGCCAGGTCCGCGCCGGAGCCGTAGGCCGGCGGCAGGTGCCCGGCTTCCTGCAGCGTGTGGCCGCGCCGCGCACCGACCGTCGTCAGCTCGGGCAGGCCTGCGATCTCGAGGCGCCAGCCCTCGTCGTCGGTCAGATGAAAGTGAAAGACGTTGAGCTTGTAGCGGGCCATCAGGTCCAGGAGCCGCAGCACTGCCGCCTTGGGTTGGAAATTACGCGCCACATCCAGCATCTGGCCGCGATAGGCAAACCGTGGCGCATCACTGATCGATATCGCCGGGAGCTCTACGGTGTGATCGGCCTGCGGCCCGGCTGGCAGCAGCTGGCTCAACGATGCCAGGCCGCGAGCCACGCCGGTTGCCGAGTTGCCTCGCAGCGTGACGCCCGCGACCGGATCGATCGACAGTTCGTAAGCCTCGGGGCCCGCCTGACCTGTGAGCCGCGCAATCGACAGACGGAGGGGCGCGGCGCGGATTGCGGTCGCGGCGGCCGCAAAATACGGGCGCAGCATGGCATTTGCGCCAGCCACTTCGGCCCTCAGTCCAGGTGTCGCGCTGATTTGCGGCATCGCCGTCCAGCGCAGGCTCCCGGCACGTCGTTCGAATTGGCGCGGGGTCGGAAATACAGGCGGCAGCGAATCAACCGGCACCACCGTCGCCGTTGCGTAGCGCGCGTAAGTCTCCTCGGGCGTTCTCATCCCCACTGCGCCCGGGAGCGGCGCAATTTCGTAGTCGCTGATCGGCAGCCCGGTTTCCGGCGCCCCATCAAATACCAGGTAAGGACCCAGCGGCACCTTGGACGGGTTGAGCGTCGCGTCCGGGTGCGTGATGCGCACCTGTACTGTCTGTGCGGCGGCCAGGCCTTCGAATCCCGTGGTTGGCCGTAGCCGAAACAAGGTGCCAACCACTCGTTCAATCGAAAAGCCGCCAGGTACGGCGCCCGTGTCGACACCCGCCAGGCAAGTGAAATAGAGAGCCCAGCCTGCGGCGGGGAGCGGCTCCGAGCCTGAATTGGTGATGCTGAACACGGCGCTCGAATTGACCGCCGGCACCAACGCGTTCGCGGCACTGTGTTGGAGTTCCCAGCGCAGGCGGATCGGAGCCGCCGGAGCGGCGCGCACGGCTGCCACAGGCGCCAGCATCACGGCGAACAACAGTAACGATGCGCCGAGCCTGGCGCGGATGATCCTTTGCACCACGGTATTGCGACGATTCATCGAATTCGTATCTCCCCGCACCCCGGATCTGGCCGGCCGTCTTATAGAACCAGTTAGGTCCACTATAATACCAGTTGTACATTTTTTTCAATGGCGGGCTCTGAGTTACGGGAAAATCACCCATTCAAGCTTAATAACTCGCAAATAACTCATAAGCGACTCCCTTGCCACTGGTATCGTTGTGGTATTTAATTAGATTGAATGAGCACTCCACCCAGGGGCACCGGCGCATGACATCGCTTGCGAAGACCGTAGGCCCGCTCGACGAAGGCAGCCAACTGCCGCTCTACCTGCAATTGCAGCGGGCGCTCAAGACCGCAATCGAAAACCGGGTACTCGCCCCTGATGACGCGCTGCCCGCAGAGCGTGACCTGGCCACGGACTTCAAGGTCTCGCGCATCACGGTACGCAAGGCGCTCGACGGCCTGGTGACCGAAGGTCTGTTGATGCGCCGCCAGGGTTCAGGCAATTTTGTTTCGGCCCGCGTGGAGAAGAATTTTGCGATGCTCACTTCTTTCTCCGAGGACATGCGCGCACGCGGCCGGACGCCGCACAGCACCTGGCTGAAGCGTTCGGTCGGCACGGTCACGCCGGAAGAATCCCTGGCGTTGCGCCTGAGCCCCGGGACACCGGTCTACCGGTTCCAGCGCTTGCGCTACGCCGACGATGCGCCGATGGCGATCGAATTCACGACGCTGGCGGCCACGGCGCTGTCCGCGCTCGAATCCGTTGGCGAATCGCTCTACGAAGCGCTCGAGCGCAGCGGCCAGCGGCCGACGCGCGCCCTGCAGCGACTGCGTGCCGTGCTGCTGACCGCCGAACAGGCCAAGCTGCTCAAGGCCAGGGCAGGAGACGCGGGGCTGCTGGTGGAACGTCTCGGCTCACTGCGCGACGGGCAGGCGATCGAATTCTCGCAATCCTTTTACCGCGGTGACGTCTATGATTTCGTGGCCGAGCTGAGCGCGTAGCCCGTGAGCCTGATGCACGACGAAGCGGCCGAGGCGCCGACGGCGGTTGAGCGTCAGTTGCATGCGAACGCGGCATTGATCGCCGCTATCGGCGCCCGGTTGAGGCGACGCCCGCCGCGCGCCGTCATCACCTGCGCCAGGGGCAGCTCGGACCATGCCGCCACCTATGCCAAGTACCTGATCGAGACCCGGGCGCGCGTGCTGACCGCTTCGGCCGCGCCCTCGGTCAGTTCCGTCTACGGGATCGAACAGGACCTGCGCGACTGCCTGTTTCTCGCCATCTCGCAATCGGGGCGGAGCCCGGACCTGCTTTCATCCGTGGCGGCCGCGAAACGCAGCGGCGCGATTGTGGTCGCGCTCTGCAATGTCGCCGAAGCACCGCTGTGCCAGGCGGCGGACTACGCCATTCCGTTGTGGGCCGGCCCGGAGAAGAGCGTCGCTGCGACCAAGTCGTACATCGCGACCCTCACCGCCCTCGCCCACCTCACCGCTGAATGGACCGCTGACCGGGAGTTTCTGTCCACGGTTCAGGCGCTCCCGCTGGCCCTGGCGGCCGCCTGGCAGCTCGACTGGCGCGCCGCGCTACCCGTACTCACCGCTGCCGAGCATCTGTACGTGATCGGCCGCGGCCTTGGCCTCAGCGTCGCGCAGGAGACGGCGCTCAAGGCCAAAGAGACCTGCGGTCTGCATGCCGAGGCCTACAGCGGTGCCGAAGTGCGCCACGGTCCATTCGCGCTGCTCGGTGCCGGGTTCCCGGCGCTGATCCTGGCACAGGACGACGCCACGCGACCCGGTCTCGAGGCGCTGGGTGCGGAACTTGCGGCCCGCGATGTCGATGTGCTGATCGCCGGCGCACACGCCGCAGGCGCTGCCGCATTGCCGACCGTGGCCGGCCCCGGAGTCCTCGCCCCGATCCTGCTGGCCGCTAGCGTCTACCGTTTACTGGCCGAGCTGGCGACGATGCGCGGGCATGACCCCGACCGGCCGCCGCACCTGCGCAAGGTCACCGAGACTGTCTAGTGCAGACGGCGTTCATCAACGGCCAGATCCTGACGCCCGCGGGTTTCGTCAGCGGCAGCACGCTGCTGGCAACGGGCGGACGCATCAGCGCAGTCACCGTCAGCGCCGGGAAACTCCCGGCCGGCGCCACGATTGTCGATCTGGCGGGGCGACTCCTGCTGCCGGGCTACATCGACGTACAAGTCAATGGCGGCGGCGGTGTGCTGTTCAATGAGGCACCGACGATCGATGGCATCAGGGCGATTGGCGCGGCTCATGCCCGCTACGGCACCACAGGCTTCCTGCCCACGTTGATCAGCGATGACCTCGCGGTTCTCGAGCGCGCTATCGCAGCCGTCGACGCCGCGATCGCCGCCGGCGTGCCCGGCGTGCTCGGTATCCACATCGAAGGCCCCTACCTCAACGAGGCGCGCAAGGGCGTGCACGATCCGGCGCACTTCCTGGAGCTGGATAGCGAGGCGGTGAAGCTGCTGGGTTCCTTGCAGCGCGGCGTGACCTTGCTGACCCTGGCGCCCGAACGGGCCGGGCCTGAAACGCTCGCGCAGCTGGCCGCCGCCGGCATCGTGCTTTCAGCCGGCCACAGCAACGCCACGGGCGCCGACATCGAGATCGCACGGCGTCATGGGCTCAGCGGGTTTCACGCATCTGTTCAACGCGATGTCGCAGCTGACCGGACGGGAGCCGGGAGTGGTGGGCGCCGCCCTCGGTGAAGATGAAAGCTACTGCGGCATCATCGTCGATGGCCGCCACGTCGATCCGCGCGTACTCAAAGTGGCATTGCGCGCCAAGCGCCACGAGCGGTTCATGCTGGTCACCGACGCGATGCCGACGGTCGGCACGAACGAACTCAGCTTCATGCTGCAGGGCCGCCCGATCCGGGTCGACGATGGCTGCTGCGTGGATGAGCAGGGCACGCTGGCCGGCAGTGTGCTCGACATGAGCCTCGCGGTCCGCAACGCGATCTCCATGCTCGGCTTGAGTGCGGACGAAGCCGTGCGCATGGCGAGTGAATATCCAGCCAATTTCCTGCGCCTGGAGGCGAGCCACGGTCGCCTGGCGAGCGGCTGCCGGGCGAATCTCGTGATTGCGGATCAGGGCTACAATGTCCACGAGACCTGGATCGACGGGCGTCGCATTCAATACTGAAGGAAACCAGTCCATGGGCTGTACGGCGCGCTTAGTGCTGGCGACTGTCCTGAGTGCATTGAGCGCTGCCGTGCGGGCGGATGCACTGGCTGAGCGGGCGGTCATCGGTGTGTCCGAACATCCCTGCCTGGGCGTGCCGATCGAACCGACTGCCGCTCACCAGGCCAGCGCCGACCCCTATGAGAGCTGGATGCACGAATGGCTGAGCCTGGACTGGGGGCAGTTGTGCCGCTACCAGCGTGAAAACGCCGCACTGCCCCCGCCTTCGCGCCAGCGAGTCGTATTCCTGGGCGACTCGATTACCGAAGGCTGGAAGGATCTGGACCCGGCATTCTTTACCCATGATCGGCTCGATCGCGGCATCAGCGGCCAGACCACGGCGCAAATGCTGGTGCGCTTCCGTGCCGATGTCATCGATCTGCACCCGGCCGTCGTGCACATCATGGCGGGCACCAACGACGTCGCCGGCAACACCGGGCCGACTTCACTCGCGATCATCCAGGGCAACATTGCCTCGATGGCCGAGCAGGCGCGGGCCCATGGGGCACGGGTGATCATTGCCTCGATCCCGCCGGCGGCGCAGTTTGGCTGGTATCCGAGCCTGCGACCGGCCGCGACCATAATCGCGATGAACGCCTGGCTGCGAGAATACGCCGCCCGCCAGCACTACGTTTACGTGGACTACCACGCGGTGCTCAGCGATGGGCAGGGCGGTTTCAAGGCGTCGCTGGCCGGCGACGGCGTGCATCCGAATGCGGCGGGCTACGCGGCGATGCGCCCGTTGGCCGAAGCGGCCGTGCGCCATGCACTGGGGGTGCCGCGCTAGCTCAGCGAGCGCCTGCGCCCCCGAATTCGAACATCGACATCAAATCGCCCACGGCCGGGCTGTTGGTCGGTCGATAGGCGTCGGCCGGATCGGCAACCGGATTGGGGAAGTTGTCCCGGCTGCGCGCCGACAGTGGCGGCAGCCCCCAGTTGCGCTCGATGAATTTCAGGATCGAAGCGTGATCGGTGTACTCGTGGTCGACATGGCCCGGCTTCGCGAACGGGGAAATGACCAGCAGCGGAATGCGCGGTCCGTCGCCGAAGAAATCGAGCAGCTGGATGTAGCCGCTGTCGAAGTAACCGCCGCCCTCGTCGGTGGTGGCGATGATCGCCGTATGCGCCCACAGCGCGGGGTCGGAGCGCACCTTGTCCACCAGCTCGCGCAGCATGTCCTCGTAGCTGGCGATCACCGAGTAACCGGGGTGGCCGCTGTCGATATTCTTTGGCACCACGAATGAAACTGCGGGGAGCCGTCGGCGCTCGATGTCGCGATAGAAAGTGCTGAGTCCGCGCAGCCGGCCCTTGAGATCGGCTCGCCGCATCACGTTCGCCGAGGCGATCAGCGGGTCGCCGCCGTCGTTGTACTGCAGGTCGCGGGCCGCGGCCAGCGTCATGTGCAGATCGTTGCGCTCAGCGCGCAGATCCGCCGCGTCACGCCCGGCGGTGTACCAGCGCCAGCTCACGCCGCGCGCGCTCAAGGCTTCGCCAATTGTCGGTACGGTTTGCGGAGGATAGGTGAATTCACCCGGCCCGAGCGGACGCGCGTGCCCCTCGAAATCGAACCCTGCGGTGTAGTTGTTCACGAGGTAATAGGCGCCGGGCGCGCAATGGCTCGCCACGCCCTTGCTGGCCAGCACTTTCAGGATTGCGCCCACACCCGGCTGCGTCGCATCGGAGCAATTGACGTACGCCCCGCCCTCGCGGCCATCGCGCTGATAGAAGTTCTCGCTCCCGGGCTGCGGGTCGGGGTTCTCGATCTGCCGCGCCGGCGGCACGGCCAGGATCCCGTGGCGCGAAAATACCGGCATATCGGCGCTGCTCAGCGAGAAAAAATTCATGCTGGTGCCGCCCATCACCGACTGGTGGTAGTTGTCGCTCATGGCGTAGCGATCCGCCAGTTCGCGAAAATAGCGGGCGTCGCCCGTACTCATGTTGACGAAGCCCATCACCTCACCGCCCTGACCGGGATCCTGTAGCGTGACGCCGCCCGCGTCACCCCCGGCGCCGGTATTGACGGCAACCCAGACGTACAGGTCGGGTTTTGAGTTGTCGCCTCCGGTCTGCTGCCACATTTGAAAGAAGCGATGCACCGGATCACCGGTCGCGGTCGCCAGCCCCGCAGTGGCGGCGGCCAGGGTCGCTCCGGCATTGGCCTGCGGGTACGGCACGTAGCGCGTGATCTGGAAGGGGCCATTGGGCAGCTGCGCCGGAAAACGCATATCGACGCCGTGCCCCACATGCCTGAACTGCAGGTCCTGCACACCCGTCAAGCGTGGCTGGGGCAGCTGCTGGTAAGGCCCGGAGCGCGGCGGATCGAGCGTGTATTGGGCCTGTGGCACGGCGCGCCGCTGCGCCGCCAGCGCAAAGTTGGGACCAGGCGTGCCATCGCCGTTGACGATACCGAGCGAGAGCAGATTCCGCACACTCGCGCCCGGCTGCGGCACATAGGTCGCAAACAGCGAATCGAAGGAGTGATTTTCACCGACCACGACGATCAGATGTTCGATAGGCGTACGCGCATGGGGGCGTGTCGCGGTGGTGCCCGCCGCCATCGCCACCAAGGCGGGCAGGCTGAGGCTGGCAAGCAACGCCGCGAGCACGGTGCAGGCTCGCTGATTCGATGGCATGAACCTCTCCCTCTGTGCTTCAGCCCACCCACACCCGGGCATTGCGGAACATGCGCATCCAGCCGCTGTCCTCGCCGGCATCGCGCGGGTGCCAGGAATTCTGCACCGTGCGGTACACCCGCTCCGGGTGCGGCATGATGATCGTCGCGCGACCGTCCGGTGTAGTGAGCGCCGCAATGCCGGCGGGCGTGCCGCTTCGGATTGGCCGGATACAGCCGCGCAGCGTTGCCGCGGCCGTCGCTGTAGCGGCAGGCGACCAGCGCCTGCTCGGAGCACGCTGCTGGTCGGCGTCGGCGATGAAAGCGGCGCGACCTTCGCCGTGCGACACGGCAATCGGCAGCACCGAGCCTTGCATCCCGGCCAGCAGCAGTGAGGGTGAGTCGAGGATTTCCACCAGGCTCAAGCGCGCCTCGAACTGCTCGCTGCGGTTGCGCAGGAACATCGGCCAGTGTTGCGCGCCCGGAATCAGCTCGCGCAGCAGCGCCAGCATCTGGCAGCCGTTGCACACGCCCAGCGTGAAGCTGTCGGTGCGCGCGAAGTAGTCGGCGAATTCGCGCCGCACCGTCTCGTGGAACAGGATCGACTGCGCCCAGCCGCCGCCCGCGCCGAGCACGTCACCATAGGAAAATCCGCCACAGGCGACCAGGCCGCGGAAGCCCCGCAGCGCGCGCCGGCCCGCCAGCAGATCGCTCATGTGCACATCGTGCGGCTCGAAGCCGGCGCGCTCGAGTACCGCCGCCATCTCCACCTGGCTGTTGACCCCCTGCTCGCGCAATACCGCCACCGGCGGCCGGGCACCATGGGCGATATACGGCGCGGCAATATCCTGCTGCGGATCGAATCCCAGCTGCCAGCGCAGACCTGGCGCCGCGCTGTCGAGCGCCGCGACCTGCTCCTCGTCGGCGCAGTCCGGATCGTCGCGCAGGCGGCGCATCTGCCAGGAAGTCTCGGACCAGGCCCGGCGCAGCTCCACCCACGGTTCATCGAGCGACTCGGCGCCGACCGTGAAACGCAGCCGCAATTCGGCGAGCGGCCGGCCGATCACGCGGCTGCATTCCTGCAGCCCGTGCGCGGTGAGTTCCTGCCACACCTCGTGCAGCTGCGCGGTCGACACCTGCAGCACCACGCCGCATTCCTCGCTGAACAGCTGCGCGAGGGCGCTGCCACGGGCCGGATCGAGCGTGACCTCGAACCCGCAGTGACTGGCAAAGGCCATCTCCGCCAGCGTCATGGCGAGCCCGCCGTCGGCGCGATCGTGGTAGGCATGGATGAGCGAGCGCGCGCGCAACGCGGCGAGCGCTGCGGTAAGCCGGACCAGCAGCTCGGGATTGTCCAGGTCGGCGCTCGCGCCGCCCTGCGCGCCATACACCTGCGCCAGCGCAGAAGCGCCGAGCCGATTGCGGCTTTCACCCAGGTCGATCAGCAGCAGCGAGCTGGGTCCCTGATCGAGCCGCAGGAGTGGTGTGAGCGTGCGGCGCACGTCGCCAACCGGTGCAAATGCCGACACGATCAGCGACATGGGCGCGATGACCGAATGTGCTGCGCCGTCCTGTTGCCATGCCGTCTTCATCGACAGCGAATCCTTGCCGACCGGGATGGCGATGCCGAGCGCCGGACAGAATTCCTCGCCGACGGCGCGCACCGCCGCATACAGCGCCGCGTCTTCGCCCGGCTCGCCGCAGGCCGCCATCCAGTTGGCGGACAGGCGAATATCGGCGAGCGCACCCACGTCGGCGGACAGGATATTCGTCATCGCCTCGGCGACCGCCAGCCGCGCGGAGGCCGCCGCGTCAAGCAGCGCCACTGGCGTGCGCTCGCCGATCGCCATGGCCTCGCCGCCAGTGTGGCGGTAGTCGCTGAGCGTGACGCCAGCGTCGGCCACGGGCACCTGCCAGGGTCCGACCAGTGGATCGCGGCTGACCAGTCCGCCGACCGTGCGATCGCCGATGGTGATCAGGAAGGTCTTGTCCGCCACGGCGGGGAGCCGCAGCACGCGATAGAGCGCTTCGCGCAGGTTGACAGCCGCGAATTCGTCCTGCTGCGGCCTGCGGCGGCGGCGACGCTTTGCACTTCGCGCCGCATGCGCGGCGGCTTGCCGAGCAGCGCCGTCGATCGGCATGTGCACCGGGTCGCCACCGAGCAGCGGATCGCTGACGATCAAGTCGCCATCGGCGGTGGTCGCTGCCGATTACGCGCATACGGGCAGCGCTCGCGCTGCGCAATGGCGGCGAAGCGCGCAAGTCGCCGCCGGGATGCAGCGCCAGCACGTAGCGCTCCTGCGCTTCGTTGCACCAGAGTCTCGAGCGGCGACATGCCGGGCTCGGCGCTCGGCACTGCGCGCAGGTTGATGCGGGCGCCGCGGGCGCTGTGCGCGACGGCTTCCGGCACGGCGTTGGCCAGCCCGCCCGCGCCCACGTCGTGGATGAGTTCGATCGGATTGTCCGCGCCGAGCGCCCAGCAGGCGTCGATCACTTCCTGCGCACGCCGCTGCATTTCCGGATTGCCGCGCTGCACGGACGCGAACTCGAGTGCTTCGCTGCTGGCCCCGCTCCCCATCGATGACGCCGCGCCGCCGCCCAGCCCGATCAGCATCGCCGGACCACCGAGCACCACCAGCTGCGCACCCACCGAGACCTCGCCCTTGAGCGCGTGCCTGCGTCGCACATTGCCGAGGCCCGCCGGCGATCATGATCGGCTTGTGATAGCCGCGCGCGCGCCCGGCGGGTCGCCCGGCACCTGGCACTCGAAGGTGCGGAAATAGCCGCAGATGTTCGGGCGGCCGAATTCATTGTTGAACGCCGCAGCGCCGATCGGACCCTCGAGCATGATCTCGAGCGCCGAGGCGATGCGCGCGGGCGAACCGATGCTCTGCTCCCAGGGCTGTTCGTGGCCTGGAATGCGCAGGTGCGAGACCGAGTAGCCAACCAGCCCGGCCTTGGGCTTGGCGCCGAGCCCGGTTGCGCCCTCGTCGCGGATCTCGCCGCCGGCACCGGTGGCGGCGCCGGGAAAGGGCGCGATCGCGGTCGGATGATTGTGGGTCTCGACCTTGATGACGATATCGATCGGCTCGTCGTGGCCGCGGTACACACCGGTCTCGGGGTCCGGGAAATACTTCGTGCGCCACGTGCGCCGGCCAGCACCGCCGCATTGTCGCGGTAGGCCGACAGCACGCCCTCGGGCGCAAGCGCGTGCGTGTTGCGGATCATCGCGAACAGCGACCGGGGTTGCGCGACGCCGTCGATGACGAAATCCGCATTGAAGATCTTGTGGCGGCAATGCTCGGAGTTCGCCTGCGCGAACATCATCAGTTCGACGTCGGTCGGGTCGCGCCCGAGGCGCTGGAAGGTCTCGTAGCAGGTAATCGATCTCGTCGTCGGCGAGCGCGAGCGCAAGCTCGCGGTTGGCCGCGACCAGCGCAGCGCGCCCGCCGGCCAGCGCAATATGCCGGAGCGGCGCGGGCGGGCCGCGCTGAACAGCGCCGCGGCCGCGGCCGCGGCGGACAGCACCGCCTCGGTCATGCGATCGTGGAGCGGCGCCCGAGCGCGGCCAGCGGCGCGCTGATGCTCGCCCTCGAAGGAGTACTGGATGCCGCGCTCGATGCGGCGCACGAAATCGAGTCCGCAGACCTGCGCGATGTCGGTGGCCTTGCTGGACCAGGGCGAAATGGTCCCCGGGACGCGGCACCACCAGCAGCGATGCCGGCGACTTCGGCAAACGGCGCGCCACGCGTCGAGCGCCAGGAGCCGCGCAGTTGCGCGCGCTGCGCGGCGTCGGGCGGGCGCAGCGCAATCGATGAAATGCACGTAGCGCGCCTGCAGCCCCAGCACGCCGGCATCGATGCGCTGGACGCGGGCCAGGAGCCGCGCGCGCCGGAAGGCCGAGCTCGGCCGGCGCGCCGGGCAGGATCAGCACCAACTACTTCCTCGGGCCGGAATCACCGGCCGGGGTGTGAATACAGCGGCCCGGGAAACAAGGCGACATTGCTGCCCTCGAGCGCGACGATCTTGCTGACGCCCTGCTTGCGCACCTCGTCGATGCGCACCACGGACTGCACCGGCAGGAAACTGCGCTTGACGCCCGCGAATTCGGTCTTGATGCGTTCCTCGCCCGGATCGAGCACCACGCTGGAGCGCTCGCCAAACACCAGTTCCTCGATTTCGACGAAACCGAGCAGGCTCCCGTGGCTGACCTTGCGGGCATACACTTCGTAAACCTTGCCCTGGTTCACGAACATAATCTTGAAGATGTGATTGGATGCCATCTGTATCCGATTGCAGGAGCCCGGATGGGCCCCGTCGGTCTATTATATTGAGTCCATACCCTTTTTGCCGAGGATCGGGCCGATGGCATTGCGCCTGACGGTCATAAGTGAGCAAAGCGCAGCGCTGGGCGAGCGCGCCACCATGATCCTTGACCAGGCGGGCGGCACCATCGGCCGGGCCGATGACAACGATTGGGTGCTGCCGGACCCGCAGCGCTTTATCTCGGCCCATCACGCCCGCATCAGTTACCGCAACGGCAGCTTCATCGTCGAGGACACGAGCACCAACGGCCTGTACATCAACAACGAGCTCGACCCGGTCGGCCGGCTGGGACCGCAGCCCCTCCGCCCGGGCGACACGCTGCGCATGGGCGGCTACCGCATCGGGGTGCGAGACAATGAACGCCACCGGTGACGATCCCAGCGCTATCGTGCCGTTCAGCATCCGCTTGCCGGCCGACGAGCCGGGCGGAGCGCAGCGGGACATCGGCGTCGAGCTCAACATCAGCGAACTGCTGACGAACGACGCGGACCTGAGCGCCGCGCGCCGCGCCTTCGACCCCTGGGGCAATCCGGTGGCCGAATCGGCACTGCTCCAGTTCGATACGACGCAGCAGACCGCGGCCGCGCACCGCGCGCAGCCGCCCGGCGTGCAGTGCACCGGCCGCGCCAATCGCAGCGCAGCGGCGCGCTAAGGCGCGAGCCGCGCGGCCGTCATCGGCGCTCGAGGCCTTCTGCCGTGGCGCCGGCATGGACGGCCGCCAGCTTCCCGCCGAAGGCGCAGGAACGGCTGCTGCGCCTGGCGGGGCTGCTGCTGCGCGAATCGCTGGTCGGCATCAAGGAGCTGGCGCGGACGCAGCGCGAGATCCGCCAGAACGCGGGCTTGTGCGCTGACCGCGGACGACCCCGAGCGCGTGGCACTGCAGAGCCTGCCGGTGGAGGAGCTGCATGGCGCGGCTCCTGCTGGGGCACGACCAGCGGCAACTCGACGCCGTGCAGTGGCTGCGCGAACTGTTCGGACTCGCGAGCCGCCACGATGCCGCGCTGATGCGGGCACTGCGACCGGCATTGATTGAATTCACGAAGCGCCTCGATCCGGCCCCGCTCAACCCGGGCAGCCCCGCGGCGGAACGGTTCCGCAATATCACCGAAATGCCCGACGGGCGTCTGCCACACCTGTTCTCCGAGTCACTGGCGCGCAGCTTCAATGCCGAGATCGGCAACGGACCGAAGGAAGATTGACGGTCACGATGGCGGAGAGGGTGGGATTCGAACCCACGTGCCGGAATTACCCGACCATCCGATTTCGAGTCGGCGCCGTTGTGACCACTTCGGTACCTCTCCTGACTTGGGCTCTGTGGCGAATTGATATTCTAACTGAAGCGACCGGTCCGTGAGGGTGTCCCGTGAGCCGTAGTTTGACCAGGCCGGGCATGGCCGCACTGCTTGCAGGGCTGGCGCTGACCGGTTGCGACGGTGCGCCGGACGGGCTCGCGCAGCTGCGGGCGCGCGGTGAGCTGCGGGTCGCGACCGTCAACGAACCCACCAGTTATTACCTCGGTGCACATGGTCCGCAGGGCTTCGAGTACCGGCTGGCGCACGCCTTCGCCGAAAGCCTCGGGGTCCAGCTGGTCATCATCCCGGTGCGCGATCGCGGGAGCCTGCGCGAGCTGCTGGCCGAAGGGCGCATCGACATCGCCGCAGCCCAGCTCACGGCGGACGACAGCTGGAAACGCGCCGGCCTGGCGACCGCCAGTTACCGCGAAATCCCGCAGCTGGTGGTGCAGCGGCGCGGGTTTCCGGCCACTCGCAACATCTCCGGCCTGACCGGCGCGCGCGTCGTGGCCCGCGAGGGCAGTCCCCAGTTGCAACTGCTGCGCGAGCTGCGCGGAAGCGGCGCCGCCTACCTGAGCTGGACCGAATTGCCGCGCGAACAGGCTGATCCGCTCGACTGGGTCAATACCGGCGACGCCGACTACGCGATCATTGACCAGAGCGAGTTCGCCTTTGCGCATCACCTGTATCCGGAAGTCTCCGTCGCCTTTACGCTCCCCGACCCGCGTGCCGTACAGTGGCTGGTGCGCCGCTCGGCGCTCGACCTGCGCAATGCGGTCAACCAGTTTTTTTCCAACGCCCATGAATCCGGGCTGCTGCAGCACCTGGCGCGCGATGCGGATGCCGAGGCCGGTGAATTCGAATACCAGGAGGCGCGGCGCTTCCAGGACGACATTGCCGCCCGCCTGCCCGAGCTGCGTGCGGTGTTCGCGCAGGCGGCCGTCAGCCAGGCGCTGGACTGGCGGCTGCTGGCGGCGGTCGGCTACCAGGAATCACATTGGGACGATCACGCGGTCTCCGGCGACGGCGCGGCGGGAATCATGATGCTCACCGCCGCGACGGCCCGGGCGATGGGCGTCGCCGATCGCAGCAACACGACGCAGAACATCAGCGGCGGCGCGGCCTACCTGGCGCAGATGCTGCAGACGATTCCCGCGCGCGTCGCCGAACCCGACCGCACCTGGCTGGCGCTCGCCGCCTACAACGTGGGTTTCGGGCATCTTGAGGACGCCCGGATCCTGGCCCAGGCGCACGGCAAGAACCCTGATTCATGGACCGATGTCAGCCAGGTGCTCCCCTGGCTCGCGCAGGAACGCTGGTACAGCCAGGCGCGGCGCGGCTATGCGCGCGGCTGGGAACCCGTGCGCTTCGTCGAACAGGTGCGCGGCTACCTCGGGGTGCTGGAGTGGTACGGTGACGGGCCCCCCGGCCTGGCGCGCCGGCCGGTCTCCACGGCGGCGCCACTACTGCCGGCGTGGCTCGAAAAACTCCGTTAGCAGCGCGCCGCACTGATCGGGCAGTACGCCGCCAAACACGTCAACGCGATGGTTGAGGCCAGGCAGCGCGAAGGCATCGAGCATGCTGCCGGCTGCGCCGGCGCGTGGATCCCAGGCCCCGAACACCACGCGCCGCACGCGCGCATGCACGATCGCCGCGGCGCACATCAGGCAGGGTTCGAGCGTCACGTACAGCACCGTGCCGGTGAGGCGGTAGGTTCCGAGCGCCGCCGCGCCCGCGCGCAGCGCCTCCACCTCGGCGTGCGCCGTGGGATCGCAGCCGCCGATGGGCCGATTGGCGCCGGTGGCGATGACGCGATCGGCCTGCACCAGCACGGCGCCCACCGGCACCTCACCCGCGTCGCGGGCACGCCGCGCCTGTTCGAGCGCCAGCTGCATGAAGTCCGCGTCGGCTGTCATCGCCATGAGCGCAACAATGCGCTAGCGGGGCGTGTGCGCGAGCCGCCCGATCAGCAGCGCGGTACGCTTGAGCTGTCGGTCGAAACTGCTCAGGTCCACCGTTTCACCGGGCGCATGGCTCCCCTCGCCCACCGCCCCGAATCCCACCAGGGCGTCCAGTTTGTCGGCCACGAAAGAGATATCGCCGGCGCCGCGCTGCAGCGGGTCGAGCTCACCCATAGGCTCCAGGCCGAGCGCGAGGTTTATCTCGTTAAGGCGCGCGAGCAGCGCGCGATTACCCGCAGTCGGCGCCATGGCCGGATACCCGGCGTCGAACTCGATCGTGGCTTCGGTCTGCGGCAGGTGATCGGCGACGATCGCGCGCATGCGTTCTTCCAGGCGCGCGGTCTGCTCGTTGCTCAGCGTGCGCAGATCACCCTTCGCCAGGGCCTGCGCAGGGATCACGTTCGACTTGCCCGCCGCCGTACCGGCGGCGCCGTCATCGTTCAGCGCCACGCTGGCCCCACCCAGCAGCAGGCCCACGCTGTAGGTGGCGTTCGGCTCGCGCAGATCGCGGCGAAACTGATCGAGAATGCGCGTCAGCTCATAGGCGGCGCCGAAGCCCGCGTCGGCGGAAAAAATACCCGAGGAATGGCCCGACTTGGCCGCAGTGCGCACGGTCCAGCTGATGGCGCTGCGCCGCGCGATGGTACCCATGTCGCGACCGTTCTCGGTCGCCAGCGCCTCGAATTCCAGCGCCACCTCGGCGTGCCGCGCCGCCTCGATCATGTCGGCGCGCGCCTGCTCGAGCGGGCTGCCGGCGTCCTCCTCGTCGCCACTCAGCACGATGCTCACATCGGCGTACGCGAGCGCACCGGCGCTGTGCAGCGCGCGCAGCGCGCCAATCATGATCACCAGGCCGTCCTTCATGTCATTGACTCCGGGACCCATGGCGCCGGTGCCGCGCCGCTCGAAGCGCTGGAACGGGCTGTCCTTCTCGAACACGGTGTCGAGATGCCCGATCAGCAGCACGCGCTGGCCGTGCCCGGCTGCGTGGTGCACGGCAGTCACGAGGCCGGCACGGCCAACCGCGCTCATCGGCTTCCACGTCACCGTGAAGCCCAGCGGCTCCAGCTCGCTCATGACGATGCGCCCCACACGCTCGACGCCCTCGAAATTCATCGTGCCGCTGTTGATGTTGACCAGCGTCTCGAGCAGTGCGATGGCGTGCTCATTTTCCGCGGCGGCGGCCGCGACGATCCGCCGCTCCTGAGTCGACAGCGAGGCCGGCGCGGCGACGGCGAGCGGAGCCAGCACGCTGAGTGCGGCGAGTACGGCACCGCGCTGCCAATGACGGCCGCGGCGCGTGGCCTCGCCCTGCAGCCGCCGCGCCGCCTTCGAGATGGGCACCGAAGTATCACAAATATTGGTTAGCATATTGATTTTACACATATTATTGTCTCGCCATTCCTCACAACCGGCCCTGCCGTGTGGCCGCGCCAAGCCCGACGATGGGCGTGATTCCCGGCTCACAAGCGGTAATATCATGCCTTGCTGCGCCCACAAAAAGTGCAAGGAATATCACGATGCGCGTCGCTGTAGTCGGATCGGGTCCCTCGGGTCTGGCCGCACTGCAGGCCTTCCAGGCAGCCGCGATGCAAGGGGTGCAGATCCCGGAACTCGTGTGCTTCGAGCGGCAGGCTGAATGGGGCGGCCTCTGGAACTACACCTGGCGCACCGGGCTCGACGAGCACGGCGAACCGGTGCATGGCTCAATGTACCGCTATCTTTGGTCGAACGCGCCGAAGGAGTGCCTGGAGTATCCGGACTACAGTTTCGAGGCGCACTTCGGCAAGCCGATTCCGTCCTACCCACCGCGCGCGGTGCTCTACGACTACATCAAGGGTCGCGCCCAGAAAGCCGGCGTGCGCCACTGGATACGCTTCAACACCCCGGTGCGCATGGTCGAGTGGGATGCGCAGCGACAGCAGTTCCGCGTCACCGCCCATGAGCGGGTCGCGGACCGCGTGTACAGCGAGTGGTTTGACCGCGTCATCATCGCCACCGGTCACTTTTCGACCCCGCGGGCGCCCGAGTTCGAGGGCATCAGGACCTTCAACGGCCGCGTACTCCACGCCCATGATTTTCGCGACGCGCTGGAATTCAAGGATCAGGACGTGCTGATCGTCGGACGTAGTTTCTCCGCCGAGGACATCGGTGCGCAGTGCTGGAAGTATGGCGCGCGCTCCATCACAACGAGCTACCGCACCCGGCCGATGGGCTACAAGTGGCCGGAACGATTCGAAGAGCGCCCGCTGCTGCAGCGCGTGGTCGGCCGGACCGCCCATTTCAAGGACGGCACGCGCAAGGATGTGGATGCAATCATCCTCTGCACCGGCTACCAGCACCACTTTCCGTTCCTGCCCGACGAACTGCGCCTCAAGACTGAGAATCGCCTCTGGCCGCTGAAGCTCTACCGGGGCGTCGTCTGGGAGGACAATCCCGGTCTCAGCTACCTGGGGATGCAGGACCAGTTCTATTCCCTGCTGATGTTCGACGCGCAGGCGCGCTTTGCGCGCGATGTGATCCTGGGGCGCATCCAGCTGCCAGAGCAGGCCGCGATGCACGCCGACTCGGCTCGCTGGCGTGCGCGCGAGGAAGGCCTGGAAACCATCGAACAGCAGATCGCGTTTCAGGGCGCGACCTTGCACGAGCTGATCCAGGCGACCGACTATCCCGCCTTTGACATCGACGCGATGAACCGCACTTTCATGGAATGGGTGCGCCACAAGGCGGAAAACATCATGGGTTTCCGCGACAACTCCTATCGTTCGGTCATCACCGGCACCATGCAACCGCTACACCACACGCCGTGGTTTGCGCAGATGGATGACTCGATGGCGGACTACCTGAAGACCAGCTGATCCAGGGCTGCGAACTGGTCAGCGGCGAGCGGCTGCGCTCACCAGCGTGCCCAGCACTTCATCAAGCGCGCTGGCCTGCTGCGGATTCAGGTGGGCGCCGAGCGCGCACTGGATGGCGGGCCCGTACACGACCCACATGCGCCGCCGCATGCGTTTGCCGGCGGCCGTGACCACGACCAACTGCCCGCGCCCGTCGTCCTGGCAGGCGCGCCGCCCGACGTAGCCTTCCTTGTCGAGACGATCGATCAGGCGCGAGAGATTGCACTGCGACAGCAGCAGTTCGCGCTCCAGCTCGAAGGGACGGAGCCCGGACGCTCCCGCCCGCTCCAGTTCGAGCAGCACGTCATACCAGGCCAGCGGCGGCAGCCCGGCCGCCTTGAGCTTGAGTTCGATGGCGTCGCAGGCGAGCTGCTGCGCCTTCACCAGGCGCGCCCATGCCCTGACCACCGTGCTGCTGGGACCTGCTGCCATCAGGCATTATGAGCTGATGCATGCAATTACATCAAGCTTGACATTTCAATGTAGACGCATTCAAATCAATGCACCTGCAACAAACCGGAGAAACCCGTGGATCAGGCGCAACGCACCGAACTTGCCGCATTTCTGCTCAGGATCAGCCTCGGCATCATGTACCTGGCGCATGGCGTGGTACTCAAGTTGTACACCTTCGGGCTGGCCGGCACCGCTGGCTTCTTCGAATCCGTCGGCCTGCCCGCCTGGCTGGCCTACCTCACCACTGCCGCCGAGGCGGCCGGCGGCGTCCTGCTGATCCTGGGCGTCCAGACCCGCCTGGTCGCGTTGGCGCTGATCCCGAGCCTGCTCGGGGCAATCATCTGGGTGCATGCGCCCAATGGCTGGGTCTTCAGCGCCAAGGGCGGGGGCTGGGAATATCCGGCGTTCCTGATCGTGGCCAGCGTAGCCGCGGCCCTGCTCGGCGGTGGCGCCTACTCGCTGCCGCGCCGTGCGCGCGCTGCGGGCTGAGTCTGTGCATCCGGCCGGACCGAATCAGTAGATTCCCAATTCCCTGAGCGGCCGGCCGGCTGCGATGCGCTCGACACCCAGCTCGGACAGATCCAGCGTCCGGTATTGCTGGTAGGCCACCAGCTCAGCCACCGCTCGCCCGACCGCGGGCGACTGCTGCAAGCCGTGACCGCTGAACCCATTGGCGAGCACAAAGTTGCTGACCTGCGGATGCACTCCGACCAGGCCATTCTGGTCGAAGGTGTTGTACTCGTAGTGCCCGGCCCAGGCGCCAATCACGCGCAGTGCCGCGAACGCCGGCACCCGCGCGGCCAGCGCGGGCCAGACCGAGGCCTCGAACAAGGCGTGGTCGGGCTCAAGGTCAAACGTTTCGGGATCGTTCGCCGCATCAGGAGCGGAGCCGCAGATGAAGTGCGCGCCTTCGGGGCGGAACCAAACACCCGAGGCATCGCACACCAGCGGGCAGTTATCCAGCGCATCAGGGCACGAGACCACGAACACGCTGCGCTTGCGCGCCTCTATCGGCAGCCCCAGCCCCGCCATCGCTGCGACCTGGCGCGCATAGGGACCCGCGGCGTTGACCACGATTCCGGCGGCGATCGTGCCGCCGCCGCGCAGCTGCACCGACCCGATGCGGCTGGCGGATCGGTTCATGCCGATGACTTCGTCGCTCAGGTATTGGGCGCCCCCGGCCCGCGCCTTATTCCTGAATGCCTGCAGCAGCAGGTACCCGTCCAGCCAGCCCTCACCCTCAAGGCCGAGGCAAGCGGCGCCCAGATCTGCCGTGGCCAGCCACGGAAACCGCTCGCCAAGCTCGTGCGGCGAGAGCCATGCGATCTTCGCCCCCAGGCGAGTCTGCAGCTCATGATTGGCCCGCAGAATCTCAATGTCCTGCGGAGGCACGGTCAACAGGTAGCCGGCCTCATTGACGCTGACCGGCGGCCGCTGGTCCTCTACGGCCAGCAACTCGCTGGCACGACGCAGAAAGGCAATGCCATATTGCGAAATTCGCACGTTCACCGCCGTAGAGAACTGCTGGCGGATACCGCTGGCCGACAGGGCGGATGAAGCGCGCTGGTAGCTCTGGTCCCGTTCCACGACCAGCACGGAGCCGCGGAAGCCGGGCTCGACGGTCAGCGCGTAGGCCACGGCGCTGCCGATGACACCCCCGCCTACAATCACGACATCATATGTGTTGCGCATCCCGATACCCCGATTCCCCGAGCGGAGGACTGCCCGCTTGGGGCCGGCACGTCAGGAACTGGCGATCCACCATACCAGGACCGCCGCCAGCGCCAGCCACAGCAGCGCCCAGCGGTAGTGCACGAACTCCATTGCAGCATCAGGCGGAATCTCAGCACGCGGCTTCATGCCACTGATCATCGCTGCAATCTGGTTCTCGCCGCGTACGTATCGATAATACAGCGCCGCTACGACATGCATCCACACCAGCAGCAGGACGACATTGAAGACCGTGCCGTGCAGGCTGGTCAGGCGATCCGACCATCCGGAGCTGACCTGTGCCGCCAGTGGCCCATTGAAACGTACCCCATCATTGGCGAACAGACCGGTGCCTGCCTGCAGCAGCAGCACCGCCAGCAGCACCATGACCATCCAGCCGCCGGCAGGGTTGTGGCCCGCGTGCGCGTGCCGCTCGCCGCGCACCGTGGCCTGAAGATAGGCCAGTGCCGGCTTGGGCCCGCGGACAAAATTCGAAAAGCGTGCAGTCGTTGATCCGACCAGGCCCCAGGCGATACGGAACAGCAATAGGGTCAGCACAATCAGGCCGGACCATAGATGGAGTTTCAGGTAACCATTTTCTGCGCTAACCCAGGAAAGCGCGACCAGACCAGCAAGGCTCCAATGAAACACACGGACTGGCAGATCCCAGACACGTACCAGATCTGGCCGCGTCGGCCCGGCGGCTGCCGTTTCAATGCTGGCCATCACCCTGCCCTGCACGGGTGAGATTCGCATAGACTCTCACACCCTGCTTGCGCAATGACGCGAGTGTCGCGCCCATCGCCGGGCCCACTCCCACTTCCCTCATGCGCAACACACGCAGCCCTTTCATCGCGTTGATTGCACCGGCCGAAGTCTCGCCGACCGAAGTGCCCGACAGGTCCGCGCGTACAATGTATTGGCGAACCGGGGCAAAGGCTGCAAGCTCCCGGTCGCCGAAACTGCGACCGAGCAGTGAAGCATCCAGTTCAAGCCAGGCGGAGCCGCGCGACTCGTAGGCAATGGCGCCCGGGATAGCGCTCTTGCAGCGCCTGCAGCGCGGTGGCGACAGGCGCCCGCTCCGCGGCGAGCACCCTCGGATCGACTTCTACAATGTTCACATGCACCACCGGCCTGGGCGCCGAGTTGAATTCCGCTACGGATTGAACGCCGGATGCTCCAGCCCGGATCCACAGCTTAATGACCGTGGCATCATCGGCCGACAGCGGTGGCTGGCTGCTCGGCGGCATGACCCGCTCGCTCCCCGGCGGCAGCGCAATTCGTTGGGCCAGCATGCTGTTCTGTATGTTCTCGGGTTCGATGACCCGACCATGCTTCCCACCGCGCAGAATCGCACCGAGGGTGTCGAGCCGCAGCTTGGACTTCTGCCTTCGCGCGCCATGACAGCCGGCGCAATGCTCCTGCATGATGGGCGCCACGCGCACCGTATAAAAGGACTGCGGCGATTGCGGCGGCAAGCGCTCCAGCCCCAGAGTTTCCATGACGGTATTGGCGAAGCTGGGCCGGAGCAGTGCAAACACTGCAAACATCGCCACCGTCACCAGCGCCACCCAGGAAAAATAGGCGCGCGCTGACAGGAGGCGCGGCGCAGACCCGGCGTCGCTCCCGCCGCCGTCGCTCATGCCAGCAATTCGGCGATCACGCGGGCGGGCTTGACGCTGGTCAGCTTCTGGTCCAGACCCTGGTAGGGGTAGTTCAGCTTGCGGTGATCGAAGCCCAGCAGATACAGCATCGTCGCGTGCAGGTCGCGGATTTCAACCGGGTCCCGGACGATTTCGTAGCCCATGTCATCCGTTTCACCGTAGCTCATACCAGGGCGGACGCCGCCGCCCGCCATCCACATCGTGTATGCGGAGGGACTGTGGTCTCGGCCAAGGTACTTCTCCTGCTGGCCATCGCGGTTCTCGCGCATCGGCGTACGGCCAAACTCGCCGCCCCACACGATGAGCGTGTCCTCGAGCATGCCCCGCTCCTTGAGATCGGCAAGCAGCGCGGCGATTGGCTGATCGACCTCACGGCAACGATCCTTGAACCCGGCGTTCAGGGCTTCGCTTTCCGATACCCCGTGGGAGTCCCAGCCCCAATGATAGAGCTGAATGAATCGAACCCCGCGTTCCGCCAGCCGGCGCGCCACCAGGCAATTGTTGGCGAAGCCGGCTTTGCCGGCAGCGATCCCGTAGCTTGCATGCACCGCCGCAGGCTCTTTGTTGATGTCCATGGCGTCGCTCGCGTCCAGCTGCATGCGGAAGGCCATTTCATATTGCGCGATGCGCGTCAGCGTTTCCGGATTGCCAAACCCGGCGTAGGTATCCCGGTCAATCGCGTCGATGGCATCGAGCATCTGGCGGCGCAGTGGCCGGCTGACGCCGGGTGGATTGCGCAGGTAAAGCACGGGTTCGCCCTGCGAGCGGCACTGTACGCCCTGGTAGACGCTCGGCAGGTAGCCCGATCCCCACAGTTGCTTGCCGCCGTCCGGGGACTTTCCGCCCGACACCAGCACGATGAAGCCCGGCAGATTCTGGTTCTCGGTGCCGAGTCCGTAGGTCACCCATGATCCAAAGGAAGCGTAACCCAAGCGGGCATTGCCGGTCTGCACCAGCAGTTGCGCGGGCGCGTGATTGAACTGGTCGGTGTGCATCGAGTGCACGAAACACAAGTCGTCGATGTGCCGTTCCAGGAACGGCAGGCGATCGGAGATCCACTGCCCGCTCTTGCCAGCCTGATGAAACGGGTATTGCGAGCCGAGCAGTTTGGGCACGCCGCTGATGAACGCAAATCTCTTGCCCACCAGAAATGAGGCGGGACAGTCACTACCGTCGAAACGATTCAATACAGGCTTGTGCTCGAACAACTCGAGCTGACTGGGCGCCCCGGCCATGTGCATGAAGATGACGCGCCGCGCCTTCGGTGCGAACTGCGGCGGCAACGGCGAGAGCGGCCGCGCCGGATCGCGCGTGAAATCGAGCCGCGCCTCGCCGCTGGCACCCAGCGTCGTTGCACTCAACAGGCCCGGCGCCATGCCGCCCACGGTGCCGAGAAACAGCGAGCCGAGCCCGCTGGCGCAGGTATCCAGGAAGTGGCGGCGAGTCTGCCTCTGCAGCACACGTTGTTGCGCATCGGCATTGAGATCTTTGCGAACCATAGCGACTACCTCGTGAGTGCCGCGTCGAGATTGAACATCACGCCCGTGAGCGCCGCATAGGCGGCCAGCTCGCCGCGAGCTTTGCCATCGGGCGCCAGCTTGAGCTTGCCGTAGAACGATTCGAGAGTCGCCAGTTCACTGGTGGTCAGGTCACGCGAGAGTACGCAGCGTGCTGCATAGTTCAGCCGCACCGCAAAAGCCGCGTCGGACTTCGGCTGGAGAGATAGCATGCGCCGCGCCAGGGCCAGGCCGGCTTCCTGGTACACCGGATCGTTCAGCGTCACCAGCGCCTGCAATGGAGTGTTCGTCACGATGCGGCGCGGCAGACTCACCACGTGATCCGCGGCGTCGAAGGTCACGAAGCTCGGATACAGCGCAGTGCGCCGCAGGTAGGTGTAGATCGCCCGTCGGTACCGATCCGGACCCTTGGCATCCTCCCACACCCGGTCATCGTAGACCGACATCCACACGCCAGCCGGCTGCGGCGGCTTCACCGGCGGTCCGCCCAGCGCCGGGTTGAACAGTCCGCTCGCCACCAACGCCTGGTCGCGCACCATCTCGGCGCTGAGCCGCTGTTGCGGGCCGTGCGCCAGCAGCCGGTTGCGCGGGTCCCTGGCCAGCAGCGCGGGCGCGGTCCGCGCGCTCTGCCGGTAGGTCGCGCTGGTCACCAGTTCGCGCAATAGCGCCTTCATGTCCCAGTGCAGGTCGTGTTGGAAATGCAGCGCCAGCCAATCGAGCAGCTCCGGGTGGCTGGGAGGCTGGCCGGCACTGCCGAAATCCTCCAGTGTCTCGACCAGGCCCGTGCCGAAGAGCTGTTCCCAGTAGCGGTTTACCGCGACGCGCGCCGTCAGCGGCTGGTCGGTGGAAAAGAACCACCGCGCCATAGTCAACCGGTTGCGCGGCGCGCCAGCAGGCAACTTTGGAAAGATGGCCGGTACGTCCGGCTGCAGCGCGGCACCGATCTTGCTGAGGAAATTGCCGCGCTCGAATTCCAGTGTACGCCGCCGCTCGAAAGCTGATTGCTCGGCCATGACCGGCAGCGCGATCCCGGCAATGTGTTCCAGTCGCTGCTCGAGCTTGACCAGTTCATCGAGCTGCGCCGTCAGCGCTTGCGTTGCGGCAGCCGAAATCCATGCCGGATCGGAGCTGGCGTAAAGATTGAAGTGACGCAAGGGCGCGGGCCTGAAGTCGATGCCGGTGGTGTGCAGGATTTCGAGCTTGAGGTGACTGCCAGCGGGCACCGTTACCGGCTGCGCTGGTACGGCCACTACCCAGCGGGAGCGGAACAAGTTGGGGTTGGCGGCAAAGCCGCTGGCGTCCAATTGCGAATCTGCAGCTTCGCTGAGCGGGTACGGCGGCTTGATGGCGGTGAGCAGATTATCCTCGGCATCGGGCAAGAAATAGCGGATCGCGATCTTCTGCTCGCGACCTGCGCGGTCGACGATCGACAAGCCGATGCGATCGACCAAGAAACCGTCTTCGGGCGTGTGGGTGGCCCGCACCGGATCGCTGGCCGGCGACTCGATGCGCAACGCAGCCAGCGGCAAGGCCGGCGCTTCAATCTGCACTTCAAACACTGATCGAGAGGGAATGGTGCCGTGGGCGAGCAGGCCGCCCTTGCCGTCGCTGGCCAGCGGCACGGGGGGCGAGTGTCCCCTCGCCTGCGCCAGGTCCGCGCGCAGCCCTTTGATCGAATCCTGGTAGAACTTGTCCAGCTCCTTGGGTGTCGGTTGCCAATCCGGGTTCGGATTCGTCCGCCGGAGTTTCCCCAGTTCGAACGCGCGCAGACTCCGTTCGAGCGCCAACACCTCGTTCATCGTACCGCGGGCAATAGGCAATGGGCGCCACTGCGCCTGAGCTTCGAGACTGCGCCCACTGGCCACGACCTGGCGCAACAGCTCCGCGCGCCGCGCCGCAAGCTCAGCCACTTCACGGCGCTGCGCACTGTCATTCGGGACCGGCAGCGTCGGATAGTCATCGGTGAGGTCCGAATCGCGCGAGGTGTTGTAGAAGCCCAGGAACCTGTAGTACTCCGCGTGGCGGATCGGATCATAGGGGTGCGAGTGACATTGCACGCAGTTCATCGTGAGCCCGTTGAGCACCGACCACGTGGTAGCCACCCGATCCATCACCGCCACGAGGCGAAACTCCTCATCGTCGGTTCCGCCCTCGTCATTGACCGGCGTCAGGCGCTGGAAAGTCGTCGCGACCCAATCGTCGTAACTGGCGTTCGGCATCAGATCCCCGGCCAGCTGCGTGGTGACGAACCGCTCGTAGCTCAGGTTGCGATTGAACGCGTCAATGACCCAGTCGCGGTAGGGCCAGACCGAACGGTCATGATCGGCCTCATATCCCCGACTGTCGGCGTAGCGCGCCAGATCGAGCCAGAGCGCCGCCCACCGCTCGCCGTAGTGCGGTGAAGCCAGCAGGCGATCGACCTGTCTTTCAAAGGCATTCGGAGCCGGGTCGGCCAGAAAGTCCGCCAGCTCCTGCGCCGTCGGCGGAAGCCCGGTCAGATCGAAGGACACACGGCGCAGCAGTTCCGTTCGTGCGGCTTCGGGCGAGGGCTGGAGACCCTGCTGCTCGAGCCGCGCGAGGATGAAGCGATCAATGGGTAAGCGTGGCCAGCGGGCATCCCTGACGGCAGGCAGCGCCTGGGGCTTGGGAGCCACGAAGGCCCAATAATCCGTCCACTGCGCGCCTTCCCTGATCCAACGCCGTAACAGCGCAATCTGCTGCGGCGGCAGCGGCGGCGCGTGATAGGGCATGCGCACGTCCGGATCCCTGGAGGTGATGCGCGCGATCAGCTCGGAGGCGGCCGGATTGCCCGGGACAATGGTGACGCGGCCGGAACTGCCCTTCCCCAGCGCTTCGTCACGGTAGATGAAGGACACGTTGCTCTTCTGACGCACACCGCCGTGGCAGGACACGCAGTATTGGTTGAAGATCGGACGGATGTCACGACTGAAGTCCACGGCACCGGCCGCGGGCGAGTGCCGCCCGGCATAGTGCGCGGTCGCCAGCGTAATGGCGCCCGCCAGCACCACAGCAATCACCGCGAACGAGCGCATGGCGTCATCTATGGCTTCCGTGCCTGATAACGGCGAGCTTCGACCTTCTTCCGGCCATCGTCAATCGTCACGGCAAACGGCCCGTCGACCAGCCTGGTACCTGGTCATTTGTTGGCACGGGGCCATCCTAACAGGATGATGCAAAGCCGCCGCAAGCGAGGCTGTGCCAGCGATCATCGGCGCTGTATCCTATCGGCCCACGCCGCCACATGAGCCAGACGCAGTCTGTCTGAAGTTGACATCATGATATGCAAAGCAACTGGGGTGACATTCTGCGCGCTTGCCAGGAGCTGGGGCGTCGCCACTGAAGCGGCGAAGTGAAAGGCGCCCGCACTAGTGTCGCGAGCGTCGTGGCAGCAGTTCTCTCCTGCCTAATCTGCGTTGCCGTGCCGGCTCGGGCGGACGATGCCGGCGTACGCCTGGTGCGCACTTCGATTCCGATGCCGGACGGCGTACAACTCGCAGCGACGCTTTACCTGCCCGCCGGGCTCAGACGCGGAGCGCGACTGCCGGCACTGCTCGAATACCTGCCGTATCGCAAGGACGACGACATGGCCACGGGCGACTACGGCCACCACGTATATATCGCGCGGCACGGCTACGTCGGCGTGCGGGTCGATATCCGCGGCTTCGGCAACAGCGGCGGGACGCCGACGAACCGGGAATATTCCGCGCAGGAGCAAGCCGACGGTGAGCAGATCATTGCGTGGCTGTCGCGGCAGCCCTGGTGCAACGGCAACGTCGGCATGCTCGGCATCTCCTGGGGGGCATTCAACTCGATCCAGATGGCGATGCGCCATCCACCCGCACTGAAGGCGATCCTGGCGGTCGAAGGCACCGAGCGGCTGTTCACCGAAGACGTGCACTACATGGATGGCATACTGCACGTCGATGAGTTCGAGGTGGCAATGGACCTCGTGCAGGGCATCAGCGGCGCGCCGCACTTCTCACTCGATGAGGAAACGCTGAACCGACGGATGGATTCGCCGCCGTGGTCGCTCGACTACTTTAGACACCAGCGCGATGGCAGCTTCTGGCGCGCCCCGGTGCGTGACCTGGCGAACATTCGCATTCCCTGCTTCCTGATCGCCGGCCTGCAGGATGGCTACCGCAACAGCGTCGTGCGCATGCTCGAGCGGGTGCGCGCACCGGTGCACGCGCTGATCGGACCATGGAATCACGATTTCCCCAACTCCAGCATGTACGGACCGCGCATCGAATGGCGCGACCAGGCCGTGCGCTGGTTCGATCATTGGCTCAAGGGCGTCAACAACGGCGTCGAACGCGATCCGCGCGTCGTGTTCTTTCAACAGCACAGCCATCCGCCCGGCGCCGCGGCCCAGGACGTTCCGGGCGAGTGGCGTGCCGACACCTGGCCGCCCAAGGACGTACACGAAATCACCTGGTACCTGGGCGGCGAGCGCGCTCTTTCCAGGACGCCGTCGCCCCCCACGATCGACACGCTGCGCTATGTGCCCTCGGCCGGCGCGCAGGCCGGTTTCTGGTGGGGCGAACTGCAGGGCGACCAACGGCCCGCCGATGCGTACTCCCTCGTCTACGAGAGTGCAGTGCTGACCGAGCCGGTTGCCATGATGGGCCAGCCGCGCGTGCGACTGGTGGTAGCCGCCTCGGCGCCGCTGGCCAACTGGTTCGTGCGCCTGCAGGATGTCGCGCCCGATGGCGCGGTCACGGCGATCACCGGCGCCGGCCAGAGCGGCGCGCAACGGGACTCACTCGAACGTCCCGAACCGCTGGTTCCAGACCATGAGTACTTGTTGCAGTTCGATTTGTACCTGAGCTCGTGGACCTGGGAAGCGGGCCATCGCATCCGCGTGTCGGTGTCCAATGCCCAGTGGCCGATGCTCTGGCCAACGCCCTATCCGATGACGACCACGCTGCGCTTCGGTGGCACGGCAGGTTCGTCTCTCACCCTCCCCGTCATTCCGGCACGCGGCCTGGCACCACCGCCATTCGCGGCTCCTGAGCCCATCGAGCAGCCGCCCGGATTCGCCACACCGGGCGGCGACTACGCCTGGCCGGGTACATGGTCCATATCAAGGGACGAGAACAGCGGGCGCAGCACGGTCAAATGGCGGGGAACCACTGCAACGACCTACCCATGGGGCCGTTCCGATCACTCGGAGCAGATCATTTACCACGTCGACGACGCACGCCCGGAGGCGGCGGATGCCGAAGGTGAAGCCGAGACCATCCAGACACTTGGCGACCGGGTGCTAACCTATCGCGGTCACTTGCGCCTGAGCAGCGACGCACAATTCCTGCACTACAGCTATACACGCGAGCTGCTGCGCGACGGCATCGTGGTTCGCACGCGGACCTGGAGCGAAGATATCCCGCGCGATCTGCAATAACTGATAGTCGGCGCGCCGATGGAGGCGCCGAAGCTAGACGACAGGTACCTGGCTGACGTTGTTCTTCGGATCCATCCAGAACGATTCATTGGCGAAGCGGCTGAAAATCTCGCGCGGCAGAACAGAAATACGCTCGACCGGCTCCACCTTCGGACGCACTGTATGCAGGCCGGGCATGCCAACCCGGGCGTCGAACTCGTCCGCGTTGTAGGCCACGCGCTCGAAGTCGTGTTCAAACCAGGGCTCACCGATGAACTGGTAGACCGCACGCATGGCGGCCAGTGGGTTGCGCGCCAGGCTCTCGTAGGTCAACAGCAGCAGGTGGCCCGGGGCGTATTGGCCATAGAACGCATCCTTGGTAGCCTGAAAAGCAAAGCCAACCATGCCGCGCGGATCGGTCAGCGCCTCAACGCGCGAGTACATCGTGGTATTGGTGTCGAACCGGAACACCTTGCTGACACCGACCGGTTGCCTGCGCACCAGCCGCTCCATGCTATCCAGAACCCAGGGTAAATGGCGAACGCAGGCAATGATTTTTGCCTCGGGCAAGCAGCGCGCCGAGCAGCTGCATCCGGCTGCACCACAGCCGGCTGGTATCGAATATGACGCCAGCATCGGCCTGTCCCGAGTAGAAGTTGTCGACCAGGCCACGGAGCAAGGCGACGCGCTGCTCATCGGAGACGTCGAAGGAAAAATCATTCTTGCTGCTGGCTTCAGCCATCACCACGCCCATGATGTCGGCCAACGGACTGGTCATGCCGGCACGGAAGCGCGGGTTCTGGTTGAGGATGGCGGCCAGCAGCGTCGTGCCCGCGCGCGGCAACCCGGAAATGAAGTGAAAGCGCCGGGCCGAGTTGGCGCCGTGGGTAGTGGCAGGCATCTGCGCCCTCTCTCTTGAAGCGGTGGAGCGGATTGTACCTGAGGGCTACTGTCAATGAGTCCCGCTATCCATGGTAATCGGGACGGCTTGTGTCGGCACGTTCCAGCCACTCACCTCGACGACCGGCATCGCTGTCCCTGTGGCATTGATACGCGCGGAAACGGTACGCGATTCGCCGGGCCACAGAGTGACATCATTGTCGCTCCACAGGACGGGCACCACGGGTTCGCCGTGCCCTGGCTGCCTGATCGACAGGTGCTGGAAGAAGGCCATGGCTTTGGACGATGAGGGCACCCTCAAGGTAATCGTGATGACCTGCTCCCCGTTTTCGCCGCGCATCGTCGCCCGCACTTCGCTCGGCGCGGTGGGCATGGCCTGCAAGGCCGTCAGATCCGCGTAGCGCGTCAGCGGAGTGAGGTACCAGTTGGAGTTTGCCCAGTCGAGTTCGTCGCTCTGGGTCGCGAGCCAATAGACATTGCGGCTGATCGCATTGCCGTCTGCCGCCGCGAGCTCGAGCTCGATGAAATAGGTAGCAGACAAGTCCGGCAGCGCCGGCACCACGGCCACTGCCCGCGCGACGTTGCCGGGCAGGTCGATGCCCTGCAAGCGACGCTCGAAAGCCACGCTGCCGTCCAGGTTGCGTACGCGTATCAACGCCCGCAAGCCGTGCTCGGCGGCGAGGGTCTGATTGACCAGCATGATCTCGCGCGTATCGTAGGAGTACTGGATGTGCAGCGGTTCGTTGGCGATCCTGGCGCCGAAGTAGGCCCCGGCAGGATTGAGAAAATAGTCGTACAGATGCCAGTGCAACGAAGGCCAGGCGTTGTTGAGCATCCAGTAGATGAGTCCGGTCGACGGGTTGGCCCGATCCTGATGCGCGCCATGCGCCTCGAATTGCGCCCGGACGTTGTCGTAGTTGTCGAGCTGCGACTTGGCAACGTAATCCTCGAGGCTCCTGGGTGCGCCGTAGCGCCTGGCCAGCGAAGCGCCATACGAGGGCAAGTTGGCAAACACCGACCAGGCGGCGGAGGCGTGGTACTGCCGTGCTTCCGGAAATTTCCACAATGCTTCCAGCTCTTGCGGCGCAAGCATGCGGACCAGATCTTCCAGCGGCGGAATGGACGCGCCAGCGCTGAGTTCAGAGTTGAATCCGAACGCACCGCCCAATTTATCCGCATACCAATAGGCTGGCGGAACCCACGCATAGGGTCCCTCCATTTTCATGCCGGACGGGCCCGTTTCCGCGGTCGCCTGCGGAACCGCCGCGGCGATGATCGGCAACGACCAGTCTTCGGCACGCAAGGTGTCGGTGTACAGCTTCGCGAGCGGTGCCGGCGGCGCGTGATCGCTGCCAATCAGAAATCCGATGACTGAGGGGTGATTGCGCAGCAGCCGCGCCTCGCTCGCCATGGATTCTTCGGCCACCCTGAAGTCAGCAGCACTCCACGGTTCACCACCGGTCTTGGCTGCCGACTCCCACTTGTCGCAACACTCCCAGCCAGCCAATACCATCAGGCCAGCACGATCGGCGAGTTCGTAGAAGTGCTGGTCCTCGAGCTTCCCTTCACTGCGCAGGGTATTGAGGCCAAGATTGACGACGTAGCTGAACTCGGCCTCCTGGCGCCTGGGATCAGCGCGCAGGAACATGTCCGGCGCCCAGCCTGCGCCACGAATCAATACCGGTTGTCCGTTGACGACGAACTGGCGATAACCCTGTGGCGTGAGGTGGGAGCTCACGCTTCGAATACCAAAAGCAGCGCTGGCCTGGTCCGAGGGCGATCCATCCACGGTGGCGGTCAGCTGCAATGAGTAGAGCGGATGCGCGCCCATCGGCGACCGGCCACCAGACCCTGGGATGCTTGAGATCGAGACCCGGATCGCTCTTTGGGGTAAACGATACGGTCTGCGCTTCGACCGGGAGCGAGATGGATCGTACGGCGCAGCGACACGCTTGCCACGACGCCCGTAATCGTCACGTCGTGCGCGGCAGCATCGAGGTTGCGTGCCTCCACTTTTGCAGTCAGCGCGGCGCGCGCGAGATCGGGCAGTGACAGCGCTGAACTCACCTGCGGAAAGCGCAGCTGCACCGGTCCGGTGCGCAGGATCTCGACGCCCCGCCACGGACCCATGTTGTTGTCCGGTGGTGACGGATTCCAATCGACCCAACCTATCGACAGGTTTCTCCGCGGGTCACCCGGCTGGACTTGCAGGCTGACAATGTTGCTGCCCGCCCGTACCCAAGGCGTCACGTCAAATTCATTGACGGGATAGGCGCCAGCCACGACTGTCTGGTCGGCGACCAGGTGCCCGTTCAACCACACGTCTGCGCTGGGGATCATGCCGTTGATGCGTAGCAAGGTTCGTGAGCCCGGCACGCCTGCGGCCAAAGTAAATTCGCTGCGATACCACCAGGAAGTCACGAACGGCGTGCCGTTGGCGTCAGGATCCTCCACCGCACGCAGATTGTCGCCGTAGAACACGTTGTCGTACTTGCCGTTCTCGAGCAGTCCCGCCATCACGGTCGCACGGCCACTCACGCTGTACCAATCGTGAGTCGAAAAGCCGGTGGCGGAGATTTCAGCACCGCTCTCCTGCGCCTTGGCGCTGGACTGCATCTGCCAATGCTCGATCGCAGTGACCGTGCCGCCACCCGCACCGACCGTCGTGGGCGCATACGCGCCTTCGGCACAGGCGAGCGACGCGCCGGTCAGCGCCGCCAGGGCAGCCAGTACCCTGATCACTGCGACTGGCCGGTCATGTGCAGCGCGTAACTTGCCCGGAGGCAGCCGCTTACCACTGCCCGCGAACACCCGCCGTCAACATGCGCTCGGAGAAATTCGAGTGCGCAGCCTGGTCGGGCCACACCAGGTAGTAGCGCTGGTATTCGTTCGTGAGATTGGTGGCGTCCACGAACAGCTCCGCAAACTTGTTGACCTTGAAGGCGACCGAAGCATCGAGATACTTTTGCGGCGCCTCGTACATTTCCAGGCCCGGCAACGCCACCCACGCCACCCTCTGCCGCGCGCTTCGAACGATAGTTGTAGGCAAGGCGCGTCTGGAATCGCTTGTCCTGGTACCACAGGATCAGGTTTCCCGATTCGGTCGAGTTGTCCTGGAATGGAATCTTGTTGCCCGGCCAGATCCCTTTCGCCGGTGTTGCTGGGCGCATACGTCACGTTGAACTCAATGCCGGTATTGGCGAGCAGCCCCGGCAGGAACGTGAAGCCTTGCCGATAGTCGAACTCGGCGCCCTGCAGACTGTCGCCGGAACCTTGCAAGGGCTGCACGATCTCTATGCAACTATTCGGATTGCGCACCACGCCGTCCTCATCCGGCAAGCCGCAAGCTTTTTTGTTGCCACTGGTGATGAAGCTCTGCACGTTGATGCGGAACAGCTCGAGGTTGATCAGGCTGCTCGGATTGAGGTAGTACTCGAGCGATATTCCGTAGTTCGTGGACCGCCATGGATTGAGATGTCGGATTGCCGGACGAGCTGCCCTGCGAAACCCGGAATTGCAGGCCCTGCGGGGTCTGGTACGACGAGTAGTTGAGCGTCAGGCCACCACCCCACTCGCTCAGGTCGAGCGGCTGCATGTTCTTGGAAATGGCCGCGCGCAACGTAAACTTGGGCGTCACGTTCAGCGAAAAATTGACCGCGGGCAGCACATCGGTGTAGCTGCGCCGCGTGACCTCCTGGCCCGTGACTGCGGCCTCGGTGCCGTATTGGCCTGCGTCGCCAACGTTGTCCTGGGTCACATTCAGAGTAGTGCGTATGAACCGCGCACCGACATTGGCCGCGTATGACATGCCACCGAGTTCGCCCTTGAAGTTGCCCTGCAGGTAACCCGAGCTCTCCTTCACATTGACTGCCCAGGTGACGCCCGGCGCCGTCTGTCTTCGGGCACCCGGCAGGAGCGACTTCCACAACGCTTCAGGATCATCCAGCGCGCGCGGATCGATGCCCCAGAAATTGATGCCTGAGCCGAGCAGGTTGGTGTACTGCCGCCATGCGCTGGCGAGCGGCGCGGGCGTCTGCGACACCGGCTGCGCCGAGAATGGCCCGGCGCGGAAAAAAAGCCCTTCGGCATTGCCCGCAGAACACCATGTCCCTGAGTCATTGCCGCCCAGGACCACATCGGCCGCAACGTAGCGCACCAGACATCCGTTCGGGTCGCTGGCACCCATGCCGGCGTAGACCGGGGCAACCAAGCGTGAAACCGTCGTTGGTGGCCGTGCGCAGGCTGTTGCGCACGCCAAAATCGAGCTTGAAACCATCGTTGAACTTGTAGTGACCGTCGAATCGCAGTGCCGTGATGGCCGTTTGCCGTTCGTAGTCATCCGCGGATTCCAGCGTCTTGAACGCCCAGCTGTTGGAGTCGGCAAAGGCGGTGGCCAGCGATGCGGGCATGCCGACGATCATGTTGCGGCCCCGGAAATCGACCGTCATCGGGACCGTGTTCTCGGGGATGCCGTTGGGATTGAAGACGCGATTACCACCGAGTTCGGCTGGATAGACGAAGGTGCCGCAGGGCAACCGGGTGCGGTCGTCCGCCCACTGGCAGCCGTCGGCATTCGAGATGTTGGTGTCAGTCTCGATGTATTGCTGCCGTGCGGTCTCGCGAATTCCGCGCAAGCCACCCGTGAATTTCCCGCCGTTGTCGTAATCCAGTTGCAGATTGAAGTTCTGTGCGGTGGATTGCGTGCGAATGCCCGACGAGTACGATTCCACGTCGCCCGGCCATTTCTCGTACACCTGCGTGGTGTAGATCTGCGAACCGACCCAGTACGCGGAGTACGGTCATCCGGCGTGTTGTACGCGCCGAGCGACGTGGCGCCGGTATTGCGAGACTGCAACGGCACGAAGGTCGCGCCCTGCCAGTTGGCCGAATCGATCTGTATGCCGACGTTGCGTTCGTGCTGCACCTGGTGCGCGTAGAAGTAATCGCTGGTCAGCTTGTAGCCGCTGCCGAAGTCCATCTGGAACGATGCGTTGGCGGACTCGCGCTTGCGCTGCGTCGCAATGTCGGCCAGCACGAAGTTCTGGCTTCCCAGAAACACGCCGTTGGACTTGCCATCGCCGTTGACGTCAACGCTGCCATCCGGGTTCTGCACGATCTGCGAAGGAATAGGCGCGTTGCCCCAGGATGTGAGAAAACCGCTGTAGCCTCCTGCGCTGGCCGCGTTTTCGCCGTTGAGAACGGCACCGTACTGATCGAGTCCTTCATTGGACTTGGTACGCGTCGTGTCCGAATAGTCTGCGGAAATCTGCAGGCCCCAGCGCCCGTCCGCGTTGTAGGAGAACAGACCGCTCGAACTCGGGGCCGGTCTTGCGGGCAACGCTGCCCCGTTCCGCGTCAGCGGTATAGCTGTAGGTGAAACCGCTCGGCAAATCCCACGGCCGGTAGGTGTGCAGATTGAGCGCACCGCTGATGCCGGTCTCGGTCTGCGCGGCAGTGGGTGACTTGATGACATCCACCTGGTTGAACAGCGTGGCGGGAAGCGTCGTGAAATCGGGCTGCTGCGAATCGATCTGATCGGGTGAGATGAAGACTTCGCCGTTCAGCAGCGTGCCGACCTGCGGCAAGCCGCGCACGCTCACCGATGTGCCGACGCCCGCGTCGCGATTGATTTGCACGCCGGTGATGCGCTGCAGGGCATCGGTGATCGTCGTGTCGGGCAGCTGGCCGATGCTCTCGGCCGAGATGCTGTCCTGGATGCTCGGCGCATCGCGCTTGAGCTGGATGGCGCGAATCTGCGACTGGCGCACGCCAGTGATAATGACCTCTTCCAGCGTGTCTGCACCGGCGGTCCCGGCGTTGGCCGCGTCTTGCGCTGCCATACCCGGTCGAGCCGCGGCGCCGAGCAGCGCGAGCGACACAGCCATTGATATAGCGCAGTTGCGATTGGCGTTGGACATGAACGTTCCCTCCATAGCCGGTGCCTGCCGATTCCAGCTTGTCGCGCCAGTTAATTTGCGCAACAGCTACTATTTATTCGGTCTCTTACCGAACCAATAATGCCTAGAGTGGGGTCATTGTTCAAGTGGGGGTGAACTCTGCGCCAATCAGCGCTATGATAGTTCGATCTTCAAACGAATTAAATGAACTCGCCCATGGCTTCACAGCCGTCAGCCAGCGTGTCGCGCCAGTTGTCGCGGCGCAGTGTTTTCGAAATGCTGCTGCACCGTAGCCCCATTTCCCGCGCCGATCTCGCCAAGGTCAGCGGGCTGTCGAAACAGACCATCTCGGAAGTAATCGATGCCTTCGAGCAGCAGGGATTGGCCCGTCCGGTTGGACGAACCAAGGGCAACATCGGACGAACGGCCGTCTTGTATGAATTGAGTCCGGAAGGCGGACATGTGCTCGGCATCGATCTGGGGGCCCGGCAATTGACGGCCGCCCTGGGCGACATCTCGGGTCGAGTTGTTGCCGAGGCCGACGAACCCACTGACCGCCGTGGCGGCTCCTGGGCGCTCGAACAGATTGCCCGACTCACTGACCGGCTGGCGCGCGACAACCACACGCACCCGAGCCGTATTCGCTCGATCGTGTTGGCCGTCCCCGGAGTGGTAGACCCCAGGACCGGCGCCATCGACCTGGCCCCCAACATCACAGGTCTCGGTCACCTCAACGTCGTAGAACTGCTGGAGCAGAAACTCGCCAGCCGCGTCAGGGTGGAGAATGACATCAATCTCGCGTTGCTCGGTGAGATATGGCACGGCTGCGCGCAAAATCTCGCCAACGTGGCCCTGCTCTCGATAGGCACCGGTGTTGGACTGGGGCTGTGTATCAACGGCCAACTCATACGCGGCGAGAACGGTGCTGCCGGGGAGATCGCCTACCTGCCGATCGGCGGCGATCCGCTGCAAACCGAGTCCCGCATACAAGGCTGCCTCGAATACCAGATCGGCGCAGTGGGCATCATGCGACGCTACCGGGAGAGCAGTGGTACCACCGTAGATTCGGTCAGGCAGGTATTTGAACGCGCCCAAGCCGGTGATGCGCATGCAGCGGGCGTTGTTGACGAGACGGCCCGGCTCACCGCCATGGCGGCGGCGGCAGTCATCGCCACCGTCGATCCGCAGCTGCTGATCATGGGTGGTTCCGTGGGCGCGCGCCCGGAATTTGCCGACAAAGTCGGGCGCGTGCTGTCGCAGGTTGCGCCGCGGACGATCGAGATTCGCACCAGCACGCTGGGCAAGCGTGCAGGCGTCGTCGGCGCCCTGTCGGTCGCCTTGCGGGCGCTGCACGATGAGTTCTTCGGGATCGCTGAGCTCGGCGGGACGGTGCCACTGCCTCCGCAGCGCGCGCAGTAGCGCGGATCATTTCGCGCTACTCATCCTGACATGTCGCTGGACTCGACAAGTGATCTGCATCGGTCTATACTTTACTAGTTAGTTAATTAACAACATAGTGAAGTCGATGTCCGATCAACTCAGCCGCACCTTCGCTGCCCTTGCCGACCCCACCCGGCGAGCGATGCTCGCGCGCCTTTGCAAGGGTGAGGCAAACGTGTCCGACCTGGCAGCGCCGTTACTGAAAAACATGACCCTGCCCGCAGTCACCAAACATCTGAAAGTGCTTGAGAACGCAGGCCTCGTCAGTAAGGGGCGTAATGCGCAGTGGCGGCCCTGCCGCCTCAACGGTGAGCCGCTGGGCGAGGCGCTGGACTGGATGGAGCTACACCGCATCGCCTGGGAAGAGCAACTCGATCGCCTCGGCGCCTACCTCAAATCGAAAGCCCAAGGAACCCGTCATGGCAGCAAAGAGTAAGTCCAGCGTCATCAGCCTCACCCGCACCTATGATGCGCCGCTGCAGGCGGTATGGGAGGCCTGGACGAACCCCGGGGAAGTTGCGCAGTGGTGGGGTCCGCGTGGTTTCACGCTCACCAGCCACAGTCACGATCTGCGCACGGGTGGCCACTGGAACTACACCATGCACGGTCCGGACGGCACGGATTACGAGAACACAACCCAGTATCTCGACGTAGTACCCGGGCAGCGCATGGTCTACGACCATGGCGGCCACAAGGACCGGCCGCCCTTGTTTCGCGTCACCGCCCTGTTCACCGAGCGTAACGGTCGTACGCAGCTGGACATGAGCATGACGTTTGCCACGCCCGAGATCGCCCTGGAAATGCGCGGATTCATCCGCAAGGCCGGCGGCGAAGGCACCTGGGACCGCCTCGCCGAGTATCTGGGCAAGCGCCGCGATGACAAGGAGCGGTTCTTCATCACCCGCACTTTCGAAGCCGGCATCGAGCAGGTGTACCGGATGTGGACGGATCCGGCGCATCTGGCCCAGTGGATGCCGCCAACCGGCGCGACCATGCGATTCCTGCGGGCCGATCCGCGCGTGGGTGGCACATCGTTCTATGCGATGGCGACCGCAAACGGCGCCGTGATACACGGGCTGGTTAAGTACCTCGCGCTCGAGGAGCCGGAGCGCATTGTCTACATCCAGCAGTTCTGCGACGCCAGTGAACAAGTCATCAGGCCGCCGTTCTTCGCGCATTGGCCACTGGCCATGCACACCACCGTGACGCTGGCCGCCGAAATCCTGGACTGCACGCGTGTGAGCGTGTGCTGGGAGCCACAGGAGGCCGGCGCCGACGACATCGCCGAATTCGTGAAGCAGCGCAACGGCATGACCCTGGGCTGGACCGGCAGTTTCGACAAACTGGAGGCTTTGTTCGGATCGACAATCACATCCAGCACGGCAACGCGCCTGGCTTCGACGTGCCCTCCAACCACGTCTCCACCACAAACCTCATAGTTGCGCCAGGGGCAGCGCGAGCGCGCCGCGCGCCGCCCCTCTCGCCATGTCCCGTCCCTGCACCCGTTCAGAACTTCGCGCTAAACGCCACGAATAGCTGGCGCCCGAGCCCGTCGTAGGTCTCGTAGGTGTTGGCCGCACCGCCCGAAACGATCTCGGTGGTCACCAGCGGTGGATCCTTGTCGAACAGATTATTGATACCACCGCGTAGCTCGAGGTTCTTCCAGTGCGTCCAGATTGCAGCCAGATCCAGGTAATCGTAAGAAGCGATCAGGTCGTTGTAGTAGTCATAGCCGTTCCAGGTGCTGAAGTGCAGGGCGGGCTGGCTGTTGTTGTTGTCCTGCGCCACCGATCTGATACAGCGCCAGGTCAGGGTAGCCGACAGGTCCCAGGGCGACGGCCAGGTGGTGCGCAGGATGTGGTGCCAGCGCGGATTGATGGTCTGGCAGGTAAACCCGTACAGGCCCGCGCAATCGTAGCTTCTTGCCCCGGCGAGCGGCGTGGTCTCGGCCTTCAGCTGCGGGTTGCCGCCCTGGAGCTGTGAGAGCTGGCCGGCCGTGCCCTGCCGTATGGTGTTGGTGGTATCGACCGTCGGCGCGCAAGGGTCAGCACCGAAGGTGATCTTGCCGATCAGCTGCGGGTTGTACAGCTCGATGATATTGGGCGCGCGAATCGCCCGGTTGTAGGAGGCGCGCAGGCGAACATCCGGGATCGGCGCATACTGCAGGTCGAATTTGTAGGTGTTGACCTGGCCCGACACGGAGTAATCGGAGCGGCGGAACCCCGCCGCGGCCACCAGGCTCTTGATGGCGGCCTTGTCCTGCACCAGCGGCGCGCGCAGCTCAATGCTCTCCTCCTCGACCGACAGCCCGTTGTCGATGGCCACCGAGGCGCCGCCAAAGCCGGCGAGGTTACCGCTCAGCTCGCCCGAATCGGGTTTGAAGGACAGAAACTCGTGCCGATGCTCGTAGGCGACGTTGACCGCCAGACCGTCCGCGGCGGCGCGCCCTGGTATCTGTCCAATTCAAAAGCTCCAGTTCGGACGGTGGCAATAATATAATCAATCACCCATGAGCAAATCTTACATTGATCCCAACCTGACCATTGTGACGACTGTGCCGCCGGGCGATGGCCGGCGGCCGGAAGTCAGCGTGGCTGGCCCCGCCGATGCGGTGCAAATGGCTGCGGTCCTTGCCGCGGCGTTCATCGAGGATCCCACGTGGTCGTGGGCATTTCCCGATCCAGCGATGCGCAGGAGGTACTGGCAGGTCTGTGTCGCCGGGGCATTGCAGTACCGTTGGTCTTTCCGGACGGCTGGCTTTGAGGCTGTGTCGATCTGGATTCCGCCTGGTGGAACGGAGTTCCGGGCGGAGGATGAGCAGCGGCTGCCACAGTTGCTGACGGAACTGGTCGGCCGGCGGGCCACGGAAGTCGCCGAACTCGTCCGCCGGTTCGATGCGGCCCATCCGCGCCGCGAAGCCCACTACTACCTAAGTCTCCTCGGCACCGCGACCGAGCACCGGGGGCGGGGCCTGGGCATGGCGCTGCTCCAGGAAAATCTCGCGCGCATTGACGCCGAGGGCATGCCGGCGTATCTGGAATCCAGCAACCCGGGAAATAACCATCGCTACGAGTCCCTGGGCTTCGTACCCGTCGCCTCGTTCCAGGCGCCCGGCGACGGCCCAACGGTGACGGGCATGTGGCGGCAAGGCATCTAAAGGCGGGAACATGCTGATCAACGCCGATGGACTGGCGTTCTTCGGCCCTGGTTCCGAATGGTTCTGGACCATGCTGCAGTTCGTGGCGCTGGCCACCACGTTCTACGCGATCTACCGCCAGCTCCAAGCACAGCGGCTGCAGGTCCTGGACAACAACAAGGTGCTGCGATCCCAGGCGCACTACAACGCCGTGTTGCTGGCGCAGCGACCGTGGGAGTTGCTGATCATGAATGCTGATCTGGCCGGTGTCGTCGCCGCCGTCTACGAGGCGCCGTACTCGCTGAGCGCCGTCGACGGCGGGCGCGCCAGCAACTACATGTTCATGCAGTTCAATGCCTGGGAATACGTTTAATACCAGGATCGTGACGGCTCGATCTCTAAGCAGCTCTTGCTCGGTACCGATGCCTTCCACAAGAACCTCTTTGCGACCAAGGCGGGTTACTTCCGCTTCTGGTTCGAGTTCTCAAGCCAGTTTGCGGAACAGTTTTTGTCCTACGTCTCGGCGGAATTTGCCCGCCGCGACCCGGCGCCGCACCTGGATGCTTCCGAGCACCATCAGCACCGGCGAGAATGCGATCGCGAGGAAAGCGATGACCATGATCGGCGGGTTGGGCGGCAGCCCAGCGCCGACGCCGAATCGCGCGATGATGCGGCCGGTGCCCAGCAGCTGGATCAATACCGCACAGCTATTGACCGCCAGGTCGATCATGCCGTAGGCCTGGGTGCGCGAGTAGATTGCCGCCATGAAGCTCCAGAAAACGGAGATCATGAGCACATTGAAGGTGTTCCCCCAAAGCGGATAGGAAGTTCAGACCGCCCCCGCAGTGCGGTCAGTTTGCGGATCGAGCCTTATGGCTGGGGAAGCGCCCTGGTCCGGTCACTCCCACTCAATCGTCGCCGGCGGCTTCCCCGAAATGTCGTAGACCACGCGCGAAATGCCCGGCACTTCGTTGACGATGCGGCGCGCGCACACATCGAGCAGTTCGTAGGGCAGCTGCGCCCAGCGCGCGGTCATGAAATCGATCGTCTCGACCGCGCGCAGCGCGATCACCGGGTCGTAGCGGCGGCCGTCGCCGGCGACGCCGACGCTGCGCACCGGCAGGAACACCGCGAAGGCCTGGCTGGTGCGCTCGTACCAGCCGGCGCGGCGCAGCTCTTCGATGAAGATGTGATCGGCAAGGCGCAGGGTTTCCGCCGCCGCGGCCGTGACCTCACCGAGAATGCGCACGCCCAGGCCCGGGCCGGGGAACGGATGGCGCTGCACCATCTCCGCGGGCAGGCCGAGCTCGACGCCGATGCGCCGCACCTCGTCCTTGAACAGCTCACGCAGCGGCTCGACCAGCTTCAGCTTCATGTGCGCCGGCAGCCCGCCGACGTTGTGGTGGCTCTTGATGACGTGCGCCTTGCCGCCGACGCCGGCCGACTCGATCACGTCCGGATAGATCGTGCCCTGCGCGAGGAACTCCACGCCGCTGAGCTTCGCGGCCTCTTCGTCGAAGATCTCGACGAACAGCCGGCCGATGATCTTGCGCTTGGCCTCGGGGTCGGTCACGCCGCGGAGCGCGGCGAAGTAACGCTCGCCGGCATTGACACGGATCACGCGCACACCGAGGTTCTTCGCGAACACGTCCATCACCTCGTCGCCTTCGTGGTGGCGCAGCAGGCCGTGATCGACGAACACGCAGGTGAGCTGCGTGCCGATCGCCTTGTGCAGCAGCGCGGCGACCACCGAGGAATCCACGCCGCCGGACAGCCCGAGCAGCACGCTCGCCCTTGCCGACCTGCGCGCGCACGCGCGCGATCGCGTCCTCGATGATGTTGCCGGCCGTCCAGGTGTTGGCGCAGCCGCAGATCTCGTGCAGGAAGCGCGCGTAGATGCGCGTGCCCTGCGTCGTGTGCGTCACCTCGGGGTGGAACTGCAGCGCGTAGAAACGCCGCGACTCGTCGGCCATGCCGGCGACCGGCACGTCGCGTGTCGCGGCGATCAGCTTGAAACCCGGCGGCAGCGATGCAACCCGATCGCCGTGGCTCATCCACACATCGAGCAGGCCGTGGCCCTCGGCGTTGACGCGATCTTCGATGTCGCGCAGCAGCGCGGAGTGGCCGCGCGCGCGGACCTCGGCGTAGCCGAATTCGCGCACCTCGCCCGGCACCACCTCGCCACCGAGCTGGGCCGCCATCGTGTGCATGCCGTAGCAGATGCCGAGCACCGGCACGCCGAGCTCGAACACGGCCTGCGGCGCGGTCGGCGCGCCCGCGGCGGTCACCGATTCGGGGCCGCCGGAGAGGATGACGCCGTGCGCCTTGAAGGCGCGCACGGCGGCATCGGTCATGTCCCAGGGATGGATTTCGCAGTAGACGCCGAGTTCGCGGACGCGCCGGGCGATGAGCTGCGTGTATTGCGAGCCGAAGTCGACGATCAGGACGCGGTCGGCGTGGATATCCGGTGTCAGGAGACGCGGTAATTGGGCGCCTCCTTGGTGATGGACACGTCGTGCACGTGGCTCTCGCGCACGCCGGCGTTGGTGATGCGCACGAACACGGGCCGGGTGCGCATCTGCTCGATGTCGCCGCTCCCGGTGTAGCCCATGGCGGCGCGCAGGCCGCCGGCCAGCTGGTACAGGATCGCCACCAGGCTCCCCTTGTAGGGCACGCGGCCCTCGACGCCCTCGGGCACGAGCTTCTCGAGTTCGCTGCTGGTGTCCTGGAAATAGCGGTCGGCCGAGCCGTGCTTCTCGCCCATGGCGCCGAGCGAACCCATGCCGCGATACGATTTGTAGGACGCGCCCTGGTAGAGCTCGACCTCGCCGGGCGATTCCTCGGTGCCGGCGAACAGCCCCCCGATCATGACGGCATGCGCGCCGGCGGCGATCGCCTTGGCGAAGTCGCCCGAATAACGGATGCCGCCATCGGCGATCAGCGGCACACCCTTGGCGGCCAGCGCCTCGGCGACGTTCGCGACCGCGCTGATCTGCGGCACGCCGACGCCCGCGACCACGCGCGTGGTGCAGATCGAACCGGGCCCGATGCCCACCTTGACGCAGTCGGCGCCTGCGCTCACCAGATCGAGCGCCGCCTCGCGCGGTGACGATGTTGCCGGCGATGACCTGCAGGTCGCCCCAGCGCGCCTTGAGCTTCGCCACCATGTCGAGCACGCCGCGCGAATGACCATGCGAGGTATCGACCACGATCACATCGACACCGGCGTCACGCAGCGCGGCCACGCGCTCGAGCGTGTCGGGGCTGGTGCCGACCGCCGCGCCGACGCGCAGGCGCCCGGTGCTGTCCTTGCTGGCGCGGGGGAATTCCGTGGCCTTCTGGAAATCCTTCACCGTGATCATGCCGCGCAGCTCGTCGTCGACCCCGACCACCAGCACTTTCTCGATGCGGTGCTTGTGCAGCAGGCGCTGCACCTCGTCCTTGGGTGCGCCCTCGCGCACCGTCACCAGCCGCTCCTTGGGCGTCATGACGGTGGAGACCGGCGCATCGAGCTTGAGCTCGAAACGCAGGTCGCGGTGGGTAACGATGCCGACCACCTTGGCGCCGCTCACGACCGGCACGCCGGAGATGCCGCGGGCGCGCGTGAGCTCTATGACCTGGCGGATCGTGGCATCCGGTGACACCGTGATCGGATCGGCGATCACCCCGCTCTCGAATTTCTTGACGTGCGCCACTTCGCGCGCCTGCACTTCGATGGGCATGTTCTTGTGAATGATGCCCATGCCGCCTTCCTGCGCCATGGTGATGGCGAGGCGCGCCTCGGTCACGGTGTCCATGGCCGCCGACACCAGCGGCAGGCCGATGCGGATGCCACGGGTGAGCTGGGTCGACAGGTCGACCTCGCGGGGCAGCACGTCGGAACGCGCCGGCACCAGCAACACATCGTCAAAGGTGAGTGCTTCTTCGAGAATTCGCATAGCTTGGCGTCCCAAAAAGAAGCGCGCCATTGTACGCACCGGCGGGTACGCGGTAAACCAGAACCGCGCCGGACCGCCAGCCCGCGCGGGAGTGGCGCGACGGCGGGCTAGAATGGGCCATGCACGAGCCGGCGGTACCTTCCGGGCGGGATGTCTACAGCGTGGCGCGCCTGAACCGCGAAGCGCGGCTGCTGCTCGAGTCGGGCCTGGGTGTGGTCTGGGTCCAGGCCGAGGTCTCGAATTTTTCCCGTCCGGCGTCCGGCCACTGGTATTTTTCGCTCAAGGATCGCGAGGCCCAGTTGCGCTGCGCGATGTTCCGCCAGCGGAACCTGCTCGCGCGCTTCACGCCGCGCGAGGGGCAGCTGGTGCTGGCGCGCGGCCGGGTCAGCCTCTACGAGCCACGCGGCGACTACCAGCTGCTCATCGAGCAGCTCGAAGACGCCGGCGCGGGCGCCCTGCAGCGCGCCTTCGAGGAGCTGCGCGCGCGCCTCGGCCGCCGAGGGATTGTTCGCCCTCGAGCGCAAGCGCGCGCTGCCCATCGCCCCGGCCCGCGTCGGGGTGATCACCTCGCCCACTGGAGCGGCCATCCGCGACATATTGCATGTGCTGGCGCAGCGCTTTCCGGCTGCCGCCGTGCTGATCTACCCCGTGCCGGTACAGGGTGCGGCGGCCGCACCCGCCATTGCCGCGGCGCTCGATCTGGCCAGCGAACGCGCCGAATGCGAGGTCCTGATCCTGGCGCGTGGCGGCGGTTCGCTCGAGGACCTGTGGGCCTTCAACGATGAGCGGGTGGCGCGCGCGCTGGCGCGCTGCACGCTGCCGGTGGTGGCGGGCATCGGCCATGAAACCGACGTCACGATCGCCGATTTCGTCGCCGACGTGCGGGCGCCAACGCCGACGGCGGCGGCGCAGCTGGTGGTACCTGACCGGCGCGTCTGGCTGCAGCGCCTGGCGCAACTGGCGCTGCGCTTTGGCACCGCCATGCGCCGCAAGCTGGCGGACGACGCGGCACAACTGCGCGCGCGCCGCGAGCGACTGCAGCGCGCTCATCCCGGGGCCAGGCTGGCGCAGCACGCGCAACGGCTCGATGAACTCGAACTGCGCCTGCGCCGCGCGCTCGACGCGCAGCTGCGCGCGGCAGCGACACCGCTCGCACCGCTGGCGGGGAGGCTGCACGCCGCCTGGACCCGCGCAGCAACGGCCGTGAGCTCGCGCCTCGAAATGGCCGCACGCGCCCTGCACGCCGTAAGCCCGCTGGCGACACTGGAGCGGGGCTTCGCGATCATCGCGCTCGCGCGGGATGGCACGCTGGTCCGCCGCAGCGCCGAAGTGCCGGCCGGAACGGACATCGAGGCCCGGCTGGCCGATGGAATCCTCAGCGCGCGCGTAACCGCCCGGCGCGCGCCCGGGCATGACAAATCATGACCGCGCGCCCAGTCTCATTGGCCCTGCGTATCGCCGCCGCGCTCGCTGGATTGGCCTGCGCCGTCAACGCCACGGCGGCTGTGCCAGCGGCGGCCAACCCGCTGCTGCCACGGCAGCGCGCTGTGCCGGGCGGGATTGTGGTGTTACCGGTGGCGGCTTCACCTGCAATGCCGGAAGGCTACGCGACGCCGCGTGCATTCTTCGGCGACGCGCCGGTACTGATGCTGCCGCGCGGCCCGGGCCACGAGCAGGAGTGGCTTGCGATCGTGGGGATCCCGCTGTCCCAACCACCGGGGCCGGCGCAGATTCGGATCGAGGGCCTGCCAGGGGGCATGGCGACGGTGCAGTTCGCGGTAAGGCCCGCCCACTACCGGACGCAACGCCTGCGAGTGGCGCCTGCGCAGGTGGATCTTTCGGCCGCCGACCTGGCGCGCGTGGCGGGCGAACATGAACGCATCCATGCGGCGCTCACGAGCTACTCGCTCACTCCGCCCGACTCGCTCCGCTTGGCGCCGCCGATCACCGGCAAGCGCTCGAGTTCCTTCGGCCTGCGACGCTTCTTCAACGGCGCGGCGCGCGACCCGCACAGCGGCATGGATATCGCCGGGCCCGTTGGGCTCCCGGTACACGCCGCGGCGGCCGGCGTCGTGGTCGATACCGGCGACTACTTCTTTAATGGCAACACGGTGCTGATCGACCATGGCGCGGGCCTGATTACCATGTACTGCCATCTGTCGAGGATTGGCGTACAGGCCGGCCAGCGGGTCGCGGCTGGTGACATTATAGGCGCGGTTGGGCTGACTGGCCGCGTCACTGGCCCGCACCTGCACTTCGGTGTTGCGCTCAACCGCGCTTTCGTCGACCCGGCATTGTTCCTGCCGCGCGCGGGCGGCGCTTCCCGGCCTTGAGGCGGTCGTAGGGATTGGCTTCGCTGCGGAAGTCGATCGCCACCGGCGTGGCATACAGGTCGAACGCCTCGCGATAGACGTTGGCCAGATAGCGGCGATAGGATTCGGGCACCGACACGGTCTGGTTGCCGTGAATGATGATGCGCGGCGGATTGCGTCCGCCCTGGTGCGCGTAGCGCAGCTTGATGCGCCGCCCCTTGACGATGGGCGGCTGGTGCGCCTCGAGGGCCTTTTCCAGCACCTTGGTCAACTGCGGCGTCGGCATGGCGCGCATTGCTGCGTCGTAGCCGCGCACCAGGTCGCGCGCCAGCTCGCCGACTCCGGTCCCGTGGCGCGCCGAGATGAAATGATGCGGTGCGTAGGGCACGAAATCGAGCTTGAATGAAAGCAGGCGGCGAATCTCGTCGCGCTGGTCCATCGCGATCCCGTCCCACTTGTTGATCGCGATCAGCAGCACGCGGCCGCGCTCGAGCGCCTGGCCGAGCACGCTGGCGTCCTGCTCACCGATGCTGTCGTGCGCATCGAGCACGCAAACCACCGCGTGCGCCTCGGCAATGGCCTGCAAGGTGCGCGCGACGCTGGCGCGCTCCACGCCGTCTTCCACCTTGGCACGGCGGCGCACGCCGGCGGTGTCGACCAGCAGGAAATCGCGCCCGTCGCGCTGGAACGGCACCATGATCGAATCGCGGGTAGTGCCCGGCTGATCGCTGGCAATGACGCGCTCCTCGCCCAGCAGGCGGTTGACCAGCGTCGACTTGCCGACGTTCGGCCGCCCGATGATCGCGACGCGAATGGCGCTGGTGTCGTCCGCAGGGCCCTGGCCGGCAACCAACCCAGCCAGCGTCGTGTCGATGAGTTCGCGGCACCCCTGGCCATGCACGGCGGCGATCGACTGCGGCGCGCCCATGCCCAGCACCTGGAAATCAGCGGCTACCATGTCCGCATCCAGGCCTTCCGACTTATTGATCGCCAGAGTGACGGGTTTACCCGCGCGCCGCAGCTCGTCGGCGACGTAACGATCCTGCGCCGTGAGTCCGGCACGCGCATCGGCGAGGAAAATGACGCGATCGCACTCGGCGACCGCCTTCTCGGTCTGCTCGCGCATTTGCGCCTCTATGCCGCTGGGCTTGTCGACCAGACCGCCGGTGTCTATGAGTACGCAGGGCACGGCGCCAATGCGCGCATAGCCGTACTGGCGATCGCGGGTGACGCCGGGGATGTCGGCAACGATGGCGTCGCGCGTGCGCGTCAGCGCATTGAACAGCGTGGACTTACCGACATTCGGCCGGCCGACGATTGCCACCACGGGAAGCATGGCTGTAGATCAATTCCCGGGCGCTCGCCACGCTTCGATCGCCCCCTTGTCCGTCTGCACCACCACCAGGTCGCCGGCCACCTGCGGCGCCCCGGTGATGCGCGCGCCGCCCTTGGCGCGCGCCAGGAATGAACCGTCGTCCATGCTGAGCCAGTGGATGATAGCCCTGGTAATCGGCCACCACGACGCGGTTACCCTGCAGCGCCGGCGCGCTCAGCGAGCGGCGCAGCAGGCCCTTTTGCCGCCAGCGCTCCGCGCCGCTGGCACGATCGAGCCGCGTGACTACACCCTCGGCGGTCGACACGTAGACGCCGAGCGCGTCGGCGGCGAGGCCGCGATAGCTCGAAATTTCGTGCGACCAGATCTCGCGGCCCGTGTCGCGCGCCAGGCGCACAGCGCGCCCCTGGAATGCCACCGCAAAAATATCGTCCCGTCGACCGCGACCGGGGAATCGATGTCGATGAGGCGCTGCAGTTCGCTGCTGCCGCGCGGCTGGCCGACCGCGACATCCCAGGCGGTGGTGCCGCTGGCGAGCGTAACGGCCATCAGGCGCCCGTTGTCGAATCCCGCCAGTACGAGTTCGCCGGCAATCACGGGCCGGCTGGTGCCGCGCAGCGTCAGGCGCGGCACCTGCTGGTCGGTCACCCAGCGCTGGCGGCCGTCGGGAGCTTGCAGCCCGTAAAGCTTGCCGTCGACCGTGCGCACCACGACCAGATCGGCGGTGATCACCGGCGCAGCCAGCAGTTCCGAGTTCAATTCGACGCGCCAGCGTTCGGTCCCATCGGACGCACTGAGCGCGACCAGGGTGCCGCCGCTGCTGCACACCAGCACCAGGCCGTTACCGGCGCCGGGCCCGCCGGAAAGCGGCAGCTTGAGATGGCTGCTCGCCACAACGGCCGGCCGTTGGCGAGATTGAGCGCGACTACGTCGCCGTGCGGGTTGGCGCCGTAGACACGATTGTCATCAAGCGCCGGGTTCAGCCCCAGGCGCAGCTTGGGCTCCGCCTTTGCCCAGACGTCGCGCTCCAGACGCGGGCAGGCCGGAACTGGGCGGTGAACTTCACCAGCTCGGCGGGCTTGTCCGCCTTCTTGCTCTTGCTTGTGGATGAGCAGGCCGCGAGCGCGCTCAGCGCCAGCGCCGCGGCCACCAGGGTCACAATGCGTCGGGTCATGGGGTTCCTAGGAGCGCGAAAGTTCATTGATCTTGAGCGCCAGCAGATCGCCGCCAGCGGCGCCGGCGCCAGCCGGCGCGGCCTGCGCCTCGCGGTAGGCCTTGAGCGCGCCCGCGCGATCGCCCTTGGCGAGCAGCGCGTCGCCACGCACCTCGGCATAGCGGTTTGCAAAGGCGCCGGGCTCCGCGGCCGCCAGCGTCGCGAGCGCCGCGTCGGCCTGGTGCTGTTCGATCTGCAGCCGCGCGATCCGCAGGCGTACCAGCAGCGCCAGTTCCGGATCGGAAGTTGCCGACGCAACATTGTGCAGGCGCACCAGTGCGGCGGGCAGGTCATTGCTTTCCACCTGCAAGCGGGCGGCAGCGAGCTGCCCCTGCTCCGCGTAACCGGTATGCGGATGTTCAGCCGAGAGTTTGTCGGCCAGAGCAGTCACTGTCGCCCGGTCATTCTTGCTGAAGGCCGTGACGAGCTGTTCGAACTGGCCGCTGGCCGCCAGGAGCGAGGCTTCCTGGCGCGCCTGCCAGGCCCGCCAGCCCCACAACCCGGTCGCGGCGAGCGCCACGCCCGCGACCAGCCAGATGCCGTTCTGGCGCACCCAATTGCGCACGAACTCCCACTGTTCCTGCTCGTTCATGTACTCGTCCACGATTCCTCCTCCAGCATTTTCCTGACCCGCCCAGGCAAATCCGCCAGCGCGCATTCGCTCTGACCTGCCTCGCGGCGTAATGGTTTCAAAGCCACCACGCCGCGCTCGAGCTCGGCGTCGCCCAAAATCAGCGCCAGGCAGGCGCCGCTCCGGTCGGCGCGACGGAACTGCGCCTTGAAATTGCCTCCGCCCAGGTTCATCTGCACGCCCCATCCTGGGATCGCTTCACGCAGCTGCTCGGCCAGATGCAGGGACCGGGCCTCGGCCCGGGCGCCACTGGCGATCACGAACACGGCCGGCACCGGCGCCGCCGGGCCAGCGCCCGTCTGGCGGATCAGCTCGACCACCCGCTCAATGCCCAGCGCGAAACCGATGGCCGGCGTCGACTCGCCCCCGAGCTGGGCGATCAGGCCGTCATAGCGGCCACCGGAGCAGATTGCGTCCTGCGCGCCCAGCGCGTCGGTGATCCACTCGAACACCGTGCGCGAATAATAGTCGAGTCCGCGTACCAGGCGCGGATTGATGGTAAAGGGAATCCCCAGCAGATCGAGCATGGCGCGGAGCGTGTCGAAGTGCGCTTGCGATTCATCGTCCAGGTAATCGGTGAGCACCGGGGCGCCGTCCACCAGCGCGCGCATGGCCGGATTCTTGCTGTCGAGGATGCGCAGCGGATTGCCCTGCAGGCGCCGGCGGCTGTCGGCGTCGAGCGCCGCTTCGTGCGCACGGAAGTAGCTCTCCAGTGCGGCGCGGTACCGGGCCCGCGCCGCGCTCGTGCCGAGCGAATTGAGCACCAGGCGCACGCGTGAAATGCCGAGCCGCCGCCACAGCCGCGCGCCGAGCGCGATCAGCTCGGCGTCGACGTCCGGGCCGGCGAAGCCAATGGCCTCGACGCTGAACTGGTGAAACTGGCGAAATCGCCCGGCCTGCGGGCGTTCGTGGCGGAACATCGGGCCGGCGGTCCACAGTTTCAGCCGCGCCCCGCGCAACAGGCCGTTGGCGATCACCGCGCGGGCGATGCCCGCCGTGGCTTCCGGCCGCAAGGTCAGGCTGTCGCCGCCCGAGTCCTTGAAGGTATACATCTCCTTTTCGACAATGTCCGTATATTCGCCGATCGAGCGCTGGAACAGTTCCGTGTGCTCGACCACGGGGACGCGCAGCTCTTCATAGCCGTAGTCCCGCAGCAGTCCGCACAACACCCGTTCGAGGTGCTGCCAGGCGCCGATCTCCCGCGGCAGCACATCGTTCATGCCGCGGACGGCCTGCAGACCGGCGCTCAATGCACGCCCGCCACGACGCCGTCGGCGTTGAGCAGGAAGCGCACGCGCGAACCTGGCAGCGCGGGCGGCAGGCTCACCGGCGCGCCCTCGACCGACACCGCGGCCGCTTCCGCATTGCCCAGCACGAGGCGGAACGGCGGCGCCCCGCTGAGCTCGTGGGTGCTGCCGGCGTGGCCGAAGCCGAAGAACAGCCGCATGCCGCGCGCATCGTAGATTTCCACCCAGCATTCGCCGCTAAAGGTCAGCGCCAGATGGCGGCGCACGAAGGTCGCGGACAGCGGTGCAGTGACCGGCGCGGCCGCGGCAGGGGCCGGCGCAGCAACCGGCGCCAGGCCCTGGCTACCGGCCGCGGCGGCGGGCGCCGTCTGCGTCCGCTGCTCGCTCACCACGGTGTAGGCCTGCGGCTTGGCGCGCATCGCCCACCAGACCGCGCAAGTGATCCCCAGCACCAGCGCAGCGACCACCGCCGGCACCACACCGAGCTTGCGGCCGTCCGTGCCCGGGGTAATCCGCTGCATGCCGGTCTTGGACAGATCAGGCCTGAGTTCGGCATCCGGTCGCTGCGCGTACAGCGCCTCGATTTCAGCCGGCGATTCGCCCACCAGGGCCGCATAGCGGCGCAGGAATCCGCGCACGAATACCGCGGCACCGATCGACCGATGGTCACCGGCTTCCAGCGCGGCGATGGTCTTGCGGTCGAGCCGGAGTTTTTCCGCGACCTGCTCGATCGACAACCCGGCGCGCGCGCGCGCGCCGGCCAGGCGGGCACCGGCGCCATCGGGCTCGTTGGATGCTGCGGCGGCCATGGGCTAACCTTTGTTGCGCATCAGCGCTGCGACGGAGCGCGCCTGCTCGCTGTCCGGGAATTCAGCCTGCAGCCGCCAGGCCATCTGGGCGGCATTGACCGGATCCTGCTGCGCGCGCGCCGCGCGCCATCCCAGCAACAGCAGCTCCGGGCTGGGCGCATTGTTCTTGAGGAAATCGGCCACGCCGCGGTAGGCGTCGGCCGCGCGATCATGACTAAGCCGCAGGTCCGCGAGCTGCACGGCCGCTTCCGAATAATCGGGCCGCACCTGCAGCGCGCGCTCGAACAGCGGCTCCGCTTCGGCGTCCCGCTTCGCACCGCGCAGGCACACGCCGGCATTGGTGTGGGCCGCCCACGGCGTACTGTACAGCCGGTTGCGCGCGGCCTCCTGGAAGCGGCTCACGCCCTCGTCGACCCGGCCGGCGCCGCAGAGGAACACCGCATAGTTGTTGAGCTGTTCCGGATCGCGCGGCGCCAGCGACAGCGCGGTCCGATACTCGCTCTCGGCCCGCGCCGGTTCACCCAGTCGCTGGTAGAGCATCGCCAGCAGGCCGTGCACCGCCGGATCGCGCGGCGCCTGCTTGACTGCCCGCTCGAGTTTGTCCTTGGCGACCGCCAGATTGCCCTGCTGCAGATACGCCGACCCCAGCTGCAGATTCGCGGCCCCGGCCGTGACCGCAGCCGCCTCGCTCCCGGTGCGTTGCGCAGCCGCACTGCCACAGCACCGCGGCGAGCAACGCGCCACCGCGCCAGCCGCTCATGCGCGCACCCGCGCGCCCAGGCGCGCCGTGGTGCGGTCGCGCACCTGCCCGACCAGCTGGCCGCAGGCCGCGTCGATGTCTTCGCCGCGCGTGCGCCGTACAGTCGCCATCACGTCGCGCCGCAGGAGTTCGTCGCGGAAGCGCCAGATGGCCGCATCGCTGGAACGCCGGTAGCGCGTGCCAGGAAAAGGATTGAATGGAATCATGTTGACCTTGGCCGGCGCTCCGGCAAGCAGCTGCGCCAGCGCGCGCGCCTGCGCCGGCGAATCGTTTACCCCATCGAGCATCACATATTCGAAGGTCACGCTGCGACCGTTGCGTTCATCGAGGTAATGCCAGCAGGCCGCGAGCAGCTCGGCGATCGGATGCACGCGGTTGATCGGCACCAGCGTATCGCGCAGCGCGTCGTCGGCCGCATGGAGCGACACGGCGAGCGCGACGTTGCTCACTGCCGCGAGTTTGTAGATCTGCGGCACCAGGCCCGAGGTCGACAGGGTCACGCGGCGGCGCGACAGGTCGAAGCAACGGTCATCAAGCAGGATCTGGAGCGACGGCACGACATTGCGGAAGTTCGCCAGCGGCTCGCCCATGCCCATGAACACGACGTTGGTCACGACGCGTTCGCCGCCGGGCTCGAAGCCGAGCTCGCGGCTGGCGAGCGCGACCTGCCCGATGATCTCGGCGGTGGTGAGATTGCGGTTGAAGCCCTGCTGCGCGGTCGAGCAGAAGGTACAGTCGAGCACGCAGCCCACCTGCGAGGAAATGCACAACGTGCCGCGGTCGGCCTCGGGTATGAACACCATCTCGAACGCCTGAGACGCGTCCGCCCGCAGCAACCACTTGCGCGTGCCATCGGCGGAGTGGCGCGCCAGCACGATCTCCGGAAGCTTCACCTCGGCCCGCGCGGCGAGCTGCGTGCGAAAGTCCTTCGCCAGGTCGGTCATCAACTCGAAGTCATCTACGCCGCGCTTGTACAGCCAGTGCTGCAGCTGGCGCGCGCGGAACGGGCGCGAGCCGAGGGACTCCACCCAGGACACCAGGTCCGACGGCGGGAGTCCGAGCAGGTTGACGCGCGTATCCAAGCTGATGACCGTCTAGTTCCGCGGACAGATTTCCGTGCCGCTGAAGAAGAAGCTGATCTCGCGCGCCGCCGTCTCGGGCGCGTCGGAGCCGTGCACGACATTGGCCTCGATGCTCTGCGCCAGGTCGGCGCGGATAGTGCCGGGCGCAGCCTTGCTCGGATCGGTGGCGCCCATGATGTCGCGGTTGCGCACGATGGCATTGTCACCCTCGAGCACCTGCGCCATGACGGGACCGGAACTCATGTAACGCACCAGATCCTTGTAGAACGGGCGCTCACGGTGCACTTCATAAAAAGCTTCGGCCTGCGCGCGCGACAGATGCAGCATGCGCGCGGCCACGATGCGCAGCCCGGCACGCTCAAAGCGCTGATAGACGTCGCCGATCAGGTTGCGGGCAACGCCGTCGGGCTTGACGATGGACAGGGTGCGCTCGAGCGCCATCTGCAGTACTCCCAAGGATTGAGGCTTACGGAAAAGGGCGGGAAGTTTAGCCGTTCCTGGCCTCATCCAGCAATCGCAATTCCTGCGGAAGTCCCGGAAGGGAAAGGTTTTTTAGACCGTGAAGCTCTCGCCGCAGCCACATTCGGCCTTGACGTTGGGGTTCGAGAACTCGAAGGCCTCGTTCAGGCCCTGGCGCACGAAATCGACCCGCGTGCCGTCCAGCACTGCAAAGCTGGCCGGATCGACAAACACCTTGACACCCTGGTCCTCGAACACCAGGTCGTCGGGTGCAGGCGCATCGGCATAGTCGACTACATAGCTGTAGCCGGAGCAGCCGGTGGTCTTGATGCCCAGGCGCAGCCCCAGCCCGCGACCCCGGCTTTGCAGGTGGCTGCGGACGCGATCGGCGGCTGAGGCGGTCAGAGAGATGCTCATGGCGACTTTCCTTGGGAGCCCATTCTACTCCACCCCGCCGGGCTGGCGCTGTGCGGCAACTAACGCCGCACGCAGGGCGTCCTCGACGACCAGCAGGCGCGTAAGGCGATCGGGCGGCAGTCCCAGGGTGCGAACCCAGTCCAGGGGCCCGCCCAGGGCCGGATCGAGCCAGGAGCGGCCCGGAAGCTGCTCCGCCAGCCATTGGCAGACCGCCAGGGTCTGAGGGCAGCCGTAGGCCTGGTGAGTGGCCCCCGCAATGCGTGCACCCTCAGTCTTCAACATAAAGCGCACCCAGGTGCCCTGCTCGCGGGCGCCCGCCTCACCCATTACTGCGCCCGATTCGGGCTCGCCCTGCGCCAGGGCCCGCAGCCGCAGCACTTCGCGCCGCACGGCCTGCACCGCGCGGTCGATATCGGCGGCGCTCGTGCCACGTCCCAGGCTGAAGCGCAGGGCACTCTGGGCACTCTCGCGGTCGCGCCCCAGCGCGCGCAGCACATAGGAGGGTTCATCGCTGTCCGAGTTACAGGCCGAGCCGCTCGCCAGCGCCAGCTCGGTGAGCCCGAACAGCAGACTTTCACCTTCGATACCGCTGAATGAAACGTTGAGGATTCCGGGCAGGCACTGCACCGCGGGACTGTTGGCGAGCGCACCCGGCAGGGTGCCAATGCCCTCCCACAGGCGCGCGCGCAATGCGGCCAGCCGCGCCGGCTCTGCCGCCATGCCGGCGGCCGCCAGCTCGCAGGCCAGGCCAAAGCCTACGATCTGGTGCACCGGCAGTGTGCCCGAGCGCAATCCGCGCTCATGTCCGCCCCCGAACATCAACGGCAGCATGCCGACGCGCCGCGCTGGATGCACATACAGCGCGCCAACTCCTTTGGGACCATAGAGCTTGTGCGCCGTGAACGACAGCAGGTCTACACCCATCGCCACGACGTCGATCGAAAGTTTCCCCGCGCTCTGCGCCGCGTCGACATGGAACGCTGCGCCGTGGGCGCGGCACAGCGCGCCGAAGGCCGCCACATCCTGGATCGCGCCGGTCTCGTTGTTGGCATGCATGAGCGAGACCAGCACGGTGCCGGGCCGGAGCGCGTCACGCAGCTGCTCCGGCGTGACCCGCCCGTCATCGGCGGGGGTGAGCAAGGTCACTGCAAAGCCCTCGCGCTCGAGCTGGCGGCAGGGATCAAGCACGGCCTTGTGCTCGGTGCGCGAGCTGATCACATGCAGGTCCTGAGCGGCGCGCGCGCCGCGTGCGCCGCGCACCAGACCGAGGATGGCCAGATTGTCGGCCTCGGTGGCGCCGGAAGTGAAAATGACCTCGCTGGCGCGCGCGCCGATCAGCGCTGCCACCTGCCGGCGCGCGCCCTCTACTCGCGCGCGCGCCGCGCGACCGTAGGCATGGGTGGAGGCCGGGTTGCCGAACACGGCTTCGGCCCCCAGGCACTCGACCATGCACGCCGCCACCCGCGGATCGACCGGCGTGGTCGCCGCATAGTCCAGGTAAACGGGGTCCGTTAGGCTCACGCGGGCGGCACCGGCTCGCCCGCACGCCGCCGCCGCTGCTGCACGGCGGTAAGCAGCCCGCGCAGGATGTTCACCTCGTTGGCATCGAGCTCGGCGCGCTGCAGGAAGCGCCGGATGCGGCTCATGAGATTGGACCCCTGCTGCGTGCGATCGCGAAAGTCGACTGCCTCGAGCACCGCCTCGAGGTGTTCGTACAGTCGCGTCATCGCCGGCGCGTCGGCGAGCGGTTGCTCGCGCTGCGCTACGCTGACGCTCACGCCGCGCGCGCGCAGGATTTCATAGGCGACCACCTGCACGGCCATCGCCAGGTTGAGCGAGGCGTATTCCGCGCCGGTGGGAATCCGCACCAGCGCATGCGCGGGCGCCAGATCGTCATTGCTGAGGCCGCTGTGCTCGCCGCCAAACACGATAGCCACCGGAGCCGCGGTGCATTCGCTCACGGCGCGGGCCGCGGCCTCGCGCACGTCGAGCACGCGATAGTAATGATCGCGCTCGCGCGAGGTGCAGGCCAGCACCAGCCCGCAGCCCGCCAGGGCCTCGGCCAGCGTCGCCTCTACCCGCGCGCGCGCCAGCAGGTCATCGGCCCCGGAAGCGCGCGCCACCGCCTCCGGGTGCGGAAACTGCCGCGGCCGCACCAGCGCCAGATCGGCGAGGTCCATGTTTTTCATGGCACGCGCCGCAGCGCCAATGTTGCCTGGATGCGAGGTGTCGACCAGGACGATGCGGATCGGCAGTGCAGTCATAAGGCTGCTATTCTAGTTGACTATGCATCCACTGCTGAATATTGCGGTGCGCGCCGCGCGCCGCGCCGGCGAGGTGATCGCGCGCAGCATCCCGCGGCTCGAGGGCATAGAGATCCACGCCAAGGAGCGGCACGACTACGTGACCGAGGTGGACCGCTCCGCCGAGCTGGAAATCATCAACATCATCCGCCACCACTATCCGGACCATGCCATCCTGGCGGAGGAAAGTGGCGCGAGCGGCACGGGCGAAACCCGCTGGATCGTCGATCCACTCGACGGCACCACCAATTTCCTGCATGGCTTCCCGGTCTACGCGGTCTCGATCGCCTGCGAAGTACGCGGCCGGCTCGAGGTTGCGACGGTCTACGACGTGCTGCGCCAGGAACTGTATACCGCGACCCGCGGCGTCGGCGCCCAGCTCGACAGCCGGCGCATACGGGTGAGCAAGCGGCGCGGGCTCGACGGGGCACTGCTGGCCACCGGCTTTCCGTTCCGCGCCAATGACGACCTGGACGGCTATCTGGAGATGCTGCGGCTGGTCATGCCGCAGGTCGCGGGTGTGCGCCGCGCCGGCTCGGCGGCGCTCGACCTGGCATACGTCGCCGCCGGTCGCGTCGACGGTTTCTGGGAACTCGGCCTCAAGCCCTGGGACACGGCGGCCGGCGCGCTGCTGGTCACCGAGGCGGGCGGGCATCTGAGCCGGGTCAACGGCGACCCGTACGAACACGGGGGCGACGTGTGTGCCGGCACACCGCGCATTCACGCTGCGCTGGTCGCGGCCTTCTCGCCACTCGTCGCCGCACGCGCGGTCGGTGTAAAGTCCACGGCAACGCTGCGCGCCCGCAGCAAATGACAGCACGAATTTACGGGGAGAACGCATGAGCCTGTTCCGCACCAAACCGATTGATGTCAACGCCAACACAGGACTGAAACGCTGCCTGGGCGCTTTCGACCTGACCATGCTCGGCATCGGCTGCATCATCGGCACCGGCATCTTCGTCCTCACCGGCGTGGTTGCTGCGCAGCACGCGGGTCCGGCCATCGTCCTGTCGTTCGTCCTCTCCGGCATAGCCTGCGCGTTTGCGGCGTTGTGCTATGCCGAACTCGCCGGCGCGATCGGCGGCGCCGGCAGCGCCTACGGCTACGCCTACACGGGCATTGGTGAGTTGATCGCGTGGATCATCGGATGGGATCTGATCCTGGAGTACGCCGTGGCCACTTCCACTGTGGCCATCGGTTGGTCCGGTTATTTCGGGAAGATCATGGAATTGGTCGGCGTGCACCTGCCGCACGCATTGACCAATGCCCCGCTCGACGGCGGCATCGCCAATGTGCCGGCCATGGTGATCGTGCTGTTGCTGTCCGTGTTGCTCTCCATCGGCGTCAGCGAATCGGCCCGCTTCAATACGGCGATGGTGTTCGTAAAGCTTGCCGCGGTTCTCATCTTCATCGTGGTCGCGGCGCCGCACGTCAATCCAGCCAATTGGCATCCGTTCATCCCGCCGCAAATCACCGACTCCGCCGGCCAGTCGCATTTTGGTATGGGCGGCATCCTGACCGGTGCTTCGCTGATCTTTTTTGCGTACATTGGCTTCGACGCGGTTTCGACCGCCGCCGAGGAAACGATCAATCCTCAGCGAAACCTGCCGATCGGCATTATCGCTTCACTGGTGATTTGCACGGTGCTTTACATCGTGGTGTCTGGCATCCTCACCGGGGTCGTGCATTACGACCAAATTGACATCAAGGCGCCGATCGCCGATGCACTCAAGCAGCTCGGCATCGGTTGGGCGGAAGCCCTGATCTCGATCGGCGCATTGGCCGGCATCACCACTGTCATGCTGGTGCTTTATTTTGGCCTGACCCGCGTGGTGCTGGCGATGTCACGCGACGGACTCCTGCCCACGCCCCTGGCCAGGGTCAATCCCAGGACCCAGACGCCGGTGCGCCTTATCCTGGGATCTGGCGTCGCCATCGCCCTGATCGCAGGCCTGTCGCCGATCGGCAAAGTGGCTCAGTTGGTCAACCTGGGGACGCTGTCAGCCTTCTTCCTGGTATGCGCCAGCGTCATCGTGCTGCGCAGGACCCGCCCGGAACTCAAGCGCCCATTCCGCACACCGTGGGTTCCGTTGGTACCGGTACTCGGCATGGGCTTCTGCGCATTCCTCATGGGCGGGCTTCCCGCGATCACCTGGAAAGCGTTCTTCCTTTGGTCCGCGGCGGGGCTCGCGATCTACGCCCTGTATTCCTACCGCCACAGCGGGCTCGCCAGGCAAAGCTGAGGCGCCTGCCCCCCGCCAGCGCCCAAGCCCGGCGGATAGGATCGGTAGAATGCGGAGCATGGTTACCGTCCGCATTGCTGAACTGGCCGACGTCCCGCAGATCCTGCGCTTCATCCGCGCGCTCGGTGAGTACGAGCAGCTGCAATCCGCAGTCGTCGCCACTGAGGCGGCGTTGCGCGCGACGCTGTTCGGCGCACGGCGCTACGCCGAGGTCGTAATCGCCGATTGCGATGCGCAGCCGGCGGGTTTCGCGCTGTTCTTCCACAACTACTCGACTTTTCTGGCCAGGCCGGGCATCTATCTCGAGGATCTGTTTGTCGATCCCGGCTTCCGCAAGCGCGGCGTAGGCAAGGCGCTGCTGCAATACCTGGCGCGGGAAGTTGTGGCGCGCGGCTGCGGGCGCCTTGAATGGTCGGCGCTCAAGTGGAACCGCCTGGCAATCGATTTCTACCTGCGGCTCGGCGCCGTGTCGATGGATGAATGGTGCATCTACCGCCTGAGCGGCGCGCCGCTCCAGCGGCTCGCTGTCTAAGCCCGCCGCGCGCGGCGCGCGTCGAGGAGCTGGCGCAGCCGGATGTTGATCATCTCGACCAGCACCGAGAACGCCATCGCGAAATACAGGTAACCCTTCGGAATGTGGAAGTCCATTCCTTCCGCGATCAGCGCTACGCCAACCAGGATCAGAAACGCCAGCGCCAGTATCTTCACCGTCGGATGAGTCTCGACGAAAGCGGAGATCGGCCCGGACAGCCACATCATCACCACGATCGACAGGATGATGGCCGCAGCCATGACCGGCACCTGGTCGGGCCGCGCCAGGCCCACGGCGGTAAACACCGAGTCGAGCGAGAACACGATGTCGATCAGCGCGATCTGCACGACGATGGCGGCAAAACTCACGACCGCGACGCGCGGGTGCTCGGTGGCGGCGCCTTCCAGCGTGTGGTGGATTTCGAGCACGCTCTTGGCCAGCAGGAACAGTCCGCCGCCGGCGAGGATCAGGTCGCGCCCGGAGATCTGCTGCCCGAGCACGGCGAACCAGGGCTGGGTCAGGCGCGTCAGCCAGACGATGGAGAACAGCAGTGCCAGGCGCGTGAGCATGGCCAGGCCCAGCCCGACGACACGCCCGCTGCGCTGGCGCTCGGGCGGCAGGCGGCCGACCAGGATCGCCAGGAAAATCACGTTGTCGATGCCGAGCACGATCTCGAGCAGCGAGAGCGTCGCGAAAGCCACCCAGGTGGCCGGTTCGGTGAGCATGTGCAGCATGATCGCGCCCGCCTCCGGCCCGTGGTTACCCTGCCAGACGTTCAGGGCAGGTCGTCGACCGGCCTTTTCACCGAGATCGGCAGCAGATGCTCGGCCTTCAATCCGCAATCGAGCGCGATGGCGCTTGATATGTAGATCGACGAGTAGGTGCCAGCCAGGATGCCGATGATCAGCGCCTCGGAGAAACCCTTGAGCGCCTGGCCGCCGAGCAGGTAGAGCGCCACGACCACGATCAGCGTCACCACCTTGGTCATGATGGTCCGCGACAGTGTCTGGTTGATCGACTGATCGAGCACCGCGACCGGCTCGAGCCGCCGGCTGCCTTCGAACCGCTCGCGGATGCGGTCAAATACCACCACCGTGTCGTTGAGCGAATAGCCGATCACCGCCAGCATGGCCGAGACCACCGGCAGGTCGAACGAGGTGTGCCAGACCGAAAACGCGCCCAGCACCAGGATCGGATCGTGGAGCACGGCCAGGATCGCGCCGAGCGAAAGCCGCCAGGTGTGAAAGCGGAATGCGATATAGAGAAAGATCAGCGCCAGGGTCGCGCTCAGCGCGCCGATCGCGCCGCGGGTGAGTTCATCGCCCACCTGCGGACCGACCACGTCGAGACTGGTGATCTCGGCCTTCGGATCAATGGCACGCAGCACGGTGTCGATGCGCGCGCGGATGACATCGCCGGTCTGGCCGGTCTGTGCCGGCAGCCGGATCGCCGCCTCGCGCGATGAGCCGAGGTTCTGCACCTGCGGTTCGCGGAAGCCGGCGAGTTCGAGCCCGCTGCGCACCGCGTCGATGTTCACCGCATCGGTGAAGCTCGCCTGCACCTGCACGCCGCCGGTGAAGTCCACCGCGAGGTTCAGGCCGCGGATGAAGAAAGAACCGATCGACAGCAGCATCAGCGCGATCGACAAGCCGTACCACAGCTTGCGCGTCGACATGAAGGGAAAGCTCGTGGCTTTCTTGAAGAATTCCACCGTACTCTCCTTGGACCCTAACCGATCGCGAGGCGGTCGAGCTTGCGGCGCCCGCCATACATGAGCGTGATCAATGCCCGGCTGCCCATCAGCGAGGTGAACATCGAAGTGGCAATGCCGAGCGTCAGCACCACCGCAAAGCCTCTGATCGCGCCACGCCCGACCACCCACAGCACCAGGCCGGCGATGAAAGCCGTGACGTTCGAATCGAGGATCGCCGAGAAGGCCTTGTCAAAGCCGGCGCGGATCGCCGCCTGCGGCGTCACGCCGTTGCGCAATTCCTCGCGGATGCGTTCGTAGATCAGCACGTTGGCGTCCACGGCAATACCGACGGTGAGAATGATGCCGGCGATGCCGGGCAGCGACAGCGTGGCGCGCAGCATCGACAGCAGCGCGGTAAGCAGCACCACGTTGGCCAGCAGCACCAGATTGGCGACCCAGCCAAAGTGCTGATAATAGAGCGCCATGAACACGAACACCGCCAGCATGCCGATCACCAGCGCCTGTACGCCCTTGCGGATGTTCTCGGCGCCGAGACTCGGTCCGATGGTGCGCTCTTCGACCGCAAAGATCGGGGCCGAGAGCGAGCCTGAGCGCATCAGCAGCGCAAGCTCGCGGGCCTCGATTGCGCTCAGGCCGGTGATCCGGAACTGGTTGCTCAACACCGCCTGGATCGTCGCCAGGCTGATGATCTTCTCGGTCGTGACATCGTGCGAGGTCTTCTGGCCATCGACCACGCGGCTCTCACGGCTCTTCTCGATGTAGACCACCGCCATGCGCTTCCTGACATTGAGCCGCGTATTGCGCAGCATCGAATCGCCCCCCTGGCCGTTGAGCGTGACGTTGACCTCCGGGCCCTCGTTGCCGGAACTCGAAGTGGCGTTGGTGAGCTGGTCGCCGGTGGCAATCAGCTCGCGCTTGAGCAGCACCGGGCGACCGTCCATCTCATAGAGTTTGGATCCGAGCGGGGCCCGGCCGCGCTGCTTGGCTTCGGCGGCATTGTTCTGCGAATCCTCGAGGCGGAACTCGAGCGTCGCCACCTTGCCGAGGATGTCCTTGACTTCGGCGGAGTTCTGCACGCCCGGCAGCTGCACGTTGATGCGATCGATCCCCTGTTGCGCGACGATCGGCTCCGAGACACCGAGCTCATTGACGCGGTTGCGCAGCGTGGTGATGTTCTTCTGCAGGGCGTAGTCCTGGCGCGCCTTGACCTGGGTCGGGGTCATCTCCATCTCGATCGTGGGTCCGGCCTCACCGCTCCCGACACTGAAGGTCAGATCGCCGTTGGCCTTGCGAAGCGCCTCGCGCACCGCGCCAATGTCGGCGCCGGCCGGCAGGGCGATGCGCAGCGCATTGGGGATGGTGCTCTTGCCACCCGTGTAGGTGGTGATATCGGTGAACGGCAGGTTGGCGGCGGCCAGCGTGCGCCGGAACCCCTGGTCATAGCTCTCGAGCAGCTGCGATACCGCGCCATTCACGTCCACCTGGTAAAGCAGGTACAGGCCGCCGCGCAGGTCGAGGCCGAGCGGCATCGGCCGCAGCCCGAACTTGCGCAGCGTCGCCGGCGCCCGCGAGGCGGTGGTCAGCGCGGACACGTAGTCCGCCGCCAGCGATTCATTGACGGTGTCGCGGGCCTTGAGCTGGTCGGCAACGCTGGCGAAGCGGACGATCAGCTTGCCGTCGTCGACATAGGCGCCGCGAAACGGCGCGGCGCGCGCGTTCAGCACCTGCTCGATGGCCTGGCGCGCGAACTCGTCCATGGGCAGGCGGTTCTTGCGCGCCACCTGCAGCGCCGGATCGGTGCCGAAGAAATTCGGCAGCGCGAACATCAACGCCAGCAGCATGACCAGCGCGACCAGCGTGTACTTCCAGCGTGGGAATTCCAACATGAGAGGTCCTCAGGCGCCCTTGAGCGTGCCCTTGGGCATGAGCTGCGAGATCTGGCCGCGCTGCACGCGGATGCGCACCCCGTCGGCGACCTCGAGCGTGACAAAGGTGTCGCCCACCTCGGTGATGCGGCCGAGGATTCCGCCGCTGGTGACGACTTCATCGCCGCTCGCCAGCTTGGCCAGCATCGCCTGCTGTTCCTTCATGCGCTTTTGCTGCGGGCGGATCAGCATGAAGTAGAAGATCGCGACAAACACGACCAGGATCAGGATCTGGCTGAACCCTGCGCCGGCGGGCACACCCGCGCTCTGTGCATAGGCAGGAGAAATGAGAAAATCCATGGCAGGCCTTCCGGTGGTTTTCAGTCGATGTGCGGGGCGTGCATATCCACCCCGGGTGCAAAAAGGGGCGGCATTATGCCACAGGCGCAGGACTGCGCCGCGGAATCGCCATAATCCGGGCGGCCAGCTTGGCCAGCGTCCCCGCGGCGATGGCCGCCCTGATCTGGCGCATCAGCTGCAGGTAGAAATGCAGGTTGTGGATCGTACCGAGGCGTACACCCAGGATCTCGTTGCAGCGATCGAGGTGCCGCAGATAGGCGCGCGTGTAGCGCTGGCAGGTGCCGCAAGCACACTCCGGATCCAGCGGCTGCGTGTCGCGCTGGTAGCGGGCGTTACGGATGTTGATGATCCCTGCGCTCGTGAACAGGTGCCCGTTGCGGGCATGGCGGGTCGGCATCACACAGTCGAACAGGTCGACGCCGCGCAGCACGGCCGCGACAATGTCCTGCGGATAGCCCACGCCCATGAGATAGCGCGGTCGGTCGGCCGGCATGAGCGGCAGTGTGTGTTCGAGAATGCGCAACCGCTCCTGTTCCGGCTCGCCCACGGCGAGGCCGCCAACCGCCAGGCCCGGCCAGTCGTGCGCTGACAAGGCTTCCAGCGATGCCGTACGTAGCGCGACATGCATCCCGCCCTGCACGATGCCGAACAGGTGACCGGGCGGCGCGTCGCGATAGTAGTGCGCATGGCCGCGCCCCGCCCAGCGCATCGAGCGCTCCATCGATTCGCGCGCCTGCGCCTCGCTCGCCGGGTAGGCGGTGCAGTCGTCAAATGCCATGGCGATGTCGGACTGCAGCGCGCGCTGCACATCCATGGAATCCTCGGGGCTCATGTGCACTTCGGCGCCGTCCACGGGCGAGCGGAAGCGCACGCCCTGCTCACTGATGTTGCGCAGCCTGGACAGGCTGTACACCTGGAAGCCACCCGAATCGGTGAGGATCGGCCGCTCCCAGCCCATGAAGCCGTGCAGCCCATGACGGTGCAGCGCGACGATGTCGGCGCCCGGACGGAGCGAGAGGTGAAAGGTATTGCCGAGCACGATCTGCGCGCCCAGCGCCACGAGTTCCTCGGGTGCCATGCCCTTGACCGTGCCGTAGGTGCCGACCGGCATGAAGGACGGCGTGTCCACGACGCCGTGCGGCAGATGCAGGCGCGCGCAGCGCGCGGCGCCGTCGGTGTGCAGCAGCTCGAAGCGCAGCTTCATGCGCGCACGCCCGCTCGTGGCCAGATCAGCATCGCGTCACCATAACTGAAGAACCGATAGCGCTGCGTGATGGCGTGGCGGTAAGCCGCGAGCACGGCTTCGCGTCCGGCGAATGCGGCGACCAGCATCAGCAGGGTCGAGCCCGGCAGATGAAAATTGGTCAGCAGCCCATCGATGGCGCGAAAAGTGAATCCGGGCCGGATAAACAGCCGCGTGTCACCCTGGCCCGCCCGCACGGCACCCGCAGCGACGGCGGCCGCCTCGAGCGAGCGCGCCACCGTGGTGCCCACGGCAATCACGCGGCCCCCGCCGGCGCGCGCGCGCGCGATCGCTCCCACCGTCGCCGGCGGAACTTCGTACCACTCGGCGTGCATGATGTGGTCCTCGAGATTCTCGACGCGCACCGGATGAAACGTGCCTGCGCCCACATGCAGCGTCACGAACGCCCGTTCAATGCCGCGCGCGGCCAGGGCAGCAAGCAGCGGCTCGTCAAAATGCAGACTGGCGGTGGGCGCCGCCACCGCGCCGGGCACGCGCGCGAACCGCGACTGGTAGCGTTCTCGATCGAGCGCATCGGGCGCGCGGGTTATGTACGGCGGGAGCGGCACGGCGCCGCAGCGCTCGAAAAATTCCACCGCGGGTTGCGGCAACACCACCTCCCACAGGTCGGCGCGCCGGGCGCACAAGCGCACCGTTCCCCCCGCCGTGGCAAGCTCATCACCCGCACGCAGCGGATTACTGGCCCGCGTCTGCACCAGCGCGCCGCAGCCCTCGAGCGCGCGCTCCAGGAAGATCTCCACGCGCCCGCCGGAGGCGCGCTGCGCGGCCAGCCGCGCCGGCAGCACGCGCGTATCGTTGAACACCAGCAGGTCACCGGGCCGCAGGCTGGCCGGGAGCGTAACCATTTCCCGGTCGTCAACTTCACCGGTGGCGCCGTCGAGCAGCAGCAGGCGGCTGGCCGAACGTCGCGCCAGGGGCGTCTGTGCAATCAGCTCGGCCGGCAATGAATACTGGAAGTCGCTCGGTCGCATGCTCGGGCCCGCTGACAGGCCCATAGGTGTGCTTGGTGGTGGCCTCGCTCGGAGTCGAACCGAGATGGGCAAGCCCGGTCGATTTTGAGTCGACTGCGTCTACCAGTTCCGCCACGAGGCCGTGGGTAATTCGAGTACGATACCCGAATCCCCCGATCACAGGCCACCATGCCGCCAATCAAGTTTTGCGCCAGCTGCGGCCATGCCGTGAGCAGGCGGGTCCCCGCGGGCGAGCAGCTGCCGCGCGCCGTATGCGGGAACTGCGGCACCGTGCACTACGAAAACCCGCGCGTGGTGGTTGGCTGCGTACCCGAGTGGCAGGGCCTGATCCTGCTGTGCCGCCGCGCCATCGAGCCCCGCCGCGGCTACTGGACGGCACCGGCCGGCTTTCTCGAGATCGGCGAGTCGATGCACGCCGCGGCGGCGCGCGAGACCGCGGAAGAGGCGCTCGCCGAGGTCGAGATTGGCTCGCTGCTCAGCGTCGTGAATGTGCTGCAGGCGGGGCAGGTGCACGTGATGTTCCGCGCCCGGCTGCGCGCCGCGCAGCACGGCGCGGGCGTCGAGAGCCTCGAAGCGGCATTGTTCCGGCCGGCGGACATACCCTGGGACGAAATCGCCTTTGCCAGCATCCGCTTTGCCCTGGAACGCTATTTCGCCGATCAGCGCGAAGGCGTGGAGCGGATCCATTTCCACGACATCGAGCGTTCATCGCGGTGAGCGACCTGGCGCCGCTGGCATCGCCGCGCTTGCGCTGGCGGGGCGCTTTGGCACAATAGCGCGGTTTCCGCACCGCGCCACCCGCGGCCGTCCGTTCCGGAGCCTCAATGACTTTCGTCGTCACCGAAAACTGCATCAAGTGCAAGTACATGGATTGCGTGGAAGTCTGCCCGGTGGATTGCTTCCACGTCGGCCCGAACTTCCTGGTCATTGACCCGGATGAATGCATCGACTGCACGCTGTGCGAGCCGGAATGCCCGGCCGAAGCGATTTACTCCGAAGAAGAGCTGCCTGCCGGCCAGGAGAAATTCACCGCGCTCAACGCCGAGCTCACCAAGCTCTGGCCGGTGATCGCCGAACGCGGCACGCCGCCGGCGGACGCCAAGGAATGGGACGGCAAGCCCGACAAGCTCAAGCTCCTGGAGCGCTGAGCGGTCGAGCGGGCCCGTCATCGGGCGTCAGCCGCGCGGATTTTCCCGCTGCAGCTCCTGCAGTAATTCGTCGGGTGGCGCGTAGCCCGGCAGCAATTCGCCCGATTCGGTCACGATGCCCGGCGTGCCGGTGAGCCCGATGGCGCGGCCGAGCGCGTAATGCTCGGCCACCGGGTTGGGCTTGCACACCGGCGCGGTCAGCGCCACATCCTGCTTGGCCTGGGTCAGCGCCACGCGCCGGTCGGCGGAACACCACACCTGTTCGGCTTTTGACCAGCTGTCGGTGTTGGGGCCGCTGCGCGGGAAAAACATGTAACGCACCTTCACGCCCAAGCGGTTGTATTCGGCGATCTGCCGGTGCAACGCGCGGCAGTAGGTGCAATCGACATCCGTGAACACGGTGATTGTGTATTTCGGCGCCGCGGGTGCAAACACCACCATGGACGTCTCCGGCACCGCACTGATCAGGCCGAGGCGCAATTCGCGGCGCCGCACATCACTGAGGTTGGCGCGGTCAGCCAGCCGATACAGGTCGCCCGCGAAGCCAAAGCGTCCATCGGCGGTGACGTAGACGAGTTCGGCCCCCTGCCGGAATTCGTAGATGCCGGGGATCGGCGTGGTACGTACGTCGCCCGGATGAGCGCCCGGCAGGTGCGCGGTCACGGCTGCGAGTTCGGCCTCGAGGGGCGTGGCTGGCGCGAGCGGCGCTGATGGCGCCGGCGGCGCATTGGCGGCAGCGAGTGCCAGGGCCGCGCCGCCCAGCACCACCGCCAGGCACCACGGCAGGCTGTTTCGGTAATTCATGCTGGTGGAGTCTAGCAGAGCACCGCGCGGCGGCGCGAACCCGTACGGCAGCGGCTCAGCCGCGCGGGTGGTGCTCGGAATGCAGTTCCTTCATGCGCTCGCGGGCCACGTGCGTATAGATCTGCGTGGTCGACAAATCGCTGTGGCCGAGCAGCATCTGCACCACGCGCAGGTCGGCGCCATGGTTCAGCAGGTGGGTGGCGAAGGCATGGCGGAGCGTGTGCGGCGAGAGATCGTGATTGACGCTGGCCTTGCGGGCGTAACGCTTGATGATGTGCCAGAACGCCTGGCGCGTCATGCGATCGCCCCGCCGCGTCGGGAACAGATAGTCGGTGCTGCGGTCGAGCAGGATCTCGGCGCGCGGGTTGCCAAGGAATACGCCGAGCCAACGCACTGCTTCCTCGCCCAGCGGAATCAGTCGTTCGCGATTTCCCTTGCCGAGCACGCGCAGCACGCCCTGCGTCAGATTGACCTGATCGACGCGCAGGCTGACAAGTTCGGAGACCCGCAGCCCGGTCGCGTACAGCACCTCGAGCATGGTGCGGTCGCGGTTACCGAGCGGATCGCTGACGGTAGGGGCCATCAGGAGCGATTCGACTTCCGCTTCGCTGAGCGATTTCGGCAGCGAGCGGCCGATGCGCGGCATGGCAATCTGCGCGGTCGGATCCTCGCGCACTACGCCGTCGCGCATCAGATAACGGAAAAAACGGCGGAACGATGACAGCTGCCGCGCAGTCGAGCGAGGCCGCGAGCCGCCGGCGGCACGCGCGGCGATGAATGCGAGCACATCGGCGCGCCCGGTGCGCGCCAGCACCATATTGCGCTGCGCAAGCCAGCGCGACAAAGCGATCAGATCGGCGCGATAGGCGGCCAGCGTGTTAGGCGACAGCCCGCGCTCCATCCAAACCGCGTCCAGGAACCGGCCGATGATCGGATCAATGATCTCGGGGACCAGCTCAGCGGTCACTGTCGCGTGTCTGCTCAATGCGTTTCCTGGTGCGGTGGCGGAGTGGCTCAGGTCTCCAGTATGCAAAGGGGGCCCGGTGCGGCGATGTGATGGGACTCACAACCACGCCAACGGCTAACATAGGGAGAACCGGATCACACAAACCATTGACTAACGCATCTCATTCCGTGACGCCGCCCGCAGCCCCGCGACGCACCATGGGCGAGCGGGCCCTGCTGCCTTTGCAGCTGGTTTACGCGCTTTACGCCGCCGCCGTGTTCCTGGCGCCAGCCCTGCTGGCACTGCCGGCGCTGGCCGTGATCCCAACGCTGGCGGGCCGCCGGCGCCTCATCCGGTGGGTGAGCCGGGCCTCGCTGACTTTGATGGGCATGCCGATCCGCGTGCACTGGCACGGGCCGCTCCCCGACCCCTGCATCGTCGTCGCCAATCACTGCAGTTACCTCGACGGCGTGGTGCTCGCGGCGGTACTCCCGCCGCGCTTCGATTTCGTCATCAAACGGGAAATAACCTCGGTGCCGTTGGCCGGCTTCCTGCTACGGCGCATCGGCGTGCAGTTCGTGACGCGCGGCAACCGCTCCGGCAGCTCGCGCGACGCATTGCGCGTGATCCGCAGCGCGGCGCGGGGCGGCTCACTGGGTTTCTTTCCGGAGGGCACGTTTCATCCGCACCCGGGGCTGCTGCGCTTCCATACCGGCGCCTTTGCCGCGGCGGAGCGCGCCGGCGCTCCAATCGTGCCGCTCGCAATACTCGGCACGCGCCGCTGCTTCGCGCCCGGGCAGCTGCTGCCCCGCCCCGGGTTGATAATCGTTTCCAGCCTGCCGCCGCTGTGGGCCACTCCCGGCCACCCGGACGGTGCCGCGGCCTTGCGCGACGCGGCGCGCGCCGCCATTCTTGCCGCCACGGGCGAAGTTGACTCAATGGGAGCGAACACATGAGCGCGGCCACGAGCGAACGGGACGTGATGAATTATGACGTGGTGATTGTCGGCGCCGGCCCCGCCGGGCTTGCGTGCGCGCTGCGCCTGCGCCAGCTGCAGCCGGAACGTTCGGTATGCGTGGTCGAAAAAGCGGCGGCCCTGGGCGCGCACTCGCTCTCGGGCGCGGTGCTCGATCCGGTGGCGCTCGATGCCCTGCTGCCCGACTGGCGCGCCGCCCCGCCCCCGGACTGCGTGGCGGTGCAGCGCGACGAATTCCGCTTCCTGAGCGCGCGCGGCAGTTACCGCCTGCCGACCCCGCCGCAACAGAAGAATCACGGCTACTTTGTCATCTCGATTTCACAGCTGATGCCCTGGCTCGGCGCCAAGGCGGAAGCCGCCGGAGTCGATGTCTTTACGGGGTTCGCCGCACGCACTGCGATCTTCGATGCGGGCGGCGCAGTGTGCGGCGTAGAGCTCGGCGACATGGGCCGCACGCGCGAGGGGAGCGAGGGCCCGCATTTCACGCCCGGCGCGCAGATCCAGGCGCCCGTCACGGTGCTCGCCGAAGGCTGCCGCGGCAGCATCAGCAAGGAACTCATCGCCCGCTACCACCTGGACGCCGATCGTTCGCCGCCCACTTTTGCGCTCGGCTTCAAGGAATTGTGGCAGTTGCCGGCGGGGCGCGGGACGACGGGGCTGGTGCAGCACACGATCGGCTGGCCCATGCCCCGCGACACCTTCGGCGGCGGTTTCATCTATCACCTCGACCAGGATCGCGTGTATGTGGGGCTGGTCGTCGGTCTCGATTACCGCGACCCTTTGTTCCAGCCCTTCGAAGCATTCCAGCAGTTGAAGAACCACCCTAAGCTCCGGTCGCTGCTCGATGGCGGCGAATTGCTGGCCTACGGCGCGCGCTCCATAGCCGCCGGAGGCGCGCAATCGCTCCCCTGCATGGAAATGCCGGGCGCGCTGCTGATCGGCGATGCGGCCGGGACACTGGACGCGGCGCGCATCAAGGGCATACATCAGGCCATGCGCTCCGGGATGCTGGCCGCCGAGCACCTGGTGGCGCATGGCGCCCCCGCCGGCTACGACGCGGCCTGGCGGGCGTCGGCGGGCGGCCGCTCGCTCCATGCAGTGCGCAACATCAAGCCCGGCTTTAAGCGCGGATTGTGGCTGGGGCTCGCCAACGCGGCGCTTGAGACGGCGCTCGGCGGTCGCACGCCCTGGACCCTCAGGCACACCGCCAACGATCGCACGCTGCGGCTCCTCGACCAGCCCGGAGCGGAACCGCGCGCACGCGCCGACTGGCCCGAACGGACACTGGCGCCGCGTGATCGCGCCGCGGCGGTATACCTGGCCTCGACCACGCACGAGGAAAACCAGCCGGTGCACCTGCACGTCGCCGACACCAGCATCTGCGCCGATCGCTGCACGCGCGAGTTCGGCAATCCCTGCACGCGCTTTTGTCCGGCGGCGGTGTACGAGATGCTCTCCGGGGCGGACGGCACGCGCCGCCTGCAGATCAACGCCGCCAACTGCGTACACTGCAAGGCCTGCGACATCAAGGACCCATACCGGCTTATTACCTGGACCACGCCCGAAGGCGGGTCAGGTCCCAATTACCAAAATCTCTAGAGATCGGGGCGCGATGCACGAGCCTGCCCCGCTGGGCCTCCCCGAGCTGTATGCGCGCGAACTCGCCGCGCGCGCGTGGCAGGGCGATGACGCCCAGCGAGCGGCGCTCACGCGCCTGGAGCAGCTGCGCGCGGAACTCGGCGCGCTACGCTTGCGGCTTGGCCCGCTCGGGCGGCTGCGCCGCCGCTTGTGGCCGCGCGCCAGCGGTGCCACGCCGCGCGGAATCTACCTGTGGGGTGGCGTCGGCCGCGGCAAGACCTGGCTCATGGATCTGTTCTTCGAAGCCGCGGGCCGCGGCGCGCGCCGGCGCCAGCACTTTCACCAGCTCATGCGCGAGGTGCATGCCGGGCTGGGAGCGATTCAGCGCCGCGAGCAGCCGGTGCGGATCGTTGCGCGCCGCATGGCGCGACGCGCGAGCCTGTGGTGCCTCGATGAACTGCAGGTCAGTGACATCGCCGATGCCATGCTGCTCGGCGCGCTGTTCGAGGAATTGTTCCGCCAGGGCGTGACCCTGGTCATCACTTCCAACGTGCCCCCATCCGGCCTGTATCGCGACGGCCTGCAGCGTGCGCGCTTCCTCCCGGCCATCGCGCTGCTCGAGCAGCACCTTGATGTGCTCGAGGTAGACGCGGGCGCCGACTACCGCTTGCGCCAGCTGCGCCAGGCGCCCATTTACCTGCTGAGCTCCGAAGCTGCGAGCGCGGCCCGGCTCGTGTCGCTGTACACGCAATTCGCTGGTGCGCACGCCGAACGCTCGCGCCACTTTTCAATCAACGGCCGCGTGCTCACCGCGCAGCGGCGCGCCGGCGACGTGGTTTGGTTCCGGTTCGCGACCCTGTGCGAGACCGCCCGCAGTGCGTCCGACTACGCCGAGCTCGCCGACCGCTTTCACACGGTGTTTGTCGCGGACATTCCGGTCCTCGATGAGTCGAGCGATAACGCGGCACGGCGCCTCATCAGCCTGGTCGACGAATTCTACGACCGCGGCGTGAAGCTGGTTGTGTCGGCGGCGGCTTCGCCGGAGGGCCTCTACCGGGGCGAGCGCCTGGCCTTTGAGTTCCGTCGCACTGCAAGCCGCCTGGTCGAGATGCAGAGCGAGATCTATCTGGCGCGCGCCCATATTAATGTAACAACTTAATAATCTTACATATCTAACTGTTTTTTCTAGTAGTTAATTTCGCATTCCACCCACTTGGCGGCCCACCTCGCCTGGCAAGCCGGGGCGCGTTTCTGCATCACAAGTGACGCGTCGGCGCGCCGGCAACGTTGCGACGCATCTGCCGAGCCGCACGCATCGTGCGCGCCCGCACGCGCAATCGCGCGCGGGCGCTGCAGCCGATCAGCTGCACCGAATATGCAGTGACACAGCTCAGTGCCACTGTCGAGCGGTACGATCTCTTTGCGATCGGTAATGGTACGATCTGCGCATGGCGGAACACGCACCATGAGCAAACCGCAAGCGCGCGCTGGCCGTGCGCTGCAGCTCACCGCGCGCCTGCTGCGGGCCTGGCGCACGAGCCTGCCGCCCGACGAATGGCGCGCCGCCGGCGCCGCGGAGCTCCGTCTGGCGGCCGAGACGCAACTGCGCTTCGGCGCGCGCCGTGCGCCGCGGCAGACGCTGCTGCGCGTGACCAGCCCGCCGTTGGTGCCGGGAGCAGGCAGCAGCCATTCGGTGGTCGAGCTGATCACCGATGACATGCCGTTCCTCGTCGACACACTGAATCTGGCGCTCAGCGAGGCGGGTCACAGCGTCCAGTTCATTGCCCACCCGATCATGGGCGCAGTGCGCGGTGCAGGCGGCCGCCTGCTGCGCTTTGGCGAGCGCGGCGGCGCACGCACGCCGGTCAGCGAGTCCTGGCAGTACCTGCGCATCGACCGCGTCGCGGGCGCGCAGGAAGCCGCCGCGATTCGTACGCGGCTGCTGGCCGCGTTGTCGGACGTACGACAGGCCTGCGAATGCTGGCCGGCGATGCGGCAGGCGGCGCGCGGGTTGCGCGAGCAGCTGGAGCGGCGTCGGCCGCCCTTCCCTGCGGCAGTGGTGGCCGAGAGTGCCGCACTCCTGGCGTACATGGAGGACAACCACTTCACGTTCCTCGGCTTCCATCGCACGCGGCTGAAACGCGGGGCCGGCGGCGCGCGGCTGGTGCCGATCGCGGGCACCGAGCTCGGCATTGCGCGCAACCTTCCGCCAGCGGCGCTGGCGTCGCTCCAGGCGACGCGCGAACTGCTGGTGGTCACCAAGGCGAACCACCGCTCGACCGTGCATCGCCCGGGCTACCTCGACTGCGTCACCGTAAAGGAATACGACGCGCGCGGGCGACTTACCGGCGAGGCGCAGTTCCTGGGTCTGTGGACCTCCAACACCTACCACGCCGATCCGCGCACCGTGCCGCTGCTGCGGTTGAAGGTGGCGCGCGTGATCGAGTCCTTCCCGTTCCGACCGTCGAGCCACGACGGCAAGCGCCTGGTCAGCATCATCGAGAACCTGCCACGCGACGAGCTGTTCCAGGTCTCGACGGCCGAACTACACCAGGGCGCGCGCGCCGTGCTGGCCTTGCACGAGCGCGCACGCGGTGTGTGCCTGGTGCTGCGGCGTGACAAGCTGCGACGATTCTGGTCCTGCCTGGTGTACCTGGGACGCGAGCGGCTGGACAAGGACGCGCTGCAACGCATCGAGATCGTGCTCAGGCGCGCGCTCGGCGGCGGCCAGCTCGACTCCGCGCTCGCCGTAGGGGATGCGCCACTGGCGCAGCTCCACGTCACGGTACGCATCGCGGACGGCGCCGCGCCCGCCGTCCGCCGGCGCGCGCTCGAGCGGGAGCTCGATGCCGCCCTGGTCACCTGGCGCGAGCGCCTGCACAGCGCGCTGCGCACCCATCACGACGAGGCGACCGCCGCAGCGCTCGACCGGCGCTACGCCGGGGCGTTTCCGGCAGCCTACAAGCAGGACGTGGCGCCCGCGCTCGCGGTGCAGGACATAGCCGACCTCGACAGCGCGAGCGCGGCCGGTGCCGGGCACCTGCGGCTCCAGCTGCCGCCGAGCGCGGAACATTCACGCGCGCACCTGCGGCTGCTGCGCCACGGCGAGCCCCTGGCGATCTCCGAGGCGCTGCCGATTCTGGAGAGCTTCGGGCTGCGGATCATCGCGGAGCGGCCCTATGAGCTGCACCTCGCCACCGGTGGCGCCGCGTGGATCCAGGATTTCGAGCTCGAGGCGCCCGGGCTCCATGCAGCCGACACCGTCGTGCTCGAGCGGCAACTCAATATTGCCTACACCGCGGTGCTGGCCGGGGAGCTCGACAGCGACGGTTTTCACCGGCTGATCGTCAGCGCCGGCATGACCGTGGCCCAGACCCGGGTGCTGCGCGCCTGCTGCCGCTACCTGCTGCAGACCGGCCTGCCGTTCAGCCAGGCCTACATGGAGCGTGTACTGCACGCGCATTCGCACATCGCACGCGATCTGTGGCGCCTGTTCGAGCGGCGGCTCGACCCCGCGGCCACCGACCGACGGTCGCTCCGCGACGCCGTGGCGATCGAGCGCCGCCTGCATCACGCGATCAGCGAAGTGCGCAATCCGGACGACGACCGGATCCTGCGCAGCTTCCTGGCGCTGATCCTGGCCACGCTCCGCACCAATTACTTCCGCAGCGGCGGCGCCAGCCGCCCGCTGGCGTTCAAGCTGCAGCCGCGCGCCATTGCGGGACTGCCCGAGCCGCGCCCCGACTTCGAGATCTTTGTCCACGGTACCCGAGTCGAGGGCGTGCACATGCGCCGCGGCCTGATCGCACGCGGCGGCATACGCTGGTCAGAGCGCCCGGAGGATTTCCGCACCGAAGTGCTCGGGCTCATGAAGGCGCAGCACGTCAAGAACACGCTGATCGTTCCGGTCGGAGCCAAGGGCGGCTTTGTCGCCCGGCGGCTCCGTCCGGCTGCGCCGGCGGAGGAGCGCGCGCGCGAGGTGCTCGAATGCTACCGCTCCTACATACGGTGCCTGCTGGAAGTCACCGACAACATCGTTGACGGCAAAGTCGTGTCGCCGCCGCAGGTACGGAGCCGCGACGGGCATGATCCCTATCTGGTGGTTGCAGCCGACAAGGGCACCGCCAGCTATTCCGATATCGCCAACGCTATCTCGGCGGAATACGGCTTCTGGCTGGGCGACGCCTTCGCCTCCGGCGGTTCGGCCGGGTACGACCACAAGAAAATGGGCATCACCGCGCGCGGCGGCTGGGAATGCGTCAAGCGGCATTTCCGCGAGCAGGGCGTCGACATCGCGCGCGAGCCCTTCACCGTCGCCGGGATCGGCGATATGTCGGGCGACGTGTTCGGCAACGGCATGCTGCTCTCGCCGCAGATCCGCCTGCTCGCGGCGTTCGACCATCGCCACATCTTCATCGACCCGGACCCGCAGGCACGGGCGAGCCTGCGGGAGCGCGCGCGCCTGTTCCGGCTGCCGCGCTCGAGCTGGGCGAACTACGACCAGACCTGCATGTCCGCCGGCGGTGTAATTCTCGATCGCTCACAGAAGAGCGTGGCGCTCACGCCGCAGGCGCGCGCGCTGCTCGGACTCGAGCACGAGCGCGTGCCACCGCTCGAGGTGGTGCGGGCGATCCTGAAGCTCCCGGTGGACCTGCTGTGGAACGGCGGCATCGGCACCTACGTCAAGGCCAGCGACGAGAGCCACGGTGAGATCGGCGATCGCGCCAATGACGCGGTGCGCGTCAATGGCGTCGAACTGCGCGCCAAAGTGCTGGGCGAAGGCGGGAACCTCGGCTGCTCGCAGCGTGGGCGGATCGAATACGCGCAGGCCGGCGGCCGCATCAACACCGATTTCGTCGATAACTCGGCCGGCGTGAACACCTCGGACATCGAGGTCAACCTCAAGATCATGCTGGCAGGAAAGCTCGGCGGACCGGCGCCCACGGGCGCGCGGCGCCGGGCGCTGCTGGCGAGCGTCACCGACGAGATCGCCGCGCAGGTGCTGCGCAATAACTACCTGCAGAGCCAGGCGATCAGCCTGCTGGAGCAACGCAGCGTCGCTGATCTTGGCGATCACCAGCAGCTGTTGCGACTCCTGGAGCGCGACGGCGAGCTCAATCGGGCGCTGGAATTCCTCCCCAGCGATACTGAAATCGAAGAGCGCATGGTGCGCGGGCGCGGCTTGACCCGGCCGGAACTCGCCGTGCTGCTCGCCTACGGCAAGATCGCGCTCAACCACGCCCTGACCGAGGCCGACATCGCCGCCGATCCGTACCTGGCGGGCGAACTCGAACGCTATTTCCCGCGCCGCTGGCGCCGCCGCTTTGCCGGCCGCATTGCGCAGCACCGCCTGCGCAGTGAGCTGATCGCCACCACCACGACCAACAGCATTCTCAACCGCATGGACCCGGGCTTCGTGACCCGCATGGCCTCGCAGACCGGCGTCGATACCGCGGCCGTGGCCCGCGCCTACACCATCGCCCGCGACAGCGCGGGACTGCGCGGCTTGTGGGTCGCGATCGAATCGCTCGACAATCGCGCGCCGGCGGTGACCCAATACGACGCGCTGCTCGCAACCCGCGACTACGTCGAACAGCTGACCCGCAGACTCCTGCTGGCGCGCCCCGCCAGAGCGCACGCCGACATAGGCGCCGAGGTCGCGCGCCTGGGCCCGGCATTCCAGGCCACCGAGCGGCTCCTGCCTGCGGCGCTGCCGGGAATTGCCGGCGCGCACTACCAGGAGCTGCACGCGCAGCTGCAGGCCGCGGGGCTTCCGGCTGCATTGGCGGCAAGGCTCGCGGCGCTTCCGGCGCTGCGCGCGACCCCGGACCTGGCGGCGATCGCCAGCGAACTGCGCCGCCCGCTCGCGGAGGTGGCCGGGCAGTACTTCCAGACGGCCGCCGCACTGGGCATCGACTGGCTGGCAGAGGCGATCCGGCGCCTGCGCACTACCGGCAGCTGGCAGGCCGTGGCGCGCGAGCGCCTGTACACCGCCTGCCTCGACGGCCAACGGGAACTGGCGCGGCGGGCTTTGCGTGAGCGCGCCGGCGATGGCGCCGCGCGCGAGCGCTGGATAGAGCGCCTGGGCGCGCCTGGCCAGCAATGGCTCCAGACGCTGCGCGAGCTGCGCGTCAGCGCGGCTCCGGATCTCGCGGCGCTGATGGCCGGCGCCGAAGCCCTGCGCAATCTCGCGCAGTAGCCACCGCGAGCAGGAGACCCCGTGGCCGGCAAGCTGATTCTCGTGCGCCACGGGCAAAGCACCTGGAACCTGGAAAACCTGTTCACCGGCTGGACCGACGTCGATCTGTCGGCGCAGGGCGTGGAGGAAGCACGGCAGGCCGGCCGCGAGATCACTCGCGCCGGGCTGGTCCCGCAGGTCGTGTACACCTCGGTGCTCAAGCGAGCGATCCGCACGCAGTGGCTGATCCTCGAACAGCTCGACCTGCTGTGGCTCCCCGTGGAGCGCGACTGGCGGCTCAACGAACGTCACTACGGCGCGCTGCAGGGCCTCGATAAGGCGCAGACCCAGGCACAGTACGGCGCGGCGCAGGTACAGGTCTGGCGGCGCAGCTACGACACGCCGCCGCCGCCGCTCGCGGCCGACGATCCGCGGCATCCGCGCTTCGACCGCCGCTACGCCCAGGTGCCGGTGGCGGCGCTGCCGGCGACCGAATCACTCAAGGATACGCTCGCGCGCGTGCTGCCCTGCTGGGAACAACGCATCGCCCCGCAGTTGCGCGCCAATCTTGATCTCATGATCGTCGCGCACGGCAACAGCCTGCGCGCGCTGGTCAAGATGCTGGATGGTTTATCGGAGACCGCGGTAGTCGAATTGAACATTCCCACCGGCGTGCCGCTGCTGTACGAACTGGACGAGCATCTCGCTCCGCGCGCCAGCCGCTACCTGGGCGATGCAGCCGCGGTGCAGGCGGCGGCCGAAGCCGTGCGCCGGCAGGCCGAAAAGCGCGCTTAGGGCGCGGAGCCGCCGCGGCGCGCGGCGGCGCGCGTGATGCCCGGCATGGCCCAGCCGTCATAGCGGCCACCATGCCGCACGGCCAGCGCAGAAAATTCGCGCGTCAGCGCTTGCATCTCGGGCACTGAAATCCTCATCGAGCGGAGCGCGTGCAGCGTGAAACGATCGCCCCGTTGCGGGTCCACGCGGCGAAAGTCCACCGCATAGCCCGGACCCAGCAGCGCGCTCAGCTGCTCGCAGGCGGCCTGGTCCGGCAGATCGAAAAAGAAATCCACCGCATAGGGCTGGAAAGGGTCGCCGCCCTGGGTGCGCAGGTTTTTCACCAGGCGCTCGTCCCAGTCCTCGGTGCGCTGCTGTCGCAGGCGGCGTACCGTCAGGTAAATGCGCGCCACCGCCACCCCCGCGGCGAGCACCAGCAACCAGCTGACGAGCTGCATCGGGTGAGTCCGCGCGCCTATTCTTCAGGCGCGATGGCCACGCGCAGCCCGTCGAGCGCGTCGCTCAGCTGAATCTGGCAGGACAGCCGCGAGGTACTGGCGCGATAGGAAACAAGGTCCTTGAGCATATCGGTCTCGTCCGACATCGGCGCCGGGAGCTTTGGCACCCAGGCCTCGTCGATGTAAACATGACAGGTCGCGCAGGAGCACATGCCGCCGCAGATCGCGGTGACGCCGTCGTCCATGTCACGGAGCGGCTCCATCAGCACACCAGCGCTGGGCGCCTGCACCTGCTGTTCGACGCCATCACGGTTTATGACACGCAACAAGGGCATGAACCACTCCACGGGACTGTTCGGGGCGCGCTAGTTTGCCGATCAGGAGGCACGGACGCCAGTGGCGCGGGCCAGGTGCCAAAGCCAGCTCAGGCCCTCGTAGACGCGGATTGCCGCACTGAGGCGCGAGGCGGCAGCCGGCCCGCCGATCCCGGCGGCCGCAATCAGCAGCGCGGCCTGCGGCCGTGCGGCGGGACTATAGGCCAGCAGGCAGGCCAGGTCATAGACTGGATCAGCGCATTGCGCGTACTCCCAGTCGAGCAGCCACAGCCCGGCGCCGTCGAGCAGATTCGTGTGCGTAAGATCGCCGTGCACGATGGCGGGTTGCACGGCACGCTCCGCGACCTGCAGGGCTGCCACTCGCACCTGCTGGGCGACGGCGAGAGCGCCCTGCCGGGCGGCCGCTCGGATATCGAGGTGCTGCAGATATTCTTGCGCGTATTTCGCAGGATCGAAGATCGCCACGCCGCTTGGCGCGCTGAGCGCATGCAGCTGCTCCAGGCGCCGTCCGAGCCGCTCGAGTTGTCCCGGCCGCGCGATATCAGCCTCGTTCCAGATGCGCCCGTCGAGGTATTCGCGCACCTGGGCGCCGGCCGCGCCGGCCCACACCAGCGCGCGCGGCGCGAGGCCGGCATGCGCAGCCGCATCGTGCAGGCTGCGCTCGCGCTCACGATCGACGCCCGGCCGGCGCGCGGCCGGCGCATCGAGCCGGAGTACGAAGCGGCCCGCGGGGGTATCCACGCGCCAGCTTTCGTTCACCGTGCCACCCGCAAGCCGTTCCAGTCGCCGCGGGGGCGATCCGGATTCCAGGCCCGGCACCAGAGCCAGCGCTGTGGCCGGGGGCGCGGCTGGCGCCGGCGGGTTCACAGCGACTTCACGGCTGCTGCTGGCGGTAGCGCCGCAGCCAGGCGCGAAGGCCAAATACGGCCATCACGATGTAGCTGAAGAACAGTCCCGCGGTGGGCACGTAGCCCTGGCGCAGGAACAGGAACACCATGATCAGGTCCGCGCAGATCCAGTAGAGCCAGTTCTCGAGCACCGAGCGCGCCACCAGCCAGGTGGCCACGAGACTGGTCCAGGTGGTGAGCGAATCGAGCAGCGGCCATGCCGCCTGCGTTTCGGACGCGAGCAGCCGCGCGCTCAGCAGGCTGGCCGCGAGTATCAGCATCACCGCCAGCAAGTGCCGGCGCAGCGGCCAGCGGAAAATGCGCCCGCCCTGTTCGTCGGCATTGCGTGTCCAGCTGATCCACCCGTAAACCGACATGCCGACGTAGTAGGTCTGCAGGATCGACTGCATCGGCAGGTGAGCGCGTGCGGCGATCACCACATAGACCGAAGAGCTCAGCGCGCCCGCTACCCAGCCCCAGCGGTTGCGCCGCAGGATCAGCACCACATAGGTAAGGCCAGCGACCACCGCGAAGGCCTCGGGTGCGTGTGCCCGCCACGCGTTCACTGCGACATCCTAGCGGGCCCCAACAGCGGCGCTCACCGTCACGCCCAACTGCCGCGGATCGCCATTTTGCAGGTACAGCCTGGTGGGAAAATCAGGCGGTTCGTCGCCAAAGTAAAATCCCTGCACGGCATAATGTGCATCGAGAAGATTGCGTATCCAAAGGCTCGCCGTCCAGCCCCGCTGCCGCCAGCCGGCGCGCAGGTTCAGGAGCGCGCGGCGCTGCGCCCGCTGGTTGTGGCTGGCGCTGAAGTAATAGCCATCCTGGGCCTGCGCGTCGACGCGCAGGTAGGCGCCGGCCGGGTGCTCGTAGCCGGCCCCGAGCGACACCTGCCATGCCGGGGCAAAAGCCTGCGCCCGGCCGCGCAGGTCCAGCCCGTCGCTGGTATAGCCGAGGAAGCGCGTGCCCTGCAGCGCCATGTTGGCCGTCATGGTCCAGCGTGGCGCAGGCCGCCACTGCAACTCGCTTTCCAGGCCCAGGTTGTCGCCGTGCGCGGCGTTGCCGGTGAAGAATACATAGGTCAGGGGATTGTCCGAAAGGAGCTGGCGCGAGCTGTAGACCTGCATCGCCAGGCGCCGCATGGCGTAGACATCCGCCTGGAGCGAAACAGCGCCCTGCTGCCAGCGCAGGCCCAGTTCCAGGTTCCACAAGGCCTCGGCGCGGTAGTGGCGCTGCGCCGCCTCGATCCCGGCGCCAATATTGAAACCGCCCGCCTTGAAGCCGCGCGCCAGGGTGGCGTAGTACTGCCGCGCCTCACCCGCGCGCCACAGCCACGACAGATTGCCGCCCGGCAGTCGATCGAGCATCCGGGCAAATGGCGCGTCGGAACTGTCGCTGTAGCCTGCGCGGCGCCGCTCGGCCCGCAGCCCCAGCGTCAGCGTGCCACGCGCGGTGAGCGGCCATTCAAGGGAACCGTAGAGTGCGATAGTCGTAGCCCGGTAGTCGCTGTGCAGCAGGCTCTGGCCGGCGCCATAGTATTGGTCGCTCCAGCTGTCGAGCTGTGCGTCGCTCTCGCCTAGCCGCAGGAAATACCCGCCGACTACCGGCCGCACGCGTCCGAACAGCAGCGCTGAGTCGCCGCCGATGTAGCGCAGGTCCTGCGCCAGCGTGCGCCGCGCGCGCAGGTGCTGCTCGAAGTAATCGTACGGCGCGCTCGCGCCCCAGTAGCGGTCGTTCCCCCAGTCGCCATCGAATGAATAATCAATGTGCGAGGCCGCGGCGCTGCTAACGCTGAGCCATTCACCCGCGGTGGTGGCAGCTTCAATGCGCAGCGACACACCGCTCGAACGTTGCGCGTCGCGCCCGGGCTGGTTCGAGCGGGTGACGCGCGAGTTGTCGACCGACCAGGCGTCATAACCATTGTCGAGGTCGGCGTACAGGGCTGTCAGCAGGACGTGCGTGCCGGGTAGCGGAGCCCACGCCAGCTTGCCGCGCAGCGTGGTCTCGTCGTACCCATTGGTGTCGGTGCGGCCCAGATAGACATTGCGGCGGAAGCCATCGCTTCGATAGCGCTGCGCCGCGAGACGCCAGCCCGCGGAACCATCGCTGCGGCCGTCACCCGCGGCCGCACCCAATGCGGTGGTGCCATAGTCGCCCGCGGTCGCCTCCGCGCGCAGTTCCCGCGTGGCGCCCGGATCGCGGCTGCGCAGGCTGATGAGCCCGGCCAGCGCGTTGGCGCCGTAGACCGTGCTGCTGGGGCCGCGCAGCACTTCGACGCGCTCCAGGTCGAACAGTGTGGCTGGCATGCCCACGCCGGAAAAATCGATGTCGTCGATCAGCAGTCCGACCGAGGGATTTGGCGCGCCCTGGTACTGTTCGGTCTCGCCAACGCCGCGCAGCTGGAAATACCGCGGCCGCGACGTGCCGGATGCCCAGCTCAGTCCCGGCACCAGGCCGAGCACGTCCTCGAAATGCTGCACACCCGCGGCCGCCAGCGTCGCGCGCTCAATCACCGTGACACTCTGCGGGAGCTCCCGCAGCGGCATCGCGCGCAGGCCCGCACGGACGACGATCTCCTCGAGCGATTCGGCTGCGGGCGCGGGCTGCGCGGCTCCGGCCGCCCTCATGCCCAGGGCCGCAATAGTGAACGCGATGACAAGCCTGGATTGATGATTCAACGACCTGCTCCCTACGCCGGTACTAACCGGATCAGGTTCGACGGGTTTGCCGGACTGCCGGCATCTCAGGCCCCACGCGGGCCACCCCAAGGTTTGTGCTGCGAACTATCCTTGGCCCGGCTGGACAATGCAAGCGCCTTGGCCCGGACCGGCGGACCCGCGACTGCGTTACCATCGTCACCGGTCCGCTGGCAGGGAGGGGCTATGAACGGCAGACGGCGCGTGCGCGTCTTCCAGGTCGATGTCTTTACGACGCAGCTGTACGCTGGCAATCCCGCCGGCGTGGTACTCGACGCGCAGGACCTGGACGAGCGCGAGATGCAATTGATCGCGCGCGAACTCGGCAGTGCCGATACCGCCTTCGTGCTGCCGCCGGATGCACCCGACCATGACCTGCGGCTGCGGTTTTATACGCCGCGCGGCGAAACCGGTTTCGTCGGCCACGCGACCATCGCGGCGCACGCGGTACTCGACTCGCTCGGCTTGCCGCACTGCCCGCGGCAGAAGCACAGTCTCGGCCTGGCCGGGATCGAGCGCCTCCCCGGTCCCCAGGGCACGCGCTATGCCTTCAGCCGGCCACCGCCGCAGGCGCGGGACGCCCTCGGCCCGGAAGCGCTGGTGCGGATCGGCGCCGCGCTCGGTGTGCGCGCCACCGAATTCGATAGCGCCTGCCCCGCCGTAGTGGCGGGCGCCACCGGAACCCGCGCTTTGATCGCCGTGCGCGATGGCGCTGTGCTGGCCCGCCTCAAGCCAGACCTGGCAGCGTTGTCGGCGCTGTCGGGCGATGGCGGTCCGCCAGGCTTTTTCGTCTACACGCTGGCGCCGGCGGTGGCCGATTGCGACACCGAGGCGCGCATGTTCTGTCCCGCCCTGGGCATCGATGAAGATCCGGTCAGCGGCAATGCCCACACGCTGCTGGCCATGCACCTGCTGGCGCTCAATCGAGTGCCCGAGCGGGGCGGCCAACTGGAATTTACCGGTCGCCAGGGCCATCACATCGGGCGTGCCGGCGAAGTCGAGGTCCGGATCCGGCGCGAAAGTGGGCTCGTCAGTGGCGTGCGCGTGGCGGGTGCCGCGCGGGTCGTCTATGGCGCCACGATCGACCCGGCCTAGTCGGCCGCGGCGTCGGGCGGCTGGCGCTCACAGTTCGCGCAGGCCCTCGGTCACCGACAGGCGCGCGGCGCGCAGCGCGGGAAACAGCCCGCCGAGCAGCCCCATCGCCAACGCCCATTTCAGCCCGCGCCACAACAGTTCGGGCGATACCTGAAACGCGAACACGATCTGGGTGAAATTCGCGCCCAGCGTGGAGGCGGTGTAGTTGTTGAACAGCAGCCAGGCGAGCGCGGCGCCGAGCACACCACCGAGCAGCGCCAGCAACATGGTCTCGAGCAGGACCGACACCACCACCGGGGCGGCGCGAAAGCCCACCGCGCGCAGCGTGGCAATTTCCCGGGTCCGCGACGCAACCGCGGCGTACATGCTGTTGAGCGCGCCGAACACCGCGCCGACGGCCATGATCAGGCCGATCGCGGTGCCGAGGCCGGTGATCAACCTGCTCAGCTGCTCGGATTGCGCGCTGAAATAGGCGCGCGTGGTCTGGACGTCGACCTTGATGCGTGGATCGGTGGCCAGCGCCGCCTTGAAGGCTGCGAAGGCGCTGGCGTCGGTAAGCTGGACCGTCACCGAAGTGGAACTCGCGCCGCGCCGGTAAGTGGGGCCGACCACCTCGGCGTCACCCCACAAATCCGAATCATTGGCGTCGCCGGCCGTGAATTCACCGACCACCTTCCACAGCTGTCCGTTGAGCTTGAGGGTCGAGCCGACGGCGACGCCCGCGAATTGTTCCTGCGCGCGTTTGCCCACGATCAGCTCGCGCATGCCCGGTGTAAAGCGGCGACCGGCCACCAGCTGGAGCCTCGGGCGCAGATCCCAGGCCCGCTCGCCCACGCCGCGCAGCTCGACGTTGGCGTCGAGTCCGGTGCTGCGCTTGGGGAGTGCGGCCACCACCACCAGTTCGCTCGAGGCGATCGGCTGTCCGGCCGGGGTCTGCCGCACCTGCGGCAGCTGCGACACCAGCGCCACGGTGTCGTGATCAAGCACGGAATTGAGTTCGGTCTGCGCTCCGGCACGCAGCACCATGGCCGTGTCATCGCTTCCGCCCTGGCGAAGCGTGGCCGAGAATCCGGCTGCCATGGCCAGCAGCGCGACCAACACGCCTACCACTCCGGCAATACCCACGACCACCACCGAAGACGATCCCAAGCGCTGCGGAATGGTGCCTATCCCCACCTGCGTCGCCGACCAGGCCTGCCGCCCGGTGCGCGTGCCCAACAGCCACGCCACCAGCGGCAACAGCGGCAGCGGCAGCAACCAGCCGGGTAGGGAGACGAGCAAGGCCAATGCTGCCACCAGCAGCACCCAGGTGCCCAGCCACGTGGCCATGGCGGTCCAGCGATTGCGGCGCTTCGCCACGAGGCCTCAGCGCCCCGCCAGCGCGTCGACGATGCGCAAGCGCAGGCCGCGGTAGCCCGGCACCGCGCCGACCAAGACGCCAATCAGCAGCATGACCCCGAGCGAACGCGCCCAAACCGCGGCCGCGGACACGATGGGCGGCAGCACGAATCCGGTGCTTACCTCCAATGCGGCCGCGACGCCTCCGGCCAGCAGCACTCCGATGACTCCGCCCAGCAACAGCACCGTGACTGACTCCGCCAGCAGTAATGCAAGCACGCTGCCGCTGCTGAAGCCGATCGTCTTGAGTATGGCCAGTTCCGGAATGCGCTCGCGCACCGCCTGTGCCATGGTGTTACCGGTCAGCAGGATGAGCGTGAAGAACACCGCCGCCATGATCGCGCCGACGATCAGGCCGATGTCGCCGAACTGGCTGGCGAAGGACAGCTGGAAGGCGTGCTCGCTCTGGGTCTTGGTCTCGTGGTCGGAATTTACGGAAATCGCGTCGATCGCCTGTGCGACCGCGTCGGCCCGTGACGGATCGCCCACCTTGACCACATACCACCCGACGCTGCCATTGCCAAAAGCGCGCGCCTGGTCGAAGTAGTCCCAGTTGAACAGCAGCACGTTTTCCTGCGCACGCTGCTTCGGATCGGTGACGTGGTAGATGCCGACCAGGTCGAAAGTCCAGGTGTTGTTGCCGTCTTTCTGCGGGAAGATGGTGGCCTGCAGTGGAATCTTGTCGCCCAGCTTCCAGTGGAACTGCTTCGCCAGTGCGGCGCCGACCACGGCGCCGGTGCGCGTACTGCGGAACGCGGCACGCTGCCCGGCGCTCATGCTCCATTCCGGGTAGGCGTCCAGGAAGTTGGCGGCCACGGCTTCGTTGGGGAAAAAATTCTTCGGGTCCTGATAGATGCCCCCAAACCAGTTGGCGTAGGTCACGTCCGCGACCCCGGGCACCGCCTGGATTCGCTCCTGCAGGTTCTTTGGCAGCTCCATGGTGAAGGTGATCCTGGAAATCGTCACCAGGCGGTGCAGCCCTGCGACACTCTCGCTCGCCCCGGAGAAGGCACCACGCACCGAGTCGAGCAGACCGAACAGCAGGAAAGCCGCGATCACCGACAGCAGCGTGAACAGCGTGCGCGTCTTGCGGCGCGACAGTGCCGCCAACACCAGCTGCAGGTATTTCACGCCGGCGGCCGCTGCGCGCCGTCGGCCAGCGTGCCCTTGTCCAGGTACACCGTACGGCGCGCAAACTCCGCCGCCTTGGGATCATGGGTCACCATGATGATGGTCTTGCGATGGTCGCGATTGAGCTGCTGCAGGAGCGTGAGCACCTCAGCGGCCGACTGGCGGTCCAGATCGCCGGTGGGCTCGTCGCACACCAGCAGGGCCGGATCAGAGACGATCGCCCGGGCGATGGCCACGCGTTGCTGTTGACCGCCGGACAGCTCATTGGGCTTGTGCGTGGCGCGGTCGGCGAGCGCCACGAGCTGCAGCGCAATGTCGGCACGCTGCCGGCGCTGCGCGCCCGACAAGCGCGTCAGCAGCAGCGGCAGTTCGACATTGCGGCGCGCCGTCAGGGTTGCGAGCAGATTGTAGAACTGGAACACGAATCCGACATGCGACGAGCGCCACTTTGCCAGCGCGTTTTCCGACAGCAGGTCGATCCGCTCGCCGCCCACGGAAATTGTGCCACCGCTGGGGGCGTCGAGCCCGCCGATGAGATTCAGCAGCGTGGTCTTGCCCGAGCCGGACGGGCCCATCAGCGCAACGAAATCGCCCGTCTCGATATCCAGGTTGATGCCGTGCAGGACCTCAATCTGCTGCACTCCGCGCGCGTAGCTCTTGCTGAGATTCCGCAATTGAACCAGTGCACTCATGAGTAATCGCCTGTTGGATGATCGCCCGCCGGTGACTTGAAGCTGCGCGGCTAATTGCCGGAGTCGGCGCTGGTCACGCGCGAGCCCTCGCTGAGGCCCTGCGGCGGTGCGCGCACCACCTGCATGCCCGCCTCGAGACCGGTGACCGCGCGCAGGTCGCCAAATGCCTGCCCGGGCGTGACCGGCCGCGACCGCGCACGCCCGTCAGCCACTCCATAAACTACACTGCCGCCCGCGGCGCCGCCAGCGCTGACCACGGCGGTTGCAGGCACCAGCACAGTGGCGTCCGCCGCCGGCGCGGAGCTTGCCGCCGGACGCGGCTCCAGAAATGAAACGCGTACACCCATGTCCGGCAGGATGCGCGGGTCCTTCTGGTCGAGCGCCACGCGCACCTTGACCGTTGCCTTGCTGCGATCCGCAGTCGGGATGATGGCGATCACGTGGGCCGGAATGTTCCAGTCGGGGTAGGCGTCGAGCAGCGCCTGCGCGCGCTGCCGGGGCTCGACGCGATTGATGTAGGCCTCGTTGACGTCGACTTCGATTTCGAGCGAATCCATGTCGACGATCGTGCCCACGCCGGTGCGCGTGAATCCGCCGCCGGCCGAGATCGGCGAGATGATCTCACCGGCCTGTGCCGCCTTGGCGACGATCACTCCCGCAAACGGCGCCCGCACCGTGCAGTAGGACAGCTGCACCTGCATGCCGCGCAAGGCAGCCTCTGCGACCGCGATCTGCCGGCGCTGCACCTGCAGCTGCGCCACCAGCGTCGCCTGCTGCGTTTGCGCCGCCTCCAACGACTGGCGCGAGACCAGCTGGCGGTCGATCAGCTCCTGGCTGCGCTGCGTGTCGCGCTGCGCCTGCGCCAGCTGCGCCTGGATCTGCGCCTCCAGCGCCTGCGCCGACAGCAGCTGCGCGCTCGACTGGGCCACACCGGCCTGCAAGGCCGCATCATCAAGCCGCGCCAGAACCTGCCCGGCCACGACGTGCTCCCCTTCTTCGATGAGCACCTGCTTGAGCGTACCGGTAATCTGCGCCGACACGGTTGCCTGGCGGCGCGCAGTCACGTAGCCGCTCGCCTGCAGCACCGCGCCCGGACCATGCGCCGCCGTGGCGGCCACGGCGGTGATCAGCTCCACCTTAAAGCTCTGGCCGCGCAGTTTCCACCAGGCCACGCCGCCCGCAGCCACCAATAGCAGCAACGCAGCGGCGAGCACCGGCCACCGCCACCACTGGCTGCCGCCAGCAACGGCGGAATCGCGTTGACTCGCATCGATGCGCAGCTGGCCAAGCAATTTGCCGCGCTCGCCAGCGCCAGCTTGCTCGCCCGCGCTATCGCTCATCGGGCAGCTCCCGCTGGTATGGTCTGATGCGCTCCTGATAGGAACGCGCAGCATGTTCGATCATGGCGAGCTCACGCGCCGCGGTCGGGCGAACCACTCTGGCGGGCGCGCCCATGACCACACTCCCATCCGGAATCACCTTGCCCGGCGTCACCAGCGAGCCGGCGCCGACCAGGCAATGCACGCCAACGCGCGCGCCGTCGAGAATCATCGCGCCATTGCCAATCAGCGACTCGTCGCCAATCGTGCAGCCGTGCAGCAGCACGCGATGGCCGATCGTGACATTGCGGCCTACGAGCGTCGGAAACCCGACATCACAGTGAATCACGGTGCCATCCTGCACATTGCTGCCGGCGCCTATCTCGATGCGTTCATCATCGGCGCGCAGCACGGCGTTGAACCAGACGCTGGCGCCTTCGCCCAGGCGCACGTCGCCGATCAGCTGCGCGCCCGCAGCTACGTAGTAGTAGTTGCTGGCGGTCACCAGCCTTTTGCCCCCGAAAGTGAAAATCACGCCGCACCCCCCGCCGCCCGCGCACGCCGCGCCGCCAGCATGCACCACGCGGCTGGCAACGTCACCAGCGCGCCGACCAGGAAGGGTGCACCGGGCCCGAAGCGGCCGAAAATCAAGCCCGAACTGAAGGGTCCGAGGACGCGCGCCAGAGACGCACCAGACTGATAGGCGCCCATGACCACGCCGCGATTACCGGCATCGGCCTGCTTCGACGCCAGCGCTGAAGCGCTGGGGCTGAAGGCCCCCGACCCCGCGCCGCACAGCGCCAGCCCGAAGATCGCAATAGCCAGCGACGCAGCGCTACCCACGATCAGCAGACCGAACACATAGGCGCCGATCCCGGCCAGCGCCAGCCGGTGCTCGCCGAAGCGTGGCGCCAGCAGGCGCACGAATCCGCCCTGCATGGCCACCGCGATCGCCGCCAGGCCGAACAACAGCAAGCCGATGCTGCGCGGACCGATGCCAAAGCGCTTCAGCCCCCACAGCGCGATGATTGATTCGAGCGTCGCCTGTGAAAAAGTGACCAGGAGACCCGCTAGCACCAGCCAGGTCAATGCCGGTCGGGCCGCCAGCGTACGCAGCGCCGTCAGTGGTGAGGCGTTCGCGCGATTGGCAAGCCTTTGCTCCGCGCTATGACTCTCACGCAGCAACAGCGCCACCAGCAGCATCGCCACCACGCTCAGGCCCGCCGACACCATGGCGGGTCGCAGGAAGCTGGCGTTGCGCACATCGTTCCCAACCAGCACGCCGCCGAGTGCCGGCCCGATCATGAAGCCCACCGCAATCGCCGCGCCCACGGTGCCCAGCGCGCGCGCGCGGTGCTCAGGCCGGCTGACATCGGCGGCGTAAGCCATGGCGGCGGAAATATTGCCGGCCATAAACCCACTGAGCATGCGCGAGACCAGGAGCCATGCCAGGCCGGGAGCAAAGCCGAGCACGAAATACGACAGGCAAGCGCCCGCCATGCTGGTGATCAGAATGGGCCGGCGCCCATAGCGGTCACTGAGCCGACCCCAGAACGGCGCTGCGACCAGCTGGCAGAGCGAATAACTGCCGAGTATCCCGGTCACCATCCACGGCGCCGCGCCAAAGCGATCTGCCATGTAAGGTACCAGCGGCACGATGACGCCGAATCCCAGCACGTCTATCGCGCAGACTATGAAAATCGTCAGCAGGGGTCGCATAGGGCCCGCAGTAGATCACGGTTCAGTGACCTGGCACCAGATCGCTGAGGCTCCCGCCACGTGCATTGGGGCGATCGCGCAGCGCGCGGATGATCATGTTGGGGAGCCGCGTCTCGTCGACTACGTCCCCGGGCGACGCCCTTGCAACGCGCAGCACTAGGAGGTCGAAGCGCGGCGCCAGCCACAGGCGCGTGGCTCCCGGTCCGCGCAGATAATACATATCGGCCGCAGCGAACGCTCTGGCACCCGGGGTTACACGGGGCTGGCCAAGCCGCGCCACCCAGCCTGGAGGCACGACCTGTGTGCCTTCACAGCGGCCATCATGCAGCAGTAGCTCTGCGACCCGCAGCCAATCGCTGGCACGGGCGCGAACCGTCCCGGCCGACCACTGCGCCGACGCCGCATTGAGCCGCTGCCACACGTTGCGCGACAGGTATTGCGGATAACTGCGGCCGCTGGCTTCGGCAATGGCGGCGGCTAGCTGAGCGGCGGCGTGTGGGCCCACCGGCGGCACGATCAGACCATACTGTGCGACGGCGATGCCTGCCGCCAGCATCAGCAGCGTGTCGGCCATCTCGCCACCATCGACCAGCGTATCGGCGCTGGCGCCACCGGCATACTGCTCGAACACCAGGTGTCCGTGGCGCATCACCAGCAACGCTGTCGCCCGTTGCTCCAGCACCAGTGCAGCTGCCTGCTGAAGGGCCAGGGAATCGAAACCCTCGGCGTCCGCGGCCGCGCGTGGCAAGCCACCGCCATCGCCGCCCGTGATGAGCACCGCTCCGTCGCGGGGCGTCCCCGTGGCGTGCCACAGCCAGAGCCCGGCCGCGCACAGCAAGAGCGCCAACGCGGCCAACGCCCGGCCGGCACGCTGCTGGTGCAGCTTCATGCCACCGCGCCCGGCTCAGGCCGCCGAACAGGTCCGCAGTAACGGACGCGGCCGGCGCCGAGCTCCAGCTCATGCGTCACGCGCCGGGGCCAATCGTCCTGGTGGTGAGTTGCAATCACCACCATTCGCTGCCGTGCAGCCAGCTGGTCGACCAGGGCGCAAAGCCGGCTGCGAGTCGCCGTATCGAGTCCGGTGTAAGGCTCATCGAGCAGTACGATATCAGGGCGCCGAACCAGTGCGCGCGCAAACAGGATCCGTCGCACCTGGCCGTACGACAGGTCGGCAATCGTGCGCCGCGCCAGGGCGCTGGCGCCGGTCTGCCGCAGCGCGCGAGTGGCCGCGCGAACCTCGGTGACAGTCGCCGCGCCATCGAGCGCCAGTGCGCCGCGAAATCCGGCCACGACGCAATGCAGGGCCGTCATTCGGCGTGGCAGTGCCGACTGCAATTCAGGCGCAACGCGGCCAACGCGCCGCTGAAAATCCTGCAGCGGCATACCTGGCGCATGCCAGCGCCGCCAGATCCGACCCGGCGTCGCCACGCCGTGGTCGCCGTGCAATGTCGCCAGCAGCGTTGATTTGCCGCTGCCGTTAGCTCCGTGCACCACCCAGCAATCGCCGGCGCGCATCCGCAACGACACCTGCCGCAGCAGCGCCATCCCCGCGCACCACACGGACGCATGGTGCAATTCGAACACCAGCGGCTGCTCCGCGAACGGCGTCGTTGGCGGTTCGCGCCTGGCCGGCGGCGGCCTGAGCGCCAGCGGCGCGGTCCGCTGCCACGGCCCCGTGCGCACGCGGCCGCAATGGAGCACCGCCCGGTGTGTCACGCCGGCGGGCACATCCTCCAGGCGGTGAGTCGCCAGGATCCAGGGCAAGGCCGAGCGGCTCATAATGGCAAGAGCGGCAAGAAAGCGCGTGCGGCTCCGAGCGTCGAGGCCATTGAGCGGTTCGTCGAGCAGCAGCAAGGCCGGACGCGCCGCCAGCGCGCGCGCCAGCAGCACCAGGCGCCGTTCGCCCTGCGACAGCGTCAAGAAGCGCCGCCTCGCCAGTGCCGCGATCCCCAGCCGCTGCAGCGCACGCGTGACGCGCGTCCGCTCGGCTCGCTTCAGGCGGCGCAGCGGAATTTCGCTGCGCTCCACCCCGGTGCCTACGATCGCGGCGACGCGATGATTCCAGTCGTAATGCTGGTAGCGATCCTGGCGCTCGGCGCCGAGGTAGGCGATCTCCTGCTTGACTCCCATGGGTTCGGTACTGCGTGCGCCGCGCCAATGGTAGATGCGCCGGGTGATCGCCCGCGGCTGCGGCCAGACGTCGCCGGCAATGAGCTTCAGGAGCTGCGTCTTGCCGGCGCCATTGGCGCCCAGGAGCACCCAGCGCTGTCCTGGACGGATGCGCCAACGCAAGTCACGCAGCACGCGCCGCCCGCCGCGACTGAGGTCGATGTGCGCGAGATCGACCGACAAATAGCGGCTGCGAGGCGCGGACTGGCGTTTCATGGTGCAAATGATGGCAAAAGCGTCGGCGACTGGCGACATGGGCACGGCGGATTCTTGCGTACGCGCCGGAATCCGGTAGATTGCGCGTCCATTGCCACTGCAGTTGAGTGAATCCCGATGAACAGGCTGAACGTATTCGGTATCGAAGTTGCAATTCCTGGCGTACGTCGCCAGCGCGTCGGCCATGCTGGCGGCGTGCAGTTCACCACCCGCACCACCTGCCACAATTCCCGAACCGGCTCCAGTAACCGCTCCGGCAACCGCTCCGCCCGCGTCGGCCCCGACCGAGGCGGCTCCGGCCCCGGCCCCGGCCCCGGCGGTGCCGAAGAAGACCGTACACAAGGCGCATCCGGCCAAGGCTCCCGCAGCAACTGTGAGTTCGATTGCCAGCGCGACACCGGCGCCACCGCGCACGCCGCTCGTCGTATGCAGCAACTGCGGCGTCATTACCGCAATTACGCCGGTCAAGGAAGCCGGCAAAGGCACCGCCATCGGCGTGCTGGCCGGAGGTGTCGCCGGTCTCGCCGTGGGCAACCAGATTGGCGACGGCAATGGCAAGACCATCGCCAAGATCGCCGGCGCGCTGGGCGGTGCGTACCTGGGCAACAAGATCGAGAAAAAGGTCCGGGCGGTGACGCACTACGAAATCAAGGTGCGCTATGACAACGGCGCGGAGGCAAGCGTGACGCAGGACAACGAGCCGACGCTGGCGGTCGGCGCAGCGGTCCAGGTTGTCAACGGCGTGGTCGTCGCCCGGTAATCGCGCCGGAGCCGCCGCCTCAGCTGTCGTTGCGCATGCGCAACTGCAGTTCGTGCCGGTGGTAGTCGATGATCAGCGTGTCGAGCAGACCCAGCGCATCCATACCAATGAGCAGTGCGGGTTCCTGGGTCAGTCTTCCAGTAATCGAAGATGCGCATGTCCGCAAAGGTCATGTGCTGGGAACGTATTTCGATTGGCCCGAACTGAATCGGGGGCGCGCGGCGGCCTTCGCCGTCCTGCACCTCGTTGGTAACGCCTTCGATCTGATCGACCGTGACGTGCTCGTCTTTGGCGCGGCGTGCCAGCGCGTCGCGCAGCGCGAGATTTGCAACAGTGACCTGGCCGCCGGTGTCAATGATGGCCTTGGCGCGCACCCGACCTAGCTGGACCTGGGCCACCAGGAGCCGCCCGCGCTCGAGAGTAAACGGAATGGTCATGAAGCCCGCGTCGGCAGGCCGGTCGCGAGAGCGGGAAATAATGATCAGGTCGTGACGGAAATCAATGTACACGCGCCGATCGGCAAGACCCTCGTTGCCGAGCACCCCGTCGGCGCCACCGAGCGCGTCGCCAAGGATCGGCAGCCGCAGGTCTTTAACCAGAATATCTCCAACCTCGATGGTATCAACCCGGATGGTCGGCACCGTCGCAGTGCCCGTGACGGCGCGCAAGCGGACGGGCGAGGACGCGTCGGGTGGAAGGCCCAGGGCTCTGGCAACCCTGGCGGTTACCCCCGATCGACTGGCGCCTGAATCGAGCACCAGCCGGAACGGCCCCTTGCCGTTAATGTAGACGGGCGCCCAGATACGGCCTATCTGGTCGCGTCGGGTCGGCGCCACGTAACGCGGCTCGGGCGCCTGAATCACGATTTCGGTAATGGTGTCGTCGGCGTCCGCAGCCGGCGCCGCGGTCGCCGGGTCCGATGACTCCGCGGAGCTGGCGCCAGCGAACAGCAGCGCGATGGCGGGAAGGAACCTCACCGCTGCTATTGTGTCACCGGGAATGGGCAAGTCCAGCACCTTCGGCTGAGATTGGCAATCGCAGCACCATCAGGCCGCCGGCGACAAACAGGGCCGCGCTGTAGGCAAATGCCACCCGTGCGCCGCACAGCGTCCACAGCCCGCCGACCACCAGGCTCGAAAGCAGGTCACCGATCCCATTGACCGTCGCCAGCGTGCCGAATGCGAGGCCGTGCTGGCGCGTCGCTGACCAGTTCGGCGCACAGCGAATCCTCCAGTGTCTCCTCCAGGGCAACGTAGATGCCGCCCACGACAAAGATCGCCGCCAGCGTCCACAGCGCTCAGCGGCAGGAACATGATCGCAACTGCCATGGCGGCGGCCAGCAGGTACGCGAGCGCGAGCAGCCGGACCTTGTTCAGGCGATCGGCCAGCGCGCCGCCGATCATCGCAAACGCGGCGTAGAGAACGTTGTGCAGGACATAGAGTCCGGTTGCCACGGTGGCGGCGCGGGCGGCGCCGAGCACCGGCAGGAGCTTTTGCACCGCCAGCAGGATCAGCATGGTATGTGCGAAATCGCCGAGCCCAAACAGGCCCACCGCCACCAGCAAGCGCCGGAAGCCCGCCGGCAGCGCGCGCACGCTCAGCGCGAATCCCAGATGCGAAACCGCGGTGCGCGATCGCTCCTGGACCGCGAAAGCCATCAGCACCGCGGCCGCAAGCCCGGGAATCAGCGTCAGCGCGTAAATCCGCGCGTAGTCGTGCCGCAACGCCTGCAGCAGCAGCAGTGCGGTAAGCGGTCCGATGATGGCGCCAAACGTATCCATCATGCGCTCGAATCCGAACGCGCGGCCGTAGCTCTCGCGGGTCACGGCCGCGGCCAGCAGCGCCTTGCGCACCGGCGTGCGCACGCCGCGCCCGAGCCAGGCGCCAGCGCGGGCGAGCAGCACCTGCCAGGCGCTGTTCGCCAGCCCGATCGACGCGGTGCCCACAGCGGTCAGCACGTAGCCGAAGACGGCGATTGGCTTGCGCCGCGCCCAGCGATCCGTGTAGTAGCCGGATGCCATCTTGGTGAAGCTCGCCACGCCGTCGGCGACGCCCTCGATCAGGCCCAGCCAGGCCGCCGCCGCTCCCATGGTGGCGAGAAACGCCGGCAGCAGCGTCGAAGCGATCTCGTGCGACCAGTCGCTGCACAGCGAAGCGAGCCCAATGCCGATAACCGTGCGGTTGAGCCAGCGGCCAGGCTCGCGAGGCGTCATCATGGATGTGTGCGGCTCACGATAGGTGCATTCCCAGGCGCGCGTGCCGGTCTTGCCGGCACTGCGAATGCGGTGCAGGATACCGCACCGATTTCCACCACAGCGCAATAACTTGCCACACCCCGATCGCGCCATCGAGGCACTCGCAGCCCGGCTGGACCTCCGCCTGACGGAGCTGCGCAGCGCCGGAACTTACAAGGCCGAGCGCGTGCTCGCTTCGCCCCAGGGCGCCGTGATCCGCGTCGGCGACGGACGCGAAGTCATCAACCTGTGCGCCAACAATTACCTCGGCCTGGCCAGCCACCCGGCCGTGGTTGCCGCTGCCCGCGCGGCGCTTGATCGCTACGGCTACGGCTGCGCTTCAGTGCGCTTCATCTGCGGTACGCAATCCATCCACCGCGAGCTGGAGGCCCGCTTGTCCGCATTCCTTGGCACGGGCGCCACCATCCTCTACTCATCGTGCTTCGACGCCAACGGCGGACTGTTCGAAACGCTCCTCGACGAGCACGATGCCGTCATCTCGGACGCGCTCAATCACGCCTCGATCATCGATGGCATCCGGCTGTGCAAGGCGCGGCGACTGCGCTACGCGAACCGCGACCTGGCCGAACTGGAAGCGCGCCTGGCCGAATCGCAGGATGCGCGCACACGGCTGATCATCACCGACGGGGTGTTTTCCATGGACGGCACCTTGGCGCCGCTGGCCCAGATCAGCGCGCTGGCGGAACGCTACCGCGCCATCCTGGCGGTCGACGACTCACACGCTACCGGCTTCATCGGTGCGCGCGGCCGCGGCACGCACGAGCTGGCCGGCGTGCTCGGGCGTGTTGATCTGTTGACCGGCACGCTGGGCAAGGCGCTCGGTGGCGCTTGCGGCGGCTATGTTTCCGGTCCGGCGGCGATCATCGACTGGTTGCGCCAGCGCTCGCGCCCCTACCTGTTCTCCAATTCCATCCCGCCGGTGGTCGCGGCGACGACTCTCGCCGTGCTCGATCTGATCGAGTCCGGCGACGTGCTGCGCCGGCAGCTCGCCGACAACGCGCGCTATTTCCGTGCGCGGCTGCAGGCGGCGGGATTCAAGCTGGTGCCAGGTGAGCACCCGATCGTGCCGGTCATGATCGGAGAGGCAGGGCTCGCGACCCGCATGGCCGACCGGCTGCTCGAGCTCGGAGTCTATGTCATCGGCTTTTCATTCCCGGTGGTGCCGGTGGGCCAGGCGCGCATCCGCACGCAGCTGAGCGCCGCGCACAGCCGCGCGCATCTTGATCAGGCGGTCGCCGCGTTTACCACGGCGGGCCGCGAACTGGGCATCCTGGGCAAAACTCCATGAAAGCATTGGTCAAGGCAAAGGCGGAAGCGGGCATCTGGATGGCGGAGGTGGCCAAGCCCACCATCGGGCACAACGATGTGCTGATCCGCATGAAGAAGACCGCGATCTGCGGCACCGACATGCACATCTACCACTGGGATGAATGGGCGCAGCGCACGATCAAGGTGCCGATGGCCGTCGGTCACGAGTACTGCGGCGAAATCGTCGAGATGGGCAGCGAAGTACGCGGGCTCCAGCTCGGCGATCGCGTCTCGGGCGAGGGGCACGTCACCTGCGGCTTCTGCCGCAACTGCCGCGCCGGCCGCCGCCACCTGTGCCGCAACACGGTCGGCGTCGGCGTCAACCGGCCCGGTTGCTTCGCGGAATTCATGTCGCTGCCAGCCTCGAACGTGTTCAAGCTGTCGCCGGTCATCACCGACGAAATCGCCTCAATCCTCGATCCGCTCGGCAACGCCACGCACACGGCGCTCTCGTTCAACGTCGTGGGCGAAGACGTGCTGATCTCCGGCGCCGGTCCGATCGGCCTCATGGCGGTGGCAATCGCGCGCCACGTCGGCGCGCGCCACGTGGTCATCACCGACGTCAACCCCTACCGCCTTGCGCTCGCCCGCAGGCTGGGCGCTTCACTGGCGATCGACGTGCGCAGCGAGAAACTCGAGGACGCGATGGCGCAGCTCGGCATGGAAGAAGGGTTCGATGTCGGGCTCGAGATGAGCGGCGCGCCGGCGGCATTCCGCCAGATGCTCGCCACCATGCATCACGGCGGGAGCGTCGCGCTGCTGGGCATCATGCCGGCCGACACTGGCATCAAGTGGGACGAGGTGATCTTCAAGGGCCTGATGCTCAAGGGCGTGTACGGCCGCGAGATGTTCGAGACCTGGTACAAGATGGCCGCCATGCTGCAGTCGGGACTCGACGTCGGGCCGGTAATCACGCACCGGTTGCCGATCGGAAAATTCCAGCAGGGCTTCGAGATCATGGCGTCGGGCCAGAGCGGCAAGGTGATCCTGGATTGGGAGAGCGCGGCCTGAGACGCGAGCGGACGGCCCTGAGAAACGCGCCGATCAGCATTCGGGAACGTTGACCGCAAGGCCGCCCTGCGAGGTTTCCTTGTAGATCGTGCCCATGTCAACGCCGGTCTGGCGCATGGTGTTGATCACCTGGTCGAGCGATACCTTGTGCGACCCGTCACCGTGCAGCGCGAGCCGCGCCGCGCTGATCGCCTTGAGCGAGCCCATCGCATTTCTCTCGATGCAGGGAATCTGCACCAGGCCTGCAACCGGATCGCAGGTCAGCCCGAGGTTGTGCTCCATGCCGATCTCGGCCGCGTTCTCGATCTGTTCGTTGGTACCGTGCAGCGCTGAGACCAGGCCCGCCGCCGCCATCGAACAGGCCACACCGACCTCTCCCTGACAGCCCATCTCCGCGCCCGAGATCGAAGCGTTCTTCTTGTAGAGCATACCTATGGCCGCCGCCGTGAGCAGAAAACGGATGACGCCCGCCTCATCGGCCCCCGGCTCGAAGCGATCATAGTAATGGAGTACTGCGGGCACGATGCCCGCCGCGCCGTTGGTCGGCGCCGTCACCATCTGACCGCCCGCGGCATTCTCCTCATTGACGGCCAGCGCGAAAGCGTTCACCCAATCCATGGCGTGCATCGGGTCGCGGTCGTGCCCCGATTCAAGCTGCCGATAGAGCTTCGGCGCACGGCGCCGCACCTTGAGCACGCCGGGCAGGAGACCCTGCGCGCTGAAGCCGCGCTGCACGCATGCGCGCATCACACGCCACAGCTCCAGCAGGCCCTGGCTGATTTGCGCCTCGCTACGCCAGCTGCGCTCGCGCGCCATCATCAGCTCGTGCAGCTCCAGTCCGTGCCGGGCGGCGATCTCGAGCAGTTCGGCCGCGGAGTTGAATTCATACGGCGCCACCGCGCGCTGCGGGCCGTCGGCCGCCTGCTCGCCTTCGCGCACGATGAAGCCGCCGCCCACGCTGTAATAGTCCTCACTCGCAAGCGTTGCACCCGCCGCGTCCCGCGCCGTGAAGCGCATACCGTTGGAATGACCGGGCAGCACCTGATCGTGATGGAACAGCAGGTGGCGTGGCTCATCAAAGGCGATTTCATGTTCGGAGCGCAGGCGCAGCCGCTTCGCGTTGCGGATACGATCCACAGTGGGCTCGACCAGCGCGGAATCAATCGTCTCCGGGCGCATGCCCTCGAGGCCCAGCAGGATTGCGCGGTCAGTGCAGTGGCCGCGCCCGGTCAGCGCCAGCGAACCAAATAGTTCCGCCGTCACCGCGCCGGTCCGCGGCAGGATTCCCTGCGTGGCCAGCAAATCGACGAAGGCGCGCGCCGCGTTCATCGGACCCATGGTGTGCGAGCTCGACGGACCGATGCCGATCTTGAAGATTTCAAATACGCTGAGGCTCATGGGAATACCCGCCGGTCGCTTGCGCCGCCTGCAAGCCTATGCCTGCAAGGCAGGCATTTATTGCCCCGAACCGACCATCATGGGCTCATTACCGTCATTAAAGCCGGGATGGTGGCGCTGGCCGCGCGCGGCACCGCACCGGCGCCTTGATCCGCGTCAATCGGGACCTACTGGGCCCCGCGCGCCAGAGCGCGCAGCGCCTGCGGATCCAGGAACTCGACTTCCCGGCCGTCGACGGCCAGCAAACCCTGGTCCTGAAAACGGCGCAGCACCCGGCTGACGGTTTCAGCCGCGAGCCGCAGGTAGTTGGCGATGTCGGCGCGCGCCATCGACAGATGGAAACCGGTGGCAGAAAACCCCCGCGCGGCAAACCGCTCGGCAATGCCCACCAGAAAGGCGGCGAGGCGCTGCTCGGCACTGAGGTCCGCCGCCAGTTGCGAAGCGGCGCCAATATCCTTGCTCAACAGCCGGAATAACTGCTGCTGGATTCCGGGAATCTGGGTCGCTGCGGTAGCCAGCGCCGGAAAGGAAAAGCGGCATAGGTACACGGCATCGAGTGCGATCGCGTCGCACGGGTAGCGTTCCGGATGAATGGCGTTCAGGCCGATCATCTCGCCCGGCAGGTAGAATCCCAGCACCTGCTCCCGGCCCAGGCTGTCCACCAGGCAGGTCTTGACCGTACCGCCTCGCACCGCATAGATCACGCCAAACGGATCGTTGGTGCGGAAGATGTGCTCGCCCTCGCGAAACGGCCCGACATGCTCGACCAGGCAGTGCAGCGCCCGCAGCGCGCTCTTGTCGTAACCGCCGGCCAGGCACACTGAACCGAAGGCGCAGGTGGAGCAAAACTGCACTTCGCTCCCGTCGTCCGCAAACACCGCACCGCTGCTGGGCTTTCGATCCACCACGGAATCATAGCAGTGTCGGCGCGCACCGCCGACGATCTGCGCTATGCAGCCGCCGCGGCGCGCGCTGGCGCACTGACCGCGCTCAAGCCTCAGCCCGGTTCGCGGTTCACTCCCGGTAACACGCACAGCATCTCGTACAGCAGATTGGCCGCCAGGAGCGAAGTGGTGCCGAAGGGATCGTACGGCGGCGAGACCTCAACCAGGTCGCACCCGACCAGCTCGAGCCCCAGGCAGCCCCGGATGATCTCCATGCCCTGGATAGTTGTCAGCCCGCCGATCTCCGGCGTGCCAGTGCCCGGCGCGAATGCGGGATCGAGCCCGTCGATGTCGAAGCTGAGGTACACGGGGCCGCGGCCCAATTGCGCACGCACCTCGTCCATCAGTGGCGCGAGTGAGCGGTGCCAGCACTCTTCCGCCTGCACAACGCGAAACCCCTGCTGCCGTGGCCAGTCGAAATCGGCCGGTCCGTAGCCGGTGGCACGCAAACCGATCTGCGCTACGCGCTTGCAGTCGAGCAGGCCTTCCTCGACCGCGCGTCGAAACGGAGTGCCATGGTTGAGCTTCTCGCCGAACAATTCATCGTTCACATCCGCGTGCGCATCGACATGCACCAGCCCAACCGGTCCATGCTTGCGGTGCAGCGCACGCAGGATGGGCAGCACGATCGTGTGATCCCCGCCCATCGTCAGCGGAACGCAGTCATGACTGAAAATCCCGTCGTAGGCGGTCTCGATGATCGCGACCGATTTTTCCAGGTTGAAGGTATTGATGGCGACATCGCCGATGTCGGCCACCCGGAGCGAGTCGAACGGTCGCGCGCGCGTCGCCATCAGGTAGGGGCGGATCAGCACCGAATTCTGGCGGATGTCGCGCGGACCGAAGCGCGCCCCGGCGCGGAGCGAAGTGCCGATGTCGAGCGGCACGCCTACAAAGCAGGCATCGAGACCGGCCGCGGACGTGAACTGCGGCAAGCGCATCATGGTCGCGGGGCCGGCAAAGCGCGGCATCTGGTTGCCGCCGAGGGGCTGATGGTGATGTGTCGCCATGTTGAATTACCCGATGTCCGGGCTGAATCGTAGCCGATTGCAGTCGCGGGCGGTCAGGGGTTTTCCAGTACCACTTCTTCGATGGTCCGCACCACCCGCCGGCAGCGGCTCAGCACCTTGGCCTGCCGGAAGTGAAAATTGCGCATCTTGATGGCGTCGATTTCCCGGCACAGTCCCATCGTCTCCTTGTTGCGCTTGTCAGCCAGCGCCACCACGGCCCGGTTCAGCCGCATGCAGGCATCGGCCGCGAGCGCCGCCATCTCGCGCGCCTCGACCGTGGACTCGCGGATGTTGTACATGCCGGCCGCGTTGGCCACGTCCTGCAACGCGTTGAGCACCAGGTCGAGCTCAATCGTGAGCGTGTGGATCTGGTCGCGATTGAGCGGCGTGGTGAACGAGCGATGCAACAGCGCGATCAGCTGCGCCTTTATTTTATCGGCGGCCTGTTCATTAAGGTTGACCTCCGCCACCAGCACCGGCGTGTCCTCGGTGCCGGCGCCCAGGCCGTTGATCAGCCGCAGCGTGGCGTTGGCGCCGGCCACGACCCGTTCGGAATCCGCCGCCAGGAGTTCAAAGAACTGCCGGCGCTGGGGCATAAGGCTGCTGAACATGGCGTTTCCCCACACTGTGGCTTGACGGCGAGGCTGCCCCCGCTGGCGCGCCCGGACGGATGACTCGGGGCCTGCGGCCCCTCGCCCCTCGCTTATGCGGCCTCGTCGAACCGCCCACCACCTGGTTCGAAGGTGCAGAGGCGATTCTATAGGCTTTTAGTTTTCAACCACATAGGAGGCCCGCCCTCACGCTACGGTGGCATGAAAGCGAATGGAAGCGCATGGAAGCGCATGGAAGCGCATGGAAGCGCAAGAAACGCTACGTTTTCGCTACGTTTCTCGGAATCCACCCTAGTGGTCCGCCCCGGTGCCTGTGCTGACAGCGCGCGTTCTTTCCACACCTTTCTCACATCGTCCTTCCTAGCATTCCACGCTCGAACCTAGCCGCGGAGGTGCCTGCGATGGACGCTGTCTACCTGCTGATCCTGCTCGCCCTATATGGCCTCACGCACGGGCTGGTGCTGGCCCTCGGACGCCTGCGAGACAAGCCGTGAGCGTCATGATCTGGCTCAGCGGTCTGCTGGCAATCTTTCTCTTCGGATACCTGCTGTATGCGTTGATCCGTGCGGAGAAATTCTGATGAACGCCGCCGTGATGTTCTATCTGTTGCTGGCAACCGTGCTGGGTCTTGCCCTGCTGTGCGTCAAGCCACTCGGCAGCTACATCGCCGATGTCATGGAAGGTCGCCCGAATCTCGCCCTGCGGCTGGGCGGGCGATTCGAAGCGCTTGCTGTATCGCCTGTGTGGCGTCGATGCCAGCAAGGAGATGTCCTGGCGGCAGTACGCAATCGCCCTGCTGCTGTTCAATCTGCTGGGCGCGCTCATCGTGTACGCGCTGCAGCGCCTGCAACTGTTCCTGCCACTGAACCCGCAGCAGCTGGCTGCGGTCAGCCCCGACTCTTCGTTCAACACGGCCGTCAGCTTCGTCACCAATACGAACTGGCAGGGTTACTCCGGCGAGTCGACCATGGGCTACCTGGTACAGATGGCGGGGCTGGCGGTGCAGAATTTCCTGTCCGCCGCCACCGGCATCGCGGTCGCGATCGCCCTGATCCGCGGCTTCGCGCGCCACACGGCGCAGGTGATCGGCAATTTCTGGGTGGATGTCACCCGCTCGACGCTCTACGTCCTGTTGCCGCTGGCCGCCGTGCTCGCGCTGGTGCTCGTCAGCCAGGGCGTGATCCAGAATTTCGACGGCTATAGCGAGATCCACACCGTTACCGCAGCGACACAGACCCTGCCGATGGGCCCAGTGGCCTCCCAGGAGTCCATCAAGGAACTCGGCACCAACGGCGGCGGGTTCTTCAATGCGAACTCCGCCCATCCGTTCGAGAACCCGACGCCGGTGACCGACCTGCTTGAGATCGTCGCGATCCTGCTCATCCCATTCGCCCTCACCTACACCTTCGGCAAGATGATCGGCGATACCCGGCAGGGCTGGGCCATCCTGGCCGCCATGCTCATCCTGCTCGTGAGCCTGATACTGGTCGCCTACTACAGCGAGCAGCACGGCAATCCGCTCGTCGCCAGCGCAGGGAATCGACCAGGTGCGCCAGCCCCCTGCAGTCCGGCGGCAACATGGAAGGCAAGGAAACGCGCTTTGGCATCGCGGCTTCGACCATCTTCGCTGCGGTCACGACCGCCACCTCCTGCGGCGCCGTCAACATGATGCACGACTCGATGACGCCGCTCGGCGGCTTCGTGCCGCTGTTCCTGATACAGCTCGGCGAACTGGCGCCCGGCGGCGTGGGCACAGGCCTCTACACGGTCCTGATCTTCGCGATCCTCGGCGTATTCATTGCCGGCCTGATGATCGGCCGCACGCCCGAATACGTCGGCAAGAAGATCGAGGCGACAGAGATGAAGCTCGCGTCGATCTTCATTCTCACGACGCCGTTCATCGTCCTGATCGGCACCGCCGTGGCGGTCACGATGACGGCTGGCAAGGCCGGCGTCGCCAATCCGGGCGCCCACGGCTTCAGCGAGATTCTCTACGCCTTTTCATCGGCAGCGAACAACAACGGCAGTGCCTTTGCAGGGCTGTCGGCGAACACGCCCTTCTATAACCTGGCCCTGGGCCTGGCGATGTGGTTCGGCCGCTTCTGGCCGATCGTCGCCGCGCTGGCACATCGCCGGGTCCCTGGCCGCCAAGAAACGCATTCCGGTCGGCGAAGGCACGATGCCCACGCACGGCGGCCTGTTCATCGCGCTGCTGATCGGCTCGATCCTGCTGATCGGCGTGCTCACCTATGTACCGGCGCTTGCGCTGGGACCCGTCGTCGAGCACTTCATGCTCGCCGCAGCCCGGTAGGAGAAACTCGCATGTCACGCGAACAATTGTCGCTGTTCGATCGCAAACTGCTGGTGCCGGCGCTGCTCGAGTCGGTGCGTAAGCTCGACCCTCGGGTGCAATGGCGCAACCCGGTCATGTTCGTGGTCTACATCGGCACGATCGTGACGCTCGCGCTCTACGTCCAGGCACTCGGCGGACACGGCGAGGCCTCGCCGGGCTTCATCGGCGCCATCACGCTGTGGCTCGCCTTCACCGTGCTGTTCGCAAATTTCGCCGAGGCGCTGGCCGAGGGGCGCAGCCGCGCCCAGGCCGCGGCGCTGCGCGGCATGCGCCAGACGGTGGTCGCGAAGAAGTTCGTCGATGCGCGCCTTGCCCGGCGCGATACGACGACGGTCAAGGGCGAGGACCTGCGCCGCGGCGATGTGGTGCTGGTCGAGACCGGCGACGTCATTCCGGTCGATGGCGAGGTCATCGAGGGCGCGGCATCGGTGGACGAGAGCGCCATCACCGGCGAATCGGCGCCGGTGATCCGCGAGTCCGGCGGCGATTTTGCCTCGGTGACGGGCGGCACACGCGTGCTGTCCGACTGGATCGTCGTGCGCGTCAGCGTCAATCCGGGCGAGACCTTCCTCGATCGCATGATCTCGATGGTGGAAGGCGCGAAGCGGCAGAAGACGCCGAATGAGATTGCGCTGACCATCCTGCTGGTCGCGCTGACCCTGGTGTTCCTGGTCGTCATCGTCACGCTGCTGCCGTTCTCGCTGTTCAGCGTCGAGGTCAGCAAGGTCGGCAGCCCGGTGACCATCACCGCCTTGATCTCACTGCTGGTCTGCCTGATCCCGACGACCATCGGTGGCCTGCTGTCGGCCATCGGCGTCGCCGGCATGAGCCGCATGATGCAGGCAAACGTCATTGCCACCTCCGGCCGCGCGGTCGAGGCGGCGGGTGACGTCGACGTGCTGCTGCTGGACAAGACCGGCACGATCACGCTGGGCAACCGCCAGGCCGCGGCCTTCCTGCCCGCGCCGGGCGTGAAGGAACTCGAACTGGCCGACGCGGCCCAGCTCGCCTCGCTCGCCGACGAGACGCCGGAAGGCCGCAGCATCGTCGTGCTGGCCAAGCAGAAGTTCAATCTGCGCGAGCGCGATCTCAAGGCCCTGAATGCGACCTTCGTGCCCTTCTCGGCGCACACCCGTATGAGCGGCGTGAACCTGGGCACGCGCCAGGTGCGCAAGGGCGCACCGGATGCGATCACCCGGCACGTGGAAGCGCTGGGCCAGCCCGTGCCGCGCGCCGTCACCGAGTCGGTGGAACGCGTCGCGCGCGAAGGCAGCACGCCACTGGTCGTGTCGGATGGCGCGCGCGTGCTGGGCGTCATCGCTCTCAAGGACATCGTCAAGGGTGGCATCAGCGAGCGCTTCGCCGACCTGCGGCACATGGGCATCAAGACCATCATGATCACCGGCGACAACCGGCTGACTGCCGCGGCGATCGCCGCGGAGGCCGGCGTCGACGACTTTCTTGCCGAGGCCACGCCCGAGGCCAAGCTCAAGCTGATCCGCGACCACCAGGCGCAGGGGCGCCTGGTCGCCATGACCGGCGATGGCACCAACGATGCGCCGGCCCTTGCGCAGGCCGATGTTGCCGTTGCGATGAACACCGGCACGCAGGCCGCCAAGGAAGCCGGCAACATGGTGGACCTCGATTCCAATCCCACCAAGCTCATCGAGATCGTCGAGACCGGCAAGCAGATGCTGATGACGCGCGGCGCGCTGACCACCTTCAGCATCGCCAACGACGTCGCCAAGTACTTCGCCATCATTCCGGCGGCATTCGCCGTCACCTATCCGCAGCTGGGCGCGCTGAACGTCATGCACCTGGCGACGCCGAACTCCGCGATCCTGTCGGCAGTCATCTTCAATGCGCTCATCATCGTGGCGCTGATCCCGCTTGCCATCAGGGGCGTGAAGTACCGGCCGCTGGGCGCGGGGCCGCTGCTGCGCCGGAACCTGCTGATCTATGGTCTGGGTGGCGTGCTCATTCCCTTCCCCGGCATCAAGCTGATCGACATGTTCCTGTCCGCCGCTCACCTGGTCTGAAGAGGAGCCGCCATGTTCACACACCCACTTCGTCCGGCTGCGAGCCTGCTGATCGCCTTGACCCTGCTGCTCGGCATCGGCTACCCACTGGCCATCACCGGCATCGCCCGCCTCGCCTTCCCGTCGCAGGCCGCGGGCAGCCTGTTGCGCGATGGACGGCCAGGTCGTCGGCTCGCGACTGATCGGCCAGGCCTTCTCGGATCCGAAGTATTTCTGGGGCCGGCCCTCTGCGACCGCGCCAAATCCCTACAACGGCATCGCCTCCACCGGTTCGAACCTCGGACCCCTGAATCCGGCGCTGCTCGACCAGGTCAAGGCGAGCGCCAAGGTCACTGCGCGACGCGGATCCCGGCAATACCCAGCCGATTCCGGTCGATCTGGTGAGTGCCTCCGCGAGCGGCCTCGATCCCGAGATCAGCCTGGCCGCGGCCTACTACCAGATTCCGCGCGTCGCGCGAGCGCGCGGGCTCGGCCGTCGCACAGGTGGAAGCGCTGGTCCGGACCCAGCAGCGGGACAGTCTGCTAGGCTTCATCGGCGAGCCGCGCGTCAACGTCCTCGAGCTGAATCTGGCGCTGGACCACACTCGTTAAGGTATTGATGGCCGAGTCAGAACGCCGCGATCCGGACGAATTGCTGGCCGCCGTGCAGCGCGACGCGGCGCGGGCGCGGCGCGGACGGCTCAAGATCTTCATCGGCGCATCTGCCGGGGTCGGCAAGACCTACGCCATGCTGGAGGCCGCGCGCGCAGCCCGCGCCGCGGGCGCCGACATCGTGGTCGGCTATGTCGAGCCGCACGGCCGCGTCGAAACCGAAAAGCTGCTCGAAGGCCTCGAGCAGCTGCCGCCCGTCGACGTGCGCTACCGCGGCATGACGCGCCGCGAATTCGATCTCGATGCGGCACTGAAGCGCAGGCCCTCGACGCTGCTGGTCGATGAGCTGGCACACTCGAACATCGTGGACGGCGAGCCGCGTCCGCGTCACGCGAAGCGCTGGCAGGATATCGAGGAACTGCTCGATGCCGGCATCAACGTCTGGACGACGCTGAATATCCAGCACCTGGAGAGCCTGAACGATCGTGGTCGCCGGCATCACCGGCGTGCGCCAGCAGGAGACGATCCCGGATCGGATCTTCGACGAGGCCGACGAAGTCGAGCTGATCGACCTGCCGCCTGATGACCTGCTCGAGCGCCTGAAGGCCGGCAAGGTGTACGTCGCCGACAAGGCGGCGACGGCGGCCGATCGATTCTTCCGCGACCCAACCTGATCGCGCTGCGCGAGCTTGCGCTGCGCCGTACTGCCGACCGCGTCGATGCGGCCGCGCGCGAGTATTCGGGCGAGGAGCGCGATATCGCGACCCTGGCTGGCCCGCGACCGGTTTCTGATCGCGATTGCACCGAACGACCAGGCCGAGCAGCTGGTACGGGTCGGCAAGCGTTTTGCCGACGCGCTGGATGCGGAGTGGCTGGTCGTATCGGTGGAGACCCCCGCACTGCTCAAGCTGCGGGAACGCGCGCGCAACCGGCGCATCGAAGCGCTGCGGCTCGCGGAGTCCCTGGGCGCGCAGACCGTTACGCTCGACGGCTCCTCCGCTGCAGCGGCCCTGGCCGAGTACGCGCGACTTCGCAATATCACGCGCATCGTCGTGGGCGAGCCGAGGCGCCGTGGCTGGCGCGCGTTGTTGACGCCTTCGACGGCCGCAAAGCTCGTGCAGCACGGACAGGGCCTCGATGTGTCGATCATCGCGCGTCGCGATGACCAGAGCCGGACCGAAACGCCCGAGCGCAGCAGCCCCCGAAGCGTGAGTTGGCACCGCTACTGGGCGGCGGCGCTGATCTCGCTGCTCTGCACGGGCGTTGCGGCACTGATGTATCCGTACTTCGAGCTGACCAACCTGGTCATGGTCTACCTGCTCGGCGCCACGATCGCCGCGCTGCGACTGGGCAGCGGCCCGGCGAGTCTCGACGGCGGTCGTGAACGTTCTGGCCTTCGACTTCTTCTTCGTACCGCCCCGCCTGACCTTTGCGGTCTCTGACCTGCAGTACGTCGTGACTTTCGCCGTCATGCTGGTCGTCGCGCTGGTCATCGCGAGCCTGGTTGCCAGCGTGCGCGCCCAGACGCGCGTTGCCGGCGCCCGCGAGCGGCGCACGGCGCTGCTGTACGCGATGAGCCGCGAACTGGCAGCCACGCGCCAGCGCGACAACATCGCCCGGGTCGCCGTCAAGCATGTCGCGGAGACGTTCTCCGGCCACGCCGTGGTGCTGCTGCCGGACTCCGCGGGACGCCTGCACCATCCCGCGCGGTACACCACTGCCAGAAAGCCTGCGCGGCGCCGACCTGTCGGTGGCGCAGTGGGTCTTCGATCACGGCCGGCCCGCTGGCCTCGGCACGGACACGCTGCCGGCCGCGGTGGCGCAGTACCAGCCGCTGCGCGGCGGCAGCCGCACGCTGGGCGTCCTTGCGGTTCATCCCGACGCAGCGACGCCGGCTGCTGCTGCCCGAACAGCAGCACCTGCTGGAGACCTTTGCCGGACAGATCGGCCTGGCCATCGAGCGCGCCAGCCTGGCCGAGGAGGCAGAGGCCGCGCTCGTCGCCGCGGAGACCGAGAGCCTGCGCAACACGCTTGCTGGCCTCGATATCGCACGACCTGCGCACTCCGCTGGCCGTCATCGCCGGCGCGGGCAGCGCGCTGGGCGATCCGGCAGCTCGGCATTGACAGCGCGGCGCGCATGCGCCTGGCAACGACTATCGAGAGCAAGGCGCAGGAGATGTCGAAGCTGATCTCCAACGTGCTCGAGCTGATGCGCTTCGAATCCGGTGAGGTCCGGTTGCGACAGGACTGGCAGACGCTCGACGATCTGGTCGGAACGGCGCTGGGACAATTGCACGACCGGCTGACGGATCATCCTGTCGGTATCGAACTGCCCGACGCCCTGCCGGCGGTGCGGGTCGATGCCCCGCTTGTCACGCAGGTCTTTGCCAACCTGCTCGACAACTGCGTCCGGCATACGCCGCCCGGCACGCACATCAGCATCTCGGCCAGCGCGGAGGACAACTGCGTGCGCGTCCTCGTCGACGACAACGGCCCCGGCCTGCCGCCTGGCGATCCGGAACGGCTGTTCAAGAAGTTCCAGCGCGGCCGCGAAGAGAGCAACACCGGCGGCGCCGGCCTGGGCCTGGCAATCTGCCGCGCGATCGTCACGGCCCACGGTGGCGCCATCAGCGCTGCGCCGCGTCCCGGGGGCGGCACGCGCTTCGCGTTCACGCTGCCAACTGTCAGAGCCCGCAACGTGACGACAGCAATGTTCCAGGTGCTGGTCGTCGAGGACGACGGCGAGCTCAGCGGCGTGCTTACGCACGCTGCTGGAATCGCACGGCTACCGCGTGGTGGACGCCGCGACAGGTGAGCGGGGCCTGATCGAGGCACGCAGCCATCGTCCGGACCTGATCGTCTGCGACCTTGGGCTGCCGGACATGGACGGCGCGACCTTGATTCGCAGGATCCGCGGCTTCTCGACGGTGCCGATCCTCGTGCTGTCGGCGCGCACGATGGAGGCGGAAAAGATCCAGGCGCTGGATGCAGGAGCAGACGACTATGTGACCAAGCCCTTCAGCGCAGCCGGAACTGCTGGCGAGGGTGCGGGCAAGCCTGCGGCGCACTTCGCGCAGCGGCGAGAGCCAGCCGCTGCTCCATCTGGGGCAGGTTACCGTGGACCTGACAGCGCGCACGACGCTGGGACCGGCAGGAGCGGTGCATCTGACGCCGCTTGAGTATCGCGTGCTGGAATGCCTCGCACGCCGCGCTGGCATGATCGTGACGCAGAAGCAGCTGATCCGCGAAGCCTGGGGACCGGAACGGCTCGGCGACACGCGGGGCTTGCGCTCGTACATCAAGACGCTGCGCCAGAAACTCGAACCTGACCCGGGCCGACCGCGTTACCTCGTCACCGAGGCCGGAATCGGCTATCGGCTCAGCCCGGACGAGCACGCCCCTTCGTGAGCAAAGCACCTAAGGCGCCGAGATGATTCCGCAGGATTCTGGTCTTCAACCCCATGACGGACTCACAAGCCAACCGACTATTTGCGGCGCTATCTCCGTCAGTCGACGAATCGACGTGCCGGTGATAGGATTCTCGCTACGATAGGTGGCGAGTCGTGGCAGCTTGACCAAGCTGAGCAAAAAGGTGTCGTTTCGCGTCGCGTTGGTGACGGCGTTCGCTCTGCTTTTTGCCCAATATGGCGCGCTGGCGCACACCTACTCGCACCTGCGCTCCAATTTGCCTTCGACCTACCTGCTGGATGCGCACGGCAAGCAGTGCGCCGATTGCCTCACATTTGCGCCGCTGCTCTCACCAGCGGGCGCTTCCGGGTTTGAGCCGTTCATTGAACCGCAGTACGCCCACCCTGCTCCGGATTTGGTTGCGGAATCCCTGATCGCACGGCGATTTTCAGCCGCTTACTCCTCCCGCGCCCCACCCTCTCTTCGTTAGGCCATTGAACTTCTCGGGCTGCCCTTTGGGCGGCCCGCAGTGCTTTGCCCAACGAGGAGTCAATATTCCATGTTGAATTTCAGACGCGTGTCGGCGCCTATGGCGTCGACCATCATTGCCATATCCTGCTTCCCTGCCCTGAGCTCGGCCGCTTCGGCGGCCGACGGCGAACACCGCGCCCACTGCCGCCGACCAAGGTGTCATCGACGAAGTCATCGTGACCGCGCGGCGCCTGAACGAGGCGCGCGAAGGCATCGAAACCAAGACCGGCGCTTCCACCTACACCATCAACTCGGCAGCGATTGCCTCGGCGCCTGGAGGCGACAATACGCTGCTCAACCAGGTGATCCTGCAGGCGCCCGACGTCGTGCAGGATTCCTTTGGGCAGTTCCACGTGCGCGGCGACCACAACGATCTGCAGTACCGCCTCAACGGAATCATCCTGCCCGAAGGCATCAGCGTCTTCGGGCAGTCGCTGAGCCCACGACTGATTTCGTCGCTGAAGCTGATCACCGGCGCTCTGCCTTCCGAGTACGGCTTGCGCACGGCCGGGATCATCGACATGACCACCAAGAGCGGTACGCTGGAACCGGGCGGAGCGGTGTCTCTCTACGGTGGCAGCCACAGCACGCTCCAACCGAGCGTGGAGTACGGCGGCAGTTCCGGCAACCTGAACTACTTCGTCTCGGGCGACCTGCTGCGCAGCGACTTGGGCATCGAGTCTCCCGACGGCAGTTCAGATCCGCTCCACGATCACACCACGCAATACCACGGCTTCGGTTATTTCGAGGACATCCTGGATGCCACCAACAGGCTGTCGCTGATTGTCGGCACCTCAACGGGCAAATTCCAGGTTCCCAACCAGAGCGGCCTGCTGCCCTCCTTGGGCCTGACAGTCAATGGCCAGACCGATTTCCCCAGCGCCAATCTGGACGAGAACCAACGTGAGGTGACCCATTACGCTGCCTTCGGCTGGCAGCACGCCGAAGGCCCGATCGACTGGCAGACCGCGGTCACCGGCCGCTACTCCAGTCTGACCTTTGCGCCTGATGTACTGGGTGATCTGCTCTTCGACGGCATTGCACAGAGTGCGTACAAGCGCGATGTCGCCTATGCCTGGCAAACCGATATCTCGGACAAGCTAAACGACGCCCACACCCTGCGCGTTGGCTGGTACGTGCAACACGACACGGCCACAACTGTCAGCACATCGCAGGTCCTGCCCGTTGACGCCAATGGTGTCCAGACTACCGACGTGCCGCTCACGATTCCTGATAACGGTTCACAAGACCAATGGATCGAGAGCCTGTATCTGCAGGACGAGTGGCAGGCGACCGCGGCGCTGACGATCAACTATGGCCTGCGCTTTGATCACCTGGCTGCCTACACCAGTGGCAGCCAGTTGAGTCCGCGCCTCAATGCGATTTGGAAGGCCACGCCGGGCACCACGTTTCATGCTGGCTATTCCCGGTATTTCACGCCGCCACCTTTTGAACTCGTCGGGAGCGAATCCATAGCCAAGTTTGCCAACACGACCGCGGCTCCTGAAGTCACCCAAAGCGACCCACCAATGGCGGAGCGCTCCGACTACTACGACATCGGCATCGAACAGAAGGTGGGCCACAACCTCACGCTCGGCGTCGACAGCTACTACCGAATGTCGAGCAACCTGATCGATGAGGGGCAATTTGGCGCGCCTATCATCCTCACGCCGTTCAATTACCGGGACGGCATCATCAAGGGCATCGAGTTCACGGCGAATTACATCGGCGCCAACGGGCTCACGGCCTACGGGAATCTGGCCATCCAGAGCGCCCGTGGGCGCGGCATCGAGACGGCGCAGTTCAACTTCGGCCAGGACGATCTGGACTACATCGCCAACCACTACATCCATCTCGATCACGAGCAGCGCATCACGGCCTCGGGCGGCGTCTCTTACGCCTGGGGTCATACTCGTGTCGCCGCCAATCTGCTGATGGGTACGGGATTGCGCGCCGACCTGACACTTCCAGACGGCAGCAGCATCCCGAACGGGGCAAACCTGCCGACCTACACGCAGGTCAACCTGGGCGCCAGCCGCGTGACTCCATCTGGGCGACGCCGGGACGCTGACCGTGCGCCTGGATGTCCTGAATGTGTTGGACAAGGTCTACGAGATTCGCGACGGCAGCGGCGTCGGAGTCGGCGCCCCGCAATTCGGGCCGCGACGTGGCCTGTACTTCGGGCTCTCAAAGTCGATCTGAGTCGGCGCCACGATGCCCGCCATTCCCACATCGACACCTGAGTTGATGCGAATGACATAATGTCCCTTCCAGCCTTACCGGGAGCTTTGGCCATGAACAGACGAAACGTCCTTGAATTGATGGCGGTGGCAGGAATTGGCACCACGGGTGCTGCGTTCGCAGCCGATGAGCCGGCGAAACCCGCGGCCCACGAACATCACGATCATGCTGCCTCGTCAGGGAAATACAGCGCGCTGATTGCCGATACGACCGCATGTATCAACACGGGCGAAGCCTGCGAGGCGCACTGCCTGACGCGCCTTGGGGAAGGCGACAAAGAGCTGGCAGCCTGCGCGAGCAGCGTACAGAGCACGATTGCCGCCTGTACGGCGCTTCGTCAGCTTGCTGCAGCAAATTCGCCGCGCGTCGCCAGCATGGCGCGGGTGGTCGCCGAGATTTGCGAAGACTGCCAGGCGGAATGTCACAGGCACGAGCAGCACGCCGTTTGCAGGAACTGCGGCGAAGCCTGCGCGCACTGTGCGAAGGAATGCCGGCGCATAGCAGCCTGAGCCAGCTGGTGGTGTGTTCGGGTCGGCCGTGAGGCCTACTAAGTTCACCCCAGTGCGATTTAGGCAGGTCTGATCTAGCCTTCACTCGCGCCCGTCCGGGCGATTGGAGGTCGATCCGGTGAGCAGTTGTGCTCGCAGACGTACTGGTTGGTGGGTGGCGCTTGCGCTGCCTGCTTTCTTGTTGCGTGGCCTGATCCCGATCGGATTCATGCCTGGCGCCGCCGGGCTGCAGGTCTGCCACGGCGATCACGGAATGGGGCATTCATCGCCCGCGAGCCAGCACGGCAGCAGCGAACACGGCAGGAGTTGCGTCTTTGCCATCGCCGGCGCAGGCCTGGCCTCACCCCCCGCACATGTGGCGTTTGTCACTGTGCTACCCGCTGCAAAGCGCGTCGATCTGACGACCGCTGCTGCGCGGCCGATCTCCCGCTTCATACGTACGCAGCTACCCCGCGGCCCTCCCTCTCTCTCCTGAGCAATAACTGTCGCTGCAGGCCCCTGCGGGCCTAAATTCAGTCAGGAGAATTCAAGATGGATGCATGTAATCCGTATCCGGCATTGCAGCGTTTCGTTGCAACCGGTGGCGCCATTGATATCGGTCGTATTGACGTGCTCGAGAGCGTCGCGTTTGCCTCTGACCCGAACACACTGTGGGTGGCGCTCAGTGGTCGTCCGGGTGAGCAGCTTGGCGAACTGATGCAGCGGCTCGACGCCACGCTCGCATACTGCCTTGCCAATGACGTTCGGGTCGATGAGGTTGAATTGCCGCGTGAAGCAATGTCGGCAAGTGTGGCGTGCTAGCCCGAGAGCGGGCTAAGATGGCCGGGAAATGAACCGTACCGCTCACCGCTGGATGCAAAAGCCGTGGTTTTCGGCCCTGCTGCTTGCGGCGCTGGCGTGCCGCGCGCTGACACCCGTGGGGTTCATGCCGGGTATCGGCGCCGACGGAAACTTCAGCGTCGTACTGTGCGAGGCCTATGCGCCGGTCATGGCACGCGATGTTGCTGGCATGCCCGATATGCCGGCCATGGCCGACATGGTGGGCATGGCGCATGACGGCGGCCATGGCCAGCACCAGGCGCAGGGCAGTTGCCCGTACGCCGGCGCGAGTACCGGTGTGGCGCTCGTGCAGACCGCTATGGCGGTGCTGCTTCCGCAGGCGGCTTACCCGACGGTCATCTTTCCCCCAGAGCGATTGATCCCCCGCGGCACGATCGCGCCGACGCGCCTCCCGCGCGGGCCTCCCTCCCTCGCCTGAAGCACTGAACAGGGCCGCTCGGTGCCCTGAAATGTGCAATCGACCGGCGTCCGCGCCCCGCTGGCGCGTGCGCTCGCTCGCGATTGGGCCGCTGCAGCAATGCAGGCCGGCACCGCCAGGGAGTTCCGGACCAATGAAAATCAGATTAGCTGCGGCAGCGATGGGTCTGTCGCTCAGTGCCGCGCATGCGCAGGCCGCGGAAATCGGCATGCCCGCGCCGGCCTGCGCGCTCGCCGCCCTGGCTGACGCGCCTGCGACCGAGCTGCGCGCCGACGGCGCCAGCGTACTGTACGTCGACTTCTGGGCCTCGTGGTGCGTCCCCTGCCTGCAGTCGTTTCCGTTCATGAACGCACTGCAGCGCGACTACGCCAAGCGCGGGCTAAAGGTCATCGGCGTCAATGTCGACGAGCAGAGCGCCGATGCCGTCCGATTCCTGCGCCTGCACCCGGCTGCGTTTACGGTGGGCGCGGACGCTCAGGGCAGTTGCCCGCGCGCCTTTGGTGTCATGGGCATGCCCTCCAGCTTTCTTGTCGACCGCCGTGGGGTCATTCGCTACGTGCAGCGCGGATTTCGTCCCGGTGCGGAGCGGCAGCTGCGCCAGCAGGTTGCAGGGCTGCTTGCCGAAGAGCTCGCGGCAACAGCCGCCGCGAGACAGAACCCATGAGCGCGCGTGTGCTGATGGCGTGCCTGGTCTGCGCCAGTCTCGCCCTCTGCGCCTGCACCACGGTGCAGCCCTGGGAGCGCGGCACGCTCGCCAAGCCGCAGATGGCCCTGGACCCCGCGCCCATGCAGCGCGCCCTGAGCGATCATGTGTACCAGAGCCGCGAGGCCGCTTCGGGCGGCGATGCGGCGCAGGGAGGCGGTTGTGGCTGCTACTGACTTCTCTGGCAGCTCCCGTGGCAACTCGCGCGCACGCCGCCGGGCGGCACGCGGCGTCCGGCTGCAGAAGTCGGCGTTGCACTGCCTGACGCTCGCGGCCATTGCGCTGCCGGGTCTGGCGCCCACACAGTGCTGCGCGGCCGACGCCGATGAGTTCGACCTGCAGTATGGCCATTACCAGGAGGGCGAGCGCGACCTCGGCGGCGTCAAGAGCAAATTCCGGCCGGTCGAGAGCAACAGCCTGCACAACCGCCTGCAGCTGCGATTAAATGACCGCTGGCAGGGCACGCTCAACTACCTGCAGGATGTCTGGTCGGGTGCGACGCCGATTGCGACCGCGCCGCTGGTCGCGGAAGGCAATCAGTCCAGCGCGGCCGATGGCATCACTGGCGCATCGCCCTATCTGTATCGACAACTGCAACTGGACGATCAGCTGCGACCGCTCCGCCGGGGGGCCGACTACTCCGTCATGGGCCCCGACACACGGCTCGCGCACACCATGGCGGGCGCGTCGCCGGAAGTCCGCCGCCAGGTTGATGCCACCTTCAGCCGCGCCCTGGAAGCGGCCACACTTGATCTTGGCGGTGGTGTCTCGCGCGAGCCCGACTATAAATCGAATTTCGCGAATGCGGCCGGTCACTGGGCTCTCGATCAGCAGCGCCTGACCCTGAATGCTTCGACGAGCTACACGCGCAGCGTCACCGACGCGCTGATTGATCACGATTCCTATGTTTACGTGTACGGTTACTACGACCAGAAAGGCAACCCTATCTATAACGAGCGGCATCGCTCGAGCCAGATCGCTCCGGCAGGTGGTACCGTCGTCGTGCACGGCGCGCGCAATGAGTGGAACGCGCAACTGGGTGCCGTGCGGGTGTTCAATCGCGGCGCGCTGCTGGAGCTGAGCCTGGGCTACGGCCGTGGCACCGGGTATCTCGGTAACCCCTACAAGGCCGTGGAAATCGCTTTCATCGATCCCGCGCAGCAATTTGGCACTGCGGGCGGCAACCCGGCCGCGGACTATGCCTACGACGCGCAGTTCGTGGCCGTGCCCGAGGAGCGGCCCGATGAGCGCTCGCAGCAGACGCTGAGTTTGCGCTACGTGCAGTATTTCGTCGCCAGCGATGGGGCGCTGCACGTCGACTACCGGTACTTTCGCGACAACTGGGGCATCCGCTCGCACACGCTGAGTACGGAATGGATCCAGCCGCTGGGCCGCGGCTGGAGCATTGCACCACGCCTGCGTTACTACTCGCAGACGGCGGCCGATTTCTACACCCCCTACGTGGTCTCGCACCAGGGTCTGTATACCAACGTGACCGACCCGGTACTGGGCCAGATCTACGTGAACTCGAGCTCTCCGAACGACGGACACAGCTATTACGAAGATCCGACGCTGACCGTGCCGCCGCCGATCGACAATGATCCAGCGTCGTGGAACTATGGCAATCCGATCGTAGGCTATAGCAACGGTGGCGCAATCATCGACCGCACCAGCGGTAAGCCGGTCACCAACCAGCTGCTCGTGGATTCGCTGATGGCCGACACGGCCATATACGACCCGGCGAAGCTACCGGCACACTATTCCAGCGATCCACGCCTGTCCGCCTTCGGTACGCTGAGCGCCGCGCTCACGCTGACCCACAAGTTCGACAATGGCCTGAGCCTCGAGATCAGCTGCGAACACTTTCGCCACGCTGGCTCGCTCAAGCTGGGCGGCGGCGGCGAGGGCAGCTTCGCCGATTACGGCGGCTACCTCGCCAATGTCGTGCTCAAGGGCAGCCTGGGTGCCACGGGCGATCACCCCGGCGGTGGGCGCGATCACTCCGGCGCCAGCCATGCGCCCGCTGCCCCGGCGGGACTGATGCAGGCCCACATGCTCGAGCGGCCGGGCGCATGGATGGTGGGCTACCGCTTCCAGCGCGACACGCGCGGCGGCGCACTGATGCACTCAAGGCAGCCGGCGGGTGATGCGCAAGTTGTCGCCGGCGGTTGTCTGCCGGACAGCTGTTATGTGCGGCCCGCGGCAATGGCGATGAACATGCACATGCTCGATATCATGTACGCCTACTCCGAGCGCCTGAACCTGATGCTCGTGCCACAGTTCGTCGACAACCGGATGTCGATGCGGCCGCTGGATGGAGCGCCGCCTGCCGGGGGCATGGGAAGTCCCGTCGGCGCGGCCGTCATGCATGCCGGTCATCCGCACACTTCGGGCGGCGTGGGCGATACCGAGCTCCACGCCCTGTTCAGGCTCAATGGCCCTGGCGATCACCAGGCAATTCTCGGGCTCGGTCTCAGCGCTCCGACCGGCAATGTCGGCCTGAAGCTGCGCGACGTCATGCAGACGGACATGGGCTATATGGACTACGGCATGCAGACGGGCAGCGGCACCTGGGATTTCAAGGGCAGCCTGAGCTATCGCGGTGGCAGTAGCCGCCTGCAGTGGGGCGCGCAGCTGGCAGGCACACAGCGCCTGCAGCGTGGCAACGCTTCCAGTTACGCGCTGGGCAATGCCCTGCAGGCCACGGCCTGGACCAGCATCGCCGTGCACGGCGGCCTGTCGGCCTCGCTGCGTGTGCTGCACAGTCAGCAGGGCGCGATCCGCGGCGCTTTCAACGGCACGTTTATTCCGATCAGCACGACCGACTACGCCACGAACTATGGCGGCAGGTTCTGGGATGCAGGCCTCGGCGTGGCACTGGCGCTGCCTGCGCTGGGCAGCATGCACGATCACCTCGCCGTGGAATGGCTGCAACCGGTCAAGGACGAGGCGCGCGGCTACCAACTCGAGCGCAATGGCTCATTGACGTGCAGCCTGTCACTGACATTTTAAGCAGCTCATTGCAGCTGTTCCGGTTTCCGTTCAAGGCCATGGGTTCGCCCTGCGAGATCCAGCTGTACGCGGCCGACTGGTCGGCGGCGCGCAAGGTGGCGGATCTAACTCTGTCCGATGTCGAGCGACTCGAAGCGCGCTATTCGCGCTATCGCCCCGGAAGCCTGCTGTCGGCAATCAATCGCGTGGGTGCCGCTGGTGGCGCTATCGATGTCGATGATGAGACCGCGAGTCTGCTCGATTACGCCGATACCTGTTACCGGCAGAGTGACGGCCTGTTCGACATCACCTCCGGCCTGCTGCGTCAGGCCTGGCGGTTCGATCAGGCGAGCCTGCCGTCGTCCGAGCTGATCGAGTCGCTGCTCGATCGTATCGGCTGGCAGAAGGTGCGCTGGTGCGCTCCACGCCTGGAAATCCCGGCCGGCATGGAACTGGACTTCGGCGGCATCGTCAAGGAATACGCGGTCGATCGGCTGGTGAGGCTCTGCCACGACGCGGGTTGCCGCCACGGCATCGTGAATCTGGGCGGCGACATTCGCGTCATTGGCCCGCACCCGGATGGCCAGCCCTGGCGCGTCGCCATCAGGGATCCAGGCAAGCACAGCACTGCGGCCATCGGCATGTTGCGGTTGCAGCGAGGCGCGGTAGCCACCAGCGGCGACTACGAGCGCTGCATCTCCGTAGTCGGCAAGCGTTACGGCCATGTCCTGAACCCGCGCACCGGCTGGCCGGTGCAATACATGGCATCGGTGACCGTACTGGCGGATTACTGCGTCGTCGCCGGCAGCGCATCGACCATCACCATGCTCAGGGAGCGCCAGGGCATCGCCTGGCTGAAGAACCTGGGGCTACCGCACTTGTGGGTTGACACCCAGGGGCGCACGGGCGGGCCGCTGGCCCGGCACCTTTCCTAGGGTGCCTACCAGCGCTGCTACGCCGTGGATATCCCGGCGACGGTCACCGGGAATACATGGGAGCGGCTTCACGACGGGCGGATTCGCGGCGCCGGCTGCGGTCGCTGGCTGATCGAGGCGGTCGCTGCAGCTGCGAACGCCGCGGGCGCTAACACCCCGTGGTGGCTGATGCATGAATCAAACACCGACGCGCGACAACTCTACGACCGGATTGGACGGAATCTGGGCTTTATCCAGTATTGCTGCCTGCCTTAGGCGACCGGGCCCTGCGTACACCATCGCTGCCGTATTGACTGCGCGCGCCCACCGGGTAATATTGCCGACTAGACCGATTGGTCTATTTGCTCCATGCGCCAATATACTAAGGAGGCAAGTCATGCGGGTAGCGAAGGAAAACGTGGACATCCGGATGGAGATCCCCGGGGCGGTCATTCGCCAGCGATTGGAATTTGGCGATGTGCGTGGCTTCGAGAAGATCAGCGGCGAGTATTTTACCCTTGCCGCAGGCGTCGACACGACGCCGCTGTTCCGAGGATTGGAAGGCAACCTGTGCCAATGCCCGCACTGGGGTTTCGTGCTGCGCGGCCAGATCACCACCACTGATGCCATGGGTATGCGCGAGACGGTCACGGCCAACGACCTGTTCTACTGGCCGCCGGGGCACAACGTAAAGGTCGATGCCGACGCCGAGATCGTCATGTTCAGCCCGCAACGCGAGCACAGCCATGTGATCAACCATATGATCAGCAAAGTCAAGGGCTAGCGCCAGGGGTACCATGGAGCAGGTGCATTCAACGAAGCAGCATCTGCTCGATGTGGGTATGGCCATGCTCTTGAAACATGGCTATAGCGATCTGGGAATCCAGGCGCTGCTCGAGGCCACGAATACGCCGAAGGGCTCGTTTTACCACCACTTCCGCAACAAGGAAGATTTTGCGCTGCAGGCCATCGACCGGTACATGGGGCTCGTGCACGCGGGCCTCGACGCATGCCTCGGCGACGCAAGCCTGCCGCCACTCAAGCGCGTGCGCCGATTCTTTGAATTGACGGAGCGTGCCTACCGGACCGAGGGCTACATGGGCTGCCTGCTGGGCGGCCTCGGCCAGGAATTGTCCGGAGTGAGCGAGCTTTTCCGGCGCAAGATCGATGACTGCTTTTCCCAGATTGCCAGGCGGATCGCCGTTTGCCTGGAAGAAGCCCGCAAGCGTGGCGACATTCCCGTCGGCGCCAATGCGCGGCGCATGGCCGGCCTGCTGGTGGACTGCTGGGAAGGCGCGGCGCTCCGCAGCCGGTTGAAGAAAGAGGCCGCTCCCCTGGCGCGTATGCTAACTTTCTTCTTCGAGTCGGTGGCCGAGCGCTGAGCGATTCTCGTCCTGGGAAGTGCGCCCCTGGTCGAACGGACATGTCCCCGCTGGCCCGCCCTTACGCTACGGTGGCATGAAAGCGCATGGAAGCGCGAGAAGTGCTACGTTTCCGCTACGTTATGCAGATACTTGTATGATCATGCAAGTATCGATATAATCCCGATGGTGGACCCCAGCAGGCCCAAACCACCACAGATGAAGCCACTGGAGTTCCTCGGCTCCAGCCGCGACGACCTGGCGGCCATGCGGGCGGGCATCAGGCATGACATTGGGCTGGAATTGATCCGCGTGCAGTTTGGCCGCGAGCCCACGGACTTCAAACCCATGCCTGCGGTAGGTGCCGGGGTCTACGAGATTCGCGTCATGGATTCGTCGGGCGCGTACCGCGCCATGTATTTGGCCAAGTTCGAGGCGGCGGTCTATGTGCTGCATGCCGTCCAGAAGAAGACACAGCGGACTGCAAGGACAGAAATCGAGCTGGGCAAAGCCCGCTACAGGATGATTGGAGGAAAGCCATGACCAAGAAGACCGACCCTCGCCTTTCGGACACTCGCCGGACCAAGGGCAGCGGCAACGTATTCCTCGATCTTGGCTTTGACCCGGCCGAAGCCAAGGTCATGGCGCTACGCGCGGAGGTGATGATTCGCATGGAACAGCACCTGAAGGCCCAGGGCTGGACGCAGGCAGAGGCCGCCAGGCGGCTTGGCATCACCCAGCCGCGCGTGTCGCGACTCATCAAAGGTCAGTGGAAGGATTTCAGCCTGGACATGCTGTTGACACTGGCTGCACGTGCAGGGCTTGAACCGCAGGTGCGGCTGGCTGCCTCTCGGCGGGCGATACGTTGGAAGAGTGTTAACCGGCGTTGAAGTTTGACCAGGGTCTTGGCCTAACAGGCGTCGAAGACAGACCAGCATTCAAGAGACATTTCTCGGAGAGAATCTTAAGGCTGCTGCATTCCCACATGGTCAGCATGGGAGGCTGGCGCGCGTAAATCCTCGACGCCGGTTAACAACCATGATGGCTCAATGGGATGCTTTCGTGGTACGAACGCGAACCATCGGCATCGGCGCGGACTACACGTTCTAGGTTCAAGGAGTTTCCGATGGGCGAGCACAAAGGACTATGCTTCTGCGGCGCGGTCGAATTCTCGGTGAGCGGCGCACCAGCCGCTATGTGCTACTGCCACTGCGAATCCTGCCGCCATTGGTCGGCTGGCCCAGTGAATGCCTTCTCGCTGTGGCAACCCGACGCCCTGAAGATCACCAAAGGGGCAGGGAACGTTGGTACGTACAACAAGACTGCGAACAGTTTTCGCAAGTGGTGCAAGACCTGCGGTGGCCACCTGTTCACAGATCATCCACCGACGAAGCTCGTCGATGTGGCACGCGTTCAAGCCGCGTGCCGTGCTATGGCGAGAAGGTGCTGAGCATCGAGGATGGGTTGCCGAAGATGAAGGACTTCCCAAAGGAGATGGGCGGCTCCGGGATTACCTTGCCGGAATAGCTACGGCGCGAGCTCGGGTGACGCCGGTCTGGCGTCTGCCGGGCGGCCAAACGTGACAGCCTCGCGCACCGCCGGATGGGCGCTCTCAGCGAGCTGCCAGTCAGGCTGGACTCCGAGCGCATCGTTGATCGTGGAAAACGCCAGGCGCAAGGCGATGAACGTCGTGGCCTCGAAAATCTCGCGGTTTGTGAAACCGGCCGCTTGCAGCGACTGTACGTCCGCAGCCGTCGTCGCATTTGGCGCCGCCACGACCTTGCGCGCCCATGCCGCCAACGCGCGATCCCGGAGGGTGAGCGCAGCGCTTTCCGCACCTTTGATGACGGCGGCTGCAGACTCCGCGTCGGCCTCCTGGATCAGGGTTCGTCCCCACGCGAGGCAGCAGTACGAATCGCCCAGCTGCGCGGCAGTCGCGCAGACGATGACAGCCTGTTCCCGCTTGCTCAGGGTTGATCCAGTCGTCAGTTGACTGCGCAGTTGGGCAAAACCCTCGAACACGTCGGCTCGCCAGGCCCATGCATGGGTCAGGTTCATGACAAAGCCCTGCGAATCCGAGCTGGCCCTATAGATTCGCCCGGTGTCCTCTGATGCCGGTGGTTCAGCGATGAACATGGTTCTCTCCAGATCAACCAGCTGTAGTTGCTAGGCCAGCACTTCGGCTGCTGCCCGGTGCGCTTCATCAATGGCCGCGTGCGCATACGCCGTCCACGCCGCATCGGACCCCGCCAGGCTGATGTTGCCAACGGCGGCGCGGGCCATTTCCGGCAGGTTCTCCGGCGCATCCGGATCTGCGAGCGGATTGATGTCGTAGGCGTAGCCGTGGCCCCATCTGTTTATGGTGATGGCGGCAATGTCCCGGTCCGCATCGAACCCGCCCGGCCCCAGCATGCGCGTGAGTTCGTCGCGCAGCGCGGCCTCGAATTCCGCGAAGGGCCGGGTGTAGAGCACCTGGCGCGCCGCGCGCACTTCGGCGCGGCGGTCGGCCATGGGCTGCGGCGCGTGCGGCGTGTGCGACAGGTGAATGAGGATGGGCTCATCGGGCGTCCTGGCGAAGCGGTACTGGCCCAGGCTCACCGGGTAGTCCAGCTTGGCAATGCTGTAAAAGCCCGTCGGGTTATTGATGTAGTGCACGCCCCGCTTGACCCACGGCCGCCAGTTGCGCACGGCCACGGCAATGTAGACCAGCGGGGAGCGCACGCCCTGCGCCAGCGCAACGCGTTGGGCTGGCGGCACGTCCGGGCACAGATAAGGCAGCATGGCGTAGAAGCCGGCGTGGATCGCCTTCCTGCAGTGGATGCGCCGTACTTCGCCCGCGCGCACATACAGGATATCAACGCCGCCCCTGGCATTGCGCAGCTGCACCACCGTGCTGTTCAGACGCAGGCGTACCGGGCTGCGCTCGCGGTCCAGCTGGGAGTAATCGAACTTGGCGGTGACGATGTCTTCCATGCTATTGCCCGGCGCAACGCGCGGTATCAGGCGGCGCACCAGCAGACGGGCGATGGATGCATTGCCATCGGGAAAGTGATGGATGTAGGGCTCCAGCTCCGCGTCGAAGTCCTTGTTCGCGGGCAGGCCCAGGCCCTGGAAACCCGGGTACCCGGACCAGGCCAGATCCAGCGCGGGGAGCAGTCGCCCCGGCAACGCAAACAGGTCGACGGGCAGGAAGTTGAAAAAGTGCACCACCGCCGGATCCATGTGCCAGTACTTTTCCAGGAAATCCGTGTACGAGATCCTGTATAGCGCATCGATCTTTGGCCGCTACGTCCAGGCCTGGCATCACGATCGCGCGTGTCGCTGTACAGGCGCACCAGGTCCTTGCGCGCCGCGTCGCTCAGCGGGCAATCGGCCGCGAACTGCTCGATGGGGCGGCCGCGCTGCAACTCGGGCGGGATGTCGGTGGGCAGGGACACGCTGCGGGTCGCCGGTGACCAGCTTGTCCTGTCCGTAGGTCTCGCGCGGGAAGAAGACGCCGGATGAGAGACCCAGCCCCGGGTAGAGCGGTGTATTGATGGCCTTCTCGAAGCGCTGGAGCCGCACACCCAGGTCGGTCAGCAGGCCCAGCGCCGTGGAGCTCCAGTACGACTTCGGTGACTGGATCGACTCACTGCCGCCATAGCCGATGAGCAGCCGCCCGTCCACGTGGAACTCATTGCGCCGGGCATGGCCGCCGAACTCGTCGTGGTTGTCGAGGATGAGTACGCGCGCTGCCGGCCGGGCCTTGCGCAGGAAATAGGCCGACGCGAGCCCGCCGATGCCGGCGCCCACCACCGCAAAATCCACTTCCTCGCTGACGGGGAAGTCGTCGATGTTGAACTTCGCGCCGTCGCGCAGCGCGTGGCCCTACCGCGAGGTCGGCATCGCGGCTGCCGCGCATGCCGGTCAGGCCCGGGGGATAGTCAACCTGGGCATGGGCCCATCCGGCGCCGGGCGCAAGCGAGGCACCCGCAATGACGCTGCAGGCAAACCCATCGATGAAATCGCGGCGCGTGATGTCGTTGCTCATGAATCACCTGTTCGACTACTGCGTGGCAGCGGCACCTTTCGCCCCGGCTTTCAGCAGATCGCGCAGCATGGCAACTTCCGCAGTGACCGCCGTGTGCAGCGCTGGACTTACATCGGGTGAAAAGAGTGGCGAGTGGTTCGAGGGAAGTTTGGTGCCGGAGCTCATGGCCAAAGCCAGTTTCTGGGGATCGGCACCGCCAAGACTGAGATAAAAACCCGGTATGCCTTGCGAGACGAAGGCAGAGAAGTCTTCCGATGGCATGATCGGCTCGGCTGTGAGGACACTATCCAGACCCAGTGCGTGCTCCAGGGCGCCCCGCAGTTTCACTGCCAGCGCGGGATCATTGAAGACGGCATCGCTGCCTTCGTAACGATCGATTGTGGGCGGGCGCGGCGACGCCCCGGCTTCGGCTTCGCCCACGGTGATCCGGGTGATCGCAGCCAGGACTTGCTTTCTCACCTCCGCTTTGTAGGTGCGAACCGTCAAACCGAGATCGGCCTGATCCGGGATGATGTTGTTCTTGGTGCCGGCGCGAACGTATCCGACCGTAATCACGGCCATTTCTCCAGGCCTGACCTCACGCGAGGTAATGGTCTGCAGGGCAAGGATCGTTCGCGCTGCAATGACGATGGGATCGACGGTGGTATGCGGCATGGAGCCGTGCCCACCTCGGCCGAAAATGGTGATGTGCAGGGAGTCGGCATTCGTGTCGTAGGTCCCGGAAACGACCCCGACCTTTCCCGCCGGAAGTTCGTTCAATACATGCAATGCCAACACCGCATCCGGGCGTGGAAAGCGCACGAACAGCCCGTCCTTGATCATGCCGGCGGCGCCGCTGAGTGTCTCCTCGGCCGGCTGTGCAATCAGCATGAGCGTGCCGTGCCAGGTGTTCCTGGTATGCGCCATGATGTCGGCCGTGGCGACGAGCGCACTCATGTGCAGGTCATGACCGCACATGTGCCCCACGAACACGTCGTTGCCGGCATCGTCCTTGGTGCGCGTCCTGCTGGCGTACGCCAGCCCGGTCTTCTCCTCCACGGGCAGCGCATCCAGTTCAGTGCGCAGCATGATCGTAGGTCCCCGACCGTTGCGGAGTATCGCGACGATGCCGGTGCCGCCAACCTGCTCCGTGACTTCATAGCCGAGCCCATGCAACTGGGCCGCCAGTTTCGCGGCCGTCTGCACCTCATGCCCCGAAAGTTCCGGGTGCTCGTGCAACTCGAGATAGAGTGCGTGCGCCGCCGGGTACACGGCGTCAGTTTCTGGCGAGGCCATCGCTGGCGCTGCTGCCAAGGCACAGGCAACTCCCGGCAATAACCAGCTTGAATTCACGATCTGCAACTCCTTGTCCGGGCGTCCCGTTTGATAATAACGCATCCCGATTGTAGGCTTGATGGGCGGCGCATCGCGAGGCCATGACATCGGAGTGTTGCGCATGATGAAGCGAGTGGCAATTGCCGCGCTGGCGATCGCGATCGCCAGCTCACTGTACGCCGCGGATGATGAGCACCACTCGCATCCCATCCCCGAACAGCTTGGCAGTGTGCTATTCCCAAACTCGTGTACACCGGCGCTCGCGCCTGTGTTCAACAGAGCCGTGGCGCTCCTGCACTCGTTCGCATACAGCGCATCCGAACAGGCGTTTCGCGACGTTGCTGCGCGGGATCCGGGCTGTGCGATCGCCCACTGGGGGATTGCGATGTCCTACTACCACCAGCTGTGGGAACCACCGTCGGGCCCGGATCTGCGCGCCGGGGCTGAACAAGTCCGGCAAGCCCAGGAGATTCCGGCGGGGTCGAAGCGCGAGCGGCAATTCATCGAGGCGCTGGACGCCTATTATCGCGATGCCGACAAGGACACGCCGGGCGTGCGCGCGGAGCGGTATGCGCGCGCCATGGCCGAGGTCGCGCGCAGCAACCCGGGTGATCCCGAGGCGCAGATCTTCTACGCGCTGGCCCTCATCGCGACCGCAATGCCGAACGACCGGACACACGGTAACCAGAAGCAGGCCGCGGATATCCTCGAACCGCTGTATCGCCAGCAGCCCCAGCACCCTGGCCTGGCTCACTACCTGATCCACGCTTACGACAGCGCGGAATTGGCGCCGCGCGGCCTGGCTGCCGCCCGCGCGTATTCCAAAATTGCGCCATCGGCGCCGCACGCGCTGCACATGCCCTCGCATATCTTCACCCGCCTCGGGTTCTGGGACGACTCCATTGCTTCAAACCAGGCCGCACGCGCGGCGGCGCGTGCGCAGGGCGATGTCGGGGAAGAACTGCACGCGATGGACTACCTGACCTACGCCTACTTGCAACGCGGCCGCTATGCGGACGCGGAGCAGGTCCTGGTCGAACTCGGGGCAATGAAAGACCTTCCGGCGCGGCAGTTCAAGGTCGGCTACGCCGCAACGGCCATGCCCGTGCGCGTCGCGATCGAGCGCCGGGCCTGGGACCGCGCCGCCACGCTTGAGCCGCTACTGCAGTCGGCGCCGCACGTCGCCGCTTTGGTCTATTGGGCACGGGCACTGGGTCAGTCCCGGGCGGGACATCCGCGAGCAGCGGATCCGGAATTGGATCGACTCCTGGCTTGCCTGCACGAAGTGCAGGCGGCGGGAAACGTGTATTGGGCCACGGAGGTGGACGCGCTGCTCAAGGAAGCCCAGGCCTGGCGCCTGCTGGCCGACGGCCAAGTGGAAGCGGCCATACTCAGCATGCGTGCAGCGGCCGATGAAGAAGATGCGGTCGAGAAACTGCCGGTCACACCCGGCCCGGTCGTCCCGGCCCGCGAGCAACTCGGCGAACTGCTGCTCGAACTGAAGCGCCCCGGCGATGCATTGCTGGAATTTCGCCAAGACCTGACGCTTGCCCCAGGCCGGCGCGGAGCGTTGGTCGGTGCCCTGACGGCGGCTGAACAAGTGCACGATGCTGAAGCGGCCGCGAAACTTCGCGCGGAGCTGGGTCGATAGGTCGGGCGCCTTTGCAGCATGCGCCTACTCTGGCAGGTTCAATTCCCGTAGAAACTTGAGATAGCGGGGGATCCTTGACCAGGGCCTTCAGCCGCGGATCGCCGCGCGGTTGGACGATGCCCGGATCGTGGCGTAAGCGAGCCTGCTCGAGCCATGTGATCGGTTAGGACCCACCTGGTTCGAAGCTGGCTGGAGCGATCGACGAGTAGATTGGACGCGATTTTCTTTGTAGTCAGATCAGATACTTACAAAACCACTGCTGCCGGGACATCGTTGCAAATGTCACCACTGATCACAACAAAGCATCACCAACTCCCGCAATACTCCCGCAAGCACCTGGCCCTTTCCTCCGGCCCGATCTCTTTTGAATGACCAGGAGGTCGGGAGTTTGGGCGTCACTCTGGCGGCACAGTCCACCGGCTCGGGCGCCATTTACAGTGCGTGATCCCGCTGGTTTGGGCCGGGGTACGGCCGCTATCCGAAAGGCCATCTGGCGGCTTTCGGCCCCGTTGAAGCCATTCGTAAGAGATAAATGCCCTCTGCAAAGCGGTCATTGGTGTCGCTGAGCGCTGTTGATGGCAAACTCCAACGTTGGCAACTCGCCGGGACCCGTAGATACGAACGCGGGGTAGTCTCATGGGTAGCACATTGGCAGGTTGGTCACGCCGTGAAGTTCTCCGCAGCCTGGCGTCCGTCAGCGCCACGGGCCTGCTGGCTTCAGGCCCAGCCGAGCCGCAGCTGATTCTGCACAATGCGAATATCTGGACGGTCAATCCGCGTGCCCCGCGCGCGCAGGCACTGGCGATCGCTGACGGCCAACTGCTGGCAGTGGGAACCGACCACGAAGTACTGCGGTTTGCCACGAAGCGAAGCCGGAAGATCGATATGGGCGGCCGGTTTGTGCTGCCCGGATTCATAGATGCCCATTGTCACCCGGCCGATGCGGGCATCCAGCACCTGCTGAATGTGGATTGCGACCTGGGGTCGATCGCCGAGATTCTGTCCGCGTTGCGCGCGCGCGCCGCAGTCACCAAGCCCGGGGAATGGGTGCGCGGATTCAAATACGATGACACCAAGGCGATTGAAGGGCGCGCGCTCACTCGCCAGGATCTCGATGCAGCGATCCCGGATCATCCGGTGCTCGTAGCGCACCGCGGCGGACACACTTCCTGGGTGAATTCGCGCGCGTTCCAGTCCGTCGGGGTGGCCGAGGATTCCGCGGATCCGCCGGGCGGCTCGTATGGCCGCGATATCGTAACGGGACGGTTGACAGGTCTGCTGCGCGAGAACGCGGAAGACGCGTTCTGGAAACTGGCCGACGCCACCAAGCCGTTGCGTGAGCAGGTGCGCGATGGCGTCAAGCTGATATCGAAGATGATGTCCCGCGTCGGGATCACCTCGGGACACGACGCATCCGTAGAGCCAGCGACGATTCGTGGTTATCAGGATGTGCACGAGGCGGGCGAGCTGACGGTGCGGATTTACGGCCTGATCTGGTACGAGCAGCTCGATGCGGTACTGGCGTCAGGGGCACATCCCGGTGCTGGAGACGCCTGGGTGCGGCTCGGTGGGGTCAAATTGTTCTGCGACGGCTCCATTTCCGAGCGCACCGCGTGGCTATCCGAGCCCTATGTCGGTCGCCCGAACGACCATGGCATCCTCGTCAACGACGAGGATCACCTGTACCCGGTAGCCATTAAGGCACATCGTGCTGGCTGGCAACTGGGCACGCACGCCAACGGCGACCTGGCCATCGACCTCGTGCTGCGGCTCTACGAGCGGCTGAACCGCGAATACCCGCGGCGCGACCCGCGATTCCGACTTGAACACTGCACGGTTGTCAATGACTCCTTGATACGTCGAATGAAAGCACTCGGTGCGATCCCTACGCCATTTTCCTCGTACGTCTATTTTCACGGGGAAAAGATGGCCGAATATGGCGCTGAGCGCCTCAACCACATGTTTGCTCTGCGAAGCTTCCTCGATGCCGGCATCCGAGCAACGCAGGCATCGGACTACGAGGCGAGCCCCTGGGAGCCGATGATGGCATTGCAGTCCGAAGTGACGCGAACGGATATCAAGGGCAGAGTGTGGGGCCCGCAGCAGCGCATCACTCTTGAGGAGGCGATCAGGGTAGGCACCCTCAATGGCGCCTACGCGTCGTACGAGGAAAGCCTGAAGGGGTCCCTTGAGCCCGGCAAGTTTGCGGACTTGGTTGTGCTTGGGAGGAATCCATTCAAGGTGGACCCGTTCGACCTTGTCAATATTCCGGTGGAACAAACCATGGTTGGCGGCCGCTGGGTATGGGAGGCTTAGACTGGTCTGGTCTCGGTGATGGCCGCCAGTCAGGTCGTGAAGTGAGCAGACAAATAAGACGCAGGGCCGCTGTGCCAGCGGTGGCAAGGTCATTCCCAGGGCTTCTCAAAATGCGCTGCCGATGGGGGTGCTGCCCTCCGATCACTGAGGTGACCTATGACACATTGGTCCCGCTCCACGCGACTTGCGCTGCTGCTCGCCTGCACTTTGGTTGGCCAAGGGGCCACCACATCCGAGGGTCGCCAAGCCTCCCCCGAAGAAGCTGCCGTGATTGCGCTTTGGAGGCAGTTCGAAGCGTTGTACAGCCGGGGTGACTACAAGGGAGTCGCGCGTTTGTACGCGCCCGATGCGGATCGGGGAATTAGCGGCTCTACAGAGATTGCGCGCGGTCGATCCGCCATCGAACAGATGTATAAGCGCGAACTCGCCGAATGGGATGGCAGCCGCGTCCACGATACTATCCGGGTGCGCTTCCTGCGGCCCGATGTGGCGCTTCTCGACGGTTTTGGACCGGACAGCGGAGCGAAGAATTCCCCGGTGGCCATCTATACGGCTGTTCTCGCAAAGCGGGATGGGCGGTGGATGATCGCCGCCGGGCGACCGCGAGGCACGGTTATGCCCATCACACCTTGAGCAATTCACCATCCGTTGGTCCTTCCGGCCTCGGACTGCAACGGTTGTTCAGCGCGGGCGTAAACCTGTCCAATAGCGGACGCTCGCGACCGGCAGCAGCGGGTCATGACCGCCTATTGGCGAGGCCCTGCAAAATCAGCATGTTAAATTCGCGCTGAACGTCAGCTGAGGAGCGGGCCATCGGGCGGCAGGCGGCAGGCGGCCAAAGATCGTCGGACCGATTGAAATCGCCCCACGCACCAGCCGATCTCCTTGCATCATCCAACCCGCTGGGGAAATATCTGCGACAGCGGGTTTGTGTTTCCCATCCGCCGGCAGCCTCAATGCCCGCGCAGCAATTCCCGGCTCGTGAGCACGAGATCAGGGACGATCAAGGCTGCGATCACCATGCCCCAGAGCATGTCCGACAGCGTCTGCTCGCTCATGTGGTAGCCCGGTATGGCGTCCGGCACCCGGCTCAGGACGAAGACCAGGCAGAAGCCGTAGCTTCGCATCATCCAGATCTTGTGCTGGGCGATGCGTCTCGTGAGGATGCAGATGAGCGCAACGGCCGTGCACAGGAACCAGAAGCCGGACTGGAAATACTGCTCGATCTGGATGGATTTGGGCTCGAACTTGGGGCCGAAGTTGGCCGCGACCAGAGAGGCCAAGGTCACCGCGCCGATATAGACCCGGCCGGTCCATCGGTGCAGGTGAGGCCGCGTGCGGCGGATGGTGTCGGAGAACTGCAGCGGCCCCAACAGCAGGGCAATGGCGCCGAAGGGAGCGTGCACCAGCAATTGCCATTTGAACGGCGCAATGTGGCGCCACTCGGGGTCATTCGGATCGAACCAGAAGCGCTCGTCCGCATAGAGAACCACCAGGGTGCACAGTGCCATCAGGGCGAAAAATCCCCACTTGAGATAATCGTGCTTGGTTCGCGAGACGGAAATCTGCATGGTCTGCTCCCCTATTTCGGCGGGCTCATTTAATCAAAGCAATGGAGCGCGCGAAAGGCCTGATCAGCCTGCCCGATAGCCGCCAGTCAGGTCCGGCCGCTGCGGGTCAAAGAGGACCGTTCGCCCGCGGGTCCAAAATCAACGGTGTCAAACCAGTTTCGCTGGCAGGGGCGATGTCACCGGCCTCGGATTTTGCCATTGACGCCCAGTTCCGAACTTGACACTGCTCATTTTTCCGGGCACCGGCAATGAGTAACTCTGACCTTGAGCCGGCGCCGGCCAATGGCAGCTATCGGCGCACCAAGATGGGCTCAGCCATCTCGATGCTCGAAGTGCTAGCACTGCTTGCATTTCAGTTTGCCTGGCGCTATCATTGCTAGCATCTGGGTATCTAGGAGCAGATGGATGGCGCAGCTAATGGTTCGTAATGTAGCGGACGAATTGGTCAAGGCACTGAAGCAGCGTGCTGCGAAAAACAATCACAGTGCTGAACAGGAACATCGCGAGATTCTGCAGACTGCACTTCGAGGTCCCCGGCGACGGGCTTTGGCTGATGTACTGGCATCTATGCCTGACGTTGGCCACGACAAGGACTTCGCTAGAATGCAAGTAGATCGCCGAGGCTGATCGTGTTTCTGGTGGATACCGATGTGATCAGCGAAGCGCGCAAGGGCGACAAGGCCAATGCCGGCGTGCGCGAATTCTTTGGCGACGCGAGTCGGAACAACATTGCCCTGTTCTTGTCCGCAATTACAATTGGCGAACTTCGGCAGGGAGTAGAAATGATCAGGCACCGCGGTGATTCTGCGCAGTCTGCACGCCTTGAGCGCTGGCTGGATCGCCTAACCGTCGATTATGCAGCTGCCATCTTGCCCTTTGATCAAGAAGCGGCCCAGATCTGGGGACGGCTGCGAGCGCCACATCCTGAAAATCCGCTCGACAAGCAGATCGCGGCTACAGCGCTGATCCACGACCTGACTGTGGCGACCCGGAATACTGACCACTACCGGCCTACCGGCGTCCCGCTGGTTAATCCTTTCACTTAGCAGAATGGATTGGCGCTCGTGACCCAGGTCCGCAAGTTGGGCTTCCACAAAGCCGACAGTCGGCGATTCAGGAGGGCTGACTGACTCGCCCGAACGGCGCTCCCTCCGCGCGAATGGGTGGTGATCCTGGTCCGCAGCTGGCGCGGGCACTCTTGTACCCATGTCTCCGGAATCGACCCCAAATATTGACGCGCGCCCGGACGGATTCGAACCGCCGACCACTGCGTTCGAAGCGCAGTGCTCTATCCAACTGAGCTACGGGCGCAATGCAACACGTCTTAGCCTTTGCGGAAACCGCCTAAGGCTACCGTATAGGACTAGTTCGAAGCCAGGTGCTCTATCCAACTGAGCTACGGGCGCTTTTCGGGCCCGGTATGGTGTCACGAACCGGCCACAGGCACCATCGCCGTCCGGCCCGTTGTACCATCCGGTGTCTCCTCTTGATATGTGCAGGACTGGCTGGTGACCGAGATCGATCCAAACACCGCCGGACGCATGATCGGCGAGCACCTGGTGTGCCTGCCGATCGAGTCGCTCCCGGTGGCGCAATGCGCGGGCGCGGTGCTGCGCGAGAACGTATACGCCGAGCGTGACCAGCCGCCCTTCGATCGGGTCAGCATGGACGGCATCGCGCTGGCCTCGGGCGCGGCTGCCACCGGCCAGCGGCGCTTCCGCATCCAGGCGACACAGGCGGCGGGCGAGCCGCCGCTGACGCTGCGCGATGGCGGACACTGCATCGAGATCATGACCGGCGCGGTGCTACCCGCGGGTTGCGACTGCGTCGTGCCGGTCGAGCGCATCAGGCTCGACAACGGCACGGCAGAGATCGAAAACCTGTCGCTCGCCACGCCGTGGAAGAATGTGCACCGGCGGGCGAGCGACCAGCGCCAGGGCGCGCTGCTCCTGGCCGCAGGCACCGTGCTGCATGCGCCGGAGATCGCCGTGGCCGCTTCGGCCGGCATGGCCCGGCTGCGGGTCAGCGGCCAACCCTCGATCATCGTGATATCCACGGGCAGCGAGCTGGTGGAGCCGGGCGAGCCGATCGCGCCGCACCAGATCCGCCGCTCCAATGCCTATGCCGTCGCCGCGGCGCTGCGCGAGCGCGGTTTCCAGCGCGTCGCGGAAGATCACGTCGACGATGACGCCGCCACGCTGCACGAGCGCCTGGGACGCCACCTGCGCACGCACGAAGTGCTGGTGCTCTCGGGCGGGGTTTCGATGGGCAAGTTCGATCTGGTGCCAAAAGCGCTCGGGGCGCTGGGCGTGCAATGCGTGCTGCACGGCGTGGCGCAGCGGCCGGGCCGCCCGATGTGGTTCGGCACCACGCCCGAAGGGCGTGCCGTGTTCGCGCTGCCTGGCAATCCGGTCTCCACGCTGGTGTGCCTGTCGCGCTACGTGCTGCCGGCGCTGTTTGCCGCCATGGGTGTGCGCAGCGCGGATTCGGAGCGGATCGCGCTGGCGGCGGCGCTCGAGTGGACGCCGGCGCTGACCGGTTTCATGCCGGTCAAGGTGAGCCGCGATGACTGGGGCCGGCCCTGGGCTACGCCCTGCCCGACTAACGGTTCGGGGGATTTCACCGCGCTGGCGCACACCGACGGCTTCGTTGAATTGCCGCCGGGGCCGGCGAGCCTGCCCAAGGGTTTCCTCACACGGCTGTATCGCTGGTAGCCTAGGGCAATGAGTTCCGAACACAATGCTGCGCTGTCCCCCTTCCAGCCCAGGCGGCCGCGCGACACGCTGGGCCGTCCGCTGCGCGATTTGCGCATTTCGGTGACCGACCGCTGCAATTTCCGCTGTCCCTACTGCATGCCGCGCGAGCGCTACCACGAGCACTACCGCTTCCTGAAGTCCACCGAGCGGCTCAGCTTTGAGGAGATCGTGCGGCTTGCGCGGCTGTTCCTGCGGCTCGGCGCGCACAAGCTGCGCATTACCGGCGGCGAACCGCTGCTGCGCGCCGGCCTGGCCGAACTCATCGGCGATCTCACCACCCTGCCCGGCGTGGACGACGTGGCGCTGACCACCAACGGCGTACTGCTGCCGCAGCACGCGGCCGAGCTGCGCGCCGCAGGCCTGCAGCGCGTCACCGTCAGCCTCGACAGCCTCGACCCGCGGGTGTTCGCGCGCATGGCCGGACGAGCTGGGCAGCCCCGCCGAAGTACTGGCCGGCATTGCCGCCGCGCAGCGCGCCGGTCTTGCGCCCATCAAGATCAATGCGGTGGTGCAGCGTGGCGTCAATGATCACACGGTGCTGCCGCTGCTCGAGCATTTCCGCGGCACCGGCATCACGGTGCGGCTGATCGAGTACATGGACGTCGGCAATCGCAACGACTGGCAGCGCGCCCAGGTCGTGCCGTCGCGCGAACTGCTGGCGCTGATCGGCGCGCGCTGGCCGCTGCGGCCGCTCGAGCCAGATCACGTGGGCGAAGTGGCGGCGCGCCACGCCTATGCGGATGGTGGCGGGGAAATCGGCCTGATCTCCTCGGTCTCGCAGCCCTTCTGCGGCGACTGCTCGCGCGCCCGGCTATCCTCCGATGGCGCGCTGTACACCTGCCTGTTCGCCACCCACGGCCTCGACCTGCGCGCCCCGCTCCGCGCCGGCGCCAGCGATGAGGAACTGCTGGCGGCAATCCAGGGCTGCTGGGAAGCGCGCGCGGATCGCTACAGCGAACTGCGCGACCAGGCCGGCAAGGCGCACGCGCCGCGGGTCGAAATGAACCACGTGGGCGGCTGACGGGCGTGGCCAGGATCAGCTCCAGAGCGCGCGGCAGCGCCGGGCTCAGCCACCTCGACGCGGCGCGCCGGCCCACCATGGTCGGGGTCGGCGCCAAGGCGGTCACGCATCGCATCGCCGAAGCCGAGGCCCGCCTGGTGCTGCCCGCGGCGGTGGCCCGCGCGCTGCGCGCCACCGGGCATCGCACCGCCAAGGGACCGGTGTACGACACGGCAATCATCGCCGGCGTCATGGCGGCCAAGCGCACGGCCGAATTTATCCCCTTCTGTCACCCGCTGCCGCTCGAGCATTGCAGCATCGCCATTGCCGCCGGGCCCCGCAACCAGCTGCGCATCCGCTGCCGGGTCGAGACGCACCACAAGACCGGCGTGGAAATGGAGGCCCTGACCGGCGCCAGCATCGCGGCGCTCACGATCTACGATATGTGCAAGGCTCTATCGCACCGGATCCGCATCGCCGAGGTCAGGTTGCTGCACAAGTCGGGTGGCCGGCGCGCCGTGGGTCGGGCACCGGTGCGCCGGCGGACGCGCCGATGAGCGCACCACTGTACGGACTGGTGCTCACCGGCGGACGGAGCCGGCGCATGCAGCGCGACAAGGCCGCGCTCGAATACGCGGGCCAGACGCAGCTCGCGCGCGCGCTCGCGCTGCTCGAGCCGCTGGTGGCGCGCAGCTACGTGTCGGTGCGCGCCGAGCAGCTCGCCGATCCGCGCCGCGCCGCTCAGGCCTGCATCGCCGATTTGCTGCCGGAGCTGGGGCCCATCGCCGGCATCCACGCCGCGCTCGACGCGCACCCGCAGGCGGCCTGGTTGGTGCTGGCCTGCGATCTGCCGTTCCTCGATACCGCCACCCTGCAGCAGCTGATCGCCGCGCGCGATCCGCGCCGGCTGGCGACCGCATTCCGCAGCAGCCACGATGGCCAACCCGAACCGCTGTGTGCGATCTACGAGCCTGCCAGCCGCGCGGCGATCGACACCTGGATCGGACGCGGCCAGCTTTGCCCGCGCGGTTTCCTGGCGGCAGCCGACGTCGCCCTGCTGGCGCTGCGCACGCCGCGGGCGCTCGACAACATCAATACGACTGAGGAATACCGCGCCGCGCACAGCCAGCTCGACACCCGGCCAGACGCGCCAGCTGCACCGCTTGCACCCTCCGCGCAAGCTGCACCACAAACGCTGCAGATCCAGTATTTCGCGCTGCTGCGCGAGCAGGCCGGGCGGAACGCCGAGACCGTGACCAGCCGCGCACGCGACGCGCGCGAGCTCTACCAGGAACTGCGCGCGCGCCACGGCCTGCAGCTCGCGCCCGAGCAACTGCGGGTGGCAGTCAACGAGGAGTTTGCCGACTGGTCGCAGCCGCTGCGCGAGGGCGACAGCGTCGTGTTCCTGCCGCCGGTGGCGGGCGGATGAGCATGTTCCGCCTCAGCAGCACGGCGCTCGATGGCGCCGCGCTGCGCGCCGAGCTCGCCGACCCGTCCTGCGGCGGCTTTGCGGCCTTCGAGGGCTGGGTACGCGACCACAACGAAGGGCAGCGCGTCACCCGGCTCGAATACGAGGCGTACGCGCCGCTGGCGCTGCGCGAGGGCGAACGCATCATCGCCGAGGCGCGCGAGCGCTGCGGGTTGCGCGGCGCGCTGTGCGTGCACCGCCTCGGCGCGCTGGAACTGGGCGCGATCGCAGTCTGGGTGGGCGCAAGCGCAGCGCACCGTGACGAGGCCTTCCGCGGCTGCCGCTACATCATTGACGAAGTAAAGCACCGGCTCCCGATCTGGAAGAAGGAGTACTACGCCAACGGCGATTCCGGCTGGGTCAATTGTGAGCGCTGCGGCGCCGATCCGGCCCACGCCGCTCATGCTGACGGAGCGGTCCACTCGCACCAGCCTGATCTCCGGCACCCGCGGCACGCGCCCGGTAAGCAGCCCTAGCGCGGCGCGCGTGCGCCAGCACCAGCAGCAGCAACGCCACACCGAGCGATTCATGCGTCAGCGCGGCGGCCGACTGCCAGGCCGCGCCGGTCAGGAACAGCTGCGCGCAGCCGGCAGCGACCAGCATGGCCATCAGCACGGTGAGCAGCACGCCGCTGGCGACGCGGCGCCCGCTGCTCGCCGCGCCCGCGTGACGGCCGGCGAACCAGCCGAGCAGGAACAGGGCCAGCATGGCGATGACCCCGTGCACGAGCATGGTCGGCGCCTCGAGCGGGTGACGGGCAATGCCAAATTCGTCCGGTTGCGCCCACAGGTAATGCAGCAGCAGCCAGATAGCGCCCGTCAGCCACAGCGCCGCCAGCGTGGCCAGCAGCGCCGCGCTGATGCGCCGCGACAGGCGCGCGCCATATTCACCCGCCATCTCGGCCGATCGCCGGCCCACGCGGCGGTTCATGGCGACGGACCTGGCGGGCGCAGCAGCACCTGCCAGAGCGCGGCCAGGTAGCGCACGCCCGCGGTCAGATGTTCGCAAGAGAGCGTCGCACCGGCAATGTTGCGGATATCGATCACGGGGCGCAGCGCCGCGCCGGCCCGCCGCTGCGCGAATTGGCCGCGCCAGGCCGTATTGCGGACTTCTCCGCCGTGACTCTCGCGGTAACTCATGATCTCGGGCCGGCGCAGGGTGCCATCGGCATCGATGCCGAGTGCGTAATCGATGAAATCCTGCCGACCTACCACTTCGTCGCTGAAGAAAAACCCCAGCTCGCCCGCCGGCCCGCGCACCCGCCAGGCCGCGAGCCGGCCGCGCGGCGGCTGCGCGCCGGCCAATGCCGCGACGGCCTGGCGTTGCGCCGCCGTCGGCTGCAGGGCCACGGGCTCGAATCCCAGCGCTTCGGGGAAGATCGCGCGCTGTGCCGCCTCGAGCGAGAGGTAGTCGGCGGCCATCAGCGCGGGTGCCGGCGCGAGCACGGCCAGCACGCAGCCGCCGGCCAGAGGCCAGGGGCGCGCCTCAGAACTCATAGCCGAGACCCACATCGAAGCGATCGCCCGCCTGGCCGCCGGAATAATCCACGTAGTCGCTCTTGAAGATCACTCCGGGCGCAAACTCCAGCTGCACTCCCGCCGTATACGCACTCTGGGCCGCGCGGGCGCGCGGCCTCGGGCCGGGGCCGACTCGGGCGTAGCCGGAACCGGTATTGAAACGCTCGGCGCGCACAAACGGCGTGAACGGCCAGGCACGCCCGGCGCGGGCGCGCCAGGCCGCTTCCAGGAAGGCGCCGTAGAAATCCTCGGGCACCAGCGTCGCAGCGGACTGCTGCGCGGCGTAGCTGCGATTCAGCGCCCCCGTGCCGGAAATATGGCCGCGCGCGTACAGCGCCGACAGTTCCCAGCTACCCACCTGCCAGCGCGCATGGCCCTCCCACAGCGTCACGCGGCTGTCCGGCAGGCCGCTCTGGCGTTGCGCGGCGCCGCCGCTGAAGACCGAAGCACCGAAGCGCAGGCCGTTGATGCCGGTGTAGTTCGCCGCCAGATATGCGGAGGCCTGCGCGGCACGCGCCAGCGCGAGCTCCTGGTGGATCGCGCCCAGCGGCGATTCCGCGCCGTCGGCCGAGGCAGCATCCCACTTCGACAGGTCGAAACCCGTGGTCACTCCGAGATCCCAGCGCAGGCCGCCGGCCGTGTTGCCCTGGAGCCCGGCGCCGCCCTCGCGCCACGTGCTCGGGATGATGGCGGTCTCGATCTGGTTACGGAACACTCCGTAATAGCGCGTTGGCTCGTGATTTTCGTTGAGCAGACCGCTGGGAATGAGGAACAGCCCGAAGCGCGCGTGCAGGTCACTGCCCAGTTCGCGCTCGATGTAGGCCTGCTCGATTTCTACTTCGCCCGGATCAGAGGCGGAGGAGACCGCGTGCTCGAGCTCGAGTTCGCTCTGCAGGCGCGTGCGCTCGTCGAAGCGGTAGCCCGCCCCGATCACGAATCGTGCGAGATCGGCACGTGCCTGGTCAGGAGCGTCCACCGGGCGGGTGTAGTTCAGTTCCCCGTAACCAAACCAGGTCAGCTGCGGCCCGTCGGCAGCTCCCTGCGTGGCCGGCGGGCTGCTCGCTTGCGCTGGCGGCGCCAGCTGCGCACGGAGCGCTTGCAGCTCGGATTCCAGCGCCGCGACGCGCGCTTCCAGCTCGGCCACTGTGCTGGCCGCCCAGGCGGGGGCCGCCAGCAAGGCCATTGCCGCGGCCAGGATCAGTGGACCTGGACGATTGCGTGCCACTGCTGGCATCCGGGGAGGCCTCCGATCATGACTGGGGTTATTGCGAATGCGAATGATTCTTACTAAGATCCACGCGTGTGTCAAGAACAGGCTGTCACAAGACTGCGCCCGGCCATGGGCACTCTGGTGGCGATTGAGGCTCGTGCCGCGGACGCCCTTGCGGGCGAGCGGGCGGTGAGCGAGGCATTCACGGCTATACATAATGTTGACCGCCTGTTCCACCCGACGCGCAACGGGAGTGAGCTGGCGCGGCTGAATCGCACCGCCCCGGGCGGCGTGATCCCGGTGCATCCCTGGACGAGCGCCCTGCTGAGCTTGTGCCGTGACTTGTGCGCGAGAACGGCGGGTGGTTTCGAGCCGGCGCTGCCGGGCCATGGCTCGGTCATGGACTGGGTGCCGGTCGGAAAGCGCGGACTGCGGCTGAAGCGGCGCGCCAGGCTCGACCTGGGTGGCATCGCCAAGGGCTATGCGGTGGATCTGGCAGTGGCTGCGCTGCGCCGGGGCGGCGTGCACGCCGGCCTGGTCAACGCCGGCGGTGACCTGCGCGTCTTCGGCTCGCTCCCCTGGCCGGTCGCGCTCCGCGCCGGCTACGACTCCGGTGCCGGGACCATGCCAGCGCTGGCCTTGCAGGACTGCGCGCTGGCGGTCAGCGCGTGCGAGGCCGCGGCGGCGCCGCGCGAACATCGCGGCTATTACTGGCCCGGTGCGGGTGGCGGTTACGCCCGCCGCGCGGCACGGCGCACGGCGGCCGTCATCGCCCCGAGCGCCGCGCTGGCCGATGCGCTTACCAAAGTGCAGCTGTTCGCGGCGCCGGCGCGCGCCGCCGCCATCCTCGCGCACTACCGTGCCCGCGCCCTCAGCCTGGCCGCACCTGCCCCGAGCCGCGCACCACATACTTATAGCTGGTGAGCTGTTCGACCCCGACCGGCCCGCGCGCATGAAAGCGGTCGGTGGAGATGCCGATCTCGGCGCCCATGCCGAACTCGCCGCCGTCGGCGAACTGCGTCGAGGCGTTGTGCAGCACGATCGCGCTGTCGACGCGGGCGAGGAAGCGCTCAGCGGTCGCCGGATCCGCCGTCACGATCGATTCGGTGTGCGCGGATCCATAGCGGGCGATATGCCCGATCGCACCCTCGACACCGTCGACCAGGCGCACGGCGATGATCGCGTCGAGATATTCCGTGTACCAGTCCTGTTCACTGGCCTCCCGCACCCGTGCGTCGGCGGCGATTGCGCGCACGCCCTCATCTGCGCGCACTTCGCAGCCAGCCGCGAGCAGCGCCGCAATCAGCGACTGTAGCCAGTGCGGGCGCGGCGGCGCGATCGATCAGCAGGGTCTCCGCGGCACCGCATACGCCGGTGCGGCGGAGCTTGGCATTCAGTACGATGGCACGCGCCATCTGCGCGTCGGCGTCGCGATCGACGTAGACGTGGCAGTTGCCCTCCAGATGGCCGATGACCGGCACGCGCGCCTCAGCCTGCACGCGCGCGACCAGGCTCTTGCCGCCGCGCGGCACCAGCACGTCGATGAACTCCTGCATGCCGCCCAGCATTTCGCCCACCGCGGCGCGATCGGCCGTCGGCACCAGCTGGATGCAGGCCGCCGGGAGGCCGGCCGCTTCGAGCCCCACGCGCAGGCAGGCGTGGATCGCGGCGCTGGAGCGCCCGCTCTCGGATCCGCCGCGCAGGATCGCCGCATTGCCGGACTTGAGACACAGCGCACCCGCATCCGCCGTCACGTTCGGGCGGCTCTCGTAGATGATGCCGATTACCCCGAGCGGCACTCGCACGCGCTGGATGCGCAGACCGTTGGGCCGCGTCCACTCTGCGCTGACACTGCCGACCGGATCGGCGAGCGCGGCTATGTCCTCGAGGCCCTTCGCCATCGCCTCGACCCGTTGGTCGTCGAGCTGCAGCCGATCGAGCAGGGCTGGGCTCAGGGCCGCGGCGCGCGCGCTCGCCAGGTCGGCCGCATTGGCCGCGAGTATCGCCACGCGATAGTCACGGAGCGATGACGGCTGCGGCCAGCAGGGCGCGATTCTTGACTGCGGCGTCCGCGCGGGCCAGCGGCACGGCTGCGGCCACTGCCGCGTGGCCAATCTCCTGCATCAGGGCGTGCACGTCACTCATGGCGCAGGATCACCAGGTCGTCGCGATGGATCAGTTCCTCGCGACCGCGATAGCCCAGCAGCGCCTCAATCTCGCCGCTGCGGCGGCCGAGGATCCTGGCGGTATCGGCATCGGAATAGCCGGCGATGCCGCGCGCCATTTCGCGCCCATCGAGGCCCAGGACACTGACCGTGTCGCCCGATTCAAAATGGCCGAGTGTGCCGGTAACGCCGGCCGGCAGCAGGCTCTTGCCGGCGGCGAGCGCACGCTGCGCGCCCGCGTCGATGTGCACCGCGCCGGCCGGACGAAGCGTGCCGGCGATCCACTGCTTGCGCGCCGCCACCGGCGTGGACGCCGGCATGAACCAGGTGCAACGCGCGCCTGCCTCGATGCGCTTGAGCGGATGCCGGTGCTCGCCGGGCGCGATGCACATGTGGCAGCCCGCGCCCGACGGCGATGCGCGCGGCGGCTATCTTGGTCGCCATGCCGCCCGAGCCCACGTTCGGATGCGGAACCGCCGGCCATCGCCTCGATCTCGGGCGTGATCTGCGCCACCTCGGTCGATGAACCGGGCATCGCCGGCACGATTGGGGTCGGCGGTATAGAGCCCGTCGACGTCGGAGAGCAGCACCAGGCAATCGGCGCTGGTCATCTGCGCCACGCGCGCCGCCAGCCGGTCGTTGTCACCGTAGCGGATCTCAGCGGTTGCGACCGTATCGTTCTCGTTGATCACCGGAATCGCCCCGAGCCCGAGGAGCGACTCGAGCGTCGCGCGCGCATTGAGGTAGCGGGTGCGCTGCTCGCTGTCCTCGAGCGTCAGCAGCACCTGCGCGACCGTCACCTGGTGCGCCTCCAGCAATTCCTTGTAGGCATGCGCCAGGCGAATCTGGCCGACCGCCGCCGCGGCCTGGCTTTCCTCGAGCCGCAGCGTCCCCGCCGCCAGGCCCAGGTGCCGCCGACCCAGCGCAATCGCCCCCGAGGACACCAGGATCAGCTGCTGGCCGCGGCGCCGGAGCCGCAACAGGTCCTCGACCAGGGTCTCCAGCCAGGCGCGGTTGAGCCGGCCGCTGTGCGGATCGACCAGCAGGGCCGAGCCTACCTTGACGACCACGCGCCGGGCCGCCGCCAGGGGACCCCGTCGGGCGGCGCTCGCTGTCTTGGCAGAATTCATGGTAAATAGTGGCTTGTACGTAGGGACGGTGTCGGAGCTTAAGTGTACCTACGGATTCGCGGCCGCACAGCATTCACCGAACATATGCAGACGCGCGCGACCCGCGTCGAGCACACGGCGGAGAAATCACACATGGCCCAGGGAACCGCAAGCACGCTGGCCGGAGCAACCTACAATGACCGGGTGGTGCGCCAGTTCGCCCTGATGACGATCGTCTGGGGCGTGGTCGGCATGAGCGTGGGCCTGCTGCTTGCGGCGCAGCTGATCTGGCCGGCCCTGAACTTCGACACCCCGTGGCTGACCTACAGCCGCTTGCGCCCGCTCCATACCAACGCGGTGATCTTCGCCTTCGGCGGCTCGGCGCTGTTCGCCACTTCGTATTACATCGTGCAGCGCACCTGCCACGTGCGGCTGATCTCGGACAAGCTGGCCGAATTTACCTTCTGGGGCTGGCAGCTGATCATCCTGCTCGCGGCCGTGACACTGCCGCTCGGCATCACCAGCGGCAAGGAATACGCCGAGCTCGAATGGCCGATCGACATCCTGATCGCGATCGTGTGGGTGGCCTACGCGATCGTGTTCATCGGCACGCTGGCGATCCGCCGCGTCAAGCACATCTACGTCGCCAACTGGTTCTTTGCGGCCTTCATCATCACGGTGGCGGTGCTGCACATCGTCAACAGCGCCGAAATCCCGGTGACGTTGACCAAGTCGTACTCGGTCTATGCCGGTACGGTCGATGCGATGGTGCAATGGTGGTACGGCCATAACGCCGTGGGTTTCTTCCTGACCGCCGGATTCCTCGGCATGATGTACTACTTCGTGCCCAAGCAGGCCGGCCGGCCGGTGTATTCCTACCGCCTGTCGGTGGTGCACTTCTGGTCGCTGATCTCCATCTATATGTGGGCGGGTCCGCACCACCTGCACTACACCACGCTCCCCGATTGGGCGCAGTCGCTCGGCATGGTGTTCAGCCTGATGCTGCTGGCGCCATCCTGGGGCGGCATGATCAACGGCATCATGACGCTGTCGGGCGCGTGGCATAAGCTGCGCACCGATCCAATCCTCAAGTTCCTGATCGTGTCGCTGTCGTTCTACGGCATGTCGACCTTCGAGGGACCGATGATGTCGATCAAGACCGTCAACGCGCTCTCGCACTACACCGACTGGACCATCGGTCACGTGCATTCGGGCGCGCTTGGCTGGGTCGCGATGGTCACGATCGGATGCCTCTATTCGCTGATCCCGCGCCTCTACGGGCGCACCAGCATGTGGAGCACGCGGCTGATCGACTGGCACTTCTGGACTACCACCATCGGCGTCGTGCTGTATATCGCGGCAATGTGGATCGCCGGCGTGATGCAGGGGTTGATGTGGCGGGCGACCAACGCCGACGGCACGCTGACCTATACTTTCGTGGAAGCGCTGCAGGCCACGCACCCGTTCTACATCGTGCGCCTGTGCGGCGGCGCGCTGGTGCTCTCCGGCATGTTCCTCATGATCTACAACGTGCGCCGTACGCTGCAGGAGCGCGGCCCGCAGATCGACCAGCCGGTCATGGCCCCGGCATGAAATCCACAGCGATGCGGCCGCAGGGAGAGCGTTGAACGTGAAACACGACATCATCGAAAAACGCGTGGGGCTGCTGGCGGTACTGATCGCGCTGGTCATCAGCGTCGGCGGCCTGGTGGAAATCGTGCCCCTGTACCTTTCGGGCCAGGTGACCAGGGCGGCGCCCGGGATCTCTCCCTTGAGCGCGCTGGCGCTCGAGGGCCGCGACATCTACGTGCGCGAAGGCTGCTACAACTGCCATTCGCAGATGATCCGCCCGCTGCGCGGCGAGACCGAACGCTACGGCCACTACTCGCTGGCTGGTGAATCGGTCTACGACCATCCGTTCCAGTTCGGCTCCAAGCGTACCGGGCCCGACCTGGCGCGGGTCGGCGGCCGCTACTCCGACGACTGGCAACGCATCCATCTGCTCAATCCACGTGACGTCGTGCCGGAATCAAACATGCCCGGCTTCCCCTGGCTGGCGCACAACAAGATCGACTCCAGCGTCACACCGAAAAAGCTGCGCGCGCTGCGCTTCGTGGGTGTGCCCTATACCGATGAGCAGATCGCCGGCGCCAGCGCCGCGGTCGAAGGCCAGACGGAACTCACCGCCCTGATCACCTACCTGCAGGGCCTGGGACTGGCATCGCAGGGCTGGAAGTAGCTGGAACCCACCATGCATAACATGCAAGGCCTGTTTGGAATCCTCAGCGGCATCTTCACCGCGGTGCTGATCGTGCTGATGAGCGGCGTCGCGGTTTGGGCCTGGAGCGACCGGCGCCGCCAGGCCTTTGACGCCGCCGCGCGTGTGCCTCTGGAAGAAGACAGCGCCGTCACCGACCCAAGCCACAGGGAGCGTGCGTCGTGACCCCGGGATTAAGCGCTTTCATCATTATACTGACGACACTCAACATCGTCGGCGCCGTATGGCTGATGGCCGCGATGCGGCGACGGAGCGGTGACGAACCCCAGCCCGGCGCCGAGACCACCGGCCACGTCTGGGACGGGGACCTGGGCGAATACAACAATCCGCTGCCGCGCTGGTGGCTGTGGATGTTCTTCATCTCGGTGGCTTTCGCAATCGGCTATCTGGCGTTGTATCCGGGGTTCGGCAATTTTGCCGGGCGGCTCGGATGGACCGCCGTCAACCAGCATGAAGCCCAGCAGCGCGCCAGCGAGGCCCAGGCACAACAGATCATGGCGCGCTTTGCCGGAAAATCGGTGGCCGAGTTGCGCACCGACCCGGCCGCATTGGCCATGGGGCGCAATCTGTTTGCGAACAACTGTGCGGTCTGCCACGGCTCCGATGGGCACGGCAATCCCGGCTTCCCGAACCTCAGCGACCAGGACTGGCTCTATGGCGGCTCGCCCGAACAGATCGAGGCCACGATCAGCGGCGGCCGCGCCGGAGTCATGATCGCCTGGCAGGATATGCTCGGAACCGCCGGGGTCGAGAACGTGATGGCCTACGTGCTGTCACTGTCCGGCCGCTCGCTCCCGGCCGGCGACCTCGCGGCGGGCAAGCAGCTGTATGCGGTCAATTGCGTCGCCTGCCACGGCGAGGACGCACGCGGCAACCCGGTTATCGGCGCCCCCAACCTCACGGATCACACCTGGCTCTATGGCGGCTCCGTGGACGCGGTGCGCGCCTCCATTGCGGGCGGCCGACAGGGCCAGATGCCCGCGCAGCTGGAGCGACTTGGAGCGCAGCGGGTAAGACTCCTGGCCGCCTATGTCCTGTCGCTCGGCGCGGGCGGAAGCAGTGGTGCTGCCGCCAACTGAAGCCGCGCCTCCGACCGCCGTGCGGCGGCGCGCGCTCGCTGCCGGTGCCGTGCTCTGGGCTTCGTTTCTGGCGGCCTGCGCGGGGACGATGTTCTTTTTTGCATTCGTCGCACCCGAGGACCTGCTGAGCGGCTTCGCCGAGAGCGATCGCATTGATCGCGTCGGGGTCTACACGCTGGGCTTCTTCGGCCTGTGGTGCCTGAGCGCGCTGGCCAGCGCGCTGACGCTGTTCGTGCACGGCCAGATCAGCGGCGGTGATCGCCGCGCACGCACGCCCGGAGCGCCCTCATGAACGTCCAGCCTGGCGCATCGGCTGATGCCGCCAGCGGTTCGTACTACCAGGCCCACGAGAAAATATACCCGCGTGAAATTCAGGGCCGGTTCGCACGGCTGCGCGCCCTGGCGGTCTGGGTGCTGCTCGGGCTCTACTATCTGCTGCCCTGGCTCGACCTGCACGGTCGCCAGGCTGTGCTCTTTGATCTGCGCGAACGCAAGTTCTACGTCTTCTCGCTGGTCATGTGGCCGCAGGACTTCATCTTCCTGACCTGGCTGCTGGTGCTGGCGGCGTTGTCGCTGTTTTTCTTCACGGCGTTGGCCGGCCGGCTGTGGTGCGCCTACGCCTGTCCGCAGACGGTATGGACCGAAGCTTTTCTGTGGCTGGAGCGCCTCACCGAGGGCACCCGCCAGGCGCGCATCAAGCTCGATGCGGCGCCCTGGGGAGCACGGAAGCTGCTGCGGAAAAGTGCGAAGCAGGTGCTGTGGATTACCTTCGCCCTTTGGACCGGCTTCAGCTTCGTCGGCTTCTTCACCCCAATCCGCACTCTGCTCGGCGACGTATCGATGGGGGCGCCGAGCCCGTGGGAGATGTTCTGGATTCTGTTCTACGCTTTTGCCACTTATGGCAACGCCGGGTACCTGCGCGAACAGGTGTGCCTTTACATGTGTCCTTACGCGCGCTTCCAGAGCGCCATGTTCGACCAGGACACGCTGATCATCACCTACGACGGCGAACGCGGCGAACCGCGCGGTTCACGCCGCCGCACGGCGCCGCGCGGCGCCCAGGGTCTGGGCGACTGCATCGACTGCACCTGGTGCGTGCAGGTCTGTCCCACCGGCATCGACATCCGCAAGGGACTGCAGTACGAGTGCATCGCCTGCGCTGCCTGCATCGACGCCTGCGACCACGTGATGGACCGCATGAATTACCCGCGTGGCCTGATCCGTTACACGACCCAGCACGCGCTCGATCGCGGCACCACCCATGTGTTGCGTCCCAGGATCATGGTGTACGGCGCCATTCTCGCCCTGCTCGCGGTGGGGTTCGGTGTGGCCCTGTACCTGCGCACGCCGCTCGGGCTGGACGTGATCCGGGACCGCAACAGCCTGTTCCGGCTGCTCGATGACGGCCGCATCGAAAATGTCTACACGCTGAAGATCCTCAACAAGTCCGAGCTCAATCGCACCTTTGACGTCTCGGTGACCGGTCCTGGCACGCTGACGCTCGACCCGGCCCGGCCCGCCTACAGCGTCGCACCAGGCGAGGTTTACCCGGCGGTGGTGCGCGTCCGGCGCGACACCTACCAGCCGGCGGGCTCCGAATCCATTTATTTCCACATCGTCGCACGCGATGATCCGCGCATCGCAGCCACTCACGGCGCCCGGCTGCTCGCGCCTTCCAGGTAGATCACCATGCGCAGACCCGTGAATCCCGTGCTTGTCCTGGTGATCGCCCTGCCGCTGCTCGCGGTGGCGGGGAGCCTCGCCTCGCTTGCGCTGGCGGTAACGCGCGGCGACCGCGAGCTGCCGAAGAACTACCACTGGGAAGGCGGCGCGCTCGATCGCGAGCAGCAACGGCTTGGCCTCGCGGCGCGGCTGGGGATCGGCGCCACCCTAAGCTTCGATGCGGCCGGACAGCGCTGCACCATAACGCTGCACGGGGCCGCGCCGCCGACGCTGCGCCTGCGACTGACGCATCCGACCGACAGCGGCGCCGATCGCGGCCTGACGCTGGCGCGGGCCGGTGCGCTTTACACCTGCGCCTGCGATCGCCCTGCCGGCAGCGCATTGGTGGCTGGAACTCGCGGACGACCAGGAGCAATGGCTGCTGCGCGCGCGCCTGAACGGCGACCTGCGGCAGGCGGCGCAGCTGGGCGCCGCGCCGCCCGCGGCAGTGGAGGCGCGTTGAACGCGGCGGGCGCGCACCTGCACTGGCAGCTTGAAGGCGGGCTCGAACAGGTCGAGTTTTTCGCCGAAGGCATGCATTGCGCCAACTGCGCGCGTTCGATCCGCACCCAGGTCGGCGCGCTCCCCGGCGTGCAGCAGGTCGAGGTCAACCTCACCACCGCGCGCGTCACCGTCGCCTGGGACCCGCGCCGCTCGCGGCTGCGCGCCGTGCTCGAGGCGGTGGAGCGGCTCGGCTTCCACCCGGTGCCGCTCAATGGCGCGGCCGGCAGCGAGGCGCAGAGCGCCGAGCGGCGGCGCTCGCTCAAACGCATCGGCCTGGCCGGGCTGGCAGCGATGCAGATGTCGATGTACACCGTCGGACTGTACGCCGGCGCATTGAGCGGGATCGACCCATGGATCGAACGGCTCCTGCGCGTGACCGCGATGCTGATCGCGGTGCCGGTGATGTTCTACTCCGGTGCGCCGTTCCTGCGCGGCGCCTGGCACGACCTGCGCCGCCGCTCGCTCGGGATGGACGTGCCCGTGGCGACCGCGCTCCTGCTGGCCTTCTTCGCCAGCGTCTACAACACCTGGCGTGGGAGCGGAGCGATCTATTTCGATTCCGTGGCCATGTTCATTTTTTTCCTGCTGGTCGGCCGCCACGTCGAAATGAACGTCCGGCGCGGGAGCCTCAATGCCGGTGAGGCGCTGGTGCGGAGCCTCCCCGCCACCGTGACGCGGCTCCATGCCGATGGCGGGAGCGAGCGCGTGGCACTTGCGGCGGTGTGCGCCGGCGACCGGCTGGTCGTGCCGCTCGGCGCCGTCATCCCGGTGGACTGCAGCCTCGAGAGCGCCGCCACGCTGGTCGATGAATCGCTTATCACCGGTGAAGCGCTGCCCGTAATCCGCCCGAGCGGTGCGCAGCTGCCCGGCGGCGCGATCAACCTGGGCGCGGCGTGCACGGTACGCGCCCGCAGCGATGCGCGCCACTCCACGCTGGCATCGATGGCGGCCCTGATCGAGCGTGCCCAGGCCACCCGGCCACCGCAGGCCCTGGCGGCCGACCGCGCCGCCAGTCACTTCGTGTTCTGGATCGTGCTGCTCGCGGCTGCCGTGGCCGGCATCTGGCTGTGGCTCGATCCGGCGCGCGCCTTCGGCGCAACGCTGGCGGTGCTGGTGGTCACCTGCCCCTGCGCGCTGTCGCTCGCGACCCCCGTGGCGCTGGCGGCCGCCACCACCCGCCTGGCACGGCGCGGGGTGCTGGTGACGCGCGCCGACGCGCTCGAACGCCTGGCCACCGTCGATACGGTCGTGCTGGACAAGACCGGCACGCTGACCAGCGCACGCATGCAGGTGAGCGAAGTCCGCTGCCTCGGCAACGCGGACCGCGGGCATTCGCTGGCGCTGGCGGCGAGCCTGGAGCAGCACTCAGTTCATCCACTGGCCGCGGCCTTCACGGCTGCGACCAGCGCGCGCCTGGCCGTGGCGGATGCGCGCGAGTGCACCGGCCGGGGCGTCGAGGGCAGCGTCGACGGTGTCATCTGGCGCATCGGGCGAGCCGACTATGTGGCGGAACTCACCGCCGCCGCACTCCCGCACGACGCGGCCGGCGACGACGACGATGAGTTCATCTGGCTCGGCTCGTCCCGCGGCGTTGCCGCGAGCTTCGCGCTCACCGACGCGCTGCGCCCCGACGCCCTCGCAGCGATCGAGTCACTGCGCGCATTGGGGTTGTCGATCTACATCGCGAGCGGCGACCGGCGCTCGACCGTGGCCCGCGTCGCCGCCGAGCTGGGCATCGCCGAGGCCACCGGGCGCATGGATCCACGGGACAAACTGGCGCTGCTCAGCGACTGTGCAGCAGCAGGGCCGCCGCGTGCTGATGATCGGCGATGGCATCAACGACGGCCCGGTGCTGGCGGCCGCCCACGTGTCCTGCGCCATGGGCGGCGGGGCGGCGCTGGCGCACGCCGCTGCCGACCTGCTGCTGATGAACGAATCACTCCGCTCGGTGGCCGCGGCGATCGGCATTGCCCGCAACAGCTCGGTGCTGGTGCGCTCCAACCTGCGCTGGGCACTGGGCTACAACCTGTGCGCGGTGCCGCTCGCCGCGGCCGGACTGGTCTCGCCCTGGCTGGCGGCGCTGGGCATGTCCGCCAGCTCGCTGTACGTGGTCGAGCGTGCACGGCGTTTCGCGAGGCGCCCGGGATGAGCATCGCCCTGCTGCTGATTCCGCTCGGGCTGCTGCTGCTCGTGGCAGCGGTCGGCGCCTTCTTCTGGGCCGTCAATCAACGACCAGTTCGAGGACCTCGACCATGTCGCCGACGGCGCCACTGGCTGACGACCCGCCCGCCGGCCGCGTTGCCTAAGGAGCCGCGCTGACCCTAATATCCGTCCTGGAGCCGCCGTGCAGCGGCAAGCGACGAGGATCAGAGCGGTGGCCAGAGAATTCGAGCCCGTGGTGGGCCAGTGGTACGAGAATATCGACGAGAACGACAGCTTTCGCGTGCTGTCGGTGGACGAGGACGCGGAACTGATCGAGATTGAGTACCTCGATGGCGACATCGAGGAAATCGATGTCGACACCTGGGCTGAATTCGACCTCGACAAGATCGAACAGCCGGAAGGCTGGTCGGGCGCGGATATTGCCAAGCCCGAAGACGACGACGAAGAGGATGAAGACGAGGATGACGACTGGGATGAAGATGACGACGAAGATGATGATGAAGACGATCTCGACCAGGAGACCGACGAAAACTATTGAGCGTAACGCTCCGTGAACGGCGAACTGCAGGCCCTGCTCGACGCCTGCGTCGACGCGGTCATCATCATCGACCATCGGGGCGTCATCCACACCTTCAACCGCGCCGCCTGCCGCATGTTCGGCTACGCGGCCGAGGAAGCCGTCGGGCGCAATGTCAGCCTGCTGATGCCGGAGCCCGACCGGGGTCGGCATGACCAGTACCTCGAGCGCTACCTGCAGACGCGGGAGGCGCGCGTCATCGGCATCGGCCGCGAGGTGATCGCCATGCGGCGCGACGGCAGCCGGTTCCCGGCCTCGCTGGCGATCGGCCGGATCGACGCCCACGATCCGCCGCACTTCGTCGGCTTCCTGCACGACCTGAGCGGCAGGCGGGCGCAGGAGGAGCAGCGCCGCGCGGCCGAGGAAGCGGTGCGCGAGGCGCGCGAACGGCTCACGCATGTGGCGCGATTGTCGACCATGGGCGAAATGACCACCGGCCTGGCGCACGAGATCAACCAGCCACTGACCGCCATCACCCTGTATGCGCAGGCGGCGGAGCGGTTCGCGACCCAGGACACTCCCGATCTGGATGAAGTGCGCAGCGCGTTGCGCCAGATCAGCGCACAGTCGCTCCGTGCCGGCGAAGTCATCAAGCGGCTGCGCGCGCTGGTACGCAATCGCCAGACCCACGAGGAAGTGCTCGATTTCAACAGCCGTGGTGCGTGAACTGGCGGTGCTGGCGGAATCCGACGCCCGCGTCAATGGCGTGCGACTGGTGATCGAACTGGGAACAGACCTGCCGCACGTGCTGGGTGACACGATCCAGCTGCAGCAGGTCATGCTCAACCTGGTGCGCAACGCGATCGAAGCCGTCCAGGCCGAAGGCTGTGAGCGGCTGGTGCTGCTGCGCACCGCACGTTCGGGGGCGGGCATCGAAATGAGCGTCAGCGACCAGGGGCCGGGGCTCGACCCGGCCATTCGCGACCGGCTGTTCGAGGCCTTCGCGACCACCAAGCCCGAGGGCACAGGTCTGGGGCTGGCGATCAGCCGCTCGATCGTCGAAAGTCACGGCGGACAACTCGCCTGGCGGGCCAACCAACCCCGTGGCAGCTGCTTTCATTTCTTCCTGCCGGCGGTCAACGGAGCGAGCGCATGAAAATCCACCCGGCGAGCGTCTACATCGTCGATGATGACGAGGCAGTGCGCAGTTCGGTGCGGTTCCTGATCCGCTCGGTGGGCCTGCAGGCACAGGTGTTTGCCTCGGCCCAGGAATTCCTGGCCGCCTACGAGCCGCGCCATCCCGGCTGCCTGCTGCTCGACGTGCGCATGCCGGGCATGAGCGGGCTCGATCTGCAGCAGGAACTCAACCGGCGCGGCGCCACGATCCCGGTGGTGTTCATCACCGGGCACGGCGACGTGCCGATGGCGGTCGAGGCCATGCAGCAGGGCGCCTTCGATTTCCTGCAGAAGCCGTTCCGCGACCAGGACCTGCTCGATCGCGTGCAGCGGGCGCTGGCGCGGGACGCCGAGTCGCGCTCGCGCCTGGCGGCACGCGCCGAGATCCTGGCGCGGCTGGCGACGCTGACGCCGCGTGAGCTGGAGGTGCTGCGGCTGGTCACCCGCGGCAAGGCCAACAAGGTCGTCGGCGCCGAGCTGGGCGTGAGCCAGCGCACGGTCGAGATCCATCGCGCCCACGTTATGGAGAAGATGCACGCCAGCTCGCTGGCCGAACTGGTGCGCATGGTGCTCGATTCGGAGGATTCTACGCAGAATCCCTGATTTCGCTGGCTCGCGGCCAAGTCAGACTCGCACTGTGCGCAGCCATGAACCCAGTGCAGGCCCTGCGGCCGAACCCGCTGCCGGGGTGGAGAAGAGCCGCCCGGCGGTGTTGTGCGTGCAGCAGCGCGACAGCGAGGAGATTGCGCGGATCCTGGCCGCGCTCCAGGCACCGCTGCGCACCTGCGCCGACGGCCGCGCCGCCATCGAAGCGGCGCGCGCCGGCCCGCTGATCTGCGCCATCGCCCCGCTGGCAATGGCGGACATGGGCGCCAGCGAGCTGATCGGCGCGCTGCATGAGGTGGCCCCGGGGCTGGCGGTATTCGTGATGGTCGACAATCCGGCGGTCAGTGAAGCCGTGACGGTGATGCGCTCGGGCGCCCATGCCGTGATCGACAGCCGCATCCTGAGCACGGGCCTGCTGGTGCACCTGGCGCCGCTCCTGCGCGGCCGCTAGCGCCGCCGCGAGCGCCGCCCGGCTGTAGTTTGCTAGCCTAGTCGCCATGAGCGACCCCTACGACAGCTGGTACCACGAGCGCGAATCCGCCTGGCTGTATCGCGTCGTAGCCGACGCCGAAAGCGACCCGCGCAACCAGCAGCTGTTCCGCGCGCTGGCCAATGCGGCCGAGGAGCAGGCCACGCATTGGGCCCGGAACGCCAACCCCGGTGAATTCGCGCCGCGCCCGCGTGCCCGGTTGGTGGCCGCGCTGGTGCGGCGCCTCGGGCCGCGCGCGCTCAAGCCGGTGCTCGCGGCCATGAAGCTGCGGGGCCTGTCGGTCTATGCCAGCGACGCCGCGCCGTCGATGGCCACCTGATGCCGGTGACCATCCACGACGTCGGCCAGCGGCACCGCAGCGTGACCGGGGGCAACAACCTGCGCGCGGCGGTTTTTGGCGTCAATGACGGCCTGGTGTCGAATCTCAGCCTGATTCTCGGCGTGGCCGGAGCGGGTGCCAGCGGCCAGGTGATCCTGACGAGCGGACTGGCCGGGCTGCTGGCCGGTTCGCTGTCGATGGCTTCCGGCGAATACGTGTCGGTACGCTCGCAGCGCGAAATGTACGAATACCAGATCGGGCTCGAGCGCGACGAGCTGGCGGAATACCCGGCCGAGGAAGCCGAGGAGCTGGCGCTTATCTACCAGGCGCGCGGCGTGGAGCTCGAGCAGGCGCGCGCCATCGCCACACGCCTGATGTCCAATCCCGAACACGCGCTCAACACCCTGGCGCGCGAAGAGCTGGGACTGAATCCGGACGATCTGGCCTCACCCTGGGCGGCCGCCATATTTTCCTTCTGCGCTTTTGGGTCCGGCGCCCTGCTGCCGCTGGTGCCTTACCTGGTGCAGGCCGGGAGCCACCGCGCACTGTACTGGTCGGCGTCGACGACCATGGTGGCTCTGTTCGGCGTGGGCATGGCGCTGAGCCTGTTCAACGGACGCAATGCGCTGCTCGGGGGACTGCGCATGTTGCTGATCGGCGCCGCCGCCGCAGCCTGTACCTGGGCCGTCGGTCATGCCATGGGCGCGGCCCTGGCCTGACAGCACCGCGCGCAATTTGCTGCACCGCCTTGTAATTGCTGATATTTAAGACCGGGACTTGAACTCCGGCGGTTCGGTATCATCTCAATCTGTAGCTGTACCCACTCCCCTGCGAGGCGCCTGCCCATCATGAAGCGAATAATCCTGTTCCTGGTCACGAACCTGGCCGTGGTGTTCATTCTGTCGATCGTGGCCCGCGTCACCGGGCTCGATCGCTGGGTGGCCTTGCACGGCGGCAGCTACCAGGGCCTGCTGGTCATGGCGGCGCTGTTCGGATTCGGCGGCGCGCTGATTTCGCTGGCCATGTCCAAGTGGATGGCCAAGCGGGCCATGGGCGTGCAGGTCATCGAGCGGCCCGCCAACGCGAACGAGGAGTGGCTGGTGAGCACGGTGCGGTCGCTCGCCAGCCAGGCCGGCATCGGCATGCCGGAAGTCGGCGTATTCGATTCGCCCCAGCCCAACGCCTTCGCGACCGGCGCCCGACGCGATGCCGCGCTGGTTGCGGTGAGCACGGGCCTCATGCAGAGCATGAACCGGAGCGAGGTCGAGGCGGTGCTCGGCCATGAAATCACCCATGTGGCCAACGGCGATATGGTCACGCTCACGCTGATCCAGGGCGTGGTGAATACCTTCGTCATCTTCCTCTCGCGGATCATCGGCGGCATCGTCGATCGGGCGCTGTCGCGCGACGGCGAAGGGCGTGGCGGCATCGGCTACTTCGTCACCGTCATGGTCACTCAGATGGTGCTGGGCATCGTCGGCCAGCATGATCGTCATGTGGTTTTCGCGGCGGCGCGAATTTCGGGCCGATGCCGGCGGCGCGCGCCTGGCGGGCCGCAACAACATGATCGGCGCGCTCGAGCGGCTGCAAGATGGCCCATGAACCGAGCCTGCCAAAGCAGCTGGCCGCCTTTGGCATTGGCGGCGGCCCAGGCACCGGCCTGGAGCGGTTGTTCATGAGCCATCCCCCGCTGGAGGAACGCATCGCGGCGCTCCGCTCCCAGGTGTGACATAACTCACGCAACTCGTTGAATTTACAGTGGTCGATTGCAAGGATCAGCCACCTTCGGTACAGTCCTCGCCACTTGACAATACGCCGGTCGCGGTTGCGGCCCTCTAAGGATTTCGAATGCCCGCTCCCGCCGACCACAGCTCCTTTCGCCTGACCGCCCGCATCCGCGATATCCTGCTGGGGTTCTGGGATACCAGTCGTTTGAATCTGGTCGCGGCGCGCGAGCACATGCCCGATCGGGTCGACTGGGCGCGCAGTATTCCCTTCCTGCTGATGCACCTGGCCTGCTTTGCCGCCATCTGGACCGGTGTCAGCCCGGTGGCGGTGGCCGTGGCGATCGGCGCCTATCTGGTGCGCATGTTCGCCATCACCGGCTTCTACCACCGTTATTTCTCGCACCGCACCTTCAAGACCTCGCGCGCGGGGCAGTTCATATTCGGGTTGCTGGGCGCTTCGGCGGTGCAGCGCGGGCCCGTCTGGTGGGCGGCGCATCACCGCCACCATCACGCGAACTCCGATCGCGTGGCCGACGTGCACTCGCCCTCGCAGCATGGTTTTTGGCGTTCGCACACGGGCTGGTTTCTCACTATCAAGGGTTTCGCGCCCGATTTTCAGCTGGTCCGCGACCTGATGAAATTCCCGGAACTGCGCTGGCTCGATCGCTACGATATCGTGGTGCCGGTGCTGCTGGGCGTGGGCATGTTCCTGCTGGGCGTGATCCTCCACAACGTGGCGCCGGGCCTGGGCACGACCGGCTGGCAGATGCTGGTGTGGGGCTTCGTGATCTCGACCGTGTTCTGCTGGCACGCCACCTACACCATCAACTCGCTCTCGCACGTATTCGGCCGCCAGCGCTACAAGACCGGCGACACCAGCCGCAACAACTGGCTGCTGGCGATCCTGACGCTCGGCGAGGGCTGGCACAACAACCACCACTACTACCCGAACTCGGTCCGTCAGGGCTTCTACTGGTGGGAATACGACATCACTTTTTACATGCTGAAGCTGCTGAGCTGGTGCGGCATCATCTGGGATCTGAAACCGGTCCCGGTGGCGGTGCGTGAGAACCCGGCCCGGCGGCTGCACAATAACAACAGCGGCTAGCGCCCAGCGCCCATTGTCGGCCGCGCCAAGCCCGGGGGATACTGGCGCCGTGAAGCACAGCAGCATCGTTCCTGCAGAGCTCGCAGCGCCCGCGGCGGCGGCGTCCGGGCCGCTGAGCGCGCTCAGCCGCCGGCTGCTGCGCGCCCAGTTCGGCGCCCTGCGCGATGGGGAGATCCGCATCCTCGACGGCGCAGGCGAGCAGCGCTTCGGGGCGCGCAGCAACCGCTGCCCGCTCTCGGTAACGATCGAGGTGCTGGAGCCGCGCTTCTACACCGATACGGTGTTCGGCGGCACGCTCGGCGCCTGCGCCGCCTACATGCGTGGCAGCTGGCGCTGCAGCGACCTGACCGGCCTGACGCGCATCATGGTGGTCAACCGCAAGCTCATGGACGACATGGATCGCCGCTGGACTTTCCTCAGCCGCGCTCTGGCGCGCGTGTTCCACTGGCTGCATCGCAACAGCAAGGGCGGGAGCGAGCGCAACATCGCTGCGCACTACGACCTGGGCAACGATTTCTACCGGCTGATGCTCGACGAGACCATGGCTTACTCCTGTGGCATCTTCGCCGACGAGTCGACCACGCTGGCCGAATCCTCGCGCGCCAAGTTCGATGCCGCCTGCCGCAAACTCGAGCTCGGCCCCACTGATCACTTGCTGGAGATCGGCACCGGTTGGGGCGGGCTGGCCATTCACGCCGCGCGCCACTACGGCTGCCGGGTCACGACCACCACGATTTCGCGCGAACAGCTCGAGTTCGCGCGCGAACAGGTCGGGCGGGCGGGCCTTGGCGACCGGATCACCCTGCTGCTGGAAGACTACCGCGCGCTGCGGGGACAGTACGACAAGCTGGTCTCGATCGAGATGATCGAGGCGGTCGGCGCACCTTACCTCGACACCTACCTTGCCAAGTGCGCCTCGCTCCTGCGCGACTCGGGTGCCATGCTGCTGCAGTCCATCACCATCCAGGACCAGTACTACCACGCCCAGCTGCGCACCATCAATTTCATCCAGCGCTACGTGTTCCCGGGCAGTTTCATTCCCTCCATCAGCGCGATCGGCGACTCGCTCCGCCGGGTCACCGATCTGAAAATCTTCCACCTCGAAGACATCGGGCCCCACTACGCGCGCACGCTGGCGCTGTGGCGGCGCAATTTCTTCGAGCAGCTGGGCGCGGTACGCAACCTGGGCTTCGGCGAGCAGTTCATCCGCCTGTGGGAATTCTACCTGTGCAGCTGCGAGGGGAGTTTTGCCGAGCGCGCGCTGGGCGACGTACAGCTGCTGCTGACCAAACCCGGCTGCCGCCGCGCGGTCGTCGCCGCCTGCTGAGCGGCCCGATGAGACGGTAAGTGCCAGGCCCGGGCGTCAACGACGCGGCGTCCCTGCTCCGCTCGCTCCGTGCCGCGATCCCCGCCGGCGTACTGCTCGAGGATGCGGCGGCCGTGGCCCCGCTGCTGGTCGATCATCGCCGCCTGTACCAGGGACGCGCTCTGGCCGTGGCGCTGCCACGCAGCAGCGCGGAAGTCGCCTCGCTCCTCTCCTGGTGCAATGCGCAGCGCGTTGGCGTCGTGCCGCAGGGCGGCAACACCAGTTATTGCGGCGGCGCGACCCCCGATGAATCGGGCCTGCAGCTGGTCATCGGCCTGCGGCGGCTCAACCGCATCCGCGAGCTCGATGCCGCGAATTTCTCGATGACCGTGGAGGCCGGCTGCACGCTCGATGCCGTGCAGCGCGCCGCCGCCGACGCCGGGCGATTTTTCCCACTGGAACTGGGCTCTTCGGGCAGCTGCCAGATCGGCGGCAATCTGGCCACCAATGCCGGCGGCCTTAACGTGCTGCGCTTTGGCATGGCGCGCGCGCTGACGCTCGGCATCGAGGCGGTGCTGGCCGACGGACGCGTGTACCAGCGCCTGCAGGCCCTGCACAAGGACAACACCGGCTACGACCTGACCGGGCTCCTGGTCGGTTCCGAAGGGACGCTCGGCATCATCACCGCGGCCACACTCAGGCTCTGGCCGCCGCTGCGCAGCACGGCCACCGCCTTCGTGGCCGTGGCCGATGTCGCCGCCGCGGTAGCTCTGCTGGCGCTGCTGCAGGCGGCCGCCGGTGAACGCGTCAATTCCTACGAGCTGCTGCCGCGTAGCGCGCTTGAGCTCGCCATCCGCCATGTCGAGGGGGTCACGGACCCACTCGGCGCGCCGTACGAATGGTACGTGCTGTGCGAATTGAGCTCGTTCACGGCTGAAGCGCTTGACGGCCTGCTCGAGCAGGCGCTGACCCGCGCCAGCGAATCCGCCCTGGTGCTGGATGCGGTGCTGGCGGCGAACGAACGCCAGCGCGCGAGCCTGTGGCGGCTGCGCGAAAATATTCCCGAAGCCCAGCGACGCGCAGGCCCCAGCCTCAAGCACGACATCTCGGTGCCGGTGGCGCGCCTGCCGGAATTCGTCGCGGCGGCGTCCCGCTGGGTGCGGGACCAGGTGCCCGCGGGCACGCTCGTTGCCTATGGCCACGCGGGCGACGGCAATCTGCATTTCAATATCAGCCTTCCGCCCGATGCGCCGCCGGCGGATCGGGCCGGGCAGGAGCCGCTCGTGCGCCGCGCGATTCACGATCTGGTTGCCGCGCATGGCGGCAGCTTCAGTGCCGAGCACGGCATCGGCCGCCTCAAGCCTGGCGAACTCGCGCGCTACGCGTCACCGGTGGGGCTGGCGATGATGCGCGATATCAAGCGTGCGCTCGATCCCAACGGGATCATGAACCCGGGCAAGGTCCTGCCGCCCCTCTAGCTGCCGGCCTGCGGCATTACGCGGATCAGTCCTTCCTGCGCCGTGCTCGCGACCAGCGCCCCGCTGCGCGAAAACAGGCTCCCGCGCGTGTAGCCGCGCGCGCCCGAGGCGCTGGGGCTGTCGGCCGCATACAGCAGCCATTCGTCCATGCGCACCGGGCGATGGAACCACATGGCGTGATCGATGCTCGCGATCATGAGCCGACCCCTGGCGATGCTGTGCTCATGGTGCGCCAGCGCCGTGCCCAGCAGGTGAAAGTCCGAGGCGTAGGCGAGCAGGCAGCGGTGCAGGCGATCGTCGTCCGGCAGCCGGTCGACCGTGCGGATCCACAGGTACTGGCGCGGGGCGCCCGCCAGAGGTCGCGGTCGCCGACGCCGGCACGGACGCGGAATTCGATCGGCCGCTCGTGCACGAACTGCCGCAGGCGCGGCGACAGTCCTTCGAAGAATTCCGAGCCGGGCAGGAGCGACTCGGGCAGCTCCTCCGGGGACGGCACCTCGGGCATGGCCAGCTGGTGCTCCAGCCCGGCTTCCGGAAGCTGGAAGGAAGCCGAACAGTTGAAGATCTGCTCGCCGTGCTGGATCGCGGTGACGCGCCGGCTGGTGAAGCTGTGGCCGTCGCGGCTGCGGTCGACGAAGTAAACGATCGGCGCGTTGAAATCGCCGCGCCGCAGGAAATAGGCGTGCAGTGAGTGCACCACGCGGCCGGCTTCGACGGTGGCGTAGGCGGCCTGCAGCGCCTGGCCCAGCACCTGGCCGCCGTAGACCTGCGGGCTGCCGATGTCGCGGCTCTCGCCGCGGAAGATGTTGACCTCGAGCCGCTCGAGCTCCAGCAGGCGCAGCAGGCCGGCGAGCCGCTCATCCATGCTGACTGTCAGCTCGCCGGCGACGCCCAGGCGCTTCTGCATCGCCGGGCTGGTGGTGGTGTACTGCAGGAACTGCTTCTTGGCCGGATACAGATAGTGCTGCACGGCGAAGGACACCAGCGCCGCCTCGTGAAATGCCGGACAGGATCAGTTTCTTCTTGCCAGGATAGGTATTGATATCGCCGATGGCGAACACACCGGGGATGTTCGACTGAAATTTCTCGGTGTCGACCTTGATCGCGCGCTTGTCGAGCTCGAGCCCCCACTCGGCGATCGGTCCGAGCTTGGGCGCCAGACCGAAGAACACCAGCAGCTGCTCGGCCTCGATCCACTGCAGTGATCCATCCGGCGCGTTTGATTTCGACGCCCGTCAGGCGGGCCGTCGGCGGCGCGCAGCGCGTGGGCGACGCCCTCGATGAAGCTCAGCTTGCCGGCGGCCTCGAGTTCGCGCATGCGCGCCACCGAGGCCGGTGCGCCGCGAAATTCCGCGCGCCGGTGCACCAGCGTGAGCGCGGCGGCCTTCGGCGCCAGTTCAATGGCCCAGTCGAGCGCCGAATCGCCGCCGCCAAAAATGACCAGCCGTCGGCCGTGCAGCTCGGCGGCGTTGCGCACCTTGTAGTGAATCTGCCGGCCCTCGAATAGCTTCGGCGCCCTCGAGCGCGAGCCGTCGCGGCTGGAACGAACCGACGCCTGCGGCGATCACCACCGCGCCGGCATCGAACACCGTGCCGGCGCTGGTGACGACACGGAAGCGGCCATTGTCCTGCCGGTGCAGCTCGACGGGCTTCCTCGCCCAGGTGCAGCTCGGCGCCAAAGGGCTTGATCTGCTGCAGCAGGCGGTCGACCAGCTCCTGCGCGCCGCAGATCGGGAGCGCCGGAATGTCGTAGATGGGCTTGTCCGGATAGAGCTCGGTGCACTGCCCGCCCGGGGCAGCCAGCGAATCAAGCACATGCGACTTGATCCCCAGCAGCCCCAGTTCGAACACCTGAAACAGCCCCGCCGGACCGGCGCCGATGATGACCGCTTCGGTCGTGATGGGATCGCGCAATTTGCTGCCGCCTGGGAGATGAAGGGCGGGCAATTCTAGCCACGCAACCCCTAGTCATCAAACGAAAATACAGGGACAATCGATTCAAACCTTATGCGGCGCGAGCCATATCGGACCTTAAGAGGATGACCATGAGCACCAATGCCGAACTCCACCAGCGCCGTGTCGCCGCCGTGCCGCGCGGCGTCGCCAATTCGCTGCGCGGTCTACGCCGAGCGCGCCACCAACGCCGAGCTGTGGGACGTCGAGGGCAAGCGCTATGTCGACTTCGCCAGCGGCATTGCCGTGCTCAACACCGGCCATCGCCACCCGACGGTCGTCAAGGCGATCAGTGCGCAGCTCGAGAAACTGATGCATTCTGCCTTCCAGGTCACGCCCTACGCGAGCTACATCGAGCTGTGCGAGCAGCTCAACAAGCTGGCGCCGGGGCCGACGGCGAAGAAGTCGATGCTGTTCTCCACCGGCGCGGAAGCAGTCGAAAACGCGCTCAAGATCGCGCGCTACCACACCAGGCGCTCCGGCGTGATCGCCTTCAGCGGCAGCTTCCACGGGCGCACGCTCGCCACCATGACGCTGACCGGCAAGGTGCAGCCCTACAAGGCCGGGTTCGGCCCGATGCTGCCCTCGGTGTTCCATGTGCCATTCCCGATGGCCTACCACGGCATCAGTGTCGAGGACTCGCTCGCACGCCATCGAGCAGCTGTTCAAGGCCGATATCGACCCGGCGCAGGTCGCCGCCATCATCATCGAGCCGGTGCAGGGCGAAGGCGGCTTCTATATCGCGCCGCCGGAATTCCTGCGCGCGCTGCGCGCGCTGTGCGACCGGCACGGAATCGTGCTGATCATCGATGAGATCCAGTCCGGACTTCGGGCGCACCGGCCGGATGTTTGCGGTCGAATACGCCGGCATCGAACCCGACCTCATGACGGTCGCCAAGAGCATCGCGGGCGGCGTACCGCTCTCGGCGCTGATCGGCAAGGCCGAAATCATGGACGCGCCGCCCCCGGGTGGGCTCGGTGGCACCTATGCCGGTTCACCGCTCGGTTGCGCGGCGGCCCTGGCCGTACTCGAGGTCATGAAGAGCGAGAAGCTGCTGGAGCGCTCGCTGCGCCTGGGTGAAATTCTGCAGGCACGGCTGCGGGCGTTGCAGAAGCGCTTTGGCGGCGATCGGCGAGATCCGTGGCCTCGGGTCAATGGTGGCGATGGAGCTGGTCAAGAATGGCAAGGCCGACCAGCCCGACGCGGATCTGACGCGCGCCCTGGTGTGGCGGCGGCCCGCCATGGGCTGGTGATCCTGTCGTGCGGAATCTACGGCAACGTGATCCGCTTTCTGGCGCCGCTGACGATTCCGGAGCCGCTGCTCGCCGAAGGTCTGGACAAGCTCGAGGCCGCACTGGCCGAAGTAACGGCCGCCGCCAGCCAGGCCGCGGCCTGAGTGCTGGCCTGCGGCAGCACCACGAGTGCTGCGCCGGTGGGCTTAGGCCCGGCCGACGTTGGCGTCGGTCGGCGAGTGGAAGTATTCACTCTCCGCCGCCAGCTGGGCGATCAGGCGCCGCAACTCCGTGAGCCGCGCATCGGCCGTGTTGACGGCGAGGCAGTCTTCGCAGCGCGCATCCCCACAGGGCTGGCGCGCATAGAGCCAGTACTGCACGGCGCCGGCCAGCAGCCCATCGGCAATGTCCCATAGGTCGGCTTCTTTGTCCTTGCCGGCCAGGCGGTTGCCCAGATCGACGGCCTTGGTGAAGGCCGAGTCAAACGTGTCTGCCAAATCGTCCATCGCCACATTGTACCCCAGGCCCGCGGGCCTGTCCGTGCGCCTGCCTACTACCGACTGCTACCCTGCGGCCCGCTGCTACTGGTAACCGCGCGCCTGCAGCGCGAACAATTGCGCATAATGCCCGCCCGCCGCGGTCAGCGCCTCGTGGGTGCCGCGCTCGATGATGCGCCCGCGCTCGAGCACCGCGATCTGGTCGGCCATGCGCACCGTGGAAAAGCGGTGTGAGATCAGGATCGTGATGCGCGCGCGCGCCAGCTGCCGGAAATGCTCAAACACCTCGGCTTCGGCGCGCGCATCCATCGCGGCCGTGGGCTCGTCGAGCACCAGCACGTCGGCGCCGGTACGCATGAAGGCGCGCGACAGCGCAATCTTCTGCCATTGCCCGCCCGACAGCTCGCGCCCGTCACGGAACCACTTGCCGAGCTGCGTCTCATAGCCCTGCGGCAGCTCGGCGATGAACGCCGCGGCCCGGCCTTTTTCGGCCGCTTCACGCCAGCGCCCCTGGTCCTCGAAATGCGCCTCGTCGCCGGCGCCGACGTTTTCGCCGACCCGCAGCTGGTAGCGGGCGAAGTCCTGGAAGATGACACCGATCCGCTCACGCAGCGCGGTCTCGTCCCACTCGCGGATATCGAGACCCTCGAACAGGATCCGTCCCGCCGTGGGCGCATACAGCCGCGTGAGCAGCTTGATGAGCGTGGTCTTGCCGGAGCCGTTCTCGCCCACCAGCGCCAACGAGCTGCCGGGCGGGAGCTGCAGCGTAATGTCCACCAGCGTCGGTTCGCTGGCGCCCGGGTAGCTGAACGATACATTTTCGAACACGATGCCCGCCTGCGGCAGCGGACCGCGGCGCGTACTGCCGGCTGGGGGCGCCACCGGGGTTTCCAGGTATTCGTATAGCGTCGACAGGTACAGGTTGTCCTCGTACATGCCGCCGACTGCGGCGAGCATGGCCGCCACCGCGGCCTGTCCCTGGCGGAATAGCAGCAGGTACATCGTCATTTGCCCGAGCGTGATGCCCCCGGCGACCGCAGCCAGCGCAATCCAGGCGTAGGCGGCGTAGAGCGTGACGGTGGCGAGCAGGCCCAGCGCGAAGCCCCAGGCATCGCGGCGGATCGACAGTGCGCGATCCTGCCCGTACAGTCGCGTGAAGATGTCGCGGTAGCGCTGCAGGAACCGTGCGCCGAGGCCGAACAGGCGCACTTCCTTGACATGGTCCTCGCGCGCCAGCACGGTTTCGAGGTACATCTGCATGCGTGTCTCGGGCGAGCGCCAGCGAAACAGCCGGAAGGCGTCGCCGGAAAATTTGGTCTCGGCGATGAAGGCCGGGACACCGGCGAGTAGCAGCACCACCACCGCCCAGGGCGAGAATCGCACCAGCAGTACGGCGAAGCTCAGCAGCGATACAGCGTTCTGCACCAACCCGAAGGTGCGCATCACCAGGCTCAGCGGCCGGCTCGAGGCCTCGCGGCGCGCGCGCGTCAGCTTGTCGTAGAACTCTGAATCCTCGAATTGCCGCAATTCAAGCGTCAGCGCCTTCTCGAGAATCATCACATTGACGCGCTGACCAAGCTGCGCGCGCAGCAGCGCCTGGCACAGCGACAGGCCGCGCTGCACGCCGGAGAGCGCAGCCACCAGCAGCCCCTCCAGCAGCACCAGGCGCAGCATGTGGCGTACGTCGTGCGCGGCGGAGTGCATGGCGAGCAGCACGGCGTCGACGATTCTGCGCGCCCACCCAGGCGACACCCGCCGGCAGCAGGCCACCGGCCAGCGTCAGCGCGGCGGCGGCGAACAGCAGCGCACGATTGGTGTCCCAGACCAACCCGATCGCGTGGCGGCTGTAGCGGAACACGCCGAAAAAGCCGCGCAGCGCTTCGCCGGCACTGCGCTGCGGCGCCGCTGGGAGCGGTTGCGGCGGACCGTGCGAACTCACGCGATCGCCGCGCCCGTATCCGCGACTACTGCGCGTTCCGGTTCGTAGCCCAGGTTAGGCGCGAGCCAACGCTCCGCTTCGGCCAGCGGCCAGCGCTTGCGGCGGGCGTAGTCCTCGGCCTGGTCGCGATCGATGCGGCCGACGGCCAGGTAGCGCGCCTCCGGGTGCGAGAAGTACCACCCGGCCACTGCCGCCGCCGGCTGCATCGCGTAGGACTCGGTCAGGAACATGCCGGCACGCTGCTGCGGATCCAGCAAGGCCCACAAGGCGGCTTTCTCGGTGTGATCCGGACAGGCCGGATACCCCGGCGCCGGGCGGATGCCGCGGTATTCCTCGCGGATCAGCTGCTCGTTGCCGAGCTGCTCTTCCGGCGCGTAACCCCAGAATTCGCGCCGCACGCGCTGGTGCAGCACTTCGGCGAAGGCCTCGGCCAGCCGGTCGGCGAGCACCTTGAGCATGATGCGCCGAATAGTCGTCGTGTCCGGCGGCGAAGCGCTCGAGCTGCGCCTCGATGCCGATTCCAGCCGTGACCGCGAAGGCCCCCAGGTAATCGGGCGCCACTCCCGCCGGCGCCACGAAATCGGCCAGCGCCCCGTGACGCTTGCCGGCGGGCAGGTCCTTCTGCTGGCGCAGGAAGTGCAGGCGCGTGAGTTCACGCGTACGCGCGGCATCGGCGTAAATCGCCACATCATCGTGCTCCACGGTGTTGGCCGGGAACAGGCCGACGACACCGCGCGCCCGCAGCCAACGCTCACGGATCGCGCTGCGCAACATGCGCCTTGCGTCGGCGTAGAGGCTTGCCGCCTGCTCGCCGTACTGCGCATCGGTCAGGATGTCGGGAAAGCGGCCGCGCAGTTCCCAGGCCTGAAAGAACGGCGTCCAGTCGATGTGGCGGGTCAATTCCTCGAGCGAATAGTCATCGAGGACGCGCACCCCGAGCTGCCGCGGGACCGGCGGCGTGTAGCCCTGCCAGTCGCAGCGTAGCCGGTCGGCGCGCGCCTGGAGCAGCGAGATCTGCGGGCCCTTGGCGCGCTTGCCGGCATGCTGCTCGCGGCGCTGCGCATTTTCGGCCTTGATGCCCAGCACATAGGCCGCACGGGTCTCCCGGCGTCTGCAGCTGCTGGCACACGCCGACGGCGCGCGAAGCATCCTTCACGTAGACCACCGGGCCTTCATAGTGCGGATCGATCCGCACCGCCGTGTGGGCCGGCGAGGTGGTCGCGCCACCGATCAGCAGCGGGATGCGTGAAGCCCTGGCGCTGCATTTCCCTGGCCACGTGCACCATCTCATCGAGCGAGGGCGTGATCAGCCCCGACAGGCCGATCAGGTCGGCCTGTTCGCGGCGCGCGGTCTCGAGGATTTTCTCGCACGGCACCATCACGCCGAGGTCGATGACCTCGAAGTTGTTGCACTGGAGCACGACGCCGACGATGTTCTTGCCGATGTCGTGCACGTCGCCCTTGACCGTGGCCATGACGATGCGGCCGTTGCTGTGCGCCGCCGCCCCTGCAGCCTTGCCAGCTTCGATGTAGGGCACCAGGTGGGCGACCGCGCGCTTCATGACGCGCGCCGACTTGACCACCTGCGGCAGGAACATCTTGCCGGCACCGAACAGGTCGCCGACCACGTTCATGCCGTCCATCAGCGGTCCTTCGATTACGTCCAGCGGCCGCGGGATTTTCCAGGCGCGCGTCTTCGGTGTCCGCGACTACGAACTCGTCGATGCCGTGGACCAGCGCATGGCTCAGACGCTTGCTGACCGGCCAGTCGCGCCACGCCAGGTCCTCGACCCGCTTGATGCCCGCCTCGCCCTTGAAGCGAGCCGGCGATTTCCAGCAGGCGGTCAGCAGCGTCAGTACGCCGCGCGAGGATCACGTCCACGACACGCTCGCGCAGCTCCGGCTCGATGTCCTCGTAGATCGCCAGCTGGCCCGGGTTGACGATGCCCATGGTCATGCCCGGCGCGGATCGCGTGGTACAGGAACACCGAATGCATGGCCTCGCGCACCGGGTCGTTGCCGCGGAACGAGAAGGACACGTTGCTGACGCCGCCGCTGATCAGCGCGTGCGGGCAGCGCGCGCGAATCTGGCTGGTGGCCTCGATGAAATCGAGCGCGTAGCGGTTGTGCTCCTCGATGCCGGTGGCGACCGCGAAGATGTTCGGATCGAAGATGATGTCCTCGGGCGCCAAGCCGGCGCTGCCGGTCAGCAGCTGGTAGCTGCGCTCGCAGATACCGACCTTGCGCTCCACGCGTGTCGGCCTGGCCCTGCTCGTCGAAGGCCATGACGACCACGGCCGCGCCGTAGGCGCGCACCAGGCGCGCCTGCTCGAGGAACTTCGCCTCGCCTTCCTTCAGGCTGATCGAGTTGACGATGCCCTTGCCCTGCAGGCACTTCAGGCCCGCCTCGATCACCGACCACTTGGAGGAATCGATCATGACCGGCACGCGCGCGATGTCCGGCTCGGTGGCCACCAGGTTCAGGAAGCGCACCATGGCCGCTTCCGAATCGAGCATGCCCTCGTCCATGTTCACGTCGATGATCTGCGCGCCCGCGGCCACCTGGGTGCGGGCGATGTCGAGCGCGCCGTTGTAGTCGTCGGCCTCGATCAGCTTGCGGAATTTCGCCGAGCCGGTGACGTTGGTGCGCTCGCCGACGTTCACGAACAGGCTGTCGGGACCGATGTTCAGCGCCTCGAGCCCGCTCAGGCGGCAGCGCGGCGGCAGCACGGGCGGGCGGCGCGGCGCCAGCGCCCGCACCTGCTGCGCGGATGTGCGCGATGTGCTCGGCGTCGTGCCGCAGCAGCCGCCGACGATGTTGACGAAGCCGCTGTGCGGCGAACTCGCCGATCAGCTCGGCGGTCTCGCAGGCCGGCTCGTCGTATTCGCCGAAGGCATTGGGCAGGCCGGCGTTCGGATAGGCACAGACGCGCCACGTCGGCGATGCGCGCCAGTTCCTCGATGTGCGGGCGCAGCTGGCGCGCGCCGAGCGCGCAGTTCAGGCCGACGACCTCCGGCCGCGCGTGGCGCACCGAATTCCAGAAGGCTTCGACGGTCTGGCCCGACAGCGTCCGGCCGGAGGCATCGGTGATCGTGCCCGAGACCATGATCGGCAGGTCGAGCGCCCTGCTCGTCCAGCACGCCGCGCACCGCGAACAGCGCCGCCTTGGCGTTGAGCGTGTCGAAGATGGTCTCGATCAGCAGCAGGTCGACACCGCCCTCGATCAGCGCGCGCGGCGGCTTCGCGATAGGTCGCGACCAGCTGATCGAAGGTGATGTTGCGGAACCCCGGATCGTTGACGCTCGGCGACAGCGAGGCGGTGCGGTTGGTGGGGCCGAGGGCGCCGGCGACGAAGCGCGGCGCGCCGTCGCGCGCCGCGTACTCATCGGCCACGCTCGCGCGCCAGCTGCGCCGCCGCGAGATTGAGCTCGCCAACCAGACCTTCCATGCGGTAGTCGCCCAGCGACGGCGCCGAGGAATTGAAGGTATTGGTCTCGATGATGTCGGCGCCGGCCATCGAGGATAGCGCGCGTGGATGCTCGCGCACCAGATCCGGCCGCGTCAGCGTCAGCAGGTCGTTGTTGCCCTTGAGATCGCTCGGCCAGTCGCGGAAGCGCGCGCCGCGGTAATCGGCCTCGCTGGGCTGGTGCGACTGGATCATGGTGCCCATCGCGCCGTCGAGGATCAGGATGCGCTCGCCGAGCAGCCGGCGGAATGCCGCCGACCCGTGCAGCGCGCGTCATGCCGCCACCGCAGCGGCTGCGCAGCCCCAGCGCGTGGCAGATGGCGTAGGTCAGTTCGGCGCGATTGAGCGTGTAGAAGTGGAATTCATCGACGCCTTCCCGCGCCAGCGCTTCAACCTGGCTGATGGCAACCGCCGCGGCGATCAGTCGGCGCGTGCCGGCGTCGTCGTCCAGGCCCTCGAAGCGCTGCACGCAGCCACGCCGGCACGCTGGCGCCGCAGCGCGCGGCGAAGCGCAGCATCTGCGGCAAGCGCGTGATCGGCAGGATGCCCGGCACCAGCGTCGCGCGCGATGCCGGCCGCGACGCAGCGGTCGCGGAAGCGCAGGAACGCGCTCGGTGTCGAAGAAGAACTGCGTGATCGCGCGCGTCGCGCCGGCGTCGAGCTTGGCCTTGAGGCAGTCGAGATCAGACTCCGCGCTGGGCGCCTCGGGTGCGCTTCCGGATAGGCCGCCACCGAGATCTCGAAATCGGCGACGCTGCGCAGGCCGCGCACCAGGTCCGCGGCATAGGCGAAACCGCCCGGCGTGCGGCTGGTAGCGGCCGCGCCGCTGCGGCGGATCGCCGCGCAGCGCGACGATGTGGCGCACGCCCTGCGCGCCAGTAGTCGCGCGCGATGTCGAGGATCGTTCGCGGTCGCGCACCGACGCAGGTCAGGTGCGGCGCGGGCGTCAGCGTCGGTCTCGCGCAGCACGCGCGTCACGACCTGGTGGGTGCGCTCGCGCGTCGAGCCGTCGGCGCCGTAGGTCACCGACACGAAACGCGGCCGCAGCGGCGCCAGCCGCTCGATCGAGCGCCACAGCGTCAGTTCCATCGGCGGCATCGCCCGGCGGAAAGAATTCGAACGACACCGCCACCGGCTCGCGCCAGCTCGCCCGCCGTCCGCGCCGATGCACTCCTGCAGCTGACATTGCGTCGGTCATGGCCCTCACGCGGGCGCCTCGCCGGCGTGCTGCGCCAGGGCCAGCAGGTGGTGGCCGCTGTCCAGGTCGCAGGGCCGCAGCCGCGTGAGCCGCAACCCCGAAGCATCCAGCCACTGCCGCAGGCTGCTGCAGCGGGTTGGCGCCCGTGCACGCCTCGATGTCATCGAACCGCTCGACCACGCAGCAGCCGCCCGGCGGCGCGCAGCAGTGCGCGCCGCTTCGCCAGCACCGCGACCGGGCGCTCGGCGCCGGCGAGCACGCGATCGATCGTCACCGTGTCGAAGCGCGCCGGACTCGAACGGCAGCGCGTACATGTCGCCGCGATGGAATTCGCAGTGCGCGAGGCCCGCGCCGTGGACGCGCGTGCGCGCCAGGCGCAGCGCCGGGGACGACAGGTCGATGCCCACGGCGTGCGAAGTCTGCGGCCCCAGCATGCTCGAGCATGCGCCCGGCGCCGGTGCCGATGTCGAGCAGCTCACCGAGCGCGACGGGCCCAAGCTCCTCGCGCAGCACGGCGGCCAGCCCGGCATCTCCCGGATCCGGCGGTCGCGTGCCGCGCCGAGCTGCGCCGGCGGCCAGCGCGGCCCGATCGCCGACCACCACCGCCATGCGCACGCGATCACGCTGCAGCGCCGGGTCGTCCGGATCGACAGCAGCGCAGCAGTTCGCGCACCCACCCGGAACGCGGGCCCGTCGGCCGGGGTGCGGTAGTAGACGCACTGCTGCTCGCGGAAGCGGTCGAGAAAGCCGGCCTCGCGTCAGCAGCCGCAGGTGGCGCGAAACGCGGGGCTGGCTCTGGCCCAGCACGCGGCAGATCTCACCGACGGTGAGCTCACCGTGGCCCAGGAGCGCCAGCAGGCGCAGGCGCGTGGGGTCAGCCAGGCCCTTGAGTGCCTGTACAACCTGGTCAATCTTGAGATCAGCTTCAAGCCATATTCAAAATATAAACAACTCTTTATATTAATTCCAGTGTATCCTGCTAATGTTGACCTGTGGCAGGTACTTAGCTGCGTGCCAGAGCACTTCTGCTACCCTGCACGGCCTTTTTCGCCCCAGGCCCGTCACAGGCCCCTGAGTTCCCATGCAACGCCCGATCCGCAACATCGCCATCATCGCCCACGTCGACCACGGCAAGACCACGCTGGTCGATTGCCTGCTCAAGCAGTCGGGCACCTTTGCCTCGCACGAGAAGGTCGGCGAGCGGGTCATGGATTCGAACGACATCGAGCGCGAGCGCGGCATCACCATCCTGGCCAAGAACTGCGCGATCGAATACGGCGGCACGCGCATCAACATCGTCGACACCCCGGGCCACGCCGATTTCGGCGGCGAGGTCGAGCGCGTGCTGTCGATGGTCGACGGCGTGCTGATCCTGGTCGACGCGGTCGAGGGCCCGATGCCGCAGACCCGCTTCGTGACGCGCAAGGCTCTGGCGCTCGGCCACAAGGCGATCGTGGTGGTCAACAAGGTCGACCGCCCAGGTTCGCGCCCGGGCTGGGTCGTCGACCAGACCTTCGACCTGTTCGACAAGCTCGGCGCCACCGACGAGCAGCTCGATTTCCCGGTGATCTACGCCTCGGCGCTGCAGGGCTGGGCCAGCCTCGATCCGACCCGCGTCGAGACCGACATGACGGCGCTGTTCGAGGCGATACTGCAGTACGTGCCGCAACCGACCAGCGACGCCGAAGGGCCGCTGCAGCTGCAGATTTCTACGCTCGATTACAACTCGTACGTCGGCCGCATCGGCATCGGCCGCATCCGCCGCGGCACGCTGCGCGCCGGCCGGCAGGTCGCGCTGCGCTATGGCGATGAGGATCGCGGCCTCGCCAAGATCGCCCAGGTGCTGACTTTCAAGGGCCTGCAGCGCGAGAGCGTCGAGGAAGCCAGCGCCGGCGACATCGTCGCGGTCACCGGCATCGAGGACGTCAACATCGGCCTCACGGTCTGCGACCTGGAGCAGGCCGAGGGCCTGCCGCCGATCCAGGTCGACGAACCGACGCTGGCCATGAATTTCCAGGTCAACACCTCGCCGCTGGCCGGACGCGAGGGCAAGTTCGTCACCAGCCGCCAGATCCGCGAGCGGCTGATGCGTGAACTGCAGAGCAACGTCGCGCTGCGCGTCGACGAGACCGACGAGCCCGACGTGTTCTGCGTCTCGGGCCGCGGCGAGCTGCACCTGACGATCCTGGTCGAGAACATGCGCCGCGAGGGCTTCGAGCTCGCGGTCGGCAAGCCGCAGGTGCTGAAGAAAATCGTCGACGGCCGCACGCTCGAGCCGTTCGAGGCGCTGACCGTGGACGTCGACACCGACTGCCAGGGCGCGGTCATGGAAGCGCTCGGCACACGCCGCGCCGAGCTCACCGACATGGTGATCGATGCGCAGGGCCGCGTGCGGCTCGAATACCGCATCCCGGCGCGCGGCCTGATCGGCTTCCAGGGCGAGTTCATGACCATGACGCGCGGCACCGGCCTGATGAGCCACATCTTCGACGGCTTCGATGAAGTGAAGGGCACGATTCCCGATCGCCACAACGGCGTGCTGATCAGCAACGAGAACGGCGAGGCGGTCGCCTACTCGATCTTTGCGCTGCAGGAGCGCGGCCGCATGTTCGTCAGCCACGGCGAGAAGGTCTACGAGGGCATGATCATCGGCATCCACAGCCGCGACAACGACCTGGTGGTCAACCCGATCAAGACCAAGAAGCTCACCAACATCCGCGCCGCCGGCAAGGACGACGCGCTGCTGCTGACGCCACCGATCAAGCTGACGCTCGAGTATGCGGTGGAATTCATCGCCGACGACGAGCTGGTCGAGGTGACGCCCGAGAGCATCCGCATCCGCAAGCGCTTCCTGCGCGAGCATGACCGGCGGCGCCTGGCGCGCACTGAGTCTGCCGCGGCCGTGGGCTGATTGACCTTAATGCCAGTTGCTGTCGGTGTGACGCGACAGGCGCATCCGGACCGCTGAATAGTGGAAAATGGCCAGGTGAGCCACTGCCACGCATTACGCCCGAGTGCCATGACCGCCGTGCTGTGCGCCCTGGGGCTGCTGAGCGGGTGCGGCGGCGGTTCAAGCGGCGGTGCAAGCATCGAAGCCGGCAGCAACGTGGCCTCGATTTTTGTCGATGGCGGCCCCGCCGCCGCCATCAATGGCCTCAATTCGGCCTACGTTTCGGTCACGGTCTGTGAGCCGGGATCAACCAGCAACTGCACGCTGGTCGATCATGTGCTGCTCGACACCGGCTCCACCGGCCTGCGGCTGCTGGCCCCGGTGATCAATGCGCTGGCGCTGCCGCAGGAAATGACCGCGGCCAGCCAGCCGCTGTTCGAATGCCTGGATTTTGCCGACAGCTACGCCTGGGGCAGCGTGCGGCTCGCGGACGTGCAGATCGCCGATGGCAAGGCCGCGAGCCTGCCGGTGCAGCTGCTGGGCGAAAGCGCGATTCCGGCCGCGCCGAGCGAATGCTCGCGCGCGCTCACGTCCACCGCGCTCCCGGCGGCCGATTCGGTGGCAGCGCTCAATGCCAACGGGATCCTGGGCATCGGCGTGTTCCGCGAAGACTGCGGTGCCGGCTGCACCAGCGCGCCGCTCCCCGGCGACATCTACCAGTACTATGTGTGCGCGGCCACCTGCACCGGCGCGACGCTCGCGCCGGCGCTGCAGCTGCAGAACCCGGTCTATCACTTCGCCGGCAGCAATAACAATGGCGTGGTCATCGAACTGCCCGCGGTGGGGCCCGCTGGCTCCTTCGGCGCGCGCGGTTCGCTGATTCTGGGCATTGGCACGCAGAGCAACAATGCGCTCGGCAGCGCCGCGGTGCTGCCAGTGGACGGCGTAACCGGGTTTCTCACCACCATCTACAACGGCCAGACACTTACCCATAGCTTCATCGACTCGGCCTCGAAAGGGCTGTACTTCGACGACGTCACGCCGCTGTGCGCTGCCGCGTCGGTGGCGAGCGGATTGTACTGCCCGGGCGCGGCCGCGCCGCTGGCGCTCTCCGCCACCGTGCAGGGGTTGGACGGCACTTCGGTGCAGGTCGATTTCTCGGTCGGCGACGGGTTGTCATTGCTGCAGACGCAGCCGACCTACAACGCGTTCAGCAATTTTGCCGGACCGCTGGGCGACGCCACATCCTTTGACTGGGGACTACCCTTCTTCTACGGCCGGCGCGTCTACGTGGCCATCGAAGGCCAGAGTACCGCCGGCGGAGCTGGCCCCTACTTCGCGTTCTGAGCGTCGCCCACGCGCGCCGGACGCGCCTGGCTAATGAGCGACGTCCATGAAGCGCACGTAACGATCGAGCGAGGCGCGCTGATCGTCCCACAGCTCGTAGCTGACCGTTTCCGCGCCGAGCTGCGTCTGCGCCGCCAGGCTCCGCGCTGCCGCAAGAAAGCGCAACGTGTCCAGGTCGGTCGGGAACACCAGCGGCTTGATCTCCTGTCCCGGGGGCGCGTGCACCGCGTGCGCGATCCCCAGATCCGCGGGCGTCCTGCCGTTCGCATCCAGGCGGATGCGCCGGTCGTCGGCGAGCAGCAGCAGTGAGTCGGCGAGCGCCGAGGCCGGCGCGTAGCGCGGATCGAGCGTCGACCAGACGTAGGCGATCAGTACGTACTCGAGCTTGCCGCCGCGGTTGACCGAGGCCGCGGCCAGCGTCACGTAGTCGCGCAGGTTGGCGGCGCGCTCGGTGCGTTCGCGCGCGAACACCAGCGGTGCATCGACCACGTCGACCGTGGCGCCGGTCTGCTCGTCAAGGTATTCCTCGGGTTGCGGCAGCGGCGCGGCGGCGTCGACGCCGGCACTGCCCAGCAGCGCCCCGAGCAGCGGGGCGCAAAACAAGCCTCTGCGCACAACCATCAGAATCCGATGCGGTAAGCGAGGCTCACATAATAGCGCTTTGTATTCTGCGTCTGCACGGTGGAGTCGCGCTTGCCGAGCTGCGAGCCGGCTTCGAACTGCAGGAGCTTGCGACCGCGCTGGAAGTCGAGCAGCACCGAGGGCAGCAGCGCGAGCTCGGTACTGCCGTCACTGGTGAGCTGGCGACGATCGATGGTCAGCCGCGGCCCCAGCCGCCAGTCGCCGCCGACCGGCATGCGGCTGGTCGCGGCCAGCGAGGCGATCTTGCCGGTTTCAGTATTTGAGTAGGACGCACTCAGCACGTTGAAGTCGCCATTGCGCCACAGATTCGAACCATAGATCTGCGCCTGGTAGGACAGCGTCAGGCCCGTGCCCAGCTGCTCCGGCACGCCACCGGAGGCGGGCGTGGCGCCGATCTTCTCGGCGTCTACGGTAGCGGAAAACTGGTAACGCTGGCCGAGCGGCCGGGTCGCCGTGAAACTGTAATTGGAGGAGACCGCGGTGCGATCGCGCGCGTACTGCTGGATTTCGTCATTCGTGAACACCGTCTGCAGGTCGGCGATGCTGGTCGCATTCTGGCCGATCAGCGCGTTGCGCAGCGAAATCACCGGCGCGTTGCGCTGCTCGGCGTCGAAGCTCAGGCTCCAGCGGTCCGGCAGCTGAACCGTGCCCAGCAGCGCCGCCGCGTTCAGCGACTTGAAATACACGTCGTAGTCGAGCAACGCCGTCAGCGAACTGCGCGGCAGCAGTATGCGCGCTTCCAGGCCCGCGCCCCGCCGGTCGGTGTAGCCGTCGAAGCGCTGCTGCGCGAAAAATATACTGGCGTCCCAATGCGCGCCCGGGCGCGCGTACGGAATCGCGACCGCCCAGAAATTGCGCTTGCTCTGGATGCCGCCGTTGGTCTGCTCCACGGGGTAGCCGGCGGCCACATTCAGGCCCAGCGAGGGAATGATCTGCCAGGAGGCGAAAGCGCCGTCGAAGGTGCCGAGCACGCCGCCGCTGTTCTGCGACTGCCGGCCGACACGGCCGAGCAGGCCCCACTTGCGGTCGGTGACCTCGATCGAGGCCACGCTGATGCGCTTGGTCGAATCGTCGGTGCTGGTGGCGGAGCCGCCGGCAAAATTCTTGGCGTAGCCGGCGCTGACGCGGGCGATCAGGTCGATGCGCTCGCCGCGGCGCCGCGCCAGTACATCGACGTCGCTGTAGAGCGAGTTCTGCTTCTGGGTCTGGCTGTTGTTGGGGACGACGATCGTGCCGTTGCTGGTGGTGTTGCTGACGTTGGTACTATCGTAACGGTACATCTGCGCGACGCCGCCGCTGAGGCTCCAGCCGGTCGTCGACTCGCTCGATCCGCCGGTGCCGGTGCGCGCACTGGTGGAGGCCGCGCGGAGCGTGGCCAGGCGGCGCGCAATGCGTTCGGCCGCTTCGCCGGCCGGGTAGCGGCGCAGGTACTCCTCGTATTCAGCCTTGGCGTGCGCCAGCTTCACCGGCCCGTTCGCGCGCCAGGCCGAGCAGTTCCTGCATGGCGGCGCGCTGCGGAAATTCCGGCTGGCGCTGCAGCTTGGTCAGGGCAGCGATCGCAGCGCGGTAGTTGCGGGCGCTCATGGCGGCACGCGCGCTCGCCACCAGTTTGGCCAGCGCGGCCGGATCGAGCGCCGGATCGGCGCCGATTGGCTCCACGGCCGGCAGCGCCTCGGTGGCCGCCGCCGCATTGGGATCGTCACCGATCGCCAGCCAGGCGCGCGGATAGTTCACCAGCGCCTGGTTGAGAGCGCGATCCGCGTCACTGCGCTTGGTCGAACGGGCCGGCCCGCAGCCGGTACCAGGTCTCGCTCGTCTACCACGGCCTGGCTGATGAAGAACGGCACCTTGAGCCGGTCGCGGGCCAGCTGCAATCGCCTCGGGCGGTGAAATCCTTGGGCTGCGATTCCAGGTTGACGGCGTAGGTGCTGACCGGTCCGGTCGGCTCATTGATCATGACCTTGCCGCGGCCACGGGCGCGATCGATCAGCCGCAGCCGCAGGCCGCGCGGATCGACGCCCTGCGCCAGCACGTAGCGTTCGCTCTTGCGGAAATCGAACACCAGGGTGACCTGGCCGGGCACATCCGACTCGACCCGCGCGGCATCGATGATGTGCTCGCCGCCCGACACCGGAGGCAGCTCGCCCATGATCTGCGTGCCCGGGGAGAGCCGGCAGTCGCCTTGCGGCTGCAGCTGGATGCGCAGCTCCTTGGATTCTGCGGCGGGCTGGTGCGTGAGGTAGCGCAGTGAGCAGGTGAACTGCACCACGATATCGGCCTGGTCGTCGTTATCGTTGAGCTCGATGATATCGACGAACCGTCCGGGTCCGGCGCCCATGATCTGCGCCCGCGCCGCCGGGCCGAAGCCCAGCGCGGCGAGCAGCCCCAGAACGAGCGCCGCAGCCCTGCGCTTTAGTGCTTGAAAGCCGCATCTGTCACCCGATGATACGGACCCGGCAGCGGCTTGGCGACCGTGCCGAGCGTCGCGTCGCTGTACACGTGGCAGGCGCCGGTGCAATTGCGCAGTTCATCTGCCGTGTACTTTAGCCCGTCCAGAGACTTGGGGTGCAGATTCGGCCGGAAATCTTTCGCATGGCACCCGGCACAGCTTCCCGCTTCGGCAGGCGAAGCCCAGGGAATCTGGTCGGTGTTCGAGCGTGTGGCAGGCGGTGCAGGCCAGCGCCGCACGATGGTCGCCCGGGTAAGCTGGCCGAAACATGCACGAAGTGCAGCACCGCCCAGTCCGGATAGCTGTGGCAGGTGGCGCAGTCGCGCTTCGTGCTCATGTGCGTCGGCGTCACGCCCAGCGCGATATTGTTGTCGTGGCAGCTCGCGCAGGCCGTGCTCAGCCGGCTGTGATCGAGCTTGGCCGGCTTCCAGCCCAGCGTGCCGTGGCAGGTATCGCACTGCGCGCTGGTCGGCACGTGGCACGGCCGGCAGGCCCGCGGCGTGGATCGAGTCGTGGCAGCTCTTGCAGGTGTGCGCGGCCACGCCGACGTGATCAAAGCGCGCCGGCGTCCAGGCATTGGTGGTGTGGCAGGTCTCGCAGGTGTCGCTGCTGGCGATGTGGTTGCCGCCCTTGCCCGGCGCAGCCGTGCCGTTATGGCAGCTCACGCAGCTGCCTTGACCTGCAGGTGATCGACGTGCGTGACCGGCAGCCAGGCTGCGGTCATGTGGCAGCTCTCGCAGCTGTCGCTGGTGGCGATGTGGTTCGGGCTCTTGCCGATGCCGCTGGTCGGGCCGTGGCAGCTGACGCAGGCCGTGCCGGCGACACGCCGGTGGTTGAAACCGATGGCACCGCCCAGCGATGCCGCCGCGCTCAGCGCCGGCGCGCTGCTTACGCCAGCCGTCCCCTTTGCAGTCGGGGCGGCGGCCGCGCGCCGCGCGCCGTACTTGTCCTTGGTGGAATGGCAGCCCGAGCCGCCGCAATCCACGCCCTTGTGGTGGTTGGCGCCGTCGCGCACCCACAGTCGCTTCTTGTTGGTCTTCCAGGTCATGCCGATCTCGTGGCAGCTCATGCAGGTCATGCCGCGCACCACGGCGTGCTTCATGACCGTGCCAGCAAAGGAGGTGAACACCGTCGGCAGGTGGCACAGCTCGCAGGCGAAGTTTTGCTCGTGAGCGTTGGAGACCGGGCCAGGTTGGTCGGGATATGGCCAGTCGCGCCCGGACGGCGGCTGCTTGAGCGTCGGCGGGCCATGTTGGCAAAGTAAGGCCGTAGGCGTGGCATGTCATGCAGGTCTTGCTGACCAGCGCGTGACCCGTCGTGCCCATGACATAGGCGCTGTAGACACCAGTGGTATGACAGGTGGCACAGGTGGACGTCGTGCTGAGCAGCGGTATGTGGTTCGCGGGCAGGTCGGTCGCGCCCTTGAAGCTGGTGGTGTTCAGATGGCAGGTCGAGCACTCGCCAGTCGCCACGTGCGCCGAGTTATCGGCCTTGAGGGCCGGACGCACTCTTGGTCGCGGGCGTACCGATCCAGGCCTTACCCTTCTCGTGGCAGGTCGAACAGACCGTGCCCGCAACCTTGCTGTGCACCATCGCCGCCGGCGCCGTGCCACTGGCGTTGGTGAACTTGAAGCCGTTCGTGGCCGTACTGGTGCTCAGATGGCACCCCTCGCAGGCCGCGGTGCCAATCGGCACATGGAGCGGTGTCGTGGTGGAGGTCTTGATCGCCGGCGTACCGATGAAGGATTTCGTCGGCCCGTGGCAGGTGGCGCAGGCCACGCCGGGGACAGCCGTGTGCACCATCGCCGGCGGCGCGGTGCCGCTCGCGTTGGTGAACTTGAAGCCGCCGATGGCGAAGTTCGAGGGCGAGTGGCAGGCGCTGCAGGCGGCGGTGCCGAATGGCACGTGGTTGCTCGGCGGCTGCACCAGCGCCGGCGTCGTGGTCGTGGACATGTTGGCGAAGCTCTTGCCGGCCGCGTGGCAGGTCGCGCACACGCTGCTCACCAGCTTGTGACCGGCCGCCAGCATCGTGGCCTTGGAGTAGGTGCTGGCATCCGTGTGGCAGGTGCCGCAGGCGGACGTCGCGCTGAGCAGCGGAATGTGATTCGCCGGCACGTCGGTCGCGCCCAGGAAGTCCGTGGTCTTGAAATGGCAACCCGAGCATTCACCGGTCGTCACGTGCGCACCGCTGTTGGGATCCAGGGGATTGTGCAGGAGCGGTCGCACCACGGTGGCCGGCGTGCCGATCCAGCTCTTGCCAGCCTCATGGCAGGTCGAACATGCCGCCGTGACCTTGGCGTGCACCATACCCGCAGGTGCCGTCGTGCTCTTGTTGGCGAACCTGAAGCCATTCGTGGCCGTGCTGGTGCTCAGATGGCACCCCTCGCAGGCCGCAGTGCCGATCGGTACGTGAGTCGGCGTGGTCGCGTTTGTCTTGGTGGCCGGCGCACCTATGAACGAGGTGGTCGAGGCATGGCAGGTGGCGCAGGCCACACCGGCCACGGTCGCGTGCACCATGGCGGCCGGCGAGGTGCCACTCGCATTCGAGAACTGGAAGCCGCCGGTTGTAACGTTTGTACTCAGGTGGCACTTGTCGCAGGCCACCGACCCGAATGGCACGTGTTTAGCCGGCGGCTGCACCAGCGCTGGATTCGTTGTCGGCGACATGTTGGCGAAACTCTTGCCGGCCGCGTGGCAGGTCGAGCATACGATGGTGACCAGGTTATGCCCCAACACGCCCATAACGGCAGCCGTATAAGTGCCGGCCGTAGTGTGGCAGATCAGGCAATCGACCGTCGCGCTGAGCAGCGGAATGTGATTGGTCGGAAAACTCGTCGCTCCCTGGAAGGTAGTCGTCGACTTGTGGCAATCCGAGCATTCCCCGCTGATCGGGTGCGGGTTGTTGTTCTGATGCGGTTCGGTCAGCGGGCGCAACTTTACCGTCTGAGGCACCGTGCCCACCCATGACAGCGCCTTCTCGTGGCACGTGGAGCAGGCGGTGCCCGCCACCGCCGTGTGCACCATTCCGGGTGCCGCCGTCGTGCTTGCATTCGGGATCACGAAGCTCGAGAAATCAGTTTTCGAGTGGCAGCTGTCGCAGGCAGCCGAGCCGACCGGCACGTGATGAATGGCCGGATTGGTGAATGTGACCGTGGTCTTCGGCGCAGTGCCGAAGTCGGTCTTGCCGGCGCCATGACAGGTCGCGCAGGCGGTGCCGGCCACGGCCGCGTGCACCATCGCCGGCGGCGCAGCGCCGCTCGTATTCGGGATCCGGAACCCGTTCGGGCTGGCAAAATTGGAATTGGAGTGACAGCTCTCGCAGGCAGCTCCGCCGAAGTCGATGTGGTTGGCGGGCGGCGTCACCAGCACCAGCGGCGCCATGTGGAAGAAGCTCAGGCCGGCGGCGTGGCAGGTCGCACAGCCACTGCTGATGCCGGTGTGATCCATGGTCTTTCTGCGTGAAGTCATCGAGGTTGGCGTGGCAGAGCGTGCAGACCTGCGAGGTCGGGATGTGCCCGGTCGGCATGCAGGTTGCCGGTCGCGAAGGAAACCGTGGACTGGTGGCACAGGCCGCAGTCGCCCTGGCCGGGTGGGTCACGCCGTTCACGGTGTCCGGGCCGCGTCACGATCTTGACGCCGAAGAATAGACATGCCCTTTTCGTGGCAGTCGGCGCACAGGAGCGGCGGTATCAACCGCCGGATGATTCATCGCCGTGCCGGCGAAGGTGACGTAGTTGGTCGGCGTATGGCAGGCCTCGCAGGGCGCGTTGCCCGGATCGGCCGGGTTGGGCGAGGCCCGGTCGGAATGTGCGTCGCGGGCGGGCCCTTGGCGCTCGCGCCGTTGTGGCAGCGCGGCGCAGCCCGTGGTCACATTGCTGTGATTGAAGACCGCACCGGCCCAGCCGATGGTCGTGTGGCACAGGTTGCATTCCAGCGAGGTGTCGATGTGGCCGGCGCCCTTGCCCTGGGCCTGCACGTTGTTGTGGCAGTTCGAGCAGGCGCCGCGCACTTCGGCATGATCGAAGTTCACCGCCGGGTTCCAGGCCACCGGCGTGTGGCACGCTTCGCAGCGATTGGAACTGAGGATGTGGCTCACGGGCTTGGCGGTGGCGCGCACCGCGGTGCCGACGCCGTGGCAGGCCGCGCAATCCTTGGGCGTGCCCTTGAAGATCGCGTTGACGTGGCAGGATTCGCACGGCAGGTCGCGATGCTGGCCGAGCAGCTCGAAGCCGGTGGTCAGGTGATCGAAGGGCGTGCGATCAGCCGCGTGCGCACTGCCGGTCGGCAGCAACAGCAGCGCGGCGCAGGTCGCGAACACCAGCCAGCCACAAACGAGTGGCCGGTCGCGAGCTGGAACTGCAATGAGAATCGTTTTGCATTGTTCATAAAAATCCTACCTGGCGCGTCCGCCCTGGAAGGTCACCGTACCGTGGCAGCGCTGGCACTGCCGCCCGAACTGGCCCGCGTGGATGTCATCCTTCTGATGGCACGACACGCAGTCCTGCGAAAGCTTCACTTCGGCCGCAGGCTTGCGATGGCAATCGGCACACTTGATCTTAGCGTGCGCTCCCGTCAGACCGAAGCCAGTTTGCTTCAGATGATCGAAAACCCACAGGGCCCAGCCGTTGGGGGTGTGACAGACTATCGCACTTGTCGCCGAGACCGCCCTTGTGCACGTCGTCTTTCTTGTGGCAATCGATGCAGCGCGACTTGGCCTCGCCGAAGGCCTGGGTGCGATGGCACTGCGCGCAGCTCACGACGCTATGGAGCCCCAGCAGCGGAAAGCTGGTCAGGTCATGATCGAAGGTGATCTCGCTGTGCCAGTCCTGCTGATCGTGGCAGGTGTCGCAGGCCGTCTGGAATTTCGCGCCGTGCGGGTTCGCGGCCCGATGGCAGGCGAGGCAGTCGGTGCCGAGCTTCTGCGTGGCGACATTCGCCGTGTGGCACACGTGACAATCGAGTTTCGCGTGGATGCCGAGCAGCGCAAATTTGGTCTTCGCCAGGTGGTCGTATTTCACCGGCCGCCACTCCTCGTTGCCGTGGCAGCTGTCGCACTTGATGCCGAAGCGCCCGGCGTGCGAATCGTCGGCCTTGTGGCAGCCGTAGCAGTCCTTCGGAATCTTGTCCTTGAAGTTGCCGCTGCGATGGCAGCCCACGCAGTCGATCTTGGCGTGGTGCCCGAGCAGCGCGAAGCCCGTTTCCTTGACGTGGTCGAACTTGGCTTCCTTCCAGCCCGTGGTGGTGTGGCACTTGCCGCAGTCGTCGCCGCGTTCGCCGCGATGCGCGTCGTCGGTGGCGTGGCAGCCGACGCAGGTCTTGGGCGCCGGCTTGTAGCGGCCGCCCAGATGGCAGCCGCCGCAGCTCACCGACAGGTGCGCACCGGTGAGCGCGAACGCGGTCTTGTTGTGATCGAAGCGCGCGCCCGTCCAGCTGTCCGGGTTGTGGCAGTCGGCGCAGGTGGCGGCCAGCTGGCCGTCGTGATAGTCGTCCTTCTTGTGGCAGCTGAGGCAGGCGGGCTGCGCCTTGCGGTAGGCTTCACCGCTCTTGTGGCAGCTGGCGCAGGCCAGTGCGCGATGCGCGCCCGCCAGCGGGAAATCCGTGCGCTCGTGGTCGAACTCGAGCTTGTTCAGGCGCACGATGTCGCCATCGCGCCCGAGGTGCTCGGTGTGGCAGCCGATGCACTTGCCGGCGCCGGCGTTGGGCATGCGCCCGTGGAAGCCGTGGCGGTCGCGCACGTCGGCGGCGATGTCCTTGTGGCAGTCGAGGCACAGCGCGCTCTGGCGGCTGCGGTCGGTGCGGTCGTGGCAGTTGGTGCAGGTCTCTTCGAGCTTGGCGTGCGCGGTGGCGAGCTTGCCGGGCATGAGCAGGCTCTCCACGGACGCCGCATGCGCGGCCGGGGCACCCACCAGGCTTGCTGCCGCCATCAAGCGCACGAACCAGTCTCCTGTTGAACGTCTGCACCGGGCGGGCTCTTGGGTCAGTACACGTTGACCGAAATCACATGCACGATTCCGGCCACGAGCGTCATGATGAATGCTGGCACGTGCGCAAAGTGCCAGAGCGAAAACAGCTTGACGTACATGCCATGCTCGCGCACGCGCCGCGCCGCATCGAGCCGGCGTGACGGCATAGCCCATCGCCGTCGCGGTCAGCCGCGCGCCGTGCGCGGCCAGCGTCGGGCGACTGGCGCGCCGCCTCGAGCACCATGCGGCGGATCTGGCTGCTCCAGCCGCCAGCGCGCCAGCACCGAGCGCAGGCCGATCGTGACCGGGTACAGCAGCGCGCCCACCGCACGACCTTGGCGGGCCGGAACAAGCGCTGCTCCTCGGACTCGATGGCGCGTGAGAAAGTTGGGCAGCAGTGTCACCGTGGTGGTCTGCTTGCGCAGCAGCTCGGCGGTGGCCTGCAGCTCCTCGAGCGAGGTGGCGTGTGCATGTCCCAGCCATCGTACACGCGGGTGTAGATGTAGCGGCCGATCAGGCCGCTGCCCGAAACCAGCAGCATGCAGACACAGCGCGACGTTGCTGTTGGTGGCACCGAGCGAGAAATTGGCGTGAAACAGCACCAGCAGCGGGCCGACCACGCCGAGGGTCATGTGCGCCCGAAACCAGCCGCCGACGCCACCGAAGATCTTCAGCCAGGCGGCGCGCTTACGCGCCGGGTACATCAGCAACACCATCATCATCGAGCCGCCGATGATGCCCAGCGCGTAGCCGAGCCCGCGGTCCGGGGTGATGTAGCGACTCAGATGGCCGTTGAATCCCCACACGATCGCCACCGACCACGGCCAGACCAAAGGTGCGTACCGGCGTGAAATGGCGCGCAACCAGGGCCATGGGCTAGCCGATCACCTTCTGAATGACGATGCGCACGGGCTTGCCAGCGGCCGGGTTCGAACGGTCGCGGTGACGCCCTGAAAGTCGCCTGGCGCGGGCATGGCCTGGCCGGTTCGCGAGGTGCGCGCTTCGATCGGTCACCACTCCGGCGCTGGAAAGATTGCGCGCGGGCAGCATTGCCTGTGAATCGTCGAGCTGGAACGCGAGCGGCCAGGCGCCCGTCGTGGTGCGCCAGATCGCCACCGGCGGCCCTGGGGAATTGACCGACTTCGCCACGATGAATAGCGTCAGCCCGGCCGGGATCTTGCCCTTGAGGGCGTCGGCCAGCACGACCTCGCCCCGTACCGCCATGCCTGCGGTGGCGCCGGCCGCACTCGTCCGCGCCACCGCCGGCAAGCCGCTGGTCTTCGGCAAGATTGGCGGCGATCACCCTGGCGTCCGGCGAATCCGGGCCCAGCACGGCCGCCAGTTGCTGCCCAGCTGTCCGACGGCCGCCTGGTACTGATGAGCTTCGTGCTGCATGCTGGCCTGCAGCCACAGCGCCTTGGGATGACCTGGATTGAGGCGCAGCGCATTGGCCAGGTAGGTGGCGGGCTCGCCCTGGAGCGAGCGGCCGTTGAGGGACGCGGTCACGTCGGCATAGTCCGCCCAGGTATCGGCGTTCATTTCTTGGCGCGAAGCCAGTTTCGAGTACAGGTCGCGGGCGGCGGCAAAATCGCGCTTGGCGCGCGCCGCGTCGGCGGCCGCCACGAGCTTGCTCGCCGCCGCGGAAAGGGGTGCAGGCGGCGCCTCGCCGGCATGGTCAGCGCGACCCCCGGCGCCGCGGCGCCACCGCCCGCCCCGGCCGGCAGGCGCTTCTGCCGCGCCAGGGCCGCGTCAGCCGGGCGGTTGAGAAATTCGTAGGACTTCGCCAGCAACTCCCAGTCCCCATCGGCCCCACCGCCGATGCCAGGCGCCGCTCCAGACCAGCAACGGCATTGTCCATGAGTTCCCGCGCCCTGCTTCTGCAGCGGCGCCCCGCTGGCGGCGGCGGTGGCGCTGGCCATGGCGCCGCTCGCGTCGCTGGGCGCGGCATCCTTGTCGTTGAGCTGCGGGCTGCCCAGTCTCATGTAAACGCCAGCGACGGCCACCAGCGCCGCGGCGCCGGCCACCGGTACCCAACGCGGCAGTGCAGCGAGCAGGGTCGGCGCGGCTTGCCGGCGAGCCACGGATACAGCACGAACAGCAGCGCGACTGTGGCCAGTGCGCCCGCGGCAAAGAAGAAGCTGTTACCAGAATTCATACTATTAAGGTGTTCTTAACACGCCTAACGCGCACTGTCACGGATTGTAAAGCCTTTCACTCGGGCGGTCACCCTGTCGCAACTGCGGGACAGTTCACAAATCTGGCGACATGTTGACACGTGCGCCGACTCACGGAAGCTTAGCCAGCTATGTACATTATTCTCTGCTGGATCTGTAACACAATGCACCGGGTCGGTTGAGCCAATCGTATGGATAACAACCTCATCGTCGTTTACGCGGCACCGCTCCTGGTCACCATGCTGTGGTACCTGCGACGGCATTTCCGGCTGGAGAAGAAGAGCCGCGAGGTCCATTTCGAGGCCAAGGAAGCCGGACTGCTCGAGCCCGCTTCGCTCCACCCGTCCATCGACCTCACGCGCTGCCTGGGCTGCGGCGCCTGCGTGCGCGCCTGCCCGGAGTATCCGCAGCACACCGTGCTCGGCCTCATCGACAACAAGGCGCACCTGGTCGCCCCGACCGAATGCATCGGCCACGGCGCCTGCAAGTCCGCCTGTCCCGTGGATGCGATTACGCTGGTGTTCGGCACCGAGACACGCGGCATCGACCTGCCGGTGCTCAATCCGAATTTCGAGACCAACGTGCCCGGCGTGTTCATCGCGGGCGAACTGGGCGGCATGGGCCTGATCCGCAACGCGCTGACGCAGGGCGTGCAGGCCATGGAGGCCATCGCCAAGACGGGCAAGCGCACCCCCGGCAAGATGCTGGATGTGCTCATCGTTGGCGCCGGCCCCGCCGGCATGGCGGCGGCACTGACCGCGAAATCGCTCAACCTCAATTACCTCTGCGTCGAGCAGGAATCGCTCGGCGGCTGCGTGTTCAAGTATCCGCGCGGCAAGCTGGTGATGACTGCCCCGGTCGACCTGCCGCTGGTCGGCAAGTTCCACTTCCGCCAGACCTCGAAGGAGGCGCTGCTCGGCGTCTGGACCGAGATCATGAAACACGCAGGAGCTGAACATTCAATGCAGTGAGCGCATCGAGGCCGTGGACAAGGAAGGCGACGGCTTCGTCGTGCGCACGACCAAAGCGGAATATCGCGCCTCGACCGTGCTACTGGCCATCGGCCGCCGCGGCACGCCGCGCAAGCTCGCGGTGCCCGGCGAGGAATTGCCGAAAGTCGTGTACCGGCTGATCGATCCGGATCAGTACATCGGCCAGGAAGTGCTGGTGGTCGGCGGCGGCGACAGCGCGCTCGAAGCCGCGGCGAGCATCGCGGAAGTCAGCGGCACGCAGGTCACGCTCTCCTATCGCGGCGATGCCTTTGGCCGCGCCAAACCCAAGAACCGGCAGCGTGTCGATGCGGCAGCCGAGCGCGGCAATCTGAAACTGCTGTTGTCTTCGAACGTCAGCCATATTCACGACGACCTGGTGATTCTCGAACAGGGTGGCAAGAAACTGGAAATCCGCAACAAGGCCGTCATCGTCAGCGCCGGCGGCGTGCTGCCGAACGAGTTCCTCAACAAAGTCGGAATCCGCGTCGAAACCAAGTACGGGACTGCCTGATGGATTTTTCAATACGCTACCGTCTGGCGGCGCTAACCGTGACCGCCTTGCTGGCCGCGGGCGAACTGGCGGCTGCCACGCCCAAGACCCCGGACGCCCTTGAGGGCGCGAAGCTCGCGCTGCGCCTGCGCGATTTCCCCACCGCCCTCGCCAAGCTGCAGCAGAGCGCCGGCGCCGGAAACGCCGAAGCGCAGTTGCTGCTGGGCCTGGTCAATCTCAACGGTGTCGGCACTGCCATCGACCGGACCGCGGCGGAGTCGTGGCTGTCCAAGAGCGCGGCTCAGAACAACGCCTACGGCGGCCTATGTGCTGGCCGCGCTGGCTCGCGCAACCGCACCGGCGCGCAGCCGGGCGAGGCGCAGGCGCCTGCTGCACAAGGCGGCCACGCTCGGATACCCGTCGGCGTCGAGGACGAGCGCGCCGGACGCCTGCCGCTCAGCGCGGATTGGGCCGGGCTTGGACGACGCCACGCTGCGCATGGAGCTCACGATCTATTGCGCGCGCAACGGCGATCTCGCCTGCCTGCGGGCCGTGGGCGCCGGTCTCAAGGATTTGCGCGATCCCTTCGGCGCCACGATGCTGGCACATGCGGCCGCGGCCGGCTCGCTGGCTTCCGTGCAGTTGCTGATCGATGGCGGGAGCGAGGTGAATCGTCGCCGACAGTTTCGGCGTCACGCCGCTGATGCACGCGGCTGAACTCGCCGACCCGCAGGTGCTGGCGCTGCTGCTGGCGCAAGGCGCAGCGGTCAATGCCGATCGACAGTACCAGCAGCGCACGGCACTCTTCTATGCCGCGCGCGCCGATCGCGCCGCGGCCATCGCCGCGCTGGCCAAGGCCGGTGCGAAGCTGGCCGCCGTCGACAGCCGGGACTACAGCGCGCTGGACGCCGCGCTCACCGTCGATGCCGACCAGGCCGCCGCCCAGCTGCGTACGCTGGGCGCCAAGCCACTGGTTGCGCATGCCAACCGCCAGAGCGGCGCCGGCAAGTTCGATGCCGCCCGGCCGGGCGACATCTACCGCGGCTGGCCGGTGGTGGCGCTGGCGGTCGCGCGCGGCGACGCCGAGAGCGTGCAGAGACTCCTGGCCGGCGGCGCTGATCCTGACAGCCGCTCAGCCCAGGGCGACACGCTGCTGCACATCGCGATGCACGCTGGCTCCGAGGCGAGCATCAAGCCGCTGCTGGCGGCGCACGCCAACCCGCGCCTGGTCGACAAGCGCGGCCGCACGGCGCTGGTCCTGGCCGCCACGCGCGGCGAGATCGCCGTCGTCAAGGCCCTGCTGGCCGGCGGCGTCGACGCCGACACGCATGCCGACAAGGAATCGACCGCCGCTGCTGGCGGCGGTGCAAGCCGGCCGCATCGAAGTGGCTCAGAGCCTGCTGGCCGCGGGCGCGAAGGTCGACGCCGCCGACGCGCGCGGTGAGACGCCGCTCCTGGCCGCGGCCAGCGCCGGCAACGACCCGCTGGTGAAGGCTGCTGCTGGCGAGCGGCGCGACTGCGGGGCTGGCTGACCGCCAGGGTGAGACTCCGTTGTGGCGCGCGGCCAGGGCGGGCGCGCGCAGAGGCTGCGCAATCGCTGCTGGCGGCCGGTGTCGATGTAAACGCCGCCGACAAGGACGCGCGCACGCCGCTGATGAGCGCGATCGCCGCCGGTCACGAATCGCTGGTGTCGGTCCTGCTCCAGGCCCATGCGCGGGAGCGACGCCAAGGACGTCAGCGGCGACACGCCGCTGATGCTGGCCGCGGCACATGGCAGCGAGAGCATGGTGCAAACGCTTCTGCAACGCTCAGCCACCGTCAATGTGCAGAACCAGGATGGCGACACCGCACTGATGGTCGCCAGCCGCGCGGGCAATGCGCCGGCGGTCAAGGCGCTGCTGGCAGGCGGGGCCAGCACGGCGCTGCGCAACAGCAAGCGGGCGACGGCCGGTGATGTGGCGCGTGACCGCGGCTTCGCGGCGCTGGCCAAGACTATCGAAAACAAGGGCTGATCCGCTCAATCGTCCGGCACGTCCTGTCCCGGGAACAATTCCTCGATGAAGCCAAACTGCCGCAGGTCCTTGATGCGCGTCGGATAGAGCACGCCATCGAGATGATCGACTTCGTGCTGCACGACGCGGGCGTGAAAGCCGGACACGGTGCGGTCGATCGCGCGGCCCCACTGATCAAAGCCACGGTACCGCAGCCGCCGGTGGCGCGGCACCATGCCGCGCATACCGGGCACCGACAGGCACCCTTCCCAGTCGGACTCGCGGCCGCCGAGCAGCGCCCGAAGGCGGGGATTGATCAGGACCGTGTAGGGCACGGCGTCGGCGTTGGGGTAGCGCGAGCTGGCTGCGCCTCCGAAGATCACCACGCGCCAGGGCACGCCGATCTGCGGGGCCGCCAGCCCGGCGCCGTGCGCGGCGCGCATCGTGTCGAGCAGGTCGGCGATCAGCTCCAGCAGCGCGCTCGAGCCGAACTCGCGCACCGGCGCACTGACCTGGAGCAGGCGTGGGTCGCCCATCCGCAGTATGGGTCTGATGGCCATGAATACCGAGCCTCGAGCCTGGTGCCTGGATCTGCGTCCGGGCGCATACCCGCTATCTCTGCGCCAGATCCGCCAAGGGGATTGGCATTAGCGGGCGCGGAATCTTAACATGCGACCTGCGGGGGATTTCGCATCGCCTGTGCCACTAATCCGACATCAAGAGGAACAATACTGATGAAAGCACTGTTGCCCGTATCGCTGCTCGCAGCCCTGCTGTCAGCGACCGCGTTCGCTGACTGCGCCGCGCCCACCATCGATATCAAGGTCCCGGATGGCACGCTAGCGACCATTGCGGAAATGATCGCGGCGCAGCACTCGATCAAGGACACGGACGCGACCGTCCGGCAGTTTGAGGAATGCATGAAGGCAGAGCAGGACGCAAAGATCGCCGCGGGTGGCGACCAGATGAAGGAGGAACAAAAGGTCAAGATCGCCGCCGAGTACGTCAGCCGCCAGAACGCGGTGGCCGACCAGCTGCAGAAGGTGGCCGACCAGTTCAACGTGGAAGTGCGCGCCTATAAAGCCAAGGCGGCAGCGGCAGCTGCGGCGGCTGCGCCGCCGGCTCAGGCCGCACCAGCTGCGCCGGCGCCAGCAGCGGCGCCGACCGCGCAGCCCTGAAGGGCCCCCGCCGGGTCCCCCACCACGATCACCCCCTGCCGGCGCTAATGTGCCGCCGGCGGGGGTTCCAGTCCCTTGGTGTAAACCACGGTGCCGTCGGGCTTGACCAGGATCGCGTCGACGTCGCCGAGCCGCTCGTAGATTTTCAACGCGGCCTCCGCGCCGAGCACGAAGGCGGTCTTGGACAGGCCATCGGTGCGGGTCGCCGTCGGCGCCAGGATGGTGGCGCTCCGCACCGCGCTGGCCGAATGACCGGTGTGCGGGTCGATGATGTGGTGATAGCGGACGCCGTTGTCATCGAAATAGCGTTCGTAGTCCCCTGAGGTGGAAATCGCGGTATCGACCAGCGGCAGGCGGGCGATGACCTCATTCTTGCGGTCCGGGTGGCGGATGCCGACGACCCAGGGCTTGCCGAAGCGGTCGCCGATGATGCGGCTGTCGCCGCCGGCCGAAACCAGCGCGTGATGGATCCCCAGGCGCTGCAGTATGCCAATGCCACGGTCCACGGCGTAGCCCTTGGCGATGCCGCCCAGATCGATGCGCACTCCCGGCTGTGAAAAGCGCACCGTGCGGGCGGCGCGATCGAGCAGTACATGGCGGTAGTTGACCGCCGGCAGCGCCGCGTCGATCTGCTGTTCACTGGGATGGCGGCGGGCGCGGAAATTGTACAGGTAGCCGACACTGGCATAGGTGATGTCGAAGGCGCCGTCGCTGAGGCGCGAGTAATCGAGCGATGTCTCCAGCAGTCCGAACAGCTCCCTGCTGATCCTGACCGGTCGGCGGGCCGCACGCGCATTGACACGCGAGACTTCGCTGTCTGGCTTGTAGGTGCTCATCGAGGCATCGATGCGGCGCATTTCGTCCATCACCGCGTCGATGGCGCGCTCGCCCGCGTCGTGGTCGCGGGACCACAGCTTGACGACAATGCGCGTGCCCATGATCCCATCGACGGTACGCGTGAGCCATTCGGCCTGCACCGGTGTCGCCAGCGCCGCGGCCACCATGGCGATCGCGGCGGCGGCGAACACGCGCGCGCGCGCGCTCACAACGTCAGCCGCTCGCCCGGGCCCGGCATCGACACCGGCACGCCCGGCAGCAGCGCGGCAAAGGTGTTCATCGCGCCCTGCTCGCCGTGCACCAGCACGGTGCGCTCGGCGCCACCGGCGCGCGCGTGCCAGCGCAGCAGCTCGCCCTGGTCGGCGTGCGCCGAGAAGCCGTTGATGGTGTGCACCTGCGCCCGCACCGGGACCTCCTCGCCAAACAGCGTGACCGAGCGCGCGCCGTCGATGATGCGCCGCGCCGGGGTGCCCTGCGCCGCGAAGCCTACGAATACGATGCTGGAGTTCGCGCGCGGCAGGTTGTGCACCAGGTGGTGGCGCACGCGCCCGCCCGTGCACATGCCCGAGCCCGCGATGATCACCGCGCCGCCGCCGATGCGGTTGATCGCCATGGACTCGCTGGCCGCGCGCACCAGGCGCAGGCCCGCAAATCCGAACAGATCCTGACCGCTGGCGAACAGCGCCGCCGCTTCCGCGTCATAGCACTCCGGATGGGCGCGAAAGACCTCGGTCGCCGACACCGCCATGGGTGAATCGAGGTAAACCGGCAACTGTGCCGGCAGCGCACCCGAGCCGACCGCGGCGCGCAGCGAATAGAGGATCTCCTGGCTGCGCTCAAGCGCGAAACTCGGGATCACGACGTTGCCGCCGCGCGCGATGGTCGCGCCAATGACGCTGATGAGCTCGGCGACCGAAGCGGCGGGCGAGCGATGGGCGCGATCGCCATAGGTGGTTTCCATCAGCACGATGCCGGCGGCAGGCGGCGCTGGATCGCGCAGGATCGGGCGGCCGGCGCCGCCGATGTCGCCCGAAAACAGCACGCGGCGCTCGCGTCCTTGTTCCCGCACCTGCACCAGCACATGGGCCGAGCCGAGGATGTGCCCGGCATCGTGGAAACTCACGCGCAGGCCGGGTGCGAGTTCCAGCTCCGCGCCGTAGGTCGCGGAGCGGCCGAAGCGTGCGCCGACCGTCGCCACATCGGCGTGCGTGTACAGCGGCGCCACCGGCCGGCCGCCGCGCGCGTGGCGGCTGCGCCAGGCCGCGTCGTCCTCGGCCATGTGCGCGGCATCCTGCAGCACGATCTGCGCCAGCGCGCGGGTGGCGGCGGTGGCAATGATTTCGCCCTTGAATCCGCGCTTCGCCAGCAGCGGCAGCCGGCCGCAATGGTCGAGGTGCGCATGCGTCAGCAGCAGGAAATCGACGGCCGCGGCCTCGAAGCCCAGCGGGGCGGCATTTTCCTCCTCCAGCTCGCGGCCGCCCTGGAACATGCCGCAATCGATGAGCAACAGCTTGCCGCCGCACTCGAGCAGATGGCAGGAGCCCGTGACGTCGCGGTCGGCACCGTGAAAGGACAATTGCATCACTCGCCTCCCTGGCCGCCAAAAATGTCGTCGCCGGAATTACGGTACCAGGCGGCGATTCCGCGCCAGATCGAGGCGGCATCCTCGGCGTACCAGAACAGCTCGGCGTCCTCGGGGTCGATCACGCCTTCAGCCAGCATGTATGGCAGATCGATGACGCGTCGCCAGTATTGCTCGCCCACCAGCACCACCGGCACCATGCCCATCTTGCGCGTCTGCAGCAGCGTCAGCGCTTCGAACAGCTCGTCCAGCGTGCCAAAGCCCCCGGGGAAAGCCACCAGCGCGCGGGCGCGCTGGAGGAAATGGAGCTTGCGCATGGCGAAGTAATGAAAGCGGAAGCACAGCTCCGGCGTGACGTAGGGATTGGGATACTGCTCGTGGGGCAGCTCGATGTTGAGGCCGACGCTCGGGGCACCGAGGTCGAAGGCGCCGCGATTGGCGGCCTCCATGATGCCCGGACCTCCGCCGGTCATGATGACGGTACTGCCGTGGCGCGAATCCGCTTTGCAGCGGCCCACCAGGCGGCCAAATTCCCGCGCCACCTCGTAGTACCCGCTCTTGGCGTGCAGCCGCTCCGCCACCGCCACGCGCCGCTGCAGGTCGGCGTCACCGGGCGCGCCGGCGGCCGCGCTGCGCGCGGCCTCCAGCCGTCGTTGCGCCACCACCGGCTCGGCTATCCGGGTGCTGCCGAACACCACGATGACGTGCTGGACACGGGCGGCCTGCAGCAGCAGTTCAGGCTTGAGATAATCGAGCTGGAGCCGTGCGACGCGCGTGTCCGCACGCTGCAGGAAGGCCGGATCGGCATCGCCCGGCAGGTAGCTCGGGCTTGCCATGATGGCGGCCAGGCGCGCGGGCGCCTGCGGGTCATCCGCGGCGGACTTGGCGGTCTGCCAGGGAAGCGGGGCGCGGCGCGGTGGTTTCATTACTCGTAGCGCAAGGCGTCGATGGGGTTGAGGCGCGCGGCGCGGCGCGCCGGAACAAATCCAAAGATGATGCCGACCGCGGCCGAGGCCAGGATCGCCAGCGTCACGGTACCGGCTCCGATGCTCACCGTCCAGCCGGCCAGGAACGAGATGCCGACCGTGACCCCCACGCCCAGTGCCAGGCCGATCAGCCCGCCGACCAGGCACAGCAGCACGGCCTCGGTCAGGAACTGCGCCAGCACGTCGATGCCGCGCGCGCCCACCGCCATGCGCAGGCCGATTTCGCGGGTGCGCTCGGTCACCGAGACCAGCATGATGTTCATGATGCCGATGCCGCCGACCAGGAGCGACATGGCCGCGGTGGTCGCCAGCAGGTAGCTCAGAGTCTGTTGCTGGTCGTTGCGGGTCTGCAGCAGCGCGGCGAAGTTGCGGATGGTGAAATTGTCTTCCTCACCCGGATTCACGCGCCGCTGCTTGCGCAGCACCGCGGTCACGGCCGCCTGGGTCTGGGCCAGATCGTAGCCGTCGGCCACCCGCGCCGCGATGTTGCCGACGGTGTCCGGCACAGTGGCGAAGCCGCGGCCGACCAAGCGCGAGCGCGCGGTCGTCAGCGGCACGATGATGACGTCGTCGGCGTCATTCCCGCCCGCTTGGCCGCGGGTGCTGAGCGCGCCGATGATCTCGAAGGGAATGTTGTTGATGCGCAGTAGCTCACCGCTCGGATCCGTGCCGTCTGCGAACAACTCGCGCCGCACCGAAGAACCGATGATCGCCAGCCGCGCACCGCTCGCCACTTCCTCAGCGCTGAAATACCGGCCCGCAGCCAGCGGCCAGGGACGCACGTCGAAATACTCGGCGTGCACGCCACTGACCTGGGTGCTCCAGTTGGCGGCGCCGTACACGGCGGTGACGCTGCCATTGAGCTGGCCCGAGATCGCCGCGATGCCCGGAACGCGCTCGCGTATGACCCGTAGATCCTTTTCCGACAGCGGCACCGCGCCACCGACACCCAGCTGGCGTCCACCGATGCGCATCGAGCCGACCATGATGTTCAGCACGTTGGTGCCGAGCGAGGCGATCTGGCGCTGCAGCGCGATGGCCGCGCCATTGCCGATCGCGGCCATGACGATCACCGAGGCGACGCCGATGATGATGCCGAGTGCGGTCAGCACGCTGCGCAGCTTGTTGAGACGGAGCGCGTTGAGCGCGAGGCGAATGAATTCCGTGACGGTCTGCAGGCTCATGCGCGAGTGGCGTCAGTGGCGGATCGCGCCGGTGCCTTCGTCGGCCACGATCCGGCCGTCGCGCATCCGCAGCAAGCGGCGGGCATACGCGGCCACATCGGGTTCGTGGGTCACGACGATGATAGTCAGGCCGTCGGCATTGAGGCGCGTGAACAGGTCCATGATTTCCGCCGAGGTCTGCGTGTCCAGCGCGCCGGTCGGTTCGTCCGCCAGGATCAGGCGCGGTGAGTTGACCAGCGCCCGGGCGATCGCCACGCGCTGCTGCTGGCCGCCGGAGAGCTGCGAGGGCTGGTGGTGCAGCCGGTCCCCCAGGCTCACCAGCTCCAGGCTGGCCCGCGCCGCCTGGTTGAGATCGGGCGGTCGTTGGCGCGAATACAGCAGCGGCAGCTTGACGTTGTCGAGCGCGGTGGTCCGGCGCAGCAGGTTGAACTGCTGGAACACGAAGCCGATGGTGCGATTTCGCAGGTCGGCCAGCTGGTCGGAGCTCATGCCAGCGACGGCGGCGCCGTTGATTTCCATTACCCCGGTGCTCGGCGTATCGAGCGCGCCGATCATGTTCATCAGCGTCGACTTGCCCGAACCCGAGGGCCCCATGATGGCCACGAATTCGCCCGGCATGACTTCGAAGGACACGTCGCGGAGCGCGTGCACCTGCTGTTCGCCCAGCTGATAGGTCTTGACCAGGTGGCGCGCCGCGATCAGGGGCTCGCCCGCCATGTCAGGACTTCGCCGCCGTGGCCCGCACGATGACCTTGTCGCCTTCGGCCAGGCCACCGAGGAGCTCGGTGTAGTTGTCGTCGGCCAGGCCGACCCGCACGTTCCGGGCCGCGGGCTTGCCCCGGGAATCGAGCACGTAGACCAGCGCCCCATGCTCGGTGCTGCCGGCGCCCATCGCCAGGTATTGCTGCAGTTGCTCCGGACTCAGCACATTCGCCAGGGCGTTGATCGCGCGCTGGCGATTAGCCGCCGCCGGGTCGAGCGGGTCACCGTACAGGCGCCGCATGCCGGGGAGTCCGCCGCTCCCCAGCGGATTGTTGCCGCTCGTCTGAGCCGCGGCCTGAATGCGCACGGCCACGGACTTGAGTGCTGCCGTGGCCGCGCTCTGTTGCCCGCGATCGAGGCCGAGGCGGCGCATGACTTCCGGACTCAGTTCGGGCAGCGCGCGCGGTGTCGATCCGCCGGCGGCGGACCTGTTGTCGGGCTGCCCGGCCGTGCGGGCTTCCGCTCTCAGCCGGAAACGCAGTGCACTGCCTGGCAGCCGCAACACGCCCCGGCGCTCCGCGGTCACCAGCCGGACATTCGCCGTCATGCCCGGGAGCAAAATCTGTTCCGGATTGTCAGCCTGCACCATCACGCTGTAGGTGACGACATTGGCGCTGGCGCTGCCATTGATGCGCACCTGGGCGATGCGCCCACTGAAGCTGCGCTCGGGGTACGCGTCGACCGTAAAGGTGGCGAGGCGTGCCTGCCGCACCGCGCCGATGTCCGCCTCGTCCACTTTGGTCTCGATCTGCACCTGTGACAGGTCACGCGCGATCTTGAACAGCGTCGCGACCGTCATGGCCGACTGCACCGTCTGTCCGACGTCCGCTGAGCGGTCGATGACCACCCCGTCCACCGGCGCACGTATCTGGGTATGCGACAGGTCGATGCGTGCCTGGTCGAGTTGCGAGCGCACCTTCACCAGCTGCGCCTGCGAATTATTGAGCGCCGCGCCGGCGATCTTCACCGCGTTCTGCGACTGCTCGAAGGAATTGCGCGCCTTTTCGAGGTCATTGGTCGACAGCAGGCCCTGATCGGCGAGCTTTTGCGTGCGCTCGAAGTCGCGGCGGGCCTGCTCGAGCACGACCTGCGCGTTGCTGACCTGCACCTCGTTGCTGCCTATGGTGGCACGCTGCACGGTCATATCGGCCTCGGCGGCCTGCAGCTTGCTGCGAAACGTGGATGGGTCGACCACGGCGAGCAGCTGTCCCTTCTTTACCTTGGTGTTGAAATCGACGTCAATCTCGGTCAGCTGGCCGGAAACCTGCGAACCCACCGGGACTGTGATCAAGGGCGAAATCGTGCCCGAGGAGGACACGCCCACGGCGATGTTGCCGCGGCTGACCGCGGCGGTTTCATAACCCGGGCGTGCACCCTCGCCGCCGCCGAACAGCAGCAGGTAGCAGGCACCGCTAAACGACCAGGGCAACGATCGCCCAGGTCAGTCGCCGGCGTGGCAGAAAAGATGACAGTGCGTTCATGAAGTGCCTGGCGGTCGCGTCACGGGTTACGCCCTTGGACAGCGCAGCCGCGCCACAGTTCTGCACAGTTTCGCAGACCACGCGCTAGCGGGCCAGGGCCGCTCTCCAGCAGGCCCTTTTGCGCCAGCCACTCCCGATTGTAAGAGCCGCGACAGATACTTCGCGCCCGTGTCGCACAGCACCGTCACGAGCGGTGTCCGGGGCCAAGCTGCGCGCGCCACGCGAATCGCGGCGGCAACGTTGATGCCGCTGGTGCTGCCGAGGAACAGGCCTTCTTCGCGCAGCAGCCGGTAGACGCAGGCGACCGTCTCCGGGATCTTCCACGTGCACGGCGTCGTCCACCGGCGCATCCTTGCATGTTGGCGGTGACGCGGCCGATGCCGATGCCCTCGGTGATCGAGCCGCTAGCCGGTCGCCTTGCAGTGCCCCGTTGCGCACGTACTCGTACAAGCGCGCTGCCCGGCGGATCGGCCAGTACCGTGCGCACGCGGGCGTTGCGCGACTTGAGGTACTCGGACACGCCGCCGAGCGTGCCGCCGGTGCCGCTGGCCGCGACGAAGGCGTCGATGCGCCCGCCGGTCTGCTCCCAGATTTCCGGGCCCGTGGTCTCCAGGTGCGCGCGCCGATTGGCCGGTGTTGTCGAACTGGTTGGCCCAGACGGCATCCGGCAATCTCGTCGGCCATGCGCCCGCGCGACCTTCTGGTAGTGGTTCGGATCGCTGTAGGGCACGGCCTTGACGCGATGCACTTCGGCGCCGAGCGCCTCGATCAGCGCGATATTTCTCCGGCGACTGGTTGTCGGGCATGACGATCACGCAGCGGTAGCCGCGCGCGCTGCACACGTGCGCCAGGCCGATGCCGGTGTTGCCGGCCGTGCCTTCGACCACCGTGCCGCCCGGCCGCAGCAGCACCGCGCCGCTCTGCGTCAAGCACGATGCCGCGCGCCGCGCGATCCTTGACCGAACCGCCCGGATTCATGAATTCGGCCTTGCCGAAGATCTCGCAGCCGGTCGCCTCGCTGGCGCGCCGCAGGCGGATCAACGGTGTATTGCCGATCGCCGCGAGAAAATCGCCCGCTGTTTTCATCCGTTCCCCACTGCTGCGCTCAGGCCGCACTCCGGCGAAGCTTGCGACCTCGCCCACGATCAGCAGCGCCGGCGCGCCCGACTGCGGCGGCTTGCGCCGCGGCGACGATCTCGCCCAGTGTACCGGCTGATCACGCGCTGCCCGGGCAGCGTGGCCTGCTCGATCACGGCCACCGGCCGCGCCGGGGGCGCGCCCTGCTCCACCAGTCGCGCGACGATCTGCGGCAGCTGCGCCGCACCCATGTAGAACACGACCGTCTGGAGCGGCGCCGCCAGTGCGCGCCAGTCGAGCGCAGCGGCGGCCTCGCCCATTGCGGTCACGAAGCAGACTGACTGCGCGGCGCCGCGGTGCGTCAGCGGGAATGCGGGCCGCCGACGCCGCACCCAGTGCCGCGGTCACACCCGGCACGACCAGCACCGGGATGCCCGCGCGCGTCAGGGCAGCGAGTTCCTCGCCGCCGCGCGCGAACACCATCGGATCGCCGCCCTTGAGGCGCGCCACGCGCCGACCGCGCCGCGCGTGCTCGATCAGCAGCTCGTGGATGTGCTGCTGCGTGGTGCGATGCCGGCCCGGCTCCTTGCCGACGAATATGCGTTCCGCGTCGCGCCGCACGCGCGCCAGCACGGCGGCGGGCACCAGCCGGTCGTACAGCACCACGTCGCACTGCTGCAGCAGCTGCTGCGCCCGGAGCGTCAGCAGGTCCGGATCGCCCGGGCCCGGCGCCGATCAGCCATACGACGCCCTGGCGGGCCGCCACAGCGGGCCCGAGCGCGGTGCCGAGCTGCGCCGCGAACGCCGCGTCGACGGCGGCGGCGTCCAGCGCGCCGGCCAGCAGTTGCTGCGCCAGCGGGCTGTCGAAAAAATCCTCCCAGAATCGCTGTCTCGATGCGAGCGTCGGCAACGCGGCGCGCACCTGGGCGCGGTGCTGGCGGGCCTGCCGCGCCAGCACGCCCAGGCGCTCGGGCAGGCAGCGACTCGATCAGGGCGCGCAGTCGCCGCGCCAGCGTAGGGGATGCACCACCGGTGCCGATGGCCACGATCACGGGCGAGCGATCGACAATCGCGGGCATCAGGCAACTGCTGGCGTCCCCGTCATCCACGACATTGACCCAGACTGCGCGCGACGCGCCCGGCAGCGCAGACTTCGCGGTTCACTTCGCCCTGATCGGTGGCGGCGATCGCCAGCACGCAGTCGCGCAAGTGGCGCGGCTGCGAATCCCGCGGCCATGTACTCGGTACCCGGACGCAGGCACAACCGGGCGAGCTCCGCGCAGCACTCCGGGGCGACAATCCGCAGCCGCGCGCCGGCCTGCTGCAGCAGCGTCGCCTTGCGTGCCGCGACCGCTACCGCCGCCGACGAGCAGCACCCGTTGGCCGCGCAGATCGAGAAAGACGGGCAGGTAGTCCATAGGGAATCGTGACCAGCTGTTGGCGCGGCTATTATCCCTCAGGCGACTCATAACTTTGGCGCATAAGGGCCTGATCTGACAATGCGGTGACTGGGCTGGCGCAGACTCCGGCACAATGGCGGGATGACGAACGCCTACCCCCCGACCCTGCGCCGCCTGCGCCAGGACGCGCACGTGCGCGCCCTGACGCGCGAAATCCACCTGCAGCTCGACCAGCTGATCCAGCCCTGTTTCGTCGCCGAAGGCAGCCAGGGCCCGGAGGCCGTGCCCGGACTCACGGGCGTCATGCAGGAAACGCCCGACTCGCTGCTGCGCCAGACCGAGGCCGACCTGCGCGCCGGCGTGCATGCCTTCCTGCTGTTCGGCGTGCCGCGCGCGCGCGCCGAGCGAGCACATCGACTGGTCGTTCACGGCCGGCCAGGTGCGCGCGCTCAAGCAGCGCTTCGGCAAGGACATCTGGCTGGCGACGGATGTGTGCCTGTGCTCCTCGACGCCGCACGGACACTGCGGCGTGCTCAACCGCGAAGGCGATCACGTCGACAACGACGCCAGCGTGCAGGAACTGGCAGCCGCGGCGCTGGCCTACGCGCAGGCCGGCGCCGACTGCGTCGCGCCCAGCGACATGATGGACGGCCGCGTCGCCGCGATCCGCGCCGCACTCGATGGCAACGGGCTCGAGCGCACCGTGCTCATGAGCTACTCGGTCAAGTTCCAGTCGAACCTGTACGGCCCGTTCCGCGTCGCGGCGGATTCGGCGCCCAAGGCAGCAGAGCGCGCTGCGCGATCGCGCCAGCTACCAGCTCGATCCGGCGCGGCCGGGCGACGCCTGGCTGTGCGCCGAGCGCGATGTCGCCGAGGGCGCCGACATCCTCATGGTCAAGCCCGGCCTCCCCTATCTCGACCTGCTGCGCGAGCTGTCGCGCGAATTCCCGCAGCCCTGGGCCGTCTATCACACCAGCGGCGAATTCGCGGCGCTCGAAGCGCTGGCCGCGCAGGGGCTGGCGCCGCGCGCGGCGCTGCATCGCGAGATCCTCACCGCTTTCAAGCGCGCCGGCGCCAGCATGATCATCACCTACGGCGCGCGTCACGCGCGCGAGCTGCTGGGCCTGTGACGCGCTCCGAGGAGCTGTACGCGCGCGCGCTGCAGGTGTCGCCCGGCGGCGTGCATTCGCCGGTGCGCGCCTTCCGCAGCGTCGGCGGCACGCCGGTGTTCATGACCGGCGGCCAGGGCGCGCGCCTGCGCGATGTCGACGGGCGCGAGTACCTCGATTTCTGCATGGCCTTCGGACCGCTGATCCTCGGCCACGGAAACGCGGCGGTGCGCGACAGCGTGCTCGGAGCGCTCGAGCGCGGCTGGAGCCTCGGCACCGCCGAGCCCTACAGCCTGGAGCTGGCCGAATACATCACCAGCCGCATCCCCTGGGTGGAGAGTCTGCGCTTCGTGAATTCCGGCACCGAGGCGGTGATGTCGGCGCTGCGCGTCGCGCGCGCGGCCACCGGGCGCTCGAAGATCCTGAAGTTCGAGGGCTGCTACCACGGCCACGCCGACGCCATGCTGCTGCGCGCCGGCTCAGGGCTGGCGGACGCGCCGCTCCCGGACAGCGCGGGACTCGGCGCGCTCGCGGCCAGCGAGACCTGGTCGCACCGCTCGACGACGAGGCGGCGCTCGAAGCAGTGTTCGCGCGCCACGGCGCGCGGACTCGCCTGCGTGATCATCGAGCCACTGCCGGCCAACTACGGCCTGCTGCCGCAGCGCAGCGAGTTCCTGCGCCAGCTTGCGCAGCTCGCGCAGCGGCATGGCGCACTGCTGATCTTCGATGAAGTGATCTCCGGCTTTCGCGTCGGCTTCCAGGGCTACGCGCCCGTGGCCGGGGTGACGCCCGACCTGGTCACCTACGGCAAGATCATCGGCGGCGGCTTCCCGGTCGGCGCCTACGGCGGCCGTCGCGATCTCATGCAGCTGGTGGCACCGGTCGGCCCCGTCTACCAGGCCGGCACGTTGAGCGCCAATCCGGTCGCGATGTGCGCCGGACTCGCGATGCTGCGCGCGCTGAGCGACGGCACTGTGTACGCGCAGCTCGAGCAGCGCGGCGCGCAGCTCGAGCGAGAGCTCGGATCCATTGACCAGGATCTGGTGGTACAACGCAACGGATCGGTATTCTGGCTGTGCCTGGCTGGCGCTGATGGCGCCGCCGCGGCGCGCCGCGGCGGGCAACGCCGTTGTTGCGCAGTCCGGCCCAGTATCCTGCACGGCTGCGCGCAGCGCTACACCGCGATCTATCACCCGTTGCTGGCGCGCGGCATCTATCTGGCGCCGAGCGCATTCGAAGTAGGATTCATCTCCGCCGCGCACACCAGCGCCGACATCAGCACCCTGGCCAAGGCGATTCGCACAGTGTGCAGCGCGTCGCCAGTCTGAGGCGCGTTACCGCCCGCTTCGAGTCAATTGTGTGACGCGCGGCACATTGCCGCGATCGGCGCGCACACCGATGCATTCTGTCGCATCGGATCTGTGAACCCGTTTGAGGCAACTTTCTGCGCCGGGTCACACATTTACGGCAATGAACCCGGAGACTTGAACGATGGCGAGCACTGGACAAAGCCAGCCAGCGCGCCGGCCAGGAAGCGCCCAGCAAGGCAGCACCCGCGCGCCGGCAGCCGCCGCCCCGTTCTGTTCCTCCTGTCCAGTGATGACGGACTGCTGATCGAGCTCGGTCCGCTGCTCGGCGATCGCTATCGCACCCGCCCGGTGGACTCGGCCGAACAACTGGAGCCCGCGGGCCAGACCTCCTGGGCCGTGCTGATCGACGCCACGACGCGCACCGATGCGCGTGCCCTGGCAGCGCGTTTCGAGCAACAGCATCCGCTGGCGCCACTCCTCATCATCTGCGCCGACGGCGCCGCCGCGGACTGGGCCGGCGCGCGCTCGCGCGGCATGGTCAGCGCGGTGATCGAACGCAGCGCGCTGCGGGCCCCCGCGTTTATCGCGGCGCTGGCAACCGTCGACCGCCAGCTTTCCTCCGGCGCTGCGGACGCGTCACCGGCGAACCGGCCGGCGCGAACCGACGCGGCTCCCGGCCGCCGCCGGGCCTGGTTGCTGCTCGCCCTGGTGCTGCTCGCTGCGGCAGCGGCCGGCTGGTATTTGCGCCGGGGCGGTAGCGGGAACCATAGTCAATCCACCGCGCCAACCGCTGCGCGCCGTGCATCCGGCGGCGCCCGGCAAGAGGCAAGCAACCCCGGCGCCTGCGCCGGCTGCAGCCGCGGCGGCGAGCACCCCGGCCGCGACATCGCTCGCCGTGCCCACACCCATGCCCACGCCGGAGCGTCCGGTGCTCGAGCTGCTGTCCGACGCCCGCGTGGCCTTTCGCGAAGGCAAAGTCGCTCCTGCCACGCGCCGACGAGGCGGCACACGGCGACAGCGCACTCGAACTGTACCTGGCCGTTCTGGCCCAGGAACCACAGAACGAGGAAGCGCGCGACGGGCTGCGCCGGCTGTTCGCGGTGGCGCGCGTCGCGCATCCAGTCCGATCTGGGTGCCGGCAGGCTGGACGAAGCCGGCCGCCTGGTGGCCGCATTTCGCGGCGCCGGCATTGCCCGGCGACGAACTCGCCGCGCTTGAAACTGCAAATCGCCGCGGCCCGGCCGCGCTGGCTGGCGATGCAGACCCGGGCCGCCATTGCCGCGGCGATACCGCTACCGCCACGCAGCTGCTGGCGCAGACTGGCGACCGGCGGGGCGGATCGCGCCGTGCTCGCCGGGCTGCGCCACGAGCTTGAAGCCAACAATGCCCGCAAGACGCTCGCCGACCTCGCGGCCCGCGCGCACGCGTCGATCGGCGCCGGCGCGCTGCTCAATCCGGAGCCCGACAATGCCCAGGGGCTCGTGCAGGCGATGCAGCAGCTCGACCGCAATCGACCCGCTGACGCTGGCCGCACAGCGCGAACTGCAGGCTGCGCTGTTGGCGCGGGCGCGCAGCGCGTCGCGTGCGGCGCAGTTCGACCAGGCGCAGCAACTGCTCAACAGCGCCGCCGACTATGGCAATGGGGCGGAGCTGGCCGGCGCCCGCAAGCAGCTGCAGGATGACATGCAGGCGGCGCAGAATCGCGCGACCGCTGCAGCCACGGCGACCCGCGAGGCGCAGCAGCAGGCCGCGGCCACCACCAGCGCCACGACGGATTACATCCGCGCCAGGCCAGTCACGCCGATCACCGTGGCCTTTCCGCAGCCGGCCCTCGACGCCGGCCAGCATGGCTACGTGATCGTCGAATTCATGCTCAGCCCGAAGGGCAAGGCGCTCGATCCGCGGGTGATCGAAGCCGATCCGTCCAAGGTCTTTGACGAAGCGGCAAGGCAGGCGGTCCGCAGCGGCCGCTTCGACACCACCGCGCTGACCGACCCGGCCAAGCCGCAGCGCGCGCGCATCCGGATCACTTTCAAGTAGTCGCACCAGGCACCCACCCGCGGAGTAGCGAATGGCCCGCTTGTCACTGAATCAACGCGTTCAATGGTTGCCGCTGATCGTCACTGCGGTGTGCACGGCGGCCCTGGCGCTGCTGCTGTTCACCGGCGTGCAGCTCGCCGCGCGCCTGCAGTCCGCTTCCTCGGCACTGCAACTTGCCTCCGGTCTCACCGCGCAACCGCAGCTGCTGCGCTCGGAGCTGACGCTCATCCAGCGCGGCCTGGAAACTCAGACCTATGTGGGCGACTCACTCCACTCGCTCGCCATTGGACGCGCCGCCAGCAATCGCGCCTACGCCCGCCTGGCCGCCGCCATGCGACGAGGCGCAACTGGCCACGCGCTCCGACACCGCTGCGCTGTACGCGCAGGCCACGGCGCTCTGGCAGCCGCTCGACAGCGGGCTCGCCAGGCTGGAGAAAGCCAGGCCCGGCGGATCTCTACGCCGATTCGGCCGGCGGCTCGACGCTGACCGCGGCTGGCAGCCGCGCTAAAACGCGCAGTCGATGCACTGCTGGCGAGCCCAGTCGCGCAACACCACGCACGCTGGCCGGCGAGCTCGGTGACCTGGCCGCATTGCTGCGCGCCGCGGTGGTGCGCGACGGCCAGTCGCTGCGCACCCTGCTGCTCGGCGGCGCCGGCGCTGGCCACGCTTCTGCTGGCCACCATGCTGTACTTCGCCTGGCGCGCGGGCCAGGCGGCGCGCGCCGCCGGCGAGGCGCAGCGCCAGATCGGCAACATCCTCGGCACCGTGCGCGAGGGCCTGTTCCTGATCGCGCCGGGACGGCCGCATCGGCGGCGCTCATTCCGATTCGCTGGTGGCGCTGCTGCGCGCGCCGGCTCCCGCCGGCCAGACTTTCGAGGAACTGCTGCGGCCGCTGGTCGACGAGAAGACGCTGCAGGCCGCGGGCAAGTTCCTCGGGCTGCTGTGGAAGGACAAGGTCAACGAGGAGTTGATCGAGTCGGTCAATCCGCTGAACCAGATCGAGGTGAATTTCCAAAAGAGCCAGGGCGCCGCGGAACAGCGCTACCTCTCGTTCTCGTTCCGGCGCGCGCGCGGCGCCGGCAGCTGTCACCGACTTCGTGCTCGGCGTGGTCGCCGACGTGACCGATCGCGTGCTGCTGCAGCGCGAACTCGAGCAGCTGCGCGCCAGCAATGATTCGCAGTCGGCGCTGCTGCTGCAGCTGCTGCAGACCGAGCCGCTGCAGCTGCAGTCCTTCCTCAACAATGTCGAGGTCGGCGTGCGCCGCAGCAACGCGCTGCTGCGCAGCCCGGGAATCGGCGCCGCGGAGCTGCAGCAGAAGCTGCAGGGCGTATTCCGCGAGATGCACGCGCTCAAGGGCGAGGCGGCCGCGCTCGGCATGGATTCCTTCGTGGAACGTACGCATGCAATCGAGGAGCTGCTGGCCGCGCTGCGGGTCAAGCCCGCGCTGGCCGGGGATGATTTCGTGCCGGTGGTGGTCAAGCTCGACGACCTGCTGGGCCACAAACAGCTGCTGCGGCGATGCAGGAGCGCGTCGACCAGGCGCGCATCGTCGCGGCTTCGGCCGACGACATTCCGCCGGAGAAGCACGGCGACACGGCGGTCATCGCGACGCGCGCGGCGGCCGCTGCGCTGGCGCCCGCGCCGCGCTCTGCCGGCCTCGAGCAGACACTGCAGCGGCTGGCGCGCGAAGTCAGCGCGCCCGGCGGCGCGCGAGGTGCGGCTGGCCTGCGAAGGCCTGGAGCGGGTACCGGCCGAATACGCGGGCGTGGTGCGCGATATCTGCATCCAGATGGTGCGCAATGCGATCGTGCACGGCATCGAGGGGCGCGAACAGCGCGCCGCCGCCGGCAAGCCGCCCGCCGGCACGATCCGCGTGCGCTTCAGCGAAGCCGAGTCCGCAGGATTACTCACTGCTGGTCGAGGACGACGGCCAGGGACTCGACACCGCACGGATCCGCGATCGCGCGCTCGAGCGCGGGCTGCTCGACGCCGAGCAGGCCGCCGCGCTCGAACCAGAGCGGCGCCTACCGGATGATCTTCCAGCCCGGCTTTTCCACCGCCACCGAGGTCACCGAGCACGCCGGACGCGGCGTCGGACTCGACGTCGTCAACACCACCGTGCGCGAATGCGGCGGACGCATCGGCATCTCGACCCAGCCCGGCAAGTACACGCGCTTCAAGATGCTGCTGCCGCGGCACGACGCCACCGATCCCGCGCAATCGTCCGCAGCCTGAGATGATCCACTCGTGGAAGCGCCGCACCATCGCCTGCTCGTGGTCGACGATTCGAACGTGATCCGCAAGCGCATCGAGCGCGCCAACGATCTGCCGGAGATCGAGTTCGTCGGCGCGGCGCGCAATGGCCGCGAGGCGCTCGAACTGCACGCAGCAGCTGCGTCCCACGCTGGTGACCATGGACCTGACCATGCCGGAGATGGACGGCGCCGAGTGCGTGGCAAAACTCGTGCAGCGCGATCCGCAGATCCGCATACTGGTGATCTCGGCGCTGGCGGACAAGATGACGGCGATCGACGCCCTGGAGAAAGGCGCGAGCGGATTCCTGTGCAAACCCTTCACCGACCGCCAGCTCAACGAAGCGCTGCGCAAGCTGATCAGCTCCGGATGATTGCGGGCAACGGAACAGCGATGACCTTGGAGTCGGAAGTCGGGGTATTTGTCGCCGGGGTGCTGAATTACTTCGGCAGCACCGTGCAGCAGGCCGCGCAGTGCGGCACGCCGCACCTGGCGCTGGGCGAACGCCCGGAAATCTCCGACTACACGGGTATCATCCAGATCAGCGGCAAGCGCACCGGGCTGGTCGCCTTCACGGCGCCCAAGAGCATGCTGAGCGTGATGCTGATGCGCATGCAGGAAACCGACATGAGCCACGAGAACCTGTGCGACCTGGTCGGCGAGATCGCCAACACGCTGTCGGGCAATGCGCGCCGCGATTTCGGCCACCAGTTCCAGATATCCGTGCCGGCGGTGGTGTCCGGCCGCGGTGGCACGCTGGAGTATCCCGCGCAGGGCCGGCCGATCGTCATACCGATCGAGTGGCGCAACTACCACGCCCGCCTGATCGTCTGCCTGCAGTAAGCGCGCCGCGCTCAGGGCCGCAGGCGCGGCTGCACCAGCGTGCCGGCAGCCCCCTGGTAGGCGACGCTGTAGCGCTCCAGATGCGCCAGCGCCGCGCGCGGGTCCTCGCCGGCGGCAAACTCAAAGGAGTCGAAGCCGCAGCGCGCCAGCAGGAACAGGTGATCGCGGCGGATGGCGCCGGCGGCGCGCAGTTCGCCCCGGTAGCCGTGGCGCTGGCGCAGCAGCTGGGCCTGCGTGTAGCCGCGGCCGTCGCCGCTGGCCTCGAAGTGAACGACGATCAGCGCGAGGTGCGCGATGAACGGCGCCAGCAGCGCCACCTCGTCGGTGGGACCGAGGCGCACGCCCAGTTCGCCGGCGGCCGGCGTCCGCGCCGCGGGTGCCGCCAGTAGCCCGGCCAGCAGCTGCAGCTGCGGGCCGCTCGCCGTCTTCGCCCGGATAGCGCCAGCGATCGGCGCGCACTTCACGCTGCCACAGTATCTGTCGCATAGACGCGCTCCTTGAACGGGCGATAGCCGAGCCGGCGCACCACCTGCAGGAAAGTTTCCGCGTCGCTCTCGCGCCGCTCCAGGTACACCTCGACGATGCGCGCGAGCGTGGCGGCGACCTCGTGCTTGCGGCACCGAGGGACCGATCACTTCGCCGAGCGCGACCTCGCCGCTGGCCGAACCGCCCGAGCGTGATCTGGTACCACTCCTCGCCGTGCTTGTCGACGCCGAGGATGCCGATGTGGCCGACGTGGTGATGCCCGCAGGCGTTCATGCAGCCGGACATCTTCACCTGGATCTCGCCCAGGTCGTAGAGGTAGTCGAGGTCGTCGAACTGCTCGTGGATCTGCCTGGCGATCCCGATCGAGCCGGCATTGGCGAGACTGCAGAAATCGAGGCCCGGGCAGCAGATCATGTCGGTGAGCGTGCCGATGTTGGGCGTTGCGAGGCCGAGCGGCGCGAGCGCCGCGTGCAACTCGCGCAAGCTCGCGCTGCGGCACGTCGGCGAGCACCAGGTTCTGGTCGTGCGTCACGCGCACTTCGCCGAAGCTGTAACGGTCGGCGAGCGCGGCCAGCGCCTCCATCTGCGCCGCCGTCATGTCGCCCGGCGCCTCGCCGTGCTTCTTGAGCGATACGAACACCACGCGATAGCCGCCGATCTTGTGCGCGCGCGTGTTGTGCCGGTACCAGGCGACGAAGGCCGCGTCGGCGCCGGGCGCAGGCGTCATGTCGGTGAGCTGCAAGTACGCGCGGCGGCGCGAAGCTGTCGCGCAACCGCGCCGATGGCCGCGGCCGTGCACTGCGGCGCTGCCAGATCGCGGTTGGCCGCGTACTCGGCCTCGACCTGGCGGGTAAACTCCTCGATGCCGAGCGCCTTGACCAGCACCTTGATGCGCGCCCGGTGGATGTTGTCGCGGCGGCCGTAGCGGTTGTAGACGCGCAGGATCGCCTCGAGATAGGCGAGCAGCTGCGCGCTGCGGCAGCCAGTCGCGGATGCGCTTGCCGATCATCGGGCATGCGCCCGAGGCCGCCGCCGACCAGCACTTCGAAGCCGACCGCGCCGCTCGGGCCCGCGCACCAGGTGCAGGCCCGACGTCGTGCACCGCGGAGGCCGCGCGATCGGTCGCTCGCGCCGGTGACCGCGATCTTGAACTTGCGCGGCAGGTAGGTGAACTCCGGGTGCAGCGTCGACCACTGGCGGATCAGCTCGCACCAGGGACGCGGATCTTCGAGCTCGTCCGCGGCCACGCCGGCCAGATGATCGCTGGTGACGTTGCGGATGCAGTTGCCGCTGGTCTGGATGGCGTGCATCTCGACGGTGGCGAGCTCGGCGAGGATGTCCGGCACCTGCTCGAGCTTCGGCCAGTTGAACTGGATGTTCTGGCGCGTGCTGAAATGACCGAAGCCGCGGTCATAGTGCCGCGCGATGTGCGCCAGCATGCGCAGCTGCCGGGTGCTGAGCAGCCCGTAGGGAATCGCCACGCGCAGCATCGGCGCGTGCGTCTGGATATACAGGCCATTGCGCAGCCGCAGCGGGCGGAACTCCTCTTCGGTCAGCTCGCCGGCCAGGAATCGCCGGGTCTGGTCGCGGAATTCCGCCACCCGCTCATTGACGAAGGTGAGGTCGATTTCGTCGTACTGGTACACGTCCACCACTGTACAGGGGCCGGGCGCACGCGCGCAGCCGGAACCCGGTTATCTGGAATGACCGTCCCGGTTATCAGCCCGCGGTCTGGAGCCCCGCACCGATGCCGCCGACGCTGGTCAACAGCGCCTCAAGCAAGGCCGGATCGCTCCGTCCGCCAGCCCGCCAGCGGCGCAGCAGATCTACCTGCATCAGGTTCATCGGGTCGACGTAGGGGTTGCGAAGTCCGATGCTGCGTTGAAGTGTGCGGTCGGCGTCGAGCAGCGCGACGCCACCCTTGATCTCCACCACCCGCGCGCAGGTCAGGGTGAACTCGGCGCGGATGGCGGCGGCGAAGCCCGCCAGCGCCGCTGGCGCCAGCGCGTCGTAATGGGCGCTGATCGCCATGTCGGCGCGCGCCAGCATCGCCTCGATGTCGTCGATCAGGCTGCGGAAAAATGGCCAACCGGCGTAAGCGCGGCGCAGCAGCTCCGCGCCGCGTGCCGCTCGCACCGCTTCCAGCCCACTGCCGGCCCCATACCAGCCGGGCAGCATGTGGCGCGATTGCGACCAGGCATAGACCCAGGCCGACGCCGGCACCGCCGCGACGCATTCCGCCTGCTGGGGCTCGTGCCGCTGCGCGGCGCCGATGCGCATGCGCTCGATGACATCGATCGGGGTCACGGCGCGAAAGTACTCGAACAACCCGGCGCCATCGACCAGCTGCCGCCAGGCGGCACGGCTCGTGGCCGCCAGCTGCACCGCGGCCGCCGCGAACGCGGCGCTCTCCTGCACCGCGACTCCGCGGCGCACCGCGAGTGTCGCCAGCGCCAGCGTGTTGAAGGCGCGCTCGAGAGTGCGCATGGCATTGGCGCGCAGCCCGAAATTCTGCGCGATGCTCTCGCCCTGCTCGGTGAAGCGCAGCACACCGCTGACCGATTCGGCCGGCGCGGCGCGCAGCAGCTCGTCGATGCGCCCGCCGCCGCGCGGAATGCTGCCGCCGCGGCTGTAGAAGATGACGTGCCGCTCGTCGGCGCGGTCGAGCGCCGCGGCCAGCGTCCGCTGCGCCTGGTAAGCGGCGAGCCGCGAGGCGACGATGCCGCTTTCGAGATTGCTTTCCGAATAGCCGATAAGCACGGTCTGCAGCCGCTCCGCTGGCGGCCAGATGGCGCTGGTAAACCTGGTCGGCCAGCAGCTCGCGCATTACGCCCCCGCAGCCCTCGAGGGTCGCCACGGAATCGAACTGTGGCGCCACGTCAATCGCCGCGCTGCCGGTGCGCCGGTCACGCGCCCCGGCCCAGTGCGCCAGTACCAGCGGCGCCAGCACGTCAGCGGCGGTGGCGGCCGCGCTGACGATGTACAGGCCGACCGCATCGGGACCGTAGCGATGGCGGGCCTGCATGACCGCCTCGAACACCGCCAGCGTGCGCCGACCCAGGGCATCGAAGGGCTGAGTCGGACCGGCGTCGCGGGCCAGCACGTCGACCAGGCGCGCATGCTGCTCGGCCGCGCTCCGTTCCCGCCACTGTGGATCGTCGAGCCCCTGTGCGATCACGGTGTGGTGCACGCTGGCATGCTGGCGCAGATCGAGCGTCGCCAGGTGGAATCCGAAAGTGTCGATGCGCGCTGAGCAGGCGGCGCACCAGGAAGTAGCCGGCGTGCGTGCCGCGATTGGTGCGCAGGCTCTCGGCGATCAGGGCGACATCGCCGCGAAATTGCGCCGGCCGCTCGTAGCCGTTGGGTCGGCCCTCGAAGCGTATTGCGCAAACGCTCGGCAATCTGCCCGAAAAAGGCCCGGTACGGCATCGGATCGTGGCGGGCGGGCGCGAGGCCGGGCGCGCCGGGCAGGAGGGTACGGTACTCCTCACTGCGTCGCACGACCGCCGCGCTCACGCCGATGCGGCCAGCGCTCTGCGAGAGCTGCTGCGCCAGCGACTGGCATTCGTCGAAATAGCAGTTGATGATCACCTGCTGCTGCCGCGCCAGGGTTTCGCGGATGCTCTTGGCATGCACGTCGGCGGCGCCGTCCATGTCGCCACCCACCCAGGTGCCGAAACGCACCAGCAGCGGCAGTTCCAGCGTCTCGGCATCCGCCCCGTAAAGCCGCGCCAGCGCCGCTGCCAGCTCTTCGTAGAACACGGGCACGATGCGGTACAGCACCTCGGCCAGGTAGAACACGGCGTGCTCGCGCTCGTCGGCCACCGTCAGCCGCTCGCGCGGATGCTCGGCAGTCTGCCAGTCGAGGGTCACATCGGAGCGGATGCGCGCCAGGAGCGTCAGCTTCTCCTGCGGTGCCAGCAGCGGATTGCTGCGCTCGAGCAGCAGGTCGGCGATGTGCTGCTGGCGGCGGAGCCCGGTGCGCCGCGCCGCTTCGGTCGGATGCGCGACCAGCACCGGCTCGATGCGCAGCTGCCGCAGCAGCTGCAGCAACTCGGCCAGACCCAGGCCCTGCGCCTTGAGCTCCGCCAGCGTGTCGACCACGCCGCGTGGTTGCGGCCGGTCGCTGTCAGCCAGGAAATATTCGCGCCGCCGGCGGATGCGGTGCACTTTTTCCGCGACATTGGCCAACTGGAAATAGGCCGCGAATGCGCGCACCAGGTCGCGGGCGAGCTGCGGACGCCGCCCCTCGACGCGCGCGCGCAGTTCGGCGGCCGCATCGGCCACACCCGCGCGGCGGCGGATGGCGGCCTGTCGATCGCCTTCCGCCAGCTCGTAGAGCTCATCGCCGCCCTGCTCGCGCAGCACGCTGCCGACAATCTCGCCCAACGCGTGGATGTCTTCGCGGAGCGGACGGTGGTGGGGCGGAAAATGACTGTCGTCGCGGTTCATGTGCGGTGCGCGTTGCGGGCCGCACATTGTACCTGCATCGGCAGCCGCTAGCCCGCCAGCAGCACGGCCTCGGCGTGCTCGAGCGCTTCGGGCGTGCCGTAGATCACGACCACGTCGCCGTCGCGCAGCTCCGTGTCGCCGTCCGGCTGCCGGCCGGTGATGCCGTTGCGGCGTACCGCGGTAAAGCTCACGTCGGCCCCCTGCGAGCGCACCTCGTCCAGCCGCCGGCCCACCGACCAGGCGCCGGGCGGCAGCACGATGGCGCGCAGCTCCTCGCGGAAGGCATGTGTCTCGTCGACCACCTGCGCACCATCGTGCCGGAAGAAGCTGTGCAGCGTTGCGTAACGGCTGGCGCGAATGTCGCCCACCGTGCGCATGACTTTGCCCGGCGGCACGTTCAGCAGCAGCAGCACCTGCGATACCAGCATCAAGCTGGCCTCCAGCGTCTCCGGCACCACCGCGGTGGCGCCGGCCGCGGTCAGCTCGGCGAGGCCGACGTCGTCCTGGGTACGCACCAGCACCGGCACATCGGCGCGCAAGCGGCGCACGCTGCGCACAATGCCCACCGACACGGCCGGGTTGGCAAAGGTGACGATCACCGCGCTGGCGGTGTCCAGGCCGACCTGGCGCAGCAGTTCCTCATCGGCGCTGTCGCCAAACACCACCGCGTCGCCCACCTGCCGCGCCAGCCGGATGCGCGCCGGGTCCAGATCGACGGCCAGGTACTCGAAGCCGAGCGACTCGAGCACGCGTGCTATGTTCTGCCCGACGCGCCCAAAGCCGCACAACACCAGGTGCTCGCGCCGCGCCAGTGCGCCGGCGGCCGCCGCTTCGCGCTCGAGCGCGCTCGCGGGCGGTCCGCGCTCGCCCAGCAGCGCGCGCGCGATCCGTCGGTTGTAGCGGATCAGCAGCGGACTGAGCACCATGCTCAGCACCATCGCTGCCAGCAGCGGCTGGCTCACTCGCGCCGCCAGCAGCTCGTGGTGCTGCACCAGCAGCGTCAGCAGCGCCACGCCGAATTCTCCGCCGCCGGCCAGCACCACGCTGGTGCGCACTGCCTTGAAAGTGCTGTCGACGTACAGGCGCGTGACCAGCGCGATCAGCAGGCTCTTGCTGATCAACAACAGCACCAGCAAACCGGTCACCAACAGGAACTGCGCGTACAGCAGGCGCAGGTCGAGCAGCATGCCGACCGAAATGAAAAACAGCCCCAGCAGCAGTTCGCGGAATGGCCGCACGGCCGACTCCACCTGATGACGGTATTCGGTCTCCGCGAGCATCATGCCGGCGAGAAATGCGCCCAGCGCCATCGACAGGCCCACCTGCGCCGTGACCCACGCACAGCTCAGCACCACCAGCAGCACGGTCAGCGTAAACAACTCGCGCAGGCGGCTGTGGGCGATCTCGTAGAACAGCGGCCGCAGCAGCCAGCGGCCGATGGCCAGCACCAGGATCAGCGCCAGCAGTCCCTCAATCACCAGCCGCGCCAGGCTCAAGCCGGTGAACGAACCGCCGCCGCGGGCCAGCGCCGTCGCCAGCGCCAGCAGCGGCACAAAGGCCAGGTCCTGGAACAGCAGCACGGCGAAGGACAGCCGGCCGTGGGTACGATTGAGCTCGGACTGGTCGGTGAGCTGGTGCAGCACGATCGCGGTCGAGCTCATCGCCACGGCGCCGCCCACCACCACCGCGGGCGCCCAGCCGACCGCCAGCAAGTGCAGCGTGCCCGCCACCGCCAGTCCAACCACCAGCAACTGCGCGGCACCGAGTCCGAATACCTCGCGCCGCATCGCCACCATGCGGGCCCACAGGAAATCGAGGCCCAGGGTAAACAGCAGGAATACCACGCCGATTTCAGCCAGCGCGCGCGTGGCCTCGCCATTGGGCAGCAAGCCAAAGGCCAGCGGCCCGAGCAGCATGCCGACCACCAGGTATCCCAGTATCGGCGGCAATCCCTGGCGGCGCGCCACGGCCACGACCACGACGGAGGCCAGGAGCAGTATCAATACCTGGGTCAGAGGCTGCGTAGGCATACGCGGCTAGTTAAGCGGACACGCGCGGCCTTGTCCAACCCGTCCCGCCCGAGCTATTGGGCAGTGTGCTCGCTCAGCGCGGCGCCATCGTCACGGTGGCATCGTTCCGGTCGAATGCCTGGATGGAGCGACGGTACGCGTTGATGACCAGGCGCTCGGCGGCCTTGTCGACCCGCGGCGCCAGCAGCATGCGCAGCAGCACATCCTCCCCCGGCCGCTCGCGCTCGTCGACCAGCACCTGATCGATGTAGCGCGCCAGGCGCGCAGTCATTTCGTTGACGAAGCGCAGCCGCGCGCCATCCAGCACCTGCTCGGGGCCGGAGCCGTAGGTCACCCGCGCCTCGACGCTCAATTCGTGCAGGAATATGGCCATGAGGCGCGCCTGGTCGACGGGCGCCAGTTCACTGAAGTATTCGATTTCCGACTGCAGGTTCATGGCTGTGCCCTGAGTCCCGAGCGCCACCTAGGTCGGGAAGAACTCGAGCGTCTTGCGGGCGGTGATCGGCTCGACGTCCTTCGCCTCGAAGCGGAACAGCTTCACGCGCAACACGATCTTACGCTCCAGGTCCGGATCGTTGAGCTCGCTGCTGAGCAGGCGGCAATCAGTGACCTCGCCGGCCGGGGATATGGTCAGCTGCAGCACGATCTTGCCCGAAAGGTCAGCGCGCTCGCGCAGCGCGCGCGCGTACAAGGCGTCGATCGCGCCCTTGTTGCGGTCGAACACCAGTGCGATCTCTTCCTCACTGCGCGACGCCTTGCCGCTGATGCCGCTGCGGGTCACGCGGTTCGCTGCGGCGTCCGCGGCAATGCGTGAGCTGATGGCGGCCGTATTGTGATCGGAAAGCGCGCCGGCGCCGGAGCCGAAGCCGCGGCTCGAGGCGGCGGTCACGATGCCCGATGAGCCGACGCCTACCCTCGAGGCGATCAGCGAGCGTTCGGAGCGCGCATCCTGGCCGACGTCAGCCTTGAGCTGGCGGTTCTGCAGCTCCTTCGTATCGAGCTGGTCGCGCAGGTCGGCCAGCTCGTCCTTGATGGCGCGCATGGCGGCGGAGTTTTCCATCTTCTTGCGCGTGTCCACCGGCTTCGGCACCGCGTCCGGCTTGGGCTTCTCCTTGGGCGCCTCCACCGGTTTGGGCGGCGGCTTGGGCTGCTCCTGTTGCATCAGGCGCGCCAGGCGCGGCGGCACCGCTTCCTCGGCGGCCGTGGGCTTGGCGAGGTGCACGAACGGCAGCACCAGGCCAAACAGCAGCACCAGCGCCAGACCGGCGCGCAGCAGGCGGTGAAAGCGCCGCTGCTCTTCCGGGTCAATCTCCCAGGGCAACTCGAACGAGCGATAAAACGGGGTGGGCTGCACCTGCGATACTCCGGCCACTACAGCTTCCGCCGCAACTGGTCTATGTCGACCGCCTTTTCCTTCTCGACCAGCGCGAAGGAGAGCCGGCCGTAGTCGGCATCGGTGCAGGTGCTCATCACCTTCTTCAGCACCTCGTACGGGATCTGCTTGTCGGCCATCACCGTGATCTCGCGCTCGGCAATGTCCTTGTCGGTCATGGCCTGGCCGACCAGCGTCGGGCGCTTGAGCGCCGCGCGCAGCGGGGCAATGATCGCCTCGGCGCTGGCGCGCACCTCCGCGACGCTGGCAATGCGCTCGCCCTGCACGAACAGGTCGTCACGCGTGAGCATGACTACGACGGTCTCGCGCGGCCGCTGCTGGGAAATCGACTGCGGGATATCGATGCTCTTGGTGTTCTGCACCACCTCGACTTCGGTCGAGTACACCAGCAGGAACGACACCATGACACTGAGGATGTCGATCATCGGGATCAGGTTCAGCTCCGCGTCCGCCTTGTTGCGGATCTGGTGTTGCAGCATGCGCCGCGCGCGGTTCGACATGCTCATGGCTTTGCCCCCGCGACCACCGGGATCGGCGCGTCGCCGATCGACACCAGCGGGAACAGCTCGGCCTGCACGGTGCTGAGGCCCGCGTTGACCTCCACGATGCGGGTGCGATCCATGACCTGAATCAGTGTGTCGTACGGGGTCTGCGGCTCGAGCAGGATGGTGGCTTCGGTCTTGTCGGGGTAGCGCGACTTCACGAATTTCAGATATTCGGTCAGGCCGTCGAGGTCATAGCCCTTGGCGGTATTGGGCAGTTCGCGCAGCGGGCCGGTACCGCGATCGGCAACGGTCAGCGAGGCGTCGTGCACGATCACCTCGAGGTTCAGTCCCTTTGGGAGTTCGGGAAAGCTGGCGTTGTTGGACGGCAACCGCAAGTCCAGCACCACGGTGCGGGAGAAGATCGCGGTCATCAGCAGGAATGTCACCAGCACCGTGAAGATGTCGATCATCGACACCAGCTGCAGTTCGGACGGCCGGCGTTGCCGGCGCATCAGCTTGCGGAGGGCCTGGGAGCGGCGCATGCGCGTTCTCGCTTAGCTGCGGCTGGAGTGCTTCAGGCCGCCGCCGCCGTGCGTTCGGTCACGGCGTTCAGGAATTTCACCGACGCCATCTCCAGGCTGTCGACCAGTTCAGTGGTCTTGGTCTGCAGCACCGCATGGATGACCAGCAACGGCACCGCCGTCATCAGGCCGAACGCCGTGCAGTTCATCGCCACCGAGATGCTGGCCGAGAGCAGGTTGGCCTTGTCCGCCGGGTTGACGGTCGCCACCGCCGCGAATGCGTTGATCAGGCCGACCACGGTGCCGAGCAGGCCCAGCAGGGTCGCCAGGTTGGCGAAGGTCGCCAGGTAGTGGGTGCGCTTCTCGAGCCGCGGCACCACATCCATCAGGCTTTCTTCCATGGCCTTCTCGATGTCATCGCGGCTCCGAGCCGAACTGATGCGTGCCAGACCATAGCTCAGGATCTGGCCGATCGCCGACTCTGACTTGCCGGTAATCTGCACCGCGCCCTTGAAGTTGCCCTGCGCCAGGAGCGGTGCGATCTCGTTCCACAGGCTCCGATTACGTATCGAAGTGTGCGTGAGCACGATATAGCGCTCGATGGCGATGGCCGCACCGATGACCAGTACCACCGCAATCGGGTACATCATCGCGCCGCCACCCTGGAAGAACCGGATAATCATGCTGAAGAAATTCATCATCAGACTCCCATGCCTGAATCCAATCGGTGAAATTAAAGACCAAGCGCGATCTTATGCCAAAGACCTACTTCTCATCCCCGGCCGGCAGTGTAGTCGCTGTGCCGGCCGCTGGTGTTGCTGCCGGCGCCGCGGGCGCCGCGGGCGCAGCCGCGGCGTCGGGGTGCAAGGCGGTGAAATAGCGGTTCTGCCTGCGGAAAACCTCACGATCCACCGGCGCCAGCAATTCATCCAGCAGGCTCTTGGGCGGCCGGCTGGCGAATTCTCCGAGATCGGGTCTTTTCCAGGGTACGACGTACATCACATTCGGCAACTCGCGGTTGCCGGTGACCTGGGTCGCGCCCAGATCGATCTGGTCATGTGCCCCGGACCGGGCTCCAGCGGCCTTCCCGGCGGGCGCTGTGGGCACCGCGGCGGCTGGGGTAGCTCTGGGTGCGGATCGGGCATTGGCGCCCGTGGGGGGCGCAGCAACGGCTGCCGAGGTCTGTACAGCGGGTTCAAGCTCATCGCCGCGGCTCGCGCAGGCGGCGGCCAGCATCAGCAGCGTTGCCAGGCTTCTCATTTTGGACCTCCGTCGACCGCCGTCGCGGGATCACTCAGGGACGGCACCGGCGTATTGACGCCCGCGCGATGCCGCAATTCGGCAATCCAGCCACTGACCGGCTTGTCTTCGCCGCTCAGCTGGCGGTATTGCTCCATCTCTGCCAAGGCCGCCGCCGGTTCCGCCATATACAAATCGAGCAGCACGCCGAGATTGCGATGCGCCGGAGCGTAGCTGGCGTCAGCCGCAATGGCCTGCGCGTAGGCCGCCCTCGCGGCCGCGAATTTCCCGCGCGCGCGCTCCACCAGCCCCAGTTCGGTCCAGGCTATCGCGTTGCCGCTGGCGCGTGCGGTGGCGCGCTGCAGCGCCTCCGCTGCTTCATCCAGCTTGCCATCGCCCACGCAGCACGATGCCCAGGTTGATCGAGGCTTCGACCAGCTGCGAATACTGCAGCTCCATCTGCTTGAAATCGAGCTCGGCATCGGTGGGCCTGGCGCTGAGTGCCGCCGCGACCGCACGGGTGAAATCGGCGGCCGCCCCCGGTGGCGGCTCCGTGCCGGCGGGGGTCGTCAGCGTGCGCAGCAGATCGCACCAAAGCTCCGTCTTGGCATAGCGCGCGGGACTCAATTCCGCCAGTGCCTGGAAGCTGCGGCGGATCGATTCATCGTAGAAACCGTCAACCGTGCGCTGGGCGTTGACTTCATGGATCGTGATTGCCTGCTCCTCGAACGGATTGGCTTGTTCCTCCAGCAGCGCGTCGAACTGCTCGCGCTCGTCGGCGCTGAGCCGCTTCGGCCGCTCGGACGCCAGCAGGTCGCGCGCCAGCGTTCGGTAGAGTTCCGCCATCTCGTAGGTCGCTGCGGTGGTGGTGCTGGCAACGTCATAGGCCACCACCTCCTTGTAGCCAGCCAGCGCCGTCTCCATCGCGCGCTTCTTGGCCACCAGCGACTTTTTCAACGGCGCGCTCAGGCGCACCGCGCGGAACGTGTTGCGGGCCGGCTCGGCCAGCGCAAGGCGCGCCTGTGCGGCGAGGAAACGCGTGCGATCGGTGCGCTGCGCGCCGGCGAGCGCATCGGCCTTGATGATTTCATTACGCCAATGCTCCAGGCCCGCCGGATCGCGCCCCTTGCCCGCCAGATCGGCGAGTCGCGCGCGCGCCTCCTGCGCGTCACCGACCGGCTGCGGGTAATGTTCGACGAAGCGCTCGAGCATGGCCCTGGTGCGGGCCGCATTGCCGGATTTCTCGTACAGGTCGGCGGCCCGGAGCGTGGCTTCACGCGCCACGGCTATGTCCTCGCCCGGCGCGCCGCCGATGCGCTCGAATTCGGCCGCGGCCTGTCCGCCACGGCCGGCCTCGAGGTAGGCGACCGCGAGCTTGCGGGTGATGTCGGCGGCAAATTCGGACTTCGGGTAGTTGCGCCGGTAGGCCTCGAGCACGGCGATCGCCTGCTCCCATTGCTTGGCATTGATCAGCGACGCGGCGGCGTCGTACTGGGCGGTCGGTACCACTTTCGAGGCCGGTGCGACCGCGGCGATACGCAGGAAGTCGGCTGCCGCGCCCGCCTCGTCGCCGGCCTTGCGCTTGGCCTCGCCCTGCCGGTACACGGCCGCGGCCAGCCGCTCGGCCAGGTCGGCATGCTCGGGTTCGGCCACCGCAGTCACTTGCAGGGCACGCTGGAATGCAGGTTCAGCCTCGACATAGTCGGCCTGATCGAAATAGGCCTGGCCCATGATCGTCCAGCCGATCCGCTGCTTCGCGGCATCAACCGGCGGTACGCGCGCCAGCAGCGTCTCCGCCAGCTTGATCGCGCGCGGCAGATCGTGGGCGGCGTAGACGTCCTGCGCCGCGCGTGTCAGCACTCCCGCGCTCTCCGGGTGCGCCGGGAAGGCCTGCGCAAAATGTACGCCCGACTCCATCGCCCGCGCGTGAATCTCGGCACGCGCTGCAGGCACCGCCAGTTCCTCCTGCTTCTGCAACGCGACCAGCGCGGCATAGCCGGCCGCGGCTGCGCGTGCGCCCGCGGGATAGCCGTAGGCGGTATGTTCGTATTCGGTGGCGGCGTCGGCGTACTGGCGGCTCTCGAACAGCGCATCGGCCAGCAGGTAGTTGTACTCCGCCATATCGGCGTCTTCGGGAAACGTGGCCAGCAGCTCGCGATACCACTGGGCCGCCGCGGTATAGTCCTCCGGCCGCTTCGATTTCTGGGCGCTGGCGTGATAGTACTGGGCCAGATCCTTGAGGTTGGCCTTGAGCCCGGCCACCACTTCGGGATATGCGCTGCGTTCGCGGTCGCGCCAGTACGGCGCCTTGAAACTGTAGTTGCGCACGAATTCAGCTTTGCCTTCCACCACCAGATTGGCGAAGCCGCCCTTGGCATAGGCGTCGATGGCCTGCTTCGATAGCGCCGGGGAGTGTTCATCAGCCGGATCGCGCGCCACGAAGGCCCGGTAAGTGCCCGCGCCATCCTGAAAACGCTGTTTGCTCACATACAGGTCGCCCAGCCGCGAGTACAGCAGCCATGCATACGGAGCTTGCCCGTGTCCGGCCAGCAGCTGATCGAGCGACAGCGGGCCGTCCAGGTACGAAAAGGCGATGCTCATGACACGCAGCGTGTCGTCGGTCAACTCGCGGTCGGCGCGTGACAGGCTGTCCCAGCGACGCGCTGCGCCGCTGTTGCGATCGAGCAGCGTGTGGTCGAGCAGCATCATGAAGGATTTCAGGCAGGCCTCGTTCTGCGACTGCTTGAACAGCGACCAGCCATGCTTGTAGAGGCTCTGTTCGTAGAAGGTCGAGCCGCCGGGGCCGCGGCTGATCACCTGCTGGTAAGCGGCCTCGGCATCGGCATATCGTCTGGCGGAAAACAGCAGCTCGCCGCGCCGGAAGTGCACTTCGGCGATGTCGCGGGTGTGCGGGTAGGTGGCGACGATCCGCTCGAGCGTCGCCAGCGCGGTGTCGGTCTGGCCGGTGGTCTCATAGGCGCGCGCCAGCTGATACAGCACCTGGTCGTTGCGCGCGTAGTCGGGATAGGCCTTGAGCAGAGTGCTGTAGAGCTTGATGGCCTCCGCACCCTGCAGGTCGAGCTGCGTCACTTCGCTGGACATGCGCTCGAGCTCGCCCGACTCCAGGTTCAGATCCCCAAGCCGCCGCAGCGCTTCGGCGCGCAGCTGGGGATCGGTATTCTGCAGATTGAGGAAATCGCGGTAACTCTGCATGGCCTTGGCGGTACTGCCATTGACAGCCGCGTCGACGTGCACTTCGACCTTGCCCTTGGCCAGGTCGGCAAGGGTCGTGGTCCTGGCCTGCGCCGGCTTCGGCTTGTGCCGCGCCACGACGGGCTGGCTCATGCCACCGGCCAGACAGGCCGCCAGCACCAGCGCCACTGGAATCCGGGACTTCATGGCGCCTTGCTTTCCGGGACTGGCTCGGCGGCGGAGGCGGCAGGCGCGGCGGGAGCCGCCGCCGTGGCGCGATCGTAGATGTCGGCCAGCGCAAAGCGCGCCTGCACTTGGTAGGCGGCCAGGCGATCTTTCTGCTCCAGCAACGCCTGACTGGCGAGCTGCTCCAGATAATGATTCTGCTGCTGCGCGGACTGCGCCAGGCGCTCCTTGAGCCCCGCGATGCGCTCGGCCAGCGCCGCGATGCGCGCCGCGAACTCGTCGGTATTGGTCGGCACGCTGTTGCGCGCATGCTGCACCCGTACCCAGCGATTCTGGGCCTCGTTCAATAGTGCATCGATCGCGCGCAGCGCACGCCGCTGCGTGTAGCTGCGCTCCTTGAACCGCGCGTCGAGCCGCCAGTAGAGCACGCCTTTCATCAGCCGGATCTTGTCGCGCTCGGTCCGCAACGAATCCGCGTCGGTTCCTCCGGCGTCGGCGGCGGCAGCCTCGAGCTGCCGGACTTTGCCCCACTGGGCGCGTTCTGCCGCTGTGCCGAGCGCGGCGACGTCGGCGCCGGTTTCGATCGCCGTCAGGCGCGAGTCGACGGCGGCACGCTCCGCCAGCAGCTTCGCCGGCGCGTTGCCGGCGAGCAGCGCATCGGCGAGCGGGAGCCGCTCGGCATCGGCCAGCTCGCGGGTGTCAATCATGGCGCGATAGGCGTCCATGCTCTCGTCCCAGCGCTTGAGCGCGCTGGTCAGATATCCCAGGTCACGGTAATTCTTCAGGCCTTCCTGGAAATCGTTGTCGGCCAGCAGGCTGTACAGGTAGCGCGATTCCGGCGCGTCCGGGAGCTGCCTGAGCTGCCAGAACCAGCCCTGCTGGTCCGCGTGCTTGTCGGCGCCGAGCAGGTCCTCGAGCATGTGGCCTTCACCGAGCCGCGTCACGGCGAGTGTCGATGCGTTGCGCCTCGTCATTGAACGATTTGACGGCGGCTTCGTAGAACTCTGCCGCCTGCGCGTTGGCTTTGAGCTTGCCGTATGCGTAGGGCACGGCCAGGTAGGATTCCTGCACCGCGGCGTCGAGCAGATTGCGGTCGCGCAGTTCGGTCCAGGGCGTGAGCGCTTCGCGGTACTGGCCGAGCGCAGCATCGGCCCAGCCCAGGCCCAGCAGCGCGCGCGTCGAGTAGGGCCCTTCGAGGCGCACCCGTTCGAGCGCCGTGCGAGCGGCTGCAGGATTGCTGGCCTGCAGCCAGGCGTAGCCCAGCGCCAGATTGGCCTTGTCGCGCAGCGCAGCCATCTCGCTCCCGGGAGCGATCATGGTGCCGACCGCAGTCAGCACGGGCGCCGCTTGCTCGAGGCGGTTCTGCCGCACCAGCGCCACGCCCAGGTTGAAGCGCGCGAAGGCCATCCAGTCGGGCGGCCCCTGCCAGCTGGCGAGCCGCGCTGCCGCATCGTCGAAACGGTTCTGGCGCATCAGTACATTGACCAGCAGGTGCTGGCGTTCGGCTTCCAGTTCGGGCGGCAGTTCGCCCGTGATCTTGCCGAGCGAATGCCTCGCTGCGATCGTAGTAGCCACGCGCGTACCAGACTTTGGCGAGGTAGAACCACGCGCGGTTGCGGATCGCCAACGGCACCTTGTCGGTCAGCAGACTCGCGAAGCGCTTGCCGGCCTCGTTGTGCATACCAAGCGACAGGTACAGACCGCCGGCCAGCAGCGCGGCGTCCTGCTCGTGATGCGGCATGCGCTGCCAGTGCTCGTAGGCCTCGAGGCGCGTCAGCGCTTCAAATTCATCGCCCGCATAGAAGTGGAACAGCACATCGCCGTAGTGCAGGTCCTGGACCGAGATGCCTGGGCAGGCTGTCCGGATCGTCGTTGCGGGCGCTCCACGCCGCCGGACTCGCCAGTACACCGCCGAGCAGCAGCAGGATCAGCGCTTCGAGCCGCCGCATCGGCGCCCTACTCCCAGTCCTTGATCTCGAATTCCGGCTGCTGGCGGCGCGCGCGGTCGGATATCTTGAGCTCGAGGTACTTTGCACCCACGCCCTTCTCGAACTTGATGGAGGCACCGCGCCGGTAGTCGCGTTCGTTCGGACCCTTGCCGCTGAACAGCGCGACCAGCTCATGGCTTGCCGGCCTTGAGGTTGCCCACGTACAGGCGCTGCACGCCGCCCTTGAGCAGCGCCGCGACTTCGCGCGGCGTGTACAGGTAGTTGCTGACCTCGCGATTGTCGATCTTCAGCGTCACCGAATCGAGCCCGAAGAACTCGCCGACATCCATCGACACGAACACCGCGACCTGCGTGTTGGCCGGAAACAGCAGTTCCTCCTCGAGCACGAACAGGTCCTTGTTCAGATCGACCACGGACTGCTTCAGATCCTGGATCTGCTCGTCCAGACCGCGGGTGCTGGCATCGGCGGCGGCGGCGCCGCCGCGGCGTCGCAGGCGCCGCGGCCGCGGCAGTGTCGGCAGCAGGCTGCCGCGCGGTGCGCGGCCGGGCTGCCGGCGGCGTGCCGGTGTCGGCGGCCCGACGCCGGCATGGGTGCTCAGGCAGTAGCGCCAGCGCCAGCGCAGCGCGCGCAGCGCGGTCGAGCCGCCGGCAGTTGAATGCAGTTCTCATGGTGAACAATCCGTAGGACTTGCAGTTGCCAGGTGGTACGCCGTCACAGCGGATCATCGAGCAACGCGCGCACCTGCGCGACGTACGAGTTATCAGTACCGCGATAGTCGGCCAGCAGGTAGCGCACCCGGCCGCGACGGTCGATCAGCACCGTGGTCGGCAGCCGCTCGATGCGATAGTCGCGGCTCACGTCCTTGCGCCGGTCGAGCAGCAGCGGAAAGCGCGCCGGGTGCGATCTGGCGAAGCGCAGCGCGCGCGGCCAGGTCGTCGTCGACGCTGACGGCCAGGGTCACGAGGCCCGCCGAGCGGTAGGTGGTCTGCAGCTCGTCCAGCGCGGCGAGCTGCGCGCACGCAGACGGCGCAGCGGCTGCTCCAGAAGGTCAGCAGCACCACCTCGCCGCGATGCTCGGACAGGCGCACGTTGCCGCCGGCCGCGGCCGGCAGCGCGAAATCGGGCGCCAGGTCCCCGACCGTGGCGGCCGCGCGCGGCGCCGGTCTGCCGCACCGCAACCAGCAGGCCAGCAGCGCTCGAGCGCCCGATGCAGCGAATCACCAATTGCTGCCTGGATCACCGTATAGCTCACGGCATCACTGCGCCCATTTGACATCATCTGTGCTCCGGAAGCGATAGGCGCATCGCGGCCGTATGACTTCGGTCACATCGGCGCGCAGCGTACGACTGGAGCGATGCGGCAATGCGCGACAGCGGAACCACGTCGCACGCGTCGTTAATGCGCGACAGCGCGCGCTAAGCGGCGCGAGCGGCTTGAGACTCAGCTCGGTGCGACCGGCCCGGAGACGATCTGCGGCAAGGCGATCAGGCTGGCGTAGCTGCCGCTGCTGCCGAGGCCGGTGCTGACGCCGCTGGCCCAGCGCATGGTCTGGAAAGTTGCCTTCCTGCCCGTGCAGCGCCATGTAGTTGAGCACCACCATCTCGGCCAGCAGGTTCACGGCGTTGGCGCCCGGGCTGCCGGTGCTCGCGACCGAGCCATCAGCGGTGAAGTAGCCGATCTGGTTGCTGATCGCCGCGATCGGGCCCGTCGGGCTGTAGACCAGGAAGAACGCTGCGGCGGTCGACTGGTTGTCGCCGGTCCACACGCCCTTGCCGCGGCCCGCCGGCCGAGTTGTCGATCATGCCGTTCGAAGACAGCGAGCCGTCGCTGAACACGTAGAGCATCAGCGGCATGTGGCGGCGCGCCGCGTACTCGAGGCAGGCGCCCATGCAGCGGCCGGCGCGGAAGTCGCGCCCCTCGCCGGTCGCGCGGTCGCCGGTGTGGTAGTCGAAGCCGCCCATCTCGATGGTGCCGGCGCCGGCGTAGCCGTTGACGACCATCTTCATGACCGCCGCGGTCTTGCGGATCTCGCCGTCGCCGTCGTACTCGGCCTGGGTGAAGATGCCGGTCGGGCCCGACGATCAGCGGATCGACGTCCGGATCGAGCGCCTGCTTGGCGTTGCCGTAGCGGTCGGCGAGGTCGGCCGCCTTCACGTAGCCGCACTGCACCAGGTCCTTGACCACCGCGTCGGCACTGCCGATCCCGACACTGCCGGTGCGCATGAGCGTGTTGTCGAGCTTCTTCTTGCTGATGCGCTCCATCGATTCGAGCACCGCCGTGGCGTCGGCCTGGCTGAGCAGTCCGACCAGCTTGCCGGTGTCGACCAGGCCGGTGACGTCGCGAGGCGCGGTCGACCTTGGTCGGCCGCACGGTCGGATCCATCATGTAGGACGGCGCCAGCGAGTTGCCGCCGGAATCGGAGCTGTCCGAGCCGATCAGCGTCAGCAGGTCGCCGAGCGCGCCGGCCGAATAGATGCCGTACATCGGATTGTGCGGATTGTTGCCGGTGTCGTTCTGGCTCAGCGCCGGAATCACCGTGCCGTTGACGTTGGCGCGCGTGGTGACCGCCGTGCGCTCGAGGATGCCGCGCAGGAAGGCGCTGTCGCCGTGGAAGGCCAGGCCGAGCTGCCGGTCGACGAAGCTGCCGGCGCCGAGCGAGGAATTCGGCATCATGTTGCCGGGCAGGCCCAGCTTGCTGTAGCCCGCGGTCGAGAGGAAATCGAGCTGCCCGCCCTGCCCGCCGACCAGCACGTTGGAGCCGGCGATGTTGGCGCCGCCCGCCAGGTCGAAGCAGATGAACGGAATCTTGCCCGCGCCCGGCACGATGTTGCACAGGCCGCCCGCGGATGGGGCCTTCTTCAGCACCGCGATGTCCGGCGACAGCGCCGCGTACGCGCGCGCGCGGATTCGCGAACAGGCTGAACGCCGAGGCGCCGGCCAGCGCAATGCGCGCCCGTGACGAAGCCCTGCCCCAGGAATTCGCGCCGCGTCACCGGCCGCGGATGATCCGGCGTGCCGGAGCGGCTCGTTCAGCCCCAGGGCGTGCTTGCGTCGGATCTTCATGTATCAGCCTCGTTATCCAGAGTGTCCGCCGTCTACTTGATCAGCACGGCGCCGCTGCCGAGCACCGCGGCGCAGGCCGCCTTGGTGATCGTCCTGGTTCGCGCTGCCGTCTGCACGCAGGTCGGATCGCCTGCGTGGCAGTTGACCAGACCGGGCAGAGCCGGATTGCCACCCGAGGCAGGCAAGCCGTACAGCAGGCTGATTGAGCTCGGCGCGCACGTCCGCGTCGGCCGGCTGCGTCGCGATGTTGATGCCCGATCGCCCTTGGCAAGCAGCGGATCGATCAACGCGCTGGTATCGGCGAAGGCCGTCGCCGGCGCCGCCGCCAGGTTGAGGCCCGGGAAGAAGCTCGCGGCCTGCGGCGCTTCGACCAGCGCGTCGCAGTACTGGATCGCCAGCTGCGCGACGCCGATCTGGTGCGAGGCCACGAACGATTCGATCGTCGGGACGCTCGGCAGCTGCTGCTCGACCAGCGCGTAGGTGGCCTTGACGGCCGCATCGTTCATCGACACGCCGGTGATCTCGGACATCGAGGCGTTGATCTCGCTGAACACGCGCACGCCCAGCTGCGAACTCTCCGGCTTGTCGGCCGGCGTCGCCGGCTGCGGCGCCGCCGGCTCGGTGCGCACATGCATGCTGCTGCCGATCTGGTCGAAGCTCAGGAAGAACAGGTCGGAATCCGGGCCCTTCTGCAGCGCGATGACCGTGCCAACTGCGCTGAGCTGCTGGCCTACTCCGCCGTGTAGTTGGCGTCGGTGACCGTCGTGTCGAGCGGCGCGTAGGCCTGGCCGACCGTCGCCTCGGCGCCGTTCACGCCGATGCGCATGCCCTTGATCGACGATGCTGCCCGGCTTCGCCGCCGGGTCGAGGCTGATGAAGGTCGGCTTGTTGAACAGGTAGCTGTAGCTGTCGTAGCGGCTGACCTCGAACATCACGTAGGCCTGGCTCACGCCGGTCAGCGCGCTGACGTTGAACAGCAGGAAGTAGCGCTCGCCGACGCCGGCGGCGAAGTTCTGCTGGATCTGCTCCTGGGTCAGCGCCTGGTTGTAGACCGCGGCGAAGCGGATCGTGCCCTGCCACTTGCGATTGCCCGAAGTCTCGTTGCCGAGCACGAACGCGAAGGTGTCGTCCCAGTTGCCGAGCGTGCCGCCCTTCTCCGCGTCCACGTCGCCGGTGAAGTTGCCGTTCACGTACAGGCGCCGGCCGTTGACCGGGTCGTAGGTGAGCACGACGTGCTGCAGCGACGCCTGCGCGTCGCGGTCCGCGTCGTTGGTGAGCAGCGCCGGCGCGCCGTTGGCGTCGGTGGCGCTCGAGCGCGCGAACACCTCGTACTGGTAGGCGCGCTGCGCCAGCGTGAAGTTGCGCGCCGTGGTGCCACCGGAGTAGCTGACGATGTAGGCGTCTTCCTGCGTGACGTTGGCCGGCGCCACCCACAGCTCGACGCTGTACTCGCCGCCGCCCTTGATCAGGTCGTAGAGCTTGCTGCTGGCCGCGCCGCCGCGCGCCTTGCCGCCGTTGGGGCCGAAGCTGACGCCCCAGCCGCCGACCCAGCTGGCATCGCCGGCGAGCGTCAGGTTGAGCGCCGGATCGACGCCGCTGGTGTCGTCGGCGACGCTGCCGGTGCCTTCCTTGAACTGCTACTTGGCGATCACGCCGGTGTCGTAGCGGTTGCCGCCGGAGGCGATGGTGCCGTCGTACAGCGCCAGCGCCTTGGAGAGCACCAGCGACGGGTCGACCTGCGTCGGCGCGATGCCGTCGACGAAGGCCTGGATCGCCGCCAGCATGATCGCCGCGCTCTGCGGGCAGCTCACGGTCGAGAGCGCCCTGCGGCATCCAGCAGTTGTGGCACTCGTCGTGCAGGCGCACGTAGAAGCGCGACAGGTCCGGCGTGTCGAGGTTGATCTTGGCCTGCGCGCCGCGTAGGCCTCGTTGACGTCGCTGCTGGCGAAGTACGGCGACTGCGGCGTGGTCGCGCTGGCGCTGTGGCAGCGCGAGCAGAACTGGCTCAGCAGCGGATAGATGGTCTGCGCGAACGATGCGCGCCGTTGTCGGCCGCGGTCGCCGGGAAGGTCTTGGTGCTGCCCACGTCCTTGATGACCGGCGCCTGCAGCTGGATCTGCGTGCCGCCCGCGCTGAGCGCCGCCGGCCCAGTTCTTGATCCAGGTGGTCAGGATGTCGGCGCAGGCCTGCGGGCTCGACGAGCCAGCAGTTGTGGCCGCCGGCCACCTTGATGACCATGCGCGACTGGTCCGGCTGCGCCAGGTTCACCACGCCGAGCGCGTCGTCGTAGGCGAGGTTGACGTCGTCGGTGCGCGCGAACATCGGCGACTGGCCGCCCGCCTTGTGGCAGTTGCCGCAGCGGTTGGCGGTGTTGATGTTCTCCCAGAGATTGATCTTGAAGGCCTGCACGTCGGCCGTGGCCGGCGCCGGCCCGGTGTAGCTGGCCGCCGTGACGCTGCCTGCGCGTTGGGATTGGCGTGGTGGCGGCGCCGCCCGAACAGGCGCTCGAGGAGCGCAGCCCAGGCCGATGAGCAACAGGTGCGGAACTCGCAGCATACGCTTCACGGCTCTCTCCCTAGTCGCCCATGCAGTAGATGGCGGCATCGGCAAACACCTGCTTCAACTTGTAGCCGCTGGTCTTGAACTTGCTCTTGATCGATCTGCACCGTGGCGCGATCGGCGGCGTTGCCCGGCTCGCGCAGGCACACCGCCTTGAACACCTTCTCCACCTGGCACTGCGCGAAGGCGTCGCTGTGCGCGAGCTCCTGGCCCATGCTCTTGGCGCCGGTGCCCGGCCCGGGCAGCGCCGCATCGAAGCCCAGCAGCTGGTTGGCGCCCTTGCGCCAGCGGTTGTCCCAGTGATCGTCGGTGGTGACGTAGCCGGACTTGAAGTTGTCGGAGTTGATCAGGTACTTCGGCTGCACCACGCCGGCCGTGTACTGCCAGCTGGTTCGTGCGTCGCATCGAAGTTGTAGTACGCGAAGGCCTGCGCCAGCGGATCCATGCCGCCGTGGCAGCCGATGCAGTTGTTGAGGAACACGCGGCTGTCGCCGCCGGGCGAGCGGCTCACGTCCTGGCGGATGCGGTCGGGCGGGAGCGAGGAGTCCTGCACCTGCTCCAGGTCGCGGCACATGTGGTTGATCATCGTGAAGCGGAACATCGCGCGGTTGGTGCCGGCGATGAAGAAGGCCTGCGCGGCGGCGTGCGTGGTCATGACGCCGGCGGTCGCGGCGACCGGCAGCCCCAGCAGCCCCGACTGCGTCGCCGGCTGCAGCGCCGCCTTCAGGTCGACGTTGTTGTCGTCGAGGTACTGGTAGTGATCGTTGTTGCTGGCCGAATAGGCCGGCGCGCCGGCGGTGTTGCCGACGTAGAGCAGGTCGGCCGACAGCACGGTGCTGAAGTCGACGTCGTCGCGCACCATGCCGATCACGGTCGCGGTGTAGTCGTTGAGCGGCACGAACACCGTGCGGTCGCGGTTGGTCCACGGCGCGACGAAGTTCTTCAGCGTCACGTTGTAGAAATTCTTGTTGGCCATCGCCAGCTGCGCGGCCGCGTCGGCTCTGCCCGCCGGCGATGTCGCTGGCCATCTGCGTCAGCACGGCATCGCTCGGCGGCACGCCGGCGAGCCGGTCGTGCATGCGCCGCGCCTGTTCGCGCGGACCGGCGACCGCCGGCGTCCAGCCCTGCAGCGCCAGCAGCGCCACGCCTGCGATCGCGGCGGCGCGCCGCGCGCGACTGATATGCCGTGACCTGTTTCATTCATTCGCTCCCAGGCGCCGCCGCGGACGCCACTGCAGGGGTGAATATACCGCACGGCGCGACACCGCCTCGAATGTCTCAATGCGCCTGACGTCGCCAGTTGCCGACATCGCGCCCGCTTACGTTGAACCGCTATGCTTCGCTTCCCGATCTGCGACCAGGGTCACGGCAGCCGCACGCATGAACCTCTACCTGTGCATGCTGGACGCGCGAGCTGTGCGCAGCCCTCCGGAACCACAAGGAACCTCAAGGTGGCGCCCACGCGGACGTGACGAAGTTGGCAGAACGCGAGCGCTGGCTCGCCAGCTGGAGCATTTGCGAATGAACCGTGAAATTCGTCTGCTGTGGGCGCCTGTTGGCGCTCGTGCTTATGTCTGCTTGCAGCAGCAGCGGCTCGGTCGACATCGGCCACGGCCAGACCGCCGGCGGCACCACCGACTTCGGCATCGCCTACATCAAGCGCACGCTGCCCACCGACCCGGTCGCGCTCGACGCGCTGCGCAACCTCGACGACCTGACGCACCAGCGTCCGTTCTGGAGCAAGGCCGACGTCTACATCCGCGACAAGGCCACGCCCAGCGGGGTCGAGCGCAACATCACGACGCGCATCACCGGCACCGATTTCTACGACATCCGCGACCTCGATGTCTCGGCCGACGGCACGCGGCTGGTGTTTGCGATGCGCGGGCCGACTCGATCCGAAGCATGAAGGATTTCGAGCCGCCGACCTGGCGCATCTGGGAATACGACATCGCCGCCGACGACCTGCACAGCCTCACCGACGACGTGACCGCGAATGAAGGCCAGGACGTCTCACCGCACTACCTGCCACTCGACACCTCGCATCCGAACGGCCGCATCCTCATCGCCTCGACGCGCCAGCGCTATTCGAAGGGCGTGCTGCTGATCGAGGGCAAGAGCGGCTTCGAGGCGCAGACCGAGAACGGCGACGAATCGGCCTTCACGCTCAACGTGCTCGATCCGACGCTGACCGGACCGAGCGCCTTCCAGCAGATCTCATTCAACCAGAGCCATGATCTCAACCCGACGGTGACTGTCCGGCGGCCGCATCATGTACACGCGCTGGGACCACGCGCCCGGCGGCACCAACGCGATGCACCTGTACACGATGAATCCGGACGGGAGCGACGTCGAGCTGCTCTACGGCGCGCGCAGCCACCTGGTCGGCACGCGCCGACCCGGCCACCGGCCTGCCCACACCGGTGCAGTTCGTCAAGGCGCGCCAGATGGAAGACGGCCGCGTGCTGGCGCTGATCGCGGCCGATGGGCAGCGGTACGGATTTCGGCGGCAATCTGGTGATCCTCGACGTCGTGAACTCCGTCGAGTGCAGCGCAGCGCACGCTCGCGGCCGGCCCCGGGCCCGTCAGCACCAATCCCTGCCCGGCGCAGTCGGCCGCAACGCCCAACGACGTGCGCACCATTCCCGGGCCCTTCGCCCGGCGGGCGCTTCAATTCCGCCTATCCGCTCTGGGACGGCACGCAGCGCATCCTGGTGAGCTGGACGCGAGTGCCGGCTGATCGATTCCACCGGCGCCATGGTGCCCTGCACCAGCGCCAACCTCGCCCTCGCCCGGCGCCGCAGATCGCGCCGCCGCTCTACAGCGCCTGGCTGTTCAACCCGACCGACAACACCTTCAAGCCGATCGTCGCGCCCACCGAAGGCGTCATGCTCACCGACATCGTCTCGCTGCAGGCGCGGGCGGTGCCGGCCTTCGTGCCGCCGGTGCCGACCGGCAGCACGCTGGCCGGCGACGGCCTCGGCATCATCGACATCCGCAGCATCTACGACTGGGCCGACGCCACGGTGCCGCTCGCCACCGGCACGGAGACCAACGCCGAGGTGATCGCGCGCATGTCGCAACCGCGCTGGCGGACCGCGCCCGGCGCGCTTCCTGCGCATCGAGAAGGCGGTTTCGATGGGCGACAAGGACCTGATGGACGGTTTCCCGGATTTCGACCGCAACATCTCGCTCGACAATTCCGTCGGCTACATGCGCGAGATCCTCGGCTACGTGCCGATCGAAGCCGACGGCTCGGTGCGCGTGAAGGTGCCGGCCAACGTCGCCTTCCAGATTTCGGTGATCGACGCGAATGCGCGCCGGCTGCCGCAGTTTCCCGCAGCACCGCGCCTGGCTGCAGCTGCGCCCGGGCGAAGTGCTCCAGTGCAACGGCTGCCACGATGCCCGCACGCCAGCCAGCACCACTTCGCACGGCCGCAGCGGCTTGTTCGCGTCGGCCAATGCGGGCGACACGAGTGGCACCACCATGGCGCAGCGTGTATGGCGCGCTCACCAATTGCGGCGGCACGATCGCCTGCGATGCGGCCACGCCCAGCTCGACGTGATCTACACCGGCAGCGGCGACGCCGCGACACCGGCATCGCACTGACCTACAGTCCCGGCCTGACCACGCCGCCAACCACCACCAGCTGCATCAACACCTAGTCGTCGGGCTGCCGCATCACCATCGACTACGCGGCCAGCGGCACCGGCGCGCCACCATCTGGCCGGCGCACATCGATCCGCTGTGGAGCGTCGATCCGCGCGGCTCAACACCTGCACCACCTGCCACACCGCGACGCGCACGCACGACGGTGACCTGCACGCCGGCCACGCCGCCGATGACGCCCGTGACATGTCACGCTGCACGTGGCGCGCCGATGGCGGCCTCGAGCTCGACCCCGATCCGGCGCAGCAGGCCACGGCGCAGCTGCGCGCCTACCAGCAGCTGGTCAGCACGCACACGACTTCGCAGTTTCAGTCTCGATGCCGACTGCGCCCCGGTGCGCACCGACACGCAGGTCGCCGGCTCCATGGCGCCCGGCTCCGCAGCAGGGTCGCGGTTCTTCCGGTGCTCGCCGGCACGCCGGCGAGCTCCGGTGAATCACAGCGGGTTCATGACTCCCGCTGAACTGCGATTGCTGTCAGAATGGGTGGATATTGGAGCCCAGTACTACAACAATCCGTTTGCCGCGCCGCTCAACAACTAGGCGGCTGCGCCTGCTGGCGCTGCTGCTGTGCGTGGCGCCGGCGCTGGGCCGCGCGGCGCCGCGCGAGTTGCTGCAGCTGTTCGTCACCGAGCCGTACCTCGAGCTGCACACCGGCCCGGGCCGCGGCTACCCGGTGACCCAGGTGGTGGCGCGCGGCGAATCGGTCGACGTGCTGTTCCGGCGCACCGAGTGGTTCAAGGTGCGCACCGAGCGCGGCGTCGAGGGCTGGGCGTCGGAGCGCGACCTGGTGAGCACGACGCTGGCCGATGGCTCGCCGTTCAAGTTCGAGCGCGGCGATCGCGAGGGCTTCCAGCTCGCACCGCTGGGAAGGCGGCATCCTCGACCGGCGACTACGCCGGCGCGACGCTGGTCGAGGGATTCCTGGCGCGTTCGCTCACCGACAATCTGCAAGCTCGAGCTCTACGCCGGCCAGTTCCTCGGCAACCTGTTCCAACGGCTACGTCGCCGACCTGGGACTCAACCACGTGTTCATGCCCGAGTGGCGCTTGTCGCCGTTCGTGACGCTGGGCACGGGCGTCGAGCGCACCGAGCCCAAGGCCACGCTGGTCACGCCGCTCAACCAGAACTACCAGACCGCCTACGCGGGTGTCGGTGCGCGCTACTACCTGACGCGGCGCTTCTTCCTGCGCGCCGAGTACCGTCACCACACGGTATTCACCAAGAGCGATGCCAACGAGGTGAAACAGGAATGGAAAATCGGATTCGCGTTCTTCTACTAGCCTCGGTGCTGGTGCTGACCAGCGGCTGCGCCACCCTGCACCGGCACCTGCACTGGCCGTGGCACCGCCATGCCAAGGCCCAGGCCAGCGCGCAGGACGCCGATGCCGCCGCCGATGCGGCCGCGGCGGCGGCCGACGCCGCCCCGCCACCCACGGTGATCGATCCGCAGGTCGAGCGCCGCAAGATCAAGGTGCCGAAGATCAAGGCCAAGAACGTCGAGCTCGGCGCCTACTTCGGCGAGCTGTCGATCGAGGATTACACCGCCGCACCCAGTGGCGGGCGTGCGTTTTGACTACCACGTCACGGAAGATTTCTTTCTTCGAGGCCAGCTGCCGGCCGCGCCAAGCCGGCAAGACCAGCTTCGAGACGCTGGGCGGCAATGTGCAGCTGCTCACCGATGCTGAGAGGCGCTTCACGTATTACAACCTGTCGCTGGGCTACAACTTCCTGCCTGGCGAGGTCTTTCTCGGTCGCAATCACGCCATGACCAGCGGGTTCTATCTGCTGGGCGGCATCGGCAGCACGAAGTTCGAGGGTGACCAGAAGTTCACCGTCAACTTCGGCGCGGGCTTCCGGGTGCTGCCGACGGACTGGCTGGCGATCCACATCGAGGCGCAGGATCTGGTGTTCAAGTCCGACCTCCTCGGCACGGACCGCCTGCGCAACAACCTGATCGGCACACATCGGCGCGACCGTGTTCTTCTGAGCACGGAGTCCACGGCCATGAAGCATTGCACATCCGACTGCTCTGCCTCGCCGCGCTCGCAGCCCTGCCCGCGCTCGGCGCCGCAGTCGACGCGCTGCGGGCTGGCGCGCCGGCGCCGGCGTTCCGGCTCATTTCCAGCAGCGGCAAGCCGGTGAGCCTCGATTCGCCTTCAAGGGCCAGATCGTGCTGCTCAACTTCTGGGCCAGCTGGTGCGGCCCCTGCCGCAAGGAAATGCCGATCCTCGAGCAGCTCAACCGCCAGTATCACAACAAGGGCGTCACGCTGCTCGGCGTCAACGTCGAGCCGGACTCGGCGGCATGCCACCGACTGGCTGAAGGCCACGCCTGTCTCCTTTCCGATACTCTTCGATGTGGACAGCAAGGTGAGTAAGCTCTACCAGGTGGAAGGCATGCCCAACACCGTGATTCTCGACCGCAAGGGCAACGTGCGCTACATCCATCACGGCTACCAGCCGGGCGCCGAGAACGAGTACCTGGACCAGATCCGGGCGCTGATCCGGGAATAGACGCAGACCGCATGAACGCGCGCGCACAGCGACGCATCGGCATCTGGCTGCTGGCCCTGGCCGGCAGCGTGCGTCTCGCTGTGCCGCGTGCAGCCCGATCCAGCCCTGGGTCAAGCCCTACGAGCGCGAGCATCTGGCCGACCCGATCATGTCCTTCACGCCCAACCCGGTGTCGAGCACCTACCTCGAACACGTCTACGAGTCGCGCGAAGGCGCGCGCGGCGCCACCGGCAGCGTCGGCGGCGGCTGCGGCTGCAACTGATCCGGTGACAGACTCAGCACACATTCCAGGCCCGCCTGGCCGGCGCCTGGCCGCGCTCCTGCTCGGCGGCGCGCAGGCCGGCGTGCTGCCCGACGACCGGGCCGACCTCATCTGGCACCGCTACACGGGCGGCGGCATCACGATCCAGGGTCCCTCGGTGCTGGTGCGCAAGAAGTTCGGCGACCATTTCTCGCTGGCCTACAACCACTACGAGGACATGATCTCCGGCGCCTCGATCGACGTGATCACGCAGGCGAGCCCCTACAAGGAACACCGCAAGCAGGACAGCCTGAGCGTCGACGTCCTGCACGGCAAGATCCACCTACAGCGCCGGCTACATCGGCAGCAAGGAAAACGACTACAAGTCGAGCACCGCCTTCGCCTCGGTCAGCCAGGACATGTTCGGCGACCTGACCACCGTCACCTTCGGCTTCACGCGCGGCTGGGACAAGGTGGGCGAGCTGGGCACGCCGCGCAACGACGCGCTGGAGCGCCGCAACTGGCAGGTCGGCCTGTCGCAGATCCTGACGCGCAACTTGCTGCTCGGGCTGAATTTCGAAACCAGCGAGAGCGAAGGGCTTCCTCAACAACCCCTACCGCCAGGTGCGCTACCTCGACCCGCTCGAGGCCCTGGGTTACGCCTACGAAAAGGAACGCTACCCGCACACGCGCACCGGCAATGCCGGCTTCGGGCCAGCTCAAGTACTACCTGCCCTGGCACGCCGCCGCTCTCCGGCAGCTACCGCTTCTATCGCGATACCTGGGGCATCACGGCGCATACCGCCGAGCTCGGCTACACGCAGCCCGTGTTCCACAGCTGGACCTTCGACACGCACGTGCGCAAGTACCGCCAGAACCAGGCGGACTTCTACTCGCGACCTGTTCCGTGTCCGCGACGCAGCAGAACTTCCTGGCGCGCGACCGCGAGCTCGCCGCCTTCAAGAACCTGACCATGGGGATCGGCGCCACCTGGGAATACCACGTGGCGCGCTTTTCCTGGCTGCAGAAGGGAACCATCAACCTGCGCTGGGATCGAATGCACATCAACTACGACGACTTCCGCGATCTGCGCGTGCAGGGCGTGACTCCCGGCACCGAACCGCTGTACACGCTCGACGCCAGCATCTTGCAGGGCTTTATTTCCTTCTGGTTCTGACGGATCATCGCGGCCTGCATGAGCCGCCACCATTTCAGGGGATCTGAACATGAGTCAGTTTTCGCGGCCGCGGGCGCTGCTGTTCGTTCTGCCGTCATCTGCTGCTGCCCGCCGGCGCGGCGCTGGCCCAGAGCCGCGAGGACGCGCGTCTGGTCACCGCCACGCAGGTGCTCGAGGAACTGCGCGCCACGCCCGACCAGCACGTGCCCACCTGGCTGCTTGATCGCGCCTACGGCGTGGCCGTCATGCCCGAATGTGCTCAAGGGCGCATTCATCTTCGGTGGCCGCCACGGCAACGGCGTACTGGTGTCGCGCGATGCCGCCGGGCCGCTTCAGCAATCCGGTGTTCATTTCGCTGACCGGCGGCAGCGTCGGCTGGCAGATCGGCGCGCAGTCGGCCGACGTGGTGCTGGTGTTCGCCACGCGCCGCAGCCTCGAGAACTTCGCGCGCGGACAGTTCACGCTCGGCGCCAGCGCCTCGGTGGCCGCCGGCCCGCTCGGGCCGAGCTGGCGAGGCCGCCGCCGGCATGCGAAGCGGAGATCTATTCCTATTCGCGCGCCCGCGGCCTGTTCGCCGGCGTCGCACTCGACGGCACGGCGCTGGTGTTCGATCGCAAGGCCAACCGCAGTTTCTACGGCCACGACGTCACGACCGACGACATCTTCCTGGGCACGGTCAAGACCGACTCCGAGTCCGCGCGGCGCTTCATCGCCGCGATCGTGGCGGGCCTGTCGCCGGCCGCTGCCGCCGGTACGGCCGCCGCGCCCTCCGGCCCGGCGCCGGTGGTCACGCCGGCTGCCCGCGGCGGCCCCGCCCAGGCTGGCGGGTCAGCGCACAGTTTCCCGCTGGCCGATCCGAAGCCGGGCGCGAGCCGCACTGATCCCCATGTAACGGATCCCGGTTCCGTGGCAGGCTAGGCCCTGGCATGAACCAGGACTCGACATTGACGCAGCCCGCACCAGCCGTGGCGACTACGGTCGTCGCGACTGCGCGCGATCCGGGCGCCGCGCATCGCTGCGGCAACTGCGAGGCCGTCCTGACCGGCCCGTATTGTGCGCAGTGTGGCCAGCACGTGCACGCGAGCGCGCGCAATCTCTCCGCCGTCCTGCACGGCGCCTGGCATGACATCACCCATGTCGACGGGCGGTTGTGGCATACGCTCTGGTTGCTGTTTACCAGGCCCGGACGCCTGACGGTCGATTACTTCAAGGAGCACCGCGCCCGCTATCTGCCGCCGGTGCGACTTTATCTCGTGCTCAGCATTCTGTTCTTCGGCCTGGGCTTTAGCAGCAGCGACCATTCGGCGGCGGCCGGCCTCGCCGCCCAGGGGCTGAAGCCCGCGGCGGAAGCCACCGCGGAAGTCAGCGGCGCGCTCGAGTCGACCGCAGCCGAATTAGGCCTGCAGCGCCGGACCAGCCTGGATTGCCAATCGCTCAAGTTCAGCGGACTGCCCGCTCTCGAGCGTGCGGCACGCGATGCCTGCACCAGGAACAGCGCCAACGGCGGTCGCGAGTTCCTGAAGACGCTCGGTCACAATATTCCGCGGATGATGTTCGTGTTCCTGCCGCTGGTGGCTTGCGTCATGACGCTGCTTTACTGGCGACCGCGCCGCTACTACGTCGAGCATCTGGTGTTCCTGTTGCACAACCACTCCGCGATGTTCCTGTGCTTCCTGCTGCTGTCGCTCGGTGAGTTGCTTACCAGGCTGTGGCACCCGCTGGCAGCGCTGGCCGAGGTACCAACCCTGTTAATCCTGATCTACGTTCCCTGGTATCCCTACGCGGCGTTGCGCCGGTATTACGCGCAGGGCCGGAAACTGACGATTGCAAAATATGTGCTCATCGGCTGCGCCTATTCCGTCTCTCTGCTTATTACGCTGCTCGGAACGGCGCTCATCTCGGTACTGCAGAGCTGAGTTCCCTGGCCGGGACTATTGCGACTCACTCCCTGGAAATGCCCAACATGCCCATGCCGGCCGCCAGCCCATTCGGTCTCCACCGGGTGATCGGACAACGCAACGTGCTGCCGCAGCAAGCCGACCGGCTGGATGTCTTGACGCCATGCCAGAGCAGTGAAATTGAAATCGACGTCGAGCACATCCACGTCGACGCCAGCAGCCTCCGCCAGCTACGCCAGGCACACGCGGGCGACCTGGAGGCGGTGCGCGCGGCGATCCTTGCGCTGGTGAGCCGGCGCGGCAAGCTCCACAATCCGCAGACCAACTCGGGCGGCATGCTGACCGGCGTGGTCCGCGCCGTGGGGGAGGCTTACCCCTCGCCGCCTGCCGCCGGCACGCGCATCGCGTCGCTGACGAGCCTGACGCTGACGCCGCTCCGTCTCGACGAACTGGGCGCCATCGACCGGCACTCGAATTCGGTCGCAGCCCGCGGCACAGCCTTCCTGTTCCGGAGTTCGCCCTGGGCGCCGCTGCCCACCGATATTCCGCAGCCCGTGGCGCTGGCGGCCTTCGACGTAGCGGGAGCACCGGCGCGAGTGCGCGCCAGGACCAGGCCCGGCAGCCGCGTGCTCATCGTCGGCGCCGGCAACAGCGGCAGCCTCGCCGCCGTGGCGGCTGCCGAGGCCGGCGCCGCCGAAGTCCTTGTTGCCGATATCAGCGCGGAGCGCCTGCGCGCGCTTGCCGGGCTTGGTCTTCCGGCCATCCGTCCGCTGCAGGCCGACGCCACCGATGCCGTCGGTTTTGCGGCGCTGGTCGGTGAACCCGCGCAGCTGACGGTTTCCTGCGTTGACCTGCCCGGAGTGGAGTCAGCGTGCATCCTTGCGACCCGGCCCGACGGACACATACTGTTCTTCAGCATGGCGACCGAATTCACGCGCGCTGCCCTCGGCGCCGAAGGCGTCGGTTCCGCAGCCACGCTGGAGATCGGCAATGGGTTCCTGCCCGGCCATGCGGATCTGGTCGTCGACATGCTGCGCCGCCACCCTCCGCTTTGGGGCATGCTGGTCCCGGGCCCGTCGCCGGTCTAAATGACGTGAAGCCGAGAAATGAGTCCGGTACCGATCTCGATGGGAGCGCTCCACCAGCCCGCGCACCATCGTTCCCTGCCCAATCCGCCATCGGAGGCCACGATGAACACTCTATCAGCCGACTGGCTTAAAACGTTCTGGGCATTGCCACAGGTTGCCGTCAACCTGGTGGTCTTCATGAACGTCTTTGGCGCCTTGCTGCTCGGCATGCTGGTTGGATATGAACGGTCCTACCACGGGCGCGCCGCGGGCATGCGAACTTATGGCATCGTCTGTATGGCCTCGGCCGCGCTCACGGTCTTCGCCGGATATCCCAGCTATTGGTACGGCGGTCATGTCGCAACGGTCGCCGTGGCCGATCCCACGCGCCTGGTGCAGGGGATCGTGACCGGCATAGGGTTTCTCGGCGCGGGCGTCATCCTGAAAGAAGGCATGAACATACGCGGACTCACGACTGCCGCCTCCATCTGGGCGGCCTCAGCCATCGGCATTCTGGTCGGCGTCGGCTTCTACGCGGCGGCCATGCTGCTGGCGGTGCTGTCTTCCGCATTGATGATGTGGGGTCCGCGGTTCGAGCGGCTGCTGCCGCGGCGACCGGCGGTGGCCGTATTATTGCGATTTCGTGCCGGCTTCTCCCCGCAGGAAGATCGCGTCAAGTCGCTCGCACACCGTCGCGGCTATGAGGTTTCAGAAGAGTCCATGTCCATCACCCAGGAAGGGGAGCAGGCGAGCTGGCGATTCATTGCGGTGGCCCTTGATCGACGCAGCGCCGTCCCGATCGCGAATCTTGCGGTCGAGTTGAGCACATTTGAGGGTGTCGAACGCTTCCAACTCTCCCATGTTCGTAATTAATTGAGGCGAACCATACCCGCCGATCGCGCAGCAACCATCGCGGTTGCTCGCCAGTGAAAGCCGCCACGTCGGAACACTGAGAATGGCTTGCCAATTGGCAGGCTTTTGCGCACCGGTACTGGAGTGAACCCCTTGGGTGGGACAGGGACGTCACCCGGGAATTTCGTCGTCATCCGATAAATCCGCGAGTTTGAAGGGAACTCCACACCCGCCAATCCCGCAGTACCCGTTCGGATTCTTCGCGAGGTACTGCTGGTGGTAGTGCGCCCGAGGGCCGGAATTGCTACGAAATCCACGCATTTACTGGCTCCGCATACCTCGTCCGGTCGACTTTCGGTAGACGTTGCCGTCGATACACCGGTAGACCAGATTGGTGCCCGCTAGATGGGCTGGTGCCTGCACTTCCGCAGTGGCCTGAGGGGAGAAATGGGGACCTACAACCGTTAGTCGTGGTGGGTCGCGCCCGACAGACTTAGTTCGGCTCCCGAACCGGCGCAACAAGGCATGGGCTGAAATTCGTGCTTGCTGCTAGGAAGCCTTGGCGAGCACGCCAAACTCCTCAGTCAGCGGGTCGGCGCATCGGGGGCACATCTGGTGGCTCATGCCGCGACGATTCCAATTGACGCATTCGATCCCTGATTTCAACCAATTCCCGCTCGACAAAAGCTATCCGGTCAAAGGTGTAGTCAACGCCCGAGTAATTCAGTGCTTCTGACCACGTCATCACCTTGTTCATCAGACGACGAAACGCCCCCGGTCCGCCGTCCCTCTCAGTTGTCATGGTCATTTCCTCAGTGAATTGTTTCGGATGGTCCGTCAGACGCGCCGCGGCAGGAGCACCAAGTCGGCCGCCTCCTCAGCCTCTTTGAGGAGCGTCTTGCGTGGTATGCCTAGCAGCGCACGCATGGTCAGCCCACGGGCTAGATCCGTGACTTGGATCGCGCGCGCGGCTGCCGGAAAGTCCGGCGGGATGTCTCCCGCGCTGATCCCGACCCGGAAACGGCGCTCCACCAGCGCCGCTCCGCCTGCGACCGCGCTCCGCAGGAACCGCTGAACTTCAGCGTCGTTCACAAGTGGCGCGACGCAAATCATCAGGCAGCCCCGGGCCGACCCCTTCTCGGTCGCACTTTCGACGGCGTATCGCAGAAAGTCCGTGATCGAGTCGCGAAGGCCCTGCGGCGCTAGTAGTGCCTTCGCGGCTAGTGCGCCCTTTCGTTCTGCGTACGCCCTAAGGACGCGCAAGAATATCGCCCGCTTGTCCCCGAAGATGGCATACAGGCTCGGCCGTCCCACGCCCATTCCTCCGACGAGATTGTCAATCGTCACTCCGTCGTAGCCTTTCGCCCAGAACACCTGAGTCGCCTTTTTCAGCGCCCCCGTCTCGTCGAAGCTGCGTGGCCGACCCACGGGCCTGGCTGTTTTTTGAATCATTTGGTTCGAAACTCATTGACAACGGTCACTGCGCCAATATATAACCGAACAGTTCGAAATTAGCAAGCCGGCTCTGACCTCGCGGGGCCTCACGATTAGGCCTACACCCTTCACCGCGGAGACGCCCATGGACCATTCGATCGCTCTCGTCACCGGCGCCACTTCCGGGCTCGGCCAAGAGGCAGCCCGCCTGCTCGCCGGAGAGGGCTGGCACGAGATCATCGTCACCGGGCGCAGCCTGGCCGGGGCCCAGCAAGCGGCCGCTCAACTCGCAGCTGAGACCAAAGGACAGGTCTTTACGCCACTGAAGCTGGAGTTGGACACGCCGGCCAGCGTCCAGTCCGCACTCGCCGAGCTGGTCAAGCGAGGTCGACCTATCGATTTCCTGCTGCTCAATGCAGGGATGGTTCCAGGCAAGAATCGAGTGCTCACCGCGGCGGGCATCGAGGCGTCTCAGGCCCCGCTGATCGGCCATCATCAAATGACTGTCGGTTTGCTCCGCGCCGACCTGTTGAGCCCCAACGCGCGGATTGTCATCGCCGGCGCGGAGCCTGCCCGCGGGGGCGTACCCATGTTCAAGTACACCGACGTGCCCGCCTTCGCGGCCAAGTATTACCGGGGCGACCAAACCGCCGCTGTTGAAGCTCTGATTCGCAGCGGGCCGAACGTGAAGTACGTGCCCAACGCTGCGTATGCCGATGCGAAGCTCATTGTCGCGTGGTGGGTCGCCGCGCTGGCCCGCCGGCTACCCTCCGGCATGGCCGTATACGCTGTGTCGCCCGGTGCCGCGACGGCTACGAAGGCTTCGCGACAAGCCGGCCTGCCCGTGAAGTATCTGTTTATCCCAATCGCGAACCTCATCCCCGGCATGAATCAGAAGCCGGAGACTGCGGCCCGTCGGTACCTCCAGGCGTCGGAGTTTGGAACCGACGTCTCAGGACAATTCTTCGCCTCGGCTCAAGGAAAGTTCTCAGGCCCCATTGAGGCGCAGCGCCACCCACACCTCCATGATGGCGCCAACCAGGAAGCCGCGTGGCAGGCCGTCGTCAATGTCTCGGGCGTCGAGTTCTCGGCTGTCAAACCGGCATAGCCGAATCCGCCGAAACAACACGGCCCGTCGCCACATAGACAGCGCATCGACCCCAACGTTTTGAGGAAAATGCACATGGAACAGTATCAAGGTAAAAAGATAGTGATTATTGGCGGCACGAGCGGCATGGGGCTCGCGACGGCGAAGATGCTCCTCGATGGGGGTGCACGCGTTCTGGTGACGGGTCGCTCGGCGGCCGGCCTGGAATCGGCGGAGAAAGAGCTCGGCAAGCGCGCCACTGTGGTCTCAAGCGACGCGCGGTCGTTGACCGACATCGACGCGCTCGCCGCTCAGGTGAAGACCGAGTTTGACACCATCGACCTGCTGTTCGTCAACGCCGGATTCAGCATTCCAACGCCTTTCGGGAGCGTGACCGAAACCGTCTACGACGAGATGTTCAACCTGAACGCCAAGGGACCCTTCTTCGCGGTGCAGAAGCTTGCGCCGCTGATCAATCGCGGAGGCTCAGTCGTCCTCACGACTTCCGTCGCCAACGTGAAGGGACTACCGGGCCAAGCGACGTACGGTGCCGCCAAAGCTGCGCTGCGGTCATTCGCACGGGTGCTCGCCGCCGAGCTGCTTCCTCAGGAGATCCGCGTAAACGCAGTGTCGCCCGGCCCCATCAACACTGGCATCCTCGACAAAGTGTTCCCTACCGAGGAGATGCGTACAAAGGTCCAGGGGCACACCGTCGGAATTGTTCCCATGAAGCGCTTCGGGACATCGGATGAAATCGCCAAGGCCGTCCTCTTCCTCGCATTCGACGCGACCTTCACGACCGGCCTTGAGATTCCGGTCGATGGGGGCTGGTCACAACTCTGAAGGCAGTGCGTTTCATCACTACATACGCACTTAAGAGACCTTCGTGACCTTAGAAAAAACGGCTACCTGGAGTTCCCAGGATTTAGTGGAGACTACTCCTGCTTAGCCGATTGATCGTTTCGAAGTTCTCCGGACTCACGCCTCCGATATGGCTGTGTCGCCTTGTGCGATTGTAGAACGAGTCGATGTAGTCGGCGATGTCCTTCGTTGCCGTATCTCGGTCTCTGTAGATGTGCTTCTTGACCCTCTCTTTTTTGAGACTGCCGAAGAAGGACGCCGCCACGGCATTGTCCCAGCAATTGCCCCGGCGGCTCATACTGGGCTCGAGATGATGGGACTTGCAGAACCGTGTCCAAGCATCGCTACCATATTGCGTGCCCTGATCCGAGTGGATCAGCGCCCGGCGTGGTCGCCGGCGCCGCACGGCCATAAGAACGGCATCGAGCACAAGCTCCCGATGGATTGTTGCGCGAGTAGCCCAGCCAACGACTCGGCGCGAGTAAAGATCCATGACTATGGCCAGGTACAGCCAGCCTTGCCAGGTCCGGATATAGGTAATATCCGTGACCCAGACGCGATTGGGCTTGGTGACGGTAAATTGTCGTTTGAGTAGATTCGGAATCAGAACCGCTGGCTTGCATACAGATACCCGCCGTGTCCGATAGCCATGTAAGGCGCGCAGCCCGTTCTGGCGCATCAGTCGCTCAACTCGGTGCTTACTGCAGATCTCGCCGGCTTCACGCAAATCCAGAAACACACGCGGCGCGCCGTAGATGCCATGACTGGCAACAAAGGATGCACGGATCAATCGCAGGAGCCTTGCGTCCTCCCTGGCGCGATCAGAAAGGGGACTGTGCAGCCACTCGTAGTAGCCGCTTGGCGCCACCTCAAGCACTTGGCACATTGTCTGGACAGGGCATTCCCGCCGATGTGCCTCGATAAACTGGTAGGCCTTACGGACCCGCCCTGCGCTCGTTCGCTTCGACATTGCCTTCTCCCAGTACCGTGGAGCTAACCATTTTCATGTGTCCACAAAATCCTGGGAACTCCAACCTAGCTTCAAGTGCACACCTCACAGGGGGCCAATGGCAGACCTTACCCGGGTTCCAAGTCAAAGCTGTGGGCGTGCTTCCCCGAGGACTTTCCTAGGTCCAGAACACCGGTAGACTTCCGGTAGACGTCAACGCCGGAAAAACACAGCGTTTTCCCGCAGAAAAACGCAGATCGAATTGGTAACTCCTTGGCTTCCTGCATGGAAACAGGATCGACCCCGCTATCACGCCTTCTCACCCACTTGTAACTCCGCGAGTTTGAAGGGAACTCCGCAGCCCCCAATCCCGCAGTACCCGTTCGGATTCTTCGCGAGGTACTGCTGGTGATAGTCGGCGCTGAAGCTGGAAATCCCACGGACGCCAGCGGAGTTACGTCGGCTCGCATCACCTATCGGTCGACTTCCGGTAGACCTCGCCGTCGTTCCATCGGTAGACCAGCGCGGACGTTCAGACGGGCTGCAAGCTACCGTCCGCACCGTGAGGATGAGGGCTGATCCGGGCGGCCTGCTTGCCGACCTTGTCTTTCGCCATTTCGAGGTCGAAATGCCCCTGCAGATTGATCCAATAACCATCGGACGTGCCGAAATACGCCGAGAGCAGCACGGCCATTTCCGGCGAGATCGAACGTTTCTCGCGCACGATGTCGTTTACGCGAGGCAGCGGAACCTCCAGGGCCTTAGCCAGTGCATACGCACTCAGGCCTACTGGCTCCATGAATTCCTCCCGGAGAATCTCGCCTGGGTGAGCTAGCTTGATCTTTCGCGCTGCCATAACCCCAATACCCACCTAGTGATAATCGACGATCTCAACGTCAAAGGCGTGACCGTCACGCCACCTGAAACATATCCGCCACTGCTTGTTAATCCGGATGCTGTAGCTCGCCTTTGCGATCGCCTTTCAAAGCCTCAAGCTGATTCGAGCTTGGAATTAAAAGGTCCCTCAGGTCTCCAGCCGCATTTAGTTGCTGCAACTTCATTAGCGCCCGCTGCTGAACGTCGCGCGGGAGACGCTTGGAGTACTCGCGACCCCACACCCTCTCGGCTTCTCTGCTTCGAAAGGTTTTAATCACTGTTCAGTAAGGTAACACACAGCGTTACTAACGGCAAGCGTTAGTACCCAGGCCTAGTTGCCGAGCCAAACCGGGAAGAGGAAGGATTCCTCATGATGCATTTGCGTCAGCTTGACTGGTTGCAGGGTATCGAGCGGCAACTCCCAGATTGCCCATTCGAGCGCCTTGCTGCTGTCCGACCCGGTGAAATACACCTGTCGCATGGATGCAGATACCGACAGGAAGTCTCGCGATCCTACCGGCTCATGGGTAAGTTGCCGCAGCTCACCCGTATCGATGTTGAATAGCCACAAAAACTGAAGGCCGGGCATTTTTCGCCCTGCGAAGACAAATTCCGAGTCGTTGAGCCACCGTGCGGATGTACATGAGCTGAGATCCGCGAGCACCTGCCGAAGAAATCTCAAGCGACCAGCTGCAGAATCGACGATTAGGAATCCCTTAAAATCCCCGGGCGATATGGCGACTAGGCGACCAGAGGACGAAAACGACAACCCTTGCGGATGCAATCCCTCCACCCCTTCAACCGCAACCCGATCCCACTGCCGATTCTCGAGAGAGAAACGGAAGAGTCCTGCTGTGTAGTTCACTGCATAAACGAAGTTTCCCGCAGGGTCGAATTGGGGCCGGTACGGCGAGCCGCCTCCCGGGAATGAAGCGGAAATGCGCTGGAGTGCGCCGCCGGCGATCGGCACTAGGAACAACGACTTCGAGTGGTCGTGGCGCCTTCCACCCGTAAGAGCAAGCAGTCCGCGGGTTCGGCTGTACGCCAGATCGCCTATGGAAATCAGGCCAAGCGCCTTCTTCGTCACGTTTAGCGTGTGCACATCCATGAGGAAGAGATCGCCGTCGAATTCTGACGTGAACGCGATGCGCTCGTTCTGCTGGACACCTTGAGCGCGACCCTCGACCGCGGAAAGACCACCAATCACTACCAGAAGCGCCCGTAAGGCCCAGCGACTGGTGCCACGCCAAGACACGTTTGGGTTCATTCCGCGGTGGCGAACTATTGTTTGTTCTGTCGCCATTCTTCTCCAACCACTGCCGCTGGCCACCTTCCCGGGAGACTATCCTATGGTCGGCCAACCGGTAGACTTCCGGTAGACTTTCAACACGAGAATTGCTGGCCTTTTCCTGCAGAAACTCGCGGACCTTCGTGGTCCCTTGCTGGTAACTCGCTGTCTCTGCGCAGGAACGATCGCTGATCCGCTGGTTACGCCTTCTCTCCCGCCTCTAACTCCGCGAGTTTGAAGGGAACTCCACAGCCGCCGATCCCGCAGTACCCGTTCGGATTCTTCGCGAGGTACTGCTGGTGGTAGTCGGCGCTAAGGCGATTTCCAAAACGGAAATCAAGAAGTTAGCTCGTCGCGGTCAGTCGACCGGTAGACTTTCAGTAGACGTTGCTGTCGATCCATCGGTAGACCAAATCTTTCTCCGATTGGGGAAACGACCGAGTGTGGCTCGTCGCGAACCGGGGGATTGCATCGAAGCATATAGGCCATCTGTCACGCACCATTCGCTTAGGTATTGCCCTAAGTGATCGACTGCTTTATAGGTAGGTTAATGCCTAATCAATTTGCGCAATTAAACCAAGTGTTCCAGGCGCTGGCCGATCCAACGCGGCGGGCGGTGCTGCAGCGACTGAGTCGCGGACCCATGCCTACGCTTGAGCTGGCCCGTCCGTTTAACATGGCACTGCCGTCCTTTACGCAGCACTTGAGCGTGCTTGAGAAGTCCGGATTGGTGAAGTCGAAGAAGCTTGGTCGCGTGCGTACGTATACGCTTGCGCCCAGACACCTGCAGGCGGCAGAGGACTGGATGGCGAACCAGCGCAAGCTCTGGGAGCGTCGTCTGGACCAACTGGACGCATATCTACTCAAGATGAAGGAGACCGACAATGCCAAGTAGCAACGAGCGGGATTTGCTGCTGGAGCGCGTGGTGGAAGTCACCTCGGAGCTCGTGTTCAAAGCCTGGACCACGCCGAAACACTTGATGCCGTGGTTCTGTCCGAAACCGTATCGGACGGTCGAGTGCGAAATCGATTAGAGGCCCGGCGGCGAGTTCTTTGTGCAGATGGCGGACTCGAACGGTAACAAGCTGCCTGCCGAACCCGGTTCTTACCTGGGGGTCGTACCGAACCGCAGGCTCGTCTGGACGTCCGCACTTGGCCCCGGTTACCGGCCGCACAACTCAGCTTCCGCTCCCTAGGTTCTTCACTGCCGTGCTCACATTTGAGCCGCACGGACAGGGCGGCTGCAAATACTCGGCCACTGCAATCCATGCCGCTAGGGAGCGCGCAGAGGCGCACGAGAAGATGGGATTCACTCAGGGTTGGGGCAAGGTGTTCGAGCAGTTGGTCGAATACGTGCGAGCCACGCCAATGAGCTGACGCGTCGCAGCCTCTACCGATTCGCTACCGAGCACAATTCTGACGACGGCATGCGACTGATTCTAAGGGGGTTTCCGGCTTACCCTGGGAATATTCAGAAGAGTCGGCGCTTGAGTCCGGGTTCTGTCCGCGACTACGTACGAGGGGAATAAAAGGTGAGTTCGCATCCCGCGGGACTTCAATTCAAAACTCGGCGCGTTGATTCGGTACCGATAGCGCTTGGTACCTGAACTCCCCTCTCTCCCGTCCATCACCCGAATCAGCCGATCGCGACGTCGAGTTAGCGGGCGTCGATGCGATCTTGCGGATTACGAAGGACTACGGCGTTCTAGACACGTCGGGAAACGGCCCAACTGCGGCCATAGCCACGTCCATGCCAAGATGCTCCGATGCGGTCATACCCTTCGCCACAAGATTTTGCTTCCGAAGCAGCTGCGCGGATAATCACTGGCGAAGAAGGAGGCATTCTTAGAATCAATCATTTACAGAAGTCCGAAAGGCTGTTGGTATGAACTGCGGCGATTCCGGCACAATCGACGGTAAGCGGACAGCCGCTTTCTGCGACATGTTGGGGTTGCGTTCGCCATCCAAGGGGGGCAGGGCATGAGTACGGCTTCATTCGCAGCAAACGCATCGGTGCCTTCGGCGGAGATTCGCGAGCGCCGTTTCTTTCGCCATATGGCGGTTCTCCTCGCGCTTACTGTTATCGCCGGGTTCGGCGGATGGTTTCTGAAGGGGTATTCGACCTTCGCTTCACCCTGGTGGGTGCATGTGCATGCGATCAGTAACATGTCCTGGATCGCGCTGTTTGTCGCGCAGACCAGCTTCATTGCCCGCGGCGACCATGCGCGTCATCGGGCACTCGGCAAGGCAGGTGTCCTGTTGGCAGCGTGGATGTTGCTGGTCGGACTGGTGCTGACGCCCTATGACATCGCTGCTCACCGCTTCCCGGCAGCATATTTCTCGCCCGCCGTCTTTCTGGCGCTGGACTGGATGAACATCGTGGTATTCGCCGCGCTCGTACTCGGCGGATGGATCAAGCGCAAGCAGAGTGATTGGCACCGCCGCCTCATGCTTGCCGCGACGGTCATTGTCATCATTCCGGCGTGGGGCCGTCTATTGATCATTGCTGGACTGCCTGGGCAACTCAGCGCGCTGTTTTCGTTCTTGTATATGGCGATTGCGATGATCGCAGACCGGCGGATCAGAGGCCACATACACCCGGCATGGTATGTGGGAATAGCGGCGCTAGTCGTGATGATGGTCAGTTCAGGGCTGTTGTCGAATTTCCCACCGCTGATCACCTACGCCAACGCGCTGAACGATAGCTAATACGCTGCCCGGGCGGACCGCAGCCACCTTTCGGCACTAAGAGCACTTCGGGAACGAGTCCCCAGCCCTTCGCCGCGGACTTTCCTAAGACCAGATCACCGGTAGACTTCCGGTAGACGTCGACGCCGAAATCAGCTGGCGTTTTCCCGCAGAAATACGCGGATCTTCGACGTGGTCGGCAGGTAACCCTCTGGTTCCTCGCGAGAACCCACGACTTAGCCGGCGACTACGCCTTCTCCCCCACCGGTAACTCCGCGAGTTTGAAGGGAACTCCACAGCCCCCGATCCCGCAGTACCCGTTCGGATTCTTCGCGAGGTACTGCTGGTGATAGTCCTCGGCGTAGTAGAACGGCGGCGCATCCTGGATCTCGGTGGTGATCCTGCCGCGGCCCGCGGCGTGGAGCGCGGCTTCGTACGCATGCAGGCTGTCCTCGGCCGCCGCGCGCTGTGCAGCATTGAAGCAGTAGATCGCGGAGCGGTACTGCGTGCCGATGTCGTTTCCCTGCCGCATGCCCTGGGTCGGGTCGTGCGACTCCCAGAACACACACAGCAGCTGTTGGTAGGGTACGACGCTCGGGTCGTAGACCACGAGCACGACCTCGGCGTGGCCGGTGCGGCCCGTGCAGACCTGACGGTAATCCGGATCCAGGCTCGTGCCGCCAGCGTAGCCCACCGCGGTGGTGTACACGCCGGACAGTGGCCAGTAGAGGCGCTCGACGCCCCAGAAACAGCCCATCGCGAACATGGCCTGCTCGAGTCCGGCCGGAAACGGCGCCCGGATCGGGTGACCGTTGACGAAATGATGCATCGCCGTTGTCTCTACTTTCATGATTTCCCCAACGCGGCCTGACGGGTACCGCCAGCCTGCCGCTGGCGTTAGAATAACCCCTGTTTCAATCCCAAAGCACACAGACCCATGGGCATCTCAAACTCACACAACCTGAACCGACCGGCGACCATAGAGCCGCGACCCTACGGATTGCGGGTCAGCCTTCGCACACTCGACCCCTTTGCCAAATTGTGCGGCGCCGACTGGCAGCGGAGCCACTGGTACACCAGTGCCGCGGATCGCGACGCCGCCATGGTGGAGATGAGCCGCAAACACGAATATTCAAGGCCGGGCGATCGTCCGGCGCTGATATTCACCAAGGTGGAAAATCTCGCCGCCAGCCGCGGCCTCTAGCCCCGGCGTCTCAGAAACTGCGCCCCAGAAACAGGTAGAAGGCCGTACTGCCGCCTTCGTCATAGCCCACGGCGAGGTAAGCCGGACCGATGTAGGTGTCGGCACCAAAAAATAGCGACGCATCGGTCCGTGCCGATTTCAGTTTCGCCTCGCTCCGCCGGCTCCAGACGTTGCCCAGCTCGATAGACATGCCGCCGTAGGCTGGCACGTTGAGTATCCCTTCGCCGCCATGGCCGACGCTGCGCAGATAGAGCGCACGCACGATCGCGTAGTGCGGCCCCGCGCGGGACTGCGCCGCGGTGCCCGAGAGGTTCAGAAATCCGCCCAGCGGGAAATAGGCCCGCACATTGCTATCGCTCCCGCCGATGGTGCTGCCGCCCGACAGCCAGGCTACCGCCGTGTTCTTGCCGCGCGACCAGGCGGCGCGCCAATCGAAAGTAAGCAGGTCGGAACCCGCGGCGCCGCGTCCGGAATCCTCGGCCCGCAAACCCAGCGTCAACGCCTGGCCGCTGCGCGGAAAGCTGGTGCTATCGAGCCGATCGTAGTTGAAGCGCAGGAATCCGGCGTGAGTGTGATAGCTCACTTCCGGAACGCTGAAATCACCGAGGCGCACGGTGGTGGTGCCGCGGGTATCGAGCAGGCCGCCGCGCAACTCGCCCCAATTACCGAATTCCCGGCCCAGATCGAGTCCGTATTCAAAGTTGCGGACCCGGTATTCGCCGATTGGCTCCCCCGCCAGCAATTGCGGCACGTTGTGCGCGTCTGCCTGCAGGTGCGGCGCGACGAAGTAGCGCTGCAGCGGGGACAGGGGCTGGTAGAACTCCGCCGCCACGCGCGGCGATGCGCCGACCTGCAGGTCGAGCACGGCCTCGGCGCCGAGCGGATTGAGTTCGGTGAAGGACAATCGTCCCGCGGCATTGAAGGTGCTGTCGCCCGCGAAATCATCCTCGAGCGACAGCCCCAGCCGCAGGTAATTCGGACCCCAGGAATTTCGGCGCGCAGTGAAGATCAGCCCGGTCGCGCCCTGTGGAGTGCGCGCCACGCGGTAATCGAGCAGTTCGAGGTTACCCTGGCCGTAAATGGCCTTGATGCGTTGATCGACCAGTTCGGGATCGAGCGGCCTGGCCAGCTGGTCGGCAAAGGCTGCATGCAGCAAGCGCTGGTAACGCCTGGATACGGGGTCAACGGAGATGAACTGCACGATAGGGAGCGCGGCAGTCGACTCCGGCAACCGCGGTGCATTCGCCGGCGAATCCGGGGTCGAGGCAGCGGCTGCCAGTGCGGCCAGCTGCGGCTGCAGAACGCGCGCGGCTGCCTGGCCGGCTGCAACGGCCGTGGCGACGCTCTGGAAATCATATGAAGATCGCTGCCCCAGATCGGGCTGCAGCAGCACGTCGCGCGTGCCCAGCGTGCCGAGCTGCCGTTCGACGTCGCGGCGCACCAGGATTGCCAGCGCCTGGTTCGATACGCTGGTGAGCGAGTTGAGCCGGTCACGGGTCTGCAGCGGAAACCCGGCGTCAACCACGATCAGCACGTCCACGCCCATTGCGCGCGCCACATCGATCGGCAGGTTTTCGACCAGTCCGCCATCGACCAGCAGGCGGCCGTCACGCTCCACCGGCGCGAACAGGCCGGGTGCCGACATGCTCGCGCGCAATGCCGTGGTCAGGTCGCCCGAATCCATGACTACCACCGCGCCGGTCTCCAGGTCGGTGGCCACGGCCCGGAACGGGATCCGCAGCTGGTCAAAGCGCGTGACGGTCGCGGCCGGTAGCGTGGCACGGCGCAACAGCTCCGTCAGTTTCTCCCCCTGCACCAGGCCGGCAGGAATCTGCAGCTTCCGCCCCTGCACGCCCAACGGCAGGTTCACCAGGAAATCATGCTCTTCCTGCTTGCGGCGAAAGCCGAGCTCGGTGCGCGGCGGTCGGTCGCGAAAGGAATCCTGCCAGTCCACCGAGACCAGGAGTTGCTCGATCTCGCGGCCGGACATGCCGCTCGCGTACAGCCCGCCGACCACCGCCCCCATGCTGGTACCGGCAATGGCGTCCACGTGCAGGTGCAGGTCATCCAGCACCTCGAGGACGCCGGCGTGCGCCATGCCGCGAGCACCGCCCCCGGAGAGCACCAGGCCGATGCGTAGCGGTGCGGCTGGGTGCTGGTCCGGCCCGGCGGCTGGCGACGGCTCGGCCAGGGCCCCGCCCGTCAGCAACAGTCCGCCCAGGAAGAGTGCTGTCAAGCGCATAGCGCGCAAATACTACCACGCGTGCACGCCGCTTCCGCTGGGCGGCCGCGAACCCTTATGCTTTGCACTCAGCCATGAACCCTATATTCCTCACTTCGCTCGTCCTGCAGGTGCTGCTGATCGTGCACTGCTTCCGCACCGGCCGGAATACGCTCTGGATCTGGGTTCTGCTGCTGCTGTCGTTGCCGGGCTGCATCGCCTACGTTGCGGTCGAGATCATCCCGGACCTGTTCCGCACGCGCACTGCGGGCCGCGCCCTGCGCGGCGTGCGCCGCGCGCTCGACCCGGAACAGCAATTGCGCACCTACGAGGCAGCCGCGCGTCGCACGGGCGATGTGGCGAGCCGCCAGCGCTACGCCGACGAGCTGGTGCGCCAGGGGCACAGTGCGCAGGCGATAGCGGTATACCGCCAGGCTCTGGCCGGCTTGTACGAGCACGATCCCAACCTGCTGCTGGGCCTGGCGCAGGCGCAGTATGCCGCCGGCGACTCGGCGGCGGCACGCACCACGCTCGACCTGCTGATCGCGCACAATCCGCACTTCAAGTCACCGGACGGGCATCTGCTGTACGCACGTGCGCTCGAGGGCGAAGGGACCCTGGACAAGGCGCTGGAGGAATACGCCGTAGTCGCCCGCTACTACGCCGGCGCGGAGGCGGCGCTCCGCCACGCACAGCTGCAGGCCAAACTCGGGCAGCGATCCGAGGCACGCGAAACGCTGTCGGCGCTGCTGGAGCACGCGCGGCTCGCGCCGCGCCATTACCGCCAGGCACAGGAAACCTGGCTGGCGGCCGCACGCCGGGAGCTGGCGGCCCTGTAGCGACGCCGCGCCGTACCTAGGTGAGGCGCGTGCGGCGCGGGTTGAAGCGCGGCGGCGGAAACCGCAACCCCAGCGAGCGCAACACAGCCGCCATGATCTGCGATACCGCCAGGTCGCGCAGCCACTTGTGGTCGGCGGGCACCACATACCAGGGCGCATGGCGCGTATTGCAGCGGCCCAGCATGTCGCCGAAGGCCTTGCGGTAGGCCGGCCATTGCGCGCGCTTGCGCAGGTCCTGCGGATCAAATTTCCACTGCTTGCGCGGATTGCGGATCCGCTCCGCCAGGCGCCGCCGCTGCTCCGCACGACTGATGTGCAGGAATATTTTCACCACCTGAATATTGCTCGCGACCAGCTGCCGCTCAAATTCGTTGATTTGCCGGTAACGCGCCCGCCACACATGCCGCGGCACCAGACTGTCGACCCGCGCAATCAGCACGTCTTCGTAATGCGAGCGGTTGAAGACTGCGATCTCGCCGCGCGGCGGCACGTGCTGGTGGACGCGCCAGAGGTAATCGTGGCGCAGTTCCTCGGCGCTCGGCGTCTTGAACGCCCGCACGGTGCAGCCTTGCGGGTTGAAGGCCGAGTATACGTGGCGGATGGTGCTGTCTTTGCCGCCGCCGTCGACGGCCTGCAGCAGCGCGAGCACGCCGTAGCGTCCGTCCGCATAGAGCTGATACTGAAGTTGCTCGAGCTCGATGGCCAGCCGCGCCGTCGCCGCGCGCGCGTCGGCTTCGTCCCAGCCATGGGTGCGAGCCGCGGCGGCGTCGTTCAGGGCGACGCGCGCGCCACCGCGCACCTGCAATTTTCGGGGCAGGTCGGCGCGTACCCGGGACGTGGAAGTCATGCTGACAGTGTGCCGCAGGTCACAGGCGACGCGCCAGTGCAGCGCCGGTTCGTCGACGGCGGCAACGCCGTGGGCCCGCGCGCCTGTGTTAGCATTCGCGCCCTGTCCCGGCTACCGCGGAAGTTGCGCAACCCCATGACGATGCCCACCACTGCCAAGCCCACGCCCCCACCCGGCGGCCAGAAAATCACACTCAGTGGCACCCGCCTGCAGGTGCCAGACCGCCCGATTATCCCGTTCATCGAGGGCGACGGCACCGGCCGTGATATCTGGCGCGCCAGCGTACGCGTCATGGACGCGGCAGTTGCGAAGGCTTATGGCGGCAGGCGCAAGATCGCGTGGATGGAAATCTACGCCGGCGAGAAGAGCCACCAGGCCTTCAACAGCTGGCTGCCGGACGAAACCGTGGCCGCATGCCGCGAGTACCTGGTGTCAATCAAAGGCCCTCTGACCACACCGATCGGCGGTGGCATCCGTTCGCTGAACGTGGCGCTGCGCCAGCTGCTCGACCTGTACGTGTGCCTGCGGCCGGTTCGCTGGTTCAAGGGCGTGCCCTCGCCGGTCAAGTCGCCCGAAAAGGTCGACATGGTGATCTTCCGCGAGAACACCGAGGACCTCTATTCCGGAATCGAATTCGAGGAAGGCACCGACGACAACCGCAAGCTCATGGCTTTCCTGAAGGAAAGCTTTCCCAAGCACTACGGCAAGATCCGATTCCCGGAGAATTCCGGCATTGGCATCAAGAATGTATCGCGAGAAGGCACCGAGCGCCTGTTTCGCTCCGCAGTCGAATACGCCATCGCCAACAAGCGCCGCAGCGTCACGATCGTCCACAAGGGCAACATCCTCAAGTACACCGAAGGTTCGTTCCGCAGCTGGGCCTATGCGCTTGCCGAGCGCGAATTTGCCGGGCAGGTCTACACCTGGCAGCAGTGGGAGCGTACCAAGGCGGCGCAGGGCGAGGCGGCCGCCAACGCCGAGCAGAGCGCGGCGCTGAAGGGCGGCAAGCTCCTCATCAAGGACGCCATTGCCGATATCACGCTGCAGCAAGTGCTGACGCGCGCGGAGGAATTCGATGTGGTCGCAACGCTGAACCTCAATGGTGACTACCTGTCCGACGCGCTGGCGGCGCAGGTAGGCGGAATTGGCATCGCTCCCGGCGCCAATATCAACTATTTGACCGGCCACGCAGTGTTCGAGGCAACGCATGGCACGGCGCCCAAGTACGCCGATCTCGACCAGGTCAATCCGGGTTCGGTGATCCTCTCGGGCGAAATGATGCTGCGTTACCTGGGCTGGACCGAAGCCGCCGACGCCATCATCGGCGCGATGGACCGGACTATCGGCAAGAAGACCGTCACCTACGACTTCGCGCGCATGATGCCGGGCGCCACGCAGGTCAAGTGCAGCGAGTTCGGCGACGCGCTGATCGCGAACCTGTAGCGCTGCGGCCGCTGCACCGCTTTCGCCCTGCGCATGACCTTATCGCTCGGCACGCTGCAGTTCCTGCTCAAGGGCATAGTGCTTGGTTTTTCCATTGCGGCGCCCGTCGGCCCGGTGGGGCTCCTATGCATCCGCCGCTCGCTGACTGCCGGCCGCATGGCGGGGCTCGCCACGGGCCTGGGCGCGGCGACGGCCGACGCCTGCTACGGCGCCGTGGCGGGATTCGGCCTTACCAGCATTACTTCATTCATGGTTGGCGAGCGCTTCTGGGTGACCCTGCTCGGCGGAGTGTTCCTGTGCTGGCTTGGGACCCACATCATGCGCGCCCATCCGGACCTGTACGCGGCCCGGCAGCGCGAACCGCAGGTGCACAGCGCCTACCTGAGCGCCCTGATCATCACGCTGACCAACCCGATGACCATCCTGGCCTTTGCGGCCGCGTTCGCGGGACTTGGACTCGCGGTCGCGCGCGACTACCTGGCTGCGACTGCGCTGGTCATCGGCGTGTTTGTGGGTTCAGGGATCTGGTGGCTCCTGCTGAGTGCGTTTGCCGCCGGCCTCCGCGATCGCTTTGATCCGCACTGGCTGCGACGGGTGAACCGGGTGTCCGGCGCCCTGTTGCTCGCCGTCGGGCTGGGTGTGTTGGCGAGCCTGCGGCGCTGGTAGCAGCGCGCGGCGGCGCTAGAGCTGGCCCAGCGCCTGCGCCAGGTCAGCCAGCAGATCGTCAATGCTTTCGAGGCCGATCGAGAGGCGCACCGTGCCCTCGCCAATGCCCGCGAGCTGCCGCTGCGCCGCGTCGAGATCGCGCCCGCCCAGTAGCTGTGGCGGCAGCACCAGTGAATCGGTGGCGCCGAGGCTGGCCGCCATCGCGAACAGCTCCAGCGCTTCGGCGAAGCGCCGCCCGGCCTCGGCCCCGCCGCGCAGATCGAAACTGACCACCGCACCGAACTCGCTCATCTGGGCGCGGGCCAGCTCATGGCCAGGATGCGTCGGCAGGCCGGGGTAGTACACGGCCGCAATCGCCGGATGCGCGCCGAGCCACTCGGCTACAGCCTGTGCACTGCGGCTGTGCTCGCGGTAGCGCAATGCGTAGGTCTTGAGGCCGCGCTGGATCAGGAACGCCGCGTGCGGGTCAAGCGCCCCGCCCAGCGCATTAAATTCCGGCCGCAGGCGGCCGATCAGCTCGGCGCTGGCGATCACGGCCCCGCCCATTACATCGCCGTGCCCGGCGGCGAACTTGGTGAGGCTGTGCAGGAACAGGTCCACATCGAACTGGCCGTGCTGGTGCGGCCCGGCCAGCGTGTTGTCCAGCACCGTCAGCGCACCGTGCGCTGCGCGCCAGGCGCGTGATGGCGGCGATGTCGGCGATGCGATTCATCGGATTGGTCGGGCTCTCGAACATGACGAGCCGCGTGGGCGTAGCGGCCAGCACACGCTCGATGCCGGCCAGGTCGGTGATCGCCAGCAGGGTGTGCGTGACGCCAAAGCGCGCCAGCGTGCGCCGGATCAGGTTACGCGTCGGCCCGTAAAGTTCGACGAAGCACAGCACGTGATCGCCCTGCCGCGTCAGGGACAGCAGTGTCTGGGACAGGACGCCTACCCCGGATGCACATACCAGCGCGTCCTCCCGCCCCTGCAGGCCGGCGAGGGTCAGCTCGAGCTGGCGCGAGTTCGGGTTGGATGAACGTTGGTAGTTGTAGCCCGGTCCCTCGCCGCGCCAGTTGCGCACGGTCTCATCGACCGTTTCGAATTCGAATTTCACGCTGTGGTAGATCGGCGTCACGACCGGGCGATTGCCGGCCGGGAGCGGTACTTCCGGCGGATGATTCAGGCGCGTGAATTTATCCATCAGCTGATTGTACGCCGGCCCTGCGCCCAGGCACGCAGCCGCCGCGCCCCTTCGGCCAGGGTCTCCTCGCGCTTGGCGAAGCACAGCCGCAGCAGCTTCATCGGCGGCGGTTCGCGGTAGAACACCGACAGCGGAATGGTCGCCACGCCGGCCTCGTCGATCAGCGCTCCGGCCAGCTCGACATCGCTGCGCGCGTCGACATCGCTATAGTCGGCCAGTTGGAAATACGAGCCGGCCGAGCGCAGCAGGCGCAGCCCGCTGCCCTCGAGCAGTGCCGCCAAGCGATCGCGCTTGTGCTGAAAGAAGCCGGACAGGTCCGCGCCGCATTCGGGCCGCTCGGCGAGGTACGCTGCGATAGCCTGCTGCAGGCAGGTCGCAATCGTGAAGGTGTTGAACTGGTGGACCTTGCGCAGCTCCGCGGTGAGCGCTGGCGGTGCCACGGCGTAGCCGACCCGGAGCCCGGTGGCATGCAGCGTCTTGCCGAAGGAATACACGGCGACGCTGCAGGCCCGCAGTTCCGGATGCGAAAGCACGCTGGCATGACGCGCGCCGTCATACACCATGTGTTCATAGACTTCATCAGCCAGCACCAGGCAATCGCGCCCGCGCAGCAGGGCCGCGAGCGCATCGAGGTCGTCGGCTGCCAGGCAGCTGCAGGCCGGATTTTGCGGCGAGTTGATGATCACCAACCGCGTGCGCGCACTCAGCGCAGCGCGCACCTGCTCCCAGTCGGGCCGGAACCGCGGTGGCGCCAGCGGCACATGCACGCAGCGCGCGCCGGCCAGGCGCACCGCCGGGTCATAGGAATCATAGGCGGGATCAAACACCAGTACCTCATCGCCCGCCCCCGCCAGCGCCTGGATGGCCGAATACAGCGCCTCGGTCGCGCCGAGCGTCACGGTGATTTCCTGTACCGGGTCCAGGGCCAGGCCGTAGACGCGCTGGAGCTTGCGGGCAATCGCCTCGAGCAGCGCGGGGACCCCGGGCATCGGCGCGTACTGGTTGTGCCCTTCGCTCATCGCCTGCGCGACCAGCTCCGTCAGCCGGGCATCGATGGGGTAGTCCGGGAATCCCTGGCCAAGATTGACGGCTCCGGACTCGGCGGCGCGGCGCGACATGACCGAGAACACCGTCGTGCCGACGTCGGGAAGCTTTCCGGGCCGCACCAAGGCGCCGCCGGGGTCAGTCACTGGCGGCGAGCTGCATCTCGCGCGCCCGCCGCTTCTCCTGGCGCTGCATTACGATCGCCGACAGCACCACGCCGGTGGCCACGATCAGCACCATCAGCGTCGCCAGCGCGTTCACGGCCGGGCTCACTCCCAGCCGCACCTTGGAGAAAATCACCATCGGCAGCGTGGTCGAGCTCGGTCCGGCCACGAACTGTGAGATCACCACGTCATCCCAGGACAGCGTAAAGGCCAGCAGCCAGCCCGAAATGACGGCCGGCATGATCAGCGGCAGCGTGATTCGCCAGAACACCTTGGCGGGGCGCGCTCCCAGATCCATCGCGGCTTCTTCCAGCGAGTCATCGAAATTGGCGAGCCGCGACTGAATGATGACGGTCACGTAGGCCATGGAGAAAGTGACGTGTGCAATGATGATCGTGGTAACACCGCGCCCCGCCGGCCAGCCGATCAGCTGCTCCATCGCGACGAATAGCAACAGCATCGCCAGTCCCGTGATGACCTCGGGCATGACCAGCGGGGCGGTCGTCATTGCCGCCAGCAGGGTGCGGCCGCGGAAGCGCCCGAAGCGCGCCAGCACCAGCCCGGCAAACGTACCAAGCACCACTGCCAGGCAGGCATTGATAGTCGCGATCTTGATCGACAGCCAGGCGGCACCCATGATCTGCGTGTCGTGGAACAGCTGGCCGTACCACTTCACGGTCGGCGAATTGGCGTGGTCCCACACCGTCACCAGCTTCGAGTAGTTGAACGAATAAAACATCATCGAAAGGATGGGGCCATACAGGAATACGAACCCGAAGATCAGCATCGCCGGCACGAAGATTTTTCGCCGCCCCATCATTTGTGCGCCAGCTCCCGGTTCTGGTAGCGCTGGAAGATCATGATCGGAATCACCAGCAGCAGCAGTATCGCGATCGCCACCGCGCTCGCCACCGGCCAGTCGCGGTTCTCGAAGAATTCATCGGACAGCACGCGGCCGATCATCAGCTGGTCGGTGCGACCGAGGAGCGAGGGGATGACGTACTCGCCCACCGCCGGAATGAACACCAGCAGCGAGCCGGCGACGATGCCCGGCATCGACAGCGGCAGCGTGATGCGCATGAACGCCTTCCACGGGCGCGAGCCCAGGTCGGCCGCGGCCTCGAGCAGCGTGCGGTCGTGCTTTTCGAGATTCGAGTACAGCGGCAGGATCATGAACGGCAGGTAGGAATAGACGATGCCGATGTAGACCGCGAAATCGGTCTGCATCATCGTGATCGGCTCGTGGATGATGCCGAGACTCATCAGAATGTTGTTGATGACGCCGTTGCTCTTGAGCAGGCCGATCCAGGCGTAGACGCGCAGCAGGAATGAAGTCCAGAACGGCAGGATGATCAGCATCAGGAATATATTGCGGCGCGTCGGCGTCGAGCGCGCGATGCCGTAGGCCATGGGGTAGCCCAGCAGCAGGCAGAACAGTGTCGAGACCGCCGCTACCTTGACCGAGTACAGGTAGGAGCTGACGTACAGCGAGTCGGTGAACAGGTAGTTGTAGTTGCCGAGGTGGAGCCGGAGCTGCAGCACCTTGTCGTCCGCCCAACCCCACAGCGACTCGTAGGGCGGAATCGACAGGATCGATTGTGAAAAAGAAATGCCGAACACGATGATGAACGGCACCATGAAGAACAGCACCAGCCAGGTCATCGGCACGGCGGTGACCAGCGGCTTGCCGATCCAGTGATCGCGCACGTAGGCCGACCAGCGCGCCGGACGCAAGCGGTGGAACAGCTGCCACAGGGGATCCCAGGGCCGGGTCAGGAGCGACCCTGGAGTGCGCTTGGCACTCCCTTTCGACGGTGAGCGCCAGCCGCTGCCGTTGGATGCCGCCATCGGTACCTAACCCATCCCGACCACGGGACTCGAGGCGTCCCAGGAGAGGTAGACGGCCTCGTCCCAGGCGAACTGCTCCTCGGGTTTGCGCGTGCGATTGGCCTGCGTGACGCGCACCTGGCGCCCGGAATCGAGCTTTACCACGAACACGGTCATGTCGCCCATGTAGGCAATATCGTGGATCGCGCCATGCGCCCGGTTGTCGGTGCCTGGCGGGCGCTCGCGGCCCAGCACGATTTTCTCCGGCCGCACCGCCACCCAGCACAACGCCAGCGGCGGTGCGCTCATGCCGTGGTCGACATATACCGGTGAACCCAGCTCCTCGCACTTCACCCGCACGTGATCCTGCTCGTCTTCGGTGAGCTGCCCTTCGAACAGGTTCACCGAGCCGATGAAATCGGCGACAAAGCGCGAGGCGGGAAATTCATAGATCTGCCGCGGCGTACCGACCTGCACGATCTCGCCGCGATTCATGACGCCGACGCGCGAGGACAGCGTCATCGCCTCTTCCTGGTCATGCGTGACGACCACGAAGGTGACGCCGAGCTTCTCCTGGATGCTGAGCAGCTCGAACTGCGTGTGCTCGCGCAGCTTCCGGTCCAGCGCGCCGAGCGGCTCATCGAGCAGCAGGAGCTTGGGCCGCTTGACCAGCGAGCGCGCCAGCGCCACCCGCTGGCGCTGGCCGCCGGAGAGCTGGTGCGGCTTGCGCTTGGCGTATTCGCCCAGCTTGACGATGTCGAGGATCTCTGCGACGCGCCGGTTGATCTCCTCGCGCTTGAGTCTTCTCCTGCTCCAGGCCAAAGGCCACGTTGCTCGCCACGCGTCATGTGCGGAAACAGCGCGTAGGACTGGAACATCATGTTGACCGGCCGCTCGTAGGGCGGGAATGCCGGCCATGTCCTGCCCGTCGATGAACACCGCGCCCGAAGATCGGCTGTTCGAATCCTGCCAGCATGCGCAGCAGCGTGGTCTTGCCGCAGCCCGAGCCGCCCAGCAGGCAGAAGATCTCGCCCTTGAAGACCTTCAGCGAGACATTGTTGACCGCGACGAAAGTGCCGAAGCGCTTGGTCACGTTTTCGACGCGGATGTAGGCCTGCGGCGTGCGGATCCAGCCACGGCTCGGGCGTCTTGGTGCGTGTATCAGCCATTGCTCTTATTGCCCCTTCGCTCACCGATCGGCAGCGGACCCGGTTCCGTTAATGCTCAGCGCCCGGACTTGAAGCGGGTCCACATGCGCGACAGCAGCCGCGTGTAGGCCTGCGACCTGGGCAGATTGGGAACCAGGTGCGCCTTGGCCTCCGGCCCGGGGAATATGCCGCGGTCGTTGTAGACAGCCGGATCGATCAGCGGATAGGCCGCGGCATTGCTCGAGGCGTAGTGCACGGCGCTGGAATTCTTGGCCGACACATCCGGGCGCATGCAGGTAGTTGATGAACAGGTGTGCGTTCTTCGGATGCACGGCATCGGCGGGGATCGCGAGCATGTCGAAGAACATCACCGCGCCCTCTTTGGGAATGAGGTAATTGATGTTGTTGCCGTTCTTGGCCTCGCGGGCCCGCGACGCCCGACTGGCCGCACGTCGCCGCTCCAGCCCAGCGCCAGGCAGATCTCGCCGTTGGCCAGGTCCTCGATGTACTTGGAGGAGTTGACGTAGCGCACGTAGGGCCGCATCGCCAGCAGCACCTTTTCCGCCGCCGCGAGATCTTCCGGCTTCTCGCTGTTGGCCGGGATGCCGAGGTACACGAACACGGTGTTGATGATTTCCTCGGGCTCATCCAGCATCGCTCACGCCGCAGTTCTTGAAATGCTTGACGACCGTCGGGGTCGTAGAACATGCGGAAGCTGTCGACCGGCGCATCCGGCATTGCCGCCTTGATCTTGTCGACGTTGTAGCCGACGCCCGAAGTGCCCCAGAAATAATTCACGCCGTATTGCATGCCGGGGTCGAGCGGATCGAAGCGCTGGGCAATGTCCGGATCGACGTTCTTGAGGTTCGGGATCCGCGCCTTGTCGAGCTTCTGGAATACGCCGGCCTTGATCTGCAGCGCCATGAAATTGGCCGACGGCACCACGATGTCGTAACCGGTCTGGCCGGCCAGCAGCTTGGTCTGCAGCACGGCGTTGGAATCGAAGACGTCGTAGTTGACCTTGATGCCGTATTCCTTCTCGAACGCCGGCACCACGTCGGGCGAGATGTAGTCGGACCAGTTGTAGACGTTGAGCACCTTCTCGTCGTCCGTGGGCGAGGCCGCTGCGGCCGCCTGCATCGGCTGCCGGAGGGCGGCCGGCGCGGCGCTTGGCGCCGCATCCGGCCAGGGCAATGGCTGCCAGCGGCGAACAATGCGTAACGCAGCGGCTCAGCGGATCATGGGCAGGCTCCTGACGGCGATAATAGTTATGGTTCGCACGCGGTCGCTCGGTTCCTATACTAGCGCAACGCACCCGGATCGAGCCTCTAGACATTGAGCAGCAGGTGTTCGCGCTCCCAGGAACTGATGACCTGCAGGAACACTTCGTATTCGGCCTGCTTGACGATGGTGTAGGCCGCGACAAAGGGCGAGCCCCAGCAGGTTGACCAGCGGCTGGCAGTCCTTGAGGCGCTTCAGCGCATCGTCCAGTGAGCGCGGCAGGTCCCAGGGCAGATCGTGGGCGCTGCCGGTGATCGGCTCGCTCGGCTGCAGGTTCTGCACCATGCCCAGGTAGCCACAGGCGAGCGAGCCGGCGATGGCGATGTACGGGTTGGCGTCGGCGCCGCCCAGCCGGTTCTCCACGCGCCGCGCATCCGGATCGGACACCGGCACGCGCAGGCCCGCGGTGCGGTTGTCGTAGCCCCACTGCACGTTGATCGGCGCCAGCTGAGTTGCGGGCGATGCGGCGGTAGGAATTCACGTTGGGCGCGAACAGGCTCATCGCCGAGGGCAGGTAGCGCTGCAGCCCGGCGATGTGCGAGAAGAACAGCGCCGAGGGCGTGCCATCCGCGTTGCTGAAGATGTTCTCGCCGGTCTTGCTGTCGACCACGCTCTGGTGGATGTGCATGGCGCTGCCCGGCTCCTTGGCGTGCGGCTTGGCCATGAAAGTGGCGTACATCTTGTGGCGCAGCGCCGCCTCGCGCGCCGTGCGCTTGAACAGGAACGCCTGGTCGGCGAGCGCCTGCGGATCGCCGTGCAGCAGGTTGATCTCCATCTGCGCCGGGCCGTCCTCGTGGATCAGCGTGTCGATCTCGATGTCCTGCGCCTCGCAGAAGGCGTACATGTCGTCGAACAGCGGATCGAATTCGTTGACGGCGGCAATGCTGTAGGACTGGCGGCCGGGCTCCGAGCGTCCCGAACGGCCGACCGGGGGCTTCAGCTGGTAGTCGGCGTCGACATTGGGCTCGACCAGGTAAAACTCGAGCTCGGGCGCGATGACCGGCTCCCAGCCGCGTTCGGCGTAGAGATGCAGCACGTGCTGCAGCAGCTGCCGTGGCGCCATGGTCACGCGCCGTCCGTCGGAGTAGTAGCAATCGTGGATCACCTGCGCCGTGGGCTCGGCCGCCCAGGGCACCACGCGCACCGTCTTCGGATCGGCCTTGAGCACGATGTCGATTTCCGCCGGGCTCATGGCCGAGGAGGTGTCGCTCGGATAGTCGCCGGTCACGGTCTGCAGGAAGATGCTCTCGGGCAGGCGCATGCCCGCGTCCTCGGCGAACTTCTCGGCGGGCATCAGCTTGCCGCGCGCGATGCCGGCCATGTCCGGAATGATGGCCTCGACTTCGGAAATGCCGTGGTCGCGGAAAAATTGTTGGATCTCATTGGGCATAAATCACCTTGCCTGCATTTGTTCCCGACAGGCTGCGCCGAACTCGGCAAACAGCGCGGTTGAGAACTTGTTGTCCAGCACCCGCCACTCGGGGTGCCATTGCACGGCGAGCGCGAAATTGCGCGCCGCCGTGACACGGAATGCTTCGATTACGCCGTCGCTCGAACGCGCCTCGACCGTCAGGCCGGCCCCGAGCTCGCGCACCCCCTGGCCATGGAGCGAATTGACCGCCACACGCGCCGCTCCTCCGGCCAGCCGCTCCAGCAGGCCGCCCGGTGCCAGCGTGATCTCGTGCGCCGCGCCGTACTGTTGCTCGAGCGGCTGATCCTTGTTCTCGCGATGATCGAGGTGCCCCGGCACTTCATGGAGCTTCTGCCACAGCGTGCCGCCAAAGGCCACGTTGATCTCCTGGAAACCGCGGCAGATGCCCAGTACCGGCATGCCCGCGGCCACGGCGCGCGGAATCAGCGCCAGCGTGGTCTCGTCGCGGTGCGGGTCGTGCAGCGTGCCCGCGTCGCTCGGCTCGCCGCGGTAGCGGTGCGGCTCGACGTTCGACGGACTGCCCGTGAACAGCAGCCCGTGGAGCGAGGCCAGCAGACTCTCATCCTGCGAGCTCCCGTCCCAGCGCAGGCACGATCACCGGAATCACGCCGGCCGCGTCGAGCGCCGCCGTGACATATTTCTCGCCCGCGAGGTGGTAAGGCTGCGGCCCCAGCATGCGTCGATCCGCAGGTATTCCGATCAGTGGGCGTCTGGCAGACATGAAACGGGCTCCGGCGCCTCAGCCAGGGATGCGGGCAGAGGGTCGCCGATGGGAAGCGAGATGGAAGCCATTAGACCATAGGCCAGCAGGCCCAGTCCTTGCGGGAATGGTCGGGCATGAGACTTATTGCTTTGCAACAACTTCATACAACATACTGTTTATTAACAAGTAATAACCAGCGACGCGCCGCGGAATCTTCCCGCCGCGGCGTCGTTCGCTATTGCCAGGGCGCCCGAAACGTACTAGCACGCTGCGCCGCCGTGGGCCCCCGGCCAGGGCCCCGGCTGCGACGCCTCAGGCATAGAAGTCGTACTCGCGTCCGAACACGTTCTCGATCAGATCGGCGTACTCGCCGCGCTTCACCTGGGAATACACCCGCAGGAACCGTGCCGGAATGTACTGCGCGAGCAGACCCGATTTTTCGAGCCGATCGAGCGCCACGATCAGGTCGCCCGGGAAATCCCCGTCATCGCTGTCGATAGCGCGCCCGTCCACCGGTGCACTGGACTCGAGCCGGTTGCTCACCCCGTGCAGCAGCGCCGCCAGGATCGCGGCCATCGTCAGGTGCGGGCTGGCATCGGCGCCGGCGACACGGTGTTCGATGCGGCGCGCCTCGCCCGCGCCCGGCGGCACGCGGAACGCGACGCTGCGATTGTTGTGTCCCCAATCGCGGGTAATCGGCACGAACTTGCCGAGGTAGCGCCGCTGCGAATTGAAGTTCGGCGCATACAGCGCCATCGAGTCGTACATCAGCGCCTGCATCCCGGCGATTCCCTGGCGCAGCAGCGCCTCGCCGTCGGCGGCGCCGAAGCGGTTGCGGCCCGCCTCGTCGACCAGGCTCACGTGCACGTGCAGACCGCTGCCGGGCTGCGCCATGAACGGCTTCGCCATGAACGTCGCCTCCATGCCGAGCGACCGTGCGACGCCCTTGACCAGGCGCTTGAGCAGCACCGCCTGGTCCGCGGCCCGCAGCGGATCGGCGATGTGGCGCAGGTTGACCTCGAACTGGCTGACCCCGTACTCGGCCACCGCGCCACAGACCGGCAATTGCTGGACGGCCGCTGCCTGGTTGACGCGATCGAGAAACACCGACATGTCCTCGACCGCCTCGAGCGACAGGTTGGCGGCACGGCGCGCGGGTGTACGGCCGGGCAGCGCACCGATGCTGATGCGCCCGTCCGGAGTGCGGCGCGGATCGATCAGGTAGAACTCGAGTTCGCAGGCCACGACTGGATGGAGTCCGGCGGCGCGGCATTGGGCGAGGACCCCGGCGAGGATCACGCGCGGGTCGAACCACAGGTCCTTGCCCTCGGCCAGGTCCACCATATGGCAGATCGCCTGCGCGGTCGGCGTCACCGCCCACGGCACGCGCTGCAGCAGCCCGGGGACCGGTTTCGCAATGCCGTCGGGATCGCCGTCGGACTTGCCCATGCCGCCCGCGTCGTGGCCCATTCCACAGCAGTCGGCGACCAGTGCGCAGGCGGAGAACATCACACCGTCCGCGTACAGCTTGTCGGCGTCGCCCGCCGGCAGCCGCTTGCCCGCGGTATTGCCGTTGATGTCGATGACGAAGGCGTCGATCGACCTGGATGTCGGGATTCGCAGCCCGGAAGGCCTGCCATTCGTTTATTGGAGCTGATTTACCTGTGGTACGTTCATGCATGATTACCTGCCTGGTGATTGCCTTCAGAGACGATCCCTGAGGGCGTAGTACAGCATCGCGGCCACGAGTGTCGGCCAGCGCAGCAGCGGCCCGCCGGGGAACGAGGGCACCGGGACGCGCCCAAGCAGCTCGAAGGCGGCACGCTCGCCGCACAGCGCGTCGGCGACCGCCTTGCCCGTATAGGGCGCGAGCAGCACCCCCAGGCCGGAATAGCCGCTCGCGTTGATGAGGCCCGGCGCCGACTCGCGCACCCAGGGCATGCGGGTCGGAGTGATGCCGAGCGTCCCGCCCCAGGCGTAATCGAAACGCACGTCCGCGAGCTGCGGAAAGATCTTCAGAACGTGGGGGCGCACGAAAGCAGCGATGTCGCGCGGAAAAGTGTAGCCGTAGTTCTCACCACCGCCGAACAGCAGCCGGTGGTCGGGCGTGATGCGGTAATAATTGACCACGAAGCGCGAGTCGGACACCGCCGCGCCGTTGCTGATCAGCCGCAGCGCGCCATCGGCGCCGAGCGGCTCGGTGACGGCGACGTAGTTGTTGATCGGCATGACGTGCCGTTCCACCGACGGCACCAGCCCGCGCAGATACCCGTTGCAGGCCAACACCACCCGCTTGGCGCTGAGTTCGCCCCGGCGCGTCTCCACCCGCCAGCCGCCGTCCGCCGCTTTGAGGCCGGTGACTTCCACGCCCTCGTGCAAGCGGGCCCCGTGACTCGCCGCCGCGCGCGCGATGCCGAGCGCGAAATTGAGCGCATGCAGGTGGCCGGAGCGGGCGTCGAAGCTGCCGCTGTAGTAACCGCGCGCGGCCACCATGGCGGCCACCTCGTCGCGCTCGACGAAGCGGATGTGCTGGTAATCGTAAGCGGCGCGCAGATGTTCCACGTGGCGCCGCGTCTCGGGCGCAAACCGCTCACGGTGATCGGCATGCAGATAGCCCAGGCGCAATTCGCAATCGATCCCGTAGGTTTCGATCAGCCAGTCCAGGTGCGCGCGCGCGCCGAGCGCAAACTCCCACAGCCGTCGCGCGTCCGCCGGACCGACGCGCGCCTCGAGCCACTCCTGGTCGCGCCGCATGCCGACGTGGGCCTGGCCTCCATTGCGGCCGGAGGCGCCCCAGCCCAGGCGTGATTGCTCGAGTAGCACGACCTCGACGCCGCGCCGCGCGAGGTGGAGCGCGGTGGAGAGCCCCGCGTAACCGCCGCCCACTACGCAGACATCGCAGCGAGCGGGACCCTCAAACGGTGCAACCGCAACCTGTTCCCGGATGCTCGCCGCATAGTACGAGGGCGCGTGCGCCGCACTCGGCAACAGTGCCGCAGGAGAAGAGCGCAGCATTACGCGCCACGCTGGGAGGCGAGCAGTTCGGTGACGGCCCGGTACGCCTGCTCGATGGCGACGTCGGTGTAGGCGCCGCCGCCGGAATCGGAGTTGGCGATGGCGATGCGGCCGAATCGCGCCCGGCCGAGCACGTGCGGCCGCTCGGCTTCGGGCAGCTCCGGTTCCCACAGCGAGTTGTGCTCCGGCGCGTAACCGTGCGGCCAGCGGTTCACGGTGATGGCAGCGATGTCGGCGGCTGGATCAAACCCGCCGGCCCCCAGCATCCGCCCGAGTTGATCGCGGATATTGCGCTCGAAGACCTCAAAGGGCATCGCCAACAGTTCGGCGCGGCCGATTCGATTCTGGTCGTGCTCGGGGAGCCCCGGCTTGCACGGCGTCCTGGTCATCCAGATCAGCGTCGGCTCGTCGCTCGAGCGCGGGCTGCGGTAGTCGCCGATGTTGACGGTGGGATTGAGCCATGCTGAGGTGTGAAAGCTGCCGGGCGCATAGATGCGCCTTGCGCCCAGCCTGGCGAAGGCCCGCGAATTGTGAATCGCCACGCTGGTATAGACGAGCGGCGTCTTGACCAGCGCATGCAGGGCCTGTTTCTGCGCCGCCGGAAGCTCCGGCGCCAGGTAGGGAATCATCATGTTGTAGCCGGCGAGCACGCAATTGCGGGCGCGCACGGCCAGCGCACGGCCGTCGCGCATATAGGTTACGACCGCCGCCGGTGCCGTGGCCGGCGGACCGTCATGGCGCACCCGCACCACAGTGCTGTTGAGGCGCAGACGCACCGGTTCCCCGGCCCGGTCCAGGCGCGAGTAGTCGACACGTGCCGTGATCAGGTCGGCAACGCTCGTTCCCGGCACGGCGGCGGGGATCAGCCGCCGCACCAGAGCGCGCGCAATGGTCGCGTTGCCGTCCGGAAAGTGCAGCCGCAGCGACCCACCCGTGTCCGCGTAGCCCGCGGGCGTAAAGCCCATGCCGGGTATGGACCCGGGCTCGAGCTTTAGCCCGGCAAACCCGGGCATGTCATCGCCCCAGCAATCGAGGGCCGATACCGCATCGATCCCGACGCCCCACTCCCCCTGGCTTCGCGCCTGGTAAATTGCCAGCACCGCCGGATCGACCCGCACGACATCGCGCAGGTAGTCGCGGTAGCTGAGCTTCATCAGCCGTTGCTTCTTCTGCAGCGATGTGAGGCCTGGCAGGTAGTCTTTGACGCCCGCCTCGATGCGTTCGACGTCGCGCTTGGCCGCCGCCGACAGCGGCGCGCCCGAGAGAAAGGCGCGCCACGACTGGTGCTGATAGCCCACCGCCAGATGGTCGGCGCCAAAAGTCTCACGGTCGAAGAACCAGGCGGACTCGCCGGAGTTCACGGACTTGTAGAACATCGGATCCTGCGGCTGCAGGACTTTGGCCAGCGCGACGACGTCGATGCCGATGGCCTTGAGGACGCCGTCCGCCACGTCGCTGTAGGGCCGCGGGCTGTCGATCAACAGCGTGCCGCCGTTCAGGAGCCGCAGCTGGCCGTCGAGCTCGAATTCATTGCGCTTGGCGTGGCCGCCAAAATCATCGTGATTGTCGAGCAACAGGATGCGGGCGCCCGGCATTGCAGCGCGGTAGAAATGCGCGGCCGCGAGCCCGCTGATGCCCGCGCCAACTACGACCAGGTCGTATTGCTCGTCGAGATCCAGCGGTGCCGGCTTGAGGGTACCGTCACGCAGCGCGTGCGCGCTCTCGAAGGATCCGGGGTGGCTGCCGCGCAGGCCGGTGAGGCGCGGCGGGTAGTAGCCCGCAGCGTCCTGCGCGGCCGCCGGCAGTTCGGGCGAATGTTGGCCGCAACCGGGCAGCCAAGCGGCGGCAAGCAGGCCGGCACTGCCCACGGCGGCACCCTGAACGAAGTCGCGGCGCGTGATCGCACGGTGCATGCCCAGCTCGCGGTCGGACGATTTGCCAGATCGATTGCGCGTCATCGAGTACTCCTGGGCCGCCGGCTGCTGGCCGGTCTGCCCCCGGACCACGCCGCGGCGTGGTCCGGGGCTGAGCCCTATCTGCGGTAGGTAAAGGTCAGGCCGATGGTGCGAGGCCGGAAGGTGTAGTTCCGCTGCGTCGTATCGAACGGATCGCCGGCGCTGATCGTGAAGTCGTAGTTCGTGACCACATGGGTGTCGGTCAGGTTTTCGACGAATGCCGCCACCTGCCATTCGCCCAGTGTCACGCCGCCGCGCAAGGTCATGAAGTTGGTCGCGGGCAGCGCGTAATTGGTGTCGCTGAACTGCGCCGTGACCAGATCCTGAGAGGCGCTGAGCCACTTCGGCGCACCGCTGTGCTCGAAATCCAGACGCACGAAGGAATCCTTGTTGTAGGCGCTGAACTTGTACTCAAGCCCGACGGATCCGGTGAAGGGCGGATTGGGCTGCCCACCCTGGCCCGAGATCGCATCGCCACTCGCGACGATTGGCGGCACGTTCGGGTTCAGAGAAATCTTCGAATCCCGTGTGTAGCGGGCATCGGTATAGCCGGCCGACAATTCCATCGTAAAGCTATCGGTCACGGCTATGTCGGCCTGCAGGTCGATGCCCTTCGCCGTCGCCTCGCCCAGATTGGAGATGAAGGAAATCTGACAGACCGGCGGCACCACCGTCTGCTGGATGTTCTTCCACTTGATGTAGTAGAGGCTGCTCGCCAGCCTGAAGCGGTTGTTGAAGTTGTTCTTCGCTCCGACTTCAAAGCTGTCCACCGAGTCCGAGTCGAAGGTCGGCGGCGCGCCATTGGGCAGGTCCAGGTTGTCCGAATTGAAGTCGAGCGAACAGGCGACGATCGGCAGCGGATTGTTGCCGCCGCCCGGGCGGAAGCCCTTGGCATAAGTGGCGTAGTACATGTCGCTCGGATCGGCCTGGAACTGCAGGCTCAGCTTGGGCGTGAATGCGTTTTCGCTGCGGCTGCTGGCGAGCCGCGTGGTGTCGTCATAGATCTGCGGGCCACCCGTGATCGAATCGAAGTCGAACTTCATGCGCGCGTAACGCGCCCCGGCGGTCAGCTTGGTCCGCTCACTCAGCTTGTAGCTGGCTTCGCCGAACCAGGCCATCTGCTCGTCCTTGGCGTGGGTGAGCAGGAAATAGGAGTCGGTCGGATAAGCGGAGTCGTAACCAATCCCGTAGAAGAAATCGCTGATATAAGCGTTCGGTGTGGCGTTCGGGCCGAGAGAATTGCCGGTGCCGATGTAGATGGCCTGCAGCAATTGCCCGAGTTGCGGGTCATGGATCTGCTCGAGGTACTGCTGTTTGTTGACGCTGTAGAACAGCCCCGTGGTCCAGGTCAGCTTCGCGCTGTCGTCCACCGACTGCAGGCGGATTTCCTGCGTGAAGTTGCGCTGGCCATTGTCCACGGTCGCCGGCGAGCGATAACCGATCGCGCCGGCGACGCCGGGCGGGTTATAGGTCGGATCATTGAGGTGGACACCGGTCGCATCGAGCAGCAGCCGCGAAAGCGGCAGGCTATTCCCGTCGGCGTCAGCCATGAACGGAAAGAAATTCTGGTAAAAGCCGAGGTTGTAGAGCGTGCCGTCGTACCCGGTCAGGTCATCGCGGTGGTAGTACGACGTGTTCGAGATCAGGTGCACCTGGTCGAAGTCAGCCTCGATCTTGAGCGAAGGCAGGTAAAACTTGTCGGGCGAATCGCGCTGCGTCGGGTTGGCACTGACGAAGTGGTGGCTGGACGGATTCGAGAGTCGGGTCCAGTAGTTGTCGACGTCGTGCCTCTTCTCTTCCTGATAGTAGAAGCTCGGCGTCACAGTCCAATTGCCATTCGGCGCCCACACGGCGGCCAGACGGAACAGCGAGGTCTCGCTGTGGTTGCTGCGCTTGTCTTCCAGCGCACCGGTATCCGGGTTGATGCGGTCGATCCAGCCCCCGTCCTTGCGGAACCAGGCCGAGATACGCGCGCCAAAGGTGCCGTCCACCAGTGGGCCGCCGGCGGCGATGCCCGCCTCGTAGCTGGGATCGCCCCCCTGGGTGAAGGACATTTCGCTGCGGCTGTATAGGCTGCTCTTGTGCAGGCTTGGTTGAACCGTGATGTAGCGAACCGTGCCGCCCATCGAGCCGGCACCGAACAGCGTGCCCTGCGGGCCGCGCAGCACTTCGACGCGTTCGATGTCGAAGGACTTGGGCAGCGCTTCGTCCGGATTGAAGGCCAGCGCGCGCATCTGGATCGGTGTGTCGTCGATGTAGATGCCGGTGGTGCCGGCGCCGCCGCTCGAGGCGATGCCGCGGATGGAGATATTGTTGGTGCCGGAGTTGTCGACCTTGATGCCCGGCGTGAAGCGCGCAACATCGGCAATGTCCTTGATACCGCGCAGGTCGAGGCCTTCCTGCGTGATCGCGGTGACGCTCACCGCGATCTTGCTCATATTCTCTTCACGCCGCGTCGCCGTCACGACGATTTCCTCGAGACCCGGTGACGCCGCGGCTTTTTCGGTCGCGGCCGCGTTCTGGGCAGCCGCTGGACCGGAAACCAGCAACAGAGCGCCAGCCATAGCTGCCGCTCCGGCGCAAATGACTAACCGGGTCGCGCGCGACGGCTGCGGTGTCCCTGTTGCTCCCATGATCGTCCCCTTTAGCTGGTGTTGTGACTGCGCACGCCCGCCGGGGCCTTGGCCTCCCGGGGGGTCTTGTTGCCTCACCTTACCGCTGTCGCAGAACGAACGCAATTTGGCGAATTCGGCCTGATTGGGTGTCGCATTTCCGCAAATGTGCATCGCCTCATTGCCCACGGCCCGCGCCCGGACTATATGTACGGTAACCCGTGGGAGGTCCCATGTACCGAAACTGTATAGCCCTGCTGACCGCGTTGGCATTGTCCGCCTGCGGGCTGGCCGAAACGGCCGCCACCGGCAGCGCCGTTGCGGCCTCAGAAGCCGAAGCGGCCCGGCAGGCACAGCAGACCGAACAGCAGATTCAGCAGAAGGTCGAAGCCGCGCAACAGGTGGAGGCCGAAAAGCGGCGCGCGGCCGAAGCCAGCGACGGCAGCTGATCGCCGCCGGCGCGTGCGGCCGGCCCGGCTACTCGCGCACGCGCAGCTCGTAGGCGCGGTGGATGCGCGGGTTGCGCTTGAAGTCAAAGGGAATAGTCGCGGCCGAGATGTCCGTCACCGCCCACTGCCGCAGCGCCGCCTGGTCCAGCTTGAAACGCTGGGCGTTGGTCGAGAACAGCAGCAGCCCGCCCGGCGCCAGCAGGCGCATGCACTGGCCGAGCAGCTCGATGTGATCGCGCTGGGTGTCGAGCACGCCGCTCATGCGCTTGGAATTTGAAAAGGTGGGCGGATCAAGAAAGATCAGGTCCCAGCTGGCCGTCCGTGCTGCCGCCAGCCACTCGCGGCAGTCCGCCCGCAACAGTTCATGCTCAGCGGTTGCCAGTGTGTTGACGCGGAAATTTTCTGCCGCCCAATCAAGGTAGGTGCCCGAAAGGTCGATGCTGAGGCTGTGGCGTGCCCCGCCGGCCGCGGCGTACACGCTCGCACTGGCGGTATAGCAGAACAGGTTCAGGAAGCGCCGGCCCGCCGCGGCCGCACGCAGGCGCTGCCGCGTCAGCCGGTGATCGAGAAACAGCCCGGTGTCGAGGTAGTCGCCGAAGTTGACCAGGAATTTCAGCCCGTGCTCCTCGACGCAGGTGTACTGCCCCTGCTGCGCCACGCGCGCGTACTGGTTCGCGCCCCGCTGCCGGCGGCGCACCCGCAGGTGGATGCGCGCGAGATCGACCTGCGTGGCTGCGGGGAGCGCGGCCAGGGCTTCCGCGCGCCGGCGGGTTGCGGCCGCGGGTTCGATCGAATCGGGCGCTGCATATTCCTGCACGTAGAGGTGCACGGCGCCGCTCTGCGCCTCCTGGTAACGATCGACGGCCAGCGCGTACTCGGGCATATCCGCATCGTAAAGCCGAAAATTGCTGACCTGCTGCGCGCGCGCCGTCTTGCCGAGCAGCCGCAGGTTCTTGCTGATCCGGTTGCCAAACATCTGCGCGCCCGCGCTTGCGGCGAGCGCCGGGTCAGGGATGCGCGCGGTCCCCGGTGGGCGCGCCGGCGCGCCGGGGTCGGCCAGATCGACGCGCAGCAGGCGGCACGCCAGCGCACCGTTCCACAGCTCATGCGTGCGAAAGGTGCGCAGCCCCAGTTCACGTGCACCGTCGGCGCCGGCGGTCAGCACCGCCGCCTGCCAGCCGCTGAAGTGTTCGCGCAGCGCGGCGCCGAGGCGGCGATGCGCGGCGCGCGCCGCGGCCTCATCACCCAGGCGCGTGCCATACGGCGGGTTGGTGCAGATCAGCCCCGTGGCTGCAGCGCCTGGCCGCGACTCACCTACCTCAGCGGCGGTGAACTCCACCAGCCGGGCAACGCCGGCGCGCGCGGCATTGGCGGCCGCAGTGCGCAGCACCGCCGGATCGCGATCGCTCCCGCGGATCAAGTTCGGCACGGCTGAGGCGACGCGCTCGCGCGCGCCATTCAGCAACCCTTCCCACAGCGCGGCATCGTGCCCCTGCCATCCGGTGAAGCCCCAGTAATCGCGCCGCAGCCCTGGGGCGATCGCGGCAACGATCATGGCCGCCTCAATCGGCAGCGTGCCCGAGCCGCACATCGGATCGAGAAAGGCGCCGCCCGCCGCGGCGATGTCCGGCCAGCCGGCACGCAGCAGGACTGCGGCGGCCAGGTTCTCGCGCAGCGGCGCCTCGCCACTTTGCAGCCGGTAACCGCGCCGATGCAGGCCCTCGCCGGCCAGATCGATGTACAGCAGCACGCGCGGACCGCTCGCGTGCGCGACCACTCTCACCGCCGGGCGATCGAGCTCGATGCTCGGGCGCGCGCCGCAGGCCTCGCGCAGCTGGTCGCAGATCGCGTCCTTGAGCTTGAGCGCGCCGAACTGGCTATGCGTGATGCTCGGATGCTGCCCGGTGAACTCGCAGGCCAGCGTGCGCGATGGATCGATGTGCGCGCGCCAGTCGACGGCGCGGGCGCCCGCATAAAAGGCATCGGTATCGGCGGCCTGAAAGTCGGCAATTTCCAGCAGCACGCGGCTCGCGACCCGCGACCAGAGGCAGGCGCTGTAGCCCGCCCTGAGGCCTGCCACGAAGCGCACTCCGGCGGTGCGCTCACTGAGCTCGCTGATGCCGAGCGCGCGCAGCTCCCGCGCCGCCAGGTCAGCCAGGCCCGTGGGCGCCGTGGCCATGAAGCGCAAGGCAGCGTCGTTCACGCTGGCTCGATCCAGCTGGTGTGCGGCTCCGCGCATTGGCTGCGGCGCATAAATAATTCTCGTCTGGTCATAGTGGGGAGCCGGCGAATATTCTATCCTTGCAGCCTATGAACACCGACTATTCCGCCTTCTGGATGCCTTTCACGCCCAACCGTCAGTTTCGCGCCGCGCCGCGCATCCTGAACAGGGCCTCCGGGCTGTACTACGAGAGCGACGATGGCCGCCGCATCCTCGACGGCACCGCCGGCCTGTGGTGCGTCAACGCCGGACACGCGCGCACGGAAATCCGCGACGCCGTCGCGCAGCAGCTCGAGACCCTGGATTTTGCCCCGACCTTCAACATGGGCCATCCCCTGCCCTACGAACTCGCCGCGCGCCTGCGCACGCGCGCTCCCAAGGGGCTCGAGCAGGTGTTCTTCACCAACTCCGGCTCGGAGGCAGCCGACTCGGCGCTCAAGATCGTGCTGGCTTACCATCGCCTGAGGGGCGAGCCGGAGCGCAACCTGCTGATCGGGCGCGACCGCGCCTACCATGGGGTCGGCTTTGGCGGTATGTCGGTGGGCGGCATTCCCAAGAACCGCGAGGCCTGGCAGGGCTCGCTCCTGCCACACATCGCACACCTGCGCGACACGCACGATCTGTCCCGCAACGCCTTTGCGCGCGGCCAGCCGGCCCAGGGCGTCGAATTTGCCGACGATCTCGAGCGGCTGATCCGCGAGCACGGGGCGAAGCGCATCGCTGCGGTGATCGTAGAACCAATAGCGGGCTCCACCGGCGTGCTGGTGCCGCCGCGCGGTTACCTCGAGCGCCTGCGCGAAATCTGCACCCGTCACGGCCTGTTGCTGATATTCGACGAGGTGATCACCGGCTTCGGCCGCGTCGGCGACTGGTTCGCAAGCCAGCAATTCAAGGTCACACCCGACCTGATGACCACCGCCAAGGGCATCACCAATGGCGCCATCCCGATGGGCGCGGTATTCGTGCATCGCGATATCCACGCGGCGTTCATGAGCCAGCCCGCCGGTGATATCGACCTGTACCACGGCTATACCTACACCGGCCACCCGGTAGCCTGCGCCGCGGCGCTCGCGACGCTCGGCATCTATGAGCGAGAGGGACTCCCGCAACGCGCGGCGGAACTCGCGCCCTACTGGGAAGAACGCGCGCACTCGCTGCGCGGCCTTCCCGGGCTGGTTGATATCCGCAATTACGGCCTGATCGCGGCGATTGAATTTGCCGCCGAGGCCGGACGCAGTCCGACGCGGGCATTCGAGGTGTTCCGCAGCTGCTTCGCGCGGGGCTTGCTGGCGCGTCCCACGGGCAACGTGCTCGCGTTCTCTCCGCCTCTGACGATCAGCCGCGCGGAAATCGATCAGCTGTTCTCTATCCTGGCCGAAGCGATCCGCGCCACGCCCTGAAGGGCCTGCCCTCAGCCAAATAAAAAGGCCCGCCACTTGCGTGGCGGGCCTTGGTCTTCAAGCCACAGGCGGCGTTATTTCTTCGGCCAGGGGAGCGTCGTCGAGATGGCCAACATGGCCTTGCCTTCCCCTGAAAAGACGTGCTCGTTCGCAAATCCACTGCCGTTGATATTCCTCGTTTGCTTCTTGTCGTAGCCATTGCTGTCGTAGTAGCCGGTGGTATCGACATACTTCAGCGACGTATTCCAATGGCCAAAACTCTTGGTTACGCCGATCGAATAGTCCGAGTAGGCGCCAGCCGGAAAGGCGGCGTAGAACTGTGCGCCGTTGTCCCAGAAGTCACCCCAGCTGTGCCCGGCGTGCGCCGCCAATGCATAGCCAGCCGTACCCAATGCCCAGGTACCGTTGGCTTCGACGTAGTACGCCGAGGAATTGGAACTCGCCGGGTAAGTACCACCGAAGAAATCCCAGGAGTAGTGCAGCGAGGCGGAAAACCAATCCTTCGATATCGTGCCCCAGATCTCGGGGTAATCCAGGATGCTCTGGCCCGGGTAGGTGTAGTCGACGAAGCCAAAGTTGTACTTGTAGGTCTTGTCGTCGCCACCGGAATAGTCAGCAACGAAATCCACTTCCCGGTACCCGCTGCCCAGAAACGACTCCTTGCCAAAGGGCCTGGAAGTATCTTTGCTCGGGTTGAAATTGACGTTGCCTGTCCACAGGCCCAGGTGCACCGGCCCCGTGTAGTAGTCCACGCCCAGCGATATCAAGCCAGCGTTGGCGGTCTGCGTGATGCCACGAAAGTCGTAGTCATTGCTGATGGCCGGCGTATATGCAACATCGGCATACGCCGCGGTAGCCATGCCGGCGAGGGCCAGGCCGGCCAGGCAGCTGTGCAACTTAGTCATGATTTCTCCTCTTGAGACCTTTGCGAGATCTTGTTGTTAAACACCATCAGGTGCAGCGCAAGCAACGTACCAATCGCTTCATTCTGCACTGATTCCCACCCTGAGGCTAGCCTACTCGTAGATTGCGTAGATTTTGGAGCAGGCCTCAATTACCTCCCACGTACCAGAAAACCCTTTATCAATCAGAAATGTATCTCCAGAGCTGTAGGTGCGCTGGTTACCGGAATCGTCGGTCAGGCGGACGATCCCGGTGAGAATATGACATAACTCCCGTTCCGTGTATTTAATGCGCCACACGCCCTCGGTCGAGGCCCAGCGGCCGACATGAAAGTGACCTTCGGGATCCGAAAACACGTTCCAAATCTTCTGCTCCGGGTGGCCTGCGAGTAATTTGTCGGCTGCGGGGACGCTGCACTCGGGTGCCCCAGACGCAGCAAAGTCGATGATTTTCAAGTCATGGTCCCCGAGCGCTTCTGCGAGCACTTCTCCCACCGAATCTGACCGGCACCGAGACCCGGTGGAGGCATCGCTCCAGAGCGCTCCTCGTTTGTCCGTCCGCGTAGCCTATCAGGAATCGGGCGGAGCGCGCGCCGACGGTTCGACGCGCCGGGTACAGTCATGCTCCAATAAGCAAAAGCCCATTGCCACGCGGCCACCGATGCTGAACGCAGCCGCGGACCGCACCACAATAAAGCGAATTGGCCATGCCAGACAGCCGCCCGAAAACCATTGCCTTCTTTCCTGAGGCCGCCTACGGCCCGGCGCTGAATTCCGTGGGTATTGCCCAGGCTGTCTCAGGCCTTGGCCACAAGGCGGTTTTCCTCTCGGACCCGGGCTTCGTCGAAGTCTACCGCGGCTACGGCTTCGAAACCCATCCCGTCAACCTGTCCGCACCGATGCCACCCGAGCAGATGGCCCGTTTCTGGGAAGATTTCATCAATGGTCATCTGCCCAATTTCTACAAATCCGCCTACGACCAGATCGACAACTACGTGCAGGAGTGCTGGGCGGCGATCGTCGACAGCGCCCGCTATGCGCAACGCGACCTTCCGGGGGTGCTGCAGCAAATCCGGCCTGACCTCATCTGTGTCGACAATGTGATCCTGTTTCCGGCCATCAAGCAGCACGGCGCGCCCTGGGTCCGAATCGTGTCCTGCTCCGAAAACGAAATCGAGGACCCGGCGATCCCACCCCACCTGTCGGGCTGCGGCGCCACCGATCGCGCCTGCCACGCCCGCTTTCGTACGCACTTCAATGAAGTCATTGGCCCCCTGCACCAGAGCTTCAACGCCTTCCTGGTCTCGCAGGGCGAGCAACCCTATCCGTTGGGCCAGTTCTTCGAACCTTCGCCATTCATGAACCTGCTGCTGTATCCCGAAGCGGTGCGCTTCCAGCGTTCGCACCCACTCCCGCCGGCGCAATTTCAGTATCTCGAGGGCTGCGTACGGCAGGAAAAACCGTACACGGTGCCGCAGTTCGCGACGCACGGCGATGCACCACTCATATACCTGTCCTTCGGGAGCCTCGGCGCCGGGGACGTGCCGCTGCTGCGGCGCCTGATCTCGGCGCTAGGCTCTCTCCCCTACCGTTCGCTGGTCAACGTCGGTGGCTACAAGGATCAGTACGCGCAACTGCCGCCCAACATCATCATCGACAGCTGGTTCCCGCAGCCGTCGGTGATTCCGCAGGTCGACGTCGTGATCCACCACGGCGGCAACAACTCGTTCACCGAGTGCCTGCTGTTCGGCAAGCCCGCCATCATCATGCCCTTCGCCTGGGACGGCCACGACAACGCCAAGCGCGTGCAGGAAACCGGTCACGGCTATCAGCTGGGGCGGGCCGATTGGACCGAGGCTGAGCTGGCCGTACGCATCGACGATTGCCTGCATGATCGCGCCCTGCAGGCCCGGCTCGCCGCTACCAGCGCCCAAATGCGCTCCCAGGACGGGCCGGCCAAGGCGGCGCGGCTCCTGGCGGGCCTCCTCGATGCGGAGGTGCAACGTGGCTGAGCTCGATTCGACCGCGCCGCATCTTCGCAATGCCTCGACCCGCAGCGATGTCGTGTCCTGGGGCCTGCAGCCCGATGCCATCGAGGGCAGCTCGCACTCGAGCGGCCGTGTGCTCTTCAAGGGACCGAACAATCAACCCGAGTGCGGCCTTTGGGTCTGCACGCCGGGCCGCTGGCGGCTCGCAATCCCGCGCGATGAGTTGTGCTATTTCGTGGCCGGCCGCGCCGATTACCAGGGCGACGACGGCGAGCGCATCGAAGTCGTCCCCGCAACGCTGGTGCTGTTCCCCGCCGGGTGGGCGGGCGAGTGCACGGTACATGAGACCATGCGCAACACCTACATGCTGACCGCCACAGCCCCCGCCGGCGAAGTACCCGCGCACTTCGCCACCCCTGCGCTGCGTGACCCACTGGCGCAGACTCAACTCGTCGACTGGGGAATCATCCCGACCATGCTCGAGGGCGCGTCGCATACCTCCGGCAAGCTCCTGCACAAGGGCCCCGAGGGCCGCTCGGAGAGCGGCATCTGGCGCTGCACGCCGGGCCGTTGGTCCTGCCACGTGACGCGCGACGAGTACTGTCACTTTCTTGCGGGCCGCAGCACCTATGTGCACGACAGCGGCGAGGTGATCGAGATTACGCCGGATACGGTGGCATTTTTCCCCCAGGACTGGCGCGGCGTCTGCACCGTCCACGAGACCGTGAGCAAGGTCTACATGATTCGTTGAACCCGCCCTCGCGGCAACCTGATTTCACCACGCGGGTGATTTACGCAGCGGGGACCCACGACGAGGAATTGCGCGCTTTCGCGCTGCTGGCAAGGGTAGATTGAACGCCTCGATTCGCGACCAGCCCAAGCAGCAGGGCGCACAGCGACAGCCAATCCAGTCCGCCGCCCCCGCCGCCTGAACTCGCGGCCGGCGCAGCTCCCGTGCCGCCGCCGCTGCCGCCACCGATCGCCGCGGCCACCGTAATCGACACCACGGCCGTGTTCGAACTCACCAGCGCGTCGCTCGCGCGAAAGCTAAACTGGTCGGCACCCGTATAGCCCGCCGCCGGCGTGTATACCACCGCGGCCCCGTTGAGCGCGCCGAGCGTGCCGTGGGCCGGCTGCGCCACGATCGTGTAGGTGAGCACGTCGGCATCGCCGTCGCTCGCGTGCAGCGTGATGGTCGCTGCGGCGCCGGCGGTAACACTCACCGACTGCGCGCTCGCATTCACACCATCGGGACAGCGGTTTCCACTCCAGCCCATGTCATAGAGCGCGCAGGTGGTCAGGTCGGTGTGATTGCCTGTCCTGGAACTGTAGCGCGGCTCCATGAGCAGGTCCGGCGTCGCGCTGCTGTCCCAGTGGGATACCGATGAGCTGGCATCGAATGTCGGCGGCGCATAGAGCTTGAGATGCCCGCCGGTGCTGAGGCCGGCCGTGATCCGCGCCAGATTCGAGTTGACGTGCGTCCCGTTCCAGACCAGCTCGGCATTGCCGCCCGCCGCCTGCCCGACCGCCGACTGCTTGCGCTGCGCGGCCGTCATCTGCGGCCAGAACATGGTCAGGGACTCCTCGAAGGTAAATTGCTCGAACACGCCCAGGTAAGCGGTGCCGTTGGCGGTATCGGTCACGCCTGCGCCATTCTGGTCGACAATCGAGACGAACCCGAGCCCATGCCCGATCTCGTGCAGGACGACGCCCAGGAGATCGGCAATGTAGATGCCACTGGGCGGCCGGTGGTCGAAGCCATAGTAGAAATAGCTGCCGGTCAGGCAGTTCGGATCGCCGTTCACCCTGCTGTTGAACTGCGCGGTGATGTCATGCTTGGTTTCCAGGTCATGCCCGTTCAGGGCATCGGCAAGCGCGGCCGGGTAAAAAACGCCGCTGGTCGGAGCGCCAGCGAAATCGCGGAACAGCCACATGGGACCTGCGGATCCCAGCACACCAGTATTGGCACTGCAGGCGAGCGGATCGAAGCTGGCCTCTACGACGATCGTTACCGGACTCGCAATCAGCTGCCCCCACAACCGCGCTGCCTCTTTGAATACATTGAGCCGCGCCTGGCCGAGTGTCGTCGCGTTGTTGCCGCCGATGGGAGTAAACGCAGCGGGATCATTAAAGCCCTCGCCCGGACCGTCCAGCACCTGGATGGTGATCGTGGCCGCTGATGCGGCAGCGGCCGCCAGCAACCCGAGCGCGGTCAGCAGGACCCGCACGCCAGCGGCCCTCATGGCGTGGGGTCCGTCCCGGTCGGGCACTGGGTGGTAAAGGTGCCGTCGTCCCGGCGGCACGCCACGATGGTGTGAAAATACTGCTGCGCCACTTTGACGCCGACGGTGCCATCCGGGAGCCGAATCACTTCCGGAGTGGACGGCACCTGGCGGTTGACCGACATAACGGCCGCCTCGGCCGGTGTCGCCGGCGAGTCTGCTGTCGCCGCCAGCTCAACGCGTTGCGCCGCGCTGGCGTGTACGGGGCGCAGTTCGGTGACCTCGCTACGAGCCGAACATCCGCTCAGCAATCCGCCAGCGGCCGCTACGACCACGCCATAACCCATCGAGTGGTAGGACATTCGCGGCTCCTCGCGGACCATCGCACCGCCGGCATCGTATCGACACGCAAGCCCCGGCCGCGTGTTCAGCTTGGCCTATCCGTGAATTGGCGCAACAATTCGCCAATCAGCGACGTCCGCAGACCAAACAATATGTCAACGATGAAGCAGCTCCTCATTGTCTACCATTCGCTCACCGGCGGAGCAGCGCAGATGGCGCGGGCCGCGGCGGGCGGCGCGGCTGGCGTGGAGGGCGTCACCGTCCGGCTCGTCACGGCTCCGGCCGCCGGTCCGGCCATGCTGCTCGCGTCCGACGGCTACCTGTTCGTCTGCCCCGAGAATCTGGCGGCGATCGCCGGAGTCATGAAGGATTTCTTCGACCGATCGTATTATCCGGCACTGGAGCGTGCTGAACGGCCGACCCTACGCCACGCTGATCTGCGCCGGGAGCGACGGCAGCAACGCCGCGCGGCAGATCGAGCGCATCGCGACCGGCTGGCGGCTACGGGAGGTCGCGCCGCCGCTGATCGTGTGCACGCACGCGCAGACTCCCGAGGAAATCCTGAAGCCCAAGCAGATCAGTGCCGCCGAACTCGCCCGCTGCCAGGATTTGGGTGCTACGATCGCCGCGGGACTCGCGTTGGAAATCTTCTAGGCGGAGATCTGTCGATGAGTGATCGCACCACGCGCCGCGAGACGCTCAAAGCCCTGGCGCTCGGGGCCGGCGGCCTGCTGGCGGCGCGCGGCGCAGGCGCGTTCACCGCTGCGGCAGGCGCACCTGCGGCGGGCGTTCCCGCCCTGCCAGCGGCCACGGCGCCGCTCGCAATCCGCAGCTTTCTCAGCGCCCGCGACAGCGGCGCGCGGCTGTCAGCCCAGCGCACGCGCGCAATCGCCGCAGCCGATCCCGACCTGCCCTCGGTGTGGGTCGACAGCTCCCGCCGCTTCCAGACGCTGCTCGGCTTTGGTGGCGCCTTTACGGAAGCCGCCGCCGTCACCTGGCTCAAGCTCAGTGCGGAGCGGCGCGAGGACGTGTTGCGCGCCTACTTTTCGATGCCGACGGGCCATGGTTACGCCATGTGCCGCGTCCACATGAACAGCTGTGATTTTGCCCTCGGCAACTACGCGCAGGTCGAGACCGCGGGCGACACGAGCCCTCAAGAGCTTCAGCATCGCGCGCGACCGGCAGGCGCTGATTCCCTTCATCAAGGCTGCCCAGCGCGTAGCCAGGCACCCGATCAGGATTGCTGGCCTCGCCGTGGAGCCCGCCCGGCTGGATGAAGAGCAACGGTGAGATGAACCACGGCGGCACGCTGCTGCCGCAGTACCGGCAGGCCTGGGCGCGCTGCTACGTGCGCTTCATCCAGGCCTACGCGGCCGAGGGCATACCGATCTGGGGCGTTTCGGTGCAGAACGAACCGATGGCCGTGCAAAGCTGGGATTCCTGCACCTATACGGCTGAGGCGGAGCGCGATTTCGTGCGCGACCACCTCGGACCCGAGCTCGAGGCGGCCGGTCTCGGGGCAGTCAAGATCATCATCTGGGACCACAATCGTGACCTGATGGTCGAGCGCGCCAACGTCGTGTATGCGGACACCGCCGCGGCCCGCTACGTCTGGGGCACGGGATTCCACTGGTACGTCGGACGACAACTTCGATCACGTGCAGCAGGTGCACGATGCCTGGCCCGACAAGCACCTGTTGTTCACCGAAGGCTGCCAGGAGGAAGGGCCGCACCTGGGTTCCTGGGACCTGGGCGAGCGCTACGCGCGCTCGATGATCAACGATCTGAATCGCTGGACCGAAGGCTGGATGGACTGGAACCTGGTACTCGACCTGCAGGGCGGCCCCAACCATGTCGGCAACTATTGCAGCGCGCCGATCATCGTCGACACGGCCGGCGACAAGCTGCTGCTGCAGAGCTCCTATTACTACATGGGTCATTTCGCGCGTTTCATCCGCCCCGGAGCACAGCGCGTACTGTGCGCGGCTTCGCTCCAGGAATCCTGGAGACCACGGCGTTCGCGCAATACCGACGGCACGATCGCCGTGGTGACCATGAACCGCACCGGCAAGCCGCGGCAGTTCGTGCTGCGCATCGACGGCAGTCGCTGCCAGGGCGAGCTGCCGGCGCGTTCGATCGCCACCTATCTCGGCCAGCCGGCCTAGCCGAGCACGGAAATCCACCATGCATCCTTACCCACACAACTACAGCGTCACTGCGAGCGCCGCGACGGCGGGTCCCGTGGCCGTCAATTCGCCTGACCTGCCGGAGCTCACGACCGCGCCGCCGCCGCAGTTCGACGGGCCCGGCGGGCAGTGGTCGCCCGAGACGCTGCTGTGCGCGGCGGTGGCCGACTGCTTCATCCTCACCTTTCGCGCGGTGAGCCGTGCGGCCCGCTACGATTGGCTGCGCCTCGAATGCACGGTCGAAGGCCTGCTGGAGCGGGTTGAACGGGTAGCACAGTTCACGAGCTACAAGACCATCGCAACACTGACGGTGCCCGCCGGTGCAGACGCCGCCAAGGCGCCCCAGCTGCTCGAGCAGGCCGAACACGCCTGCCTCATCGCAAACTCGCTGCGCGGCACGCGCCTGCTCGAGGCGCGGGTGGTTTTCCAGGACAGCCAGTAGGGCGGTATCGCCCCAGGACGCGCGGGCTCAGGCCTCGCGGGCGCTGGCCTCCGCCGCGGCGCGCATCGTCTGCCAGAGCGCCTCGACATGCCGCGCCTCGGTCGACTCGATGCCTATCGACACGCGCGCCATCCAGCGCCCATCGACCACGGCGGCTGTCAGGTACGCCGCCCCGGAATCGTTGATCGCCTGCACCCAGCGGCGCGTGTGCCGATCGAGCGCCGCGCCTTCGACCCCCGTCGGCTCGTGGCGTACGCACACAGTCTGCAGCGTGACGGGCGCGATCCGGCGCCAGGGCGGCGCCGCATCCACCTGCGTCGCAAGCCAGCGCGCGTTCGCGAGATCGCGACGGAGCCGTGCGCGGATCGCCGCCACGCCCTGCTCGCGCAGCGTCAGCCAGATCTTGAGCGCGCGGAACCGTCGTCCCAGCGCGATTCCCCAGTCGCGATAGTTGCGCACTTGCGCATCCAGCGGCGTCTGCAGGTAACTTGGGTTGGTGGACATGACCCGCACCAGGTGTTCGGGATCACGAACCAGGTAAAGAGAACAGTCGAAGGCCACCGACATCCATTTGTGCGGATTGACGACGATCGAATCGGCGCCCTCAATCCCCGACCAGTAATGCCGGCATTCGGGCAACAGCATCGCCGCGCCACCCATGGCGCCGTCGACGTGCAGCCAGAGTTTCTCCTCGCGCGCCAGCGCGGCCAGCGGCGCGATCGGATCCATGGCCGTGGTCGCCGTCGTGCCCGTGGTCGCGACGATGACGCAGGGCCGCAGTCCGGCCGCGCGGTCGGCGGCGATGGCGGCCACGAGCGAGGGCAGCTGCAGGCGGTATTGCGCGTCCACCGGGATGGCGCGCAGGTGGTGCCGGCCGAACCCGGCCAACAGCGCCGCCTTCTCGACCGAGCTGTGGGCCTGCGCGGAAGCGTAGACCACCAGCGCCGGGTCCCCGCCCTGCAGCCCGGCGCCAGCGGCGCCATAGTTGCTGGCGCGCTCCCGCGCCGAAATCAGCGCGATCAGCGTCGCCACCGAGGCCGTGTCCTGGATGACGCCGCTGAATCCAGATGGCAGGCCCAGCAGGTCGCGCAGCCAGTCGGTCATGACCTGCTCGAGTTCGGTCAGCGCCGGACTCGCCTGCCAGTTGAGGCCGATCACGCCGACGCCCGAACTGAGCAGGTCGCCGAGTACCGAGGCGAGCGAAGCGCCGGTGGGGAAATAGCCAAAGAACCGCGGGTGCTGCCAATGTGTGATGCCGGGCATGACCAGGCGATCGAAATCCTCGAGGATCGCCGCAAAGGATTCGCCCCGCTCGGGCGCGGCAGCCGGCAGCTTCGCCACCAGCTCGCCCGGCCTGACCCTGGACTGCACCGGCAGCTCGCCTTGGGCGAGGCGTTCGCGGTACGCGGCGATCCACTCCACCAGCGCATGTCCGGCGAGGCGGAATTCCTCAGGTGTCACGCGGAACGCTCCTCGATATGCCGCGATGGCTGAACAAGCCGGCGGCGCACCAGGCTACTTGCTGTCCCGCTTGACCAGCCACTGCACCAAGGCAATGAACTGCTCATTGCTACCGGCAGAGCGCGGCGTCAGCCGATATTTCCCGTTGACGACAATCGTGGGCGTTGAATCCGCCTGATAGGCGCGGATCTGCGCGTCGGCCTCGCGCATTCGGGCATCAACACTGAAGGAGTGAGCGGCCTGCAGAAATGTGCCCGGCTTGAGCTCTGCGGCAGCCTCGTAGTAACGAGCCACATCGGCCAGGCTCGGGAGCGGGCTGCGAAGACCGCCGCTGCCAGGCTCCATGGTCGCCAGTTCGCGGGTCTTCCAGACGGCGTCAAAAATCCGCTCATGCATGCGGGCGGCGATACCGAGAGAATCCGCGGCAAAGTAGGCGCGCTGGAAAACCTTCCAGTCTTCCTCCGGGTGCCAGGACGCCGGCAGAAACCGCCACTGCACGCCGGGCGGCAGCGCAGACCGGAGCTTTTCGATGACTGGATAGAACAGATTGCACGCCGGGCAGGCATACGAAAACACCTCGACAATCTCCACTTTGCCGGCCGGGGCCGTCGTCGGCTGCGGCGGCTGCACCAGGAAATAGTGTTCCCCTTCCATCCAGATGGTATCCGCCCGTACCGCGCCGGCTATCGCCAGCAGGCCGACCAGGATCACTGCGCTGCGCATCATCGTCACCCCCGTTGCCACACGCGCCGGAGATGCTCGACGAAATCGCGAATCTCGGGCAGGTGGTGAGCAGCATACCAGCCGATCGTGATGAGAATCACGAAGCCGACGGTGCCGTCCCAGGCCGACACCCATGAGCCCGGGTGATGATCGGCCGGAAAGCGGGCTGCGTAACGCGCCGCCTTGATCGGTGCGGTGACCAGCGCATAGATGACCAGCATCGCAACGGTGGCAACCCATAAGGGCACATCGCCCGGGATTTTCCAGCCGAACACGGCGCCCGTGGTGACCAGTGATACAAATGAGACCAGCCAGCCGATCGTGAACGCGGCAAACACCACGCCCAGCAGTACCAGCACGGTCGCGGAGACCACCTGCACGCCATAGGCTCCGGGCACCGCGCCTCCAGGCGGCGCGGCCGCTGCCGATCCACGGCCAGGCGTATGGCCGCGGTACCCGGTCCATTCATGACGCGCGTGCCGCCGCGCCTGGCGCATCTGCGCGCGTGCGCGATGCCACTCACGACTCCATTTGCGAGGTCTGGATTCATTCGCGCTGGTCGCAGTCTGGGCAAACTGCGCGTACTTTCGCTTGGCGCGCTCGACCAGGACCCGCGCGTTAAACGGCAGGCCGTGCGCGGCCGCATGTTCCTCCGAAGTGCTGGCATAAGGCACGACGAACATCAGGATGAGATAGATCAGCACCGCAACGCCGCCGGTCAGGAAGGCCAGCACCACCGACAGCACGCGGATCAGCGTCACATCCACGCTGAAATAGGCGCCCAGTCCATTGCAGACGCCGCTGATGACGGCGCCATCGCTGATCTGATACAGCCGGCGCGGCGCGCCGGAGGCCGGGTTGGGCTCGGCCCGGGCGGCGCCCGCACCCGCCGTCGCCGGGCCGGAGGCCTGCTCGGTGCCTGCCTGCGCTGATTCGCCGTCGACCGGCCCCATCTCGGTGATGATCTGTTGCAGCTCAGCGCGCGTAACGACCGTCTTATGGGGGGTCAGGTAGCGAGCGCACTTGTCGGCAATGGCCTGCTCGAGGTCGGCGACAATCTCCTGTCTGTCGGGGTTGTGCGCGAGCGAGAGTGCTGCCCCGTCGAGGTAGGCCGCGAGTACCTCACAGGCGTCCTCCTCCACCTGGAAGGCGTTGCCGTTGAGGCTGACTGTGATGACCCGTCGCATGATTCAACTCCCCAGAGCGGCGACCGTCTTGTTGATTTGGGACCAGTATTCGTCCAGTTCGGCGAGGTGAGTGCGCCCTGAACGCGTGAGGCGGTAGTACTTGCGCGGTGGACCGGCATCGGATTCCTGCCACTCATAGTCGACCAGTCCCTCGCGGCGCAGCTTGCTGAGCAAGGGGTAGAGCGTGCCTTCCTGCGTCGCGAATTCGGTTCCCGCCAAGCGCTTGAGAATGTCGGCGACATACACTGTCGTACCACTGGTGACCTTGAGCACCATGAATTCGAGCAGGCCCTTGCGGATCGGCGTGAATTTCTGATCGATACTCATGGTCTGCTCAGCTACCTTGTTAATACAAGGTACTTGCATTGAACCGCAATGTCAATTCTGCCGGGCGCTTCAGGCGGCCGATGCCAGGCGTCCCTCGCGGTAATCCGCCAGGGCCTGCTCGATTTCCTCGCGCGTGTTCATGACGAAAGGCCCGTATTGCACCACCGGCTCGCGCAGCGGCCGGGCGGCAAGCAGCAGAAAGCGCACGCCTTCCCCGCTGGCCTGCACGCGCACCCGTTCGCCTTCGGACAGCACGCCGGCCGCGCGATTGGGCAGCGCCTTGGCCGCATCGGCCGGCCCAATCGTTGCGTGGCCTTCATAGGCGTATACGAAGGCATTGTGGCCACCCGCCACGGGCATGCCAAAGTCCGCACCGGCGGGCAGGTGGACGTCCAGGTACATTGGATCAGTGCTGAGCCTGGCGCCGCCACCATTGATCGGACCGTCGGTCGCCACGCCATCCAGCTCGAGCGTGCCGGCGATGACCTTCACTTCGCCGCCTCGCGGTAACTGCAGCAGCGGAATCCGGCTCGCGGGAATGTCCTGATAGCGGGCGGGCTTCATCTTTTCCTGCGACGGCAGGTTGAGCCACAGCTGGAAGCCGCGCATGCGCCCTGCGCTCTGCTGCGGCATCTCGGAATGGATGATGCCGCGCGCCGCCGTCATCCATTGCACGTCGCCCGGGCCCAGGTCGCCGCGGTTGCCGAGGTGATCCTCGTGCCGCATGTGGCCGTCCAGCATGTAGGTAACGGTTTCGAAGCCGCGATGTGGGTGCGCCGGGAAACCCGCGAGGTAATCGTCGGGATTGTCGGAATAGAACTCATCGAGCATCAGGAACGGATCCACGTGCAGGCCGCGCTGGCTGCCCAGGCTCCGGCGCAACTTCACGCCGGCCCCGTCGGAGGTCGGGAGCGACTCGATCACATGCACCAGAGTGCGGGTGTTCACGGCTGGGTCTCCTTCAGTCATTACGCTGCCAGTTGTGCGATCTGGGCCACGGCACTGGCCAGGCCCGCCTGCTTGCTCTGCGGGCTGATGGCCAGGCCCTCGGCGTAGACAAAGTGCACCTCGCTGATGCCAATGAAGCGCAGGAAGTCGCGCACATAGCCGGTTTGCGTGTCCAGCGGGCTGCCGGCATAAACACCGCCGCGGGCCGCGAACACATACGCTTTCTTGCCGGTCAGCAGCCCCACCGGGCCCTGCTCCGTGTATTTAAAGGTTACACCGGCGCGCGCAACGTGATCAAAGTAGGCCTTGAGCTGCGAAGGTACGCCGAAGTTGTACATCGGCAGCCCCACGACGATGACGTCGGCCTGCTGCAGTTCGTTGATCAGCGCATCAGAATACGCGACCACCGCCTGCTGCGTAGCGGTGCGCTCCAGCGGCTTGGTGATAAACGCGCCGAATCGCTCGCCATCGAGGTGCGGCACGGGTTCACTCGCGGCGACGTCCCGCACCACGATTCTTGTCGCGGGATTGCTGTGCCGGAAGGCGTCTACGAACTGCCTGGCGAGCTGGCTGGACTGGCCGTTGCCATTGTTGATGCTGGCGTTGATCTGGAGCAGCTGGGTCACGGGCGTATCTCCTCAAGACTTTGGGTTGGAACGGGTCTCTTGATGCACCTCCATTGAACTATTGATTGATTAGATACAAAAGTAGAATATATGGGGTCTATCTATCCATTTTATGGATATATGCTCGATCAACCGCGAATATCCCTGGAACAATGGCGCTGCCTGCTGGCCGTGGTCGACGCTGGCGGCTATGCCCAGGCTGCGACCGCCCTGCACAAGAGCCAGTCGGCCGTCACTTACGGCGTACAAAAACTGGAGTCCTTGCTGGGGGTGAAAGCCTTTGAGGTCCTGGGCCGCAAGGCTCACCTGACCCCCGGCGGCGCGGTGCTCTACCGCCGCGCCAAAGCGCTGCTCGAAGAAGCCAGCGCGCTCGAAGGAGCCGCAGGGAGCCTCGCCGCGGGCTGGGAGTCGGAGCTGCGCCTCGCGGTGGAAATCATCTTTCCAACCTGGCTGTTGTTGCAATGCTTCGCGCAGTTCGGCGAAGAGCGGCCGCAGACGCGCATCGAACTGTATGAGAGCGTGCTCAGCGGCACCGAGGAAGCACTGCTACAGCGCAAGGTGGATCTGGCGATCTGCTCGCAAATCCCGCCTGGCTTTGCGGGCGACCCGTTGATGCGGCTGCGCTTCGTCGCCATGGCGCATCCGCTGCATGCGCTGCACCAGCTCGGGCGCGAACTCACGCTCCAGGACCTGCGCAAGCACCGCCACCTGGTGATCCGCGATACGGGCAGCCAGCGCCGCAGCGGCAGCTGGCTCGGCGCGGAACAGAGCTGGACCGTAAGCCAGAAAGCCACCTCGATCCATGCGGTCAGCATCGGTTGCGGGTTTGCGTGGTTTCCGGAAGAAACGGTGCGCGGCGAATTGGATCGGGGCGAACTCAAGCTGCTCCCGCTGCGCGAGGGCGGTGAGCGCTGGGGCGAACTTTATCTGGTATTTGCCGATCGCGACTATGCAGGTCCCGGCGCACTGCGATTGGCGCAGCTCATACGCGAACAGGTGGCGAAGCAATGCCGGCAACCTGAACCCGAAGCGGGGCCGGCAGCCGCGGACTGACATGAGTCTACCCGATCAATACCCGCGCACCGCTCCGGCTGCTGCGTTGCGCAGCTTCGATCAGCTGCAAGCCGCGGCGCGCATCTGCCGGTGACACCGGGGGCGCAGATCCCGTCTCGATGCACGATCGCACCGCCCCATAGAAATCACGCCAGCGGCCTCGCTCCGCCGGCACGGCGCTCGCTTCAGCCGAGCCTCCTGCCACCAGGCATCCCGCGCCAGCCGATGGATCCAGTCCGAATGCGTCATCGGCCGGCGTCATCCCGGAGCGCAGCTGATCTTCCTGCGGGTCCACTCCACCACTGGTAAAGCTGCCGCGATCGCCCAGCACCCGGAATCGCGGGCCCGGCGCCGCCGCCAGTGAACTCGCGCCCAATGTGACCCGCAATCGCCCTCTTCCCATGCGCAGTTCGAATGCATCGTCGACGCTGGTGCCGGGCCGCTGGCTGTACAGGTCAGCCTGCAGCCACTCCGGCATGCCGCATAGCGCGAGTGCCTGATCGAGGAGGTGCGTTCCCAGGTCAAGCAGGACCCCGCCGCCATGGGCTGCGCTTTCGCGCCACCGCTCGGGCACCTTGGGCCGATAGCGGTCCCAACGTGCCTCGAAAGTATGGATGGGTCCCAGGCTGCCTGCTGCGATCACCCGTGCTACGGATTTGAAATCACTGTCCCAGCGGCGATTGTGAAACACCGTCAGTGTTACGCGCGATCGGGCGGCGGCCCCAATCAGCCGATCGGCGCTCGCGACGGTCAGCGCCATGGGTTTGTCTATGACCACGTGCTTGCCGGCCGCCATCGCGGCGAGCGCCTGCGGCTCGTGCAGATCGTTCGGGGTAGCGATGACGACCAGGTCAAGCCTGCGCAGGGAAAGCAGCGCCTCGAGATCTGCAAGCACTTCAGCCGATGGAATTGCCGCGCGCACTGCGTCGTGCTGACGCGACACCACTCCCACAATTTCCATCCTGCTCGCGACTATCAGCGGTGCGTGGATCACACGTCCCGCATAGCCAAAACCCACGAGGCCGACGGCTATCGACATGAATGCTCCATTGTGGGTGTGCCCGGCTACGCGCATCGCGGCAACACTGCGCGGATTGCCATTGGCTTGACGAGCACGCCGCGGCTACGATGAACTCCAGCAGTCAGGCCAAGCCTAACATGCCGGCGATCTGTGGAACCGCCGAGGCGATTCAGGAATTCAACCTGACCGCACCGTAAGTCCCGCTGGGATGGTCTGAAACAACTGCCTTATGGGAACGACGCAATTGAGAACGATGCATAGTCGAACTGCCGTACGCCTGCTTTGCTTCGTGGCATGTCTGACGTGGACCGCGTTGGCCGGCAGCGCGGAACCGCGCTTGCACGATCCGATCGCTCGCCATCAGTCCTTCGACCACAACTGGCGATTTGTACGCGGCGACCCCCCTGGAGCGGAGCGCTCGACTTTTGACGATGCGCATTGGATTCCACTGCGATTGCCGCATGACTGGGCGATCGAGGGCCCATTTGATGCAAAGCTGAACCCGCAAACGGGCGCCTTGCCCGTCGCCGGAGTCGGTTGGTATCGGAAGGCATTTACGCTGCCGCTGAGCGAGCGGGGACGCGATGTCACGGTGGAATTCGATGGCGCCATGTCCAATGCGCAAGTCTGGCTCAACGGCGTGAAGCTGGGCGAGCACCCGTACGGATACATCGGTTTTGGCTTTGACCTGACTGCCCATTTGCGCTTTGGCCGCGGCCTCAACGTACTGGCGGTACGACTGGCACCGGAACCCGATTCCTCACGTTGGTATCCGGGCGCCGGCCTGTATCGCAATGTCTGGTTGAATGTTACCGGGCCGGTGCATGTCGCACGCTGGGGCACATTCATCACGACCCCCGAGGTTGCGCTGGAGCAGGCCACGGTGTCGGTCAGGACCGAATTGCGCAATGAGCGCAGCGCGCCAGCACGTGTCGAGCTGCGCACGGCAATTGTCGACCAGGCGGGTTTGCGGCTCGCATCCGTACGCACCCCGCTGCAGATCCCGGCCAACGGCGCTGCAGCCGCTTCGCTCTCATTGCGCCTCCCCCACCCGCAACGCTGGGACGTTGAGCACCCCTACCTGTACGCGGTGATTTCGGAAGTCATCGAGTCCGGCCGGGTGGTTGATCGATACGAAAGCCCATTCGGGGTGCGCTCGGTTGCCTTCGACAAGCAACGCGGCTTACTGCTGAACGGCCGCAGCGTACGCCTGCACGGCGTCTGCCTGCATCATGACCTGGGGGCGCTCGGCGCCGCAGTCAGTCGCCGCGCTACCGAACGGCAACTGCAGATCCTGAAAGCTGCCGGGGTCAACGCCGTCCGCACCAGCCACAATCCGCCGTCACCGGAACTGCTCGAGTTCGCCGACCGGCTCGGCATCCTGGTGCTCGATGAAGCCTTCGACATGTGGCGGATCCCGAAAGTGCCCAACGGCTACAGCAAGTACTTCGATGCCTGGTCGGAGCGAGACCTGCGTGACATGGTGCGCCGCGACCGCAACCATCCCAGCATCATCATGTGGAGCATCGGCAATGAAGTGCCTGAGCAGGGCCAGGCCGATGGGTGGAAGCAAGCCCGGCGTCTGAGCCGGCTGATTCACGAGGAGGACCCAACGCGACCCACTACCGCGGGATTCAACCAATGGCAGGATGCCATTGGCAACAAGCTGGCGGACGAGGTGGACATCCCGGGTTTCAACTACGCACCGAATCACTACCAGGAAATCCTTCGTGACCACCCTGACTGGATCATCTACGGATCAGAAACCGCCTCCTGCGTCAGTTCCCGCGGCGTTTATCACCTGCCGCTGCAAAAGTATGACAAGCATCCATCGCTCCAGCTCAGCAGCTACGACCTCATCGCACCCTCCTGGGCCTACTGCCCGGACGTGGAATTCGACGCACAGGAGCGCGTGCCACAGGTTCTGGGCGAGTTCGTCTGGACCGGCTTTGACTACCTCGGCGAACCAACCCCGTTCTTTGGCTGGCAGGAAGACAACAGCCACGATTGGCCCGCGCGGAGTTCCTATTTCGGGATGGTGGATCTGGCCGGGTTTCCGAAGGATCGGTATTTCCTGTACCAGAGCGCCTGGACGCAGGCGCCGATGGTGCATGTGCTGCCGCACTGGAACTGGCCCGGCCGCGAGGGACAACTGATCCCGGTCATGGTCTATACCAATACCGAAGCAGTCGAACTGTTCCTCAACGGCAAATCACTGGGCAGCAAGCGGGCATTGACGGAGCGTATCCAATTGCCGGTTGGCCGCAACGTCAGCCCCACCGAAACCTTCAGCAGCAAGTATCGCCTGCTGTGGCAGGTGCCTTATGCGCCCGGAATTCTCTCGGCCAGCGCCCGGCGCGGAGGGCAGGAAGTGGCGCGCGCGGAAATCAGGACTGCCGGCCCGGCGGCAAGCATCCGCCTGCGCGCCGATCGCGCGCAGATCGCCGCCGACGGCGACGATCTGGCCTTCATCACCGCACGGATCGAGGATCGGTCCGGAAACCTGGTACCGACCGCAGCTCAGCTGCTGACGTTCCATGTTTCCGGCCCCGGGACCATTGCGGCGGTGGACAACGGCAACGCCGCCTCGCTCGAGCCGTTTCACGCCGATCACCGCCAGGCGTTCAACGGTCTCGCCTTGTTGATCGTGCGCTCGCGCGCCGGCCACGGTGGCAGACTGAACATTACCGCCCGCAGCGACGGGCTGGTCCAGGGCTCAACAACAGTCACCACCTCCACGCGCCTGTCCGGCCCATGACGCCGCACTGCATCCCATTTGCCTGCCGACCAGGCCTGGCGCGGAGCACTCGGCACATCAGTTGCCTTTCAGCGTCGAGTCCACGGGCATCACCCCGAACGATGTTCGGGTGCAGTTCGCGCCTGGCGTGCTCATGGTAAACGCTGGCCGGCGCCGGTGCGCTACGCCACGCCCAGCTGCCGCTGCACATCCTCGAGTGCCACGCCCTTGGTTTCTATGACCATGGTCCGGACCCACAGCAGCTGCAGCACCATCATGCCGCAGAAAAACAGGAACACGTAGCCCGGGTCGAAGGCGGTGACCAGTTTCGGGAACAGCGTGGTCAGGAGCGCTGCGAATATCCAATGCGTGGAACTGCCGAGCGCCTGGCCCTCGGCGCGATGCCGATTGGGGAATATTTCGGCGATGAACACCCAGATCACCGTGCCCTGCCCGATGGCATGCGCCGCGATGAATGCGAAGATACACGCCGGCACGATGGTGACATGGCCGGTGAAGAACGCCCACGCAACCAGAGCGAGCGAGCCGATGTAGCCGAAGGATCCGATGTAGAGCAGCGTCCGCCGGCCCAGGCGATCGATCAGCCACAGGCCCACGAAGGTGAAGATCAGGTTGGTGATGCCAATCCCCACGGATTGCAGCAGCGCCGCCTTCTCGCCCAGTCCGGTCATCTCGAAGATGCGCGGAGCGAAGTACAGGATGGCGTTGATGCCCGACATCTGGTTGAACACCGCGATCAGCACTGCCAGCACGATGGGTACGCGCAGCGAGCGCGTCCAGAATGGGCCAGCCTGTGCGCGGGTGGCGGAAGCCTCGGTGATGGCATCCGCCAGGGCGTCGATTTCCACCGCCGAAGCAGCGGGTTCGATCAGGCGCAGCACCGCCACGCCGCCACTGCGGTCCCGCTTGCGGCCCAGCAGCCAGCGCGGACTCTCGGGCAGGCCAAGGCAAAGGCCGGCGTAGATCAGCGACGGGAAGGCAGCCACGCCGAGCATCCATCGCCAGGCGTCGGGTCCTGTACCGGTAAGCAGGGCGTTCGACAGATACGCGACCACAATGCCAAATACGATGTTGAACTGGAACATTCCGGCAAGCAGGCCGCGGTGTTTTGCGGGCGCGATCTCGGAAATGTAGAGCGGCGCAACCACGGTCGACATGCCGATGCCCAGACCCCCGATCAGCCGCGCGATGATAAAGGAGTCGACATCGTTCGACATGGCGGACCAGAGCGCGGAAATCACGTAAAGGACGCCAATCCCGAGCAGCGTGGGTTTGCGCCCGAAGCGGTCGGTCGGAATGCCGCCGAGGAGCGACCCTACAACCGTGCCGTAGAGTGCGGACGCCATGGCGAAACCGTGCAGCCCCGGGCTCAACTGCCACAAGGCCTGGATCCGCTGTTCGGCGCCCGAAATGACCACGGTGTCAAAGCCGAACAGGAATCCCGCCAGAGCGGAAGTCAGTGACCAGAAGAACACACGGCCACGCAATGATGGAGCGGTCTTGGCTTGGCTCATTCTCTGCAATCGTTGGCATCGCCCGAAAAGCGCGACCGCCATGATAGTGGTACGGACTCCCGGCAAGGGCCAGTCTGTCTTGCAAATTATTATTTTTGTACTAAAATATTTTGTCGATAGTAATTTCGCAGCGTAGGACGACGCCCGTGGACCGAATCGAATTGATGGAGCAGGGAATGCGGCGGGCGGCCGAGCGCCTGCCGGGACTCCCCGTTACCGAGGCGCTGCTGTGCCGGGTCATCATTCTGATGGGCCGGGTGATCACCGCGCACGTCGACGAGGCCATCAGCCCCTACCAGCTGAGCGACGTCGAATTCCGGACCCTGCTGTCGCTGTTTTCCATGCCGGAGGGCGCGGCCTGTCCGAGTGATCTGTGCGCCAGCCTGGCGCACAGCCCCGCCAGCATGACGCGCATCGGCGACGCCCTGGTGTCCCGGAACCTGATTACGCGCGTGCTCAGCGACGAAGACCGGCGGCGCATGGACATCAAGATAACGGCGCGCGGCGAGGAACTGGTGCGCGAAGTGCTGCCGCGGATGTTTGGATACACGCGCGACCTGTACCGGGATTTCAGCGCGGCAGAGAAGGCCCGCTTGCTGCGGGACCTAAAAAAGCTGTTCGCGCAACTGACGCTTGACCAGCCTCCTGCGTCCAAGGGCGATGACACATGAGACCCGCGCCGATTGCTCTGGCATGGGCCTGCAGCCTGGTCGCCGGCTGCGCGGCGATGAAGCCCGCCGCTGCGCCGGCCTTGCTGGGTGAAGTGCCATTGTCTGGCACAATCCTGCCCGCGGGCGGACAGTGGCCCGAATCAAACTGGTGGCTGCGCTATCAGGATCCCACGCTCGACCTGTTGGTCAGGACTGCGCTGACCGACAGCCCGACGCTGGCCGCCGCGCATGCGCGTTTTGACGGCGCGCGCGAGTCGGTGCGGATTACCGCGGCGGAGGCCGGTGTGCGTGTCGAAGCGAGCGCGCAGACCCAACGGCAGCGCCTGAGCGACACCGGCCTGCTGCCACCGCGCTTCCTCGGATTCAACTGGTACAACCAGTCCGACCTCGGCCTCTCGGCCAGCTACACGTTTGACTGGTGGGGCAAGCAGCGCGCCAGTGTGGAGGCGGCCACGAACGAGGCGCAGGCAGCGGCGGCCGACCGGACCGCGGCGGCGCTGGTACTCGCCAGCGCAGTGGTCGACACATATTTTGGCTGGCAGGCGGATCAGGCGCGCCTTGCCCTGCTGCGGGATCGCATCGTCACGCTTACCCACCTCGGCGCCATCGCCGACGAACGGCGCCGTGCTGAAATTGACGGCACGGACGAGCAAAGCAAGGCCAGTGCGGATCTCGCGGCGGCGCGCGCGGAGCTGGCCACGCTGCAGGGTTCGGCGCAGCTGCGGTTGGTCGCTTTGGCGGCGCTGAGCGCTCACGCGGTGGCGCAACTGCCGGCGCTCGAAGCGAAGCCTTTGCCAATCGTGCCGGCCGCTGTGCCCGACCGCGTCGGCCTGGACCTTCTGGCACGGCGGCCGGACATTGCCGCCAGCCGCTGGCGTGTCGAGGCAGCGCAGCGCCGGCGCCACGTCACCGCGGCGCAGTATTACCCGGACTTATCGATCCACGCGCTGGCCGGACTGCAGACCATCGATCTGTCGAAGCTGCTGCAGGCCGGCAGTGCCAACCCGCAGATCGGCGTCGCCATCCATTTGCCGCTGTTTGACAACGGCCAGCGCGCCGCGCAACTCAAGCTCGCGGATGCCGGGATTTCCGGCGCCATTGCAACCTACAACGAAGCGGTGATCGCCGCAGCGCGCGAAGTGGCCGGCAGCGTGATCGCAGGCGAGCAGGCGGCGTCTGAACGCACCCAGCAGCTCGCGCAACTGCAGGCCATGAGCGCACTGGAACGCAGCGCCGCCGCGCGCGCCCGGCAGGGGCTCACCGACCTCCGTCCGGCGCTGAGCGCGCAATCCGCGCTGCTGGTGCAACGCGACGCCATGGTGCAGCTCGACGCCGCCGCGCTCGCGGCCGACATAGCGCTGCAGCGCGCCCTCGGCGGCGGCTTCGAGAATTCCCCAATCAGCACTGTATCGGCATACCCACAATGAACACTCCGAGTGAAGCTGCAGTTCCCGCCGCTCCCAATGGCAGGCGCCGCCGCATATTGACGATCGTCGCCAGCGTTTTTGCCGTACTCGGTCTGCTGTGGTTTGTGCTTTGGTACGTGGTGCTGTCCGAGCGCGAAAAAACCGACGACGCCTACGTCAACGGCAACCAGGTTGCGCTTAGCTCGCAGATCGCCGGCACGGTGGTGGGCGTGTATGCGGAGAATACCCAGCTGGTAGACGCCGGCCAGGTCCTGGTGCGCTTCGACCCGACCGACGCGGATACGGCGCTGAGCCGGGCCGCAAGCGCGCTGGCGCGGGCGGTACGCCAGGTCCGCCAGCAGCAGGCCATGGCCGACCAGTACGACGCGCTGGTCGGGCGAGGCCGGATCGAGCTGGCGCGCGCCGAGGCGGATCTCGCCCGCCGTTCGCCGCTGCTCGCGGACCAGGCCATTGCACCCGAGGAAGTGAAGCACGCCGACGAAGCGGTGGCGATGGCGCGCAGCAATCTGTCGCAGGCGCAGCACCAGGCGGACGCGGCGCGCGCGCTGGTCGATGGCGCGTCGGTGCCGGGGAACCCCGCCGTACTGGAAGCAAGGGCGGCGTACCGCGACGCCTGGGTTAGCGCCAGCCGCAACGCGATCGTCGCGCCGGTGGCCGGCTTTGTCGCGCTGCGCAGCGTCCAGCTCGGCCAGCATGTTCAGCCCGGCGAGCCGCTCCTCAGCATCGTTCCGCTGCAGCATCTATGGGTCGACGCCAACTTCAAGGAAGGACAGCTGCGTAACCTGCGGCTGGGCCAGCGTACCGAAGTGAGCAGCGATCTTTATGGCGGCGGGGTCACTTACCACGGCAGTGTAATAGGCATGGCCGCGGGCACTGGCGCCGCATTTTCGGTGCTGCCCGCCCAGAACGCCTCGGGCAACTGGATCAAGGTCGTGCAGCGCGTGCCAGTGCGGGTTTCGCTTGCGCCGGAGGACCTCGCAAAGCACCCGCTGCGCATCGGTCTGTCCGCCACGGTTACCGTGGACACGCATGAGCGGAGCGGCGCGATGCTGGCGAGCGCGCCGACCGCCGGCGTCGGCGCCAGCACCGATGTCTACACCCGCGATATCGCCCGCGCCAACGCCGCGGCCGATGCGATCATCAGCCGTAACCTGGACCGCGCGCACTAGCGGATTGCGGCAGTCCAGGGCACCCGCACATGACCGCTTCCGAACCGCGAGATCAATTCGGCGAGTACCTGCCGCTGCATGGCATGAAGCTGGGGCTGCTGACCTTCGCCGTGTCGATCGCCTCGTTCATGGAAATCCTGGACATGACGATCGTTAACGTGTCGGTGCCGTCCATAGCCGGAAGCCTGGCTGTCAGCCCCGCGGAAGGCACCTGGGCGATCAGTTCCTACATGCTGGCGGCCGCGGTGGTGCAACCATTGACCGGCTGGATCGGCCGTCAGTTCGGCGAGGTCCGTACCTTCGTGACTTCGGCGCTGTTGTTCGTGCTGTTTTCGGCCTTGTGCGGGCTGGCGACCAGCATGCCGATGCTGATCGGAGGCCGCCTGATCCAGGGCCTGGTGTCCGGGCCCATGATGTCCGTCGGCCAGGCGCTGTTGCTGCGCAACTATCCGGTTAAGCTGCGCGGCCTGGCGCTCGGACTGTGGGCCATGGTGGTGATCATCGCGCCGATCTTTGGCCCGATCATGGGCGGCTGGATCACCGACAATCTCTCCTGGCCCTGGCTGTTCTACATCAACGTGCCGGTCGGCATCCTCGCCGCGCTGATCATCGGCGTGATACTGCGGCGGCGCGAATCGAAAAAGATGAGATCGCCGATCGATGCCGTGGGCCTGGGGCTGCTGATCATCGGCGTCGCAAGCCTGCAGTTCATGCTCGACAATGGCAACGAGAAGGACTGGTTTGGCTCGATCGAGATCATTGCGGCCGCGGTCATCGCCGTGGTTGCGCTTGGCTTCATGATTCCCTGGGAGCTGACCGACCGGCACCCGGTGGTCGACCTGCACCTGTTTCGCCGCCGCAATTTTCTGGTCGGCAGTCTCACCATCGCAGTGGCGTACTTTGCATTTACCGGCATCAACGTAGTCTTTCCGCTTTGGTTGCAGACCACCCTGGGCTACACCAGCACCTGGGCGGGCCTGGCCATGGCGCCGGTGGGCATACTCGCGCTGGTGCTCGCACCAATCATTGGCCGCAACCTCCATCGCATCAACCTGCGCGCGGCCGCCGCCACCGCCTTCCTGGTGTTCGGCCTGAATATCTGGTGGGTTGCCGGTCTAAATGAGACCGCCAGCTTCTCGCAGCTGGCGTTGCCGCGGTTGTTTCAGGGCATTGGCGTGCCGCTGTTCTTCCTGCCGCTGAACCAGATCGTGATGTCGGGGGTCGGCCCGGCGGAACTGGCCTCCGCCGCCGGCCTCAGCAATTTCATTCGTACGATTTCCGGCAGCATGTCGACGGCCGTGAGCGTGTACCTGTGGAACACCCGCACGGATTATCACCACGCGGTGTTGACCGAGCATATCCGCCCGGACTCAGCCGCGTGGACCTCACTGCATGCTCAACTCGCCCATCACGGCATTAGCGGATCCGCCGCCGCGGCCTACACCGATCGGCTGGTCACGCAGCAGGCCATGACGCTCGGCGTCAATGACGTGTTCTACCTGCTCGCTGTCGCGTTCCTGCTGCTGATACCGTTTGTCTGGTACGCGCGGCCGCCGTTCGGCGCACCGGGAACCGGCGGCGCGCACTGAGCACGCCAGGACCGCGGCTCGAGCTCACTCGCAGCAGTGGATTAACGCACCTTCCCGTCCTCGAACCACAGCTCCCGCTCCGGCCACCGCATCGCCGCCAGGTGCGACTCGAACCGCGTAACCCCCTGCTTGCGCTCCTGGTGCCGCGCCCCAATCGAGAAATCGACACAGAACACGTTGTTCCGCTTGCCCACCCATTCTGTCGGGCGCGGCTCGTCAAACATCTGCGGTTTGTTGGAGGCATGTTCGGAGGCGGCAACCAGCTTGGCTTGTCGTCGCCAGTAATGCCCGATGATCACCGGCTCAGGCTCGACATATTCGTCCCACCAACGCACCCGTTGACACATACGCCACTTCCCGCTCGACCAGAAAACCTTGTCGGCCAGCCGCTCGACGCCTGAGGTCACCACCCGCACCGGATTTCCCATCTGGTAGCGCTCATCGACCGCGCCCATTGCGGTCAGCAGCGGCACCTGCGCAGACCGGTCCTCCAGCTGCGCGCCCCACTGCGCTTCCTGCGCCTCGGCAGCGGCCAGCAGACCTTCGAACTTCAGCCGCCTGACGGTGCTGCGCTCAAAGGTCTGGTACACCTCGACGATAGATCCCTGCGCACGCCGCAACGCCTCGATCTCTCCTGCTATCCACGCCGCATGCACGACGCGGAGATCCTTGCGCTCCAGCACCAAGGGCAGGCCCGCAAAGAAATTCAACCAAACGGGTTTCAGTTCCTCGGGCGCCAGCCGGCAGTGCACAAATTCCCCACCCGGCTGCTGCTCCGGGTGCGACGGATCGATAAACCATCGATTCCCCTGCTTGCTCTCATGGCGCAGTAGATTGAGTTCATGGTTACCGAGCAGACACTGCGCGAGTCCCCGCCCCACCAACCCCCGAACCAGCTCGATCGCCGCCGGACTGTCAGGCCCCCGATCGCCGAGATCCCCCACAAACACCAGGCGCCGCCCCTCGGGATGCCGCCCCTCTGTGTCGTAGCCCAGTCGCCCGAGCAATTCGCACAAGGGCCCGAATTCACCATGCACATCACCCACTACATCGATCGGCCCCTCAATGAGCGTCGCGACGAGTGGGCTGGTCAGCTTCAAGACAAGAGCCGTTGGACAAGGATTGCAGGAGCCAGGATCGCACGATCATCGGCCCCAACGCACCCCACCCGCATGGTCTTACTCAACATGAATATTGCAAGTCACATCCCGGTACGTATTGAGCCGCAGGGAGCGATCACTAGTTTATCGTATAACGTCCACCGGCAAGTGGCACTTTCCCCACATCCGACTCTCATTTCATGCGCGCTGGTGTAGTGCGTTCCACGCTTGCGCCCAGCGTGACGAGCAGCTCGTCCAGTTGCCCGAACGTCTCGCTAAACCCACCAGTACTCCCGGAGGCGATGGCGCCGTCGAGAGCTTCCTTCGAGGGATAGAGGTCGTGCATGACGACCAGCGTCCCGGCACCTCGTGCTTCGAAGGTCACCGTGGTGACGGCGCCACCTTCGCCAGCTTCGTCGTTCGTCCAGACGAGGCGGGAGTGCGGCGTCACTTCGATGTATCTACCGAAGAACTCCATGGGCTGCTGTGAGGCAGGGTGGCCGAACACGAAACGATAGCTGCCCCCCGCACGAACATCGGCCTCGCAGGCAATGAAGGACACCCCAAACGACTTCGGCGCCCACCACCGCTTGAGCAGCTCGGGCTTGGTCCACGCCTCAAACACGATGCGCGCCGGGCCGTTGAAGGTTCGCGTAACGACTAGCTCACGATCAGACTTCCGCTCTACCGTCGTGCGGCACTCCACGGGGACAGGCTCAGCCTCTCTTTTGGCGTCCATCGATCTTCTCCTTCCGTTTCAGTTCCTGGACAATCATGTCGAGCTCGTCGAAGCGTGCGTCCCAGAGTTGGCGGTGCCGCTCGATCCACGCCGCCTCCTCCTCCAGTCGGCGCCGGCCGAGCTTGCAGGTCCGCACGCGCCCGACCTTCTCCGTGATGACGAGCCCCGCCTGCTCCAAGATGCCGACATGCTTCTTCATGCCTGTAAGGGTCATGTGGAATTTCTCGGCAAGGTCGGTGATCGAGGCGTCTTCACGCCCGAGCTGCTCCAGAACGCCGCGTCGGGTGGCGTCCGAGAGCGCGCCGAACGAGGCATCGAAGCGGGTCCGGATAGACTGAACCATATGGTTCAGTATTTAACACACGGGTTGGCGGGATGCAAGGGGGAGGCAGAACGCGCGCCGCGTTGCCTGCGCGCTACTTCAGGGAGGGGCCGGATCGAGCGTGGCTATTGCTTGCCTCGTTGTTCAGGACCGTCTCGCTTTTCAACCTACTCGCCCCTCCGACTGACATGCACGGTTTTCTGGATTATGGCGTGCACCGTCCCATCCGCGCTGCGCAGCTCTACAGTAAACACCCGCTCCGTCTTGGGCACGTTTACCAACTCGGCACGTATGCTATCCACCACCTCCGGCGTCACCATGAACTGTGCCCGCAGTGTGGAACGGCCTGGCCGGCGGAATCGGATCGCCGCCGCCTTGTCCCACACAAGGTAATCCGGCCCCAGTGTCTTGATCAGCATGATCATGTAGAAAGGATCGACGGCACCGTAGAGGCTCCCGCCAAATATCGTCCCCACATAATTCCGGGTCCGCCAGGACAGCGGTAATGCAATGCGGATCTCGCGCCAGTCACTTGCAATGTAGGTGACGCGCGCACCTGTGCCCCAATAGGCCGGGAACAGATTGAAGCGCCAGCGCGCCCAGCGAGTCTGCACGGATTCCGCCACGATCAATCTACGAGCCGTCGACGATTACAATATTTGAATCTGCCGATCGCTTCCGAATGTCCACCAACTCCTGATACTCCGCAGAGTTCCACCACTCCTTCAGGTTCGACATGCTGGGAAATTCAAGAATGACGGTTCGCCGCGGCCGCCAGCTCCCCTCCAGAACCTCCGTGGGGCCTCCACGCGTCAGGTAGCAGCCTCCATGGGCAGCAATGGTCGCCGGCACCCGGCGCTTGTACTCATCAAAGACCACCGGATCCGTCACCTGAATATCGACAATCACGTACGCAGTCATCGTGCCCATCCCCCATGCGTGAGTGTGCCGCTCATCGAAGGATCGAGCGGCGGGAGCGTTCGCGCTTCACCCAAGGCGCTCGCGGCGTGCCCGCAAGACGGCGCTTCGGGACAAGGTCGCGGATGAAAAATTTCCATTCATGTCTGTCGCAACAGGCTGTGCTCTACGGCGCGAGCCAGCTTGTCAACAAGTTCCGACAGTTCGGCGTCGCTGGCATTGTAAGGCGGCGCGATAATGATCGTATCGCCCAATCCGCCGCCGGCGTTCCCGGCACACGGGAAGCAGATCAGGCCGTCCTGAAACGCGCGCCGGCCGATTTCCTGGCCCAGGCCGCGCTGTTCCGGGAACGGCGCTTTCGAGGCGCGGTCGCGGACGAACTCGATGCCGATGAAGTAGCCCCGGCCGCGCACATCGCCAAGCTCAGAAAATCGTCCCAACGAGTCCTGCAGCGCGGCGCGCAGGACCTCACCGCGTGAGCGCACGCGATCGAGCAGCGCGTCGCGCTCAATAATGCGCTGCACGGCGAGCCCCGCGGCACAGGCGGCGGTGTGCCCGGAAAAGGTATGTCCGGTCAGTATCGCGCCGTGCGCCTGCATGATCACCGCGCCGATCTCGCCGCGAAAGATCGTCGCCGCGAGCGGGATATAGCCACCGGCCAGGCCCTTGGCCACCGCGATCACATCCGGCACGACTCCGTCATGTTCCAGAGCGCACCACGTTCCGCAGCGCCCCGACCCGCACATCACCTCATCGGCGATCAGCAGCACGTCGTGCCGGTCGCAGACCTCGCGCACGGCTCGCGCATAGCCGGGCGGTGCAGGCACCACGCCGCCAGCAGCGCCGACGACGGGCTCAAACACGAACCCCGCTACGTTCTCAGGCCCCAGCGAGCGGATGCGCGCGTCGAGTTCTGCGGCCAGTGCAGTTGCGAGCTCCGCGGCGGCCACGCCAGGCGGGGGCCGATAGGCGTTCGCGGCAGACACGAACGACACATCAAGCAGGCTTCGTGCAAAGGGCCTGCGCCGCTCGGCGAAGCCGGACAGTGACAGCGCCCCGAGCGTACTGCCGTGGTAGGAACGTTCCCGGGCGATGAAGCGGTGCTTGTCGGGGCGCCGTTGCGCGTCCCAGTACTGCAGCGCCACCTTCATTGCGCCCTCGATCGCCTCCGAGCCGCTGGCCGCGAACACGATATGGCCGAAGTGCGGCCCGCACCTGCGCAGAATCAGCTCCGTTAGTTGCTCGAGCGGCTCGCTCGTAAACAGGTAACGGTAGCCGCAGGCCACCTGCGCCAGCTGCGCGCAGATGGCCGCGTTCACTTCACGATTGGCATGTCCAAGACTGAAGGCCGCCGGCCCTCCCGAACCATCCAGGTAGCGATTCCCGGCCGCATCGTACAGATAGCTGCCCTCGCCGCGCACGATACGCGGCATGCCGTCCAGCTCCCACCCGATCGCACGAGTTACGGCCATCGCCACACTCCCATCAGTTTGCTACTTTGGGTGCGGCAGCGGCGCGCGAGGTGGCCAGCGAGGCCGCGGCGATCTGCCGCGGCGAGACTGGAATCGCCGGGTGCTTGCCGACGGTTGCGCCCGCGCCGGTGACCGCACAGGTAATGATGACCCGCCTGCCCATCCGCCCCCCTCAGCTGCAAGTGTGCCGGCAGCATGATACTCGGGCAGAAGGCTGCCAGGGCCGGGCGGCCCGATGGGCGCATCCATGGTGGTCAAGGTGACCACCGCATGGCCGAAGTAGCAACGCCGCCACTGATCCATCAGGGCCTTGTTCGGCCGGGGCGCCATTTCACCGCGATCACGACCTTCCCTTGCGCGCGTCCGGTTTCCAGATAGTCCAGTGCCTGCCTGGTTTCCTCGAACGCGAAGACCCGGTCGACCACCGGCCGTATGTGGCCGGCTTCGATCAAGCTGGTGATTTCACCCAACTGCCGGCCACTGGCATTCATGAAGTGGAAGGAGTAGCTGGCGCCGGCGCGCCCGGCAGCTTTCCGGATTCCGTAACGGAGCAGCCGTATCACCAGGCTGACAAATCCACTCGCGCGACGCGCCTTGGCGAAATCGGGATCTGGCGGGCCGGCGATGCCAATCAGCTTGCCGTCTGGCTTGAGCACACGCAGCGATTTCTTCAGTGTCCCCGCCCTGCGTGTCGATCACCAGGTCGTAGCCTTTTAGCTTGGTCGAGAAATCGTCCAGCTTGTAATCGATGACGATGTCAGCACCCAAGGCCTTCAACAGGTCGGCGTTCTTCGCGCTGGCGGTGGTGGCGATCGTGGCGCCGATATGCCTGGCCAGCTGAATTGCGATCGTGCCGACGCCGCCCGAACCAGCATGGATCAGCACTTTCTGACCCTTCTTCAACTTGCCTAGTTCAACCAGGGTCTGCCACGCGGTGAGCGCCACCAGCGGAATGGACGAGGCATCCTCCATCGTCAGGTTGGCCGGCCTGAGAGCCAGCGATTCTTCTGTGATCGCGATCAAGGCGGATTTTGTTGTCCAGCGGATTGACGCCAGCCGCGTGAATCTGCACCAGCACGTCATCGTCGCGCAGAGCCGGTTCGGGCAAGTCACCTGAGGTGAGCACGCAGGATTGTCCATAGCGGTTGATGAAATATGCTTTCATCTGCTGCTCCCGTTCCTCTCGGAACTCGCTCTCACAGGGCCGGGGCGCGTTTGTGCACCGCTGGCTGGGAGTCAATCCTCAAGTCCTTGCGCACTCCGGCCTCGACCAGCGAGGCGGGCGCGAACCGACGCAGGAAGCGCAGGCGGCCGGCCAGCGCGCCCGACGTGTAGCGCACTTTTGGCGCCGCGGCCAAGGCCACCTGCACCACCGTCTCGGCCACCACAACGGGACTGTCCGCAGCTTCGAGCGCTTCTTTCACGCGCAGATACAGCCCCGCGCGCAGGTCGCGATTCTCTTCGAGCGCCTCATCGGGTTGCAGCAGGTTGGCCTCGAACGCCGACTTGATGTAGGCCGGTTCGACCAGCGAAACACGAATGCCCTGGGTGCGAAGCTCCTGGTCCAGAGATTCTGAATAGCCTTCCACCGCATGCTTGGTGGCCGAGTACAGCGCCATGTACGGCGCCGGCAAAAAACCCAATACCGAGCTGATGTTTATGATGCGTCCGCTCCCGCGCTGCCGCATGTGCGGCACAACGGCGCGGATCATCCGGACGAGGCCGAAGAAGTTGGTATTGAAGATTGCCTGTGCCTGCTGGATCGAACTCTCTTCGGCCGCGGCGGGCGCCACGCCAAAACCGGCATTGTTGACCAGCAGATCGATACGCCCTTCAAGCCGCAGCACATTGTTGACGGCGGCCAGCACCGACTCGTCGCTGGTCACATCCAGCGCCAGCACCTCAAACACTTGCTCGCCGCTATGCCCCTGCACGCCGCGCCGGCTGGTGCCATACACCTTGTAACCCGCCCTGGCGAGCAGCCCGGCGGTGGCTGCACCGATACCCGATGAAGCTCCGGTTACGATTGCGACAAGAGCCTTGTTGTTCATACGATTCCTCTGGTTGTGCGGTTGGACTGGACTACTGGGGTCATGGTACTATCGTTTCGATAGCATGTCACTACCGAAATGATATGAACTCAGTACATTCTTCCAAAGGCACTTGTCCAATTGCTCGGAGCCTGGCCTTCCTGGGCGACGCATGGTCGATACTGATCTTGCGGGATGCGAACGCCGGGCTCACTCGCTTCGATCAATTCAGGAAAAGCCTGGGCATCGCGCCGACCATGCTGACCAAGCGATTAGCGACCTTGACCGAGGAGAAGCTACTCGAAAGGCGCCAGTACTCGGAGCACCCGCCACGCGAGGAGTACGTGTTGACCGCTGCCGGCCGCGACTATTTGCCGGTATTGTTCATGATTGGTGCCTGGGGCCGAAAGCACCGGGGCGGAGGCAAGCTAACGCGATTTCTGGACGCCGAGTCCGGCACGGACATCAAGCCCGTTGCGATCGACGCGGTGACAGGAGCGGAGCTTGGGACGCGTGCAATCCGGATGGTGGTTCCCACCAAATAATGGCGTTCGCGATCTGGTCAAATGGCGGCACGTCCGACCAGGTCGCACCATGATGCCGAAGTGGCGATGCTCGCCGCTCTTGTGCCGGAATCCACAAATGACCTCGCCGTCGTGAACAGGTGTCACCCGGATTTCCCGAATGTCCCGGCACTCAGAATTTTCGCGACGTTCTTGCTTTTTCCTTTCTATCAAGACGACCATGGATCGAGCCGGACTTTCTCGAAACTGCCTATTGGTGCCTAGGGTGGGACTCGAACCCACGACCTCGGCATTATGAGAGCGGAAAGTAAGTTAAAGGGTCTTTCGATTCAATAACTTGCCGCTGGGCGTCCGTTGCAATTTGCCCTACTGAGCACAACGGAGCACCACCGAGCCCCGCGAAATTCCCGCGGGCGGGCGCGAGCGCCATGGCCGATCAACTCGGCCATGCCTATACGGCTGCCTATTGTGCCTGCCCATATTGCAGCTTGATTCTTGGTAACATATACGTTACCATCTCGCCGTGACGATCAAGGTCGAGGAGTACGTTCGAGCTGACGGCACGTGCCCGTACCGCGTCTGGTTCGATGGTCTCGATGCGCAGGCGGCCGCGAAGGTTGTAACTGCCAACCTGCGTATGGAATTAGGCAACACTTCCCGCATCAAGTGGTTTACCGGCATCGGCGAATACGTAATTGATTGGGGACCGGGATACAGAATCTACTTGGCCAGAGATGGCGAGGCACTGATCGTGCTCTTCGGCGGCGGTACAAAGCGCGGACAACAGCGGGATATTGATCGAGCCAAGACGTTGCATGCTGAATACCGGGAGCGAAAAGCCGCCGCGCTGGCGCGAAGAAGGACTGGCAAACAAGGGTGATGGCAATGGCATTGACGCGCAATTTCAAGAAGACAGTCCTGGCCAGGATTGAACGAGACCCCGGATTCGGCAAGGCTTTGCTGGACGAAGCGGCTACGCTGTTCCTGAACGATGAGCCAGAAACTGCGCGCGTCATCTTGAGAGACCTGGTTAATGCGACCGTTGGATTCGAGAAACTGGCAAAGCTGACGGATACCCCCAGCAAAAGCCTGCATCGCATGCTCTCGCCCCGAGGCAATCCGAGCATGGATAATCTGGCTGCCATCTTTGGCGCCGTCGGCTCCCGTCTGAAAGTCGACTTGAAGGTGCGCGCTGTCAAGGCGGCCTGAGATCGCCCCGTTCAACCGCGCGGCCCGAAAGAGCTCGTATGGGCCTCTGAACGACCGCTTCCGCGGAGCCCATCCAGCAGCTTTCGGCCCCGAACCGGCCGGTCGTCCGACTGAAATGCCTGTCCGAAAGCCGCCCTTGCGGTACAACAGGCACTGACAGCTTACCCGGAGCGGAGGTGGATTCGAACGCGACCGAGTTTTGAGGGGGACGGCATGGCTGAACGCTTACTCGGCGGAATTCTGCGCGATGACGAAGAAGAAGCGCCGGCGGTAAAAAGCCACGAAGGCTCTCGCAGGCCCGGAGGCATTCGCCGCTGCCATCATGGGTCACGGCTCGAGCCAGAATCCCGAAGTTGCGCGCCGGTAAGCAGCGCCCGTTGGTAAGCAGGCGCATCAGCCCGAGACTCACGTCGTGCACCTCCAGTATCATCACGCGTTGGGGCCCGTATACCTTTGCAAGAAGCTTCGCGAAGCGCCGCCCAGACGACCGAGTCACTCATTCTTAATGCGGCGCCAGCCCTTGCAGTTCTCATCGAGAGTCGTGAACGATCAACACAGAGTCTGTCGTGACAACAGTTGAATTGGTCGTAGCGGACCGATGACCCACGTGCCAAACGACATGCACGGCATTGACAGCGAGGTGCTTCTCGTCGGCGACCTGCACGTCGATGTCGGACAACAGCGCGTCACGCGCGCGGGCGTGAACATCACCCTGCCCTATCTATCCTTTCAGTTGCTCCTGGCACTGATTCGCGTCGCGCCCGACGTCCTCAGCAGCGACCTGCTCATGGCACGCGTCTGGCCTGGCCAGATCGTTAGCCCGGAGACCGTGGCCAAGCGGGCCAACTTGTTGCGCGAGGCGCTGGGAGATGACGCGAAAGATCCGCGCTACATCGCCGGAGTGCGGAATCGCGGCTACCGTCTCGTTGCAGCCGTGTCTTCCGCCGTACGTCCGGCGGCGCTGGTCGAGAGTCCGTTGTCCGCTCCGATCGTCGTCACGCCACCTAATGAGCTGTCGAGTGGAGGCACGGCGGCAATCGAGCCTCGTACAGTCACGGTCAAACCGAGCCGGATCTCGTGGCTCCTATTGCCAGCGCTAATGGCGGCTATTTTCGCGATCTCGGTAGGTGTGCGTACGATAAGTAAAGCCCGCTCCGTGGGCACTCAAGCGCAACTTGACAATCCGCTGCACGAAGTAGGCACCATCGGCGCGCACGAACACACGGTGGCTGTCCTGCCGTTCGACAATATCAGCGCCGATCCAGACGACGCGTATCTGGCACAGGGCCTGCCGGAAATGATTCTCAACCGCCTGTCTCGAATTGACGGGCTGTCGGTCATCGCGCGCACTTCCTCTTTTGCCCTTCCAACCAAGAACATCGATTCAAGCGAGATCGGCCGGCGTCTCAACTCCGGTTATCTGATCGGCGGCAGCGTGCAACGCGAGGCTGATCGGTTGCGGGTGGCCGTGCACCTCGTAGATTCGGCTGCCGGTACCCTGATTTGGTCGGCCCACTTCGATCGCGGTTTGCACGATATTTTCAGTGTCGAGGATGAGATCGCCGATCAACTCGCAGGCGCTCTGTCAGTGCGAATCGGAGCGGGCGCACCCAACCCCCGGGCCGGCGCCCGCAGTGCAAATCTGGAGGCTTACCTCGCCTTCCTGCGGGGTCGTACCTTGCTCGGCCGCTTCACGGTCACCGAGTCGGAAGCCGCGGTGCCGTTTTTTGAGAGGGCCACCGCGTTGGATCCCACTTTCGCTCCCGCCTACGCTTCGTTGTACGACGCGAGGATGCAAGCGGCCGATCAACGCCGCGAGAATTTGAGGCTTGCCAGGCAGCGCTACCGTCCGTTGATCGATCGGTCGCTTGAACTAGATCCCAAGTTGGGCGCCGCGTACTTTGCGCGTGCCATGTGGTCAGAGGAGCCACTTGATGCGAGCGCGACATCGGACAACCCAGCACTTGTTGCGCGCGAGCGCGACTTTCGCCAAGGTGCTGCGCTTGATCCGAGCAACGGGCGCGGACTCGAGGCGTACGCCGAGTTTCTCTATAACGATCTGCAACGGCCCGAGGAAGGCAAAAGCGTTCTAAAGCGCGCCTTGTGGGTCGATCCGATGTCGCCCAGTGCGCATTTCGCAGAGGCGGGGTTTAGTCTCGCGGATAGCGGCGTCAAGGCTTGGGGGCAAAAGACGCTGCAGGTGCTGGAGCTAGATCCGAACTTCGTTCCAGCGCTGCTGTGGTATGGATGGACCCGTTGGCAGATCGAGGGAAAGTTGGCCGAAGCCATCCAGATCCTTGAGCATGCCATCGCGCTCGATCCGGATAATTCAAAGTTGCGTCACTTCGCCATGGCGGTGTATCTCGATCTGGGCGATGCGAAGGCGGCACGCGTGGTGGTCGCCGGAAATCCGCATAGCGCGCGCGCAGCGGGACTGCTCGCGATGCACGACGGCGATTGGCGGCGTGCCGGCCTCTCGGCATACGATGAGGAGGGCTGGACGCGCGACGACGACGTCTGCGAATTATGGCAGGGTGAAGCGCTGCGCGACTATGCGTTGAAGACCGGAGAGTTGAGCCGCGCGATTGCGTTCATCAAATCGAAGTACTATCTGGGAGACGCTCCAGCGGAACACCTGAATGTGTGCAACGTCCGCGCCGCCGTCTATCTCTCGCAGCTTCTGGCCGCGGCCGGCCAAGCCGACCAGGCGATCGCATTACGGCGTGCCGCGTCATCGTGGAACGATGCCAACGAGGCCAAGTATCTGGGCGATTCACACCGCGTGCGCGCCGGGGTGCTGCTGCTTGATGGCAAGCAGGACGCGGCGCTCACCGAGCTGGCGGAGTCTTTCCGTTTGGGATACTACGCGCATTGGTGGTACACCATGAACTACGATCCCTTGTGGCTGCCGCTGCACGGCGACGCACGATTCCAGGCCATCGCAACCGACGTGCGACGCTATGTCGACGCGCAGCGCAGCCAGCTCGAGGCGCTGCGCCAACGCGGGGACGTGCCGAGGCGCGGAGACTCGGCCGCCGCACATTGAACAGCAGCAGCGTCAGGGAGCGGGTGGCAAGCAGCGGTTCTGCATAGGCCGCGAAACCGGAGAGCAAAAGCGACGTCAGGACGCGTCGGCACTATGAGAAGCACCCACCACCAGCGGACGGCGTTGACCTTAATGGGGGCGCCTATAGCCCTGCTGCTCTCTTGCATGTTGGGAGGCAATAGCCCCGCCGCGGCCCAAGTCGCGGATAGGTCGGTGCAATTCCGCCTTCCCGCTGGTGATCCAGCCGATGCACTGGACAAGCCGGGCGACCATTCCGGCGCAAAGATCATGTATGAGCCGGCTTTATCCCAGGATATCAGCGTTTCGGCCGTCAGTGAAACGTTGACTGTTGGCACAACCCTTCAGCAGTTGCCAGTGCGGACCGGGTTGAACACAGATCGCTTGGACAAGATTACCGTGGCGCTCAAGCGCGCGGAAGCGAATGGACAATCCGTCAGGAAGGTGCAGGACAAGTCGACCCTTAATCGGACACCCCAGGAAACTACAGGCGAGCTTGAGGAAATCGTGGTTAGCGCCCAGAAGAAGGAAGAGCGTATTCAGGACGTGCCTTTGGCGGTGACCTCCATCGATGCCCGGACCCTCGTCGACACCCACCAGCTGAGTATTCAGGACTACTACACCCGTGTGCCGGGCTTGAGTCTCACGACCACCGGATTCGGCGACGCAAGGATCTCGATCCGCGGCATGATGACCTCCAGTTTCGTCAGTAACCCGACTGTGGGTGTCGTGGTCGACGATGCCCCATACGGCTCCAGCACGGCTTCCGGCGCATACTTTACCGGGGCACCGGATATCGATCCGAGTGATCTTGCCCGCATTGAGGTCCTGAGGGGTCCTCAGGGCACCCTCTACGGCGCAAGTAGCATCGGCGGCCTGATCAAGTTCGTGACCGTCGACCCTTCCACGGCCGGCCTCAGCGGCCGGATCGAGACCGACGGCAGTGGAACCCAGAACGGCGATCGGCTCGGCGGTGCGATCCGCGGCGCGGTCAATATTCCGGTTACTGATTCGCTGGCCATCCGCGCAAGCGCCTTTGCCCGGCAGGATCCCGGTTACCTCGACGTGCCGCTTTACAACCTCCGGGGCGTCAACAAGGTTGATGCCTACGGCGGCCGATTCGCCGCGCTTTTGAAACTCGGCGACAGTTGGAGTGTGAAGCTCAGCGGTCTGTTTCAGAACATCCGCTCGGGCGGATCTAACGATGGGACGCTGGAGCCGGGCATCAATCCCCTGGTCCAGCTGTTGACCGTTCGGGGCGCCGGTGCCTACGCCAAGCACAATCAGTCTTATGTCGGCACCGTAACCGGATTCATGGGGCCGGTAACCCTTACCTCGATCACGAGTTACAACATAGCCAAATCCCATTCCAGCTTTGATACGACCAACGCCTTTGGCACGGATCCCGATACGCTCTACGGGGTGCATGGGTCGGTGCAATTTGATGTCGGTGGGACGGACAAGTTCACCCAGGAGGTGCGTTTGTCGGGCTCGTTTCTGCAGCACTTTGACTGGCTGGCCGGTCTTTCCTACAGCCATGAGGATGACAGTAAGGACGGATCCGTCAACTGCGCAGCGGACCCGCCAACCGGAGCGGTGGCGGGGCTTCTTCTGAGCGACGCATTTCCCACCACGTTCGCCGAGCGCGCCGCTTACGCCGATCTGACCGTGCACTTCACCCCCAAGTTCGATGTTCAGCTGGGCGGGCGCAAGAGTGAGAACCAGCAGAGATACGAAGAGATTTTCACCGGGCCGGAGTTCTCTGCGACGCAGCCTCTCGTACATACGACTGACAACTCGTTTACCTACCTTGTGACGCCGCGTTATCGCTGGTCGGACGATCGGATGGCCTATGCCCGGGTCGCCTCGGGCTATCGACCCGGCGGCCCGAATTATACCTGCACGCTCTTTCCCGCCCCTTGTGCCTACAAGGCCGATACTTCGGTCAATTACGAGCTCGGGCTTAAGGTCAGCTCGCCGGATCGTCGGGTGTATTTTGATGCGTCGGTCTACTACATCAACTGGAACGACATACAGATCTCGGTGACCAACCCACTCAGCGCCTACTTTGCGAACGCAGGCAAAGCCAAGAATCAGGGCGTGGAGCTCTCAGGCCAATGGCGAGCGGCGGAGGGTCTGACGCTTGCCGCTTGGGTCAGCTGGAGCGATGCAGTCCTGCAGGAGGACTTCCCGGCCAACAGCGGTGCGGTCGGCGTGTCCGGCGACAGACTGCCGTACGCCGCCCGCTTCTCCGGGAATATCTCGATCGAAGAGAGTATGCCTGTGGGGCACGGGCTGACGGCGACCTTCGGGGCCGTGGGCAGTTACATCGGATCGCGCGCGACCGACTTCGCCTTTACCGGAGGATTTACCGGAGCAGCGCCGCGCGAGCCGGACCTGTCGGGCTATACCAAGCTTGATCTGCATGCGGACTTGCGCTGGGGGCTGTGGGCCGCAGGCCTGTTTGCCGACAACCTCACCGATCAGCGCGGCGTACTCTACGTATACAATCGTCGCTATACGACGCCCAACGTCGAGGGCGCAATGTTTATCAGACCCCGTACATTGGGGCTGTCCCTCACGAGGAGCTTTTGACGCGCGGCCGTTGTGGGAGCGAAGGCGAAGAGGTGGCAACCGCAGGCGTCGTAGCGAATTCGACGCCGGCTGGCACACAATCACGCGATTCAATCTCGGGATAAATAGCGCTCTCGACCAGCACCTCCCGCGTCAACCAGTTGCTCCTACCTACCGGCACCCTGGGGTACGACCCGGCCAATGCGAGTCTGCTGGCCAGGCAAGTCAGGCTGCAGTTTGTGAGGCGCTAGCCACGATGTCCGACGTCCTTCCTGAATCTTCAAGGAAACAGGCACCCTTCTTCACCCAGGTTCATGCATGCCCATGTGCCTTGAGCGCCAAATGACTCCCATCGGTAAACCACGGCGAGGGAATCATCATGTTGCGCTTAATCGGATCGGTGACGGTTCTCGCTCTGTTCATGGTCGGGTGCGGCAGTGGGGGCGGTGACTCAAGTTCACCGCCACCCCCGCCCCCAGCCACCTACTCGATCGGCGGCACGGTCACAGGACTGACCGGCTCCGGACTGATACTGAATTGGAATGACGGCTTTGATGCTGGTCTGGCGGTCAGCGCTTCCGGCCCATTCACGTTCAGCGCACCACTCCCGGATGGCACCGCATTCAACGTCCGGGTAACGCTTCAACCCTCTTCGTCACCTGCTCAGTATTGCCAGGTCGCAAACGGCACAGGAACAATCGCGGCAGCAAACGTGATGAACGTGACGGTGACCTGCGAGACCGGTTATACGGTCGGAGGCACGGTATCGGGGCTGGTGGGCTCAGGTTTGACACTTGCAACATGCACACCGGGCAGACAGCATCTCGGTAGCCATCCTGCTCCATATTGCCCCCGGCTGCTGCAGGTCGCTGCCAACGGCGTGTTCACCTTGGACTCTGCTTATCCCGCGGGATACTTGGGCCCCGACTTCGTCTCCATTATCCAGCAGCCTTCTTCACCCACGCAAAACTGCGTACTAAGTACCACGACCATCAGCATTCAAAACGCCAATGACACCAGCATCACGGTGTCCTGTACGGAGTATGCCTACGTCACCAACGCCGCGGACAATACGCTCTCGTCCTATAGCGTCGACGCCACCACCGGTGCGCTGACAGCGGTTGGCACGCCAACGCCCACAGGCAAGTCTCCTAACGCAATCGTCGGTCTGGAAATCGGCGAGGACAGGGGTGGCTGGTTGAATTTGAGCGCAGCGAAGAGATATATCAACGTCGCCAACGAGATCAGCAACGACGTTTCCACCTTTGCCGTCGACCCCGCAACTGGCTCATTGACCGCCGTTGGCTTCCCCTTTCCCGCCGGTACCGACCCGAAAGCCATGGCGTTCTATGGTGCACAAAGCAGCCTATACATTGTGAACGCAGGCTCTGACAACGTTACCGCCTACAACATCGATGCGAGTACCGGTGCACTGATCGGCCCCCCCAGCAACACTGCTACGGGCAAGAGCCCGACGTCGGTTGTTGTTGTCCCCGGCGCGTCAATCTTCTATGTGGCGAACCACGGCGGCTCAACCATTTCGGCATTTGATACCAACGGGACCGCAGTGCACGGATCGCCGTTTCCCGCTGGCGGCAACCCGCTTAGTCTGGCGCTCGGGGCCGGGGGCAACTTCCTCTTCTCGGCAAACCCGGATGCCACGAACCCAACCATATCGGGCTTCGCTATCGACCCGAATACGGGGGCATTGACGCAGCTCAGCGGCTCGCCATTTCCAATACCGGTGAGCCATTACATCGCCACCGATCAGACCGGCGCCTACCTGTACGTCACGACAGGCACGAACATCGTCGGTTACGCCATCGACGCGACCACCGGCGCGCTGAGTAAGCTGCCGAGATTTCCGGTTGCCGCAGGCGCGGATGCCTATTCGATTACCATCGATCCGACCAACCGGTTCCTCTATGTGACCAATGATGGCGAGGCGGATATTAGCGGCTTCACACTGGACGCTTCGACAGGGGCACTGACCCCTATGGCAGGCCCACCCTTTCCGGCAGGTAACCACCCGCAATTCATTGCGACGTTTTGATAGCCCATGCAGTTCACCAACTTCTTGCAAGCGGAGTAATTTGCCATGCAAACGTCCACAAGTGCTTTCTTGCTTCTCGCCACTACATTCGCTGCATTCGCGCGAACGTCATACGGCGCTCAACCGCCAGAGGTAGGGGTCAGTGGTGTCACAACGGGCCTGGCCGGAACGGCGCTCTCGGGCGGCAGCGATGCCGTGCCCAGACCGCGGGCAACCATCCGGCATAACTTTCGCGGCTCCACCCGCGACTGCGGGAGTGATGGGTACCAATTTCCTCCCGGCGGCTCTTATTGCGACAAGCCGGATACGAGCGGAGCGATTGGCCCGCATTACTTCGTCGAAATGGTCAACAACCATTACGCCGTATATACGAAGCAGGGCATCCCTGTGGTGCAGATGACCGAGGGAGAATTTTGGGGGCAGGCCGGCGTCCCGTTCGGGGCCGATGAAGCTCCACTCGGTCCCAGCATCGCCTTCGATTCCACCGAGGGTAGATGGTATGCATCTGCCATCAACACCGCCTCCGACGGCCTCTCTCAAGGGACTGGCCTGCGAATCGCCGTCTCCCGGGGAGACGATCCGACCGAAGGCTTCATCGGCTTCAAGATTCACCTCCACGATCTAAATGTCGCGAACGGTGACTCGCCTGTGATGGGCTACAACGGCTCGGGCGTGTTCCTTACGTCGTTTGACTTCGATGCGGACTTTAATCCGACGGGCTTTACCCTCGTCGTACTGCCCAAGAGCGACCTGCTGGCCCGCAAGCCTCGGATCGATCGCGGGACCGTCTTTCAGAACATTCTCCCTGCCGCCGCCGGGGAGTTCCTCGTGCCGACAATCGATCTCGACGGCGGCGTGCAGGACGAGATCGTCCTGTCGACGAATGGCAACATTCAATACACCTATGGCACGTACAAGCGCAATGACGTCCGCGGTAAAATTTTTGCGCCACACTTCGATGTCGGCAGCGGTTATCCGAATGAATATTTCTTTGGGCGGAACGACTTCAACACCTTTCTTGCTGCGCCACAGCCCGACCCAAACGCCCTGCCGCTGGGCCCTAACTTCCTTACCGCCAACACGGCGCCGGTCAAGGTGAATGGCCAGATCTGGATGGCGACGAACGCCGTCGATACCGGGACCGGGCGCGGGTCCATCCATTGGCTTCGGATCGATGCGGCGAACACCGCCATCATCGAGGAAGGATTCATCGGAGACGCCACGCAGAGCTTCCTGTTTCCCTCGATAGCGGCCAACCATGACGGCGACGTCGTGATCGGATTCAACGCTGTCGGCACAGGCCCAGGTCAGTTCGCAAGCAGCTACGCGGTGGTCGGCAAGACCGCCGACAGGAAAACGGTCTTCGGAGCCCCGATGCTTCTCAAGCGCGGGCGCGCCAGCTTTCAGCTCCCCACCGATGTGGGTACCGCGACCTGGGGCGATTACAGCCGCACGACGCTCGACCCCGAGGACGACAAGACGTTCTGGACCATCCAGCAGATCGCCGTCGACACGACCCACTGGGCCACGCAGATTACCGCGCTGCACATCGAACACTGAGAGCTGCTGACGCCGGGCAATCCGGTGCGCTCGCGGAAAACAAGGGGACCTGCAATGAAAACATCACTACATCGGTTGGCCCCGCTCGGATCTGCGGGGCTTGTGTTTTTTTGTGCTCGCCGCCTGCGGCGGAGGTGACGGAGGCGTCGTCGTGCCGCCACCGACCGGCTGCGTGAGCACCGCTACCGTCGTCTGCACCCAATACGGCCAGCTGCAGGGTGCGGTTGAAGGGGACTACCGCGCCTTCCGCCGTATACCCTTCGCCGCACCGCCCGTCGGCAACTTGCGCTGGCGTCCGCCGGCGGCACCGACAAGCTGGCAGGGCGTGCGCAGCGCAACAACGTTTGGAAACCGGTGCCCGCAAGTCGACCTCAGCGGCACGGTGATTCGAAACGAAGACTGCCTCACGCTGAACATCTTCGCGGTCAATCCGCCGGCGAGTTCGAAACAACCAGTGATGGTCTACATTCACGGCGGGGGGGGACGCCTGGGCAGTGCCCAGGACCCGCCGTGGAATATGGTTCCTCCGCTGACTGCGCACGGGGTGATCGTCGTGACTGTGCAATACCGCCTGGGGCCGGCGGATGGAAGCCCTACAGGCTGTTCGTCTGTTCGGGGCACAACGGGATTGGATCTTTCGGGAAGCCGCCACCAAGTTCCTGGTCGAGAACACCCACAAGCGCAGCCTGGAACGGGACGCTCGGTCACTGACCACGCTGGATCCCTCCATCGGCGAGCTGCCGGGTCGTCGTGTGCACCACGACACGCTGCAGCCCTACGTCCGAGCGAGGCTGAAAGCAGGGATCAGCCCGGGGACGATCAATCGCGACCTCGCGGTGGTTCGTCGCATCCTGAATCTCGCGACCCGGCTCTGGCGGGACGAGAGGGGCCGGCCCTGGCTGGCCACCGCCCCGTTGATCCAGATGCAGCGGTATCCCAACAAGCGCGAGCCATACCCGCTCTCGCTCGACGAGGAGCGCCTGTTGTTTTCGGGGCTCGGCAGACACCTGGCCAGCATGGCGCTGTTCAAGGTGAATACGGGGCTGCGGGAGCAGGAGGTCGTGCAGTTGAGCTGGTGGTGGGAGGTTAAGGTGCCTGAACTGGGGACGTCGATCTTCGTGGTACCGAAGCGGCTCGTGAAGGACGGACTGGATCGCTACGTGATACTTAACCGCGTGGCCCGGTCAGTCATCGAGAGCTGCCGCGGCAGGCACTCGGAGCGCGTCTTCACTCGCCACGGGCATCCAATCACGAAGATCTACAACTCGGGTTGGAAGGCAGCGCGTGTACGCGCGGCGGCGCGCTACGAAGCGGAGTTCGGACGACCATGCCCTGATGGGTTCAGGAACCTGCGGGTGCACGACCTGAAGCACACCTTCGGCCACCGGCTGCGCGCGGCAGGCGTCGGCTTCGATGATCGCAAGGTGCTGCTTGGGCACAAGTGGGAGCACGTGACGACGCACTACTCGGCGCCCGACATCAGCACGCTGATCGCGGCTGCAGAATGTGTTTGCGAGTTGGGGTCCCGCAAAAGTCCCGCGCTGGCGCTGGTGAGAGGATGGACCGACACCGTAAGTGTTTGATTGATTGGTGGCTAGGGTGGCCACCGAATAGCCCCGTATGTTGTTGAAGAATCATCACTTCTATTCACCGATGAATCGAATGTGCCCCACCGGGTGCCCCGGAATAAGTTGGCTCTGACCGGATGATTGCGGACGTCTTCGGCGAAGCAGCATGACTGTCCTCACCAACGACCATACGGCTCACTCCAGTGCCTGACATCGAGACGTTGGAGTTCTTGTTCTAAGATTCAAGTAGTGGGAGCTCAGGGCCGCATTTATCCGCGGTTGGACGCAATACCCATCCGCTGCTCAAGTGCGGTTTCTCTCATCTGGCGTGGAATGAATTCGTGGCCTCTGGAGTGCCACTTGAATTAACAGAAACTCTGGCCACTGAAACCTTGCCGTTAGGAATCAGCCTCCGACCGCGTTGCCGTACAATGGGTCTGGAGCAAGGCTGCGAGCGGCAGCACTACGGACAGCAGGCGCACTATGTCGGGGCGGGTAATCAAGAAGGGCCGTCTGACTATGGCCGATCTGGCCCGGATCGCCGGAGTGTCGACGATTACAGTTTCGCGGGCGCTGCGCCGGGGTGGCAACGTCAACGCTGCAACCCGCAAGCGGATTCGGGAGCTCGCGCTCGAGCATGGATATCGCCTGAATCTCCCGGCGCGCAATCTGCGCATCAACCGAAGCCACACGATCGGCGTGGTCATTGAAATGGATCCGTCGCCGGATCGGCCGATGACCGGCCCGTACCCTCTGGTGCTACTAGGCGGCATATCGCAGGCTTTGACTTCGGCGGGCTACAACCTGCTCCTGACGACCCTGCACGGCATGGACAGCAACACCGCCAACGCGGCCGAGGGACTCATATTGCTGGGCCAGGGTGCGGATGACACGGCGGTACGCGCCATCGAGCAGATTGGCCTGCCGTGGGTGGTGTGGGGAGCTCCGCGCAAGGGACAGAACTACCCCGTAGTTGGCAGTGACAACGAACACGGCGGCGCAGTTGCGGCCAGTCGGCTGCTGGGCCTGGGTCGACGCCGCCTGGTGTTTCTGGGTGATACGCGCCACGCGGAGATCGCCGCACGTCATCGGGGATTCGCTCAGATCGTCCAGGAAACCAGCGGTGCCACGCTGACCTCACGCGCCAGTCCGTTTACGTTTTCCGGCGGCGTACACAAGATCGCCGAGTTGTATCAGGAAGGCATCTCCTTCGACGGCGTCTTGGCATGCAGCGATCCGCTCGCTATGGGAGTCGTGCGGGCGTTGATAGACCACGGACGACGCGTGCCGGAGGACGTTTCCGTTATCGGTTACGATGATTCTCCAGAAGCTGAGTCCTTCGTGCCGCCGGTCACATCAGTGCGGCAGGACTGGCACACCGGCGGCACGTTGCTGGCTCGAAAGGTAATCGCGCTGATCGAGGGCAAATCGGTCAGCTCGGAAGTCCTGGAAACCAGCCTGATCGTCCGCGCAACCTAGTTCTGTTGGGCATCTGCCCTATTCCATCGCTACACGACAGCTTGTTATCGATGTCGTGACAACGATACCAATGATGGTTCAACGCCTGCTACATTCGGGCGGCACCCTGCGGACGCTTAATCTGCCCAGCGCTCCACATTTCGAGATAACTAAGTTATAAATCAAAGCATTGAGAGTTTATATGCACCCGGGTCGGTGTGATTGTCGGGCAGCCGCTCGCCGTATGACATCGATAACTTGACATCGATAACATATTGCGTAGTATTCGCCCCACGAGAGCTCGTGTGCTGAACACCAAGGGCTCCGTTGCGGGGGAAGCACTGTTTATGGCCGTCGATCTGCCGCTTGGCAGCAAGCCATCCGTTGTGACGCCAGGATCAGCCGCCGACGGCTGGCAGCTGGCTATGAACGACGAAGGCCCGTCGGGCAACGCCGCGCAGGCAGAGACGCTCTTCAGCTTGGCCAATGGGGCTCTTGGAATTCGCGGCGGACGCGAGGAGCAGTCGAGCCCCACCGACTGTGCGCTATTGGCCGGCGTCTTCGAGTCCGTGCCGATCAGCTATCACGAAAGTTTCCCGGGATTCGCGCGCGCCTCTGACACGCGTGTCCCGGTCGCAGACGGCAAACGCATTCGCGTTCGTCTTGGCGACACTGCAAGCGATATCACCACCGGACAGCGACTCGGTTGTCAGCGGGTCCTGGATCTGCGCTCAGGGCTGCTGTCACGCAAGACGCGCTGGCGCGCGCATGACGGCCACACGGTTGAGATCACCGTCGAAAGACTCGTGCCGCTCGACGGTGACGCGCTGCTGGCCCTGCGCTTTACCGTACGTTCCGTCGACTACGTCGGCCCCATTTCACTCGAGTCTTGCATCGAAGCCAGCGCGGCGGCACTGCGCGCCGATGATCCGCGAGTCGGCACGGCCGCTGACGCTGCGCTGATCATCGGCAAGCGCCGCCTCGAGGGCGTGTGTGCCGTCATGACCCAGGCGGCACGGCACTCCGGCATGCAGGTGGCCATTGCGCAGGCGCATCGCGTGGGTGTCGATGTGACGGCTGGAAATCCGCTGTTTGGCGATCCCACCGCGGTGGGCCAGTGCTTTACCACTACGCTCATCCCAGGTGGCTCGGTAACCATTGACAAGTTCGTCGCCTGGTCGTCGGGACCGGATTCCGCGGACCTCGGCGCGCAGGCCACGTCGATCGCCTGTCATGCAGTCGGTGTGGGCTTTGACCAGCTCAAGGGCCGCCAGTCACAGGCGTGGGCTGCATTCTGGCGCGACGCCGATCTCGGGATCGACGGCGAACCGTCGCTCGACCAAGCGCTGCATTTCAATTTGTTCCACCTGCGGCAGTCCACGCCCGCAGACGGCCGTACAGCGCTCGCGGCCAAGGGCCTCACGGGGGAGGGTTACGAAGGCCACGTCTTTTGGGACACGGAAGTATTCGCCCTCCCGGTGCTGCAGATGACCGCCCCCGACCTGGTGCGCGCCAGCCTCGCCTGGCGCTATCGCACTCTGGATCGCGCGCGCGCCCATGCGAGGGAAATGAATCACGTACGCGGCGCCCTGTTCCCGTGGCGCACGATCGCTGGTGACGAGTCCTCGGCCTATTTCCCATCCGGATCCGCTCAATACCACATTAACGCTGACGTGGCCTACGCCCAGCGTCTTCACCACCTGGCGAGCGAGGACCGCTCTTTGGCGACGGAGAACACCGAGACCTTGTTTGAGACTGCACGCATCTGGCTGCAGATCGGCCAGTACAGCGCAGCGCGGGGCGGCGCTTTCTGCATCTACGAAGTCACGGGGCCGGACGAATATGCCGCGCTGGTGGACAACGATTACTACACCAATCGCATGGCGCAAATGCATCTGCAGCATGCCGCCGATGTCGCCGAGGCCATGCAGCGTGATGCCAGCGCGACATACCAGGAGTTGGCAAAACACATCGAACTGACGGCCACTGAACCTGCCGAGTGGCGGCGCGCAGCTGAGGCTATGTACCTGCCCGTAGACGAGCGTCTCGGCGTGCACCCGCAGGACGACAGTTTTCTCGACAAGCCGCCATGGCACTTCACGGCTCAGCCCGGAGATGATCGCCCCCTGCTGCTGCAGTACCACCCGCTCACGCTCTATCGGCACCAAGTCTGCAAACAACCCAACGTCGTGCTAGCCCATGTGCTGGCTGGTGAGGGTGTGTCGCTTGAACAAAAAGGTCGGGACTTCGACTACTACGAGCCCCTCACGGTGCATGACTCGTCGTTGTCGGCGTCCAGCTGGTGCATTCTGGCAGCGGAGCTGGGACGAACTGATCGCGCGCTCAGCTATTTCCGCGCTGGCGCGCGTCTGGACCTGGACGATCTGCACGGCAATGCCAGCCACGGGGCGCACATGGCGGCCATGGCCGGGACCTGGCTGAGTCTCGTATGGGGTTTCGGCGGCCTGCGGGTAAGCGGCAATGGCACGCTGAAGTTCAACCCCATTCTGCCGTCCGGCTGGTCAGCCTACTTCTTCACGGTTCTCTGGCGCGGACGGCGTCTGCGGGTGGATGTCACCGCTTCAGGCGCCAGTTATCAACTAACTCAGGGTGAGTCGCTCACGCTCATGCATCAAGGTAACGAGCTCACGCTACCGCCACGCTCTGTGACCAAGTTGCCCCTGGCGCCGTTGCCGCTGGCGCCGTCGGCGTCGCCCCAGCGCATGCCGGTCTGCAAGGTACGTGCGGTCATCTTCGATCTTGACGGTGTGTTGACAGACACGGCTGCTCTGCACTACCGGGCCTGGAGGCGCGTGGCAGATGAAATCGGCGTGCCCTTCGACGAGACCGTGAATCTTCGGCTCAAGGGAGTCGATCGCACCACCTCGCTCGACATCATTCTGGAGCGCGCCACGCGCACCTTTCCAGCCGACGAGCGCCGCCGCCTGGCGAAACGAAAGGATCAGTATTTCAAGGAATCGATTGCCAGCTTTGCGCCCGCCCAGTTGTTTCCGGGCGCCCGCGCTGTTTTGGAATCCCTGCGTGCGCGCGGAATCCGGATCGCACTGGCCTCCGCCAGTCAGAACGCCCCGGCACTGATCGAGCGGCTGGGCATTACCGCGCTGTTCGACCACGTGGTGAATCCAGCCAGCGTCACCGCGGGCAAGCCGGCACCCGATATTTTTTTGGCCGCCGCGAGTGCGCTCGGCGTCAAGCCTTCCGATTGCCTCGGCGTTGAGGACGCGGTCGCCGGTATTGCCGCGATCAAGGCGGCAAACATGTTTGCGGTGGGAATCGGTGAGGCGCGGAGCCTGACGACTGCCGACGTCGTGGTTCCAGACATTGCCTCCATTGGAATCGAGCGATTCCTGGAGTGGACGTGAGTGGAAACAGGTGGTGGGACATTTCAGCGGCAATTACCAAATTTGGCGATGCATACAACACAGCGGAGATCACTATGATTGACGACAACAGAAGTAGAGGGGGTGTGTCCGGCCTACTCCAGGGAATCAGAACCTGGCGACTGGGCATGATGGCAGGGTCCTGTCTGGTGGCACTCAGCTTCGCGCCGATTGTCCCGGCAGCAGACGAAGCCAGCAGTACCGAACAAATCGAGGAAGTGATCGTGACCGGTACGGCGGGCGGCGCCGAACTGCGCAAGCAGGACGCCAGCTTCACCATCACGACCGTTACAGCGGATCAGATTGAGGCCGCGGCGCCTAAGAGCAGTGCCGAACTGCTGACGCAGATTCCGGGCGTGTGGGTGGAAAGTTCCGGCGGTGTTTCCGGTGCCAACATCAACGTGATTGGCTTCCCGGAAGCCGGCGATGCGCCGCACGTGACCTTTGAGATCAATGGCGCGCCACTCTATGGCACCGAGTCGCTCTCTTTCATGGAACAGAGCTCAATCTTCCGGGTCGACGAGACCATCAATTCAGTGGAAGGAGTCATCGGCGGACCTGGCTCTGTATTTGCCAAGGGCGAGCCAGGCTTGACCACAAACTTCCGCCTGAAGGAAGGCGGTGAGCAAACCAAGGGCATCGTCAAGTACACGGGCTCGGACTACAACCTGCAGCGCGTGGACGCCGAATTCAGCGGCAAGCTGGCAGACGACCTGTACTACATGGTGGGCGGCTATGCATCCGCATCGCCTGGCATCCGCGACGCGCAGTTTCTTTCGGAAAAGGGGCAGCAATTCACGGCAAATCTCACCAAGAAGCTGGAACACGGCAAGATCGGCGTGTGGACCCGCATGACCGATGACGTTGGTCAATGGCTGCTGCCGTTCTTCTCGAAATCTGGTAACGACCTGGGCACTTTCAGCCAGCTTGGCGATTACACCCGGATGCGCCAGATCCCGGTGGGCAAGGACAGCAATGGCGATGCCATCTACGAGACCTTCGACTTCGCCAATGGCCGCGGCTGGAGGGGTTCGATCAGCGGCATCAACGCCGAGTTCAATACGTCTGACAACTCGGTGTTGCGTGACAATCTGTCCTTCACCAGCGGCAATGCGGATACCTATGGCTTCGTGCCCGACGGTGGCGCGGTACAGGTGTCGGACCTTGGACTCGCGGCCGGGGCGGTCACCACAGAGCACGGCGGCAATGCCCTGGCCCCGACCGACTGGGTGCAGGAATATGGGTACTGGGTCGTCAAGAAGAAGATTCGGTCGTTGACCAATGACATTAGTCTGGCGATCAAGACTGGCCAGAATGACTTGACGGTCGGCTATTACATTGCCCAGTGGTCAGCCCACGACTGGTGGTCGCTGAACAACCAGGCGCCGGTGCAGAACATTGCGCATGGCGATCTGCTCAGCCCCAATGTAACTTGTGCCCTGCTCGCGACTGCTGGCTCGGGCGCGGGCTGCTGGAACTATGGCCTGGATTCGAACGGTGACGCGACTGCCAAGGCTTTCTACGTCGCAGATTCCTTCCATGTTTCGGACAAGTTGCGACTGGATGGCGGCGTCCGCCAGGAGAGGCAGACACTCGACTACTCGGCCTCCTTCCCGGCCGGCGGCACGAGCGATCATTTTCCCAGCGGAATCGTGGATCAAGTGGTGCCAGACGCAAGCGCCTCGAAGTTCTCGTACACGGCGGCCGCCGACTACGAGTTCTCGCACCAGAGCGGCGCATTCGGTCGCTATACTTCGGGCTGGGCGTTCCCGAACTTTGACAGTTTCCGGGGCGGCAACGGGAGCGCCACCATCCAGGAAATCCGCGAGTTCGAAGCAGGCTACAAGTACAGCGGGCAGGCATGGAAGCTGTACGCTACGGCTTTCTGGAACACCAGCGATGCTACGGCCGGCGTACAGGGCTCCAATCCGGGGTCGGCCCCACAGGCGTTCAAGTCCAAGGCCTACGGCGTAGTTCTTGATGGCAGTTACCACACCGGCGCATTCGCCCTCGGCGTGAATGGCACGATCCAGCACGCGACCTATGACACGGTGGAAGGCAATTCTGCGCAGGAAGGCAACAAGATCCTGCGCCAGCCCGATGTGCGGATCATGCTGACCCCCAGCTACAATCTCATCACAGGAGACTGGGCGGCCAATTTCTATGGTTCCATTGCTTATATCGGCAAGCGGCCGGCCGACCCCGCCAATTCGTTCTTCTTCGACGCCTACAATACGATCGATGCCGGCGTGAGAATCAATACGCCCTGGAAGTACGACATCCAGATAAGCGGGCAGAATCTCACCAATCGGCACGACGCTACGGAAGGCGATCCCCGCAGCTTCGTAGCGGCCAACTACCGCCCGATTCTGGGGAAATCGATTCAGTTCAGCGTCAGTTACAAGCTCTAGTGGCGTTGGGGTGGCCTGCATGGGCAGGCCACCCCCTTTCCCCGATCTTCGTTCAATCGTAAAGGCAAAATGGGGCCCTATGAGTCGTTTGCGCGTGATTACCGGCCTGGTACTGATCTACATGATCTTTGCCATCCTGCTCAACAGCGTTGGCACGGTGATCCTGCAGTCGATCGTGACCTTCGGTATCAGCAAACCCCACGCCAGCCTGCTGGAGGCATTCAAGGATCTGACAATCGCCGTTACTTCCTTCGCGGTCGCCTCGTTCCTGCCCGTGCTGGGTTATCGGCGCGCCATGATGCTATCGCTGGCGCTGGTGGGCTGTGCCTGCACGCTGATGCCGCTCTATCCGAGCTTTCACACCACTGAGTTGCTGTTTACCTGCGTCGGCGTGGGCTTTGCGATGACCAAGGTCGCGGTGTATTCCTCGATCGGATTGCTGACCACGGACAAGACCGGGCACTCGCGCCTCACCAACACGATCGAAGGCCTGTTCATGGTCGGCGTGCTGCTCGGCGGCTGGCTGTTCAGCGCCTTCATCGATCCAGCCGCACCCGCAAACCCTCGTTGGTACAACGTCTATTGGCTCCTGGCGGCGCTCTGCGTGGGCGTGATTGCGCTGCTCGCGACAGCCAGGCTCGATGAATCGGCCGCGCGTACCACTACTCCCACGTCGTCCGCCGAGTCGTTTGCGGGGATGCTGCGGCTGCTGGTACGGCCGCTGGTCTACTGTTTCCTGATTTCCGCATTCCTCTACGTGTTGATCGAGCAGAGCTTTGGTACCTGGCTGCCAACATTCAACCGGGAGATTCTCAAGCTGCCCAACACCATGAGCATTCAGTTGGCGAGCATCCTCGCCGGCGCCACCGCGCTTGGACGCATCAGCGCCGGATTCGTGCTCAAGCGCGTGCGGTGGCATGTACTGCTTAACCTGTGCGTGCTTGCGATGGGAGTGCTCGTCTTGTTGACTCTGCCGCTGGCCGCAAATGTGGTGGCGCGCCCCGACGTCGGCTGGTTTCATGCTCCGATCGCGGCTTACCTCATCCCGCTGATCGGATTACTCATGGCCCCAATTTATCCGGTCATCAATTCCGTCGCCTTGAGTGCCTTGCCCAAACCACTGCATGCGCCGATGACCGGCCTGATCGTGGTGTTTTCGGCACTGGGCGGCACGCTCGGCTCACGGATCACCGCAATCGTATTTTCAAGGTTTGACGGCATTCACGCCTTCTATTTTTCCCTGCTGCCGATGACGTTGCTGCTGATTGCGCTGTTCTTCTTCCGCCACGAGACCGAACGCATGGCCGAAGCCAGTTCCGGCAGGAGCCCATGAAGCCGGCACCAACCCTGGCTGTCACCCTCGCCGCGGCGCTGTTCGGTGGCCATGCCTCAGTGGCAGCCGCCGACGTGGACCCGAGCTTCCTGCTCACGGCCACCGCACGGGATTTAGACAGTTATTTTCCAGGCTATCTCGCCAACGGGTACTACTCGAGCATGACCTCGCCGCGTGGCACCGAAGGGAACCTCGCCTACATGGTTGCCTTCATGGACTATGCCAAGGACGATATTGCGCGGCCCGCGGCGATTCCAGGCTGGAGCGAGATCAACTACAGCACCGGCAAGAGCACGGCGGGCGAGTTCTGGCTCAATCAGGTCAAGCTCGGTGCCAAGGCCTTCAGGGATTACAGCCAGACCCTGAACATGTATGACGCCACGCTGACCACCAGCTACCGCTATACCGACGACAGCGGCCGCGCCACGGATGTCAGGGTAACGACACTGGTCAGCCAGAGTTCGCTGCACCTGGCCGCAAGTCAGTTGTCCATCACGCCGGACTTCAGCGGCACCGTGCAACTGAAATTTCCGTTCAATCTGTGGGCGCCACATGTGCCGCGCTTCCCGATCGCCAGGCTGAGCGGCGACGAGATGATGACGGCGGTCGCCGCCAACAACATGTCCGTGCTCGAGCCCGTCAACCACGCCACGGCCGATCGTGCCCCAGTCTGGTATCACGGTGACACGCACGTCCTGAGCAGCGATGGCGATACGGGCGACCTGACGCTGTGGCTTGACGCCAGGGCGGAACAGGGACTGACGATGGCGGCGGCCGCAGCGATCGGCCTGCCGCCAGGGCTCCAGCCCATGGGCATCAAGCTGGTCAAGGATGCCTACCAGCTGACGCTGGTGATCGACGTCGCGGTCGAAAAGGGCAAGCCGTACGTATTCACCAAATACGTGGCCCTCGCGCGCGAAGGCTGGGGTGGCAATGCGCAGCAGAATCTGGCGCTCGCCCGCGCGGCGCGGCAAGATGGATTTGACGCGTTGCTGGCCGCGCATCGGTCAGCCTGGCACGAGCTGTGGCAGTCGGACATCGTGATCGATGGCAATGCCAGCGCACAGCGCGCATTGCATTCGGATCTCTACTACCTGTTGTCAAACTCGACCGTCGGCACCGCCTGGCCTATGGGCGCCTGCGGCCTGACGCCAAACTATGCCGGCCATGCCTTCTGGGACAGCGATTCCTGGGTGTTTCCGGCCCTGCTGTTATTGCACCCGGAGCGCGCCAAACCCATCGTGATGTTCCGGCACCGCACCATGCAGCCCGCGCGCGAGCGCGCCATCCAGTATGGGGCCCACGGCACGATGTACCCGTGGGAGTCCGATCCTGAGACCGGTGTCGATCACACGCCCTACTTCGCCTACGGGGTGTTCCGCGAGATCCACGTGAACGCCGACATCGCCATTGCGCAGTGGCAGTACTACCTGGCCAGCGGCGATCGCGCCTGGCTGCGCGACTATGGCTGGCCGGTGATCCGGGAAATTGCGCAATTCTGGGTCAGCCGGGTCGAATACAACAAGGCGCAGCAGCGCTACGAGATCCACCACGTCACCTCCCCCGACGAAGCCTACGACGACGTCGCAAACGATTCGTTCACCAATGCGGCCGCGCGCAAGGCGCTCGACATCGCTGTCGCCGCTGCGCGGGAAGTGGCGACGAGGCCCGACCCCCAATGGGCGGAGGTCTCCCGCCATATGTACATCCCCTTCTCGCAGCCGGAGCAGCGGCACCTCGATTTCGACACGACGGTGCCACACGACAAGGTGACCTGGATGGGTTCCTCGCTCTCCTGGCTGGCCTATCCGAACCTTGACCTGCCCATGAGCCCGCAGGTGCGCCGCAATGACTTCAGCTTCCAGCTCAATGAGCTGAAAGTCCATGGCGATGATCCGAACGAGATGATGATGTCGATGCTCGCGGTGCACGCTGCGGAGCTCGGCGAAGCGAATGTTGCGAAACAATGGATCGAGCGCAATTTGGTGGGGTTCATCAAGCCGCCGTTCAATGTTCGCAGTGAAACGGCCGCCAACAACGCCGGCTACATCCTGTCGACCTCTGCTGGCTTCGTGCAGAGTTTCGTATATGGGTTCACTGGCCTGCGCATCGACGCCAAGGGCCTGAGTGCAGCCTACGCGCCGGTGCTGCCCGATGCCTGGAAGTCTCTGACGCTGAAGAACATCACGTTTCGTGGCCAGCATTTCGACATCGTCGTCGCGCGTGACGTGAGCGGCCAGGTAGTGCTGTCACGCAAGGCGCTGTAGGCATGCCGCTCGCAGCGCTTGGGGCGCGGCCGCCGGCCAGCACGCGCGGGGTGGTTCTCCGCGCCAGCCTGCTAGTGCTTGCCATATGCAGTGTGCACAGCTTGCCGGCCAGCGGCCGCGAGCGCTGGAGCGAACAACAGGCAAACAACTGGTATCAGCAGCAGCGGTGGCTGGTCGGCGTCAACTACATACCGGCGACCGCCATCAACCAGCTCGAGATGTGGCAGGCCGATACGTTTGATCCGGCGACGATCGATCATGAGTTGGGCCTGGCCGAATCTATTGGCATGATCACGGTACGCGTGTTCCTGCACGATCTGCTCTGGCAACAGGATGCCGCAGGGTTCCGCGCGCGCATCGACCAGTTTCTCGCGATTGCGGCCCGGCATCGCATCAAAGTGCTGTTTGTGTTGTTCGATTCCTGCTGGGATCCGGAGCCGCGGCTGGGTACCCAGCATCCGCCGATTCCCGGGATTCACAATTCGGGCTGGGTGCAAAGCCCGGCGGCGCATGCGCTCGAGGACCCGCGTGAATACGCACGTCTGCGCACCTACGTCGAAGGCGTGATTGGCGCCTTCGCCACCGACGAGCGCGTCCTCGGGTGGGATTTGTGGAATGAACCAGACAACGAGGGCGGTACGGCTTATTCGCGGACCGATGCCAGAAACAAGAACCGCCTGATCGCCACCCTGTTACCACAGGTCTACGCGTGGGCGCGCGCGCAGAATCCACGGCAACCCTTGACCAGCGGCCTGTGGAAAGGCGATTGGGTAGCGCACGACGCGCCCACCCCTTTCGAACAGATGCAGATTGAACAGTCCGACGTGCTATCGCTGCACAACTACAGTTGGCCGGAGGATTTCGAGCAAAGCGTCCGCTGGCTGCAGCGCTTTCATCGGCCGATCCTATGCACCGAATACATGGCCCGCTCGGTCGGCAGCACCTTTGACCTGATACTGCCAGTGGCAAAGCGGTTGCGAATCGCAGCGATCAATTGGGGACTCGTACTCGGCAAGACCCAGACCAATTTCCCGTGGGATTCGTGGCAGCAACCTTACGTCGAGCACCAGCCACCGGTGTGGCTGCACGATATCTTCCGTGCCGATGGCACACCCTACCGAGCACGCGAAGTGGAAATCATTCGTTCGCTGACGGAAGCCAGCGGACAACATCCATGAGGGTTCCATCCCGTCAGCGAGATTTCCTTGGCTCACTCGGCGCCCGGTGTAGATTCTGAACCGGGATAAGCCAATCAGAATGCGCTGGGACCGACACCGTAAGTGTTTGATTGATTGGTGGCTAGGGTGGGACTCGAACCCACGACCTCGGCATTATGAGTGCCACGCTCTAACCAGCTGAGCTACCTAGCCTTATGCACCCGCAAGGGCGGCGGATTCTCCCGGTCCGGCGCTGACCGGTCAAGGCGCTTTCGCCGACTTCACCGCACCACCGCGTTTGCCGGGAGTTGCGCGGATTTTACAGTAGCCCGACCACAGGTCGACAGTTTATGTACAACCAACGCAGAAAAGGAAAATTCTGCTTGGGGATTGGTGTCAAGCGCGCGCAACATGCGCTCTCTAAACTCCAACGAAGCCCGCCGCGCCATTGCCGCCCGAGCCGGCTTCAGCCATACGAACCGGAGAGACTGCCGCAGATGCCTGCCTCGAGCACCCGCCAGAGTATCACCGACACCTTCACCCGCCTGCTGCGGCTGAATCTGGGCGGCGGGCCACCGCCGGTCAGTCGCGAGCAGCTCATGGAGGAATCCGAGGCGCATCTGGCGCACACCGCGCGGCGTGGCTCGGCGTTCGAGCAGCAGATCGCCGCACAGATTCTCGCCAACCCGGTGGATTACCGCGGCTGGGAGGCCGAGCATGAGCGCCTTATGGCCGCCGTGGCGCGACCGGCGCGCAGCGTAGAGCAGGTGCACGCCCTGCTGTCGACGGCATTCTCGCTGGTGCATCGCAAATCGCTATTCGAGTACCTGCGCGGGCACACGCTACGCGGCAATGGCCGGCGCGACCTGGTGCAGCATTTTCATGGCAACCGCAGCTACAGCCAGGCAATCGTCGCCGAGCACTGCACCTATCTGCGCAGCTCCGCCAGTTTGATGTGCATCGAGCACTTCGGCGCCACGATCCTGGTGCACCAGGCCTTCGGGAATCCGTTGCGCCGCTACGAGCAGCTGTATTCGGAATACTTCCGCAGCTACTGCGACAGCTACCTGGCGCCGCCGGCGACCGCCGAGGGGGACAGCGACAGCATGCGCGCGCTCCTGCCGCACCTGAAGCGCGACGTGCTCGACGTGCGTGCGAGGCTGCTGGCGCTGCCCGCGGTGCCGGCGCAAGGCCCCCGCCCGCGGCGCTGATCAGACGTTAAAGCGGAAGTGCATGACGTCGCCCTCGCGGACGACGTATTCCTTGCCTTCGAGCCGCATCTTGCCGGCCTCTTTCGCGCCGGCCTCGCCGCGGCAACGGACAAATTCCTCGTAGGAAATCACTTCGGCGCGGATAAAGCCGTGCTCGAAATCGGTATGGATGACGCCCGCCGCCTGCGGGGCGGTGCTGCCGCGCCGCACCGTCCAGGCGCGCACTTCTTTCACCCCGGCGGTGAAATACGTGAGCAGCCCCAGCAATTCGTAACCAGCGCGTATTACCCGATTCAGGCCGGGTTCGGCCAGCCCCAGGTCGTTGAGGAAATCGCTGCGCTCGGCCTCCTCGAGTTGGGCGATTTCGGCCTCAATGGCCGCGCACACCGGCACCACTGTTGCCCCCTCGGCGCGGGCGCGCTCACGCAGCGCGGTCAGGTGGACATTGTCATGGGTCAATCCCGCTTCATCCACATTCGCGACGAACATGACGGGCTTGGCCGTCAGGAGCTGGAGCTCACGCATGTCGCGGCGCTCATCATCTGCCAGCGGCACCACCCGCGCCGGCGTCCCCTGATCAAGCGCGGCCTGCACGCGCACGTACAGCGCATGGCGACGCCCCGCATCTTTGTCGCCGCTCTTCATCGCCTTGGCGGCGCGGTCGATTGCCTTTTCGGCCACGGCCAGGTCAGCCAGCGCCAGTTCGGTGTTGATGACGTCAACGTCCGAAGCGGGATTGATGCGCCCGGCAACGTGCACGATGTCGTCGTGATCGAAGCAGCGGACCACATGTGCGATGGCGTCGGTCTCGCGGATGTGGGCCAGGAATTTGTTGCCCAGGCCTTCACCCTGCGAAGCGCCGGCCACCAACCCGGCAATGTCGACGAACTCGACCGCGGTGGGCACAATTTTCTCCGGATGCACGACGCTCGCGAGCACTGCCAGCCGCGGGTCAGGCACCGGCACGATGCCCACGTTCGGGTCGATGGTGCAGAACGGGTAGTTCTCGGCTGCGATCTGCGCGCGCGTCAGCGCATTGAACAGCGTGGACTTGCCGACATTGGGCAGGCCGACGATTCCACACTTGATGCTCATTTTTCTCCCTGCGAGCCGCCCGGCAGAGCCGGCTCATCACGCGCGTGCAATCGGTTCATGGCCTTCTGCGCGCCGTCGCACATCAGGTCGGGGAGCGCCGCGTATGCGCGCTCGAGCGCGGCATCGATCAGGCGCTGCTCATCGGGCGTGGCACGATCGAGTACCGCGTCGATCACCTGGTCTTTGCTGCCCGGGTGGCCGACGCCGATTCGCATGCGCCAGAAATCAGCGCCCAGGTGTGCAATCACGTCGCGCACACCGTTGTGGCCGCCATGGCCGCCGGCTTCCTTCAGCCGCACCACGCCGGGCGGCAGGTCGATCTCGTCATGCACCACCAGCATCTGTGCCGGGGCGATGCGGTAAAACGCGGCGAGTGAGCGCACGGCCGCGCCACTCTTGTTCATGAAGGTCTGCGGCTTCATCAGCCACAATTCATGATCGGCCACTTTCACCCGCGTGAGCTCGCACTGGTAGCGCGCTTCGCGCCGCCAGTTGCCGCCCGCGCTGCGCGCCAGCTCGTCGACGTACCAGAACCCGGCATTGTGACGGGTACGCGCGTACTCGGCGCCGGGATTTCCCAGCCCCACCACCAGCTTGAGGGGCAGTCCGGTCACAGGAATCCTTTGCCACGCAGGTGGCAGAAAAAGCGGCCGCGAGGCGGCACGGGGGCTCACGGTACCAACCCGCACGTGCCGTCGCGCGGTTACTTCTTCCCGCCTTCCTTCTTCGCGTCCTTGCCCGCGTCCTTCTTGCCCTCTTCCTTCTTGGCATCCGCGGCGGGCGCGGCAGGAGCGGCTTCGGCGCCGGCAGCTGCAACCACACCCTCGGTGGTCGCGGCCGCGGTCTCCGCAGTTGGCTCGGGTTCGGCAACGCGCGGCGCGTGAATCGAAACCACCGGCGGGTTGGCGCCGTGCGCCAGCGCCGAGATGGTCACGCCCGCCGGCACCCTGACGTCGCTCAGGTAGAGCGAGTCATTGAGATTCATCGCCGAAAGGTCGAGCTCGATGTGCTCGGGCAGGTCCTTGGGCAGGCAAACCACTTCCATGTCGGCCATGTGGTGCGAGACCACGCCGCCCTGGGTCTTGATGCCCGGCGCCGCGGCCTCGCCCTTGAAGTGAATCGGCAGGTGCAGCCGGATTTTCTCGTTCTCGAGAACGCGCTGCAGGTCGACGTGCACCACGGCGTTGCGCGCCGGGTGCATCTGCACGTCCTTGACGATGACCGGCTGCTTGTGCGCGCCGACGTTGACGCTGATGATCGAGGAGTAGAACTTCTCGTCAGCCACCAGGGCCAGCAGCTTGTGATGCTCAAGTGAGAGTCGGGTCGGCTCGACGTGAGCGCCGTAGAGAATGGCGGGAACCTTGCCGGAATGACGCAGGCGGCGGCTCGCACCCTTGCCCTGATCATTACGCGGTTCCGCGCTGAGTTCGAAAGCAATACGCATTTAAATGCTCCTTGACGTTTACAACCAAGGGCCGGCACCGCGACCTGTGCCAGCCCACCAAAAAACTCTGCTGCGCTCAGTCTATGTAGAGCGAGCTGACCGACTCTTCGTCGCGGATGCGACGGATAGTCTCCGCCAGCAGCGCCGCCACCGACAGCTGGCGGATCTGCGCGCATTGCTGCGCGGCGCCGCCGAGCGGAATCGTGTCCGTGACCACCAGCTCATCGAGCGCCGAGTTGGCGATGCGTTCGACCGCCGCGCCCGACAGCACCGCATGGGTGATGTACGCGACCACCCGTTCCGCGCCTTCGTCCTTGAGCGCCTGCGCCGCGAGGCACAGCGTGCCGGCGGTATCAACCATGTCGTCGATCAGTACGCAGCTGCGGCCGCTGACCTCGCCGATGATGTTCATCACCTTCGATTCATTTGGACGTGGCCGGCGCTTGTCGATGATGGCCAGGTCCGCGTCATCGAGGCGCTTGGCAAAGGCGCGCGCGCGCACCACGCCGCCGACGTCGGGCGACACCACCACCAGATTCGGGTAAGCCTTGCGCCAGACATCGCCCAGCAGCACCGGAGTGCCGTAGACGTTGTCGACCGGGATGCCAAAGAAACCCTGGATCTGCTCGGCGTGCAGGTCGAGTGTGAGCACGCGCTCGACGCCGGCGCCGCAGATCATGTCGGCCACCAGCTTCGCGGTGATCGCGGCGCGCGTGGCGCGCGGCCGGCGATCCTGGCGGGCGTAGCCGAAATACGGGATCACCGCGGTGATGCTGCCCGCCGAAGCGCGGCGGCAGGCGTCGGCCATCACCAGCAGCTCCATCAGGTTCTCGTTCACCGGCGGGCAGGTCGACTGCAGCAGGAACACGTCGCGCCCGCGCACGTTTTCCATCAGCTCGAGATTCACCTCGCCGTCGCTGAAGCGCGTGACCGACGCGCGGCCCATCGGCAGCATCAGATGCCGGGCAATGTCGTGAGCCAGCGCCGGATTGGCGTTGCCCGTAAACAGCGTGATCGACTGCGAATCCACTCTTAGCTCATCCCTCTGGACCAACTGGCTGGGGTGGCAGGATTCGAACCTACGAATGGCGGGATCAAAACCCGCTGCCTTACCACTTGGCGACACCCCATCAAACCGCTCACCTCAGGTGATTATCGCCAACGCGGCATCCAGCGGCGATTGATTTACGCCGCGCGCCACGAAGCTCGCCCATTCGTCCGGCACCCGCGCCGCGACACGCTCCGCCGCTGCCGCGCTGCCGAACGCGGCAAACACGCACGATCCGGTGCCGCTCAGTCGCGCGGCCGGACCCAACCAGTCGAGGGCTGCGGCGACTTCCGGGCAGCGGGCGCGAACCACGGGCTCGCAATCGTTACGCGTCTGGGCCGGCGAAAAGGCGCGTATTGTGATGAGGGGGGAATTTCGTGTCAATTCAGGAGCCTGGAATATGCTGCCGGTGGCCACGGAGACGCCCGGGTGCACAATAAGGTACCAGGCCGGAGGGATCGCCATCGGGGTCAGCTCCTCGCCCCGCCCGCAGGCCCAAGCTGATGAACCGTGTACGAAAACCGGCACATCCGAGCCCACTGTGAGACCTATCAAAGCCAGCTCAGCGATGCCCAGCCGGGTGCCCCAAAGGTGGTTCAGAACCCGTAGCGCCGTGGCGGCGTCCGAGCTGCCCCCACCGAGGCCCCCGCCCAGCGGTATGCGTTTTCGCACCCGGATGCGGGCGCCCAGGCGGCTTCCGGTCGCCTTCTGCAGTGCCTGCGCGGCACGGAGGGTGAGATCGGCCTCGGGCGCGATGGCCGCCGGCCCGGCGATGCGCTCAATCCGTCCGTCATCACTGGCCTGGATGCCGATTTCATCGCCCCAATCGAGCAGCTGGAACAGCGTCTGGAGATCATGGAAGCCATCAGGGCGGCGGCCGGTGACGTGCAGGAACAGGTTGAGCTTGGCCGGCGCGGGCCACCAGCGCCAACCGTCGGCCACCTGGGTGGTATCCCCCGTCATGGCAACTGCCAGTTCGACACCCGCAGCTTCAGCTTCAGGGGGCCGCGTTGCAGCACCAGGCGCCGCGGTAGCCAGCGCGCGGCGCTGCCCAGGTATTCAAGGTAATCCACCTGCCAGCCGTCCTGCCGGAGCTGCCTCAGGCGCTGCGCAGCATCAAGGGTCTCAATCGCCCCCACCGCGGACGGGTCGGGCACGCCCAACAGCCAGTAGCGCAGGCTCGCGAGCGGTGGCTCGAAGCCCAGCAGCCGCACCAACTCGACACGCGCCGCCTCGCCTTCCAGCTGCGAGCCGTCGCCGGCGGTGACGTGAAGCAGTGCGCCGTCAAAGCGCAGCTGTGCGCCCCCTACGCCGAGCGGCGCGCGCAGCAACAGCTCGCTCGCAACACCCTGCTGCCGCCAGCGCAGCGATGCGCTGAACCCTTCGCTGGCCGTCGCAGCCGCGAGCTGACCACTGAAGGTGTAGCTCTCAACAGCCTGTAGCTCAGCCCGGCGCGCAGGCCAGGGCGTGCTCGGAACGGGCGGCAGGGATTGGCACGCGGCCAGAGCCAGCAGCGCGGACCAGGCCAGTAGTGCGCGCATGGGTCAGGCGGCGGTTCAGACCGAGGTGCGCGGCGCCGGCTCGAGCGCCGGCGGCGGCTTGGGCGCTTTGAGCGTGGGCGCGTAGCGCTTCACGGTCGCCGCCAGCAGCTTGTTATCCGGATCCGCGCTCAGCGCACGCTGCCATGCTGCGCGTGCCGCGCCCTTCTGGCCGGCGGCCCACAGCGCCTCGCCCCAATGCGCGCCGATGTCGCCGTCGTGCAGCAGGCGATAGGCGCGCGCCAGAGGAGCAATCGCCGCGGCGCCCTGCCCGCGCCGGTACAGCGCCCAGCCGAGGCTGTCGAGCAGCGCCGGGTTGTCGGGCTGTGCCGCCAGCGCGGCGCGGATCAATTGTTCGGCCCGCGGCAGATCGCGCTTGTGATCGGCGAGCGTGAAGCCGAGCGCATTGGTGACTCCGGCGTCGAGCGGCCGCGCGCGGTGCAAGGTTTCCAGGGCTGCCAGCGCGGCGTCGACGCGGCCGGCGCGCTCGAGCAGCACCGCACGCTGGTAGGCGATCTCCGGATTGCCCGGCGAGCGCCGCAGCGCGCTGTCGATGCGGCTCACGGCCTCGTCGTTGGCGCCCGACACGGACAGCAGATCCGCGGCAGCCAGGTCGCTCCGGATACGCTCGTCCGGCTCCGCTTCGCGCGCGGCATTGAGGATGCGCACCGCCGCGTCGCGCTCGCCCTGCCGGTAGAGGATCGCGGCGGCCCGCCGGCGCCCCTGCGGCTCAAAGCCGGTACCCGCCAGCAGCGCGTAGTCGCGCGCCGCGGCGGTATCGTCACCGCGGCGCTCGGCGATCAGGCCAAGGTAGTACACGGCGAGCGGCGCCGAACCCGGATCGTTGATCAACGTCTGGCAGCGCTGCTCGGCCACCGCGTAGTCACCCGCTTCGATGGCGGACTGAGCCAGGAGTCGTGCGGCGCCGGCTCCAACGTCCGGATCATTGCGTAAGCGCACCAGCTCGGCCTGCGCAGCGCCGTCGTCGCCGAGCACCAGCAACGCCTGCGCCAGCGCGAGACGGCCGCCCGGTTCCGCTGCGGCCTGGCGCGCCGCTGCGTCCGCCCCGGCCGTGTTGCCGAGTATCGCCTGGGCCCGCGCGGTGATCAGCGCTGCTGCAGCGGCGCTGGCGCCCGCGGCCCGCGCTCCCTGCGCGTAGCGCAGCGCCAGTGCGGCGTCCCAGGCGTCGAGCGCCAAGGCACCCAGCTCGAGTTGCACCTCGGCGCCCTGCAACTGCTTGGCCTCGAGATTGCGCACCATGGCGAGCGCCGGCTCGCTGCCCGCGCGCTGGACCACGGCGTCGATGGTCTCGGTCACCTTGCGGCCGGCACCGTTGAGCAGATCCTTGAAGTGACGGCGCGCGTCGGCAATCTGGTAGTCGCTGAGCTCGGCCTGGGTCAGCGCCAGCATGGCGCCAGAGTCGCCCGGCGCGAACTGCAGCCAGCGTTCGGCGATGGCGTGCGCCGCCGGATACTGCCCGCAGGACAGCGCCACCGCGCTGGCACGCGCGGCCAACTCGGGTTGTTCGAGAGCCTGCGAGGCCTGGCGGTAGAGCCGGCTGGCCGCACCGCAATCGCCCCGGCGCAAGGCTTCTTCTGCGCTGGCCGCGGTCGCGTTGCCGTCGAAGCGTGCTCCGGCCGCGGCGGCGGCCAGCGCCGGTGCGAGCACGCTGACCAGCAGCACGGCGACGGCCGCGTGGCACGGCGCGAGGGGCGAGGGGCGGTGGCAATCGAGCATGATCATGCGACTATAGCAGTCCAATGAGAGAATCGATCCGCCAGAAGCTGGAAAAATCGGCTGAACGCTGCGAAGAAGTCGCCCGCTCGCTGGCCGACCCGCAAGTGTCCGGCAACAGCGACCAGTATCGCGAACTGTCGATGGAGTATGCGCGGCTCCTGCCGACCGCAACCGCGCTCCGGGAATACCGCCAGCTCGAGGATGAGCTCGCCTCGGCCGAGGCCTTGCGCACCGACGGCGACCCCGGCATGCGCACGCTCGGCGAGGAAGAGGCCGTGCGACTCCGTGCCGCACTGGCCGGACGTGCCGAAGCCCTGCAGCGCCTGCTGCTGCCGCACGACCCGCACGACGAAGGCAACATATTCCTGGAAATCCGCGCCGGGACCGGCGGCGATGAGGCGGCGATTTTCGCCGGCGACCTGCTGCGCATGTACAGCCGCTACGCCGAGGCCAGCGCCTGGCAGATCGAGCTGCTGAGTGAAAGTTCCGGCGAGCATGGCGGGTACCGCGAAGTGATCTGCCGCGTGGTCGGCCGCGGCGCGTACTCGCGGCTGAAATTCGAATCCGGCACCCATCGCGTGCAGCGCGTGCCGGCGACCGAGGCCCAGGGGCGCATTCACACTTCAGCCTGTACGGTCGCGATCCTGCCCGAGCTGGTGGAGATCGATCGCATTGAGATCAATCCGGCTGACCTGCGGATCGACACCTATCGCTCATCGGGCGCCGGCGGACAGCATGTCAACAAGACCGACTCGGCCGTGCGCATCACGCACCTGCCGACCGGAGTGGTGGTGGAGTGCCAGGACGAGCGCTCGCAGCACAAGAACCGCTCGCGTGCCATGTCGCTCCTGCAGGCGCGGCTGCTGGCCGCCGAACAGGAAAAGCGGGCGAGCGCCCAGGCCCGCACGCGCAAGCTCCAGGTCGGGAGCGGCGACCGATCGGAACGCATCCGCACCTACAATTTCCCTCAGGGTCGGCTGACCGACCATCGCATCAACCTGACGCTCTACAAGCTCGCCTCGATCATGAACGGTGAGCTCGACGAACTGCTCGACGCGCTGCAGCGGGAATATCAGGCCGAGGAACTTGCGGCCGAATAAAGCACCAGCCACAGCGCGTTGAAGTAGACCAGTGCGACCGCCTCCACCCCGAGTTCGCAGGCGGCCGCGAAGGCGCTGACCGCGCCGGGCTGCACACCGAACGCCGTCACCAGCACCTTCACGATGCCAAGACAGGCCGCGGCCGAAATGACACAAACCAGGAATATGAGCCCGGCGATGATTGCCGACGCGAGCATCTTGGGCCACATGGGCCGCGCCAGGCGCACACAGCGGACCAGCACCTGAATGGGGTCGAGCGACTCGAACAGCACCACCGGCCGCATGAGCAACAGGCAGACCAGCACGAACACGCCAGGCAGGAGCAGTGCCAGGAAACCGGCGAAGACCGCGATCGCACCCAGGACGTAAGTGATCAGCAGCATCGGCCAGCGCGCCAGGGCGGCAGCGGTTTCACGCTGCAGATCGGGGGCCGCGCCATCCAGCAAGCCGCGTTGGCGCAACATCAATATGGCCGCGAGCAGCTGATAGGCAGCAAGTCCGACAGCGGTAAGCGCCCAGAATTTTGGCTCGAGCGGCGGATGCAAAGGATCCATGGGCTTGCCCGTGGTCAGCCAGTAGATATTGGGAAGCGCGGCCAGCAGCATCGCGAACAGGGCGGTCGGCAGGCCCTTGGCGAGCGTCATGCGGAACAATCCGGTCGCCGCTTCCAGCAGGTCGCTGACGGAAGCCGTCCGCGACGGCAGCTTGAGCTGGGGCATGAGAAACTCCGTATCCTGGCAAGGGCCGACAGGCGCGCAATCTATCATTACCGCCATGAATGCAGAGCAATCCTCGCAGACCGTGGACGCCGCATTGGCACGTGCGACTGCAAGGCTGCGGCCGGCGCCGGCTGCGGCGCTCGATGCCCAGCTGCTGCTGGGACACACGCTGGCGCGCGGGCGCGGCGAGCTGCTCGCCCACACGCATGAGCTGATTGCGCCGCGGCAGCTGGCCGATTTCGAGCGGGCGATCGAGCGCCGCGCGCGCGGCGAACCGCTCGCCTACATCACCGGGCGAAAGGAGTTCTGGTCGCTGACACTGCAGGTATCGCCCGCGGTGCTGGTGCCGCGCCCGGAAACCGAGTTGGTGGTGGAACGCTGCCTGGCGTTACTTGTTGCAACCGCGGCGCGTGTGGCCGATCTGGGCACCGGGTCCGGAGCCATCGCCCTGGCGCTGGCGCGCGAGCGGCCGCTATGGCAGGTCACGGCAACCGATCAATCGCTCCCCGCGCTGGGGGTTGCGGCAGCCAATGCGCGCTCGCTCGCGCTCGACAATGTTTGCTTCCTCGCGGGCGATTGGTACGGCGCGCTCAGCGGGGAGCGTCTTGACCTGATCGCCAGCAACCCACCTTACATCGGGGCGAATGACCGGGCGCTCGACGATCCCGCACTGCGCCATGAGCCGCCCGCAGCGCTGTGCAGCGGCCCGACGGGACTGGAGGCGCTGGCAGAATTGATCGCCGGCGCCGGCGCATTGGCTGGTCGAGGCGGGTTGGCTGGTGCTGGAGCACGGCGCCACCCAGGCCGGGGCGGTCGCGGATTTGCTTGTCGCGCGGGGGTTCCGTCACGTACGCTGCCACGCTGATCTGGCCGGCCTGGCGCGCGTCACCGAGGCGCAGCGGCCGGCGGCCTGAGCCCGCCAACCCTGAGCAGAGTTCCTCATCATGATACGTTTCGAAACCACGCACGGCGCCTTCACCGTCGAACTGTTCGAAAAAGACGCGCCGCTGACCGTGGCGAATTTCCGCCAGTACGTGGACGACGGCTTTTTCGACGGCACGATCTTTCACCGCATCGTGCCGGGCTTTGTGATCCAGGGTGGCGGCCTGACCAGCGATTTCGAGCAGAAGGCGACGCGCGCGCCGGTCAAGAACGAGGCCAACAACGGCCTGCAGAACGAGCGCGGCACGCTGTCGATGGCGCGCACCGACTCGCCACACAGCGCCACATCGCAGTTTTTCGTCAACCTCAAGGACAACGATTTTCTCGACCATCGCCCCGGCCAGCACGGCTATGCCGTGTTTGGCCGCGTGGTCGATGGGCTCGAGATCATCGACAAGATCGCCGCCGTCCGCACCGGCCGGCGCAAGGGCCATACCGATGCGCCGCTGGAAGACGTGATCATCAACAGCGCGCGCCGCGTGACTGCGAAGAGTTAGTAGTGGCGAAGCGGGCTGGGCTCCTGCGCCGCTGCGCACGCGGCCTGCTGGCGGCCGTGCTCGGCGCGCTCGCACTGGCGCTGCTGCTGGTGCTCGCGCTGCGCTGGATCAACCCGTACCGCAGCGCCTTCATGCTGGGCTCGAGGCTCGAGGCGCTATACGCTGGCGACGATCGCTACCAGACTCACTACCAATGGGTCGATCTGGAGCAGATCTCGCCGCAGGCGGCGCTGGCCGTCATCGCCTCCGAAGACCAGCAGTTCCCGTATCACGCGGGGTTCGACTTCAAGTCAATCCGCGAGGCGGTGCGCCACAACGCGGTTAGCCGCCACAAGCGCGGCGCCAGTACCATCTCCCAGCAGGTGGCGAAGAACCTGTTTCTCTGGTCCGGACGCAGTTATGCCCGCAAGGGGCTCGAAGCCGGGTTTACGCTGTTGATCGAATGGTGCTGGCCGAAGGAGCGGATCCTCGAGGTGTATCTGAACATCGCCGAATTCGGGCCCGGAATTTACGGTGTCCAGGCCGCCGCACAGCACTATTACCACAAGGATGCGCGGCGCCTGAACCGTGCCGACAGCGCGCTGCTGGCGGCGGTACTGCCTAATCCGCGCCGACTGCGTGTTGAGGCGCCCTCGGCGTACGTGCGCTCACGCCGCGACTGGATAGCCGGCCAGATGGCGGAACTCGGTGGCACCTCCTACCTGAACCTGGTCGAGGCCGAGAGCAATCGCAGCCCCTAGAGGGCGGGAGACTTGCACATGGGGACACAGAAACCAGAGCGCCAGTACCGCTACTACGACCTGATCATGGCCGCGTACGTGTGCATCCTGTTATGCGCAAACCTGATCGGACCATCGAAGGTCGCCACGGTACGCGTGCCGGTGATCGGGGATGTGACCTTCGCCGCCGGCGTGCTGTTCTTTCCGATTTCCTACTTCTTCGGTGACATCCTCACCGAAGTCTACGGCTACGCGCGCGACCGGCGCTGCGTGTGGGCGGGGTTCGCGGCGCTGGCCTTCGCCGCGCTGATGGCCTCGGTCATCGTCGGACTCCCGGCGGCGGCCGAATGGCGCGACAAACAGGCCGGCTGTCGCCGCGGTGTTCGGCAACACCTGGCGCATCGTCGGCGCCTCGATCATCGCCTTCTGGTGCGGCTCGCTCGTCAACAGCTACGTGCTCGCGAAAATGAAGATCATGACGCGCGGCCGCTGGCTCTGGACGCGGACCATCGGCTCGACTATTTGCGGCGAGGCCGTGGACTCGGGTCTGTTCTATTCGATCGCCTTCTACGGCGTCTGGGACCAGCACCTGCTGCTGACCGTCATGATCACCCAGTACGTGCTCAAGAGCAGCTGGGAAGTCCTGAGCACGCCGGTAACGTACCGCGTGGTTGCCTTCCTCAAACGCGCCGAGCACGAGGATTTCTACGATACCGATACGAATTTCACGCCCTTCTCGCTGCAGGCCTGAACCCTTCAGGCGGCCGCGCCGGCCGGATGGAAATCCAGGCCGGTGAGTTGCGCAGAAATTTGCCAGAGGCGCAGGGCGTCCGCGTCGTTTTGGGCGCTCACGGAAGGCTGTGCGCGTTCGCAGCGCACGTAGTAGCCACCGCTGCGGCCCTCGACAGCTTCCCTTTGCGCCAGATAGATCAGCGTCTGCGCACCCTGCACGGGGGTCAGCCCCGCGGCGCGCTTGCGCCAGCTCATCAACGCCCGCCATAGCGGACCACAATTGTCCGCAAAACGCGTGGCGACAAACCCCGGGTGAAAGGCGTTGATCGTCACCCCGCCTGCGCCCAGGATCTGCGCCAGGCGCCGGACGAACAGCAGGTTCGCGAGCTTGGACTGCGCGTAGCCGGCGATGCCATCGCGCTGCAGGTGCCGGAAGTCCATGCGTCCATATTGATGCGCGCGCGAGGACGTGCACACGATCCGCGCGCCCGGCGTGGCCTGAAGCCGCGCGATGAGCTGCAGCGTGAGCACGTAGTACGCCAGGTGATTGGTGGCGAAAGTCGCGGCCAGTCCATCCGCCGTGCGGGTGCGCCTCATGTAGACCGCACCGGCATTGTTGATCAGCACGTCGATGCGCGCCTCCGCCGCCGCGATCCCGGCACCGACGCGCTTCATTTCGGCAATGCTGGACAGGTCCGCGTAGTGCACGGCGTGCGAGGCACGCGGACCCGCCGCGCGCAGCCGCTGCAGCGTGGCCGCGCCGCGTACCGGGTCACGGGCAACGCAGACGATGCGGGCGCCTTGCCCGGCCAGGTGGAGCGCCGCGACTTCGCCGATGCCCGAAGTAGCGCCGGTTATCACTATGGTCACTGGCTCCACTCACCACCTCTAGTTCGGACGGCTCCGGTCAGTCCGCAGCAGGCCGTCGGCGGCGAACAGTTGTTCCACGTCCACGGCGTCGTAGCGATAGTCGCGGCCGCAAAATTCGCAGGTCACGGTCAGTGCGCCCTGCTCCGCCAGTGCTGCATGCGCTTCCCCGGCCCCCAGTGAACGTACCAGGCCGGCGACACGCTCGGCGCTGCAGCGGCAGCCGAAAATGACCGGCGTGGCCTCGAACAGGCGGCAATCCTGAGCTCCGCAAACCCGGCGCACGGCCTCCTCCGCCGGCATCGCCAGCAGGAATTCCGGCGCCAGCCCCGCGAGGCCCTGCTGCAGATCTTCCCATGCGCCCTGCAGCAGGGCGCCCGCCCCTTCGCCGGCGCCGGCGCCGTGCGGGAGCTTCTGCAGCAGCACGCCGCCTGCGCGTGCCTGGTCGGCGACGAGTTGCAGGCGCGTGGGTAGCTGCTCGGAGCTCTCGAAGTAGCGCTGCAGGCATTCAGCCAGTGTGCCGCCCTCGAGCGGCACGATGCCCTGGTAGTTCGCGGTTGAACGGTCCGATTGCACCGAGACCACCAGGTTGCCGGCGCCGACCAGTTCCGCGAAGTCAACCGCCTCGCCCTCGGCCAGGTCGTGGTGGGCGACCGCCCGCAGGCGAAAATCGTCGCTGCACTGCGCAACCAGCAGGCGCACGCGGCCGTTGCCGGCGAACTGCATGGTAAGCGTGCCGGCGAATTTCAGCGTGGCCGCGAGCAGGACCGCCGCGGTGGCGGCCTCGCCCAGCAGCGCCTCGACCAAGGGCGGATAGGCACGGCGCGAGCGCAATTCCTGCCAGGCCGATCCCAGCCGTACCCAATGGCCACGGAGCGGGTGGCCTTCGAGCAGGAAGCGGCGCAGCTCGCCGGCATCCGGCGCTTCAGCCATTGAGTTTCTGCTTGAGCAGTTCGTTCAGCCGCGCAGGGTTCGCCTTGCCCTGCGTCGCTTTCATGACCTGGCCGACGAAGAAGCCGAACAGCTTGTCCTTGCCTGCACGGTAGTCGGCAAGCTGTGCGGGATTGGCGGCCATCACCGCGGCGATCGCCTGTACGATCGGCCCGTCGTCGGAGATCTGGCGGAGCCCCCGGGACTCGATGATCGGATCCGCCTCCTGCTGCACATCCCACATCGCCTCGAACACATCCTTGGCGATCTTGCCCGAGATCGTGTTATCGCCGATGCGGCGCAGGAGCCCGGCAAGCGCGTCCGCGCTGACCCGGCTGGCCGCGATCTCAAGGCCGTCGCGATTGAGAAATGCCGCCAGGTCTCCACCCACCCAGTTGGCCGCCAGCTTCGGTGCGCCGCCCGCGGCGCGCACCACGGCCTCGTAATAATCGGCCAGCTCAGCGCTGGCGGTGAGCACCTGCGCATCGTATCCGGACAGTTCGTACTGCGTGCTGAAACGCTGCGCCTTCTGGTCGGGAAGCTCGGGCAGCTGTGCCGCGACCTCCCGGACGTATGCTTCGTCCAGCTCCACCGGCAACAAGTCGGGATCCGGGAAGTAGCGGTAGTCGTTGGCCTCTTCCTTCGAGCGCATCGAACGCGTTTCGGCCTTGTCAGGATCGTACAGGCGTGTCTCCTGCACCACCTTGCCACCGCCTTCGAGCAGCTCGATCTGGCGCGCAACCTCATAGTTGATCGCCTTCTCAACGAAGCGAAAGGAATTGATGTTCTTGATCTCGGCGCGAGTGCCCAATTGACTGGCGTCGCGCCGGCGCACCGAAACGTTGGCATCACAGCGGAACGAGCCTTCCTGCATGTTGCCGTCGCAGATGCCGAGGTACCGCACCAGCGTGTGCACCTTCTTCATATAGGCGACGGCTTCCTTCGCCGAACGCATATCGGGCTCGGAGACGATTTCGATCAGGGGGGTGCCGGCGCGATTGAGATCGATCCCGGTAAGTCCCGGCAGTCCCTCATGGAGCGACTTGCCCGCGTCCTCCTCCAGATGAGCGCGCGTCACCGCAATGCGGCGTGCGCTGCCGTCGTCCAGCACGATGTCGACGTGGCCGCCGGCGACGATCGGCAGTTCGTACTGGCTGATCTGGTAACCCTTGGGCAAGTCGGGATAGAAGTAATTCTTGCGCGCGAAAACCGAGCGCGGCGCGATGCGTGCGCCGATGGCGAGCCCGAACATCACCGCCATCCGCACGGCCGCGCCGTTCAGCACCGGCAGCACGCCCGGGTAGCCCAGGTCAACCAGGTTGGCCTGCGCATTGGGCGGCGCACCGTAGGCGGTGGCCGAGCCGGAAAAGATCTTTGAGCGCGTCGCGAGCTGGGCATGGATTTCCAGCCCTACGATAGTTTCCCATCCGCCACTGTTGACGTTGTTAGTATTGACCGCCGTCGTAGCCATCAGCGGTACGCCCCGGGTGCGCGGGCATGCCAGTCGGTCTCCCGCTGGTAGCGATGCGCCACGTTGAGGATGCGCTGTTCGGCAAAGTGGCTGCCAATGACCTGCAGGCCAACCGGGAGCCCCTGCACAAACCCGCAGGGTATCGACACGGCCGGAAGACCGGCCAGGTTGGCGCCGATGGTGTAGATATCGTTCAGGTACATGGTGATCGGATCCGCTGTTTTGGCGCCCAGCTCGAATGCCACCGTCGGTGTAGTGGGACCGACCAGCACGTCGACCTCGCTGAAGGCGCGCGTGAAGTCGTTGGCGATGAGCTGTCGTACGCGCTGGGCCTTGAGGTAATAGGCATCATAGTAGCCGGCCGATAGCACGTAGGTGCCGGTCATGATGCGTCGCTTGACCTCGGCACCGAACCCTTCGCCGCGCGAGCGCTCGTACAGGTCCTTGAGGTCGCGTGGCTTTTCGCAGCGATGGCCGAAGCGCACCCCGTCGAAGCGCGACAGGTTTGACGAGCATTCCGCCGGCGCCACGACGTAATAGGTGGGGACCGACAGCGGCAGATTGGGCAGGCTCACTTCCCGCAATTCAGCCCCCTGGCCGCGCAGGACTTCCAGCGCCGCGCGCAGACAGACCTCGATTTCCGGGTCGAGGCCCCGCTCGAAAAATTCCTTGAGCAAACCAACGCGCAGCCCACGGAGCGGCCGCTCGAGTCCGCCGACGTAGTCGGGCACTTCGCGCTCGACGCTGGTGGAATCGCGTTCATCGAAGCCAGCCATGCTGTGCAACAAAATAGCCGCGTCCTCGGCGGTACGCGCGATCACACCCGCCTGGTCGAGGCTAGAAGCAAAGGCGATCATGCCGTAGCGCGACACACGCCCGTAGGTGGGCTTGATGCCCGTGACACCGCACAGCGCCGCCGGCTGGCGGATCGAGCCGCCGGTATCAGTGGCGGTGGCGGCGGGTACCAGCCGCGCTGCTACCGCCGCGGCCGAGCCGCCGGAGGAACCGCCGGGCACGCGCCCCGGATCCCAGGGATTGCGCACCGGACCGAAATAGCTGGTCTCGTTCGACGAGCCCATCGCGAATTCATCCATGTTGGTCTTGCCGAGCACCACGGCGCCGGCGGCACGGAGCCGTGCGACCACGGTAGCGTCGTAAGGCGAAATGAAATTGGCCAGCATCTTCGATCCGCAGGTGGTGCGCGACCCGGCGGCGCAAAAGATGTCCTTGTGCGCGATAGGCACGCCCGTCAGGGGCGGCGCACCGCCCGCGGCGAGCGCCCGATCGGCTTGCGCCGCGGCCGCCAGCGCCAGCTCGCCCTCGATGCTGATGAACGCATTGAGTTCCGGCTGGGCGCGCAGGATGCGCCCAAGCAGGTCTTGCGCCAGCTCGGTGGCCGAGTAGCTGCGCGCCTTAAGACCGGTGATCAGCTGCGCGACTGTCTGCGAATGCATACAGGCCTACTCGATCACTCTGGGAACCAGGTACAACCCGGCGACCACCTGCGGCGCGTTGCGCTGGTGGAGCTCGTGCTGGTCGCCTTCCGTGACGGCATCGGTGCGCTGCCGCTGCCGCTGGCCCGCCAGCGGGTGTGACATGGGCTCGATGCCAGCGGTTGAAGCGTGCTCCAGTTCACCCACCAGACCGATGATGCGCGACAGGCTTTCGACATAGCCCGGAATCTCGGCCTCGCTCAGCGCCAGCCTGGCCAGGTGGGCGATGTTGTCGATGTCGCGGCGGCTCAAACTCATGTGCTGGCAGTGCTGGAATTTCGGAAAAATGGGCGCGAAATCATACACCTCGCCTTGTGGAATGTCCTGTCGGTTGCTAGATTACCGGGCGCTTTTCGCACCAGCCCACCTAAAGGCTCTGCCCGTCCCATGTTCAAACGTCTGCGCGGCTATTTCTCCAGCGATTTATCGATCGACCTCGGCACGGCCAACACACTCATCTACGTCCGCGACAAGGGCATCGTGCTCAACGAGCCTTCGGTGGTCGCCGTCCAGGACGAACCCTCGCGCGGCGGCAAAGTCATCGTCGCGGTAGGCACCGAGGCCAAGGGCATGCTTGGGCGCACACCTGGGCACATCAAGGCGGTGCGGCCGATGAAGGACGGCGTGATCGCCGATTTCACCTATACCGAAAAGATGCTGCAGTACTTCATCAACAAGGTACACGGCAACCGTTTCCTCAAACCCTCGCCGCGGGTGCTGGTGTGCGTGCCGTTCGGCTCGACGCAGGTCGAGCGCCGCGCCATCCGTGAATCAGCCGAAGGCGCCGGTGCGCGCAACGTCGCGATCGTCAGCGAACCGATGGCGGCCGCGGTGGGCGCGGGCCTGCCGGTGCAGGAGGCGCGCGGCTCGATGGTGCTCGACATCGGCGGCGGCACCAGCGAAGTGGCGGTGCTGTCGCTCAATGGCATCGTCTACGCGAACTCGGCGCGCATCGGCGGCGACCGCTTCGATGACGCGATCATGAACTACGTGCGCCGCAACTACGGCATTCTCATCGGCGAGGCGACCGCCGAGCGCATCAAGATCGAGATCGGCTCTGCCTATCCCGGCCAGCAGGTGCGTGAGCTGTCGGTCAAGGGCCGCAATCTGTCCGAAGGCGTGCCGCGCAGCTTCACGCTCAATAGCAACGAGATCCTCGAGGCGCTGCAGGAACCGCTCCAGGGCATAGTCGGCGCGGTCAAGCAGGCGCTCGAGCAGACGCCGCCGGAACTGGGCGCCGATGTCGCCGAGCGCGGTATCGTGCTTACCGGCGGCGGCGCATTGCTCCGTGATATCGACAAGCTGCTGATGGAAGAGACCGGGCTGCCGGTGGTCATCGCCGACGATCCACTCACCTGCGTGGCGCGCGGCGGCGGCCGCATACTCGAACTCATGGACGAACTGGGCCCCGGTCACTTCGGACTGGAGTAAACAGCTGACGTGGCCGGTTTCGGCACAAGCGTCGGTCGCCCCATTTACGGCCGTGGTCCGTCCCCGGGCCTGCGCTTCACCGTCTACGCGCTGCTGTCGCTGGTCCTGATGTACCTCGACCAGCGTGCCCGCTGGTCGGAACGACTCCGTTACGGCCTGCAGGCGGCAGCCTACCCGGTGCAGGTGGCAGTGAATTCCCCGGCCGCGGTCTGGCACTGGCTGACCGACAGCCTCGCGACGCGCAACATGCTGCGGGCCCAGAACCTGCAACTGCACTCGCAGCTGCAGTCCCTGCAGCTCGAGCTGCTGCGCGAGCAGGCGCTGGAACAGGAAAATACGCAACTGCGCGAACTGCACCGCACTTTGCCGCCGCTGGTGAAGAAGTGGCTGGTGGCCGAAGTCGTCGGCGTCGATTCCGGGACGCTGCGCCAGCGGCTGATCATCAACAAAGGTGCGCACGACGGCGTTCACGTCAACCAGCCGGTGGTCGACGGGTCCGGGGTCATGGGCCAGGTGGCGCACGTCGGCCCGTGGAGTTCGGAGGTGATCCTGATCACGGATCCGGAACATGCGATGCCGGTGCAGGTGACGCGCACCGGACTGCGCACCATTGCGGTCGGTTCGGGCAATGCCGATGAGCTGCTGCTGACCTATCTCGCCGCCAATTCGGACGTGAAGAGCGGCGACGAGCTGATCAGTTCGGGTCTCGGCGGCGTGTTTCCCGCCGGTTACCCGGTCGGACACATCACCGGCGTGCGTCGCGATGCCAATCAGCTGCTGGCGCAGGTGCGCGCGGCGCCACGGGCCGGGATCGATCGCGCGCGCGAAGTGATGCTGATCGAATTCGAGGCGGCCAATCCGGCCGCGCCAGGCAAGCCGTGAGTAGCCGCGAGAACGTGCTGGTCATCCTGTTCACGTCCGTTCGTGGCGCTGGTGCTGAGCATCCTGCCGTTGCCGACCTGGCTGCCAGGTGATCCGGCCGGCATTCCTGGTGTTGGCCGTGCTGTACTGGTCGACGATGGCGCCGTTCGTCGCCGGCCTGGCGCTCGGGTTCTTCGGCGGCCTGACGCTCGATGTGTTCCAGGGTTCACTGCTGGGCGAGCATGCACTGGTGCTGTCGTTCCTGACCTACCTGGCGCTGCGCCTGAACCTGCTGATGCGCGCCAAACCGATCTTCGAGCAATCGCTGTACGTGCTGCTCGCGCTGATCGCCTACGAGTCGCTCCTGTGGGTGATCGACGGCTGGACCGGACGCTCGCTGTCGAGTCCGCTGCGCTGGGTGCATACGCTGACCGGCGCACTGATCTGGCCGGTGGTGGTGGGCGTGCTCGGCCGCTTCCATTCCTCCCGCTAGGCCGCTAACGCATGCGCATCAAGGACCAGTGGAACGAGCAGCGCATCTACTCGAGCCGCACCTTCGCGGCGCTGCTGATCATCGGCGTGCTGAGCCTCACGCTGCTGGGCAAGCTGGCCTATCTGCAGATCATCCGCCACGACTACTACCTCGAGCTGTCGCAGGGCAATCGCGTACGCCAGGATCCGATCCCGGCCAGCCGCGGCCTGATCCTCGACCGGCGCGGCCGCGTGCTGGTCGACAACGAACCGGCCTTCCAGCTCGAGCTGATTCCAGAGCAGACGCCGGATCTCCCCGGCACGCTGCAGCGACTCGCCCGGCTCGGGCTCATCAACCGGGAGGACATCGATCCGCTCAAGCGCATCATCCGCTCGCGCCGCGCCTTCGACAGCGTGCCGATCCGCCTGCGGCTGACGCGACGAGGAAATCGGCCGCTTCGCCGTGCACCGCTATCGAGTTCGAGGGCGTGGAACTGCGCGCGCGCCAGACGCGCCACTATCCGTACGGCGAACTCGGCGTGCACGCGCTGGGTTACGTGGCGGCGGTCAGCGAGGACGATCTCGACCGCATCGACAAGCCCGGCTACGCCGGCACCACGCTGATCGGCAAGCTCGGCGTCGAGAGCGCCTACGAGACTCAGCTCCATGGCCTGAACGGCTACCAGCAGATCCTGGTGAATGCGCAGGGCCGCTCGGTGAAATTCCAGGGCGCGTATCAGCCGGATCTGCGGGCCGAAGCGCCGGTGGCCGGGCAGCGACCTGGTGCTCGCGCTCGACCTGCCGACGCAGCAGGCGGCCGAAGCGGCGCTCGGCGAGCAGCGCGGCGCGGTCGTCGCGACTCGACCCGACCAACGGCGACGTGCTGGCGCTGGTGAGCCATCCGGGGTTCGATCCGAGCCTGTTCAGCCGCGGCCTGACGCGCAGCGAATACTCGCTGCTGACCAGCAACGAGGACAAGCCACTGCTCAATCGCGCGCTGCGCGGCGCCTATCCGTCCGGGCTCGACGATCAAGCCGATGATGGCGCTGGCCGGCCTCACCTACAAGATCGTCGATCCGGAGCGGCGCGAATTCTGCAACGGCTCGTTCCACCTGCCGGGCAGCTCGCACCTGTACCGCGAAGGCAAGGGCGGCAAGCACGGCGCCGTCGACCTGGTCGATGCGGTGGCGCGTTCCTGCGACGTGTATTTCTACGGCCTGGCCGCGCAGCTCGGCGTCGATCGCATCGCGGCGTTCGCCGCGCAGTTCGGCATCGGCTCGCTCACCGGCATCGACATCAGCGGCGAGAAGCCCGGGCTGCTGCCGACGCCCGGAGTGGAAGAGGCAGGCCTTCAAGCGTCCGCAGGACCAGGTCTGGTTTCCGGGCGAGACGGTCAACTTCGGCGTCGGCCAGGGGTACCTGCTGGTCACTCCGCTGCAGCTCGCGCACATGACCGCGGAGCTGGCCGAGCGCGGCAAGAGTTTTCGGCCGCGCGTGGTGATGGGCATGCGCGAGGCGAGCGGCGCGATCGTGCGCAAGCGCCGCGCTCGCCACGCGCGGCGCCACCGGCATCAGCGACGACGACTGGGCGCTGGTGCTGCGCGGCATGATCGGCGCCACCACCTATGGCACGGCGGCGGCGATCGGCAAGGACGCGCGCTACACCATCGCGGGCAAGACCGGCACCGCGCAGGTGTTCACGGTGGCGCAGAACGCCAGGTACAACGAGAAGACAGTCGCCGAGCGGCTGCGCGATCACGCCTGGTTCATCGCCTTCGCGCCGGCGGATGCGCCGCGCATCGCGATCTGCGTACTGGTCGAGAACGGCGGCTTCGGCGCCAGCGCCGCCGCGCCCATCGCGCGCCGCGTGATGGACGCCTATCTGCTCGAGGGTCCGGTCACCGGGACCGTGCCCACGGCTGCCGCTGGAGCGCCCGCGCCATGATCCTCGACGACAATCGTGATTCCGCCGCCCGCCGCACCTTCTCGGCTACCGCGACGCTGCTCTCGGCCTTGAAGCTGGATGGCCCTCTGCTGGTAGGCCTGGGCCTGCTGGCGATTTACGCGCTGATCGTGCAGTACAGCGCTTCCGGGCAGAGCCTGGAAACGATCTTGCGCACCCTGATGCGCATCGGCATCGGCGCCTTCGCCATGATTGCGCTGGCGCACAGCAGCCCGAATTTCCTGCGCAGCCTCGCGCCCTGGCTGTACGGCGCCGGCATCGTGCTGCTGCTGGTGGTCGATGCGATCGGCTACGTCGGCAAGGGCGCGCAGCGCTGGCTCGACCTCGGGCTGATCCGCTTCCAGCCCTCCGAGATCATGAAGCTCGCGGTGCCGATGCTGGCCGCCTCGTTCATGCACGAGCGCCGCCTGCCGCCCGACTGGCGCAACCTGCTGGTGCTGGCCGCTATCGTCGTGCTGCCCGCCGCGCTGGTGGCGATGCAGCCGGATCTCGGCACCGCGGTGCTGATTTTTGCGACCGGCGCGCTGGTGGTGCTGATGGCGGGCCTGCAGTGGCAGGTCATCGGTGGCCTGGCCTGCGTCGGCGCCGGTGCCGCGTTCGTCGGCTGGCGCTTCCTGCACGACTACCAGCGCCAGCGCATCCGCATCTTCCTCGATCCGCAATCCGATCCGTTGGGCTCGGGGTATCACATCATCCAGTCGCAGATCGCGATCGGTTCCGGAGGGCTGTTCGGCAAGGGCTGGATGAATGGCAGCCAGGCGCAGCTCGACTTCCTGCCCGAGCGTTCCACGGATTTCATTTTCGCCGTGATAGGCGAGGAGTTCGGGCTGCTCGGCCTGATCGTGCTGATGCTGCTGTACCTGTTCATCGTCTCGCGCGCCGTATTCCTGGCGAGCCAGTCCAGCGGCACCTTCGCGCGGCTGCTGGGCCTGAGCCTGGCGCTGACCTTCTTCGTGTACGTGTTCATCAACGCCGGCATGGTCACCGGGCTCCTGCCCGTGGTCGGCGTGCCGCTGCCGTTGATCAGCTACGGCGGCACCTCGGTCGTGACGCTGCTGGCGGGGTTCGGTATTCTGATGGGCCTGTATTCACACCGGAAGCTCGTCAACTCGTGATGCCGCGCGGAGCGATCCTGACCCTGAGCCTGGCCCTCGCCCGCATTCTGTTGCCGATCGCAGCGCATGCCGCCGATGCGCCCGCCGCCGACGCGCCCGCCGCCGACGCGCCGATCGAGTCCGAGCGCGTGCTGCCGGGCCACACGCGCTTCGACCTCGGGCGCGCCGACATCATCGCATTCGTCGATCGCATGACGAGCAAGGGCGTCACGCGCGAGTCCGCCTTTGCTTTGCTGGCCAAGGCCGAGCCGCAGCCGAAGATTCTCGAGGCCATGAGCCGTCCCGCGGAGAAATCACTCGCCTGGTGGGAATACCGCGCGCGCTTTCTTGACAGCGAACGCATCGACGCGGGCGCGCGGCTATGGCGTGAGCATCGCGAACTGCTCGACGCCATCGCCATGGAGCGCCACGTGCAGCCTGAGTACCTGCTCGGCATCATCGGCGTCGAGACCTATTTTGGCCGCATCATGGGCCGCTACCGGGTGCTCGATGCGCTCAGTACGCTGGCGTTCGATTACCCGGCGCGCGGCGAATTCTTCCAGCGCGAGCTGGAACAGTTCCTGCTGCTCACGCGCAGCGGCGAAATCGACCCGCTGAGCGCGCTGGGCTCATACGCCGGGGCCATGGGCGCGGCGCAGTTCATGCCCTCGAGCTTCCAGAATTTTGCGGTCGACGAGAGTGGCACCGGACGGCGCGACCTGTGGACGGACTGGGCCGACATCTTCGGGAGCGTGGCCAACTACCTCGCGCAGCACGGGTGGGAATACGGCCAACCCGTGCTCGCTGAAGCCACGCTGGGCGCGGCGGCCGAACTGCTGCCACCGGCAGGAGTGACGCTCAATGAAACGCTGGGCGCCCTGCGCACTCGAGGCATGCAGGTGGCAAGCCTGCTCGATGACACGACCCCGTGCCTGATGATTGCGGCGCCACTGAGCGACGGGATGAGCTACCGGGTCGGCTTCCGGAATTTCTACGTCATCACCCGCTACAACCACAGCCCGCTGTACGCCATGGCGGTGAACGATCTGGCGCAGGCCATCAGCGCGCGCGTGCTGGCGCCCGACGCGCCCTGATGCGCACGTCACGGGCTACGCGCCGGGGCCTGCCTCGCGCTGGTGCTGAGCGCCTGCGCGAGCGCGCCGCGGCGCCCCGCCAGGCCGGAGCTTCCGCCGCCGCCGCCGACCGCGGTCCCCGACGCGGTGCCCCGGGCCGAGGCGCGCAGCAGCCACGGCAATCCGCGTTCCTACGAGGTAAACGGCCGGCGCTACACGGTGCTGGCCAGCGCCGACAGTTACCTCGAGCGGGGTGTGGCCTCGTGGTACGGACCCGACTTCCATGGCCACAATACCTCGAGCGGCGAGCGCTACGACATGTACGCGATGACCGCCGCGCACCGCACGCTGCCCATCCCCTGCTACGCGCGAGTCACCAATCTCGCCAACGGGCGCAGCGTCGTGGTGCGCATCAACGACCGTGGCCCGTTCGTGGCCAACCGCATCGTCGACCTGTCCTACTCGGCGGCCACGCGCCTCGACATCGTGCGCACCGGGACCGCGTTCGTCGAATTGCGCACCATTGGCTCCGGCGACGCCCCGCTCGAAGCGGCCGCGCCCGCCGCCACGGAGCCGGAGCCGGTGGCGAGCGCCGGTTGCGCTTTACATCCAGGTGGGCGCGTTTGCCGACCCAGGCAACGCGCAGCGCGTGCTCGACCGGCTGCAGTCGAGCGGCGTACCGCGCGTGTTCTCGCTCGCGAGCAACGTCACCGGGCGGCACGCTGCGCCGGGTGCGCATCGGCCCGATCGCCACGGTCGAGGAGTTCGACCAGCTGGCGGCGCGCCTGGCGGCGCTCGGCTACCCCGAGGCGCAACTCGCCAATGATTGAAGCGGGCCGCTACACTGCGCACTGTCTTGCAACCCCAATGCGATCACCACGCGCTGCCGGAGACCTGCTGATGAAGTCGAGCCTGGCCAGGTTCATGGGTATTTTCCTGACGCTGTACGCCACCGTGCTTGCCGCGGCGAGCGGGGCGCAGTTGGCCGCTCCCATGGCGCCGCCGCTGGCCGCACCGCCGGTGATCGAGGCGCGCAGCTGGGTGCTGGTCGACTTCGCCTCGGGGCAAGCGCTGGCGGCGGGCAATGCCGACCAGCGCGTTGAGCCAGCCAGCCTGACGAAGCTCATGAGCGCCTACGTAATCTTTGACGCCTTGCGCGGCGGGCGCCTGAAGATGAACGAGCCGGTGATGATCAGCGAACACGCCTGGCATGCCGAAGGCTCGCGCACCTTCGTGCAGGTGGGTACGCGCGTGCCGGTCGAGGTACTCATCAAGGGCATGATAGTGCAGTCCGGGAACGACGCCACCATCGCACTGGCCGAACGCGTCGGCGGGAGCGAGCCGGCGTTCGTGCAGATGATGAATGGCTACGCGCAGCGGCTCGGCATGACGGGCACGCACTTCGCGGACGCCAGCGGCCTGCCCTCGCCCTCCCACTACAGCACAGCGCGCGACCTGGCGACACTGTCACGCGCGATCATCCGCGACTTTCCCGAGTACTACGGCCTCTACTCGCTGCGCGAATTTACCTGGAATAATATCCGCCAGGAAAACCGCAATGGGCTGCTGGAGCGCGATGCCAGCGTCGACGGCCTCAAGACCGGGCACACCGAGACCGCGGGCTACTGCCTGATCAGCTCCGCGCTTCGCTCCGGCCTGCGGCTGGTGGCAGTGGTGCTCGGCACGCGCAGCGTCAGCGCCCGCGAGAGCGCAAGCGCGGCACTGCTCAACTATGGCTACGATTTCTACGAGTCGGTTACCGTCAAGAAAGGTGGTGAAATGGTGCTCAAGCCGCGCGTCTACAAGGGCGCGGAGCAGTTCATCGCCGTCGCGACCAGCGCCGCCGTGCAGGTCACGGTGCCGCGCGGCCAGGGCACGACGGTGACGACGCGCGCCAGCGTGCGCGGCCCGCTGCTGGCGCCGCTCGCTGCCGGCACCGCGGTCGGCGAACTGCAGGTGGACGTCGCCGGCAAGACCGTGGCGCGGGTGCCGCTCTATCCGGTGGCCGCGGTCGCCGCGGGCGGACTGTGGCGCCGCATGATCGACACCATCAGTCTCTGGTTCTAGCGCCACGCGAGCGACACGCCATGGCCGAGCCGCTCCCGCTCTGTCATCTCAACGGCGCGCTGCTGCCGCTGCGCGAAGCGCGCGTCTCGCCGCTCGATCGCAGCTTCCTGTTCGGCGACGGCGTCTACGAGGTCGTCGCCTTGCACGGCGGCTACGCCTCGCGGCTCGCCGCGCAACATCGCGCGCCTGAAGCGCAGCCTGGCGGAACTGCGCATCCGCAATCCGCACGACGACGCGCGCTGGGCCGCGCTGGTGCAGGAACTCGCGGCCGCCAATGGCGGCGGCGACCTGTACGTGTACCTGCAGGTCTCGCGCGGCGCGGAGTTCGGCCGCAATCATGCGCCGCTGCCGGATGTCGAGCCGACCGTGTTTGCGCTTCTGCGCGCCGCTCCCGCGCGCGCCGCCGGAGCTGCATCGAGCACGGGCTGGCCTGCATCACCGCGCAGGACACGCGCTGGGCGCGCTGCGACATCAAGTCGGTGGCGCTGCTCGCCAACGTGCTGCTGCGCCAGCAGGCGGTCGAGGCCGGCGCCGCGGAGACCATCCTGCTGCGCGACGGGCTGGCTGACCGACGCGAGCGCCTCGGCGGTGCACGTGGTGGTGGCCGGCGAGATCCGCACGCCGCCGCGCAGCCACCTGCTGCTGCCGGGCACCACCCGCGGACTCATCGAGGAGCTGGCCGCCGCCAACGGCATTCCCTGCCGCAGCGTGGCGGTCAGCGAGGCGGCGCTGCGCGGCGCGGATGAAGTCTGGCTCAGCGCCGCGACCCGCGGCGTGGTGCCGGTGACGCGCCTCGACGGCCTGAACGTCGGCTGACGGCCGCCCGGGGCCGCTGTGGCGCCGCATGCACGCGCTGGTCGAGGCGAGCTGGGCGCCGCCGCGCGCCGTATAGCCGTCCGGGCTGGTCCACGCTCAGGGTAGCCGCGGTGGCGCGCGCCGGCAGCAACAGCTGCCAGTAGCCGACGTCGATCCAGCGACCGAATTTGTAGCCGACCTCGCTGAAGTGCGCGACCTTGCGCATGCCGAATTTCTCGTGCAGCGCGACGCTGGCATCATTGGGCAGCGCGATGCCGCCGATGGCGAAATGCAGCCGCAGTCGCCGCAGCGCGGCGAACAGCGCCGCGTACAGCTGCGTGCCCAGTCCCGCGCCCGACCGCTTCGGGTTCGACGTACACCGTCACCTCGACCGAGTGGCGGTAGGCGCAGCGATTCTTCCAGCGGCCGGCGTAGGCGTAGCCGCGCACCCCGGCCGGCGTTTCGGCCACCAGCCAGGGCAGCCCAAGGTCTTCGACCTCGGCCAGGCGCGCCGCCATGTCGGCGGCGCTTACCGGCGTTTCCTCGAAGGTCACGACCGAGTTGGCGACGTAGTGATTGTAGATGCGCGCCAGCGCCGCGGCGTCGGCGGTGGTTGCAGCGCGCACGACTCGTGGCCATGCGCTCATCGCTCACCGGCGGAACATGAAATACACGGCCCCGCACATGCACAGGGCCGCCCAGAGATAGTTGAGCCGCACCGGCTCGCGCATGTACAGCCAGGCGAACGGCACGAACACCGTCAGCGTGATGACTTCCTGCAGGATCTTGAGCTGGCCCAGCGACATCTCGGTGTGACCGATGCGGTTGGCGGGCACCTGGAACAGGTACTCGAACAGCGCGATGCCCCAGCTCGCCAGCGCCGCGATCAGCCACGGGCGCTGCGACAGGTTGCGCAGGTGCGCATACCAGGCAAAGGTCATGAACAGGTTGGAGATCAGCAGCAGCAGCGACGGTGCGGGCGATGACGGGCATGGCCGCATTCTGCACCGCGCGCGCTGCGCTTGTCATCGCCGGCCGCGCTATGCTGCACGCCATGACCGACCCGGAACTGCTGACTTTCCCCTGCGACTACCCGATCAAGGTGATGCTGCGCGCCGGCGCCGAACTGCGCACGCATGTCGATGCGGTCATGGCCCGGCACTCGGGCCCGGCGGTGATCGAATCGGCCACCACGCGGCCTTCGGCGCAGGGCAATTTCAGCGCCGTGACCTATACGATCCGCGCGCGCGACGCCGGCGCAGATCGCCGCGCTGTTCGCCGACCTGAAGGATATTCCGGGCGTGCTGATGGTGCTGTAGCGCTCGTCCGCGGTTAGCCGCGGGTGGCCCCGCTGCTGCGATCGGGGACCAGCTTGCGCTCGCGCAGCTGCGCGAGCGCCGATCGCTCGTGAGCGGAATGCTCGCGGGCCAAGCGCAACTCGGCAATGGCTTCATCATTGCGGTCCAGCAATGCCAGGGCGACCGGCCGCATGTGATGCTGCCAGAGCGTTCCCCTGTTCGAAGTCCCTGGCTTCGCGGTCCATTGACGCCAGCGTTGCCTCCAAGAGCCGTCGGCCGCGCGGCGCCTGGCCAGACTGGATCAGCAGGTCGGCGAGCCCGACCACATTCAGGTAAATGCCGGTGGAGTCGCGCACGATTGGCTGGTCGGCGGCATTCCATTCCGTCTGGGAGCGCTCGGACAGGACAGCGATGGCCTGCCGATACTGGCCGGTGCTGTGCGCCTGCATGCGAATGGCAGCTATGGTCATGGGCTCGCCTAGCGCTTGGCCACTCCGCCCCGGGGACGCTCGGGACGCTGCGCGGCACGAGCCTGCAGAGGTTCTCCTTGCGGGCGCGATCGTCGAGCAGGCCATCGCGCACGAACACCACCAGGTCGCGGAACTCATCGGGCCGCAGCTCGAGCGGCGTGGCGAGCAACGGATCGAGTCGCGCCAGCACCGGCGCCATCGGCCCGATCGGCAAGGTCAGATCGTTGTCGAGCCCGGCGCTGATCGGATCGTAATCGCGCACCGAGCGGGCGACATCCAGGTGATGGCGGATCGCGTCCTCGAGCCGCGTGAACGCGCCGTTGTGGAAGAAGGCCGGCTGGAGCGCGGCGTTGCGGAGCGGCGAGCTGCGAAACTTGTAGCGATCGGCGCGGTTCGCCGGTGATCTGCTCGAGGCCGAAGTCCTCGTTGCGGCCCGGCCCATCGAAGATCACATTGCCCTTGCCCACGCCAAAGGCCGGGGCGATCTGCGGCACGCCGATCACGTGCATCTGGAAGTCGCTGAACATCTCGTTGGACTGCCCGGCCACCGCGTGGCACTGCACGCACTTGCCCTTGCCAAAGAAGATCAGCGCGCCACGCTTTTGCGGCGTCGCTCATGGCTGACTACTCGCCGCGCGCATAGCGATCGATCGGCGCATTGGCGAACACCAGCGTGAACTCGAACTCGGCGATCGCCCGGCCGAACATGCTGAAGTCGATCGGGGCGCCGGCGGCCACCTCGGGAAACAGCGCGCCGAACCTGCGCCGATACGCCGGCGTCGAGTTCAGACGCTCGAGCACGGCCTGGCGGATGGGTTCATTGCGGAACCCGCTGGCATCGGGCGGCGGAACCACCGAGCCCAGCCCGTCATCGAACGCGTCGAACTCGGGACCGATGGTCCCGCGCGTGCCGGTGAACCCGGCCACTTCCACCAGCTCGGTCGGCGGAATGTGCGCCTGCGCGATCAGCAGGTGGGTGACGATGGGATCGTAGGGCCCGAAGCGCGTGGTGCCTTCCGGTTGCGGAAAGCTGAACCCAGCGGAGTTGTCGAACGGATCGCCCGACAGGGAAGCGAAGCGCCCGTTCCACATCAGCTTGGGATAGAAGGCGGTGTTGGCGGCCGTTGGGGTCCGGCGCTGGTTACGGGGGCCCTCGCGATGGGGCCCGACCAGGTCGTTGTTCTGGATGCCGATCGCAATCGACTGGCTGTCACCGAACCCCGTCGCAGGCGAGTGGCAGCCGCCACAGGTGTTGTCCGAATGCAGTCCGCCGGACTTATCGAACCACAGCAGCCGGCCCAGATCCGCGAGCTGCGCGTTGACCGGCCGCCCCAGCCGCTGCGGCAGGCTCTGCTCCACCCGCCCCGTGAATCCGGCCGCGTGCAGCGCAGCGATTAACTGCCGGTCTAGACCACCACCCTCGGCACTCGCGGCGGATCCGGCCGCGGTCAGCCCGAACACCATGATCGCCGCCCTTGCCCCCATCACCTTGAATTTCACGCGTGACATGTCGATTCTCCTTACGCCCTGTTGCTTAGGCCGCATTGCCATTCTTCGGGCAGGCAGCCCGACCTGGCCGGCGCACCGGCCAGGTCGCGTCACCTTTCAACTACGAGTTTGTTCCCTCACGGGACCAGTGGGTTCTCCAGTGTGAAGAGCCCGTCCGGATTCTTGAAATACAGCCACACGTTCACCGTCCAGAAAGGCACCGGCTCATCGTTGTGCCAGACGTCAAGGTCACCGGCAAAGCCCGCCGGAGCCGGACCGTCGGCGGGCATGCAGGCATAGGGGATGGCGTATTCCACCGACACGAGCTTGAGCTGGGTATGACCGGGCAGCAAGGCATAGAGGGGTATCTCCGGGTTTGCCGCGTCAAAGTTGCAGTCCAGGCGCGCCGGGTTCAGGTAGTGAAAGCCTTCGCCGGGCACGTCCGGACTTCCCTGGAAGAAACCCTCGGCCAGGGCCACGTTGATATCCCGGTACTTCCGGGTTGCCGCCCGCGCGGCTTCGAGTTAGTCCTCGGTGGGCTGGCTCAGTTTCACCATGTCCGAGTAGCTCAGGATGCGCGGGCTCACAGCGTCGGCAACGGCCACGCCGGTGCCCGCCAGCAATGCAAGGCCGCCCAGCGCCGCACAGGCGATCGTGTGGGCAGATCGATTCGAGTTCTTCATGAGGTTCCCCTTGGAGACTGGTTGAGTGCGATATTCCAGCGAGCGGCGGTTGGCCGCCCGCAGGATGATCCTCGGCGCCCGGACCGGGCCGCGCATGAAGGAATCAGGAAGAAACGGGTATGGATGCGTGAATTGTGCGCCCTGGAGCGCGTTGGGGCAGCCGGAGCCGCTCCACCAGCAGCGGAACCAGCTCTCGCCCGACCCGTTCGACGCTGGCCGGACCGCCGAGCGCGGCGAACTGCGTCATCTCCAATCCGGCATAGCCGCAGGGATTGATGCGGCGGAAGGGCTCGAGATCCATGTCGACGTTGAGCGCGAGGCCGTGATAGCTGCCGCCGCGGCGGATCGCGCAGGCCCACGCTGGCGAGTTTGCGGCCGTCCACATAGACGCCGGGCGCCCCGTCGCGGCAGCTGCGCCGTGATGCCGTAGCGCGCCGCCAGCTCGATGACCGCGCGCTCGAGCGCCGTGACCAGGGCGCGCACGCCGAGGTTCGCCCGGCGCACGTCGATCAGCGGGTAGACCACCAGCTGCCCGGGGCCGTGATAGGTGACCTGTCCGCCGCGATCGATCTGCACCACCGGAATGGCGCCGGGCGCCAGCAGGTGGGCGCGATCGGCGTTCATCCCGAGCGTGAATACCGGCTCGTGCTCGAGCAGCCAGATTTCGTCGGCGGTGTGTTCGCCGCGTCACGCGCGTCGGTGAACTGCTGCATCGCCCGCCAGGTTGGCTCGTAGGGGACACGTCCCAGCCACTTGACCGCAATGCCCGCGGCCGGAGCTTGCAGCGCATGCGGCTGCGCGCTCACTGGGCTCACAGCGCTCGCGGCGCGCGCGGCGCCGCCGCGCCGCCTGGCCCCAGGCCGACGTTGTTGCCGGCGAGCGCCTGTTCTGCGCGATAGCTGGAACGCACCAGCGGGCCTGAAACACATTCGCGGAAGCCGCGCGCCAGGCCCCATTCGCGATAGCGCGCAAATTCCTCCGGCGTTACGAAACGCTCAACCACAAGGTGGTGCACGGTGGGCCGCAGGTACTGGCCGAGCGTCAGGATATCGACGCCGGCCGCGCGCAGGTCGTCCATGCACTCGGCGATCTCGGCCGCTGTTTCGCCCAGCCCGAGCATCAGGCTGCTCTTGGTCAGCACATCTGGCCGATGCGCCTTGGCGTGCGCGAGCACGGCCAGCGTTTGTTCGTAACCAGCCCGCGGATCGCGCACCGGGTGCGTGAGGCGCCGCACCGTCTCGATGTTCTGGGCGAAGACCTCGAGGCCGGAATCGACCACGAGCTCCACTGCGTGCAGCGCGCCCTGGAAGTCTGGCGTCAGCGCCTCCACCGCGGTGGCCGGTGTGCGCTGCTTGATGGCGCGCACGCAGGCCGCATAGTGCGCGGCACCGCCGTCGGGCAGGTCGTCGCGATCGACCGAGGTCAGCACCACATAGCGGAGTTTCATGAGCTCGACGCTGGCGGCCACGTTGGCGGGCTCGTCGGCGTCGAGCCAGCCGCGGGGATTGCCGGTGTCGACGGCGCAGAACCGGCAGGCCCGCGTGCACACCGCGCCCATGACCATGATGGTGGCGGTGCCCGCATTCCAGCATTCGCCGATGTTCGGGCACTTGGCTTCCTCGCAGACCGTGGCGAGGCGATGCTCACGTACAGTTTGCTTCACGGCATCAAACCCAGCGCCTGCGGCCAACGGCGCCTTGAGCCAGCGCGGCTTGCCCCTGAGGCCACGCGGATCAATGGCCGCGCGCGCGCGCGCGCCGTCCTTGATGGCCGTGAATCCCTGCGGCGTCAGGTACTTCTCGCCGCTGCGCGGCGCGGCGCTGACCACCGGAATGTTCTTGAACGTGCTCATGCCTGCGCCTTGCCGGCATCGTGCGGCATGCCGTTCAGGGCCGCAAGGCGCTCCGCCGTACCGACATCGGTCCAGTGGCCGTCAAAGCGCTCGCCGAGCAGGCGGCCCGCGGCGATGGCCGAGCGCAGCAGTGGCAGCAGCGGGAAGCGGCCCGGCGCGCATTGGGCAAACAGCCCGGGACGGAAAATGCCGATTCCGGCGTAGGTCAGGCGCGGCTCGCCCGTATCCATGACCGCTCCCTCGCGCAAGGCGAAGTCGCCGTGCGGATGATGGGCGGGATTGGGCACCAGCACCAGGTGCGCAAGCGCCCGCGGCGCAATCGCCAGACGGGAAAAATCGAGGTCGCTGAAGGTGTCACCGTTGACGACAAAAAACGGCGCGTCACCGAGCAGCGGCAGCGCGTTGAATATCCCACCGCCCACTTCGAGCGCACCCGGCGGCTCGTCGCTGTATTGGACGCGCACACCGTAGCGCTCACCGCTCCCCAGTGCCGCACGCAGTTGTTCACCATGCCAGGACAGGTTGATCACCGCCTCGCGCACCCCGGCGCGCGCCAGCGCCTCGAGGTGCCAGGCAATCAGCGGCTTGCCCCGCACCACGAGCAGGGGCTTGGGCGTGTGATCGGTCAGCGGGCGCAAGCGCTCACCGCGCCCGGCCGCCAGCACCATGGCTTTCAAGCCGGCACCGCTGTGAGCACCCGCGCATTGGCGGCGGCCAGGCGCGGTACCAGCACGCGCTCCACCCAGGCGCTGAAGCGGCTCAATTCGGCGTAACGCGCCGCCGTGTCGCGCACGTATGCGAGCGTCAGCGGGAGATCGCCGAGATAGCCACTCTTACCGTCGCGGTACCAGAGGCGCGCGAAAATGCCCAGCACCTTGAGGTGGCGCTGGAGCCCCGCCAGGTCGAACCAGCGCAGGAACTCCTCGCCACTCCTGCCCACGTCGGCCCCGGCGGCGCGCAGCTGCTGCCGATAATCCTCGAGCCAGGCGACGACGCGCGCGCGCGGCCATGCGATGTAGCAATCCTTGAGGAGCGAGACGAGGTCGTAGCAGATCGGCCCGGCGAGGGCGTCCTGGAAGTCGATGACGCCGGGACTCCGTTCCGGCGTGACCATGAGATTGCGTGAATGATAGTCGCGGTGAACCAGCACCACCGGCTGTGCCAGCATTTCCCGCACCAGAAATTCGAAGCACTCGGCGAGCAGGCCCGCCAGCTCCGCATCGGGCGCCAGCTGCAGGTGGCAATGGCAAAACCACTCCGGCAGCAGGCTCATTTCACGCTCGAGCGCCTCGGCCCCGTACGCTGGCAGTTCGCGCGCCGCCGGGCCGCCTCGCAGCTGGATCGATGCCAGGGTCGTAAGGGCAGCGCGGTAGAGTTGCCCGGCATCGCCCCCGCTGCGCAGGCGCGCGAGCATGTGGGTGCTGCCCAGGTCTTCGAGCAGCAGCAGGCCGCGCCCGGAGTCGGCCGCTTCGATCTCGGGCACGTGCACGCCGCAGTCATGGAGCAGGCGCGACACACGCACGTAGGGCCTGGTGTCCTCCTTGCCGGGAGGCGCATCCATCACCACCCGGGACATGCCCGATCGCGGCCAGACACGAAAGTAACGGCGGAAACTCGCATCTTCCGAAGCCGGCTCGAGCCGGCAGTCGCGCGGCCAGCCCAACTCGTCTGCCAACCAGTCCCGAATCACTCCAATCCTTGCGTCACCCATTCGAAATTCACCCGTCATCCAAGCACCCGGCCGTGATTGGCTAGGGTCTGTGCTCACCGCGGCCATTATAATGGCCGGGCCCATGATTGCCTTCCCGCACCGCCGCTGCCGAGCGCATTGCCTGCTGTTGATCTGCGCCTGCGCCGCGCTTGCGCGCGCCGCGGACCTGCCCTGCCCACCCGCGGCGGCAGCGGCGCCGCCACCGCTGTCACTCAACGACGGCACGATCCGCTGGTCCAGCTGCCATTTGGCCCTCGCGGCAAACGGCGACACGGAGCTGAGCGGCGATGTCACCGTCAACATCGGCGGCCGCGAGATGCACTGCGACCGGCTGAGCTACGTGGCGCTGACGCAGGAACTAAAGTTGGCCGGCACCGTGCGCTACGAGGACCAGTCGCTGCGGGTCAGCGGGGATGCCGGCAACTACGGCAGCGCGGGCGCGCAGTTTTCGCACGCGCAGTTCGAACTGCTGCAGCACCCAGGACGCGGCCAGGCCGAATCGGTGTCGACGGCGCACGCCAACCTGGTGGAACTCGATCACGTCACCTATACAACCTGCCCCAAGGGCAAGGCCGACTGGGAGCTGCGGGCCCGGCGTATCACGCTCAACACGCGCTCGAAACGCGGCGTCGGTCACAGTACGCGTGTGGTGTTCGAGGGCGTGCCGATCCTCTACCTGCCGTGGATTTCCTTTCCGCTGACCAGCGACCGGCAGACGGGACTGCTGTTTCCGACGCTCGGCAGCTCCTCGCGGAGCGGCGCGACGCTGTCGATGCCGTGGTACTGGAACATCGCGCCCAACCAGGACCTGACGGCCACACCAACGTTCTATTCCCGCCGCGGCCTGGGGCTCAGCGCCGAGTACCGGCTGCTCACCCAGGCCGGGAACGGCACGCTGCGCGGCGACTATCTGCACAATGACCGCGTCACGGCGACCGGCATGAACCGCAGCTGGGTGCGGATTAATGCGACCCGGTATTTCTTGAGCTCCTGGCGCGCGCAACTCGAGGCCCAGCATGTCAGCGATACCCACTATTTCGAGGATTTCGCCGACGGCCCGCAGGCGACCAGCACCACTTTCCTGCCACGCGACCTGCGCCTGGGCACGCGCGGCGAGGTGTGGCAACTGGGCATGCAGCTGCTGAAATTCCAGATCCTGGACGATCAACCTGACCCCAATGCCTGCCAGCCGCCCGGATCCGGAAATTGCCAGCTCTACCTCCTCCCTGAAGATCGGCCCTACGCCGAGCTGCCACGCCTCACGGCCGCAGCGCACTGGCGGGGCAGCTCCGGACTGGGGAGCGCGCTGGAGGCAGAGCTAACCGACTTCCGCCGCGATACCGGCGCAACCGGCTGGCGTGGCCGCTTACAGCCGGGCATCAGCTACGATTACACGCGCCCCGGTTTCTATGTGCGGCCGCGCGCGAGTTTGGATTTCACCGCCTATCGACTGCAGGCCGCGCCAACAGCCGACGCCTCGCCGAGCCGTAGTCTGCCGATCGTGACTCTTGACACCGCCATGCAACTCGAGCGCGCCGCCGGACGCGGCGGCGCCCGCCTGCTGACACTCGAACCGCGGATCAACTACGTCTACATACCGTACCGCGACCAGACCATGCTGCCGGTGTTCGATTCCGGCCTGCCCGATCCCAACTTCGTCTCGCTGTTCCGCGCCAATCGCTACGCGGGGTACGATCGTATCGGCGACGCCAATAATCTCACCGTGGGCATTACCACACGCATGCTGCAGTCCCGTACCGGACTGCAATACCTCAGCGCAACCCTGGGCGAGACACTGCATTTCTCACAGCCGCGGGTGTTGCTGCCGAGTGAGACGCCGCTGCCGGGCGACACGCTCGCTACGCGAAGAAAATCTGATCTGCTCGCCAACCTCGATCTGACCGCCTACCGAAACTGGAACCTGCACTATGAGCTGGCCTGGAATCCGGACCAGTTGTACACCGAAAAGTCGCTCCTCGGCCTCCAGTACCAGCCGGCCGGCAACCAGGTGGTGAACCTTGGCTACCGCTACACGCGCGGCAGCGTCGAACAGGCCGAAGCCTCGGCGGCCTGGCCGGTCGGAAAGCACTGGGACCTGTACGGGCGCCGCGTCTATTCCTTCCGGGACCGCCGCCCGATCGAGAATTTTGCCGGCCTCCAGTACCGCGCCAGCTGCTGGGGCCTGCGACTGGTGATCCGCGATTCGGTGAGCAATCGCTCCGGCACTCGCGATACCGGCTGGTACCTGCAATTGGAACTCAACGGACTTTCCAGTGTCGGATCCGGTGCCAACTCTTTCCTGCAGGGGTCGATTCAGGGATACTCCCCAGCAATGAAATTCCGCATTTTCCCCGGCCTTGCTGGCCACGACCTTGGCCGGCGCCGCGCTGCTCGCCGCAGCCGCCGACGCCCCCTCGCCCCGCGCGCACCCGAGCCGCGGCACGACCCTCGATCGCGTGGTCGCCGTCATCAATGACGGTGTCGTGCTCGAGAGTGAGCTCGATGCCCAGGTGGCGGAAATCACCCAGCGCCTGCGCTCGCAGAATGTGCCGCTGCCCGAGCCGTCGGTGGTGCGCGAACAGGTGCTCGAACGGCTGGTGCTCGAAGAGGTGCAGGAGCAGCACGCCGAGCGTGCCGGCATCGTGGTTTCCGATGAGCAGGTTAACGCGGCGCTGCAGGACATCGCAGCGCGCAATAAGGTCAGCTTCGACCAGCTGCCCGAAAAACTGGCGTCCGAAGGCCTGGTCTACGCCGACTACCGCAAGAACCTGCGCCGCGAGATCCAGCGCCAGCTGCTGCGTACGCGGCGATGTCGTGCAGCGCATCAACATTTCGCCGCGCGAACTCGACCAGTACATCGAGCGCCAGAAAAACACGGCGTCGGCAAATAACGAATACAACGTGGCGCATATCCTGATCGCCGTCACCCAGGACGCCAGCCCGACACAGCTGACGGCGGCCCGGCAGAAGGCCGATGACGTGGCGGACCGCGCCGCCAAGGGCGAAGCCTTCAACCAGCTGGCGGTGACCTATTCCGACAGCCAGACCGCGCTGGAAGGCGGTGCGCTGGGCTGGCTCAAGGGTCCCTCGCTCCCGACTTTCCTCGCCGACGTGATCCCGCGCATGAAGCCCGGCCAGGTGAGCGAAGTGCTGCAGACCGGCAGCGGCTTTCACCTGGTCAGGCTAAACGAGGTGCGCTCCGCGACCGCCGCACAGATCGTCAAGCAGACGCACCTGCGCCACATCCTGCTCAAGACCAGCGAGGTCGAGGACGATGCCACGGTGCAGCAGAAGCTCACCACGATGCGCACGCAGATCCTGGCCGGCAGCGCCGACTTCGCGGTGCTCGCCAAGACCAGCTCGGCCGATCCGGCCTCGGCCATTGAAGGGGGCGATCTGGGCTGGACCACGCTCGAGACCTTCGTGCCGGAGTTCGCCCGGCAGCGCGGATGCGCTCAAGGACAACGAGATCAGCGAACCTTTCAGGACGCAGTTCGGCTGGCATATCGTGCAGATGCTGGGCCGGCGCGATTTTGACAATACCGCCACCGCCGAGCGCGAGCAGGCCTATCAGCAGCTGCGTGAAAGCCGCGTCGACGAAGCCACGGAAATCTGGCTGCAGCAGCTGCGCGACGAGGCTTACGTCGAACTGCGGCTCTGAGCCGCACGCGCCAGCGCCCCGCAGCCGTGAGCGCCGCCGCACACGAATCCTCCGCGGCCATCGCCCTCACCTGCGGGGAAAGCGCGGGCATCGGTCCCGACCTCTGCCTGGCCGTCGCGCAGTCCGCGCGAGCCTACCCGCTGGTGTGCCTGGCCGATCGCGAATTGCTGCGCGAGCGGGCGCGGCTGCTGGGCCTGGCGTGCGTGCTCCACGACTACACGCCGGGCGTGGCGCCGACTCACGCCGCGGCCGAACTGACGGTGCTGCACCAGCCGCTCGCATGTCCGGCGGTTCCCGGCCGGCTCGAGCTGCGCAACGCACCCGCGGTGCTGCGGCTCATCGAGCGCGCTGTGGAGGGTTGCCGAAGCGGCGAATTCGCCGCGCTGGTCACGGCGCCGGTGCAGAAGAGCATCATTAACGAAGCGGGCCTCCCGTTCACTGGCCATACCGAGTACCTGGCCGCGCTGTGTGGCGCACCGCTCCCGGTCATGCTGCTGGTGGCCGGCAGGCTCCGGGTCGCGCTGGCCACCACGCACCTGCCGCTGCGCGCGGTGCCGGACGCTATCACGCACGACGGCCTGGTCGCGGTGCTCGCGGTGCTCGAGCACGACTTGCGGCGGTCTGTTCGGCATTGCGCAACCGCGTATCGCCGTTTGCGGCCTCAATCCGCATGCCGGTGAGCGAGGGCACCTCGGCAGCGAAGAGCAGCGCGTCATCGAGCCGGCGCTCCGCAGCGCCCGCGCACGCGGCCTCGAGGTATACGGGCCCTTTCCCGCCGACACCTTGTTCGTGCCGCGCCATCTCGGGCCCTACGACGCGGTGCTGGCGATGTACCACGACCAGGGGTTGCCGGTGCTCAAGCACGTCGATTTCGACGCAGCCGTCAACGTCACGCTCGGCCTGCCAATCATCCGCACTTCGGTTGATCACGGCACCGCGCTCGACCTTGCCGGCAGCGGGCGTGCTGAATCAGGGAGCCTGCGCGCCGCACTCGAGCTGGCCGCCCAATTGAGCTCGCGGCCGCACTGATGCGCGCGCGCAAGCGCTTCGGGCAGCACTTCCTGCACGATCCGGCGGTGATCGCCAGGATCGTCGCGGCCATCGGCCCGCGTCCGGACCAGGCGCTGGTGGAGATTGGCCCGGGTCCCGGGGCGCTCACAGCGCCGCTCCTTGGCCTTACGGAGCGTTTGGACGTGGTCGAAATAGACCGCGATCTCGCCGCGGCGTTGCAGCGGCAGTTTGCCGACCGGCCCGCCCTGCGCATGCATGTCGGTGACGCGCTCGAATTTGACTTCGCGGCCTTGGCACGTGACCGTGGCCAGCGACTGCGGGTGATCGGCAATCTGCCTTACAATATCTCCACCCCGCTGCTGTTCCGGCTGCTGGAGGCGAGTGTCCACCTGGCCGACATGCACTTCATGCTGCAAAAGGAAGTGGTGGATCGCATTGTCGCCGCACCCGGCAGCCGGCAGTACGGCCGCCTGGGCGTGATGCTCGCGCCGCGGGCGCGGGCCACGCGCTTGCTCGACATCGGACCGGGTGCGTTCCGGCCACCACCCCGGGTCTGGTCGGCGCTGGTGCGCCTCGAGGTGCTGGCTGACCCGCCGGATTGGGCCGCGCTGCCGCAGTTCGCAGCCGTGGTCAGTGCGGCATTCGGCCAGCGGCGCAAGACCCTGCGCAACGCGCTGGCCGGCCTGCTCAGCGCCGGGCAGATTGCCGCTGCCGGAATCGACCCCAAGGCACGCGCCGAAACCCTGGCTCCGGAGCAGTTCGGGCTCCTGGCGCAAGCAGTGGCGGGCGCCGCTGCGCTGTGATTCACTAGCGCCATGACGGATTACCGACAATTGCTGGTCGCCATCGACCTGAGCGACCAGAGCCGGGCCATCGCCGCCAAGAGCGCGGAAATGGCACGCCAGTGGCAGGCTCGGCTGCGGCTCCTGCACGTCATTGAGTTCGTGCCGGTAGAACCGATGAGCGATGCGCTGGTGCCGGTGGTGCAGATCGACGATCGCGTCATCGCGCGGGCCCGTGAACAGATTCTGGCGCTGGCGGCGACGCTGGGGCTGAGCGCCGATGATTGCCGGATAGCCACGGGAAATGTCAAGGCCGAGATCCTGCGCCAGGCGCGGGAGGTGGGCGCCGACCTGATCGTGCTCGGCTGCCGCGAACGCCACGGCCTGTCGATCCTGGTCAATCTTACCGAAGACACGGTACTGCACGCCGCGCCCTGCGACGTGCTGGCCATGCGCATGCGCTAGGGCTGGTCGCATGAGTGGGCGCCATCAGATCAGCGTCGACGTCGAGAGCACCTATCTCGAGGAGCAGTCGGCGCCCGCGGAGCACCGCTATGTGTTCGCCTACACGGTGACGCTGCGCAATGCCGGCGAAGTGCCCGCCAAGCTCATGACCCGCCACTGGATCATCACCGACGCCAACGGGCGCGTACAGGAAGTGCGCGGCGAAGGCGTGGTCGGCGAACAGCCGCACCTGCGGCCAGGCCAGGGCTTCCGCTATTCGAGCGGCGCCGTGCTCGAAACGCCCGTGGGTGCGATGCACGGCAGCTACCAGATGCTGGGCGACGACGGCCAGCAGTTCGACGCGCCGATCCCGGCCTTCCGGCTCGCCAAGCCGGGCCTGCTGCACTGAGCCGCCGGGACGGACGCTGATTTGGCTCGCTGGGCCATCGGCGATGTGCAGGGCTGCTGCGCCGAACTGGACGAACTGTTGCAGCGCATCCGCTTCAACGCCGACCGTGATCTGTTGTGGTTCACCGGCGACCTGGTCAATCGCGGACCGCAATCATTGGCTACGCTGCGCCGCGTGCGCTCGCTTGCCGCCAACGCCGTCGTGGTGCTCGGCAATCACGATCTGCACCTGCTGGCCGTCGCCCTCGTGCCCGGGCAGCGCCTGCGGCGTAGCGACACCCTGGACGAAGTGCTGGCCGCCGCCGATCGCGAAGCGCTGCTCGGCTGGCTGCTCGAATGCCCACTGGCGCACTACGACCGTGCCGCCAACGACCTGCTGGTGCACGCCGGATTGGTGCCGCAGTGGCACGCGCAGCAGGCGGTGCAGCTCGCCGGAGAGGTCGCGCAGGCCCTGCGGCACGACCCGCGCGCGGTGCTGGGCTCGATGTATGGCGACGAACCCAGCCAGTGGGAAGAGGGCCTGCAGGGCCAAGAGCGGATGCGCTTCATCATCAACGTGCTCACGCGGCTGCGCGTGTGCACCGCGCAGGGCCGCGTGGATCTGCGCCAGAAGGGTCCGCCCGGCGAGGCGCGGGCCCCGTGGCTGCCCTGGTTCAAGGTGCCCCAGCGCGCCAGCGCCGCCAGCCGCGTGATCTTCGGCCACTGGTCGGCACTGGGATTCCACCGGGGCGATGGCGTGCTCGCGCTCGACACCGGCTGCGTGTGGGGCGGCGCGCTCACCGGCGTCAATCTCGACGACCCGGACGCGCCGCCGGTGGCGGTGCCGGCGCGCCTAGCGACCGGGCCACGACGTCGGTCCAGGTCACGCGTGCCCTGGAAAGTGATCGCTGCTGATCCCGGTGCCCCGCGCCGCTAATACCTGGCGCGCACGCCGATCGCATAGCGCGCCTCGAACTGCGTGGTGTCCAGTTTCTGATCGGGCCAGACAAGGTACAGGTGCTCCTGCTGCTTGGTCAGGTTGGTGCCGCTGGCGAATACCTGCCAGTTCGGCGTCAGCTCATAGCTGGCCGACAGGTCGTAGTAGTGCGTCGGTGCCTGGTATTCCTCAAAACCGGCGAGGCCGGCGAAATCCTGTGATACCGCGCGTTTCGACCGGTAGTTGCCGGCAATACGCGCCTGAAAGCGGCTGCTCTGGTACCACAGCACCAGGTTGGCCTGTTCCTTCGAGTTGTCCTGGAATGGAATGGTGTTGCCGGCGACATCCGTACCCACGTTGCTGGGCGAGTAGGTGAAGTTGGCATCGACACCCAGGTTGGAGAAATGGCCCGGCAGGAAATCGAAGGGCTGCTTGAGGCCGGCTTCCACGCCACCGAGCGACTTGCCGGCACCCTGCACCGGCCCGCTGATGGTCACGCAGCGCCGCACAACGTTGTCCTGGTCGGGCAGGTCGCAGCGCTGCGTGGTGCCACTACCGATGAAGCTGGCGACATTGACGTGGAACACACCGAGACTCAACAGGCTGGCATGGCCGAAGTAGTACTCGACCGACACATCATAATTGGTGGAGCGCCAGGGCTTGAGGTCCGGGCTGCCGTTCTGCGTGCCGCCGGTGATCTTCGGCGCGGTGGTCGGGCCGCTATAGGCGTAATCCAGCACCAGGCCTCCGCCCCAGGTGTTGAGGTCGAGCAGCTGCATGTTCTTGGCGTAGGCGAAGCGCAACTTGAGGTTGTCGCGCAGCTCGAAGGCCAGGTTGAAGGCAGGCAGCACGTCAGTGAAGCTGCGGTCGGAGCGCGTGGTGCCCAGGTCATCGGGGTTGACGTAGTACGGACCGGTGGGGCCGATGATGTGCTGGTAAACCTCGAGCTTGGTGTTGATCGCCTTAAAGCCAATGTTGCCACTGAACGGCCGCCACAGCGTGCCCTTGAAATTGCCCTGCACGTAACCCGTGGTCTGCTTCACCGCGACGCGCCAGGTGGCGCCCGGGTCGACGTTGCGGATCTCGCCGGGATAGAGAGCGTTCTGGAACGCCAGCACGTCGTCCATGATCTTCGGATCGAGCGCGTAAATCGGCACGCCAGCGATGCCGGCCAGATGGTTGTAGAGTCGCGTGTTGTTGGCGACCATCGCCGGCAGCCGGCTGAAGTTCTGCGCCGAGAGCGTGCCGGCCCGATAGAAGCCGGTGAGCGGATCTCCGGCCTTGCAGCCGCCCAGCACGCCGGTACCGTCCATGGTGATGTCGGCCGCCTTGTAGCGCACGTAGCAGCCATTGGGATCGGCGATCACCACGCCGGTTTCAAATGTGCCGGTGGGATCGACGACATTGTGGTACGCGCCCTGGCCGCCATACACCGGCGCTACCAGAGCGAAGTTGGCATTGTCGGCGTCCTGGCGGCTGGCACGCAGGCCGAAGTCCAGCCGATACACCGGGCTGTCGAATTTCAAGTGGCCATTGGCGCGCAGGATCTTCATGGTGGCGCTGCGGTCGTAGTCGTTTTCGGAAGTGATGGTCTTTAGCGACCAGGCATTCGGATTGGCCAGGATCGACTGAATCGACGACGGCAGCGCGATAGACATGTGGTCGCCATGAAAATCGATCATGGCCGGAAACACATTGGGCGCGAAACCCAGCGCGTCGAACACCCGGTTGCCGCCCGGATAGACATAGGTGCCCGGCGGCGCGGCATCGAAGGGATTATTGGCCCACAGGGTGCCGTCCGATACCGCGTACTGCAGGTAACTTTCCATGTGCAGCTGGCTGGCGTCGGCATAGACGCCTCGCAAGTCGCCGCTGAAGCGTCCACCCTGATCGTACTTAAGCTGCAGGTTGTAGTTCTTCGAGTTGGAGCTCGTGACCGCGTCGTTTGAGAAGGTCTCGATGTCGCCCATGTAGAACTGATAGCGCTGCGTGGCGTAGAAGTCGCTCGCGGGCACGGGATTGTTCGGGTCGAATACGTTGCCGGTGGTGTAGACCTTCACGCCGGTATTGCGCGCCGCCGCTGGCAGGAAGGTCGCGCCCTCCCACACCGCCGAATTGAGCTGGTAGCCGGTGGTGCGGTTGTAGGCTTTCTCGTTGGTGTAGAAGACTTCGGCGGTCAGCGTGTAGCCCCGGCCCAGCTCGGCCTGCGCCGACAGGTTGAAGCCGAGGCGCTTGCGCTGCAGCTGCTGGTCGAGCACGCTGAAATCCGGGGTGTTGTAGAAGGCCGCGTTCGCCTTGCCGTCGCCGTTCACGTCGACGTCGCAACCGTTGGGTGTGCTTGCCACATAGGAGCCACTGCTGTTATCGCATTCGCCCGGGTGCAGCAGCACCATACCGCTGGGCAGCGGCTGACCGACGTAGGCGTTCAGGAAACCGTCACCAGTGGTGGTGTTGTCGCTGGTCTCGCTGTGCAGCATGCCGCCGTACTGATTGAGACCGTCCACCGAATTTTCGAGCGTGACATCCGAGTACGAAGCGGAAGCCAGGATGCCCCAGCGTTCGGCGTGGTAGCCCACCAGGCCGTCCACTTCCGGGCTATTTTTGCCGGTACTGGTGCCGCGGGTAGCCTGCGCCGCTCCAGCAGTGGTCCAGCCCCGGCGCAGGTCGAAGGGACGCTGGGTGCGCAGGTTGATGGTGCCAGTGATGCCGCCATTCAGCAGGTCGGCAGTCGACGACTTGATGACATCGGCGCCCGAAAACAGCTGCGAGGGAATGTCGCCAAAATCAGGCTGCGGGCTGGTGATCGCCGCGGTGGTCAGGAAGGCTTCGCCGTTGAGCTGCGTGCCCACCTGCGGCAGGCCGCGGATATTGACCGAGGTGCCCTCGCCGCCGGCGCGATCGATCTGCACGCCGGTGATGCGTTGCAGGGAATCCGAGATGGTGGCGTCTGGCAGCTTGCCGATGTCTTCGGCCGAGATGCTGTCCTGAATCATATCGGCGTTTCGCTTGAGCTCGACTGAGCGCTGCTCCGATGCGCGCACGCCCGTCACGACGATCTCCTCGAGCGTGCCCGCATCCGGCGGCGGTGCCGCGGCGTAGGCGCCCGTGCCCGACAGGGCCAGCAGGCTCGCTACCGTGTACAGCCGGTATTTATCGATCATTGCAGCTCTCCCCTCTCTCTGAAAACCCGACTTTGTGAATCCCGCGCCCGCGAGCTACTTCGGCAATGGCGCAACTACCACTTCCATCTGCCATTTTTCGGTCACATGATCGAGATGGCACTGGTAGCCGTAGAAAGTGCCGTCGAATACATGCTGAAACAGGCAGGCCCGTTCGCCGGTTTCCACCGGGTTGTTGGCGACCGGCTCGAAGTCGCCGTCCGGCGCGCTCGCATGGAAGACCTTGACCTGCCAATCGCCACGATGCGAGTCGTCGTAACGATTCGGGTAGACCTCAGTAGCAAGGTAGTAGATGCCCTTGCCTCCGACTCCGCCGTTGGGCAGGTACAGCAGCGTAGGGGCGGCGACCGTATCAACGGTGTGCATCAGCAATTTTTCTGGTGCGCGGTCCAGGTCCTGGACAGTGTCGGCGCTGCGGCTGGCGATGTCGAAATAGTCATTGTCATTGCCGCGGTACCAGGTCAGGAAGAAGCGGCCGCTGACCGGGTCACGAAACAGGTTGGGGTTCTGGTTCCGCTCGTTGTTGACCGGGTTGACGAGGTTGTTGATTTCCTTGAGATGCAGGCCGTCCTCCGATGTGGCCAGCACGATGCGGCTCGCGCTCGTGTCGTAGTCGCGCGTGATGGCGAAATACAGCGTGTCCGGATGCGCCGGGTCGGCGCCCTTGAGCACCGAAGGCCAGCGCGCATTCAGCCACAACGGATTGCCTGCGTATTTCGTCCAGTGCACCAGATCGTTGCTGCGCGCGAGGCCCACGCCGCGGCCGTTGTTGAGGCCGTACCAGGCCCAGTAGCGGAAGTCGCCGCGCTTCATCTCGAGCACCGAGAAGGTGTGCGGCTGCTGATCGCCCTCCCAGTCCTGCGCCGGCAAGTCCAGCAGCTGCGGCGCCGGCAGCGGCAGGTAGTTCGGGGCTGCAAGCGCCGCGCCGGATATGACCATCATTGCGGCAAGTGCCGCGCTCGTGTTCATCCGCTCCTCCGCTCGCCGATCAGGGCATTGTTGATGAGCGGTCGCGCCCAGAAGCCGACGCTCAGCACGCAGCCGAAGGTCAGGTAGAGCAGCAGCATGCCGGTGCGCAGCCCGAACAGATCCGCCAGCCTGCCGATCAGGAAGGGGAACACCGCGCCGCCCATGATCCCGGTGCACAGGATTCCGGCAAATGGGCCGTGGTGCGTCGGGACCGAGTTCAGGGCCAGCGAGACGATGGTGGGCCACATGATCGAGGCGAACAGGCCGACCGCGGGAAAGGCCAGCAGCGAGACCTGCGCCGGCCCGAACAACGCCAGCGTCAGCATGGCGATGGCGCCGAGTGAAAATCCGATCAGTACGCGGCGGCTGTCGAAGAGCTTGAGCAACAGCATGCCCACGAGGCAGCCGAGCGTCATCAGGCCCCAGAAACGGGACACTGCGGTGGCGCCCTGCACATCCGCATTGAAGCCGTGGTAGGTACTCAGGAATTGCGACATCCACACCGAGGTGCCCTGCTCACAACCGACGTAGGTGAAGATCATCAGGAAATACAGCACGGTGACGCGATTGCGCAGCAACTCCCGGTACATGCCGAGCGTCCCAGCCGACTCGTCCGCCGTGCGCTCAACCTTCGGCAGGCGGATTACGGCGATGACGACGATCATCGCCCCAGTCGCCAGCGTGAACAGCCAGTACATCGACACCCACGGCAGCGCCGGCGGCGTCAGGCGCGCCAGCAGTGCCACCGCCGCGCCATGTGGCGCGCCTGTTCCCAGATGCGCGATCAGGTATGAGAACACCAGTGGACTGACAAATGATGCGGCACCGAACACCAGCTGGGCGAACGCCGAGTAGTAGGCAAAATGTTCCTCGCCGCCCGCAACGCGCAGCAACGGATTGATGGCTACCTGCAACGCCGCCATGCCCGCGCCGATCGCGAACAGCGACACAATCGCCACCGCATAGGTGGGCACGAGCGCGAAGCTCAGCGCGCCGGCGGTGCACACCACGAATGAGGTCACCATCAACGGCTTTTCGCCCCAGCGCTCGACCAGGAAGCCCGACGGGATCGACAGCACGCCGTAGGCAATGAAAAAGGCGAACGCCAGCATCCCGGCCATCCCCTGCGAGACGTGGAAGTCACGGATGATGTCGGGCACCAGCGGCCCCAGGATGTTCGTGACGAAGGAGATCACGAAGAAGATGAGGAACACGAGCCCGACGATGAACAGGCTGCGCGTGCGTGGTTGGGTCGTGGTCAAGTTGCTGCTCCTATTCCGTGTCCGTGATCTTGCTGGCGCGCTCGAAATGTCCCGCCTCGCGGCCCGCCAGCGCGGCCAGTGCCAGCGTCATCATCTGCACCGGCAGGATCTCGAGTATCGGTTGCAGCGACGGGTCGCACTCGGGCAGCCGGAACGGCCGCAGCGCCGCGTCTGCGCCGATTTCGTCGCAGTGCCCGCCATTGGCAGCGAGGTCGGCGGCGAGGCGCCGATTGAGCGCGCGCGTGGGCTCCGGGCCGTCAAACACGCCGACCCACATGTTCGCATCCAGCATCTCCAGCGGACCGTGGCGGAATGCGGCGCTGCTCATGCCTTCCGCATGGAGCCGCGTCGCTTCCTTCGTGATGAGGGCGCCGGTGCCCACCGCGCTGAGCGAGCTGCCGCGCCCGGTGAAGAACAGGTGCCGCTTGCCGCGCAGGCGCGCGGCGAGTGCTTCCACATGTTGCGACCAGCCCTGCAGGTATTGGCCGGTGATGTCCGCAGCGGCCGCGAGCCGCGCGAGCGTCTGGGCTTCGTCGCGTCGCGCAAACAGCGCCGCGAGCCACTGCAGCGCGAGCATCCCCGCGACATAAGTCTTGCAGGAGACCGAATGTTCGGGACCAGCCTGTGCCAGCAAGGCGAGGCCGGCGCCGCGGGCCAGGGCACTGCCGGCGGTGTTGGTCACGCCGAGCACCGTGGCGCGCCGGTTCAGTTCCAGCAGGCGCAGCGTTTCAGCGCTGGCGCCCGACTGCGAAGCCGCGATCACCAGCGTGTGCTCATCGCAGAGGGCGAGGCCATAGTGGATGAGCTCGGAAGTCTCAATCATCACCGGGTTGTGACCCGCATCGATGAGCGCCAGGCTCAGCGGATGGAAAGTGTGGTACGAGGAACCCATGCCCGTGAGCACGACGCGCTTCCAGGCGCGCGCGCTGATGAACTGCTGCACCTGCAGCCAGCGGCCAGGCGTAGCCAGCCAGGCGTGGGTGGACTGCAGCGCCTGCGGCTGCGCCATCAGGTCCTGGAAATACGGGCCCTCCGTGACCAGGAGCGGTGCCGCGTTCAGCATGGCCTGCCACCCCCGGGGTAGCGGTGCCGCCACGCGGCGGCGGCGCCGATCAGCGGCGCCTCGCCACCCAACGCGGCCACACCAATCTCCACCAGCCTGGCCGGCACCTGCGTGCAGGTGGCATGCACGACATCGCGGATCACCGGCATGAAGAGGTCGGCGCTTTCCATGACGCTGCCGGACAGCACGATCGCCTCGGGCGCGTACAGCGTGATCAGATTGGCGATGCCGATGCCAAGGTAATGCCCGGTGCGCGCCACCTCCGCGCGCGCCAGCGCGTCGCCGCGCCGCGCCCGCACGCACAGTTCCGCCGCCGTCAGCGTACCGCGCTGCGGGTCTGTGGCGGGCAGGGCCGCGCGCGCACGCGCCGCAATTGCCGGCCCGCTGGCGAGCACTTCCCAACAGCCGCGTGCGCCGCAATAGCAACGCGGTCCTGAAGTATCGATCACGTGATGGCCGATCTCGGGATGCGCGCCGCCGACGCCGCGATAGAGCGCGCCGTTGAGCACGATGCCCCCGCCGATGCCGGTGCCGATCGTTACACAGATGAGATGGCGCCGCCCACGGCCGGCGCCCCACTGCAGCTCGCCCAGCGCGGCCGCGTCGGCATCATTTTCCAGCGCCACGCTCAGGCCAAAGCGCCCGGCCAGCGCGGCGACCGGATTGGCGCCCTGCCACCCGGGCAGGAACTCCACCTGGCCGATTTCACCGCTGAGCGGAGCCACCGGTCCGGTGCAGCCAATTCCGATGCCGCCGAGTTCAGTACCGGTGCTGGCGCACACGCGCTCGAGCAATTCCGCAATCCTCGCCATGGCGGCGTCGAAACCCTCGCGCGCTGCAGTGGGCGTGTCTACGCGACCGAGCACCCGGCCCGACGCATCGATGGCGCCGACCGCAATCTTCGTGCCACCGATATCGACGGCACCCGTTGCCACGCTGAGCGCTGCCGCGCCGCTGCTCATGGCCTTTACTGCCGCCACTCGAGTATCGCGCCGCTGTGTGGCGGGAGATCGATGGTCCAACCGGCGCGCTCAGCGCCCACGGCAACCGGATCGCCCTCGGTGAGCCGTCTGAGCTCGCGCACCGGCAGCATGCTGTCGAGGTGCGTGCGCGCTGCCGAGCCGGAGTGATTGGCGAGCACGAAGTAGCCGCGGCCATTTGCAGTGAGGGCGGACGCCTCCACGGACGGCTGGTCGGTGGCCACCATCGCGCGCAGACCCGCCCAGTCACGCAAGGCACGATAAAGGCGGTAGGTGGTTTCCTTGCCTTCGAAAGCAGCGGGCTGGCTGCCGAGCCAGGCTTCGAGCGGATAAGCCGACAGCAGCGTGCGGCCTTTGCCGTAGCGGTGCGCCACGAGCGCCGGGCGATTGTCCTGATCGACGGCGATAATTTCACCAGCCGATATCTGTAGCCCTGTGCCCCAGTACTTGGCAGCCGCGCCCGGCAGCACGAAGTGAAAACGTTCGCCGGGCCGCAGGTCTGCGAACGCCTTCACGACCTTCAACGTGACCTCGCTGGAGATGACGGTGTCGGTCATGCGCGCGCCGAACAAGTCGGCCATGTCGGGAATAGCCGCATTGGCCGCCAGTGAGGCGTACAGCACTCCGCCGCCGCTCACATAGGCGCGCGCCCGCTCCCAGAAATCCGTGTGCAGGTGCACGAACACCGGATCAGTGGCGGTCAGTGGCGAAGGCAGGAACAGCACCGGGTAGCGCTCCCAATCGCTCGCCTCGCGCGGCAGCGCCGGCTTCAGCCCCGCGCGGTGCGCGAGTATGAAGGCCGACAGTGTCGCGCTCATCACCCACTGATTGCCGTCATAGGACGTGGGCTCCTGGCCGTTGACCGCGCCGCCCTCGGCCACCGACACGTAGGGCGTCACCTCGGGACCGGTCAGCCCGAAGCGCGAGAAATCGCCGTGCGTGCGCGACCATTCCTCTGGAATGACGATCGCGGCGTCGGCGAGAGGTACGGTCAGCTCATCCAGGTTCAAGTGAGCCACGATCTTCCCGAACGACTGGAACGCCAGGCCCTGCGGGCGCAGCTGCCGGTCCCAGGTGGTCAGGCCGAACTGCGTCTCGTGGGGCGAGCGCAGGTAAGGCACCTTGCGGTACTGCGCCGGCGCGGCATCGGTGTAGCACCACAACAGGAACCCGTTGGCGCCCGCGCCGAGCGCGGAATAGAGGCTGACCTGGTCGAAGGCGGTGATGTTCTCCGGCGAGTACTGCGCGGTGGACGCGCCCATCTCCTGCACCATCACCGGGCGGCCGGCATCGCGGCTCAGCGTCGTTTCGAACGCGGCGCCGTAGGTGCTGCGTTCGGCCACCATCGGATCGGGAAACAGCTCGGGGGTGTAAATCGTGTAAGGATGCACACTGAAGAAATCGACGTCCGCGGCGATGGTGTCGGGGCGGAAGGGGCCGTGCTCCATATCCTGCGTGCTGACGCCGGCCACGATGGGGTGCACGTGGTCGTACTTGCGCAGCCCCCCGGCGATCAGCCGCGTCCAGTTGACGGCCATGGCGTCGGTCGTGCCGGGCGCGATCCAGAACGGCGGCTCGTCGGTGAGGTCCCAGGCGAGGATCGCGCTCTCGTGCGCGTAGCGGCGGCCGAATTCCTGCGCCTGGTTGGTCTCGAGTCGCAGCATTTCCGGATCCGATTGCGGATTGCGCCCGTGGCGCCAGGACACGTCCCAGTAGGCCTCACCCACCTCGCCACCGACGAACAGCGAGGGATGAAGGTAGATGCGATACTTGTGCGCCAGCGCCAGCAGCGCATCGAACTGTGCGAAAGCCTCGGGGTTGTAGTCGCCGGGGCGCGGCTCGAACCATGCCCACATGAGATCAAGCCGCACGGTGTTGAAGCCCATGCGCGCCATCTGCGCGAAGTCGGCTTCGATATCCTGTGGGTCCCACTGCAGCGGCCACTGCATCGCGGCCTTGGCGGGCACCCAGTGAGCGCCGACCACCAGAAAGCGGTGCCCGTCGCGACTGAAATAGTTGCCATCGAGCTGCGCCACGGGGAGCGGTGTTACAGGGAGCGGTGTGGCGCGGGCAGGCAGAAACAGCGCCCAGCAGCATGCCAGCGCGTTCGCATGCCTGAACCACCGGGCCCGTCGGAACTTCCCCACCTGCGCCATGCCCCCGGTTATGCTGCCGTTAGATAGCATCATAATATCATATGTACTCTTGATGGCCACCTAATATAATGAGCAGCATCACCGGCTGGCCGGAACCGCCCAAGGATTGAATGCCATGCGCCGGAGGCCGGTCGAGAAAACCACCAAGGCCCTGCCGCTCGACCTGCACATCGAGACCGACAGCTACGTGCCCTACTACCAGCAGATCGTCGAGCAGGTGCGCGCGCACATCAAGTCGGAAGCCTTGCGCGAGGGCGAGGTGTTTCATTCCGAGGGCGAGATCGCCGCGGCGCTCGGCATCAGCAAGATGCCGGTGCGCCAGGCCTTCCTGAAGCTGCGCGCCGAGGGCCTGCTGATTATCGCCAAGGGGAAACGTCCGGTCATCGGGTCAAGCCAGGTGCCCTGGAATTTCCAGCAGCTACGCGGTTTCAGCGAGGAAATGCGCCGCCGCGGCCTCGTGCCCTCGGCCAAGGTGCTGAGTCTGAAGCGCACGGCAGCCGACGCCGAGATTGCGCAGGCGCTGCGCATGAACGCCGGCGATGAGGTGTTTGCGCTGCGGCGCCTCCGCTACGTCAACAATGAGCCGGTGGCGCTGGTGACGAGCTTTCTGCCGGTGGCGTTGTTTCCGGATCTCGACCAGCGGGACCTGGGAAAATCCTCGCTGTATGCGGTGTTCGAGAAGGTCTATCGCCGCAAGCTGAATTGGGCGGAAGAAGAGATCGGCGCCATCACGGCCACCGAAGAAGTGGCGCGCATCCTCGACACGACGCCGGGAAAACCGTTGCTGTTCGTGCGCGAGACCACCTACGACATGCGGCGTACGGCCATCGAGCACAGCCACTCGCTGCTGCGCGCCGACCGCTACAAGGCAACGGTGGTATCGATCCGCAAGCGCTAGGGAGGCGCCGCACCGTAGCGCAGCGCCAGCGACGGCGTGGTCGGCGCATACAGTCCCTGCGGCGCTTGCAGCACCGTAATGCCGCCGGTCGCCGGCACCATCAGGATCACCCGCTGGTCGCCGCTGAGCTCGAGCTGCTGGAATGATCCCGGCCGCACCGCGAATTCCAGCCGGATCGGCCAGTCGTGCCCACGCACCGGCCGCAGCTGCAGCTCGCCCGCGCCGGCGAGCTGGTCGAGCGCGACACGCAGGGTGTTGCGATCCCAGCTCTGCAGCAGATTCGGGGCGGAGGCGCCCGCCGCCGCCTCCACCACCAGCTCATTCACCGGGGGCTCCGGGGCCGCAGGCGCGTGCCGCCAGGGCCAGTGCGCGTGCCAGTGCGATGGTTCGAGGCGCTGCAGGTGGCTGCAGCCGGCCAGCAGTGCTGCCGCAACCCAGAGCGGAACCGCGCCCGTTGTGCGCTGATGCTTGCAAGAGTTGGCCCTGGTCACGGGTGTTTCCTCGATGCCGGTGGGTACTACAGACTCAATCGGTCGCGAGCGACGCTCCGCATTGCGTAACATACGCGAGGCCGATCCGATTTATCAGCTGTCGGCATTCGTCGACAATTGGCGGGGCTAATGCAGATCGCAAGGACTGGTGCCACGATGCCGCAAGCGGTGACCCTGGCCTTTGAGGGCCGCAGCTTCAGCGTCGATCTGCGTACCCCATACGACCTGGCTATCCGCCATGAATTCGGCAGCGGCGAGCCGCGCTGGTTCGATGCGCCGCTTTCGCATAGCGAACCGCTCGTCAGCGGCACATTTATCGGGCAGGTTCAGGGCGGCGGAAGCTGCAATTGCAACACGATCTCATTAACACCGCATTGCGATGGCACGCATACCGAATGCGCTGGCCACCTCACGCGCGAGCGGCTCGATGCGCGCAGCGTGATTCCGGAGGGGCTCCTGCCCGCCCTGTTGCTGACGCTGACACCGACACCGGCGACCAGCGACGGCGAGAGCAGCCGGCCGCCGCCACTGCCCGGCGATCTGCTGATCACCCGCGCCGCACTGATGAGCGCCTGGCCGGATGCGGTCCCGTTCTCACCCATTGCGCTGATCATCCGCACGCTGCCCAATTCCCAACGCAAGAATGCCCGCGACTACCGCCTGACGCCGGCCGCCTTTCTGTCGTTGCCCGCAGCCGCGCTGCTGGTCGAACGCGGCGTCGAGCACCTGGTGCTCGACCTGCCCTCGGCCGATCGTGCCTCCGACCAGGGCCTGCTGGCGGCGCACCGCGAATTCTTCGGCCTGCCGGCCGGTGAATCGGCGCTCGCCGCGGTACGGCGTCCGCACTGCACGATCACGGAGCTCGCCTTCATCGATGATGCCGTGCCCGACGGCGTGTATCTGCTTGGTCTGCAAGTTCCCGCCTTGAGCGGCGATGCCATCCCCTCGCGCCCGCTGCTGTACGCGGTACGCGCAGCGTGAATACCGTCGCGCAATCCGCAGGCCGCGCGCGCGCGCGCGCTGGCGCTCGATCACGCCGACGAGTTGCGGTCTTTCCGTGCGCGCTTCTCGATGCCGCGCGCTCCCGCGGGCGCCGAATTGGCGTATCTGTGCGGACATTCATTGGGGCTTGCGCCGCTAGCCGCCCGGACCCGTGTGCTCGAAGAGCTCGAAGACTGGGAACGTCTCGGCGTGCTGGGCCATGAACAGGGCCGGCGCGCCTGGATCGGCTACGCCGAACGCCTGGCGCCGCCGCTGGCCGAGCTCGCGGGAGCGCAGCCGCACGAAGTCGTGGCGATGAATTCACTCACGGTCAACCTGCACTTGCTGCTGGCAAGCTTTTACCGGCCGACGGCCGCGCGGTTCCGCATCCTCATCGAAGCCGGGGCCTTTCCCTCCGATCGCCATCTGGTCAGCTCGCAGATCCGCTGGCATGGCTTCGACCCGGCCACTGCACTGATCGAGGTGGCGCCGCGCGCGGGTGAAGAGCTGCTGCGCATGGAGGATGTCGACGCCTGCATCGGCACCGCCGGCGCGTCACTGGCACTGGTGCTGTGGCCGGCGGTGCAATATCGTACCGGCCAGGCCTTCGAGCTGGCGCCGATTGCGCGCAGCGCGCGGCGGACGGGCGCAACGGTGGGATTTGACCTGGCCCATGCGATCGGCAACGTGCCGGTCGCGCTGCATGACAGTGACGCCGATTTCGCCGCCTGGTGCAGCTACAAGTATCTCAATGGCGGCCCCGGCGCGATCGCCGGCGCCTTCGTGCACGAGCGGCACGGCCAGGACACGGCGCTGCCGCGGCTCACCGGCTGGTGGGGGAGCAATCCGGCCACGCGCTTTCGCATGGGGAGCGAATTCGAGCTCACGCCGGGGGCGGCCGGCTGGCAACTGAGCAACCCTCCGATCCTGTCTGCGGCGCCGCTGCTGGCCTCGCTCGAGGTGTTTGCCGGCGCCAGCATGGAGCGGTTGCGGGCGAAGTCGCGCCGCCTCACGGCCTACCTGCATGAGACGCTGCTGGGGCTGTGTGGCGCCAACCTGGAAATCATCACGCCCGCCGACCCGGAGCAGCGTGGCTGCCAACTCTCTGTGCGCGTGCGTGGCGGGAGCGAGCGGGCGCGGCGGGTGTTCGCGGCGCTCGAACAACGCGCCGTCATCGGCGACTGGCGTGAGCCCGACACGATCCGGCTGGCCCCGGTACCGCTCTACAACAGCTACCTGGACGCCTGGCGAGCCGCCGCTGAGCTCGCGGCCGTACTGGACACCGCTGGCGAGCGATCAGAATGAGCGCCCGCAATGACCCGGGCGCGGTGACGGTCGTCGGCGCCGGCCCGGTGGGAACGCTGCTGGCGCTGCTGCTCGCGCAGGACGGGCGCCACGTGCGCCTGATCGAGAAGCGCGCCGATCCGCGCCAGAGCAGCGCGGAACGCGGCCGCTCAATCAACCTGGCGCTCGCGGCGCGCGGCCTCGAGGCGCTCGATCGCGCCGGCGTGCTCGCGCGTGTGCGCCCCGAACTGATCGCAATGCGCGGCCGGCGGCTCCATGATCTCGAAGGCCGCGGCCCGCTGCTGCCCTACGGACAGCGCCCGGAGGAAGTGATCCATGCGGTCAGCCGGGCGCGCCTCAACACGGCACTGATCGAGGCCGCGGCGGAGTTGCCGCTGATCGAGATGCAATTCGCGCACAGCGGGATTGATGTCGACCCGGCATCGGGCCGCGTGAGCTGGCGCGACGCTGCGGGCAGCACCAGCATTGGCGAACCTGCGGGGCTGGTGATCGCGGCAGATGGCGCCGGATCCGCGCTGCGCAGCGCACTGCAGGAGCGCGGCCTGCTCCAGGCCACCGATGATCCGCTCGCCCATGACTACAAGGAATTGCAGATTCCAGCCCTCGCGGGCGGTGCCTGGGCATTCGAACCGCACGCGCTGCACATCTGGCCGCGTGGGGAGTTCATGCTCATCGCACTGCCCAATCCTGACCATTCCTTCACTGCGACGCTGTTCCTGCCGGCCCAGGGCGCCACCAGCTTCGAATCGCTCCGCGCGCCGGCGGCGGCGCGCGGGTTCTTCAGGCGGGAATTCTCCGACGCCTTCGCGCTCATACCGGACTTCGACCAGCAGTTCGCGCAGCATCCGCAGGGCAAGCTGGCCACCCTCTACTGCTGGCCCTGGCACGTGCGGCGCGTGCTGCTCATCGGCGACGCCGCCCACGCGATCGTGCCGTTCCACGGCCAGGGCCTCAATTGCGGCTTCGAAGACTGCCTGCTGCTCACCCGATTGCTGGCGCGAAATGCCGACACCGAAGTCGCCTGCACGGAGTTCGAGCACCTGCGCCGCCCCGACACCGACGCGATCGCCGCCATGGCGCTGGAGAATTACCAGGAAATGCGCGAATCCGTACTCGCGCCGGACTTCGCGGCGCGCAAGCAGCTCGCGCTGGACCTGGAGCGGCGCTTCCCGGGGCGCTTCATCCCGCGCTATTCGATGGTGATGTTCCACGCCGAGATTCCCTATGCCGAAGCGCGGCGCCGCGGCGCCTTGCAGCAAGGCGTGCTCGATGCGCTGCTCGCTGCCGGGGAAGGTGCCGGTTCTGCGCTGGCGGAGACGCTCATGGGCGAATCCAACCCGTGACCGCGCCGCCGGACTGATACCGTGCCACTGCCTGGCGGGGCCACCATTCCCATGGCGCAACTGGAGTACTTTTCATGAGCATGCACCAACTTGCCGCAGGCCTTACGCTGGTCGTCGCCGCACTGCACCTGTACTTTCTCGTGCTCGAGATGTTCCTGTGGGATCGCCCCACCGGCCGACGAATCTTTGGCACCACGCCGGAATTTGCCAGCGCATCGAAGGTCCTGGCCGCCAATCAGGGCTTGTACAACGGTCTGCTGGCCGCGGGGTTGCTGTGGAGTCTTGCGCTCGGCACCCCCGGCCTGGAGCCGCGACTATTCTTCCTGGCCTGCATCGTCGTGGCCGGAGTGTACGGCGGACTGACGGTCAACCGTCGCATTGCCTTGGTCCAGGCACTGCCGGCGGCGCTGGCGATTGCTGCCACGCACTTTTCCTGAGCCAATCCGCGCTCAAAGTTCGACCTGGGTGGCCAGCACGATGACGCGACGGTCCGGCATGCGGAAAAAATCCACCGCCTGCGTACTGCGCCGCTGCATCCACGCGAACAGCCTGCGGCGCAGGCCGTCGTAGCCCCCGCGCGGCCGCGGCCGCACCAGATGCCATCCCAGGAAGAACGAACAGTCCTGGCCAAACAGCTTCAATCCCCGCACCCGGCATTGCTTCAGCGCTTCGCTGACATCCGCGGTTTCCATGAAGCCGAAGCGCGCGGTGACCTGGATCACGCCTTCCTGCAGCGCTTCGATGCGCACGCGATCGCTCGGATCCTGGCGCGGCGTGCGCACGAATTCCATATTGAGGAACACGATGCGCTCGTGCGCCACGTGATTGTGATCAAGATTACGCAGGAACGCCGTCGGCACGAAATGCGGCTCGCTCACCAGGAACACGGCGGTACCGGGCACCCGCGTCGCGGTGGCGAGCAGCTGCGGCAGCTGCTTGAGTGGCACGGCGACTTCGCGCAGCGCGGCCCGCAGCAACCGCCGCCCCGACCGCCAGGTCATGAACACGCCGTAAAGAAGTGTGGCGAACAGTAGCGGCACCCAGGCGCCCTGGGCAAATTTCGCCAGATTGGCCACGCTGTACACCACATCCAAAATTAACAGCGGAGCGAAACCCAGCACCAGCTTCCACTTTGACCAGCCCCAGCGCGACGCGGCCAGCACGATCCCCAGGATGGTCGTGATAGCCATGGTCCCTGAAACCGCGGCGCCATAAGCGCCGCCCAGGGCGTCGGAGGATCCGAATCCAATCACAAAAACGCACACCGCTACGAATACCAGCACATTCACTATCGGCACGAAAATTTGGCCATGCTCGCGCGCCGAGGTTTGCAGGATGCGCAAGCGCGGCAACAGGTCCAGCTGCACCGCCTGTCGGGTGACCGAAAAGGCACCGGTAATGGTGGCCTGCGAGGCGATGATCGCGGCCAGCGTTGCCAGCACCACCATCCACGGCAGCGCCGCCGGCGGCACCAGCGCAAACAGCGGCTTGTGAACCGCGGCCGCGCTGCTCAGCACCAGCGCCCCCTGTCCAAAGTAGCTGAGCAGGAGCGCGGGCCACACCACGCCAAACCAGGCCATTCGCACCGTACCCTTGCCAAACGATCCCATGTCGGCATACAGCGCTTCGCCGCCGGTGACCGTCAGGAACACACCTCCGAGGATGGCCAGTGACACGGCCCGGTGCGACCACAGCAGTTCGATCCCGTACGCGGGATTGAGCGCGACCAGCACCTGCGGGTTGTGGATGATCGACGCGGCACCGGTGTAACCGAGCACTGCGAACCACAGCACCATGACCGGCCCGAACAGGCGGCCGACGTGCTCGGTGCCGCGGCTCTGGATCGCGAACAACAGCACGATGATCACCAGCGTCACGGGCACGATCGCATGCGTCAGACCCGGACTGAGCAGCTCGAGTCCCTCGACCGCGCCCAACACCGAAATCGCGGGAGTAATGAGCGCGTCACAATAAAACAGCGCCGCACCCATGACCGCGAGCGCAATGATCGCCTGGCCCCAGCGCGGTGCCTCCTCGAGTCGCCGTTGCACCAGCGCGAACAGCGACAGGATGCCGCCCTCGCCTTCGTTGTCGGCGCGCATGATCATCAGCACGTACTTGAGCGTGACGATGATCAGCAGGCTCCAGAACATCAGTGACAGGACGCCCAGCAGCGCGGCAGGTGAAGGCGGACCCGCGCCTGTGGCGCCCAGCGACTGCTCGAGCGCGTACAGGGGGCTGGTGCCAATGTCGCCATAAACGACGCCGATTGCGCCGAATGTCGCGCCAGCTGACAGGCGTTTGCTGTTCATGGGCGTAGGGCTCCTCCTGCCAGCGCCGCGGCGCGCTCCAGCGTCAGATAGGTGATTGGCCAGGCATGCTGATCGTCCGCGGCCCGCTCAATACGCGCCAGCTCGCGCCACTGGCTGGCGTCAAGTGCGGGAAAAAACACGTCGCCTTCGATTGTCGCACGCACGCGGGTCAGCTCCAAGTGCGTGGCCAGCGACAGGGCCTGCTGGTACACGGCGGCGCCGCCAATGACGCAGAGTTCCGCAGCCGCACTGCACAGCGCCAGAGCCGCCGGCAGGTCCGCCACCACCTCGACTGCCACGTTCGACGCGAGGCGGCCGCGGCTCAGCACCAGATTGCGCCGCCCCGGGAGCGGGCGGCCGATCGATTCGAAGGTGCGTCGGCCCATCAGGATCGGCCGCCCCATTGTCAGTGCCTTGAAGCGCCGCAAGTCATCGGGCAGGTGCCAGGGCAGCGCCCCGGCGCGGCCGATCACACCATTGTCGGCCAGCGCGGCAATAAGCGTCAGCTTCAAAGTTCGACCTGAGTCGCCAGGACGATGACGCGCTTGTCGGGCATGCGAAAGAATTCCACCGCCTGAGTACTGCGCCGCTGCATCCATGCAAACAGCCGGCGGCGCGCGCCCTCGTAACCGCCGCGCGGGCGCGGGCGCACCAGGTGCCAGCCGAGGAAGAACGAGCAATCCTGGCCGAACAGCTTGAGGCCACGCACACGGCACTGCTTGAGGGCCGCGCTGACGTCCGGCGTCTCCATGAACCCGAAGCGCGCGGTGACCAGAAACACGTTGTCCGGCAGTGTTTCGATGCGCACCCGGTCATTTGGATCCTGGCGCGGCGTACGCATGAATTCCATGTTGAGGAACACCACGCGCTCGTGCACCACGTGGTAATGCTCGATGCTGCGCAGCAGCGCCGTAGGCACGAAGCGCGGCTCGCTGGCGAGGAAGATGGCCGTGCCGGGCACGCGCGTCGCGGCCGAGAACAGTCGCGGCAGCTCCTTGAGCGGCACCGCCAGTTCGCGCAGCGCGGCATGCATCAGCCGGCGCCCGGAGCGCCAGGTCATGAATATGCCAAACAGGAGCGTGGCGAACAGCAGCGGCAGCCAGGCGCCCTGCGCAAATTTCGCCAGGTTCGCCACGCTGTAGGTCAGGTCGAACACGAGCAGCGCACCGCAACTGAGCGCCACCCGGAGTATTGACCAGCCCCAGCGCGATGAAGCCAGAACCATGATCAGCATCGTGTCGATGGTCATGGTGCAGGCCACGGCCGCGCCATAGGTGCCGCCCAGCGCATCCGAAGACCCGAAACCAATGACAAACACGCAGACCGCAATGAACACCAGGACATTTACCACCGGCACGAACACCTGCGCATGCTCATGCGCCGAGGTCTGCAGGATCCGCAGCCGCGGCAGCAGGTCGAGCTGTACGGCCTGGCGCGTCACCGAGAAGGCGCCGGTAATGGTGGCCTGCGAAGCGATGATCGCGGCGGCTGTCGCCAGCACCACCATCCAGGGCAGCAGCGGCGCCGGCACCAGCGCAAACAGCGGCTTGTGGGCCGCGGCGGCGCTGGTCAACACCAGCGCGCCCTGCCCGAAGTAACTCAGCAGCAATGACGGCCAGACCAGGCCAAACCAGGCCAGGCGCACCGGCCCCTTGCCAAACGAACCCATGTCCGCATAGAGCGCCTCCCCGCCCGTCACCGTCAGGAACACGCCGCCCAGGATGGCGAGCGCGACCCCATGGTGCCGGACGAGCAGCGCCAGGCCGTAGTACGGATTAATCGCCACCAGCACCTGCGGGTTGCGCATGATCGAAACCGCGCCGGTATAGGCCAGTACTGCAAACCACAGCAGCATGACCGGCGCAAACAGGCGCCCCACCCGCTCGGTGCCGCGGTGCTGAATGGCGAACAGCAGCACGATGATCACCAGCGTCACCGGGACAACCACGTGAGCCATGTTCGGACTGAGGAGTTCGAGTCCCTCGACCGCGCCCAGAACGGAGATCGCGGGCGTAATCAGCGCGTCGCAATAAAACAGGGCCGCGCCCATGACCGCCAGTGCGATGATGGTGGTGCCCCAACGCGGCATTTCCTCGAGCTGGCGCTGCACCAGCGCGAACAGCGAGAGTATGCCGCCCTCGCCGGCGTTGTCGGCGCGCATGATCAACACCACGTACTTGAGCGTGACCACCACCAGCAGGCTCCAGAACATCAGCGACAGCACGCCAAGCACCGTGGCGGGAGACGACGAATCGCTGCCGGTTGCCGCCAGCGATTGCTGGAGCGCATACAGCGGGCTGGTACCTATGTCGCCAAAGACCACGCCGACGGCCGCAAACGTGGCTGCGGGTGACAGCCGCTTGCGGCTCATCGCCGGCTCGTCCCCTTGCGCTGGCGGGGCTTGGGGCGCTTGGCGGGCCACAGCATCGTGCCGCGACAACTGTCGACGCCGCAGCGGCAGGCGAAGATCTCGTCGACGTCGGGCGGATCGTCCTTGTCACGGCCGATCGAGTAGTCGTACTTGAGCTCTTCGCCCGGCTGAATGGTGCGGATGGCCTCGACAAACACCCGCCGCTCCTCCGTGACCGACTCGCAGTTCGGATCGCAGCCGTGGTTGATGAAGCGCGCCGCATTGCCGTTGACGCCGGCATCGATCACCACGCCGCGATCGACAATGAACAGGAAAGTATGGTTGTCGCCGGCATGCTTGGTCGCATAGCGGCGATCGGCCTCGCGGTGCGCAATACGCTCGCCCAGGTATTCAATGATGCGCGTGCCGCGGCGGATGCGCCGCATGGCGAAGACCCCCAGGCCGTGCACGCGCGAGCGGCGAACGCGAATCATCTGCTTAGTGGCCGCTTTCATACTGCGATCGGCGCCTTGATCGATGGATGGCTTTGGTAATTCACGAACTCGAAGTCCTCGTATTGGTAGTCAAACAGGGTCGGTGCCCGTCGCAGCGCCAGGCGCGGCGACGGAAAGGGAGTACGCGCCAGTTGCAGATCCGCCTGCGCGAAGTGATTGAGGTACAGATGGCAGTCACCGCCGGTCCAGATGAATTCACCAGGCTGCAGATCGCATTGCTGCGCGAACATATGGGTCAGCAAGGCATAGGAAGCGATGTTGAAAGGCACGCCCAGGAACACATCGGCGCTGCGCTGGTAGAGCTGGCAGGAGAGTCGCCCACCGGCGACGAAGAACTGGAACAGCGCATGACAGGGTTGCAGTGACATCTGCTCGAGCTCGCCCACGTTCCAGGCACTGACGATGATGCGGCGCGAATCCGGGTTGCTGCGCAGCAGGCGCAGCGCCTCGCTGATCTGGTCGAGTTGCCGGCCATCAGCCGTGCCCCAGCTGCGCCACTGGCGCCCGTACACCGGACCGAGTTCGCCCTGCGCATCGGCCCACTCATCCCAGATGCTGACCCCGCGCTCGCGCAGGTAACGGGTGTTGGTGTCGCCGCGCAGGAACCACAGCAGTTCATGAACCACGGACGGCAGGTGGATCTTCTTGGTCGTCACCAGAGGGAAACCCGCGCCCAGGTCGAAGCGCAGCTGATGGCCAAACAGCGCCCGTGTGCCGGTGCCGGTACGATCGCCCTTGGGCGCACCGTGCGTACGCACCTGGCGCAGCAGCTCGAGGTAGGCCTTCATGCCGCAGGCTGGTAGTTACCGGAAGGCTGGCGCCATCGCCGCGGCAGATTAAGCAGCACCAGCGCGGCCACCAGCATGGGGAACGACAGCAACTGGCCCATAGTGAGCCAGCCGCCGGCCAGGTAGCCGAGCTGCACATCCGGCACACGCACGAATTCCACCGTGATGCGAGCCAGCGAGTAGCACAGCAGGAACAGCGCCGACGGCCGGTAGCGTGGCCGGGGCTGGCGGGTGTACAGCCAGACGATGGTGAACAGCAGCAGACCCTCGAGTCCCGCCTCGTATAGCTGCGAGGCGTGGCGCGCAATCAGCGGTCCGCCCGGCATCTCGCTCACGCGCATGCCCCACCAGCTCGTGGTCGGCCGGCCCCACAGCTCGCCGTTGATGAAATTGCCGATCCGCACCGCAAAGATACCGATGCCGGGGAGCGGCGCCGCAAAGTCAGCCACGTCCGCGATCCGGCGCCCGCGCGCCCGCGCAAAGATCACCACCGCGACGAATACGCCGAGCAAGCCGCCGTGAAAGGACATGCCGCCCTGCCACAGCTTCAATGGGTACCACAGGTCGGCGCGCCACATGGCCTCGCCGTAGAACAGCACATAGCCGACGCGCCCGCCGACAATGGTGCCGAGCATGGCGTAGAAAATGAAATCATCGACATCGCGCGCCGTCCAGGTCGACCCGGCCTGCGCCGCGCGTCGCCGCGCCAGGTACCAGGCGACGGCAAAGGCAACCAGGTACATGATGCCGTACCAGTGAATGCGGAGCGGCCCGAGCTCGAGCGCGATCGGGTTGATGTGCGGATAGGTCAGCATCGGGTGTGCAATTCTAATCCCAACCGGCCGGCCCCGCGCCTAGGCGCGCGTAACGCGGCAGAAAAAAGCCTTCAGATAGCGCGTCTCCGGGATTGCCGGATGCACCGGGTGGTCGCTCGACTGACCGCCCGCAGCCAGGATCTGCACAAAACGGCTGTTGTGGCGCGCCGCGGCCTGGATCAGTCCGGCCAGATCGTCGGCCCCGAGGTGGAAGGAACACGAACAGCTCACCAGCATGGCGTCGCGCTCCAGCAACCGCATCGCCAGCTGGTTGAGCTTGCGGTACGCGGCCTCGCCGCGCGGCTGGTCCTTGCGGCGCTTGATGAAGGCGGGCGGATCGAGCACCACTACATCAAAGCGCTCGCCCTCGCGTTGCAGCTGGTCCAGCACGTCGAAGGCATCGCCGCGGCGGGTCAGCACCGCCACGCCGTTGGCCGCCGCATTGCTCTCGGCCACCGCCAGCGCGACCTCCGAGGAATCGACGCACAGCGCTTCACGAGCGCCGCAACGCATGGCAGTGATCGCCCAGGCGCCGCCATAGCTGCAGATATCGAGCACGCGCACACCGGGCCACAGGAGCCGCCGGAACATTTCCCGGTTGGCGCCCTGGTCATAGAACCAGCCGGTTTTCTGCGCGCCGGCCATCGGCACGTAGAACTGCAACACGCCCTCGACGATCTGCAGCGTCTCGGGCATCTTGCCCAGGCCGGCGACGATCTGCTTGGGCAGTTGCTCCAGGTCGCGCGCGCCGCCATCGTTCTTCCAGACCAGCGCCTGCGGGGCGAGCACCTTGTGGACCGCGGCCTCGACTTCCGCGCGCATCGCTTCCATGCCGGCGGTGGCAATCTGGCCGACGATCACATCGCCGTACCGATCGAGCACCAGCCCCGGCAACCCGTCGCCCTCGCCGAACACCAGCCGGTAATACGGCACGGGAAAGTGCCGCTCCCGCAGCGCGAGGGCCACTTTGAGCCGATGCACCAGGAGCGATCGATCGGCCGGATGCACGGGGCTGCGGCTCAGGATCCGCGCGCAGATCAGCGCGTGCGGATTCACGTAGGCGTAGCCCAAGAACTGATCGCGGTAGTCATGTACACGCGCGTGAGCGCCGGGCGCAAAAGCGGTGAGCGGCGTGGCGCCGATGTCCACTTCATTTGAAAAAACCCACAGGTGCCCGGCGCGCAAACGCCGGTCCTCGCCCCGCTTCAACCGCAGGATGGGCAGTCCGGTGCCGGCGCTGGACACTGGCAGTTCCGCATCGGCCAGGTCGGGAGAATCGTCGTCAATCATGGTCAGCGGACGCCTGGCGTATAGTGGCGCGCATTCTACTCAATCGTGCCGCGCTCACCCATGGGCAATGCTTAAGAACGGCCACGGCAACCGCCTGGCAGGCGAAACCAGCCCCTACCTGCGCCAGCACGCCGGCAATCCAGTGGACTGGCACCCGTGGGGCGATGAAGCGCTGGCGCTCGCCCGGCGGGAACAGCGGCCGATCCTGCTGTCGATCGGCTACACGGCCTGCCACTGGTGCCACGTCATGGCGCATGAATCCTTCGAGGATCCAGCCACCGCGGCACTCATGAACGCGCGCTTCGTCAACATCAAGGTTGACCGCGAAGAGCGCCCCGACCTCGATCGCATCTACCAGCTGGCGCAACAGATGCTCACCCGGCGCGGCGGCGGCTGGCCGCTGACGATGTTCCTGATGCATGACGACCAGCGCCCCTTTTTTGGCGGCACCTATTTCCCACCGCTCGCGCGCCACGGCATGCCCTCATTTGGCGAACTGCTGAGCCACGTTGCCGATTACTACCGCGACCACCTGGACGAGCTGCGCGGGCACGCGGGCGCCGTGGTGCAAGCCCTGGGCGAACTGCAGCCACCGCCGGCAGCGGCTAACGTGGCGCTCGGGGCCGCCCCGCTCAGGAGCTGCCGGGCGCAGCTCGAGCGCAGTTTTGACGGCGACTGGGGCGGCTTCGGGGCGGCACCGAAATTCCCGCACGCGCCGCTGGTGCAGCGTGCGCTGCGTGACTGGCACGGCAGCGCCGCTGACGCTACTCCCGACCTGCACGCGCTGTACATGGCCACGCTGACTTTGACCCGCATGGCCGAAGGCGGTCTGTTCGACCAGCTCGGTGGCGGCTTCTACCGCTACAGCGTCGACGGGCGCTGGGCGATACCACACTTCGAGAAGATGCTGTACGACAATGCACTGCTGCTCGGCGCCTACGCCGAGGCCGCCGCCGCCACGGGTGAGGCGCAGTTCGTCGCGGTGGCCCGGCGCACCGCCGGATGGATGCTGGCCGAGCTGCGCGCGCCGGGCGGCGCGTTCTATTCCAGCCTCGACGCCGACGCGGCCGGCGTCGAAGGCAGCTACTACGTCTGGGAGCCAGCCGCCGTGCGCCAGGCATTGAGCGCGGAAGAATACGCGGTATTCGCTCCCCGCCACGGTCTCGATCTGCCTGCCAATTTCGAAGGGCAGGCGCATCACCTGATCGTCGCCACCACCCTCGACGCCCTGGCGAGCGGGCACAACGGTGGCGCAGCCGGGGTAACGGCGCTCCTTGCCAGCGCCGGCGCGAAGCTGCTGGCGCTGCGCGCGACGCGCCCCCGCCCCGAACGCGACGAGAAGATTCTCACCAGCTGGAATGCACTGGCGATTCGCGGCCTGGCGACGGCGGCGCGCCTGCTGGATCAGGCCGACCTGGCCATTGCGGCCTCCGCAGCGCTCACGTTCCTGCGCACACACCACTGGCGGAACGGCCGGCTGCTCGCGACCAGCGCCGGCGGCGAGGCTCGGCTAAATGCCTATCTCGACGACTATATATTTCTCGCCGATGCCATCCTCGAGCTGGCCATGGTGCGCTTCGACGCCGCCGAGCTGCGCTTCGCACGGGAGCTGCTGGAGGTTGTGCTCGGTGAGTTTGCCGACCAGACCGCGGGCGGCTTCTACTTCACCGCCGCCGGTCACGAGGCGCTCATCACCCGACCCAAGTCTTTTGGGGATGAAGCGCTGCCGGCCGGCAATGGCATCGCCGCCGTGGTCCTGCAGCGCTATGGCTACCTGCTGGGCGAAACGCGCTACCTCCACGCGGCTGAGCGCACGCTGCGCGCCGCCTGGGCGGTACTGCAGGAATATCCCTCGGGACATGCCACCCTGCTGCAGGCGCTGGAGGAATACCTGCGGCCCCCGGTGCTGGTCATCCTGCGCGGGCCGACGATACTGGTCGAACCCTGGCGCCGGCAACTGGCCGCCGTGTATGCGCCCGGGCGCATAGTGCTGGCCGTGCCCGCCGACTGTGCCGATCTACCGCCTGCAATCGCCAGCAAGCCGGCCACGGCGGGCGCCACCGCCTACGTTTGCCGCGGCAGCGTCTGCTCGGCCCCGCTTACGAGCTTCACCGCCCTGGTGGCTGAGCTGGCGCGCTGATTTAATATAGTGCCGATGACGGACCACGATGGCCACGAGCACGGCGAATACAGCGAACTCGGCGCGATGGAGCTGCGTGTTCGCGCCCTGCAGTCGCTGCTGGCCGAGAAGGGCTATATCGATACGGCCGCTCTCGACGCCCTGATCGATACTTACCAGACCCGCATCGGCCCGCGTAACGGCGCGCGCGTCGTCGCCCGCGCCTGGCTCGATCCCGTGTTTCGCGACTGGCTGCAGCGTGACGCCACGGCAGCCATAGCCTCGCTCGGCTACGCGGGCCGGCAGAGTGAGCACATGGTCGCGGTCGAGAATACCGAGACGCACCACAACCTCGTGGTCTGCACGCTCTGCAGCTGCTATCCCTGGGCAGTGCTCGGGCTGCCGCCCACCTGGTACAAGAGCGCGCCCTACCGCGCGCGCGCGGTACGCGATCCGCACGGAGTATTGCGCGATTTCGGCCTGCGATTGCCCGACTCAATGGATGTGCGCGTGTGGGATTCGACCGCCGAAGTGCGCTACCTGGTGATTCCGCGCCGCCCGGAGGGGACCGAGGGCTGGAGCGAAGAGCAGCTCGCAGCGCTGGTCACGCGGGACTCGATGATCGGCACCGCCCTGGTACAGCGCCCGCGGACCGCGCCGTGAGTTATCACAGTCACGCGGACCTGGGCGGACAGTTTGGCCACGGCCCGGTGCTGCCGGAGCGCGAAGGCGAGCCGTTTCACGCGGCTTGGGAAGCGCGCGCGCTGGCGTTGACGCTGGCGATGGGCGCAACGGGCCAGTGGAACATCGACCAGACGCGCAGCGCACGCGAAACTCTGCCTGACTATGCCGCCTCGAGCTACTACGCGATCTGGGTCAAGGGGCTGGAGAAACTCCTGCTCGAGCACAGGTTGGTCGAACCCGCCGAGCTCATTGCCGGGCACCCGCTCGTCGCCGCGCGGCACCTGCCACGGCTGCTGCGCGCGGCGGACGTCCCGGCGACGCTGGCGCGCGGCGCGCCCAGCTTGCGAGCGCCCGCGGCGCCGGCGAAATTCGCTGTCGGCGATCGGGTGCGCACGCGCAGCGGCGAAGTCCCGCACCACACGCGGCTGCCACATTATGTGCGCGGCCGGCTTGGCCGCATCGAGCACAACCGCGGCACCCACGTCTACGCCGACAGCAACGCCCAGGGCCTGGGCGAAGGGCCGCAATGGCTGTACACCGTGCTGTTCACGGGCTGCGAGCTGTGGGGTGCTGACGCGAGCGAGGGCCTGACGGTTTCCGTCGACGCCTGGGAGCCCTATCTGGAGCGGGTGCAATGAGCGCACCCGTGCCGGTCGGTCCGGGCCAGCCTCTGGGCCATGACGGCCCGGTGTTTCGCGAGCCGTGGCAGGCGCAGGCCTTCGCGACCACCTTGTTGCTGCACCAGCGCGGCCTGTACACCTGGAGCGAGTGGGCCGCGGCGCTGGCGCGGCAGATCGGTGCGGCGCAGGCGCGCGGCGACGCGGACCTCGGCGACAGCTATTACCACCACTGGCTCGCTGCGCTCGAGGGACTCATGGCCGCCAAGGGCGTCAGCTCGCTCGGGGAATTGCACCGCTACCAGCAGGCCTGGCAATGCGCTGCACGCCGCACCCCGCACGGGCAGGCGATCGCGCTCGAGCCCGTCGATTTCAGCGCCGACAGCTAACCCCGGCACGCCGGCTTGCCGGCTTGCCGGCTTGCCCTGCTTTTGGTACCTTGGTACCATAGTACCTCAGACGCATAGCAGGCAGCCGCTGGCAATCCGCATCAGGCGCCCGCTCGTGAGTTTCGGACTTTTCCGCTTCGCGCCGGCCGCCGGCGGAGGTCGACCAGTTGATGACTATCGGTCGCGGTGAGCTTCAGCCCGTAGATCTGCCTGAGGCGCTCGATCTGCCCGATGGTCTCGCGCGAGAAAGGCGCCTTGCCCTCGAGGGCATGCAGGCAGATGCCTTCCAGCAGGTCGCCCAGGCCCAGGTTCTTGTAGGCCGCGAGGCCCTTGAGAACCTTGAGCAGCGCCGCTTCCATGCGCACTCCAGTCTGCACGCGCTTGACTTCGATCATGGGGACTCCCGATGAACCCAGGCTACCAAGGTACCTACTATAGGGATGCGGCCGCAAGCGGCCCGGCAGCCAGCGGCGCAGTTGAGCCGCCGGGCACGGGCGATGAAGAATTCCTGCACGCGCTGGAGCAGTGCACGTTGCCGCCGGCGCACTTCGATCACGCCTCGCACGTGCGCGCCGGTTACCTGTACCTGCGGCGCTTGCCCTTTCCGCAGGCGACGGCGGCCATGTGCGCCACGATTGCCAACTATGCATGTGCGCTCGGCCAGCCGGATCGCTATCACGAGACCATCACGATCGGATTCATGTGCCTGATACACGCGCAGCTTTGGCAACGGAAAGCGGGCGTCGACTGGGACAGTTTCCGCGCAGACAATCCGCAACTGTTCAGCAAGGATGCACTGCTGGGTTACTTTCCCCGGCAGGTGCTGGATTCGCCGGAAGCGCGAGCGCGCTTCGTACTGGTGCCGCTGGCGCCCGGGCCGGGGCCGGGGCCAAGGCCGGGCAACCAGGCCAGCGATGCCGCGCAGCTCAGGCCCGGCCGCCGCCGCAGCGGCGCGGCGCGCGTGGGCAGCCGCCGCTCCGCGGGCAGATGATGCCCGCCGGATTCGCCAGCGCATCGAGGATCCAGTGGATATTCAGGATCTGCGACACCGAACGCAGCGCGGCGGCGGCGGACGGCGGGATCGGCGCGTCGCCGCCGCCGCGCGCACAGCTGTGAGCGACCAGGGCCACGATGCCGTCGGCGTCGTACCCCTGCGCCTCGAGCGCCGGCGCCAGATCCACGCCCACTGACTGCACGTGCATGGCACGCGCCGCGTCGCGCGTGACAACGGAATGACAACAGTACAGGCGGGACCGCTTGCCGTCCTGCATGACCGAAATCTGCGAGCGGGGCTGCTGCGCGGCTGATTTCGCCGGCGGCGCCTGTTCCAGCAGGCGGAATACCGCCCAGCGTGGACAGGGGTCGGAAACCAGACTCATGTTTCCCCAGGGGAGCGGGATGCCATTACCGCGGTAGACGGCGCGCAGGAAGCCGGGCGGATAGGCATCGAAATAATGCCAGTAGCGATACGGGGAAACCGCGGTCATGCGCCGCATCACCACCGCCGTGGTAACACCGAGCTTGCGGCAGGCGGCCAGGCGGTGTGCCTCGCGCACCAGGTAGCGGCGGAACGGCACGCGCGGACACAGCAGCGCGCCGGCGAAGAAGCTGCACTCAAAATCGCGCCAGGCATAGAGTACGTCCTGTGCACCCATGCCCCCGGCGCCGGCCGCCCCGGGCGGCGACTCGGCCTCCATGCTCCAGCTGGCGGCGCGCGGCGAGACCAGTCCGTCGCCGTTGTGCAGCAGCTTGTGGCCGATGAAATAGGCCAATTCATAGCGCAGGCGCTCTTCCTGTACGCGCAGGCGGCGGTTGATCAGCACCGTGTCCGGCGCCTCGAAGCGCGCGCGCAGGAGCGGTGAGGCCGGCCCGCCGCGCTCGGCGTCGAACCAGCGCAGTTGCAGTCCCAGCTGCCGGCAGATGCCCTGCAGGTGCTCGAGGGACAGCGGCAGCTCGCGCTTGCCGACCGACTCGGCCGCGCGTTCAATATCCGGAAAATCATTGTGATGGGTTTCCTGCCAGACGCGGATCAGTAGTTGCGCGAATTGCCGTCCGGTGGTGCCGGTCTGCGACAGCAGCTCGGGCAGCGCGTTCTGCAGCAGCTGGTGCGAGAACAGGAAGGCGGGTTCGAGCGGCATCGCCTCCAGCCCGCCACGCTCGCGCCGCGCCGGCGCGGCCTCGAGCGCGGTGTTTTGGTCGAGAAACCAGTGCGCGTCCTTGCCCAGCAGCCTGGCCAGCATGTCCAGCAGCTCCGCCGCGGGCACGCGTTTGCCGTTCTCGATCATGCTGAGGTAGGAAACCGAGGGCGCGGCCGCCGCATCGAGCTGCACGCAGCGCGCCGACAGCTCGTCGAGCGTCAAGCCATGGCGCTTGCGCAGCGTCTTGAGCTTGGTGCCGAGAAAGTGACCCTGGCGCAGCAACCCGCTCATTTGTGAACTTCACACTGTGAACTTTCTAATGTGTAAATCCTCTCCTTTTGCATTTAGGCTGTCAACCAGCAGCCCGCCCCTTGAGACCGCCCGGAGCACCGCCACTATGAGCACCACCACCGACCACCAGAGCGCGCGCCTGCAGGCCGAGTGGGCGCAGGACCCCCGCTGGCGCGGCGTGACCCGCCCGTACACGGCGGCCGACGTGTTCCGCCTGCGCGGCACCGTGCGCATCGAACATACGCTGGCGCGCCTGGGCGCCGAGAAATTCTGGCGCCTGCTGCACAGCGAGCCGGTCATCGGGGCGCTCGGTTGCATGAGCGGCAACCAGGCGGTGCAGGCGATCCAGGCCGGGCTCACGGCCATCTACTGTTCTGGCTGGCAGGTGGCGGGCGACGGCAATTCGGCGGGCGAAATGTACCCGGACCAGAGTCTGTACCCGGTCGATTCGGTGCCGAAGATGGTCGAGCGCATCAATAATGCCCTGCTGCGCACCGACCAGATCCACCACCTCGATGGCAACCAGCAGCACGACTGGCTGGCGCCGATCATCGCCGATGCGGAAGCCGGGTTTGGCGGCAATCTCAACGCCTTCGAGCTGACCAAGGCGTTGATCGCCGCGGGCGCCGCGGCCGTTCACTTCGAGGACCAGCTCTCCTCCGCCAAGAAGTGCGGCCACATGGGCGGCAAGGTGCTGGTGTCGACCGACGAGGCGATCAACAAGCTGGTGGCCGCGCGCCTGGCCGCCGACGTCGCCGGCGTGCCCACGATCGTGATCGCGCGCACCGACGCCGACGCTGCCACGCTGCTGCTATCGAACCACGACCCGCGCGACGCGCGCTTCCTGACCGGCGAACGCTCCAGCGAGGGCTTTTTCCACGTGCGCGCCGGCATCGAGCAGGCCATCGATCGGGGGCTCGCCTATGCGCCGTACGCCGATCTGGTGTGGTGCGAGACCTCGAAGCCCGACCTGGCGCAGGCGCGGCGCTTCGCCGCGGCGATCCACGAGCGCTTTCCCGAGCAGCTGCTGGCCTACAATTGTTCGCCCTCGTTCAACTGGCAGAAGAACGTCGATGCGGCGACGATGCGCCGCTGGCGCGAGGAATTGGCGGCGCTGGGCTACCGCTTCCAGTTCATCACGCTGGCTGGCTGGCACGCCCTCAACCTGTCGATGTTTGAACTGGCCTCGGCCTATCGCGACGAAGGCATGTACGGCTATTCGCAGTTCCAGCAGCGCGAGTTCGCGCAGGAGCGCGCCGGCTACCGCGCCGCCAAGCACCAGGCGTTCGTGGGAACGGGCTACTTTGATGCCGTGCAGACCGCGATCACCGCCGGACTGTGCTCCACCGCGGCGCTGGCCGGCAGCACGGAGCAGGAGCAGTTCGCGCCGCAGGCGCAAGCGCCGGCGCTCGCCGTGGCTTCCTGAGCGGCCGTACCAGCGCCATGACCGCACTGGCCATCGTGAATGCGGAGCTGCGCGGCACCGACCGCTGTTCGCCCCAGGCCGCCGCGGAGCTGATCGCGGCGCAGTTTCGCGCCTACAACGAGGAATTCGGCCGCATTACCCGTCGCGCCGCTGCCCATTTTCTCAGCGGCGACGCGGCGGCGCGCGAACGAGACGCCGTGGCGCGCATCGAACTCTACGAGCAATGCGTCGCGCGGGCGCTGGCAGCGCTGCGCGCCGCCGGAGCCGAATGCGTGGATAACGGAGCGGGCGCCGCCCAGGACTATTGGCAGGCGACCACTGCCGCCTACGGACGCCACATCGAGCGGCTGGCGGACAGCGATTTCTACCGTACCTTCTTCAATTCGGTAACGCGCGATGTATTTGGCACGGTGGGCGTCAACCCAACCGTGGAGTTTTGTGCCACGCACAGTGGCCGAGCCTCAGGCTCAGTGCCGATCAGGGTGTTTCCCGCCGGCGGCTCGCTCCAATCCGCGATCGCCGAAGTACTCGCCGACCTGCCTTTCGCCAGTGCACTGGCTTCGCCAGCCGCCGCCATGCGCCGCGTAGGCGCCGAGCTTGGCCGGCACTTCGAATCGCGGCCGCCGAGCGCGGCGCCGGAGTCGATCGAACTGATCGAACCGCTGTTCTACCGCGCCAGCGAGGCCTTTCTGGTGGGGCGCCTGATCGGCGATAGCGCGGTGACGCCGCTGGTGATCGTATTCCGCAACGGCCCGGACGGGGTACAGGTCGAGGCCGTGCTGCTGTCGCGCAACGAGATCAGCGCCCAGTTCGGTTATGCCAATTCCTATTTTCATGTCGACCTGCCGGTGGTCGGCGCGGCGGTCACGCTGCTGCGAAGCTTCATGCCACGCAAGCCCGTGGACGAGCTGTACACGGTGCTGGGGCGCGCCAAGCAGGGCAAGACCGAGCGTTATTTTGCGCTGCGCCGGCATCTGGACTGCTCGATCGACGCCTTTGTGCACGCGCCGGGCGAGCGCGGCCTGGTGATGATCGTCTTTACCCTGCCCTCGCACGACCTGGTGTTCAAGGTGATTCGCGACCAGTTTGGCGCACCCAAGCACGCCACGCGCGCGGAAGTCATGGACCGCTACCGCTTCGTGTTCCGTCACGACCGTGCCGGCCGCATGGTCGACGCGCAGGAGTTCAAGCGCCTGCGCCTGCCGCTGGCCCGCTTCATGCCGGCACTGGCAGATGAGCTGCTGCGCGCGGCCAGCGCGAGCTGTCGCGTCGAGGGCGAGGACCTGATTGTCGAGCACTGCTACATCGAGCGGCGGCTGCGGCCACTGAATCTGTACGTGCGCGAGGCAGAGCCGGCGGCGGCGGAAGCGGCCATCGTCGACTACGGCAACGCGCTGCGTGATCTAGCCAGCACCAATATCTTCGCCGGCGACCTGCTGCTGAAGAACTTCGGCGTCACCCGCCATGGCCGCGTCATCTTTTACGACTACGATGAAGTATCGCTGCTCGGCGAGTGCGAATTCCGCGAACTGCCCACGGCCCGCACCGACGAGGAGGAAACCGCCGCCGAACCGTGGTTCTACGTCGGGCCGCACGACGTCTTTCCGGAACAGTGGCTGCCGTTCCTGGCAATGACGCCACCGCTGCGCGAGGTATTTCTCGCGCGCCACGCCGAACTGCTGACGGCGCCCTGGTGGCGGGCGCGGCAGGCGGCACTGGCCGGCTCCTAGTCCCTGAAATTCTCGAACTGCAGCGGCAATTCCACGCTGCTCTTGCGCAACAGCGCCATCGCTGCCTGCAGGTCATCGCGCTTCTTGCCGGTGACGCGCAGTTTACCGTCGTTGATCTGCGCCTCGACCTTGAGGCGTGCCTCCTTGAGGCTGGCCACGAGTTTCTTGGCCACGGACTGCTCGACGCCCTGCTTGACGGTAATGACGCGGCGCGCCTCCGCCAGATTCACCTGCACTTCGCCCAGCTCCAGGCAGCGCTGATCGATGCCGCGCGCGCCCAGGCGCAGGCGCAGGATATCCAGCAGTTGCTGCAACTGGAATTCGCTCTGTGCGTACTGCGTGATCACGTAGCCCTGCAGCACGAAGCGCGCGGCGGTGCCGCGCAGGTCGTAGCGCTTTTCCAGCTCGCGCGTGGCCTGGTCGACCGCGTTGGTGAGTTCGTGGCCATCGACTTTCGAGACGGCATCAAAGGACGGCATGGGCGCGGCTCACTCCGGACTACCACCATACAGCTGCGGCGCTGCGCCCATCATACGCCGCCGGTATCGCCCGGCTGGCGGTTGACAGCAACGATCGTGGCCTTGGGGAAGAAATTAAAGGTCGAGGCGGTGGCCCAGGTATAGGCGCCCATCTGCCGGCCGACGATCAGGTCACCAAGCTTCAACCGCGGCAACTGCAGCTGCTCAGAGATGACATCGATCCCGTCGCAGGTGGGACCGGCCAGCACCGAGGGCAGCAGCGGCCCGGTGCGCAGGGCGCTGAGCGGATAGCGGGCGTGGTCGTAGAGCTGGCCGCTATAGGAGCCGTAGACGCCATCGTCGAGGTAATACCACCAGTGGCCTTCACGCAGCGCGCGGCCCATGACCGTGGCGACGCCAATCGCCACCGGACCGGCGATGTAGCGGCCCGGTTCGGCGATGACGCGCACGCGCCTGGGGAGTCGCGCCAGCGCACGACGGATGGGCGCGCAGTAGCGGCCGATGTCGGCCGCGGGCTCGGTATAGTCGATCGGAAATCCGCCGCCGATATCGAGCGTGTCGCACGCACCGAGACGCTCGCGACGCGCCGCCGCCAGGAGCCTGGCGCAGGCCTCGATGGCCTCGACATGCTTGGCCGCATCGGCCGCCTGCGAACCGACATGGAACGAGAGGCCCTGCACATTGACGCCCTCGCGGGCGGCCAGCCGCGCCAGCGCCAGCGCGTCTTCCGGGTCGCAGCCGAATTTCCGCGACAGGTCGCAGACCGCGCCCGGATGGCGGAACGACACGCGCAGCAGGAGCGAGACGCGCCCCGCATGGGCGCGGAACTTGCGCACTTCATCGGGATTGTCGGCGACGAAAGTACCAACGCCGTACTCGAGCGCGTTGTGAATGTCGCGCGCGCGCTTGATCGGATGCGTGTGGATGCAGCGCGCGGCATCGACGCCGAGGCGGGCGGCGAGCTGCACCTCGCCGGTGGTCGCCAGGTCCAGTCCACCGCCTTCAGCAACGATCGCGCGCACCACCGCCGGGTGCGGCAGCGGTTTGAGCGCGTAATACAGACCGACGCCGGGCAGCGCCTTGCGGAGCTTGCGGTATTGCACCCGCACCCGTTCGCAGTCGACGATCAGGAGCGGCGAGCCAAATTCGGCCACCAGCCGCCGGATCTGCTGCGGCTCGAACGGGTCAAGGTAGCGCTTGGGACTCACGGCATTTCTCCAATATCGGGCGCGGAGCCAGCCGCCGCGCGGGTCAACCGGTCACGCACCGCATCCCATTGCTCGTCGGTCGGAACTTCCTGGATCAGCAGGCGGGCCGCACCCGCCTTGTCCAGCGTGCGCAGGTGAGCGTACAGGTCGTGGGCATAGCTTTCGAGGCGCGTGCCGGCATTGATCCAGGTGACATCGCGAAATGTTCCCAACGGCGGCCGCTGCGCCAGCACGCCGATACGCAGGCCGCCGCGCGAGAGCTCGGCCGCGAGGCGCTCAATCTGGCCGGCCGCCACCAGACGGAGCGGTGTCACCGGCGCGTAATGCGCCAATGCAGAACCTGGCACGCGCGTGGCCTCGGCTCCGGGCCCGCTGGCCACTGCACCCACTGCGGCGCGCAGTTGCGTCAGGGTGATCTGTCCCGGCCGCAGCAGCCGCACCTCGCCGCGCAGGCAGGCAACGATGGTCGATTCCAGGCCCAGTTTGCACTCGCCGCCGTCGAGCACGACCGGGACCGTAGCGCCGAATTCCTCGCGCACATGCTCGGCGCGCGTTGGGCTCACGTGGCCGTAGCGATTCGCGGACGGCGCGGCAACTCCGCCGCCGAACGCCGTCAGGAGCTGCTGTGCCATCGGGTGCGAGGGGACCCGCACCGCGACCGTGTCCTGGCCGCCGGTCACGAGGTCGAGCACGTTGTCCGCTCGCGGCAGCACCAGCGTCAGGGGGCCGGGCCAGAAGCGCTCGGCGAGTCGCTCGGCCGCAGGCGGAACTTCGCGCGCCCAGCGATGCAGGAACCGCCCGCTGTCGAGGTGCACGATCAGGGGGTGCGAGGCAGGTCGCCCCTTGAGCGCATAAATCTTCTGCAGCGCCGAGGCGTGCTGGGCGTTCGCGCCGAGGCCGTAAACCGTTTCGGTCGGAAACGCCACCACCCCGCCGCCACGCAAGGCCTGCACCGCAGCAGCAAGTTCGTGCTGACTAGCCCTGATCGCTCTGGCCATGGATGGATATCAGTCCCGGCGGCGGCTATTCAAGCGGCGCGCGCTCCCACGCATCACCCTGTCGAAGCAACTCATAGGCCGGCCAGTAGTGCCGATCCAGCTTGAGCGTGATCATTTCCGGCGCCCCATTGATTGCCAGCGTCTTGATCCGGAGCGAGGCGCGGTCGGCGCGACCGGTGACCAGCTTGAGAAAATGATCGAGATCCGGCGTCGGCTGGCCGTCGACCTCGACGATGCGGCGGCCCGGCACCAGGCCGTATCGGCTGGCGGGCGAACCGTAGGCGAAATAGGCCACGTACACGCCGCTCGGCTGGATGCCGCGCTGCGCGCTGATGGCCCGATGCGGCGCCTGCAGGGTCGCTCCGGCCCACAACACGATCCGATCCAGGTCGACGCCACTCAGGGCCGCCGTCCGCACTGCCAACGTGTGCTCGCCGTCGGTGCGCCAGATCGTGACCTGCACCCTGTCGCGATTCGCCACTGCGCGCTCGACGTCGCGGAATGCCGTGACCGGCTGCCCGTCGACGGCCAGCAGGATATCGCCCGGCCGGAGCAGCTCCGCCGCGCTCGAACCGCCGACCAGGCGCGCGATGCTCAGCACCTGGCGCCTGGCAGGATCGCTCTTCTCGATCCGCGCCATCCAGGCGTCGCTCAAACCCAGGCCATGGGCCGCGGCCAGCGTCTGTGTGACAAATTCGGCTTCGAGGGAATGGAGCGGCGCGGCGCGACGGGCCAGGTCCAGCGTCTCGGCGATCAGGTCGGCGCCCACGCCACGATTCTGCTGCACCAATTCGTGTCCGTTGTCGGATGCGAAACTGGCCCACAGGCCACGCACTCGGCCGCTCCGGTCCGCCAGCACGCCGACCACCTCATCGGGCGGATTCACCAACGTGGCGACATCGATGTTGCTGTCGCGGAATGCGACCGAGCGCGACAGCGGGAGCAGCAGCGGATCAACCTCGGCGATGGCCGTGGCGCGGGACTTGAGTTCGCCAGTCGTGTCAAGCCCGACGACGTCGATCGCCTCGCCAGGCTGCAGCGGCTCGGTCGACAGCGTCACGGCCCGCGGCTGCACACCGCGAACCAGCGCCGGGTCATACTGCACCACGGCGAGATTGTGCAGCGGATGGATATAGACGACCTTGCCCGGGATTTCCAGCGTGCCCGCAAAGGTCAGGCGCACGTCGCCGATGGATACCGGCACGGTATTGCGGTCCGTAATCACCAGCCCCCGCGCGGCGTCGACGATCAGTCCGGCGCCATGGTAGTTGCGCTCGTTCACGCCTGAAATCGGGTAGGGCATGTCGAAGGTCATCCCCACGAGCGAAGGGGCGAGCGCGCGCGCTGCCTGGTCCCCGGCCACCGCCAGCTGCGCCACTTCGCCCCCGACTGGCTGCGCCGCAGCCGCCGGCACGGGCAGCTCGGTGCAATCCCAGTAACCACTGGCATCATTGCGCTCACAGTGGCGCGCCGGAAACCAACGCCGGTCCATGTGCGCCGAGCGCAGCTCGCTGCGATTCGGGTCGTCGAAGGTCACGTAACGCACGGCGAAGCGCGCGCCATCGCCCAGGCTGGCTATGCCGGCTTCGAAATCGGCCAGCGTGGCGACGGACTTGGAATTGAGTTCGGTAATCACCGCGCCACGCGGCACGCCTGCCGCATCGAGGCTGTAGCCCGCGGCGGCCACGAATACTCCGCTGATGGGCAGGTGAAAGTGCCGCGCCTCCTGGTAGGAAAGCGTGTGAACCACGGCATCCCCGAATTCGAGCAGGCTTGCTGGCGTGATGGCGTGCAGATCTTCCACCGTGAGCTGCACCGTGAATGGCTGTCCACCGCGCTCCAGCTCGAGCTGCACACGCTCGCCCACCGCATCATCCAGGACCGCTTCGAGCGGTTCAAATCCGGTGACCATCGTGCCATTGAGCTTCACCAGCACGTCGCCCGGCGCCAACACCGGGTCGCTGGCCGACCCTGGCTGCACACGCTCGACCACCAGCATGCCGGTATTGGCGGGCTGCGCCTTGCGCGCCGCGGCTTCGGTCTCGGTGCGCAGGCCGAGTCGTCGCAGTTCGTCGTAGGGCCGGTAGTGGAATTCCGTTTCAATGGTGCCGCGCGTGACGGGCTTGCCCTGCTGTATCAAGCGCAAGGCGCGCTGCACGCGGCCCAGCGGCAGGTAAAAACTCGTGGCCGAGCCGGTCGAGCCGCCGGCATTGAGCGCCACGACCCGGCCCTGCACGTCCACCACCGGCGAGCCTGAGGAGCCGCCGGAAGTGCTCGAGGCCGCCTGGATGTAAAAGGTGTTGAAATCGTTGTAGCGGCCGACGCCATATTCGGGCGCTTCGCGATCAAGGCGCGCCAGCGTGCCCGACAGGATCGACAGCTGCTCGCCGGCATCGTTGCCCACTACGCGAATCTCGCGACCGACCTGCGCCGCATCGGGCGCGAGCGGCAGCGCGGCCGGGCTGGTAAAGCGCAATTTCCCCGGCTCATAGCGATAGATGCCGAAGTCGTGAACCGGATCGCGATAGACCGGGTGCAGCTCCACTTCCTCGCGGTTGAGGAAGGTCGCCTCCGCAATCACCGGTCCCGGCGTGACCACATGGCGATTGGTCAGAATCAGTCCGCGCTGGGCGTCGATGACGAAGCCGGTGGCCTGCGCCGAGACATTGCGTTCCGTATCGAAGGAGCGCGTCTGATCGATTTCGATCGTCACCACGCTGCCGGCGATCCGTTCGAGGGTACGCGCCCAGTCCGCCGGTGGCGCCACCGCCGCCAAGGCCGGCTCGGCCGCAGCGACTGCACTGGCCGGCGATATGCCGGGGACGGCGCAGGCCACCAGCGCCAGCCCCCACAGGGCCGCCGCCGCGCACCGCTTCCGGCACAGCGCACTCACAATGCCGCCCCGAAGGTATCGCGGTAGCGCGCGGCGAATTGCGCCCAGTCGTAGCGGTGCTGCTGGGTGCCATGGGATTCGATCTTGATCGCGCCGGCGAGCGAAGCGATGCGGCCGATGGACGGCCAGTCGCGACCACGCTGCAGGCCAAACAGCAGGCCGGCGCGATAGGCGTCGCCGCAACCGGTCGGATCAGCCAGTTGCGCCGCGCGCGCTACCGGTATCTCGTGGCGTGCGCCATCCGCAAAGATCCAGGAGCCCTCGCCGCCACGGGTCACGATCAGCGCCCTGACCCTGGCGGCAATATCCGTGAACGACCAGCCGGTGCGCTCGGTCAGCATGCTGCCCTCATAGTCGTTGACCGCGACCCATGAGGCGCTGGTGACCAGTGCGCGCAGTTCCTCGCCGTCGAACATGGGCAGGCCCTGGCCCGGATCGAAGATAAAGGGAATGCCCGCCGCGGCGAACTGCCCGGCATGCTCGAGCATACCCTGGCGGCCGTCGGGGGCGATGATGCCGATGCGCACGCCCACCGCCGCCGAAACCTGATTGAGGTGCGAATGATTCATCGCTCCCGGGTGGAACGCGGTGATCTGGTTGCCGTCCAGGTCGGTGGTGATGAAGGCCTGCGCGGTAAACTCAGCAGGCACTTCCCGCACCTGGGTCAGTGCAATGCCGCGCTCACCGAGCCAGGAGCGGTAGGGCGCGAAGTCATGGCCGACTGTGGCCATGATCAGGCCGTCACCGCCCAGTAGCTTGAGGTTATAGGCGATGTTGCCGGCGCAGCCGCCAAAATTGCGGCGCATCGACGGCGCCAGGAACGAGACGTTCAGGACGTGGATGCGGTCGGCCAGTATGTGTTCCCGGAATCGGCCCTCGAACACCATCACGGTGTCGTAGGCCATCGAGCCGCAGATCAATGCCGTCATTCATCGTCTCCAGGAATTCCTAGCGGCCCAGCAGCACCAGGGCCCAGACCACCGCGAGCAGCAGGAAGGCGATCAGAACCGCGGCGGAGCCGATATCCTTCGCCAGTCCCGCGAGCTCATGCCGCTCGAGGCCGACACGATCCACCGCGGCTTCGATCGCACTGTTGAGCAGTTCCACGACCAGCACCAGCAACACCGGCGCCACGAGCAGCGCCCGCTCCACCCCATTGTGCCCGAGCCACAGCCCGAGCGGTGCAGCGACGACGGCAATGGCCAGCTCCTGGCGAAACGCAGCCTCCTCGCGAAAGGCGCCCACCAGCCCCATGCGGCTGGCGTCGAAGGCGCGGAACAGACGGGTGAACCCGCGCGGCTTATCGCGGTTCATCACGAACACGAACTCATCACGGTGCGGCTGGCCGGTAAGCGAGATCGAGTTCGCGCGCAGCGCGCACGTCATCGAGACGGCGCACCGGCATGGTGTGCGGCGCGCCGCGGAGCGTCGCCGGCTCGCTGGCCGCTTCGCGCAGGATCTCCGCCATCGCGGTCACGAAGGCGTCGAGTGTTTCCTTGCTCTCGGTCTCGGTTGGTTCGATCAGCAGGCACTCGGGCACCAACAGCGGGAAATAGGTGGTCGGCGCATGGAAGCCGAAGTCGAGCAGTCGCTTGGCCACGTCCATGGCCGTGACGCCCTGCTGCTGCGCGAGCGCCTTGAGCGTCAGGATGAATTCGTGGCTGGCGCGTCGCTGCGGATACGCGGCGATGTAACCCGCCTGCTGGAGTCGCGCGAGCAGGTAGTTGGAATTGAGCGTCGCGTACTCACCTACGCGGCTCATGCCGTCCCGGCCCAGCATGCGCATGTACACGTAGGCGCGCAGCAGCACGCCGGCGTTGCCGTTGAAGCCGGTGAGCCTGCCGATCGACTGGGGCAGGTCTGGCTCGCCGAGCCAGCGGTAGCGTGCCGCCTCGCCCTCGCCGCTCCGCGCCACCACCGGAAGCGGCATGAATGGCAGCAAGCGTGGACCAACCCCGACCGCACCGGCACCCGGCCCGCCGCCACCGTGTGGCGTGGAAAAGGTCTTGTGCAGGTTCATGTGGATGACGTCGAACTCCATGTCGCCCGGCCGCACCTTGCCGAGGATCGCGTTGAGGTTGGCGCCGTCGTAGTAAAGCAGGCCGCCCGCGTCGTGCACGATGCGCGCAACCTCGGCTATGCGGCGCTCAAACACGCCCAGCGTGGAGGGATTGGTGAGCATGATGCCCGCGGTCTTCGGCCCCACCGCGGCCTGCAGCGCCGCGAGATCGACGTCACCGTCGGACCCGACCCCCACTTCACGCGATACGCAGCCGCACATGGTGGCACTGGCCGGGTTGGTGCCGTGGGCCGCCGATGGAACGATGATCTCATTGCGCGCCAGGTCGCCGCGGGCGCGATGGTAGGCGCGAATCATCGCCACGCCGGCAAATTCACCGTGGGCGCCGGCCATCGGCGTGAGCGCCACGCCCTGCATGCCGGTAACTTCCTTGAGCATCTCCTGCAGTTCGAACATGCATGCCAGGAACCCCTGGCTGTGCCGCGTGCTCGCCAGCGGATGACGGCCCAGAAATTCCGGCAGCAGCGCCGCCGCATTGCAGGCCCGCGGGTTGTACTTCATCGTGCAGGAACCAAGCGGATAAAAGTGCGTGTCGATGGAAAAATTGAGCTGCGACAGGCGGGTGTAGTGACGCACCACGTCCAGCTCGCTCACCTCGGGGAGCGCCGCCCGTTGCGCGCGGCGCAACGCGGCAGGCAGCGTGGGTACGGCGCTTTCAGCTGCCGGCCACTGGCCGCGCGCGCCGCGGCCGGAACGGCCGTGGTCGTAGATCAGCGGTTCACGCATGGCCAGGGTCATGAGTCATACCTCACAAGATCTTCGGGATGCGCCTGAGCTTGCGTAACTGGAGCGCTTGCGGCCAGGCCTATCCTGGCGCGTGACGCTCGAATCGTCGCCGCAGCGCCGGAGTGCATTTTTTCCTTCACGCCACGCGCACCGACTTGAGTACCTCGCCCAGCGCCGCCGCATAGGCGGCAATATCGGCGCTGCTGCGCGCCTCGGTGGCACAAACCAGCAGCGCCGGCCCGAGCTCCGGAAAGTCAACCGTGAGATCGAAGCCGCCTTCGATGCCGCGTGCCGCCAGCGCCTCGAGCACCGGTGCCACCGGCCGGTCGAACAGCAGCACCGCTTCGTGGAAGCGCGCGCTGCTGAACGCACTGCGCACGCCGGGCAGGCGCGCCAGCGCCGCAACCAGTTCGGCGGTGCGGGCCATGCAGGCATGCGCGACCCGCTCCAGTCCCACCGCGCCCATGAGCGCCAGATAGACGGTGCCAGCGATCATCAGCAGGCCCTGGTTGGTGCAGATGTTCGAGGTGGCCTTGCCGCGGCGGATGTGCTGTTCACGCGCCTGCAGCGTGAGCGTGAATCCGGGCCGGCCGTCGAGATCGACGGTGCGGCCGACGATGCGGCCAGGCATCTGCCGCACATATTCCATGCGCGTCGCCATGAATCCGAAATAGGGTCCACCGGAAGACAGCGGGCAGCCGAGCGGCTGGCCGTCACCGACGACGATATCGGCGCCGCGCTGACCCCACTGCCCTGGCGCCTTGAGCACCGCCAGCGAAGTCGGATTGACCACTGCAATCACCAGTGCGCCACGCGCATGCGCCCAGTCGGTGAGTGCATCGACATCTTCCAGCACGCCAAAGAAATTCGGTTGCTGGATGACCAGCGCCGTAACGTCCTGGCCAGCGTAGGCGGCGAGCGATTCCGGCGTGGTCTGGCCACGCTCACGCGCGTACGGCAGCTCCTCTAACTTAAGGCCCTGCCCGCCGGTTGAAGCCCGCGTTACGGCGCGATAGTGCGGGTGCACGGCACGCGGCAGCAGCACCCGTGCCGCGGTAGACTTGCGATTGGCACGCACCGCCATCAGGCAAGCCTCGGACACCGCGCTGGCGCCGTCATACACCGATGCGTTCGCAACCTCGGCGCCGGTCAGCGCCGTGATCATCGACTGGTATTCGTAAATGGTCTGCAGCGTGCCCTGGCTGGCCTCTGCCTGGTAGGGCGTATAGGCGCTGTAGAACTCGCCGCGCGAGACGATCGCCCAGACGGCCGCGGGTATGTGATGCTCATAGGCGCCGGCGCCGATGAAATTGAGCGGCTGGCCGTCCATGCGGGCGCGCGCATACATCAGCTGCATGACCTGCTGCTCGTTCAGCCCGGCGGGAATTCCCTCCAACGCCCGGGTGCGCAGTTCGCGGGGAATTTCCTCGAACAGCGCCTCGATGTCGCTGACCCCAATCGCCGCGAGCATTTCCGCGACGTCGGTCTCGGTGTGCGGAATGAATGGCATGGCAGCTCCTGTTGCCTGCTGGGATGGACTCAGCCGGCCTCGGCCAGCGTGGTATAGGTATCGGCGCTAAGCAATTCGGCCGCAGCGAGCGCGAGCCAGCGGGCCGCAGGCGCATGATCCAGCCGGCGCCGTAGGGATCCTGATTGATGAGCTCTGGCGTCTTGGCCAGCGCCTCGTTCACCGCCAGCACGGTGCCGGCAACCGGCGCGTAGACATCCGAGGCGGCCTTGACCGATTCGACTACGGCGCAGGCGTCGCCCTGCTGCAGGGTGCGTCCTACGGCCGGCACTTCCACAAATACCAGGTCGCCCAGCGCATGCTGCGCATGATCGCTGATGCCGATCTCGACGCTGCCATCGGGGAGTTCACGCAGCCACTCATGACTGCGTGCGTATTTCAATTCGGCCGGTACATTGCTCATCAGTATGGACCCCTGTCTAGGTTGCAGTATTTCCGTCGCCGTGCGGCTACACCAGCGCGCGGCCCTGGCGCACGAACGGCGGCTGCACGACCTTCGCATCCAGCAACTTGCCGCGCACCTCCACCTGCACCGTGCCGCCCACCACGGCCGCCGCCGCGGGCACTCGCGCCAGCGCGATGGAGCGCGCCAGCGTCGGTGAAAATGTGCCACTGGTGATGGCGCCCTCGCCAAAGGGCGTAACCACCCGCTGGTGCGAGCGCATCACCGCACGATCGCCCAGCAGCAGCGCGACCTGCCGCTGACCGCCGCCGGTGGCGCGCGCCGACTCGAGCCGGGCGCGGCCGACGAATGGCCGATCGGGCGGATCGAAGGCGACCGTCCAGGCGAGGCCGGATTCAAGCGGGTGCGTGGTCTCGTCCATGTCGCTCCCGTAGAGATTCATGGCCGCCTCGAGCCGCAGCGTGTCGCGCGCGCCCAGACCGCAGCTGTGCACGCCCAGTTGGTTGAGGCGGTTCCACAGATCGGCCGCGCCATCGGCGGGCAGCATGACTTCAAAGCCGTCTTCCCCGGTGTAGCCGGTGCGCGCCACGAACCACTCGCCCAGTTGGGCGCCGAAAAAGGCGCCCAGTGCGAGCGCGGCGCCAGCATCCGGCGGCGTGAGGAGCGAGGCCAGGCGCGCGCGCGCTTCCGGCCCCTGCACGGCGAGCATCGCCAGCTCGCGCCGCTCGATGCACCTCGACCTCGAAAGCGGCGGCGCGGGCCCGGATCCAGGCCAGATCCTTGTCGCGCGTGCCCGCGTTGACCACGGCGCGGTACCAGCGCGGGTCGAGGAAATAGACGATCAGATCGTCGATGACGCCGGCGTCTTCCCTGAGCATGCAGCTGTAGAGCGCCTTGCCCGGCTGCGTGAGCCTTGCCACGTCGTTCGCCAGCAGCAGGCGCAGAAATTCGCGCACCCGCGCACCGCGCAGGTCGATCACGCACATGTGCGAGACATCGAACACGCCCGCCGTGCTTCGCACCGCCAGGTGCTCTTCGATCTGCGACCCGTAATTGACGGGCATGTCCCAACCACCGAAGTCAACGATGCGCGCACCGCGCGCGAGGTGCAGATCGTATAAAGGAGTGCGTAGACCCAACCTGTACTCCAGCTCCAGCCCTGACCAGTCCGCCAACAAAAAAGGGCGGCGGGTACCCTGCCGCGCAAGGCACCTGCCGCCCCTCTGTCCTTCATACCTGAGAGATCGGGCATCGGCCACCAGGCCGCTGCCGCACCCCTTCGGTGGACGGGCCTGCCACGAGGCCCGTCGCTCTCCAGAGCCCGCCTTTAACCTGCCGTTCCTGGTGCCTGAGCGTTTCCGGGCGGAAATTGCGCCTTCGGCGTCCGGACCTTTGGCTTGCGCCTCGATCTGGAGCTCTTCGGACAGATCTTGCTGACGGGGGACAAATCATACCAGTTGCGGCGCTCCCGCCTCTACAATTGCGCACTATGGGCAGCCACTCTCCGCCGCGACCGCGCCACGCGACCCTGGCCGTGGACGTCGCCGGTGTCCGGGTGGGCGGCGGCGCGCCAATCGTTGTCCAGTCGATGACCAATACCGACACCGCCGATGTCGCGGCCACCGTCGCGCAGGTACGCGAGCTGGCCGGGGCCGGTTCCGAACTGGTACGCATTACGGTCAACACCGCCGCCGCTGCCGCCGCGGTGCCGCGCATCCGCGCGGCCCTGGACGCACAGGGCTGCAATGTGCCGCTGATCGGTGATTTCCATTTCAACGGCCACAAACTTCTCAAGGACCAACCGGACTGTGCGCCGGCGCTGGCCAAGCTGCGCATCAACCCGGGGAATGTAGGCCGCGGCGCCAAGCGCGATACGCAGTTCGCCGAGCTGATCGAAATCGCCTGCCGCCACGACAAGCCGGTGCGGATCGGGGTCAACTGGGGGAGCCTGGACCAGGAGCTGCTGGCGCGGCTGATGGACGCCAACAGCGCCCTGCCGGTGCCTGAATCCGCGCAACGCGTAATGCGTGAGGCGCTGGTGCGCTCGGCCGTCGACAGTGCCGCACGCGCGGTGGAACTCGGGCTCGGCTCCGGGCGCATCATTCTCTCGGCGAAAGTCTCGAGTGTGCAGGACCTGATCGCGGTCTATACCGAGCTGTCGGCGCGCACCAACCATCCGCTGCACCTCGGGCTCACCGAAGCGGGCATGGGCTCCAAGGGCATCGTCGCCTCGAGTGCCGCGCTGGCGGTGCTGCTGCAGCAGGGGATTGGCGACACCATCCGCGTCTCGCTCACGCCCGAGCCCGAGGGCGATCGGACGCGCGAGGTGCTGGTCGCCCAGGAGCTGCTGCAGACCATGGGGCTGCGCAGTTTCACGCCGCTGGTCACGGCCTGCCCGGGTTGCGGGCGCACCACCAGTACTTACTTTCAGACACTCGCGCAGAGCATCCAGCTGCAGCTGCGGGCCCGCATGCCTGAATGGCGCCGCACCCATGTCGGCGTCGAGGAGCTGGCGGTCGCCGTCATGGGCTGCGTGGTCAACGGCCCGGGCGAGAGCAAGCAGGCCAATATCGGTATCAGCCTGCCCGGTACCGGCGAGCGGCCGATTGCGCCGGTGTATGAAGACGGCGTCAAGACCGTGACGCTCAAGGGCGAGCGCATCGCCGAGGAATTCCAGCAACTGGTCGAACAATATGTCGCACGCAGCTATCCGCGCCGCCCCAGTCGGTGAGCGGCGCTGCCATCCGCACCGGAGAACCGCACCATGTCCTCACTAACCGAAAAGCGCTGCAAACCGTGCGAAGGGGGTATGCCCGCGCTGACCCGCGCCGAGGCGGAGGCGCAGCGCAGCAATCTCGCCGCCGGCTGGCAGCTCGGCGCCGATGGCAAGAGCCTGACGCGCGAATTCAGCCACGTGGATTTTTTTCGCACCATGAGCTTCGTCAACGCCATTGCCCACGTCGCCAACACCGAGGATCACCATCCTGATCTGGAAATCGGCTACAACTACTGCCGGGTCCGCTACACCACCCATGCCATCGGCGGCCTGTCCGAGAACGATTTCATCTGCGCGGCGAAAATTGACCTGATTACCGATCTCTAGGCTCTGCCCGCTAAGTAGTGGTACGAATGTTCAGCGGGCGGCCACGGCGCTAGACTCCTGCTGCTCCGGCCGGACGGCCGGATGCGAGGAGACCCCGTGAAACTCGCAGTATGGGAACCGTTCCGGGAAATGGACCATTTCCATGCGCGGTCGAATCCGGCGCACTTTTGGCCGCCGGGCCGCGCGCTCCCGAAGCTCGCCAATACCAGGTTGCAGTGGGCAGTATCGACCGATAACGGCGGAGCCGACCAGGATTGCCTGGTGCGGGCCGAGCTGCCTGCGGTTCGGAGCGAAGACGTGCAAGTCACGCTTAGGGACGGCACGCCTGCGATCCACGGCAAAGGCAAATAGCGCCACACGGAGTAGCCCGAGAAGTTCCGCCGTGTGGAACATTTTGCCGGTGAGTTTCCGCCGGTCTACTCGCAGCCGGAGCGGGACGGCGCGCCAGGGCAATGAGGGTTCCTGGCGCGCCAACGCTTGGCGCAGTCCCGGTTCAAAACCAGCTGTAGTTGAAGCTGATGCTGACTCGTTCGGCCGCGCTCGGGTTGGGCGGCACTTCATGCCGCAACCAGCTCTCAAACAACACGACACGGCCGGAGCGCGCCGGCACCGTGATCCAGTGGCGGTTGCTGGCACGAGCGTCTGGCTTGCGCGGCGGCGCGGCCATGAAGCGCTCAAGCCGCGGATCCTCGAATTTCAGCCCGGCGCAACCGCGCGGGGTACTGACGTAGTATGTGCCGCTGATCGTTGACAGCGGGTGCAGGTGCAGGCTGTGCACTACCTGGCGGCGCATGATATTCGCCCAGCAGTCGGTCATCTCCAGCCGCCGGCCGCGCAGGTCCAGATCAAGCGCGCGGACATAGCGCTGCACGTGCCGGTCGAGGGCACGCGCCAGCCGGGCGAAGGTCGGGGAAATCTGCTGCAGGCGGCAGAGCGAATTGTACGAGGTATAGCCGCCCGGATAATTGCGCGCCGACCATGCGCGTCCGGCCCGATCATCATGGCGCAGCTGCAGGCATTCGCGCAGCAGGCGACGATTCAATTGCGGCGCCGCAGGCGCGCCCAGCGGCGCGGCATAGAGCAGGGTCGGAAATAGAATTCTGGTCGGCATGCGCCCAGCATAACCCGGCGACCTGCCCCGAACCCACCCCGATGCAGTAGATTATCCCTTGGTCACGCTCGTTTCCGGGGGATGCATGTCTCAGTCCAGACGCTCATTCGCGAGCGACAATGTTGCGCCGGTGGCTCCCGAAATTATGGCGGCGCTGGAGCGGGTCAACGCTGGCTCGGCGCACTCCTATGGCGATGACCCGGAATCCCGGCGGCTCACGACGCTGGCGCGCGCCACCTTCGAAACCGATCTGGTAATTCACCCGGTGGCCACCGGTACGGCCGCCAACGCCCTGGCGCTGGCCGTGCTGGCCCCGCCTTTCGGCGCCGTGTACTGCCACGAGATCGCGCATGTCAACACGGATGAGTGCGGGGCTCCGGAATTCTTCACTGGCGGCGCCAAACTCCTGGCGCTCGCCTCGCCCGACGGCAAGCTCAGCGCCGGACAGCTCGCCGGACCCGTGGCACACGCGCGCGAAATGGGCGTGCATCATGTGTTGCCCGCCGCCGTCAGCATTTCGCAGGCCACCGAATGGGGCACGGTTTACCGGCCGGATGAACTGGTGGCACTGGCCGACGCCGCGCATGCGCATGGCCTGCACGTGCACATGGACGGTGCGCGTTTCGCCAACGCCGTGGCGCACCTCGGTTGCACACCGGCCGAAGCCAGCTGGAAGAGCGGTGTCGACGTGCTGTGCTTTGGCGCGACCAAGAACGGCGCGCTGGGAGCCGAGGCCGTCATTTTCTTCAAGCCGGAGCTGGCGCGCGACTTCGAGCTGCGCCGCAAGCGCTCCGGCCACCTCTGGTCAAAGATGCGATTCATGAGCGCGCAGCTGGCCGCTAGCCTGGAGCAGGACCTGTGGTTGCGACACGCGCGCCATGCCAACGGCCTGGCAACGCGGCTCGCGCAGGGCCTGGCGCGCCGCGGCATCGCCCTGATGCAGCCGGTCGAGGCCAATGAGATCTTCGCGCTCATGCCGGTGGGGCTGATCACGGCGCTGCGCGCGCAGGGCTTCGAGTTTTACCAATGGCCGGTGCCGCCGGTCGACGACCAGCCGATCGTGCGCCTGGTTACGGCCTACGACATGACGGCGGCCGACATCGACGCGCTGCTCGCGGCGATACCGCAGGCGCCCGGGGGCCCTAGGCCGGGATGAGCAGATCAGTCTGGGTGTCCGAGTCGTCCGTGCCGCTGCCCTTGAGGTTCAGCGTGACGGTGGCGGCGGTCAGCAGCAGCGCCATCGCCACTGCAAACAGGAGCAGTGCGGCGCGGCGCATGCGCGCGGCGAATGGCGGCAATCTCGCCTCAGCGCTGACGAGCGCGGCGATCAGAGAAACGAGCGCGGCCGCGACCGCAGCGGCAAACAGCCACATCGCGCCGTCGGTGATCGGCGCGTCGATGTAGGCGAACCAGGCGAAGCCGGCGCCAAGCGCGGCCAGGTTCCATTGTGCGATCGCTCGCGCGGCGCATTGCCCCTCGCGCCCCGGACTCGCGCCGTTCAGCAGCACGGGTTCGTTCATTTGTCGCTCGCCCATCGTTCCATCAGCCGCTTGAGCACAGCCAGCAGTATCGGGCCAATAAAGATCCCGGCAAGTCCGAAGGCCAACAGGCCGCCGATGACGCCGCCCAGCACCAGAATGAACGGCAGCTTCGCGCCGCGCTGGATCAGCCAGGGACGCAGGATCGCATCGCCGCCAGCAATCAGCAGCGCCCAGACCGCAAGCGTCACGCCCCAGCCGAGCTGGTGCTGGAACAACAGCCAGAGCACGCCGGGCACGAGCACCGGCATCGGCCCGATCTGCATCACGCACAACATGAACATGACTGAGGTCAGCACGCCGGCAGCCGGGATGCCCGTCGCCCACAGGCCCAGGCCGCCCAGCACCGACTGCACCAGCGCCGTAAGCACGACGCCGGCGGCAATGGCGCGCATTGCCTGACCAGCCAATACTGCGCCCTCCTCGGCGCGGGCACCGCCGGTGCGCCGCGCCAGTCGGCGCAGCGACATCGCCAGCGTTTCACCGTGCAGGTAGAACACCACCACCAGGACCAGCGTCAACAGGAATTCGAGCGTGATGCCGCCGATCGTGCCCACATGCTGGCTTAGCCAAAGCGCCACTCTGCCCAGGTAGGGCTGGACCGCCGACGCCCAGTGCTCAGGACTCTGCATTACAGTCCGCTGCCACTCCGCTGAAAGCTGCGCGCCAAACGGCAGGCGCGCCACCCACTGGGGCGGTCCCGGCCAGGGGCCGGCCAGCAAGCGGCCGCCGAGATCCCGCAGTTCCGGGAGTCGTGTCACCAACGTACCGAGCAGCATCGCCACCGGCGCGACCACCGCGACAAACAGCCCGCTGCTCATCACCGCCACCGCCAGGCTGCGGCGCCCGCCCAACAGGCGCTCGAGGTGAAGCATGATCGGCCAGGTTGCGACCACGATGATCGCGGCCCACAGGATCGCCGGCAGAAAGGGCCGCAGTACGGCCAGCGCGCCCCACAGCAGCGCGGCAACACAGGCCAGCAAGATGGCGTTGCCGATCAGCTGCGAGCGCTGCTCGCTCATGGTGTTCATTGCGATTCAAACCTCCGGCCTGCCGCGGGCGATTCAAACACAGCGGCGCGGCGGTGGAAATAGATCTCGCTCGCGGCCCAGCGCAATGGTACATGACCCGTGGCGGATGCCGCTCGCGCACAACACCATTGGCACGAGCGTCGCGCCTGATCTGCCGACATGGTCGTTCGTTTGGCCGGCGTCGATCCTGAGCAACGCTGATCAGCTCAATACGGCCTGCCGTCGCGACGCGTGAAGATTGCCGGCTTGCCGCCGGCTGGCGCCCGCAGGTCGATGTCCGGATAGGTCGTCATATCCAGCTCGCGGGCGCGCGTACCGATTTCCAGTACCAGTGCATCCGCGGCGCTGCGATTCTGCAGCGTGTGGCCGCTGGGATCGCCGGCCCTGAAGCCTGCCGCATCGCCGGCGCGCAGCTCTTCCTCGCCCGCGTCGCTGACCAGCGTGACCACGCCCGCCAGCACATAGACGAACTCATCTTCATGGCTGTGCCAGTGGCGCTGGCTCGACCAGGTGCCGGGCGCGAGGCGCAGCAGGTTTACGCCGAACTGCGTCAGGCCGGCCGCATCGCCCAGCCGCCGCCGTTCGCGCTCGCGGCAGGGTTGATCAAAGGGCGGTGGATAAAGAGTACCGATGACGGGTGTCAGGGCGGCGACGTCGATGCGCTTGCTCACGGTCAATCCTGCCAGGTGGAATCAGGATCGACAGGATACGCCGACCGGCTGGCCGGCAGGTCACTCGAACATCAGGGCACCTGGGGGGCGAGTGCCAGGCCGGCGGACTGCGGGACCGACATCGGCCAGGGGGTGACCGCAAGACTCGTGGGCTCCAGCTTGCGGCGTCCCAGATCCCAGGTGACCTTGGGGCCAAACTGCATCCGCGGCGCCGTGCCGCGTGCGAACTGCAGTTCCACCAGTGAGCGGTGCCGGAGCGGTGCACAAAAGCGGGCGCCAGGATCGGATGACACCGGCGTGTCGCGCTCGTAGCGCAGGCCGAAGCTGCTGGCGCCAGGGCCACGCACGCCGAGGGCGCGGGTCATATACAGCATGATCTGCGTGCGCGGATACGCGGGCACGAAACCGGCCGGATCATCCGCAACAGCGGGCGCGCCGAAACAGCTTGCACTGGCGCCAATCAGTACCGCTGTGTAGATCCGCCGCCTGTAGAGCCCACCCATGGGCTGACTCCTCGTGCTGCAACTCTGGAGTTACTCTGCGGGTAGCACGGGGACCTGTACAGGGTGCAAAAGGGCCAGTACTGAGAAGCAGTCTGCAGATGCGAGGGCTGCCCGGCAATTATGGCAAGGGCCGCGGCGGCATTATGCCCGCCTGGCGCTACAGCGCCTGCGGCGTGTCGCCGCCGAGCAGTTGCAGGTAGCGCGCACGCTCAATATTGCCGCCGCTCAGGATCACGCCCACCCGGCGGCCCGCCAGGCGAGCGCGCTCCTGCATCAGCGCGGCCAACGGCACTGCGCCCGCGCCTTCGGCGACCTGATGCGTGTCGTCGTAGTAGATGCGCACCGCGGCGGCGATCTCGTCTTCGCTGACCTCAAGCACCCGCGCAGCGCCGCCGCAGATCATGGCCATCGCCTCGGCATTCGGTTCGCGCGTGGCCACGCCGTCGGCAAAAGTCAGCGCGGTCGGCGTCGACACGACCCTGCCCGCGGCGAACGAACGCGCGGTCGCGGGCGCATTGGCCGCCGACACACCGACGATCTCGGTACGCAGGCCCAGCAGGTCGCGCACCAGGATCAGGCCGCAAATACCCGAGCCCATCCCCGCACCGACATAGACCGTGTCCAGGCCGGCCACCGCCCGCAGAAACTCGAGCGCGTAGCTGGCCACGCCGAGCACGAGATCGCGGTGAAACGAAGGCACGAAATGCAGACCGCGCTGCGCGCCGACACGCTGTGCCTCATGCTTGGCCAGGTCAAAATCCCGCCCGAACTCGACCACGGTGGCGCCGAATCCGCCCATCGCGGAGTTCTGGTCCGGCGAATTGCCGTGCGGCACGTAGATCGTCGCGGCAATTCCGGCGCGCGCAGCCGCGAAGGCGATCGATTGGCCGTGATTGCCGCGCGTCGCCGTGACCACGCCGCGCACGTCCGGCTGCGCACGGCGCAGCCGATCGAAGTAGACCAGTCCACCGCGCACTTTAAAGGCGCCGGTCGGCGTGTGGTTCTCGTGTTTCACCCACACCTCACAGCCCGCGCGGCGCGCCAGCTTGGGCCAGGCGTACTGGGCGGTCGGTGGCACGACCTGGTGCACCAGCTCGGCGGCAAGCTCGACTTCCTCGAGCGACGAGGGCATGACGGGCGTGCTCATGTGCGGCTAGTAGTTCGCCGCGGCGCGCACGGCGCTCGCGGGCTTGTCGAGATCAGCGAGCAGCTCGGGCCCGACGATCGCGAGCGGCGTCGAACCGTAGGACAACAGGCGGTCGTGAAAATCGTGCAGCGAGCCCCGCTCGACGCATCTTCAGCGTGTACGCGGCGTAGAGCTCTTCGATCTGCGCGCGCCCGGCAGTGTAGGCGAAGTAATAGCCCGGCCCGGTCGCTATGGCGGCCACCTGCGCGGCAGCGGCCTCCGTGGTGAACCCGCTCTGCGAAGTATAGAAATCGACCGCCTGCTCGTAGCTCCACTCGCCGCTGGCCAGCTTCGGATCGACGATCGCGCGCGCGCCGCGCACCCGCTCCCAGCGCGCCGTGAACAGGCGTCCGTCGAGGTGATCGCCGTACAGCCCGAGGCGCACCAACATCTCCTCGCCGTAGAACGCCCAGCCTTCGACGAACACGGCGCTGTTCTGGATCTTGCGAATGAAATTCGGATGGCGCTTGGCAATCGACAACTGCAGGAAGTGGCCCGGCATCACCTCGTGCGCGCCGGTCGACATGATGCGGTCACGATCGAAATCCTGGTTCATGTCGAGGCGCGCCGCGGCGTCGGCCAGCGAGGTCGGCGGCGCGATGTAGTAGTAGCTCGCGTGGTCGAGGCGGAGAACATGCGCGGCGGATTCATGTTCGCGCCCGGGCAGCACCGGCAGCAGGAAATGCGGCGTCTCGGTCACGCTCCATCGAGCCGAGCCAGCGGGCACCGTCACGACATCGTGTTCCGCCATGAAGCGCGTCAGTTCGGCGATGCGATCACGGTAGTAGTCGATCAGCGCCGGCACCGCCCGGCGCCAGTGCCGCCGCCGCTCGGCGCGCCGAAGGCCACGCCCTGCTGGCGCGCCAGCGAAGTCAGCCAGGCCTCTTCCGCCCAGCCGTGCGCCAGCTCGTCGCGCCCCATGCGCTCGATGTCGCTGGCGTTGAACGGCAGCAGCTGCTCGTCGCGCAGCATGCGGTCGTAGGCCTCGCGGCCCATGGCGTAGTTCTCGGGCCAGGCGGCCACGTGCGCATCGATGTAGGCCCTGGTCGCGGCCATCGCGGCCAGCGCGGCGTCGCGCGCCTTGACGAAGCGCGCGAACGCCGGGATTTCGCGCCGAGCTGCGCGCGGCGGCGTCGGTCAGCGCGCCGTTGAAGAATTCCGGTGCGCCGGCCGAGCTGCTGCGCGCGAATCACGCCCGAACAGGTGGCAGGGCGTGGTGACCAGCTTGTCGGAGGCCTTGATGTAGGCAGGCGCCTTCGCCAGGCGGCTGGTGATATCGGCCCAGGCCCTGGCCTGGTCCGCCACGGTGGCCCCTTCCTGACCGAGCGACCGGCAGGTGCTCGAACTGCGTGAACACGGGAGCATGCCATTGGCGCTACGCCGTTACGCGCCGTGCGCCGCCGCCGAAGTCCTTGCGGTCCAGTCTGGTAGATCAGCAGCGCGTTTGAGCCGCGCAGCAAGATCCGCACCAAGCAGCCTGGCGTCGTCGCGATCCACCAGGGTCGACGTCGGCCGCGAAAGATCCGCTGATGTCGCGCAGCTGCTGCTGCCACTGCTCGCAGCCGCGCGAGGTAGGCCGCGCGATTCGCTTCGCTCGGCGCCTCGAGTTCGCCGTCGTGGCCAGGGTATGCCAAGCGCGGTCGCCTGCATGGGGAACAGTGCTGCCGAAGTAAAGGTCAGGTCCTGCGCCAGTGCCAGCAGGCGATCGTGCGCAGCGCCTGCGGCCTGGCCCGGGGTCGGACCCAGTGCGGCAAGCACGAGCAGGGTGCTGGCGATGCGGATCGGCTTGTTCATTTTGGGCTCCGGGCAGTGGGGTGCGGCCTCAGGGGATCAACAATATCCACCGAATCCACTCCTGGAGCAATTCGCGGCGCGCTCCGCGCGCTCGCCGCCAACTGTGACGCCACTCACGTTCCGTCCGCCGTAGCGGCCGATCACCCGCCTTAAGGGCGGGTTCTGCTCAAGATTCCGCCCGCCAGCCCGCTACAGGGGATGACACCGTGATGGGTGGACACGTCCGTGCGAAGTGGAGAGTCCTGTGTTCGGATTGCTGAAGAAGACCGCCGATGCGAAGGGGCGGGTCGGGCTCGCTTTCGGTCGCGACCGGATCGCGCTCGCCGTGGTCTCGGGCACCGGTGAACGCGCCGTTCTCGAGCGCTGCGAATCGCTCCCGGTCGACCCGGCCGGCGGCGCCGTAGACGTCGCTGCCGCGCTGCGCGCCGCAGACCTGCCGCGCCTGCCGGTCAGCGCCGTGCTGCAGCGCGCCGACTACCAGCTGGCGCTGGTCGAAGCGCCGGACGTGCCGCCCGCCGAGCTGCGCGCCGCAATCCGCTGGCGCCTCAAGGACGCGATCGACATCCCGGTCGAAGACGCGGTCATCGACGTGTTCGACGTACCAGCGCAGAGCCGCGGCGGCCAGGGCCGCATGATGTACGCGGTGGCGGCGCAGCGCGGCGCGATCGACCGCTACGCCGCCGCGCTGGCAGCGGCGCCGGCTTTCGACGTGGTCGACGTGCCGGAACTGTGCCTGCGCAACCTCGCCGCTGCGCTGCCGGCCGCGGCGCGTGGCGTGGCGCTGGTGCACCTGGGCGATTCCATGGCCTCGGTGGTGCTGGTGCAGGGACGCACCTTCTACTTCGCGCGGCAGATCGATCTGCAGGCCACGATGACGCTGCCCCGGCGCAGAACAGGCGACGCGCCACTCGACGCCGGCAGCATCGTGCTCGAGCTGCAGCGCTCGCTCGACTACTACGAACGGCACTTCGACCAGCCGCCCATCACCCGGATCGCGATCTCGCCGGCCAGTCGCGCGCGCCGCGGCGCTGGCCGCCGACCTGGGCCGCGAGACCGGCTTCGAAGTCGCCGCGCTCGATCTCAATGAACTGCTGCGCTGCCCGACACCGGTGGCGCCGGCAGACCCAGGCGGAATGCCTGCTGGCGGTCGGCGCCGCGCTGCGCGAGGAGCGTCGCTCGCTCTGAGCGCCCACCATGGAACAACAGGTCAACCTCTACCAGCCGATCCTGGGCGCCGAGAAGCGCTTGTTCTCGGCGTTGCACCATTGGCGATCGGGCTCGGCGTGCTGATCGTCTGCCTCGCCGGGCTGGTCGCCTTCGGCGCCTGGCGCACGCACCGCGTCGAGCACTCGATCGCCGTAGCTCGAGCAGCAGGAAGACGCCGCGCTGGCGCTGGCCACGCGCGCCGGCGCCGCAATGCACCCCACGCAATCGATCGCGGAGCTCGAGGCCGAGGCGAAGCGACCTGAGCGCCGAGATCGCGCGCGCGCGAGCGCGCGCTCGACATCGTGCACCGCGGTGCCGCCACGCCCACGTCCGGATTCGCCGCGCGGCTCGAGGCCCTGGCCCGGCGCGCAACTCGACGGCGTCTGGCTCAGCAGCATCGTGCTGGGATCGGGCGACGGGCGGCTGGCGATGCAAGGTGGCACCAGCGACCCGCGGCTCGTGCCGGTCTACCTCGCGGCACTGGCCGCGGAGCACGCGCTCGCGGGCGTGCGCTTCGACCAGATCGCGCTGCGTCGCGCGGAACCCGCGGACGCGCCGGCGCGAATGGTCTTTCGAGCTCGGATGCACCGGGCCTCAAGTTCAGCACCCGCGAGAGCGCCCGATGAGCGCGCTCGACAGCATCTCAGACCCGGCTCGGCCCCTGCTCGAGCGCTTCGACGCGCTCGCGGTACGCGAGCGCGCGATGATTTTCGGCGCCGCCGTGGTGGTGGTGTATTTCAGCTGGCAGTCGCTGCTCATGGATCCGCTGCTGGCGCGCGGCCGGCAGGCCGAGCAGCGTCTCGCCGACGGCACGCGAACACATGAGCGCCGTGGACCAGGCCGGCGCTGCCGTTGCCGACGATCCGTTGATCATCGCCGCCCGACGCAACCTGGCACTCAAGCGGCGGCTGAGCGAACTCGACGCGGAACTCGCAGACCGTTGCGCAGGGCTACGTGGCCCCGGAGCGGGTCGCTGAACTGTTGCGCGAAATGCTGTCGCGGCAGCAGGGACTGACGCTTGCTGAGCCTGACCAACCTGCCGGTCGAAAGCCTGTCGCAGGCACCGACGCGCCAAGGCACGACGCAACCGGCCATGCGCCGCGGATGACCGCGGACCATTTCTGCATCCGGTGGAGATGGTCGTCGAGGGCGACTACCCGAGCGTGGTCGCCTACCTGCGGGCGCTCGAATCACTGCCCTGGCGCATCCACTGGCAGCGGCTCGACCTGAACGTCGGCAGCTATCCCGTCAATCGCGTGCGCATCGTCATCGGCGCGCTCAGCCTGTCGCGCGACTGGATGAAGGTATGAGAACGGTGATCCTGCTGTGCTGCATGAGTGCACTGGCACCGCTGGCGCTGGCCGATGGCTGCGCGACCCGACGCGTCCGCCACAGGCCGGCGCAGGCGGCGGCCTGCGTCATCAGGCAGTGCCGGTGCTGAGCGCCGTGCTGAGCTCGGGTTTCAAGCGCGGCGCGATCATCAATGGTGAATTCGTGCGCAGCGGCGGCTCCATCGGACCCTACCTGATCGAGGAAGTGTTCGAGGACGGCGTGCGCTACCGTTACGCGGGTCATTCGCATGAACTGCACCTGCCTCGCGTCCTGACCATGATCAAGAAGCCCACGGCCTACCCGGCCCAGGCACCGAGCGGAGTGAATCCATGATGCCTTCAAGAACGCTAGTGATGCTGGCGCCTGCTGAGCGGAGTGCTGGCGCTCCCGGCACGCGCCGACGATCCGCACTTCGACGTCGCGGTCGTCGACGCGCCGGCGCGCGCCTTCTTCGAAGGCCTGGCCGACGGCACGCCCTACAACATGGTGTTCGAGCCGGGAATCTGCGGCACCATCACCTTGAAGCTCAAGAACGTCACCATCACCGAAGTGCTCGACGCGGTCGGCGATGCCTACGGCTACGACTACCGGCGAATGCCGAACGGCTTCGTGATCGTGCCGCCGGCTGCTGCAGACGCAAACTGTTCCAGATCAACTACCTCGACATCGAGCGCCGCGGCACCTCGCGCACGCGAGTCTCCTCGGGCCAGGTCGGACAGGGAAGCGGCTCGGGCACCGGACAGAACCAGAACGGCCAGGGGGGCGGCGAAAGCGCGCAGGCGAACTCACTGAGCGAACCGGCCGGCAGCGTATTCTCCGAAGGCAGTGGCAGCGCAGGCCGACCGCGTCAAGGAAATCACCGGCACCAGCATCTCGACCCGCTCGTCGTCGGATTTCTGGTACGACCTGAACGCCAGCCTGCAGTCGATCGTCGGCAGCGATCACGGCCACCAGGTGGTCGTCAACGCGCAGTCGGGCATCATCGCGGTGCGCGCCACGCCGCGCGAACTGCGCGACGTCCAGCCAATTCCTCGACCAAATCCAGAATATCTCGACCCGTCAGGTGGTGCTCGAAGCGAAGATCCTCGAGGTCGAATTGTCGGATGGCTTCCAGGCCGGCATCAACTGGGCCGCTGATCGGCCACAACGCCGGCACCACCATCGGCGGCTTTGCCGACCGGGCCGCAGAACGGCTTCGGCAGCCGCGAGCCTGCTCAACCAGCCGTCGAAGCCGGTCACCATCGGACCCGGGCAACACCGATCGCCAGCGCGATCACCAACACGCTCGGCGGCGCCTTCGCGCTCGCGGTCAACACAACCGACTTCAATGCCTACATCGAGCTGCTCAGCACGCAGGGCAAGACGCGCGTGCTGTCGAGCCCGCGCGTCTCGACGCTCAACAACCAGAAGGCCGTGATCAAGGCCGGCTGCCGACGAGTTCTTCGTGACCGGCGTGTCGAGCAATACGGTCGTCGGCACCACGTCCGCGACCAATCGCGACGTCGATCGCTGACGCCGTTCTTCTCCGGCGTCGCGCTCGATGTGACGCCGCAGATCGGCGACGACGGCGAGGTCATCCTGCACATCCACCCGACGATCAGCGAGGTCACGGAGAAGATCAAGCAGGTGACGATCGCGCGGCGCGACCGACAGCGCTGCCGCTGGCCTTCAGCCAGGTGCGCGAATCCGACAGCGTCGTCAAGGCGAACAGCGGCCAGCTGATCGTGATCGGCGGCCTGATGCGCACCACGCGCGCCAACCAGGACTACCGCACGCCGGTGCTCGGCGACATGCCGCGTGCTCGGCAACCTGTTCAAGAGCCAGCAGCGCACCGAGGTGCACACCGAGCTGGTGATCCTGCTGCGTCCGGTGGTCGTCGACAGCGACGACTGATGCAGTGGCAGCCGAAGCGTGGCCGAGCGTCGACCGACCGCAACGGCAGCATGACCATGTCGCCATGACGTCGGCGCAAAATCCGACTCGGCGAGCTGCTGGTCCAGCAGCAGATCATCACCGAGGAGCAGCTGGCCAGCGCACTGGCCGAGCAGAAGCGCACCGGCCGCAAGCTCGGCCGCGTGCTCGGCCGACCTCGGCTTCCTGTCCGAAAGCTCGCTGCACGAGTTCCTCGCCAAGCACCTGCAGGTGCCGTTCGTCGATCTGCAAGCAGGTACGCATCGATCGCGAGGCGGTCAAGCTGCTGCCGGAGCCGCTGGCGCGCCGCTACCGCGCGCTGGTGCTGCAGCAGGACGCGAACGGCCTGCTGGTCGGCATGGCCGACCCCTCCGACCTGCATGCCTACGACGAACTGCAGGCGAAGCTGCAAGCAGCCGCTGCGCGTCGCGCTGGTCGGCGAGGCCGACTTCCTCAAGACCCTCGACTCGGTCTACCGCCAGACCGACGAGATCGCCTCGCTGGCCGAGGCGGTGCGCGACGAGCTGCAAGGAAGGCGACGTCGACATCGAGCATCTCGCCGGCCGAGGAGGGCTCGCCGGATGCGCCGGTGCTGCGGCTGCTGCAGATCGATGTTTCACGACGCCATGCAGGCGCGCGCTTCGGACATCCACATCGAGCCGGGCGAGGACAAGCTGCGCATCCGGCTGCGCGTCGACGGCGTGCTGCAGGAGCAGGTGATCGAGGGCCGGCGCGTCGCCAGCGCGCTGGTGACGCGCCTGAAGCTGATGTGCGGTCTCGACATCGCCGAGAAGCGCCTGCCGCAGGACGGCCGCTTCACCGTGCGGGTGCGCGACGCGGGCGTCGACGTGCGCCTCGCGACCATGCCGACCACGCACGGCGAGTCGGTGGTGATGCGCCTGCTCGAACCAGACGCACGGCGCTGCTGTCGCTCGAGAAGCTCGGCATGCCCGCGGCGACCGAGGAGCGCTTCCGCCATCTGGTCGAGCGCAGCGCCGGCATGGTGCTGGTGACCGGACCGACCGGCAGCGGCAAGACCACGACGCTGTATGCGGCGCTCAATCACATCAACCGCCCGGGCGTGAAGGTCATCACGGTCGAAGACCCGGTCGAGTACCGGCTCGATCGCATCACCCAGGTGCAGGTGATGCCGAAGATCGGCCTGGATTTCGCGCGCGTGCTGCGCACGGCGCTGCGCCAGGATCCGGACATCATCCTGGTCGGCGAAATGCGCGACCGCGAGACGGTCGAAATCGGCCTGCGCGGCGCCATGACCGGTCACTTCGTGTTCTCGACGCTGCACACCATCAACGCGATCGCCACCGTGAATCGCCTGCTCGACATGGGCGCGCCCGGCTACATGATCGCCGCGGCGGTGCACGGGGTGGTCGCGCAGCGACTGGTGCGACGGGTCTGCGGCGACTGCGCCAAGCCCACCACGCCGACGCCCAATCAGCTCGCCTGGCTGGCGGCGTGCCGCCCGGGGCTGAATCTCGAGAAGCAGCGCTTCATCGCGGGCGCGGGCTGCACTTACTGCAACCTGACCGGCTACCGCGGCCGCGTCGCGGTCTACGAGATCCTCGAGCTCGACCGCACGCTCGCCGATGCCGTGCGCCGCGGCGACCTCGAGGGCTTTGCGCGCGCGGCGCGCAACCGCGGCGGCTACGTGCCGCTCGCGCAGGGCGCGATCGACATGGCGCTCGCCGGCACGACCTCGCTGGCCGAGGCCATGGCGGTAGGCAGCGGCCTGGAGGAACTCGCCGACGCGCCCGCTGCGGTGGCCGAAGCCGAGCCGCTGGCGCCGGCGGGTGTCGATTCCCTGCTCGAAAAGCGGGGTTGATCAGTGGCGTTCTACCGCTACCGCGGTCGTTCGGCGCGCGGCGACCTGCTCACCGGCCGGCTCGAGGCCGACAGCGTCAACGCGGTGGCCGCCGCGCATCCTGAATCTTGGCATCACGCCGATCGAGATCGGACCGGACCAGCTCGAGACGATCAGCGTGCAGCAGCTCATGCAGCGCCTCGGCGCCGGCAAACCCAAGACCACGGACCTGGTGCTGTTCGCGCGCCAGATGTACTCGATCACCAAGGCCGGCCTGCCGCTGCTGCGCGGCCTGCGCGGGCTGGCGCAGTCGACGCACAACGTGATGCTGCGCGACGCGCTGCACGACGTGCTGCAGAGCCTGGAGTCGGGACGCGACTTCGCCTCCTCACTGGCGCGGCACGCGGAGATCTTCCCGCCGCTGTTCCTCAGCATGGTGCGGGTCGGCGAATCCACCGGCACGCTCGATGCCGCGTTCCTGCGGCTGTGCGAGTACCTGAGCCAGGACCAGGACGTGCAGGACCGGGTCAAGGCGGCGATCCGCTACCCGCTCATCGTCATGGTCGTGATCGGCATCGCGATCGCGGTGATCACGATCTTCGTGATTCCGAATTTCGCGCCGCTGTTCGCGGTGCTGGGCAACGACATCCCGTGGCCGACCAGGGTGATCATGGGCACCTCGAACTTCGTGCGCCATCACGGCGTGGCGCTGATCGTCAGTGGGGTACTCGGCTGCTTCGGTCTGAAGCGCTATCTCAACACGCCGGAAGGACGCTTTCGCTGGGACCGCGTCAAGCTCAAAGTGCCGGTGCTCGGCGAACTGCTGCACCAGTCGGTGCTGTCGCGCGTCACGCGCTCGCTGGCGATCTCCTTGAGCGCCGGCCTGCCGATGATCCAGGCGCTGACGCTGCTGTCGCGCGCCGCCGGCAACGAGTACCTGGCCGAGCGCCTGCTGCACATCCGCAACGCGGTGGAGCGCGGCGATTCGCTGAGCCGCGCCGCGAGCGCGGCCGGGATCTTCCCGCCGCTGGTGCTGCAGATGGTCGCGGTCGGCGAGGAGACCGGCGAGCTGACCAACCTGCTCGAAGAGGTATCCGGCTTCTACCAGCGCGAGGTCGACTACCGGCTGCGCAACCTGGCCGCCATGATCGAGCCGATCCTGATCGTTGCCGTGGGCGGCATGGTGCTGATCCTGGCGCTGGGCGTGTTCCTGCCGATGTGGAACATGATCGCCAAGGTCGGCCATGTCGGCTGAAGCGGCGCCCGCTTGTGACGCACTTCACGCTCCGGGCGCGCGGCGCGGCACGCGCACCGCCCGGACTTAAGAACTGTCGACCGGAGCCGATGACATTGACAGGCCCGCGCGGGAAGATCCCGTGCCTGTAATCAACTGCACGGCGCAGCAGCGCCCCGGAGTCGACAATGAATACGTCCCGCAACCGCGGCTTCACGCTGATCGAACTGGTCGTGGTCATCACCATTCTCGGCATTCTCGCCGCCTTTGCCGTGCCGAAATTCATCGCCCTCGACGGCCAGGCGCGCGCCGCCACCATCCAGGGTCTCGCCGGCAGCGTGCGCAGTGCCGCCGCGCTGGCGCGCGGCCTGTCGATGGCGACCGGCGCCAGCGCCAGCGTCACGATGGAAGGCACGACCGTCAACCTGGTCAACAACTATCCGGACTCCAGCCTCACCGGCATCGCGGCTTCGGTCAATTCGAACAACGGCGCCTCGGGCGACTTCACCTTCACGGCTGGCGGACCGCCCTCGACGGGGCCGGCGACCTGGACCAAGAACGGCGCCCCGACTCCGGCGACCTGCGTCGTCAACTACACGCCGGCCGCCGCGGGCGCTGCCCCGGCCGTCACCGTCGAACACGGCCGGCTGCTAACACAGCCGACCGGACCTCAGGCGGGGCATACCCCCGCACGGAGCAGCCCCATGTCGCGCAGGACACGTAAGCCATGCGCGAACCCCGGGCCCGGCGGGCTTCACGCTCGTCGAGCTCGTGGTCGTGATGACGATCGCCGGCGTGCTCGCGGCGACCATCGGCCCGAAGTTCTTCACGCAGCAGACCTTCTCGGAGCGCGGCTACGCCGACGAGCTGGCCGCGGCGCTGCGCCTGACACAGAAGGCCGCCGTCATCACCGGCTGCCCGGCGCGGCTCACGCGTCAGCGCCGGCAGCTACGTCGCCGCGCCAGCAGGCGGCCTCCGGCAACGCCTGCCTGGCGAGCGACAACACCTGGACCACGCCGGTGCTGGGCAGCGACGGCACCGCGCTGCAGGGCAGCGCCCCGGCCAGCACCACCGCCAGCCCGACCGGCGTCTACCAGTTCGATACGCAGGGACGCCTCGCCAGCAGTCCCGGCACGACGATCACGGTCGGCGCCCGCACCATCACCATCGACGCCGGCACCGGCTTCGTGCAGGTGCAATAGCCATGCGCGCCGGCGGCAGCACGGCGTCACGCTGGTCGAGCTGATCGTCGCGATCACCATCGTCTCGATCGCTGCGACCACCATCCTCGGCACGATGGCGACGGTCGCGAGCCGCAGCGCCGATGCCATGGTGCAGCAGCAGGCCATCGCGATCGGCGCAGGCCTACCTCGACGAGATCCTGCAGCGCTGGGTGGTCGACCCGAACGGCACGCCGCCCAACACCGGGCGCGGCAGCTGGGACCTGGTCGACCAGTACAACGGCCTGAGCGACACCGGCGCGCACGACCAGTTCGGCAACGCGATTGCGGCGCTCAGCGCCTACAACGTCACCGTAGCCGTGGTGCACAGCGCCGCGCTCACCGGCATCGCCAGCAGCGCGGTGCGCCGCGTCGACGTGACCGTCACACGCTCGCCGAATGTGACGGTGACGCTGTCGGGCTACCGGACGAGCTACTGACATGCGCCGCACCACTCGCCTGGCGCCGGGGAGCAGTGCGCTGCACGCGCAAGCGGCATGACGCTGATCGAGCTGGTCGTCACCATTGCCGTCGGCTCGATCGTGGTCGCCTTCATGGCGATGTTCATCGTCACGCCGATGCAGGCCTACAGCGCGCAGACGCGCCGCGCCGAGCTGGTCGACGACGCCGACAGCGCGCTGCGCTTCATGGGCCGCGACCTGCGCGCGGCGCTGCCCAACAGCGTGCGCGTGACCAGCAGCGGCAGCGTGACCGCGCTCGAGCTGCTGGCCACGCACCGACGGCGCCCGCTACCGCGACAGCGGCCCGCTGAGCAATCCGGCCCTCGAGCTCGACTTCACCGCCGCCGACGGCGCCTTCGCCACCACCGTGCCGTTCACGCAGCTGACGCTGCCCTGGTCCTCGTCGACGTCCTACCTGGTCATCTACAACGTCGGCGTTCCGGGCGCCAACGCCTACGAGATGGCCAACGTCATCACGCCGGCGGGCACGACCATCAGCATCGCCGCCGGTTCCGCCGCCAACGAGAACCTGGTGACGCTGAGTCCGGCGTTCCAGTTCGCCTACGGCTCGCCCGGCCGGCGCGTCTACCTGGTCAGTGGCCCGGTGACCTACCTGTGCGACACCGCCGCCGGGACGCTGCGCCGCTATTCGGGCTACAGCATCTCAGCGCACGCAGCCGGGCACGGCGGCCGCGCTGACGGCGCAGGCGCCACCGTCCGCGCTGGTCGCGGCGGACGTCGGCGCCTGCCAGTTCACCTACAACTCCGGCACCGCGCAGCGCAACGCGCTCGCGACGCTGACGCTGCAGCTGACGCGCAGCGGCGAGTCCGTGCAGCTGCTGAACGAGGTGCAGCTGGCGAACACGCCATGAGCGCGCTACGTGACATGTCGCGCCCTGCCGGTGGCGCGCACGGGTGTCCGCGGCTTCGCGCTGGTGCCCGCGCTGTTCCTGGTCGTCGTGCTGGCGCGCTGGCGCTGGTCGCGATCCGCGTCGGCACCGGCCAGCAGCACGCCGTGACGATGGGCCTGATGCAGGCGCGGGCGCTCGCCGCCGCCCGCGCCGGCGTCGAATGGGGCGCCTACCGCGCGCTCGACCGCGGGCAGCTGCGCCGCCAGCACGACGCTCGAATCTCAGCGAGGCAGCGCTCAACGGCTTCACGCGTGGTCGTCAGCTGCAGCTGCCACGGCATTCGCCAATGGCGCCGCCACCAGCCACTCCTACGTGATCAACTCGACCGCGACCTCCGGCACCTACGGCAAGCCCGGCTACGTCCGCCGCGTGTGGTCAGCTCCACGTTCACGGACGCCACATGACGCGGGCTCGCCGACGTGCAACGGCAGCGCACGCACGCGCGAGTGCTCTGGCGGCGTTGGCGCTGCTGGCGTTCGCCGATGTCGCGGGCGCGACCCCGAGCATCAGCTCGAGCGTCGAGCCAGACCTTCTACGGTCGGCCAGGCAGCGACGGCGGCCAGCAATCCGACCGTGACCGACGATGCCAGCGTCGGCGACGATCACCGCCGCCAATGACCTGCGCATCCGCATTCCGGCCGAGCTTCAACATGACCTGGGACACGATCGGTCACGACCGTGACGCTGTCGGGCACGGCCTCGGGCAAGGTCAGCACCACGCTCGCGCGCCTACGAGGACAGCAACCACACGCTGGTGCTGAACGTGACCTCGAATTTCGCCGCCGGCGACACAATGACGATCTCGGGCCTGCAGCTTCACCAATTTCACGGCGGTCTCGGCCAGCCGACAAGCTGCAGCTGGTGGTCGCGGGGCCGGGCGGCGCGAGCGCGGATACCGACTTCCGCACCAAGACGATCCAGGCGCCGACGCCGACCCTGTCGTCGTCCTCGAGCCAGACCTTCTCGGTCGGGCAGCCGGCGACGGCGGCCAGCAACCCGACCGTGACCGACGACGCCGGCGTGGCGACGATCACCGCCGCCAACGACCTCCGCATCCGCATTCCGGCGAGCTTCAACATGACCTGGGACACGACGGTCACGACCGTGACGCTGTCGGGCACCGCCTCGGGCAAGGTCAGCACCACGCTCGCTCGCCTACGAGGACAGCAGCCACACGCTGGTGCTGAACGTGACCTCGAATTTCGCGGCCGGCGACACGCTGACCATCTCGGGCCTGAAGTTCAACAACTTCACGGCGGTCTCGTCCAGCGACAACCTGCGAGCTGGTGGTGCGCGGGTCGCGGGCGGCGCGACCGCGGACACGGACAATCGCTCGAAGACGATCCAGACGCCGACCGCGACCCTGTCCTCGGCGTCGAGCCAGACCTTCTCGGTCGGCCAGCCGGCGACGGCAGCCAGCAACCCGACCGTGACCGACGACGCCGGCGTGGCGACTATCACCGCCGCCAATGACATGCGCATCCGCATTCCGGCGAGCTTCAACATGACCTGGGACACGACCGTGACGACCGTGACGCTGTCGGGCACCGCCTCGGGCAAGGTCAGCACCACGCTCGCTCGCCTACGAGGACAGCAACCACACGCTGGTGCTGAACGTGACCTCGAATTTCGCGGTCGGCGAGACGCTGACGATCTCGGGCCTGAAGTTCAACAACTTCACCGCGGTCTCGTCCAGCGACAACCTGCGAGCTGGTGGTGCGCGGCGCAGGCGGGCGCGACCGCGAGCATGGACAACCGCTCCAAGACGATCCAGGCGCCGACCGCGACGCTGTCCTCGGCGTCGAGCCAGAACTTTCGTGGTCGGCTCAGGCGTCGACCGCGGCCAGCAACCCGACCGTGACCGACGATGCCGGGGTGGCGACCATCACGGCCGCCAATGACCTCCGTATTCGCATTCCGGCGGGCCTGAGCATGACGTGGGACACGACGGTCACGACGGTGACGCTGTCGGGCACCGCCTCGGGCAAGGTCAGCACCACGCTCGGCGCCTACGAGGACAGCAACCAGACGCTGGTGCTGAACGTGACCTCGAATTTCGCGGTGGGCGACACGCTGACGATTTCCGGCCTGAAATTCAACAATTTCACCGCGGCCTCCTCCGGCAACCTGCAGCTGGTGGTGGCGGGCGCCGGCGGCGCGACCATGGATACGGATAACCGCTCGAAGACGATCGGGGCGCCCAGCTCTCGTCCTCCGCTGCCAACCAGAGCTTCGTGGTCGGGCAGGCGGCGACCGCGGCGAGCAATCCGACGGTGACGGAAGACGCCAACATCACCACGATCAACGGCCGCCAACGACCTGCGCATCCGCATCCCGGCGACCTTCAACATGACCTGGGACACGACCGTCACGACCGTGACGCTGTCGGGTACCGGGTCGGCCAGGGTGAGCACCACGCTCGGCGGCCTACGAGGACGGCAATCATACGCTGGTGCTGAACGTGACCTCGAACTTCCAGCCGGGAGATCACGCTGACGATCACGGGCCTGCGCTTCACCAACTTCACGCGCGGGTCTCGGCCGCCGATTACCTGCAGCTGGTCGTGTCCGGCGCCGGCGGTACCACGGTGGCCACGGACGACAAGACCAAAACGATCACCGGCACCAAATTGTATTTCCACGACGCCGCGACTCCCGATACCGGTACCCTTCCGGGAGCGACGACGCTGAGCGCAACGACGCCCAGCGTCACGGCGGCGACGGCCGGCACCAATCGCGATATGGACAGACTGTCGGCGCGGCCCAGGTCAGTACGCGCGCTGACGACCCTGGCGCCAGACCACCCTGCAGAAGAACTGGTTCCGGCGGTTCCTGTCCAGGCCGCTGGCTGCCCAGACCCTGCCGACCGGCGCCTGGACCATTGAAGGCGGCGCCTCCGAATCGAGCAGCAATTCCAACATGCTGCCGTGGGGCGCAGTGCTCAAGGTATGGCGGCCCTCGACCGGTGCGATCGTGGCGACGCTGCTGGACAATCCCGTGCTGGGCACCGTGGAGCCGGGCCTGAGTGAGACGGACGTCGACCTCTACCACCGGCTCGATCAGCGGTGTCGCCGTCAACAATGGCGACATTCTGGTGGTGGAGCTGTGGGCGCAGAACACGCAGAACAACGCCACCGCGCGCACCAACACCATCTTCTACGATGGTACGACCGAGGCTTCCACCTCCAGCAATGCGGCGTTCCTGCAGGCGCCGGCAGCCATAACGTTTAATTCCGGGGCGGGCGCGGGCGTGGCGGGCTACAAGATCAGCTACAGCAACTACGGATTGTTCTGCCTCGCCCAGTCGATGACGGTTACGACCGTGGATGCGTCGGGTGTCGCAACGACCGGCTACACCGGCACGATGAACCTGACGACGACCACCGGGCGCGGCTCCTGGACCAAGTCGGCCGGCAACGGCACGCTGACCGACTCGGTGCCCGATGACGGCGCCGCCTCGTACGCCTGGAACAGCGCCGACTCGAGCGCCACGTTCCAGCTGAGCTACAAGCTGGGCGCCGCGGTCGTGACCGTAAACGCGGTCGACTCGGTGACTGCCAGTATCCATGACGACGGCACCCAGGGCGCGATCACCTTCTCGCCCAGCGGCTTTACCGTCACCTCGTCGCCGTTCTCGAATCCGGCCGGCGGCGTACCCGCCTTCGCCTCGCCGCAGACCGCCGGCACCAACTTCAGCGTCTACCTCACCGCCTACGGCCAGAGTCCGACCGACGCCACCTGCGGCATCATCACCGGCTATGCCGGCGCCAAGAGCCTGAAGTTCTGGTCGACCTACGTCGATCCCGCGACCGGCACCATCACGCCTACGATCAACGGCACTACCATCGCGGCGGTCGAAGGGAGCGCCGCGGCGCAGTGCGTCACCTTCACCAGCGGTCAGGCGACCGTGAGTGCAATCTACAAGGACGCCGGGAGCCTGAGTCTCGCGATGAAGGACGACACCACGGGAAATCCGAGTCTCCCGAACGGCATCCGCGGCAGCACCGGCACCTTCGTCGCGAAGCCCGCCAATTTCGTGGTCACGAATATCAAGCGCAGCAGCGACAATTTTGCCAACCCGGGCGCGAGCACCGCCAGCGGCACGGTATTTGCGAGCGCCGGGCAAGCCTTTACCGCGACGGTTACCGCGGTCGAGTCCGGTGGCGCGACCACGCCGAATTACGGGCGGGAGAGCGCGCCGGAATCGGTCGCCTTCACCACTACGCTGGTGCTGCCGGTGGCCGGACACGCGCCGGCGGTGAGCGGCACGGCCGGCACTTTCAGCAACGGCGTCGCGACCGGCACGACATTTGCCTGGCCGGAAGCCGGCATCATGCGCCTGGTCCCGCACGTCGCCGACGGCAGCTACGAGGGCGCCGGCGACATCGTCGGCAGCACCACCGGCAACGTCGGCCGCTTCACGCCCAACAGCTTCGCCGTGGCGCTCAACACGCCGGTGTTCGGCACAGGATGCAGCGCCGGCTCCTTCACCTACGTCGGCCAGCCCTTCACCTATACCGTGGCGCCGGTGATCACCATCACGGCGCAGGCATTCGGCGGTGCAACCACGCAGAATTACACCGGAACGTTGTTCCGGCTGACCAACGCCTCGCTCACCGGACGCAGCTATACGCCGACCCCGGCGAGCCCGACACTCGACAGCTCCGGCCTGCCGGCCACCGCGAGCGATCCGGCGATCGTTGATCTGGGCACCGGCCAGGCGACGCTGACGTTCAGCGCGGGCAGCGGCCTGAGCTACACCCACGGCGGCGCGGTCGCGCCTTTCAACGCCAACATTGCACTCGCCATCAATGTGATCGATCTGGACGCGATCAGCGCGGCGAATCCCGTGACCTTCGGCGCGGGCACCGGCATCTCCTTCAGCACCAGCGCGCAACAGCTCTACGGGCGTCTGGCGCTGCGCAACGCGGTGGGCTCGGAGCTGCTCGACCTGCCGCAGTCTTTGACCAGTGAGTTCTACCTGGATTCGACCCTCGGGTTTAGCACCAATACCAGCGACAGCTGCACGGTCGCACCGACGCTGGCGTTCAGCGGCTACCAGGCCAACCTCTCGAGTGGCGAGACCTGCGTGCGCGACAGCGGGAACCCCGGCATCTCGGGCCTGGGGTGCGCCGCTGCCGCGGGCGCGAGCGTGCGCTATCGCAGCGCCGCGCTGGCGGGCAACTTCAACCTGGTGCTCGCCGCTCCCGGCAGCGGCAACAACGGCGCGGTCACCGTGACCGCCGCCGCGCCGGCGTGGTTGAAGTACCTGTGGTCGGCAAGCTCTGGTGTGGCCTCGAACCCGTCGGGCATGGCGACCTTTGGTTTGTTCCCGGGACCCGCATCGCGCATCTACCAGCGGGAGGTCTATTGAACCGGTGCGTACCCCATCGCGGTCCGCAGGTTCAATCGCAAGCGAAATTAGTTGCGATTTTCGCGGCGCGCGCATCGATCTTACAAATGACCTCAAATCATGATGTTAAGTCCGCTTTGGATTCCTTAAGTCCCTGCTACTATCTTGCCGTACACGCAAGGAAGACCCGATGGACATCAGCGCTATCATTGACTCACCAACGCAGCGCCTGCGCGCACTGATTACGGCCCGTATGAAAAAATCAGAAGAACGCCGCTTTGCAGATCGCGTCTGCAGCGAATCACTCGCCGCGCTGGAGGCTGTGCGCGCGTGTCACCCCGGACTGCAGGGCGACGAGCTGTATGTCGCGGTGATCGCCAAACGGCTGAAGGTCGAACCCGCCCAGGCCCGCGCCATCATGTGGCGCACACACGAAAGCCTCGAGGACTGGGGAAATGATCGCGACCCGAAATTCATCGACGTGGTGAAATACATGATCGTCAGTGAATACCTGGGCCAGGCAGCGCTCGCGGACGGCATGTCCATCGATCTGGGCGCATTCCTCACCCGCTTCATCGACCCGAACCTGTAGCGGGTCGCGCGGCTCAACCGCGGGCCGCCCTCCAGATCTCGATTTCGGCCCGATGCGCAGCATCGTGCTGCCTCATGAACACCGGCACATCGCACAGCGCCACCTCGCCCACGCCCTGCTGGGTTCCGCCTCGGTTCCAATCCGCTGGCGACAGTTGCGCCAGCCGCGCGAGATTGGCAGCGCGTGCTGCGGCAAAGGCCGCGAGGCCCTCACCAAGCGAGCGGCGCCGGTAGTCGCGCTCGGTGGCGATGGCGTCGCCGTCGAAATCAGCCAGCAGCGGGCGTTCTTCCTGCAGCAGTCGCTCGATCCGCCGCCCGAAGCCCTCGTGTTCGAGATCAGCGAGATGCCAGACCTGTTCCACCGGCGAAAACGCCTGCCCGGCGCGTCGCTCGCGCGCGTCGCTGGCGCTGAGTGCGCCGAACAGCGCATCCAGTTCCACGGGCATGCGCGCCAGCTCGGCGCGCAACTGCGCGCGCTCGGATTCCGCAAGCCTCGTATATCGCATCGACGTTCCAGTCGTGGAGCGCGTGCCCGGCGCGCAGCGCACGATGATACGCGCTTCGCCACGGCCGCGCCCGCCACCGGGCTAGGGCAGGCGCCGGCGCAGCACCTGGACGCGTTCGAGCAGCTGCGCACCGGCCCGCCCCTCGCCCAGGTGCTGCCAGCCGTGCTGTACATAGTGTGAGCGCGCGGCGGCGGCGACCCCGATATAGATCGCCGGCAGGGCCAGGCGCCGCGCCGCCGCCCCCGCGGCATCGACCAGGCGCGTGGCCAGGCCCGCGTGCCGCCAGGGTTCGGCCACGTAGAGCGAGGCAACCCAGGGGCGCAGGTGCTGGTGCGAGGCGACCGAGCGATCCAGCAGCGAGACCGTGCCTACCGGCGTGTCCTCGACCAGCGCCACCAGCGTCATGGGCACGCGATCGCGGTTCATACACATCATGAAGATCCCGGCACGATCAGCGACACCTTGCCCGGGAGTGGGCCAGGCCGCGTGCATCCACTGCCCGAGCTGCTTGACGGAAGCGGGATGATCGGCGAGCAATTCGATACGCGGGGCCACCGACACAGTCTGACTGGTGCGCGTCAATCCTGCCGCTGATCGAAATGCCGGTCGCTGCTACGCATGGGCCACGCGCCGGTCGAACCCGGCACACGCATCGACGGACCGCCCACGCCCCACACACCGGTCTGGTCGCCGCCGTCAGGGAGCACCATTGCCTGTCCATCCGCCGGGCGCGTGGCACGCCAGTTCACCGCCATGATGCGCAGCGAGAGCGTCACCAGTAGCAGCGCGACCAGCACTTCAAACACGGCCCGCAGGGCATGCCCGGCGTGCCATGCCGACATCACTTGCACCCAGGCCCAGGTGCCAATAAGCGTCATGAATACCACGCCAGAGATCATCAACGCCGCGCGCGCGCCGCGCGCGCCGAATCGTTCCAGAACCCAGGGTGATTGGCTGATCATGTCTGGTGACCCCATGAGTGTGCACATCGGCACGGATGGTCCGATTGCTGACCCCTAGCATGCGACGTACAGCGCAGTTCCCGCAAGCTGTTGAACTGGGCGCTCACGACCATGCAACATGGTAGCCCATCCCGCCGCCAGCCGGAGAGACTGTGCCGCCCGTTGCCCTGTGCGCCGTAATGCTCGCGGCACTGTGTCATGCGGTGTGGAATCTGCAGGCCAAGCGCGCCGCGGCATCGCGCCACTTCGTCTGGCTGTACTCCGTAGCCTCGCTCCTGTTGTGGACTCCGGTCGTGGCAGCAGTGCTGTTGCAAGGGCGCCCCCACTTTGGCGCCGCGCAATTCCTGGCGCTGGCCGGCACCGCGATCCTGCACCTGCTCTATTCGCTTTCGCTGCAGGCGGGATATCGCGCGGCCGACCTGTCGCTCGTCTACCCCGTGGCGCGCGGCAGCGGACCGCTACTATCCTTCGCGGGTGCGGTGCTGCTGTTTGGCGAGCGCCCGGGGCCACTGGCAGTGGCCGGGCTGGCGCTGATCATTGCCGGCATCGTGCTGGTCGCCAATCTCCACCGCGCACTGCGGCGCACGGCGCTCCCCGGCCTCGCGTGGGGCGCGATCACCGGTGTGTGCATCGCCGCCTATACGCTCAACGATGGCTGGGCCGTGAAGGTGCTGGCGGTGTCGCCCTTTCTCATCGACTACACCGGCAATTGCTTTCGCGTCTTCGTGCTCTCGCCCCGCGCGCTGGCAGCCCGGGGCGAGCTGGCGCGCGAATGGCGCGCGTACCGGCTGCCGGTGCTGACCGTGGCCACGCTGGGCCCGCTGGGCTACATCCTGGTGCTGTTCGCGATGCGCCGCGCGCCCATCAGCCACGTGGCTCCGGCCCGCGAGCTGGCAACGCTGGTGGGCACCTGGTTCGGCGCGCGGCTGTTGGGCGAGCAGGCCGCTGCCCAGCGGCTCGCGGGGGCGCTGTGCATCGTGGCCGGCGTCATCGGCCTGGCGCTGTCGGGCTAGGGGCCGGCGCCGCCTAGTCCTCGCGCACGTAGACCTGTTCGCGATAGAACATCGCCACGAAGATGAACAGCACGCCCATGCCGGCCACCACGTAGGCAAAGAAATTGAAATACTGCGGCCCGACCAGCTTGTAGGTGGACACCCCACCTTCGCTGCTGTTCCACTCGCCGCTCGAAGCCACGGGCCGGCGGTGTTCGTTGTCCATCAGGCGGACGCGATTGCCGTCGATTTCCGCCACCAGAAACGTGCCCTCGAGCGGAGCGTCCTTGCCATTGGCACCATGCACGGTGATGCCCGTGTGCGCGTTGAAGTCGATCTTCTGGCCCGCGATCATGGTGACGCCGGGCGGGAGCGCAACCCAGGTCTGTTCGCCACTGCTGACCGTGGTGCCCGGCAATTCGCGCACCATGATGCTGTTCACCACTGCAGTGCTCGCGTTGCCGAGGCTGATCGACAGCAGGTACAGGGCCATGATGAAACTCTTCATGCGCAGCGGCGCCTGCTTGTAGGAAAATTCCAGCGCCGTGATCGACACCAGCACTTCCGCAGCGGTCAGCACCACGTATGCCAGGATCTGCCACCACGCCGACACGCTGTGCCCGCCCTGGATACGCCCTTCGATCCAGCTCACGATCAGGAACGAGGCTCCGATCATGAACAAACCGATGCAGATCTTGCGCAACGGTGTGACGCGGAAGAAACGGCCCCAGAGCGGATACACACCAAAAGTGAAGATCGGCACCATGATCAGGATCAGCAATCCGTTGACCACCTGAATCTGCGCCGGCAGCAGCGTGATGCCCAGGCCCATGTTCTTGTCCATGAGGTCGGAGGTAGCCTGCAGCGTCCAGGTCTGGCCATTGCTCTGATCCCACAGGGCCCAGAAAGCGGCGACGAACACATAGATGATCAGCAGGTCGCGCAACAGCTTGCGCCCAGCGGGCGAAACGATATCCTGCAGCCACTGTCTGCCGGCCGGCGGCACGACCGCGAAACGCTTGCGGCCCAGGAAGAACACCAGCGTCGCCACTGCCATCATCGCGGCCGGCATGCCAAAGGCCGCCTTGGGCCCATATTTGTCCAGCAGCACCGGGCAGAAGAAGATGGAGATTGAGGAACCTGCATTGATCGACAGATAGAAGTAGCTGAAGGCGCGCTCGATCAGGTGTTGATTGCGGCTGGTGAACTGATCGCCCACATTGGTGGACACACAGGGCTTGATGCCCCCGGTGCCGAAGGCAATGAACCCGAGGCCGATCATCAGGGTCGCCGGGGTTTGCGGCCCGAGCGCCAGCACGGTGCAGCCGAGCACGTAGGCCATCGAGAAGACGATGATGGTGCGGTACTTGCCCCAGAACACATCGGAGACGATCGCGCCGACCAGCGGGAAGAAATAGGCCCCGGCCTTGAACCAGCTCTGCCATTTGGTGGCGCTCGCCTGCCCGAAGTGCAGCGTGCCGGTCATGTAGATGGCGAGGATCGCGTTGATGCCGTAGAAACAGAAACGCTCGGCAAATTCGTTGGCAATGATGTAGGGAATGCCCTTCGGCATCTTGTTGCTGTCGTCCATGCGCTCTCCTGGCGTGAGTTGCGAAGCTGAGCTCAGAATGGGTTGAGGCGTTTCTTCGGCGAGAAATGCATGTAGCTGACGCTCAGGCCCTGGCGCCAGCCGACACCGAACCGCACCGGCGCGATCACGGTGCCGCTCGCTCTGCACGTAGTTCACGCCGAACCCGCCGACGAAATACAGGCTGCCCTCGACGCCCGGGAAGCGCCGGAACAGGTGCTCGCTCGTCGGCAGCTGCGTAGACCAGCGCGAATACCTTGACCGCGTTGGCGCCCACGTCGAAGCCGATCGACGGCCCCTGCCAGTACACTTTCCGTCCGGCGCCGCCCTTGTAGACGAGCTCGCCGTGGCCATAGCGCAGGCCCACGCCGATGGCGCCGCCCGCCTCTTCGCCGCGGATGATCGCGACCGGCTGGCCCTTTTCCTTGAGCACCTTCTGCAGCACCTTGCCCAGGTCCTGGGCGCCGTTCTTGAAGAAATCGTTGGCGGCCCTGGTGACTTCATCGTCGCTGTAGGTGGCGTGGCTGGCCGCGGGCGGGCGCCGTAGCGGCGACGCTTGCCGCCGTGCCGGTCAGGCCAGACGCCAGCACCGCCATGGCGGCCCAGGAACAGGACTTGATGATTCGATGCATAGTAAGGCTCCTTGAAAAACCGGGGACCATCCCCGCCAGTGCTAGCCGCGATCTGCCGCCGATCAGCCGTGCCGGCAGCATAACGACCGCGCGCAGGAAGGCAAACACGCCATCGAAGACGATGCCGACGATACGGAACGGCAGCGAGATCATCCAGAACATCGGCCACAGCAGCAGCGCCAGCAGCGCCAGCGGCCAGCACAGCACCAGCAGCACCAGCCACAGCAGGAACTTCACCACGCCGCCGCCCGCGCCGGCGCAACGCCCGCCGGCGGCCCACGGCGCGCCAGCGGCGGCACTTCACCCGCGAGTCCCAGCGCCCGGCGCGCAAAGCTGCGCACGCACGACCGCGTTGGCGCCGGCGAGACCCAGCAGTCGCGCCGCGATCCAGCCGGACGGGCCAGGACCGCGCGCGAACAGTTCATTGAACCCGCTCATCGACCAGCTCATCAGCGTGTCGTGCGTCAGGCGCTGCTGCTCATAGCGGCGGAGGAGTCGCGCGGCGCCGGGATCCTCGCCTTCGGCCATGCCCGCAGCCAGCACTTCGCACAGCGCGGCGGCATCGAGGAATCCGAGATTCACGCCCTGCCCGGCCAGCGGATGGATCACGTGCGCCGCATCGCCGACCAGCGCCACGCGCGTACCGATCAGGGTCACCGCGGTGGCGCGCCGCAGCGGCACAGCCAGGCGCTCGCTCCGCAGCTGCGTGGCGCCCAGCACGCGATCGCTCGCGGCGTCGAGCCGCAGCGCAAACTCCTCCGGCGCCAGTGCCATCAGCTCTTCGGCCAGATGCTTGCCGGCCGACCAGACGATCGAGCAGCTGCCATCGAACAGCGGCAGTAAGGCCAGCGGTCCGGAGCCGAGGAAACGCTGCCAGGCGGTGTGCTGGTGCGGCCTCGCGGTCGCGATGTTCGCGACGATGGCGCTCTGCCGGTAATCATGCGCGCGCAGCGGCAGCTGCAGCAGTTCGCGCACCTGCGAGCGTGCGCCGTCGGCACCGATCACCAGGCGCGCGCTGAGCTCACCGGCACTGGTGCCGAGCCGCGCCGACTGGGCGTCCACATGCGAGCGACAGGAGCCGCTCGCCCGAGACCTGCCCGCCCTGCGCGCGGAAGCTGGCCAGACGCAGCCGCGACCAGCGCGCGATTCTCGACGATGTGGCCCAGATTCGGTTCGGCCAGTTCGGCGGCGGAAAACACCAGGGTCCCGGGGCCATCGGTGGCGCCGACTCATGCCAGACGCGCATGCGCTCATAGGCGCACAGTCGCTCCTGCGGCAGCAGTTCCCAGGCGCCGGCGTTGCGCAGCAGCTGTTCGCTGGCACGCGAGATCGCCACGACGCGCAGCTCGGGGGCCGCTGCCGCGGGCACCGCGACACCGGCCTCAGTTGCCAGCTCCGGTGCGATCAGCGCGATGCGCGCAGGCGCGATGCCGCTGTGCCGCGCCAGCAGCGCAGCGGCAAGTGGCGCCGTTCGGCCCGCCGCCAATGACGGCAACGTCGATATCGGTGTTCATTTGCGCGGTGGTTCGCGTCATGCCACCGGCAGGCCGCGCAGCAGGCGCGGCGCGTCGCCGCCGAAGCCCCAGCTCAGGCGCGACAGCGCGCGCTTGGCGCCCGGCGCCAGGTCGAACAGCAACAGGCCGAGGTTGCGCGCGAGCGCCACGCCCGGCCGCTCGCTGCGCAAACAGCTGCACCAGTCCGTCGGTGAAACCGATCATGCCGCGCCGGTCTGCGGCGCGTCGCGTTCGTAGGACTCGAGCACCGCGGCCGCGCCCGGATCCGGCGCGGCGGCCAGAATCTCGGCCAGCAGCGCGGCGTCGCGCAGGCCGAGGTTGAAGCCCTGCCCGGCCACCGGATGGAGCGCTTGCGCCGCGTTGCCCACCAGCACGGCGCGCTGGCCCACCATGGTCTCGGCGCGGCTCAGCCGCAGCGGGTAAGCTGCGCGCGCGCCCGACGCGCTGGATGCGGCCGATGCGCCAGCCGAAACAGCGCTGCAGCTCGTCGATGAAGGGCGCGTCAGTCGAGCGCGCAGTACCTGCTGCGCGCGTTCCGGCGCGAGCGTCCACACCACCGTGTAGCGGCCGTCGGCCAGCGGCAGCACCGCCAGCGGACCGGTGGCCGTGAAGCGTTCATAGGCAATGCCGGTCGCTGGCCTGGTCGGTGAGCACGTGCACCACCACCGCGACCTGCTTGTAGTCCTCGACTTCTGCGCCGATGCCGGCCGCGGCCCGCACCTGCGAATGTGCACCATCAGCCGCTACCACCAAGCGCGCGGCAACGGTCTCGGTCCGGCCGTCGACATCGACCCGGAGCAGCGCACCGCCTTCGGCCAGACGCACCTCGCTGACCTGGGCAGGATTGCGGATCGTGATCGCACTTTGCACCGCGAGCTGCTGCCACAGTGCCGCGCCCAGCTGCCGGTTCGGCACGACGTAGCCCAGCGCCTCGAGCCCCTGCTCCGCGGCGCTGAGCCGCGCCGCGCCGGGGTGCCCGGCATCGGAAATACGAATCTCGAGTACTGCGCCCGCGTGCGCGGCCAGGTGGGGCCAGACGCCCAGCGCCTCGAATATGCGCCGGCTCCCGTTGCCCAGCGCCGTGGTTCGGTCATCGAAACTGGGCTGGCTGGCGTTGTCCGGCGCCACCGCCTCGATCAGCACGACTCGCTTGCCGCTGGCAGCCGAGCGCGAGCGCCAGGCTGGCGCCGACCATGCCGCCGCCGACGATGGCGACATCGACCTGATCCGGCACCGCTCCGCTCATGCCGCCGCCATCAGACTTTCTATGGCGTCGGGGTCCGTGGGTACGCCCGCGCTGAGCACCTCATGGCCCCGGGCGGTGACAGCCACGTCGTCTTCAATGCGGATGCCAATATTCCAGAATCGCTTCGGCACGCCCCTGGTGCCGGCGGGAATGTAGATGCCGGGCTCGACCGTCAGCACCATGCCCGGCTCGAACACGCGCCATTCATCGCCGACCTTGTAGTCGCCCACGTCATGCACATCGATGCCGAGCCAGTGCCCGGTGCGGTGCATGAAGAATTTCTTGTAGGCACCCGCTTTGATAAGGCCGGACACCGGCCCCTTGAGCAGGCCGATGCGCGCCAGGCCCTGCGTGATCGCGCGCACCGCCGCGTCGTGCGGTTCGTTCCAGTGATTGCCCGGCTTCACCTGGGCGAACGCCGCCTGCTGCGCGGCCAGCACGATTTCATAGACGGCGCGCTGCTCGGGGCTGTAGCGACCGTTGACCGGAATGGTGCGGGTGATGTCCGAGGCGTAGTACTGGTACTCGCAGCCGGCGTCGATCAACAGCAGGTCGCCGTCCTGGAGCGGTTGATTGTTGTCGCCGTAGTGCAGCACGCAGGAGTTGGCGCCACCACCGACGATCGGGTGATAGGAAATATCGGCGCCGTGACGGCCGAATTCGTGCACCAGCTCGGCCATCACCTGGTACTCGGTGCGCCCGGGCTGACAGTACTTCATGGCGCGGACATGTGCTCCGGCGCCGATGGCGCCGGAACGGCGCATCAGCGCGAGTTCCTTGCGGCTCTTGTAGAGACGCATATCGTGCAGCACGTGATCGAGTGCGACAAATTCCTGCGGCGGATGCGCACCAGAGCGCGCCTGGGCGCGGAGCGAGTTGACCCAGCCGACGACGCGCTGGTCGAAGTCATGGTATTTGCCCATGGTGTGGTAGACACGGGAGCGGGATTCGAGCAGCCCCGGCAGGATATCGTCCAGGTCGCTAATCGGAAAAGCGTCGTCGGCGCCGTATTGCCGGCGGGCACCTTCCGGCCCGGCGCGCCTGCCGTCCCAGATCTCGCGCGCTGCGCTGCGTTCGCGCACGAACATGACGAACTCGCCCTGCGCCCGCCCCGGGATCAGCACCGTGACGGCCTCGGGCTCACCGAACCCGGTGAGATAGTGAAAGTCACTGTCCTGGCGGAAGTTGTAGAGCACGTCGTTATTGCGGATACGCTCGGGGGCCGAAGGCAGGACCGCGATTGCGTCCCGGCCCATGAGCCGCAGCAGCTGGCGGCGGCGGCGGAGGAATTCCTCGGTCATCTTGCCATCCAAGTGCGGCGGTGCCTAATGCAATGATACGCCGGGCGGCGGCGAGGGCTGGCGCAGCGCGCCCAGCTCTTCAAACACGACCTGGACGCCCACACGGACGAATTCCACCAGCTCGGCGAGCGCCACCTCGTTGGCTTCGGGCCCTTCCCCCTGGTCGACCCCGGCGCGCATGAACTGCGCCAGATCGCGGATAATTTCGCCCGCATCTCCTGGGAGCCGCTCCGGATCGGGAGCGCCGCAGGTGCCGAGGCCATACACAAAGCCGTTGCACCATAATGTAAGTGCCTCGGTGCGCTGCTCGATCGGCTCCTCGTCGTCGGGCATCAGCAGCTCGAACTGCATCTGCGTGTCATTCAGGGCGGCGCGGGTCTCGTCGTAGATATCACGCAGCAGGGTCGCGGCGGCATCCGGCGCGACGCCCTCGGGCAGAATCTCCGCCAGCCAGTCCTCAAGCCGGTAGGCCCCGGTGGCGCACAGCGCACCGGCCAGGGTGCCGTGCGCCTCGGCTGGCTCGGCGACCGCACCGGAGGCCGCCATGAGGCGCTGGATCTGCGCGTAATTGCTGAAACTGGCCACGTGCTCCCGGCAACTCGAGGAGTGACCGCCGGCATGGTAGGGCGCGCACTGACCGCGCGCAACACCCGACTACTGCATAGACCTACCGCTTTTTCATTGACCGCGCTCGTGGCGCGGAACTATAGTTTTCACATGGCCGACAACGAAAAGGGCAGCAATGCCGAGCTGGAGCTCAAGCGCCTGGAAAAACGCCTCGAAGAACTGATTGCCACGGTGCATCGCCTCAAGGACGAGAACCGGGCTCTGCGGGCGCGCCAGGACAGCCTGGCGAGCGAGAAAACCACGGTGATGAACCGCAGCGAACAGGTGCGGGCGCGCGTCGAGGCGATGATCGGCCGCCTCAAGGCAATGGAGCGAACGGCATGAGCGAAGCCGAAGGCGCACGGGTCAGCGTCCGCATCCTCGACAAGGATTACTTCGTCGCCTGCCCCAAGGAAGAGCGCGGCGATCTGATCGACAGTGCCGCGTTCCTCAATACGCGCATGAAGGAAATCCGCGACACCGGCAAGGTAGTCGGAGCCGACCGCATTGCGGTCATGGCGGCGCTGAATATCGCCAACGAAATGCTGCGCCAGCGTGAACGGGATCACGGTTCGCAGAGCGAACTGGGCGCCCGTATCAAGATATTGCGCGAGCGCGTGGAAACCGCGCTGCAGAAAGGACAGCAGCTCGATCTTTAGTGTAGAGTCGAACCCGCGTCGCCTGTGGTGTTCGATAAGCGGGCTGGGTTACCTCTCGACCCTAAGTTGAAACACCCCGGGATCCAACCTTGCTGGCAGCATTGTGCAGGTCTGCCCCGGGCAGAAAGCCTTACCTGCCGCAGGAAATCCCACTTGTTGCTCTGGTCGAGAGCAACGGTCCGCACCGGCATTGCGGGTGACGCTTGTTTGATTCCCTGCCTGCCGCACCACTGTGAGCCCGACTGCCACCACTCCCGTCCGATCGCGGCCGGCCCTGCGCCGGGAACTGTGGGCGCGCCGCGCCGCGCAGCCGCGCAGTGCGCGCGCGGCCGCGGTGGCGCGGATCCGCGCACACCTGGCGCGTGCCCCCTGGCTCAAGCCGGGCATCGCCGTGGGGCTGTATGTTTCGCGTGATTCCGAAGTTGACAGCGCACCGCTGCGGGCACTGCTGCGCACGCGCGGCTGCCGCGTGTACCTGCCGCGCATCACGAATTTCGCCGCCCATCGCATGCAGCTGGTGGCTGACCCGGGCACTGCGCTGCGGCTGAACCGCTACCGCATCGGCGAGCCCGCCGGCGGAGCGCACATCACGCTGCAGGCTCTGCAGGTGGTGTTGACTCCACTGGTCGGGTTCGACGCCGCGGGCAACCGGCTCGGTAACGGCGCCGGTTATTACGACCGGTTCCTGGCCGGACGCCTCGGGCGACGGGGCAAACCGCTGCTGCTTGGCGTTGCTTTCGAGTGCCAACGCCTGGCCACACTCGCGCCCGGGCCGCATGACGTGCCGCTCGACGCCGTCGTGACCGAGAACGGGATTCAATACTTCGAGCGGAGGCGCTGAGCAATGGCTTACTGGCTGCTCAAGACCGAACCGGCAACTTTCGGCATCGACCACCTGTCGCGGCTCCCAAAGCGCACTTCAGCCTGGGACGGCGTACGCAACTACCAGGCGCGGAATTTCCTGCGCGACCGCGTGCAGCGCGGCGACCAGGCCTTCCTCTATCATTCGAGCTGCGAAGTTCCGGGCATCGCCGGCGTACTCAGCGTGGTGCGCGCCGCCTACGCCGATGGCAGCGCATTTGACCGGCGAAACGAGCACTTTGACGCCGCCAGCGATCCGGCCGCGCCGCGCTGGTTTGCAATCGATGTGCAACTCAAGCGCCGCTGCCAACGCGTCATCACACTGGAAGAATTGCGTACGCATGCGCACGGGAAACTGCGTGACCTGATGTTGCTCCGGCGCGGCAATCGGCTCTCGGTGATGCCCGTCACCGACGCTCACTGGCAGTTCATCCTGTCGCTCGAGTGAGTGTGCGTGAGTTCACATCGGCGGGCGGATGACGTGTGCGCTTGTTTTTTTGTGTCTCGTGTATATACTCCGTCCCCGGACTAACCTGATATATGGAGATCATTCATGGCTAAGGCAAAGAAGAAGGCCAAGAAGAAAGCTGCGAAGAAGAAGTAAGGGCCTTTACTTCAAGGTGAGTGGGAAGCAAATCTCACCCACCTGATTCAAAGCTAAGACTGTGCCCGCGCAAGCGGGCACAGTCGTATCTGGAGGCTGGAAAACATGGCACTTTCAGCGCAGGAAAAAAAACAACGAGTCGCCGCTGCCGCACTCGCCCACCTGCGCGACGACATGGTGGTGGGCATCGGCACCGGCTCCACCGTCAACGCCCTGATCGATCAGCTCGGACCCTGGAAGACCCGTCTGCGCGGCGCCGTTTCCAGTTCGGATGCCAGCACCGCCCGGCTCCGTGCCCTGGGCATTCCGGTGCTCGACCTGAACGATGTGCCCGATCTGGGCATCTATATCGACGGCGCCGACGAAGCCAATGGCCGGCGCGAGCTGATCAAGGGAGGCGGAGCCGCCCTGACGCGCGAGAAGATCATCGCCGCGGCCGCGCGTACCTTCGTCTGCATCGTCGATGACAGCAAGCTGGTCGACACGCTCGGCCAATTCCCGCTGCCGGTCGAAGTCATTCCGATGGCGCGCGCACTGGTCGCGCGGCAACTCGTGGCACTGGGCGGACGGCCGGTGTGGCGCGCAGGCGTCACCACCGACAACGGCAACCAGATACTCGACCTGCATGGGCTGCACATCAGCGCGCCGCGCGCGCTCGAGCAAGCGATCAACCAGTTGGCCGGGGTGGTGACAGTCGGGCTGTTCGCGGCACGCCCAGCCGATCTGCTGATCGTCGGGAGTGATGCGGGTACGCGCACTGTCTGAGCGCCAGGACAGCGGCGTGAATGGCTGGGGGACTAGGATTCGAACCTAGGTTAGCGGAGTCAGAGTCCGCGGTCCTACCACTAGACGATCCCCCACCCGTAACCGAATCTGCTCGCGCAGCGGCGCCCGGCAGCGGGTTAGCGCTTCGAGTACTGCGGGCCGCGGCGGGCCTTGCGGCGCCCGACCTTCTTGCGCTCGACCTCGCGGGCGTCGCGGGTGACGAAGCCGGCCTGGCGCAGCGGGCCACGCAGGGTCGAATCATATTCCATCAGCGCGCGGGCGATGCCGTGGCGGATCGCGCCGGCCTGGCCGGTGATGCCGCCGCCCGTGACCTGCACCGTGATGTCGAACTTGCCCATCAGCTGCACCAGCTCGAGCGGCTGGCGCACGATCATGCGGCCGGTCTCGCGACCGAAGAACTCGTCGAGCGGGCGCTCGTTGACCGTGATCTTGCCGGTGCCGGATTGCAGGTAGACGCGGGCGGTCGAAGTCTTGCGGCGGCCGGTGCCGTAATCGGGTGAAACTGCCATAAGTAGCGATCCTGGTGCTTAAAGTGTCAGCTGCTTGGGTTGCTGTGCGGTGTGCGGGTGTTCCCCGCCCGCGAACACATGGAGCTTTCGGAACATGTTCCGGCCCAGCGTGTTCTTCGGCAGCATGCCCTTGATGGCGAACTGCAGTGCGCGTTCCGGGTGCTCCTTGAGGAGCTTGCCCAGCGGGTATCGTCTTGAGATTCCCCAGGTACCCGGTGTGGTGGTGATACATCTTGTCGTCCAGCTTGTTGCCGGTGACCGCAATCTTCCCGGCGTGCAGCACCACGATATGATCGCCCATGTTGACGTGCGGGCTGTAGTCGGCCTTGTGCTTGCCCTTGAGGCGGTGCGCAATCTGCGTGGCGAGGCGCCCGAGCGTCTTGCCGCTGGCGTCGACCACATACCAGTCACCGCGCACGGTGGCCGGATTGGCGAATATCGTCTTCATGATGCTTGCAACAACTCCAACCCCAAGGCTCCGTGCGGGTTGACGAACCCACAGGACGCCACAGTGTTCTTCCGGAAAAATGGGCGCGGAAGTGTACTGAAGCCCCCTCCGCTTTGCAAAGCGCCGGTCGGGGGGCCGGATTTGGGCGGTGCGGCCACCCTAATGCTCTCTATAATAGGGCCATGGAACGGCCTCCAGGCCCCCGTTTTGACCGCCGACACCCTGCTGCAGGCGGCCGATAACGCCCTGCGGGCGCTGTTTGCCCCGGCGCAGGCCAATCGCTCGCCCGCCCGGCCTCCCGGACTGCAGCCCCTTGGCGGAAGCCGACCGGCGCCACGTGGCCGGGCTGATGCGGGTCAACCATGCCGGCGAGATCGCCGCCCAGGCGCTCTACCACGGCCAGGCCCTCATGGCCCGCACAGCGCCAGACCCGCGAATTCCTGCTGCAGGCGGCCGCCGAGGAAGGCGACCACCTGGCCTGGTGCGAGCAGCGGCTCAGCGGAGCTGGGCGCGCGCACCAGCCTGCTCAATCCCCTTTGGTATGCCGGTTCGTTCGCCATCGGCGCCGCTGCGGCCGCGCTCAGCGACCGCCTCGAGCCTGGGCTTCGTCGCCGAGACCGAACGCCAGGTCGAAGGCCACCTGGCGGACCACCTCGAACGCCTGCCCGCCTGGCGACCTGCGCAGCCGCGCATTCTCGAAACGATGCAGAGCGACGAGGTCGCACATGCGCAACGCGGCGCTCTCGCCGGGGGGCCGCGAATCTGCCCGCCGGTCGTGCGCCAGGCCATGCGAGTGACCTCGAAGCTGATGACCGCGCACTCGCCTACTGGATCTGAGCTCTTCATAAAAACCTTGCAGGCAGCGGGACTTATGTAATAAAAAGCGGGAATGAACCACCTCTCACGGGAACAAAGCGCAAGCCCTATGGAAGAGAATGTCAGAGCATTGAGCGACATTCCGGCAATCAACCGGTTCCTCAGTTATTGCCGGGTCCGGACCGTGCCCTCCAAGACCGTGCTGATCCACGCCGGCGACCTGCCCGATGTCCTCTACTACGTCATCAGCGGCTCGGTCGAAGTGATGATCGAGGACGAGGAAGGCAACGAGATGGTGCTGGCCTACCTCAACAAGGGGCAGTTCTTCGGTGAGATGGGCCTGTTCTACGAACAGCCGACGCGCAGCGCCTGGGTGCGCACCCGCAGCGCCTGCGAACTCGCCGAGATGACCTATCCGCGCTTCCGCCAGGTGGCGACCGAGAGCCCCGGCCTGATCTTCGAGCTCGCCACGCAGCTGGCGACGCGCCTCGATCGCACCAACCGCAAGCTCGGCGACCTCGCCTTCGTCGACGTCACCGGCCGCGTGGCGCACGCCATCATGGACCTGTGCAACGAGCCGGACGCGATGACGCATCCGGAAGGCATGCAGATCAAGGTCTCGCGCCAGGAACTCTCGCGCCTGATCGGCTGCTCGCGCGAAATGGCCGGCCGCGTGCTCAAGGTGCTCGAGGAGCAGGGCCTGCTGCGCGCCACCGGCAAGACCATCGTCGTGTTCAACGCGCGTCCGAAGATGAAGACCCGGCCGGTGGTGATTCCGGCCAAGGGCACCGGCGCTGCCGCCGCTCCGCGGCCCGATGGCGGCCAGCGTTCCCGCCGTCGATGACGACGAGGATGATGACGAGGACGACGACGAGCTTGACTAGATCGCGGCTAGCGCGCGCGCGACAGCGGCGGCTGGAACCGATTGCCGGCGCGCAGCGCGCGGATCGTCGCCGCGTAGTCCTTCGCGCCGAAGATCGCCGAGCCCGCCACGAAGGTGTCGGCACCGGCGCGCGCCACGGCGGCGATGTTGTCGGCCTTGATGCCGCCGTCCACTTCCACGCGCACCTCGCGGCCCAGCGCGCGCACCCGCTCGCGCACCGCGGCAATCTTCGGCAGCACGCCGGGAATGAACTGCTGGCCGCCGAAGCCCGGATTCACCGACATCAGCAGCACCAGGTCGAGCTTGTCGAGCGTGTAGTCGAGCCAGTCGAGCGGCGTGGCCGGATTGAACACCAGGCCCGGCCGGCAGCCGTGTTCACGTATCAGGCGATGGTGCGATCGACATGTGCGCTCGCTTCCGGGTGAAAGCTGATGTACGTGGCGCCGGCGCGGGCGAAATCCGGCACGATGCGATCGACCGGCTTGACCATCAGGTGCACGTCGATCGGCGCCTTGACGCCGTGCTTGCGCAGCGCCTCGCACACCAGCGGCCCGATCGTCAGGTTCGGCACGTAGTGGTTGTCCATCACGTCGAAGTGCACGAGGTCGGCGCCGGCGGCCAGCACGGCGTCGACCTCGGCGCCGAGCCGCGCGAAGTCGGCGGACAGTATCGAGGGTGCGATCCAGGGGGCCGCCATGCCGTTCAGTCTACGTGAGCGCCCGGCTCAGCGCATGCCACGAGCGGCGCGGATCAGCTCGTAGGCCGCCTGGATCTGCTGGGTGCGCTCCTTGGCGCGCTCGAGCATCGATTCGGGCAGGCCATTGGCCTGCAGCTTGTCGGGATGATTGCGGCTCATCTGGCGGCGATAGGCCTTGACCACCTGTTCATCGCTCGCGCTGGCCGTGGTCTCGAGCAGCGCGTAGGCCTGGCGCAGCCGATCGGCATCGGCCGCGCGCCGCTGGCGCCGCTGCCCGCGCCGGCACCGGCGCCCGCACCGCCGCCGCGCCACCGTCCATGCGCCAGCGCATCAGCGCCTCGAGGCGCGCGAAGTCATCGCTCGCCAGGCCGAGCAGGTTCGCGGCACGCAGCAGCCGCGCGCGCGGCCGCGCGCTCAGGCCGTTGCCGGCCAGCGTGGCCTGCAGCTGGATCTCCATGAAGAACTGCGCGAGCTGCGGGTAGGCGCGCAGCAGCGGGCGCAGATCGGCGAGCGCCGCGTCGAGCGCGAAATCGGGCTGCTTGCCTTCGCCAAAGAAGCCGATCGCCTGGCGCACCTGCTCCGGGCTCAGCCGGAGCGCGGCCATCACCGCGCGCGCCGCGGCGATTTCCTGCTCCGAGACGCGCCCGTCGGCCTTGGCGACATGACCCATGACGCGGAACACCGCCGGGAAATACAGCTCGTGCACGCGCGCCGCGCTGTCGGCGCCGAGCTCGCCCCGGTCCGCATCGCCGACGTCGAATTGATGGCCGACGAGCAGCCCGAGCGCCGCGCCGACCGGGCCGCCGAACCAAAAGCCCAGGGCCGCACCGATGATCTTGCCGTTCCAGTTCATGTTCCCTTCGCTTGACCCCGCCGCCGGGCGGGCGGCAAGATGCGCGCCCTCGCGCCTTACTCCGCTATGGTACCCGAGCTTGGCCACCACACCCGCCACCGTCCATGAAACCGCGCTGCGTTCGGCCTGCCGCTGCTCCACCGCGGCAAGGTGCGCGATGTCTATGCGGTCGACGCCGATCACCTGCTGATCGTCACGACCGACCGCCTGAGCGCCTTCGACGTGGTGCTGCCCGATCCGATCCCGGGCAAGGGCCGCGTGCTGCACCAGATTTCCGATTTCTGGTTCGACCAGACCGCGCACATCATCCGCAATCATCGCAGTCGCACGGCGCCTGAGCGAGGTCATCACCGAGCCGCAGCGAACTCGCGCTGCTCGACGGGCGCGCGGCGATCTTCAAGCGGCTGGACGCACTGCCGATCGAGGCTGTGGTGCGCGGCTATCTCTCCGGCTCGGGCTGGAAGGACTACCAGCGCAGCGGCGCCGATCTGCGGCATCGCGCTGCCGGCGGGCCTGCGCTGGCCGATGCGCTGCCCGAGCCGATCTTCACGCCGGCGACCAAGGCGGCTGCCGGCGCCCATGACGAAAACATCGGCTTCGCCGCGCTCGAAGCAGCTGGTCGGCGCGGCGCGCGCGCGCGAAGTGCGCGAGCGCAGCCCTCGCGATCTACGCCACGCCGCCGCGCATGCGCGGGCGCGCGGCATCATCATCGCCGACACCAAGTTCGAGTTCGGCGTCGATCGCGACGGCGCGCTGACGCTGATCGACGAAGTGCTGACGCCCGATTCGAGCCGCTTCTGGCCGGCGGCCAGCTGGCGGCCCGGCGCCAGCCCGCCCTCCTTCGACAAGCAGTTCGTGCGCGATTACCTGGAAACGCTGGACTGGGACAAGCGCGCGCCGGGCCCGCGGCTGCCCGCGGAGGTGATCGCGCGCACCGCTGAGAAGTACGCCGAGGCGCTGGCGCGGCTGACCGGTCCGCCGCTCGCCACCGGATCCTAGGCCGTGCTGATCTGGCAGCGCGCCCGTCGCGGGTTCGAACGCTGGCTGTTCGCGCCGCGCGCCCGCGCGAGCTGCGCGCGCGCGCGCGCCGCGCTGCGCGCAGTACCCCTATGCGCTGCTGCGCGACCTGCTCGGCGGTCAGCTCAATATCCACGCCATGGGCCTGGTGTACGCGACGCTGCTGGCGCTGGTGCCGCTGGTCGCCTTCAGCTTCGCGGTGCTCAAGGGCTTTGGCGCGCACCGCGAGCTCGAGCCGCTGATCTACGAATTCTTCCGCCCGATGGGCGGTGCGGCCGGCGAGCTGACGCGAAAGGTCATGGATTTCGCCGATCACGTGCGCGGCGGCATCGTCGGCTCGGTGGGCCTGGCGTTCCTGATCTGGACGCTGATCGGTACGCTCAAGAAGGTCGAGGACAGCGTCAATTTCGTCTGGCACGTCGAACTGCCGCGCAGCTTCATGCGCCGCATCGCCGAGTACGTCGCGCTGCTGGTGGTCGCGCCGCTCCTGGTGGGCACGCTGGTCGGCGCGGCGCAGATCACCGCAGCGAACAATTCGGTGCGCATGCTCTCGCACCTGCCGCTGCTCAGCGCAGCGGGCCGCGGCTTGCTCGCGCTCACGCCGGTGGCGATCGTCAGCGGCGTGTTCACCATGGTCTATGCGCTGATTCCCAACACCCGCGTGCGGCTGATTCCGGCGCTGATCGGCGGCGTAACGGCAGGAATCCTGTGGGCCACGATCGGCCGGATCTTCACCGCCTTCGTGCTGTTGTCGACGCGCCTGACGATCGTGTACGCCGGTTTCGCCATCTTCATCGCCGCGCTGATCTGGATCTATCTGGGCTGGCTGATTCTGCTGCTCGGCGCGCAGCTGTCGTTCTATGTGCAAAATCCCAGTTACCTGCGCATCGGTCTGCGCGAACCGCGCCTGTCAAACGCCGAAACCGAGCAGCTCGCCCTCAGCATCATGTACCTGGTGGCGCGCAGCCACCTGCGCGGCGGCGAGCGCTGGAGCATCAACGCGCTGGCCGCCGAGCTCTCGCTCCCCGGCGTCGCCGTTACGCGCAGCGCCGACGCGCTCGAGGCGGCCGGGCTGCTCGTGACCACGGAACAGGAGACCCTGCTGCCGGGGCGCGACGCCGGCTACATCCCGCTGCAGGAAATCTTCGCCGCGGCGCGCGCCGCCTACAGCGTGCACGGCGACGACACCCCGTCCGCGCCGCAGCCGGTCACCCGGCTGTACGCCGAACTGGAAGGCGCCTGGCGCGAACGCCTTGGCTCGCGGACGCTCGAAGCCTGGGTGGTGGAGTCAGGGTGAGCCGGCGGATGGGCGGGCCGGGGCGAGGCGCCCGGTCCGGTCTAGTTCGCGCAGGTCGAGGCCGCGCGTTTCGTGCCCGAACAGCGCGAGCAGCAGCAACGACGCGGCCGCCGGCACGGCGATGACCAGCACTGCGCTGGCAAATGCCGGGATCACACCCGCGACACTTAGACCCTGCGCCAGCAGTCCGCCGAGCTTGCTGCAACCGGCGACCCATCCGGTCGCGCGGCCCCGGACGCGCAGCGGATAATTCTCAGCCGTGTACGGGAGCAGGATTGCGATCACGCCGCAGGAGCCGAGGATCACCAGCGTCAGCGGCAGCAGTGGATTGGCCAGCGCAGCGATGCCGAGGTCGCGCAGCGCGAGACCCAGCAGACCGAGCGCACTCACGCCGATCATCGTCACCAGCGACCACTTGGTGCTCCAGGCGCTGTAGAGCCAGGCGGATATCAGGATCGTCGGCGCGGCGATCAGCGTCGACTTGGCGATGAGTGCGCTTGATGCGGCCACGCTCCGGCCTTCGGCCACCAGTGCGGTGGGGAGCCAGAGGAGCAAACCGAAGTTGACCAGTCCCCAGGCGAGCGCCGCCAGCGTGAGCGCCACCGTGACGCCGATAAAGCGGCCGTCAATGCGCGGCAGCGCCGCTATTGCCGGGCTTGCGCCGCCCTCGGGCGTGGCGGCCTGGGTGCTCAGGACGGCGCCGAAACGTGCGTACATCGCGCGCGCTTGCGCGCCGCGGCCCATCTGCTGCAGGAAGCGGGCGGATTCAGGTAGCAGCGGGCTCAGTGCCACCAGCAGGAGCCCCGTCGGCAGGTTAAGAAACCACATGATGCGCCAACCGAAGGTGGGCTGAAGCAGAGCGGACAGTGCGCTGGCGGCAAAAAACCCGCCGACCGCGCCGACCCCTCCCACCAGCACCAGGCTCCAGCCGCGGTGGCGCGTCGGCATGATCTCGGCCAGCAGCGCATAGGTCACCGGCAGCATGCCGCCGGCGGCGGCTCCCATCAGCAGGCACATGCCAACGTTCCACCACAGGTTCGGCATGGCCCCGCAGATCGAAGTGCCGATGAACATGACTGAGGAGAGCAGGATGGACGCGCGGCGACCGTAAATGTCCGCGAGTGCGCCCCAGGCGAAGGAGCCGACCACGGTGCCAGTGAGCGCTGCAAACGGCAGCCAGGCGACGGTCTGCTTGTCGATGTGGTACTCGACGCGCATGCCCGGAGTCACGAAACCCAGGCTCGCCGGCTTCATGATGTCGATGACCAGCGCCAACGCCAGTAGCCCGGCCATGCCCCAGTGGGCAGAGGTCAACGGCGCATCCTCCGGCGGCGACATGACTAGCGGAGCGGGACTGCCGCGGGCCGGCGCGCCGAACGAGTTCGGCAGCAGGCCATAGGCCGCGCAGCCGAGGCCCGCTACGATCAGCGCCATGCCCAGGTACATGCCTGGAGCCATCGGCATGCCGGCCAGTACGTAGCCGCTGGGACGCGCCATCAGGAACATCGGCAGGTGCAGTACGACGCCGATGGTCACCAGCGCGCTACCCAGCCAGAAGGCCTGCGCATTGCGCCGCCCGGACAGCAGTGCGGCACTCAAGCGGCGTTACTCCCCTGCGATGGTCATGCCCTCGACCACCAGCGACCCGCAGCGGATTGCGCCCTGGGTGTCGATGTCGGTGCCCACAGCCACGATGCCGCGCAGCATGTCACGCAGGTTGCCGGCGATGGTGATCTCGTGCACGGGATAGGCGATGGCGCCGTTCTCGACCCAGTAGCCGCTGGCGCCGCGGGAGTAATCGCCGGTGACGCCGTTGACACCCTGCCCCAGCAGTTCCGTCACGTACAGCCCCTCGCCCATGCGCGCGAGCAGGCCGGCGAAATCGTGGCTCGCCCCCGCCGCGCTCACCAGCAGGTTGTGCACGCCGCCCGCGTTACCGGTGGACTTGAGGCCGAGCTTGCGGGCGGAGTAGCTGCCGAGCACGTAACCGTCCAGCACGCCATCGCGCACCAGCTCGCGATCGCGCGTGGCAACGCCCTCGGCATCGAAGTTACCGCTCGCCAGCGCACGCGGCAGGCGCGGCCGCTCCTGCATCTGGAGAAATTGCGGATAGACCTGCTGCCCGGCGGCATCGAGCAGGAACGAGGCGCGGCGGTACTGGCTGGCGCCGCGGATCGCACCGACGAAGTGCGCGTGCAGGCCGCGCGCCATCTGCGGTGAAAACAGCACCGGCGCGCGACGCGTGCCCAGGCGCCGCGCGCCCAGTCGCGCCACCGCGCGCTCACCGGCACGCCGTCCAATCGCCGCACCGGGCATCAGGTCGGTGGCGTCGCGCGCCACCGAGTACCAGTGGTCGCGCTGCATGTCGGCGCCCGACTGCGCCAGTAGCGCGCAGCTGAGCGAATGGCTGGTGCTGGGGAAGCCGGCCAGGAAACCGTGCGTGTTGCCGAACACGCGCACGCCGCGATGGGTGCTGAGCGAAGCACCTTCCGAATTGGTGAGCCGCGGATCGACGGCAAGGCCCGCCGCCTCGCAGGCACGCGCGATCTCCACCGCCTGCTCAGGCTCCAGCGCCCAGGGGTGATCGAGATCGAGATCTGGAAATTCCTGCGCCATCGCATCCGCTTCGGCCAGCCCCGCGCATTCGTCGCTGGCGGTGTGGCGCGCGATGGCGCAGGCCTTGGTGACGGTCTGGCCCACGGCCGCGGGACGCAAATCAGCGGTGCTGGCCGAGCCCTTGCGCTGGCCGAAATACACGGTAACGGCCATGCCGCGGTCGCGGTGGTACTCGATGGTGTCCACTTCGCCCAACCGCACCGTGACCGTCAGTCCCTTCTGGACGCTGGCGTCGGCATCGGCGGCCGAGGCGCCGGCGGCGCACGCCGCTGCCAGGGCACTGCTTACCACCTGTTGCAGTTCTGGAATTCGCGTCGCGTCAACTTCGGCAGACATGGCAGAATTGTAACAGCGCGCGAACTCGAGCAAACCCTGCCGGATCGGAACATGTCGAGCGATGACCCCATGGATGACGGTGACGAGCTCGCCGAGCGCCCGAGCCGCTCGGCGCGCAAGCGTGCGGCCGAACACATGCAGAAGCTCGGCGTGCGGCTGGTGGCGCTGCGCGAGTCGGCGCTGGAGCCGCTGGCCCTGCCCGAGCCGTTGCGCGTGGCGCTGCGCGAGGCGAGGCGCCTCCGGGGGCAATCAGCGCTGGCCCGCCAGCACCAGTACATCGGCCGCCTGATGCGCGATCTGGACGCCGCGCCGATCGAGCAGGCGCTCGATCTGGCCGCCGGCCAGGGCACCGCGCGTGGTAAAATGCGCCGATGAAGCCATTGGTCGGCATCATCATGGGCTCCGCCTCCGACTGGGAAGGCCTGCGGCCCGCCGCGGAAATGCTCGACAAACTGGGCATTGCCCATGAGGTGCGCGTGGTCTCAGCGCACCGCACGCCCGACCTGCTGTTCGAGTACGCCGGCACCGCCGCCGGCCGCGGTCTCGAGGTACTGATCGCCGGCGCCGGCGGTGCCGCCCATCTGCCGGGCATGACCGCGGCCAAGACAGTCCTGCCGGTGCTGGGCGTGCCGGTGCAGTCGCGCGCGCTCAACGGCCTCGATTCGCTCCTGTCGATCGTGCAGATGCCCGCGGGTGTGCCCGTGGCTACCTTTGCGATCGGCGCTGCTGGCGCGACCAACGCAGCGCTGTTTGCCGCGGCGATCCTCGCCGGCCGCCACGCTGAGATCGCCACCGCGCTGGCGCAGCACCGGCAGAAGCAGACCGAGGCCGTGCTCGCGCACCCCGACCCACGGACCCCGGCCGCATGACCATCGGCATCGTGGGCGCGGGCCAGCTCGGCCGCATGCTCGCGCTCGCCGGTTACCCCCTGGGACTCGACTTCCTGTTCCTCGACCGCAGCGGCAAGGTACCGGCGGCCAGGATCGCCCCGCTATTGGTGGGTGAATTCACCCATCGTGCGCTGCTGCGGCGCCTGGCGCGGCGCAGCGAGATCCTGAGCTTCGACTGGGAGAACGTCTCGGTTGCGGCGCTCCGGGCGGCCACGCGCGGCCTGCCCACCCGCATAAGTCCGCCGCTGCGCGCGCTGGCAACCGGGCAGGACCGGCTCGCGGAGAAGCGCCTGTTCGAGCGGCTGAAGATACCCACCACGCGCTACGCCGCGATCGGCAGCCGCGCGGCGCTGGAACGTGCCTGCGCGCGCATCGGCCTGCCCGGCGTGCTCAAGACCCGGCGCCTGGGATACGACGGCAAGGGGCAGGCCGTGATTCGCAATCGCGCGGGCATGGACGCGGCGTGGCGCGCGCTCGGCGGCGTGCCGCTCCTGTACGAGGAGTGGGTCGATTTCGAACTCGAGGTCTCGGCGCTCGGCGTGCGCGCACGCGACGGGCGCGTCGCGCTCTATCCGCTGACGCGCAACTGGCATGCCGACGGGATCCTGCGCCTCAGCGTCGCGCCCTGGCAGGCGCCATCGCTTGAACGCCAGGCGCGCTCGCACCTGCGCGCCGTGCTGCGCGATTTCAATTACGTCGGCACTCTGGCGATCGAGTTCTTTGTTCGCGACGGGCGGCTGCATCGCCAACGAACTCGCGCCGCGCGTACACAACTCAGGTCATTGGACCATTGAAGGCGCCGTCACCAGCCAGTTCGAAAACCACCTGCGCGCGATTGCGGGCCTGCCGCTGGGCAGCGCCGCTGCCGTCGGCCACGCGGCCATGGTGAATCTCATCGGCCGCATGCCACCGGCTGCCGCGGTGCTTTCACTACCCGGTGTCCATCTGCACGATTATGGAAAGCAGCCGCGGCCGGGCCGCAAGCTCGGTCATTGCACGCTGGTGGCCTCGACCGCCGCTGATCGCAACCGTCGCACGCGCGCCCTGTTGCGCGCGCTGGCGCTCTCGCTGGGCGATTTACCCGGAATTCATTCCCGCCACGGCTAACTCCGCCCGTCTTCGCTTTCATCCACCGGCCGCCCGCGTCGCAGATAATCCGCGCTGGTGGCTCGGTAGTCGCGCCGGTGCATCCACAGCACCAGGCTTGCCACCATCGCCAGGAAGCCCCCCAGGGCGCTGAGCGTGCTCCACCAGGCATCGCGCCAGTGGTAGCTCGCCCACAGCAGCGCGGCGCCAAGCGCGACGTAGGCGGCCGGGAGGCTCTCGTAGAGGGGCTTGTTGAGGCGGGGCACGGTGCGATGCCAGCGCGTGGCGTTACGCCGTGCCGCCGACCGTGAGCGCGTCAATTCGCAAGCTCGGCTGCCCCACCCCCACCGGCACGCTCTGTCCTTCCTTGCCGCAGGTGCCAACGCCGGCGTCGAGCTTGAGATCGTTCCCGACCATCGCCACGCGCGTCAGCACGTCGGGGCCGTTGCCGATCAGCGTCGCGCCCTTGATTGGCGCGCCGAGCCGGCCGTTTTCGATCAGGTAGGCTTCACTCACGGAAAACACGAACTTGCCCGAGGTGATGTCGACCTGGCCGCCGCCGAAATTCACCGCATAGATGCCGCGCTCGACCGAGCGGATGATTTCCTCGGGTGCGTAGGGGCCGGCCAGCATGTAGGTGTTGGTCATGCGCGGCAGCGTGAGATGCGCGAACGACTCGCGGCGCCCGTTACCGGTCGGCGCCACGCCCATCAGCCGCGCGTTGAGCCGGTCCTGCAGGTAGCAGCGCAGCACGCCGTCTTCGATCAGGGTGGTGCACTGCGTGGGCGTGCCCTCGTCATCGATATTGAGTGAACCGCGACGGCCCGGCAGCGTGCCATCATCGACCACCGTGCATCCGGGACTGGCGACACGCTCGCCGATGCGGCCGCTGAAGGCGGAGGTGCCCTTGCGATTGAAGTCACCCTCGAGCCCGTGGCCAATGGCCTCGTGCAGGAGGATCCCCGGCCAGCCGGGACCGAGCACCACGGTCATGGTGCCGGCGGGCGCGTTCACGGCTTCCAGGTTGAGCAGCGCCTGGCGCACGGCTTCGCGCGCCAGCTCGAGCGGCCGTCCGCCTTCCACCAGCTCGGCCAGCGTGTAGCGGCCACCCGCACCGGCATAGCCCTGCTCGCGCCGGCCGTTCTGCTCGACGATGACCGAGACGTTCATGCGCACCAGCGGGCGCACGTCAGCGGCGAGCGCGCCCTCACTGGTCGCGATCAGGATCGTCTCGTGCACGGCGTGGAGGCTGGCCATGACGCGCACGATGCGCGTGTCGAGCTTGCGTGTCTCACGATCGATGTGCTCCAGCCAGGCGACCTTGCTTTCATCCGACAGACTGAGGAGCGGGTCAACCGGCTGATAAAGCTGGCGGCCCGGGACGCGATGCCAGGCCTGCACCGAGCCATTTGCGCCGCGCCCGGCGATGGCGCGCGCTGCGCGCGCGGCTTCCTCCAGCGCCTGGGGCTGGATCTCATCGGAGTAGGCAAAGCCGGTGCGCTCGCCGGCCATGGCGCGCACGCCCACGCCCTGCTCGATGCTGGCACTCCCTTCCTTGACGATGCCGTCTTCGAGCGACCAGGATTCCTCCTGCGAAACCTGAAAATACAGGTCGGCCGCGTCCACTTTGGCGCCCAGCACCAGCTCGAGCGCCTGCCCAAGCTGGCCCTGATCGAGCCCGCCCGGCGCCAGCAGCGCCTGCTGCGCAAGCTCCATCGCCTCCGCTGCGCTTGGCACGGCAACGACCGGCAGCTGCCCCGCACTATCCAGGTGCGTCACGCGCGCAGTGCCTCGACGCGATGCCTGAGCACCGGAAACTTGCGCCGTGCCTCGGCCTGTGCGGCCAGGTCGAAGGTCGCGCTCACGACGCCCTCGCCGGCGGGCAGCTCGGTGAGTACCCGCCCCCAGTAATCGACGATCAGGCTGTGCCCATGGGTGCGCCGGCCATTCGGATGCACACCGCACTGTGCGCTCGCGACCAGGTAGGCCAGATTCTCGATCGCGCGCGCGCGCAGCAGCGGCTCCCAATGCGCCTCGCCGGTCGCCGCCGTGAAAGCCGCGGGCACCACGAACCACAGCGCGCCCGCGTCCTGCAAACAGCGGTACAGCTCCGGAAAGCGCAGGTCATAGCAGATCGACAGGCCGAGGCGCCCGGCAGGGGTGTCCACCGTCACCACGTCCCTGCCAGGGGCCATGTGCGCGGACTCGCGATAACTCTCGGAGCGATCGGGCAACTCGACATCGAACAGGTGGATCTTGTCGTAGCGCGCCGCGCGCTGCCCGTCAGCGGCGTAGACCAGGCAGGCCTGGGCGATGCGCTCGCCCGGGCCGTTCGCCAGCGGCACGGAACCGGCGACGATCCACAGCCCGAGCCGGGCGGCGATGCGCGCCAGGAAATCCTGCACCGGACCGGCGCCGTCGGCTTCCGCGAGCGCGCGCCGGTCGGCATCGCGCTGCGCCATGATCGAGAAATTCTCCGGCAGAACCGCGACGCGCGCGCCGCGCGCCGCGGCCTGCTCGAGCAGCCGCCCGGCGGTGGCGAGATTGGCGTCACGATCGCCCCCGGAATTCATCTGCACCGCGGCTACGCAGCAGGCGCGCGTGAGCGGATCAGGGTGCGGAGCGTCCATGAGCTAGGCTAGCACGATGTCATACTGCTCGACGCCGTAGAGCGCCTCGGAGCGCAGGCGGATCGGCTTGCCGACCCGTTGCTCCAGGTCGGCGAGCAGCGGGGCCTCTTCATCGAGCAACCGCTCGATCACTTCCGGGTGCGCCAGGATCACCAGCTCGCGGATCTGAAACTGCGCGCCCTGCCGCAACCCTTCGCGGTAGATCTCGTGGCACACGGTTTCGACGCTGCGCACGAAACCCCGACCCGTGCAGCTCTGGCAGGGTTCGCACAGCAGGTGTTCGAGGCTCTCGCGCGTGCGCTTGCGGGTCATGGCCACCAGACCGAGCGGCGCGCCGGCCGCCAGCTGGGTCTGCGCACGATCACCCGCGAGTGCCGCCTGGAGCGCCGCGAGCAGCTGCTCGCGATGCGTGGCGTCTTCCATGTCGATGAAATCGATGATGATGATGCCGCCGAGATTGCGCAGGCGAAGTTGGCGCGCAATGGCAATTGTCGCCTCCAGATTCGTACGATAGACAGTTTCCTCGGGATTGCGGTGGCCGACGTAGGCGCCGGTGTTCACGTCGATCGTGGTCATCGATTCGGTCTGGTCGATGACGATATAGCCGCCCGACTGCAGCTGTACCTGCCGATCGAGGGCGCGGCTGATTTCCTCCTCGACGCCGTGCAGCTCGAACAGCGGCCGTGCGCCCGCATACAGCTCGATGCGCTGCACCGCTTCCGGCATGAAAGCGCCGGCAAACTGGCGCAGCCGCGCACACTCTCCGGCCTCGTCGACCAGCACCCGCCGGACATCGGCGCCGAGCTCGTCACGCAGCATGCGCGCGCTGAGCGGCAGGTCGGCGTGCACCAGCGAACCGCCCGGCACCCGCAGCTGCTCCTGTCGGACATGGTCCCACAGTCGCGCCAGATACAGCATGTCGGCGCGCAGGGCCTCGGGCGGCGCGCCCTGCGCTGCGGTCCGCACGATGTAGCCGCCGTTGGCTTGCTGGATCTCGGCCAGCTCGCGCACCAGGCCGCGCAGGCGCTCGCGCTCGCCCTCCTCGGCGATGCGCGCCGAAACGCCGACTCCGCGTCCGCCAGGCAGGTAGACCAGGAAGCGCGACGGGAGCGACACGAAAGTCGTGAGCCGCGCACCTTTGGTGCCGAGCGGGTCCTTCAGCACCTGCACCAGGATGTCCTGGCCGGGCAGCACCAGGTTGCCGATGTCTTCCACCGGCGGCGCGCCGCCTTCGGCAGCGTCCGTTAGCGCGCGCGCGATGTCGCCGGCGTGCAGGAAGGCGGTGCGCTCCAGCCCGATGTCGATGAACGCGGCCTGCATTCCGGGCAGCACGCGCGATACCCGTCCCTTGTAGAGATTGCCGACCATGCCGCGGCGGCTGGTGCGCTCGAGATAAAGCTCCTGGGTTGTGCCGTTCTCGAGCAGCGCCGCGCGTGTTTCGCGCGGCGTGACGTTGACGAGGATTTCGCGCATCAGCGCGCCCCGCGCGCCGCGGCGGCCTGCCAGCGCGGCACGCCCGCGGCGTCGAGCAGCGAGGCGGTCTCGAGCAGCGGCAGCCCCATGACACCCGAGTAGCTGCCGCGCAGCTCGCTGACGAACACCGCGCCGAGTCCCTGAATCGCGTAGCCGCCCGCCTTGTCGCGCGGTTCACCGCTATCCCAGTAGCGCGCGCACTCCGCCGGCTCGAGCTGCCGGAAGCGCACTTCGCTGTCGCTGAGGCGCACTTCGCTCCCGCGCCGATCGAGCAGCGCCACCGCGGTGAGCACCCGATGGGTACGACCTGAAAGGCGCGCCAGCATCGCCAGCGCGTCCTCGCGGTCGCGCGGCTTGCCCAGCATCACGCCATCGAGCACCACCGCGGTGTCCGCGCCCAGCACCGGCAGCTCCCCCTGCCAGAGCTTGACCGCCTTGGCGAGCGCCAGGCGCCGTACGCACTCGGGAGCGGCCTCGCCCGCACGCGCCTGTTCGTCGATGTCGGCGACCGCCACGCGGTGCGCAACACCGATCTGCCAAAGGAGTTCGCGGCGCCGCGGCGAGGCCGACGCCAGCAGCAACGCCGGCGGCGCTTGCGGCTGATGGGCGGCATGTTGGTCGCTGGCGCTCATGGCTACTGGCGATGGTACGGGTGAGCGGCCAGCACCGTCGAGGCGCGATAGAGCTGTTCAGCCAGCAGCACGCGGACCAGGGCATGCGGGAAGGTCAGCGCCGAGAGCGACCAGCGCAGCTGCGCGCGCGCAATCACGCCCGGACCCAGGCCATCGGGCCCGCCGATGATGAAGCTGAGGGGGTCGCCGGCCTGGCGGCGGGCGGCCAGCCAGTCACTGAGTTGCAGCGTGGTGAAGCAACGCCCGCGCTCGTCGAGCGCCACCACGTACTCGCGCGGCTCCAGCAGCGCCAGGATGCGCTGCGCTTCGGCCGCGATCGCCCGCGCACGCTCTGCGCCGCCGTTGCGGCGCGCCATTGGCACTTCCACCAGCTCGAGTGCATCCGCACCGCGCAGGCGCCGCGTGTAGTCCGCGAACCCGGCCTCCACCCAGGCGCTCATTCGCGTGCCCACTGCGATTACTCGCAGGCGCATGCGGTCAGCCTGTTTTGCAAGTACTTCCCTAGGCGCGGCGCGCGCGCGCTGCTATGGCACCGGCGCTACGCTGCGCCTGCGGCGCCTCCCACAGCTGCTCCAGCGCGTAGAACTCGCGAATCCGCGGCAGCATGACGTGCACGAGCACGTCCTGCAGGTCGATCAGCACCCATTCGCCGTCCTGCCGCCCCTCGGTACCCATCGGGCGCCGGCCGGCCGCCTTGGCCTTCACAACCACGTTCTCGGCGATGGCGCGCACGTGCCGGTCGGAAGTGCCGGAAGCCACGATCATGGTGTCGGCGACGTCGGTAAGGCCGCGCACGTCGAGCACCCTGATGTTGACCGCCTTCATGTCCTCGAGCGCCCTGAGCGCCAGCTTCTCCAGCGCGATCAGTTCGGCGCCGCGCGGCGTCTTGACCGGCCGCACGGCGGCCACCGCTTTGGTCTTGGAGCTGAACTTGGGCTTAGGTCTGGGCTTGGCGGGGGACTTGCGCCGGTCGGGGCCGGAAGCCTGGCGGGTCTTGAGCCGGCGCGGAGGCGGGCTGCGGCGGGATGTGCTCATGCGTGCGGGTTCACCTCTGTGGCTGAGCATAGCACCCGGAAGTCACGATGAGTTCGCGGACTGCGTCCGGCACCAGGTAACGCAGGTCGCGTTGCCCGAGGATCAGCGTCCGCAAGTCGGTCGAGGAAATCTCGAGCTGCGTGACTGCGTGTACATAGATGCGGCCGGCCCGGGAGCGGTGCAAATCGGGGATGTTGCCGGTGCCGCGATCGACCATCACCTCCCCCAGGGGTCCCGTAACGGGCGCCTTCCAGCCCGGGCGATGTGCGACCACGACGTGCGCCAGGTCGAATATTTCCCGCCAGCGATGCCAGTGCGGCACGCCCAGGAAGGCGTCCATGCCCAGCAGCAGGCACAGGGAGCGATCCGGGTATTCGCTGCGCAGGTCGAGCAGCGTATCGACGGTATAGGAAACGCCGCTCCGCCGCATCTCGCGATCGTCGACCACGAAGGCGTCCTGACCTGCGATCGCGGTGCGCACCATTTGCAGCCGCAGCCCGGCCGGCGCCAGCGTGGGCTCGCGGTGTGGCGGATTGCCGCTGGGCAGGAAGCGCACCTGCTCGAGCCGGAGCAGCTGCCACAATTCAAAGGCCGTGCGCAGGTGCCCGTAGTGAATCGGATCGAAAGTGCCCCCGAACAGGCCTAAGGGCTGGTTCATGCGCGCGAGCGCTCCCATGGCAACGCATGACGCGGCAACGGCAGTGTACGCCGCCCACACATTTCGGTGGCCAGCAAGGACAGCTCGTCCCAGGCGTCGCCATGCGCCTGCCCCTTGGCCACACGATCCGCGCGGGCGGCGCGCGCCACCAGGCGGAACATCGGCAGCGCGCGCTGCCCGGGGACCTGGCCGCTGCGCAATGCCCGCACCAGCCACCACAGCAGCCGCACCGGCTCGTCGCCTTCGGCGCGCAGACCGGTCAGGATCCGCAGCGCCCGCGCGGCGTCGCCGGCAGCAATCGCCTGGGTGAGCCGCAGCACGTCGAAGCGGGCGCTGTCGCCGACGGCCTCGGTCAGCTGTTCCAGCCCCAGTCGCGCGCCACTTCCGTAGCGCAGCAGGAGCTTCCCGACTTCCTGGTGCGCGGCCAGCAGGTTGCCTTCAGTGGCTTCGGCCAGCAGCGCGACCGCCTCGGTCGTGAGCTCGAGCCCGGCCGCGCGCAGGCGCCGACGGAGCCAATCCGGAAACTGCGCGGCCTCGATGGGCCAAACGCTCACCCAGGCGCCGCGCTGCTGCACCGCCTGCAGCCATTCGGCCCCCTGCGCCTCGCGCTCGAGCCGGCCGGTGGCGATCAGCAGCAACAGGTCCTCGCCCGCCGCCGCGATCAGCTTCAGGAGCGAGGCGGCGCCGTGCCCCGGCTTGCCGCCCGCCATGCGGATCTCCAGGATGCGCCGGCTCGCAAACAACGATTGCGTCTGCGTGGCGCCGAGCGCGTGCTCCCAGACCGCCGCCGTCTTGTCGATGAACAGCTGTTCGCGCTCATCGAACCCCAGGGCGCGGGCACGAGCGCGAATGGCATCGAGGGCCTCGGTGGCGAGCAGCGGCTCATCGCCCGCAACCAGGTAGACCGGCAGGAGGCGTTCGGCGAGCTGCCCCGCAAGATTGTCGGCGGCGATTTTCAAGTGTCGTTTCCCGGCCGGCAGAGTAACTGATTCGCCGCCTGGCGCGCGACTTGCGGGCCAGGCCGGGTAACGTCTAGGCTGCGCGCATGCCGACCCTGTTCGAACGGATCGTAGCCGGGGAATTGCCGGCTGATGTGCGTCTACCGCGACGAACGCGTAACCGCCTTCCGCGACATCCACCCGCGCGCACCGGTCCATATCCTGATCGTGCCCAACAAGCCGATTCCGACGGCCAACGACATCAGCGACGGGGACGAGGCGCTGATCGGCCACCTGTACACCGTGGCGCGCGACCTGGCGCGCCGCGAGGGCATCGCCGCCGACGGGTACCGCCTGATCATCAACTGCAATGCGCACGGCGGCCAGGAGGTCTACCACCTGCACGTGCACCTGCTCGGCGGCCGGCCGCTGGGAGCCATGGTCCAGACATGAAAGCCAGCTCGGCGCTTTACCCGCCCATCAAGCCGTATCGCAAGGGGCGGCTGCGCGTCTCACCGCACCATGAGCTGTACTTCGAGGAAAGCGGCAATCCGCACGGCAAGCCGGTCGTGTTCCTGCACGGCGGCCCGGGCGGCGGCACCAGCCCGTCGATGCGCCGCTTCTTCAATCCGCGCCGCTACCGCATCGTGCTGTTCGACCAGCGCGGCTGCGGCCAGAGCCGCCCGCACGCCTCGCTGGTCGCGAACACCACCTGGGACCTGGTCGATGATATCGAACGCCTGCGCGAGCATCTGCAGATCGGGCGCTGGCAGGTGTTCGGCGGTTCCTGGGGCTCGACGCTGGCGCTGGCCTACGCGCAGCGCCACCCGCGGCGCGTCACCGAACTGGTGCTGCGCGGCATTTTCCTGCTGCGCCGCTCGGAGCTCGAATGGTTCTACCAGGACGAGCTGGGGGCTGCCTCGCTGTTCCCGGACTTGTGGGAAAAATTCATCGCGCCCATTCCGACGCGCGAGCGCGGCGACATGATGCGCGCCTACTATCGCCGCCTGACCTCTCGCAACGCGACCACGCGCGCGCGCGACGGCGTACGCCTGGTCGGTGTGGGAAGCGGCCACGAGTTACCTGCGCGCCAGCGCCGGGGACATCGCCCGGTACGCCGACCCGGAGCTCGCCGCAGCCTTCGCCCGCATCGAGTGCCACTATTTCGTCAATCGCGGTTTCCTCAGGCGCGAGGACCAGCTGCTGCGCGACGTGCCGAAGATCCGCCACATCCCGGCCGTCATCGTGCAGGGCCGTTACGACGTGGTCTGCCCGATGCGCAGCGCCTGGGCCCTGCATCGCGCCTGGCCGGAGGCCGACCTGCGTATCGTGGGCGATGCGGGGCATTCGGCGTTCGAGGCGGGCAACGTGCGTGAACTGGTCGCGGCCACCGACCATTACGCCCGGCGGAGCCCCGCCCGGCGCAGCGGACGCGCTGGCAGCCGCAAACGCGGTTAGCGATTGCCCGCGCTCAGGCGTCGCGCAGCCGTCCGGTCAGCGCGCCTGCCGCATCGACGATGCCCCGCGCGCCCAGCCAGTCGCGCGCCTCGCGCGCGTCCTGCTCGAACCAGGCGCGCGTGCTGCCCAGCCTGAAGCTGTAGCCCCAGTCATCCATGTCGCGCCACGCGCCCTCGAGGCCGAAACCAGGAATCAGCGCCGCCAGCAGCACCTGCAGGTAGCACACCGCATGCTCCTCGGCGTCGTCCCCGCCGGCGTCGCGATCGAGACCGACGCGGCGTTCAGGGCTCATGCAGATGTAATGCGCGGCTTCGTGCAGGATTGAGTGCAGCGGCGTATCGGACCGCGCCAGCAAGGTGTTGCCCAGCAAGCCCGCTTCGCTCTCGCCCCAGTAGGAACCCGGGATCTCGGCGCCCGGCTCGACCTGCCGCAGGTCGAGGCCATAGCGGTGCAGGAGCCGCGCCACGGCGGAGCCGTTGCTCGCCGCCAGATGCAACATGCGCTACGGCTCGCGCAACGCGGCGAGGCGGCGCATGACCAGCGCCACCAGGTCGTCCGCGAGCGCCTGCTGCAGCAGTTCGCGCTCGCGCTCCTTGGCGAGCAGCGCACGCTCGTCAAAGCTGTATTCGCGCGTCACGGTCTGGCCTCGGGCGCCAGCAGCTCACGCCCCTGATAGTCGACCGACACCTCGACCCGGTAGCTGAGCAGATAGGCGGTCGGAATGTTGCGCGCCGACACCGTCAGCACGCGCTCGGTGCTGGCGTCGTTGAGGATGTGAATGGTGGCGGCGTTACCGGGATCGGCGTCGAGGCGCGTGCCCGCCGTCAGCAGCGCCGCACGCAACGCGCCGTAGAAATCGGTCTGCGCATCGTCGGTCACCAGGCGCGCGCTGGCAAGCGTGCGCGGCAGCTGGTTGCGTCCCTGCAAGTGAAAACCGCAGCCAGCGAGCAGCAGTGCGAGCACCAGGGGCTGCCAGGGACGCACCGAAGCGGGCGTGCGCATCAGACGACGAAATTGAGCAGCTTGCCGGGCACGTAGATCACGCGGCGCGGCGCCGTATCGCCCACGAAACGATGCACGGTCGGGTCTGCCAGCGCCGCCGTGCGCGCGCTGGCCTCGTCGGCACCCGTGGGCACCTGCACGCGCCCACGCAGCTTGCCATTGACCTGGATTATGAGCTCCACGGTCTCCTGCCTCAGCGCCCCCGCATCGGGCCGCGGCCAGGCCTCGTCGATCAGCGCGCGTTCATGGCCGAGCGCGTGCCACAGCTCATGGCAGATATGCGGAACCATCGGCGAGAGACACAGCACCACGATCTCGAGGGCCTCGTGCCGCACCGCGTGCGCCAGTGAGCCGGTCTGGTCGTAGCGCGACACCGCGTTGAGCAGCTCCATGGAGGCGGCGATCGCCGTATTGAATACCCGGCGGCGCGCGATGTCATCGGTGACGCGTTCGAGCGTGTGATGCGACTGGCGACGCAGCGCCGTCGCCACGGCGCCCAGCGGCGCGTCCGCCGCGATCGGCGCCAGCCCCTGGTGCACGCTCACCGGCGCGGCTGCCACATGCTCGTACACGGCCTTCCAGAGGCGCCGCAGGAAGCGGAACTGCCCCTGCACGCCTTCCTCGGACCATTCGAGCGTCTGCTCGGGAGGCGCGGCGAACATCATGAACAGCCGCGCGGTGTCCGCGCCGTATTTCTCCACCATGCGCTGCGGATCGACACCGTTGTTCTTCGACTTGGACATGGTGCCCAGGCCGCCCGGCTCCACCGGCTGGCCGTCTTTGAGCCAGCACGGCGCTGATCCGCTTGCCGTCGGCATCAAATTGCGCCTCCACCTCCTCCGGGTTGAAATACTCGCGGCGGCCCGCCGCCGGCTGCCGGTAGTAGATCTGGTTGAGCACCATGCCCTGGGTGAGCAGCTTGCCGAACGGCTCAGCGAGCTCCACCAGGCCCAGATCGCGCATCGCGCGGGTCCAGAAGCGCGAATACAGCAGGTGCAGGATCGCGTGTTCGATGCCGCCGATGTACTGGTCGACCGGCAGCCAGTACTGCACGCGCGCATCGACCGGGGCGGCGCCCTGGTCGGCGCTGGCAAAGCGCAGGAAATACCAGGACGAATCGACGAAGGTATCCATGGTATCGGTCTCGCGGCGCGCGCCCTGGCCGCAGCGCGGGCAGGCACAGCGCAGGAACGCCTCGCACTTTGCCAGCGGGTTGCCGGAACCGTCGGGCACCAGGTCCTCGGGGAGCCGCACCGGCAGGTCCGCCTCGGGCACCGGCACCTCGCCGCAGCGCGCGCAGTGGATGAGCGGAATCGGGCAACCCCAGTAGCGCTGGCGCGAGATGCCCCAGTCGCGCAGCCGCCATTGCACGCGCCCTTTTCCCAGCCCGCGCTGCTCGAGCGCGGCGGCTATCGCCCGGGTCGCCGCGGCGCGATCCAGGCCGGAGAACTCAGCGGAATTCACGGTGAGGCCGTCGGCCGCGTACTCCGCCGACCATTCCCCGCCCACGCTGTCCCAGGCTGCGGCGGGCGGGCGCACCACGGTGCGGATCGCGATGCGGTGGCGCCGCGCGAACTCGAAGTCGCGTTCGTCATGCGCCGGCACGCCCATCACCGCGCCCTCGCCGTAGCTCATCAGCACGTAGTTGGCGACCCAGACTTCGATCGGCTCGCCGCTGAGCGGATGGCGCACATGGAGCCCGGTCGCCAGGCCGCGCTTTTCCATGGTGGCGACGTCCGCTTCCATGGTGCTGCCGCGACGGCATGCCTCGACGAAGGCCGCCAGCTGCGGATTGCGCGCCGCGGCGGCGGCGGCGAGCGGGTGCTCGGCCGAGACCGCGGCGAAGGTCACGCCGAACAGCGTATCGACGCGCGTCGTGAACACCTTCATGGCGCCGGCTGCGCCGCCGAGGGCCGCAACCGTATCGTCGGCGTAGGGGAACGCGACCTCGCACCCCTCGCTCCGGCCGATCCAGTTCGCCTGCATGGTACGCACGCGCTCGGGCCAACCGCCCAGATCGTCGAGCGCGGCAAGCAACTCTTCGGAATAGGCCGTGATGCGCAGGTAGTACATCGGGATTTCGCGCTTCTCGACCAGCGCGCCGGTGCGCCAGCCACGGCCGTCGATGACCTGCTCGTTGGCGAGCACCGTCTGGTCAACCGGATCCCAGTTGACCACGCCGGTCTTCTTGTAGGCGATGCCGCGCTCGAGCAGCGCCAGGAACAGCCACTGGTTCCAGCGGTAGTAATCGGCGTCGCAGGTCGCGAGCTCTCGGCTCCAGTCGAGACCGAATCCGAGCGCGCGCAGCTGCTGCTTCATGTACGCGATGTTCTCGCGCGTCCAGCGCGCCGGCGGCACGCCATTGGCGATGGCGGCATTTTCGGCCGGCAGTCCGAACGCGTCCCAGCCCATCGGCTGCAACACGTTCAGGCCTTGCATGCGCATGAAGCGCGCCAGCACGTCGCCGATCGCGTAGTTACGCACGTGCCCCATGTGCAGGCGGCCGGAAGGATAGGGAAACATCGACAGGCAGTAGTACTTGCCGCGCTCCGCCTGCTCGCGCGCCGTGAAAGTGCCCTGCGAATCCCAGTAGTCCTGCGCGGCGCGCTCGACGGCGGCCGGGTCATAGCGTTCTTGCATGTGCGAGGCGAATCGCCCTGCCGGGCGCTGGTGGAAACGGCCTAGGATACACGATGCGGCCGGCCCGCCCGCCTGCTGCGGGCCGGCCGCGCGGTGCCCGGCGCGGATCTAGTCGAGCTGCACGGTGACCAGGCGCTGCTGGCTCAGGCCCTGCGAGGGGTCGTAGCTCTGCACCAACAGTGCGACCGAGTGACCGGCCCGGCGCACCGCTTCGCGCAGCTCAGCCACCGAGCCCACGCGCGTACGATTGGCGCTCAGGATCACTTCGCCCGCACGGAGCCCCGCTTCCGCCGACGGGCCGTCGGTGTCAGTGATCACCACGCTGCCGCTGGTGTGCAGCTGGGTCTTTTCCGCGCTGCTCAGCTCGCGCACGCTCAGGCCCAGCGCGTCGAGCTTGTCGCTGTTCCTGCCGCCGCCGCCGGCGCGCGCCACACTGGCCTTGTCCTTGAGTTCCTCGACCACGACGCTGATGCGCTTGGTACCCTGGCCGCGCCACACCTCGAGCTCGGCGGCATTGCCGGGCTTGATGCCGGCGATCAGCGCCGGCAGCTCCGAGGACTGTTCGATCTTGCGGCCATTGACGCTGAGAATGATGTCCTCAGGCTTCAGCCCCGCCTTGTCCGCCGGGCCACCGGAGTCAACCGAGCTCACGGCCGCACCGCGCGGCCGATCGAGTCCGAAACTCTCGGCCAGCGCCGCGGTCACCTGCTGGATACTCACGCCGATGCGGCCGCGCGTCACGTGGCCGCTGGCGGCGAGCTGCTGGCGCACGTTGTTGGCGATGTCGATCGGGATCGCGAACGACAGTCCGGCGTAGCTGCCGGTGTTGCTGTAGATCTGCGAGTTGATGCCGACCACCTCGCCACTGAGATTGAACAGCGGCCCGCCGGAGTTGCCCGGGTTGACGGCCACGTCGGTCTGGATGAAATTCACGTAGTTGTACGCCGAGCCACCGCGCACCTCGCGCCCGAGCGCGCTGACGATGCCCGCGGTGACGCTGTTCTGGAAATTGAACGGCGACCCTATGGCTACGACCCACTCACCCGGCCGCAACTTCGATGGGTCGCCAATCCTCACCGTCGGCAGGTTCTTCGCCTCGATCTTCAGCAGCGCGACATCCGACTTGTCGTCGCTCCCGATCACCTTGGCCTGGAACTCGCGCCGGTCGGTGAGGCGCACCGTCACGCGCGTGGCGTTGTCGACCACGTGGGTGTTGGTGAGAATGTAGCCGTCGGCGCTGACGATGAAGCCCGAGCCCACGCCTTCCTCCGGCGGCGGTTCACGCGGCTGCTGGTTCTGGAACTGGCGGAAGAAATCGCCGAACGGATCATTATTGTCGGAGAAGGGATTGCCCGAACCGGGCCCCGACACACGCTGGCGCTTCTCGACCACGGTGACATTGACGACGGCCGGCCCGACCTGCTCGACCAGCGTGGCGAAATCGGGCAGACCGCGCACCAGCGGTGCGGCCGGCACGGTCGAAGCCGCTTCCACAGCCGCAGTCGTGGCCGGCGGCGCCGCGGCCGCGGCCGTCGAGGCCTGCGGCGCGCACGCGGTCAGCAGGGTGGCCGCCAGGACGATGCCGACGAGGCGGGGGGCGACAAACTCATGTGACATATCTGCAATGCTCCAACGCTGGATGTTCAGTGAATCAGGACCCGGCCGGCCCGGCACGCCGCCGGATGCGCCCGGCAACGACAGCCAGCGGCGGCCAGCAGGACTAACCGCCCAGTCGCCAACCCTGGCATAGGGGGATAGACCGCTGCGGGGCACGACGGTTCCGCGCAGTACGGCGCTGTGGAAGTCGGGCGCGACCGCCAGCAGCTCGCCGCGCGGGCCGATGATCGCCGAGACCCCGTCGTTGCCGGCCCGCAGCAGGTACCGCCGTGCCTCGAGGGCCCGCATGCGGCTGATCTGCAGGTGCTGGAAGCGCGCCGGCGAACGGCCGAACCAGGCGTCGTTGGTCACGTTGACCAGCAGCTCCGAGCGGGCCACGAGCTTGCGCTGCTCGCTGCCGAAAGCATCTTCGTAGCAGATCGAGGGCGCCAGTCGCATGCCGCTCGCCTCGAGCGGCGCCTGGTCAGCGACACCGGCCTTGAAATCGGAATACGGCAGGCTCATCAGCCGCAGCCAGCCGCGCACGAAGGCCGGCACCGGAAAATATTCCGCGAACGGCACCAGGTGACGCTTGTCGTAGAAGGCCACGCCGGTGGTCAGCGCGATGATCGAGTTGTAATAGTCCTCGCCGTTGTCGCCCAGGCGGACCACGCCCATGACGATGTCGGCATTGCGCGCGCGCGAGCTGCCCTGGATTTCAGCGAGGTAGGGCGCGATCTCGTTGGCCAGCTCAGGGATCGCCGCTTCCGGCCAGAGCGACCAGCCGGGCACCCGCCGCCTGGTCGTTGAGCGAGCGGTACAGCACCTTGGTCGGTTCGACGATTGCTGAGCTGCCATTTCTCGTCCTGCGGAATCGCCCCCTGCAGGATCGCCACCGGCACCGGCGCGCCCGGACGGGTGCGTCCATTCGAGCCGCGCCAGCACTGCCCCGCCAGCCCAGAGCAGGGCGATGAGCGCCAGTGGCACCAGCCGCGCGCGGCCGCGCCCGTGCCAGCAGGCCAGCAGCGCGCCGGCCTGCACCAGCAGCAGCCGCGGACAGGCCGTACACGCCGAGCACCGGTGCGTAGCCCGGCCAGCCATCGTGCCGGTCTGCGAATATCCCAGCGACAGCCAGGGAAAGCCCGTCAGCACCCAGCCGCGGCACCACTCGCCGAGCAGCCACAGCGCCGGCAGCCCGGCATACCAGCGCCAGGCGCCGCGCGCAGGCAGGAAACGCGCGGCCAGCCAGCCGAGCAGCGCGCTGGTAGCCGGCCATGAACAGCACCAGCAGCGCGACCATCGTGACGGAAAACCAGACCGAGGCCGGACCATGGTCGTGGATCGAAATATAGAGCCACCAGGTACCGACGCCGAAAGCGCCGACGCCATAGGCGATAGCCCAGCAGCGCGGCGCGGCGCGGCGCGGCGCCGTCCCACAGCCACATCAGCAGCGCAGCGGGCTGACGATCGCCAGCGGCCAGAAATCAAAGGGCGCGAACGCCAGCGGGAGCAGCGCGCCCGCGCTCAGCGCCAGCAGCAGCGGCCAGCAGGCCGCGAACGCGCATGGCGCGCGCGGTGGCGCTCACAGCGCCGGTGGCACGGCACGCGCGGGCGTGACGCGCAGGCTGTCGATGCGCCGCCGGTCGGTGCGCAGCACGCGAAATTCGTAGGCGTCGATGGTCACAGCCTCGCCCCGTCGAGGCACGCGACCCAAGCTGCTGCATCACCAGCCCGGCAACGGTGTCGAACTCGCCATCGTGATAGCTGGTGCCGAAGTGTTCGTTGAACTCGGCAATGCGCGTGGCACCGCGCACCACGAACTGCGCCGTCGCCATCGGCGCGGATGTTCTGGTCATCCTCGATGTCGAATTCGTCATCGATTTCACCGATGATCTGCTCGATCACGTCTTCGATGGTGATCAGCCCGGCGACGCCGCCGTATTCGTCGATCGACGATCGCGATGTGATTGCGATTGCCCCGGAATTCCTTGAGCAGCACGTCGAGGCGCTTGGCCTCCGGCACGAACACCACCGGCCGCAGGAACTCACGCATATCGAACTTGGCAGCCGCGCGCGGCGCCGGCCGCACGCAGCAGGTCTTTCGCCAGCAGGATGCCGACCACGTCGTCGCGGTCGCCGTCGACTACCGGAAAGCGCGAGTGGCCGGACTCGATGACCGCCGGCAGGATGCGCGCGAGCGGATCGTCGCGCCGGATGCACACCATTTCGGCACGCGCCACCATCACGTCGCGCGCCTGGAGTTCCGCCATGGTCAGGGCGCCCTCGACCATCGCCATGGCATCGGCATCGAGCAGGCCGCGCTTGGTGGCCTCGCGCAGCAGCTCCAGCAGCTGGGCGCGCTCCTTGAGGCCGCCGGCCAGCGTACGCGTCAGGCGCCCGCGCCACCCGCTCCCTGGTTCCTTTGCTTTTGCCTTCGCCATGGCTTACGCGCTCCGGTAGGGGTTGGCCACGCCCAGTACACGCAGGAGCCGCGCTTCGCGCCGCTCCATGCGCCGCGCGTCGGCGGGCCGCTGATGGTCGTAGCCAATGAGGTGCAGCACGCCGTGGATCACCAGGTGCATCCAGTGAGCGCGCTCCGCGCTTGCCCTGCGCGCGCGCTTCGCGTCGCAGCACCTGCGGACAGATCACCAAGTCGCCCAGAAAGGCTCCGGCGGGCGCGGCGGTGCCCGCCCCCGGCGCCGCTGGGAACGACAGCACGTTGGTGGCGTGGTCCTGGCCGCGAAAACGCCGGTTCAGGCTCCGGCTACGCGCCAGACCGACGACCAGCACCGAAATCTGGCTACCGCGCGCCTTGGACCGAGCGCGAGGCCCAGCCCAGCGCCGGAGCGAGGCAGCGCCGGGAATCGCGTCCTTGCCGGGTGGCGCGGCGCAGGTGGAGCGAGAGCCCGCGACGGTAAGTCGGTGCGGCGGCCGGGCGGCGCGTGTTTCTAGCCACGATGTCCATCGCCTGTGCCCGCCCCGTCGGGCTCGTGGGCTTCGTAGGCCTGCACGATGCGCTGCACCAGCGGATGGCGCACGACATCGGCCGCATCGAAGTGATTGAAGGCCACGCCCGCGACGCCGCGCAGCACCTGCAGCGAGTGCCGCAGGCCCGAGGATCGGCCGGCCGGCAGGTCGGTCTGCGTGACATCGCCGGTCACCACCGCGCGCGAACCGAAGCCGATGCGGGTCAGGAACATCTTCATCTGCTCGACCGTGGTGTTCTGCGCCTCGTCGAGAATGATGAAGGAATCGTTGAGTGAGCGGCCGCGCATGAAGGCGAGCGGCGCCACCTCGATCACCACGCGCTCGATGAGGCGCGCCACGCGATCGAAGCCGAGCATTTCGTAGAGCGCGTCGTAGATCGGCCGCAGGTACGGATCGACCTTCTGCGCCAGATCACCCGGCAGGAAACCCAAGTCGCTCGCCCGCTTCGACCGCCGGGCGCACCAGCACCAGACGGCGCACCCGCTCGGCGCGTCAGAGCCTCGACGGCGCAGGCCACGGCCAGGTAGGTCTTGCCGGTGCCAGCCGGGCCGATGCCGAAGGTCAGATCGCACTCGCGGATGCTCGCCAGGTAGGCGTGCTGGTGCGCGCCGCGCGCGCGGATCAGCCGCGCGGCGTGCGCACTACGTGCGAATCGACGCTCGGGAGGGCGCCATCCTGGTGCGCGGCGACGCGCGCGGCAGCCCCTGTTCGACAATGCACAGATGCACCTGCTCGGGGCTGATCTCGCCGCCCGCAGCCTGTCCGTGCAGTTCGCGCAGCGCCCGTTCGGCCGCTTCGGCCTGCGTGCCCCTGCACGCGAAAGCCGTGGCCGCGGCGGCGGATCTGCACTTCGAGCCGCGACCTCGAGCAGGCGCAGGTTGGCATCGAGCGGCCCGCACAGGCTCGCGAGCCGCGCGTTGTCGGCCGGTTCCAGCTCGAATTCGCGGGCGATGGCGACGGTGGACGTAGCCAGGTTCAGGCCCTCGCGGCGGCGCGCACGCCGGGTGACAGGACGATCCGCGCCGGCGTTCGGCCGGCTCAAATCGCCCGCGCAGCGAGTGCGGCCGCGCCTCGGTGACCACGACATCCACGAAGCGCTGCAGGAGCGAGGCGGGTCCGCTGAAATTGACCCAGCGGTTGCACTCGGTGCGCCCCGCGAGCTCGCGGGAATCTTTCTTCGCGTGCCGCTCGACCAGCACCCGCTGCACGGTGCCGACCAAGGTGCGGCTGAATGCCAGGCTCTGCGCATCGAGCAGCTGCCTGCAGCCGCGCCAGCCGCTGCTGCTTGATCTCGGGCGGCACTTCGTCGGCAGCGCGGCGGCGGGCGTGCCCGGCCGCGCGCTGTAGATGAAGCAGAAGGACTGGTCGAGGCCGGCGTCGGCGACCAGCTGCCAGCGTCGCCTCGAAATCGCGCTCGGTCTCGCCGGGAAAGCCCACGATGATGTCGGTGGAAATGGCAATGCCAGGCCGCACCGCGCGGAGCCGGCGCAACCGGTCCTTGTATTCGAGCGCCGTGTAGCCGCGCTTCATCAGGCGCCAGGATCGCGATCGGACCCGCTCTGCACCGGCAGGTGCAGGTGATTGGCGAGCTGCGGCACGCTGGCGTAGGCCTCGATCAGGCTGTCGGTGAAATTGAGCGGATGCGAGGTCGTGAAGCGGATGCGCTCGATGCCCTCGATGCGCGCCACGTGGTGGATGAGCGCGGCCAGGTCGGCGGTGCCGCCGCCCGCGAGCGCGCCGGCGTAGGCGTTGACGTTCTGCCCGAGCAGCGTCACCTCGCCCACGCCCTGCGCGGCCAGCGCGCGCACTTCGTCGAGCACCGCGGCGAACGGCCGGCTGACCTCATCGCCGCGCGTATACGGCACCACGCAGAAACTGCAGTACTTGCTGCAGCCTTCCATGATCGACACGTAGGCGCGTGCACCTTCGGCGCGCGGCGCCGGCAGGTGATCGAACTTCTCGATCTCCGGAAAACTGACATCGACCACCGCGCCGGCCGTGCTCCCGCACTGCCCCCAGCATGGCCGGCAGCCGGTGGATGGTCTGCGGACCGAACACCAGGTCGACGAACGGCGCGCGCGCGCTGATCGCCTCGCCTTCCTGGCTGGCGACGCAGCCGCCGACGCCGATCAGCACACCGGGCCTGCGCAGCTTGTGCAGCGCGCCATTCGCCCAGCAGCGAGTACACCTTGTCCTGCGCCTTCTCGCGCACCGAACAGGTGTTCATCAGCAGCAGGTCGGCGCTGCGCCGGGTCTTCGGTGGGCGTCAGCCCCGCGCTTTCGCGCAGCACGTCCGCGATGCGCGCGGAGTCGTACTCGTTCATCTGGCAGCCAAAAGTCTTGATGTAGTAGCGGCCGCTCATGCTTCAGAATGGAATGTCGTCATCGAACTCTTCGGCGCTGGCGCCGGCACCGGCCGCAGCCGGCTCACCCGCCGGAGCGCGCTCGCGCGATTCGTAACTGCCGGTGCTGCTGCCGCCACCGCCACCGCCACCGCCGCCGCCGCCGCGGCCACCGAGCATCTGCATCTCGTCGGCGATGATTTCGGTGGTGTAGCGGTCGCGCCCTTCCTTGTCCTGCCACTTGCGGGTGCGGAGCGAGCCCTCGATGTACACCTGCGAGCCCTTGCGCAGGTATTCGCCGGCGATCTCGCCCAGCCGGCCGAACATCGCCACGTGATGCCACTCGGTGCGCTCCTTCTGCTCGCCGGACTGCTTGTCCTTCCAGCTCTCGCTGGTGGCAATGCGGATATTGGCGACCGTCATGCCAGAAGGCATGGAACGGGTTTCCGGGTCGGCGCCCAGGTTGCCGATGAGAATGACTTTGTTGATTCCGCGCGCCATGGCCAGGCCCTCTTGCGAACTTCTGCTGGTGGAGGGGCGCTATTGTAGTCGCCGCCGGCGCCTGCGGCAGGCCCTGTTTCTGCTGCGTAACCCACCATTCACCCCCGGCTGGGCCCGCCGCGGGCCAACCAGGCCGCTAAGACTCCCCATAACCCCATTTACGCCGCGATCCCCTGCCGCCCTGGAAGAGAGGGGGGTCGGCCGGCCGGCCCGCGAAGGGGTGTAGAATGGCTGCAGTCCTGTGCCTCCTTTGGGCCGCCCGAATCACCTTCCCCATGATGACTATCCGCGTACGCGGCGCACGTACCCACAATCTCCAGAACATCGACCTGGACCTCCCGCGTGGCCAGCTGACGGTGCTGACCGGCCTGTCCGGGTCCGGCAAGTCCTCCCTTGCCTTCGATACCCTCTACGCCGAGGGCCAGCGACGCTACGTCGAGTCGCTGTCGGCCTATGCCCGGCAGTTCCTGTCGATGATGGACAAGCCGGATGTCGACAGCATCGAGGGCCTGTCGCCGGCCATCGCCATCGAGCAGAAGGCCGGCTCGCATAACCCCCGCTCGACCGTCGGCACGGTCACCGAGATCTACGACTACCTGCGCCTGCTGTACGCCCGCGCCGGGCTGCCGCGTTGTCCGAATCACGGCATCGACCTGGCCGCGCAGAGCGTCGGCCAGATGGTGGACCAGGTGCTGCGCGCAGGGCCGGACCAGGCGGCGCTGCTACTCGCGCCGCTGGTCACCGACCGCAAGGGCGAGCACACGCAGCTGATCGGCGAACTGGCCGGCCAGGGGTTCGTGCGGGTGCGCATCGACGGCACGGTGCATGAGCTCGAGCACGCGCCATCGCTGGACCCGCGGCGCAAGCACACCGATCGAGGCCGTGGTGGATCGCTTTCGCGCCAAGCTCCGAGGTCGCGCAGCGCCTGGCTGAGTCCTTCGAGACCGCGCTCAAGCTCAGCGGCGGCACGGCGCGGGTGGTGTTTGGAGCGGAAGCGGCGCTCGCACCGCTGGTGTTCTCCAGCCGCCACGCCTGTCCCGAATGCGGCTTTGCCGTGCCGCAGCTCGAGCCGCGGATGTTTTCCTTCAACAATCCGGCCGGCGCCTGCGCCAGTTGTGACGGGCTCGGCGTGCAGGATTTCTTCGACCCGCAGCGCGTGATCTCGCACCCGCAGCTGTCGCTCGCCGCCGGCGCCGTGCGCGGCTGGGACCGGCACAATAAGCATTACTTCCAGCTGCTGCAGGGCCTGGCGCGGCACTACGCCTTTGACATCGATACACCATGGACAGACCTGCCCGACGCAGGTGCAAGCGCGGCTCCTGTACGGGAGCGAGGGCGCCGAAATCGAGTTTCGCTACCACGACTCACGCGGCACCGCACAGCGCCGTCGCCACGCCTTTCGAAGGCATCATGCCCAACCTCGAGCGCCGCTGGCGCGAGAGCGAATGCCGGCGCGGTGCGCGAGGAACTGGGCCGGTACCGCGGCGAGCGGCCTTGCCCGGATTGCGGCGGCACGCGACTGAATGCGACCGCGCGCGCGGTGCTGATCGACGGCCGCAACATCGCGGAGCTCAGCAGCCTTACCGTCGGTCACGCGCTGGCGCACTTCGAAGCCCTGCACCTGGCCGGGTGGCGTGCGGCGGTGGCGGAACGCATCGTGCGCGAAGTCGTGCAACGGCTCCGCTTCCTGACCGACGTCGGCCTCGACTACCTCGGGCTCGATCGCGCCGCCGATACGCTCTCGGGCGGTGAGACCCAGCGCATCCGGCTCGCGAGCCAGGTCGGCTCGGGCCTCACCGGCGTGATGTACATCCTCGACGAGCCTTCCATCGGCCTGCACCAGCGCGACCACGAGCGGCTGCTGGGCACGCTGTACCGGCTGCGTGACCTGGGGAATACCGTCATCGTCGTGGAGCATGACGAGGACGCGATCCGCAGCGCCGATCATGTGGTCGACCTGGGCCCTGGAGCCGGGGTGCACGGTGGCCAGGTGGTTGCGCAGGGCACGCCGGCGCAGATCGAGGCCAACCCCGCCTCGCTCACCGGCCGCTACCTGGCGGGCCTCGAGGCCATTGCCGTACCGGTCCAGCGCCGCAAGCGCGGCGCCGCGCTGCATCGCCATCGAGGGCGCGAGCGGCAACAACCTGCGCAACCTCGATGTGCAGATCCCGATCGGCCTGTTCACCTGCGTCACCGGGGTTTCCGGATCTGGCAAGTCCACGCTGATCAACGACACGTTGTTCCGCCACGCCGCGGCCCGCTACAACGAAGGGAGCCTGGCCGGCGCGGCGCCCTGCCGCGCGCTCAGCGGCCTGGAGCGCTTCGAGCGCGTCATCGACATCGACCAGAATCCGATCGGCCGCACGCCGCGCTCGAACCCGGCCACCTACACCGGCCTGTTCACGGTGATCCGCGAGCTGTTTGCGCAGGTGCCGGAGGCGCGCGCACGCGGCTACGACGCCGGGCGCTTCAGCTTCAACGTGCGCGGTGGCCGCTGCGAAGCCTGCCAGGGCGACGGCATGCTGCGCGTCGAGATGCACTTCCTGCCCGATGTGTACGTGCCCTGCGACGTCTGCCGCGGCCGCCGCTACAACCGCGAGACGCTGGAAGTGAAGTACCGCGGGCGCAACATCCACGAGGTGCTGGAACTCACCGTCGAGGACGCGGCCGCGCTGTTCGCCAGCGTGCCCGGCGGCCGCGAACCGGCTGCGCACGCTTGCTCGATGTCGGCCTGAAGTACGTGCGCCTGGGCCAGAGCGCGACCACGCTGTCGGGCGGCGAAGCCCAGCGCATCAAGCTGGCCCGCGAACTGGCCAAGCGCGGCGTCGGCCGCACGCTCTACATACTCGACGAGCCGACCACCGGACTGCATTTCCACGACGTCGCGCAGCTCCTGGGCGTGCTGCAGCGGCTGGTCGACGCCGGCAACACCATGGTCGTGATCGAACACAACCTCGACGTCATCAAGACCGCCGACTGGGTCATCGACCTGGGCCCCGGCGGCGGCGAGCACGGCGGCCGCATCGTGGCCGAAGGTAGCCCGAGGCCGTGGCCGCGAATCGCGACTCGCTCACCGGCCAGTACCTGGCGCCGCTCCTGCGCGCGCGCCCGCGCGGCGCCGACGGCGGACGTAGAGTAGACTGCGCAACGCAGGCCAGGAGCAGGCATGAGCGGCAAAATGGAAATCGTGCGCGGCCCCAGGCGAGCATTCACTTCGATGCGGCGCAAGTGCATCCACTCGCGCCACTGCGTGCTCGACCGGCCCGACGTGTTCGTGCCCAATGTCGAGGGCGAATGGATCCACCCGGACCGCGCCAGCGCCGAGGAAATCGCCGCGCTGGCCGCCAATTGCCCGTCCGGCGCCATCACCTGCACGCGCCATGACGGCAGTCGCCGACGAGGCGCCGCCGCTGGTGAACACGCGTGCGCGTGCGCGAGAATGGGCCGCTCGGCGTTTCACGCGGAGCTGGCGCTCCCCGGGGGCGAGCGCGCGCTGCGCGCCACGCTGTGCCGCTGCGGCGCGTCGGCGCACAAGCCCTATTGCGACGGCAGCCACGCCGCGGCGGGTTTCAGCGCCAGCGGCGAGCCACCGACCGCGGTGTCAACGCCGCTGGCAATCCGCAACGGCGCGCTGGCGATCACGCCGCTCGCCGACGGACCGCTCAAGCTGAGCGGCGCGCTCGAAGTCGGTCAGCGGCACCGGCCGCACGATCAACCGCACGAACGAAACATACCTGTGCCGTTGCGGCGCTTCGGCGAACAAGCCCTACTGCGACGGCAGCCACAAGCGGATCGGTTTCAAGGCAGACTGATGCAGTGCAGGCGGAGGGCCCGCTGCGAGCACGCTGCGCGCCGGATTCGAAGTACTGGTGCAGCTCGCCGCTCTCCGAGCGCTCCTGGTAGCGCCCGTCGGTATAGGCGCTGACCACGCGGCGCCAGAAGGCGACGGCCTGCGGGTTACGCAGGTATTCCATGATGTGCCAGCGACCGGAGAAGCGATCGAAGATCAGCCGCACGGCCTCCTGGCCCACGCCGCGGCGGCGCCAGGGCGGGCGACAAAGAACTCGGCCATCGAGTATTCGGCCGCGCCGCGTCCGGCTGCGCCCGGCCCGGTGCGCACCATCGCGAAGCCCACTGGCCGGTCTTCCTTGAGCACGCGTCAGCAGGTGGGCGCTGGAATCGGCAAACCAGCTGGCCAGCTGGTCGGGCTCGCGGTGGCCGATTTCGGGCAGCGCCGGAAACAGACCGGTGCCGAGCGGCGCCAGGTCATTGAGGTAATCGCGATAGACCGATTCGATCCAGGCGCGGTCGCCGCGCGACTGGCGTGTGTCGCGGACGCTGATCGTCATGCCCGAAATCATGCCGCAAAACACGAAAGCCCGTGCAGGCCGGGTTACGGCCTGCGCGGGCTTTCATGCCAGACCCGATTGGATCAGTTCTTCGCCGGAGCAGCCGGAGCAGCCGGAGCGGCGGCAGCCGGAGGGCAGCAGCGTCGGCAGCCGGAGCAGCGGCAGGAGCAGCGGCATCAGCAGCCGGAGCGGCGGCAGGAGCAGCGGCATCGGCAGCCGGAGCGGCGGCCGGAGCAGCGGGTTCCTGGCTGCTGCAAGCAACCAGCGCGAACGCTGCGACAGCAGCGCCAAGAGCGAGCTTAATATTCATCGATGAATCCCCAGATAATCAGAAGTTAAAACAACAATCAAACTAGTTTGAATCGCGACTTTCCGTCGCGGTCGTCGATTCTATAGAAGCTGTGGCGCAATTCAATCGGTCACGCGCAAATAAACGGCCGCGACAGCGCTCCAGAACCCGGATTTCAGCGTTTTGCCAGCAGATTGCGGATCTCCTCGAGCAGCTGCTCCTGGCGTGGCGGGCCCGCCGGAGCCGCTGGCGCGGGCGGCTTCTTGAGTCGGTTGATGGCCCGGATGGCCATGAACAGCACGAAGGCGATGATGACAAAATCGAAGATGGTCTGCAGGAAAGCGCCGTATTTCAGCAGCACGTCCTTGCCATCCGGCCCGCTGCCAATGGTCACGGCCAGGTCGGAAAAACTGACCCCGGACAGAAACATGCCCAGCGGCGGCATGATCACGTTTTCGACCAGGGAGGAAACGATCTTGCCGAACGCGGCGCCGACGATGACGCCGACTGCCATGTCGACGACATTGCCCTTCATCGCAAATTCCTTGAAATCTGCCCCCAGGCTCATGCTGCGCTCCTCGTCCGGCTACTTGGACTTTTTCTTCTTGGCGGTCTTGGCCATAGTCTTGCTGTCACTCTTCTTGGCCGCCGCCTTCTTCACCGCGCGCGCCGGCTTTTCCCCGCCGCCGGCGCTGTCGTCGGCCTTGGCGGGCTTCGCGGCCTTATCCGCCGGCTTGCCGGCCTTAGCCGCCTTGGCCGCCGGCTCCTTCGCTGTCCGGGGCGGGCGCTTTGCCTTGGGTCCGGCCGCGGCCTCATCCGCCGCGGTCGACCGCCACGGGCGCCGGCCGGTCAACCAGTTGCATCAGCGCCATCGGTGCGGAGTCACCCGGGCGCGGCACCATCCGCAGGATGCGCGTGTAGCCACCCGGCCGGGTGCGGAAACGCGGGCCCGAGGTCGGCAAACAGCTTGCTGACCACCGCCGTGTCGCGCAGGCGCGCGAACGCCAGCCGCCGGTTGGACTCGGAATCACTCTTGCCGAGCGTGATCAGTGGCTCGACCACGCGGCGCAGTTCCTTGGCCTTCGGCAGCGTGGTGCGGATGGTCTCGTGCCGCAGGAGCGAGCCAGCCATGTTGCGCAGCATCGCCCGCCGATGCGGGCTGTTGCGCGATAGCTGGCGGCCGGTAAGTTTATGACGCATGAAATTCTCTCAGGCGATAGGTCAGATCAGGCCGCTTTCTTCGTCGCGGCGCAGGCCCGCGGGCGGCCAGCCGTCGAGCCGCATGCCGAGCATCAGGCCGTGGCTCTGCAGCACTTCCTTGATCTCGGTGAGCGACTTCTTGCCCAGGTTCGGCGTGCGCAGCAGTTCGACTTCCGTGCGCTGCACCAGATCGCCGATGTAGTGGATGTTCTCGGCCTTGAGGCAGTTGGCGCTGCGCACCGTGAGCTCGAGCTCATCGACCGGACGCAGCAGGATCGGGTCGAACTGCATTTCGGTGATCTTGGCGACCGCTTCGTCTTCACCCTGCAGGTCGACGAACACCGACAGCTGGTCCTTGAGGATGCCGCCGGCGCGGCGGATGGCCTCTTCCGGCTCGATCGTGCCGTTGGTCTCGATGTCGATGATCAGCTTGTCGAGGTCGGTGCGCTGTTCGACGCGCGCCGCTTCCACCGAGTAGGTGACGCGGCGGACCGGCGAGAACGAGGCGTCGAGCAGCAGGCGGCCGATCGGCCGGGTCTGTTCCTCGAAGGCCACACGCTGCACGGCCGGGCGATAGCCGCGGCCGCGCTCGATCTTCATCTGCATGTTCAGCTCGCCGGCCTTGGTGAGATTGGCGATCACCAGTTCCGGATTCACGACTTCGACGTCGTGATCGGTCTGGATGTCGCCGGCGGTCACCGGGCCCGGGCCCTTCTTGTGCAGCCGCAGTTCAGCCGAGCTGCGCGCATGCATGCGCAGCGCGACCAGCTTGAGGTTGAGCAGTACGTCGACGACGTCTTCCTGCACGCCCTCGATGCTGGTGTACTCGTGCAGCACACCGTCGATCTCCACCTCGGTGATCGCAGCCCCAGGCATGGACGAGAGCAGTACGCGCCGCAGCGCATTGCCGAGCGTATGGCCGAAGCCGCGCTCGAACGGTTCGATGACGACGCGCGCCTGGCGCGGGGCAACCGGCTGCACCTTGACCACGCGGGGCTTGAGGAATTCGCTGACTGACGATTGCATAGCTGCTCCTACCCTTACTTCGAATACAACTCGACCACCAGGTTCTCGTTGACGTCGGGGAGCACGTCTTCGCGAGCCGGTACGGTCTTGAATATGCCGCGCATTTCCTTGTCGTTGACCTCGACCCATTCGGGCAGGCCGGCCTGCGTCGCCGAAGCCAGCGCGCCCTGAATGCGCAGTTGCTTGCGGGCACGCTCGCGCACCTGCACCACGTCGCCCGCCTTGCACTGGTACGACGCGATCGAGACGACGCCACCATTGACCTCGATCGCCTTGTGGCTCACGAGCTGGCGCGCTTCCGAGCGCGTGGCCGCGAAGCCCATGCGGTAGACGACGTTGTCGAGGCGCGATTCCAGGAGCTTCAGCAGTTGCTCGCCGGTGGCGCCGGTGCGGCGCGCCGCCTGCTGGTAGTAGCCGCGGAACTGGCGCTCGAGCACACCGTACATGCGACGGAGCTTCTGCTTCTCGCGCAGCTGCAGACCGTAGTCGGACAGCCGCTGCCGGCGCTCGCTCTTGATGCCGCCGGGCGGCACCTGGAACTTGCACTTGCTCTCGAGCGGCTTGGCGCCGCTCTTGAGGAACAGGTCGGTGCCCTCGCGGCGGGCGAGCTTGCAGGTAGGACCGAGATATCGCGCCATATGTATGCTTCCCCTGGACGCGCTTTAAACGCGCCGCTTCTTCGGCGGACGGCAGCCGTTGTGCGGAATCGGCGTTACGTCCTCGATGCTGGTGATCTTCAGGCCACAGCCGTTCAGCGCACGGACTGCGGACTCGCGCCCGGGGCCCGGGCCGCCGACGCGCACTTCGACGTTCTTGACGCCGTGTTCCTGCGCAGCAACGCCGGCCTTCTCGGCGGCCACCTGCGCGGCAAACGGCGTGCTCTTGCGCGAACCGCGGAAGCCGCAGCCGCCCGAGGTCGCCCACGACAGCGTGTTGCCCTGTCGGTCGGTGATCGTGATGATCGTGTTATTGAAGGACGCGTGCACGTGCGCGATCGCATCGAGCACGTTCTTGCGCGCCTTCTTGGGCTTCTTCGGCCGCCGCGGCGGCGCCGCCGCGGCCGCGCCGGCGGCGCCGGATTGCTGTGTCTTCTGTTCAGCCATGAGTATTCTTGCCTGCTATGAACTCTTGCTTAGACTTTTCCGGGCGGAGCATTCAGCTTCACGGCCTGCTTGCGCGGCCCCTTGCGGGTGCGCGCATTGGTGCGCGTGCGCTGGCCGCGGACCGGCAGTCCCTTGCGATGACGCATGCCCCGCCAGGTGCCCAGGTCCATCAGCCGCTTGATGTTCATCGACACTTCGCGGCGCAGGTCGCCTTCCAGCGGATAGCGCGACAGCTGCGCACGGAGCGCGGTCACTTCCGTCTCGGTCAGGTCCTTGACCTTGGTGGTCGGATCGACGCCCGCGGCGGCGCAGGATTCGAGCGCACGCGTGCGCCCGATCCCGAAGATGTGGGTCAGGCCGATGACGATGTGCTTGTTCATCGGAATATTGATGCCGGCTATGCGTGCCATGCTGCTACCTCTATCCTTGCCGCTGCTTGTGCCGCGCGTCGACGCAGATCACGTAGACCACGCCGCGACGGCGCACGATCTTGCAGTTCTTGCAGATCTTCTTTACTGACGGACGTACTTTCATCGCTCACCCTGACCTGCGGCACCGCGGCCGGCTCCCAGCAAATTGGCTTTCTTCATCAGGCCGGGATACTGATTCGACATCATGTGCGCCTGCAGCTGCGCCATGAAATCCATCACCACGACGACCACGATCAGGAGCGAGGTGCCCCCGAACTGGAACGGCACGCCCTGCGAGGACACCAGCACCTCGGGCAGCAGGCATACCGCCATGATGTAGGCCGCGCCCCACAGCGTCAGGCGCGTCAGCACCTTGTCGATGTACTCGCCGGTCTGCTGGCCCGGGACGGATGCCCGGGATGAAGGCACCGGACTTCTTGAGGTTGTCTGCGGTCTCGCGCGCGTTGAACACCAGCGCCGTGTAGAAAAAGGTGAAGCCGAGGATCAGTCGCCGCGTACAGCACCAGATGGAGCGGCTGGCCGTAATTGAGCGCGGCCTGGATCCGCTGCAGCACCAGGCTCATGCTGGTATCCGAGCCGGTGGCGAAGAAACTGGCCATGGTGGCCGGAAACAGCAGCAGGCTCGAGGCAAAGATCGGCGGAATCACGCCCGACATGTTGAGCTTGAACGGCAGGTGGCTGCTCTGCCCCGCATACAGGCGGTGGCCGACCTGCCGCTTGGCATAGTGCACGGTGATGCGGCGCTGCGCGCGCTCGACGTACACGCAGAAGGCGGTGACGCCGAGCACGATCGCGACCAGCGCGATCGCAAACATCGGCTGCATTTCGCCGTTGCTCACCGATTCGAAGGTGCGGCTGAGCGCGCCCGGTAGCCCGGCGACGATGCCCGATAGAATGATCATCGAGATGCCGTTGCCGACGCCGCGCTCGGTAATCTGCTCGCCGAGCCACATCAGGAACATGGTGCCGGTGGTCATGGTGACGGTCGCCACCAGCAGCCACTGCGGTCCGCCATTGAGCACGTACTGGCCGTTCTGCAGCGCCACGGCGGCGCCAAACGACTGGAACACCGCCAGGCCCACGGTGCAATAGCGCGTCAGCTGCGTGGTCTTGCGCCGCCCGGCTTCGCCTTCCTTGCGGTATTCCATCAGCGTCGGCACCACCATGCCGAGCATCTGGATGATGATCGAAGCGGAGATATACGGCATCACGCCCATCGCGAAGATCGACATGCGCTGCAGCGCGCCGCCGCTGAAACTGTTGACTACGCCGAGGATGCCGCTCGACTGGTCGGTGAAGAAACGCAGCACTGCAGCCTGGTTGATGCCCGGCACCTGGATGAAGGTGCCGATGCGGTAGACCACCAGGGCGCCGAACAGGAACCACAGGCGTGAGCGGATCTCCCCGCTCCTGCCTGCCTGGGCGATGGTTGCCGCCGGATTGCTGAGGGCGCTCGTGGCCATCAGGCCTCGACCTTGCCGCCGGCCGCTTCGATCGCCGCGCGCGCGCCCTTGGTGGCGCCGATACCCTTGAGGTGCACCGCCTGCTTGAGCTCACCTGACAGCACGACTTTGGCGCTCTCGGCGAATACCGAAACTATCTGCGCCGCCTTGAGTGCCGCCAGGTCAATCACCCCGACCTTGACCCGCGCCAGCTCGTGCAGCCGGACTTCCGCGCGCAGCGCCTTGATGGCGGAGCGGAAACCGACCTTCGGCATGCGGCGTTGCAGCGGCATCTGTCCGCCCTCGAAGCCGACCTTGTGGTAGCCGCCCTTGCGCGCGCGCTGGCCCTTGACGCCGCGGCCGCAGGTCTTGCCCTGGCCCGCGGACGCGCCGCGCCCGACGCGCAGCCGCGGACGGCGCGAGCCCGCTACCGGCTTGATGGTATTCAGTCGCATGTCAGCTTCGCTCCACCTTCAGCATGTGGGAGGCCGCGTTGATCATGCCGCGGTTCTCCGCGGTATCGGCGACCTTTACGCTCTGGTGACGGCGGCGCAGCCCCAGGCCGCGCACCGAAGAGCTGATGTGCTTGAGCTGCCCGTACAGGCTCTTCACCAGGGTCACTGTCACTTTGCCACCCGTCGCCATGATCTCACCCGAGTATGTCTTCGAGAGTCTTGCCGCGCTTGGCGGCGATTTCGTCCGGCGAGCGCACGCTCGCCAGCGCCTTGACCGTGGCCCGCACCACGTTGATCGGATTGCGCGAACCGTAGCTCTTGGCCAGTACGTTGCGCACGCCGGCGCACTCGAGCACCGCGCGCATGCCGCCGCCGGCGATCACCCCGGTGCCGCTCGAAGCCGGCTGCATGAAAATGCGCGTCGCGCCATGCGTCGCCCTTGACCGCGTAGTGCAGCGTGTCGTTTGCCAGGCTGACATTGACCAGGCTCTTGCGGGCATGGGCCATCGCCTTGGAGATGGCCACCGGCACCTCGCGCGCCTTGCCGAAGCCGAAGCCGACCCGGCCGGCGCCATCGCCCACCACGGTGAGCGCGGTGAAGCCGAACTGCTTGCCGCCCTTGACCACCTTGGCCGTACGGTTGACCGCGACCAGCTTTTCCATCAGGTCGTCGGCGCTCTGGTTCTTCTCGTTTCTTGCCATGTAATGCTGTGTCCTGGCGCAGCCCTAGAATTCAAGCCCGGCTTCACGGGCGGCGTCGGCCAACGCCTTGACGCGGCCGTGATACTGGAACCCCGAGCGGTCGAACGCCGCCTTGGCAAATCCGGCCGCCTTGGCGCGCTCGGCGATCGCCCGGCCGACCGCGCGCGCTGCTTCGATGTTGCCGGTGTACTTCAGGTCCTTCGCCACCGCCTTCTGCACGGTGGAAGCGGCGGCCAGCACCTGCGAGCCATCGGCGGCAAACAGCTGCGCATAGATGTGGCGCGGCGTGCGGTGCACGGTCAGCCGTGGCGTGCCCGTCTCGCGGATCTTGGCGCGGGTCTTGATGGCGCGCCGCGTGCGGCGCTGTTTCTTGGTGATGTTCATTGCCGGTGTACCTGCGAACTACTTCTTCTTCCCTTCCTTGAGGGAAATCTTTTCGTCCGAATAGCGCACGCCCTTGCCCTTGTAGGGCTCGGGCGGACGAATGCCGCGGATCTCGGCGGCAGTCTGGCCGACGCGTTGCCGGTCGGCACCCTTGATCAGGATCTCGGTCTGGCTCGGCGTTTCGATGGTGATGCCTTCCGGAATCGCATAGCTCACCGGATGCGAGAAGCCCAGCGTCAGGTTCAGCGCCTTGCCGGCGACCGCGGCGCGGAAGCCGACGCCCACCAGATCGAGCTTGCGGTCATAGCCGCGCGTCACGCCGGTGATCATGTTCGCCAGATGTGCGCGCGTCGACCCGGCGCGGGTGCGCGCTTCGCCCGCGTCGGCATAGCTCACCTGCAGCTGCTTGCTGTCCTGCGCCACCGACACGCCCGCAGCAACCGGGAGCGACAGCGCGCCCTTGGCTCCCTTGACGGTGACCACGTCGGCGCCGACCGTGACGGTCACACCAGATGGAATCAGCACCACTTGTTTAGCGACTCTGGACATAATTCGTATTCCGCTCTGCTGTTCCGCTCTAGGCCACGATGCAGATGACTTCGCCGCCCTGGCCGATGGCCCGCGCTGCGCGGTCGGTCATCACGCCCTTGGGGGTCGAGACAATCACCGTACCCATGCCGCCGAGCACGCGCGGCAGCTCTTCCTTGCCGCGGTAAATGCGCAGCCCCGGACGGCTGACGCGCTCGAGACGGTCGATCACCGGCCGGCCGTCGTAGTACTTGAGATCGACGGTCAGCAGGGGTTTACCCTGCTGGTCGCCGACATTGAAGTCGGCAATGAAACCCTCGCTCTTCAGCACGCGAACAATGGCGGTCTTCAGTTTCGAAGACGCCATCGTCACGCTGGTCTTGCGCGCGCTCTGCCCGTTACGAATGCGGGTCAGCAGGTCGGCAACCGGATCGGTCATGCTCATCGTTGTGGCTCCTACCAGCTCGCCTTGGCGAGCCCGGGAATCTCGCCGCGGGCGGCGACTTCGCGAATCTTGGTGCGTGCCAGGCCAAACTTGCTGTACACGCCGCGCGCCCGGCCGGTGATCGCGCAGCGGTTGCGCTGGCGCGTCGGGCCCGCGTCCCGCGGCAGTGCCTGCAGTTTCGCCTGCGCGGCGCTGCGCTCGTCCGGCGAGGACTTCGGGCTGCGGATCGCTTCCTTGAGCTGCGCGCGCACCACGGCGAACTTCTTCGCCGTCAGCACCCGCCGCTTGTCGCGTTCGATCATGTTGGTCTTGGCCATGCCCGATCCTCGAAAGTGCCGGTCCGCCTACTTGCGGAACGGAAAGTTGAAAGCCGTCAGCAGCGCGCGGCCCTGCACGTTGTCGCGCGCGCTCGTCGTGATGGTGATATCCATGCCGCGCACCTGGTCGATGGCGTCGTACTGGATCTCCGGGAAAATAATCTGTTCCTTCACGCCCAGCGTGTAATTGCCGCGACCGTCGAAGGCGCGGGCCGAGACACCGCGGAAATCGCGGATGCGCGGCATCGCCACGCTGATCAGCCGATCGAGGAACTCGTACATGCGGGCGCCGCGCAGCGTGACCTTGCAGCCGATCGCCAGGCCCTCGCGCAGCTTGAAGGCCGCGATCGCCTTCTTGGATTTGCAGATCAGCGGCTTCTGCCCGGTGATTCTGGTCAGGTCGGCGACCGCCGCGTCCATCAGCTTGCGGTCGGCAACGGCTTCACCCACGCCCATGTTGACCGTGATCTTGGTGATCTTCGGCACCTGCATGGGGTTTTTCAGCCCGAGTTCAGCCGTGAGCTGCGGGACGATCTTCTCGCGGTAGATTTGTTGCAGTCTTGCCATAACTTTTAAACTCGTGCCCGGTCCGTTCAGGCGTCGATGACTTCGCCGTTCGACTTGAAGAAGCGCACCTTCTTGCCATCGGCCAGCGTCTTGATGCCCACCCGGTCGCCCTTCTTCGAGGCCGGGTTCCACAGCGCCACCTTGGCGAGCGCCAGCGGCATTTCCTTTTCGATGATGCCGCCGGGCTGGTTGGCCTGCGGATTCGCCTTGGTGTGCCGCTTGACGCGATTGCAGTTCTCGACCAGCACCGCCCGCTCGGGCAGCACCTGCAACACCGCGCCGCGCCGGCCCTTGTCACGGCCGGTCAGCACCACCACCTGGTCGCCCTTGCGGATGGTTCTCATCACAGCACCTCGGGCGCGAGCGAAATAATCTTCATGAACTGCACGGTGCGCAGCTCACGGGTAACAGGCCCGAAGATACGCGTGCCGATCGGCTCGAGCTTCGGGGTCAGCAGCACCGCCGCGTTGCCGTCGAACTTGATCAGCGAGCCATCGGCGCGGCGCACGCCGGCGCGGGTACGCACCACCACGGCGTCGTAGACCTCGCCCTTCTTGACCTTGCCGCGCGGAATCGCATCTTTGATGCTGACCTTGATGACGTCGCCCACGGTCGCATAGCGCCGATGGCTCCCACCCAGCACCTTGATGCACATCACCGTGCGGGCGCCGCTGTTATCGGCGGCCTGCAGCATGGAGCACATCTGGATCATGGCGTCGCCCGCCCGATCACCGACAGCAGGCGCCAGGACTTGCGGCGCGACAGCGGCCGGCACGGTGTGATGGTGACGGTATCGCCCTCGCGAGCTTCGTTCTTTTCATCGTGCGCCAGCAGCTTGGTGCTGCGGCGCAGGAATTTGCCGTAGGTCTCGTGGCGCACCAGCCGCTCGATCAGCACCGCGATGGTCTTGTCCATCTTATTGCTGACCACGCGCCCGGTGAGCACGCGATCGCCGCGCTGCTCTGGGACCTTGAGCGCCGCCGGCTCTCCCGCCGCAGCCACCTGTTCATTGTTCAATTCAGCGCTCATCGCTTTCCTCCGCTGGCCTTCGCCGCGACCGCCGGCTGCGCGGCAGCGCCAGCGCGTATCGCCGTCTTCAGGCGGGCAATATTCTTCCGCACCTTGCCGAACTGGTCGGGCTTGACCGGCTGGCCGGTGGCGCGCTGCAGGCGCAGCGCAAACTGTTCCTTGCGCAGCTTGAGCAGCAGGGCGGCCTGCGCCGCCGCCGGCTGGTTCCGCATCTCACTGGCTTTCATCAGCGCACCTGCCGTTTTACGAAGGACGTGGTGACCGAGAGCTTGGCGCCGGCCAGGCGGAAGGCCTCGCGGGCGATTTCCTCGGTGACGCCTTCCATCTCGAACAACACCTTGCCGGGCTTGACCTTGGCGATCCAGTACTCGACGTTGCCCTTGCCGCTGCCCATGCGGACTTCGAGCGGCTTCTTGGTGATCGGCACGTCCGGGAACACACGGATCCAGATCTGACCGCCGCGCTTGACGTAGCGCGCCATGGCGCGCCGCGCCGCCTCGATCTCGCGCGCGGTCATGCGCGCCCGTTCGGTCGCCTTGAGACCGAAGTCGCCAAAGGCCACGGTACTGCCGCGGGTCGCCAGGCCGTAGTTCTTGCCCTTGAACTGCTTGCGATACTTGGTGCGTTTGGGTTGCAGCATTGCCTTGAATTCCTAACTGATCCCCGCTTCCTTTACAGCGCCACCGGCGCAGCAACCACCGGCGTTGCGGCGACAGTCGCAGCGGCCGCAGTGGCCGCAGCGGCGCTGCAGCTGCGGCGGCGGCGGCGGCGGCAGCCGCTTCGGCGCCTGCCTGAGCGTTGCGGTCGAGCTCCGCCTGGTCGAACACTTCGCCCTTGAAGATCCAGACCTTGACGCCGATTACGCCGTAGGTGGTCTGCGACTCGGCCAGGCCGTAGTCGATGTCGGCGCGGAAAGTGTGCAGCGGGACGCGGCCTTCGCGCACCCACTCGGTGCGCGCGATCTCGGCGCCGTTGAGGCGGCCGGACATCCGCACTTTCATGCCCAGCGCGCCGCTGCGCATGGTGCTCATCACCGCGCGCTTCATGGCGCGGCGGAACATCACACGCTTCTCGATCTGCTGTGCGATGCCTTCGGCAACCAGCTGCGCATCGAGCTCGGGCTTGCGAATTTCGGCGATGTTCAGGCGCACGTCGGCGACCGGGATTCCCAACAGCCTGGCGGTATCGGCGCGCAGCTTGTCGATGTCCTCGCCCTTCTTGCCGATGACGATGCCGGGGCGCGCGGTCTGGATGGTGATGTTCACCTTCTTGGCGGCGCGCTCGATCAGAATGCGGCTGACCGAGGCCTCGGCGAGCTTCTTCTTCAGGAACTCGCGCACGCGGAAATCGGTGTGCACCAGCAGCGGGAACTGCTTCTTGCTCGCGTACCACTTGGACACCCAGTCACGGGTTATCCCTAAGCGTATACCCAGCGGATTGACCTTCTGGCCCATTGCTTAGTCCTTCCTGCCGTCGCTGACCTGGACGGTGATATGACTGTTGCGCTTCACGATGCGGTTGCCGCGCCCCTTGGCGCGCGCCGCGAAACCCTTGCGGACGCGCGCGACATCGACTTCGATGCGCGCGACCTTCAGCTGATCGATATCGGCGCCGAGGTTGTGCTCGGCATTGGCAATGGCCGACTCGAGCACCTTGAGCACCAGATCGGCGCCCTTCTTCGGCGTGAACTTGAGCATCGCCAGGGCGCCGCCCACCGGACGGCCGCGCACCAGGTCGGCGACCAGGCGGCACTTCTGCGGCGAGATGCGCGCGTTGCTGAGTGTTGCTGAGGCCTGCATGTATTACTCCGCCGTGGTCACTTTGCGATCGCCGCCGTGCGCCTTGAACATGCGCGTCGGGGCGAATTCGCCGAGCTTGTGGCCGACCATGTTCTCGGTCATCAGCACCGGCAGGTGCTGCTTGCCGTTGTGGATCGCGATCGTCAGGCCGACCATTTCCGGAATGACCATCGAACGGCGCGACCAGGTCTTGATCGGCCGGCGATCATTCTTGGCGGCGGCCACCTGCACCTTCTTGGCGAGATGCAGGTCGATGAACGGACCCTTCTTGAGTGAACGAGGCACGCTTACTTCCTCCGCTGCACGATCATGTTGCGCGTGCGCTTGTTGCGGCGCGTCTTCTTGCCCTTGGTCTGCAGGCCCCACGGCGACACCGGGTGCGGGTTGCCCTGGCCGGGCTTGCCTTCACCGCCGCCGTGCGGGTGATCAACGGGATTCATGGCCACGCCGCGCACCGTCGGGCGAATGCCGCGCCAGCGCTTGGCGCCGGCCTTGCCGTAGGTGCGCAGGTTGTGTTCGTCATTGCCGACCTCGCCGAGCGTGGCGCGGCAGTCGATGTGCACCTTGCGCGTCTCGCCGGACTTGAGGCGCACCAGCGCATGCGTGCCTTCGCGCGAGGCGTACTGCGCGGAATTGCCGGCGCTGCGCGCCAGCTGGCCACCGCGCCCTGGCTTGAGCTCGATGTTGTGCACCAGCGAACCGACCGGAATGTGCCGCAGCGCCATCGAGTTGCCGGGCTTGATCGGTGACTCGCTGCCGGAGCGCACTTCATCGCCATCCTTGAGGCCCTTGGGCGCCAGGATGTAACGGCGCTCGCCGTCGGCGTACAGCACCAGGGCGATGTGCGCGGTGCGGTTCGGGTCGTACTCGAGCCGCTCGACCACGCCCTTGATGCCGTCCTTGTCACGACGGAAATCGACCAGCCGGTATTTCTGGCGCGAACCGCCGCCAATGTGGCGCGTGGTGATGCGGCCGGAATGATTGCGCGCACCAGTCTTGTTCTGGTGCACGGTGAGCGACTTCGAGCGGGCCGCCCTTGTGCAGGTGGCCACGCGCGACGCGCACGACAAAGCGCGCGCCGGGAGAAGTGGGTCTGAGCTTGATCAGCGCCATGACTTACCTCTAGGTCTTCCCTGCGGCGGCTTCGTAGTCGATGCTCTGGCCTTCGGCCAGGCTGACATAGGCCTTTTTCCAATCCTGCGTGCGCCCGGGAGTGCGGCCGAAACGGCGCGACTTGCCGGGTTCGTTAACCACCTGCACGCCCGCCACCTTGACGTCGAACATGAGTTCGACGGCGGCGCGCACTTCCAGGCGCGTCGCGTCGCGCAGCACGCGGAACGTGTACTGGTTGCGCAGCTGCAGGTTCTGCGCGGTCTTTTCCGTGACGTGCGGCGCGACCAGCACGTTCATCAGGCGCTCCGTGGCCAGGCTTCGCGGCTTGCTTGTGAACCTTGTAGTTCATTGCAGGCGCTCCTCGATGAGTTTCACGGCGCCGACGGTGGCGAGCACCTTGTCGTGCGCGGCCAGGCTGACCGGATTGACCGAACCGACCGCCAGCACTTCGACGCCCGGCAGGTTGCGGGCCGCGAGGAACAGTTTTTCGTCCAGCGCTTCGACAATGATCAGCACGTTGTCGAGCGACAGAGACTTGAGGTGGTTGGCCAGCAGCCGCGTCTTCGGCGCCTCGAGCGCGATGCCATCGGTGACCAGCAACCGGTCCTGGCGCACCAGCTCGGAGAACATCGCGCGCAGCGCGCCGCGATACATCTTGCGGTTGACCTTCTGCGAAAAATCGCGCGGCTTGGCCGCAAAGGTGCGCCCGCCGCCGACCCAGATCGGGCTGCGGATCGAACCGGCGCGCGCCGAGCCCGAACCTTTCTGCGCGTGGGGCTTGCGCCCACCGCCGCGCACTTCGGCGCGCGACTTCTGCGCCTTGGTGCCCGCCCGGCCAGCGGCGCGGTAGGCGTTGACGACCTGGAACACCAGGGCCTGGTTGTAGTCGTGACCGAAGGCGGTGTCGGACACCTGCAATTCAGCCCCGCCGTTGGCAACTTTGAGCTTCATGGACTGCTTCTTACTTGCCGGCTTGGCCGCAGCGGGTTTGGCCGCGGCGGGCTTCGCGGCGACGGCCGGCTTGGCCGCAGCCACCTTGCTGGGCGCGATGCTCTTGCGGCGCGCGAGGCGCGCGGCCTTGACCGAGGGACGCACCACGCACCTGGCCGCCCTTGGCACCGGGCACCGCACCGCTGATCAGCAGCAGGTTGCGGGCCGCGTCGACACTGATCACCTTCAGGTTCTCGGTGGTGCGGCGCACGACGCCCATGTGGCCGGACATGCGCTTGCCCGGGAACACGCGGCCCGGCGTCTGGCGCTGGCCGATGGAACCGGGCACGCGATGCGACACCGAATGGCCGTGCGAGGCGTAGCCGCCCGCGAAATTATGGCGCTTCACGACGCCGGCATAGCCCTTGCCGATGGTGACGCCGGTGACATCGACCAGCTGGCCGGCGCTGAAACGGTCGATCTTGAGTTCGGCGCCCGGCTGCAGGTCGGCATCGTCCTTGCCGGTCAGGCGGAATTCGATCAGCTCGCGCCCCGGAGCAACGCTGGCCTTGGCATAGTGGCCGGCGACCGACTTGGACAGCAGCTGCGGGCGGCGCGCGCCATAGGTGACCTGCACGGCGCGATACCCGTCGCGCTCGTCCGTCTTCACCTGGGTGACGCGGTTCGGGAGCAGCTCCACCACGGTCACGGGCACCGAATCACCGGCTTCCGTAAACACGCGCGTCATGCCGCATTTGCGGCCGACCAGACCAATTGCCATCTGTCGTTCCTCAATCACGGGACGCGCACTGCGATTGGTGCGCGTCGCACAAAAATAGTGGCGTGACTACCGGAGGTCGGCGGGGAACCCGCCGATACTCTCGAGTGGTCTTGGCCAGCCCCCTTGTGGGCCCGCCAACCTCGCCCGATGCCGCGTTGCCGCGGTTTGCCCAGGGTAACCCGGGCACTAAAAGGCCGCCTAGTATAGCAGCCGGGGGCTCCAGCAACCCCGCAACCCCGCGTCAAGTTCAGCTTGATCTGTACGTCCACGCCCGCCGGGAGCTCGAGGCGCATCAGGGCGTCGACCGTCTTGTCGGTCGGGTTGACGATGTCCATCAGCCGCTTGTGGGTGCGCAGCTCGAACTGGTCGCGCGCGTCCTTGTCGGCGTGCGGCGAGACCAGCAGCGTAAAGCGCTCCATCTTGGTCGGCAGCGGCACCGGCCCGCGCACGGTCGCTCCCGTCCGGCGGGCGGTATCGACGATTTCCTTGGCGGAATTGTCGATCAGCCTGTGATCGAACGCCTTGAGGCGGATGCGAATATTTTGACTAGCCATAAGATCAATCCTTGATGTCGCGCACTCGATGCCACTTCAAGTCGCTCCCCGATACTCGCTTTGTTGAAGCGGCATCGAGTGCGCGACCTCACGCCTCGCTGTGCTGGTTACTTCAGTACCTTTGACACTACGCCCGCGCCGACCGTTCGACCGCCTTCTCTGATGGCGAAGCGCAGGCCTTGCTCCATCGCGATCGGTGCGATCAGCTCGACGTTCATCTTGATGTTGTCCCCGGGCATCACCATCTCGGTGTTGGCCGGCAACTCGATCAATCCGGTCACATCGGTGGTGCGGAAGTAAAACTGCGGCCGGTACCCCTTGAAGAACGGCGTGTGCCGTCCGCCCTCTTCCTTGGTCAGCACGTACACCTCGCACTCGAACGCCGTGTGCGGGGTGATGCGAGCCGGGCTTGGCCAGCACCTGGCCGCGCTCGACTTCCTCGCGCTTCGTGCCTCTGAGGAGAACACCCACGTTGTCGCCGGCCCGCCCCTCATCGAGGAGCTTCCTGAACATCTCCACGCCCGTGCAGATCGTCTTCTGCGTGGCCTTCAGCCCAATGATCTCGACCTCGTCGTTAACCTTCACGATGCCGCGCTCAATGCGCCCGGTCACCACCGTGCCGCGCCCCGAGATCGAGAACACGTCTTCTACCGGCATCAGGAACGGCTTGTCGATCTCGCGCTTGGGGATCGGAATGAAGCGGTCCATCTCCTCCACCAGCTTTACCACCGAGGGCACCCCAATCTCGCTCTTGTCCCCTTCCAGCGCCTTCAGCGCCGAGCCGATGATGATCGGGGTCTTGTCCCCGGGAAACTTGTACACCGACAGCAGTTCCCTCACTTCCATCTCAACGAGCTCGAGCAGCTCCTTGTCATCGACCATGTCCGCCTTGTTCATGTACACAACCATCGAGGGCACGCCCACCTGGCGCGCCAGCAGGATGTGCTCCCTCGTCTGGGGCATCGGGCCGTCAGCGGCCGAGACCACCAGGATCGCCCCGTCCATCTGCGCCGCACCGGTGATCATGTTCTTCACATAGTCAGCGTGCCCAGGGCAATCCACGTGCGCGTAGTGCCGCTCCTTGCTCTGGTACTCCACGTGCGCGGTCGAGATCGTGATCCCGCGCGCCTTCTCCTCCGGCGCCTTGTCAATCTGGTCATAGGCCATGAACTGGCCCCCATAGGTCTCGGCCATCACCTTGGTCAGCGCCGCCGTCAAGGTCGTCTTGCCATGATCCACATGGCCAATCGTCCCAACGTTCACGTGGGGCTTAGTGCGCTCGAACTTTTCTTTGGACATGTCATGGCCTCCGGCCAACAAATAACGCGCTGCATCTGCGACGCAGCGCGTCCATTAATTATTAAAACCCAGACTAGCTGCCTGTCACTTCTTGATGATCCCTTCGGCGATATGCGAAGGTACTTCCACGTACTTCGAAAATTCCATCGTGAAGGTGGCGCGGCCCTGACTCATCGAGCGCACGGTGGTCGCGTACCCGAACATTTCCGACAACGGCACATCGGCAGTAATGACCTTGCCGGAGAGCGAATCGTCCATGCCGGTGATCTGCCCGCGGCGGCGATTGAGGTCACCGATGACGTCTCCCGAATAGTCCTCGGGGGTAACGACTTCCACCTTCATAATTGGCTCGAGCAGCACCGGTTTGGCGCGCCGGAAGCCTTCCTTGAAGCCCATGCTGCCGGCAATCTTGAACGCCATCTCGTTCGAGTCGACGTCGTGGTACGAACCGTCGAACAGCGTCACCTTTACATCGACCACGGGGTAGCCGGCCACCACGCCGGTCTCGACCGCTTCCTTGATGCCCTTGTCGACCGCCGGGATGTACTCGCGCGGCACGGTGCCGCCGACTATGCCATTGACGAACTCGTAGCCCTTGCCCTGCTCGTGCGGCTCGATTTTCAGCCAGACGTGGCCGTACTGGCCGCGGCCGCCCGACTGGCGCACGAACTTTCCTTCCGACTCGACCTTGGCACGGATGGTTTCGCGGTATGCAACCTGCGGCTTGCCGACGTTTGCCTCGACCTTGAATTCTCGCTTCATGCGATCGACGATGATCTCGAGATGCAGCTCGCCCATGCCCGAAATGATGGTCTGGCCGGATTCCTGGTCGGTGTGCACGCGGAACGAAGGGTCTTCCTTGGCGAGGCGCTGCAGCGCCAGGCCCATCTTTTCCTGGTCGACCTGCGTCCGGGGCTCGACCGCCACCGAGATCACCGGCTGCGGAAAGATCATCTTCTCGAGCGTGATGACCTGGTCTTCGTCGCACAGCGTGTCGCCGGTGATCACGTCCTTGAGCCCCACGGCGGCAGCGATGTCGCCGGCGCGTACTTCCTTGATCTCGGTGCGCTCGCTGGCGTGCATCTGCAGCAGGCGGCCGATGCGCTCGGTCTTGTCCTTGGTCGGCACGTACACCGAATCGCCCGAATTGAGCGTGCCGGAATAGACGCGGAAGAAGGTCAAATTGCCGACAAACGGATCATTGAGGATCTTGAACGCCAGCGCCGAAAACGGCTCCTCGTCACTGGCATGGCGCGTGTCCGGCTCCCCGTCCGTGTCCGTGCCCTTGACCGCCGGCATCTCGGTCGGCGAGGGCATGTATTCGATCACCGCGTCGAGCAGCGCCTGCACACCCTTGTTCTTGAAGGCCGTGCCGCACATGCAGATCACGATCTCGTTGCGGAAGGCGCGCTCGCGCAAACCCTTGTGGATCTCCGCCTCGCTCAGCTCCTTGCCTTCGAGGTACTTGTTGAGCAGCCCCTCATTGGCTTCGGCCGCGGCCTCGATCATCTTCTGCCGGTACTCCTGCGCCTGCGCCTTGAGCTCGGCCGGAATGTCGCGGTACTCGAACTTCATTCCCTGGGTTTCCATGTCCCAGTAGATGGCCTTCATGCGCACCAGGTCGATGACGCCCTCGAAGCTGTCCTCGGCGCCGATCGGCAGCTGCACCGGCACCGGATTGCCACGCAGGCGCGTCCTGATCTGCTCGAGGCAGCGGAAGTAATTCGCGCCAGCGCGATCCATCTTGTTGACGAAGGCGATGCGCGGCACAGCGTAGCGGTTCATCTGCCGCCAGACGGTCTCCGACTGCGGCTGCACGCCCGATACGGCGCAGAACAGCGCTACCGCGGAATCGAGCACCCGCAGCGAGCGCTCGACTTCAATGGTGAAATCGACGTGCCCGGGCGTGTCGATGATGTTGATGCGGTGCTCGGGCAGGGTCTTGTCCATGCCCTTCCAGAAGCAGGTGGTGGCCGCGGAAGTGATGGTGATGCCGCGCTCCTGTTCCTGTTCCATGTAGTCCATGATCGCGGCGCCGTCGTGTACTTCGCCGATCTTGTGCGACACGCCGGTGTAGAACAGGATCCGCTCAGTCGTGGTGGTCTTCCCGGCGTCAATATGCGCCGAGATGCCGATATTCCGATAACGCTCGATGGGCGTCACGCGTGCCACGACATCCGCCTATGTCTACCAACGGTAATGCGCGAAGGCCTTGTTGGCCTCCGCCATGCGGTGCGTGTCCTCGCGCTTACGCACGGCGTTGCCGCGGTTTTCGGCGGCATCGAGCAGCTCGTGCGCCAGGCGGTGCGCCATCGACTTCTCACTGCGGGCACGCGCGGCCTCGATCACCCAGCGCATCGCCAGCGCCTGCCGGCGGCTGGCGCGCACTTCGATCGGCACCTGGTAGGTGGCGCCGCCGACGCGGCGGCTCTTCACCTCGACCATCGGCTTGACGTTCTCGAGCGCGGTCGAAAGGACTTCGAGCGCTTCCGAGCCGCCGCGGCCGGTCTTCTCGGTGATGCGGTCGAGTGCGCCGTAGATGATGCGCTCCGCGGCATATTTCTTGCCGCTTTCCATCACGACGTTCATGAACTTCGCGAGCATGTCGCTCTTGAATTTCGGATCCGGGAGAATGGTGCGGCTGGGTGCAGCGGCGCGACGCGACATGGGTGTATACCTCGGTTATTTCTTCGGGCGCTTGGCGCCGTATTTGGAGCGGCTCTGCCGGCGGTTGCCGACGCCCGCGCAATCGAGCGTGCCGCGCACCGTGTGGTAGCGGACGCCGGGGAGATCCTTGACGCGCCCGCCGCGGATGAGCACTACCGAGTGCTCCTGCAGGTTGTGGCCTTCGCCCCCGATGTAGCTGGTGACTTCATAGCCGTTGGTCAGCCGAACGCGCGCGACCTTGCGCAGTGCCGAGTTGGGCTTCTTCGGCGTCGTGGTGTAGACGCGCGTGCAGACCCCGCGCTTCTGGGGCGAAGCGCCCAGCGCCGGCACCTTGGTCTTTTCCGCCGGCACGCGCCGCGGCTGGCGGATCAGTTGACCTGTTGTGGCCATGAAAACTCCAATCAAATCAGACTTTTACAACTGACAAGAAGCGCCGGGCCGCCCCTTCAGGCGGCCCGGCGCTGCTGATCACGATTCTTGCGGCACGGCGAACGTCTGGCCGGGCCAGCAAAGGCCGGCGATTCTAGGTAGCGGGGGGCGGCAAGTCAACGCCTTGCTGCTCTGCAATATTGGGGCGGGGAGGGGGTGCAGGCGTCTTTCAAGTCGTGCGTTCAGCGGGTGTGCCGTGATGGGGCCGGTCAAGTCGCTCCCCGATACTCGCATTGTTGACCGGCCCCATCACGGCACACTCCCCAAACGGGCGGGAAGCGCCTCAGCTAGCCAGCCCGGTCGGCTCCGGGCCCCCTGCTGCCGCTAGATGGGCGGCGCGCGCCGCCCCGCTAGCGTCGATCGGGGGGACCGGCGAGATCCTTCAGGAGCCGGTACCAGTAGTCCAGATAATCATAGAAGGAGTTGACCGGCACACGTTCGTTGAGGCCGTGCTGGAAATCGTCACTGAGCTTGAAGAACGCGGCATGCACGCCGTAGCTCGGGATGCCGATCGCACGGAAGTAGGCCGCATCGGAAAGGCCGGGTTCCTGCATTGGGATCACGGGCACGCCCGGATTGCGGGCGCGCACCGCACGCGTCACGGCCTCGACCACGTCCGCGCGCAGTGGCGAAGCGTTGCTCCAGGTCAAGCGACCGAGCACCGTGACCGCGGCCTGCGATCCAGCCAGCTGTTGCAGCAGCTCGCGCACCGTGGCCGGATCGACGCCAGGGAAGATCCGGCAGTTGATGGTCGCGGTGGCGGTTTGCGGCAGGGCGTTCTCCGCGTGGCCGCCGCGCAGCAGCGTCGGCACACAGGTTGTGCGCAGCATCGCGGCAAAATACGGCGTCTGCTCCAGCACCCCGATCGCCGCTGCATCGTGCGGATCGGCGGAGAAGCGACGCATCGCCGCGCCAAGCTCGCCCCCGGTGCGCGCACTGATCCCCTGAAAGTATTGCCGCGTGGTGTCGTTCCACTGCACCGGGAAGTGGTAGTCCTGGATCCGTCGCAGCGCCGCGGCGAGATCGTAAATGGCATTGTGCGGCCCGGGCTCCATGGTGTGGCCGCCCGGACTGTGCGTGGTGAGCTCATAGCTGGCGTAGGTCTTCTCCGCGGTGCCAAGGCTCAGGAACAACGGGCGGCCGGTCGCCTCGTCGAGCGTCGCATTGCCGGCGTCCGCATTGAGCGCGAAATCCGCATCCAGCAAATCGCGATGGTTGTTCACCAGATCTGCGGTCGTGTCCTGGCTGGTCTCCTCGTCACCGGTGAACACGAGCACCAGGTCGCGGCGGGGCACGAAGCCTTGCGCCTTCAGGCGCAGAAACGCCATCACCTGGCAGACCAGGCCGCCCTTCACGTCCAGCGTGCCGCGCCCGAAGAAGTAGCCGTTCTCCTCGACCAGCGTGTACGGATCGCGCTGCCATTCCTCGCGCTTCGCCGTCACCACGTCCATGTGGGCCAGCATCAGGATCGGCTTGCCGCCGCTCCCATCGCCGCGGTAGCGGACCACCAGCGATCCGGTTTCACCCAATGGCAGGAAGCGAATGTCTGCGGCGGGGAAACCGGCATCGCGCAGCAGCTCGCTCAGGTACCCGGCCAGCGCCGGCACCTCGCCACGGCCGACCTCCGTATGGAATCCGATCACGCGCGCAAAGATCTCCCGCGCGCGCAGTTCGTCTGGCGTGCGCGCGACTGTAGCAGGCGGGGTTGCAGTGGCGGCGCCCGCGGCGCCGGCCAGCAACACGCACGCGAGCAGCGCGCGGACTATGCGTCCGGTTCGGTACGACATCGATCTCTCAGGGTTGTCTGACGATACGGCCCGCCGCCAGCGCAGCCACCGCCGCGGCCACAGCCATCAGCGCTGTGCGCCGCCATGTGGCCCGGCACTTCAAGGATATTGGTGCTCGACCACGCCGCGCACCGGGTGCGTGTCGTAGACCAGCACGATCGACTGAATGTGCCCGGTGCTGGGATCGAAGTTGAACACGTCGGCGCAGTCGAAGGATACGCGCGAGCCGTCCTTGAGGCGCCAGTCATAGTTATAGTACGCCACGGCGCGCAGGTGCCCTTCGGCGCTTATCAGTACGTCGTGCACGGTCAGCTTGGTGCCGCTCGATGAGTCGGCCACCTTCTTGATGAATTGGCGCACCGGCATGCGCCCGAGAAACGGCGACTGCACCCAGCCGTCGGGAATGAACTGTGCCGCCGCCTTGTTGACGTCGCCGGCTTCGAGCGCCTTCAGATAGTTGTGCACCAGGTTCTGCATGAGCCCCTCCCCAGGATCAAGCGCCCAGACATGATAGTGCGCGCTGGCCGGCTTGGCTAACGCTGTGGCGGCCGCTACCGGCCAACCCCGTCGATGGTTCTGGCAAGCAGGTACGATGACTCGAGCAGCGGCAGGGCCAGCCCGAGCCCGGCGGCCTTGTGAACCGCGTATCCCAGGGTTTCCTCCACCTCGAGCGGCCGCCCGGCCTGCAAATCCTGGAGCGTGGACATGCGGTGCCCGGGCGCCCGCAGCCGCAGCTGCTCGCCGAGTGCCTGGATCGCGTGCGACCGAATCCAGCTCCGTACTGGCACACAGACTGGCAACCGGTAGCATGGACTGGTCGGTGAGCGTCACGCCGCTGGCCGTGGCCAGCGCCCCCACCTCGCGCACCAGTCGCGCCAGCAGCAGCGCCGCATGCGGATCGCTCATGTAACGCCAGGTCTCGGTCCGCACCGTGATCGACAGCGCCATCAGCGCAGCCCAGGAGGCGAACTTCGCCCACTCGAGGCTCTGGATATCGGTGGCGGCGCTGGTGTGCACGCCAGCGGCGTCGATGCTTTGTGCGATGCTGCGGGCCCGCTCGCTCAAAGCTCCGGAGAGCTCGCCGACGCACAATTGCTCGTTGCGCGTGAACAGCACCTCACCGCCGGGCAGCACTTCACCGCTGGTGTTGGCGATGGCACCCAGTACGCGCCCGGCGCCGAACGCGGCTGCGAGCTGCTCGTTCTTCATCAGGCCGTTCTGGAAGGAGAACGCGGCGTCGATGGGTGCATGGCGGAGCGGCGCGAGTGCAGATTCCGTGCTGTAGGTCTTGGTGGTCACCACCAGGTACTGCGCGCCCTGGAATGCCGCAGCGTTGCTCAGCACCGGCACCCGCTGGTCGAATTCCACCAGGCCCCTGATGCGCAGCCCCTGCTCCCCGATCTGGCGCGCGCGCGCGCCGCGTGCGAGCAGCAGCACGGAACGGCCAGCGCGCGCCAGATGTGCGCCGATGATTGCGCCCAGGACGCCGGCGCCGAGTATCGCGAATTCAGGCCTGGACACGGGCGCCGGGCCGCCGGCCGGCCCGCTGGTCGGTGAGCTTCCGCTCGCAGCGCGCCGCGTCCCGCTCAAGATCGGCGATCTCCCGTTTCAGACGCTCCTACCCCGCCGCGCTCTCTTCCTCGCTTGCGGGAACCACAGCCTCTTCGGCGTCCGCCATGCTGGCGCCGACGTCCATGAAGCCGCGCGGCTCCGTGGCGTCGTTCTTGCGGCGGCGGTGGGCGTGGGCAGCGAAGCCCGTGCCCGCCGGGATCAGCCGGCCAACGATGACGTTTTCCTTCAGGCCGCGCAGATCGTCCTTGAGCCCGCGCACCGCGGCTTCGGTCAGCACGCGTGTGGTCTCCTGGAACGAAGCTGCCGAGATGAACGACTCGGTGGCCAGCGACGCCTTGGTGATGCCGAGCAGCACGGGCTGGAGCCGCGCGCCTTCCTTGCCGCCGCTCGCCGCGCGATCGTTGATCGCCAACGCGCGTGAGCGATCGAGCTGCTCGCCCCGCAGCAGGGCGGTATCACCGATCGCCATGACTTCGGTCTTGCGCAGCATCTGGCGGATGATCACCTCGATGTGCTTGTCGTTGATCTTCACGCCCTGCAGGCGGTACACGTCCTGGATCTCGCGCACCAGGTAGTTGGCCAGCGGCTCGACACCCTGCAGGCGCAGGATGTCGTGCGGGTTGGGTTCGCCGTCGGCAATGACTTCGCCGCGCTCGACCTGCTCCCCCTCGAACACGTTGAGCTGGCGCCACTTCGGGATCAGCTCTTCGTACTTCTCGCTGTGCTCGTCGGTGATCACCAGGCGCCGCTTGCCCTTGGTTTCCTTGCCGAAGCTCACGGTGCCGGTCTTCTCGGCGAGGATCGCCGGGTCCTTGGGCTTGCGGGCCTCGAACAGGTCGGCGACGCGCGGCAGACCGCCGGTGATGTCGCGGGTCTTCGAGGATTCCTGCGGGATGCGCGCGATGATGTCGCCGACCGACACCTTGGCGCCGTCAGTCAGGTTCACCAATGCGCCCGGCGGCAGGTTGTAGACCGCAGGGATCACGGTGTTGGCGAAAGTCAGTTCCTTGCCCTTCGACGACAGCAGCTTGATCGTCGGGCGCAATTCCTTGCCGCCGCGCTGCTTGGAATCGAGCACCACGGTGCTCGACAGGCCCGTCACCTCATCGACCTGCGTGGCGACCGTCAGGCCGTCGACGAAGTCGGTGAAGCGCATGTTGCCCGCGACTTCCGTGACTACCGGATGAGTGTGCGGATCCCAGGTCGCGACCACCTGGCCGCCGACCACCTTGGCGCCTTCTTTCGAATTGATGGTGGCGCCGTAGGGGATCTTGTAGCGCTCGCGCTCGCGCCCGAACTCGTCGACTACGCCGATCTCGCCGGAGCGCGACACGGCCACCAGGTGGCCCTTCTCGTGTTCGACGGTCTTGATGTGATGGAAGCGCAGCGTACCCTTGTTGCGGATCTCGACGCTGCTGGCGGCCGCGGCCCGCGAGGCGGCGCCGCCGATGTGGAAGGTGCGCATCGTCAGCTGCGTGCCGGGTTCGCCGATCGACTGCGCGGCGATGACCCCGACCGCTTCGCCGATGTTGATGATGCGGCCGCGGCCGAGATCACGGCCGTAGCAATTGCAGCACACGCCGTAGCGCGTCTCACAGCTGATCGGCGAACGGACGCTGATCTGATCAACGCCCTCCTCCTCGATCATCTTCACCAGACCTTCATCCAGCAGCGTGTTCGCCACCACCAGCACCTCGTCGGTGCCAGGCTTGAGCACGTCTGCGGCCACCACGCGGCCCAGCACGCGCTCGCCGAGCGCCTCGACCACGTCACCGCCTTCGACCAGCGGCGACATCGACAGCCCGCGGCTGGTGCCGCAGTCCACCTCGGTAACCACCAGGTCCTGCGCGACATCGACCAGGCGGCGCGTGAGGTAGCCGGAGTTCGCGGTCTTGAGCGCGGTATCGGCCAGGCCCTTGCGGGCGCCGTGCGTCGAGATGAAGTACTGCAGCACGTTCAGGCCTTCACGGAAGTTCGCCGTGATCGGCGTCTCGATGATCGAGCCGTCCGGCTTGGCCATCAGGCCGCGCATCCCGGCCAGCTGGCGGATCTGCGCCGCGCTGCCGCGCGCGCCGGAATCGGCCATCATGAAGATTGAGTTGAAGGACTTCTGCCGCTGCTTCTTGCCCTGCGAATCAGTGGCGTCCTCGGTGCCGAGCTTTTCCATCATCGCTTTCGCGACCTGATCGTTGGCGCGCGACCAGATGTCGACCACCTTGTTGTAGCGTTCGCCGTTGGTCACGAGACCGGAGGCGTATTGGTCCTGGATTTCCTTCACTTCGCGCTCTGCGGCGCCGACCAGTTTGACCTTCTGTTCCGGAATGACGATGTCGTCAATGCCGAACGAGACCGCCGAGCGGGTCGCGTAGTGGAACCCCATGTACATGAGCTGGTCCGCGAACACCACCGTTTCCTTGAGACCCAGGATACGGTAGCAGGCGTTGATGATCGCCGAGATGTTCTTCTTGGTCATGTCCTGGTTGATCAGATCGAAGGACATGCCCTTAGGCAGAATCTCCGACAACAGCGCACGTCCAACCGTGGTCGCGATCAGGCGAACGCGCGGCTCGAGGCTGCCGGCGGCACTGCGCACGTATTCCTTGATGCGGACCTTGACGCGCGCCTGCAGGTCGATGGTGCGGCCCTCATAGGCGCGGTGCGCCTCGTGCACGTCGCTGAAGTACATGCCTTCACCACGGGCACCGACGTTTTCGCGCGTCAGGTAATACAGACCCAGCACCACGTCCTGCGAGGGCACGATGATCGGGTCGCCGTTGGCGGGCGAGAGGATGTTGTTCGAACTCATCATCAGGGCGCGCGCCTCGAGCTGCGCCTCGATCGACAGCGGCACGTGCACCGCCATCTGGTCGCCGTCGAAGTCGGCGTTGAAAGCCGTGCACACCAGCGGATGCAGCTGGATCGCCTTGCCTTCCACCAGCACCGGCTCAAAGGCCTGAATGCCCAGGCGGTGCAACGTTGGCGCACGGTTCAGCAGCACCGGATGTTCGCGGATCACCTCTTCGAGGATGTCCCAGACTTCCGTGCCCTCGCGCTCGACCAGGCGCTTGGCGGCCTTGATGGTCGAGGCGTCGCCGCGGATCTGCAGTTTGTGGAAGATGAACGGCTTGAACAGCTCCAGCGCCATCTTCTTCGGCAGCCCGCACTGGTGCAGCCTGAGGGTCGGACCAACTACGATGACCGATCGGCCTGAGTAGTCGACTCGTTTGCCCAGCAGGTTCTGGCGGAAGCGCCCCTGCTTGCCCTTGATCATGTCGGCCAGCGACTTGAGCGGCCGGCGGTTGGTGCCGGTGATCGCGCGTCCCCGGCGCCCGTTGTCGAGCAGCGCATCGACCGCTTCCTGCAGCATGCGCTTCTCGTTGCGCACGATGATGTCCGGCGCCGACAGTTCGAGCAGCCGGCGCAGGCGGTTGTTGCGGTTGATGACGCGGCGATACAGGTCGTTCAGGTCTGAGGTCGCGAAGCGCCCGCCATCGAGCGGCACCAGCGGCCGCAGGTCGGGCGGCAGCACCGGCAGCACCGTCATGACCATCCACTCGGGCTTGTTGCCCGACTCGAGGAAAGACTCGGCCAGCTTGAGGCGCTTGGACAGGCGCTTGAGCTTGGTCTCGGAAGAGGTGTTGCCCATGTCCTCGCGGATCTTGACCATCTCGGCCTTGAGATCCAGCGACTGCAGCAGCTCGTGCACGGCCTCGGCGCCCATGCGGGCGTCGAATTCGTCGCCGTGCTCCTCGATCGCCTCGAGGTACATCTCGTCGGTCAGCAGCTGGCCGCGCTGCATCGGCGTCATGCCCGGATCGATGACCACGAAGGCCTCGAAGTACAGCACGCGCTCGATCTCGCGCAGCGTCATGTCGAGCATCAATCCGATGCGCGAGGGGAGCGACTTGAGGAACCAGATGTGCGCGGTCGGGCTGGCCAGCTCGATGTGTCCCATGCGCTCGCGGCGCACCTTCGACTGCGTGACCTCGACGCCGCACTTCTCGCACACCACGCCGCGATGCTTGAGGCGCTTGTACTTGCCGCACAGGCACTCGTAGTCCTTGACCGGCCCGAAGATCTTGGCGCAGAACAGGCCATCGCGCTCGGGCTTGAAGGTGCGGTAGTTGATGGTCTCGGGCTTGCGCACTTCGCCATACGACCAGGCACGCACCATCTCGGGTGACGCAAGGCCAATCTTGATCGAGTCGAACTGCTCGATCGGCGCCTGCTGCTTGAACAACTTGAGTAGGTCTTTCATGTATTAAATCCTCAGTCCTGCTCGAGTTCCATGTTGATGCCCAGAGAGCGGATCTCTTTGACCAGCACGTTGAAGGACTCGGGCATGCCCGCCTTCATCTCGTGGTTGCCATCGACGATGCTCTTGTACATCTGCGTGCGGCCGATGGTGTCGTCGGACTTCACCGTCAGCATTTCCTGCAGCGTATAGGCGGCGCCGTAGGCTTCGAGCGCCCAGACTTCCATCTCGCCGAAGCGCTGGCCGCCGAACTGCGCCTTGCCGCCCAGCGGCTGCTGCGTGACCAGGCTGTAGGGCCCGGTGGAACGCGCGTGCATCTTGTCGTCGACCAGGTGGTTGAGCTTCAGCATGTACATGTAGCCGACCGTCACCTGCCGGTCGAAACGTTCGCCGGTGCGCCCGTCGTACAGCCAGGTTTGCCCCGTCAGCGGCATGTCGGCCAGCTTCAGCAGTCCCTTGATGTCGCTCTCCGCCGCGCCGTCGAATACCGGCGTCGCCATCGGCACGCCGCGCCGCAGATTGCCGGCCAGCTCGACGATCTCGGCATCGTTGAGTTCGGTCAGCTGTTCCTTCTGCCCGCCGGTCTGGTTGTAGATCTGGTCGAGGAAGCCTCGCACCTCATTGCTCGAGGCCTGCGCGTCGATCATGCGGCCGATCTTCAGGCCCAGGCCCTTCGCCGCCCAGCCGAGGTGCGTTTCCAGCACCTGGCCGACGTTCATGCGCGAGGGGACGCCGAGCGGGTTCAGCACCACATCGACCGGAGTGCCGTCATCGAGGTACGGCATGTCCTCGACCGGAACGATGGTCGAGATCACGCCCTTGTTGCCGTGGCGCCCGGCCATCTTGTCGCCGGGTTGCACGCGGCGCTTTACCGCCAGGTACACCTTGACCATTTTCAGCACGCCCGGGGCCAGATCATCGCCCGCGGTGATCTTGGCGCGCTTCTCCTCGAGACGCTTGTCGAAGGCCTGCTGCTGCGTACGGAGCCGCTCGCCCGCGGCCTCGAGCGCGCTATTGGCTTCCTCGTCATCGAGGCGGATCTCGAACCACTCTTCGCGCGTCAGGGCGGCGAGATAGTCGGCGTCGATCTTGCTGCCGTGCTTGAGCTTCTTCGGGCCTGCGGCCGCGACCTTGCCCACCAGCATGTCCTGCACGCGCGAGTACAGGTCGTCCTCGAGGATGCGGCGCTGGTCCTGCAGGTCCTTGCGCACGCGCTCGATTTCCGATTTCTCGATCGACTGGGCGCGCGAATCCTTCTCGACGCCATCGCGAGTGAACACGCGCACGTCGATCACCGTGCCGTCCATGCCGGGCGGCACGCGCAGCGAGGTGTCCTTAACATCGCTCGCCTTCTCGCCGAAGATCGCGCGCAGCAGCTTTTCTTCCGGCGTCAGCTGAGTTTCGCCCTTGGGCGTGACCTTGCCGACCAGGATGTCGCTGGCGCGCACTTCGGCGCCAATGAAGGCGATGCCGGCTTCGTCCAGCTTCGCGAGCGCGGCATCGCCGACGTTGGGGATGTCCGCGGAGATTTCCTCCGGCCCCAGCTTGGTGTCGCGCGCCACGCAGGTCAGCTCTTCGATGTGGATGGTGGTAAAGCGGTCTTCCTGCACCACCCGCTCGGAGATCAGGATCGAGTCCTCGAAGTTGTAGCCGTTCCAGGGCATGAACGCGACCAGCATGTTCTGGCCGAGCGCGAGTTCGCCCAGGTCGGTGGACGGCCCATCCGCCAGCACGTCGCCGCGCGCGATGCGATTGTTGGCATCGACCAGCGGCCGCTGGTTGATGCAGGTATTCTGGTTGGAACGGGTGTATTTGGTGAGATTATAGATGTCGACGCCCGGCTCGCCGGCCGTGGTTTCGTCGTCGTTCACCCGCACCACGATGCGCGAGGCATCGACCGAGTCGACCACGCCGCCACGGCGCGCCACCACGGTGACGCCCGAATCAATGGCCACGGGACGCTCCATGCCGGTACCCACCAGCGGCGTCTCGGAACGCAGCGTCGGCACCGCCTGGCGCTGCATGTTCGAACCCATCAGGGCGCGGTTCGCGTCGTCGTGCTCGAGGAACGGGATCAGCGAGGCCGCTACCGAAACGATCTGCTTCGGGCTGACATCCATGTAATTGATGCGGTCGCGCGCCAGCAGCGTGAACTCACTCTGAATGCGGCAGGAGACCAGTTCGTCGGTCAGCATGCCCTTGGCATCGAGGCGCGCATCGGCGCGCGCGATGCCGAACTCGCCCTCTTCGATCGCCGACAGGTAATCAATTTTGTCGGTCACGCGGCTTCCCTCGACGCGCCGATAGGGCGTTTCGAGGAAACCGTAGTCGTTGGTGCGCGCGTAGACCGAGAGCGAGTTGATCAGGCCGATATTCGGGCCTTCCGGCGTCTCGATCGGGCAGACGCGCCCGTAGTGAGTCGGGTGCACGTCGCGCACTTCGAAGCCCGCACGCTCACGCGTCAGGCCGCCAGGTCCCAAGCGCCGAGACGCGCCGCTTGTGCGTGACCTCGGATAGCGGGTTGTTCTGGTCCATGAACTGCGACAGTTGCGAGGAACCGAAGAACTCCTTGACGGCGGCGGCCACCGGCTTGGCGTTGATCATTTCCTGCGGCATCAGCGGCTCGGACTCGGCAATCGTCAGCCGCTCCTTGACCGCGCGCTCGACGCGCACCAGTCCGACGCGGAAGGCGTTTTCCGCCATTTCACCAACCGAACGCACGCGCCGGTTGCCGAGGTGATCGATGTCGTCGACCGCGCCGTTGCCGTTGCGGATGTCGATCAGCACCTTGAGCACGTCGAGGATGTCTTCCTTCGACAGCACATTCGAGCCGGTGATTTCCTTGCGGCCCACGCGCCGGTTGAACTTCATGCGCCCGACACGCCGGAGATGTCGTAGCGCTCGTTGTTGAAGAACAGGTTGTTGAACAGGTTCTCGGCCGCGTCCTTGGTGGGCGGCTCGCCCGGGCGCATCATGCGGTAGATCTCGACCAGCGCTTCGAGGCGCGTCTTGGTCGGATCGATCCGCAGCGTGTCGGAGATGTACGGACCACGATCGAGGTCGTTGGTGTACAGGGTGTGGATGCGGGTGATGCCGGCGTCGATCAGCTTCTCGACGTTGACCGCGGTCAGCACCTCGTTGGCCTTGGCGATGATCTCGCCGGTGTCGGCGTTGACCACGTCGTGGGCCAGCACCTTGCCGTACAGGTAGTCGCGCGGCACCGGCAGCAGCTTGACGCCCGAGTCCTCGAGCTGGCGCACGTGGCGCGCGGTGATGCGCCGGCCTTCCTCGACGATCACCTGGTTGCCGATGCGGATCTCGAAGCTGGCGGTCTCGCCGCGCAGGCGCGCGGGGACCAGTTCCATGGCCACGGCGTCCTTCGACAGGTCGATGGCATTCTTCTCGAAGAAGATGTCGAGCACTTCGGCTCTCGTTCATGCCCAGGGCACGCAGGATGATCGAAACCGGCAGTTTGCGGCGCCGATCGATGCGCGCGAACACGCAGTCCTTCGGGTCGAACTCGAAATCGAGCCAGGAGCCGCGGTACGGAATGATGCGGGCGGAGAACAGCAGCTTGCCCGACGAATGGGTCTTGCCGCGATCGTGATCGAAGAACACGCCCGGCGAGCGGTGCAACTGCGAGACGATGACGCGCTCGGTGCCGTTGACGATGAAGGTGCCGTTGTCGGTCATCAGCGGCAGTTCGCCGAGGTAGACCTCCTGCTCGCGCACGTCCTTGACCGGCTTCTTGGCGCCGGGCGCCTCCTTGTCGAGGACGATGAGCCGCACCTTGACCCGCAGCGGGGCCGCGTAGGTCAGGCCGCGCAGCTGGCATTCCTTCACGTCGAACACCGGCTCGCCGAGCCGATAGCTCACGTACTCGAGCGTCGCGTTGCCCGAATAGCTCGAGATCGGGAACACGCTCTTGAAGGCGGCGTGCAGGCCGCGATCGATGCGCGCATCCTCGGCCGCGTCGGCCTGCAGGAAGCTGCGATAGGAATCGAGCTGGATGGCCAGCAGATACGGCACACCGAGGATCCCCGGCTGCTTGCCGAAATCCTTGCGGATGCGCTTTTTCTCGGTGAAGGAATAAGCCATCGTTGAACCCTCTCAATAGGTCAGAAAGCAGATCGGGGCCCCGCATCACGCGGGGCCCCCGTGCAGCGCGCAGGTGTTACTTGATTTCGACCTTGGCGCCCGCTTCTTCCAGCTTCTTCTTCATGGTCTCGGAATCGGCCTTATTGACGCCGTCCTTCACCACCGCCGGCACGCCCTCGACCAGGTCCTTGGCTTCCTTCAGCCCCAGGCCGGTGAGCTCGCGCACCACCTTGATGACCGTCACTTTCTTGTCGGCCGGGTATTCCTTGAGGGTGACCGAGAATTCGGTCTGTTCCTCGACCGGGGCCGCGGCCGCACCGCCGCCGCCGCCAGCGGCCGCCACGGCCACCGGGGCCGCCGCGGTCACGCCAAACTTCTTCTCCATGTCCGCGATCAGCTCGACCACGTCCATGAGGCTCATCTTGGCAATCGCATCCAGAATCTCGTCTTTCGAAGCAGCCATTATCGTCTCCTGAAATCTTAAAAATGTTTTGGGAAATTAACCTTGCTGCCTAGCGCGCCGGCGGCCTGCCGCTGGTCTCGCACAGCGGCCAGTGTCCGTACCAGCTTCGAAGGCGTTGCCGACGAGCGTGCCGGCCAGCTTCTGAATGGGTGCCTTCATCAGGCCCATCAGCTTGGCCAGCGCCTGCTCGCGCGTCGGCAGGCTGGCCACCCGGTCGAGGTCCTTGCCGGGCAGCAGCTGCCCGCCAAGCGACACGGCCGTCGCCACCAGCTTGTCGTGGTCCTTCGCGAAGGCCTTGACCAGGCGCGCCGCCGCGCCCGGATCGTCCTTCGAGAAGGCCAGCACCAGCGGTCCCTTGAGCACCGTGCCGATGTTCTCGAACGCCGTGCCGGCGACGGCCCTGCGCGCCAGCGTGTTCTTCACCACACGCATGTACACGCCCTGGCCGCGCGCCTTGGCACGCAGTTCGGTCATCTCGGTCACCGTCAGACCACGGTATTCGGCGGCCACCAGCGATTGGGCTTTCGCCGCAATCGCGCTGACTTCCGCCACCAGCGCCTTCTTGTCATCCAGATTCAGTGGCATTACGCACACCTCCTGGTTGTCGCATCACACCCGGCATCCAAAGCGCTTGCGCGCCCGGAGCCGGCCCTGACGGTGATCGACGAGCCACAGGGTATTCCCGCGGGTTCGTTTCACCATCTGCGCAGACGACCATTAAGGGCCCCGTGCGGCCCGCCTGCGGTCTTCGATGGAACCCAGGGGCACGGCTCGCCGCGCCCCTGGTCCGCACCAAAACTTGTCTGTTAATCTCTATTTCAAAGAGTCGAATGATCAACCGTCACGCCCGGCCCCATGGTCGAGGACAGCGTGACGCGCTTGAGATAAATGCCCTTCGCGGCGGCCGGCTTGGCCTTCTGCAGGTCCGCCATCAGCGCCATGAGGTTCTCCTTGAGCGCGTTCACCTCGAACGTGGCCTTGCCGATCGTGCAATGGACGATGCCGGCCTTGTCGACGCGATAGCGCACCTGGCCGGCCTTGGCGTTCTTCACCGCGTTGGCAACATCCGGCGACACCGTGCCGACCTTCGGGTTCGGCATCAGGCCGCGGGGACCGAGGATCTGGCCGAGCTGGCCGACCACGCGCATGGCGTCGGGACTGGCAATCACCACGTCGAAGTCGAAATTGCCGGCCTTCACTTTCTCCGCCAGGTCTTCGAGGCCGACGATGTCGGCGCCCGCGGCCCGCGCCGCATCCTGGTTCTTGCCGCTGGTGAACACCGCGACGCGCACCGACTTGCCGATGCCGTGCGGCAGCACGGTCGAGCCGCGCACCTGCTGGTCGGACTTGCTGGCATCGATGCCGAGGTTCACCGCGACGTCGACCGCTTCCGGAAACTTCGCGGTCGCGAATTCCTTCACCAGTTTGAGCGCGTCATCGATCGGATACTGCTTGCCCGGCGTGAGCTTGGTCTTCCATGCCTGCATGCCGCTTGGCTACGTGTGGCATGTCAGAAGCCCTCCACTTCGACGCCCATGCTGCGGGCGCTGCCCGCGATGGTGCGCACGGCGGCTTCCAGGTCGGCCGCGGTCAGGTCGGGGGTCTTGGCCTTGGCCACTTCCTCGATCTGCTTGCGGCTGATCTTGCCCACCTTGCTGGTGTTGGGCGTGCCGCTGCCCTTTTCAATGCCGATCGCCTTGCGGATCAGCACCGACGCCGGCGGCGTCTTCATGATGAAGGTGAAGGAGCGGTCCGAATACACGGTGATGATCACCGGGATCGGCAGGCCCTTCTCCAGCTTCTGGGTCTGCGCATTGAACTGCTTGCAGAACTCCATGATGTTGACGCCCTGCTGGCCCAGCGCCGGGACCGATCGGCGGCGACGGGATTCGCGGCGCCCGCCGGCACCTGCAGTTTGACGTAGCCTTGTACTTTCTTTGCCATTTCTTCTCAGCTCCTTGGGTACAAACGCCGCGAGGCTCCCCAGAAGTTGATGGTCTAAACCTTCTCGACCTGCGAGAAATCGAGCTCCACGGGCGTCGAGCGGCCGAGGATCTGCACCGCCACCTGCACGCGGTTCTTCTCGTAGTTGACGCTCTCGACCACGCCGTTGAAATCGTTGAACGGGCCGTGCGTCACGCGCACCACCTGGCCGGGCTCGAACAGCACCTTCGGCCGCGGCTTGTCGACGCCTTCCTCGACGCGCAGCAGGATGCGGTTGGCTTCCTTCTCGGTGATCGGCGCCGGCTTGTCGCTGGTGCCGCCGATGAAGCCGAGCACCTTGGGCACGTCGCGCACCAGGTGCCAGGTCTGCTCGTCCATTTCCATCTGCACCAGCACGTAGCCCGGGTAGAACTTGCGTTCGCTGCGGCGCTTCTGGCCGTCGCGCATTTCCACCACTTCTTCGGTCGGCACCAGGATCTCGCCGAAACGCGCTTCCATGCCGTCGCGCTTGATGCGCTCCTTGAGCGCCTCGGCAACCCGATGCTCGAAGTTCGAATAGGCGTGCACGACGTACCAGCGGAGCGCCATGATCAACTCCCCGGACCGGTCAGCATGCGCGTGAGCCAGGCCAGCAGCAGATCGAGCACCCAGAAGAACATGCCGGCGAACACGATGAAACCGAGCACCACCGCGGTGGTCTGCATCGTCTCCTGACGGTTCGGCCACACGACCTTGCGCAGCTCGACGCGCGAATCGAGGATGAATTGCCAGAAACGACGACCGAGGGGCGAGAGCGCAAACACGCCGACCGCCGCAACGAGCCCGAGGCCAGCCAGACCCCAGCGCTGCCAGTCAGGACGCGTATCCAGCAGGTAGAACGCCGCGATGCCGGCGATCAGCAGAGCGATCGCGACCGCGACGGTCATGGTGCCGGCGGCGCTGCCGCCGGCGTTCTGGTCCTGAGCCTGTTCGTTCATTCGTGTCCGCCGTTTCCCGAAAGTGCGCCCCGCTTCAGGGGCTGGCAGGCCAGGAGGGAATCGAACCCCCAACCTGCGGTTTTGGAGACCGCCGCTCTGCCAATTGAGCTACTGGCCTATAAATCGACTTTGGGTTACTTGAGGACTTTCGAAACCACCCCGGCGCCCACGGTTCGGCCGCCCTCGCGGATGGCGAAGCGCAGGCCTTGCTCCATCGCGATCGGTGCGATCAGCTCAACGTTCATCTTGATGTTGTCCCCCGGCATCACCATCTCGGTGTTGGCCGGCAACTCGATCAGCCCGGTCACATCGGTGGTGCGGAAGTAAAACTGCGGCCGGTAGCCCTTGAAGAACGGCGTGTGCCGTCCGCCCTCTTCCTTGGTCAGCACGTACACCTCGCACTCGAACGCCGTGTGCGGCGTGATGCAGCCGGGCTTGGCCAGCACCTGGCCGCGCTCGACTTCCTCGCGCTTCGTGCCTCTGAGGAGAACACCCACGTTGTCCCCGGCCCGCCCCTCATCGAGGAGCTTCCTGAACATCTCCACGCCCGTGCAGATCGTCTTCTGCGTGGCCTTCAGCCCAATGATCTCGACCTCGTCGTTAACCTTCACGATGCCGCGCTCAATGCGCCCGGTCACCACCGTGCCGCGCCCCGAGATCGAGAACACGTCTTCTACCGGCATCAGGAACGGCTTGTCGATCTCGCGCTTGGGGATCGGAATGAAGCGGTCCATCTCCTCCACCAGCTTGACCACCGAGGGCACCCCAATCTCGCTCTTGTCCCCTTCCAGCGCCTTCAGCGCCGAGCCGATGATGATCGGGGTCTTGTCCCCGGGAAACTTGTACACCGACAGCAGTTCCCTCACTTCCATCTCAACGAGCTCGAGCAGCTCCTTGTCATCGACCATGTCCGCCTTGTTCATGTACACAACCATCGAGGGCACGCCCACCTGGCGCGCCAGCAGGATGTGCTCGCTCGTCTGGGGCATCGGGCCGTCAGCGGCCGAGACCACCAGGATCGCCCCGTCCATCTGCGCCGCACCGGTGATCATGTTCTTCACATAGTCAGCGTGCCCAGGGCAATCCACGTGCGCGTAGTGCCGCTCCTTGCTCTGGTACTCCACGTGCGCGGTCGAAATCGTGATCCCGCGCGCCTTCTCCTCCGGCGCCTTGTCAATCTGGTCATAGGCCATGAACTGGCCCCCATAGGTCTCGGCCATCACCTTGGTCAGCGCCGCCGTCAAGGTCGTCTTGCCATGATCCACATGGCCAATCGTCCCAACGTTCACGTGGGGTTTAGTGCGCTCGAACTTTTCTTTGGACATGTCATGGCCTCCGGCCAACAGTTAACGCGCTTCACCTAACGGTGAAGCGCGTTCATTAAAAAAACAGAACCAGCCTTAAACCGAATCCCTCATTCACCAGCTCCGGTCGGCTGGAGCCCACGACCGGAATCGAACCGGTGACCTCGTCCTTACCAAGGACGTGCTCTACCGACTGAGCTACGTGGGCAAGAACCTCGAAATCTCAGCCGCCCTGCACGCCTCCGATCACCGCCCTGAAAACTGGAGCGGGTGATGGGAATCGAACCCACACCATCAGCTTGGAAGGCTGAGGTTCTACCATTGAACTACACCCGCCAATGGCCGTTCCCGACCCACCGACTCCAATCTGCCCGCTCTTTCGCCGTCCTCGTCCATCGGTTGCACCCATGGTGGAGGGGGTAGGATTCGAACCTACGAAGGCGTAAGCCGGCAGATTTACAGTCTGCTCCCGTTGGCCGCTTGGGTACCCCTCCCAAGAAAAAACGAGCCGCGTATTCTGATTTCGCAACTGCAGGGTGTCAATGCAGTTTTCGGGCCAAACGCGCCTTTATTTCGCAGCGCGTCAGGGACCTCGGGCCTCAGTAGGTGCCCGCGGGGGCTCAGTGCCCGCGAGCGTTCAGGTAGGTGTCGACGGCCGCACGGACTGCCGGGGCAGCGTCTGGGCTGGCGGAAAAATCGAGGTCGATCATGCCAAGGTCATCCATGAGGGCACGGATTTCCAGGGATTCAGCCTTGCCATGGAATTGGACGCTGAAGCGCCAGACCCGGGGTTGGTCGGGCCTCAGGGCGCCGATATCCTGCTCGACTCGGCTCGCCTCAGCCTGCCCGAACCCGGAACCGAATAGCCGGGTCACCTTTTGCAGCACCGCACTCGCATACTTGACGTCAAAGGTCGTTGTCACGCGCACGGCGTCGTCAGCCCAGGCAGCCGGGCTCGAGAAACTACACAATAACAAAGAAAATAACGGCACAATCACAGCTGATCGCGTCTTTTTAGCAGATGTTCGAGACATTTCGTGACTTTCGCAAGCGCCCATACTCCTTATTATAGCAGCAGGGTCTCGGCGGGCGACATCAGGCGCCACTCACCCGGCCGCAGGTCTTCCGGCAACCCCACCCGGCCATAGCGCAGGCGAGTCAGGCGGCTGACCTCAAAACCCACTTCCTGCCAGAGCCTGCGCACCTCCCGGTTACGGCCCTCGCGCAGCGTGACCCGGAACCAGCTGTGGCTTCCGCCGTGACCTCCAGCCTCGATCCGCTCGAAATGTGCGGGTCCGTCTTCGAGGATGACCCCTCGACGCAGGCGCTCGAGCACCTCCGGGCCGGGACTTCCGTGCACCCGGACCAGGTACTCCCGTTCAACTTCGGCCGACGGGTGCATGAGCCTGTGGGCGAGCGCGCCGTCGGTGGTGAACAGCAGGAGGCCGGTGGTATTTACGTCCAGTCGCCCGATCACCACCCAGCGGCCGCTGGGAGGCGGCGGCAGTCGCTCGAATACGGTGGGCCTGCCCGCCGGATCGCTGCGCGTGGTCACTTCGCCCGCCGGCTTGTGGTAGATCAGCACGCTGCGCGCCGGCGGGGCCGCGCTCAGGAGCGGCTGGCCGTCGAGGCGAAGTCGGCGCCGGCCACGGCGCGCTCGCCGAGCTGCACGACGCGGCCATCGAGCGTGACTCGCCCGGCGCGTATCCACTGCTCGATTTCGCGCCGCGAGCCATGGCCCGAGGTTCGCGAGCAGTTTCTGGATCCGCTCCACGGCTCGAGCGCCGGCCGCGCTAGCGCGAAGGCAGGGCAGATCTTGCGGAACAGCTCGCTCTGTCCGTCGCCGTCGCGCGCCTCGATGGCGCGATCGATCAGCTGGTGCGTACAGGTGCGGGCCGAACAGCTGCATGAAGTCGTAGGCGAAATTCCGCAGCAGCGTGCCGCGCCGAAAGCCCGACCCAGGTGGTGTGGATCGGGAACAGGTGCGATGCGTCGAGCACGACCAGGTCGGCATCGTGCGCGGGCTCGAGCGCCACGCTGGCGACGATGCCGACGCCCAGCCCCAGTCGCACGTAGGTCTTGATGACGTCCGAGTCGCGCGCCGTCAGCGCGACCTTGGGGACCAGCCCTTCGCGCGAAAACACGGTCTGCAGCGAGGAGGCGCCCGGAAAAGCTGAACACGTAGGTGACCAGCGGATATTTCGCCAGCTCCTGCAGCGTCAGCTTGCGCACGGCGGCGAGCGGATGGTGCTTGGGCACGATCACCTGGCGGTGCCAGCGATACACCGGCAGCAGCACCAGCCCGGGAAACAGCCCGTCGGACCCGGTGGCGATCGCGAGCTGCACGCGATCGGTGGCGACCATTTCCGCGATCTGCTCGGAGGTGCCCTGGTGCAGGTGCAGTTCGACCTCCGGGATAGCGCTCGCGAAACGCCTGCACCACCGGCGGCAGGACATAACGCGCCTGCGTGTGCGTGGTGGCGATCGACAGCGTGCCGCGGTTGTCCTGATTGAGATCGGCGGCAACCGCCTTGAGGCTGTCGATCTCGGCCAGCGCGCGGGTCGCGTATTCGAGCACGCGTGCACCCTGCGGCGTGATGCGCGAGAACGCGCGTCCCTCGCGCACGAACAGGTCGAAACCCAGCTCGCGCTCGAGCGCCTTGAGCGCGCGGCTGATCGCGGGCTGCGAAGTGCCGAGCGCCGAGGCCGCCTGCGTGACCGACAGGCCGTGGCGCGCAATGGCCACCGCATACTGGAGCTGATGGAAATTCATGGCATGAGCCCGTAGCAGGCGTAATCCGAAATTATAACAACGCGTTATCAGTGAATGGCCTTTTCTTTATCGCTTGGCCGGCACCGGGGGCATTACAGTGACTCCACCATGATCTACGACAACATCCTCGGCACCATCGGCCGCACCCCCGTCGTTCGCATCCAGCGGCTCGCTCCCGCCGGCGTAGCGATGTACGTGAAGTGCGAGTTCTTCAATCCGCTGGGCTCGGTCAAGGACCGACTGGCCATCGGCATCATCGAGGACGCCGAGCGGCGCGGCGAGCTCAAGCCCGGTCAGACGGTGGTCGAGGCGACCTCGGGCAACACCGGCATTGCGCTGGCGATGGTCTGCGCCGTCAAGGGCTACCCTTTCGTCGCTGTGATGGCCGAGACCTTCTCGATCGAGCGACGCAAGATCATGCGCATGCTGGGCGCGAAGGTGATCCTCACGCCGGCGGCCGAGCGCGGCACGGGCATGGTGCGCAAGGCCGCGGAGCTGGCGGAAAAGAATGGCTGGTTCCTCGCGCGCCAGTTCGAGAATCCGGCCAACCCGGCCTATCACCGCAGCACCACGGGTCCGGAAATCGTCGCTGACTTCGTCGGCAAGCGGCTCGACTACTTCGTGACCGGTTGGGGCACCGGCGGCACGCTGACGGGCGCCGGTGAAGTCATCCGGCTTGCGCGGCCGGACGTGCGCATCGCCGTCGCCGAACCGGAAGGCGCGGCGCTCCTGTCGGGCAAGGCTTTTGCGCCACACAAGATTCAGGGCTGGACCCCGGACTTCGTGCCGGCGGTGCTCAACCGCAATGTGGCCGATCGCATCGTCACCGTCAGCGACGCCGAGGCGATCGACAGCGCGCGGCAGCTCGCGCGGCAGGAAGGCATTTTTGTCGGCATCTCGAGCGGCGCCACTTTTGCCGCGGCGCTCAAGCTGGCTGCAGAAGCGCGCAAGCAAGCCGGTCCGGGTGCGGCGATCCTGGCGATGCTCCCGGATACCGCCGAGCGTTACATGAGCACCGTGCTGTTCGAGGGAATTCCGGATGGGTCCGATCCGGAAAGCTGAAGCACGCGTGCTCGAGGCGTCCCGCACGCAGCCGGCGTCGCCTGCCGATTCCGGACACGCGCCCGCCAGCGTGGCGCTGCCCGATCCGTTCCCGTTGTACCGCGGCGGCATACTGCACGGCGCGCGCATCGCCTACGAGAGCTGGGGTCAGCTCAACGCGGCGCGCGACAACGCCATATTGCTGTTCACGGGCCTGTCGCCGTCCGCGCATGCCGCCGCGACGGCGGAGAACCCGGCGCCCGGCTGGTGGCAGCGCATGATTGGCCCGGCGCTCGCGATCGACACCAGCCGCTACTTCGTGCTGTGCGTCAATTCACTCGGCAGCTGCTTTGGATCCACGGGCCCGGCGAGCATCAATCCCGCCACCGGCGAGCGCTATCGGCTCGATTTCCCGGAGGTTGCGGTCGAGGACATTGCACGCTCCGGCTACGAAGCCGCGCGCGCGCTCGGCATCGAACAACTCGAGGTCGTGATGGGCGCCTCGCTCGGCGGCACGGTCGTCGCCAGCCTTCGCGGCCTTGTACCCGCGCGGCGCCCGGCGCCTGATCAGCATTTCCGGATCGCCCGCGGCCTCGCCGTTTGCGATCGCACTGCGCTCGGTGCAGCGCGAAGCGATCCTGCGCGACCCGGACTGGCAGGGCGGCAACTACCCCCCGGAGCAGCCGCCGCGCAATGGCATGCGACTGGCGCGCAAGCTCGGCACCATCACCTACCGCTCCGCGACCGAGTGGCGCCAGCGCTTCGGGCGCGAGCCGCTGGCGGGCAACGCGCTGCGGGCGAGTCCGTTCGCGCCACGTTTTGCGGTCGAAGGTTATCTCGAGGCCCAGGCCGAACGCTTTGTCCGGGTTTACGATGCCAACTGCTACCTGTACCTGTCGCGGGCCATGGACCGGTTCGACCTGGCGGAACACGGCGGTTCCTATCGCGCCGCACTCAGCGGCAGCCAGCTGGCGGACGCGACTGGTGATCGGCGTGGAGAGCGACCTGCTCTACCCGATCCACGAGCAGGCGGCGCTCACCGAGGCCTTCGAACTCTCCGGCGTGCGCACGCTGTTCACGCGGCTCCCCTCGCTCGAGGGGCATGACGCGTTCCTGGTTGACATCCCGCGCTTCGACGCCGCGATCCGCGCCTACCTGTCCTGAACGCGCTGCGGCGCACCATTGCGGGGCGCGGCCCTGCACCCTATTGATTTGACTGTGAAACAGTTCACATCACGAACATTTCATCTGCTGTTGACCCTGTTGTCTCTTGCAGTGCATACAGTATGGGATATCATATCGTTCGTAGGACAAACGATATTGATGCCCTACCTGTTAAGGATCCAAGGAGCACGAGCATGAGCGTACTGAACTTCAAGCCAGCGGCCGGCGGCGGATTTGCCGGCGACAGGACAGTGGCCGTGCCGGCGCTCGACGTCGGCGCCAGTGCCAGTGCGGCGCGCGTGGGCGCACCGGCCCGGCAGCAGCGGCGGCGCGTAAACGCCCTGCGCTTCAGCAGCGACGGCGGCTTCCGCCCGTTCCGGGTTTTTTAGGGCAGTTGCGCAGCGGATGGCGAGCGCCGCGGCACCCTAGCGCCAGCAGCCGGAGGAATCCAGCGGCGTGCGCGCACCCTGCTCGTTGATGGTGTAGGTCAGGCAGGCGGCGGTATCGTGGGTCTGCGGTCCGGTCGCCACGGCCTGCAGGGTATAGGAATTCGCCGTGGCCGCCGGCAAGCTGATGGTGTAATTGCCGGAAGCCGTCAGCCCCGCGGCGCTGAGGGCAACCCCCAGCCCGGCCGGAGGCGCGGCGATCACGGCTGCCATGGTCTGCGCGTACTGGTTGTTCTGCACAAAGAATTTCTCCTGCGCGACCTGGACCGCCAGCAGCGCCATGCGCGCCTCGGTGCGGTTTGCCCGCAGCACATAGTTGCGGTAGCTCGACACCGCGATGGAGGCCAGGATCGCCACCACCGCGATGACGATCATCAGCTCGACCAGCGTGAAGCCGCGGCTGCGGCCGTGCGGCGGGCTGTTGAGTAACTGCCTGGTCATGATCGTACCCCGCTTGCTATTGGGCCATGCCTTCACGCCAGTAGGTCTTGCGACGCTGGTTGAAGTTGGTGCAGACACTCAGCACTTCGACACCCGACAGGCAGGTTACCGAACCGCCGCCCGAACCGCTACCGCCGCCGCCGGGCGCATTCGGATCAGCGGGCGGGAACAGGAACGCGGTTTCCGGAGCGATGCCGCCCTGGCGCAGATCCTGGCTGCGCTCGTCGGTGGTCAGTGTGCCGTCATTGTTGCGATCCAGCACCGCGGAACCGTTGAACACGTCCACGACGTAGACACGGTTGGTGCCCGCACCGATGCCGGTGCAGGGATCGGCTGGTGGCGTGGTATTGGGCGAATAGGTGGTGAAGATGACGTGATCGCTGAAGGTGCGCGATGGCACCAGCGACTTCTCGCCGCCGCTCCAGTCCGGGTGCGAGTTCAGATTGAGCTGCCAGCCCAGCGCGTCCGTGGGCATGACGGGCGGCGCCATCGCCGTGATGTCGACCAGCTTCGACGCGGGGGCGGCGCTACTCAGCGCATCGCGCACCAGCGGCAGGGCGTTGAATTCCGCCTGTGACAGGGTTCGCATACCATTGTAGTCGCGCACGTCGTAGAAGCGATCATGTATGGTGTTGTCGAGCGGATGGCCGCGGTAACCCGAGCCCAGTGCGATACTGAAGAACGGCCGCGTGCCGGGCTTCTGCTCGGAGGCAATGTCCGGGGCGCTGTAGAAACGGCGTACGTCAGCGGCCGCGTGCACCGCTTCGTCCTTGGTGCCGAGCGAGGCAATGACGCCACCAGCCACCAGGCTCGCCGCCGGCTGGCCGTTGCTGATGTCAAAGCGCCACAGCTGCGCCGCCATGTCGCCCACATACATGCGATCGGCATAGCCGTCACCGTCGATGTCGAGCACCGACACCGGACTCGGAATCGCGTGATCCATGCGGGCATTATTTAACGTGGCGCCCGTGGCTCCTGCGCTCCACAGCAGGCTGCCGGTCAACGCGTCGATCAGGAAAACATGATTGCCCACGCCGTCGGCGGCGTAATAGGTGTAGTTATCCTCGGCCGCGTCGTAACCGCCGCCGATCGCCAGCACCAGGCGTTGTGAATTCTGCGTGGCGCCGCTGATATTCACGCGCGTAATCGTCGGCGTCGACCATGCCTGGCCCAGGCCCGGCAGGCTGCTGCCGTCGACTTTCCACAGCAACTGCGGATTGAGCTTGTCGGTAACGTCAAGCGCGTAGTAAGCCGCCGCGTCGGCATTGCGCCCGGTGCCGAAGAACAGGATGACGCGGTCGTTGCCACTGATGGTGCCATCGCCATTGATGTCGTACTTGAGCACCGAAATGGCGCCGTCGAGCCCATAGTGCTTGGTGGTGGCCGGGTTGTCGTTGTACAGGTCCTTGAGGTGCGGCAGCATTTCCTTCGGAATGAACGACCACAGTTCCTGGCCGCTGGTGGCGGTATCCGAACCGTCCGGGTTGGAGGTGGCGTTGAAGGCGTGGAAATACCCGTCGTTGGTGGGCACAAAGACCACCGCGTTGTCCGTGCCGTTGGCGTTCTTGCCGTAGATCATGGCGATTGGCTGGGTGTGAATCGGATCACCCATCTGGTAGCGACTGTCGGTGGTCCCGGTCGGCGGCACCTCGTTTTGCACATCGAGCCCCAGCGCCCAGTTGACCAGGTCGGCGCGCAGCGGGTCACCGACCCCGCCGATATTCAGATCGACGTCGGTCACGCTCGAAGCGGTCAGCGGGGTCAATCCAGTGGGATAGCTGGTACCGGTATAGGTATAAACCTTGCGCGCGGCGGCGGCCGGCAGCCGGCTGGCCGCGCCGCCAATGGTGACGTCACCGCCATCCGCCGATGGGCTCCAGTAGCTGCGCGCGCCATCCAGGAAGAAGCCGGTATTGGAATCGACGGCCGGGACGCCGAGCGAATCCATCACCACATCGTTCACGATCTTGTATTTCTTCACGTTGCCCGGCCAGTGATAGGAGACGGTCGGACTGAACACCGACACATACAGGTCATTGAGGGTCTGGGTGCGGTTGAAGGCGTTGACCGCGACGGCCGGCGCGGAGAAAGTGGTATTGGTCTTGATCACCTGGCTCAGGATCTCGTTGAAGGCGCCGGTCAACTCGGTCAGGTCGGTGGCGGTAAAGGCCTTGCCGCCACCGGCCGTGGCCGCCGCACTCAGATAGTTGAAAGCAGCGGTAGGTGCGCCGTTGCTGGTGAAATCGCTGCCGAAGCCGATGAAATAGCTGGTGACGTTCTGCACCTTGGCGACGTCGGGGCGCATGTCATTGTTGTACAGGATCCCGGCGAGCGCTGAGGTACACAGGCCGCCAGTGGCGCCGGAGGCTGCCTTGGCATCGCATTTTCCGCCCAGCGCCTTGATCGCCGCATCGGAGGAGCCCGATTCGTTGGGCAAACCGTCCGTCAGGTAGACAATGAAATTCTTGCGGCAGGAAAAATCCGACGGACTGTCGTAGTTGGCGGCGGTGATCACGTTGCCGACGCGCGAAGCGGCGACGCTGGGCGCGGAGAAGCTGGTCGAACTGCCGCAGGTGCCATCGACCGCACTCCACGAAGTGCAGGTGGTCGAAAACGAACCGTTGCCGTAATTCACCTTGCCGCCGGAGAAATACAGATAGGCCTCGAAATAGGTCTCCGACAGCGGCGTGGAGCCGTTCGGGGCCCAGCTGTTGATCAGGTTTACGCGATCGGTCCGGTTGGTGCCCGCGTCGATAGGTGCGACCGGCGCCAGCACCATGCCGCCCTTGCCCTTGCTGTCGTAGCGCATCAGGCCGACGTTGACGCCGGTCATGCTGCTGAGGAGCGAAGACGCGGCCGTATGCATGATCGACATCTTGGTGCTGGTCGACGCCTGGGTCGAATCATTGATGTAGTTCAGGTAATTGGTCGAGTAGATCGTGTAGGTGCCGCCGCTGTTGCTGCCGAAGAAGTTCTTGGCGGCGGTGTTCCAAACTCCCACCAGGCGCTCCGGAAAGCCGCTCACGGTGTCGGCATTGACCACAACCGTACCCGGCGGGGTCGTGGTGGTGGTCTGGATGGAAAAGGTATCCTTGGAGGCGTAGAGATTGACCAGGTCGACGCCATTGCCGTGCACACCGGCATCGGCCTTGCACTCGACGTACCCCGTGGTATTCGTGCTATTGATCGAGTTCTGCCAGCCATAGGTGGTCGTGGCGGTCGTCACGGTGATGCCGTTATTGGTATTGCTCTTGGTCTTGGGGGTACTGCCCCACTGGGTAAAGGAATCGGTGGCGAATCCCGTGCCGGCCATTGGCGCGAGCATTGAGTTGCACTTGAACAGACTCCGGGCGATGCGCGCGGTAGATCCGCAGGCCGGAATGTTCTTCGAACTGTAATAGTAGTAGTTGCTGTCGAACGCCGTCGCACACTTGTCGGCATGATAGGTCACGGTCGGGTCGTAAGCCTTCTGCGTGCTCACCAGGCTGTTCATACTGCCCGAGGTGTCGAGAATGAACAGGATGTTGGCGGGAATGTCGCCATTGTTCTGGTTGAAGAATATTTCAGTGTCGTCGGCCAGGGCCGCCGAACCTGCGCCGGCCGCAATCAGGGCACCGGCTACTACCGCGGTAAATCGCGACTTAAAGCATCGCATGATGTAATCCTTCAGCGCTCCAGCGCTGCTATTTCTCGAGTACGGCAATCCGGCTGACGATTCGATCGCGCAGCCGGTAACTGATGGTGAGTGAACGGGCGCTGCTCTGGCGCGCGAAGGCCGCCATCTCGCGCAGGCTTACCATGTGGCCGGCGAGGATGAACACCGTGTTCTGGTCGAGCTGCAGGGTCCGGTGCTCGCATTCCTCGCAGCTGCGCACCTGCACGCGCCCGGACAGATCCAGCGGCAGGATCACGGCGTCAGTGGTGGTCTCGACCGAACCTTCGAGGACGACGTTGGGCGGCATTTGCGCCCGCGCCGGGCTGCCGGTGCCGGCCAGCGCCAGCAGCGCCGCGGCGATCAAAATCTTGCAAGTACTGTTCATGTTGCTCTCCAGTTCCTTCAGCGGCTGTCGCTTAATACAGCCGGGTGTCAGGCAGGTTCGGATCGTTCTGCACCGTCGGATCCCAGGGCGAGATGACCGCCACGCCCTGGGTATTGACGGCGCGGGCACCGCGCACCGAAGTCCCGGTGCTGGCGATCAGGAAGTGATAGGTCGAAAAGGTGTTCCAGGAGTTGCCCCACAAGGCCGGCAGCGGCTGGCCGTTGAGCTCCGTGGTCAAAGATGTGGTCCAGGAATCCGTTGCGGTGATCGCGCCGTTGAAAGCCTGGAGCGGTGTCGCGGGATTGAAGGCGCCCTGCAGGAGCGTCTGTTCAATGCCGGCCTCGGCGGTTTGAAAGGCGTTGGTCCGATACTGCTCGTTGCCCGCCATGATGAATTCGAGGCTGGCCGAATTCATCCCGGATACCGCCAGCAGCGTCAGCACCAGCAGCAGGATCAGGCCGATGATCAGCGCCGCGCCCTGCTGTCGCCGCTTCGAATCCCGTAGCTGAATTGTTGCGCATGACTTCAGGTTCCCAGCGCATTGCGCACCTGGACGGTGTGCGAGATCAGCAGCCGTCGCACGTGCCTCGGTCCGTTGAAGGAATCGTCGGCGTTGAGCGAGGGCTGGTAGGCCTTGCCGGCGTCGGCGGCCAGGTTCAGGTTGCCGGTCAATCCGGTCGCCTGCAGGCGGTCGCCATAGGAATAGATGCGGCCGTCGATAAAGCCGCTCTCCGACACATCCGCGCGCACCAGCAGCCAGACCCGCACCGCGACGATCTGCGCGCCGGCCGGCACGCCGTCGGGATTTACGTAGCGCGTGGCGACGCCGGTGTTGCCGATCGGGTCGATGCCGAATTGCACCTGCAGGTCTTCCACTCCGGCAATGATCTCCTGGTCGCGGAACTGCATGACGCCGCCCACCTGGGTGAAGGTCTTGCGGTGGAGCGAGGGCAGGTTGGCCTGCTGGGCTGAATTACGGTCGACGTAATAGGTATCGACGATGAGATTGGCCAGCTGACCCGCCGGCTGTGCGGGACAGGGCGGGACCACACCGCCATCGTTGAGCAGCCGGCCGGCGACGCGCGAGGTGCAGACCTGCAGCTGGCCCGGCAGCACCTGCGGACGTACGTCCGTGACCGAAGCGCGTCGCACCGTGAGCGTGTCAGCGGTGACCACCGCGTTGGTAGTCCAGACGACTCCGCTCATATCGGTGAGGCTGTCGCATCCCGCCTGCCGGGTGGGACTGAGCGTATAGGCGTTGTTGTCGCCCTGCAGGTTGGTGTTCAGGTCGACGGCAAAATTGCGGCCGCAGATATTGGCGGCGGCGCTCGGGGCAATCGCGGCCACAGGCGCCGTTTGCGTCGCCTGGTTGGCAATGACGTCGGCGCCCTTGATCAGTCCCCAGTAGTTCGACATGCGTACGTCAGGCTCGATGACCGACATGGCGTAGCGCGCTGTCTCCTGCAAGCGGGCCACGCTTTCATTGACGCCGTAGGCAGTACGGCTGTTGACGTACACCTGGGTGGCGCCAAAGATCAGCACCGCGCCGATGGTCATCGCCACCATCAGTTCGATCAGGCTCAAGCCGCGCTGTCTGGCGAAGGCGTTCATATCTGCAGGGTGAGCACGTAGCTCATCGCGGCGCCGCCGCTCTCGGTCCAGTTGATGGTGATGATGTAGGTAAAGGGCGGCGCAGCACCGTTGACCACCACCGCGCCGTTGCCACCCGGCAGGATCAAGGCGATCTGCTGATTCCAGACGAACAGGTCATTGGCCGCCATCAGCGCCGGCGCGCAGTTGACGGAGGCGGCGCCGTAACAGTTGTTGTCGGCCGCTGCACCCATGTAGGAGATCGTGGCGCCGCGGTTGGCGCGGATGCGGTCGGCAAGGTCACCGGCCAGGTTCACCGCCTGCATGCGGTAGATGGCGCCGCCGCCGGACTTCAGGGTAGTGACATAAAGCCCGGCGATGCCGAGCATGCCGACCGCAAGCACGACCAGCGCGACCATGGCCTCGACCAGCGTAAATCCACGCGCCCGGCGCTTGCAGCAAAGGGCGCCCGGGTTCACGGGCAACTCCCGCCGGCCACCAGGGGGAGCGCCGTATTGTGTACGTCGGCCCAGCTCGCCGAGGCCCGGGCCCGGCCGGTCGGCGAAATGAACAATGCGCGTCCGGTGGCGCCGTTCCCGACCAGCTGTACGCCGCGCGCGTCGCAAAGTACCAGCGTCGCCATCGGCACGCGGGCGCCGGCCGGATTGGCGAAACCGCTGGCGCTGAAACTGACGATGCGGTCGTTGGCGTCGGTCTTGACCGTGACCGTGGCATCGAGCAGCGCGTGTCGTTCGAGGACCGGCTCCGCCGCATCGTGCTGCCAGTTGCCGTTACTGTCCAGAAACACGAACCACCCGCTGAAAGTCGCGTAATCACAGGCCATTGCGGCATCGGCCACGGTCGGGCTGGCGGTGCCGCAGACCACCACTCCGCCCCCCAGCGGCGGCTGGCGCTTGATGGCTTCGGTACGCGCCACCTGGAGCGAGTGCAGCATGTCGTTCACGCCGCCCGAAAGCCGGTTGTTGCGCAGGAAATCGCGGAGATTCGGGATCGCTATGCCGACCAGGATGGCCGCGACTGTCATCGTGACCATCAGTTCGATCAGCGTGAAACCGGATTGGGCAGACCTGTCCATGGGGCTCATCCTAGGGGCCCCGGCCCCCCGCTGCAGCAGCAGCCGACTAACGGCCGCTGGCGGCTGATGAACGGCGTGGCGGCCGCCTGGCATTTACCTTAAGGTCTAGCCATGCTCAGCCGGGTGCCTGCTCGTCTACGGCGGCGGGCCGCGCAAGCCCTGGCAGCGCTGCTGGCGGCTGCGGCCTGTGGCGGCTCCATGGCGGCTCCCGTGACACTTAAGCTGGCCACCTGGAACCTGGAATGGTTCCTGACGCCGGACAGCTTTATGCAGCTTAAGGACAGCTGCACCCGCGATGAGCGCTCGCACCGCGGCGATCGGCGCAGCATCCCCTGCGACGTGGCCGCAACACTCGAGCGCAGCGCCACCGACGTCGATGGCATGGCCCGCATCGCCCGGAAGCTCGACGCCGACGTGATCGCCATGGAGGAAGTGGACGGACCCGAGGCGGCACGGCAGGTGTTTCCGCACTATGAGTTTTGCTTTACCGGCGGGCGGCTGGTGCAGAACACGGGTTTCGCGATCCGCCGCGGCGTCTCATTCCGCTGCGGACCTGACCTCATGGCACTGTCGCTCGGCGACGAACTGCGGCGCGGTGCCACGGTGGTGCTTTACCCGGATACGGCACACGAGCTCACGCTGCTGGCGATTCACCTCAAATCCGGTTGCTCCCGCCAGAGTCTGACTTCAGGCGTGCACGCCTGCGAACGCCTGGCGCGGCAGGCGCCGGTGCTGCGCGACTGGGTGGCCTCGCAACACCGCGCCGGCCGTCGCTATGCCGTGCTCGGCGATTTCAACCGCGATCTGCTCGCCGAAACAGGCGGTGGATTGTGGGCGTACCTCGGTGCTGGCGCGGCGAATTACCGGCTGGTCAACACCGCCAGCGCCGCGTTGTTCCGCAACTGCTACGCCGGCCAGACGCACACCGGGTATATCGACTACATTCTGCTCGGAAATACGCTGGCGCCGGCACTCATCGGCGGTTCATTCGAGCGGCTGAGCTATTCCGCCGCCGACGCCTGGCGTCTTAAGCTTTCCGATCATTGTCCGGTTGCGGTTCGACTGCGTCTTGATTAAGTTAGCTCCGGGTTGGATTCGGATCGAATCCGTGCATAATCAAAGCTGGCTGGTTGCGTAGCCGCGGCAGCGGTTCGTCGGCCCCAGGGGATTGTGAAATACATGGAACGACGCCTCCATACACGCCATCGGGCGCGCACTACGGTGTACATAATGATGCCGGCGGGCAAGCGTCGCCTGTGCCGCGCCATCAACCTGAGCGCCAACGGCGTGTTCATTCGTACGGCTTCGCTCGGGCTCAAGAAGGGACAGCAAGTCGAACTGGCGTTCGCGATCGACCTGGGCGCGGTCACCAAGGTGCACCGGCGTACCGCGGTGGTCGCGCATATTTCCGGCGGCGGGACCGGTCTGATGATGGACGCCTACGCCGCCCGCTAGGCTCGCGCTGGCAAAAACGTGCGACACTAAGGGCCTGTTCACACCCGAAACGTCGATGCGTTGCTGCTCAAAACGCTTTCAGACAAGGCGCGAGGCGCGCTGCGTGGTTGTTCCACGTAAGCGCCGAGCAACGCCGTATGAAAGTATTTTGAGCGCAACCCTGCGGGGCCGGCCCGGTTTTGGGCAGGGCGGCGTTGCTCCTCCCTCATGTACATCAAGTACACATCAGTCGTCGCGCCTTGCCCTGCCCAAAACCGGGCACGGCCGCATCGACGTTTCGGGTGTGAACAGGCCCTAACTGCATGCTGCAGGTGCACGATCTCCACAAGTCCTATTCCGGCACCGAGGTCGTGCGCGGTGTCAGTTTCAGCGTCGCGGCCGGCGAATGCTACGGCCTGCTCGGGCCCAACGGCGCCGGCAAGACCACGACGCTCAAGTGCTGCCTCGGCCTGACCAGGAGCGACGCGGGCACCATCACGCTGGCCAGGTTTCCGGTGCCGGCGGCGGCGCGTGCGGCGCGCGCCCGCACCGGTGTCTGCCCGCAGTTCGACAATCTGGATCCCGATTTCACCGTAGCCGAAAACCTCGTGGTCTACGGCCGCTATTTCGGCATCGCGCGCCGTCTCATGCAGGAGCGGGTGCCGCGGCTGCTGGAATTCGCCGGGCTCGAGGACAAGGCGGCGGCCAGACTCGACACGCTGTCGGGCGGCATGAAACGGCGCCTCACCCTGGCGCGCTCGCTGGTCAACGATCCGCAGATCATCTTCCTCGACGAACCCACCACCGGACTCGACCCGCAGGCGCGGCACCTGATCTGGGACCGGCTCAAGAGCCTGGCCGCCTCCGGACGCACGCTGATCCTGACGACGCATTTCATGGACGAGGCCGAGCGCCTTTGCGATCGGGTCGGCATCATGGACCGCGGCGAGTTGATCGCCGAAAGCACACCGCGCCAGCTGATCGGCGCACAAATCGAACCCCACGTGGTCGAGATCTACGGCGAGGGCGTGCGCGAATTCGCGCGCGACGTCGCGCCCGCTTACGCCCAGCGTGTCGAGCTGACCGGCGAGACCGCATTCTGCTATTGCCACGACGCCGCACCGCTCCTCGAGTCGCTCCAGAGCAACAGCGCGCTGCGGGCGCTGTCACGGGCGGCGAACCTGGAGGACGTGTTCATCAAGCTCACCGGGCGCGATATCCGTGACTGAGCCCCTGATCGAACGCTTCCGCATGCGCTACCTGCACGTGGTCGGTCGCAATTTCCTCGTCTGGCGCAAGCTCATGATCGCCTCGATGATCGGCAACATGGCCGACCCGATCATTTACCTGGTGGGCTTGGGAGTCGGGCTGGGCGCCTTCATGCCGCCGATCAACGGCATGCGCTACATCAATTTTCTCGCCGGCGGCATGCTCTGCTACAGCGCCATGAACAGCGCCACCTTCGAGGCTCTCTATTCGGCGTTCTCGCGGCTCAAGATCCAGCGCACCTGGGAAGGCATCATGCACGCGCCGATGACCGCCGCCGACGTGGTCATCGGCGAATGGATCTGGGCGGCGCTCAAGGCCACCCTCTCGGGCGCGGCCATGCTGGTGGCGATGTACCTGCTCGGCATCGTCCACGGCCTGCGCCCGTTGCTGGTGATGCCGGTGGTGCTGTTGATCGGCCTGGCCTTCTCGGGACTGGGATTGATCATGACCGCGATGGCGAGGTCCTACGAGTTCTTTATCTTCTATTTCACGCTGCTGATCACACCGATGATGTTCCTGTCAGGAGTGTTCTACCCGCGTGCGGCACTGCCGCCTGTGATCCAGGCGATCGGCGCGTTCCTGCCGCTGACGCATGGCGCCGACCTGGCGCGCGGGATCACGCTCGGGACGCCGATGGCGCACCCGCTGCTCGCCGTGCTGGTGCTGGCCGCCTATGCGACCTGTGGCGTGTCGCTGTCGGTGTTGCTCGTCAGGCGCCGGTTGCTGAAGTAGGCCGTACCGCCGGCATCCACGTCGAGGAGCGAGGCCAGCTGCGCGGCGCTGCGTGCGGCAATCATGCCATCCTGCGCCTGCAAGCGCGGCCGGGAACCGTGCACGAACACCACCAGCACGCCGAACACGGCGCTGGTGCCGCGCAGCGGCACGCTGATGAAGCGGAACGCATCCGCACCGGGGGCGATGCGCGCCTTGTTGACGCATAGCGTCTCGCCGCTCTTCTGGGCGCGCCTGGCCAGCTGGCCAGTCGCGACCTTGCGCAGCGCCGCCAGGTCGGGAAGGCGGGAATCCGCAGCCGAGTGGCCATGAAAAAAATTGTGGCGCGGGATGCTGACGACCGCGACATCGGCCTTGACCGTCGCGGCCAGTTCCTTGAGGAGCTGTTCGACCGGGTCGGCAACGGCACGCGCGCCGGCCGCAAGGATCGGCGCGAGGCGCAGCTCCAGCGCACCGGGAAGCAGCAGCTCTTCGCGCCGGAACGGCCCATCGACGGCCAGCGCCAGGGCGCCGGCAAGCGCGCCTGTAGGCTCGCGCATGAGGAAAGCATAGCTGGCAGCGGCATCGAGCGCGCAACGCATCGAGTGCGAGGGACCGCCGCAATCAGCGCTGCCGAGCAGATCGGCGCTCAGCGAGCGCAGGTCGGCGTGTGCCTTGCCGTCAGATGCCCAGACCAGCTGCGCCTGGTTATCGAACAGGGCCACCGCACTGGCGCGCGGCACGATGGTCTGGACGAGCTCCCCGAAAGTCGAAAGTTTGGCCGCCAAAGCGCGCTCCTGCCTGAAACTCATTCATGGCTGCCGCCAACCATGCCCGGGATGCAAGCCGACGACCGCCGAGGCGGTCACAACGCTGGATATCGCAAATATAGCCCGCCAAGACCGGACTTGCGTCACGAAACGCCGTCAACGCCTCGCGCGCGCCGCGCGGTTGCCGAGGGTGTTGTACGGATCATTGCCCGCAGCGGCACTTTCCAACCAGGGTTTCGGCGTGTCGAGTAATTCCAGCACCAAAGGCGGCGGAGCCCCGGCACTGCAGGCGCGAGGCGGGTGCGCCGCCGGACTCGTCAACACGGTAAAGCGAAATTCGCTCTGGTCGCGTTTTGCCTCGGACATGGGCCACTCCTCTGTAGCCATGCTAGATCCACAGGTGTGCGAACAGAAGGCAGTTCGTCGGGCGGCGTGCGCCGCTCATCGGACTGGCGCCCGTTCATCCGTCAGGAATTACCGCTCGTCGGCCGCGATGCGTCGGTGCCGCAGGAGAGTCTCGAACTCCCGACCCCCTGATTACAAATCAGGTGCTCTACCAACTGAGCTACTGCGGCAAATCAGCGAATTACGGACTTCTCAACACGGGCGCCCCGGAACCGAAGTCGATTTTGCCTGACCGCAGGCCCGCCCGCACCCACGGCGCGTTCAGGCCGCCATCAATTCGCCGGCACCACACCGGCGGCTGCCTGACACACGCCCCAGGCGGGCGTCGCATTCAGGTTGAGTCCGGCCACCAGGGCCGTCACGGCAGGCAGCGGCATGTCGCTCGCCAGATCGAGGTCAAACCAGTATTCCGTCACCGGATGCGACCGTGCTTCGATGACCGGCTCCAGGCCGGCGGCGCGCACCGCGGCGGCGCGCAGATTCGCGCCCGACGGCTCGCTGAACAACCCCACCGACAGCTGACCGCTCCCCGCCAAAGCCGCGGCATCGCGGACTCCCGCACGGGCCAGGCGCCGGAGCGCACGCGCGCGAACCGCGGCATCGCGCAGATTGTCGACATAGACCCAGTAACCGTCGGTCACGTCATTGCGCACGGCGCGTTCGCGCGGAGTGAAATTGCGGGCCCGCAGCGCGGTGCTCACCACGGCCGCGGCAGCTGGATCGTCAATCGGTCCAAGGCTGGAGCAGCGCATCGTCGCGCTCACCGTGGCCGCGGCCGCTGCGGCATCCGACCCCACACTCACCGCAGCTGCGGCTGCAGGCGCCGCAGCTGCGAGCCGCAGGGCCGGCGCGCTCGCGCGGGCAACACGACCGGTGATTGGTGTGTCGATCCAGTACGACCAGCCGAAAAACAGCAGGTTCGCCAGCGCCAGTGTGAGGATCAGTGCGCGCATGCCCCTAGTCTAGCGGGAATCGAGGGTCGCGAGCAGAGCCAGTCCCTGCAGCACCAGATCATTGGTGCGCACATGCGACACGCCGAGCAGTGGCGCGACTTGCGCCGCTCCGCCGCCTGCCAGCAGCAGCCGCGGCCTGGAGCGCATTTCGCTGCGCGCCTCGCGCAGCGAGCGCTCGATCAGCGCGGCGCAGGCCAGGGCGCTGCCCGCGAGCAGGCCGGCGCGGGTGCTGCGGCCGAAGCGCGCTGCGTGAGGGCCGGCGGCGCCGAGCTTGCGGCCCGCGCGCTTGCGTATGCCGGCTGTGTGGTTCAGCAGCGAGTCCACCATCAGTGCCGGCCCAGGCACCAGCAGTCCACCGCGATGGCGTCCGTGCAGGTCCAGCAGATCGAGCGTCAGAGCCGTGCCCACGTCGACCACGCACAGGGCGCGCCGCGGAAACAGCGCGCGCGCGCCCAGCATCGCCACCCACCGATCTGCCCCGAGCCGCCAGGTCTGCACGTAGCCATTGCGCACGCCGGCCGCATGGCGCGTACTGCGGACAAACTGCGGCGCGCGCTTGCCGGCCAGGCGTGCGGCGCGCCGCAGCGCGCGCTCGAGCGCCGCACCGGCAACGCTGCAGACCAGCACGCGCTGGCAGCGCGCACGCAGCACGGTGCGGGCAACGGCTTGCATGTTGCGCGCGTTCCAGTCGAGCGCGCGGCTGCGCCCGAGGCGCCGGCCGTGGAGCACGGCCCACTTAAGGCGCGAATTACCCGCATCAATCAGCAATTGCTTCAAGATTGCGCCCTCACACTGACATCGCCCGAATTGAAGCGCCGGAGCCCGCCGCTCCCGTGCACGCACAGCGCGCCGTCGGCGTCGATGCCGCGCGCGTGACCCACAAACTCGCCGCCGGGCAGGCTCACCGTCACGACGCGCCCGGCCAGCGCGTCGGCCGCGGCCCATTCGGCCGCAAAGGCCGGCAACCCTGCGCGCTCGAATTCCAGCACGCCGAGCACGATCTGCTCGAGGAGTGCGGCGGCCAGTCGGTTGCGGTCGCAGCTCACGATGCCCGCAGCTGCCAGGTCGGTCGGCTCGGCGCCCGCGGCCCGCACGTGGCCCGTCACCGCGACGCCGAGTGCGCAGTTGATCCCGATGCCGATCACCACGTAGGCCGCACCGCCGCTCTCGGCGCGCAACTCAATGAGAATGCCCCCGAGCTTGCCTGCGCCAACGAGCAGGTCATTGGGCCACTTGAGACGCACCGGGAGCGGGCCCAGTTGCGCCAGCGCCCGCAACGCGCACACGCCGACCACAAGGCTCAGCGCCGCGGCGCCCGGCGGGAGCGTCGCGAAGCTCCATCCCAGCGACAGGCACAGCGCGCCGCCGGGGGGCGCGAGCCATTGACGGCCGCGGCGCCCGCGGCCGGCGCTCTGGTGTTCGGCCGCCAGGAAATCAAATTGGCCGGCGCCGGGCTCGCCCGCCGCGCCTACCCCTCCACGCGCCAGCAGTGCACTGTTCGTCGAGGAGAGTGACCAGGCCACCTCGGCGCGGCGCAGCCGCGCCCGCACCCCGGCAGACAGGTGCGCGCTGATTCGCGCGGCATCAAGCGGCGTCACCGGCGCGGCCAGGCGATACCCGCGGCGCGGTGCGGCTTCGATCACCACGCCCAGTGCTTCGAGCGCGCCGACTGCCTTCCAGACGGCGCTGCGGGTAACGCCCTGGCCAGCGGCCAGCTGTTCGCCCGAATGCATTGCGCCGTCGGCCAGGGCGCAGTACACCCGCTCGGCCAGCGTCGCAGCCGGTGCTTTGGCGGTCCCGCCATCGGCGGCGGAGCGTGCGTTCATGCCGCGATCGCGGGAACTTCGGCCAGCATGCAGCGCACGCCGCCGCCGCCGATGCGCTCAATGGTCGGCACCGGCACCACCAGCAGCGTATCGACACAGCCTGCCAGCCGTTGCAGCAGCGGGCCCGCAAGCGCCGCGCGCGCCGTGGCCGACATCACCAGCACCGATGCGTCACCCAGCGCTTCATCCCACGTGGCCAGCTCGAGCATGTTGCCGGCAAAGGCTGCAACCGCAGTGCGCTCGATTTCAATCAGCTCGCGCTCACCATTGCGCAAGCGCGCGCAGACGCGCTCCCGGTCGGCTGGCGCGATGGCCGCCGCGCAAACCATCGCGCAGCGCGCGCCGATCCACAGCATCACGTTGGTGTGGTAGTAGGGCTGACCGCGCGCGTCGCTGGCATCAAACACCATGGCTTCGAAATCCATTGCGCGGGCCCACTCGCGCACCAGCGATTCGTCGGTGCGCGGCGAGCGGCAGGCATAGGCAACGCGCCCGACGTGATCAAGCACCAGGCTGCCGGTGCCCTCGAGAAAGCGCCCCGAATTTTCGTGCGCCGTCAGATCGAGGCGGCGCCGGGGCTGAAAATCGAAGGCCGCGCATACCGCGGCGATCAGATCCTCGCGCCGTTCGGGTCGGCGATTGGGCGCGAGCAGCGGGTACAGCACCAGCGTGCCATCGGCGTGGAAGCTCACCCAGTTGTTGGGGAACAGCGCATCGGGCTTGGCCGGCTCGGGAGTATCCAGCGCCTGCAGCACCCGCACACCCTCCGATTCCAGTGCTCGCCTGACAGCGGCGGACTCGGCGATCGCGAGCGAGCCGGGTGCGTGCTCATCGCCGGCGTGCCTCTGCATGGTGTTGCTTGAAGCCGTCTCGGGATTGAAGCCGAATGCGGCCGGCTGAACCATGAACACGGCGCCAGCGCATTGTCTCGAGGGGTCATTCATGGGTGGCATTCCAGCGGGAATCGTGTGCGCTGCATTAAGGAAAAATAAAGACTTTCCAGTAGCGAAATCAGAAGAGGGCATCTCCAATCTGTTGAACTAGAAGGACTAATAGACAATCTGCGCACGCCGTAGCCAGGATGAGTGCTGTCCAATTGTGCGACGCATAGCGGCTGGGTTAGCATGCCCGCGCGATCAAATTCCCCCGTCTGTCACCGGATTCAGATGTGACCCCCCCCAGAGTCATCCGCAAGTACGCCAACCGCAGGCTCTACGACGCGACCGCCAGCCGGCATGTCACGCTCGAAGACATTCGCCGCCTGATTGCCAGCGGCGAGCGGGTCCAGGTCGTCGACGACCGCTCGGGTGACGATCTGACCCGCGCGGTGCTGCTGCAGATTATCTCCGAGCAGGAACAATTCGGCTCGCCCGTTTTGAGCGTGCAACTGCTCGAGGGCATTATCCGCTTCTACGGCAATCCCGTGCAGGACATGCTGTCGCGCTACCTGGAGCAGAGCCTGGGCACAGTGATGCAGCAGCAGCGCTCGGTGCAGGAACAGATGGCCAAGGCGATGGAGGCGCCGCTGGCGCCGCTGGCGGAGCTGACGCGGCAGAACATGGAGATGTGGAGCCGCATGCAGGCGCAGATGCTTGCCACGCTCACTCCGCACGCACCGGCCGCCAACGAGCCGGAAGCGGCCAAGGCGCCCCCGCCTGACGATGAAGCTCCGAAATAAGGGAATTCCATGGACCTAGAGGGCAAGACCGTCGCCGTCACCGGCGCCGCCCGCGGCATCGGACGCGCGCTCGCGGAAAGCTTCGCCTCTGCCGGCGCCAACGTGGCGCTGATCGACGTGCCGGCCGCCGACATGACCGAAGCGCTCGCGGCCTGCGCGGCGCACGGCGGCGAGCCCCGCGCCTATGGCGCCAACGTCACCAACGAAGAACAGGTGGGCACCACTTTTGATCGGGTGGTCAGCGATTTCGGGCGCTTCGACGGCATCGTCAACAATGCCGGCATCATCAGGGATGCCCTGCTGCTCAAGGTCAAGGACGGGGCTGTGACCGCCAGGATGAGCCTGGAGCAGTGGCAGGCCGTCATCGATGTGAACCTGACGGGTGTGTTCCTGTGCGGGCGCGAGGCGGCCGCCCGCATGGTGACGCTCGGCAACGGGGGCGTGATCATCAATATTTCCAGCATCTCGCGCGCGGGCAATGTCGGGCAGTCGAACTACACGGCCGCGAAGGCCGGCGTGGCGGCGCTCGCGGTGGTCTGGGCGCGTGAACTCTCTCGCTACGGCATCCGCGTGGGTGCGATCGCACCCGGCTTCACGCACACTTCCATCCTGGACGCCATCAAGCCCGAGATGCTGGAGAAAATGCTGGCCCCGGTCCCGGTCGGGCGCCTGGGCCAGCCGGAGGAGATTGCCCACGCGGCGCGCTTCATCTTCGAGAACGAATTCTTCACGGGCCGGATCATCGAGCTGGACGGTGGCCTCCGGCTATAGAATGCGTCGCGTTATTACTGGTGAATTAGATTCTGGATCTATCACGCTGTAATTTACTTATTATATTTATATATTCAATATGTTATTGAATAATCGCGGCTGGGAAAGGCGTGGCTAAAGAGTTATCTTGCACTGCATACAAATTTAAGCTATGATCTGCTCCGTAGTCCCCCAGGTCCAACCTAATTCCGGAGCCTCTGCAATGAACACGCGCACTTTTGACCCAACCACGCTGATCGAAACCTATCGCGATGCGCTGGCGCCCGCCCTCCGCGCGCAGCAGGAAGCCCTAAAGGCCCTCGAGCGCGTCGCCCGTTACCAGTACGCCGTCGCCGGCGATTACCTGGAGTGGAGCCTGACCCAGGCGCAGGCCTTCCTCGCCGCCAAGAGCCCCGCCGAGCTGGTCGCCAAGCAGGCCGAGCTGGGTTCGAAGATCAGTGAGCAGCTGCGCGGCCGCGTGCAGGAACTGACCACGATCACCAGCGAGTCACAGGGCACGCTGAACCAGCTGTTCAACGAAGCGACCGCCAAGGTCGTTGAGCAGGCCAAGAAAGCGGCCTGAGGCGCTTCCCCTGACGCTGACAGAGACAGGCCCCGGGGCGGTGAAACTCCCCGGGGCCTTTTGCGTATGACAACCGCCCTACAGTTGGCAGACCCGCAGCAGCTGGTGCGCGCCGCGCGATCGCAGCTCGCCACCGCGAGTTCTGTGCCGGGCGTCGATGACTATCTGCGCGCCTCGATCGACTGGTGCCTGGGCCTCGCCCTGGCACCCGACCAGCAACTGGCGCTCGCCCAGCTCGCCTTCGCGCACGCAGCCGACTCCTGGCGATTCGCGTTGCAGGCAGCCACGGGACGACGCATGGCCGCCGACATCGAAGACGCGCAGTTCGCCGGCGCCAGCTGGCAGCACTGGCCCTTCAATGTATACGCGCACGGCTACGGCCACTTGAAGCAGTTGGGTGCGCAGGCTCTGGCGGCGCCCGGGGGCATGTCCGGCGAGAACGCCCGCCGGCTGGAATTCCTGCAGCGACTGTGGCTGGACGCGGCCTCGCCTGCGCACTACCTGCCAACCAATCCAGAGCTGCTGGAGCAGACGCAGACCGAGGGCGGCGCCAACCTCCTGCGCGGCGCCCAGTTCCTGCTCGAGGACGCCGCGCGAGCGATCGCCGGCGGCAGCGCGAGCGGCGCCGGGCAATTCCGCGTTGGTGCCCAGGTCGCCATCACCCCAGGCAAGGTCGTGATGCGCAATGAACTCGCCGAGTTGATCCAGTACAGCCCACAGTGCGAGGGCGTGCATGCCGAGCCGATCTTGATCACGCCGGCCTGGATCATGAAGTACTACATTCTTGATCTCTCACCGCACAACTCGCTGGTGAACTACCTGGTCAGCCGCGGACACACGGTATTCATGCTGTCGTGGAAGAACCCGACCGCCGCTGACCGGAATCTGGGCATGGATGATTACCTGCGCCTCGGCCTGCGCGCCGGGCTCGACGCCGTGCATGCCATCGTGCCCGGGCAACGCATCCACGCCGTGGGTTATTGCATCGGCGGCACGTTGCTGACGATCGGCGCCGCGGCGCTGGCCCGCGCCGGCGACACCCGCATCGGCTCGATCACGCTGTTCGCCGCGCAGACCGATTTCAGCGAGCCGGGCGAACTGTCGTTGTTCATCTCGCCGGGCCAGCTCGCGACTCTCGAAGCACAGATGCAGCGTGACGGCGTGCTCAAGAGCGAGAGCATGGGCGCGGCGTTCGCGCTGCTGCGCGGGAACGATCTGATCTGGGCGCCGGCGGTCAATCAATACCTGCGCGGCCGGCGCCCGCAGCTGAACGACCTGATGGCCTGGAATGCGGACGGCACGCGCATGCCCTGCCGCATGCACAGTGAATACCTGAAGCGCCTTTACCTGCACAACGAGCTGGCCGCCGGCCGCTTCACCGTCGCTCGCAGAAACGGTGGATCTCAGGCAGCTCACGCTGCCGATGTTCGTGGTCGGCACCGAAACCGATCACGTCGCGCCCTGGCATTCGGTATTCAAGACCCGCACCTTGACGCGCTCGGACGACTACAGCTTCGTGCTGACCAGTGGCGGCCACAACGCCGGCATCATCAGCGGGCCCGTGAACCCCAAGCGCCGCCACCGCGTGCTGCGCTGGAGCGACGCGGCAGCGGCCGCCAGTCCCGAACAGTTCATGGCGGAGGCCGAACTGCGGGCCGGATCCTGGTGGCCGACCTGGCAGCAATGGCTCGCCACGCATTCGACCCGCGCCGACTCCCCCCCACCGCCGATGGGCAACGCCGCCGCCGGTTATCCGCCGCTATGCGACGCGCCCGGGGGTTACGTCCGCGGCTGACTCCTGGGCTCGCTAGGCCAGCAGCGCGGCCGCCTCGGTCAGCGACTGGTCGAGCAGCCCTACCAGCTTGTCGATCTCGGCGCGGGTGATGATCAGCGGCGGACAGATGACGATCGTGTCGCGCACCGCGCGCACCATCAGTCCGTTGGCGACGCAACGATCGCGCACCACCGGGCCGGCCGTGCCTTCCTTGTCGCCGAAGCGCAGATTCGTTCCCTGCTGGCGGACGATTTCCACCGCCCCGATCAGACCCAGCGAGCGCGTTTCACCGACTATCGCGTGGCTGTGGAGCCGCTGCAACGCGCTACTGAAATACGGACCCACATCATCGGCGACGCGCTTGACCAGCCCCTCTCGCTCGATGATCTCGATATTGCGCAGTGCGACCGCCGCGCAGGTCGGGTGGCCCGAATAAGTGAAGCCGTGGAAGAACTCGCTGTCCTTCGCACGCAGCAGTTCGATGATCTCGTGTGAGACCACGGTGGCGGAAATCGGCAGGTATCCCGAGGACAGCCCCTTGGCCATCGTCACCAGGTCGGGCTCGAGCCCGAAATGCTGGAAGCCGAACCAGCGCCCGAGCCGCCCGAAACCGCAGATCACTTCATCGCACACCAGCAACACGCCATATTTCTTGCAGATGGCGCCAATCCGCTCCCAGTAGCCACGCGGCGGGATGATCACACCGCCGGCACCCTGCACGGGTTCGCCGATAAACGCCGCCACCTTGTCGGGGCCGAGCGCGAGAATGCGCTGCTCGAGCGCGTCAGCCGCGCGCGCGGCGAAGGCATCCTCGCTCTCGGCAAAGCCTTCGCCAAACTTGTAGGGCTGGCAGATGTGCTCGACGCCCGGGATCGGCAGGTCACCCTGCGCGTGCATGAGCTTCATGCCGCCGAGGCTTACGCCCGCGACCGTGGAACCGTGGTAGGCGTTCCAGCGGCTGATGAAGATCTTGCGCTGCGGCTGGCCGCGCAGGTCCCAGTAATGCCGCACCATGCGGAAGGCGGTATCGTTGGCCTCGGAACCGGAGCTGCTGAAGAACACATGCTGCAGCTTGCCGCCGGTGAGGCTGGCGATCCTGGTCGCAAGCTCGACCGCCGGCACCGTGGCGGTGCGGAAGAAGGTGTTGTAGAAGGGCAGCTGCAGCAGCTGCTCACGCGCCACATCGGCCAGCTCGGCGCGCCCGTAGCCGACATTGACGCACCACAGCCCGGCCATGCCATCGAGTATCGTTTTGCCGTCGGCATCGTGAATGAAACAGCCTTCGGCGTGCGTGATGATGCGGCTCCCGCCCAGGGTCTGCATCAGCCGGTAGTTCTGCTGCGCCGGCAGGTGATGGGCGAGATCGAGCTCGCGCAGGCGCGCCGTGCTGGTCGGGGCCTTGGTCTGGGCCTTGGTCGTGGTCGCGGAGGTCGCTGGATTCATGATGGAAGCCTTTATTGATGACGCTTTGATTAACGCCGTTGCAGCCAGTAAGCGATTGCCTGCGGCAGCTCGCGTTGCGAGCGGCCGCTGACGTACATGCCAATATGCCCGACGTCCATGCCCAGTGCCATGTAGTCGGTGGTGCCGACCAGGGACTCGAGCGCGGTCGAAGCCGCCGGCGGCACCAGGTGATCCTGCTTGCCGTAAATATTCAGCACCGGTTGGCGCACATTCTTCAGCTCGACCCGTCGGCCGCCGATCTCCAGCGTGCCCTTGAGCAGGCGGTTCTCCTGGAAGAACCAGCGCGTGAATTCGCGGAATGCCGCGCCGGCCTGGCCGGGGCTGTCGAAGATCCATTTTTCCATGCGCATGAAGTTGTCCATCTGCGCCTGGTCGCCATCGGCGTCGAGCAGGTTGACATACTTCTGCTGCAACAGACGGAACGGCAGCAACGACACATAGGCCGCATTGAGCACCGCGCCCGGCACCACGCCGTGCGCGGCCACCAGCGCGTCGACGTCAATGCTCTGCACCCAGCGAGACAGCAGGTTGTCCGGGGTCTGGAAATCGACCGGCGTGACCATGGTGATGAGATTGCGCACCCGCTCGGGATGGAGCGCCGCGTAGCACAGGCTGAAGGTACCGCCCTGGCAGACGCCGAGCAGCGTCGTGGCCGGAATCTGGTGCGCGCGCAGCACCACTTCGAGGGAGCGGTGCAGGTAACCGTTGATGTAATCATTCAGGTCGGTGTAGCGATCGGCCCCATCGGGATAGCCCCAGTCGATCAGGTACACGTCGACGCCCAGTTCGAGCAGCCGGCGAACCAGCGAGCGATCGGGCTGCAGGTCCATCATGTACGGGCGGTTCACCAGTGCATACACGATCAGCACCGGCGGCAGGTTGGCGCTGGCCGCGATGGGCCGGTAGTGATACAGGGTCAGCTTGTCTTCGTGGTAGACGGCGTCCTTTTCCGAGCAGCCGAAGGTCACCTCGGCAGCCGCCTGGAGCGAGCGCAGGGTCGAGGCAAGACGGCCCGGCAACTCGCCCAGCTCGTCAAGCGCAATCGGTGGGGGCAGCGCTTCCGCCACGCTCAGCCCCGCGTACTGGCCAGCGCCGCCTTCAATTCGCGCAGCTGCTGGTGAATGCTGTTGAGTTCGGCGCGGGTAGGCAGGTCAAACTGCCTGGCCCATTCCTCCAGCAGCTCGCGTTGCGCACTGCGCAGCTGGCTGGTCGTGTTGGTGAGTTCAGCCTGCGCCTGCACGAAGGCGGCGCCGCGCGCGGCCTGGGCGTAGACGCTTTCGGCCGAATCGACCCACAAATCGTAGACTTCTTTCAGCGAACCTGGTGCCGCACCGCTTTTCAAGCGCGGCGCCAGGCGCTCTGATAGTTCACGCAAGGCCTTGCCGATGATGTCGTTCCACTGGCCGCTGACCTGCGCCTGCGCCTGGGCGCAACGCGCTCCGAGCTGCAGCAGGCGCTGCCAGGATTCCTGCTGCTCGCGCGTCGGCCCGAGCGAGGGCAAGTTGAACCCGGCGCCGGCAGCCCCCAGTCCCGGCATCGCCCATCACACCCGCCATGCCAGCACCGAAGGGCGCGGCGCCGGGCCATGCGCCGGCACCAAATCCAGCCGTTGCCGCCGGTGCGCCAAACGGCGTGCTCGCCCACAAGCCCGCGAATTGCTGCTGCAGGCCGCCCAGCCCATCGCTAAAGGCGCGGCTGCGCTGTTCCGGATCGCCCAGGGCAGCGGCCCGCGTCACCAGCTCCCAAAGAGACCGCGATACCCCCAGGTATTGCTCGCACTGCTGCAGAAAATGCCGCGCAAGGCCGTCGGCCGGCGCGCCCGGTGCGGCCCCCGGCGCAGCGCCTGCGGCGGTTCCCGGTGCGGCGGCCCGCGCCCAGCCCTGGCTTAGGTCCGTCCATTGGCGCAGCAGATCGGCCTGGGCCTTCTGCATGGCAGCCGCCCAGTCACTGCTCGGGTTTGTATCGGATGCCATATCGTCTCCATACCTGTTTGTCAGTAATGCGTTACAGTGAAATCATACGCTGTACCGGCTGCAGCTGAGGAGGCGCTCGTGTCGAACAAGACCATTCCCGTCCTGGCGGCAATGCTGCTGCTGGGAAGCGCCGCGGCCTGGTATTGGTGGCCGCGCCTCGCACCCACTCCGGCTCCACCCCCGCCGGTCACTGCCCCCGCCGCGCCCGAGGCGGAGCCGCCCATCGCCAACCCGATGCCCGCCGCGCCGGCGACGGAGACGGCGGCACTCCCGGCGCTGGCAGACAGCGACGCACCGTTCATGGCCGCGCTGCTGTCAATCTCCGGTGCGGGCAACCTGGCCGATGACCTGCGGCCCGAGAACCTCATCCGGCACCTGGTCGCGACGATCGATAACCTGCCGCGCCACCGGCTGGCGGTCGAATTGCGGCCGCTCAAGGCCACCAGCGGCGCACTGCTGGTCAGCGGTGGTGACGAGCAGGCCACACTCGACCCGCACAACGCCGCACGCTACGCGCCGCTCACGGCGTTGCTCGGCCATCTTGACATGCGCGCCGTGAACGGCGTGTACCGACATTACTATCCGCTGTTCCAGCGCGCCTACCAGGACCTGGGCTACCCGCAGGGCTATTTCAACGATCGCCTGGTGGCCGTCATCGATCACCTGCTGGCCACACCGCACATATCGGAACCGCTCGCGCTCGCACGGCCCAAGGTGTTCTGGGAATTTGCCGATCCCGAGCTGGAGGCGCGCTCCAGCGGCCAGAAGCTCCTGCTGCGCATGGGCAGCGACAACGCCGCCGTGGTCGAGCGCAAGCTCCGGGAGCTGCGCGCACTGGTCGCCTCCGGCGCCGGCATCGGCACCGCTGCTGCCGCTCCGGGCGCGAACCAATAGCCCCGTCGGCAGTCCATACGCTCACCATGCGAACCTCAGCAACCAGGTCACTGCCGCGGGCGGGATTGGCGCTTGCCGCGGCGCTGGCCCTTGCCGCTTGCGCCACGCTGGCGACGCGACCGGTCGCGATGCCCGTCACGCTGGCCGGCGACTGGCAACTGGATCCGAAGTCGAGCGACGACTTCGAAGGCAAGCTCGGTCCCCTGCTGGAGCGGCAGCGCGAACGGATGCGGCCGCGTCGTAACCAGATCATCGCGGCCGGCAGCCGCCGCGGTGGCGACGGCGACAGTTCCGCCGGCGGACCGGGAAGCGATGAACTCGACGCACTGGTCATGCCGCCGGAAGAACCGGACAAGGTGCGCACGCGCCTGGGCAATGAGCTGCGTCCGCCGGCATCCCTGCGCATCGCGATTGCCGGGGACGTGGTCGAAGTCACCGGAGATGCCGAACCCGCGCGCCAGTATTCGCCCGGCCAGTCCGTGTCGCGCATCGACAGCACCGGCGCCGCCAGCCTGGCGAGCGGCTGGGACCAGAGTGCGTTCGTGGTGCGCGCTCGCTACACCAACCGGGGCTCGCGCCGCTGGCGTTATGAGCTCGAGCCATCGGGCGCCGTGCTGCGATTGAGCTTTGAAGCGGACGACCCGGAATTCGGCAATTTCAAGTTGCAGACGCGCTACCGGCGGGCACCGGCAGAAACGCCGCGATGAGGGCGCCCCGGCATCGCACCCTGATCACCCTGGTGCTGTTGGGCGCGGCGCTGAGCCTGGCAGATCCAGTGCGAGCGGATGATTGGCGTGACGGTCCCGGCTACCGGACATTCGTGATTGGCGATGAAAGCGCCTCGACCCCCGATCCTATTGTCGGCGGCCTGCTGTTCAATGGCGGCGGCGACTGGCCCGAAGACGCGTTCCGCTGGTTCACCGCGCATGCGGGCCACGGCCACCTGGTCGTATTGCGCGCATCCGGAAGCACGGAATCGCAGGACCAGTTCTACAACGAGATCAGGGGCCTGGTGTCGGTGCGCACATTCGTGTTCAGCGACCGCAAGGCCGCGTCGGATCCGCGGCTGCTGGCTGCGGTGCGGGCGGCCGATGGCATCTTCATCGCGGGCGGCGATCAGTCGAATTACGTGCGCATGTGGCGCGGCACGCCGCTCAATGCCGCCATCGACGCGCATGTGGCCGCCGGCCGGCCGCTCGGCGGCACCAGTGCCGGGCTGGCGATCCAGGGCCCCTGGCTCTATGGGTCGATGGACGGCGGCAGCATCACTTCGGCCGCGGCCATGGCTGACCCGTTGGGCGAGGCGGTGACGATCGAAGGCGATTTCCTGCACAACGCACTGCTGTCACATATCTTCACCGACAGCCATTTCGATACGCGCAATCGGCTCGGTCGGCTATTTGCGTTTCTTGCCAAGACCCACACCCTGGATCCGGGCCGTGTCCTGGCTGGACTCGGCATCGATGAAGATTCGGCCCTGACGGTCGAGGTCGATGGCACGACCCGCTTCCACGCCCGCGGTATCGGCAAACATGCCTGGTTGGTACAGCCGGGCGAGATCGGCGCGCTGGCGCCCGGCCAGCCGCTCGAGCTCGCGCAGGTGCGGGTCACGGCGCTCGGTTCCGGGAGCCGCTTCAACGTTCGGACCATGGCCGTGGACGCACCGGCATTCATCCGCAGCTACGATGTAGTCCATGGCGTGGTGGCGCGACAGTCGCAATGGCTGCCGGCAGCGAGTCCGCTGCCGCCGGCGGATACGCTCCTGGAGCACGGCCTCATCTACACCGTGGATGGAGCGAACACTCTGGCACAGGCGCTCGCAATTCGCGCCGGGCAAATTGTCTACGTCGGCGATGACGCAGGCGCGCAGTCTCTGGTCGGCCCCGCGACCCGGCGCGTTGACCTGGCAGGACGCATGGTAATGCCCGGACTGATCGACGGCCACATGCACCCGCAGTCCGGAGGCCTTCGCAAGCTGGGGTGCGATCTCAACTATCGGCGCCTGACGGTGCCGGATTTCCAGGCGGCCATCCAGGCTTGCATCGACCACGACCGGAAGGCGGGGCCGGACGATTGGCTCGAGGTCATCAACTGGTTCGAACAGAACATGCTGCCCGCCGGAATCGTCCTGACTCACGCCACGCTCGACGGCCTGAGCACTACGCGCCCGATCAAGGTCGAATCGTCATTTGGCCATTCGCAATTGACCAACCGGCGCGGACTCGCGCTGGCGCACATCACGCGGGATACGCCCGACCCCAAGAATGGCATTGTGGTTCGCGATGCCGCCGGCGAGCCCACCGGGCTGCTTGAGGACGCGGCCCAGGAGCTGCTCGATCGGCTCATCCCGGCGCCGACGGCGGATCAGAATCTGCAAGCCACACGGGCCGCGCTCGCGGCCATGCGCGCACAGGGCATAACCAGCTTTCTGGATGCCTACACCGATGTCGATACCATGACGAGCTACGCCCAGGTGCAGGAGGCAGGCGAGCTGACCGCCCGGGCGCACTTCGCGGTACTGATTGACTCCACTACTGACTTTGATCCTGACCGGGCGGTCGCTGGCGTACTGGCGCAAAGGAAGCGCTTCGACCAGGGCCCATTGCAGGCTGCGCCGACTCTCAGCGTCGATACCGCCAAGATGTTTCTCGATGGGGTTTATTCCGCGCCCTCCTACACCAGCTTCATGCTGCAGCCCTACTTCGAGAATGCCGGTACCAGCGACAGCCCTGACTGGCAGCCCGGCGACAATCGCGGCCCGCCGCCCTACTTTACCCAGCAGCAGCTCGATGCCACGCTGGTCAGGCTCGCGGCCGCCGGTCTCAATCCGCATATGCACGCGGACGGTGACGGCGCGGTCCGCGAAGGCCTCAATAGCATCGCTGTCATGCGTAGCGTCCATCCCGCCGACGATATTCGCCCGGCGCTTGCCCACGCTGAAATTATCGATCCGGCAGACTATCCGCGCTTTGCTGAACTCAATGCGCTGCCGGTGCTGTCGTTCCAATGGGAGAAGCCCGCCGCCGATCTCAATGTTGAGGCGGCGCGCTACCTGGGTCCGGTGCGTTTCGCCCTGTGCGAGCCCGCGGGTCTGCTCAAGCCGTACGGTGCGCGCCTGGTCTTCGGGAGCGACTGGCCGGTCGATGAGCTGGATGAATGGCTGGCCATGCAGGTCGCCGTCACACGTAGCGCCAGCGGGGACGATGCCGCGCGCTATCCGGGGCGGCTTGGAATCGATCCGGGAATCTCCGTCGCCGACGCCGTTCAGGCCATGACCCTCAACGCAGCCTACAGCCTGCGCCAGGATGCGCTGACCGGGTCGCTCGAGACTGGAAAGTTCGCCGACCTGATCGTACTCGACCAGAATCTGCTGCAGATCCCGCCACAGCAGATCGCCCGCACCACGGTACTGCTGACCATGGTGGGCGGAAGGATCGTCTACCAATCAGCGATGTATTGAGCAGCTGATTGGCGCCGCAGGGCAGCCGCGGATTCTAGAGGGCCGAATCGTCCAGTTCGCCGGTGCGGATGCGCACCACACGCTGGATGTCGCTGACAAAGATCTTGCCGTCGCCCACCTTGCCGGTCTTGGCAGCCTTGACGATCGCATCGACCACCTGGTCGACCAGGCCATCGCGCACGCCCACTTCGATGCGGGTCTTGGGCACGAAATCGACCACATACTCGGCGCCCCGGTACAGCTCGGTATGGCCGCGCTGCCGCCCGAAGCCCTTGACTTCAGTCACGGTCATTCCGGAAATGCCCAGCTCCGACAGGGCGGAACGCACTTCATCCAGCTTGAAGGGCTTGATGACGGCGGTAATCAGTTTCATGTTGGCTCCTCAGCCGGGCGGGCGGATCTCGAGGGTCGGTATCCTAGCGCAATACCCTACTGGAGCGCACCGACGACGGCATCGACGCTCGCGCCGCTGAGCGCCGGGCCAGTCAGCGCCGGCAGGGCGGCCGTGATCAGCGCCTCGAGCGCTGGATCCTTAAGACGCGCCAAGCCGCAGCGTGCGTCCGCCGCGCGCCACCTGCGCGGCGAACTGGCCCAGTACTTCGATGGCGGTGCCGTCCAGGTTCGGCGATTCCTCCAGGCTCAGCACCAGTGTGTGGGTGGCCGGCGCCGCAGCCAGCTGTGCCGCGGCGCTGTCCAGCACCGCTTCGACGTTGGCGAAAAACAGCGGTTCTTCGGGGCGCAGGATCAGGAGCCCGGCCAGCGGCCGTACTTCCGGATGCGCGCCGACACTGAGGAAATCGTGGCTGCCGGCGAGCCGCCCGAGCACCGTGAGCCGCGGCCGCGTCAGCTCCCGAATCAGCAGCACCAGGCTGACCGCGATGCCAACCAGCAGGCCATTGAGCACGCCGAGCAGCAACACCGCGCTGACCGCCGTGACGACCAGGCGACGATCGCGCTTCCACACCAGGTAGCGCCGGAGCGGCTCGATGCTCACCGCGTGACGCATGGCGTAGATGACGATCGCCGCCAGGATCGGCTGCGGAATCCGCGCCACCCAGGCGCGCAGGAATCCCAGGGCGGCAGCCACGCACAGCGCGGCGATCAAGCCCGCGAGCCGCGAGCGCGCACCGAGTGATTCGTTGGCCGCGGTGGCCGAATACCCGGCGCCCACCGGCACGCCCTGCAGCAATCCGGCGGCGACATTGGCGACGCCGAGCGCCAGCAGCTCACGATTGACGTCGATCACATCGCCGTGACGCAGGGCGCAGCTGCGCACCGAGCTGTAGCTCTCGGCAAACAGGATCAGCATCAACGCGACCGCCAGCTCAGCGGCGCGAAACCAGGCCTCAAAGTCCAGCGCCGGGATCCGCAGCTGCACCGAACCGAGCCCGACGGGCCCGACCAGCGCGACACCGGCACCATCGGCACCCAGCAGCGGCACGGCCACGATGGCGAGCACGATCAGCGCGAGCGTGCCGGGAAAGCGCGGCCAGCGGCGCAGCAGCACCAGCAACAGCAGCGCCGCGGAGCCCAACAGCAGGCTGGGGGTTTGCCACTCGCTGCGCCTCTCGATCAGCTCGGCCAGGAGCGGCGCCAGTGCCGTGTGGGTGGCGCGCAGACCGCACAGCAGCGCCAGCTGCCGCACGGTGATGATCAGGGCGAGGCCGAGCGTGAAGCCGCGCACGACGGGCCGGGCGATGAATTGGGCCATGCGCCCGAGGCGCAAGGCGCTGCACAGCATGAACAGGCAACCTGCGCTCAGCACCATCGCGGCTGACAGTTCCAGCGACGTCCCGCCGCTGGCGGCCGGGATCGAGTGCAGCGCCGAGGCGAGTACGGCGGCGGAAGAGGAAGTCGCCGCGACGATCGCAAAGCGGCTGGTGCCCAGCAGCGCGTAGCACAGGAGCCCGACCACGGCAGCGAGCAGGCCCGCCAACGGCGGTACGCCGGCGATGCCCGCATAGGCGAGCGCCTCGGGCAGGACCAGGCCGGCGATCGACACGCCGGCGACCAGGTCGGACACCCGATGCGCGCGACGGTCCTGATGATGCTCGGGCCCCATTGCGCCGTCCCCTGCGTTCAGGCAGCCATGCCTCGTGAGGAGTGTACGACGACGGCGGCGGATTGCCTTGCCCGCTGCGCCGGGCGCAGAATGCGCCTCCTCCCGCCGGCCCGATGATTGGATTCCCCCGCTCTGCCGCACCGTAGCCGTCTCGCTTTTCTCCTGGCCCTCGTGGCAGCCCTGTTCTGGGGCGTGTTGCCCTTAGCCCTGCACATGGTGGCGCCGGCGCTCGACAGCTGCACCATCACCTGGTGCCGCTTTCTGGTGGCGGCATTCGTGGTCGGAGTGTTTCTCGCGCGGCGCGGCGCCCTGCCGCGTCCGTGGCGACTCGCGCCACGGCTCATCGCGCTGCTGGCGGTCGCGATCATCGGACTGACGCTCAACTACACGCTGTTCGTAGTCGGCCTGCACCTGAGCTCGCCCGAAACGGCCCAGGTGGTCGGGCAGTCCGCCAGCTTGTTCCTGCTGCTCGGCGGTCTGGTCGTCTATCGGGAAAAATTCAGCCGCCTGCAGTGGCTGGGAGCCGCGCTGCTGATCGCCGGCCTGGTGCTGTTCTTCAACCGGCGACTGCCGCTCCTGCTGGCAGGCCGCTCCGGCCTGGGCCTGGGCGTGCTGCTGCTGCTCACGGGCTCCCTGACCTGGGCCGTCTACAGCCTGGCGCAAAAGCGCCTGCTGCGGGAATGGACCTCACCGCAGCTGTTATGGCTCCTGTTCGCAGGCGGAGCACTGGTGCTTACGCCGCTGGCACATCCGGAAAACCTGCGGCAGCTTAGCCCGGCCCAGGGCTGGGCGCTGGCCTTCTGTTGCCTCAATACGCTCGTGGCCTACGGCGCCTACGCCGAAGCAATGCACCTCGGTGAAGTGGCGCGCGTCAGCGCCACAGTCGCCGTCTCGCCGGTCTTTACCTCGCTCGCCACCTACCTCGCCGCGGGCTGGCTGCTGTCCGACTTGGCGCCTGAGATTCCGAATCTGCTCACCCTGATCGGGATTGGCGGCGTGGTGTGCGGCTCGGCGCTGTGCGCCCTGGGCGCTGCTGACGAGCCGCGGTCGGTGGAGCCATTCAAACCATAGCGGTCGACGGCGACTCCAAGCAGGCATGGTCGACCGAGATTTCGAAGCCATATATCGCGCGCACCAGCACCAGGTTTACGGCCTGTGCCTGCGGCTGACCGGACAGAGCGCGCTTGCTGAAGACTGTACCCAGGAATGCTTCATCGCCGCCTGGAAGGCACTGCCGGCGTTCGAGGGCAGAAGCCAGCTGGCGACGTGGCTGCACCGGATCGCGGTCAATACCGTGCTGACGCAGCGGCGGCGCCGGCCCGGCGACGCGCTGCGCGTCGCGGGTACGCTGGACGACGCCGCGCTGGCCGTGCCGGGCGGCGCCGAGGCTTCGGGCACGCTCGACGTCGAAGCGGCAATGGAGCGCTTGCCGCAGGGCGCGCGTGATGTACTGGTGCTGGTCGGTGTCTACGGGCACAGCCACGAGGAAGCCGCGGCCATGCTCGGCATCGCCACCGGCACCAGCAAGGCGCAGCTGTTCCGCGCGCGGCGCCTGATGGCACAGCAACTTGGAATCGACCTGGAGGCCGCATGAATCCGCCCCGTTTCAAGACGCTCGAGGACGCGCTGGCCAGCGTGCCGCGTGAAGTACGGCCTGGCCGGGAGCTGTGGCCGGAAATTGCCCGCGGCATCGGCATCGACCGCGGCGCGCAGCGCACGCCGCCCGCCATCGGGTCGCAGCGGTCGCTGGCGTTCGCCGCCAGCCTGATTGTGGCCAGCCTGGTCGGCGCGCTGTGCTGGTCGGTGGTGCACGAGCGGACCGCCGGCACGCTGTTGGCGCAGCAGCAGGCCGCCGGCCATGCGGGCAACACCATGGTGAGCTTCAAGCCGCCGCAGGACGCCGACTATGTCGCAGCGCGCGCGGCGCTGTTGCGCACTTTCAATGAGCGCCTGGACCTGCTGGCGCCAGCAACCCGGGACCGCGTGCGCGCGGATCTGGAAACGATTCGCAAGGCCAACGCAGATATCAGCGTGGCGCTGGCGCAGGATCCCGCGAGCCCGTTGCTTTGGCAGCTGCTGCGCGGCACCTGGCAGCAGGAAATCGATCTTTATACAAATGTCGCACAGACCACTCAAGCCATGCTGACGAGGAGAACCCGATCATGAACACCGGAAACCGAACCGCCGCACCGGCACCACTTGCAGCGTGGGCAGCCGCAGCGCTGCTCGCCGGGCTGTCGCTGCCGTCGCTGGCCGCAACCCGCGCCTTCAGCGCCCAGAAGTCCGCTGATCCTGCCGGCACCGTCGAGATCGTGAACGTCGAGGGCACGATCGAGGTCAGCGGCTGGGACCAGGCCGTGGTCGATGTCAGCGGCACGATTGGCGACCGCGTCGAGCGGGTCGACGTCACCAGCAGCGCGAACCGCACCACGGTGCGCGTGGTGCTGCCCTCCGGCAGCAGCTGGAGCGGCGACAGTTCCGCACACCTGAAGATCCGCGTGCCGCAAAAGAGCGCGCTGGATGTGTCGCTGGTCAGCGCCGATCTGCGCATCAACGGCGTCAGCGGCAACCAGCATCTGCAGACGGTGAGCGGCGACATCCAGGGGGACGCCGGCGGCGACCTGCAGGTGAATACGGTCAGCGGTGACGTGCATCTCAGCGCGCACAACGCGCACAACGGCCAGTTCAAGTCCGTCAGCGGCGATGTCACTGTCAGCGGCACCGACGGCGAGTTCACGCTCAATACCGTGAGCGGCGATGCGATGCTGACGCTCGGCTCGCTCGCGCGTGCGCACCTCGAAAGCGTGTCCGGAGACCTCAACCTGTCCGCGGGCGCGCTGGCGCCGCAGGGTCAGCTGGATGCCGCGACGGTAAGCGGTGACCTGCAGATCAATTTTGCGGCGCAGCCGGATGCCGACATCGACGTGCAGAGCTTCAGCGGTGACATCGACAATTGCTTCGGGCCGAAGCCCACCGAAGAGCAGTACGGGCCCGGGAGCCGCCTGAATTTCCGCAGCGGCAAGGGCGGCGGCCGCGTGCACGTCGATAGCAAGAGCGGCGACGTCAGGCTCTGCGCCGGCAAGTAGCCCTCAGCCGCCCGGGGCCTCGATCCAGCGGTCCAGCTCCGGGAGCCGCGCGCGCAGACGCGCGTTGAAGCGGACCCGGGAGCTGCTCTTGCGCAGCGAACCGCCGGCGGTCGGCGGCAGGTAACGCGCCGCGTAGGCTTCCAGTGTGGTGAGGATTTCAGGATTGTTGCTGTTGCCCGCGGCGGCGGCCACCAGCGACGGCCGAGAGTACACATCGACGAAGGGCTCGAGCTCCGGCCAGTGCGCGGTCAGGTAACTCACTGCCATGTCCGGATGTTCGATGCTCACGGTACTCATGATCATCGCCCGCAGCGTGGTCGGGGCCTGGGCGGTCGCGGCCAGGTCCAACGCGCGCTGCGCCAGTACCGGGTCGCGCACACTGCCCAGCAGACGATAGAAATCCTGTTTCTCAAGTGCGCTGGACGCCGCGGCGGCCAGGGCGCGGAGCTGTTCCCACTCGCCGGCACTGGCGTTGTAGGCAATCAATTCCAGCACCGCCTGCCGTTGCGCCGCGGCCAGCGAATCGGGGTGCAGCAGGTAGGCGGCGAAACGCCGGCGCGCCTCGGCCAGGATAGCGCCGTCGCCACAGCGAGCGAGCGCGTACAGCACCTTGCGCCGCAGGATGAGCGCATTGCCGCTCTCGCCGGCAATTGGCTCCCAGCCGAGCCGTGCCATGACCGGCGCGAGCAGCTGGCGCACGTAGGCGCGGTAAGCGTCCTGGGTTGCCAGGCCTTCGTAGCGCCGGTCCAGCGTGGTCAGTTGATCGATGAGCGCATCCCACAGCAGCGGATCAGAGTCGGGCCGGAGCCGGGCGGGGATCGCCATTGCGTCGGGCAGCGCCACCAGGCCGGCGCTCGCCAGCGCGAAAGTGTCTTCGAGCAGGCCGAGCTGATCGACGAGCTCGAGCTCGCTGTAATGATCGACCAGCGCGGCATACGCACTACCCAGGTATTGGCTGCGCACATAGGCGGTCTGGCCGGCATTGGCGACCACCGGCGCGCAGGCCGCCAGGGTGAAGCGCCGCGGCTCGGACCCCGCGACCACCACTTGCCGTGCCACGCCTCCGGCCGTGCTGCGCAAAGCCAGCGGCACGTGCCAGCGCTGCGCGCCCTGCTGTCCGGACTCGTCGGTGGCAAAGCGCAGCTGCGACAGCTCCAGCGATTGGCGCCCCGCGGCGCATCCAAGGCTCCTGAGCGCAATCCGGGGCACGCCCGCATGCAGGGTGAAATCATGCGCCATCTGCGTCAGCGCGCTTGAGCCGGGCCCCTCGATGGCGCGCCACAAGTCGTCTGAGACGCTGTTGCCGTAGGCATGGGCGCGCATGTAGCGGCGCACGCCAGCACGGAACACCGTGGCACCGACGTGCGCCTCGAGCATACGGATGACCGCGGAACCCTTCTGGTAGGCAATGGCGTCAAATCCCTCGGTGGCCTGCACCGTGTCAGCCACCGGCGAGACGATCGGATGCGTGCCCAGGGCGGCGTCGAGCCGCATCGCTGCCTGCGCACCGCTTTGGGAGTCGGACCAGCTCTTCCATTCGGGATGAAAATGCTCGGTCGCCTTGGCTTCCATCCAGGAGGCAAAACCTTCGTTGAGCCACAGGTCGTCCCACCAGCTCATCGTGACCAGGTCACCGAACCATTGGTGCGCCATCTCGTGCGCTGTATCGACATAAACAACGCGCCGATCTTCCTCGGTGGAAATGCGCGGGTCGAGCAGCAGCCTGTTCTCGAAATAGAAGATCGCGCCCCAGTTTTCCATGGCGCCGAAGAAAGTGCTGGCGCCAGGGCCGGCCAGCAGATCGAGCTTGGGCAGCGGGTATGGCGTGCCAAAATAGTCGTTGTAGTACGGCAGCAGCTCGGCCGCCGCAGCGAGCGCGAACTCCGCCTTGGCCGTCTCGCCACGGCGCACAATCACGCCGACGTCAACGCCGCCGACCTGCCGGTGCAGGCGCTCGAAGTCACCCATGGCAAGGAACAACAGGTAGGAGCTCATCCTGGGAGTGGGCTGGAATCGCACCCGCTGCAACCCGGCGCCCGCATCTTCGCTGTGCGCGACCGGCATGTTCGAGACCACCATCTGGCCCGCCGGGGCGAGCACGGTGAGCGCGAAGCGGGCCTTGCGCGCAGGCTCATCCCAGCACGGCACCATGCGCCGCGCGTCACCGACTTCGAACTGCGTGAACAGCGCCCGTTGCGGGCCGGAGGCGCCGTCGTAGTCGAGGGCGAACAGCCCCATGGCCATCTGGTTGATCTTGCCGTGGTAACGCAGCGTGAACAGGTGCCGACCAGCCGCGATCTCCGGTTCGAATTCGAAACTCAGTATTTGCCGGTCGTGGTCGGCGCTGATCCGCGGTACGACCAGCTGGCCGTCGAGCGCGACGCTATCCACGCCCAGCTCCAGGGCGTTCAGCGTGATGTTGTGGGTGGCTTGGCGCACCTGTACGCTGATCTGCACCGCGCCGCTGAAGCTGAGCTGCGCCGCATCGGGCGTCACCGTCAGGTCATAATTCTCAGGAACCACATTCGTCGGCAACACCACCCGCCGCAGCGGCGCGGCATGGGCAACCATAAATGGCAGGCCGACGAGCGCCAGGGCCGCAGTAGCGGCCAACCGAAATCCCAGCTTCATGGCTGCACCCCGCCGTTTGTTTCAGCACCGGCACGCATTATGCGCCGGCTGGCTGACCAGCAGGTGGCCGGACTAGCGATCTTCCTCGTTGTCGATGCGCACTTCGGTGGCGGTCACGGTGGCGTCCACCGCCGTGCCGCGCGCCTCTACGATCTGGCCCACCGCCTGCGTGTAAAAGTCGGCTGCGGTCAGGGTGCCGTGCTCCGCGACGTGACCGAAGCTGGCGTTGGCAGCGTCGATCGTGACGCCGAGAATCATGAACTGCGGCGCAGTGGTCGCGGAAAACGCTCCGCGCACGACCACCTCGGTGGTCGCCGGGAGCCGTTCGAGCTTGCGCGCCAGCACCTTACCGCTCCCGGCCGGGCTCTCGAAACCCCGCACCAGCACGGTGTCACCGTTGGCGACGTCCTTGAGAGTGAACAGCTGCACCTCGGCTTCGCTCTTGTCCTCAAAGCGCGTGCTGGTGTCGACCGTGACGGTCACGCCCAGGACTGTCAGCGTGTTGTTGGCGACATCAACCTGGGCGGCGCCCGACTCGAGCTCGATCGCCGCGACGTGCTCGATTTCTACTGTATCCGCGACCAACACCTGGTTCGCGTCGAGCAGCCCGCGCACTTCGACCCGCACGTTATCGGCCAGATCACCGGCGCCGCCGCCCTTGAAAACGGTGCTCGAATTCGTCGTGACCCTGGCGTCGCCGACCGCGAAATCGGCTACCGACGCGAACTGGGTCACCAGCCCTTCCAGTTCCACGTGACCAGTCTCGGCATGGCTCGCGTCTTCCGACTCGCGCGGATCGGTGGTCGCCAGCTGCACCGTGTCGGCCGTAAGTCGTACCGCGGTGGCGTCGAACTGCGTGCCGCGCACCACCACCAGATCGTTGTTGGCGGGCGCGCCGCTGGCAAAGCCGCTGAGTGTGGCCGCGCTCGCATCGACCACCAGGCCGTTAATGCGGAAGGTTTGCGCGCCGGCATCGAATGCCGCTACCTTGCCGAGCACCTGCAGCGCTTCGCCGGCTTCGGCGCGGCCAATGCGCGTTGCGACCACGACACCGGCTGCGTCGGCCAGGCCGCTGACCTCGATCGGGTCGCCTGCGCTCAGTCCATTCAGGTCCGCGGGCGTGATGCCCTTGCCGAATGAAGTGCCGGCCGTGACCCTGATGGTCTGGCCGAGCGCCGTGAGCTGATTGGCGGCGACATCGATCGCGGCGATTTGAGCGACCACGTTGTCTTCGACTTCCAGCGTATCGGCGCTGCCCTGGCCCGTGCTCAGGTCCTGGCGGCCGCGCACCGTGGCGACCTCACCCACCGCCAGCCCGGCCTGGGTCACGGCCTTGCCGTTTTTCTTCATGCTGGCAGCAGAAATGTCGTAACGCACTTCGTTGACGAACACGCTGCCAAAAGCCGTAATCGTCCCCGCCGTGGCCACCAGCTGGGGCGCGGCAGTCAAACTGGTTCCGGACATGGAACCGCCACCGCCGCAGGCGGCCAGCACGATCAGCGCGGCCGCAATAACCAACGTCGTTCTCATGATCAGCACTCCTGTAACGCCCGATGCGTGAGGCATCTTCCGCGCGTGGCTACGCGCTGTGCACACTGTCGGTTCAGGCCGACTTGAATCTGCACTGCTGATTGAACCGGACGGTCGGCTGCGGGTACGCCCGGGCGCCATTGAACGCTGCGTTGAATTCCAGACACTCACGTGGACGGCGGACCTGGCGTGCGCTTCCCGTGCGCGAATTGCCGCCGGCTTGCAGTGTTTCCTACCGGAACGTGCAGACTTTTCCCCGTCCCCTGCGCAATGCGCTGTTGCTAATTTGGCGGCTGCACGGCTTGCACCGATCAGAACCAGAGCAAGAGGGTAGAGGGAAAATGGCTATCACGATTCCTGGCGCAGCCGGCGCCGTTGCGCTGCGCGGCCTGAACCTGCGCGCTTATGCCATGGCGGCGCTCGCCAGCGCGGCCCTGCTGGGCACGGCGCCGGCACGCGCACTGCCCAGCTATGCGCAACAGACGGGGCTCCCGTGCACGCAGTGCCATGCCATCGGCTTCGGCCCTGCGCTGACCACCTATGGCCGACAGTTCAAGCTCAATGCCTATTCACTGGGCGAGCACAAAAAATCGGTGCCACTGGCACTGATGGGCGTGCTCACCTACACCAGCACTTCGGCCGATCTTCCGCAGGCGCCCGAACACTACGGCAGCAACGACAATTTTGCGCTGAACGAGCTGACCGGATTCATCGCCGGCCGCATCGGCGACCATGCGGGCGCCTTCATCGAGGCCGCCTACAGCGGCATCGAACATCACACGGCCTGGGGTGCCTTCGACGTACGCTACGCGCGCTCGTTCCAGCTGGGCAACCATGGTGTCGTCGGCGGCATCAGCGTCAATAACAATCCGACCGTCTCCGATCTGTGGAATTCGACTTCGGTGTGGAGCTTTCCGTACACCGGTTCGGAACTCGCGCCAACCCCGGGCACCGCGCCAGTCATCTATGACGGTATCAGCGAGACAGTGCTCGGCCCCACCTTCTACGCCATGATCGACGATCGCTTCTACATCGAGGCGGGCGGATACAAGAGTCTTTCCGACAGCCTGCTGGGGAACGTCGGCCTAAGCGCCGATGACAACTCGCACCTCGAGCGCTTTGCTCCCTACTGGCGCGCCGCGCTGCAATTTACCGGCGGGCAACATTACTTCTCGTTCGGCCTGCTGGGGCTCAACGTCAAGCAGCATCCCGACCCGACCACGGCCGAGACCAACAGCTTCGACGATTTCGGCTTCGACGCGACCTACCAGCACACGGCGGCGGACGCCAGCAACCTGCAGGCAAATCTGGCCGTGTTGCACGAATCGCGGCAGCTGCGCCAGGCCGTGAGCGCGGGCGAGGCGGAAAATGTCGCCGGAAGCCTGGACAGCGTACGGGGTGATGTCACCTGGACCTACCGCCAGACCTGGGTGGCTGGCCTTGGGCTATTCAACGTCACGGGCAGCAGCGACTCACTGCTGTATGGTCCCGCGGCCAAGCCCGACAGCAACGGCTACCTGCTGCAGCTCGAATACGTGCCGTTCGGCAAACTGGACTCACCGCACCGCCCCTGGCTGAACGTGCGCGTCGGCCTGCAGTACACGGGCTACGCGAAGTTTGACGGCGCCAGCAACAACTACGACGGCACCGGACGAAGCGCTTCGGACAACAACACGCTGTTCGGATTCGTGTGGGTGGCGCTGTGAGCGCTGCCCGCCGCCGCGTCGCCCCATGGCCGCTCGGCCTGCTGCTGTCGGCCAGCTGCGCCGGTGCCGCTCACGCTGCCCATTGCCAGCTGAGCGTTGAAGCCAACGACATGATCCAGTTCAACGCACGCGCCCTGCTGGTGGACGCGACCTGCGCCGAAGTGCAGCTCACACTGCACCACGTAGGCAAGCAGGAAGCGCACGTGCTCGGTCACGACTGGGTGCTGGCGCGTAGTGCCGATGTCGGCGCGCTCGCCAGCGCCGGCATGGCGGCGGGCTTCGAGCAGGGCTATCTGCCTGCGGGCGACAAACGCATCCTGGCGGCGACGAAAATTGTCGGCGGGGGCGAGAGCACGACCATCAGCTTCAGCACCGCGAATCTGGTGGCCGGCGGCGATTACTCGTTCTTCTGTTCGTATCCGGGACACATGTCCATGATGCGCGGACGCTTCCAGGTCTCCGCCAGGGAAAGCCTCGCGGCCAACCGGACAGTCGCTCCGGGACAGGCGAGCGCCAGCCGCTAGCGCCGATCCAACCCGAATGCCCGCTGGGGCGTGCCGGGTGTCGCGAACCAAATCTTACTGGGCCATAATCCGGGCGCAACCGGCTGCTGCGCGGGCCCGCCTTGGGCGGGCCAGGCCGGAGCACGTATAACACAATGATTAATAACATTTTTTTTGTGAAACTTTAGGCCCGGACGCGGGTTATGCACTTAGGCGATGACACTCCAGTGCAGACCTCAATACAGGCAGGCGACCGGCAAGCCGAGTTTACGAAATTCATGCGCACCTACCAGAACATGGTTTTCTCCACCGCGGCGCGCCTGAGCAGCAACGACGCGCAGGCCGAGGATATTGCCCAGGAAGTGTTTCTGCGCGCGCACCAGCGCTTCGACGAACTGCGGGACAACCCGCGCGCGGCCGGCTGGCTGAAGACGGTCGCGACCAATCTCACATTCACGCACCTCACGCGCTACCGCAAGCGCTGGGTGTTCTTTTCCCAGTTGCAGGGCCAGGATGAAGCCGAAGACGATCCGGTGCTCGACTTCGCCGCCGACGAATCGGTAGTGGACAATGTGCGCGAAGACGAGCGTCACGAATACGTCGAGTCGGCGCTGCGCGAACTCCCGGAGCACCAGCGCGTGCCGCTGGTGTTGTTCCATTTCGAAGATCTGCCCTATGAAGAGATCGCGCAAAAGCTCCGGGTATCGCTGCCCAAGGTCAAGACCGACATTCATCGCGCGCGCCAGGCGCTCGCCGCGATACTCGCGCGCCGCGGCATCACGGCCGAACAGCTGGAGGCCTGAGTGAATACCATGAACAAACCACCTCGCGAGCAGGTTGAACTCGAACAGTTCATCGGCGCCGTACTGCGCCAACAGCCGCTGCGCCGGGCTCCCGCGAGGCTCGAGGGAGCGGTGCTGCAACGGCTCGCTGCACAAGCCGCCCGACCCTGGTGGCTGCTGGGCTTCAGCCGCTGGCCCTGGTTGGCGCGCATCCTGTTCCTGGGCCTGAGCGCTGGTCTGGCGCAGCTCTCGTATCTGTCGACCGCGCGCCTGGGATCCCTCTGGCAGGTGGCCGAGCAGTCTGGCCCGGCGCACGCGGCGCGCGCCGGTGTGCAGATGTTTGCCAATCTCGGTCATGCGCTGCAGACGCTCGGCGGCATGGTGACCCGCGATATCTCCCCGCTGTGGATCTATGGCAGCGCCGGCCTGGCATTGCTCCTGTATGCGGCGCTGTTTGGGCTTGGCGCCGCGGCATTCCGCACCCTCATCGATATCACTCCAGAACCCGCTCGGTACTGAATTATGAAGACCTCACCCGCATTTCTGCTCGCCGCGCTCGCACTGTCGATGGCGCTGACCGCGTCGCGCCCGGCCAACGCAACGGCTCCGGCGCCGGCAGCCAGCACAGCGCAAGTAGCACCGGCGCAACCGTCCGCAGCGCCGAAGAAGCCGCACCCCCTGAGGATCGAGATTTCAGTAGGCGACAAGGCGGGCACGACGGCTGAAGCCAGCAAGGACGAAGACCAGGACGCTGACGCTGACGCAGACGCCGGTACCGGTGCCGGCTCGACCCATGCCGGACACGACAATGCGCTGGTGTCGTTCGGGCATGACTCGACGCTGGCGGCCGGTGAGCACGCCGAGACCGTGGTGTCGGTGCTGGGCTCGTCGACGAGCGCCGGCCAGGTGGATGAAGCCGTGGTGTCCGTGGTGGGTAATACGCGCGTGACCGGTCCGGTCGGCGAAGCCGCGGTCGCGGTGATGGGCAACACCTATGTCGACAGTCATGTGGGTGAAAACGTGGTCGCGGTATTTGGCAACGTGGAGCTGGGGCCGCATGCCGAAGTCGGCGGCGACGTGGTTGCGATCGGCGGCGAGCTGATTCGCGACCCGGCGGCCGTGGTGCACGGCGATGTCCAGAACGTGATGATTTTCGGCAAGGTCGCCGGTTTCGACTGGCTCCGCACCTGGGTGCATCACTGCCTGATGCTGGGTCGGCCACTGGCGTTCGCCCCTGGCCTGGGCTGGGCCTGGACCCTGGCATTGGGCTTCCTGGGACTCTACCTGCTCATCGCGCTGCTGTTCCCGCAGGGCGTGAACAATTGCGTGCGCACGATGGAAACGCGGCCGGGCCGCACCGTGCTGGCCTCTATCTTCACTTTCCTATGCAAGCCGATCGTGTTCCTGCTGCTCGTGGTTACCGTGATCGGCATGATCCTGATTCCGTTCCTGGCCTTTGCGTTGTTCATCGCCGGACTATTCGGCAAGGCCGTGGCGCTCGCCTGGATCGGACGGCGCGTGCTGCTGGCGCGCGAGGGTGCCCCCGAACCCCGTCCGGTGCTCGCCGTGCTGATCGGCGGAATCATCGCGCTGCTGCTCTACGTGGTACCCGTGCTCGGCTTCATCACCTACAAGGCCCTCGATGTCCTGGGCCTGGGCATCGTCGTCTATACGCTGATCCTTGGCGTGCGCGCATCACGCGCGGCCAGCAATCCGCCGCAGGCCGCGCCTGCGCCGGCCGCGGCCCCGGGCGAATCCGCGGCAACGGCGGCAGCCCCCGCGGACGCAGCCGCAACCGCAACCGCGACGGACACTGCTGCTGCCCGCGCAGCCCGCGCCTGCTGCGCCCGTTGCGCCGACGCCCGCCGCGGCCCCGGTGGCCTCGCTCGACCATGCCAATCGTGCGGGCTTCTGGATCCGCATGGCCGCGTTGCTGCTCGATTTCATTCTGGTGGGAATCATTTCCTCCATGATCAACCTGCCCCACCATGGCCACGCCTTGCCGCTGATCCTGGCGGGCTACGGCGCCGTGATGTGGAAGCTCCGCGGCACGACCATCGGCGGCATCGTCTGCGGCTTGCGTGTAGTGCGGCTCGACGGCCGAGCCATCGACTGGCCGACGGCAGTGGCACGGGCACTGGGAGCCTTCCTGTCGATGGCGGTGGCCGGGCTGGGCTTTATCTGGGTGGTGTTCGATTCCGAGCGCCAGTCCTGGCACGACAAGATTGCCGGTACGGTCGTGGTGCACGTGCCGCGAGGCACGGCGCTGGTCTGAGCGCGGTTGGCGCGGCGACTTTCTATTTGAGATTCTGGTCGAACCACCGGTATCCATAGTAGAGGCCCGCGCCGCCAGCGACTGCGCTCAGGACGACGGCCGAGATCAGGCCCAGGCGAGCGCCGAGCCACCAACCTGCGGCGCCGAATATCGACGCCGCCAGCCACCCAATGGTTGTGCGCATCTGCGGACCCGGATTCCCTCAAATTACGGGCACAGCGGCCCGGCTGCCTGTAAAGAGTAATTCAAACGCATTCGCGTATGCGCTGCCTGGAAGCTGAAATTATCGAATTCTGAGCGAGCCGCCGCTGTGCTTGAATCGCGACAACTTGCCCGATACGCCCCACCCGGCTGGAATGACCTGCACACCAAAGGACACCACTGCGAACCCGGAGCCCAACGTGGATACCAAAGATTACTTCATGCGCTTTGCCTTCATCGGCTCGGTCATCCTGGTAGGGGTCCTGGCGCTGGCGGTCCGGCTGTACTCCTAGCGTATGATCGCCCCTTGAACCGAGCAAGGGGGCGGGACAATGCGCGGGAGCGTGGGGCCGAGGGATGTCGCGCGGGGCGCTGTACCGCTGTGGGGGACGGTGTTTGCGCTGCTGGCCTTCACCGCCCTTACTCTTTGGCTGGATGATCCTCCGGCGCCGCGTTGCGCCCGGCCGGCCCGGCGCTGACGACACCTTCACAGGACGGCGATCTCACTATCGTCTATCGTTCAGTCACGCTAGAGCCGCTGCAACGCCCGTCCGGTCTTTAGCACTGCGTCGATCAGCAGCGCCAGATCTGCACTGCGCGTGCGGTGGTTGACGATTGCGGCGCGCAGGCAATAACTCCCATCGAGCTTGGTATAGGAAGGCGCCACCAGGCCACCCTCGTGCAGGCGGATCAGCAGTTCCTCATTGAGCGCATTGAGCTGCTGCTGCGTGCCGCCCGCGCCGCGGAAGCGGAAGCAGACAATATTGAGCCCTACGGGCGCCATGAGTTCGAGCTCGCCCGCTTCCCGCACCAGTTCCCCCAGCCGTTCGGCCTGCGCGATGTTCTGCTCGATCAGGCGCCCGTATTTATCGAGGCCGTGCTCCTTAAAGGAGAGCCAGACCTTGAGCGCGCGGAAGCCGCGCGAGAGCTGCAGGCCGTAGTCGCTGAACCAGTCGGCGCCGCTGGCGAGACCGCGCTGCGCGTGCGCAAGGTACTCCGGGGTCAGGGAGAAGGTCGCCCGGTGCGCCTTGCGGTCGCGCACCAGCACGCAGCCGGCCTCGAAGGGAATGTGCAACCACTTGTGCAGATCGAGCGCGACCGAATCCGCCAGCTCCATGCCCTGCACCAGCTGCCGGTGCCGCGCAGACAGCGCCACCACGGCGCCAATGGCACCGTCGACATGGAACCAGATCCGTTCCCGGCGGCAAAAATCCGCCAGTCCGGCGAGATCATCGACCGAGCCGGTGTTGATCGTGCCGGCGGATCCGACCAGCGCGCAGGGCTGGAAGCCCGCTGCGCGATCCGTGCTCACAGCGCGGGCCAGGGCCGCGAGGTCGATACGATAATGATCGTCGACGGCAATCTTGCGCAGCGAGTTCGCGCCATGCCCCAGCAGCTCGACCGCCTTCTGGATGCAGCTGTGCACTTCGCTCGAGGCATAGAATGTCAAGGGCCGCGGCAGCGCCGCGACGCCCTCGGCCCGCACATCCACCGCGGCTCCGGCACAGCGCGCCACTGCCAGCGCGACGAAATTGGCCATCGACGCGCCACTGACGAGCAGACCGCCGCTGTCCGGCGGCAGCCCGACGATCTCCTTGCACCAGTCGATGACCTGGGACTCAACCAGGTTGCCGACGTGATTGCCGCCGCCCATATTGGGATTTACGGTCGCGGCGAGGAAATCCCCCAGCGCACCGAAGGCCGTGCCATTGCCCATGAACCAGCCCCAGAAGCGCGGATGGGTATTACCCATCTGGAAGGGCATGATCCATTCATGAAAGTCCTGGTAGGCGCGTTCCGCGCCCTGCGGCAAGCGCGGCACTCGCTGCCGGAACTGCGCGGCCACCGCTGCGGGCGTCGGCTGCCAGACCGGGCGCTGCCGCGTTGTCTGCAGGTAATCCAGCGCCTCGTCGACGGCGCGATGAGCGAGGCGCCGCAGCTGCGGCCAGTGTTCCGGGTCGAGAGTCTCTTCGGGTATTTCGACGCCCACGTTCCCTCCGGCTGCAGCCGTCGCTAACATAGCATGCAGGTGCGCCCTGCGCCCCATGGAGCGCGCGATGCTCGAGCTGGACGGAAATCTGCGCCTGCATGAGGAGTTTCATGCCGGCGTGGTGCACATCGGCAACGAGCGTTCGCCGCTCCTGGTGGTTGACAATTTCCTCCGTGACCCGAAGCTACTGGTGGAATACGCTGCCAGCCGGGCCCGCTTCGTGGATGAATCCGCGACCAAGTACCCCGGCGTGCGTGCGCCGATTCCGCAGATCTACACCCTGGCGGTGCGCAGCTTTCTTGGCGTCATCATCGCGGATGCGTTCCAGCTTGGCACCAGCCAGGTTGAAGGTGAACTGGCCTATTTTTCCCTGGTTACCACCCGCCCGGAGCAATTGCAGCCGCGGCAGCGCATTCCGCATTTTGACTACGCCGATGTGCGACAACTCGCCGTACTGCACTACCTGAGCGCCACCGCGCAGGGAGGCACTTCTTTCTACCGGCACCGAGCCACGGGTTTCGAAACTGTGCATGCCCAGCGCGTGCTCGAATACCGCGCCGCGGTGGATGGCGAGCTGACTGCCGGCGAGGCGCTCCCGGCGCAATACATCGGCGGCGACAACCGCTATTTCCAGCGCTACGCCAGCGTGCAGGGTGTGTTCAACCGTATCATCGTGTATCGCAGTGCCTACCTGCACAGCCCCGACATTCCCGCCGATTTCCGCTTTGACGCCGATCCGCGCAGCGGGCGGCTGACCGCTAACCTGTTTCTGCAATTTTCCCAATGACTCCGACTATCGTGCGAGTCGATCAGGTCGCGCCGACGAGATGGCGCAATGGCGGTGGACTCACCCGCGAGCTGCTCGCATGGCCCGACCCGCAGCAGTGGATAGTCCGCATCAGTGTCGCGGACATTCACCAGTCCGGCCCGTTCTCGGATTTCCCCGGTGTCGACCGCTGGTTTGCCGTGCTGTCCGGCGGTGCGGTCAGACTGGAGACGACCGGTGCGCCAGCGCGGGAGCTCGCTACATCGCGGGCCACGTTGCACGAGTTCTCCGGAGATGCAGCCACGCAATGCAGCATGGTCGGATCGGCCACGCGGGATTTCAACATCATGCTGCGTCGCGCGCGCGGACGGCTGGAGCAACGGCCGCTGGTGCAGCAACCGCTGTTGGAAAGCACCGCCGCGGCCGTCGCGCTGTTCGCGGTGCAACCGCTCACCCTGGCCGGAGCGGGCGATGTAGGCTGCACGCTGCCCGGCATGGCGCTCGCGTGGTGGCCCAATCCGCGCCGCGAACTACTGGCGCTGCGTGCCATGGCGACGGATGTGCGCGGTTGGTGGCTCGAAGTGCACACCCGCCCGTGACCGACGCAGCACGCCGGGTCCAATCCGCCCTGAACTGAGCTACAGCACCCGCTGCAGGAAGCCGGCGATTGCCGCGAGTTCCTCGGCGCACACCGAATGCGCCATCGGATAGCTGTGCCACTCCACCGCATAGCCCGCCGCCAACAGCAGCGCTCGCGCCGCCTGGCCCAGCTCTGGTGCAACCACCGGATCAAAGGAACCGTGCGCCAGCAGGAACGGCGTGCCCTGGTTTACGGCCTGGCGCTCGGCGGCAAAGCTGTCGGCCAGCAGCGGGTAGCAGGACAGGCCGATCACGCCTGCCAGCTTTTCCGGCAGCCGCGTTCCCGTGAACAGCGCCAGCGCCCCGCCCTGGGAAAACCCCGCCAGCACAATGTCGCCGGTAGCGACGCCGCGCGCGTTTTCGCGACCGATCAGCGCGCGGATCGCCCGGTCCGAGGCGCGCGCACCACTGTCGTCCTGCGCGGCGTGACGGTCCAGGCCGCTGATGTCGTACCAGGCCCGCATCGGCAGTCCGCCGTTGAGCGTGACCGGGCGAACCGGCGCGTGCGGAAACACGAAGCGCAGCGCCGGCATACCGGTGCGCACCAGCTGCGGCACGGCTGGCTCGAAATCATGCCCGTCGGCTCCCAATCCGTGCAGCCAGATGACCGATCGGGTCGGGTTGGCCGCCGTTTCGACTTCGACCGTAGCCAGCAACGATTGCGCCATGAAGTATCCCGGCTCAGCAGCGATGATTTACCGATTGCACCTGCAGGGTTGCATTTTCTGGCGGCGCGGCGCAACCGTGAAAATAGTATAATCGCGCCACTACACTGTCGGGGTAAGCCCATGAACACCTTCGACGCGCAGGACCACGCCCGTACGCAACAGCTACGATTCCGAGGTCCCGCCAAACCTGCTGGAATTCATGCTCAAGAGCTGGAACCCGAAGGGGCGCAAGCTCCCGAGGGTCATCCCGGACGCGCCCGAGCTTCCGCCAGCGGCGCGAGCGGCTGTCACAGCGCTTTCCGGGCGAACTGCTGGTCATTCCAACGGGTCACCGCAAGGTCCGGTCCAACGACACTTATTATGCGTTTCGCCCGGGCACCGACTTCTACTACCTGACCGGCGCCTTCGAACCGGACTGCGTGCTGGTGCTGGTGCCCGAAGGCCATGCGCACGCAGCATTTGCTGTTCGTCGAACCGAGCCCGGGCAAGTCGGATGCCACCTTTTTCACCGACCGCAACAAGGGCGAACTATGGGAGGGCCCGCGACTTCGGAGTTGCGGAGTGCGCGACGCGCTATGCCATCGCTTGCCGGCCGCTGCGGCGAACTGGCAGCGACGCTGCAGGCGAGTGCGGCGCTGCCCAACGCGCGGCGCCGCGTCCTGCAGGGTTTCTCTGCCGCCACTGAAAACATGCTGGGCGCAGGCGGCGCGGGGCCGCCACAGCGCGACCAGGAACTGGCGACCTTCCTGTCCGAAATGCGCCTGCTCAAGGACGCTGGCGAAGTGAAGGCGCTCCGCAGTGCCGTTGCCGCCACCCAGCGCGGCTTCGAGGACGTGATTGCACGCCTCCGCACTGCAAACAGCGAGCGCGAACTCGAGGGTGTGTTCTGGACCCGCGCGCGCATGGAAGGGAACGATGTGGGTTACACCTCGATCGTGGCCTCCGGGGCCCACGCCTGCACGCTGCACTGGAAGCACAACGACGGCGCCATCCGCAAGGGCGACCTGCTGCTGCTCGATGCCGGCATCGAAGGCCACTCGTTCTACACCGCCGACGTCACCCGCACGCTGCCCATTTCCGGAAAGTTCACGCGCGCGCAGCGCGCCGTCTACGAGATCGTGCTCGCGGCGCAACGCGCGGCACTCAAGATCGTCAGGCCCGGCAATGATTTCATGGCTCCCAACAAGGCGGCCATGCAGGTGCTCGCGCACGGTCTGGAGCGGCTTGGCATTCTGCCGGTGAGCGCCGCCGAGGCGCTGCGCGATGAAAACCAGTTCTATCGCCGCTACTCGCTGCACAACGTCAGCCACATGCTCGGCCTCGACGTGCACGACTGCGCGCAGGCGCGCGCCGAGAACTACAAGTACGGCAAGCTCGAGGCCGGCATGGTGCTCACCGTCGAGCCCGGCCTGTACTTCCAGACCGACGATCTAACCGTGCCGGCGAAGTACCGCGGCATCGGCGTGCGCATCGAGGACGACATCCTCGTCACCGCCACCGGACCACCGCAACCTCTCGGCCAGCCTGCCGCGCGAAGCGGACGCGGTCGAGGCCTGGATGCAGCAGGTGTGGAAGCGCCAGGCGCGCAAGCGCCGCTAGCGTAGCCGTCCCGTGAGCGATCTGTTTCTCTACGTCGTCACGGTACTCATCTGGGGCTCGACCTGGTTCGCGATCACGCTGCAGCTGGGCGTGGTGCCGCCCGCTGTGTCGGTCACGTGGCGATTTCTGCTGGCCGCCGCGATCCTGCTTGGCTACGCGCTGCTGCGCGGCCTGCCGCTGCGCTTTGGCTGGCGCGAACACCTGTGGATGGCACTGCAGGGACTGCTGTTGTTCTGCCTCAACTACGTCGGTTTCTACGTTTCCGAGCAGTATCTCGCCTCCGGGCTGGTCGCCGTCATCTGTTCGATGCTGACGATCGGCAACATCATCGGCATGCGCATGTTCTTCGGCGTTCACACCCACGCGCTCAACCTGCTGGGCGCGCTGCTCGGCATCGTCGGCGTCGATCGTGCTGTTCTGGCCGGAGCTGCGGGCCCTGTCGGCTACCAGCACGCACTGCCGCGGGCATGGCCTGGGCGCTCGGCGCAACCATCAGCGCCTCGCTCGGCAACATGGTCGCGACCCGCAACCAGCGCCAGCAGCTGCCGGTGCTGCAGGTCAATGGCTGGTCGATGCTCTACGGCGCGCTGATCACCAGCGCGGCGGCGCTGCTGCTGCGGCTGCCGTTTTCCGTTCGACTGGTCGATGGCGCTATGTGCGCGCGCTGGCCTACCTGGCGGTGTTCGGTTCGGTGCTGGCCTTTGGCGCCTACCTCACGCTGATGAAGCGAATCGGTGCCGGCCGCGCGGGCTACTCGATGGTCGCGATTCCGGTCGTCGCACTGCTGATCTCCACGTTGCTCGAACACCTGCAATGGACCGCGAACGCTGTGGGTCGGCGTCGCGCTGTGCCTGGCGGGCAATGTCCTGGTGCTCCGGCGCTATCCGGAGCGGCAAGCCAATGGCTAGAAATCCGCCGCGAGCGTCAGCGACAGGCGCCGCCCCTGGTCTGAGGTCACTTCACCGGACGACTTGAGCATCAGTTCACGGGTGTCGCCCAGATTCTGCAGTTCAAGCCGGGCGACGCCAGGCGTGGCCGTACACGGATAGTTTGCGTCGCAGCGCAAGCGACGCGATCGTGGACGCCGGCAGCCGCAGCCGATCGTCCGTCGTAACCGGCCGCGACGACAGCCACTGCAGTTCGACCCCCAGTCCCCAGGGCCCCCAGCGCGGCGGCGCAAAGTCGCAGTTGGCGTTGAGCATTAGCGGCACCGAACCCAGCGGTACGTCGCCGTGTGTGCCCACGGCATCGCCCGAACGCAACACTTTTTGACGCAGCCACAGGCCTCCCAGGACCACGGTCAGGCTCTCCCCGCCACTGACGGTGGTGGACAGTTCCAGGCCGCGATGGCGTACCTGGCCCAGTTGTGCGTACTGGCGCGCAGAATCAAGATTGAAATAGGCTTTGCGAACTTCAAATGCCCCCAGCAGGATCTGCATTCCGGTGCGCGGCGCGATGCGCAGGCCCGCGTCAACTTGCCAGGTCGCGGTGGCGGGAGGTGAGGCGCCGCGGTTCTCCGCGTTCACCGGCGCCAACGCGGAATCTTCGAGTCCCTGGCTGTAGCTGCCGTAAACCACGGCGAGCGGCCACGGATTCGCGGTGAAGCGGATGCTGGTCAGGACCGGGGTCGAATGCTGCAGCGCCGAGGCGGCACCCGGTGCCGCCACTGACCGGCGGTAGTCCAGCGCCTGCGCGCCGACTCCGAAGGAACCGTGCCCCGGCCAGTGCTCTTCAAACGACACGCCGAGGCCGAACTGGCGCACCCGGTCCTGGCCCGGGACGCCAAACACCAGCCGGGGTTCGGCAATGGCACTGTAGTCATCGATGCTCGCGCGACCCAGATCGGTAACGGCGTCACCGCCGGAATTGCGCGCGACGTTCTTGCCGCGCAGTGTCAACGACCATTGCCGGACGTGCGCCCGCTGCACACTGCGGCGCTGCAGGAGTATTTCGCCCGAAGTCGCCTGTGCCCGGAGCGGCGGCAGGACATCGATCACATGATCGGCGGTACGATCAGGCGCCACGTCCAGATACAGGTCGTAGAAATTCACCGGGTTGTTGACGGCCGAGCGAAATACGCCGGCCCGCAACGCCCACGGCCCGGTGCCGGTGGATTTGACGATGGCCCCAGCGGTCAGTTCATCCCACTGCCAGTGTGTCCACGGCTGGGTAGGGAGCCGCCGCACGCTGAACACGGGTACGCCATTGGCGCCGTCGGCAAATACCAGCGGCACTTCCACGTGCTCATTGCCGCCCACTTTTCCCCAGAACGCGGTCAGCTCGAGCCCCGCGGACGGTTGCCCGCGCAACAGCACGCCGCTCTCAGTGTTGTGCGAGTGGTGTGAGTATTCCGGGTCGGAATTGACGAATTGCTGGTAGCAAAGGCCGGCACTCAGCGACCGCCCCGGAACCGCGCCCTGCCCGTCGAGTTGCAACGAGGACGCCTGCAAGGGGCCCCTGGAAACCACCACGCTGACCAGCGGGTCCGGCCCCGAAGCGTGCAGCCGGTAGTCGGCAATGCCGGTCGGGGACGGAAAATCGAAAGACTGTGCGGCCAATCCCACCCGCACCGACTGTTCCACCACCAGGCAGCCGTTGGTGACAAAGGTCTCCTGATCGAAGTACAGCCCCTCGATGCGCAGATTGCCGGCGTCGCGTGGACTGAAGCCGCGCACATTCTCGGAGTCGTACAGGCCGATGGCCTGCGTGCCTACCGTCGTGCCGAAGGCGTCGTCCGCGGCGATCACCGCATTTTCATCCGCCCGCTGCGCAACTACACCGGGCGGCGCGAGCAGGAGCACAACGGCGAGTCGGAGCCCGCGCCGATTCGCGTAGCTGAGATGCATGAGCGGCCTATTGTAGCGGCTCAGCTCGTGGCCGTGTGGCGCTCCGCGCGTAGGTAGTGGGGTCCGGGGCCAGCCGCATCGCGCGCGCGCAGGCGCCGCGGCTGCAGGGCGTATCGGGTCCGCAGATGTCGGAACAGGCTGGTGCGGCTTCCGAACCCGACCTGCTCGGCAATCATGGTCATGGTCCAATCCGATTCCTGCAACAGCCGCAGCGCCGCGGCGGCGCGCTTGCGATTCAGATAATCGCCGGGCGTCAGCCGATAGATTGTCTTAAACGTGCGCAGAAAGTGAAACGGCGACAGATGCGCGGCCGCGGCGATATCCCCGAGCGAAATCGGATCACGATAGTGCGCGTGGATGTAATTCACGCCCAGGCCCAGGCGGCGCAGCAGTTCATTCCGCGTCGCCGGCTTGCCCGCCGGGATGGCGGCGGCGACCTGCAGGTGCCGGTGCTTGAGCTTCATCATTGTCGCCAGCAGGAACAGCAGCTGCTCCTCGAGCCAGTTGTCATCTCCCAGGCCGGCGTCGACCGCAGTACGAATATGGCGCAGCACCGGACTGACCAGAGAATCGTGCTCGTAGAGCCGCTCGGCAAACTCGCCCGGACCGGCGTATCCGCCCACCGGGTCGGACAGCGAATCGGCGACGGAATGGGCCAGCGTCTGCCAGACCTGCGCGACCAGCCGGTGCTCGAAGAAAATCGAGAACGAATGAACCGGCCGCAGCGACTCGATGCGGCTACCGTAGCTGCGGCCGGCATTGATGATGGCAAAAGTGTCGTCGTCGACCGAGACCCGCTGGCCGTCGAGAAAGTAGTCCTCGGCGCCGCCATAGGCCGCCTTGATCGACAGCAACTGCCGAAATTCCGGGTAAGCCGCGCGCCGCGTGCGCGCCGAAATCACCGCACTCTCGCGGCCCCAGCGCGCATAGAACTGCGGCCGGAACGCCGGATCCCAGGTAGCAGGCATTTCCCTGTAGATCAACGGACCCCCCACGACAAGGCCGGGCGTTGGTCCCGACTCCGCGGTGAAAAGCGCCAGCCTCGCCGCGGGCTAGGGGCGAGCACCTGATCCTGGCGCAGCGATGCCACTTGAAATGATGAACACTCGACCGGAGTGATGCCCATTGACGCCGCTCCATGCGGAGGTCACCAGCAGGTCCATCGTACCGTCGCCATCCGCATCTCCTATGCCCACGGCATCGAACCCAAAGGTGTCGCCGGGAATGCGGCAGGTATAGGTCCTGAGCAGGTGGCCGCTGCGCCCTGCGTACAGATAGGCGCGCCCGCCCGACGTCGCCGCCTTGCCGTACTGCCAGGCTCCTACGATGAGATCCGCGCGGCCATCGCCGTCGACGTCGCCCGCCATGGACGGGCTGGTGCCAAAGCCATCGCCGGCGGCCTCGCCGGTCAACGGGTACAGGCGCTTGCCGGTGCGGCCCGAGTACAGGTAGATGCGGCCGGTCGAGGGCCCCCGCGCCTCGTTAGTCCAGTCCGAAGCATAGATGTCGCTGGCGCCGTCGCCGTCCACGTCACCCGGCACCGAAACGAACATGTAACCCAGCATGTTGCCGGTGGCATCCGCTTCGATGCTGAATTTCGGGCGCTGCGCCGAACCCTCGTAAACGTACACACGGCCATGGTGGGCGGGCCCGGCGCCCGGCGCACCCACCACAAGCACATGCTGCTTTGCGTCCGAGTAGCCTGCGACGGTGCTGCCGAAGCCGTCGCCGGGGAGCTCGCCGGACAGCGTCAGCAGGAGCGCTCCATCCCGGCCCGAATATACGTAGGCGTGGCCGGGCACCTTGCTCTCGCCTTCCCTGCCGGGCGAACCGATGATCACATCGGCATAGCCATCGCCGTTGACATCACCGGCACCCGAGATGTGGTTGCCGAAAGACTCAGCCGCGCTGCTCGAGCGAAAACTTTGCAGCACGCGGCCGTCGCGGCCGGAATAGATGAATGCCACGCCGGCGCCGCCCGGACCGCTGGCAACGACGTCCGGCACGGCGTCGCGATTGGTGTCGCCCGCCGCTTCAACGCCCGTGCCCAGCTGATCACCGGGCCGCCCATCGGCGGTCCACAACAGCTCACCGCTCCGGCCCGAGTAAACGTAGATGCGCCCCGCGTTCGATCCGTCGGCACCGTGCGTGGGTGCCGAGATCACGACATCGCTGACGCCGTCGCTGTCAAGGTCGCCGATGTTGCGGGCGATCCACCCGAACTGGTCGCCGGCCGCTTCGCCGCGCCACTCGTGAATAATCTTCACCGGCTCGACGAATGGCCGTTCAAAATCGGCGGGCACGGGCAGCAGGGCTGCGAAACGCGGGTCGGTTCGCAAGCCGGCCAGGTGCGGATCGCCCGTGATTTCCGTCATGTCATAGCGATGCGTCGCGGCGGCCCGACTCAGCCAGTCGAAGGCGTGGTCCGCATCCTGCTTCGCCGCGTAGGCATCGCCAAGGCCGTAGTAAACCCGGGGCGAATCCGGCTCGAGCCGCAGGGCGCGCGTAAAGGCGACGATCGCCTGGTCAAAATCATGCAGCTGCTGGCAGGCCTTGCCGAGGGCGCGCCAGGCCGCTGCATTGCGCGGGTCGCGCGCGGTGATTTCGCGCAACGCGCCGGCGGCACCCGCGGCATCACCCGCCTGGAGCCGGCGCAGGGCAGTGCTGAGCGTTGGTACATTCTCGCTGGTCGCCGCCGCGGGCTTGCCAACCGGAGCGAGGCAGCAGACCAGGCTTGCGGCCAGGAGGCACGCCACCGAGCAGGGTAATGACAACGCCAGCGCTCCACGCAGTAAGGATCGGCCGAGCCTAGCAGCCCGGACGCCGCGCAATGTTGCAGATCTTGCTCGCAGCATCCGCCGGGCGTCCAATTGCTATAATTGCACGATGAACGATTACCTGTTTGCGTTCCAGGCCTCGACCACCCACTGCGGGTTTCTGCGCGCGCCACCGCTCGCCGCCCGGCCTGAGGCGCGCTTGGTCGTCGCCGGAGTGCCGTGGGATGGGGCAACGACCAATCGCCCCGGCGCGCGATTCGGGCCGCATGAAATCCGCCGCGCGAGCCACATGCTGTGCGACGGCATCCATCCGCTGTATGGCCTGTCGCCGCTGGCGGAGCTCGCCGACTGCGGTGACCTGACGCTGCCCAACACGGCTCTCGCCAGCATGCGTGCGGCGCTCGAGCCGCAGGCCAGGCAGCTGCTGCAGCGGCATCACATGGTCTGGCTGGGCGGCGATCATTCGATCACCCTGTCGCTGTTGCGGGCCTATCGCGCGCATCTCGGCCGGCCGCTCGCGCTGCTGCATTTCGACGCCCATTGCGATACCTGGGAGACTCACTTCAATGAACCCTCCGGTCATGGCACCTGGGTGTTCGAGGCGTTGCGCGAGGGGCTCATTGATCCGCAGTTGTCGGTGCAGATCGGCATCCGTTCGTCTGCCGCGCGCGAGACCTCCAGCTATGTCGCGGATCGCGGCGGCCTGATATTCACCGGCCGCGACCTGCGGGGCCTGGCGAACTCCGCCCAGCTCGCTCCGATCACCGCGGCGGTGCGCAGCCGGCTCGCAGGCGCGCAGGTGCCGATCTATCTGAGCTTCGACATCGACTGCCTCGATCCCGCGTACGCGCCGGGCACCGGCACGCCTGAACCGGGTGGCCTCGCCACCACGCAGGCGCTGACGCTGCTCGAGGAACTGAACGACCTCGACTTCGCCGGCATGGATCTGTGCGAGGTGTCCCCGCCCTACGATCACGCCGAGCTGACCAGCAATGCCGCGTCCACCCTGGTGTGGACTTACCTCTGTGGTCAGGCGGCCAGGATGCGGCGCTCGAGCTGAGCTGCCGCGCCATTGCCACCCATGGACACGGTCGACGTCTGCGTCATCGGCAGCGGCATGGCCGGAGCATCGGTGGCCTATCATCTCGCGCCGCATGCGCGAGTCACGCTGCTCGAGCGCGAGCCGCACGCTGGCTATCACAGCACCGGGCGCTCGGCGGCACTGTATTCGCCCAACTACTGCAGCAATCTGGTCCAGCGCCTGACGCTGGTCGGCCAGCCGTTCCTGACCACGCCACCGCCCGGATTCACGCTTGCACCGCTCCTGCACGAGCGCGGGTACCTGATGATCGGGCAGGCCGCGCAGCAGGCGGTGCGCATGCAATATGAGGACGACGCCCGCGCAGTGGGCCTGGAAACCCAGCGCCTGGCAGCGCCGGAGGCGCGCAAGCTCGTGCCCGTGCTGCGGCCAGACGCTTTCGACTGGGCACTGCTCGATCCAAACGCCTGGGATCTCGACGTCGACGCGCTGCTGCAGGGATTCCTGCGCGGCGCGCGCGCGCATGGCGCCAGTCTGCTGACTTCCCGGGAAGCGCTGACGCTCGAGCGCATCGGCAACGAGTGGCGCGTCACCTGTACCGGTATCGACGTCCGGGCGGGCATAATCGTGAATGCCGCCGGCGCCTGGGCGGACGAACTCGCCCGCCGCGCCGGACTCGCCCCGCTCGGTCTCGTGCCGCACCGGCGCACGGCCTTTATTTTCGAGCCGCCGGAAAACGTCGCGGTCGCACACTGGCCGATGGTCGCCGACGCCGGGGAGCGCTTTTATTTCAAGCCCGACGCGGGACGGCTGCTGGGTTCGCTCGGCGAGGAAGTTCCCTCGCCGCCCGTCGATGCGCAGCCCGAAGATCTCGACGTGGCCGTGGCGGTAGATCGAATTGAACAAGTCATCGACTTTCCGGTGCGGCGGGTGCTGCGCTCGTGGACGGGTCTGCGCGTGTTCGCAGCCGACCGCGACCCCGTGTCGGGATTCGAGCCCGGCGCGGGCGGATTCTACTGGCACGCGGGCCTGGGCGGTGTCGGCATCCAGACCGCGGCCGCGCTCGGCCCATTCGCCGCAGCAACGATTCTGGGCCGGGATCTGCCTGCCCCATTCGGCGAGCACGCGATCGAACCCGCACAACTCGCGCCGCACCGGCTGCGTCGCCGAGCGGATCAGGCGAGCTAGAGCCGGCTTCGATCGGCGAGCTGCCGCAGCAGGGAAGCCGTCCAGGTACCGTGGTAAAACCAGGCGATGGTGTGGATCTGCGGAAAGTCAGCGCGCAGGTGCGTGAAGATCTGCTGATATTGCGCGTCGCTGAGCTTGGCATCCATGGCCGGAACAATTTCGGCGGCACCGGCCTTTTGCGCACTGTTGCGCAGACAGCTGGACCAGAGCCAGTCAAGCGCATATCCCCAGTCAAGGAAATAGCACATGGGCGCCAGCGAGCCAACGTCGCTGTTGAACTTGGCGGCGTCCTGGGCAACCTCAATGAACTCCGGGGGCAGAATGTAAACGCCCAGACTGTAGCGAGGCGGCAGTTGCCGGCGTGTGGCCCGAACGTAGGCGGCGATGCCGTCGCTGCGATAGGTATTCCACTGATCGCGCGGGCCATTGGCCGTCGCAAAATCGATTGTGGCGGGATCAATGCCGTAAAGCGCCTGGTACGCCCGGCGCGTGTAGTCGCTCAGGTCCATGTTGAAATTGTCGAAGCGCAGCCAGTCGAGCATGAAGCCATCGATGGGGTAGCGCGCCGCCAGTTCCACGAGTATGGATTGTTCGTAGGCCTGCACCTGCGGATGCAGCGGGTTGACGAAATATTCCTGCTGCCGGGCACCGCTATAAGGCACGGTCTGATCGTTGCTGAGCGCCATCATCTGCCACGCCGGGTTGGCCCGCGCCGCGACCTGGTCGTGAAACTGCGGTACCCAGGCGCGCACCTTGATATTGCGCGCGTGCGCAGCATCGAGCACCGCCTGCAGGGCATCAAATGCACCGAATCCCGGTGCCGGCGGCGCAATAGCACTGGCATAAAAGACCTGTCCGGAGCGGAGCGCCGCATCTTCGTCCTGCTTGACCAGGAGGTTGATCGCCACCACACCAGTCTGCGCGGCGGTGGCGACGAAGGCGACGACGTCGGCGGCGCTGTGAAAATTCTCCCCCGTGCGCACGATCACTTCGATGCCGAACGGTGACTTCGGCGGACCGGTGTCGGATGGTGCGGGCACACTGCCCGAATGAGCGCAGCCGACCAGCAGCGTGCCGAGCAGCAACAACCCAGCGCAGCCGCGGCCGCTTGCAACCACGCGGCGGGGAAATGCCAGCGCACAGTTCGGGAGGACCTCAGGCCGCCGAGCCATGAATTCTCTAAGCCCCGGCGGGCACTCGCCCGACCAGCCGCGCGGCATCCTCGATGAGCGCGGCCTGATGGGCCAGCAACGTGTTCCCGGCCAGCAGGCCCATTTCCGCCAGATACGGATCCACCACCGCGGTGCGCTGGCCGCTGAGCTCCTCGAGTATGGCGAGCCCGCAGAAAGGCACGTAGGCGTTCGAATAGCCACCTTCGTGAGTCGCAATGATTCGCCCGTCGCACAAATCGGCGGCCGCGCACATCAGCGCCCGGGTCATCAGGCGGTAGGTCTCGCTCGAACACATCATCCGGCCCAGCGGATCCATGACGGAAGCGTCCAGGCCCGAGGCGATTACAATCAACTCCGGGCGGAAGCGCAGCAGCGCCGGCAGTACGACCCGCTCGAAAGTCGCCAGATAGGCGGCGTGGCCCGAGCCGGCTGGCAGCGGAATATTGATGTTGGCACCGGCTCCCCGGCCAATGCCGTTGACATCCAGCGATCCGGAATCGATCGGATAGTTGGCCTCCTGGTGCACGGAAATGGTGAGGACCGACGGGTCTGCAAGGAAGGCGGTCTCGGTGCCGTTGCCGTGGTGCACGTCCCAATCCACCACAGCGAGTCGCGCCAGCTTGTGGGCACGCTGCAGGTGCATTACCAGCAGCACCGCATTGTTGAACAGGCAGTAGCCACGGCCGCGATCCGGCTCGGCGTGATGGCCGGGCGGGCGCACCAGTGCATAGGCGTTTTGTACCTGACCACCCACTACGGCGTCGCCGGCCACCAGGCAGCCGCCGGCCGACAACAGCGCAATCTCATAGCTACCGTGGCCAACCGTGGCGGCCTCACCGGCCTCGCCGCCGGCGCCCGCGGAAAGCTGTTGCACATGCTCGATGTAGCGCTGGGTATGAAACCAGCGCAACTCCTCGCTGGTGGCCTGGCGCGGCGCCAACCGGACCAGCTGCTGCAGCAGCCCGGACACTTCGAGGATCCCAAGCAGGCGCCGCTTGGTGTCCGGATCTTCGGGATGGCGGTCTGGCTGTTCGTAGCTGCTGATCGATCCCGACCCGGCGCTGCGCCCGGTGTCATGCCAGAAGTATCGCTCGTGGGCTACCAGTCCGGTGGCATGCATGCAGGACATCTCCGGTACCGAAATCTCGTCGCGCCGCCGCTCAAAGACAAAAGCCCCGACACCTTGCGGTGTCGGGGCCCTGTCTACATGAGAAGCCTGGCAGTGACCTACTCTGGCATGGCAACTGCCACACGACCATCGGCGCAGAGCATTTTCACTTCCGAGTTCGAAATGGGATCGGGTGGTTCCTGCTCGCTATAGCCGCCAGGCAAAACCGGAAGATTCTTTGAGTCGACGCGTGTCGCATTCGATAAATATCGAGAAATCGCTCCATCGTCGCATCAGGTCGACCTCGCACGAATGGCCAGGTGGCCAAACTGCTTGAGGTTATATGGTCAAGTCTCACGGGCAATTAGTACCGGTTAGCTGAAGTCATTACTGACCTTACACACCCGGCCTATCAACCAAGTAGTCTACTTGGGCCCTTTAGGGGAATCGAGTTCCCAGGGAGATCTAGTCTTGGGGGGGGCTTCCCGCTTAGATGCTTTCAGCGGTTATCCCGTCCGCACATAGCTACCCGGCAGTGCCACTATCGTGACAACCGGAACACCAGTGGTGCGTCCATCCCGGTCCTCTCGTACTAAGGACAGCTCACCCTCAAATCTCCAACGGCTACGGAAGATAGGGACCAAACTGTCTCACGCATGCAAATCCACCATTTCGGGTGGCATGGACTATACCTTCATCCTCTGCTTGCGGCAGAGGCGACTGGCGTCTTAGCCGCCGCAACTGGATTAACCAGTCCCGGCGACTCTCTCCTTAATGGATCAGTCTCTACAGGGGCAAGATAACCATGTGAAATCAGGTGTGCTTCAACCACTGAAGAAGTGATGATTCGCTTCTTGGAGTAATTGATCTCCTGAAATCGATCGACCAGACGAGCCAGCGCAATCATTTGCACGGCATCGCCCATCAAGGGTAGTTGCTCCAGTATTTTCAGACCCAACCTCACGTGCTCCTGTTTGAGTTGCACATAGGGCTGTATCAGCCTGAGAACCCTTTGAACTTCCCTCGCCTCTACGATTGTATAGTCGCTGATTCCTGTCTTTCGGCGCCGGATGTATCCAGATAAGAACTGCTCCTTCAGCCAGAGGAGAATCCGTTCATTCTCCGTCTTCTGGTAAAAAGCGATCGTTGTTCTGACCTGGAACCCGAGCCGGTAGTCCTTCTTCCGGATCAACTGGAAGAAGATACTGCCGTCACCGTCCAGAAAACCTGCGATATAAGCAAGAATCGTAGGGTCCACGTTTACCCGCCTTCCCTCGGTATTGCCCTCTGACGCAGTTTGAACGCCAGGAGGGTTTCACCGATATGAGCCAGTAAAATTATTCCAGAAATTACTTTCTGGCAACGCAGTGTTACTTACGTTTTGAACCCAGCTCGCGTACCACTTTAATCGGCGAACAGCCGAACCCTTGGGACCTGCTACAGCCCCAGGATGTGATGAGCCGACATCGAGGTGCCAAACTCCTCCGTCGATGTGGACTCTTGGGAGGAATAAGCCTGTTATCCCCGGAGTACCTTTTATCCGTTGAGCGATGGCCCTTCCATACAGAACCACCGGATCACTATGACCTGCTTTCGCACCTGCTCGACATGTACGTCTCGCAGTTAAGCACGCTTATGCCATTGCACTCTGTGCGCGATGACCGACCGCGCTGAGCGTACCTTTGCACTCCTCCGTTACTCTTTGGGAGGAGACCGCCCCAGTCAAACTACCCACCATACAGTGTTCCCGACCCGGATTACGGGCCAAGGTTAGAACTCCGAACTTATCAGGGTGGTATTTCAACGTTCCCTCCACGAAAGCTAGCGCCTCCGCTTCAAAGGGTCCCACCTATCCTACACAAACAAGGTCAAAGTTCAGTGTAAAGCTATAGTAAAGGTTCACGGGGTCTTTCCGTCTTTCCGCAGCTACGCCGCATCTTCACAGCGATTTCAACTTCACTGAGTCTCCGGTCGAGACAGTGTGGCCAGCGTTACGCCATTCGTGCAGGTCGGAACTTACCCGACAAGGAATTTCGCTACCTTAGGACCGTTATAGTTACGGCCGCCGTTTACCGGGGCTTCGATCAGGAGCTTTGCCTTGCGGCTGACCCCATCAATTAACCTTCCGGCACCGGGCAGGCGTCAGACCCTATACATCCACTTACGTGTTAGCAGAGTCCTGTGTTTTTGGTAAACAGTCGCAGCCACCAATTACCTGCGACCTCCGGGAGCTCATGGAGCAAGTCCAATCACCCCTGGAGGCATACCTTCTTCCGAAGTTACGGTATCAATTTGCAGAGTTCCTTAACCGGAGTTCTCTCAAGCGCCTTGGGAGATTATCTCCCCACCCACCAGTGTCGGTTTACGGTACGGTCAGAATTCACCTGAAGCTTAGAGGCTTTTCCCGGGAGCGTGGCATCAATCACTTCGGAGACCGAAGTCTCCTAGTACTCGGATCTCGGGGATAACTCTCTTCCGGATTTGCCGGGAAGAGACCCCTACGACCTTGAACGGCGGAACCGCCGCTGATCTAGCCTTCTCCGTCACCCCATCGCAGTGGTTCTGGTGCAGGAATATTAACCTGCTTTCCATCGACTACACCTTTCGGTCTCGCCTTAGGAACCGACTCACCCTCAGCCGATTAACGTAGCTCAGGAAACCTTGGGTTTACGGCGAGCGGGTTTTTCACCCGCTTTAACGTTACTCATGTCAGCATTCGCACTTCTCATACCTCCAGCATGCCTCACAGCACACCTTCACAGGCGTAGAGAACGCTCCCCTACCGCGTGCATTGCTGCACACCCATAGCTTCGGTACTCGGCTTGAGCCCCGTTAAATCTTCCGCGCGGACCGACTTGACCAGTGAGCTATTACGCTTTCTTTAAAGGATGGCTGCTTCTAAGCCAACCTCCTGGCTGTCTATGACTTTCCACATCGTTTACCACTTAGCCGAAATTTTGGGACCTTAGCTGATGGTCTGGGTTGTTGCCCTCTTCACAACGGACGTTAGCACCCGCTGTGTGTCTCCCGGTCTGTACTTCGAGGTATTCGGAGTTTGCATAGAGTTGGTAGGCCGAGATGGCCCCCGTCTCTAAACAGTGCTCTACCCCCTCGAGTAATAACCGAGGCACTACCTAAATAGCTTTCGGGGAGAACCAGCTATCGCCAGCCTTGATTAGCCTTTCACTCCTATCCACAGCTCATCGACGCACTATTGCAACAGTGGTTCGTTCGGACCTCCAATCAGTGTTACCTGATCTTCATCCTGGCCATGGATAGATCGACTGGCTTCGGGTCTATTCCCAGCGACTGTGGCGCCCTATTAAGACTCGGTTTCCCTACGGCTCCCCTATTCGGTTAGCCTTGCCACTGAAAATAACTCGCTGACCCATTATACAAAAGGTACGCCGTCACCCCTTGCGGGGCTCCGACTGCTTGTACGCATACGGTTTCAGGTTCTATTTCACTCCGCTCACCGCGGTTCTTTTCGCCTTTCCCTCACGGTACTGGTTCACTATCGGTCGGTAGAGAGTATTTAGCCTTGGAGGATGGTCCCCCCATGTTCAGACAGGATTGCACGTGTCCCGCCCTACTCTTCGTTGCTCACCAACTTGGTCTTTCGTCTACAGGGCTATCACCTTCTATGGCCAGACTTTCCAGACTGTTCCACTAGACCTCATCGGATTACCACAACTGGGCTGTTCCCCTTTCGCTCGCCACTACTAAGGGAATCTCGGTTGATTTCTATTCCTCCGGTTACTGAGATGTTTCAATTCACCGGGTTTGCATTGCACACCTATGAATTCAGTGTGCAATAGAGCCGAAGCTCTGGGTTTCCCCATTCGGACATCGCCGGATCGAAGCTTGTTTGCCAGCTCCCCGACGCTTATCGCAGGCTACCACGTCCTTCATCGCCTTCTACCGCCTAGGCATTCACCATATGCGCTTATTCACTTGACCATATAACCCCAAGGAGTTTGGGGATATGGAGCTGATTTCTCATATTCATGCGAACGCGACATTCTCAAGAGATTTCTACAAAACAAACAATCTCGCTTGAAAATTGCGTCTATCAAAAGAATCTTCCAGTTTGTTAAAGAGCGACGCGGTCTCATGAACCGCGCAACTCGAACTTTTAAGCCTGGCAGGTAAGGGTCTGGAGCTGGTGGAGCCAACCGGGATCGAACCGGTGACCTCCTGCTTGCAAAGCAGGCGCTCTCCCAGCTGAGCTATGGCCCCGACATTGGATGGTGGGTCTGGGAAGAGTCGAACTTCCGACCTCACCCTTATCAGGGGTGCGCTCTAACCAACTGAGCTACAGACCCAATGCGGTGCTGAAGCCTATCTAAATAGTTGAGCGCGTTCCAGGGAGCTGTAAGGCCGCTACCTATCAAAGGCTATTAGGCAGGTAACTTGTGCTGGGAACTCGCGCCAACGATGGTCCGTTGAACGCGGTCTCTTAAAGGAGGTGATCCAGCCGCACGTTCCCGTACGGCTACCTTGTTACGACTTCACCCCAGTCATTGACCACACCGTGGTAGGCGCCATCCTTGCGGTTAGGCTACCTGCTTCTGGTGCAGTAAACTCCCATGGTGTGACGGGCGGTGTGTACAAGACCCGGGAACGTATTCACCGCAGCAATGCTGATCTGCGATTACTAGCGATTCCAACTTCACAGAGTCGAGTTGCAGACTCCGATCCGGACTACGACAGGCTTTCTGGGATTGGCTCCCGCTCGCGCGTTGGCTTCCCTCTGTACCTGCCATTGTAGCACGTGTGTAGCCCTGGTCATAAAGGCCATGATGACTTGACGTCATCCCCACCTTCCTCCGGTTTGTCACCGGCGGTCTCCTTAGAGTTCCCAACTTAATGATGGCAACTAAGGACAAGGGTTGCGCTCGTTGCGGGACTTAACCCAACATCTCACGACACGAGCTGACGACAGCCATGCAGCACCTGTCTCACGGTTCCCGAAGGCACTTCCACATCTCTGCAGAATTCCGTGGATGTCAAGACCAGGTAAGGTTCTTCGCGTTGCATCGAATTAAACCACATGCTCCACCGCTTGTGCGGGTCCCCGTCAATTCCTTTGAGTTTCAACCTTGCGGCCGTACTCCCCAGGCGGAGAACTTAGCGCGTTAGCTGCGACACTGGGAGGCTAACCCTCTCAACGTCTAGTTCTCATCGTTTATGGCGTGGACTACCAGGGTATCTAATCCTGTTTGCTCCCCACGCTTTCGTGCCTGAACGTCGGTACTGGACCAGGAAGCCGCTTTCGCCACTGATGTTCCTTCTGATATCTACGCATTTCACCGCTACACCAGAAATTCCGCTTCCCTCTTCCGTACCCTAGCCTCGCAGTTTCGAATGCAATTCCCAGGTTGAGCCCGGGGATTTCACACCCGACTTACGAAACCGTCTACGCACGCTTTACGCCCAGTAATTCCGATTAACGCTCGCACCCTCTGTATTACCGCGGCTGCTGGCACAGAGTTAGCCGGTGCTTTTTCTTTGGGTTAAATCAAGACCCAGAGGTGTTAGCCCTGAGCTTTTTGTCCCCACTAAAAGTGCTTTACAACCCGCAGGCCTTCTT